>NZ_CP116477.1:0-2400000 GCF_028335745.1 Pectobacterium sp. A5351
GTGTCGCTTTCGCTTTGGCAGCAGTGTCTTGCCCGTTTGCAGGATGAGTTACCTGCCACAGAATTCAGTATGTGGATACGCCCGTTGCAGGCGGAGCTGAGTGATAACACTCTGGCGCTCTACGCCCCTAATCGCTTTGTGCTGGATTGGGTTCGTGATAAATATTTAAATAACATCAATGGTCTGCTGAATGATTTCTGCGGGATGGATGCCCCTTTACTGCGTTTCGAGGTGGGGAGTAAACCGCTGGTTCAGGCCATCAGCCAGCCCGCGCAGCCGCATCATAAGCAAGTCAGCGCTGCGCCTCAGCAGCAGGTACGCTCAGCACCGGTACGTCCAAGCTGGGATAACTCACCGGTACAGGCGGAGCATACCTACCGTTCCAATGTGAACCCCAAGCATACGTTTGATAACTTCGTTGAGGGTAAATCGAACCAGTTAGCCCGTGCAGCGGCGCGTCAGGTGGCCGACAACCCTGGCGGCGCGTATAACCCGCTGTTTCTTTATGGCGGCACCGGCTTGGGTAAAACGCACTTATTGCACGCGGTGGGGAATGGCATCATTGCCCGCAAGCCCAACGCGAAAGTGGTTTACATGCACTCCGAGCGTTTCGTGCAGGATATGGTTAAAGCGTTGCAGAACAATGCGATTGAAGAATTCAAACGCTACTACCGTTCTGTTGATGCGTTGCTCATCGATGATATTCAATTCTTTGCTAATAAAGAGCGTTCGCAGGAAGAATTCTTCCATACCTTCAACGCGCTGCTGGAAGGCAACCAGCAAATTATTCTGACGTCTGACCGCTACCCGAAAGAGATCAACGGTGTGGAAGATCGTCTGAAATCCCGCTTCGGCTGGGGGTTAACGGTCGCAATTGAACCGCCAGAGCTGGAAACCCGCGTGGCGATTCTGATGAAAAAGGCAGATGAAAACGATATTCGCCTGCCTGGTGAAGTCGCGTTCTTTATTGCTAAGCGCCTGCGTTCTAACGTACGTGAGCTGGAAGGCGCACTGAACCGCGTCATCGCGAACGCCAATTTTACCGGCCGCTCCATCACCATCGATTTTGTGCGCGAGGCGCTGCGCGATTTGCTGGCGTTGCAGGAAAAACTGGTTACTATCGACAATATTCAAAAGACGGTGGCGGAATACTATAAAATCAAGGTAGCCGACCTACTGTCTAAACGTCGTTCCCGCTCGGTGGCGCGTCCGCGCCAGATGGCGATGGCGTTGGCGAAAGAACTGACGAATCACAGCCTGCCGGAAATCGGCGATGCCTTTGGCGGGCGTGACCATACGACGGTGTTGCATGCCTGCCGCAAGATTGAGCAGTTGCGTGAAGAAAGCCACGACATCAAAGAAGATTTTTCCAATTTAATCAGAACTCTATCGTCATAACACTATGAAATTTATTGTTGAACGCGAACGTCTGTTAAAGCCATTACAACAGGTCAGCAGCCCGCTGGGCGGCCGACCGACTTTACCGATTCTGGGCAACCTGCTGATTCAGGTGACGGAAGATGCACTGTCGCTGACCGGTACCGATCTGGAAATGGAAATGGTGGCGAAAGTGGCGCTGACGCAGCCGCATGAGCCGGGTGCCACGACCGTCCCAGCCCGCAAGCTGTTTGATATTTGCCGGGGGCTGCCGGAAGGCGCGGAAATCACCATTATGCTGGATGGCGATCGCATGCTGGTGCGCTCTGGCCGCAGCCGTTTCTCGCTGTCTACGCTACCTGCAGCGGATTTCCCTAATCTGGACGACTGGCAGAGCGACGTTGAATTCTCGTTGCCGCAGGCGACGATGAAGCGTTTGATCGAAGCGACGCAGTTTTCGATGGCGCATCAGGACGTACGCTACTACCTCAACGGTATGCTGTTTGAAACCGAAGGCGAAGAGCTGCGTACAGTCGCGACCGATGGCCACCGTCTGGCGGTCTGCTCCATGCCGGTTGGTCAATCTTTACCGTCGCATTCGGTGATCGTGCCACGTAAAGGCGTGATGGAACTGGTGCGTTTGCTGGATGGCGGCGATACACCGTTACAGCTGCAAATCGGTAGCAACAATATTCGCGCGCATGTCGGCGACTTTATTTTCACGTCGAAGCTGGTCGATGGGCGTTTCCCTGATTATCGCCGCGTATTGCCGAAAAACCCGGATAAAACGTTGGAAGCCAGCTGCGATCTACTCAAGCAGGCTTTCTCTCGTGCGGCGATTTTATCGAATGAGAAATTCCGCGGCGTACGCCTGCATCTGATTCAGAACCAGCTCAAAATTACTGCCAACAACCCAGAGCAGGAAGAAGCGGAAGAGATTCTGGATGTGCAGTACGACGGCACTGAAATGGAAATCGGCTTTAACGTCAGCTATGTGCTGGATGTGCTGAACGCGCTGAAGTGCGAAGGGGTGCGTTTACTGCTGACCGATTCCGTTTCCAGCGTGCAGATCGAAGATAGCGCCAGCCGTGCGGCGGCCTATGTCGTCATGCCAATGCGCCTCTAGCAAATAGGTGGGCTTATCCGGCCCACCTTTACTCACTCGAATAGCGTCGTATGGCTCTCACTCGTCTTCTCATCAAAGATTTCCGTAACATCGAGGCGGCCGATCTGGCGCTGGTTCCCGGCTTTAATTTTTTGGTCGGCACCAACGGCAGCGGTAAAACCAGCGTGCTGGAAGCGATTTATACGCTGGGGCACGGACGGGCGTTTCGTAGCATCCAAGCGGGGCGCGTGATTCGTCACGAGCAGCCGGAATTTGTGCTGCATGGCCGTATTGACGGTACGGAAACGGAGCGATCTGTCGGGTTAAGCAAAAACCGTCAGGGTGACAGTAAGGTGCGGATTGACGGCAGTGACGGCCATAAAGTCGCTGAACTGGCGCAACTGCTACCGATACAGCTGATCACCCCTGAAGGGTTTACCCTGCTCAACGGTGGGCCAAAGTATCGCCGTGCCTTTCTCGACTGGGGCTGTTTCCATAACGAGCCCGGCTTTTTCGCGGCCTGGAGCAACATGAAGCGTTTGTTGCGCCAGCGTAATGCAGCGCTGCGTCAGGTGAGTCACTATGGGCAGCTCAGAGCCTGGGATCAGGAACTGGTACCGCTGGCGGAACGTATCAGCGAATGGCGTGCGCAATACAGCGCGGCGATTGCCAATGATATCGCCATGACCTGTACGCAATTTTTACCTGAATTTTCTCTCAGTTTCTCTTTCCAGCGCGGCTGGGATAAAGAAAGTGAGTATGCCGAACTGCTGGAACGGCAGTTCGAACGCGACCGTATATTAGGTTATACGGCGCTGGGGCCGCATAAAGCCGACTTCCGCATCCGCGCCAGCGGCGTGGCGGTTGAGGATATGCTGTCCCGTGGCCAGCTCAAGCTGCTGATGTGCGCGCTGAGGCTGGCTCAGGGTGAATTTCTCACCCGTCAGAACGGACTGCGCTGTCTGTATCTGATCGATGATTTTGCTTCCGAACTGGATAGTACCCGCCGCCGTTTGTTAGCCGAACGGTTGAAAGCCACCCATGCACAGGTTTTTGTCAGCGCGGTCAGCGCTGAACAGATAGAAGACATGGTCGGTGAAAAGGGCAAGATGTTCCGCGTGGAACAGGGTAAAATAACGGTTCAATCACAGGACTAAAATGAGCGAGAAACGTTGATGTCGAATTCTTATGACTCCTCAAGTATCAAGGTATTGAAAGGGCTGGATGCGGTACGTAAACGCCCAGGTATGTATATCGGCGATACGGACGACGGTACCGGCCTGCATCACATGGTATTCGAGGTTGTGGACAACGCTATCGACGAAGCGCTCGCTGGCTATTGTAAAGACATTATCATCACCATCCATGCCGATAACTCGGTATCGGTGCAGGATGATGGCCGTGGTATTCCGACGGGGATTCACCCGGAAGAGGGCGTGTCTGCGGCTGAAGTGATCATGACCGTGCTGCACGCGGGCGGGAAGTTCGATGATAACTCGTATAAAGTCTCCGGCGGCCTGCACGGCGTAGGGGTTTCCGTGGTTAACGCCCTGTCGGAAAAACTGACGCTGGTTATTCACCGCGAGGGAAAACTTCACGAGCAGACCTATAAACACGGCGTGCCACAGGCACCGCTGGCCGTGACGGGTGACACCAACAGAACCGGTACCACGGTGCGCTTCTGGCCGAGCCACGAGACGTTCACCAACGTGGTGGAGTTCGAGTATGAAATTCTGGCCAAGCGCCTGCGCGAGCTGTCGTTCCTGAACTCCGGTGTTTCCATTCGCCTGATTGACGAGCGTGAGAAAGATAAAGCGGATCATTACCATTATGACGGCGGTATCAAGGCGTTCGTTGATTACCTGAACCGCAACAAAACGCCAATTCATCCGAACGTGTTTTACTTTTCGACGGTGAAAGATGACATCGGCGTGGAAGTGGCATTGCAGTGGAACGATGGTTTCCAGGAAAACATTTACTGCTTTACCAACAACATTCCGCAGCGTGACGGTGGTACGCACTTGGCCGGTTTCCGTGCCGCGATGACCCGTACGCTGAATACTTACATGGATAAAGAAGGCTACAGCAAGAAAGCTAAAGTCAGCGCCACCGGTGACGATGCGCGTGAAGGGCTGATTGCCGTGGTTTCTGTGAAAGTGCCGGATCCGAAATTCTCCTCGCAGACCAAAGACAAGCTGGTTTCTTCCGAAGTGAAAACTGCGGTTGAATCCCTGATGAACGAGAAGCTGGTGGATTACCTGATGGAAAACCCGTCAGACGCCAAAATCGTGGTCGGCAAAATCATCGATGCCGCACGTGCCCGTGAAGCGGCGCGTAAAGCGCGTGATATGACACGCCGTAAAGGCGCGCTCGATCTGGCTGGCCTGCCGGGCAAACTGGCGGACTGTCAGGAACGTGATCCGGCGCTGTCTGAACTGTACCTGGTGGAAGGGGACTCAGCGGGCGGCTCTGCTAAGCAGGGGCGTAACCGTAAGAACCAGGCGATTCTGCCGTTGAAGGGTAAGATCCTGAACGTTGAGAAAGCGCGCTTTGACAAGATGCTGTCCTCACAGGAAGTGGCGACGCTGATCACCGCGCTGGGCTGCGGCATTGGCCGCGATGAGTACAACCCGGACAAACTGCGCTACCACAACATCATCATCATGACCGATGCGGATGTGGATGGTTCGCACATCCGTACCCTGCTGTTGACCTTCTTCTATCGTCAACTGCCTGAAATCGTTGAGCGTGGCCACGTTTATATTGCGCAGCCGCCGCTGTACAAGGTGAAAAAAGGTAAGCAGGAACAGTACATCAAAGATGATGAAGCGATGGATCAGTACCAGATTATGCTGGCACTGGACGGTGCGACGCTGCACACCAATGCGCAGGCCCCTGCGCTGGCGGGTGAACCGCTGGAGAAACTGGTTGCTGAACACTATGCCGTACAGAAGCAAATCGGTCGTATGGAGCGTCGCTTCCCGCGTGCATTACTGAACCGTCTGATCTATCAACCGACGCTGTCCGAAGCGGATTTGAGCGAGCGTGAAAAGGTGCAGGCGTGGGCGGAATCGCTGGTTAGCAGCCTGAACGAAAATGAAGTGCACGGCAGCACATACAGCTTTGTCATTCACCATGATGAAGAACGCGGCGTATTTGAACCAGCGCTGCGCGTGCGTACGCACGGTGTGGATACCGATTATCCGCTGGGCGCAGGCTTCGTCGCGGGTAGCGAATATCGCAAATTGAATCAACTGGGTGAAAAACTGCGCGGCCTAATCGAAGAAGATGCGTACATCGAACGTGGTGAGCGTCGTCAACCGGTTGCCAGCTTTGAGCAGGCGCTGGAGTGGCTGGTGAAAGAATCTCGCCGTGGTCTGACTGTACAGCGTTATAAAGGACTGGGGGAAATGAACCCTGATCAACTGTGGGAAACCACGATGGATCCGACCAGCCGCCGTATGCTGCGCGTAACGGTGAAAGATGCTATTGCTGCTGATGAGTTGTTCACGACTCTAATGGGTGATGCCGTTGAACCACGCCGGGCGTTTATCGAAGAAAACGCCTTGAAAGCGATGAATATCGATATCTGACGCAGTTTACTTCTCTATTCAAACCGCCACAGAGTGTTTTGCTGTGGCGGTTTTCATGTATTTAGTCTTCATCCTGGCCTGCCATATCCCCCCTCTTTCTATCCATGAACGTGTTTGCAGCAATACAAATAAAAATTTGCACTAAATTTTCTTTGTGCTAATTTTTATTTGTACGGTGGCGCGGTGACTGAATTACTCAACGAGGCAGGATGAACAAGATGAGAAATATCGCAGGTTCTCCCGTAGAAGGGGATAATTTCTTTGGGCGGGAGGCGGAAACAAAACGTCTATGTGAGTCGTTAGCGGATCATGATGTGCTGCTACTGGGGCCGCGTCGTATTGGTAAAACCTCGATTGCCCGAAAGGTAATGATTGATTTACAGCAACAGAATTGGCAAGTGCTGGAAATCAATGTTGCTTCCTGTCAAAACGAAGTTGATTTTCTCGATAAGTTAAAGTCTGCGTTAAGCCCGTTGATGAACTCTACGACCCGAAAAATTACAACGGCGATCGGCGATACTCTGGCCTCACTGAGCAAGCGCATTAAAAAAGTGAGTCTCTCTATCCCTGGTGCAGGTTCGCTTGGTGTGGATCTGGCGGGCAGCGAACAGGATGATTGGATGAAAATTGCCAATAGCCTGTTGCATCTGATTGGCCAAACACGGGAGACGTGGCTGATTTATATCGATGAATTACCAATTTTTCTGTTTAACATAATTAAACAGGATCCAATTCACGGGGTGGTACGTGTACGGCGTTTCCTCGACTGGTTCCGTAATGATGTTCGTGCTCTGCCCGAAAATCGTCATATCCACTGGTTGATTACGGGATCGGTTGGGCTGGATACGTTGGTGCAAGAGCATGGCATGGCGGACACCATCAACAGCCTTAAACATGAAAACCTTGCTGCTTTTTCTCCTGGGGTCGCCGTTGAGATGCTGTTGGAACTGGCTAAAAATTATGAGATTGCCTTCAGCCCAGAGGCTGCGAGATGTCTGGTTGATGCCGTGCAGTGGCCTCAGCCCTACTATTTGCAGAAGGCGTTCAACGAACTGCGAGCTTGTCTGAATGCCAATATGCAAGTTGCGATGGAAGAGTTGATTGAACAGGTTATTGATAGCCTGATAGAGCCGAGTCAGGACAATGATTTTCACCACTGGGAAGCTCGTTTAAGCATTCAGCTTAAGTCCACTGATGCCCTTTATGCTCAGGAAATGCTTACGGCGGCGTCGCAGAGTCGGGAAGGCGCCACCGTTCAGGTGCTACAGACGGTCTTGCTGGCGCACATGGATAACGCTACGCAACATGAGGTAAAACAGACGTTTATAAGGTTGCGCGATATCCTGCTACGTGATGCCTACTGGTGGCTAGATGAACGAGGTGGGGAACGGCGTTACCGTTTCCACCTTGAACCTCTCCGTCGTTGGTGGAAAAGGAAGAATACTCTCTAATGAACATGCACCATTACAACCCTGACTGGTTGAGCGATGAGGAACTGGTGAGCAATTTTGTTGCTCGCCAGACCGATTTTGGCTTTCTACGTGATGAATTGGCACATATGCCCTTACACGGTAGCATCCAGCACTATCTACTGGTTGGCCTGCGAGGGGCGGGTAAAACGACGCTACTGAAGCGTCTAGCGGTCGCCATCCGGCAGGATGAGGATATCAAGAATCACCTTATTGCCCTTTCTTTTCCCGAAGAACTGTATCAGGTGAAGAATCTGTCCGATTTTTGGTGGGCTGCCTGCGATGCGTTAGTGGACGAACTGGATCGCCAGAATAAGGACACCGATGCCAACCATCTGGAAGCACAAATTGCTCGCCGGAAACATGACAACGATAATCCTCTGGCGGATGATGGGCTCCAGCTATTGCAAGAAAGCTGCGATGGTCTGGCTCGCAGACCGGTGCTGCTGGTGGATAACCTGGATTTCATTTTCCAACGTATTGATAAGAAAGGCCGTAAACTCAAGGATGATAATTCGCCTGCTTACTGGGCGCTCCGCGAAGCGCTGTCAACCCAACGTTCTCCGATTGTCATCGGTGGTTCAACCAGGCTATCCGAGCCTTTTACCGATTATGACAAAGCGTTTTATGACTTCTTTATTCCACGCCGCCTGGGAAAATTAAGCCTGAAGGAAGCACAGCAGGTACTGGAGCAGTTGGCGAGATCGCGCAATTTACCACAGGTAGAAAAACAACTTACGGCATCAACGGGGCGTATTGAGACGCTACATGAACTGACCGGGGGAAACCCGCGCGCGTTGAGTTTTATCTTTGAACTGTTACGTCAAGGCCCGAATAGTCGCGCACTTAATGATTTTATTCGTTTGATGGATATGACAACCCCTTATTACAAGGCACGTTTTGAGGAGTTATCAGAACAGGCGCAGGTGGTGATGCATGCGCTGGCGGTACGGCGTCCCGGTAAAGATGGTCTGAGGTTCGGGCATACTGCATCAGAAATCGGCGACTATTGTGGTCTACCAACCAATACCGTGTCGACTCAGTTGGATGTTCTCGGACGTGAAGGGCTGGTAGAAAAATGCGCAGATTATGGCCGTATGCAATATCGCATCATGGAACAGTTGTTTCGCTTGTGGCTACAGATGCGTGCCAATCGACGTATCAGGCAAAATGTTATCGGCCTTGCTGAGTTCCTTGAGGCACTGTTCGAGTTGGATGACCTGCCCGCGATATTACAGGGCGCTAATGACGTTGAAGCGCTGGCGCACGCACGCTTCGCCTTTGCATTGGCGGAAACCCAGAGTGAGGAATCGCTACGTCGTGAAATGGAAACTGACGGTGTCGATCATCTCTTTCAGCACCTGGAGTCGCAGGGGGGGGATATTAAGGAGTATTTATCTCCTGACGATCTTCCTGAAGATTTAAACGCGATTCTTACGCTAAGAAATAAGCTACGCGAGCATCCGAACACGCTCTCCTCTTCTGAACAGGCCGCATTAATCGGTTCCACGACCTTATCCATAGAACAAAAGCAGAACTATATAGCACAACTTTGTTCCTTGTCTGATGCGTCGATGGTTGTCACCGAGCTTCGTCATCTTCTGCAACGTGAGCTAGGCAGTCTTTTACGTAGCGGATTCACTGAAAATGACGCTTCTCAGCTATACAGTGTGCGCATGCGTGGCTATCTGCCTTTACCCCATCTTGCCCCCGAAAACATACCGCAAGTTGCGAAATGTGGTGTGAGTAAATCGGTGATGCGGGAGCTGGTCTGGCGTCTGCTGGGGGTGAGGAATGCCGTGAAATTTGATGCCCGGACGGCTGAGGCGTGGTTTAACTGGGGGATGCAACATATCAGCCAGGGGGATGCCGGTGAGTGGGCCAGAGTGGCAGGAAATATGCGTCGCTCTAAGCAGTGGGTGATTGCAGGTCGAACGCTGAAACATGCCATGACGTTGGGACATTCATTCAGTATATGTTACGAGCAGGCAGTCTGGGCTGCTAACCAAAAGCGTTATGACGAAGCCGAAATGTTGTTCCATTCAGCTATTGAACTTAATCCAGCAGATGCGACAAGTTGGTATGAATTAGCGTCTGTGTTGCTGAATCAGCGCCAGGACTTCAGCGCAGCGGAGCGCGCTTACCGCAGCGCTATCGAATCGGATCCCGATAATGCAGACTCCTGGAATGCGTTGGGAAATTTGTTGAATGAGCATCTGAACCGTTTCGATGAAGCGGAAACCGCTTACCGTCGTGCGCTGGCATTGGCTCCTGGCTATGCCATGATCTGGCGTAATCTTGGGCTGCTACTGGCGAACAAATTGCAGCGTTTTGATGAAGCGGAAAAAGCCTATCGTAAAGCGCTGGATATTGATTCTACTCAAGTTACATCCTGGCGTAGGCTTGGGACGTTGTTGACTGACAGACAGGATCGTTTGAATGAGGCGGAGGCAGCTTACCGTGAGGCATTGAAGCTGAAGCCAGACGATAAAGCGCTCTGGAATGATCTGGGATGCCTGCTAACGGATAAATTGGCTAATTTCGGTGATGCGGAGTTGGCCTATCGGGAAGCATTAAGGCTCGATCCTGATTACAATTTGGCACGGCGTAATCTTGGGTTGCTGTTGGCGAATAAGTTACAGCGCTTTGATGAGGCTGAGGCCACTTATCGTGAGGTGCTGGCGTCAGATCCCAATTACGTCAGTGCCTGGACGAGTCTGGGTAATCTGCTGGCGAACAAATTGCAACGTTTTGATGAGGCGGAGAAAGCCTATCGTAAGGCGTTAACTTTGGATTCTAGCTATCTTGCTACCTGGAACAATTTAGGCAATCTGCTGGCGAACAAATTGCAGCGCTTTGATGAGGCGGAGGCGATCTACCGTGAGGCGTTGGTGCGAGATCCTGACTATGGGTTAGTCTGGCTGAATTTAGGAAATTTGCTGGACAAGCAACAGCGGCTGGATGAAGCACTCCAGGCCTATGAAAAAGGGAAAGCGCTACAGGGGGAACTTTCGCCATTCTGGCAGCAGCGCTACATTAATCTTCAGATACGTCCGCTTATTCAGTCGGCCCAGCAAGCGCTGGCTGCATACGATAGCGCTGGGCTGGAACACACTTTATCGTTGTTGTTGTCCGAGTGTAGCAGCGATAGTGCCAGTGCACTGGTTTCGACCTCCTTTGTAGAGGGCTTTCTGGCATTAGTGTTACAGGATGAAGGAAAATCTGCATTGGTCTTGGGTGCAATGCAGACGTTAGGTTACGAAAAATATGCTCGTCCGTTGCTATTAGCGTTTGAAGCCATGATGACTCATCGGCATGAAATGCTGGCAGTGTTGGAACCAGAAATTCAGACTGCGGCACAGCAGATGTTGAAGCGACTAACGGCAGGTATGAAAAATCACAACAAGCAGGAGAAAGTGTTCTAAAGGCAATGAATGCTGATCTCTGATTGATTTTTTTATGTTTTTATTTGATCAATGGTTATCTGAGCCAGCTCCCTGCGGAGTAATGCCAGTCAGTTAAGCAACTGACTGGCATTTTTTCTCAGCTTTTCGATATTTATAAGGTCTCTCTTTCACCACTCTCGGAAAGGCTCTTTCCCTTCTTATCGGCAGTTTCACCATCTGCCCCATACTTTCCAGATCTCGCAGTAGCTCAGGGATACGACCCGGCGATGCGCCCTGAAGCGTCATCAACATTCTCATGACCAGCCCGCAGGATTCTGAGAAGCTCAGCTGATTTGGCCAGTAACCTTTCAGTTGACTGGCCATTTTAATCATCTGATAACGCACCAGATTATACGCCAGCAGCACACCCCATAACTCCTGCTCCACAAGTTCCGGTTTTTTGCTTCTCAGTGCCAGCCTGCTCAGTTGCATTGTCTGTTTGATTTCACGGTAACCCAACTCGATTTCCCAACGGTGACTGTAAAGCTCAACCATTTCACCTCCCGGATAACGCATGCCATCGGTCATCGAGGTCAGTAACTGATAGGTTTTGCCTTTACGGCTATAGGTCAGTAATCGGGCTGTCACTTCTGTACTCAGTCCCGGCCATTTTTTGCGGGATTGTGGCGTCGTTTTCAACTGTACCAGATGATCGCCTTTTCCCAGTTTCCGGACCTCCTCGTAACGGGTACCTTTCTTAAGCGGTATCATCCAGTGTCGGTGTTCTCCCGCACGCTTCCAGGCATTCAGTAACCCTAATGAGTAATACCCTTTATCGAGCAGCGTCAGCGTATTATCTGCGGTCTGGTCTATCAGTTGCTCAGCCAGGGTATATTCGCTGTCTTTCATCGTACCGAAGGCTGCGGCGGTTATCAGATGGCTGGTCAGCTCCATCTGACAGACCATTTTGACCTGCGGGTAGGGGCCAGGTTGGCCGCAGTAAGTCTGGCGCGGGAAGGCGGCATCATTTTCAGGTGTTTCCTGTGTGCGCCAGACGACGCCATCCATCGCCAGTAACGTCAATCCACACCAGTGAGGATGTGCCACAGCGTTGTGCCACAAGTGAGCAGTGTGCGTGAACACCCGTCGAACGGCATCACTTCCGAGTCGCTGGCGGGCCTGGATAACCGCGCTGGGAGCAACAAAGGGACGGTTACCGGGCAGCATAATATCCAGCCGATTGACAATCTGATGAAGCGGCTCCTTACGTTCAAGCGCCATGCCGACAATGCACCAGACCATCATTTCGAGAGGAAGACGGCGTTTACGCAGGGTGACCACGCCGGACTCAGCAAGGCAACGAGCAATAAGTTCTGGGTCAAGAAAGTCGCCAAGAGAAGTCAAAGGGTTACGGGTCGAGTCGTAACGTGAAACGAGGTCGATGGCCTGAGAAATACGCATAAAAAAATCCGGAAATGAAGAACATTTCCGGATTCTTACACAGCTATTGGATCGTTCAACTGATCCTTAACTGATCAGCATTACTCCCTGCGGAGCGGGTTTTTTTATGGCGAGCGTCCTGCTCGCCACCTTTGGGGCTGTCACAAGCGACGCTGAAAAACGTTCCCTACGTTTTTTATGCTTTTATCAGACTGATGCACGTCGTTTGGCGCTGCGCATTTCCTGTAGCAGCGTGATAAACGCTGTGATGAGCATAAAGATGACGGCAGACCAGAAAATGGCGTGAGGATGGCCGTGATCCAGCAGCCAGCCGAACAGCACCGGCCCCGCCGCCCCGCCGATGTTGAAACCGGTGGAGACAATTCCAAACACCCGTCCTTCTGCACCTGGCGGTGAGGCGGCACGTACCAGCATATCCCGAGAAGGGGCAATCATGCCGGAGAGGAAACCAGCAGCAGCCAGCAACGGCACCAGCACGAGAGTCGGTAAGGAATACAGGGCAACGATACTGACCAGCACGGCGGTCACGGCCAGCGCCGCCGTTGCCACCAGCCCGTGGCGCTTGGTTTTATCCGCCAGTGCGCCGCCAGCCAGTACGCCAAAGGCGCTGGCGAACAGGAATGCGGTAAGCGCCACGTTAGCCTGTGATAGCGACAAATCGTAGCCCGTTACTAGTGCCGTCACCGAGAAGTTCTGGATTGAACCCGTACTTAAATTCAGCAGCAGAAACAGAATCAGCAGCGCCAGAACCGGCAGCGTAAACACGGGCACGCGTGATTTTCCCGGCTGGGTGCCTGTTGCCGCCGTAGGCTTTACTCGGCTAGGTTCATCGCGATCGGTCAGAAGCAGCGGTATTGTCAGTAAGCCGATGATGCCGGAAACGATGAAGGCGCTATTGATGCCAGAAAAGGCGGCGATGGACAGCAAAATGCCGGGCGCAATGGCTGTGCCCAGAAAACCGGAGAAGGTATGTACCGAGAATGCGCTGCCCATACGTTTTTCATCAATACCGCGCGACAGTAAGGCGTAATCTGCTGGGTGATAAACCGCGTTTGCCACGCCAGCCAACCCCATCGCGGCGACCAGCCAAGCATAGCTGCCTGAGAAGCCGAGCGAGAGAAAACAGAGACTTCCGAGCGCTAAGCCCGCGGTTAATGTGCGACGTGCGCCGATACGATCCACCATAAAGCCAATCGGCGTCTGCACACAGGCGGAGACAATGTTGAATACGCTAAGCGCAAACCCGAGTTCGACAAAACTGATATCACGTTGGGCTGACAGCAGCGGAATAAGAGCAGGCAGCACCATCATATGGAAGTGACTCACCAAATGCGCTGATGAGATTTGTGCCAGTAGCGGTAATTTTATGAATTTCATATATATTTGCAGCTTACGGGTCTGTAGATTTTATTCTCATGAGAGCTGGCGCAGGGACAGGGCGTCACTCCCTGGCAAAGGGATCATAAGGTTAGCATATTACTTATATCATCGATGGCGAATATTGATACCCGCCTTTTCGGCAGAATAGGGAGAGAGTAGCGTGACGATCAAATCATATTTTGGCGGGTGTTTATGTGGTCAGATTCGGTTCAGAGCCACGGGGGAGCCGGGCAATCCGCACGCCTGTTCCTGCACCTCTTGTCAGCAGCATTCCGGTGCGTCAACGTTGTTATGGGTTGAGTTTCCCCGGTCAGTAGTTGAGTGGATTGGTGAAGGTGGAGAGCCCGCGCGCTATCGTTCGTCCGATTACTCCAGCCGGGCTTTTTGCCCGCACTGTGGCAGCACACTGGGGGCGATTGATGATGAACCGACCATTGCGCTGACGATTGGGAATTTTGATGAGAAAAACAGCCTGGAGCTGAAGCCAACGTCACATTCGTTCGAGGACTGCTGCCCGCGCTGGGAATAATGCACGGGCCGTTTCCGGCCCGTGCGGGGGAATGGGTGAAGAAGGGGGACTACGAGAGCTTGAATACCAGCACTGTCTGGGCGAGCTGCCTGGCCTGTTCTTCCAGTGATGCGGCGGCAGCCGTCGCTTCCTGCACCAGTGCGGCATTCTGCTGGGTGACGCCGTCCATCTCGTGAACGGCCTGTGTCACCTGGCTGATCCCGCGTGATTGTTCATCCGATGCGGAGACGATCTCATCCATGATGTCTTTTACCGACGTTACAGCCCGCAGCATGTCCTGCATGGTCTCACCGGCGCT
This sequence comes from Pectobacterium sp. A5351, assembly GCF_028335745.1. Classification (NCBI taxonomy): domain Bacteria; kingdom Pseudomonadati; phylum Pseudomonadota; class Gammaproteobacteria; order Enterobacterales; family Pectobacteriaceae; genus Pectobacterium; species Pectobacterium sp. A5351. Next base: position 14,599 of record NZ_CP116477.1, read on the forward strand.
CTGAACCAGCGTGACGCCGCTGTCGACGCGGCTGGCGGATTCCGTTATCAGCGCGGTGATATCTTTTACGGCACTGGCGCTACGCTGCGCGAGGTTGCGCACCTCGTTGGCAACAACGGCAAAACCACGCCCTTGTTCGCCCGCTCTGGCCGCTTCTACTGCCGCGTTGAGTGCCAGAATATTGGTCTGAAACGCAATACCGTTGATGATGCTGGTAATGTCGGCAATTTTCTTAGAACTGTCGTCGATCTCACTCATAATGTGAACAACCTGGCCAACAATCTTGTCACCTTTCTGAGCGATGTGGGCCGCGTTCTGCGCCAGCGTTGTGGCGTTATGGGCGTTATCCGCATTCTGTTTCACCGTCGCCGTAATCTGTTCCATGCTGGCGGCGGTTTCTTCAAGCGCCGCCGCTTGTTGCTCGGTACGGGAGGCTAGATCGGTGTTGCCTGCCGCAATTTCTGTTGCACCGTGGCTGACGGATTCGCTGGTGCTAATCAACTGTTCGGCGATGTCTCGCAGCTGTGACTGCATAGCGTTCATAGCGTAAAAAATACTGCTATCGTCTTTTGGCTGCACAGGAATGGTCTGCGTTAAATCCCCCTGTGCGACGGACAGCGCGATCTGTGCAGCCTGAGCCGGTTCCCCACCGATAGGCCGAGCGACTTTGCGGTTAAAGATGATGCCTAGTACGCCAGAAACCACCACGATACTCAGTACCATAAGCAGTAGCCCTATGTTGCGCTGCCGCACCGTTTCCGCCATCACCATATTAACGGGGGCGGACAGGCCGAGCATCCAGGGCGTGCCAGTATTGCCGATGGTAACTGGCATATACACGTTAAACGCTGGCGTGTTCAGCACGGCATTGTCACGTTCAATCTGATAAGACCGCCCTGCGGTGACATGCTCTAGCAGCGTTGGATCGTTTTCAATTTTTTTGGTCACCTGGGTTTTGTCGGGGTGGGAAATGTAGGCACCAGTGTGGGACAGCAATTGGGCGTAGCCCGCGCCCTCATAGGGTTTTATGTTGTTGGTCAGCTGCTGCAGCGTATCCAGCGAAAAATCCGCCGTAACGGAGCCGTAAAATTTGTTGTTGATGATGATGGGCACGGCAATGGAGGTCAGCAGGACATCAACACCGTTATAAGGGTAGCTATACGGTTCCAAAATCACTTCTTTCTGGAGCTTCTTCGGCAGCAGGTAGTAATCGCCGCTGCCGGGCGTTTCATAATCCACCAGATTATGCAGAGCAACGTTGCCTGCGGTATCGCGGTCGACATAACGGACGAAGCGACCTTGCGGGTCCTGATCGGGCTGACCAGCGTACTCCCGATCTTTGCCGTCGAACGCATCAGGTTCCCATGCCAGCGACATCGAAAGGAAATCGGGGTGGCTCTTCAGCGCATTCTTCAGCAGCGTTTCTGCGGTTTTCCGATCGGCATTGCCTGCTTCTTGCAGACTGACAACGCTCTGCACCAGATTGCGTGCTGCATGTAGCGCGACATCCAGTTTCTGCTGAATCAGGTAGCTGTTGGTATACGCTGTTTGCTCAAGATACCGCTGTGCGATGGTCTTTTGCTGCTGGCCGGATTGCCAGATCAGCAGGCCGATAGTGACAATAAAACCGAGGGCGATAGTGATGACGCCCGCCAGGAGCATCAGCATCCGTGTGCTGAGTTTTCTTTTTGACGCGCTTGGCGAGGAGTGGATGGATAAGTTGCTGCGGTTAACCGGTAATTGTGTTGTAGACATATGCGTAATATCCCCTGGGATATGAGCGCCGATACCCGTCAATTTAGGGTATGAGGGTGCTTTTTCATAAAAGAATCAATACATTGCTGTCCTTTATTTTTTATGGGGCATTCCCTTATATGACTCGTATTTTTGTGATGGAAATCACAACTAAATTATCGGCGGAAAACAGCATCTCTTTAGGCTGTTCACGAAAATGTCACAAATCAGCGCGGCCATAAACCGGCATCAGTGTGATAGCGGATGCGAGGTGAGGCATGACACCTCATCGAGTGAGCGATGGGTTAAGCGGCGGGGCCTTTGCTGACGGAGTCGCGGATAATCAATTCTCCCTTGAAGTCAGGCGCAGGCACGACGCTTTCACCTTCAAGCCGACACAGCAGCTTCTCAAGGGTATAGTTAATCATCTCGGCGACGGGGACGTGCACGGTAGTGAGCGGCGGGTAGAACCATGAAGCCATCGGTAAATCGTCGAACCCCAACAGCGAAACGTCCTGCGGAATCGTCATGCCGTGTTCGCGCAACGCTTTTGCTGCGCCAATCGCCATATCGTCATTGCTGGCGACCAGTGCACTGAAGGTGGTCGCCTGTTGCAGCAGGATTTTTGCTGCCGTATAGCCGCTGTCATGGGTCCAGTCGCCAGGTGCAACCCGCTTGTCGCTATAGGAAATTCCATTTTCCTCCAGCGCTTGCTGGTAGCCCGCTAGTCGGCTCGTACCGGTGGGAGAATTCGCCGATCCGCAGATAAACGCAATATCACGGTGACCCCGCGCAATCAGGTAATTGACGGCATCATGGCAATGTTGCTGGTGGTCAGCGCAGATGCCGTTGTCACCGTGCCGATGCAGTGTGCGGTTGACGACCATGATCGGCTGTTCGTGCTGTTCGATAATGCTTTCCAGCGTATCGATAGAAAGAAAGCGCGGATAGATAATGACGGCATCGCAGCGTAAATCGAGCAGGAACTGAATCGCTTCCCGTTCTTCTTCGGCACTGTGTTTGCCATCTGCCATGATGAGCTGCCGCCCGTATTTTTCCGTCATCGTCGCTGTTTGGAACAGCAATTCGCTGAAATAGGGGCCGCTGTACAACGTGTTGGTCACGACCAAACCAATGATTTGCGATTTGCTCGTGGCGAGCTGGCGCGCCAGCAGGTTGGGCCGGTAGCCAATCTCTTCAATCGCCCGGAATACCCGATCCCGCGTGGTTTTACTGACGTAGTTATTCCCTGTCAGCACGCGTGATACGGTGGCTTTGGAGACACCGGCTTTTTTCGCTACATCAAGCATGGTTACCATCGTACTTTCCCGTTCTCCTTTTGCGCCGCTTTATGCCGTCATTATAGGGAAAAATCCTCCTTTTTTATCACCAATAACGAGTATAGGGATAAAAATAGCCCCCGCTTGCGCTATTTATGATCGCCCTCAAAAAATAGTAAAAACAATATGAAACCGGTTGCATATTATTTTTCGTCTTGCTTGAATAATAAAAAAACGGACGGTGAGGTGCAGTATGAATAAGATTTTACTCTGTTGCGCAGCAGGAATGTCTACCAGCATGCTGGTACAGCGGATGGAAAAGGTCGCCGAGCAAAAAGCGATCGCTGTTGAGATAAAAGCCGTAGGTTTTGAAGAGTTTAATGAACTCATTGAGCAATATGATTGCTGCCTTCTTGGTCCACAAATTAAGTATAAACTTCCTGAATTCAAAGCGATAGCTGACGAAAAAGCAAAGCCGATTGCAGTTATTAATATGGTTGATTACGGCATGATGAATGGGGAGAAAGTCCTTAACGATGCCCTGGCGATGATCGCGTAATATAACGGGAGGAATAATGAGTAAATTAACCGAGTCATTATTCAGCGTTATCGAAAACCGTATTAGCCCGATTGCGGCGAAACTTTCCAGCCAGCGTCATGTTGTGGCAATTAAGGATGGGTTCATTGCCTCCATGCCTTTCTTAATTGTCGGCTCTTTTATGATGTTATTCGCTCATCCGCCTTTTAGCCCGAATAGTGAATGGGCGTTTGCGCAGTGGTGGCTGGGGATGGTGGAACGCCACGGCGAACAGATCATGATGCCCTACAATATGACGATGGGCATTATGGCGGTGTATATCACCAGTGCCATCGCTTATAACCTGGCGCAGAGCTATAAAATGAACGGTTTTATGGCGGCCAGCCTGGCACTGATGTCGTTTATGGTCGTGGCGGCGCCGCAAATCGACAAAAGCCTGCCGGTTGGGTCGCTGGGCGGCGAAGGGATTTTCACCGCGATTATCGTGGCGATCTATTCGACGGAGCTGATGCATTTTTTGCAGAAGCACAATATTGGCATCCGCCTGCCGGAACAAGTACCGCCGAAAATCCGCCAGTCTTTCGATTTACTGATCCCGATTCTTGCTATCTTCCTGACGCTCTTCCCGCTTAGCCTGTTTATGCAGAGCCAGTTCGGCATGCTGCTACCGCAGGCGATCATGGCCGTCTTTGCGCCGATTATTTCGGCATCTGACTCGTTACCCGCCATCCTGATCGCGGTACTGCTCTGTCACCTGCTGTGGTTTGCCGGGATTCACGGCGCTGTTATTGTCGGCGGAATCTTGCAGGCGTTCTGGCTGACCAACTTAGGGATCAATCAGGAAGCATTTAACGCGGGCGCACCGATCACCAAAATCTTTATTGAACCCTTCTGGCAGTTTTTCATCACGATAGGCGGCTCGGGAGCGACCATGGGACTGGTCTTTCTCTATCTGCGCAGCCGTTCTGCTCACCTGCGCTCCATCGGCAAACTGGCCGTGGTGCCGAGCATGTTCAACATCAACGAACCGGTGATTTTTGGTTCACCCGTCGTGATGAACCCGCTGCTGTTCATCCCGTTTATTACTGCGCCGTTGGTGAACGCCACCCTTGCCTATATCGCGTTAAAAACCGATTTAGTGCATCGCGTCATTTCTCTTGCGCCCTGGACAACGCCGGGCCCGATTGGCGCAGCCTGGTCTACGGGGTGGGACTGGCGTGCGGTAGTGCTGGTGGGGGTACTAATTGTTGTTTCGTCCCTAATCTATTACCCCTTCTTCAAAATGTATGAACGTCAGTTGATCGAACAAGAAGTGGGTACAGCAGAGGAGGCCGTGAGTGATGCTCGATAAAACCATGCTTGATGAAACGACAGTCATGGAACTGATTATCTATGCGGGAGAGGCTCGCTCCAGCTCAATGGAGGCGCTGAGCGCTGCCAGAAAATATGACTGGGACAAGGCCGACGAACTGCTGAATACGGCTTCCGTTGCGGCGCGCAAAGCCCATCAAATCCAGACGGCCTTGATTGGTGCCGATGAGGGCAGCGGGAAAATCCCGGTCAACCTGATTCTGGTTCACGCGCAAGATCACCTAATGAACGCCATGCTATGCCGTGAACTGGTGGAGGAGCTGATTCAGCTGCATCGGGAAATCGCCACCCTGAAACAGTCTATTCATTAAACACGCTATCCATTAAACCGCTTATAAATTAACAACATGTAAATCTGAACTAACGAAAAGGAAACAAGATGTCTGCTGAACAATTACCGAAAGACTTTCTGTGGGGCGGCGCGGTAGCGGCGCATCAAGTTGAAGGTGGTTGGGATCAAGGTGGCAAAGGCGTCAGCATTTGCGATGTCCTGTCCGGCGGTGCCCACGGCGTTGACCGTGTGATTACCGATGGTGTACAGCCTGGTGTTAGTTATCCGAATCATCAGGCGGTGGAGTTCTATTCCCACTATAAGCAGGACGTTGCCCTGTTCGCCGAAATGGGCTTCAAATGCTTCCGTACCTCGATTGCCTGGACGCGTATTTTCCCCAATGGCGATGAGCTGGAGCCGAATGAAGCGGGTCTGCAATTCTATGACGACCTGTTCGATGAACTACTGAAATACAACATCGAGCCCGTGATTACGCTGTCCCACTTCGAGATGCCGCATCATCTGGTTAAGCAGTACGGCGGCTGGTTGAACCGTAAAGTGGTGGATTGCTTTGTGCGCTACAGCGAAGTGGTCATGAAGCGTTACCAGGCCAAAGTGAAATACTGGATGACCTTCAATGAGATCAACAACCAGCGTAACTGGCAGTATCCGCTGTTTGGCTACTGCTGTTCCGGCGTGATTTTTACCGATCACGACAAGCCGGAGCAGGCGATGTACCAAACGCTGCACCATCAGTTTGTCGCCAGTGCGAAAGTTGTGAAGCTGGGTCATGAGATTAACCCGAACTTCAAAATTGGCTGCATGCTGGCGCTGGTGCCGATCTATCCGTGGTCATGCCACCCGGATGACGTGATGTTTGCACAGGAAGCGATGCGTGAACGCCACCTGTTCGGTGATGTGCAACTGCGTGGTTACTATCCGTCTTACATCCTGAAAGAGTGGGCGCGCAAAGGTTATCAGATTGACATGCAGCCGGAAGACGAACAGACACTGCGTGAAGGTTGCACGGATTATCTGGGCTTCAGCTACTACATGAGCAGCGCGGTGCAACTGTCGGCGAAAGGCCAGAAAAAAGAAGATGCGATTACGGGCCTTGACGGAGGCGTGAAAAACCCGCATGTGAAGGCATCGGAGTGGGGCTGGCAGATTGATCCGGTTGGTCTGCGCTATACGCTGAACAGCTTCTACGAGCGTTATCAGAAACCGATGTTCATCGTCGAAAACGGCTTTGGCGCGGTGGACAAGGTGGAAGCCGACGGCAGCATTAACGACGATTACCGCATCGAATACCTCAAAGCGCATATCGAGCAGATGAAAAAAGCCGTCGTGGAAGATGGCGTGGAGCTAATGGGCTATACCCCGTGGGGCTGCATCGACTGCGTGTCGTTCACCACCGGTCAGTACAGCAAACGCTATGGTTTCATCTATGTGGATAAACACGACGATGGCACCGGTACGTTCAAGCGCTCGAAGAAAAAGAGCTTTGACTGGTATAAGAAGGTGATCTCCAGCAACGGCGCAGAACTATAACGGCTATATGTCAAACCTATCTGTAGAACGGAAACGGGATTAACGGAATAGAAGAGTAAAGCGTTTGCGCCATGGATGGCGCAATCCGAGCTTACAGGGACGTACTTGCAGCGTCTTTACGATCTATCCGTTACTCCCGCTCTACGGACTTTGTCAGCAACCTCAGCCGTGCTTAATCGCACGGCTTTTTACGTTGTGCGTCATACGCCTGTCACCCTGACGTATTTCACTAACGACTTCATCGCTGAATCGCGTTAGCATGAAAGCAGATAACTTGATGCTGGAAAAACTATGCCTGTAAAACTGATCGCGATTGATATGGACGGGACGTTGCTGACGCCCCAAAATCAAATTTCACCTGCGGTAAAAGCCGCGATTGCCGCTGCCAGAGAGAAAGGCGTGCAGGTGGTGCTGGCTACCGGCCGCCCCTACATCGGCGTTGAGCGTTATTTGATGGAGCTGGATTTGCAGCAGGAAGGCTGTTACTGCATCACCAACAACGGTGCGTTGGTGCAGCGTACGGTCAACGGTGACTGCGTAGCGCAAACCGCGTTGAGCTTCGACGATTATCTCTATTTTGAAGCGCTGGCCTGCAAACTTGGCGTCCATTTCCACGCGTTGGACTTCAATTTCGTCTATACCGCCAATAAAGACATCAGCCCTTACACCATTCATGAATCCCACCTGACCGGGATGCCGTTGAAGTATCGTGCGGTTGAGGAAATGGATCGCAGCCTGACGTTCCCGAAAGTGATGATGATTGATGAACCAGAGATATTGGATCGCGCCATCAGCCAGATTCCAGCGGAAGCCTTTGAACGCTACACCATCATGAAGAGCGCCGAATACTATCTGGAAATCCTGGATAAGCGCGTCAACAAAGGTGAAGGCGTGAAGATGCTGGCGGAGCACCTCGGCATTCCACGCGAAAGCGTCATGACACTGGGCGACCAGCAGAACGATCTGGCGATGATTCGCTATGCGGGCATCGGCGTCGCGATGGGCAATGCCATCGATGAAGTGAAAGAAGCCAGCCAGTTTGTCACTAAAACCAATATGGAAGACGGCGTCGCTTATGCGATCGAGAAGTTTGTGCTGAATGCCTGATTATTTACAAATAACGCCGAATAGCCATCAATGATGGCTATTTTTATTTAAAATAATAACCATGATATTTATTTTTTATAAACCTATTCCCTGACCGTCATTATTTAATAAATACATTAATAAAAATAACGACTTTGGCTGGAAATTATTTTAATTCCAGACTATCCGCTATTTTTTCTTTCATAACCTGAGTGATGTGATTTACTACCTGGCTGCGGGGGATTTGGGGTGGGTAAACCGCGCAATACGCCATTTTTATATCAGGATTGAAAGGCTTAACGATGACGGGGGACTGGCTGTTTAGCGCGGTAATGAAATCCACCACGCCGATGCCGACGTTTCTTGACGCCAGCACGCAGCAGTTAGCCATCGAGGTTTCGATGGGGTTATGCAAATAGATTTGTTCTTTTCTGGCGGAGATATCGATCTGTGCCCGCAGCGGTGTGGTTCTACCGGGCAAAATAGCGCGTGTGCCGGCCAGATCGGCGAGTGTAATTTCATCCACCGTCGCAAGCGGGTGATCCATCGCTAACACCGCGACAGCGCTGGCGTCTGCCAGCGGTTCGGCTTCCAGCCCTTTGATGCCGGGCTGGCCAAAAATAAAACCCACGTCATAGTGGTTTTCCGCAATTGCGTCCGTAATACGACTGCTGCTTTCGATGTCTAAAAACAGGGAAAGGTCGGGGTACTTCTTGAGTAAGGTAGGGACAACCTGATCAGAACAAAGAAACGAGAGCGCCTGAACGGCGGCGATACGCAGTACGCTGCCTTTGGCGTGGCGAATTTCATCGGCAATCAGCCCGATTTGATCCAACCCTAAGTAAAGACGTTCGACTTCCCGATATAGCTTCATCGCCTCGGCGCGTGGAATCAGGCCACGTCCGTCTCTGTCAAACAGCTTCAGATTCAACGCGTCTTCAAAGTCTTTAATGAGCCGACTGACCGCGGGCTGGGTGATGTACATCATGTTGGCGGCGGCAGTGATGCCTCCGGTGAGGATGACTTTATGAAAGGCTTCAACCTGGCGGGGATTGATACGCATGCTCGTCACCTTAAAACATAACATTTAGTTATCAATTTAACACAAAATGCAATTTTTCATTATCCAATCTGGCGCATAGACTCACAATCATAAGATTTAATACACTTCATTAGTACTCAATCATGGAATAGAGGGTTAGTGAATGAAGAAGTCAACGCTAGCGTTATTGTTTACCGTTTTATTTTCATCTTCACCTTTGGTTTATAGCGCGGACCTGAATATCGGTTTGGCTTCCTCCACCACATCAATGGATCCGCAGTTTTATGTGAGTGGGGCGAATAGCGCAATGGCGCGCAACATTTTTGACGGTTTGGTTGTACAGGATGAAAAACAGCAGATTGCACCTGCCCTGGCAACCAGTTGGAAAGTGATTGACGACAAGACGTGGGAATTTGTATTGCGTCCTGGCGTTAAGTTTCACGACGGCAGTGATTTTACGGCTAAAGATGTGATTGCCAGCATTAAGCGTGTTGCGCTGGCATCAAAAAATAGCCCTAGCTCTTACGTACCTTACGTCAGCGACATTGCTGAAGTAATAGAAGTTAATCCACTAACGGTGCGGATTAAGACAAAAGAGGCTTCGCCGCTGCTGCTGAATAATTTAAGTCGGATTTCCATTTTACCGGCCCGACTTGAAAACGTCCCGACGGAAACGTTGAATTCAGGAAAAGATGTGATTGGTACAGGGCCATTCAAATTTGTTTCCTGGGTGCCGGACGACCGGGTAGTCCTTAGTCGTAATGACGATTACTGGGGAGGAAAAGCAGAGTGGGACAACGTTACTGTCCGTGTATTTAAAAACAGTAGTGCACGTGTAGCAGCCGTATTATCCGGTGATGTGGACATGATTGAAAACGTTCCAACAGCCGACAGCAGTAATATTGAAAAAAATCAGCAGTTAAAAACGATTTCAACACCAGGGAATCGTGTTATTTACCTTCATATGGACCAGCAGCGAGAGGAATCACCGTTCGCCAAAGGTCCTGATGGTAAAAACCCATTACTAAAAAAAGAAGTACGCCAGGCGATGTCTTTAGCGATCAATCGCCAGGCAATCGTCGACCGTGTGATGGAGGGGCAGGCTGTTGTCGCCTCTCAGCTTGTACCGAAGGGGTACCCAGGCTATTCCGCATCCATTCCTGCGCCGGTTTACAATCCGGAGAAAGCCAAACAGGAGCTGGCGGCGGCGGGTTACCCCGACGGCTTCACGCTGACCTTCCACGCGTCGAACGATCGTTATCCTAATGATTCTAAAATTGCTCAGGCCATTGGCCAAATGTTCACACGCGCCGGCATCAAAACCGAAGTCGTTACGATGCCTGGCAGTGTGTACTTCTCACGTGCGTCTCGTCTCGAATTCAGTTTGATTATGGGCGGGGCCGCGATTGAAACCGGGGAAGCTTCTGGTGTATTGGGGCCATTGTTGGAAACCTTTGGCCCCAATGCAGGGCAGGGTAATCGTGGTCGCTATTCCAATCCTGTCTTTGATAAAACGTTGAGCGAAGCGCGTCTCACGCTGGATGAAACCAAACGTGATGCGCTGCTGGCTGAGGCGATGAACATTGGCATGAACGATCTGGGTGTCATTCCGGTCATGTTCCTGTCCAACACCTGGGCGATGAAAAAGCAGTATACCTACGTGGGCCGTTCCGATGCCTACACGCTGCCGTACTTCGTCCGTTCCGCAAAATAGTTACCTTTCAGCCATGACCGAAAAGGGGTGAGGTTTTCACCCCTTCTTACCGATAACAAGGAGAGCGGTGTGAATACGTTTAGCGGTGTTTTTCCCTATCTGGTGTCACCCGTCAGGCCCGATGGTCAGGTTGATAAGCCCGTTTTGGCGCAGCTCACTGAACATCTGATTCAATGCGGTGTACATGGCGTCGTGCCGTTAGGCAGCACCGGTGAATTCGCCTATCTCTCTGCGGCTCAACGTCTGGATGTGGTCAAAACGGTGATCGAGACAACGGCAGGCCGCGTGCCGGTTATCGCCGGTGTTGCATCGACAACGATTCAGGATGCCGTTGAGCAAACGAAACGCTACGTCGAACTGGGTGCGGATGGCATTCTGGCGGTACTGGAAGCCTATTTCCCCCTGAAAGACGAGGGCGTCGAACAGTATTTCCGCGCCATTGCCGAAGCCGCACAGGGTAAACCGGTGGTGCTTTATACCAATCCTCAGTTCCAGCGTTCCGATTTGAGTTTGCCCGTCATCGAGCGCCTGAGCCATGTCAGCAATATCCGCTATATCAAAGACGCCTCGACCAATACCGGGCGCTTGCTTTCCATCATTGAACGTACCCGTGGCCGAATGGACGTGTTCTCCGCCTCTGCCCATATTCCCGCCTGCGTCATGCTGATTGGCGGCGTGGGTTGGATGGCTGGCCCGGCCTGTATCGTTCCCAAACAGAGTATTGCTTTGTATGAAGCCGCCCGCGCGGGTGACTGGAACAAAGCAATGGAGCTTCAGCGCCCGCTATGGCGCATCAATGAAATCTTTGCCCGTTATTCCATTGCTGGCTGTATTAAAGCGGCGCTGCAATTGCAGGGGTTTGCGGTAGGCGATCCGTTGCCGCCTCAACTGCCGCTGGATGAAAAGGCGCGTAAGGAGATCGCTGACGTTCTGGCATCTGTCGATTCTCTCTGATAAACACACATTTGTTATTTTTCATGCTGTAGAGGTGTGGGGCTTTCTGCACCTTGACGTTTTGCTGTACCTATTAAAAAGAGAAAAGGAATCACCGAGGGATGAGTGCGTTACCTATTATTATTGATTGTGATCCGGGGATAGATGATGCAATTGCGCTATTAAGCGCATTTGTGGCGCCAGAGTTGGATATTCGCGGTATTTGCACGGTGTGCGGTAACCAACCGTTGGAGAAGACGGTGCGTAATGCGTTGCAAATTGTTGAATTAGGTCAGCGGACGGATATCCCCGTTTTTGCCGGTTGCCATCGGCCGCTGTTGCGTGCACCGATCCACGGGCAGTTCCACGGCGAAAGCGGATTGGGCCAGACGGTGCTGCCTGCGCCGCAAAAGCAGGCCGAAGCGCAGCATGCGGTGAATTTTATTATCGAACAGTGCAAGCAGGCGATAGCTGACGGCACGCCGATCACGCTCTGTACGTTAGGGCCGTTAACTAACGTGGCCATGGCGCTGCGTATGGCCCCTGAGATTGCTGACGGTATTGCGCGCATTGTGATGATGGGCGGGGCCTACCGGGAAGCAGGCAACCGCAGCCTGACGTCTGAATTTAACATGCTTGCCGACCCACAGGCGGCGAAGGTGGTGTTTGATTCGTCGATTGCCCTTGTTGCGCTACCGCTGGATGTCACGCATCAGGTGATTTTGACGCCGGAATTGGTGGCGCGTTTCATCGCGCTATCTGGGCGGATTTCCGCGCCGTTGGGGGAAATGATGGCGTTCTGGGATCGCAATGATATCCGTCGCTATGGTTCACGCGGCGGTCCGCTACACGATCCTATGGTCATCGCCTGGGTGCTGGCACCGCACTGCTTTACGACGGAAAAAGCCAGCGTTTACATTGAGCAGGAAAGCGAGCTGTGCATGGGGCAGACCGTTGCCGACTGGTACGGAAAAACTAACCGTCAGCCGAATGTGGATGTGGTGACGGGGGTTGATGCCAAACAGGTTGTCGAGCTGTTTGCTGACCTATTGAGCCGCTATGGAGAGGGTGTCTGACATGGTTCGAGAACGCATTATTATTGATACCGATCCCGGCGTTGACGATGCGATAGCCATCTGGCTGGCATTAGCTTCGCCTGAACTGGACGTTCTCGGTATCACCGCTGTGGCTGGTAATGTGCCGCTTGCTGCCACGCTACAGAACGCCTGCAACGTGGTTGCCCTGACGGGCAGAACCGATGTGCCCATTTTTGCTGGCGCATCACGCCCGCTCATCCGCGATCAGGTTTTTGGTAAATACGCCCATATCGGCAAATTTTCTGCTGACTGGGTACCGGAGAGCACGCTGTCACCAGAACAGGAACACGCCGTTGATTTTCTGGTACGGATGACGCACCAGGCCGCAGCCGACAATAATCCAATCACCCTTTGCGCACTTGGCCCGATGACCAATCTGGCGTTGGCATTGTGCTTCCATCCTGATGTCGCGCGCGGCATCAAACAGATTGTGTCCATGAGCTGTGCCTTTACCGCAATGGGGAATCGTGTACCGTGGGCTGATTTCAACGTCTATGCCGATCCCCATGCGGCGGAAATTGTTTTTTCTTCCGGTGTTCCCGTTATCATCATGCCGCTGGATATGACCTTTCAGGCACTGATTCAGACGGAACAGGTGGATGAGATCGAACGTAGCGGTGGTGCGCCGGGCAAGGCGATGGCGGCGCTGTTGCGTACGTTTGACCGTAGCGAAGTGGAACGCTTTGGCCGTGAAGGCGGACCGATTCATGATGCGACCGTTATTGCGTGGTTGCTGAAGCCAGCGCTCTTCACGTCAAAACGTGCTCACGTAGGCGTAGAAGTTGCCGGTAAGACGGCGGGTTACGCGTTTGCCGATTTCTATCACAAATTGGATGAACCGGAAAATGCGCTGGTCATGCGGGAAATCGACGAACAAGGGTTTCTCGGGCTGCTTACCGACCGCCTCCGCCACTATTCTTCTAAAGAAATAAACGCTTCTGAAGACCTAAACGGTTCCGGGGGGCGCTAATGATAGCCTACCTGCTGAGCCGAATCGGACAAACGCTACTGACGCTGGCTGTGATGTCGGTGTTGGTGTTTGTGGGGGTCTATCTGGTCGGTAATCCGGTCGATATGCTGTTGGGTGCGACGGCTACGCCAGCGGAACGGCTGGCGGTGATTCAGTCTTTCGGTCTGGATAAGCCCATCTGGGAACAGTACGGGCTATTTGTCTGGAACGCCTTGCAAGGCGACATGGGCAACTCTTTTATCTTTAATCAACCCGCGCTGACGCTGATTTTCCAGCGCATGCCCGCCACGCTAGAACTGGCGATGGTGGCGTTCGTCATGGCGCTGGTTGTCGGTATTCCGCTGGGGATTTATGCCGGCCTGAAGCCGGATAGCGCGGTGTCCAAATCTATCATGACCTTCTCCATCCTCGGCTTTAGCCTGCCCACGTTCTGGATCGGGCTGGTGATGATCATGCTGTTCAGTGTGAAGCTGGGCTGGCTGCCGTCATCAGGTCGGGGCGATGTCCATGAGCTGTTCGGCATCCCGTTTAGTTTTCTGACCCGCGATGGCCTTGAACATCTTCTCCTGCCCGCGTTTAACCTCGCGCTGTTTAAAATCTCGCTGGTTATCCGCCTGATGCGCGCGGGTGTGATGGAGTGTCTGCAACAGGATTATGTGCAGTTTGCCCGCGCGAAAGGGCTGTCGGAAACCCGCATCGTACTGGTTCATGTGCTGCGCAACACGCTGATTCCACTGATTACCGTGCTGGGGCTGGAACTGGGGTCGCTGATCGCATTCGCCGTGGTCACGGAAACCATTTATGCCTGGCCGGGCATGGGCAAGCTGATTATCGACTCGATTGCCGTGCTCGACCGCCCAGTTATCCTGGCTTATCTGATGATTACCGTCGTGATGTTCAGCGTGATTAACCTGCTGGTCGATTTGCTGTATGTGCTGGTCGATCCGCGCGTGCGGCTGGGAGGAGACAAGGGATGACGGGTAATACGATACACCAGCCCGCTGTGGTGCAAAAAAACGCCCATCCGGTGATGCGCGTGGTGATGGCGCTGATCAACGATCGGCTGGCGCTGTGCGGACTCATTATGCTGGCGGTTTTCGTGCTGCTCGCGCTGCTTGCCCCGCTTCTGTCGCCGCAGAACCCCTACGATCTGATGCAGCTCGACATCATGGATGGCCGACTCGCACCGGGTGCGCAGAGCATGGCGGGCATGACGTATTGGCTGGGAACGGACGACCAGGGGCGCGATCTGTTCAGCGCCATTCTGTACGGTACCCGCATCAGCCTGATGGTGGGATTCACCAGCGCGGTGTTTGCGCTGCTGATTGGCGCTTCGCTGGGCCTGATCAGCGCCTACGTCGGCGGAAAAACGGACGCGACGATCATGCGTATCGTCGATATCCAGCTCAGTTTCCCGCCCATCCTGATCGCGCTGATCCTGCTGGCGGTGCTGGGGCAAGGGGTTGATAAGATCATTATGGCGCTGGTGGTAACCCAGTGGGCTTACTACGCGCGCACGATTCGCGGTTCGGCGTTGGTGGAACGTCGCCGCAGCTACGTGGACGCGGCGCGCAGCATGGCGCTGTCCAACCGTCGCATTCTGTTTCGCCATATTTTACCCAACTGTCTGGCACCGCTGATCGTGGTGGCAACGATGCGCATTGCCTACGCCATCATGCTGGAAGCCACGCTCTCGTTTCTGGGGATTGGGCTGCCCGTGACGGAACCGTCGCTGGGGCTACTTATCTCGAACGGTTTTGAATACCTGATGTCGGGCGACTATTGGATCAGCTTCTTTCCGGGGCTGACACTGCTGCTGCTGATTGTGGCGATCAATCTGGTCGGGGATGCGCTACGCGACATCCTCAACCCGCGGAATTAAGCCGTGGGAACGCCCATGGGAATAAGGGGTAACGAACACATGACAGCGCCGATTATGTCCGTTTCGCATCTGACCACCGCCTTTCAGGTGAACGGCGAGTGGATGAACGTGGTGCGGGATTTATCCTTCACGATTGGCGAGAAAGAGACGGTCGCCGTAGTGGGGGAATCCGGTTCAGGGAAAAGCGTGATGGCGAAATCCATCATGCGCTTGCTGCCGCCCGGCCAAAGCCGCATTGATGGGAAGATTCATTTCGGCGATACCGAACTGCTGTCGCTCCCCAATAAGGCGATGCAGGATGTGCGTGGCAACCGTATCGGCATGATTTTTCAGGAGCCGATGACCAGCCTGAATCCGGTCTTGCCGATTGGCTACCAGATTACGGAAGTACTGCGTCGCCATCGCGGCATGGGGAAAGCTGAAGCGCGTGCCGAAGCGGTACGACTGCTGGAAAAAGTACGCATTCCGGCGGCCAAATCGCGGCTGAACGAGTACCCACAGAGCTTCTCTGGCGGGATGCGTCAGCGCGTGGTGATTGCGATTGCGCTGGCCTGCCACCCGAAGCTGCTGATTGCCGATGAACCGACGACGGCGCTGGACGTCACGATTCAGGCACAAATTTTGACGCTGATAAAAACCCTTCAGGAAGAAGAAGGGATGTCGGTGCTGTTTATCACCCACGACATGGGCGTGGTGGCGGAAGTGTCCGACCGCACGCTGGTGATGTATCAGGGTGAAATGGTAGAAAATGCCGTCACGCGAGAAATCTTTCATCATCCGCAACAGCCCTATACCCGCATGCTGCTGTCTGCGGTGCCCAAATTAGGCTCGATGTCCGGCAGCGCATGGCCACAGCGCTTTCCGCTGATCGATCTCAAAACGGGCGAACGCCAGTCGGTGCCGGAGGCGGTGAATACCGTGTCGGGCGAGGAACCGGTGCTGACGGTAAAAAATCTGGTCACCCGATTTGATATCCGATCAGGATTTTTCCGTCGGCTGTCCGGGCGGGTTCATGCGGTGGAAAATGTCTCGTTCGATCTCTGGCCGGGCGAAACGCTCGCGCTGGTTGGGGAATCGGGCTGCGGTAAATCCACCACCGGACGGTCGATTATTCGCCTCAACGACGCCGTCAGCGGCGACATTCAACTGCTGGGAAAAAATATCCTGACGGCGGATAAGCGTGAGCTGACCGAGTCGCGGCGGCAGATTCAAATGGTGTTTCAGGATCCGTATGAAAGCCTGAATCCGCGGATGCGGATAGGGGAAGCCATCGCCGAACCGATGCTGCTGCACGGTCTGGCGACCCGCCAGAATGTGAGTGCGCGAGTGAGCGAACTGCTGGAACAGGTAGGGTTATCCGGCGATATGGCTTCGCGTTTCCCGCACCAGTTCTCCGGCGGGCAGCGGCAGCGAGTGTGTATTGCGCGTGCGCTGGCGCTGGAGCCGAAAGTGATTATTGCCGATGAATCGGTATCGGCGCTGGATGTGTCCGTCAAAGCGCAGGTGATCAACCTGATGCTGGATCTCCAGCAGAAGCTGGGGCTGTCATTCCTGTTTATCTCGCACGATATGGCGGTTGTCGAGCGTATCAGCCATCGTGTGGCGGTGATGTATCTTGGTGAAATTGTGGAGATCGGCCCACGTTCGGCGATCTTCGACAATCCGCAGCATGATTACACCCGACGTCTGATTTCTGCGGTACCCGTGCCTGACCCGGACACCCGTCCGGTGCGCAATATCACCAATGATGAGCTGCGCAGTCCGGTACGTGCCCCTGATTTCCATCCTCCCGTACGTCGCTATAAGCAAGTCGGGGAGGGACATTTTGTTCTTGAGTGAACGAATCGCGTTTACTGAAAATCCAGAACGACTTAATTACAAAGTAAGCGCGATACGCTTACCATCAGGCAAGGTCACATCTAGCGTAAGCTTGCCGCCTAGGGCAGTGACATAGCGTTTCAGCGTTGACAGTTTTGGGTCATTCTCGACCTTCTCCATCTTAACAATAGATGGCTGCTTGACGCCCAGAGCTAATGCAAGCTGAGTCTGCGACATGTTCAGCTCTTCGCGTAGTTTCGCTAAAGTGATTTCCTGACGGATCTCAGCCGTGCGCGCTTCAATGCGGGCGCGGCTCTCCGGTGAACGTTTAGCCATCATTTCTTTAAATGTCGCCATCTTCTTTTACCTCCGGTGATATCAGATGCGATGTAAACTCAGCGTCTGCGATCTTAATCATACGTTCGTAGAACAATTTTTCATTTTCGCCTTTCTTATCTCCCGCACATAAAACAATCGCTTTACGTGTCCGATCAAACGCGAAGAATGTTCGGAATGGGTGGTCGCCAACCTGAACTCGAAGCTCCTTCATATTTTTGTATTGTGAGCCTTTAATCTGATCAACCTGTGGTCGCCCTAGCTGTGGGCCATCTTCTTCGAGTATACCGAGGTGTGCCAAAACCTCTTCCTGTACCGTTTCGGTTTGCTCATCAAACCACGTATCGAATAGCGCCCGTGTGACTATTTCCCATGCCAATCTGTAAACCTCCATGTCCTGCACTCTGTAAGTACAATATAACCTTAAGGCTATATTAGCAAGCGTTCCTCGTTAGCAATAGTGGGTATATGACTAAGTGAGCTATCCCTAGCTTGGACGAAAAATATTATCTGGTGGACGGCATGGACAACGATGATTTTAAGCTAACGTTGTATTTTACAACGCAATAGTATTATGGGTCTTTTCAAGGTGGCAAGGTGGCAAGGTGGCAAGGTGGCAAGGTGGCAAGGTGGCAAGGTGGCAGGAGGGCTGTAGGAATGGCGACTTTTGCAGTACGTCGTATAAACAATAGCGATCTAGACGAGTTCAGGCGAGTAAGGCTCGAAGCACTTAAGCTTCATCCAGAAGCATTCGGTGCGTCTTTTGAAGAGGAAAGCCAGAAGCCAGAAACGTTCTTTGCTGAACGCCTCCGTCTAAACTTAGTTTTTGGAGGATATGACCTTCAAAATAGGCTGCAGGGTATCGTGGGTGTAAGTGGTAACACTGCGCTAAAACTGTGTCATGTGGCAATGATTTGGGGAATGTATGTCCGAGCTGAAATGAGAGGAACTGGCCTGTCTCGATCGCTTTTGGAAGCGGCATTACAGGCATCTCGCAATGCGAAAACAGTGAAACTTTCAGTCGCTGCAACAAACAAATCGGCACAAGCCCTTTATTGTTCTTTTGGATTTAGAGAGTGGGCAATAGATACCGCTGCACTATACATTGATGGTGAATATCATGACGAAATCTTGATGAGGCTTGATATTAATTAGATAAGTCGTAATCCCAGACTTTTTTGTACTGGCTACTACGTACTTGCTAAAACACTCGCGGAGACACTTCGTGCTGCGCCACCGAATGGCCTACGGGATCGTCTCAAAGTGAATTTGGCATTATTATCCCATAAAAAAACGGACTTTCCTCTTTGGTGAGGAAAGTCCGTTTAATTTTTTGATTGTTTATCGGCAGCCATTATTTGTAGATAACGGCGACGCCGCGCAGTTGATTATCACCTGTTGCAGACGTGATAGTGAAGGCGCTGGCACCGGCTTTTTCTGCTTTCTGAGCCAACTGTGCTTGCAGTGAATCCAGGCTACGAGCAGTAGCGCTAACGACCCCCACTTTTTCCAGACCTTGTGCCTGTTGTGAGGAAACCTGCTCGGCAGCGAAAGCACCGAAAGACAGAGTAGAAAGTACGACAGCAGCGGCGAAGAATTTTACGTTTTTCATGTGATGTATCCTGTTCAATGTTGTTTGGAGTGAAAGGTCATTTCCTTTCGATGAAGAGGATATTACGCCGATGCTGTGAGAAGGAAAAACGGAGTGTTTTGAGAAAGTATGTCAATATTACTGATGTTTATTTTGGCGATAAGATACCCAGTCCCGATCGCCAAAACAAAGGTTATATTGCCGCCTGATGAGGTAAAGGAGGCGCGGTGGGTACCAGTACGCGCTCCAGCACGCGGGCTTCCAGTTCCGCCAGCTTTGCCGAGCCGCGACGTCGTGGTCGGGGCAAATCGACCGTGATGTCCAGCCCTACGCGGCCTTCTTCAATCAGAATAACCCGGTCGGCCAGCGCAATGGCTTCGGACACATCGTGCGTCACCAGTAGCACGGTGAACCCATGTTGGAGCCACAGATTTTCGATCAGGCTTTGCATCTCGATGCGGGTTAAGGCATCCAGCGCCCCCAACGGTTCATCCAGCAGCAGTAAACGTGGGTGATGAATGAGAGCACGCGCCAGCGCGACGCGCTGTTTCTGACCGCCGGACAGCGCCGCCGGCCAGTCGTTAGCGCGATCCGCCAGCCCGACGGAGGCCAAAGCCTCCTGTGCTTTTTCACGCCAGTTGCCGCGCAGTCCCAGCCCGACATTATCGATCACCTTTTTCCACGGCAGCAGTCGCGCTTCCTGAAACATTAGCCGCGTGTCGTCTTTCGCGCTGCTGAGCGGCGCGGTGCCCGTCAGCAGTTCACCGCTGCTGGCCGCTTCCAACCCAGCGAGCAGACGTAGCAGGGTGCTTTTACCGCAGCCGCTGCGGCCGACGATGGCAACAAACTGCCCGGACGGAATGCGCAACTGCACCTCATTCAGTACGGTGCGTTGGCCGTAGTGCTTGGTGATGGCATCCAGCGCCAGCGGTGTCCCCTTGGTGAGCGGTGACGGTGAATGATCGTGCGTTGTGGAATCGGTAAAAGCGGTCATGATGCGTCCCCCGATGAGGTTTGATAAGCCGGATTCCAGCGTAGCCAAACGCGTTCCAGCCCCTGTGCGCTGATATCGGCCAGCTTGCCAAGCAGGGCGTAAAGGATAATGGCGACCACCACGACGTCCGTTTGCAGAAACTCGCGAGCATTCATGGCGAGATAGCCGATGCCAGAGTTGGCAGAAATGGTTTCCGCGACGATCAGCGTCAGCCACATAAAGCCTAACGCAAAGCGGATACCCACCATGATGGACGGCAGCGCGCCGGGCAGCACGACCTGAGAGAACAGGCTAATACCGGAAAGGCCATAACTGCGCGCCATTTCCAGCAGGCCGCGATCGATGTTTTTAATGCCGTGATAGGTGTTGAGATAAACCGGGAACAGCGTACCCAGCGCGACCAGAAAAATTTTGGCCGCCTCATCAATGCCAAACCACAGAATCACCAGCGGAATCAGTGCCAGATGCGGAACGTTGCGGATCATCTGCACTGAGCTGTCCAGCAGCCGCTCACCCCAGCGCGACAGCCCGGTGATAAAACCGAGCACCAATCCGATACTGCCGCCGATAGCAAACCCGATCAGGGCGCGCCAGCCGCTAATCGCCAGGTGCTGCCACAGCTCGCCGCTGGAGATGAGCGACCAACCTGCGGTAATCACCGAACTGGGGGCCGGCAGAATCCGGTTGGATAACCAACCGAACTCGACGGATACCTGCCACGCGACCAGCAGTGTCACAGGGAGCAGGAAAGGTGCAAACCGCTGTGCCAGTGAAGAGAGCGTTCTTGCCATGATCGGTTCCCTCAGCTCTGTGAGACTTTGCGCGGTACATAGCGATTTGCCACCACTTCTCCCGCGTTGCTCACCGCATGCAGCGGCGTGGGCTGCTGAGCCAGATCGAGGTGTGGGAACAGTAGTTCACCCACGCGATACGCCTCTTCCAGATGCGGGTAGCCGGACAGGATAAAGGTGTCAATCCCGAGGTCGGCGTATTCCTGAATACGCTCGGCCACCGTTGGGCCATCGCCAACCAGCGCTGTGCCTGCGCCGCCGCGTACCAGACCAATGCCTGCCCATAGATTGGGGCTGATCTCCAGCTTGTCCTTTTTGCCGCCGTGCAGGGCGGCCATGCGCTGCTGACCGACGGAGTCGAAACGCGCCAGCGCTGCCTGCGCATCGGCGATGGTTTTTTCATCCAGATGAGAGATCAGCCGATCGGCAGCCTGCCAGGCTTCCTCGGTGGTTTCCCGCACGATAACGTGCAGGCGAATACCGAAGCGAACCTCACGCCCCTGTGCCGCCGCTTTGGCGCGGACTTCTGCCAGCTTTTCTTTAACCTGCTCAGGTGGCTCACCCCACGTCAGGTAGAGATCGACCTGCTCTGCCGCCAGATTCTGCGCAGCCTCGGAAGATCCGCCAAAGTAGAGCGGCGGGCGCGGCTGCTGCACGGGCGGATAAAGCAGTTTGGCGTCTTTGACCTGAATATGTTTGCCTGCGAAATCGACGGTTTCGCCTTCCAGCAGCCTGCGCCAGATATGGGTGAATTCCGCCGAAGCTTCGTAGCGTTCTTCATGACTGAGGAACAGCCCTTCGGCGGCCAATTCTTCCGGGTCACCGCCGGTCACCAGATTGAACAGAGCTCGACCGTTGGACAGCCTGTCCAGCGTCGCGGCCTGGCGTGCGGCGATGGTGGGGGAAATCACGCCGGGGCGCAGGGCAACGAGAAATTTTAGCCGCTGTGTCACCGGAATGAGCGATGCCGCAACCAGCCAGGAATCTTCGCAGGAGCGGCCCGTCGGCAGCAGCACACCGCCAAACCCTTGCCGCTCGGCGGCTTGCGCCACCTGTTGCAGATAGCCGTAGTCAACATGACGTGCACCCTCGGTGCTACCAAGATAGCGACCGTCTCCGTGGGTGGGCAGAAACCAGAATACGTTAAGACTCATGGTGTGAACTCCTTAAACAGTCTTGTTTGAGGTAAACAAAAGGGGGGGCGATAGGCGGATTAGTTCGCCTTGGGACGCCAGACGCGCTCTGCGATATTGACCTTCACCGGTATCAGACGGTTTTCATAGAACAGGTCGGCGGTGGATTGCTGTGCCTTGATCGTGGCGGCATCCAGCGGTTTGATAGTGGTGGGGGGGCGATGATCGAGCGCAGTTTCAATCACTTTTTCCGGTAGCCCTACCGCGTTTGCCAACAGCGTGACGCTTTGCGCTCGCTCGCTGATGGTTAACGCATCAGCCTTGGTCAGTACGTCCAGTACCTGACGAATAAAGGAGCCGTGTGCTTCGGTGTAAGGGCGGGAAGCGAGGTAGAAAGAACCGGTTTTCTCCAGCCCGCTACTGTCAACCAGTACACGGACGCCACCTTCCAGTAGCGCGGCGGAATAGTAGGGATCCCAGATTGCCCAGGCATCGACATTACCTTGCTGGAACGCCGCGCGGGCGTCAGCGGGAGTCAGGTAGGTCGGTTTGATATCGGTGAATTTCAGCCCTTCGCGTTGCAGCGCCCGTAGCAGTGTGTTGTGCGCGCTGGAGCCTTTCTGGAAGGCGACTTTGCGGCCTTTTAAATCGGCGACGGTTTTCACCGGGCTGTCTTCACGCACCAGAATCACTTCGGCTTCGGGTTTAGGCGGTTCTACGCCGACATACAGTAGGTCAGCGCCAGCGGCCTGCGCAAAAATCGGCGGGATATCACCAGTCCCGCCCAGATCGATGCTGCCAACATTGAGTGCTTCCAGCATCTGCGGGCCAGCAGGGAATTCAATCCAACTGATTTTGGTGTCAGGGAACTGTTTTTCCAGCAGTTGGTGTGATTTCGCCAGAACCTGACTAACCGAGCCTTTCTGATAGCCGACGCGTAACTGCGTCGGCACGCTGTCTTGCGCATGAGCGGTGGACATAAGCAGTACGGCACCCGCGGCCAGAAGAGCAGGGATCTGGCGCAGCCGCTTTGTCACGTTGTTCCATAGCCGTGCTCGTACTCCACGTCCTTCCGTGGCCGATTGTTTCATTATCAATGGCATGCGTATGCTTTCTCCCTTATAACGAAAAATTAAAATACAGCGAGGAAATACAACATCAGGTGATAAACATAACAGGGGGGGAGCGGGCTTTTTAAATCTCAATTTGTCGTTTTTATAGCCAAAAGTAGAAAATGTCTGAAATCAGGGCACTTAGCGTGATAAGCGCTGCAATAGTGGGTTTTATCCGTTTTTCACGTCTGATGTTCGCCATAAAAAAACCGGCTTGCCCTGATGAGGAGGCAAGCCGGAAAGAGGGTAATACGTGATGCTTACAGGATGGCTAACTGGGATAAAAACTCGGGGTAAACAACGATTAGTTGAAGATTACCGCAGAGCCACGCAGCTGATCGTTACCGGTCGCAGACGTGATGGTATAAGCTTTAGCGCCTGCTTTTTCTGCTTTCGCGGCGAGCTGAGCCTGTAGTGAGCTGAGGTCTTGAGCGGTAGCGGTAACGACGCCTGCTTTTTCCAGGTTCTGAGCCTGTGAAGGAGACACATATTCAGCAGCAGAAGCACCGAAAGTCATGGTAGCGAGAACAACAGCAGCGGCGATGGTTTTTACGTTTTTCATGATGTCTTATCCTTTTCTGTTTGATAGGTGAAAGGGGGCTGCCCTTTCGATAGGAAGAATGTTACGCCGATGCTAATGAATTAAAAAACGGATGTTATTGAGATAGTCTTTCTATTTTTTTGAATGATAATAATGATTGTTTTTTTGTTTTTTTAAATATAAAACAACATGTTATACATAAAATTGAAATTTATTTACAAAACACTGAATGATATTTAATAATCGGGGTGATGACTTGTCTGTTGAAGTTAAACTAACTTTTAATGCTGCTGGTCATCAACTTACCAACATTAATTGCTGGTCATGTGATGGAAAGTGGCTGATTTATGACGTCAGACCTTATGGATCTTCATTCACAGGGCTGACCATTGAGCGAATACACCTGAAAAGTCTGAAGACCGAGGTGATTTACCGGGCGACGGCGGGGGCGCATGTGGGCGTGGTGACCTGTAGTCCGCAGGAACCGCTGCGCTATGTTTTCATCCACGGACCGGAAAACCCGGATAGCGAGTGGCGGTATGATTTTCACCATCGTCGTGGAACGATAGTGGCGGATTGCCAGCGCGATGAGGCTATCACGCTCGATGCCTTCTCTATTACGCCGCCTTATCAGGCTGGCGCGCTGCGTGGCGGTACGCATGTCCACGTCTTCAGTCCGGATGCCAGCCGCCTGAGCTTTACCTATAACGACCATGTGCTGCATGAGTGCGATCCGACATTGAACTTGCGCAATGTGGGCGTGGCGGTGCCGTTACAGGCCGTCGCCGTTGAGAAATGCCATCCGCGTGAATATGACGGTAGCCACTATTGTGTGCTGGTCAGCAGAACGACGCCGCAGCCTCAGCCCGGCAGCGATGAAATCAACCGTGCCTATGAAGAAGGCTGGGTAGGAACGGCCGGCTATATCCAGCAGGACGGTGCGCGGCAGCGCTGGGCGTTGGCGTTTATCGGCGATACGCGTGCGGTGGATGGGACGACGGTTCCAGAGATCTTTATCGTTGATTTGCCGGACGCGCTGGAAGATTACGCCAAAGAAGGGGAGGTGCCACTGGCAGGGACGGCAACGTCAATGCCCGCGCCGCCAGCGGGCGTGCAGCAGCGGCGTTTAACCTTTACGCACTCGCGGCGTTATCCTGGGCTG
The DNA here is from genome assembly GCF_028335745.1 of Pectobacterium sp. A5351. Taxonomy (NCBI): domain Bacteria; kingdom Pseudomonadati; phylum Pseudomonadota; class Gammaproteobacteria; order Enterobacterales; family Pectobacteriaceae; genus Pectobacterium; species Pectobacterium sp. A5351. Next base: position 39,546 of record NZ_CP116477.1, read on the forward strand.
GTAAATCAGCCGCGCCACTGGCTGCGAACCTCGCCCGACGGCAGTGAGATTGCTTTCCTGATGCGCGATGACGCGGGTGTGGTGCAGCTGTGGACGCTTTCCCCGAATGGCGGTGAGCCAAGGCAGGTCACGCGTACGGAACACGGCGTACAGTCTGCCTTTAACTGGCACCCGAGCGGACGTTCTCTGGCGTTTGTGTGTGACAACAGCATCATGCTGTGTGATGCGCAAAGCGGTGAACTCGTTCGACTGACGACACGAACGGACAGCCCACCCAGTGGGGATGCCGTGGTTTTTTCACCTGACGGGAAACACATTGCGTATATGCGGGAGATTGACGGCTTTAATCAGCTTTTTGTGGTGACCACAGCGTAACGGGTACACGCGAGTTCATGGCGAGCACGGCTGTTATCAAAGCTGATCATGCGGCGCGTTGTTGTGAGACATGGTGGTGTTATTAGGCATGCTGTTGTTATGGGACATCGTGTTGCTATGGGACACCGTGTTGCTATGAGGCATCGTGGCAAGCTGTGAACTGGCGGTTTGGTTTTGCTCTTCGCTGTGTAAAATGCGTTCGCGTGTTGACAGCGTGTTCTTGTCGCTGCCCGCACGGTAGTAGTCGTAGGGCAGCAGCAGCGTGTCGGCAACCGCCGAAAACGGCAGGTCAATCGCCACCAGCGGCATCATGGCCCAACTGGTGTCGTCGTCACGCAGCATATCCACACTGGCGCGCGTACCGGAATAGTAGCCCTGATCGTTTCCAGTGTGCGTCATCACGCTGGAGCAGCCGCTGGTCGCCACCGCGCCGCTACCGGTAATGATGAAAGAGAACAATGCGCTTTTCAGTAAGGTCATATTACCTGTCCATTAATAACCTGCTGCCAGAGCGGGTTCCAGAGCCTGCTTATCTTGAGTGTATGTGATAACGCCCGCAGTGCGAGTGAATATTGCATGAAACGTAGCGATTTTTCCTTTTTGCCTCTTGAAAGTCTGAGGGGGGTCACCATATTGATAATAAGCCGGAAGAAAACGATACGCCGTCAGGGTATCTGTTCCGGCTGTGAGCCTGTCCTTAGGGAAGGTAACAATAACTCCTCGCTGCATGTTTAGGAGGCTGTTTTATGCGTAACCCCGATTTTTCCCCACTGTATCGTTCCGCTATTGGTTTTGATCGCCTGTTCAACCTATTAGAAACCGGCCAGACCCAGAGTAACGGCGGCTATCCTCCCTACAACGTCGAGCTGGTTGACGAGAACCAATACCGTATTGCGATTGCCGTAGCTGGCTTCGCCGAGCAGGAACTGGACATCACGGCGCACGACAACTTATTGATTGTAAAAGGCGCCCACGCTGGTGAGCAGGTTGCCCGCAACTACCTGTATCAAGGCATTGCCGAGCGCAACTTCGAGCGTAAATTCCAACTGGCCGAACATATTCAGGTAAAAGGCGCCAATCTGGAAAACGGGCTGCTGTACATCGATCTCGAGCGCATCGTGCCGGAAGCGATGAAGCCGCGTCGGATTGAAATCAAGTAAATCACTATCAAATCCATTGCGCATTGTCTGAAAGGGCAGCGCCATGAATGAATATCTCGTCTGCCGAATGGAGACGACGCCAGCCATTGAATCGCGGCTGGCATAAAGTACGCCCGTATGGGCATCTTAATCTCGCTTCTTAGAAGGAGTTATATCATGCGTAACTACGACTTATCGCCTTTACTGCGTCAGTGGATCGGCTTCGACAAATTAGCCAGCTCAATGCAAGGCAGCCAGGAACCGGTTGATTTTCCTCCGTACAACATCGAGAAGAAAGACGACAACCACTACCGCATCACGCTCGCGCTGGCGGGTTTCCGACAGAGCGATCTGGATATCGAAGTAGAAGGCCCGCGCCTGACCGTGAAAGGTTCTCCGGCACCGACTCAGAAAGCCGTGGAGTATCTGCATCAGGGGCTGGTGTTTAAGCCTTTCACGCTGAGCTTTACGCTGGCCGAGCATCTGCATGTGTCTGATGCACATTTTGAAAATGGCCTGCTGCACATCGATCTGGTGCGTGATGTACCGGAAGCCTTGCAGCCCCAGCGCATCGCCATCGGCGGTGGCCGTCCGGCATTGAACCAGCAGCCCGCTGAAGATGCGTCATAACGCGACATCCGCGTCATTAACCTGATGATTTCCCGCGCCCGTCTCATTACGGGCGCGGTTTTGTGTTGCCCGCCACGTTTCCTTACCCAGCATTCTGCCAGAATCAAAATATACTCATTACAGAGTATGGCGGCAGTGGCATTTCCCAATAAAAACGTCCGCAAAGGATACGGGTATGAGTGATATCGCACTTACCGTGAGTATGCTGGCGCTGGTTGCGGTTCTGGGGTTATGGATCGGCAACTGGCGGATTTATGGCGTCGGTTTAGGGATTGGCGGGGTTCTGTTCGGTGGGATCATCGTCGGGCATGTTGCCCATCAGTATCAAATTCAACTGAATGATGACATGTTGCACGTCATTCAGGAGTTCGGGCTGATTCTGTTTGTCTATACCATTGGCATTCAGGTCGGGCCGGGTTTCTTTTCCTCTCTGCGCGTATCGGGCCTGCGCCTGAACGCGTTCGCCCTGCTGACGGTGTTCCTCGGCTGTGTCGTGACCGTCCTGCTGCATAAACTGCTCAATATTCCTTTGCCCATTATCCTCGGTATTTTTTCCGGTGCGGTGACCAACACGCCGTCGCTCGGCGCGGGTCAACAGATTCTGACCGATCTTGGGTCGAGTTCGGCATTGGTGAACCAGATGGGAACAGGCTACGCGATGGCTTACCCGCTGGGGATCTGCGGCATTTTACTGGTGATGTGGCTGATGCGCGTCCTGTTCCGCGTGGCGGTGGAGAACGAGGCAAAGCAGTTTGAAGTCAGCAATGGCCTGAATCATGAACAGCTGCACACGATGAATGTGTCGGTGACGAATACCAATCTGCAAGGATTGGCGATTCAGGATGTGCCGATTCTGAACCGTGACACCATTGTCTGCTCCCGCCTGAAACGCGGTGATGAATTGATGGTGCCATCGCCGCAGACGCTCATCCAACTGGGCGACTATCTGCATCTGGTTGGTGCGAAAAGCGATTTGGAGCAGGCGCGGCTGGTCATCGGTAATGAAGTGGAAACGTCGCTCTCGACGCGGGGCACCGATCTGCACGTTGAACGCGTGGTGGTGACGAATGAGAAGGTGCTGGGGCGCAAGATTCGCGAGCTGAATCTGAAGCAAAACTATGACGTGGTGATTTCGCGCCTGAACCGTGCGGGCGTTGAGCTGATCGCCAGCAATCAGGCCAGCCTGCAATTTGGCGATATTCTGAATCTGGTGGGGCGGAAAACGGCGATCGATGCCGTGGCGGATATCGTGGGAAACGCCCAGCAGAAGCTCCAGCAGGTACAGATGCTGCCCGTCTTTATCGGCATTGGGTTGGGCGTATTACTGGGCTCTGTACCGCTGATGATTCCCGGCTTTCCCGTCGCGCTGCGGCTCGGGCTGGCTGGCGGGCCGCTGGTGGTGGCGCTGGTTTTGGGGCGTATCGGCGGTATCGGTAAGCTGCACTGGTTTATGCCGCCCAGTGCGAACCTGGCGCTGCGCGAGCTCGGCATTGTGCTGTTCCTGTCGGTGGTGGGGCTGAAATCCGGCGGCGATTTCATTGATACGTTATTGAACGGTGACGGCGTGTGGTGGATTGGCTACGGTGCGCTGATTACCATTGTGCCGCTGCTGCTGGTCGGCATACTGGCGCGATCGCTGGGTAAGATGAATTATCTGACGCTGTGCGGCATGCTGGCCGGTTCCATGACCGATCCGCCCGCGTTGGCGTTTGCCAATGGGTTGCACTCAACCAGCGGTGCAGCGGCGTTGTCTTATGCGACGGTTTATCCGCTGGCGATGTTTCTGCGAATTATGTCACCGCAGCTATTAGCCGTGTTGTTCCTGGCGCTCTAAATGTTATCAGCTGGATAAAAACTACTATTTTTTCGCCGAAAAATGGCTATTTATTTTTTTATTTATGAAGAGGGGAATACCTGAGTAAATAAATAATGAATGGATAACTGACTGTCTGGAAAAGAATTATATTACCATTATTAGGTATAAGTTTTTTTATCATTTACTTATCGTTAATTACGTTAATTTTATGTTCTATGAATGTCAAATATTATTGAATTTAAACGATTTTTTTATCGGTAAATTAAAAACGTGATAGTTTCTTAAATAAATTAATGAACCCCTTTAGTAACTAAAGTAACGCTATTTTACAGATGCATTATAATACTATCTCTTCATTAATCACTTGATTTGATAAGACGAGAGAAGCACCCAGAACCCTTGTTTTCTCGTCTTTTTTTCCGCAGATGATTCCTGTTGCGTTGTTTTCAGCAGGGTGACGAAGGAAGAATAACGAAATACCCACTCCTCCGCACGGGACATCCGTCGTGAATATCTCCTGAATAATTCGAGAGCAGCACAAACTTGGCTCGAAGTATGACGGGGATATGCCCTAAATAATTCGAGTCGCAGGAAGGCGGCAACCGCACGAATCTCCAGGAGCTTACATCAGTAAGTGACTGGGGTGAGTAAGGGAAGCCAACGTATATGCGGCTCGAAGTATGACGGGAAATACAGAATCCGTTTTAATGAAGAGTGGTGTTCTTATGTCTGCAAATAATAGCAGGTTGCTAAAGCTTCTGGTTATCCTTTGTATTGCTGGCGGCTTATGGTTATTACCAGTTCCTGATGGGGTTAAACCCGATGCCTGGCATCTGATGGCGATTTTCATTGCCACGGTTGTCGGTCTGATTCTCTCTCCGTACCCGCTTGGCGCGATGGCAATGTTCAGCCTGACCTCGGTCGCCATATTAGGGTTATTATCCATTAAAGATGTGCTGGCGGGCTTTAGCGATCCCACCATTTGGATGATCGCCTGTGCCTTCTTTATTTCTCGCGGCTTCATCAAAACCGGTTTTGGGCGACGCATTGGCCTGCTGTTTATCAGCAAACTGGGGAATAGCTCTCTCGGTCTGGCGTATGGTTTGGTATTTACCGATCTGCTGTTTGCCCCAGCGATGCCCTCCACGTCTGCGCGCTGCGGTGGGATTATTACGCCACTGTTCCGCTCTATTGCCGAAGCCTACGACTCCACGCCGGAGAAAGGCACACAGCGTCGCATTGGTGCGTTTTTGGTGCAGTCCATTTTCCAGTGTAATGCCGTGACGTCTGCGATGTTCATGACCTCCATGGCGGGTAACCCGATGGTGGCGAAACTGGCTTCCCAGTTCGGTATTCACATCAGTTGGACGGATTGGGCATTGGCGACACTGCTGCCGGGCTTCCTGTCTTTGGCGCTGATTCCTTACCTGATCTACCGCTTCTACCCGCCTGAACTGAAGAAAACCTCAGAAATGCGTGCGATCGCCGTCGAAAGACTGCGTGAAATGGGCAAAATGACCCGCGACGAGTGGGTGGTGCTGGGCGTGTTCCTGGGGCTGGTGACCTTCTGGGTGCTGGGCTCCACGCTGAATATCGACGCGACCTTGACCGCGCTGGCTGGCCTGAGCGTGCTGTTGCTCAGTCGTGCGCTGAGCTGGGACGATGTGGTGGGTGAGAAAGAAGCCTGGCACACCGTGGTGTGGTTTGCTGTGCTGATGACGCTGGCGGGACAGCTCAACAAAATGGGTCTGATTGCCTGGCTGGGCGGTCTGGCTGGCAGCGCGGTGAGTGGCATGCACTGGCTGCCGATGCTGGGCCTGCTACTGCTGGTTTACTACTATAGCCACTATCTGATGGCGAGTGCGATTGCCCACATCAGCGCCATGTATGCGATTTTCGTCTCTATCGCGCTGGCTGCGGGTGCACCGCCGATGCTCACCGTACTGGTGTTCGGTATCTTCAGTAACCTGTTTATGTCTACGACGCACTATTCTAGTGGCCCGGCACCGATTCTGTTCGGCACAGGCTACATGCCGCTGGGAACCTGGTGGAAGATCGGCTTCTCCATCAGCCTGGTCATCATCCCTATCTGGCTGGGTGTTGGCAGTATGTGGTGGAAAGTGCTCGGTTTCTGGTAAAAAAGTAGATACGCACTGGCTTTCCTGATGAGCAACACGTTAAGCCTGATTTCCTTTCTTCACGCCTACGCCCTGTCCCTGTGACGGGGCGTAGGCATCACGACACGCGAAACGCGACGAAACAGTATAAGATAACGGTGTGATGATGTTTGTTTCGGAGAGTGACATGGGCAAGAAAAAGGCACCGCTAAAGCTGGGAACCTCGGTGTTTCTGATGGTGTCAGTAGTGCTCGGTGCGGTGTTGCTGGTGGTCTATTCCTTGCTGTTTTTTCGCATTAATCAGCTTTCAGAAGATCATCTGCGAGAAAAAGCCTTTGCCATTGCTCGCACATTTGCCGCCTCTCCCGTCGTGATTGATGAACTTAAAGGGATTGGCCGACCAGAAGAAGTGCAGATTGCTGCGGAGACGATTCGCCAGCGTAATCAACTGCTCTTCGTCACGGTGACTGACATGGATACGGTGCGCCATAGCCACCCTGAACCGGAAAGAATTGGCGAGCATTTTGCCGGCCGGGATATCTACCCGGCGCTGCTGGGTATGGAAAATACCGCCATTAACCGGGGTACGCTCGATCCTGCGTTGCGGGTTTTTACGCCGGTTTTCGACAATAACCATAAGCAGGTTGGCGTCGTCGCGCTGGGGATTGCCTTAACCAGCGTGCAGAAGGTGATCAGCGATAACCGCTGGATGATTCCCTGGACGCTGCTGGCAGGGGCGCTGGTCGGCTGGCTGGGCACGTTGATTTTGGTGAAGGTGCTCAAGCGCATTATGCTGGGATTCGAGCCGTTTGAGATCTCGAATCTGTTTGAACAGCGCAACGCGATGCTCAAACATATTAAAGAAGGCGTCATCGCGGTCGATCAACAGGGTCGGATTACGGTGATCAATGATGAGGCGCGACGGCTTTTCCGGCAGAATAAACCACAGGGCAGTGAAACGCCGTCCTCGAAGCCAGCCGAACGCGTCAGCGAACAGTGGCTTGAGCATCTACACCTGAAACAGGTGCTGGAGAGCGGTACGCCACGGCGCGATGAAGAGATTAACTTTAACGGCCACCTGCTGCTGACCAACACCGTTCCAGTTTTTGTGAAGGGCGATATTATCGGCGCGATTGCGACGTTCCGTGATAAAACAGAGATTAGCCAACTGCTGCAACGGTTGAGTGGGATGTCCTACTACGCGGATGCGCTGCGTGCGCAGTCGCACGAGTTTATGAACAAGCTGCACGTCATCCTGGGCATGTTGCACTTAAAGTATTACTCGCAACTGGAAGATTATATTCTTAAGACCGCCAATAATTATCAGGCGGAAATCGGTTCGATTATTCGTAAAGTGAAATCGCCAGTGATTGCCGGCTTCCTGTTGGGTAAAATCAACCGCGCGCGCGATCTCGGCATCACGCTCTCCATCAGTGAGGAGAGTTTGCTGCCGGATACCGATGATGTCGATGCCACGAATGAATTGATTACCGTATTGGGTAATTTGATTGAGAATGCGATGGATGCGATTGATGGGCAGGAAAACTGCGAAATCAGCGTGAGTTTCCATCATCAGAATGGCCGCCTTCACTGTACCGTGGGGGATGACGGCCCCGGTATTGCGCCGGAGAGTCAGGCGCGCATTTATGAACAGGGATTCTCTACCAAAGGCAGCGGGCGCGGTATCGGCCTGTACCTGACCAAACAGAGTCTGGAGAAGATTGGCGGCACTATCGAGTTTGAATCAGAACCTGAGGTGTACACCCAGTTTTTCGTTACTATTCCTTATCAAGCAAGGCTGTTTGACCATGATTAATGTACTGATTGTTGATGACGATGCCATGGTTGCAGAGCTTAACAAATCTTATCTGAACCAGGTTTCTGGATTTAGCTGCTATGCGACCGTGCCCACGTTGCAGCAGGCGCGAAACCTGTTGATGCAACCTGACTCGGAAATCGATTTGGTACTGCTGGACATTTATATGCAGCAGGATAATGGACTGGATCTGCTGCCGACTATCCGTGAGTTCAGTGAAAAGACGGACGTTATCATCATCTCTTCTGCCAGCGATGTGTATACCATCAAAAAAGCGCTGCACTACGGCGTTGTTGACTATCTGATTAAGCCGTTCCAGTTCTCGCGTTTCGAACAGGCGCTGGCCGCCTATCGCGAAGAGGCGAACTTGTTCAAGCACCGCGATTTTGTTGGGCAATCGGATATTGATAACCTGATCCGTCGTACCAGCAGTAGCACCGTCAGTGAACGTAAGAAATTACCGAAAGGGCTAACCAGCCTGACGCTGCGCACCGTCTGCGAGTGGATTGAGGGCAATCAGGGTATCGAGTTCTCTACCGAAATGCTGGCGAATGCGATTGGTATTTCTCGTGTCTCTTGCCGTAAGTACCTGATCTATCTGTCTGACACCGATATCCTGACCACTAATATTCTGTACGGATCTACCGGCCGACCGGTTTACCTGTATCGTCTGCTGCCGGAAAAGCAGGATTCGTTGCGCCAATACTGTGAATAAAACGCAGTGAGTAAATAGCGATGAATAAATAAAAACGCCACGGTAATGATCGTGGCGTTTTCGTTATTACCAAATTGTGGTTGGGTTAAGCAAACCAGCCCAGCAGCAGTGTTGCAGCGATAACGGTAGACGCGCCGCCGATACGGGTGGCGATCTGTGCAAACGGCATCAGGGACATACGGTTAGAGGCAGACAGAATCGCAACATCACCTGTACCTCCCAGCCCGCTGTGGCATGTGGTCACGATGGAAGCCTCAATCGGATACATGTTCAGGTAAGGTGCAATCAGGAAGCTCACCAGCGCCATGGACAGCACCACAGAACCGCAGACGATAACGTAACCCACAGAGAAGACCGCGACGACGCTCTCCAGCGGGATATACAGCATGCCAAGCCCAATCATCAGCGGCCATACCAGAGAGCTGGATACGAACTTGTAAACGCTGTGCGCACCGGTCTCCATGACGGCAGGGATAACGCGTCCGTATTTGCAGAATACCGCAATCAGAATCATCAGCACGGGGCCAGGGATGTGCACCAGTTTTTCAAACAGGCCGCCGACGATGAAGAAGGCGCAAATCATCAACAATCCGCCGCCCATCAGGTGAAAATCGACCAGCTTTGGCGCGTCGTTTACGGCAAACATCGCGTTGTCTTCATCGCTGCGAACCAGACGGCCTTCACCGTTCAGATCTTTGCGGCGCATACCCAGACGGGAAAGCACGCCAGCACACAGAATCGCGAAGATGTTACCGACGACAGCAGCAGGCGCTAACTGAGCCACATACACGTCCGGGCTTTGTCCCAAAATCGCAGAATAGGCGAGGGACAATGGCAGGATGCCTTCACCAATACCGCCGCCGATGATGGGCACGATGATGAAGAAGAAGGTGTGGTAGAAGCTGTAGCCGCACAGTTTACCGACCAGCAAACCCGTTGCCAGTGCGGTTGCGGTGCCGATGACCAGCGGGACGAACATACGAATCATCCCCTGAATCAGTATCTTGCGGTTCATACCCAAGATACTGCCGACCACCAGACAGGCGATGACGAAATACAGGAAGTTAGCCTCTTTCATCAACAGATGGACGGTTTTCATGGTGTTGTCGTTGAACAGGTTAAAATACACCATCACGGAAGGCACCATCAGGCACAGAATTGCCGGGCCGCCGATATCTTTAAACACGGGGATATTGCTGCCAATGTGCGCCAGTAAAAAGCCCATCGTCATGATGACGGCGAAGCCACCGATCATGTTTTTAGGCAAATATCCCTCGTAAGCAGCGATAGCGACAATGGCGGCAATCGCCATAAAAAGTGCAACGGGAACGGAGCCGATTTTCTTTTTGAAAAAGCCCCCGATAAACGATGCCTGTTTTTCCAGAGTGAGATCGTTCTCACATAGAATATCAGTTTCAATTTTTTTCATTATATTCACCCTGCCAGGACAGTTGGTACAGAAAGAAATCACATGCCTGCCGCGTAATGCCGTTGCGATATTGATAGTGCATCGTTATCGACATGAATTATTGACGATTTTCTCTTCGATATCTGTGTGCTTATCGAACGTTACTAATGCCAATAGCGGCGGGATGTGTATTATCAAAAAGCAGAAAAATACGTTTTTTTGTTTTTTATCAATTAGTAACAAAAAGATAAAGAATGATGGATGTTATTTAACAATGAATCATGTTGGAGGGTAATCTAGCATGAGGGAATGTTAAAAATAATACGTTAATTACGTATTTGTGAACTTATCAGCAACTCGATTTTAAATAACTTATATTGTTTTTTTGTAATTAAAATAATTTATTTAGCGTGTTGGGGGAATTAAAAGAGGGGAGTGAGGTAAATCACAGAGTGAAAATACCACTTTATGGGAATAAGTAAATAGCATGATTTTATTTTGGTAAAAATATTTATTTAACTAAAATAGCCAATTAATTATTGAGCAATATCATAGCCTCATGGGTCATCGCCCTGATGACGCAACCGCGGACAGAATGGGTTATCAATTCTGCGCCAGCCGCCTTTTTATCTATGCTTTATCTAGCGAATCTCTCCAGCAACCGATCTCTGCCCCACAGGTAAACAAAGAAGGAAACGGCAAGTTGGATTAGGGGGGGAAACAACGCTTTTTATGCCGCATAGAGTTTTTTTATGTAGCGTAGATAGTCATTTGGCTACTTATGGTGCCGTGGTAAATATCAGAATTTCTTATTATCCATCAGGATTTTCACCTGCCGTTAACGTTTTTAACAAAAAATAGTGCTCAAATCTTGGACATGTAAGACCAGATGACTATAGTTTTTTTAATGGTGATAATTTCTTTAGGTCTGCAAAGTATCGGTTTTTATCGCTGTTTTTTCATAAAAAGACAAAACATCCACCTTTTGTAAGGTGATGAGCTTGTATTTTCTCTTTTAAGAAAATGTAAGGAAATTTTGTAAATCCTTACAGCTTATATTGACGTCATCGCCATCTGTTGAGAAATTGAGGGCGTCATAGGGATATAAGGAGGAAAGCAGCGGCTTGTCTGAATGATTCTACGTCTTCATCCAGCATCCGTGAGCGGGTTGTGGCGCGTCAAGGTATAGGTTGTAGTTATTATGACTCTATCCAACAGCGTGACGGCCATCGGTTTTGGTAACCACCTTTCTTCTCCCTCATTATTTTAATTTTGCCTTCGGGCGACAGGGTACAGACCACAGTTCGTAAAAATACAGGTCTGGCCAACCATACCCAATTGATTTCGAGATGCAGGACGGAATATAGCGCTGTTAACCACTGTGCTTTTAACGATCGTGTTTTAGCAACAGTGTTAAGGCGAGTGCAGCTTGGAGTAAGGCGGGTATAGCACACAACATCATCCACAATGGAGCACAAGTAATGGAAAAATCCCTGGTTAAATCAAGGGTGTTGAAGTTAGGCCTTGGCTTGCTCGCTTTGTCCGTCGCCGCAGGCGTTCAGGCAAAAACGCTGGTTTACTGCTCAGAGGGTTCCCCGGAAGGTTTTAACCCACAGCTGTTCACCTCCGGTACGACGTTTGATGCCAGCTCTATTCCTATTTATAACCGCCTAGTGGAATTTAAAGACGGCACCACGGACACCGCTGGCTGAAAAATGGGATATTAGCGAAGACGGCAAAACCTATACTTTCCATCTGCGCAAAGGCGTGAAATGGCAAGACGGCAAAGATTTCAAACCTTCCCGTGAATTCAATGCCGATGACGTGATTTTCTCCTTCATGCGTCAGCAGGATGCCAACCATCCGTACCACAAAGTGTCTGGCGGCAGCTATGAATACTATCAGGGTATGGGGATGCCAGAGCTGATCAGCAAAATTGAAAAAGTCGATGACTATACCGTCCGCTTTGTGCTGACTCGCCCTGAAGCGCCGTTCCTTGCCGATTTGGCGATGGATTTTGCTTCCATCCTGTCAGCGGAATACGCTGATAAGATGCTGAAAGCCGGTACGCCGGAGAAAATCGACCTGAACCCAATCGGTACAGGCCCGTTCCAGCTACAGCAGTACCAGAAAGATTCCCGCATTCTGTACAAAGCCTTTGAAGGCTTCTGGGGTACTAAGCCGGGCGTTGACCGTCTGGTCTTCTCCATCACGCCAGATGCGTCTGTGCGTTACGCCAAGCTGCAAAAAGACGAATGCCAGATCATGCCGTATCCAAATCCGGCCGATCTCGCGAAGATGAAAGAAGATAAGAACATCACGTTGATGGAACAGCCTGGCCTGAACGTTGGCTATCTGGCTTACAACGTTGAGAAAAAACCGCTGGATAACGTCAAGATTCGCCAGGCGCTGAACTATGCGGTTAACAAGACTGCCATTATCGAAGCGGTCTATCAGGGAGCCGGCCAGGCCGCAACTAACCTGATCCCGCCGACCATGTGGGGCTACAACAACGACGTTAAAGACTACAGCTACGATCCTGAGAAAGCGAAAGCACTGCTGAAAGAAGCGGGTATGGCTGACGGTTTCTCTATCGACCTGTGGGCAATGCCGGTACAGCGTCCGTATAACCCGAACGCGCGTCGTATGGCGGAAATGATTCAGTCCGACTGGGCGAAAGTTGGCGTGAAAGCCAAGATTGTCACCTACGAGTGGGGCGAGTATCTGAAGCGTGCGAAAGATGGCGAGCACCAGACCGTGCTGATGGGCTGGACGGGTGACAATGGGGATCCAGATAACTTCTTCGCGACCCTGTTCAGCTGCGACGCGGCTAAAAATGGTTCCAACTACTCCAAGTGGTGCTACAAGCCGTTTGAAGATTTGATCCAACCAGCGCGCGCCGTTTCCGATCACGAAAAACGTATTGAGCTGTACAAGCAGGCACAGGTGGTGATGCACGATCAGGCTCCGGCACTGATTGTTGCGCACTCCACCGTGTATGAACCAGTACGTAAAAATGTGAAAGGTTATGTGGTTCAGCCGCGTGGCGTGCATAGCTTCAACAACGTGACGTTGGATTAAGTCAGCCACTCGTTTTTCACGGACATTGAAAACCCCGACCTTGCGGTTTCTCGTTAGAGGAGCCGTGTAGGCGGGGTTTCTTGCCCGTTAAATTTATGGTTGTCTTCCCTGCCCGTTATCCTGCGGGCCGTCGCACACGACGTTTAAAATCGCACCTGGCGATTTTTTAGCTGTGAGCAATGAGAAGCCCGATGGTCAACGAGCCAGCGGGCATAAATAGAGAGTTCGGGATATGTTGCAGTTCATACTCCGGCGTTTGGGGCTCGTTATCCCAACGTTTATTGGTATCACCCTGTTGACCTTCGCATTCGTGCACATGATTCCGGGCGACCCGGTGATGATCATGGCGGGGGAACGTGGTATTTCCGCCGAGCGCCATGCGCAATTGCTGGCTGAAATGGGGCTGGACAAGCCGCTTTGGCAGCAATACCTCCACTATATTGGCGGTGTGTTGCAGGGCGATCTGGGAATCTCCCTCAAGAGTCGTATCCCCGTGTGGGAAGAATTCGTGCCTCGCTTCAAAGCGACGCTGGAACTGGGTATCTGTGCGATGCTGTTTGCTATCGCGGTTGGGATCCCGGTTGGTGTGTTGGCTGCGGTTAAACGCGGTTCTATTTTCGATCATACCTCTGTTGGCCTGGCGCTGACGGGCTACTCCATGCCTATCTTCTGGTGGGGCATGATGCTGATCATGCTGGTTTCCGTTCAGCTCAACCTTACGCCCGTTTCGGGGCGTATCAGCGACACGATTTTCCTCGATGACAGCATGCCGCTGACCGGTTTTATGCTGATCGATACCCTGTTCTGGGGCGAGGAAGGCGATTTTATCGACGCGGTTGAACATATGATCCTGCCTGCCATCGTGCTGGGCACCATTCCACTGGCGGTGATTGTGCGTATGACGCGCTCTGCCATGCTGGAAGTGCTGGGTGAGGACTACATCCGCACCGCCCGCGCTAAAGGGCTGAGCCGTCTGCGTGTGATTGTTGTGCACGCGTTGCGTAATGCGATGCTGCCGGTGGTAACAGTCATTGGTTTGCAGGTCGGCACCATGCTGGCCGGGGCGATCCTGACGGAAACCATTTTCTCCTGGCCGGGGCTGGGACGGTGGTTGATCGATGCATTACAGCGTCGTGACTATCCGGTGGTTCAGGGCGGCGTACTGCTGGTGGCAACCATGATCATTCTGGTGAACCTGCTGGTGGATGTGCTCTACGGCGTGGTTAACCCACGCATCCGTCACAAGAAATAAGGGGAAGGCTAAGATGACACACGTCACTGAACCTGTTGTAAATAGCGCACCGAAGCCGATGACCCCGCTACAGGAATTCTGGCACTATTTTAAACGTAACAAAGGGGCGGTCGTTGGCATGGTGTATGTCGTGCTGATGCTGATTATCGCCATTGGCGCCAACGTGTTGGCACCACATGCCCCTGCCGAGCAGTTCCGCGATGCGCTGCTTCGTCCGCCGGTCTGGCAAGAGGGCGGGAGCTGGCAGTTCATTCTGGGCACCGATGATGTCGGGCGTGATGTCCTGTCCCGCCTGATGTATGGCGCACGCCTGTCGCTGCTGGTCGGCTGTCTGGTCGTCGCCCTGTCGCTGGTGCTGGGGGTGATCTTCGGTCTGCTGGCCGGGTATTTCGGCGGTGTGGTCGATGCGCTCATCATGCGTATCGTCGATATCATGCTGGCGCTGCCAAGCCTGCTGCTGGCGCTGGTGCTGGTGGCCGTCTTCGGGCCTTCGATTGTGAATGCCTCGCTGGCGCTGACCTTCGTGGCATTGCCGCACTACGTCCGTTTAACCCGCGCGGCGGTGCTGGTGGAAGTCAATCGCGATTACGTCACGGCCTCACGCGTGGCGGGAGCCAGTTCGGCGCGTCAGATGTTCGTTAACATTCTTCCGAACTGCCTGGCACCGCTGATTGTGCAGGCTTCTCTCGGCTTTTCTAATGCCATTCTCGATATGGCTGCTTTGGGTTTCCTCGGTATGGGCGCACAGCCGCCAACGCCAGAGTGGGGCACCATGCTGTCGGACGTTTTGCAGTTTGCGCAAAGCGCCTGGTGGGTGGTGACGTTCCCCGGTCTGGCAATCTTACTGACGGTATTGGCGTTTAACCTGATGGGGGACGGTTTGCGTGACGCTCTCGACCCCAAACTCAAGCAGTAGTAGAGGTAGAGAGATGGCGTTGCTCAATGTAGATAAACTGTCGGTTCACTTTGGTGATGAGGATCTGCCGTTTCGTGCGGTCGATCGTATCAGCTACCAGGTTGAACAAGGTCAGGTCGTCGGTATCGTCGGGGAATCCGGCTCCGGTAAGTCCGTCAGCTCGCTGGCGATTATGGGGCTGATTGATTACCCCGGCAAAGTGATGGCCGACAAGCTGGAGTTTAACCAGCGTGATTTAACAAAAATTTCTGAGAAAGAACGGCGTAATCTGGTGGGTTCTGAAGTCGCGATGATTTTCCAGGACCCGATGACCAGCCTGAACCCGTGCTACACCGTGGGCTACCAGATCATGGAAGCCATCAAGGTGCATCAGGGCGGTAACCGTAAAACCCGTCGTCAGCGTGCAATTGATCTACTGACGCTGGTCGGGATTCCCGATCCGGCTTCGCGCCTCGATGTCTATCCGCACCAGCTTTCCGGCGGGATGAGTCAGCGCGTGATGATTGCGATGGCGATTGCCTGTCGGCCGAAGCTGCTGATTGCCGATGAACCCACCACCGCACTCGACGTGACCATTCAGGCGCAGATCATTGAATTGCTGCTTGAATTGCAGCAGCGCGAGAACATGGCGCTGATCCTGATCACGCACGATTTGGCGCTGGTGGCCGAAGCGGCACATCACATCATCGTGATGTATGCCGGGCAGGTCGTGGAATCAGGTAAAGCGGCGGACATTTTCAGTGCGCCCCGCCATCCGTATACCCAGGCGCTGCTGCGTGCGCTGCCAGAGTTTGCGGCGGACAAATCCCGGTTGGCATCGTTGCCGGGCGTGGTGCCGGGCAAATACGATCGCCCGAACGGCTGTCTGTTAAACCCACGCTGCCCTTATGCACAGGCGCGTTGTCGTCAGGAAGAACCTGAACTGCGCGATATTCCTGGTCGTCAGGTGAAATGTCATACACCGCTGGATGATGCGGGGAGACCGACCCTATGAGTGAATTGAATGCCACATCGCAGCCGTATTTGCTGCATGCGATTGATTTGAAAAAACACTACCCGGTGAAGAAAGGCTTTTTTGCGCCAGAACGGATGGTGAAGGCGCTGGACGGTGTTTCCTTTACGCTGGAGCGCGGTAAAACGCTGGCGGTGGTGGGAGAGTCTGGCTGTGGGAAATCCACACTGGGTCGTCTGCTGACGATGATCGAAACTCCGTCTGATGGTGAGCTTTACTATCAGGGGCAGGATCTGCTGAAGCCCGATCCGCAAGCGCAGAAACTGCGTCGTCAGAAGATCCAGATCGTGTTCCAGAATCCTTATGGATCGCTGAACCCGCGTAAGAAAGTTGGGCAGATCCTCGAAGAACCGCTTCTGATCAACACGGAACTGTCAAAAGCCGAACGCCGTGAAAAAGCGCTGGCGATGATGGCGAAAGTCGGGCTGAAAACGGAACATTATGACCGCTATCCGCATATGTTCTCCGGTGGCCAGCGTCAGCGTATCGCTATCGCCCGTGGGTTAATGCTGGACCCAGACGTGGTGATTGCCGATGAACCGGTGTCGGCGCTGGACGTATCGGTGCGCGCGCAGGTATTGAACCTGATGATGGATTTACAGCAGGACTTGGGGCTGTCTTATGTCTTCATCTCTCATGACCTGTCCGTCGTCGAACATATAGCTGATGAAGTGATGGTGATGTATCTGGGCCGCTGTGTTGAGAAGGGCAGTAAGGATGCCATTTTCAACAACCCGCGCCACCCGTATACGCAGGCGTTACTTTCCGCGACGCCGCGCCTGAATCCAGATTTACGCCGTGAGCGCATCAAGCTGACGGGCGAGCTGCCCAGCCCGCTGAATCCACCGCCAGGCTGCGCGTTCAACGCCCGCTGCCAGCGCTGCTTCAGCACCTGCACACAGTTCCAGCCACAGCTGAAAACCTACGGTGAACAGCAGGTCGCCTGCTTCGCTGTCGATCAGGACGAACAGGGTACCGCTGTCGCCTAGTTTGCCTTCAATGCACCTACGCTGTTCAAGCGTAGGTGAATGGGGCTAGGGTTGAACGCTGCTGCACCGCTAGTTAGCACCATATTGCCGCGACAATAGCGGTGAATTAGGCTTCCTGCATCGCTTTTTCCACTTCTTCCGCCAGAATCGCAATGCCCTGTTCGATTTTCTCCGGCTCCGGCACATAGTTCATGCGCATGCACTGGTTGGCGTGCGGCCATTCCTGATCCAGACCGGGGAAGAAATAGTGGCCTGGAACCATGAGGACACCGCGTTTTTTCAGGCGCTGGTACAGGGTTTCCGTCGTGATAGGCAGATCCTTAAACCACAGCCACAGGAAGATCGCGCCTTCCGGCTTATGAATCAGGCACTGCTCGGGCGACAGGTAGCGGCGAATAATGGCGATAGTCTCTGTTACGCGCTGCTGGTAGAACGGGCGTATGATGTCGTTAGATAAGCGCAGCAGATCGCCACGCTGAATCATCTCGTGTGCCAGAGCGGGTCCAACTGCTCCCGGAGACAGGCTAATGATGCCGTTCATGTTGCCGATCGCGGAAATGACCTTTTCATCCGCAACCACGATACCGCAGCGTGAACCGGGCAGGCCCAGTTTGGACAGGCTCATGCATAGGATGATATTCGGGTTCCACAGCGGCGTCGCATCACTGAAGATGATGCCGGGGAAAGGCACGCCATAGGCGTTATCAATCAGCAAGGGAACCTTGTGCTGCTGCGCCAGACTATCCAGACGCATCAGCTCGTCATCGGTCAACACGTTGCCGGTCGGATTGGTTGGGCGAGATACGCAGACCAGCCCGATATCATCGGTAATCGACAGGTGATCGAAATCGACGTGATATTTAAATTGCCCTTCAGGCAAGAGCTCGATCTGGGGACGAACGGAGACGAACATGTTGTCGTCCAGCCCGGAATCCGAATAGCCGATATATTCCGGTGCCAGCGGAAACAGTACCTTTTTCAGACTGCCATCGTTGTGTCGACCAGCAAACAGGTTAAATAAGTAGAAAAATGCACTCTGGCTACCATTTGTCAGCGCAATATTCTGTGGTCCAATCTGCCAGCCTAATTCATTACTCAGGAGTTCGGCCAGTGCAGTAAGCAGCGTATCCTTACCTTGCGGGCCGTCGTAGTTGCATAGCGCTTCCGTTAACTTCCCTTGTTCTAGCATATCCTGACACAGCTGTTTGAAGTAGCTATCCATCTCCGGAATATGCGCCGGATTGCCGCCACCCAGCATGATGGCGCCTGGCGTACGCAGCCCTTCGTTCAGGTCGTCCATTAATTGGGTGATGCCAGCGTGACGTGTGAATTTCTTGCCGAAAAGAGAAAAGTTCATAGTTTATTTATCAGTGGTCGTACACAGGTTACCGGCAACCATAGCGCTTGCGCCAATAGGGTGCAATGTGGTCAAAAAACAGACTTGTAATTTTTTATCTCGATATATTATTAAAAATCAGCATGAGTATCTTATCTCAGTGCTGTCAGAAACCAGGGATGCGTTATACATGAGGCTGATATCGTGACAATTATCGCCGTTTATGATGTGTCATCCCACCCCATGGTTACGTTTAGTTATCATCACGTGACGCCATAATTATCTTTTTTTATCCGTTTTTTCATTTTACGCGTACCGTGACGGAGGGATTGGCTACGTATTTGAAGGGGATGAGGATGTCGTTGAAAGATGTGCTGCCCGCGCTGTGTGTTGTGGTGTTATGGGGCGTATTTATCGTGCAGCGTCGCAAAGCTACGCGGCTATTTTCGCAATTTCTCATGCCTTTCCTACGCTTTTTACTGGTGCTGACGGATCCGTTAAGCCGTGGCCATTTTCTGGCGCGGACTTTGCAAGTTGGCTTCGCAAGAGGGTAGAGCTAAAAGCAATCAGTGAAATCAACGGGATAAAGGGGTCTCCATGAGAATAAGAAACACGACATTGGGAAGGGTGGCATCGGGAAAATGGCTGCTGTCACTGAGTGTGACGGCGCTGCTGGTGAGCGGAGCTGTGCAGGCGGCGTCTGCCCCTGCGGTGGAAGCGAAAAACGGCATGGTGGTCAGCTCGCAGTATCTGGCTTCGCAGATTGGCGTCGATATCATGAAGATGGGCGGCAATGCGATTGATGCCGCCGTGGCCGTGGGCTACGCGCAGGCGGTGGTGAATCCCTGCTGTGGCAATATTGGCGGCGGTGGGTTTATGACGCTGCATCTGGCCGATGGGAAAGACACCTTTATCAACTTCCGTGAAACAGCACCTGCGGCGGCCAGCGCCAACATGTATTTGAATGCGGACGGGAGCGTGAAAAAGGATGCGAGCCTGTATGGCTATCTGGCCGCTGGCGTACCGGGAACGGTACTGGGGCTGGATACCGCGCTACAAAAATACGGCAAATTGACGCGTGAACAGGTAATGGCACCGGCGATTAAGCTGGCACGTGAAGGCTTTGAGCTGACGCGGGCAGACACCGATATTCTGGACACCACCGTAAAACGCTTCAAAGCCGATCCGGAAGCGGCGCGCATTTTCCTGCGTCCCGACGGCAGCCCGTTGCAGCCCGGTGATAAGCTGGTGCAAACCGATCTGGCGAATACGCTGGCGGCGATTGCCGCGGAAGGGCCGGATGCCTTCTATAAAGGTGAAATTCCGCAGGCGGTGGAGAAAGCGGCAAAGCAGGGCGGCGGCATTCTGACGGCGGCTGATTTTGCCGATTATCGCATTACCGAAACGGCGCCGGTAACCTGTAATTATCGCGGTTATCAATTTGTCTCTTCGCCGCCGCCCAGTTCCGGTGGCGTCACGATGTGTGAAATCCTCAATATTGTCGAAGGCTACGACATTAAATCGGCAGGCTTTAACTCGGCGGCCACCGTTCATGTGCTGACGGAAGCGATGCGTCACGCTTACATGGATCGCAACACCTACCTCGGCGACCCGGCGTTTGTCAGTAACCCCGTTGAGCGGTTGTTAAGTAAGGATTATGCCGCTGAAATTCGCAAACAAATCGAACCGGAGAACGCGACGCCATCCAAAAACGTGCAGCCGGGGATCGGCCCGCACGAGCGACCGGAAACCACGCACTATTCCATCGTGGATAATCAAGGCAACGCGGTGTCCACGACTTATACCGTCAACGGGCGTTTTGGCTCGGTGGTGATCGCGCCGGGTACGGGCTTCTTCCTCAATAACGAAATGGATGACTTCACGGTGAAAGTGGGCGAGAAAAACCTGTACGGTTTGGTGCAAGGGGAGCGTAATTCGATCGCCCCCGGTAAGCGTCCACTTTCGTCCATGAGTCCGTCATTGGTGACGAAAGACGGGAAAGTCTTCATGGTGCTTGGCTCACCCGGCGGTTCGCGCATTATCACCATCACGCTGCAAACGGCGCTGAATATCATCGATCACGGCATGGCGCCGCAGGAAGCGGTAGACGCACCGCGTATCCATCATCAGTGGCTGCCGGACGAGGTGTATTACGAACAGCGCGGGCTATCTGCCGATACGCTGAACCTGCTGAAGCAGCGCGGCTACAAGATGGTGGAACAAACGCCTTGGGGTGCAGCGGAGCTGATTTTGGTCGGCCTACCGGGTGCGGCGGGCGTCACGCCTGCGGATTCGGGCAATGACTCGGCGGTATCCGGCAAAGTGCGGGAAGGCTACCTGTACGGCGCCAATGACATCCGCCGCCCGGCCGGGGCAGCGATAGGGTATTGATTTGAATGCACGTCAGGAGAAGCGGTTTACTTCCCCCTACCTATGGATTATTTTTAACTATTCACAACATCCATGAATTAAAATTCATGGATGTTGTCTGAATTACTCTTAATCTCTTATTTTGGACCTTCCCACAGAAGCTTCGATTTCATTTCTTGTGGAACCATCTCAAAAAGAGATGATATAAGTTCTTTCTGACCGCTATAAGCTATTGAAATATCATCACTACAGTTTTCGATATAATACCTTGCCTGATTGTTTAGAAAGTAAATGTCGTGATCTTCAAAATCTGGCGTCAAGATAGTATAAACTAAGTTATGGACAAGTTCAGCTTCATAGTAGCATGATAAATCAGATGATTTTTTATGTTGTTGCATGTTCCTGATATAAGGAATGGAAAGTAACAGCATCTTTATATATATTTCGTTCTTTTTTAATTTGTTCATTAATAGATGACCTTTCTATTTTTTATTTCCTGGTTTTAAACCAATGCCTTATGTTTAAATATAATTTTTGACATCTATTCTTCGGGAAAGAAATAGATATCAAAAGAACATTCCAGATCTAAATCAGCTAATGCCTTCATTTGCTCTGGCCATAACACAGGGCCGCCGTGACCGACCGCCGACCACCATACACAGCTAAGTGTCATTTTAACATCAGGTATATTTTGCAGTTTTTTTAAACCCTCCCGAGGAACATCAAGTTTGGTGATAATCCAATAAACATGATCCCTTAGATCTTTTGAAGAAATAAAGTCTTCGGATGAAAGAAACCATCCCGATATTTTTACTTCACAGGTTCGACCTAGGCTGTGTCCCTTAACCTCACTACATACCAAAAGTACTGTAAGAACACTTCCCAAAATGTGATTGTTGGTTGAATATTAATCAATCTGGGGGGGGGTTATTAACTGCACCAATAAAGATGATTTAATAAAATTTTTATTATTTGAATAAACCTGAGCCTGCCGCAGGCTCAGGTTTATTACATTTAGATTATTATCATGTTATCTCAACCAAAATGGCAGATCATCAGGCCCCAGAGCATCATACTGTTCGAGGGGACGATTTTTATCTTCGATAAACCAAGGTAAGTCAGAAATAACGGTTTTTACTGCTTCGTATTCATACCCTTGATATGAATTGAAAAGCTGGTAATTTATTTCAGCAGATTCCACACACTCTAAGAATGCTTCGAAATAACGCTTGAATATATCTGATAGCATAGCTTGATTCGGATTTATCCAGCTTTTTTCTCGACAGACTATCATTTTATGATCCCAATCAATTGATGTACTGGGGAAGATAGAAAACAAGTCTCTTACTCTATTCATTTTTTCTTTAGCAAGTGATAGTTCTTCAAGGCGTAGATACCTCTTGTAGAGTCTATCAACTAAAATATCCCAATCTTCATCTGGGTAGTTCAATTTTGTTACATTGTTAATACACTGAAAAAATAGTGAAAAATCATTGACTGTGCCTAGCTCAACAACTAAATCTCCGCCACTGAATCCTATCGTTTTCATTCTGTTTTAAACCTGATTGATGAAGGGCTAATACTGCCATTGGATTTCTCGACGATACTTTGTCTGATAACTGCTCTTTGCTGAGCTGTCACAGTCTGCCCGCGTATATCAATAATAACTTCCTGCTTCATTCCTGCGGGTAAATTCATCTGACGTTCAATGGCTTGCTTTGATACATTGTTAATTAACCCGCTTTGGTTAGTCGTAAGGTTATAATTTTTTACCTCTATACTGCAAATTGTACCTAAACACCAGTCTGGGCGTACGCTGCCTGCTGTGCCGTGCGGGACCTCTTTACCGCCTTTAAAGCTGACCTGTTCACGCCAACCTTCTCCTAGATTTTTACCTACGTCAGTCTCCGACTTTCTCCAGGAAGGACGTTCTATGAGTGCAATTTCACTTTTAACCGTTTCAAACGCCGCTTCGGCCTCTTTAACTTTCCCTGAGTCTAGATATTTTCTAGCCTGCTTTATTGCCGCCTTACCCGCTACTCCGAGGCCTGGGACAATCGCTGCTGCGGTTAAAAGATAATCAAGAGAGGTTTGCGCTTCTAATGCACTTTTGATCCCCCCGCGACAGGTGTAAAGTCCATGATCATCATGATCGCAGCCATGCGGGCGTCAACACGTTCCTGTGCCGCTTTATCTCCTCCCTTCGCCGCTTCTATGTCGTTGGCATTTTCCTGAAACATTTGGTCAATCTCATGTTCCAGAAAATTGTATCGGTAGGTTATTTCAGCAGCATTGGCTGCACTATTCACTCCGCCAGGTGAATTGGTAGCAATTGCGCCAGCCAGAGAACCGATAACTCGGGATATTAACGCACTGGTTTCGTCCTGCTGGGCAATTTTGAGAAGTGTAACGACTTGTTTATCAAGCTCGCTTTTGTATTTTGGTTCAAACAAACTACTCCCCATTACTGCACCAGCCAGCTCTGCTGCCAGCGCACCCGCCGCGGCACCTTTAACGTTACCACCGCTTATTTCAGCTGCTATGCCCGCGACGACAGCATGGCTGAGTGATTTGCCCGGGACATCAAGAACAGCGCCGTTATCCCCAATAAATTTAGCACCTTCCGCATTGATCTGGCTGCCGATATTACTGAGGAGCGCCGTGGTGAAATTATCTTTAAAGCTACCGCCGTTAATCGTAGTACCGATGCTGGAGCTGATTACTGACTGTCCAGCAATGCGCTGTGCGACTCTATACCAATCTCCGTTATTCAATACGGGCAGTTTCTGTGTGCCGCTGACCGCTGTGCCTGTTTTTAAAATCTGATCAAAACCAGCCAGCGCACCACCTATTGCCATTGAAGTAACTAGTGATTTTACAGAAGCACTGTTACCCAGTGTTTGCATGGTTTTGGTAAGGTTACCTTTGTTGTCGACCAGTGCGACTGCTGCCTGTGAGGTCAGAGCCGTCATACCTGAGTAAACTGCTCCGGACATCACAGTGGCTGTCATTCCGGTCGCACCAGCGGCATTGACCGTCGCTGTTGCAGCCATCCCTGCCAGACCTGCACCAGCGGTTACTGCTGCAACGGCAATGGCAATTACGGCACCCACCACTGGATTCAAACTTTGGGTGGTATGGTTCCAATTTGTGTAGGCATCCTGTACTGCGTTCCATTGCACATCTTTACGGGTATTTAACCCTTTCAGCCACGTCGCCCCTGGAGTATTGCTGAGAATCAGTAACGCGTTTTGCAGTGACTGAGCATTGTGTGTTTTTACGGCAGCGGAAACTCCTGCTGCGGCATCAACGGTAAACTGACCACCAGCGTGGATAGATGGCAATAGCCAGGTGTCCTTGGTGTATCCCCTATCGGAATTTTTAATGAAGAAGCCTTTCGATGTGGTGATAGTCTGCTCAAACGTGGTGTTTTTTACCGCCTTAAAGATGACTTTACCTTGAGTACTGGTGAGTTTAGCGTTCTTACCTGCCTCTATTTTGCTCGCTTCATAGATGCTGTCATCACGGCTAAGCAGATTGATGTCGCTTCCGGCAGTAAACTCGGTCACCTTATTACTGACATTATGATAGGTCTGTTTACCTTTTTTCTTTTTCCCATACCAGGTGCGACTGCTGGATTCTATTTCATAGTGATTGGTTTCTTCCATGGCTTGCGCATACAGGAATCCACCTTTAGCAGCCACGTCCATTGCACCTTTTGCAAGTAAACTAGTGGCCTGAAATAAGATGCTGCTGTTGGATAAAAGCGTCAGTACACCACCGCTGTTTAAGATGACATTTTGTTGTGTTGTCGATTCATTAAATTCTTTATCACCTTCTCGCACTGAGTGATTCTGTAGTGCGTTGAATTCCATTTTACCATTGCTGCTTAAGGTCATATCCCCTGTTGACGTTAATGAACTGCCAGATGCAATCAGATCGCCGTTTGTGGCAATAGTAAGATTTCTTCGCGCATCAATCTGAGTGATAGCATGGCGAACGTCTCTATTTTCTTCGTCAGGTGTAGCGATAGCAGAATAGGCCGTGGAAAGTAGAGAGATGCTATTTCCTGCAAGAAGGCTAATATTATTAGTTGCTGATAAATTGGCTGATTTGATAGTGAGCATATCACCTGAGTTGATTAACAAACTTCCTCTGCTGTTAATCGAGCTCGATAACTCGGGAGTACGTGTTAATGGAATAAGTTCAGTATTATACATACTTCCTGTTTTTTTATTATCAACGGTTATTTTTCCATTAGCGATTAGATCAATATTCTTACCCGCAGTAAATGAAATGCCAGATAGTATGAGGTTTCCTTCTGCTTTCGCAAGAATGCTACTGCTAGAAAAGATATTGTTTAGTTTGAAAAAAGTATCATTAAATATTTTTTGATCGTTAGCCTGGTTGTTCTGTTTTTTGTGGGTGATTAAGTCATAATCTGAGTTCTGTATAATGATGTCTTTTTTGGCAACAAAAGCTGTATTCTGGTTGTTCCCAAAATTAACACCGGATAAGGAGATATTATTTCCTGCGGTTAAAGCAAGACTCTCTCCTGCGAAGAGTAGCGCATAGGCGCGCTCACCTGAATCACTAAATAAAGGTGAGGAATCAGTACCGTATATTATATTACCTTCACGGCTGGTGAGATTTATATTCCTTGCTCTTAATGATGAGGTTGTCGACGATATAGATGTGACTGAGTTGATATTTATATCATTGTTTTTTGATAAAATATGAGCATTTTTAATATTTGTCAAACTTTGTGACATCAAGTTTGTATCGCTATCAGATTCTATTGTACCATTAATATTCATCTTTCCTGCTTGTAATAATACATTTCTCCCTTTAATGTTTATTTTTTCCAATGATGTAAATATTGATGACGCTTGAGATGTTGGCTCTTTATCTCTGAATATGTCAATAACCTGTTTAAAATCTGCAACAACATTCCCAGTCGCCTGTACTTTTGCTGATAACAGTTGTTCACTCTTAAAGGCACTCTCTTTATCTTTGACTTTATAGTAAGCAAGAATTAGTGGCATGCCATCATCAAGGAAGGTTGTACTGGCGGATTGTGACGTATTTGAGCGTCTGACAGCCTGCTCCTGTGCGGTTTCCGAACGAAAGTTCGTTGTATGTTCCGTTTGCTTGAACAAGGGGGAAATATTTAAAAATGTTTGCCCAGTCAGAAATATATTACCAAAAGATTTTAAACTACTGGCGTTATTTTCTAGTTGAGTCGCATTAATATAGAGATTTCTTTCTCCCTGAATTTCAGCTTCAGGTGTTAAGGTGGTAAATTCCCCCTCAATTTCTTTTTTAGCAATAGAGGGAATATACGTTGTCGCATCAGAAAGTGCACGAAGCGGTAATTCCTTCTCAATATTAAGGTTGGCGTAAGTTAAATCTTTCTTTTCTTTTACAACGATCTTATCTCTGACGTTTTTAAGTGAACCTGTCCGAATCACCAAATCCCCGGTATTGGTTTTAATTGTTCCCGAGCGGTTTTCGACCTTAACGCTTTTGTTTCCCGTCGCGTCTTTCTGAATCCACAGATTGTTGTTGGCCTGAATGGTGGCCTGCGTGTTGGTCAGGTTATCGTTGAACAGGCGCATATCTTCGCCTGCTATAATATTCCCTTGGTTATTCAATACGGTACTGGCAAGCGTGATATCTCGGTCGCTTTTCACTGTATTACCAGCAGCAATATCGACCTGCTGTGCATTCAGATTAAGATCGGTTTTCGCGTGCACATTACCGAGCTGGATTTTACCTTTGCTGTCCAGCGTGATGCCCTGTTGAGAGCTGGTCAGGTTAGCGACGTTAGCGCCGACGCCATCTTCGGTTGCCACGAGCCGGATGCGTTCTGCATACATACCGCCGAGCGCTTTGGTATCCACCGCCAACAGCGGTTTGGCACCTTCTCCGGCGATGGGGGCGATCGTGCCGGTTTTGAAATCGACCCGATTGCTGCCCTGAGTTAGCGTCAGGCTTTTCGCATTGATCTTGCCATTCAGTTCGGTTGCCCGGCTGAGGATATCGACATAATCCGTTGCTGAACCGTCCAGGCCTTTTCCACCAATGGTGATGCTGCCTTTTTTCACTTCCAACGCTTCCAGGGTGCCTTGCTGATCCAGCACCGGTTTACCCGTCGTCAGCGTGGCTGAAGGTGTGTTGATGAACCCACAGCCATCACAGGTGATGCCATTCGGGTTGGCAATCAAGACGTTGGCTTTATTCCCGAAGACTTCGACCTTCCCTTGCAGGTCTGAGCGGGTGGAGCCCGTCACCTCGTTGATAATGAGATCGGCCGCTTTGCCATTGAGGTTGGCGTTAGCGTTTACCTGTCCGGCCAACTGCGATTGACCTGCGGCAATGCTGTTGTTGAGTACGGCACCGGGCGTCCCGACGCTAAAATCTTTATAGGTATTGTGAGAAACACCTGCCGCATTTGGTGTTGCGATATTGATGACCGGTACGGCACCCGCGTTGTTGACCTGCGTGCGTGGGCCGTCTGGTGTGAGTGCCGCGAACGCGGGGTGTAACGGCTGAATCGCGGTCAGATAGATCAGCAGATAGCTAAGTCCGCGTGTGGCGCGGTTATTGAATTTTTCCATGTGACTTTCCTTGTTTTCCTTTTGCTGTGAATAAAACGCTTAATCAAAAAGTGCCGTAGCGGGGAGGGTGACTTGCCAGTAAACGACGGCGTTATCGGGATGGAGATCGTCCGGGAAATGCAGCGGCACGCCGAGCGACACTGACTGGCTTATCCAACGTGAAGATGCGGACAAACCGACAGAAGTACCGGTCATATTGCCGCCATCGACTTTGCCGGTTTTCCCCGCGATCCATCCGCTATCCACTGCCGTTGTGAGTGCGATATCGCCCAGAAACGGCAGTGTGGTGAATTGCCAGTTCAGTTCGTTACGCCAGTAGAAGCCTCGGTTGCCGATCAGCGTTTGTTCCTTAAATCCCCGCACGGAATACTCGCCGCCGAGCGAGACACGTTCGCTGGTATACAGGTTGTCCGGCGTGGTCTGGCCATAAAGGGAGGTCAGGAAATACAGCGAAGGGGTAAGTGGGTAGAAATAGCTGCTGCTGGCGCTAAATTTGCGGAACTCGCTGCGCTGCAGGTCACGGTTTTCCTTTGTGTCATCCGTTGCGCCCCAACTCCTTAAGCCATGGCTGAGCATCGGGTTGAGCGTAAAATATCCGCCCGCCAGCGTGGTGCTATAGCTGAGTCCGATACTGGCGCTGCTGACTGTCGGGCTGCTGATCTCAAGGCGTTCACCCGCCATCCGGTTCTCGGTACGTCGGCGAGAGAGCGCGCTATCCAGCGCCAGCTTCTGCTTCCCATCTCGATAGAGCGTTCTGTTAAGGCTGAGCTGATGAGTATTACTTTGCCCTTCATAGCGATACGCGCTGCTGCCGATCGGGATCGGTTGGAAAAAGTCATTCCAGGCGTATTGGTAGCCGAGCGTCCAGTAGCCATAAGGCAAAGACATCCCGCCCGATAAGGCTTTGCTGCCGTAGCTATGGCTGAACGCGCTATCGCGACTGGCGGTCAGCCACCAGCGATCGGCGAGCCGCAATGGATTATCGAGGGTGAGGTGGGTGGAAAGCTGCTCGCGGCCCGTGTTTTTTTGTCCGCTGTTGTCAGCGCTGAGAGATAGGGTAGCAGGATGGGCTTTCGTGATGCGCTTGAGATAAACAATTGAACTCCCCGCTTGTTTTCCCGGTTGAATATCAATTGCAACCTGCCGTGAAGGCAGGCGATTAAGCTGTTCCATCCCTTGTTCGATATCACGCAGATTAAGAATACGTCCTTCCAGCCCGGGGAATGCCATCTTGATTGCGAGTGGTGTTTCCCCTTCCATGCGAATGGCTTCTATCTTTCCCTCGCTGACGCTGATGATGAGCGTGCCGCCGGCGAGGTCTTGCTCTTGTAAATAGGCCTGACTGGTGACAAAGCCACGAGTCAGGTAGGCGTTGGTGGTTTCCTTTACGATGTTATGGATGGTGGCTAAATCAAGGCAGCGATTTTGGTAGCGTTGCTGAATAGTGGCTCGATCTTTCATCGAGAGGGCGTCTGCATCGTGAAAGGCAATACGTTGGATGGGGAAGCAGACGGCATCCTTTGCCGTTGAGGCGGTGACTGTCGGTATTGTTAAGGTGGTGCTGTTTTCCAACGATAACCGCTGCTGTTTGGCCTGCTCCAGTAATGCTTTTTGCTGGAGTTCCAGCGCATCTCGATCCGTTGGGCTGATGGCGGTGGCGGCAAAGGCTGAGCTGCTGAGGCTCAAAAAAATAAGGCTTATAAAAGAAAGGGTTTTACACAAAATGAACGCGATCCTTACGTTGATTTACATTTTGCGCTTATATACACAAATGCCTTATTCCGTGACTAGGTAAAATCGATACCCGATAGAAATTCGACAGAATGCGTTGAGAAATTTAATTTATGAGAATAAAAATGATAGTCATTATCATTTTTGTATAAATAGGCAGGTAACTATATCGCGGGATAACGTAATGTTGATATTTATCATAGGGTTTCCGCTGTGATGGAAACCCTATGAGGAGGAAGAGATCGAAATCAGACGTGGGTTAGCGCGCCCAGACAATCATCCAGCGCGCCGACCAGCCAGTCAATGTCCTGAGTTTGGAACGCCAGTGGTGGACGCAGTTTAAGTACGTTGCCATAAGGGCCAGCGACCGATGTCAGTACACCACGGTCACGTAGTGCTTCTGTCAGATTCAGCGCCAGCGTTTTATCCGGTGTTTTGTTCTCTCTGTCGCTCACCAGTTCAAACCCAATAAATAACCCCGCACCGCGTACGTTGCCTACACAAGCGTATTTGTCTTGCAGGGTGGTCAGTTCTGCCAGTAACTGCGCGCCCACGACGCGGCTATGTTCCTGAAGTTGCTCATCGTGGATCACTTTCAGCACCGCTTGCGCAGCGGCCATCGCCACCGGATTCCCACCGAACGTATTGAAGTAGGGGATCTGGTCGCTGAAAGCAGCGAGTACGTCACTTTTTGCCAGCAGCCCGGAAACCGGGATGCCGTTGCCCATCGGTTTTCCGGTGGTGATGATATCCGGCACTACGTCATGCCGTGCGAAACCCCAGAAAGCATCGCCGGTGCGTGCGAAGCCGGGCTGAACTTCATCCGCGATGAAAATCCCGCCATTACGGTGCACCACATCAACCACAGGACGCAAAAAGCCGCGCGGATTGGGGTGTACACCATCGGAAGAGAAGATGGAATCTGCAAGGAACGCGGCAAATTTGATGCCGTGTGCTGCCATATCATCGATCTGTTTCTGGATTTCATTGGCAAACCATACGCCCAGATCGGGCGTAGTGACGCGATAGGCGTCAGGTGGTGGCACCAGTCGGGTGGTCGCCGCCAGCGGTTGGCCGCTGCCTAATGCGGGTGAAGCACCGGAGGTCAGATCGCTGGTGCCATGGTAGGCCTCACGCGTCACGATAATCCCTGTGCCGCCACTCCAGGCACGCGCCACACGGATCGCGAGATCGTTGGCTTCTGAACCCGTGCACATATACATGGCACGATTGATGGCCGCGGGTGCAGTGGCGAGGAGCTGCTCTGAATAGTCCAGAATACGTTCATGCAAATAGCGGGTATGGGTGTTCAACTGCGTCATTTGTTGATGAACGGCATCGATGACTGTCGGGTGGCAGTGCCCGATGCTGGCGACGTTGTTATAGACGTCGAGGTATTTCTTGCCGTCGGCATCCCACAGGTATTGCCCTTCGCCACGCACCAGATGAACGGGTTTGCGATAAAACAGACGATAAGACTCGCCTAGTACCCGGCTGCGCTTGTCGGTCAGCGTACGGATATCCGCGCTCAGCGCGTCAGCATGCTCGGCGCGGAAACTGTTGGTATCCATGATGGTTGAACGTGTAGCCATAATCTCTCCAATGTGCGTCTCAATGTTAGTTGGCATCGGCGACAAGCGGTTCAAGCAGATGTTCCCGTCGTGCTTTGGTGGTTAGGAAATAGAGGTAACCGAGCAACATAAAGGTACAGAACAGCCCACCGATCACTGGGTTGAACCAGAGCATCGCAATCAGGCAGATGATGGCGCAGACGAGTGCGAATGCGGGGACGATGGGGTAACCGGGTGCGCGATAGCTGCGTGCCATATTGGGTGCGCTGCGGCGCAGGCGAAACAGACTTAACATGCTCATGATGTACATGACGATGGCACCAAAAACCGCCATGGTAATCATCGCTGCGGTCAGGTTCATGCCTTGGAGATTAATGCCATCGCAGAAGATGGCGGCAATCCCGATCGCACCACCAGCCAAGATGGCGCGGTGTGGGGTGTGGAAGCGGGACAGTTTGGCAAGCCCCGGCGGAAGATAGCCTGCGCGCGCCAGGGCGAAAAACTGACGGGAGTAGCCCAGAATAATGCCGTGGAAGCTGGCGATAAGACCGAACAGGCCAATCCACACCAGCATGTGCATCCAGTTGGAGTTTTCCCCGACGATGAGTTTCATTGCCTGTGGCAAGGGATCGTTGAGGTCGGAGAGCTGGCGCCAGTCACCTACGCCGCCCGCCATCAGCATCACGCCAATGGCTAAAACCACGAGCGTCAGGATGCCGCTGACGTAGGCTCGCGGAATCGTGCGTTTCGGATCTTTTGCCTCCTCGGCGGCCATGGCCGCGCCTTCTATAGCGAGGAAAAACCAGATGGCGAACGGTATCGCCGCAAACATGCCGGAAATGGCTGCGGGTGAAAATTCATGTTGTCCCGCCCAACCGTGTGCCACGAAATTACTCAGGCTGAAGCCCGGTGCGACTACGCCCATAAATACCAGCAATTCCATGACCGCCAGCAGCGTGACCACCAGCTCAAACATCGCCGCCAGCTTCACGCCGAGAATGTTCAGGCTCATGAAGATAAGGTATGCGCCAACGGCCGCGAATTTGGGATTCAGCTCGGGATATTGCACGTTCAGGTAGGCGCCAATCGCCATCGAAATGGCAGGCGGTGCGAAAACAAATTCAATCAGCGTGGCCATACCGGCAATCAGGCCGCCCAGATCGCCGAACGCGAGTCGGCTATAGGCAAAGGGGCCGCCAGCATGGGGGATCGCCGTGGTGAGTTCGGTAAAGCTAAAAATAAAGCAGGTGTACATGGCGGCGATGAACAGTGTTGTGACCAAAAATCCTAACGTGCCCGCGACGCCCCAGCCGTAGCTCCAGCCAAAATATTCACCAGAAATTACCAGTCCTACCGCGATACCCCACAAATGCAGGGTGCCCAGCGTGGGCTTTAATTTGCTCGTCATTACATTATCCCCGTCAGTCTGCTCATGGTTATTCGGGGCCAGTACGGCAACCCCTGTTGGCTTGTGTAGCGATAATGCCCACGCTTGTTGGTGGAAAACTTGACGCTGGCGTATCGAATGCTGCGCGCTGAAGTCAACTTTTACGGTTGGTGTTGTTCTTATGCCTTCTGGGGTCAAACAGGGGTTGTGGGGCGTCAAGTTTCTCTGCACGACACACGCCATGCTGAATGCTCATTGATTCGCGTCGGAGTGGGAACTATGAGTGCTAAGCAATATGACACCTTAAGTAATGCAGAAATGACCGCGCTGGCGCACCGGGCGCTTGCTTGCTATCCGGCGGCGCTGCAAGGGGAACTGCGGCTGCTATGTCGTTCGGAAAATGCGACGTTTCTTGTTGCGTCGGCAGGTAAGCGTTATGCACTGCGGTTACATCGCAGCCATTACCATCAGAAAGCGGAAATTGAAAGCGAGTTACAGTGGCTGGACGCATTGCGTGATACGGGGATTGTGGTGCCGGAAGCCGTACGTGATGCGGTGGGGGAGCGTGTACAGTCGCTGGATCTTCCTGATGGCTCCTGCCGCTACGCCGTGTTGTTTCACTGGATTGACGGTGATATGCCGACCACCAGCGTCGATCCACGTGCGTTCCGGCAACTGGGCGAAATCACCGGCCGGTTGCACCAGCACAGCCGTCAGTGGCAAAAGCCCGACGGTTTCCGGCGTATTGTCTGGGATCATCATACGATGGTCAGTGCGCAGAGCCACTGGGGGAACTGGCGTGACGCGCCGAATTTGTCGATGGCGGAGCACGGCATTGTGGAAGACGCGATTGAGCGAATGGGGGCAGAGATGGCGGCATTTGGCAAAGCGCCGCAGCGCTATGGCCTGATCCATGCCGACCTGCGCCTGACCAATCTACTCTTGCATCGTGGTGAAACGCGCGTGATCGATTTTGATGATTGTGGCATGGGGTGGTATCTGCACGATCTGGCCGCGGCGATTAGCTTTGTGGAGCACCATCCGCGTGCGGCAGAGTGGGTTGAAAACTGGCTGTGTGGCTACGAACGTGTCGCTCACGTCAGCGATGAGGAGCTGGCGCTGCTGCCAACGCTGCTGATACAACGGCGTGTCCAGCTTACCGCATGGGTGGGTTCGCATGCAGAAACGGAGATGGCGCAAAGTCTCGGCGCTGACTGGGCAAAACACAGTGTGCGCCTGTGTCGTCGCTATCTGGAAACCAGCGATTTGCCGATTGGTGTGGCCTGAATGCACCACGAGCGGGCAGCCTGCGCTATGGTAATGCCCGCTCATTGAATGCACAGTTTATAACCCATTGATTTCATGTGAGTGCGGACTGGTACGAAACTTGCTGATCGTTTCATGACCCGTTGGCGGGCAGAGTGATACGGCGAGGTGAAAGAAAATGGAAAATGTGACGTACTCTTCGGCACTGAACGCGGCATTCTCCTGCCACCGAGGTGTTTTGGCGGCGGCAGCGACCGGGCTTGGCGACTTTATTCATGATAACGGCGGCGATGCCGATCGTATCTTTGGCATTAGCGGTGTCGATCCAGAACAGCTTGCCAGCCCGACACTCAGTCTGGGACTGGTGAACTATTGCCGGGTGATGGAGGAAGCGGCGCGTAATTCGGGTGTTGATAATTTCGGTTTACACTACGGCAAGCAGTTTAAACCGCAGTCATTAGGCCTGATCGGCTATATCGGCTTATGTTCAGACACATTGGAGCAGGCGCTGCATAACGTAGTGAAGGCATTTCCCTGCCATCAACACGATACGCTGACGCGCATGGTGGATAAAGGAGACTGCTGGCGGCTGGACTATCAGGTCCGGCACGGTGCCATTTTACATCGTCGTCAGGATGCCGAACTGACGCTCGGCATGTTTCTGAACCTGATCCGCCATGTTCTGGGTCGGCATTGGGCACCACGCGAGGTGCATTTTGAGCATCCTCGTCCTGAAATGTGGCATGAGCACTGCAAAGTGTTCGATGCGCCGGTTTACTTCGATCAACCCTACAATTCCCTGCTGATCCCCAAACATCAGCTGATTCGTACCATGCCGGATCGCGATATGACGCTGCTGCTGGTGATGCAGGATGCCATTCGCCGCTTGAATGAAGCGTCACCACAGCAAAGTATCGTCGATCAGGTGCGCACGCAGGTACATCTGTTATTGATGCAGAAAGAGCCGACGCTGGAAGACGTGGCGGAAAAGGTCGGGTTATCCAGTTGGTCCCTTCAGCGTCGTTTGCGGGAAGAAGGGCTCAGTTTTTCATTGCTGGTTGATAAGCTGCGCTGTGAAATGGCGACGCACTATCTGCAACAAAAGCAGCTGCCAATTTCGGAAATGGCGCTGTTGCTCGGTTATTCCGAGGTGAGTGCCTTTTCCCGGGCATTCCGTCGCTGGTTTGGCATCAGCCCCCGTCAGTGGCGCAAAGGCGAGGCTCTCAACCTCGCCTGATGCGGATTACTTAAAGTCCGCGTACGGCGTAAGCGGTTGTGGCGGGCTGTCGAGATCGCCTTGCCAGCCGGAAGCGGAGTAGCGCAAATAGATGAGGCCGTGGCTTGGGGTGTAGTCCTTCGCCTGTTGAATGTCGATACCGACACCTAGCGTCCAGTGTGAGCTGAGGCGGCGTTCGACGACGGCACGCGCCGTATAGCCGAAGCCGGAACTGCTGCTGCCTTGCTCAATGTTGTCTCTGTCGGTGAGTGCGGCGTTACCCAGAAGGCCAACCAGTGGGTAGCGACGCTGGTTTTTCGTTGACGAATGGGACCACGACAGCGATCCGCCGAGCTCCCATGACCAGTTTTCCGTCCTCTGTCGATAGTTCACCGGCACACCCAGCGAAAAATATTGCTGTGGGCTGTAGTAACCGCCCTGACCGAGTGAGTAACCGCTGAGATCCTTCTGGTAGCGCCACCACATGCTGTTCAGGCCGACCGTGACGCGTCGGTTATCCTCGTTAATCAGCTTGTAGTAATACCCCGCCATAGCACGAGCGCGGTCATTATCGGCCACGTTTTTACCGGTGATTTGGTGGACGCTGAAATCACTCCAGACACCGTGCGCTTCGCCCCGGTCGTAGCTCAACCCAAGGCTGACGCCTGTCGCGCGCACGCCACCCCAGGTAATGCCGGTGCCAGGGTCTTTAGTGCCGCCGAATGCCAGCAACGAGCTGGAGATGGGGCGGCGCGAGGCCGTCGCAGTCCAGCCGATTTGCCGCCAGTCACCGCTGTAGCTTGCGCCCCCGACAATATCGACCACGTCGAAGCCGAGCGGCGTGGTGCCGATATCCGCTGACCAGCGATCGTTCTTCCAGCCTGCGGCGACGCTGGTGCCGGTCGTTTTCTGCGATTTACCGCTGAAGCAGTCCTGTGCGGCACAGGTTCCGAAGGTTTCCCGGTAGGCACCGTTGCTGCCCGTTGAGAAGGAACCGGCGTTCATCTGCATGGTATCGGTGCGGAAGAAGGCGCGGCCGTCGTACAGCGGCATGTCTATCTGCAACATGGTGTCGTGGGCGCTTAGATCGGAAATCCCGCCGGTGCCGCTCGAACGCCAGTAATCGTGGTCAAGGGTGACGGTAAGATCCTGCTGACGATACCGATCCGCCGCCTCGGCGCGGATGCCGCGTTGCAGCCAGTCGTCTCCTGCATGATTGCGCGTCAGCCGGGTATAGTCATCGTCGGTTTGCGACAGCGTAGGCGTGATGCCGCTGGCGACCATCGCCTGCTTATAGTCCTGCTGCGCCTGTTCCGGCTGAGACTGCTGCTGCTCAACGCGTGCCGCATCGCGATAGACTAGAGCCTTGGTCTGACCGACGGGCGCTTTTTGCGCATCGATTTTTAGCTGGCGGAAAAGCGCCGTCGATTTTTGCGGATTGCCTACCGCTTGCCAAGCGTTGGCGACGCGCCGCTGTGCGTTGAGGGTGTCCGCTGCCTGTGCGGGGAGCTGGTTCAGACGCTGGCGCGCCTCATCTTGCCGACCCTGCGCGATAAACGCATCGATCTCACCCAACTGTGCCTCGGGGTTCTGTGGTTCTCGTGTGCGGATGCGTTGATAATCCGCCAGCGCCGTTGCATATTCACCCCGTGCCAGCGCCCAGTCTGCCAGCAGGAGATCGATACGGGTGTCAGATGGTTGCTGGCGCAGGAAAGCAATGGCGGCGGGTTCGTTGCCTGCATCGCGCATCGCTTCCGCTTTTGCAAGCCGGGTCTGCATCGTCAGGCGCCGGGATAAATCACGCATGTCGTCGTTCCACTGTGCCGTGGGCAGCGTATTCAGGTGAGTGAGCGCTTGTTCGTCGCGATTGGTGGATGACAGGTAAAGTGAGTAAACGTAGTTTTTCTCCGCGCTGGCCGATGGCACGGCAGTTGCGCGTTGTACCACGCGGTCCGCCTGCTGCGTTTGTCCCAACTGGCGCAGCGTCTGGGCATAGTGATAGGCCAGCCACACATCGTTTGGATCCTGCTGGTTCGCCTGACGATATTTTTCCTCCGCCTGCGTCCACTGCTGCTGCTCTGCAAGTCGGTCCGCCTGCTGTTTCAGGATATCGAGTTGCAGTGCGGCAAGTGTCTCCCGCATTGCGTTCTGCTGGCTACGTGGCAGGCCGTTGAGGTAAGCGAGCGCTTTCTCCGGCGACTGCCGTTGATAAATACCGACCAGACCGCGTAAGGCGTTGTCGTTGCCGGGTTCAAGGCGTAAAGCCTGCTGATAGAGCGGCAAGGCGACGGCATCGTTTGGGCTGGCAACGGCGACATCACCCAGACCAATCAGCGCATAGGGATTGGTGTTATCCATCTGACGCGCCTGCTGATATTTCTGCTGTGCCAGCGGTAAATTATTGGTTTTTAGCGCATTATCGCCTTCCGCAATCGTGGTCCAATACTGCGTGCTTTGAATCAGCCCTTCCCATTTGCCGCTGTTCAGGCGATTAACATCCGCCTGCAATGCCTTCTGAAACTGTGCCAGCGCTTTTGCTCGATCGCCCGCGCGCAGGTAAACCAGACCTATTGCGCCGATCAATTCAGGGTCATTTGGCGTAGCGGTCAGCGCTTTGTTCAGCTTATTGAGTGTGGCGCTGTTACCGCCGCCATCTTCAATCTGCGCCAGCGCGTGCAGCCGTCCTTGATAAACGGGGTCGGCTAATATTTTCTGCTGGCGGCTAAGTATGTTACGCGCTGTCTCTGCTTGCTCGCCTTCATCAAACACGCTTAGAAATCGGTTTAGTTCAGCCACACTTTGTGGCGTGACCAGCATCCGGCTAATAATTTCCAGCCATAGCGATGCGGCCTGACTGCGCCCGACAGAGTCATTAGAAAGCTGCCTCAGCAAGGGATAGGCTTGCTCATTGCGATTCTGGCTAAACAATAGCCGTGCTAGCGCCATGCGAAGCGGCACATTGTTCGGATAGGCCTGATCTAACGTTTCCAGTTGTTTAATCGCCCGAGGCTGCTGGTCGGGCAAACGGGAAACCACTCGCCAATACTCCACGGCGAGTTCGAGCGTTGGCGGCTCGCCGTGAAAAAGCGCGTCGTACTGCGCTTTGGCTTCTGCGTAGCGCCCGGCGGTAGACAGCAACTGCGCCTGCTGCAACTGTTGACGTGCGGTTTCCTGTGTCAGCGCCAGCGTCATCTCTGCCTGTCGATAAACGGCAGCATTGGGAGCCACGGCCTTCAGCTTGTCCAACTGCTGGCGTGCCTGTGCTTGATCGCCTTGACGCAGAGCCAGCCGCAGTTTGGCCGCGATAACGTCGGGACTATCTGGGTTGATCAGCTCCAGCCGGTAAAGTGACTGGCGCACGAGATCGTCTTTGTTGCTGGCTTCCCCCAGACGCACCTGTTCCATCAGAAATTGCTCTGGCGACGCGGTTTCCGCGCTGTAGGCCTGCGGCGCAGCAACCAGCAATAACGGGAGGAGGCGCAGCCAGTTTACGGTGTTGTTGTGCATTGGCTGCCCCGAGACGGTAAAAGTTGACCTTGTGAAGTGAAGCGATAGCGTTTCTGATCCCATCCCTGACCAAAGAGCGTCAGAGAGGCGGAGAAATACGCATCGTCCCCCGGTGGATTGTCGGCGAGCCGTTGTCGCTGGGCCGCCAGCGCGTCCGGTTGACGGGAGAGCATCGGCAGCAGTGAGGCGGAAAACCCGACCGATCCCTGTCCGATGACGGCACCTGTCGCGGTATCCGTTTTTTCGGGCGGTAGACCTTGCTGGATGGTCTGCTGAATCATCGGCTGAAACTGTTTGACCAGATCGGTTTTTCCTCTGCTGCTGTCGGCCATCATCCCTACCCACAGATAGACGCGGATGGCGTCGTAGCTGCCGACGTTGGGTTTAGTGGTATCGGGCTGCCACCCCTTATCTTTTTGCCA
This sequence comes from Pectobacterium sp. A5351, assembly GCF_028335745.1. NCBI lineage: Bacteria > Pseudomonadati > Pseudomonadota > Gammaproteobacteria > Enterobacterales > Pectobacteriaceae > Pectobacterium > Pectobacterium sp. A5351. Next base: position 78,238 of record NZ_CP116477.1, read on the forward strand.
GATGACCCAATCCGGCGAGAATCCTTTCGGCGCAGTTTCCAACAGCAGACGTTGTGTGGTGCGCTGCATGGCTTTCCACGTTTCACCCAGCGGCGCAAATCGAGCCAGCAGTTGTGGCGGAAGGTAGCTGGGGTTTACGCGCCAGCGCTCTTCTTCTGCGAATCCCACTTTGCCGGGCAGCAACATCACGCCTAGCCCAGGAATATGCACGACTTCTTCCTTGGCGATGCGGGCGAGCAGCGCAGTACCGACTGTCTGATAGCGTGTTTCTTGCCACAGGCGACTAGCTTCAAGCAGGCTATAGGCAATCCACAGGTCGGCATCGGAAGCCGAGTTCGGATCCAGCACCGTCCACTGTTTATCCTTACTCTCTCCCCACAGCCAGGCGGGCAGATGCGCGCTTAAATCACCTGCGGACAGGTTGTTTTCCGTCCATTGCAACAGCCGATCAAACATCACGCGATCGTTGGCGACCAGCGCAAAGAACATGGCGTAGCTTTGCCCTTCGGACGTGGTGATTTTGTTGGGTGTGGAGGTATCAATCACCCGTCCTTCCGCGCTGATGTAATGCTGCTTGTACTGCTCCCAGTCTGGCCAGTTGCAGACGGCGGCAGTGACCAGGGAAGTCCATAGCCATAGTAGCGTGGGGATCAGGTAGCGCAGCACGCGTGGCATGGTGCGTTAGCCCCTTTCATCCGGCGATAAGCGACGGCGACTGAAGAATTTCAGGCCACGCCACAACAGCCAGGCAACAATAATGACGGTAAGGGTCGATATGATGGCCAGCCAGACGGGATGCTGCGCCAGAGCGTGCCAGATGCGTTCCCACCACGGCAGGTGGCCAATGTAATACATGTCCCCGACGCGGAGATTATTGATGCCCGATTCGCGGATGATGGAAACGGAGCCGAACAGCGACGCTCTTTTTTCGCTGTCGATCAGCGCGTTATTGAGTAGCGTATAGCCCCGTGGGCTATCGGCCAGCAGCGCGACAACGCTACGCTGATCGTGATACGGAGACTGGAAGCCGATAATGGCCGACATCGCCCCGTTACTGCTGACGGTGGTTTTGCTGTCTGGCTTCGCATCAGATTCGGGCGACCCCGTATCCGGGACAGCGCTCTGGCGCGTCGGTTGCTTGATCCAGCTTTGCGTTTGCTCGACCAGCAGGTTGATTTTGCTGTCATCGTGCAGCGCTGGCGGGATAGCGCCGATCATCAGAATATCGCTGTCCTGCTTGTCGATTTGCGTCCAGTCATCGCTGAGCTGTACCGCCAATGCCGGGTAGCCGGTTTGCGCCCCAATGTTACCAATGGCGTTCAGCATGGCGCTGACCTGAGCCGGCTGTGGCTGCTTGTTCACCAGTACCAGCGTTTGTGACAGGTCAGCCAATCGGCTGAACGGATAGCCAGCATTGGCAAAGGCGCGAAGATCGGGCATCGCCATAAAGTGGCGGTAGCCAGAGAAATTAATCGTCGAGTTGCTGTCGATAATGGCGTGATTCACGACTGGCGTATAAGTTTCACAGCGGTCGGCGGTGCCGCTGGAGAGCAGCGTGGTGTAGTTGAAGTCAAAGCGTAACTGGTTGGTGGTGCCCAGTTTCAATGCCGGAATGGATAGGCTCTTGTCGGAATCCCATAGCCCCTGTGTTAGCTGCAGGCGCATTAATAGGGCATTCTGTTCGTGCTCCGGTGCCAGCGAGAAGGCCTGCACAAACTGGTTGTTCAGGTTGATGCTTAGACGCGAACCATCCTGAATCTGTGGCGCGGTGTAGCGGTATTTCAGGCGCATATCGATGCCCTGACTGCGGATCAGGAACAGGTCGGGCGGCAGGTTCATGGTCAGTGAAATCGGTCGGGGCACGATGCCATCAGTTTGCAGTTGTTCGTTATATTGCTGAAGCTCGGCGAAGGTCATCGGGCGGTCGGTGCGAACCCAGTTTGGCGCATCATACGGCTGGCGTGGCGCAAGCTGTTCCACCTTATCGATAGTAACGCTTTGCCCACGGAACAGCGTGTTCCCCTGAGCGATACCTTGTACGGCGGTGAGCAGCTCATTGTCATCACGTCCCTGAATCAGCAACAGCTTGATGTGCGGATCGCTGGGGTGGCTGATGATAGAGACCGTTGGCCCGTTCACGGCAGGCGTATCGCGCAGGAAATCTGGTCGCTTATCGTTTGTGGCAAACACAATGCCGTGGCGATCCGGCAACTGATTGAAGAGTGCAGGGAAGGACTGTCCGCGCCATTGTGCTTTGCTGCCAAACCAGGAAGCGAGCATCGCGGCGGCACGTTGTTGCACGAGATCCGGCTGGCCAGCAAAGACGATGGGCAGCGTCAGTGGGCGGGTATCACGACTGTCAAAAAACGGTGCAGGGAACGGCGACAGATCGTCTTTCAGCGTCAGCTTCTGGAATTGCAGGTTGAGCGTGCTGGCTTTACTGACATCCAGCCACAGGCTGGTACTGGCCGGATTTTCACAGATGTTCTGATAATGACCGACGAACACCAGTTGCAGGCGGTTAAAGTCCGTGATGTAGCGCGGATCGATAGGAATACGGACGCGGTTGGATTTCCCCATCTGCTCTTTGCCAAGTGGCGTAACGCCCATTAGCTCATTGTTCAGATAAACTTTGATATGCGACTCGGTGGGGATTAGCGCCGGTGACGGGGTAAATTCGAGATCGAGAGAAGCCTGTGTGACCACCTCGTCGCTGCGAACGCCGAACTCAATTTGCCCGTTGGGGTCGACGCCGCGTAATGCAAAGGCACCTGGGGCTGGTGCAATCTGCGCAAAAGGCAGCATCACGTTGCGCACGGCGGCAGGGGTTGACGGCTGCGCCGGAGGACTCGCCGGCATCGCCGTCGCAAGCGGCTGGGTTGCGTCCCCCGTGGCCGGTGTTGGTGCATACGGCGCGGTGACAGCCTGAGATAATGAGCTGACGCCTAAAGCCAATGCGGTGAACCAGATTATTTTTTTCGTCATTGTGTCATCATCAATGTTAAGGGCCTTTCTCGTTGTCGTGAGAAAGACCGTTGATCACGGTCTGTGAATGGCAATCAAGCCACTGTCTTTTTTTCAAACAGGTTCTCTTGTGTAAATCGCGTTTCATGGGCAAACGACGTCTTGCCCTGATGAATGGCTTTTTCTGGCAGCGCAGCGCCCGGTTGGTCTGGTTCGGTGCGTTTTCCTACATAGCGTGGGATGAATGACACAACCCAGACCACGATGTTGAGGAAGGACAGAATAATGTTGCGTATAACGGGCGGCGCGTAATCCGCCAGACGCAGGTAGCCGCGAAAGCCGAGGGACAGTACATCAACCAGACTTTCGACCGGTTTATCCTGCGGAAAGCTGTCTTGCCAGAGTGCCCAGGTATCGGCGCGGGCAAAGGTACACTGAATGAAATCAATATGCTGGCAGATGGTCAGGTTAATCATGCGCAGGCCAATCTTGTTGTCGAACGTGCGGGTGACGCTGAAAGGGAAGGCGTACTCCTGCTGGCCACGTTTGAGCAACAGCGAGACGTTATCCCCCACCTGAAGAATGCCTGATTCACGGGCTTCAACACCGACACCTCCATCGGAATAGTCGCGCAGGACGCAGGGGAAAAGATGGCCATCAGCGCGCAACAGCGCGGCGGGCATCGACATCTCTACACGATGCGCCTGACGAACCTGTTTAGCCTCCACTGCAACTGCGACAGCTCCCCCTAAAATGGTCATGTTGTACGCGACCCAGAGCAGGCTGATGATCACCGTCATGATCTCTTCGGGCGGCCCGTAAATCAGACGCCAGATGCCATATGCCACGCCAGCGATATTCAGCAGCACCAGTGCCAGATAAGGCCGCGTGATCACCCAGTCAACGTGCTGTTCTTCAACCAGCCCGCCTTTGGCCGTTACGTTGAATTTCCCTTTGTGCGGGTTAAACAGCGCAACGGTAGTCGGGCGGGCGATGTACCACGCCAGCACAGTTTCATAGATCTCACTCCAGAACGAGTGGCGGTAGCGACCCTGAATGCGTGAGTTGGTCAGGCTGGAGTGCGCCATGTGCGGCAGCACGTAGAGCGCGATGGCCAACGCCGGGGCGAAAATGATATAAGCGTGCAGCAGCAGAAATGCCAGCGGTGCTGTCAGAAAGATCAGCCGGGGAATACCGGACAGAAAGTGCATCATGGCGTTGGCATAGCACAGCCGTTGCCCCAGTTTCAACCCTTTGCCAAACATCGGGTTATCCAACCGGAAGATTTGTACCATACCGCGCGCCCAGCGAATGCGTTGGCCGATGTGAGCGGAGAGGCTCTCGGTTGCCAGCCCCGCAGCTTGCGGAATGCGGATGTATGCTGAGCTGTATCCACGACGATGCAGGCGCAGTGAGGTATGTGCATCCTCCGTGACCGTTTCGACTGCAATACCGCCAATCTCATCCAGCGGTTTACGCCGCAGAATGGCGCAGGAGCCGCAGAAGAATGTGGCATCCCACATGTCGTTACCGTCCTGTACCAGACCGTAGAACAGCGTGCCTTCATTGGGCGTACGCCGGAAGCGGCCCAAATTGCGTTCGAACGGGTCGGGTGAGAAGAAATGGTGCGGCGTTTGCAGCATCGCCAGCTTTTTGTCTTTGAAAAACCAACCCATGGTTAATTGCAGGAAAGAGCGGGTCGGGACGTGGTCGCAGTCGAAAATGGCGACGAATTCGCCTGTTGCCTGTTTCAGCGCATTGTTGATGTTCCCGGCTTTGGCATGTTCGTGTGTGACGCGAGCGATGTAATGGACGCCGACTTCTCTGGCGAAGTCTTTAAATTCGTCTCTCCCCCCATCATCCAGAATATAGATATTGAGCTTATCTTTCGGCCAATCGATGCCCAGCGCGGCATACACCGTCGGTTTCACAACGCTTAGCGGCTCATTGTAGGTAGGGATCATCAGATCGACGGTCGGCCACGTTTTGCTGTCTTCCGGCAGTGAAACAGGGGGGCGGTTCAGCGGCCAGATCGTCTGAAAATAGCCCAGAACCAATACGACCCAGGCATAGGTTTCCGCCGCCAGCAGTACCATACCACACGCCAGGCTGAGGGGGTCGTCCCAGTTCAGTGTTTCGGTGTAGCGCCACCATAAGTAACGGCAGGAGACGGTGAAAGAAAGGGCGATCATCATGAGCGTCGGCATGCGTCCCGGCATGTTACGCACGAGCATGGCGATGCTCCACAGCAGCGTCATGAAGATAAACTGCGATAACAAATCAAACGGCTGCGTGATGCACAGTAGCCCCAGCGCCGCACACAACAGGCTCAGCACGACCGTGACTAGCCGTTGGACGCGATTCGCTCTGGCAGTTCCTGGCTTACTGTCTTCGCGATCGTCAGCATTGGTGTGGTTAAAGTGGGCGAACAGCGATTGTTGTACGTTCATGTAGCGCTGCCGCCAGCGCGGTAGCGTGGAGAAGACATTGCGGCGTGATGTCGGCAACTGGCCGTTTTTGATGGTCAGCAGCCAAAGCCCCTGCGTCAGGTAGCGAAGCATATCAGCCGGACGCGGGCGTTGAGGCGAAATATGTGGGAACCAGTAGGTTCGCTGCGCGCGAATCTGTTGCCACCCCTCAGACTCCAGCCGCAGGACGATCCAGCCAAGTATCGCAAACAGTGTGGTGAAAAAGGCGGCAAAGGCGGAAGCACCTTGCTGACGATAGCTGCGGTAGCGCTGCTGTATCATCTGTCTGGCCGGGGGGACAAGAAAGAAGCGCAGGATCCCGCTCATACGCCGCTTTCCTTAACGTGAATCAGGCACCAGTTTGCCAGCGTCATGATCTCTTCCGCTGCTACGCTGTCTGGGCGGCATTCACCCAAAGGCTGTTTTAGCATCAGTGATTCTGCCAGAGCTTCGTCGCGGTGTACCACCAGTGGCAACAGGTGTGAAAGCGTGTGCAGCCAAAGCTGGTGTAAATCCTGCTGGAGTGTGCTGAGCGTGGAAAATTGATTCACCAGAAAATGACACTGACGCGGTAATACCTGCTGATGTAAGCGTGAATGGCAGTTGGCATCTGCCACCGTCACCTGAAACACGGTATTCGCGGTGGCTAACGCCTGCCGTGTGAGCGGGCTATTGTCTGCTGGCACATCGATCAGTATCCAGCGGTGGCGGCCTGCCGTGCTGATTTGTGCCAGATTTTTTTGCCAGATCGCGGGGTGCTGCTGGTAATGCTGTTGGAGCGTGGCGACTTCCTGCGTGTTCAGGCGACCAAACGGCAGAAAATCCAGTCCGGGCAGATATTGCATCGCGCCGGTTTGCCACGGCGCGCCGTCGGCTTCCGCCCGCGCCCAGCCGCGGCGCTGCTCAAACGGCATATTAAAGTGAATGCGCAGCAAATTGTCCGGCGAGAAATCAATCACCAGCGCGGATTCGCCTAGCCGCTGGAAGGCCCAGCCCAGTGCGGCCGCTATCGAGGTGGTGCCCACACCGCCGCGGATCCCCTGCAATGCAATCACGGGCATCGTCAGTCGCTCCCGGCCGATTCTTTTAATTCATCCAGCAGCGGCCAGCGAGCCATCATTTGGCTCAGTCGCGCCTGACGGGCGATGTCGATATAATTTATTTCAGGTAAAGAAAAGGCCTGACTGAGAACCCGTAGATCGTCATCGGCTCTTGCATTCTCGGTTAAATCGGCGCGTGCGCTGGCATTTCTACAAGTTGGTCCGTTATTCATCCCATGCCTCTGAAATAGGCTATCCATTATCATTGAGAACGATAAAGGGAAACATCTGAATGGCAGATGTGATGCTGCTTTTGGCACCCATAACAGACAGTCTGGCAGGTAAAGGTTTACGCCTCTGCTGTCTTTAATGAGGAGTCAGGGATGCCAATTCACTATAGCAATGAATTGATGATTATACTGTGAATAGGTAAAAATAATAGTAACGGGTAATTTATCAACCGATAGGAATAACTCATCGTGTACAGTTGTGATCCCTCAAGGGGATGCTAGAGTTTATTTTGACTGTATATTTAAGGTGAAATGCCGTCATTAACGGAAAAGAAACCAGTCTATGAAGCAGAACTTTTCATTAGGTATTTTTGACCTTTCGGATGAGCTGGCCACGCTCCAGCAGGCTGGCTTTTATTGGGTAAATATTGATAGAAGGGTTGATGCCGCATTATTTTGCCAGCAAGTCATACATGGCCAGAATAATGACGCGAGAGTGACGTTAATAGGCTGTGGGGAGCGATCCGATTCGCTGCTGACAGAGCTATTTTCCAATGAGATAAATGATACCAAAACAAAACAGTTATCTTGCTATGTTTTGCCGGAAAATAAAGCCGCGTTGCTGAATTTAACCAATGAGTTAATGCGCGCATTACGCCCTAAAAATCGCCTTCTGGTGCTTTATGCACTGGCTAGCCTGTGGCGGGATATTTCGCCGGAAAGGCTTCAACGCTGGGTGAATGACACGGCGGCATGGCTACATCAGCGCCAGTGTACACTGGTGGTTATCGGCCATAGCAGCGGCGTCACCCGCCTGAGGAATATGCTGATTTCCCAACATCGCGGGCTCTACGGTTTAGCCAGCCTGCAATGGCAACAGGATCGCGCCCAGTATATGGTGTCATGGTGGGCAACGGAAAGAGGCGTACGGGCGAATAAGGTACAAATGCTGCAATCTGGCAATGACGGATGGCACATGCTGAAGGAAGAGGAGCCCGTTCTCACGCCGTCTCGGGATGACGATGGGCTGTTCCTGATGGAAAAGAGCGTGATGGAAGGCGCGCCTGCGCTGTCAGAAAACTGGCAACTGTTGGACGACAACGCCATGTTGGTACAAACCGGCATGCTGACCCATTCGGCGACCCTCGTTTTTGCGCTCAATCAAACCAGCCAGGTGGAGATGCTCGTCAAACAGGTTCATAGCTTGCGTCGCCAACGCGGTGAATTGCTGAAGATTGTGGTGCGTGAAATGAAGCCTTGCCTGCGTGCCAGTGACGAACGTCTGCTATTGGCATGTGGCGCAAATAGTATCGTTTCACATTCCGAACCGCTATCCCGTTTTCTGACGAAGATTGAAAGCGTACAGGGGCAGCGCTTTACCAGGCATGTGCCTGTCGATGTCGAGGTCTTGCTAACCACCATGCGGCCGCTACAGATTAAAGGCTATCAGCCTCCTGAGACCTTTCGGCAGTCTGTGCAGATGTTGATTGATAGCACGATCATGCCCGAAGGCAGCAAAGGCGTTCTGGTCGCATTGCGCCCTGTCCCAGGCGTGCGGGCCGCGCAGCTATTGACGCTGTGCTCGCTGCGGCGCTTTGGTGATGTCGTCACGATCGTGCAGGGGCGCCTGTTTTTGTTCCTGTCCAATTGCCGTTTGAATGAGTTGGATATCGCGTTGAAATCCATCTTCCGTCTGCCGGTGGATGAAGTGTTCAGTAATCGAATTGTCTGGTCGCAAGATTTACAGATTCTGGCGGAAATCAAATCTTGGACGCAGGACGGTACGCGGGGTCAGGAACAGCAGATTAACGATTATGTTCAATTGCAGCCGACTGAATCTGCGCCACACGGCCAGACGCCTCGGCGTGAGCCTATTACGATTGATTTACTCAACCCTGATTTACGAGAACCTGACGTACTGGCTTGCGCACCGGGAGAACCCTCATGAACCTGATGGATATCGTTCAACTGGGGTTATTGAGTGCGGTCATTTTCTTTACGCTTGGCTATTTGGCGCACCGTATGATTCCCAATTGGCTTCAGTACTGGAAAAACAGACTGCTGCCGCCGCGCTACCTGAAACCTGCGAGCGTTTGGATGCGCAGCCCTTCTTCAACAAAAACGGTCTCAACCAAGCCGACTTCAGCAAAGACTAAAAAATAAAATGGACGAAAAAACACGTACTCAACAAAATGATACGCAAAAACAGCAGGACATATGGCGTTACTGGCGTGGGCTCGGTGCCTGGAATTTGTATTTTTTGCTGAAATTTGCCCTGCTATGGTTTGGCTACCTGAATTTTCATCCTCTGCTTAATCTGGTTTTTCTGGCGTTTCTGCTGTTCCCGATCCCCAACGTCACGCTGCACCGCTGGCGGCATATTTTTGCTATCCCGCTCGGTATCGGGTTGTTTTACCACGATACCTGGTTGCCGGGCATCAACAGCATTCTCAGTCAGGGAACACAGGTTGCTGGCTTTAGCGCGGCCTACTTGCTGGAGCTGTTAAACCGCTTCATTAACTGGCAGATGGTCGGCGCGGCGGTGGTCATTAGCGTGGCTTACCTGTTTTTCGCGCAGTGGATTCGTATTACGGTGTTTACCGTGGCGGTGCTGGCGTGGCTAAACATCGTCAATCTGGCGGGGCCTGCGGTGTCGTTGATGCCCGCAACATCGACGACGGCCGCCCCCTCGGCGGCAGCGTCTCCAACGGGAGGAGATGCCGCGTTGCCCGAAGCGACATTACCGCCAACGAACGCGAATTTGACGGCTTACCTGAATCAGTTTTATTCGCGAGAAAAGGCGCGAACCACGGCGTTCCCTACCACGCTACCACAGGATGCCCAGCCTTTTGACCTGCTGATTATCAATATCTGTTCGCTGTCGTGGTCGGATCTGGAAGTGGCGCAGTTAGAAAACCATCCGCTGTGGAAGAAATTCGACATCCTGTTCCGTCAGTTTAATTCCGCCACGGCTTATAGTGGGCCTGCATCTATTCGCCTGCTGCGCGCAAGCTGTGGTCAACAGTCCCACACCGATTTGTACCAGCCAGTGAACCAGCAGTGCTACCTGTTCAGCAATTTGGTGAAGCTGGGTTTTGAAGAACAACTGATGCTCGATCACTCCGGCGTCTTTGGCAATTACCTGCGTGAGGTACGTGAAGAGGGCGACATTCAGATCCCAATGCTGTCGCAGGAGGGCATCAGCCATCAGATTACCTCGTTCGATGGCGAGCCGATTTATAACGATCTGGAGCTGTTAAATCGCTGGCTGAACCAGCGGGATAACGCGACGACGGCGCGTAACGCGACCTTCTTTAACCTGATTCCGCTGCATGATGGCAATCGCTTTGTCAGCACCAATCAGTCAGCGGACTATGCGCTACGCGCGAAGATGCTGTTTGACCAGTTGGATGCGTTTTTTGACGAGCTGCAAAAATCCGGTCGCAAGGTGATGGTGATTGTGGTACCGGAACACGGTGCGGCGCTGGCCGGGGATAAGATGCAAATGTCCGGGCTACGCGATATTCCCAGTCCGAGTATCACGCATATTCCCGTCGGTGTGAAACTGTTTGGTCAACAGGCACCGCATCAGGGCGACGCGCTGGAGATTACATCGCCGAGCAGCTATCTGGCGATTTCGGAACTGGTGGCGAGAATGGTGGACGGCAAAGTGTTCACCGCCCCTTCCGTGGACTGGCAAACGCTGACGAGCGCGCTGCCACAAACGGAAGCGGTCTCGGAAAATGAGAACGCTATCGTGATGCAATATCAGGGAAAACCTTATATTCGTCTGAATGGCGGAGACTGGGTGCCGTACCCGCAATAGCCTCATCTTGTGATGCGATCGGGCAGGCGAAAAGCTTGCCCGATGCTTCTCCCGGCGGCGTCCGCCACCTTCTGTCTGTTACCGAATAGCCGCCCTCTGGCTTATGCAGGGGATATACCCTATTCTGAGGCCGCGTTACCGCGGTTGCCGGGAATAGCCTAGGATTAAGATGAAATCCCCCGAATATCCGTAGAAAACAGCGTTAAGGCGGCGATAAGCTGCCTTATACTATTTGCGGTGTGTCACCTGTCGCGGCGCGCTTTCATATTTATGTTGCCTGCCTGTTTTATCCCGAAGGGCGGGTGTTCAGGTCTTACATAATCAGGTTGACGGAGAAAGCGCTTGCGGCTCAGACGTTCATTAACGATTAAACAGATGACAGCCGTGTCTGCCGTGGCACTGGTGACGATTAGCCTGTTTATCGTCATACAGCTCTTTCACTTTGTTCATCAACGCCGTGAAGACTATGCCAGACAGCTGGAGAGTATCGCGTATTCCGTGCGTCAGCCGCTGACGGATGCGGTGCTGCAAGGGGAAGTGCAGCGGGCAGGCAATATTCTGGACAGTTTATTACCGGTTGCCTTTCTGAGCCGGGCAGATGTGTTGCTGCCGGATGATTTCCAAACGCTGCACGCGAATTTCCCGAAAGAACGCCCGGTGCCAGACTGGATCGCGCGGGTATTCAGGCTGCCGATCCGCATTTCGATTCCGCTTTATTCCCCGCCGCAGACGCAGTATTCGGCACCGCTGGCGCATCTGGTCTTGCAGGCGGATTCCTATCGGATGTATCAATTTATCGTCAGCACCTTTTCAACCATGCTGGCGACGTATCTGCTGCTGGCGTTGATTATGTCAATCGCCATTACCTGGTGCATTAATCGCCTGCTGATACACCCGCTGCGCGGGATTATTGTCGAGCTACAAAATATCCCGCCGGATGCCATGTTGCATAGCCCGCTTACGTTGCCGCCCTGGCATCAGGATGATGAGCTGGGTGCGCTGGTGCGCAGCTACAACCGTAATCAACAGTTGCTGGAGCAGTCTCTTGCTGCCGGAACGGAAGGGGTGGGGCTGCCGGATAAAGCGCATTTTATGCGACGCCTCGAACAACGCCTGGCCGATGCGACACCGTTCAGTCTGCTGGTTTTTGGGCTTGATGTCTCAGCCGGTAAGCAGGGCGATATGACCACGCTGGCTACGCAGCTTAGTGCGGTGATTGAAGAACAGCATGAGGCAGGGACAACCTGTTTGGCGCGTCTCGATTGCGATGAGTTTGCTCTCATCGGGAAAACGCTGGAATCCGCTGGACAAGCGCAGGATTGGGCGCAAAACGTCATGCTGGCGATCAACGCGCCTTTTTTACCCACGGACTCCCAGCCTGTACGGGCTGTCAGCGTCGGTATCCTCACCATTACCGAGCCTCGCCCAGAGGCGGCGGCACTGCTGTTGTCTCAGGCGCGTTTTGCCATGCAGCTAGCGCGGCGCGATAAGAAATACGGCATTCATTGCCTAACCGCGTCTTCCTGATTATTTGCAGGTAACGTAAATGTTACTTTTTGTGGGTGGGTTTCCTGGTCGCTACTTTCCCCGTATGACGGGGGGTGAGCGCTTTTTAAGAGGATTGTTCTGCTGCAAAAATGTGCATCTGTTACAAGTAAATTGCATTGATGTTTCTTTATAATTCTTGCTGACGTGATTCAGCTCTTGTTTTTAACCTGCCGTTCACAAACTAAACTTATAAAACATTCTCAGCTTGTTATTGCAATGTTACTTTCCGGCGCAATCACAGGCGGCATTTTCGTACCCTATTCCCCTCCTGTGTTTTCCCCACCATAGGACGTATGTATGAAAACATCAATTTTTAAAAGTCTTTATTTTCAAGTTCTTGCCGCCATTACGATAGGGATACTGTTGGGGCATTTCTACCCCCAGCTTGGCGAGCAAATGAAGCCTCTGGGCGATGGGTTTGTTAAATTAATTAAAATGATTATTGCACCGGTTATCTTCTGTACGGTCGTTACCGGTATCGCAGGCATGGAAAGTATGAAGTCGGTTGGTCGTACTGGTGCGGTCGCCCTGCTGTATTTTGAAATTGTGAGTACGATTGCACTGATTATTGGCCTGGTCGTGGTCAACATCGTGCAGCCTGGCGCGGGCATGAACATCGATCCAAGTACGCTTGATGCGTCTGCGGTGGCGGTTTATACCCAACAGGCTTCACAGCAGGGTCTGATTCCATTCCTGATGGACGTGATTCCGGCGAGTGTGGTTGGTGCGTTTGCCAGTGGCAATATCTTGCAGGTTCTGCTGTTTGCGGTGATGTTCGGCTTTGCGCTGCACCGTTTAGGGCCAAAAGGCAAGGTGATTTTTGATGTGATCGACAGCTTTTCCAAGGTCATTTTCGGCGTCATTAATATGATCATGAAATTGGCTCCGCTGGGGGCATTCGGTGCAATGGCTTTCACCATCGGTAAATATGGTGTCGGTACGCTGGTGCAACTGGGGCAGTTGATCGCTTGCTTCTACATCACCTGTATTCTGTTCGTGTTTCTGGTTCTGGGCAGTATTGCCAAAGCGACGGGCTTCAGCATCTTCAAATTCATTCGCTACATCCGTGAAGAACTGCTGATTGTTCTGGGTACGTCCTCTTCTGAATCTGTGCTGCCACGTATGCTGGAGAAGATGGAGAAGGTCGGTTGTAAAAAATCTGTCGTCGGCCTGGTCATTCCTACCGGTTACTCGTTCAACCTTGACGGTACTTCCATCTACCTGACGATGGCGGCGGTATTTATCGCTCAGGCGACCAACAGCCACATGGATATCTGGCATCAGATTACCCTGCTAGTGGTGCTGCTGCTGTCTTCTAAAGGCGCAGCGGGCGTGACGGGAAGTGGATTCATCGTGCTGGCGGCAACGCTGTCTGCTGTGGGTCACCTGCCTGTTGCTGGTCTGGCGCTGATTCTGGGTATTGACCGTTTCATGTCAGAAGCCCGTGCGTTGACCAACCTGATTGGTAACGGTGTTGCGACCATCGTGGTAGCGAAATACTGCCGCGAGTTGGATGAGAAGAAACTGGATGCTGAGCTGTCCGGTACCAATAAAAGCGATAACGCGGCCACGCCGACGGCACAGTCGTAATTCCAGCATGCAGTTATCATTCCGGTTGCAGTGAGCATTCCGATATAGCTTGCGAAATCAGTTCCCTGCGGTGTTAACGTGCCGTGGGGAATTTTTTTGCCTCTCAACGAGTCAAAGCAAATCGCCTCTCCTGCTTTTCTTACCCGTCATAAAACGTAAAAATATTGTTAAATATGACTATTTTTGCCTTTTTTGCAGATTATTTCGCCTCCTGGAGTGACATAGACAAAAGCGCGCGGTCTAAGGGAATGGTACACTTCGCGTCTTCAATTTTTTCCGTGATATATCCACGAGAGTGTGCGGTGGCAGACGCAAGGCCACCATAATGATCAACAATAACCACATTATTATGTTGGATAGCTATGAGTAGGGGTTCACATGCAGGGCACCAAAAAGGCGCTTTTCGTTGGTGGTTTGTTGCTGGCCGTGGTCAGCAGCAGCGTGCAGGCTGAAGCACTACAGCCCGATCCTGCCTGGCAGCAGGGTAAGCTTGATAATGGTTTTACCTGGCAGTTATTAACCACACCACAGCGCCCCGGCGATCGGGTTGAGCTGCGTCTGGTGGTGAATGCCGGGTCGCTGCTGGAAAACGCCCAGCAGGTAGGTTTTGCCCATTTTCTTCCTCGTCTGGCCTTGGCGCCCGGCGATAAATTATCCGCAGCCCAGCGACCTTCCATGTGGATGCGCGATGCTAACGGTTCCCGCGTCCTGCCTCCGGCAATTATCTCGTACGATTTCACGTCGTATAATCTGAGCTTGCCGAACAATCGCCCCGAATTGCTGAAAGAAGCGCTGACGTGGCTGGCGGAAAGCGCAGGGCAGATGACGTTTGACGAAAAAAGCCTACAGGCCGCGTTGAAGGTGCCCGATCAAGTCGCAACCTTTCCGATTAACCCACAGGATCCGAGCTGGCGCTATCGTCTGAAAGGCTCGCCCCTGCTGGCGCACGATCCTGCTCAGGACGTCAAGCCGCCGCTAAATGGTGAACAACTCCAACAGTTTTATAAAACCTGGTATACGCCAGATGCGATGACGCTCTACATCGTCGGTCATGTGGATAACCGCAGCGTGATCGAGCAGATCGGGAAAGTCTTCGCCCCGCTGGAAGGGAAACGCGAAGCCCCCGCGCCGTTACCGACATTAAGCCCGCTGCCGACGCAGGCGATCAGCCTGATGAATAACAACGCCCAGCAGGATACGGTGTCGCTAATGTGGGATGCCCCGTGGCACCCAATTCGTGAATCACAGGCGCTGGTTCGCTACTGGCTGGGTGATATGACGCGGGAAGCGATGTTCTGGCACTTACAGCAGGTGCTGGAGAAGAGCCCGCTGAAGGGCAACAACCTCCGCTTCGACTGCAATGTGTTTTATACCCGTTCTCAGTGCGCGATTAATATGGATGTGCCGAATAGCGAAGGCGTTGAGCCGGGCGTGACGTTTATCGCGCGTGAGCTGGCGACGCTGCGTGAAAAAGGGCTGACACAGCAAGAGTTTGATGCGCTAATCGCGCGCAAGACGGACGAACTGAATAAACTGTTTGCCACTTATGCGCGTACCAGCACGGACATCCTGATGGATCAGCGCCTGCGCTCTCAGCAAAACGGTGTCGTAGATATTGCTCCCGAGCAGTATCAGAAACTGCGCCAGACCTATCTGTCCTCGCTGACGCTCGATATGCTGAATCAGGAACTGCACCAGCAACTGGTGCAGGATACGACACTGATGCTGATCCAACAGCCCGGTGAACCGGAAGCAAATATGAAGGCGTTGCAGGAAGCCTACGACCGGATTATGACGCCAGTGACTGAGCCTGCTGCCAGCACCGCAGCAGCGTCTCAAGCTGAAAAATCGCCTGCCGCGCAGTCGCAGTAGGGCAGTCGCCTTTGGATATCAGGATGCAGGGTAGCGGTTTGTGGTTTCCGATCGGAGTAAAAGGCCACGTATAGCAAAGTACAGGATATCGTTAGCAGAACGTTAGGTAATGTAACTCTTTATTTATACGTGGATTTTAAGGAAAAATCTCGTTGTTGCTACCTTTCTCCACCCCTATTATCCCTCGTGTTTCATAAAATGTACCGAGGGATAAAATATGAGTCGTATTCTGAAAGCTGCGGGGGTGCTCGCGCTGATCACCATGTTGAGCGGTTGTCTGTTCCCACCTCCGGGTGGAGGCGGCGGTGGCGGTCGGGGAGGTGGTCCATTCGGGGGCTTCCAGGAACAGCCGATGAGCCAGCCAGGACCACATTAAACCACAAAGCCATCGGTGAGGCAGAGTGCTACCACTGTTATGCGTCATATCTTAAGGCCGCTGTTGCGGCCTTAAGATTGATGTGATGCACGGTGATTATGCAGGCATTGCCTCAAGCGGGATAATCGCGCCACGGTATTGAATGACCGTGCTGGCTGTCAGGTGGCCGCGCTGTGCCGCTTCCTGCGTGCTGCCGCCATTCAGGCGCACTGACAGGTAGCCTGCGCTGAAAGAGTCGCCCGCTGCGGTGGTATCGACCACTTTCTCTTTTGGCAGTTTGATCGCCGGGATATCAACCAACGCTTGTCCACGTTCTGATACGATGCAGGAGTCCGCGCCGCGTTTAATTACCACTTCGCTAACACCCAGATTGTGCGTCCGCTCCAGCACGGCTTCCAGCGGCTTCGTGCCCCACAGCATGTCTTCGTCATCCAACGTCAGGAAGGCAATATCGGTACAGGACAGGATGTCGGTGTAGGCCTGTTGCGTCTCTTCCTTGCTCTGCCACAGACGTGGACGGTAGTTGTTATCAAAAATCACTTTACCGCCGTTGGCGCGGCAGGCGCGCAGCAGGGCGAGGAGACGCTGACGGCTTTCGGCGTTCAGAATCGCCAGACTGATGCCGCTCAGGTAGAGATAGTCAAAGTGTGCCAGTGACTGACCGATTTTTTCTGCTTCCGGGCTGTCCAGCCAGTAGCGGGCTGCGGCGTCATTGCGCCAATAGTAGAACGTACGCTCGCCGCTCGCGTCAGTTTCAATGAAGTATAGACCGGGCAGTTTGTTGTCCAGTCGCTGAATCAGGTCGGTTTTCACCCCTTCTTTTTGCCAGGCGGCAACCATCTCGGTACTGAAGCTATCTGTGCCGAGTGCAGTCACGTAATGCACGCCCAGTTTCTCGGAGTTTACCTGACGGGCAATGTAAACGGCGGTGTTCAGTGTATCGCCGCCAAACCCACGATTAAGATCCGTGCCCTTCTGCGACAGTTCGATCATGCATTCGCCGATTACGGCAATGTTAGTAGTTGTCATCACTTTTGGCCTGTTTGAAAAAGCTGGGTATAAAAAACGCGGAAGCTAACATCAGTCTCAACATTACGTGAGACTGAGTCAATAGTCTTGAAACGATGTTTTACTTTTTCATGACACAGATCGGAAAACCAGTGCTTCCCCCGCTGCTCTTAACGATCGGAGGGCGGTTCTTTTTCCTGCTCATTCCGGTCTGTCGAGGTGTCACCTTTATAGTTTGCCGTGGCGATCCAGGCGGCGCAGAAGAGCGTCAGGCGCGCGAAGAAATAGAAGAATGCCATCAGGCCAATAACCGAACCGAACGCGGCACCGGAAGGCGAACTGGCCAGTTTAGGCAGTGCGACTGTCATTGCGAATTTTATGGCTTCAAAACCCACTGCGGCGATCAGTGTGCCGCGAAAGAGCGCTTTGCGCTTGGGTTTATGGCGCGGCAAAACGAAGAATATCCAAAGGAATAACAGATAGTTGGCGAAGATGGATATTGATAGAGCGATCAGCGTCATCGCCGGGCGCAACCACTCAATGCCATCCAGCCCCAACGCGGTCACAATCATGTTTTGCGCGGTGCCGGCAACCGAGGTCAGGAACAACGTAATAATCAGCGCAATGACCAGGCCGGTCAGCGACAGGAAATCCCGCGTGTACTGAAAGTAAATCTTCTCTTCATCTTTCGGGTTTCTTTCCCAGACGTCGCGCGATTGGGCTCGAATCGCTTCGCGCAGGTTTCCCATCCAACTGACGCCGGAATAGAGCGCGATCAGCAAACCGGTTAGCCCAACGGTAGTACGCTGCTGTACGGCTGTGTTGACGGTATTTTTCAGCGTAGTAGCCAGATTCGGATCGCTGATACTGTTAACGATGCGGTTGATCAACCCCGTCAGTAGATCGGGATTGGAGGCCAGCACAAAGCCCACGGCGGCAAAAGACACCATGAGAATGGGGATCAACGACAGAAAAGAAAAGTAGGTAATCGCCGCACCAAACTGGTTGCCCATGCGGTCGTTGAAACGTTCTCCCGCGCGAATCAGGTGGGCCACGCTGGGAATCGCCTGAATACGTGCGGCCAGACATTTAGCCTTGTCCAGAAGCGAAAGGGGTGGCTGCGGCGATGTGTCCCCCGCAGGGGGTGATGGTGTTGGCTGGCGGTCCGGGTCTGCCGGTACAGGCATTGCGTTTCTCCTGTGTTCGGGATTAGTTTAGTAGCATAAGGTTGATTATAACCAACAATATACTCGTCATCCTTCAAGTTGCATGTGCGTTGGCTGCGCTACTCGGCACACTGGCGTGTGCCTCGCCCCGTTGGGGCCGCTGCAAGGAGCGTTCAAACCTGCTTTTAGCAGGTTTGTCAGTCACCCGAATCACTTACTTGAGTAAGCTCATCGGGACTCCTTCTCTTGCCGCCTTCCTGAAACTCGAATTATTTAGAGTATATAGCAATATGATTTTTCGATGTTTTTTTGAAATTACGTCATACACGGACGTTAAGCGAGTGAATTTTCCATGCCAACACCTTCCCCATCCGAACCGTCGCTGAGCGGTCTGCGCCTTAATCTGCGCATCGTTTCGATTGTGGCGTTCAATTTCGCCAGCTATCTGAATATTGGTCTGCCGTTGGCGGTGCTGCCGGGGTACGTGCACGATCACCTTGGCTATAGTGCGTTCTGGGCCGGGCTGGTGATCAGCCTGCAATACTTCTCCACGCTATTGAGCCGCCCCCATGCGGGTCGCAGCGCCGATGAAAAAGGGTCGAAGAACATCGTCATCTGGGGGTTGGCTGGCGTCATGTTAAGCGGCGTGTTTTATCTGCTGGCCGCTTTTAGCGATGCCTCGCCGGTGATGACATTGCTGCTGCTGTGCCTTGGGCGCATTGTTTTGGGGGCCGGACAGAGTTTTGCCGGTACCGGCGCAACGCTCTGGGGCGTCGGCGTGGTGGGTTCTCGACACATCGGACGCGTGATTTCATGGAATGGCATTGCCACCTACGGCGCGATGGCGATTGGCGCACCGCTCGGCGTACTTTGCTATATCCTTTAAATAGCCACCTAGGTGGCTACTGTCCGACGATAACACCGATTATTTCAGCTTCAGGGTGTGGATGATGCCTTCTGCTTCGCTCTGTGCCTGCTGCTGATTGCTGGCTGGCAGCGTGATTTGCAAGGTCAGCAGTTGGTTTTCCACTTTACCCAGCACGACGGAGGAATAAGCCTGCTGTCCGCTGCTGGTGATAATGCTGTCGAGCTGTTGCAGCTTCTTGCCGTCAACGTCGATAGTCTTATTGGTCACGACCTGAAGGTTGGCATCGCGTGTGCGCTGCTGATCTTCCAGACGCTGTGCCAGAACGGTCAACTCTTCCGTGGTGTTGTCGCCCAGAATCACGATGACCGCTTTCTGGCCATTGTCATTGGCGTAAACGTGCATGTTGTTCGCCTGTGTTCCGACTTTGCCACTCTGGTCGCGCATGTCGGCGGGCAGAGTAAACGCAATCTTGCCCTCCATTAATTCAATATTCTGACCCGCGCTGGCTGCTGCGGCAGGTTTATCTTGCGCGCCCGCTTTTGCGGCGTCATCCGTTTTGCCATCACAGGCAGCAAGCAGGCCGACAAGCAAGCCGACACCGAGGTATTTGATTACATTCGACATGGGATCCCTTTCTCTCGTTTTTGAACAGGTCATCTTTTGAAACAGGTAATAACAGTATGGCACCCTATTCAGATAGCAAAAACAAGCGTTTTGTTGTTGCAAACCGTTGTGGGAACCTGCGTTATTTTTACAAAATGATGAGTGATTTAGCGGGAAAGGGCGGCGTAAATCGCCGCCAATTGGCATTAATGGTGGCTGCTGACAGAACGGTAGTCGGCTGAGTATTTCTGCTCGCTCAGTCGTTTGAGCACCATATTTAGCATCACGCCGTACATCGGCAGGAAGAATGCCAGGCTGATCAAAAGTTTAAAGGCATAATCTACCATCGCAATTTCAACCCAATTCGCGGCCATAAAGGCATCGGTGCTGCGATAAAACGCGATGAAGAAAAAGGCCAGTGTGTCGCTGAAATTACCAAACACGGTCGACACGGCCGGAGCGACCCACCACGCGCGTTTCTGGCGTAGCCGATTGAAGACGTGAACATCCAGAATCTGGCCCAGAACATACGCCATGAAGCTGGCGCAGGCGATACGTGCCACGACGATATTCACCTGACTTAATGACTCGAACGACTGCCACGATCCCTGATAAAACAGGGACGACACCAGATAGGAAATCACCAGCGCAGGTACCATCACGGTCAAAATGATACGACGCGCCAGCGGTGCACCGAAAATCCGTACCGTCAGGTCAGTTGCCAGAAAAATAAACGGGAAGGTAAACGCGCCCCAGGTGGTATGAAAACCGAAAATCAATACCGGGAGCTGCACCAGATAATTACTCGAGGTAATGATCAGGATATGGAACAACGATAGCCAGATCAGCGCCGTAAGCCGCTGCTGGGGAGTAAAACGATACATAATGTGACCTTTTTGGTTATTGGGGTTAGGGAACCCAAGAGATAGCGTGCAGATTTATGCTGCAACGCGGCGGCATAATACGCAATTGCTTTGCTAATGCAATGTCTTTTGCCCAGAAAAATGGCTGTTTTATGCGCAAACGTTGTCGTCGCTTGCGTCGGGAAATCCTCCGCGTAAACTAGGGCGGTTTTTTGATTCCAGCACTGAGAACGTTGATGACCGATCCTTTTACCAACCCGGATAAAACCCTTGATGCGCAGGGGCTGCGCTGCCCTGAGCCTGTGATGATGGTACGTAAGACGGTACGCCAGATGGAAACCGGGCAAACGCTGCTGATTATCGCCGACGATCCGGCCACCACCCGCGATATTCCCGGTTTTTGCGTGTTCATGGAGCATGAGCTTCTGGCGCAGGAAACCGAACAGCTTCCCTATCGGTATCTGCTGCGCAAAGGTTAATAATATTCAGTGCGTTATATCGTTCGTTGACGTGTGTGATTAGGAGAAACACGGGGATGAGGTTCCCGTAGGGAGGCCTCGCCCCGTGGTCGCTCCGTGTATCTCGAGCCTTCAATTCACAGCCAGCAACGGTAATATCAGTCCTGTTTTCTCAATAGCCGTAGCGCGTTGGCGGTGACCAGCGCGGTTGCGCCGGAATCCGCCAGCACGGCCAGCCACAGTCCGGTAATACCCAGAATGCTGGTGACCAGAAAGACCGCTTTCAGCCCTAGCGCGATGGCAATGTTCTGACGAATATTACGTTGCGTTGCCCGCGACAGGCTAATCATGGCAGCCAGCCCTGTCAGGCGGCTGTGCGTGAGTGCCGCATCGGCCGTTTCCAGTGCTACATCCGTCCCGCTCCCCATCGCAATCCCGATGGTTGCGGCTTTCATTGCTGGTGCGTCGTTGATACCGTCGCCCACCATCGCGACGGGATGCTGCTTGCTCAACTCGCTGACTGCAGTGACCTTATCGGCAGGGAGCAGGCTGGCGCGGTAATCGATCCCTAATGTCGCTGCAATCGCTGCCGCTGCGCGAGGATTATCGCCCGTGAGCATCACGCCTCTGATCCCCAACTGCTGTAAGGCATCCAGCGCTTCACGCGCATCGCGGCGTAGCGTATCGCTCAGCGCCAGTAAACCGAGCAGCTTGTCGTCTTCTTGTACCACCACGACGGTTTTCCCTTCGCTTTCCAACGCGTCAATCCACTGTAGCCCGTCGGCGTCGAGCAAGTCGGGTGCGACGCGAGTCGGCGCGCTGACCTGAATCCGCTTGCCGCCTATCGTGCCTTCCACGCCGACACCTGCCAGCGCTTTGCGGTTTTCCGCCATTGGCAGGAATGTGCTTGTGGACAACGCATGCTGAACGATGGCTTTGGCAAGCGGATGGTGCGAACCCGATTCCACCGCGGCGGTGCGCGTCAGCAGCGCCGTTTCGCTAATGCCTGCGGCGGGCAACACGTCCGTCACCTGCGGCTTGCCTTCCGTCAGCGTGCCCGTTTTGTCAAACGCGATGGTCTTGATGCTGCCCAGTGATTCCAGTGCTGCACCGCCTTTAATGAGCGCCCCACGGCGCGTTGCGGCGGCCAGCCCGGACGTAATCGCCGCGGGTGTTGAGATCACCAGCGCACACGGACAGCCGATTAGCAGCAGCGTCAGACCGCGATAAATCCACTCTTGCCACGGCTGCGCTAGCAACAGCGGCGGCACCAGAATCACCAGCAGCGACAGCAGCATGATGGCTGGCGTGTAATAGCGGCTGAACTTATCGAGGAAGCGCTCTATCGGCGCACGGCGCTCTTCCGCTTCTTCTATCAGTTGCAGAATACGGTCGATCGCGCTGTTGCCCGACTGTGACACCACGCGCAACTGCACGACCCGATCGACACACAGGCTGCCAGCGGCAATTTTCTCACCCGGCGTACGCTCAATGGGTACCGACTCGCCGGTTAGGGCGCTTTCATCAAAACTGGCGTCGCTGTTCAAGAGCTCCGCATCGGCGGGGAGTCGCCCGCCGGGCGCGACTTCAATCACATCGCCGGGAACCAGACTGGCGACAGGCACGAGACGCCGTTGCCCGTTGATGATCGCCATGGCGTCTTCGGGAAGCAGCGCCATCAGTGCTGTTACGCCGCGCCGTGCGCGGTTTGCCGCGTAAGACTCCAGGTATTCGCCCAGCATAAACAGCAACAAAATGACCGTGGCTTCTGTGGTGGCACCAATCAAAAGCGCTCCGATGGAAGCCACGCTCATCAACGTTTCAATCGCGAAGGGAGTACCGGAGCGAATGAGCTGCACCGCTTTCTTCAGGATCGGAACCAGCCCGATAATCGTGGTCGCGATAAACGCGATTTGCCCGCCGCGCTCGCTTAACAGGGAAAGTCCCCAACTTGCAGCAGCCAGCAAAGTGAAAAGTAGCAAGAAACCATATTCATGTACGAAACGACGTACAGTAGATGACTCGGGTGGTGTGAGGGGGAGTGCGGTGTCCTGCAAGGTGAAGCCAGCTTGCTGAACGGCTTGTTGAACCTGAGGGCGAATATCGGTGTAGGCATCAACAACCAGTTTTTCGGTGGCGAACAGCACTTTGGCCTGTTCAATTCCAGTGAGATTTTTTACTGCATTTTCGATTTTACGTGCGCAACTGGGACAATCCATCCCGCTGATTTTCCAACTGAAACGCTGGTTTGATCGGGGCCTGTCGCTGTCTCCACCGTCGGGGTCGTCTGAATCCGCGCTACCGCCGCCGTCTGACGAATGCTGCTCTGTGCCACAGGCGGTCTGTCCCACGGCGTCAGACGCGTGTTTGGTTGAACAACAGCTATGGTCTGCGTGATTTGAATGCTGCGCGTGTTCATTGCAGCAGCTTTTGGCATGTTGCGCGGAACTGTGCTGTGTGGAACTACGTGGCTGTGCGGAAGTACGCGGCGCGTGATGAACGCCGTTATTGCAGCAGGCTGATTTCTCAGCATTGTGGTGGTGCTGATGAGAGTGCATCTTTTCCTCCTGGGTTATTAGTGATTACGATTCTCATCAGGAACTTTACACCGCCGCTCAATGCTTAGCCAGATTTTCGTGAGCGCCGAAAACGTCAGAAATAGAGGGAGCGAACAATCAGGAAATGGCCGCCAAAATAGCCCGCCGCCACAATCGCCTGATGGGCGCGGAACGGAAAACAGTAATGGTGAATCAGCCAGGCCGCATGGGCGATAAACAGCAGTACGGTGCCCGTCAGCAGGGAGAAATTCGCGTTTGTCCCCAGCGCAAAATACCGCTCACCGGCAATCCAGACCATCAGCGTGGTCATGATGATGAATGCGCAGGCGGGCCAGCGCTGTGCTTCCAGCCGCCCCCAGATAATCGCGATCAGGATCGCGGCCAGAATGACGAGCGTTAATGCCTGCGGCCAGAAGAATGTGAGCGTGATTTGTCCGGTAAAAAAGCTAATGGTGTAGAGCAGATGGGAGAGGAAATAAGCGCCAAACGCGTAAAGCAGGCGCTGAGTCGGCAGCAACAGCAAGGTGTCTGCGACCAGCGTTGCCAGCAATCCCAGCACAATCAGATAGCCCGGCACGCCAAGCAGCGGCGTTTGCCAGGCCAGTGCCAGCAAAAGTAGCATCGTGACCGGTTTGAATAACCAACGCTGCCACGTTGGCCCACGGTAGCTGGCGTCCACATACAACCAACCAGAAAAAAGCACAGCAATAAATGACCAAAGCATAGCGTGTCCTTTTTGTGTTTTTGTTTGTGTCAGGATAAAGATAAGCCGTTCTTTATTCAGTGTAGGGGATTGTGAGGAAGTTAAACAACACATCGTGAGGTGGATGCGATTTTCGTGAGCTTCATGTTATGTTATCGCCTGTTTTTATTGTAGATGGGTGCCGTGAAGTCTCTGAAGGGAGCATTGTGTTGAATGAGTAATGAGTCCGCGCTTTATCGTATTCAATTTATAAATAACGGTAAAAATTACCAGCTTTACGTGCGTGAGCTGGTTCAGAGCAGCCTGTTCGGCTTTATTGAAATTGCCGACTTCGTGTTTGATAGCCAGTCTGCGGTGTTGGTTGACCCGTCAACCGAGAAACTGAAAACGGAATTTTCCGGCGTTAGCCGCAGTTTCATCCCGCTACAGGCGATCATTCGCATTGATGCCGTGACGGAAAAAGGTAGCGCCCGTATTTCTGATTTAGGTGATAACGTGACCGCGTTTCCTTATCTTCCGGGCAAAAAACCCTGATGAATGACTTCCCCTGGCTGTTGGCGTTGGCCGTTGGCGCGATTTTGGTGCTGGCGGCGCGGCAGTATCGACGCCAACGTAACCGGGAAGCGCAGAACGATGCCGCTCCGCTACGCATTGTGGCCGCAGAGGTGAAGCACAAACGCGAATTTCCCCGTCGCCGTCGGCGTGCGCGTGAGCATCAGAGTATGGTCGTAGAGGACATGCTGTATGAGGTCACGTTCAGGCCGATTGCCGGCGGCGCGACTATCACGTTGCGCCTTGAGAACGCGGATTATCACCAGCTTGATACCGGTATGCAGGGATCGTTGCAGCTAAAGGGCACGCGCTTTATCCGCTTTGTGCCCCAGCAGAATTAGCGGTTACGACGTCGGCGGCTTAGGCTGTTTTCTCTGCCACGCCAGCAGTTCAAACACGCCAAAAAGGAAAATACGCGCCTGAAGCGCGCGGTTCAGCGCGGGGCTGTCTTTCGGCTGGCTGGATTTTAACAGCAGCAGTTGAAAACCATGCATCAGGATCATAAACACCATCGCCACGGTCATGAAGATATTCAACGGCCTGGGAAACGGCTGAATCAGGTTGAGCAACAAAAATCCCCACACGCCCAACATCAGTAGCCTGCCAAGATTAATCAAAATCATCTCTTACCCTTACGCTGCTGCGAAGATCATTGACGGATGTATAAACGGTAGGCGACCTGACCCGCAATTTTCTCACGGTGCAGTTGCCAATTCTCCGGGATGGTCAGTTGCGCATTTTCCGCCTCGGTTTCCACGTAAATCCACGCGTCTGGCACCAGCCAACCCTGTTGTTCCAGCAGGGCAAGCGTGTTGTTCAGCAGGTCTTTGCGAAACGGCGGATCGAGAAACACGACGTCAAACGGCGTACCCGGCTTCGCCAGCCAGCTCAGGGCATCAGTATTGACCACCTCGGCATTTTCCGCCCGAAGCAGCGCCAGATTTTGCGTTAATTGCTGGGCGACTGCACGTTCCATTTCCAATAATGTGGTGTGAGCAGCATAACGGGATAAGGCTTCCAGCCCGAGCGCACCGCTGCCGGCAAAGCAGTCCAGACAGCGTGCCTGTTGGATGACGGGAGCCAGCCAGTTAAACAGCGTTTCCCGTACGCGATCGGTGGTGGGACGTAAACCGGGGCTATCAGGAACCGGAAGTTTTCTGCCGCGCCATTGACCACCGATGATTCGGATTTGTCCGGCGGCTGACGATGCGTTTTTTTTAGCCATAGCTCACAGGGTTATTGTTGTGCCGCATCATCATGGTGTGGATACGGGCAGGAAATTTCTGGCGCTATTCTAGCGGCGGTTACGTGTAGAGGGAATGTTAAGATGGATGTTAAGGCGCTTAAGCCAAAATTTTGTGCGGTCTGCGGCCTTCCGGTAACGCGCGGCGTTTGACACACTTCGTTACGGACATTGCCTTTCGTTACGAAGATTGCAGGTAACGCGTCGCATTGTCTGCCATTGCCTCCGTGTTGCTGTCGGCAGGAAAGTGTTAAACTTATTTGTTTAAATATGATTTTCATTGATTGATTCGCTGCGGTGAGCAGCGTGGAGCGCGATCGCACATGTCAAAAGAAAAGAAGCGCGGTTTTTTTTCCTGGCTGGGACTAGGGAAACAGGAAGAAAAACAACAAGAGCAGCCGCAAGAGACGCCGGTTTTTCAAGAGAAGCCGTCAGCGGCGGAGTCGGATGCCGCAGTATCGGCTCATCAGACCGTTGAGCACGCGCCGGAGCAGGCAGAGAAACCATTACCGGAAGACCCCTTAGTTTCGGAAGAACCTGTCTTTGAAGAAAAGATAGAGGCTGAAGAAGCACCAAAGGTTGAAGCGGAAGTGCTGACCCAACCGGTCGCCGAGCGTGACGTTACCGCAGCGGCAGACGAATTGACCGTCGCTGTTCAGGAAGCCAACGTTTCTGAACCTATCACCCCTGAACCTGTCGCTTCTGCCCCTACTGTTTCCGCCACCGACGATCATGACATTATCGATCATGATGTTATCGATCGGGATGTCGCCGATCCGATCGTGCAGCAGGAAGAACAAGCAGACGAAGAACAAGATCCTACGCAGCCAGATGATGCCCCGGCTGTGGCGCAAGAGCAGGAACGCCCAACAAAAGAGGGATTCTTCGCGCGCCTGAAACGCAGTCTGGTAAAAACGCGCCAGAACCTCGGTTCAGGATTTATCGGATTGTTTCGCGGTAAGAAAATCGACGACGATCTGTTTGATGAACTGGAAGAACAACTGCTGGTTGCGGATGTTGGGGTCGAAACGACCCGTAAAATCATCACCAGCCTGACAGAGCACGCCAGTCGCCGCCAGTTGAAAGATGCTGATACGCTTTTTGTGAAGCTGAAAGACGAAATGGCGGAGATTCTTGCTAAGGTGGACGCCCCGCTGAATATCGAAGGCAAAACGCCTTATGTCATTCTGATGGTTGGTGTTAATGGCGTGGGCAAAACGACCACCATCGGGAAACTGGCGCGCCAGTTCCAGGCACAGGGCAAATCCGTGATGCTGGCGGCGGGTGATACCTTCCGTGCGGCGGCGGTTGAGCAGCTTCAGGTCTGGGGACAGCGCAATAACGTGGCGGTAGTCGCGCAGCATACCGGTGCGGATTCGGCATCGGTGATTTTCGATGCGATTCAGGCGGCAAAAGCGCGCGGTGTTGATGTGCTGATTGCGGATACCGCGGGTCGCTTGCAGAACAAAGCGCACCTGATGGAAGAGCTGAAAAAGATTGTGCGCGTGATGAAGAAGCTGGACGAAGACGCGCCGCATGAAGTGATGCTGACGCTGGATGCGAGCACCGGCCAGAACGCGGTGAGTCAGGCCAAACTGTTTAATGAAGCCGTTGGGCTGACGGGGATTACCCTGACGAAGCTGGACGGTACCGCGAAAGGCGGGGTGATTTTCGCCATTGCCGACCAGTTCGCTATTCCTATCCGCTATATTGGGGTAGGGGAAGGCATTGATGATTTACGGCCCTTCAAGGCCGACGATTTTATTGAGGCACTTTTTGCCCGAGAGGATTAAAACGGATGATTCGTTTTGAACAGGTCAGTAAAGCTTACCTCGGTGGGCGTCAGGCATTGCAAGGGGTGGATTTCCATCTGCGCCCCGCGGAAATGGCGTTCCTGACCGGCCATTCCGGCGCAGGGAAAAGTACCCTGCTGAAACTGATTTGTGGCATTGAACGTCCCAGCGCGGGTCAGATTTTGTTTGGCGGTCACAACATTAGCCGCCTGAAAAAACGTGAAGTCCCGTTCTTGCGGCGTCAGATCGGCATGATCTTTCAGGATCACCATCTGCTGATGGAACGTACGGTCTATGACAACGTCGCGATGCCGCTCATCATCGCGGGTGCCAGCAGTGAGGATATCCGTCGTCGGGTCTCCGCTGCGCTGGACAAGGTTGGCCTGCTGGATAAAGCGAAAAACTACCCTATCCAGCTGTCCGGCGGTGAGCAGCAGCGCGTTGGCATTGCGCGCGCGGTGGTGAACAAACCCGCCGTGTTGCTGGCGGATGAACCGACTGGCAACCTGGACGAAGCGCTGTCAGAAGGCATTTTGCGCCTGTTTGAAGAGTTCAATCGTGTCGGCGTCACCGTCCTGATGGCGACGCATGATACCGGGCTGATCGCCCGCCGTAATTACCGTGTGCTGACGCTGTCGGATGGCCGCATGGTGGGGGGAAACCACGATGGCGAATAACGTCCGTAATGCGAAAAAGCCTGTCGCAAAAGCCAAAGCGCTGCGCGGCGGCTGGCAGGAACAGTGGCGCTACGCCTGGATGAATACGCTGGTTGATATGCTGCGCCAGCCGCTGGCGACGTTCCTGACCGTCATGGTCATCGCTATTTCGCTGGCATTGCCCAGCATCTGTTATCTGGTGTGGAAAAACGTCAGTCAGGCTGCTTCGCAGTGGTATCCCTCACCGCAGTTGACGGTGTATCTGGATAAATCGCTGGATGACAACGCGGCGCAGGCGGTTATCACGCAGCTTCAATCGGAAGAGGGCGTTGATAAAGTCAATTACCTGTCGCGCAATGAAGCGATGGGCGAGTTCCGCAACTGGTCTGGTTTTGGCGGCGCGCTGGATATGCTGGAAGAGAATCCGCTGCCAGCGGTGGCGATTATCACGCCGAAAATGAGCTTTCAGGATTCCACCACGCTGACGACGCTGCGCGATCGCGTGGCAGCGACGCAGGGCGTGGATGAAGTTCGGATGGACGACAGCTGGTTTGCCCGGCTGGTGGCGCTGACCAATCTGGTCGGGCAGATTTCCGCGACGATTGGCATTTTGATGGTCGTCGCTGTCTTTTTGGTGATCGGCAATAGTGTGCGTCTGAGTATTTTCAGCCGCCGTGAAACCATCAACGTAATGAAGCTGATTGGCGCGACGGACGGCTTTATTCTGCGTCCGTTCCTGAATGGCGGAGCGGCAATGGGCGTGGGTGGTGCGGTGCTATCGCTGATTCTATCACAGGCGCTGGTCTGGAAGCTGGATGCGGTAGTCGCACAGGTGGCTTCCGTTTTTGGTACGACGTTTGCTGTCAAAGGGCTGAGCTGGGATGAATCCCTGTTGCTGCTGCTCATTGCCGGCATGATTGGCTGGTTGGCCGCCTGGCTGGCCACCGTGCAACATTTACGCCGTTTTACACCACAATAAGCGTTTTCTGGTATAATCATCCCCTGTAATTCAGACCGTATTGCAGGGGAAATCTCCTCAGCGACATCTCTTCTTTGCGCTTCCCGCTGTGTTTTCCCCTTGGTTTTTCGTGCGTTAACGGCTCGTTTTCCCCCTGCTTGATCTCTGGCTGGAGCTGAATAAAATGATAGGAACTTGCGAGCGAAATCACAGTCTGAATAGACAGCGTTTAGGATTTGAGTAACCCGTTTTTAGGGTTTTTAATAAAAGTCATCTTTAAGGTGCCGTGTTTTGCCATTTTCGCGCAAAACGATACGGCGAAGCAGTGCTAAGATAGTCGACTGCAATATGACGAGTAGAGCAACTGAGAGGGTTGAATGACCAAAGATATGCAAACTTTCACCTTAGTTCCCCAGGGCAGTCTGGAAGGGTATATTCGTGCCGCCAATGCCTATCCGATGCTGACGGCGGAGGAAGAGCGGGCGCTGGCTGAACGACTGCATTATCAGGGCGATCTGGATGCGGCTAAGCACCTGATTCTGTCACACCTGCGTTTTGTTATTCACGTTGCCCGTAACTATTCCGGCTACGGCCTGCCGCAGGCGGACCTGATTCAGGAAGGGAACATCGGCCTGATGAAGGCGGTACGTCGCTTTAACCCTGAAGTGGGTGTGCGTCTGGTTTCTTTCGCCGTGCACTGGATCAAAGCAGAAATTCACGAATACGTGCTGCGTAACTGGCGTATCGTGAAAGTCGCGACCACCAAAGCACAGCGTAAGCTGTTCTTTAACCTGCGTAAGACGAAAACGCGTCTCGGCTGGTTTAATCAGGATGAAGTCGAGCTGGTGGCACGTGAACTTGGCGTGACCAGCAAAGACGTGCGCGAGATGGAATCCCGTATGGCGGCGCAGGATATGACGTTTGATCCCACGCCGGAAGAAGATTCGCACGACGGCAAGGCGATGTCGCCGATGCTTTACCTACAGGATAAATCGTCTGATTTTGCCGATGGCATTGAAGAAGATAACTGGGAAACGCATGCGGCGGATAAGCTTACCTACGCGCTGGAAGGGCTGGATGAGCGTAGCCAGCATATTATCCGCGCCCGCTGGTTGGATGATGACAACAAATCCACTTTGCAGGACCTGGCCGATCAATACGGCGTTTCCGCAGAGCGCGTGCGTCAGTTAGAAAAGAATGCGATGAAGAAACTGCGAGCGGCGATAGAAGCCTAATTGCTCTCATCGTTTCTTTCTGTAGCGACCGGGTAATGCCCGGTCGTTTTGTTTTTGTCTGATGTCAGACTGTCGCGTTTGGGTTATGGCTTCTCTGAGTTGATTTCATCAAGAATCAGCGGCGTTTCTTTTCGGCGAATATAGCGCCAGCCGCCGGATACCGGTGAGAAGCCGCAGGACACCATAAACCGCGCCAGCACTTCCTCTTTGATCGCGGCATGATTCGCCGTGGCCAGCCACCATTCGTTCACTTCAGGCAGTTGACGACGTGCTTCATCAATCAGAAGTTGTCCTACTCCCCGCCGCCTTGTGACTTCACGCACCATCAGATCGCTCAGTTCCGCGTAGTCCCCTGCAATTTCGACCAACATACCGCCGAGTAACCGATCGTTAAAACGGGCGGCAAAGAGTCGTCGAGTCGGTTTTAATCCTGCTTCTAATAAACCAATGTTTTGATGCGGCCAGATTTTTTCCAGATCAATTTTGTCCTGGGGGCTGAATTGGGTGAGGCATTCAACGGCTAGTTTCATTTTTATCGGCACTCCATCATATGAGTGAAGAATAATGTAGTTGTTTTGTAGTAGATCAGTTGTGTAATTTGATCGTTATGGTTAATAGGGCAAATGTTTTTCTTGTTCTTTGTTTTTCGAGTAATCCATCAACAATTAATGCATAAAGTAGAATATCTGACTATATATAAATTAAATGCTGGGTTTTGCATCTGGTGTTTTGTGCTGTTTGCTCCGCTTGTTTCTGACAATGTGAGTTGATTTGCAGCATAATATTCCTGTTTAATAATATGAAAAATAAAGCCTTATTAGAAATCATTACTAATAATAACCTAAGCCTTTCTTACTTATAAGAAAATAGCAGGTTATGGCAGAAGGCGGTCAGGTTTTCGGCAATATCCATAATGACAGATGGGGTAAAAAGAATGAAATTCAGTAAAGGTAAAGTATTGCTGATGGGTTGTATGGCGGCGGCGTTTAGCCATGCGGTCAATGCTGCCGATATTAAGGTTGCGGTTGTTGGCGCGATGTCTGGCCCGGTTGCCCAGTATGGCGACATGGAGTTTATTGGCGCACGTCAGGCTATTGCAGATATCAACGCAAAAGGCGGCATCAACGGTAACAAACTGGTTGGCGTTGAATATGATGACGCGTGCGACCCCAAGCAGGCGGTTGCCGTAGCGAACAAGGTCATCAATGACGGTATCCGTTATGTGATTGGCCATCTGTGTTCCTCCTCTACGCAGCCTGCGTCTGATATTTATGAAGAAGAAGGCGTGATCATGATTACGCCTGCGGCAACCAACGCCGACCTCACCACGCGTGGCTACAAAATGGTGCTGCGTACGACGGGGCTGGATTCCGATCAGGGACCCACCGCGGCCAAGTACATCGTTGAAACCATCAAACCGCAGCGTATCGCCGTGGTGCATGACAAACAGCAATATGGTGAAGGCCTGGCCCGCTCTGTTCAGGATAGCCTGAAAAAAGCCGGTGCGAATGTCGTGCTGTTTGAAGGTGTGACGGCGGGTGACAAAGATTTCTCTACGCTGGTTGCGCGTCTGAAGAAAGAGAACGTCGATTTCGTGTATTTCGGCGGCTACTACCCGGAAATGGGGCAGATTCTGCGCCAATCGCGTCAGGCTGGCATGACGACCAAGTTCATGGGACCGGAAGGCGTGGGTAACTCCTCGCTGTCCAACATCGCGGGCGATGCGTCTGAAGGGATGCTGGTCACGCTGCCGAAGCGCTACGATCAGGTTCCTGCTAACCAACCGATTGTGGATGCGCTGAAAGGCAAGAAACTGGACCCGACTGGCCCGTTCGTCTGGACGACCTATGCTGCGCTGCAATCGCTGACCACCGCGATGACGCGTACGGGTAGCGATGAGCCAGAAAAATTGGTTGCGGATCTGAAAGCGAAATCCGTGGATACCGTAATGGGACCATTAAGCTGGGATGCAAAAGGCGACCTGAAAGGGTTTGAATTTGGCGTATTTGAGTGGCACAAAGACGGTACGTCCAGCGCAGTGAAATAATCACTATGCCGTAGGCGGGTAGCGGATAAATTTGCCGTTGTCTGCCTCTGCGGTGTGAGGAGCATTCTCCGCCCTCTGCGTGTGTACCAATAATAATCCCTCAATACCGAGCCCCCGTTGCCGCAAGGCGCGGGGGCAGCATTTAAGGTTAAGGTATGTCCGAGCAGTTCCTTTACTTTTTTCAGCAGATGTTCAACGGTCTGACGTTGGGCAGCACCTATGCGCTGATCGCCATTGGCTACACCATGGTTTACGGCATTATCGGCATGATTAACTTCGCGCACGGCGAAGTGTATATGATCGGTAGCTATGTCTCCTTTATTGTGATTGCGGCCCTGATGATGATGGGCATTGATGCTGGCTGGCTGCTGATTGGCACCGCTTTCATTGCCGCCGTGGTCATTTCCAGTGCTTATGGCTGGAGTATCGAACGGGTGGCCTACCGGCCGGTTCGAACGTCAAAACGCCTGATCGCGCTGATTTCCGCCATCGGGATGTCAATCTTCCTGCAAAACTACGTCAGCCTGAATCAGGGCTCACGTGATGTGGCGCTGCCGAGTCTGGTGACCGGTCAGTGGGTGCTGGGCGAAAGCAATGGCTTTGCCGCAACCATTAGCTCCATGCAGCTGATCATTTGGATTGTTACGTTCCTCGCCATGCTGGCGCTGACGTTGTTCATTCGCTATTCCCGTATGGGACGCGCCTGCCGCGCCTGCGCGGAAGACCTGAAAATGGCGAGCCTGCTGGGTATCAGCACCGATCGCGTCATTTCCCTGACCTTCGTTATCGGTGCGCTCATGGCCGCTGTTGCTGGCGTGCTGCTGGGGCAGTTTTATGGCGTCATCAACCCCTATATTGGCTTTATGGCTGGGATGAAAGCCTTTACCGCGGCGGTATTGGGCGGCATCGGCAGTATCCCTGGTGCGATGATCGGTGGGCTGATTCTGGGCGTAGCCGAAGCGTTGACGTCCGCGTACCTGAGCACGGAATACAAAGATGCGGTGTCGTTTGCCCTGTTGATTGTGGTGCTGCTGGTGATGCCTACCGGCATTCTGGGTCGTCCGGAGGTTGAGAAAGTATGAAACAGCTCAACCTATTTAACGCGCTGGTTTCCGCGTTCATGTTGCTGGTGCTTGCCTCGTTCTTAATGGGCATGCAGCTGGCGTTGGATGGCACCAAACTGGTGGTGCGCGGTGCCGATGAAGTGCGCTGGTACTGGATTGGCGCAGGCTGCATCGTGGTGTTCTTCTTCCAGCTGATCCGCCCGTTCTTCCAGCAAAGCATCAAGAAATTTTCCGCGCCGTCGCTGGTGCTGCCGAGCTTTGATGGCAGTACGCCGCGGCAGAAGGTATTGGCTGCGGCATTGATTATCGCGGCCATCGCCTGGCCGTTTCTGGTGTCGCGCGGTACGGTGGATATCGCCACCCTCACGCTGATTTACGTGATGCTGGGTCTGGGTTTGAACGTGGTGGTTGGCCTGTCTGGCCTGCTGGTATTGGGCTACGGCGGGTTTTACGCCATCGGCGCGTATACCTATGCGCTGCTGAACCACTATTACGGATTGGGCTTCTGGGAAAGTCTGCCGCTGGCGGGCATGACGGCGGCGCTGTCCGGTTTCCTGCTCGGTTTCCCGGTGCTGCGTTTGCGCGGCGACTATCTGGCGATTGTGACGCTCGGGTTTGGTGAGATTGTCCGTATCCTGTTGCTGAATAACACCGAAATTACCGGTGGCCCGAACGGCATCAGCCAGATCCCTAAACCGACTTTCTTTGGTCTGGAATTCAGCCGCAGCGCGCGCGATGGCGGCTGGGATACGTTCCACAATTTCTTCGGTCTGCAATACGACCCCAGCGACCGTATTATCTTCCTGTATCTGGTTGCGCTGCTGCTGGTCGTACTGACCCTATTTGTGATTAACCGCCTGCTGCGGATGCCGCTGGGACGTGCGTGGGAAGCGCTGCGCGACGATGAAATCGCCTGTCGTTCTCTGGGCCTGAGCCCAACGCGCATCAAGCTGACGGCCTTTACTATCAGCGCCGCGTTTGCAGGTTTTGCCGGTACGCTGTTTGCCGCGCGTCAGGGCTTCGTCAGCCCGGAATCGTTCACGTTTGCCGAGTCTGCCTTTGTGCTGGCCATCGTCGTGCTGGGCGGAATGGGGTCGCAGTTTGCGGTCATTCTCGCGGCAATCCTGCTGGTGGTGTCTCGTGAGCTGATGCGCGATCTGAATGAATACAGCATGCTGTTGCTGGGTGCATTGATGGTTCTGATGATGATTTGGCGTCCGCAAGGTCTGCTGCCGATGAAGCGTCCTGAGATGAAGTTGAAAGTCGCGAAGAAGGAAGAGCAAGCATGAGCACGCAGCCACTATTATCAGTCAGAGGTCTGATGATGCGTTTTGGCGGCCTGCTGGCGGTCAACAACGTTGAAATGGATATTCATGCTGGCGAAATCGTCTCGCTGATCGGCCCGAACGGGGCAGGGAAAACCACGGTCTTCAACTGCCTGACCGGTTTTTATCGCCCGAGCGGCGGCACCATCATGCTGCGCGAACGTCATCTGGAAGGGTTACCGGGACAGGCCATTGCCCGTATGGGCGTGGTGCGTACGTTCCAGCACGTTCGCCTGTTCCGTGAAATGACGGTGGTGGAAAACCTGCTGGTGGCGCAGCATCAACATCTGAAAAGCGGCGTGTTTGCCGGGCTGTTGAAAACGCCGGGCTTTCGTCGTGCGGAAGCCGATGCGCAGGAGCGCGCTGCGGTGTGGCTGGAGCGCATCGGTCTGCTGGATTTAGCGAACCGTCAGGCGGGAAATCTGGCTTATGGCCAGCAGCGCCGTCTGGAAATTGCCCGCTGTATGGTGACGCGGCCTGAACTGCTGATGCTGGACGAGCCTGCGGCCGGCCTGAACCCGAAAGAAACTGACGAGTTAAATCAGCTGATTGTGGAACTGCGCGATAGCCATCAGGTATCGGTGCTGTTGATTGAACACGATATGAAGCTGGTCATGGGAATTTCCGACCGGATTTATGTTGTCAATCAGGGCACGCCGCTGGCACAGGGTACTCCAGCGGAAATTCGTAACAACCCGGATGTCATTCGTGCCTATCTGGGTGAAGGATAACGTTTATGCTGTCATTACATCAGGTTTCCGCCCACTACGGAAAAATTCAGGCGCTGCATCAGGTCAGCCTGCATATTAATCAGGGCGAGATTGTTACGCTTATCGGTGCGAACGGCGCGGGTAAAACCACGCTGCTGGGCACGCTGTGCGGGGATCCGCGCGCAACGGAAGGCACCATCACGTTTGACGGTAAGGACATTACGAACTGGCAGACTGCGCAGATTATGCGTGAAGCGATCGCGATTGTGCCGGAAGGCCGTCGCGTCTTTTCCCGCATGACGGTAGAAGAAAATCTGGCGATGGGTGGGTTCTTTGCCGATCGCGAGCAGTATCAGGAACGTATTGCGCGTGTCTACGATCT
This sequence comes from Pectobacterium sp. A5351, assembly GCF_028335745.1. Classification (NCBI taxonomy): domain Bacteria; kingdom Pseudomonadati; phylum Pseudomonadota; class Gammaproteobacteria; order Enterobacterales; family Pectobacteriaceae; genus Pectobacterium; species Pectobacterium sp. A5351. Next base: position 114,344 of record NZ_CP116477.1, read on the forward strand.
GTTCCCGCGCCTGTATGAGCGCCGCGCCCAGCGTTCCGGCACCATGTCTGGCGGTGAGCAGCAGATGCTGGCGATTGGCCGTGCGCTGATGAGCCAGCCGCGTTTACTGCTGCTGGACGAGCCGTCGCTGGGGCTGGCGCCGATTATCATCCTGCAAATTTTCGATACCATCCAGCAACTGCGTGAAGAGGGCATGACCATCTTCCTGGTGGAGCAGAATGCCAATCAGGCGCTGAAACTGGCCGACCGGGGCTATGTACTTGAAAACGGCCATGTCGTGTTGGAAGATACCGGTGCGGCATTGTTAGCTAATGAAGCGGTACGTTCGGCCTATCTGGGCGGATAATTTTTAGAGCAGATCTACCCTAAATCACTCGAGTGGCGGAAAGCCAACTCATATGCAGCTTGAGGGATGACAGGGGAATCGCTACCGGGCCGGTTTACCGGCCTGTTTCGTAGAAGGGTTAAGAAGAGATGGCCATTGAAGGGTTGTTAGCGCACCGCATCGCTCAGTTAAAAAGTTCCGCCATCCGTGAACTGCTGAAACACAGCAAGATGGAAAATATTATCTCGCTGGCTGGCGGAATTCCGTCAGATGCTTTGTTTGATTTTGAAGGGCTAAACCAGGCTACGCAGTTAGCGATTACCGAACAGCCGAAAACGGCATTCCAGTATGGCTTAACCGAAGGCAGCGGCGTGCTGCGTGAACGTATTGCCGATCTGTGCGCCGTGCGCGGCGTAAAAACGCGCGGCGACGATATTGTGGTGACGGCAGGTTCGCAGCAGGCGCTGGACCTGATTATGCGCGCGATGGTCGATCCGGGCGACGTGTTCGTCGTTGAGCGCCCGACTTATCTGGCGGCGCTGCAAACGCTGGAATTGGCGCAGGCGCAGGTGATGTCGGTGTCATCTGATGCCAACGGTATGGTCGTCGACGAGCTGGAAGCGCTGCTGAAGAAACAGCGCATTAAGGGCGTTTATATCGTCCCGAACTTCGGTAACCCAAGCGGTGTTACGCTAAGCGATGAACGCCGCCAGCAACTGATTCAGTTAGCGGAACGCTACGGTTTTGTCATTATCGAAGACGATCCCTATGGCGAGCTGCGATTCACCGAAGAGCGTAACGCAACGCTGTTCCAACTGGCGCAGGAGAAGCTGGGTAGCACGGAATACGTGTTGTATACCTCCACGTTCTCGAAGGTGCTGGCACCGGGGCTGCGTCTCGGCTGGGCGATTCTGCCGGATTGGCTGCTGCACAAAGTGGCGATTATCAAACAGGCCGCCGACCTGCACGCCAGCGCGCTGTCGCAGACCGTCGCGGAATGCTATCTGGGGCTGGGTCGTCTGGATTCACAGATTGAAAAAATTCGCCACGCCTATAAGCACAAAGGCGAACTGTTGGCGCAATTAGTCGAGAAGGAACTGGGTGATGTGATCACCTTCAACCAGCCGAAAGGCGGGATGTTCTTGTGGGCGAAGTTCCGTCAGGACGATTTCAACACGACGGAATGGCTGAAGAAAACGCTGGAACAGGGCGTTGTCTTCGTGCCAGGCGAGTTCTTTTTCCCAGACAATATCGATCACTCAACGCTGCGTCTGTCCTTTGCGACGGCAACGGATGAGCAAATGCATGAAGCGGTGGCGCGACTGCGTCGCGCGCTGTAAGCGCCAATAATGGGTTGTCCGTTAATGTGAAAAAACCGCTGATATTTCAGCGGTTTTTCTTTATAAGCGTAGCATTACCAGGCTGAGTGTTTAAAAGGTTTCCCAGTTCTGGTTACCTGAATTACCCGCAAACGCCAGTTTTGGCCTTTGCAGTGTAGCTATTGGTGGTACGACACGCTGTGGCTGGATACCGTCGATCTTGAAAACGCTCATCAATTCAACCAGATGTCTGGCCTGTTGGCTCAGGCTGTCTGCGGCTGAGGCTGATTCTTCAACCAGTGCGGCATTTTGCTGGGTGACCTGATCGAGCTGATTCACCGCATCATTCACCTGAGAAACGCCCTGTTCCTGCTCGTGGGTGGTCAGGCCGATCTCATTGATAAGGTTGGCGACACGCTGCGACTGATCTACGACTTCCCCGATGGTTACGCCCGCTTCGTTGACGAGTAGCTCACCCGCTTCTACTTTTCTGACGCTGATGCTAATCAGATCCTTGATTTCACGTGCTGCGGAAGCGGAACGCTGAGCCAACGAGCGTACTTCTCCGGCAACTACCGCGAACCCACGCCCCTGTTCCCCTGCTCGTGCGGCTTCGACGGCGGCGTTGAGCGCCAGAATGTTGGTCTGGAAAGCAATACCGTCAATCACACCGATAATATCGCCGATTTTACGCGAACTGGTAGTGATCTCTTCCATAGTTCGTACGACATGGTTAACGACATCCCCCCCTTTGCGGGCGGCGGCGCTGGCTGTATTCGCGAGCTGTGCAGCGCTACGCACGGTATCGGCGTTCTGTTTAACTGTGGTGTTCATTTGTTCCATGGAAGCGGCAGTTTCCTGTAGGTTCGCGGCCTGTTCTTCCGTGCGTTGACTCAGGTCGGTATTGCCGATGGCAATCTGGCTGGCACCGGTGGCGATAGATTCGCTGCTTTGATGGACTTGCCCGACAATACTGCTCAGGCTTTGGCGCATTTCTTCCATCGCGGCCAGAATGCTGGTGGTGTCTCCGGCACGCCGTTCAATGGCGATGGCAAGATTCCCCTGTGCGACCTGACGGGTAATCTCCAGCGTATAGGCCGGTTCGCCGCCCAACTGACGTTTGATTTTCCGGGTGATCCACCAGGCAATAACGCCTCCCAGCAGGGAAGCACACAGTGTGAGAACCAGCATTAATGTGCCAGCATTTAACGCTTCCTGCTCGGACTGGTCGGCGATGTTGACCGTGAGGTGCTTCTGCATCTCAACCATCTTATCCAGAATATCTAATACGCTGGTTTGTGTGGCTCGCACTTCCGTCAGCAAGAAATTACGAAATGCATCGTGTTGGCTGGACATGGCCATCTCGATGCCTTTTTTCACGCTATTTGTATACGCAGGCCGTACCTGCTCCAGCGTGGTGATCAGCGTTTTCGCGTCGTTATCCACGGCATTTTTACGTATTTGCGCCAGTAAATCACTATTACGTGAGATGGATTTCTCGATGCGATCCTTCTCCACTTTCATTTGTTGTTGATCGGTGAGAAGCGCAATATTTCTGATGGCACGAGCGACGATGTTGACGTTATCTTTCACTTCCTGCATCAGCAGTAGATTGGTAATGCGTACCTGTGACAAGGTCTGAATGTTGCCGCCGAGTTTTTCTAACTGGACGCGACCCAGTATGGCGACTAAAAACCCAATCACGATAATGAACGTAAACCCCGTTCCTAACATTTTTCCCAAGCTTATATTCTTCATGATGGTCCTTTTTTATTTATTGAAATTTGACACGGCAGGTGTCGTTATTTTTTGTTAAAAGGTGATGGTACAGATGCGATTCACCTCGTGAACTCCATGAATTTCATCATTCCACTTATCCCCTGATGTCTTTCTGATACAAGAAGGTCGCCCCGCTCGCTGTATTGGCAAAGGAGTAGGGCGTCACTTTCATGCACATTATGGAATATCTGTTGGAAATAGTTACAGACCAAGGGAATGACGAATAAAGTATAGACAATAACGCGGTAGTTTGATGGAAGAATAAACGTAACAAAAACCCCTGATTTATTAATTTCTCATAAATTAATATTATTTTCTTATCGCAATAAAAATAGATAAAAAATATTAATCAATGGCGGTCTGCCTAATAAGAGTCAGATCTTTTTCTTATCTTTTATTCTTTTGTAACTTTCCATTTTTAATTGTGATATTTATTAATGAGTGAGGGTTTTTTTAACTTATTATTTATTCCTTTTGTCCTGATACAATAAAAAGCCGCTGAAGGCTCAGCGGCTGTATTCTGTTTGCTACAAGGCCGAAAGATCTACCGATCGGCGCGTTCGTTAAAAGGTTTCCCAGTTGTCGCTGCTTGTGCCGCCTGCTTTGCTTGCCAGAGCCAGTCTCGGCGCTGTCGGTTGCTTCACCTGTGCGCTCAGGCGTGGCACCCGGGCTTGAACGCCGCTGATTTTGAACACGCCCATTAATTCCAACAGCATTCTGGCCTGCTGACTCAGACTGTCGGCGGCGGAGGCCGATTCTTCAACCAACGCGGCGTTCTGCTGGGTCACCTGATCGAGCTGATTCACTGCATCATTCACCTGAGCAACGCCCTGTTCCTGCTCGTGCGTTGTCAGGCCAATTTCACTGAGCAGGTTGGCAACATGCTGCGATTTTTCGACAATGTCTTTGATGGTGATGCCTGCGTCGTTCACCATCTTCTCACCCATTTCTACGTTAGCCACGCTGACGTTAATCAGATCCTTGATTTCACGGGCGGCGGAAGCGGAACGCTGCGCCAGAGAACGCACTTCACCCGCGACCACGGCGAAGCCACGGCCTTGTTCACCGGCTCTGGCTGCTTCAACGGCGGCGTTAAGTGCCAAAATGTTGGTCTGGAACGCAATGCTGTCGATAACGCCAATAATATCACCGATTTTACGCGAACTGGCGGTGATATCTTCCATAGTACGCACAACGTTATTGACCGCATCGCCGCCTTTTTGCGCCGTGGTGCTGGCTGAATGGGCTAGCTCCGTTGCGGTGCGCACGGTCGCCGCGTTCTGTTTCACCGTGGTATTCATCTGTTCCATTGAGGCGGCGGTTTCCTGAAGATTCGCGGCTTGTTCTTCCGTACGTTGGCTCAGATCGGTGTTGCCCATGGCAATCTGCGTAGCACCCGTGGCGATAGATTCGCTGCTCTGATGCACCTGACCGACGAGGTTGCTCAGGTTTTGACGCATATCTTCCATCGCCGCCAGCACGCTGGTGGTATCGCCATCGCGCAGTTCAATCGCAACGGCCAGATTCCCCTGTGCAACCTGACGCGTCACTTCCAGCGTGTAGGCTGGCTCACCCCCGAGCTGGCGCTTAATGGTTCGGGTAATCCACCATGAGATCATTGCGCCTAGCACGACAGAAAGCAGGGAGATGATGATCATCAGCCGACCTGCATTAGCGGCGCTCTTGGTCGAGTGGTCGGCATCGCTAACCGTCAATTTTTCTTGCCAATTAACCATATCATTCAGAGCGTTGAAGACGGTACTCTGTGTGGTTTGTACCTTGCTTAATAGCAGTTCATGAGCTTCTTTGTTCCTATATGCCATCGCTAGCGTGGTGGCTTCTTGCATACTGCTGAGATAGGCCGGGCGCACTTGCGCTAGCACGGAAACTAGCTCTCTGGCATGTTTATCGACCGTATTATCCTGTATTTTTACGAGTAGCGCGTTGTTGCGGGCAGTCGTGGCTTCGATAAGGGCTTTTTTTTCCTGCATCTGCTGCTCATCTTCTAGCAAAACTAAATCTCTGATGGCAATGGCGTTACTGTTCAGATTATCTTTGAATTCGTCCATCATCAGGAGATTAGAAAGGCGAACCTGCGACAGTTGTTGGGTATTTTCTCCCAGTTTGTCTAACTGGATATGACCGAATATCGCCACGAGAAAACCGATGGCGATGACCAGAGTAAAGCCAGTCCCTAGCATTTTACCCAGGCTGCTATTTTTGATAAAATTCATTGTGTCCCTTATTATATGATGAAAATGAATATTGTTGGCGTCGCATGCTTTAAATGTGAAATAGGCGTTGCGTAAACGTATTTATTTTGCAAATACCATCACGTTGATACCTTAAAATTTCGAGTCGCAGAAAGATGAAAAAATAGGCGACTTGAAGGGTGGCAGGTATATCTTTTTCCGTAATCGTTGTCCGTTTTTCTTGGCGAATAAACCTATTCTGCGTTTACTTTATCCTGTCACGTGCTTCGCTAAGTGATGATCCTGTCTGGCGCCGTGGGATCTATTCCGATAAGAGGAAATGATGGTGCAGAAGTATAAAAGGCGGAGGAAAAAGCCGCAATATCTCTATGAATTAGAGAGAAAATAAACTGCAGCCAAGCTGTAATGTTAAATTGACAGTCATGTGAATAGACGTTGTGGTTATAGCTTTTTTCTTATTTATTCAACGATAAAGCGGTATTTATTCTTTTTCTCTAACGACATGATGATTCTACCCGCGTATATTCGATTTTTTTTATAATCGAAGAGTTGCCATGTGTCTTCCTTTTTATTGATTCTATTTTTATTGCACTGAATGTAAAGTTAATTGCGATTTTTTCTTTTTTATTAATTGCTTTTCCCTATTGAAAAAAATTGGCGCGTTTCTTCAATCCATACGGGGAAAGTATACGGGTTGGAAAAGAATGTGGATTGAAAAAATGTATGGCGGAAAAGCATACGTCGTGGCACGTGCTGAGTCGTCATGCGAGGAATTCAGGTCGGAAGGGGATAAAAAACGCCGATCGCTTAGCGGATTCGGCGTTTTTTGATTAACCGTTAAAAGGTTTCCCAGTTTTGCTTATCGTTTCCCGCTTTGCTTTTAGGCTTGGCCAGCGAGAGCGTGGCTCCGCCAGGCATTTTCAACTGCGGGGCAGAGCGCTGCGACGATCCGCCTTCAACGATGAAGACTTTCATCAACTCGACCAGATGGGCAGCCTGTTCGCTTAGGCTATCGGCCGCAGACGCGGATTGCTCAACGAGTGCGGCGTTCTGCTGTGTGACCTGATCGAGTTGGTTCACGGCCTCATGAATCTGCGAAACGCCGGATTCTTGTTCCTGCGTGGTAATGCCAATTTCGTTAATCAGATCGGCAACGTGGCGTGCCTGACGAACCAGCTCTTCAATCGTCGTTCCCGCATCGCTGACCAGTGCGGAGCCTGTCTCCACTTTCTCGACGCTGTGGCCGATCAATTCTTTAATCTCTTTGGCCGCAGTGGCGGAGCGTTGTGCCAGCGAGCGAACTTCGCCGGCCACCACGGCAAAGCCACGGCCTTGCTCACCGGCCCGTGCGGCTTCTACCGCGGCGTTGAGTGCCAGAATGTTGGTTTGGAAAGCGATGCCGTCGATGACGCTGATGATGTCGCTAATCTTATGCGAGCTGTCGGTAATTTCTTTCATGGTGACCACGATATTGCCGACGGCTTCACCACCTTTAGCGGCGGTATTGCTGGCGGCCTGCGCCAGTTGAGCAGCGTTACGCACCGTATCGGCATTTTGACGCACCGTTTGGCTCATTTCTTCCGTAGAAGCTGCGGTTTGTTGCAGGTTGGCCGCCTGCTCTTCCGTGCGCTGGCTGAGATCCGCGCTGCCAGCAGCAATCTGTCTGGCACCAGTGGCGATAGATTCGCTGCTCTCACGTACCTGTTCAACGATGCTGCCCAGGCTTTTTCGCATGTTATTCATCGCGAATAGCAAGCTGGTATTGTCGCCTGACGTAAGAGCGACCGGTATTGCGAGATTACCTTGTGCGATTTCCTGTGTTACCTGTGTGGCATAGGCCGGTTCGCCCCCTAACTGTTTCTTCACGTGCCGGGTAATCAACCACGCGATCAGGCTGCCTATCAGTGCACCGAGAATAGAGACAATAAGTAATGAATTTCCGTCACTATAGGACTCTTCAATGGCTTCGTCAGCAAGTTGCGTGGTGAAGTCTTTCTGCAACTGAATCATGGTGCTTATATTATTGAACATCTTTGTTTGCACAGGTTCGAGCTGCGTTCTGACTAACTCCGTTGATTCAGCTTGTTGATTGTTTAGGGACAGGGTAATGGACTGGCGTCCCAGTGTGGCAAAAGCTGTACGGTTTTGCTGGAATTCGGGCAAAATCGCACGGACTTCTGCCGCTTGTAATTTTTCTTCTAATGCAGCTAATAGCTGGGTATTTTTTGCGCTTGTGGTTTCGATTAACTTCTGGTTGGATTCCAATACATTTCTGTCTTTTGCGACCAACATACGCAATGTCGCTTTAATCGTAATATTCAGGTTATCCTTCAATTCTTGCATGACCATCAAATTGGCAAGATTGCTTTTCACCAGGCGGTCTGTTGTGCTACCTAGCTCGACAAGGTGGGCTCTGCCGAAGCTTGCGACTAATACCCCGATAAAGATAATGATAGAAAAACCGAAACCGATCAGAGTACCCAATTTCATATTTTTTATACGCTGCATGTTACCCTCATTGCTATTTAAAATAGCTATTGTGAATGGCATTTTATGTTACGCCAGCGGTATGCTGATGTGTTCGTTGAGCTGCCCAACGTTGTTTGAAATATCGGCACATTTGGGAAAAGATTGATTTTAATTGTCACTGTTGTGGGGTGGAGTAGGATACTGGAAAAGTACGGGTGCAATAGATCTCTGGGATAATGGTCAGATGAGATGCAGAAAAATCGTCAGGAAGGGGAGAAAAACCGCTGAATATCAGCGGTTTTTCCTTTAGTGAAACGTCGTAAGGGGTGAAACGTTAAGGGGTTTACATCACCAGCCATAATGCCCAGGTGAAGAGGAATCCGGCCAGTCCGAGGATGGTGGTCAGTACCGTCCAGGTGCGCAGACCATCGGCGACAGACAGCCCCAGATACTTGGTGACGATCCAGAAACCGGAGTCATTAACGTGGGACAGTCCCAATCCGCCAAAGCAGGCAGAAAGCGTTACCAGCACCAGTTGCATCTGGTTCAAGCCGCTGACGGCTTCACTCAACAGGCCGCAGGTGGTAAGAATGGCGACGGTGGCGGAGCCTTGCGAGGCGCGCAGCGCCAACGACAGAATAAAGGCGGCAGGCACCAGCGGCAGGTGAATGCTGGTCAGCGTATCCGCCAGCGCTTTACCGATGCCGGATTCCACCAGCACTTTACCGAATACGCCACCCGCACCGGTCACCATGATGACGACGGCAGCAGCGGGCATCGCGTCTCCCATGACGTTCCCGGTCTTTTCAAGTGACCAGCCTCTGCGCGTGGCGATAAAGTAGAATGCCAGCGCGAGAGCGATGAGCAACGCTACCGCAGGGGAACCGACTAATGTGGTGATATTACGTAGCGGGTGGCCCGCAGGGAATAACGTTGCAGCAACGGTGCCGAGCATGATAATCGCGATAGGAATGACGATCAACGCGGTCACCAGACTGGCGGAAGGCGCATTCTTATGCGGTGCTACCTCACTTTTGTCTTCCGTTTTCGCTAATTGTAATTGCTCTAACACATCAACAGACAAGGCGTATTGGCGGCGGTTGAGATACTTGGCAACCCAGAAGCCGATAATGCCGACAGGAATAGAGATCGCCAGACCTAATATGGTCAACCAACCCACATCGGCTTTTAATAGACTGGCTGCGGCCACCGGGCCAGGGTGCGGAGGGAGCGCAACGTGGACAGTCAGCATCACACCCGCAACGGGCAGACCGAATTTCAGTGGAGAGACTTTGGCGACTTTGGCGAAACCATAAATAATCGGTGCCAGGATAATAAACCCGACGTCAAAGAATACCGGAATGCCGAGAATAAATGCCGCCATCGTCAGTGCAGCAATAACGCGCTTTTCTCCCAGTGTTTGCGTGAATTTTCTGGCCAGCGATTCAGCGCCGCCGGAAATTTCGATCATCCTTCCCAGCATGGCTCCCAGTCCAATGATCATCGTGATCGAACCGAGTACTCCACCCATACCGCTGGTCATCACTTTCATTATTTCTTCTGTCGGTATTCCGGTTGCTAGTGCAACTAACAGGCTGACAATTAGCAGAGCAACAAAAGGCTGAACTTTTAATTTAATGACCATCAGCAGCAGGAGTAATACCCCTGCGACAGCGATGCAGAGTAAGAGCGAGGTGGCCATATTCTTATCCTCATTGACCCGTCTTTTCAATTCAGAGGCTGAAAAGGTACTGGGCATCGATTGTTATTTTGAGAAAAAGCACCGAAATTCCCGTAATAAATACGGGAATCGGTCTTCTTCCGTTTTTTATTTATTAATCTTTCTCTGGTGTTGATTTTATTTTTTCAGGTTTGTAATTATTTTTTCTCCAGCCAGGGTTTAGCCCATCCCAATCCGTCTTCGGTTTTACCACGCGGGTTATATTCACAGCCAACCCAGCCGGAATAATTCACGCGATCTAATTCGGCAAAGATAAATGGATAATTAATTTCCCCTTCATCAGGTTCATGTCGCGCAGGGACAGAAGCAATTTGAATATGTCCGATACGGCCATCCAAATCGTGAATAATTTGTGCCAGGTTGCCATCGACAATTTGTGCATGGAAGAAATCCAGCTGGATATAGACGTTCGGCCGATCGATCAGGTTGGCTAATTCCAGCGCCTGATACTGGCTGGCGAACAGATAATTGGGTTTCACCTTCGCGCTCAGTGCCTCAATCATGATATTGATGCCGTGCGGCGCAAACTTATCGGCGGCGTAGCGTAGGTTATCGATAAAGGTTTGCTGGTAGGCCGCGCGGTCTTCACCGGGCGGGACGACGCCGCCCATCACCAGCACCGAGGGGCAGTTCAGCGCCAGCGCATATTCCAGAGCGTTATCAATATCCCGGCGAGCATCCTCAATGCGGTCGGGCAGGGCAGACACGCCCCATTCGCCTGCGGCAACATTGCCGGGTGCGGTATTGAACAACACCTGCTTTAAGCCATTTTCCCGCAGTTTTTCCGCCAGCAGCGGTGCCGGATATTCATAAGGAAACAGATACTCGACCGAGGTGAAACCCGCATCGGCAGCGGCTTTAAAACGATCGAGAAACGGCACGTCGGTAAACAGCATAGAAAGATTGGCAGCAAACTTAGGCATGGTTAACTCCTCGGTTCAGCAAAAAATGGCTCATCAAGAGAGCTCTGCAATATCGTCAGCGGTGAGGTAGCGAATTTTTCGGTCACCGAGAATAAAAATAAGCTTGGCGGTTTCTTCCAGCTCTTCCATGTTGTCCGCCGCCGCGCGTAGATCCTTGCCGGTGACGACCGGGCCGTGGTTAGCCAATAAGAACGCCTTGTAACGCGAAGCCAGCTTCGCCAGATCTTCCCCGAGCCGGGCATCGCCGGGACGGTAATAAGGGACGACGGGCACTTTACCGACGCGCATCACCACATAAGGTGTGAACGGCTTGATGGCATCCTGCGTATCCAACCCTTCCAGACAGGAGAGCGCGGTCAGATAGGTGCTGTGCAGGTGCACGATCGCTTTGCACTCGGAATCGTTACGGTAAATCGACAGATGAAAGCTGACTTCTTTCGACGGCTTATCCCCGGAGATCCACTCGCCGCTCAGGCTGACTTTGGACAGCCGCTCGGCATCCAGATCGCCGAGGCAGGAGCCAGTCGGCGTTGCCAGCAGCGTGCCGTCATCCAGTAGCAGCGAGAGGTTGCCCGCTGAGCCAGTGGCGTAGCCGCGCTGGAAAAAGGACGCGCCCAGCTTGACCATTTCCGCGCGTGCGCGCTGCTCGTTGTTCAACGCGGCTTCGGTGCTGTGGTGTTTTTCACTCATGCGGCAAACTCCTTTTGGGCGCGGGCAAAAAAGTCTTCATCACCAAAATTGCCGGATTTCAGCGCCAGCGAGAGTGGGTGATTGGTGGAACGCACCCACGGCACGCCGGGAGAAATGGACGGCCCGATATGGAACGCGTGAATACCCAGCGTTTGCACCACGATGCTGGAGGTTTCACCGCCCGCGATAATGAAGCGCTGGAAGCCCTCCTGCTGAAGCTGGCGAGCGACGGTGGCAAACAGTTTCTCCACCGCCTGGCTGCTGGCTTCTGCCCCCCAGCGCTGCTGAATCTGTGCCAGTTCGTCAGGTGATGACGTGGCGTACAGCAGTGGCGCGAGCACATCGTCACGGTGGGATTTCACCCAGGCAACCAGTTCCTGCACGTAGGATTCATCGCCTTGCAGGCTGCGAGCGACGTCAATGGCGCGACCCGCCGCCTGTTTCAGGTACTGGGCGACCTGCTTATTGGTCATTACAGAACAGGAACCGGACAGCACAACGCCTGCGCCGGACTGCGGCTTGCCCGCCTCGGTGGCGGAACCGGTTTGTGCTGCAGACTCTGCCCATTGGCGTGCCAGTCCAATCGCCAGGCCGGATCCACCGGTGACCAGCTTCATATCGCGTAGCGCTTCGCCCTGCGTGAGTAGATGCTGTTCGTTCAGCGTATCCAGCACCACATAGCGCATACCTTGTTCTTTCAACTGGGTCAGCCGCTGTTTAACGGCTTCCGCCCCTTGATCCATCACGGCATATGGCACCAGCCCGCAGCGTCCGGCTGCCTGCTGTTCCATGACGCGCATCAGGTTGCTGTCCGTCATTGGCGTAACCGGATGGTGACGCATCCCGGATTCGGACAGCAGCTGATCCATCACGAATAAATGCCCTTGATAGACAGTTCGGCCGTTCACCGGCAGCGCCGGAGAGATAATAGTCTGCGTTTCACCGAGCTGTTCCAACAGCGCATCGGTCACCGGACCGATGTTGCCTTTCGCGGTGCTGTCGAAGGTGGAGCAATATTTAAAGTAGAACTGCTGGCAACCCTGCTGTTGCAGCCACGCCAGCGCCTTAAGGGAATCCGCGACCGCCTGCTCCGCTGGGCAGGAGCGCGATTTCAGGCTAATGACCACAGCCTGCGTCTCAACCTTAAAATCGGATGGCGGCACGCCGTTGAGCTGGACGGTTGGCAGCCCGTTGTTCACCAGAAAGCTGGCGATGTCCGTGGCACCGGTAAAGTCGTCGGCAATCACACCTAACTTGATCATGGTGCCTCCTTCTTTTCCGGCAGCGTAATGCCGTTAAAAATCTTGATGACCGCGCTGTCGTCTTCTTTACCGAATCCGGCGTTGCTGGCGGCGGTAAACATGTTGAATGCAGTGGAGGCCAGCGGCAGCGGGAAGTGCAGCGATTTGGCGGTTTCGGTGACCAATCCCAGATCTTTCACGAAGATATCCACAGCGGATTTCGGCGTGTAGTCGCCGTCTACCACGTGGCGCATACGGTTCTCAAACATCCAGGAGTTCCCGGCAGCGTTGGTCACCACGTCGTACATGATATCCAGCGGGATGTCGGCACGAGCGGCCAGCGCCATCGCTTCTGCCCCGGCGGCGATGTGTACGCCAGCCAATAGCTGATGGATAATTTTAACCGTCGCACCCAGCCCGATCTCTTCACCAATGCGGTAAACCTTGCCTGCCAAGGCGTCGAGTACCGGTTTCAGTTTCTCAAAAGCCAGATCGGAGCCGGATGCCATCACCGTCATGTCGCCAGCGGCGGCTTTAGCCGCACCACCGGAGACCGGCGCATCCAGCATAATCAACTGATGTTCTGCCAGGCGCTGCTCAATATTTTTGGCATCCTGCGCAGAGATCGTGGAAGACACCATGACCACCGTACCGGGCTTGAGCTTCGCCGCAACCTGCGGTTCACCAAACAAAATCCCGTTGACCTGTGCGGCGTTCACCACCAGCAGCACGACGGCATCCAGCTTGTCGGCAAAGGCATCAATACGTGTATCTGCCTGCGCTGCTCCTGCCTGACGTAATCTTTCCAGTGCCTGCGGGTTGATATCGACACCGTATGTTGTCAGGCCAGCGTTGATGCAGGATGCCGCAGCGCCAAACCCCATGGAACCCAGACCGATAACGGCGACAGCATAATCAGAAGTCTTTTTCATCGTGGTTGCCTTGTTAAAATTAGTGATTTTTTGTTCTATGGTGTTAAATATAAGGACTATCAGAACAAATTATGGTGATTTTTATCACATAAATTAACATTGAGATCGTGATGATTCAGTGTAGCTGAACACCGCAGGGAAAGAGATATTCTTAATTACCTTTATATATCATGTGATTATGAATATTTTGGTGTTACGTGACGATGGGCGCAGTTATGCTTGGTGTAGTTTATGACGTGAATTTATGATAATTATCGTCAGTAAATGGGCTGTTTCTCACAATATTTATCAGACTCGGTCTTTATCAAACCTAATGTCTATCAAACCAGCATCATCAAACAGGGAACGGACAGCGTGATTCCAGTAGAACGTCATCAACAGATTCTGGCGCTGATCGCCGAACGCGGCGCGGTAAGTATTAACGAACTGACCGAGCGGCTGGGCGTGTCGCACATGACGGTGCGGCGTGATGTGCAAAAGCTGGAGCAGGACGGCCTGCTGCTGAGCGTCTCCGGCGGCGTGCGATCGCCCGAACGGCTGGCGATTGAGCCGTCGCATCAGGATAAATCGGTGATGTTCAGCCAGCAGAAAGCGGCGATGGGGAAACTGGCGGCGCAGCATATTCCGTTGAATAGCTGCATTTATCTGGATGCGGGCACCACAACGCTATCGCTGGCGCGCGAGCTGGCTGAACGCGACGATCTCGTGATTGTCACTAACGATTTTGCGATTGCCGCTTTTCTGATTGAGTCCAGCCAGTGCCGCATGATCCACACGGGCGGCACGCTGTGCCGGGAAAATCGCTCCTGCATTGGAGAAGCCGTCGCGCAGGCGCTGCGCAACCTGTTTATTGATATCGCCTTTATCTCTGCCTCTTCGTGGAGCCTGCGCGGGCTGTCCACGCCGAACGAAGACAAGGTGGTGGTGAAACGCGCGGCGGTAGAAGCCAGCAGCAAGTGCGTCCTGCTGTGCGACACCTCAAAATACGGCCGCATCGCCACCCACCTCGCCACGCCGCTCAGCGTATTCGACAGCATCATCACCGACGATGGCCTGCCCGCCGCCGCCAAAGACGCCTTGAGCAAAATGGGGGTCGAGGTGCTGGTGGCGGGGTGAAGGCTATTTCTGTTTGTTGATATCTAACGGGCAAAAATATCCAGACCTTTCTCGTTGATTATATTGAGAAGACGTAGTGCAGCCCCAGAGGGTTTTTTCTCATTACGTTCCCATTTTGAGACGCTCTCAACGGACATATTGAGAGCGTAAGCTAAAGAAGATTGCGACATTTTATAACGGGAACGCATGTTCTGAATTTCTGCACCGCTCATTGCGTGAGCTTGCTCGATGCGCTCACGGAATTCCCGTGCGGCAACCCGATTATTGATGCGTTCCATCGTGGTATCAGTGATACCCCCGTGTTCATGCAGGCTTTGCGCCATTTGCTGTAACTCTTTCATCTTTGCAGCCATCGCATTTCACCTCTCGTAGTTCTTTCACTTTTACCAATCGAGCTATTTGTTGAACGGTGAGTTGAAGTAGGTCATCAGCAATGTCTTTATAAACAGCCAGCTCATCATCCTGAATTTCTTTAACGCCTTTCCTGACCTGATTTTTTTTCCATCCATCGGCAAAAAATAGATTAGAGCCCAGCTTGAAAAAGATGATGGTTCTGGCTCCTGCACTCTTTCCGGCATTCAATGCAATTCGTTTGTTAAGCACACCACCGCCAAGGTCACCCTCAACACGGTCATTCATCACATCATTAGCAATCTCACAAAGGTAACTATCAGAAAGTATTTCGCTTTTTAGTTTTTTATCGAAGAGCTTCGTTGTGTATACCGCCACGGTTCATCCTTAAACATGACTAGTAATAATAACTATAGTCTAAATTACGGGTTTTCTGCAATGATCGCAGTCGTAGTGGCACGAAATAGTATGTTTAATCGGTGCTTTTACCTCTTACCTCTCTTTGTCATTTTCTCGTCATTTCCAGTTATTTTTCGGTCATACGCGCATGCCATGTTTGTTTGCGCCCAAAAGACGCCGTGATGTTCAGCCAGCAGAAAATGCGTCCTGCTGTGCGACATCTCAAAATATGGCAGCATCGCCACCCACCTCGCCACGTCGCTCAGCGTATTCGATAGCATCATCACCGACGATGGCCTGCCCGCCGCTGCCAAAGACGCGCTAGGTAAAATGGGGGTTGAGGTGCTGGTGGCGGGGTGAGGGGGATAGCCAAATTGGGACGGCCTGACTATCGTCTTGAGTCCAATGTGGAAATAAACGTATTATCGCGATGTCGTTAATTAAACAACTTCATGAAAAAAAGATAATTATACCACTCGTCATCATTTGGGCCAAAGCCTCCCAGCGGGACTTTATCGATATGGCTGCAAACCTTGTGTCAAAATCACGTACCGATTTTATGCTTGAAGCCGCCTGCTGCGAGGCGCAGGACATCTTGTTAGGTCAACGTTTGTTTATTTTGGACAACGAACAGTTTGACGAATTCTTGGCCGAGTTGGATGCGCCTATCACCGCAGAGCGCCAGGCGCGCATTAACGAGCTGATGAGCCGCAAATCTCCATGGGAATAACTGCACCAGAGCCATTACTCATTATTGTTCTTGGTTGCATGCAGTTGATCGGACACTCCCTTATTGAGCCACTTTTGTTAAATATCAAAAAAGTGGCACATAGGTTCCATTTGCTGATGTAGGATTCGGATGATAAGAAGATCTTCTTCTCGTATGCGGTAGAAAATAGCGTGTTGCCTATGATCGAATCGGCGCACACCATGGCTAATTTCAGGGTACTCTTGGCCTATATAAGGGGATTCTGCTAGCAGAATCAGCGTATTCTCTAGCGACTCTGTATAATTGTCAGCCTGATTGATGCCATAGTTGATCAATGTGTACTCAAAGATGCCTGCGAAATCTTCTGCTGCAAAATTAGAGAGTTTATACATTCAATTCGCGCTTCTTTTTTGCTGCAATTTCACGCAGCGTCAACGAACTTTCTCCACTTTGTTCCCCAGCGCAAATCGCTTTTTTCAGAGCCTCTGTTTTGGATTCCTGTTGCTCAAGAAGGCGAAGCGCTGACCTGATGACTTCACTGGTAGAACTATAGCGACCGCTATCTATTAATTTGGAGACAAAGTCATCCAGTTGTTCGCCGATCGTAATGCTTGTCGTTCTAGGCATAAAAACCCCCTGTGTTATCTATTAACACAGATAATAGCACGAAACAGACTACTTAGTAGTCAAGTAAGAAGACCTCTTCCCTCTGTCACTCTCCCGTCATCTTCCCGTTATTTTTATGTCATGCGCGCATGTCATGTTTACCTTCGCATAAAAAACGCCGTGATGATGGCGCATTTAATTGATTGCAGGAGACAGGCATGTTCAACAACACAACTCGTAAAACACATGCTATTCGCACCGCAGCGGCGTGTGTGGCATTCGCGCTGATGAGCGCCAGTGCGCAGGCCGCGACAGAAATTCCTTTCTGGCATTCCATGGAAGGCGAACTAGGGAAAGAAGTGAATTCTCTGGCTGACCGTTTTAACCAAGCACACAGCGATGTAAAAATTGTGCCGGTCTATAAAGGCAACTACGAGCAGAACCTGGCTGCCGGGATTGCGGCTTACCGTGCGGGGAATGCACCGGCCATTTTGCAGGTCTACGAAGTGGGTACGGCAACCATGATGGCAAGTAAAGCCATCAAGCCTGTCTATGAAGTCTTCAAAGAGTCAGGCATTAATTTCGACGAGTCGGTGTTTGTGCCGACTGTCTCCGGTTATTACACCGATGCGAAGAGCGGCCACTTGCTGTCGCAGCCGTTTAACAGCTCCACGCCGGTGCTGTACTACAACAAAGATGCCTTCAAGAAGGCAGGGTTAGATCCCGAACAGCCACCGAAAACCTGGCAGCAAATGGCGGAGTATACCGCCAAACTGCGTGCCGCTGGGATGAAGTGCGGCTACGCCAGCGGCTGGCAGGGCTGGATTCAGATTGAAAACTTCAGTGCCTGGCACGGTCTGCCGGTTGCCAGCAAAAATAACGGTTTTGACGGCACTGATGCCGTACTGGAATTCAACAAGCCGACGCAGGTTAAGCACATTCAGTTGTTGCAGGACATGAACAAGAAGGGTGACTTCACCTATTTCGGGCGTAAGGATGAGCCGACCGAGAAATTCTATAACGGCGACTGCGCCATCACGACCGCTTCTTCCGGTTCGCTGGCGAACATTCGCGAACACGCCAAGTTCAATTACGGTGTCGGCATGATGCCGTATGACGCTGATGTGAAAGGCGCACCGCAAAACGCCATTATCGGCGGAGCCAGCCTGTGGGTGATGGGCGGCAAAGATGCCGCGACCTACAAAGGCGTCGCTGAGTTTATGACGTTCCTGGCTGAGCCGGAAAATGCCGCTGAATGGCACCAGAAAACCGGTTACCTGCCAATCACGACTGCGGCATATGAGCTGACGCAGAAGCAAGGCTTCTACGAGAAAAACCCAGGTACGGATATCGCCACACGTCAGATGCTGAACAAGCCACCGTTGCCGTTCACCAAAGGTCTTCGTTTGGGCAACATGCCGCAAATCCGTACCGTGGTAGATGAAGAATTAGAAAGCGTATGGACAGGTAAGAAGACGCCTCAACAGGCGTTGGATAGCGCAGTAGAACGCGGTAACGCGCTGCTGCGTCGCTTTGAACAATCGACGAAGTAATACGCTTCTGTTGAGTAATACCGGGCCGAAGGGAATCGGCCTGTTTCTTTTCTGTTTGCAATGAGTTACCGCATGACATCATCCCGCCCCGTTTTTCGTCGTAGTTGGTTGCCCTATGTTCTGGTGTTGCCTCAACTGCTGATTACCGTGATTTTCTTTATCTGGCCAGCCGGTCAGGCGCTGTGGTATTCGGTACAGAATCTGGATCCGTTTGGGTTATCCAGCGAGTTCGTCGGTATGGAAAACTTCAGGCAACTGTTCAATAACCCTTACTACCTCGATTCGTTTTACACCACGCTGATATTCAGCTTTCTGGTAGCCGGGTTTGGCATGCTGATTTCACTCTTTCTGGCCGCGCTGGTGGACTATGTGATCCGTGCCAGCCGCCTGTACCAGACGTTGATCATCCTGCCGTATGCCGTGGCCCCCGCCGTTGCTGCCGTATTGTGGATGTTCCTGTTTAATCCCGGTCTGGGGCTGATCACCCATTTTCTTGGGCTGCTGGGCTATACGTGGAACCATGCGCAGCACAGCGGTCAGGCGATGTTTTTGGTGGTATTGGCATCGGTCTGGAAGCAGATTAGCTATAACTTCCTGTTCTTTCTTGCGGCGCTGCAATCGATCCCTCGTTCATTAGTCGAAGCGGGCGCGATTGATGGCGCAGGCCCGGTACGGCGCTTCTTCAATTTGGTGTTGCCGATGATCTCACCGGTGAGCTTCTTCCTGTTGGTGGTCAATCTGGTATACGCCTTTTTCGATACCTTCCCGATTATCGATGCTGCGACGGCCGGTGGGCCAGTGCAGTCGACGACCACGCTGATCTACAAAATTTATCGTGAGGGCTTCGCGGGGCTGGATTTGTCCAGTTCGGCAGCGCAGTCGGTGGTACTGATGATGCTGGTTATCGGGCTGACCATTATTCAGTTCCGTTTTGTTGAACGGAAGGTGAACTATCAATGAAGGTGAATCTACTAAGGTCAACGGCCAATGATTGAGAATCGTCGCGGGTTAACTATTTTCAGCCACGTCATGCTGATCGTCGGCATCCTCGCCGTACTGTTTCCGCTGTATGTGGGGGTTGTGGCCGCCACGCTGGATAACCAGGAAGTCTTTCAGGTGCCGATGACGCTCATCCCCGGTTCTCACCTGTGGGAAAACCTGCGTTATATCTGGCTGCACGGTGCGGGCAACAACACTACGCCGTTCGGGTTGATGCTGCTCAACAGCTTTGTGATAGCACTAGCGATTACGGTAGGCAAAATCACCGTCTCGATCCTGTCCGCTTACGCCATCGTCTATTTCCGTTTTCCGCTGCGTAACCTGTTCTTCTGGATGATTTTCCTGACACTGATGCTGCCGGTGGAAGTGCGTATTTTCCCGACGGTGGAAGTGATCGCGCGGCTGGACATGATGGACAGCTACACCGGTTTAACCCTGCCTTTGATGGCCTCGGCGACCGCCACTTTCCTGTTCCGTCAGTTTTTTATGACGCTGCCGGATGAATTGATGGAAGCGGCGCGTATCGACGGTGCCAGCCCGATGCGTTTCTTCTTCGATATGGTTTTACCGCTGTCGAAGACCAATCTGGCGGCGCTGTTCGTGATCACATTCATCTACGGCTGGAACCAGTACCTGTGGCCGCTGCTGATTGTCAGCGATGCCAATCTGGGTACTGCGGTCGCCGGGATTAAAAGCATGATTGCCTCCGGCGATGGGGCGACCCAGTGGAATCAAGTGATGGCTGCCATGCTGCTGACCATGCTACCGCCGCTACTGGTGGTGCTACTGATGCAGCGCTGGTTCGTTCGCGGTCTGGTCGACAGCGAAAAATAAATCAAGACGAATTTCGGAAACGCTTATGGCATGTTTAAAACTTCAGGCCGTCACCAAGTCTTACGATGGCAAAACACAGATTATCCAACCTATCGATCTGGACGTCGCTGATGGCGAGTTTGTGGTGATGGTGGGGCCATCGGGCTGCGGAAAATCAACGTTGCTCCGTATGGTGGCTGGCCTTGAATGCACCACCAGCGGTGATATCTATATTGATAACCAGCGTGTCACCGATCTGGAACCGAAAGATCGCGGTATTGCGATGGTGTTCCAGAACTATGCGCTTTATCCCCATATGAACGTGTTCGACAATATGGCTTACGGCCTGAAAATCCGTGGTTTCGGCAAGGTGCAGATTCGTGAGCGCGTAGAAGACGCGGCGCGTATTTTGGAACTGATGCCGCTGCTGCAACGCAAACCGCGTGAGCTATCGGGCGGCCAGCGTCAGCGTGTGGCGATGGGGCGGGCGATTGTCCGTGAACCGGCGGTGTTCCTGTTCGACGAACCGCTGTCGAATCTGGATGCCAAACTGCGCGTACAGATGCGGCTGGAATTGCAGCAACTGCACCAGCGCCTGAAAACCACCAGCCTGTACGTCACACACGATCAGGTTGAAGCCATGACGCTGGCGCAGCGCGTCATCGTGATGAACAAAGGGATCGCAGAGCAAATCGGCGCGCCAGCTGAGATTTATCGTCGTCCGGCCTCGCTGTTTGTGGCCAGCTTTATTGGTTCACCCGCTATGAACCTGTGGTCAGGGCGTATTAGCGATGATGGCTGCCGCTTTGAAATCGGCGGTGACATCGCGCTGGCACTACCTGAGCCGAAGCCGCAGTGGCGTGGTAAGGCATTGACGCTGGGGGTAAGACCGGAGCATATTCAGTTGGCGGCGCGCGAAACCGACGGCATTCCGCTACAGATCGACACACTCGAACTGCTGGGGGCAGATAACTTAGCGCACGGCAAGTGGGGCGGACAAAACATCATCGCGAGGCTCTCTTATGAGCACTGTCCCTCCATCGGTTCGACGCTTTGGCTGCATTTACCGACCTCATCATGGCACCTGTTTGATTCGCAAAGCGGATTACGGATGAAATAATGGAAACAATCTGGCCTTACCCGAGCATTGTCGCCCATCGCGGCGGTGGTTCACTGGCACCGGAAAACACGCTGGCGGCGATTGATGTCGGTGCCAGCCTCGGTCACAAGATGATCGAATTTGACGCCAAGCTGTCGCATGACGGTCAGATTTTCCTCCTACACGACGACACGCTTGAGCGTACCAGCAACGGCTGGGGTATTGCAGGCGAACTGCCGTGGGACAAATTGGTCGGGCTGGATGTCGGTGGCTGGTACGGTCATCAATTTGTCGGTGAACGCCTGCCGCTACTATCGGAAGTCGCAAAACGTTGTGCACAGTATGGGATGGCGGCCAACATTGAGATTAAACCTACCACCGGATATGAAACCGAAACCGGACGGGTGATTGCACTGGCGTCGCGCCAGTTGTGGGCCGATCACCCGGTAGCACCGTTGCTGTCCTCGTTCTCTATCGAAGCCCTCGAGGCGGCGCAGAAGACTGTACCGGAACTCCCGCGCGGGCTGTTGCTGGATGAGTGGGAAGAGGACTGGCTGACATTAACGCAGCGTCTGGGGTGTGTGTCCATTCACCTGAATCACAAACTGCTGACGGCAGAACGCGTCGCGGCGCTGAAAGCCGCGGGTTTACGCATTCTGGTTTATACCGTCAACCAACCTGATCGCGCGCAAACTTTGCTGGATTGGGGCGTTGACTGCATCTGTACTGACCGGATAGATTTAATTGGGGCTAACTTCGCGACCGGCTGAGGTCTGCCTCTATACCCGTCATACTTCAAGCTGCTTGTGCGTTGGCTTCCCTTGTTCACCCCAGTCACTTACCTGAGTAAGCTCTTGGGGATGAAATGAGAGACATCCTGTCTCTCACCGAAGGCCAGCCGTTGGCTGATCAAATTCGTTCCTGACGAATTTGTCACGCGGTTGCCGCATGACAAGGCCATAAATGGGCCTTGCCCTAAAGGGTCAACGCATAGCGTTGTTCAAAACGCTAACGTTTTGTCACGCAACTCGAATTATTTAGGGTATATCTCCGTAATAACGGATCCCCTTTCTGACTTGGTGCCGGTAATAAGGAAGTGGCTTCATGCCCGCATTTATTGTTTCGCTTTGGCACCAGATTTTTCTGTCGTTACCCCTCTTTGTTCTCATCGCGCTCGGCTATAGCCTGATTCGCTACGGTAAATGGCCAACCACCGTGACCGACGGTATGACGCGTTTTGTCTTCTCCGTCGCCATGCCCGCGATGCTGTTCCGCCTGATGTCGGATTTTTCCAAACGTCCGGTGGTGGATGCCCGACTGCTGATCGCTTTTTTCGGCGGCTGCCTGCTGGTGTTTATCTTAGGGCGGATCGTGGCGCGTAAGATCTTCCATCTTGATGGCGTCTCCGGCTCGTTGTTTGCACTGAGTGGCATCTTCTCCAACAACGTGATGCTGGGGCTGCCGATTGCGACGCTGATGCTGGGCGAAGAGGCGATCCCATCGGTTGCGCTGGTCGTGGTGTTTAACGGGCTTATTTTGTGGACACTGGTGACGGTGTCGGTGGAATGGGCGCGTAACGGGGCGTTGTCGCTACAGGGGTTTACCAAAACCGCGTTGGGCGTGCTGAAGAACCCGCTGATTATCGGCATTCTGTCCGGTACGGCGTTCAGCCTGACGGGATTACCGCTGCCGTCTTATGTCGATCAGCCGCTTTCCATGCTGGGACAGATTGCCGCGCCGCTGTCGCTGGTGGCGCTGGGAATGGGGCTGGCGGAATACCGCGTGCGCGATGGCTGGCAGATTAGCACGGCAATTTGCACGATCAAGCTGCTGGTGCAGCCGCTGGTGATCTGGGGAATTGCGATTGCACTCGGTCTGCCGGAAATGGAAACGCGTGCGGTTGTGCTGCTGGGGTCGATGGCGGTGGGCGTCAACGTCTATCTGATGTCGCGCCAGTTCGATGTGCTGGGCGGCCCGGTGGCATCCAGCCTGCTGCTCTCCACGGCGATGGCGGCATTAACCACGCCGTTGATTCTGACGCTGATGGGTGTGCGGTTATAGTTAGCCACGCTTGGCTAGGAAGCCTGTGGTTAGGCATTCTGTTAGTGTTATGTAATGTTTCGTGCGCGTTTGTTCTCGTGGTTTTCTGCAACCGTTGTCGTATGCGCCCGACACGGTGCGGCTCAATCGCCGCCGCCCCGTGACCCCCGGCTTTTCGCGGGGAATCACGCCGCTTTGCGGTACCTTCGGTGTTCATGCCCGCAACCCGGACCGCCTGTGACGCGCTCCCGGCGCGGCACAGGCTTTCGCGGTGTCCATACCGCTCATCCGGCGGTCATGCCCACCTCAGCGTAATTCTTTACGCGCGTAAGATAATAAAAAACCAAAAGAGCAGACCCGTTGGTCAGGGGTTCTGTTGAATTGGCGGCGGCGGCGTGGTTCTCTGCGACCGCTCCAAATCTTTCTGTAGCTGCTGCTGACGTTGTTGATTCAACTGTTGATTACGCTGCTGGAGCTGCTGATTCAGTTGCTGTTGCTGCAATTTCTGGCTCTGCTGCATAGTCTGCTGCAACTGTTTCTGGCTGCTGATGCCGTTCTCAAACTGCTGTTGAGGTGTGGGCGCTTGTGTCGTGTTGGCGCTTGCCACAAACGGCAGGCCGAGCAGCACAGCACAGGCGAATAGTGTCTTAGGGTGTTTCATTAAACCTCCACACAAGCCTTCGGCCTGTAGATAAGCCATTTGCGAAACGAAAACGGCAATAATGAGATAGAAGAGTAAAGCGTTTGCGCCATGGATGGCGCAATCCGAGCGTACAGGGATGTATTTACAGCGTCTTTACGATCTATCCATTATCGCCGCTCGAATGCCTTCATCTGTAAGGTCAAGTGTAATCGCTGTGGGTGAAAACGTCGTGCAGAGTAATCCGCATTCCGGCGTACAGGTTTTGGGTTGCCCTGTGGGAATGCGTTATACTGCGGCGGAATTTTCCTTCGTGGTTGATGTTATCTCATGTTCCATATCGCGCTCTATGAGCCTCAAATTGCACCGAACACCGGCAATATTATCCGACTGGTGGCTAACAACGGCTGTACGCTTCATTTAATTGAACCGCTGGGGTTTGATTTTGAAGAGAAAAAACTGCGCCGTGCGGGGCTGGATTATCACGATCTGGCGAGCGTCAGCCGTCATAAAAATTATCAGGATTTTCTGGCCGCGGTTCCGGGTAAACGCATCTTCGCCTGTACCACCAAAGGCAGCCGTCCTTATGATCAGCCGAGCTACCAGCCCGGTGACGTATTGCTGTTTGGATCGGAAACGTCCGGTCTGCCGGATGAGATTCGCAATGGCTTCGAGCCAGATTTTCGTATCCGCATTCCCATGCAGTCGAATAACCGTAGCCTGAACCTGTCCAATGCGGTGGCGATCATCAGCTATGAAGCCTGGCGGCAAAATGGCTTCGGCGGCTGCCTGTAGTCACGGCTTGCTACAGTTTGCCGGTGGCGGATTTTTTCAGTGGCGGATTCACCAGAAACACCACTTCCCCGCGATAATACGGTGAAGTGGCAAGGCGCTGCTGCCACTGCGGTTCCCACTTGCCGTTTTGTACCAATCCCACCCGGAAAGGCAGAGCCAGTTTCAGCAGCGCGGGTAGGTACTCGGCGTAGTTGGTAATGGTGCTGCGCCCCTGATAGGTCTGCACCACCACTTCATCCAACTTACCCTGTAAACGGTTCAATGCCGATACATCCCCGGTTTTCGACCAGTCGAGCAGCCCGGTAATGCTGAGCTGACAATCCTCGGGTAAACGCTCGCGCAGCTGTGTCAGAAATGCGACATAACCAGCCAACTGATAGCTTTTCGCGTCAAAATCAATCTGAATCCCGACAACCTGATTTCCGTGGCGCTGCCACTTTTCCCGTAACTTTATCATTCGGTTCAGGTGGCGATCGGAAAGCTCCAACGTCGTCATGCGAAAAGCCAGCCAGACGCGGTTAACGCGTAGCTGGCTGGGTGGAATCCCCTGACGCAGGAAAACGACTTTGCCCTGACGGCGAGCCACTTCTCCCTGATGCAAGTACAGCGTCTGGGCCTGATGCAGGATGGGCTGCGGTCTTACCGCCGCCCACAGCCAGAAATCCTGATAGCGCGTAGCATCAACGATGGTGGGTGCCACGTGGGTGGTTAACGGTGCCGCGTTAACGGAAGCGGCCTGCATACATAATGCAAGCAGGCCGACCAGCACGATTGACGACGTTACCAGTAATAATCGAGCTTGTCTGCCCACACGCTGCCTTTGTACTTGGTTTTCAGTTGGGTAAACCAGGCTTTGCGGGTGGCTTTGCTGATTTCCTGTGGGCCACAGTCGTTATAGCCACTCGGCGCATAGCAGTAGACCGCGCGATACAGAGCATAGGTTTTGTCTTCCGGTGGCGCTTTCGGATCGGCAATCACCCGCATATAACCATCCAGACGATTATATTCGGTGCCGACGAATTGCGTTGGCGCGTTGGTGAGCCCGCTCAACATGCTGCCTTCACCCCAGTCGAAGCCCACGCTGTTATTGGTACGCAGGAAAAATTCGCCGAGGCAGTTAATCGCACGGGCGTCGTTGGGGCGTTGGTTCAACGTCGTGACCACGTCATTCAGCGCCGGACATTGATAGTCTTCTTCGGTGTCGCTGCCATCCCAATCAAACGCCGTTAGATCTTCCTGATTCCAGCTCTGATTTTCGCTGCTGACCAGCGGCGCGATGTCTTTTCGCAACTGAATATCTTTGAGATAGCTGGCGTAATCACCGTGCGTTAGTGATTTGGTCAACAGCGTATGCAACGCGATAGCGCGTTCTTCGTGGCTCTGTTTCGCACTCGTTTGCTGACGGAGCAGATCGGCATTGGCGCTGACTTTCAGCACAGCGGAACGAAAACGCAGGTTTTTCACCGGGCTATCGGCGGTAAATATCCGCTCCGGGTGACCCGCCTTGACCAGCGTTTCCGCGAGGGCCAGTTGCAGGAACTGATTTTGCGTGTACCCCATATTGCGCGTTAGCAATTGGCGCCAGTGTGCTTCTGCTTCATCCCAGCGCTCCAGACGAACCAGCGCCCGGCCGCGCAGCACTTGCAGACTAAAACGCACGGTATCGGTTATATCGTTTGCTTGCGTCGCGGGAACGCTGTTAACCACGGCAGCGTAATCTTTTTGCCCATAAAACAGCTGGGCGGCCTGAAGGTAGCTAAACGCGTCCTGCATGTTGCCTTGCTCAAACAGCGGCTTCTGTGCGGCCAGCTCATCGGCGGATAAGGCGGGTAATGCCAGCCAGCCTTCATCGGAGCGGAATCGCTTGAGATCTTGTACCATCGTCAACAGCGCGCTGTCTGGCGCACTGGTGAACTGACTATTTTCCAACAACTTATTGTCGATCTCATCGTTTAATTCAAGGAGGTCTTCGATATCGGTGGTGCCGTCCAGTTCGTGTTGGTACGTTTTCGCCAGGGCATTCGTATCATTTATGATCCAGTATGCGCGGCGATACAGTCCGTTAGCGGAATCCACGTACTGTCCCTCGGGATACTGCTTCAGGTAGTCGTCAATATGCTGAACGGCCGACTGAGCGGTAGCCTTATCGGCTTTACTGGCATCGAACATGTTGTATTCATCTAGCGCATCTTCCATGGCTTTATTGATTGCCACGCGAATCAGCATGTAGCGCGAGGTTTCCGCTACCCAAGGCTGTGGTGATGATACCAACGCCTGAAAACCGCTTTCCGCCTCATCAAAGTGACCCTGATAAAACGCCAGAACCGCGAACAGATAGTGCGTGAGTGCGCCTGCATGCCCTGCGTCCGTCAGTCTGACAAGACCCTCGTTCAGTGCCTCTTTGGTATACAACGGGTTGAGGATATTCACCCGCTGATGTGCCAGCAGCGTGCGTTGTTCCCCGGTGAGCTGTTTGTCTGTCAGAAGGACGTCGAAAAACGCTTCCAGCGTGGAGAGCGCATTGGAAATATGCCGTCCTTCGTTATCGTCAGGCGAAAACGTCGAGATAGTGCTTTGAACGGACAAGGGAAGATGCAGTTGCTTCGCTTTGTTGAGCGTCGAGAGGTAGGGCGCATCCGCCGTGACATCCTCTCCTGCCTCTGATGTCTGAGGTGTTTCCGTCGCCGCGATCCCCATGACTCGGTAGGCCGTGAAAGGGTCGACACGTGAACGCGTTTGATCGGGTAAAGGATGGGGTAACGGAAGCGAAATTCCGTGGAGGCGGCTTTGCAGCAACATCAGATTCGTACGCGTGTCATTACCCGGTTGCAGGTAAGGCAGGGCAGACATGCCACATTCTGAGTCGGAAAAACCGCACACTCCATCGCTGGAACTGAATGCCTGACTGCTCATTAACGCTGTCAGTACGCCAGCCAGCAGCGTTACTCCTTTCATGGTTGGTATCCTTCATTTAACACGGGTCTTGCCTGTTTTCGGCATGAGTGGGGATCACTCTACGCAATCGCGTAAAAAACTCAAACCCGAATTATTTAGCCCGGAGATAAACAGAAAATGACAGGTGCCCATGTCGGGCACCTGAGGTGGTATGGTCTGATAGAAAGAAAGGTCGGCGGTGGAGGAACCGCTCCGATTTACCGTTGATGCAACGGCAGCCAGATGATCAAGCGCAACCCGCCCAGGGGGCTGTCTTCTGCTTTGACCCAGCCTTTGTGCTGCGTAATGGCGGTTTCCACGATAGCGAGGCCCAAACCGCTGCCGCCGGATTCGCGATCGCGCGCTTCATCGGTTCGGTAGAAGGGGCGGAAAATCTGTTCGCGATCTTCCGGGCTCACGCCGGGGCCGTCATCATCCACTTTGATGGTGATGCCCTGATTATCCACTGAAAAGGCCACTTCAATGTGGTTGTGAGAGTAGCGCAGCGCGTTGCGCACGATATTTTCCAGCGCACTGTCGAGCGAGGCCGGGTTACCGAAGAGCATCCACTGCCCCGGAGGATAAGGCACGTCCAGCGTTTTCCCCATTTGCTCGGCTTCAAAAGCGGCATCGTCCAGCACATTGCCCCATAGCTCATCGGCATGCAGGAACTCACGGGTCAGCTCGTTCTTGTGCTGATTGCGGGAAAGCACCAGCAGGTCGTTAATCATGCTGTCGAGCCGCTGCGTTTCCGTTTCGATGCGGTTCAGCTCATTGCCTTCACCCTGACGCCGACGCAGTAGCGCCGTTGCCAACTGCAAGCGCGTCAGCGGCGTGCGCAGCTCATGAGAGATATCCGACAGCAGACGTTGCTGTGCGGTAACCATCCGTTCCAGCGCGCTGACCATCTGGTTAAAGCTGACGCCCGTCGCCTGAAACTCCTGTGGGCCGGATTCCAGCTCAGGGTGCTGGCGTAAGTTGCCTTTGGCGACTTCATCGGCAGCATGTTTGAGCTTACGTGCGGGTTTCGCCAGGCTCCAGGCAAGCCAGAGGAGTAGCGGGGAACTGATCAGCATGGTGAAGATCAGCAGGAGTAAAGGACGGTCAAACAGCAGGCTGATGAAATCTGACTGCGGGCTGCGTGCAGGGCGAATCAGGTAAAGCTGGTAGTTGTCATCACCATCGCGGATTGCAAAAGGACCGAGAAGCTCGATGCGGCCGTAATTTTTCTTTTGCGGATGGTCGGCGTTATCCGACAGCCCGATAAAATTACGCACAATCGGGGTTTCATGTTTCTCCGCGCCGAGAATCCGGCCTTCACTGGTAACCAGAAAAAGGCGCTGTCCTGGCGGTGCCCACTTATCCAACACCCAGAACAGCCGTAGCCACCAGCGCAGATCGTTGGCGGGCGTGTTGGCAAGGTCTGCTTCAATGTGCTGTTCCAGCATGATGCCCTGCCGCTGCTCGTTTTCCAGCAAGGCGGTAAGCTGGCGCGAGTCCAGCTTGGGCACCATTAGAACCAGCATGAGTACCAGCGCCAACGTTAACCAAAAAATAGCAAAAATACGGGCGGTCAAACTGTTGATCATGCAGCCGATACCATCAAATAGCCTCGTCCACGCAGCGTTTTAAACCAGGGTAAACCGTCCTTGCGTTCTGGCAATTTACGGCGCAGGTTCGAGATATGCATATCGATCGCGCGGTCAAATGGCGTCAGTCGTTTTCCCAGCACTTCCTGGCTTAAATGCTCACGAGAAACCACCTGTCCCAGTCGCTGGGCTAACAGATAGAGCAGCGTAAATTCGGTGCCCGTCAGATCCAGCACAACATCGTCAAAGCTGGCTTCCTGTCGTCCGGGATTCAAACGCAGGCCATCCACTTCCAGCGTCGGCGCACTGTTATCGCCCGCCTGCTGTTGATCGGTCCAATTAGAACGGCGGAGAATCGCGCGAATTCGCGCCACCAGTTCCCGGTCGTTAAAGGGCTTCGGCAGATAATCATCGGCACCCAGTTCCAGACCAAGCACGCGGTCTAATTCACTGCCGCGGGCGGTCAGCATAATGACCGGTGTTTGATGATGCTGTCGTAGTTCTTTTAATGTATCGATACCGTTTTTCTTCGGCATCATCACGTCCAGTAATAACAGGTCAACAGTGCTATCTAATATCTGTAACGCCTGCTCGCCGTCGTAGGCGACAACGACGTTAAAACCTTCCATTTCGAGCAACTCTTTCAGTAAAGCCGTTAGCTCTCTATCGTCATCAACCAGCAGAATTTTATTCATGTTTTCTCTACCTCCAAGGGCAAAATACGACATAGATTAGCGCTATTCCATGACTTTACGTAGTTTTACATCCTCTGACGGAT
This sequence comes from Pectobacterium sp. A5351, assembly GCF_028335745.1. Lineage (NCBI taxonomy): Bacteria > Pseudomonadati > Pseudomonadota > Gammaproteobacteria > Enterobacterales > Pectobacteriaceae > Pectobacterium > Pectobacterium sp. A5351. The sequence continues at coordinate 144,397 of NZ_CP116477.1, forward strand.
GTTTGCAGCAAGATGCGTAGACTCATGCTCATTGATTCACAAAATGACGTACCGCTCTGGAGAGTTATTGATGCAACAGTTCGCAACCTTATCTCTTGCTTCACTGCTTATGTTAGGCACATTTACCGCCTTTGCAGCAGAAAATGGAGACGCCTCGGCGAGCGGCTGGAACATCGATGATTCCGCCATAAAAGGGGTATCCGGCCAGCAAGGTATGTTCGATGGCGTGAGGCTGACTGAGCAACAGCGCCAGCAAATGCGCGATTTGATGCACCAGAGCCGTCAAGACAAGCCGGCGTTTAACTCCGAAGATGTTAAAGCCATGCACAAGCTGGTGACGGCGGAAACATTTGATGAAGCGGCGGTGCGAGTGCAAATAACCCGAATGATGAGTATGCAGATTGAGCGTCAGATTCAGATGACCCGAGTGCGCAACCAAATGTACAACCTGCTGACGCCAGCGCAGAAAGAAATATTAGAACTGAAGCATAAGCAACGTATGAAAGAGATGCAGCAACAGGTATCCATGTTTAACCAGATGTCCGCGCCATCACCAGGCACGACAAACGATGTTGAGACAGATAGTCCCGAGTAGTCGCGCTAGTGTAGTAAGTAGTCTGTAGTAAACGTAGTGCAGTCCGAGTAGTAATGTGTAGTAGGTACACACCCTGTTTTTCCTTGCCATAGACACCATCCCTGTCTTTTCGCCCTCCATGATGGAGGGTTTTTTTTGTCTAAAATTCGGCACGAAAAAATCAGCACAATATAAGATAGAACGCGTAGAATATGAGCACCAAAAATGATGCTCATGAATGTTCCTTTACCTGTCTTCAGGCTTTTGGCTGACATCCTCATAAAAGCACGCTGAAACACCCTTGGCCGCTCGCCGATTACATGGCGATGTCATACTTTCTCTGTACCATTGCTCCATCGCGTTAGCCTCTGCCACGACAGGGGGCGCATTCTTTTATTTTAACTTTTGATATCAATACCATGACCCGTTCTTCCCGTTCGACCGCCTGGTTACGCGTCGTCAGCCTTTCTCTGGCGGCATTCATTTTTAACACTGCTGAATTTGCCCCTGTTGCGTTGTTGTCAGACATCGCGGCTAGCTTTTCCATGAGTGCCGCGCAGGTTGGGCTGATCATTACGATTTATGCCTGGGTTGTGGGGCTGATGTCGTTGCCCTGCATGCTGCTGTCCAGTGATATGGAACGGCGCAGCCTGCTGATCAAAATCTTTATTCTGTTTGCTGTCAGCAATGTGCTGTCTGGGCTGGCCTGGAATTATTGGGTGCTGGTCATCGCCCGTATCGGTGTGGCGCTGGCTCACGCGGTGTTCTGGTCAATTACGGCATCGCTGGTGGTACGGCTGGCGCCTGCGGGCAAAAAAGCGCAGGCGCTGAGCCTGTTGGCGACCGGAACGGCATTGGCGCTGGTGCTGGGACTGCCGCTAGGGCGTGTGGTCGGGCAGTATCTGGGCTGGCGCGTAACGTTTGTCCTTATTGGCCTGAGCGCCGTCGCGATTATGCTGGGTTTGATGAAACTGCTGCCCATGTTGCCGAGCAGCAATTCCGGTTCATTGAAGAGTTTGCCTCTCCTGCTTGAGCGTCCGGCGTTGCTGTGCGTGTACGGCCTGACAGTGATGATCGTGACGGCGCACTTTACCGCCTACAGTTATATTGAGCCGTTTATCCAGAAAGTGGCGTTGTTGAATGAAAACTTCACCACTATCTTGCTGTTGATTTTTGGCGGTGCCGGCATCATTGGCAGTATGTTGTTTAGCCGCTACAGCAGCAAATACCCGGCGGGCTTCCTGATTGTTTCCTTCGCGTTTTTGGCGGTGTGTTTGCTGTTACTGTTGCCGTTGTCATTCAGCGGCTGGAGCCTGTCGACGCTGTGTATCGTTTGGGGTATCGCCATTATGGCGCTGAGCCTGGGGATGCAGGTCAAAGTGCTGACACTGGCATCGGATGCCACCGACGTGGCAATGGCGCTCTATTCGGGGATTTATAACATTGGGATCGGCGGCGGTGCGCTGCTGGGCAATCAGGTTATTATCCATTTAGGCTTGCCCGACATCGGCTTCATGGGGGCGGCGATGGCGATGCTGGCGACGGTATGCTGTATTTTGACGTTTGTTCGCTATTCCCGTGTGTTAAAAACATCATTAACGAGTTGAACGTGGGTAACAACCCAGGCGATCGGTTTTCTGTGAGGGCATGATGAATCCACACTATGCGCGTCTGGTGACGCTGGCAGCAGTGAGCGCAACCGTCGTGGCGCTGGTGCTGTTCATAATGAAAGTGTTTGCCTGGTGGCACACCGGTTCGGTGAGCCTGCTGGCATCGCTGGTTGATTCGCTTGTAGATATCGCCGCGTCGCTGGTTAACCTGCTGGTGGTGCGCTATTCGTTGCAGCCGGCGGATACTGAACATGCATTCGGCCATGGTAAGGCGGAGTCGCTGGCGGCGCTGGCGCAGAGCATGTTTATCTCCGGCTCGGCGCTGTTCCTGATTCTGACAGGGCTGCAACACTCGCTGGAGCCGCAGACGCTGCACGCGCCGGAAGTGGGCGTGTGGGTGACGCTCATTGCGCTCGTGGCCACGCTGTTGCTGGTATCGTTCCAGCGTTGGGTCGTGAAGCGTACGCATAGCCAGGCGGTGCGGGCGGATATGCTGCATTATCAGTCCGATCTGTTGATGAACGGCGCGATTCTGGTGGCGTTGGCGCTCAGTTGGAAAGGCGTTACGCGCGCCGATTCCCTGTTTGCATTAGCTATAGGTGGTTATATTTTATACAGCGCGTTGCGCATGGGGTATGGCGCCGTGCAGTCGCTATTGGATCGGGCATTACCGGATGAAGAACACCGTGCCATCGCTGAAGTTATCGCAAACTGGCCGGGTATTCGCGGCGCACATGCGTTGCGTACCCGACGTTCCGGCCCAACGCGCTTTATTCAACTGCATCTGGAAATGGATGATGCCCTGCCGCTGGTTCAGGCACATCAAATTGCAGATGAACTGGAGCAGGCATTACTTAAACAGTTTCCGGGTGCCGATATTATTATCCATCAGGATCCGATTTCCGTCGTGCCGGAAAATCAGCGTGGCAGGCTGGCGGTGTAGTCGGCTATGTTTCACATTTTATGTGAAAAACGTGATACGCCATGAAAATTTATGCACAATTTAGCCTGACCTGAATCAATTCAGCTTCGGGTGTTTGTTATAATATGCTAATAAAAGAATAAGGCGTTGCTGCCTGTTTTACGGCGGCGGTGAATTTACGATAGAAGAATCCTGCAAAATTACATCTACAAGTCCAGAGGTTGTCATGATTAGAAGAATCGGAGTGTTGACGAGCGGTGGCGATGCGCCAGGTATGAATGCGGCAATTCGTGGTGTGGTTCGTGCTGCACTCACAGAAGGGCTGGAAGTTTACGGCATTTATGATGGTTATCAGGGCTTGTATGAAGATCGTATGGAGCAGTTGGATCGCTACAGCGTATCGGATGTGATTAACCGTGGCGGCACGTTTCTGGGATCTGCGCGTTTCCCGCAGTTCCGTGATGAAGCGGTGCGTCAGGTTTGCGTAGAAAATATGAAAAGACGCGGTCTGGATGCGCTGGTGGTTATCGGCGGTGACGGTTCCTATATGGGTGCCAAGCGTCTGACCGAAATGGGTTTCCCTTGTATCGGCTTACCGGGCACGATCGATAACGACGTGGCGGGTACGGACTACACGATTGGTTACTTTACTGCGCTGGAAACCGTGCTGGAAGCGATTGACCGCCTGCGAGACACCTCCTCTTCACACCAGCGTATTTCTATTGTGGAAGTGATGGGGCGCCACTGTGGTGACCTGACGCTGGCGGCGGCGATTGCTGGCGGCTGTGAATTCATCGTTCTGCCGGAAGTGCCGTTCAGCCCGGAAGATCTGGTCTGCGAAATCAAAGCAGGTATTGAGAAAGGCAAAAAACACGCGATTGTGGCGATCACCGAACTGGTGTGCGACGTCGACGAACTGGCGAAATACATTGAAAAAGAAACGGGACGCGAAACCCGTGCGACCGTACTCGGCCACATTCAGCGTGGCGGTTCACCGGTGGCGTATGACCGTATTCTGGCTTCGCGCATGGGCGCTTATTCTATCGAACTGTTGCAGCAGGGCTACGGCGGCCGCTGTGTCGGTATCCAGAATGAAAAAATGGTGCACCACGACATCATCGACGCCATTGAGAACATGAAACGTCCTTTCAAAGGCGACTGGCTGGATACAGCGAAAAAACTGTTCTGATACCACAAAGCTGATGCTTTCTGTCTCTTCGTCTATTTTTATGCGGACGTTAAGACGGTTTCGTGCGCGATAATGTTGTTATTTTCATGCTACCTCGTAGCACGCGCCCGACACGGGGCGTCTCAAGCGCCGCTCGCCCCGTGACCCCAAGGCTTTAGGCGCGAATTATGCCGCTGACGCGGTTCCTTCGTCGGTATCTGGCTTCACGGACCGCTTGCGACACGTTCCCGACGTGGCGCAAGCTTGAGCCGCGTCCCTGCGGCTCATCCTAAGCCCGCTATCTCCTCAGCATAATTTTTTACGCCGGATAACGGCAAAACTCGCGATGCCTCTGGATTGTCGTATAAGAGCCTGCGCTAGGCATTTGAGGTGAGTCCCTCCTCCGGCTCCTCCATCACATCCGCCGTTGTAGATATATAACCAGCAAGAATATAAAAATCGGTTTTATTATTTTTTCTGCACGTTCAGACCTGCTAGCCTGCAAATTCCTTCCGTCTTGATGACACGCTGATTGCTGCTATGAACATCGATCTTCGCCAACTGCGCCACTTTATTGCTCTGATTGAACATCGAAATTTTACGTCGGCAGCACAGGCGATGAAGCTTTCTCAATCCGCTTTCAGCCGCAGCATTCAGTCGCTGGAGCAGACCATCGGTACGCGTCTGATCGATCGCATGAACCAACTGGAGCCGACGCCGAAAGGGCTGGTGGTGCTGGAACACGCGCGCCGCCTGATTAATCAGACGCACGATCTGTTTAACGATATCCAGCAATTCAACGAGAAAGAAGCGGGCGAAGTGAATTTTGGCTGTGGCCCAGCTCCCGCAGCCTGGCTAATGCCGCAGGTGATCGGGGATTTTTCGCGACATTACCCAAAGGTGCGGATGGTCTTTCGTGTCGATAACTGGCAGGCGCTGGGCCATCGGCTCATGGCCGAAGAGCTGGACTTTATCGTGGCGGACATGCGCAATTTTGAATTCGATACCCGCTATCGCGTACAGCCGCTGAGCCAGCACCGCTGGGGCTTCTGCTGCCGTAGCGGGCATCCGCTGGCGGCGCAGGAAGAGATCACCGTCGAGCAATTCTTTTCCTACCCGCTGGCGGCAACGATCCGCCCACCCAACCTGCACCGTGCGCTGGTGCAACTGAGCGGTAAACTGGATATTCGCACCAGCATTGAGTGTGAGAATGGCTACAGCCTTCTGGATGTGGTTCGTCATTCGGATGCCATCGGCACGACCAACCATTTCAACGAGCCCGAGCGACACGGGCTGCATATGTTGAAGATTGCGGGTCTGGACGACAACACCGACGAGTTTTATACCCACTACGGCATTATTTATCTGGCGGACGCTCGCTTGTCGTTGCTGGCGCGCAAGTTGATTGACACTTTTGTGCAGGTCGACGGTGACCTGCACGGCACGCCTACGGCGCTTACAGCGGAGTGATGCTGAAATCGCTGATTTCCTGACGTGAAAAGACGGTCCGAAAGCCAAAATAGCCTGGGGCTGGCGTATTTGGATAGCTGGCGTGGAAATAAAGCACATTATCGACCCAAAAACGCGTTTCCCGCCGATCCACTTCAATCACGATGCGATAGCGATGATTCGGGCGCAGCAGGTGCGCAGCATCAGTATATTCGCCAAGCAGCAGGCGCTCGCCGTAACCATCGTAATACCGAAATCGCGTGGTGCTGTTCCAGTTACCGCCCATGCCGACATAGTACAGATTCAGGCTGTCATATTCGTTGAGTTTGCCGTACCGGGTAAACAGGCTCGGGTGATGCAGGTCGCGCGCGGCCCAGAACTGGTTCACATCGGACACCCGGTCGTAAGGGCAATCTGCGACTAAAACCTCGCGCGTGAAGGCGATGCGATAGGTGCCCGAGAGTGGGGTGTCTAGCCAGATCGTCAGCCCGGCGGCGCTTTCCAGCCTCAGATGCTCCGGCGTGGTCTGGATCGCCGTGCGGTCAGGGTCTTCCTGTTCGACCTGCCAGCGTAACGGCTGACCTGCTGAATCCGTGGACCAGATCAACGTTGAACGATGTGGCGAATCGATAATGTCATGTGTGCCGCCTGCCTGTGGCGACAGTAGGAGCGTGTTTTCAGTACAACCTGGGTCAGTCATGGTGATGTCCTGTAGCGTGCCGCCGGGTGGCGGCATTAAGAAGAGGGAATGTCATCCAGCAAGGCCAGCAGGGCGATGGCGGTTAATCCCCACTGCGCGACGGCATTGGTCGCCAGATTGGTGGCGGTGGTACTGCCGGAATGTTTATCAATGGTGGAATCAATCACCGCCTCATTGATCGGAGAGAGCACGATGGGAGGCGTTAAGCGCCGCTGTTCGAGCGTCGGATGGGCGATACCGCCGCTGCCTGCGGTAAATTCTTCCCAGGCGCGCTGTGCCAGCGCACGATCGTTCAACCGTCGTGCGGCAAAGGCAGTCAGTCGGGCATGTCCCTGAGCCAGATTGAGCTTTTTCACCGTCTTACCCACGGTCACGCTTAGCGCGACGGGGTCGTTATACAGTCGGCAGTAGTCGAGCCATGCGCGGGTAAACGCGGGATCGGGCAGCGCTTCGACCAGCTCACTACAGATTTCTGTTAGACCAAAAACCGCGCTCAGATGTGAAATCTCCACCTGATTCGGCGGAGCCAGCACGATGCGCCCGGTATCGGGATCGATAGCTGACCCGCCAGTGAAAAAACCGTGTGGCTGCGCCGCGATGGTTTGCATACTGGTGAGCAGGCGTTCACGCATTGCCGGATCGCCGTGCCGTTCCCAGGCGGTTAACCAGGCGGCGGCTACCGCGCCCCAGTCCGTCCCGAAACTCAAGCTGACGTGATGCGGATCGGCGGGCGATGTTTGTCCGATCTTGCGGCCGGGCAGGACGGTGCCGAGTGTACGCAGCGCCTCGACCTGTTCGTCCATCAGTTCACCGATGCGCTCATCGGCAGTGAGGTAGTAAAGGAAACGACGGTTGGCAACGGTAGAAATACGCAGCTGTTTGGCGCTGTCGCCCCAGTGGCGGACATTGTGTCGTGACCCCAGCGGACTGAAGCGTCCCAAATGGTGTACGTCCACTTCGCCCGTGTGGCGCGTCATGGCTTCTGCCATGCGAAATGCCTCGGCGCGCCCGCTGTGCAGAAAGTAATACCAGAGCCACAGATCGGTGCTGAGCTCCGAGTTATCCCACGCGTAGCCACCTACATCGTAGCGCCAGACGTGACGGTCGCTGTCATAGGTGTGCATCACGTCGCCGAAATCCCAGAAGCCGTACCATTTCCGCTGTTCAACCTCCTGCTGATAGACATCGAAATATGCCTCCAGTTGTTTCTCCAGCCGGACGCGGGCTGGCGTAGTGGCAGAGGAAGAAGAGACGGGTGCCCACAGTGGGCCAAACGCCTGCGCGCGGTGCAAGTCCTGAGCGTCCGCCACCAGCAGTGGCGGTTGCTGCATGCGTCGCGCCCGCTTCACCAGATCGTCCGCGTCGGGCGTCGCGGGCAGCACATCAATAAACAGTTCGCTGGTGCGAGCCACGCCGACCGCCGAACCGAAGCCCGGTTCGTAATCTTCGTAGGTAATTGCCAGCCCTTCGCGCTGTTTGTCATGGGTATCCTGAACCAGCCCGTCATGATAAAAGCGCATATCCATCGGTTCTGCCCACGGTGACCACAGCCAGAGCGTGACGGTCGCCGCGTCAGTGTGAGCCTTCTCGATTTCCAGACAGGCCGGGTAGCTCTGCCAGAAATGGCGTATTCCGAATGCCACGCCGCCGGTTGGCGTGCCCAGATAGCCGACGCCCGCCGCCCGTTCACCCGTGGCGGAAAGCAGCCAGCCCTGTCCGGCAGCGGTGCGTTTGTGTATCTGGAAGCCGTCGGGATGGTGCTGGGTCAGGCGGTAGCTGCCAAACGCGGGAATGTAATCCAGCCTTTTTCCGACCTCCGGCGAAAAATCTGCGATCGGCGGTGTAGCTTGTCCGGCCAACTGTGCCGCGATAACGGCTGCGCCGGGATCGCGGCGTAGCCCACTCAGGCCGCGTACCGCTTCACGAAAGAGTCCGCCTTGATCGGAAACGAAACGGACGTGACGATCGTGCAGTTCTCCCTGTAGCGGCACATCAAACGCTAACCCCAGCCCTTTCAGGTTGAGTTGTTCGTCATCGTTGTCATAAATCAGGGTGTGTATGACACGCAGCGAGTCGGTGTTCGCATAGCTATAGATACGGATAATAAAGGGGATAGACGTCCGCTCCTGCTGCTGGGCGTGATGCGTACCGCGTAGTGCAATCACTGTCCGCTGTGGCCCGTTTTGCTCCACCGTGACCGTATCAATCACACCCTGATAGGTATCCTGCGTCAGCGTGCTATCCGTTTCCGCCCCTCGCTGCATGCGCAACACCAGCCTGCCGTTGGTTAACGCCAGCCGATTATCCCGCCAGATTTCTTCGATCAGGCGAGAGCCTGAGCGTGGAATCACATAGCGAATGCGGCCCGTCTCCACCGTCCAGCCGTGCTCATGCTCGCTGACCATTGCTGAACCCGTCGGCGCGTCCTTAACGGGAATCGGCCGCAGCGTTAGCCCGTCTTCGGGCGGCGTGGTGCCGCCCAGCGCGTGTGCCGACCATTTAATCGAACCGTCCGGCCAGTGAGCCAGCGGCCAGCTTTGCAGGTCGTAAGTCCGCTGCTGCGCATCGTGCAGTTGGAAGCCGCTGTCGTTACGCACCGCGCCCTGTGGCCAGGCTACGCCCCAGGTCACGCCGGTGAAGGCGTGGGGCTGCTGCCCGTCCAGCCAGCGCAGACTGACCTGTGGCGCAGATTCGCCTGCGTAGGCAGAGGCTTGAGGCGTGGTGGCGTGCGCCGATGTCCAGAACGGTGCCGACAGCGCCAGCAGCGTGCTGTCGCGCAGGAAGCGTCGGCGCGAGTAAGCCATCTTGTCCATGACGTTAGCCCTTGAAGTCGTAGCCAATCGAGATCCCGACCATGCGTGGTTCGCCAATCACGCCCGTTGTGGCGCTGGAGCCTCTGACGGAGCGGTAGTAGTCTTTATCCAGCGCATTTTTCACCCACAGTGAGACGTTCCAACGGTTATCGCCTTGCTTACCGCTCAGTCCGCTAGACAGGTTCAGAACGCCATACGCTGGAATGCGGTTGTATTCGGAATCGTCAAGCGTGCCATAGGCCCAGCTCCGCCATGACCATTGACCGGAAACCGAGGCTTGCAGATTGTTTGGTGTATCCCATTGATAACGCACGCGTGTGTTGTAGCTCAGCGTCGGGGACTTAAAGACACGCTTTCCTGACATATCGCACGAGACGGCGGAGATTTCTGCCGGGCAGCGGGCGTTAGGGAAGTTCAGGTAGCGGGCATCCAGAACAGTACCAGCCAGGCTGATGCTCAGGCCGTCAAGCGGGCGCAGCGTCAGCTGTGTTTCGCCGCCGCGTGAGCGGAATTTCCCGGCGTTAATCAGGTAGCTGGTATCCGTTTCCTCGTCATAGGCGTTGTTCTGGAAATCTTCGACAACGCTCCAGAACAGTGCGGTATTCCATTCCACTTTGCGCTGTAACCAGTGGGTTTTGACCCCCAGCTCCGCCGAACGGGTTTTTTCTGGATCGACGTACAGCGAATCGATTCCGAGCTGCCTTGCTGCCCCGGATGAAACATTCAGGCCGCCGGATTTTTCCCCATAGCCCAGTGTGACGTAAGGGGTGACGTTCGGTGCTGCGAACCAGTTCAGGCTGATGGAGCCAGAGGGCAGGCGGTTGGTTTGCGAGAGCGGGCCAGAGTCAAAGGTTGCGCGGTTTTTGCGAACAAACGTCCCTTCTTTTTTCTCATAGGTCTGGCGCAGGCCGACAATGACATCCAGTTTCTCGGCGGCATGCCAGGTTCCGCGACCATAGACGGAATAAACGGTGTCATCCAGCGTGCCAAAGCGCTGAACGTTAATGCCCTGATAGCCATTTCCTACCCACGTCCGCACGCGGTTGTCGTTGTAGTAGCGGCTGTTTGCCTCGGTATCGAGGTTCTCTCCCCAGTAATCGACGCCCAGTGAATAATCGAACGTATTACCTTTGGGGGAATCCAACCAAAAACTCTGTGACCAGACGCGATCGCGCACGTCAGCGCCGCTGTCGTGATAGAGCGGAATGTTCCAGTTATCCGCCGTGCTGGGCAATACGCGGAAATAGCGTAGTGACGACAGAGAATTAACGCTATAGCCGTTTTTCAGCTTCCAGTTGGCCTCTACCGATCCACCGCCTTGCGCCACGCGAATAATATTCTCGTCATCCATCGCGACCTGACGGCCGCCGACAACCTTGAGGCCGGTCTGTTCCGCCCGAGTACGAAACGCATCGGTTGCGCTCACCAGCACCGAAACCGGACGCTGCGTGGAATCACTGTAATCGCCAGTGATGCGAAGGCTAAAGCTGTCATTAGGTTGATAAAGCAACTGACCGCGCACGCCGTTATTGGTGCTGCCTCCCAGTTTATGACCGTTTTCGATATTCGTGACGTTTCCACCCCGTTCGGTGCGTGACAGATTGATGCGTCCCGCCCAGTGGTCGCTGAGCGGCCCAGACGCCATCAGTTTGGATTGTAGATAGCCGCGCTGCCCGAAAGATTGCTCCAGTGAATATTCAGGGGTGAAGGTGGGTTTACGGGTGCGAATATCAATGGCGCCGCCGGTAGTATTAAAGCCGTAGGCTGCGCCCTGTGCCCCTTTCAGCACGCGGGTACTGTCGATATCCAGTAAATCATTAGAGATGACGCCGGGGCGGGACAAGTAAACGCCATCGACAAATAGCCCGACGCTGCCCGGCATACCGATGTTGGTGCCGCTCTCACCCCCGTCACCGATCCCACGAATCGTTACTGTGGTGTCCATCACATCGACGGTATCGACATCCAGCCCGGTCACCAGCTGCGACAGTTCTTCAAAGCGATACACCCGTTCTTCTTCGAGCGTTTTGCCATCGATCACCGATGCCAGCGTGGTCGGCGGCTGAACGGGCGTACGCTGGGCGTTCACTTTCACACGTTTTAGTTGAACGGGGGCGACGGTTGTGGCCTCCGTACGGGGAGTATTATCCGCGGCGATCTGCGGGTCGGCTGCTCGCGCTATTGCAGGAAGCGTTAAGACGCAGCTCATTAAAATGCCCGACATTATTTTGTGCTGGTGTTTTTTTAAATACTGTTGGTGTTTTTTAAAATACATAGCGTCTTCCAAATTCAGTCAATAGGCTACCCATTGCCGTGAAATTCACGGCAATACAGGGGCTATAATTTTTTGGGGGAAATAAATTACTGTGTGGCTTTCAGATAAGAATCATCCAGCCATTTATCGACATCAAAAGGTTGTCGAATAAGACGTGATTCATAAGCCAATGTGACGGCGCGTTTTAATTTTTCCACGAAGGTTGGATCCAATTCGGGTGAAAGACGTTCGGTTAATGGCGGCAATGTATCCCATTCGACGCGTAATATATTTTCCGGATAGCCTGACTGGGTGGCTAAGAGTTGAATAAATTCATCTTTATTTTTCTCATCGCTGGCCCAGTTTGCCGCTTCTCGTTGCACTTTGACCAGGCGGCGCAGAATATCCTCGTTGCCTTTGGCAAATTTCTCATCTACCAGCAGGAAGCCGCTGAGCTGGCCTGCGCCATTCAGGTCACGGCTAGACAGTGGGATGTCCGCCAGCCCTTTATCTCGCAGCGAAAGTGTATTGCTGCCGCCCCAGGTTGCATCAATCTGTCCGGCCGCTAACGCCGCGCTGGCCGCTGCGAAGTCGAGATTAATCAGCTTCACGTCAGAGGGTTTTAGGCCCTGCGAATCAAGCGCGCTGACGAACGAAAGCTCACCGGCTGTTCCGCGAAAGATCCCGATGCGTTTACCTTTCAGATCGGCGATTTTCTCAATACCAGAACCTTTCGCCACCGCCAGATAGTGATTGATGCCGCGTGATGCCACGGCGATCACGCGTGTATCCAGCCCGCGCGCACGGCCGATAATGCTGGCTAAATCCCCCAGATAGGCCACGTCAACCTGATGGTTGCCAAACGCTTCATTGATGACGGGGCCTGCGCCTTTAATAAACGTCCAGCGGACGCTGATGCCGTCTTTGCCAAATTCGCGTTCCAGCAACTTCTGGCTGTGAATGACGTCAAGCAGGCCACCGCCGCTGGGTTTTGTGCCTGCGCCAATGTCTGGCGCGGCAATACGAATTTCAGTGATCGCCGATGCGATGCCTGACCAGGCTATACCCATTGCCAATAAGCTGGTCACCAACCATTTTCGTCCTAATCTCGTCATTATGTTACCCGTCAGTGATGAAATGTTTGAATGTGAGTGTGCGAATATAAGTGTTGTTATTGCGCCGGTTTAGCGCGGCGTCATCTTGTTGCAGAAACACATTTAAAGGGTTGGCAATAAACTGACTAATACAAAAAAAGCATTATTATTTTTAATAAATCGCTAAATCAGTATTCATCGCTTATTTCCTTGCTATGCAGCGGACGAAAAAAAACTATTCCAACTATGCATTAGCCTGTTTGGGTTTATTACCTTTAGTTTGTCGTTAAACCATGGATGCGATGATCTTTCCGATGAAATAGATATCGATATACAGATACATACGTTGACTTTATTTCGCATGCAGAAAGAATCGATTATTCCAACGCTATTTTAGATTACCTCTCAATGTTGCCTGCGAGTTGAAGTATGAGGGGTATCAATAAACACGGTCAGGAGCACTAACCATGACGGAATTACTCTATGCGGGAGCGGTGTCAGGATCCCGGTCTTATTCACCGGAGCCGACTCCGCACGCCAGCCGGGTGAGCGGCGTCGTGCAGTCGCGCGTACCGACGCTGAATACGACGGTTTCGTCTCGGCCGGAGCGCTGGTTGGCCGTCATCGCGACGCTGCTATTGCACGCGGCGGTGCTGGCGTTGTTCAACGCAGCATCGACGCCGCCGGTTACCGTGCCTGCCCGGCCACAGCCTGTCAGCGTTGAACTGGTTGCGGCGGTGGCGGAGCCCGAGCTGCCAGCAGAACCTATTGAGCCTGAAGCGGTGACGCCGCCGCCGGAGATCGCGCCTCCCTCGGTGGACAACCCCGTCGATGACAACGCGCTGTTGCCGCCAGCGCCTGAGAAAACAGAACCGGAGAAAAAGGTTCCAGAGAAAAAGCCTGAACTGGCACCGAAAAAGGTCGCGGTGAAAAAGAACCCGCCAGCACCGAAACCTCAGGCGGAAGCCAAATCAGCTGTCGCGCCAATCACGCCCGCTCCGGTGACGCAACAGGCCGCCGCGCAACCCGTTGATGCGCCGCTGACGCCGCCGCTGGCGAATGCGGACTATCTGCATAATCCCGCCCCGTCTTATCCCGACGTGGCGATTAGCCGCGGTTATGAAGGCACCGTGCTCCTGAATGTACAGGTACGTGCTGACGGCAAGGTGCAAACCATTCGGATTCATCAATCAAGCGGCTATTCCTCGCTGGACGAGGCGGCCAGAAACACGGTGCTGCGCTGGTCTTTCGTGCCGGCGCGCCGCGGCAATCAGCCGGTTAGCGGCTGGGTGGTGGTGCCTGTCGATTTTTCGCTGAACTCATGAGGTATTGGTTATGACGCTCGGACACATTGAACTCTTTTCTGCGGAAGGCGCAGTGATTCTGTTATTGCTGCTGTTTTCCCTCGTCACCTGGGGGCTGGGATTACTGAAATTCGTCCAATACGGGCGGGCACAGCGGCGCGATCGGCGTTTCCGCGCGGCCTTCTGGCAGCAGGATGACGTTAACCAGACGCCGGAAACCAGCGCCAGACTGCCCGGTTCGCTTGCCAATCTGGCGCTAGCGGCGGTCAAAGCGCCGGAGCGGATTAGCGGACAGCTTGCGCTGAATAGTCATCTTCCCGATCGGGTTGAACGTGCGCTGCAACAGCAGATTCAGCGTGAGCGCCGTTCGCTGGAAAGCGGGCTGGCGATTCTGGCGAGTATCGGCAGTACGTCACCGTTTATCGGCCTGTTTGGCACCGTTTGGGGCATTATGGCGGCGTTACAGGACATTGGGCTATCGGGTTCCGCCAGCCTTGATACCGTCGCGGGGCCGATTGGTAATGCGCTGATTGCCACCGGGATAGGGATCGCGGTCGCAGTGCCTGCGGTGCTGATCTACAACTACTTTTTGCGTCGCCTCAAGCTGGCCGTCGCAGACATGGATGACTTTGCCCATGATGTCTACAGCGTGATGCAGGCGAACGATTTTCATGTCAGCGCGTTTCATCCCAGCGTGGAATCCTCGGCCACCGCTTTCTCCGTGAAGAACCTGAGAGAGGTGGTCTGATATGGCGTTCACCTCGCGTAATGATGAAGACGTCATGAGTGAAATGAATATCACACCACTCGTGGACGTCATGCTGGTGCTGCTGGTGGTGTTTATTGTGACTGCGCCGATGTTGACCAACGCCATTCCGATTCAGCTCCCGAAAACGTCGGCGGTGGCACCCGCTGACCGCGCCGATCCGGTGGTGATTAGTATTGATGGCGAGCAACGCGTGTTCATCAATAAAGAGAATCTGGCGCGCGAACAGCTGGTGCCGCGCCTGCAACAGGCTAAAACGGGTAATGCGGATCTGGTGGTGCAAGTACAGGCGGATAAAGACGCGAGTTACGGCGCAGTCGCCGCGCTGCTGGCCGATGTCGAGCAGGCGGGGATTACCCGTCTTTCCCTGCTGACGCAAAAATAACGCCGCCGGATATCGACAATCATGATGCCCAAATACCCGCTGCGGATACGCTCCGCCCCTGATGCTTCGCTGACGGATACCGCGCTGTTGGCGGGATACTCTGCGTTAGTCGTGTCTCTGGTTGTGCCGCTGCTGGTGCTTGTCGGCTGGTGGCTTGCCAGTCGTCACGGGTGGATGTCTGAACAGATCCTGCCGTCACCGCTGGCGGTGATTGATAGCGCACGGGCTTTTATCCCCGAGGAGCTAATCCACCAGTTGCCCATCAGTCTGCTGCGGCTGGTGATTGGCTTTAGCGGGGGGATCGCGCTGGGTCTGGTGCTGGGTAGCCTGTTTGGTCTGAATCGACGGCTGAATGCGCTGTTTATGCCGCTCTTTACCGTTATCGCGCAAATCCCGACGCTGGCCTGGATTCCGCTGTTGATGCTGTCGCTGGGTATCGGCGAAGCACTGAAACTGGTGGTGCTGGTGAAATCGGTAACGGTGCCAGTGACGCTTTATACCTGTGCGGGTATCCAACAGACGCCACAAAAGCTGCATGAAATGGCGCGTAGCCTGCGTTTGCCACCTGCCGCCTTCCTGCGTTACCTGATTCTGCCTGCGATGCTGCCGTATGTGATGACGGGTGTGCGGCTGGCGTTTTCTACCGGGTGGGTCGCCCTGATTGCGGTCGAACTGTTGGCATCCAGCGAAGGGCTGGGCTATTTGCTGGTACAAAGTCGCCAGTTGTTCATGCTGGATCTGGTATTCGTCTGCATTCTGATCATTGGCATACTGGGGTTTGCCGGAGAACGCGTGCTGCTGACGCTGGAGCGCCGCTGGATTCACTGGCCTGCGCCGGTGCTGGGGCGCGATAGTCTGAGCACGGTATTACCCGGTTTGTCGCTGACGCCCTGGTTAGCCCCGTTGATACTGGTTGCGCTGTGGCAGGTTAGTAGCACCTACGAGTGGGTGAATGCGGCTTTTCTTCCTGCACCGAGTCGCGTGATCGATGCGCTATGGACGGGATTGGTTCAGGGAGGGCTGTTCATCGATCTCAAGGCCAGCCTGCTGCGGGCGCTACAGGGTTTTATGCTAGGGAGTGCGATCGGCGTGCTGGTCGGCGCGTTACTCGGCGGTTGGCGTATTGCTGACAGGCTGTTTAATCCGGCGCTGTCCGCGCTGCGCTGCGTGGCGCTATTTGCCTGGCTGCCGCTGATTACGGCCTGGTTCGGGTTAGGGGAGAGCGCCAAAATCGTGTTTATCGCCGTGGCGGCGTTCTTTCCTGTGATGCTGGCAACCCGTCAGGGGATTGCCCAGCTTCCGCCTGCGCTATTGGAAGTGGCGCAGGTGCTGCGTCTGACGCCCGTGCAGACGCTCCGCACACTGATACTGCCCAGCGTGTCGCCGCCGCTGTTTTCCGGTCTGCGGCTGGCGCTGATGCATGCGTGGACGGGTGCGATTGGCGCAGAGTATTTCATGCCGTCGGGGGAAGGGCTGGGTGGCATGATGATTCGCGCACAGCAGTTGCTTGAATCCGAACGCATCATGGCGGGCGTGGTGCTGATTGCCACCGTCGCCGCACTATTTTCCCGGCTGATTACTTTGTCTGAGCGGCGGTTGACCCGCTGGCGCTTTGCATGACCGTTAACGGAGAAGCTATGTCCTTACATTTTCAGCACATTACCAAACACTTTACCGTCAACGGTGCACCGCTGACGGTGTTACAGGACATTGATCTTTCGCTGCATGCGGGTGAACTGGTTGCCATCATCGGTGCCAGTGGCTGTGGCAAATCGACGCTGCTGCGTTTGGCGGCTGGGATTGATACGGCCGAACACGGACGCATTCTGATTGGTGAGCGGCCAGTGCGCGGCATTCCCGACGATGTCAGTCTGGTGTTTCAGGAACCACGCCTGTTCCCGTGGCTCACCGTGACGGACAATATCCGCCTCGGTATGCTCAACCTCAACCTTTCTCCTGCTGAAGTGACGCGTCGTATTGCGCACTCTCTTCAGATGATGGGGCTGGAAGGCTTTGCTGATGCGTGGCCGCATCAGCTATCAGGGGGAATGGCGCAGCGTGTCGCGATCGCCCGGGGGCTGGTATCGACGCCGCGCATTCTCCTGTTGGATGAACCTTTCGGTGCGCTGGATGCGCTGACCAAACAGCAGTTGCAGACGCGCTTGGCCGAAATACGTCAGCAAACGGATTTGACGATATTACTGGTGACGCACGATGTGGAAGAGGCGGTTTTTCTGGCGGACAGAGTGGTGGTGATGTCGCCCCGACCCGGTCGGATTAGCACGATTCTGCCTGTGACGTTGCCCTATCCTCGCGACCGCACCAGTTCAATGCTATTGGAACAGCGGCAAGCGGTCAGCCAGGCGTTGCATCAGGCGGATACTGTTGAAGTCTGATGCAGCTAACTACCGCTTTCTCTCAATTTTAATCATCGATAGAAACCGCCGTGAAAGTAGTGGTTCAAGCTTTTGATAAATTTATTTTGCAAAGCGAAAACGGGAGTAACGGAATAGAAGAGTAAAGCGTTTGCGCCATGGATGGCGCAAGCCGAGCGCACAGGGATGTGTTTACAGCGTCTTTACGATCTATCCGTTACTACCGCTCAACTGGTTCTGTCAGAAACCCCAAGCACGATGAAAAGGCGGTTTTTCTTTTCTGCCCACCACGCGAGATCCATGCATTTTCAGCATAGTGAAGTGCTGTGATTAACTGGCATAATGCGCATGTCATTTTCGGTCAATACCTTAACAGGATATTCCTATTGGGTATGCGCAGGTGTGTTGGCCTATACTCGTCATACTTCAAGTTGCATGTACGTTGGCTGCGTTCACTCACCCGAATCACTTACTTGAGTAAGCTCATCGGGATTCCTTCTCTTGCCGCCTGCCTGAAACTTGAATTATTTAGAGTAGACACTCGTTAAGGCCGCGCGGGTTAGCGTCGATGCATAATCGTGACCGAGAGAAACACTTATTGCCGATACTCGCCGGTGAAAAAGGGCGGGTATATATCGTTATTATTGAGGTTTTCGCATGAAAAAAGTTACCGTTGCCGCAACACAAATGGCGTGTTCCTGGGATCTGCCTAAGAACATTGAAAACGCCGAAAAACTGGTGCGACAAGCGCATGCAAAAGGCGCGCAGGTGATCCTGATTCAGGAACTGTTTGCCGCACCGTATTTCTGTATCGATCAAAGCCCAGAGCACTATGCGCTGGCGCAGGAGCTGGAAACCAGCCCGCTGATTAAGCATTTTTCCGCACTGGCGGCGGAGCTGAACGTGGTGCTGCCGTTGAGCTTTTTTGAACGTGCCAATAACGCCTACTACAACTCGCTGGTGATGATTGACGCGGACGGTGCCGTACTGGACGTTTACCGTAAAACGCACATTCCGAACGGCCCGGCGTATCAGGAGAAGCAATTCTTCATTCCGGGCGACACCGGCTTTAAAGTCTGGCAGACGCGCTACGCAAAAATCGGCGTGGGCATTTGCTGGGATCAGTGGTTCCCGGAAACCGCGCGCAGCCTGGCGTTGCAGGGCGCAGAGCTGATTTTCTATCCAACCGCGATTGGTTCCGAGCCGGCTTACCCGGACATCGACAGCCAGCCGCATTGGACCCGCGTTCAGCAAGGTCACGCCGCCGCGAATCTGGTGCCAGTAATCGCCTCCAACCGTATTGGTACGGAAGCCAGCAAATATATCGACGGTCTGGAAATGACGTTCTACGGCTCGTCTTTCATTGCCGATCAAACCGGCGCGCTGTTGGCACAGGCCAATAAGACGGATGAAGCGATTCTGGTGCATGAATTTGATTTAGAAGCTATTGCTGCGCAGCGTGCGTCATGGGGGCTGTTCCGCGACCGTCGCCCGGACATGTACGGCACGATTGCCACTTCTGACGGCAAGACCCGGAGATAAGTGATGTCACAGTTAGCTACTCCTCATCTCACCACGCCGCATCAGGATGGTTTTGCGATGCCCGCCGAATGGGCGCCGCATGATGCCGTGTGGATGATTTGGCCGTATCGCACTGACAACTGGCGCGAACAGGGCGTTCCGGCGCAAAAAACGTTCGCGCGCGTGGCGGAAGCTATCGCTCAGAATACGCCGGTTATCATGGGCGTGCCCGCACGCTACATGGCGAATGCGCAACAAGTGATGCCGGTGAACGTCACGCTGGTGGAAATGGAAAGCGACGATGCCTGGATGCGCGACACCGGTCCAACCATCGTGCTGAATCAGGTGGGTGAACGTCGGGGTATCGACTGGCAGTTCAACGCCTGGGGCGGCGAACTTGGCGGTCTGTATGAAGACTGGCGTCAGGATGAGAAGGTCGCCGCGCAGGTGCTGGACTATCATCAGGCTGCGCGTTATGCCGCGCCGCTGATTCTGGAAGGTGGCTCGATCCATGTCGATGGTGAAGGCACATTGCTGACTACGGCGGAGTGCCTGCTCAATCCGAACCGCAACCCGCACCTGAGCAAGGCGGAAATCGAACAGTTGATGCGTGATTACCTCAGCATTTCGACGATTATCTGGTTGGAAGAGGGCGTGTACAACGACGAAACTGACGGGCATATCGATAACATGTGCTGTTTCGTGCGCCCCGGTGAAGTGGCGCTGCACTGGACGGATGATGAAAACGATCCGCAGTACGTGCGATCTATGGCCGCTTATCGTGTGTTATCTACGGCCAAAGATGCTCAGGGTCGACAGTTGAAAATCTGGAAATTGCCTGCCCCCGGTCCGCTCTATGCAACCAAAGAGGAAGCGCTGGGCGTGGAGAGCGGTGATGCGGTTGAGCGTCTTGCCGGTTCGCGTCTGGCGGGTTCTTATGTGAATTTCCTGATCAGCAACCAGCAAATCATTTTCCCATTGCTGGATGAGAAGACGGATGACGTTGCACGCGATCTACTACAACAGATGTTCCCTGGCTATTTGATTAGCGGCGTGCCTGCGCGGGAAATCCTGCTGGGCGGGGGAAATATTCACTGCATTACGCAGCAAATCCCTGCGGCGAAGTAACGTTTCCTATTCTCTGACGGTGGGCGATCACGCTAGCCGTGATTATTCCCCCTGTTAGCATGCTGCTCACAGGGGGATCATCTCATTAGGGTTAGCTTAGAAAGCTGGCTCTATGTGGGGGCGTTTAGGGCTTACATCAAATTTTGATGTCGTTTGGGGAGTGGTTTTTAAGCCAGTCCGCCATCGCTGCATCCATGCGAGTTTGCCAACCGCGACCAGTCGCTTTGAAGGCTGCGATAACTTCCGGTGAGTATCGAATACTGACTTGTACTTTTGGTGCAGGTTTAACGGGGCGTCCCTGTTTGCGCATTGCTTTCAATTTACTGAAAGGCATAAGCTGCACGTTCTCACCTTCAAGCGAGCGTGTATCAGGATCTTGTGCAATAGCTTCCTGAATTTTACGGTCTTCCTCATCCGTAGGGAGGATAGTACCCTGCTTAAGTTTTGGCATATTTTTCCACCTCCGCTTTAGTGGCTTTCCGCAAACTGATAATGCGGTAAATTTCTTCATCGTCCCCATCGCTGTAAGTAAATACGACGACATAAATTCGGTTGTTGAGATAAGCGAGGCCGTAAGTGATACCGATGTAACGATCTTCGCTGTAGTTACCAAGAGAGTCAGATGCGGCAACCATTCGATCCCAATCAAGATGTTCAGCATCGGCCAAGTACACGCCGTGTTTTTGCTTATTACTCTGATTCTTAATCGGGTCGAATATAATTTTCATTTATTTATTGTAGCTACAATAAATATGAAGTCAAACGTATAGATACAGGCAGATAAGCTGATAGTGAAGCTAGTGGTACTGACAGTTGAATGAGATCAAAAAAAGCCGGCTGGCGCGATAGCGCGAACCGGCTTTTTGATTGGACGAACGCGTGTCCGTCCGTTTGCTATAAACGCTTAGCCACGTTTAGCGTCGGCTGCGGCTTTCACGATAACGGCAAAGGCGTCGGCTTTCAGTGAAGCACCGCCAACCAGCGCGCCGTCGATGTCCGGCTGGGTGAACAGCTCTGCGGCATTCGCTGCATTCACAGAACCGCCGTATTGGATGATCACTTGCTCAGCAACAGCGGCATCTTGCTTGGCGATATGGTCACGGATGAATTTGTGAACAGCCTGAGCCTGTGCTGGAGTTGCAGATTTGCCGGTACCGATAGCCCATACAGGTTCGTAGGCGATAACGGTGTTCTCAAACGCTTTCGCGCCCAGCGTGTTCAGTACGGCGTCCAGTTGGCGCGCACAGACGGCTTCTGTCTGGCCTGCTTCGTTTTCTGCTTCAGTTTCGCCAATGCACAGTACCGGAATCAGGCCCGCATCTTTCAGCACGCCAAATTTCTTCGCAATGAATTCATCGCTTTCTTTGTGGTAGGTGCGGCGCTCAGAGTGGCCGATGATGATGTATTTTGCGCCGATGTCTTTCAGCATGTCGGCAGAGGTTTCACCGGTGAAGGCACCAGAAAGGTTTACGTCTACGTTCTGCGCGCCCAGTGCGATGCGGCTGCCAGCCAGTTGGTGGTTAGCTTGATCGAGGTAGAGAGCAGGTGGTGCAATCGCTACGCCACAGCCGTCAACGGTGCTGAGCTCTTTACGCAGACCCGCGATCAGTTCGTTGACCATGTGAGTGCTGCCGTTCAGCTTCCAGTTACCCATAACTAATGGATGTCGCATCTTTTTTCCTCCAGCCGGAATCGCGAATGAATCAAGGCATTAATAAATAAAAGTTAATAAATCAATGTGTTGGTGAACCGACGCACAAATTTTACTGCCATCAGGCAATATGACCTGCCCACAGTATAGAGACGAAATGTGACCGTGGCTCTGTTTTTCGTCATGAATTACCGTGTTGATCACGGTTCAGATAGCGTTAGCTTAATCGGTTCAACAGCAAAAGTTAGCCCTTTTTCGCCATCATCTGCAACAACATAACGCAAGGCGCCTTCCGTTTGCGGATAAAAGCGCTTTCCTTTGCCTTTTTCCAGCAGTTCGGTGACTTTTTTCACGCTCTGTTCTTCCGTTAGCGACGGGGCGAACGTGCGTGCCAGCGCAGCCATATAGTCGATGGCCTGCTTACGACGCGCCGCAGTTTCTTGCTCACTCTGCGGCTGTGGTCGCCAGGTAATTTGCAGCGTTTTGATTTTCCCGGTGCCTTTTTCCAGCGCGGTTGAGGCATAGAGGTGGTCGTTGATTCGGCTGGCGGCACGGGTCAGCATACTGGTGATATTACCGGTGTCGACAACCCGAAATTCACCGATCGGCAGCGTCGGATTGCTCAGGTTGTAGCGGGAACGGAACTGCGTGATGGTTTGATCGAAGGTTGGGGCACCGGCCAGCAGGTACGGCGCATTGGCTGAGGTTTTGGGCGGGAACGTCGGATCGGCGCCCGCGTGAGTCTGGTACAGCACCAGCGATGATAAAACCAAAAGTGAAGCGATGCGTTTTCGTGTCATAGGGATTCGGGTCAGCCACTTCAGAAGATGTTCAGGCCAATAACGGCGTAATACGTTTGATTAAAGCGGCATTTGTACGTCGTTGTCAAAACAAGTACGTCGTTGTCAAAATAAGTACGTCGTTGTGAGAAATCGCACGTGGCTGACAAAAATCGCGTAAAGATTGCGGGCAACTGTCTAGGTTGAGGTAAAATCAGCCAGAACAAAATACCGATTCATTCGGTCAGACAGGCCGATAATTCAGGGCGTTATCGTTAATGACATTACAGCAGTGGTGCTTCTCGTTTAAAGGCCGAGTCGGTCGTCGTGATTTCTGGCTTTGGATGGCCATTTGGGTTGCCCTGATGGCGGTGCTGTTTACGCTATCCGGCCAACGCTGGCTGGATACGCAATCGACGGCGTTTGGTTTGGTGGTATTGCTGTGGCCGACGGCGGCCATTATGGTGAAACGACTGCACGACCGCAATAAGAGCGGCTGGTGGGCGCTGCTGTTAGTGGTTGCATGGATGCTGGCTTCGGGGAACTGGACGATGTTTTCCGCCGTTTGGCAGTGGGGAATTGGTCGTTTCCTGCCGATCCTGATTGTCGTGATGACGCTGCTCGACTGCGGCGTTTTTCTCGGCACAAAAGGGGAAAACCGCTTTGGCGTAGAGGCGGAACCGTTTCGCTTCCGCCGCTAGTTAAAACAACCGACTGTTTACCAATAGTTTTCAGCGGTCATATGACCGGGTCTGCGGCGCAGGTGCTTGGTCATTTGCCGTTCTTCTTTCAGCAACAGCTGGGTATCACGCACCATCTGCGGGTTGCCGCACAGCATGACGTGGCTGGTTGCAGCATCCATCGGCAAGCCCACGGCAGCTTCCAGCGAACCGTTGCTGATAAGCTGAGGAATGCGGCCTGTCAGCGAGCCCGTTTCCTCTTCCCGGCTGACTACCGTCTGAATACGCAGCTTGCCGTGGTAGCGCTGCTGTAATTGTTGCATCAGCGGCAGATAGCTCAGATCGCGTGAGAATCGGGCGGCGTGAACCAGCACGATGTTCTTAAAGCGTTCCAGATCCTTACCTTCCTGAAGAATCGACAGGTACGGGCCAATGCCTGTGCCTGTTGCCAGCATCCACAGCGTTTCACAATCAGGAATTTCTTCCAGCACGAAAAACCCAGCGGCTTCTTTGACGATCATGACGTCTGAACCGGGTTGTAGCGCATGCAGACGGGGGCTGAGCTTGCCTTCCGGCACGGTGACCAGATAGAACTCAAGCGTGGGATCGCTAGGCGCATTCACATAGGAATACGCACGCTGCACTTTCTCTCCCTCAATCTCCAGCGCCAGCTTGCCATACTGCCCAGCAGTGAATGCATCGGTGGGCGCGTGAACCCGAATGCTAAACAGACTTTCTGTCCAGTTTTCCACCTGAATCACTTTGCCTGTCACCCATTCAGCCATATTTTTCTGCTCCTGTTGTACCCGTCATACTTCAAGCTGCATGTGCGTTGGCAATACTCGGCTCATCTCTGAGCCTCGCCCTGAGGGGCCGCCGCAAGCGGCGTTCAAATTGGCTAAGCCAATTTGTCCTTACTCGCCCCAGTCACTTACTTGAGTAAGCTCCTGGGGACTCGCGCGATTGCCGCCTTCCTGCAACTCGAATTATTTAGGGTATCGACGCCACTATATTTGTGCGTCTACGATACGCTATTTATTAACAACTGTGAAACAATCAGTCAGCCGGGTAATCGGTTGTTACAGCAAAAACTCGTGCAGAGTGCGATCCTTGCGATCCAGATAGTGCGTCGATTTAATCCGGCGGATCGTACGGGATTTACCGCGGATCAGCAGCGTTTCTGTGGTAGCCATGTTGCCTTTACGCGCGATCCCGTCCAGTAAATCGCCTTTGGTGATGCCGGTCGCGGAGAAAATCACATTATCGTTACGCGCCATGTCATCAAGCTTGAGAACGCCGCCGGCTTCGATGCCCATTTGTCGGCAGCGTGCCAGCTCATCTTCACCGATACGGCGGTTTTCGGCGTTATCACCTTTGACCTGATGACGTGCCAGCAAACGTCCTTGCATGTCGCCATCAAGCGCGCGAATGACGGCCGCCGAGATTACGCCTTCTGGTGCACCACCGATGCCGTACAGCACGTCAACTTCGCTCTCCGGCATGCAGGTGAGAATGGAGGCGGCCACGTCGCCGTCTGGAATCGCGAACACTTTCACGCCCAACTGCTGCATTTCCGCGATGCAGGCATCGTGACGCGGTTTAGCCAGCGTAATCACCGTTAACTGGCTGAGTGGTTTGCCCAGCTTGATCGCGACATTGCGTAGGTTGTCCGCCAGCGGCAGGTTGAGGTCAATTGCGCCTTTCGCGTCGGGCCCGACGATCAGTTTTTCCATGTACATGTCTGGCGCGTGCAGAAATGCGCCTTTTTCACCGACAGCCAGCACGGCCAGTGCATTCGCCTGACCCATTGCCGTCATCCGCGTGCCTTCAATCGGGTCGACGGCAATGTCCACGGCATCGCCCTGACCGGTGCCGACCTGCTCACCGATGAATAGCATCGGCGCTTCGTCGATTTCCCCTTCGCCGATGACAATCTGGCCGTTGATATTGACCTGGTTCAGCATGATGCGCATCGCCTGTACGGCAGCATTGTCGGCGGCATTTTTGTCGCCACGGCCTAACCACTTATAGCCAGCCAGCGCGGCTGCTTCGGTGACGCGTGAGAACTCAATGGCTAATTCACGTTTCATAAATACCTGTCTGTTGTCGATCGGGAAAGGAAGAGATGTGGCAGCGATTTTATCACAACGGGAGAAGGGCGATTGAGCGAGATGAAAAAACGGGCGCGACAGGCGTGCCCGTTGTTGATGGATTAGTGGATGGATTACGCGTCGTGATCTTCCCAGCTACGGGCACGAGCCACGGCTTTCTGCCAGCCGCTGTAGCGAACATTGCGCTCCACCGTTTCGATGCTGGGGCGGAATTCCCGCTCGATAGTCGCTTTGCTCTTCACTTCATCCAGATCGTTCCAGAAGCCAGTAGCAAGGCCAGCCAGGAACGCAGCACCCAGCGCCGTGGATTCACGCACTTCTGGACGTTCCACGCGCGTACCGAGAATATCGGACTGGAACTGCATCAGGAAGTTGTTGGCGACCGCGCCACCGTCGACACGCAGCGCTTTCAGGCGCGTATCGGCGTCTGCCTGCATGGCATCCAGTACATCGCGGGTCTGGAAGGCAATCGATTCCAGCGTCGCACGAATGATGTGGTTAGCGTTCACGCCACGGGTCAGACCGAAGATCGCGCCACGGGCATACGGGTCCCAGTAAGGGGCACCCAAACCGGTGAAGGCGGGTACGACATAGACGCCGTTAGAGTCCTTCACTTTCGTCGCAAAGTATTCGGAGTCCATTGAGTCGCCGATCAGCTTCAGTTCGTCACGCAGCCATTGGATAGAGGCACCGCCAACGAACACTGAGCCTTCCAGCGCGTAGTTAACTTCGCCGCGTGGGCCGCAGGCGATGGTGGTCAGCAGACCGTGTTTGGACAGCACCGCTTCTTTACCGGTATTCATCAGCAGGAAGCAGCCGGTGCCGTAGGTGTTTTTCGCCTGTCCTGGGTTGACGCAAAGCTGGCCGTACAGCGCCGCCTGCTGGTCACCCGCGATACCAGCGATGGGAATACGTGTACCACCTTTACCACCAATGTTGGTCTGGCCGTACACTTCTGACGACGCGCGCACTTCTGGCAGCATCTCACGTGGGATATCCAGCGCTTCCAGCATGCGGGTATCCCACTCCAGCGTATGAATATTAAACAGCATGGTGCGGGAAGCGTTGGTGTAATCCGTGACGTGAACACGCCCCTGCGTCATTTTCCAAATCAGCCAGGTGTCAATCGTACCAAACAGCAGTTCGCCGCGTTTGGCGCGTTCACGAGAGCCTTCAACGTGATCCAGAATCCACTTCACCTTGGTGCCGGAGAAGTAGGGGTCGACCACCAGTCCAGTGGTGTTGCGAACGTACTCTTCCAGACCGTCTTTCTTCAGTTTTTCACAAATTTCAGCAGTACGACGACACTGCCAGACGATGGCGTTATAAATCGGTTTGCCGCTCTCTTTTTCCCAGACCACGGTGGTTTCACGCTGGTTGGTGATACCAATGCCCGCGACTTCATCCGAGCTGATGTCGGCTTTAGCCAGCACTTCGACCAGCGTGGAGCTTTGTGATGCCCAAATCTCCATCGGGTCGTGCTCTACCCAGCCTGCTTTTGGATAGATCTGAGTGAATTCACGCTGCGAGACGCTCACGATATTGGCATCGTGATCCAGTACGATGGCGCGGGAGCTGGTTGTGCCCTGATCGAGCGCGACAATGTATTTTTTTTCCGGGTTCATAAATCCAATCCTGTAATGATTAACCGTGAAATAGGATGGTCGTGGCGTTAAGTTTAACGGCTTTCACGACGCGTGGTAGTTTCTGCCTCGGGTTCGCAGACATCGCATGGCAGATTACGGCCAATTAGCGCGCGATAACCGAAGGCACCCAGACAGGCACCGATAATGGGGCCGAAGATAGGAACCAGAAAGTAAGGAATGTCGCGTGCACCAGTGAAGGCCACGTTGCCCCAGCCCGCCAGGAAAGCGAACAGCTTAGGACCAAAGTCACGCGCCGGGTTGAGGGCGAAGCCGGTCAGCGGCCCCATAGACGCACCGATGACGGCAATCAGAATACCGATCAGCAGGGGAGCGAGTGGCCCACGTGGAATGCCGTTACCATCGTCGGTCAGCGCCAGAATCAGGCACATCAGGATGGCAGTGATGACGGTTTCAACCAGCAGCGCCTGCATGACGGAAATGTGCGGGTTCGGATAGGTTGAGAAAATGCCGGCTAAACTCAGACTCTCCGTACTGCCGCGCACCATATTGTTGGCTTGTTCAAAATCGACAAACAGATTGTGATACAGACCGTAGACCAGCGCGGCGGCACAAAATGCCCCCGCAATCTGCGCCAGAATGTAAGGCACCACCTTGCGACCATCGAAACAGGCAAACAGCCACAGGGCGATGGTAACGGCCGGGTTGAGGTGGGCGCCGGAAATGGCGGCAGTCAGGTAGATTGCCATCGCAACCCCCAGACCCCAAATGATGCTGATCTCCCACTGTCCGAAGCTGGCTCCCGCCAGTTTCAATGCGGCGACGCAGCCGACACCGAAGAAAATCAGCAGGCCAGTGCCGAGAAATTCGGCGATACACTGGCCTTTTAGCGTTGAACGTTCTGCTTGGCTCATATTTTTTTCCTGCTGGGTAACGTACAGAGTGGTAGGTCTAAGGATACCGCTTAGTGGCATCCTCTGTTTTAAATGTATTTATGATGTGAATTTATCGTTAATGCTCGAAAACGAGAAATATCGAAATTTAAATGTGTGTTGCGTGTCAAAAAAATGAGCGTATTCGCTTATAAAATGACTCTAAGTGATTTTTCACACAGGGGTGATAGTAACGCTCAGGTTAAATTTATTAACACTTACCCGTCATACTTCAAACTGTATGTGCGTTGGCTTCCCTTACTCACCCCAGTCACTTACTGGTGTAAGCTCCTGGGGATTCGTGCGATTGCCGCCTTCCTACAATTTGAATTATTTTGGGTAACATAGGAGTAATGGGGAGGCGAACAGGAGTCGTTTTCAGCCTATGCCACTCGCTTTTCCGTTTGCGCAGCTTGTTTTTCAGTTCGCGCTGCCCGTTTTTCAGTTTGTACTGATAGTGTTACATAAGAAAAGCTGCCACACTCGTGTAGTGGGGGATGTGCGCTAGACAGGTGGCGGTTGGCTACATACAATTTCGCTATGGTCTGTCTTGCCAGCCGTCCCGCGGTCAGGATTATGTTTACGGGCGGATGGCGGCACCGTTGGGTGTTGGTTACAGAGTCCGAAAGCCAGCGTTAACCGATCTTTGCCTTGTTGCGATTAAAAGGGGTTTGAAGAATGTCATTTGAAGTGTTTGAAAAGCTGGAAGCGAAAGTTCAGCAGGCGATTGATACCATCACGCTGTTGCAAATGGAAATTGAAGAGCTGAAAGAGCAGAACAACGCGCTGTCGCAGGATGTTCAGGCGGCAGCGGGTTCACGTGACGCGCTGGTGCGCGAGAACGAACAGTTGAAAGAAGAGCAAGTGGTATGGCAAGAGCGCTTACGCGCGCTGTTAGGCAAAATGGAAGAAGTCTGATAGGACTTGCCGGCTCAGACGAAGGAATCAATTATCGATTGAGCCAAATAAAAAAGGGCGGTTATCGCCCTTTTTTGTGATGATGTTACCGCAATAAAAACGCGGAGATTCAACGATATTATTCAATATCCAGCGGGTCTTCCGCCAGAATGATACCAGTATTATCGGCATACAAATGATCACCGGAGAAGAAGGTCACGCCGCCGAAGTTGACGCGAATATCGCTTTCGCCGATACCTTCGCTACTGGCACCGACCGGAATGGCGGCCATCGCCTGAATACCAATATCCAGCTCAGCCAAGTCGTCGACCTGACGCACCGCGCCATAAACGACAATGCCTTCCCATTCGTTTTGCGTCGCCAACCGGGCGATTTCCGCGTTGATCAACGCGCGGCGCACGGAGCCCCCGCCATCGACCAGCAGCACGCGCCCCAGACCGTTCTCTTCAAGGAGATCGAACAGCAGGCCGTTATCCTCAAAACATTTCACCGTGGTGATTTTGCCACCAAATGAAGTACGCCCGCCAAAGTTAGAGAACAGAGGCTCAACAACATTCACCTCTTCGTGGTAGATATCGCACAGTTCGGAAGTATCGTATTTCATAGGATTAACGTCTGTTTGCCGCCGGAATCATGAGTATATCCCTTTCTGGCGGCTGTTGGCAAAATCATCAAATGTTAACTTGATGCGCATCAGTAAATACGCACCGCTTTTCGCCTTCGCTCACTTTACCCGCACTAACTCAGTATCACGCCAACGGCGAACAGAATGTTGGTCAGCAGCGCGCCTTTCACCGTTTTTTCCAACATCGGACGCATGCTGAATGCGCTGGTTTCACGCAGCACATAGCGCGCCTGTTTAATCAGCAACGGAAGCGTCAGAATAAAGAGCCAACCCGCCAGGCTGTGCAGATAAAACGTGGCAAACAGACCGAGACAAACTGGTGCTAGCAACAGCAGTATTGTGTGGTAGAAACGCGCTTTTTCCGCGCCGAGGCGCACCGCCAGCGTGTTCTTGCCACTGATGCGATCGTTGTCGATATCGCGCAGGTTGTTGATGTTCAAGACCGCTGTCGCCAACAGACCGCAGGCCGTGGCAGGTAGCATCACGATACTGTCGAAGTGGCCAGTTTGCAGATAATACGACCCGGCGACGCTGAGCCAGCCGAAAAAAATCAGCACCGAGATATCGCCGAGCCCAATGTAACCGTAGGGTTTGTTACCGACGGTATAGGTGATGGCGGCGAAAATCGCCAGCAGCCCCAGAATCAGGAAGCCAAAGATATCTGCGGGCTTTTCACACGCCAGAATCACCAGACTCACGCCGGAAATGATGGTGAGCGCCACGGTCACGATTAGCGCATTGCGCAGCTGCGTCAGCGTAATGGCACCGGTTTGGATGCCACGCAACGGCCCGATACGCTCCTCGGTGTCGCTGCCTTTTATCGCATCCCCATAGTCGTTCGCCAGATTGGAAAGGATTTGCAGCAGTCCGGCGGTCAACAACGCCAGTAATGCTACGCCCGGTTTAAAGCTGCTATGCCAGCTCGCAATCGCCGAGCCAGTGACGATGGACGCAAAAGCTAATGGCAACGTCTTTGGACGCAGGCTATCCAGCCAGGCTTTGGTTTTGCTGCTATGGGTCGATAAGGTCATGGTGTGCTTCAATTTTTATTGACGATTCAATTGCGTGAATCATCCGTTTATAAACAAGAAAAGTCAGTGATGGCGGCGTCAGAAACAAAAGTGGGAGGCCAACGCCTCCCACTTTATCGTTAATCGTGCGATCCGCGAAAACGGATTATAAGATAAATCGACTCAGATCTTCATCTGCTACTAATTCATCCAGATGATTACGTACGTAATCTGCGTCAATGGTAACGCTTTGGCCGTTCATTTCGCTGGCGTCGTAAGACACGTCTTCAATCAGACGCTCCATCACGGTATGCAGACGGCGCGCGCCGATATTCTCGGTGCTTTCGTTTACCTGCCAGGCGGCTTCGGCAATACGGCGGATGCCATCGGCGGTGAACGAAATATTCACGCCTTCCGTCGCCATCAGCGCTTTGTACTGCTCGGTCAGCGAGGCGCTCGGCTCTGTCAGGATGCGCTCAAAATCTTCCGTCGTCAGCGCCTGCAATTCCACACGAATCGGCAGACGTCCCTGCAATTCTGGAATCAGATCGGACGGGCTGGCAACCTGGAACGCGCCAGAGGCGATAAACAGGATATGGTCGGTTTTGACCATCCCGTGCTTGGTGGATACGGTGCAGCCTTCAACCAGCGGCAGCAGGTCGCGCTGAACGCCTTCACGAGAAACATCCGGGCCGGAGCTTTCGCCGCGCTTACAGATTTTGTCGATCTCATCGATGAATACGATACCGTGCTGCTCAACGGCTTCAATCGCCTGCTGCTTCAGCTCTTCCGGGTTCACCAGCTTGGCGGCTTCTTCTTCTATCAGCAGCTTGAAGGCATCTTTGATTTTGATCTTGCGGGCTTTTTGCTTCTGGCCTGCTAGATTCTGGAACATGGACTGGAGCTGGTTGGTCATCTCTTCCATGCCCGGTGGTGCCATGATCTCTACGCCAACGGGTGCGGCAGCCAGATCGATCTCGATCTCTTTGTCGTCCAACTGGCCTTCACGCAGTTTCTTGCGGAATGCCTGACGTGCAGCGGAAGGTTCAGGCGTGCTTTCTGCCTGCCCCCAGTTGTTCTTCGCTGGTGGAATCAGCACGTCCAGAATGCGGTCTTCCGCCATCTCTTCCGCACGGAAGCGGTTTTTTTCGATGGACTGGAGGCGCACCATTTTGATCGCGGAATCCGTCAGATCGCGGATGATGGAGTCAACTTCTTTACCGACATAGCCCACTTCGGTGAATTTGGTTGCTTCCACTTTGATGAACGGCGCATTGGCGAGTTTCGCCAGACGCCGAGCGATTTCGGTTTTACCTACGCCGGTTGGGCCGATCATGAGAATGTTTTTAGGCGTCACTTCGTGGCGGAGCGCTTCGTCCAGCTGCATACGACGCCAGCGGTTACGCAGTGCGATGGAAACGGCGCGTTTCGCTTTATGCTGGCCGATGATATAGCTGTCGAGTTCGCTGACTATCTCGCGCGGGGTCATTTCAGACATAGTTGATCCTTACGCCTTGGAGGCTAATTCTTCTATCGTGTGGAACTGGTTGGTGTAGATACAGATGTCGCCCGCAATCCCCAGAGATTTCTCGACGATATCACGCGCACTCAGTTCGGTGTTTTCCAGCAAAGCACGCGCGGCGGCCTGCGCATAAGGACCGCCGGAACCAATGGCGATCAGATCGTTTTCAGGCTGCACGACATCGCCATTACCGGTAATGATCAGAGAAGCATTTTCGTCCGCGACGGCCAACAGGGCTTCCAGTTTGCGTAGCATACGGTCGGTACGCCAGTCTTTCGCCAGTTCGACAGCGGCTTTCACCAGATGACCCTGATGCAATTCCAGCTTGCGTTCAAAAAGCTCAAAAAGGGTGAAGGCATCCGCCGTGCCGCCTGCGAAACCGGCGATAACGCGGTCATGGTAGAGGCGACGTACCTTACGCACGTTGCCTTTCATCACGGTGTTGCCCAGAGTGGCTTGTCCATCACCGCCAATGACCACCTGGCCGTTGCGGCGTACGCTTACGATTGTTGTCACGAGTTAGTCCCCGTTTGAAGAAAAAGATCCCCGCATGATTCGGGGCACATTGATGTTATAGATGGGGGAAAGCGTGGGGTTTTTCAACCCCCGCTGGCAAGAGGAATACAGTTTGATGCGCCCGCACTCTTCAGGCGTTGGATCATGCTATCTGCGGCAGCACGGTTGTTATAAGGCCCCAGCATAATACGGTTCCATCCACCGTTGGAGGTAATGCGGCTTTCGATACCGGCAAATGCCAACTGCGCTCTCACCGATTCGGCAGGATCCAGGGTTTTGAATGAACCACATTGAATCGCCCAACGTTGCGTTTTTTCGACTTTTGGCGCTTCAGTCTGCTTGACCGGCTGTTGCTTCGGCGCTTCCTGTTTTGGCGTTTCTTGCCTTGCAATGTCTTGTCTTGAAATGTCTTGTTTTGGAATATCTTGTCTTGGAACCACTGGCGTCGTTTGCGTGACAGCCGGTGCCCGCGTGGTGGGCTGCGTCGTCACAACAGGCTGCTGCTGCATTGGTTGTGTCGGCGGCTTAATCGTTACCTGAGAACGCGGAACCTGAGTCTGGTCGTTGTATGGCACCTCAGAGAGCTGCGTTGGCTGACGACGCATATCAGATTGCATCTGCTCCAGCAATTGGCGCTGTTCATCCGTCAACTGCACTGGCGACTGAATTTCGCCACCCGCAGAAGGCTCCGTTGGCGTTGTGACACCCAATTGGCGATTTTCCAGCTCTTTGATGTAGCGCCAGCGTTCTTCCGGCTTGGGTGGCAGCCCGTTACCTTTACCCACATTCTGATGCGGCAGGACGGGTGAATCGTCGGGTTTATTATGGGCGATAAAGTACAGACCGCCCGCGAAGGTGACCAAAACGGCAACAGCGAGTGCGATCATCGTCTTGGACGCACCTGAAGCCTTGCCTTTTTTCCGGCTATTTGTCGTTTTCCGACGCGTCCCTGATGAACGTCCCCGGCTCACGTAGTCTCTTTGTGCCACTGTCGTTTCGCTGTGAATTGATAGGTAAATGTACCCGTCATACTTCAAGTTGCATGTGCGTTGGCTGCGTTCAAATACTCGGCCCGTCGTGGGCCTCGCCCTGAAGGGCCGCTGCAAGCAGCGTTCAAATCTGCTCCCGGCAGATTTGTCACCCGAATCACTTACCTGAGTAAGCTCATCGGGATTCCTTCCCTTGCCGCCTTCCTGAAACTCGAATTATTTAGGGGATAACATAATTAGGGGGTCATGTTACTGAACCCTCAAATATTTGACCAGCACCTGAAGTCTTAAAGCCTGTTACGGGCGTAATTCGGCGCGGCGACGCTGTCGCGTATGACCAGCTCACTGGACAACAGACGGGAACCGTTTTGTACCGTGTTACCTTGCAACTGCTCTAAGAGTAGCAGCATTGCCTCGCGTCCGATCTGATAACGGGGCTGGGCGATAGAAGTCAGCGGAGGCCAACTGTACTGCGCCTGTTCGATATCATCGAAACCGACGACGGAAAGGTCGCGCGGGATATCCAGCTCCATCTTTCTGGCCTGCGCCAGCACGCCCAGCGCCATGAGATCGCTATGACAGAAGATCGCGCTGGGCGGCTGCGGGTGCTGCATCAGTGCAATCAGGCCGTGCATCCCGGTTTCATAGGTGAAATCGCCCCGAAAGATGTACTGGTTGTCGATGAGAATCCCGTTGCGCCGTAGGGCCTGAATATATCCCTGTAGGCGATATTGGCTCAGGTGCATATGCTCCGGGCCAGCAATGCAGGCGATGCGCTGATGACCCGCCTGATGCAGATAATGTACGGCTTCAAAGGCGGCGGTCAGGTTATCGATATGCACGGTGGGCAGCGCCAGATCCGGTGAAAACTCATTCGCCATCACCATCGGCGGCAGATTACGCTGCTCTTCCTGGCCTGCGTCAAACGGCAGATTAGAGCCGAGTAACAGCATGCCGTCGATCTGCTTGGTAATAATCAGGTCGACGAAGGTTTTTTCTTTCTGATGCTGGTGGGCACAGTCGCCAATCAACACCAGATAGCCGTGTTCGGCTGCCGTTTCCTCGATCCCGCGAAATATTTCAGAGAAATAAGGATCGCAGATATCCGGGACGATCGTCAGGATCGTGCGCGATTCGTTACGCTTGAGATTCCTGTTGAGCGCGTGGGGCGAATAGCCAACGGCGATGACAGCCTGCTCGACCTTCCTGCGGGTGGTCGCAGAGACTTTTTCTGGGTTCATTAACGTTCGGGATACGGTTGCGGTGGAAACGCCCGCCTCATCCGCCACGTCTTTCATCGTCGCCGTGGTGACGCCTTTCTTCTGCTTCAACGCTTTTCTCCTTGCGTCAGCGTTAACTGGCGCTGACTGTCAGCAGAACGCTCCTGCCTGCTGACTCTCTATGATGACGGGTAACGCTTTTCGGTGCAGTGTGCCGATGGAGTGGCGCTATGCGTCAGTACACGACCAGCCTCAGCATACTGCCTGCGCAGACAGTGATAACAGATTGAACGCAGGTTTTGTTGCTTAATTTGCACAGAAAGTGTGATGAATATCGTGTTCTCGACGCCGCTCGCAAAAAAGGCGTGGCAAAAAACCGAAATGATCTAACAGGAAACGCTAACCGTCCGTAGGGTCGACATCCAGCATCCATTTCACTTTACGTGCCTGCGGCAGCGTGCCGATCAGCGCCATTGAGGTTCTGACCAGTTTTTGTAATAGCGCTCGAGAAGGGTGCTGTAGCAAGAGCTGCCAGCGGAAGCGCCCCGCACGTTTTGGCTGTAAAGCAGGGACTGGGCCCAGTAGCCAGAGTGATTCGTCCCGCAGCGGGCTCGCTTCCAGTAAATTACGCAGTTGCTGGAGGAATAAGGCGGCCTGCTGATTATCGTGATCGTCAGCGCGGAAGAGGATATGGCTGGTAAACGGCGGCAGAAAGACGCTTTTCCGTTCGGTAAGCGCCTGGCTGGCAAAGGCATCGTAGCCCTGTTGCAGCAGCGTTTGTAATAGCGGATGTTCCGGGTGGTGAGTTTGCAGCGCCACTTCGCCTGCCTTGCCTGCACGTCCCGCGCGGCCTGCCACCTGAGTATAGAGCTGGGCAAAACGCTCGGCTGCGCGGAAATCGGCAGAGAACAGCGAACCGTCCACGTCCAGCAGGGCAACCAGCGTCACGTCAGGGAAGTGATGGCCTTTCGCCAACATCTGTGTGCCGATGAGAAGACGTGCGCCACCTTGCCTGACCTGCGAGAGCTGTTGTTCAAGCGCGCCTTTGCGGCTGGTAGTATCGCGGTCGATGCGGGTGATCGGGACATCGGGAAATAGCGGGGCGAGGCTTTGCTCCAGCTGCTCGGTGCCCAGACCAACGGGCACCATATTCGTTGAGCCGCAGCTGGGACACTGTTGTGGCACCGGACGCTGGCTGTCGCAGTGGTGGCAGCGCAACATTTTCTGATGCTGGTGGTAGGTATAGTAGTGATCGCAGCGCTGACATTCGGCAATCCAGCCGCACTCGTGGCACATCACCACGGGAGCGAAGCCGCGACGATTGAGAAACAGAATAACCTGATTATCGTTCGCTAAATGGTGGCGAATGCGGGTAATCAGCGGCTGAGATAACCCCGCCGTCAGCGCCAACCCTTTCAGATCGATAACGTGCTGTTTGGCCAACGCGGCATTGCCTGCTCTTTTGGTCAGATTCAAGCGTCGATACTTGCCGATCTGGACGTTATACAGCGTTTCCAACGCGGGCGTCGCCGTCCCCATGACGATGGGAATGTCTTCCTCTCTGGCGCGGAACACCGCCAAATCGCGGGCATGATAGCGCCAGCCTTCCTGCTGCTTATAGGAGCTGTCGTGTTCTTCATCGATCACGATCAGACCCAAACGGGCAAAGGGGGTAAATAATGCCGACCGCGTCCCGATGACGATCGCGGCTTCACCGCTGCGGGCGCGTAGCCAGACGGCAAGGCGTTCGCTGTCGTTAAGTGCCGAGTGCAGGACATCCACCGGCGCGTTAAAGCGTTCACGGAAGCGGGCGATGGTTTGCGGCGTCAGGCCAATTTCCGGCACTAACACCAACGCCTGTTTGCCCTGCGCCAGTACGTTTTCCAGCACGCTGAGATAGACTTCGGTTTTGCCTGAACCGGTGATACCCGCAAGCAACCAGGCGGAAAAGTGGTTATCCTCGCTGCGGATCGCGCCAACGGCGGTGGCCTGCTCGGTATTCAGACGCAGCCGGTCGGTTGCCAGACTAAAGCTTTGACGCCAGTCATAGAGCGTTTGCTCTGCGGCCTGCAATTCGCACAGCCCTTTGCTACGCAGTGCCTGCAACGCCGTTTCCGTCAGCCCGATTTCGCTCACCTGATGGCGATAAATTGGCGACTGAAGTAAAGCGGCCAGCGCCTGCTGCTGCTTCACGGCGCGTTTGAGCGTGCCGAACGGGGTCGCCCGACCCTGTTCGGTAGCAAACCACTGCCAAAGCGGGGCACGGTGTGCGGGTTTTCCCTGACGCAGTAATATCGGCAATGCATGGAACAGCACTTCGCCAATCGGATAGTGATAGTACTCAACGGCCCACAGCAGAATGCGCCACAGGCTGGGCGGGAACAGCGGCTGTTCGTCCAGCACATCATGTACGGGTTTTAATTGCTCAAGCGGAAGCTCGCTGGTATCGCTCAGCGCGGTAATAATGCCGATAGCTTTACGATTACCAAAGGAGACGCTGACGCGCGCGCCAACCTGCGGAGCGATACCTCCAGCGGGCAGCAAATAATCGAATGTACGTGCCAACGGCACGGGCAAAGCGACCTGAGCGACAGACATAACATCTCCGTGATAATCGACGTGGATTAGTGCGGCGATCCACGACACAACCGGGTGGTTTGTATCACGCGCCGAGCAGGGTGAAAATAACGCAAGGCGCTAGTGTACATGCTGCGAGGGATAATGTGTGGATGCGATTGCATCGGGGTATCAGATTCTGTATGATCCGCCGCCACTATGCTGTTTGCACAAATGATGAATCGTTCGCGAAAATCATTGCGCCGTTCGCATAATGAACTTACTTATACAACTTTCGTGTGGTGTCTGGCGGAACAGGGCTGGATAGCGACACGGCCTTAACTGAGGTTTCCCCATGAAAAAAGGTATTCACCCGAATTATTCTGCAGTTACTGTAACTTGCTCTTGCGGTAACGTGATCAAAACCCATTCTACCGTGGGTCGTGACCTGAACCTGGACGTTTGTGGCGAATGCCACCCGTTCTACACCGGTAAACAACGTGATGTTGCAACGGGTGGCCGTGTTGACCGCTTCAACAAGCGTTTCTCCGTACCAGGCACTAAAAAATAAGTTTTACTGGTCAATTGGCACAGTAACTTTCTGCAAAGGCACCGAATGGTGCCTTTGTTGTTTCTGGCGTGTCAGTGCTGTTCATCGGGAAGACGAGATTCGCTCTAATGCCGCCTGTGCGAGAAAACCTGAGCGGCTTTTAAATTCAGGATTACTCGCTACGCAACGATCAATTCTGTCAATCAGCGATTTAGGCAGCGTGACGTTAATTTTTTCTGAACCGCCCATTAAGCGTGTCACATCGATATCAACAACCGCCCAGGTGTACCCTGCGTATTCTGCGCTTTTTGCCAACTGGCCTACTGACGACACGGTGGGAATATCCTGACCCATCTCTATCAGCAGTTCGATATGTCCGGTAATTGCCTCTTTCGCATTCGTGATGGCATCGTCTAGCGTATCGCCTGCAGAAAAACAGCCCGGTAGATCTGGCACGGTTACACCGTATGCGTGGGTATCGTCGCCTGCTTCAATTGCAATCGGATAAAACATAATTAAGCCTCTTCGAGTCAGCGATGATCATATTCCTGCTTGTTTCCTGATGCTTTTTACCGTGCCTATCGGTAAATCTTTCTTAGGGTGGGGGATTGTGACTAACCCCGGTTTGCTAGGGTGCATAAAATGGTGGTGACTTCCGTTCACTCTTATCAGCTCCCACCCATCGGCCTTGATTTCTGCTATTAACGTCCTGC
Organism: Pectobacterium sp. A5351; assembly: GCF_028335745.1. Lineage (NCBI taxonomy): Bacteria > Pseudomonadati > Pseudomonadota > Gammaproteobacteria > Enterobacterales > Pectobacteriaceae > Pectobacterium > Pectobacterium sp. A5351. The sequence continues at coordinate 182,836 of NZ_CP116477.1, forward strand.
TATCCATCCCTGCACCCCGTTGCCCTTTACTACGATAACGATAACCCCAATAACTCCATCTGGCAATATTTTGGGGTTGTTGGAGTTATTTTAAACCTGCATTTTTCATCCCTGCTGACGTTTTACCAGCATCCCCAGAACGAAGACGCCGCCCAACCCCGCTGTAATAATCCCAATGGGCAATTCCTGAGGTGCCAGTAGCCGTCGGCTGAGCCAATCGCCGCCGCACAGCAGTATCGCACCCAGTACCGCTGTCATCGGCAGAAGCCGCTTGTGTAGCACCCCGCTCAGCGGGCGAGCCAGATGGGGAATCATCAGGCCGATAAAACCGATCACGCCGGTCAGCGCGACTAGCAGCGAGGTGGCGAACGCGCAGCAGATGAAAATTTCCACCCGTACGCGAGACAGATTAATCCCCATTGAGGCCGCGGTTTGTCCGCCCGCCAGCAGCGCATCGAGCGCACGCCAGCGTAGGGCTGTGAGGCCGAAGAGCAGCAAAACGCTGAACACTGCAAAAGGTAACGTGTCCCAACGGGCAAGGCCTAGCCCGCCCAGCGACCAGAAAAGAATCGAGCTGGCGGCCCGTTGATCGCCGGAAAACACCAGATAGTTCGTCAGCGCGCCGAACAGAAAAGAGATCGCCAATCCGCAAATGATCAGGCGTTCTGCGCCTCGCGCCTGTTGCAGCAGGAATAGTACCGTCACGGCAACGGCCGATAAGATACCGCCACAGAAGGCCGCCATCGGCAGCGCCCAGTCACCGAGCTGCTCGCCAAAACGGGTGATGACGGCGACCGCCCCCGTCGAGGCTCCGGCAGACAGGCCAAACAGAAAAGGGTCGGCCAGATCGTTACGGGTTGCCGTTTGCAAAAAGGCTCCGACCATTGCCAATCCCGCGCCGCACAGCGCCGCCAGCAGACTGCGGGGAATGCGCAGTTCCAGAATGATACGTGACGTCATCGGCGAAACCTCCGTCGATGATAGCCCTAAGACACTGGCGACCTGCGTGAGGGGAATCGTCGTGCTGCCTGTCGCAATATTTAACAGCATCAGCCCGAGCAGTATCAGCAGCGCAATCACGACGGTGGCGGCGTAACGTGAATACGTTGGACTCACTGAAAGGCATCCGGGTAGAGTGCGTGCGCCAGTTTATCGACGGCCGCGATATTCGCCGGCCCCGGCGTGAGCTCCGCATATTGCAGCTTCAGATAGCGATGCTGTTGTACGGCGGGGGTAAATTTCATCAGCGGGTGTGATTCCAGAAAACGCCTTAACGCATCCGCGCCGTTGCCCGTCTGGTAATCCAGCAAAATAATAAAATCAGGCTCGCGTGCCGCTACACTTTCCCACGATGTCGAGGCCCAGCTCGTTGCCATATCGTCCATCACGTTTCTGCCGCCCGCGGCTTCAATAATGGCGGTTGGCATGGCGAATTTCCCGCTGGTAAAAGGTTTATCGTCGCCAGAGTCATACAGAAAAACCGTCTGCTTTGGCCGATCGCCAATACGGGTTTGCAGGGCGGCAATGTGCTGTTTCCAATCGTCGATGTGTTCCTGAGCCAGCTCCTGCTTACCGAAGATTTTCCCCAATTTCAGCATGTCGCCGTAAAGCAGATCCATGCTGGCTTGCGGATGCTGCTGCTGCGGTTCGGTGAACACGCAGCTTTCGCTGAGCACCAGCGTCGGAATGCCGTATTTTTTCAGCACTTGCGGCGTGACGTCGCCACCGGCTTTCATACCGTAGTTCCACCCGGCAAAGAAGAAATCCGGGTGTACAGCCAGCAGGTTTTCCAACGTCGGGTATTTTGCTGCCAGCTCAGGGATCGTGCCCTGCTGTTTGATAAAGTCTGGAGGGGCTTTATACCAGCCGGTGATCCCGGTCACGCCGACGATACTTTTTTGCAGCCCGAGTGAAAACGCCATTTCCGTCATATTCAGGTCATGAATAACGGCGCGCTGCGGCGGCTGGGTGAACGTTAACGGTTGCCCACAGCTGTCGACCGTGACCGGAAAACCAGAGGCGTGCGCCCAGCACGATGTCAATGCCAGCAGTCCAGACAGAAGCGTTATTTTCATCATGATTCCTTAGTGCAGTTCAGGGGCTTCAAAGATGCGAATGGGCGAGCCGTTTATCGGGTGCGGCACCGTAAAACTCTCCATCCCAAAGACGGATTTCACACAGTCGGCGCTCAGCGCGTGTGCAGGCGTTCCCCAGCGGAGCAGCGTGCCCTGTTGCAAAACGGCGACGCGATCGGCAAAAGGGGTGATGAGTGGCAGGTCGTGCAGCACTGCGAGCGTTGAAATACCGCGTTTTCGCACCAGAGACAGCAATTGCGCACGTGCCAACGGATCGAGATGGTTGGTCGGTTCATCCAGCAGCAGGAGCTGTGGCGTTTGCGCAAAGGCGCGTGCCAGTGCCGCGCGTTGACGTTCCCCGCCGGAGAGTGTCCCCAGCAGACGGTGTCGCAGCGGTAATAAGCCGGTATCGTCCAGCGCCTCTTCGATGAGCTGGCGATCGTACGCAGGCGTGCTGAATCCGTGGTGTGGAATTCGCCCCAAAGCGACGTATTCCGCGACTCGTAGACGCAGATCCGGCGTATCGTTCTGGGCCAGAATCGCGATGTGCTTTGCTCGCTCATGGCGGCTGAGCGTATTCAGCGGCTGACCGTTCAGATGGATGTAACCCGTCGTTGTGCCGAGTTCGCTGGTTAACACGCGTAGCAGCGTGGATTTGCCGCTGCCGTTGGGTCCAATCAGCGCTAAGCGTTCACCCGCCTGCATGGACAGCGAAATATCACTGAGTCTCGGTGCACGATTCGCGCCGGCGACGGAAACATGGTGCAGTTGTAGCAGCATGCGGCTGGCGGAGAGAGGCTCTGTCATAATGTGGATATATCACCGTTATATGCCATGAAAATGATATGTTATAACATAACAAATTAAATGCAATCCCAATTCACAACGTGAGTGGAAGAAGAAACGGTCGGAAGAAGAGAACGGCGGACGTTATCGAGAGCGGTGAATTGAGCTGGCATTATCTGCATAGCAAAACCCCGCCGGGGAAGGCGGGGTTAGCGAGAAAATCGATAGCGCAAACGCGATCAGTATTCCCACGTATCCGGGTCGATACCCATTTCACGCATGATGATCTTCGCGGCTTCAGGAATTTCATCGCTGCGTTCTTTACGCAGGTCTTCGTCATTCGGTAACGGTTGACCCGTGAACGCGTGCAGAAACGCCTCGCACAGCAGTTCGCTGTTGGTGGCATGGCGCAGGTTGTTCACCTGACGACGCGTGCGTTCGTCAGTCAGTATCTTTAATACTTTCAGAGGGATAGATACTGTTATCTTCTTGACTTGCTCGCTTTTTTTACCGTGTTCAGCGTAAGGGCTGACATACTCGCCGTTCCACTCAGCCATGGGATACCTTAAAAATTAATCTAATGAAGACAGCATCTGTCATGAAATGCCACAATTCTAACGGTTATTCTGCCTGTGCTCAATCTATACGCAAAGAGGTTTAGATGTCTAGATGTATTGACGTCCATTGAAACTGCGTTTACTCTTAAGTTCCTATCTTTTCAGCCTCCAGCCAGGAAATGAGCCGATGACGCGTAAACAGGCAACGATCGCAGTCCGCAGTGGGTTAAATGATGATGAACAGTATGGCTGCGTCGTTCCCCCCATTCACCTTTCCAGCACGTATAATTTTACCGGATTCAACCAGCCACGCGCACACGACTATTCACGTCGCGGCAACCCCACGCGTGATGTTGTACAGCGTGCGCTTGCCGAACTGGAAGGCGGCGCGGGTGCGGTAATGACGAGCAGCGGAATGTCGGCGATTATGCTGGTTTGCACGGTGTTTCTGCGTCCCGGCGATCTGCTGGTGGCACCGCATGATTGCTACGGTGGCAGCTATCGCCTGTTTGACAGCCTGAGCAAGCGCGGCGCGTTTCGCGTCAAATTTGTCGATCAAAGTGATGCCGATGCACTCAACGCGGCATTGGCAGAAAAGCCGAAGCTGGTGCTGGTGGAAAGCCCGAGCAACCCGCTGCTACGCGTCGTGGATATTGCCGCAATTTGTCAGGCCGCGCGGGAAGCGGGGGCGGTCAGCGTGGTGGATAACACCTTCCTGAGCCCGGCACTGCAAAAGCCGCTGGAGCTGGGTGCCGATCTGGTGGTGCATTCCTGTACCAAATATCTGAACGGCCACTCTGATGTCGTCGCGGGTGCCGTGATCGCCAGAGATGCCGATACCATTACTGAACTGGCCTGGTGGGCGAACAACATCGGTGTCACGGGTGCAGCATTTGACAGTTATCTGTTGCTACGCGGCTTGCGTACGTTGGCGCCGCGTATGGCCGCCGCGCAGCGTAACGCGCAACAAATCGTTGAATTTTTACAGACGCAGCCATTGGTGAAGGCGCTGTACCATCCTTCACTGCCAAACAATCCCGGCCATGATATTGCCCGCCGTCAACAATCCGGTTTTGGCGCTATGCTAAGTTTTGAGCTGGATGGGGATGAAGACACGCTGCGGCGTTTTCTTGCGTCGCTGGAGCTGTTCACGCTAGCGGAATCGCTGGGCGGGGTTGAGAGCCTCATCTCTCATGCGGCAACGATGACGCACGCCGGTATGGCGCCAGAAGCGCGTGCCGCGGCGGGTATCTCTGAAACATTACTGCGTATTTCCACCGGTATTGAAGACGGCGATGATCTGGTTGCCGATCTGGATCGTGCGTTTCAAGCCGCAGCCAAGAGGTAAGAATGAGTGCATTAGGAGTAGCGCCATCGGTAACGGGCCGACAACTGCATAAGTTTGGCGGTAGCAGTCTGGCCGATGTGAAGTGTTACCTGCGCGTTGCCGGTATTATGGCGGAATATAGCCACCCCGGTGATTTAATGGTGGTGTCTGCCGCAGGCAGTACCACAAATCAGCTGATTAGCTGGTTGAAACTCAGTCAGAGCGATCGTCTGTCGGCGCATCAGGTGCAGCAGGCGTTACGCCGTTATCACAGCGACCTGATCGCTGGCCTTCTGCCTGCGCAAACGGCAGAAGCGCTGACCGCCCAGTTTATTCGCGATCTGGAGCGTTTGGCTACGCTGCTGGATGGCAAGATTACCGATGCCGTTTACGCCGAAGTTGTCGGACACGGCGAAATCTGGTCGGCTCGCCTGATGTCCGCGGTGTTGAATCAGCTGGATATGAATGCGGCCTGGCTGGATGCGCGCGACTTTCTCTGCGCGGAACGTGCCGCACAGCCGCAGGTCGATGAAGGCCGCTCCTGGCCGCTGTTGCAGCAATATCTGACGCAACACGCGGGGCAGCGTTTGGTGGTCACCGGTTTTATCTGCCGCAATGATGCGGGTGAAACGGTACTGCTGGGGCGCAACGGAAGTGACTACTCGGCCACGCAAATTGGTGCGCTGGCGGGGGTGGAACGCGTGACCATCTGGAGCGATGTCGCCGGAGTTTATAGCGCCGATCCGCGCAAAGTGAAAGATGCCTGCCTGCTGCCGCTGCTGCGTTTGGATGAAGCCAGTGAGCTGGCGCGTCTGGCCGCGCCGGTGCTACATACGCGTACCTTGCAGCCCGTTTCCGGTAGCGATATCGACCTGCAACTGCGTTGCAGCTATCAGCCTGAACAGGGGTCGACGCGCATTGAACGCGTACTGGCCTCGGGCACGGGTGCCAAAATTGTCACCAGCCACGATGACGTGTGCCTGATTGAAGTTCAGGTTCCTTCAGAACACGATTTCGCGCTACTGCAAAAAGAAGTCGAACAGCTTCTGAACCGTGCGCAGCTGAAACCGCTGGCAATCGGCGTTCATCAGGATCGTAACCTGCTGCAACTGTGCTACACCTCCGAAGTGGTAGATAGCGCGCTGCAACTGCTGGCACAGGCCGCGCTGCCGGTTGAACTCAACCAGCGTGACGGACTGGCGATGGTCGCGATGGTCGGTGCGGGCGTGGGCAAAAATCCGCTGCACAGCCACCGTTTCTATCAGCAGTTGAAAGATCAGCCGATTGAATTTGTCCGCCAGGCCGATGATGGCATCAGTCTGGTGGCGGTGCTGCGTGTCGGCCCGACAGAGCATCTGATTCGCGGGCTGCACCATTCACTATTCCGTGCAGAGAAGCGCATCGGTCTGGTGCTGTTCGGTAAAGGCAATATTGGTTCACGCTGGTTGGAGCTGTTTGCGCGTGAGCAGAGCAATCTGTCTGCACGTACCGGCTTTGAGTTTGTTCTGGCTGGCGTGGTAGATAGTACGCGCAGCCTGCTGAACTATGATGGGCTGGATGCCAGCCGGGCGTTGGCCTTCTTTGAAAGTGAAGCGCAGGAGCGGGATGGTGAAGATCTGTTCCTGTGGATGCGTGCGCACCCCTTCGATGATTTGGTGGTGCTGGATGTCACTGCCAGTGAGTCGGTCGCCGATCTGTATCTGGATTTCGCCAGCTATGGTTTCCATGTCATCAGCGCCAACAAATTAGCCGGCGCATCCGGTGGTAATAACTATCGCCAGATCCGCGATGCGTTCGCGAAAACGGATCGCCACTGGTTGTATAACGCGACCGTCGGCGCGGGGTTGCCGGTCAACTTTGCGGTACGTGATTTGCGGGAAAGTGGCGACAGTATTTTGGCGATTAGCGGGATTTTCTCCGGCACGCTCTCCTGGTTGTTCTTGCAATTCGACGGCACCGTACCGTTCACCGATCTGGTCGATCAGGCTTGCCAGCAGGGGCTGACTGAGCCGGATCCGCGCGTTGACCTCTCTGGTCAGGACGTTATGCGCAAGCTGGTGATTCTGGCGCGTGAGGCCGGTTATGACATCGAACCTAGTCAGGTTCGGGTTGAGTCGCTGGTGCCGCCGGGCTGTGAACAGGGATCAGTCGATTACTTCTTCGAGAATGGCGATTCGCTGAACGAGCAGATGCTGCGTCGTCTGGAGGCAGCACAGGAAATGGGTCTGGTTCTGCGTCACGTCGCACGCTTTGACAGCAACGGTAAAGCGCGCGTGGGTGTTGAAGCTGTTCGCCCCGATCACCCTCTGGCTTCGCTGTTGCCGGGCGACAACGTGTTTGCGATTGAAAGCCGCTGGTATCGGGATAACCCGCTGGTTATCCGTGGGCCGGGCGCGGGGCGTGATGTCACGGCGGGTGCGCTTCAGTCTGACCTAAACCGTTTGGCACAGTTACTGTAGAATCTGCTGTCATTGCGGCAGCATTGTTGGCCGTCTCCACACAGTGGGAGATGGCCAATACGCAAGAGACATACTTCCTCTTCGTGTTTTCACGCACCTTTCATCATGAGATTTTTTCATTTACCGTGAGCAATCATCACCTCCCGTCGTGCTGAAAAGCGTTGACTCTTTAAGCAGATTACGTCATTTTTATATAGACGTCTAAACGTATAGACGTTTAGCGAGTGATAATAACAGTCATGGTCAACGGGGTAGCAGGTATGAGCTTTTTTCACGCAAACCAGCGGGAAGCGCTGAATCAAAGTCTGGCGGAATTGCAGGGACAGATTAATGTGTCGTTTGAATTTTTCCCGCCGCGTACCAGCGATATGGAAGAAACCCTGTGGAGCTCCATTGATCGACTGAGCAGTCTGAAACCCAAGTTTGTTTCCGTGACCTACGGGGCGAATTCCGGCGAGCGTGACCGTACTCATAGTATTATCAAAACGATTAAAGAACGTACCGGCTTGGAAGCGGCACCTCACCTGACCTGTATCGATGCGTCGCGTGAACAACTGCGTGAAATCGCGCAAGATTACTGGCAGAGCGGTATCCGCCATATTGTCGCGCTGCGTGGCGATTTGCCTCCCGAAGGTGGCAAACCGAACATGTACGCAGCGGATCTGGTTTCCCTGCTGAAAGAGGTGGGCGATTTCGATATTTCTGTTGCCGCCTATCCTGAAGTACACCCTGAAGCGAAAAGCGCGCAGGCTGACCTGATTAACCTCAAACACAAGATTGATGCTGGTGCGGATCGCGCAATTACACAGTTCTTTTTCGACGTAGAAAGCTACCTGAGGTTTCGTGACCGATGTGTAGCGACGGGTATCGATGTAGAAATTGTACCGGGCATCCTGCCCGTGTCGAACTTCAAGCAATTGCAAAAGTTTGCCACGATGACGAACGTCCGCGTGCCAAACTGGATGACGGCCATGTTTGACGGTTTGGATAACGATCCAGAGACGCGAAAAATGGTGGGGGCGTCTATCGCGATGGACATGGTGAAAATTCTCAGCCGCGAAGGCGTAAAAGATTTCCATTTCTATACGCTGAACCGCGCTGAGCTGAGCTACGCGATTTGCCATACGTTGGGCGTTCGCCCTGATGTGTCTCGCTGAGATGACGCGCAAGATTTCAGGAAGAACGAGACCGCAACGCGGTGACGAAGAATAACGGTATCGGAATACCTTTCAACATCACTTGTGGCGGCCATGAAAAGGGGGGAGTCTCAGGGATGAGATTCCTATTCGCATGGTGCGGTTGCCCGTAAGGGACTGAATAACCTTCCTGTCACTTTGTTGACTGCCGTTTATCCCTACCCATTTTTGTCGCTTTACACCTATCCGCACTGTGAATTATCGGTCTATGTATCGAATTTCCTTATATCCATCATGCTTGTCTCGCTAACCGAAAGACACAAAATGCTTTCATCATCAAATCACTTGAATATATTAGCCTGCTCGGTATAGCGTGACAGGTGGCTGGAATAAGCAAACACGCTTTAGTTGGATATATTATTCATTTGGGATGTTGATAGGTATTGTCGCTCGTTGATATTATATCTATCGTCTTTATCTATCATTATAAGGAGAATAATAATGAATATTCGGGACTTAGAGTATCTTGTCGCGTTGGCAGAACATCGTCACTTCCGACGCGCGGCAGATTCCTGCCATGTGAGTCAGCCAACACTCAGTGGACAGATTCGTAAACTGGAAGACGAACTCGGCGTGATGCTGTTGGAGAGAACCAGTCGCAAAGTCTTGTTTACACAAGCGGGGCTGCTGCTGGTCGAGCAGGCACGAACGGTATTACGCGAGGTCAAGGTACTAAAAGAGATGGCGAGCCAGCAGGGGGAAACCATGTCTGGGCCTCTGCATATCGGCCTGATCCCCACTGTGGGGCCTTATCTGCTGCCGCAAATCATTCCAATGCTGCACCGCACGTTTCCCAAACTCGAAATGTATCTGCACGAAGCACAAACCCACCAGTTGCTGGCCCAGTTGGACAGCGGCAAACTGGACTGCGCCATTCTCGCGATGGTGAAAGAGTCCGAAGCCTTTATCGAAGTTCCCCTCTTTGATGAACCGATGAAGCTGGCAATTTATCAGGATCATCCTTGGGCGAACCGCGAACGCGTGGCGATGTCCGACCTGGCGGGTGAAAAGTTGCTGATGCTGGAAGACGGCCACTGCCTGCGCGATCAGGCGATGGGCTTCTGTTTTCAGGCCGGGGCGGATGAAGATACGCATTTCCGGGCAACCAGTCTGGAGACGCTACGTAACATGGTCGCAGCCGGAAGCGGGATTACACTGCTGCCGTCGTTATCCGTGCCGCGCGAACGCGAACGTGACGGCGTCTGCTATTTACCATGCTATAAACCGGAGCCCAAGCGCACAATCGCGCTGGTGTATCGCCCCGGTTCACCGCTGCGCGGACGCTATGAGCAACTTGCTGATACCATCCGCGAGCATATGCAGGGCTATATGGAAAACTTGTCAAAATAAGCGGTTAAGTCCGTTCAGTGCCGCTACGCGGTACGCTTCTGCCATGGTTGGATAGTTGAAGGTGGTATTAACGAAATATTCGATAGTATTGCCTTCACCTTTTTGTTCCATGATGGCCTGCCCGATGTGGATAATCTCAGCGGCGCGCTCACCAAAGCAGTGAATACCCAGGATTTGTTTGGTTTCGCGGTGGAACAGAATCTTCAAGCTTCCCACATTCATGCCGACAATCTGCGCCCGTGCCAGATGCTTGAACTGTGCGCGTCCGACCTCGTAAGGCACCTTCATTGCGGTAAGCTCTTGTTCGGTTTTCCCCACGGAGCTGATTTCCGGAATAGTGTAAATACCGGTTGGGATATCTTCGATCAGATGCGCACTGGCATCGCCTTTGATAATCGCCTGCGCGGCGAGCCGGCCCTGATCGTACGCCGCTGATGCCAGGCTGGGATAGCCGATGACATCGCCAATTGCATAAATATGCGCCAGCGCCGTCTGGTACATACTGTTGACTTTGAGCTGTCCGCGGCTGTCGGTGTTCAGGCCGATATTCTCCAACCCCAGCGTTTCCGTGTTCCCTGTGCGTCCGTTGGCATAGAGCAGGCAGTCTGCCTTCATCTTCTTGCCTGATTTCAGGTTGACGATCACGCCGTCAGACAGTCCTTCAATACTTTCGAACTCTTCGTTGTGGCGAATAACCACGCCGTTGTTCCAGAAGTGATAGGACAGGGCATCCGACATTTCCTGATCGAGAAACGCCAGCAGCCTATCGCGGGTATTGATTAAATCGACCTTAACGCTCAGACCGCGAAAGATAGAAGCATATTCGCAGCCGATAACGCCAGCGCCATAGATGATGACGTGCTGGGGCTCATGGTCGAGTTGCAGAATAGAGTCGCTGTCGTAAATACGCGGGTGATTGAAGTCGACGTCTGCCGGATGATACGGACGTGATCCGGTCGCGATAATGATATTGGCGGCGGTCAGCGTTTCATGGGTGTTGTCTGGGTAGTGAACGGCAATCGTATGGGCGTCGATGAAGCTGGCCTCGCCGGAGAACAACTCGCACTGGTTACGCTCATAAAATCCTTGTCGCATACGGGTTTGCTGACCAATGACGCTGTCGGCATGGCGTAGAATATCGGAAAATGAGGAGCGGATAATGCGGGAGTTGTCACTGTAGAGGGGATTTTGATTGAACTCGATAATGCGGCTGACGGCGTGGCGGAGGGCTTTGGAAGGAATCGTACCCCAGTGGGTACAGCCGCCGCCGACATTGTAGTGACGTTCAATCACCGCAATTTTGGCGCCGTGCTTGGCTAATCCCATTGCTGCACCTTCACCGCCGGGACCGGAACCAATCACAATGGCATCATAATCGTATTGATGTTGTAGAGTCATGGTAGGTTAAACCTGTTTTTATACAAAATAATAACGTGGCCTTAACATCGTGCGATTGTAACATCGACTGCGGCAGAACCCAATCATCCCTGCCTTTACTATGGAAACAGATTCTCACATTCTTAATATGGCAAACTTTGTCTCATTCTGCGGACAATAAAGTTTGCTATAGTGCCCCTCTGGAAAGGGGAGAGATCATTTGGGCAGCATAATGGGTGTCAGAGCACAACAAAAAGAACGGACTCGTCGTTCCCTTATAGAAGCTGCATTTAGCCAGTTAAGCGCTGAGCGCAGTTTTGCCAGCCTGAGTCTGCGTGAAGTTGCCCGCGAAGCGGGTATTGCGCCGACATCTTTCTATCGTCATTTTCGTGACGTGGATGAACTGGGGCTGACAATGGTTGACGAAAGCGGGCTGATGCTGCGTCAGTTAATGCGACAGGCCCGACAGCGTATTGCCAAGACCGGTAGCGTAATCAGGACGTCGGTTTCCACCTTCATGGAATTTATCGGCAATAATCCTAATGCGTTCCGGCTGTTGCTGCGTGAACGTTCAGGTACGTCGGCCGCTTTCCGTGCGGCAGTCGCGCGCGAAATTCAGCATTTTATCGCTGAACTGGCGGATTATCTTGAGGTGGAAAACCATATTCCCCGCAGTTTTGCGGAAGCGCAGTCGGAAGCGATGGTGACCATTGTTTTCAGCGCGGGGGCAGAAGCCCTGGATGTTTCTCTGGAACAGCGTAAACAGCTGGAAGAACGACTGGTACTGCAACTGCGGATGATCGCCAAAGGGGCGTATTACTGGTACAGAAAAGAACACGATAGTAGTTTTACCGTGCCATAAATCCTCTATACCAACAACATGAAAAGGGAGAAACCATGACAGAAAAACCTCACCAAGAAAAAGGTACGCTGGTGCTGGCGTTGATTGCGGGCTTGTCCATAAACGGCGCATTCGCCGCCTTATTCAGCAGTATTGTTCCGTTCTCGATTTTTCCCCTGATTGCGCTGGTATTGTCCGTTTACTGCCTGCATCAACGCTATTTGCACCACAGTATGCCGGAAGGTATTCCGATGCTGGCGGCGGCCAGTTTTCTGTTGGGATTACTGATTTACAGCGCCATCGTGCGCGTTGAATATCCCGCCATTGGATCGAATTTTATTCCTTCGATCCTGTGTGTGGTGTTGGTTTTCTGGATTGGCCTAAAACTGCGCCGCAGAAAGGCCACGGAATCAGTGTCCGCAGAAGAGAGCGAAACGCTGTAGCGGAGCATGCTGGCGGGGTGACCCGCCAGATTGTGTACTGTTACTGACGTTTTTCCAACAGCACGCCACACTCCATATGGTGGGTGTAAGGAAATTGATCGAACAGTGCCAGACGGCGAATGTCGTGGGTTTCTGAGAGCGTTTGCAGGTTATGGCTCAGCGTTTCCGGGTTGCAGGAAATATAAAGAATACGCGGATACGCCTGCACCAGTTTCACCGTTTCGTCATCCAGTCCGCTGCGCGGCGGGTCAACAAAGATGGTCTCGCACTGGTAGCTCGTCAGATCGATGCCCTGTAGGCGGTTAAACTGACGCACACCCTGCATGGCCTGCGTAAATTCTTCTGCCGCCATGCGGATAATCTGCACGTTCTCTATCTGGTTCGCCGCGATGTTATATTGTGCGGCCGCAACGGATGGCTTGGCTATCTCGGTGGCCAGTACGCGTTCGAAATTCCTTGCCAGCGCGAGTGAAAAATTGCCATTGCCGCAATACAGCTCCAGCAAATCTCCCGTCGATCCCGCCGTCGCATCCAGCGCCCATTCCAGCATCTGAATATTGATTGCGGCATTCGGCTGCGTGAAGCTGTTTTCTACCTGTCGGTAAATCATATCCCGACCTGCAACCGGCAGGCATTCATCGACATAATCGCGATCGAGGCAGATTTTGGTTTTTGTCGCGCGGCCAATCAGTTGTAGACGGAAGCCCTGCGCCGTCAGGCTATCGCGCAGCGCGCGGGCATGCTCCTGCCACTCCTCGTCCAGCGCACGGTGATAGAGCAGCGAAACGATCACTTCGCCGCTCAGGGTGGACAGGTAGTCTATCTGGAACAGTTTGCGGCGCAGGACGGAGTCGGGCTGGATTGCAGCAAGCAGCGCTGGCATCAGACGATTGATTAACTCGCTGGCTGCCGGAAAGCGATCGACCCGAATGCGCTGTTTGGTTTGCTGGTCAAACATGATGTGATAAAGCTCGTCACCCTCGTGCCAGATACGGAACTCGGCGCGCATCCGATAGTGGCTGACGGGAGAACGGAAGACGACAGGTTCTGGTGCATTGAACGGTGCCATCATTCCACGAAGACGCTCGGTTTTCTCTGCAAGCTGGTCGTCGTATTGTTCGATGGGCAGGATTTCTGGCGTCATGGTTTTCTCGTCTGAACAGCGTCTAAAAGGGTGTTATTGGCCGGGAATTGTAGGGAATCCGGCCAGGAAGTCCAGTTTTGTTACGTTATTATCCTGTAGTGATATAGAAGTCTAGACTTCCACAATTCGCGATTGTAGGATGAGCATCCGGCCTTGTAACACAAGTTAAAAGGGAATCCAGTGTAAATCTGGAGCTGACGCGCAGCGGTAAGGAAAGCCCCGGCGATAGCATTATTATGCAGACACTGTTATGTACCCTAAATAATTCGAGTTTCAGGTAGGCGGCAAGAGAGGGACAAATTCGTCGGGAACGAATTTGACCAGCCAACGGCTGGCCTCCGGTGAGAGACAGGATGTCTCTCATTTCATCCCGATGAGCTTACTCAAGTAAGTGATTCGGGTGAGTGAACGCAGCCAACGCACATGCAACTTGAAGTATGACGGGTATAGATGGGAAGTCATCGCTTTCGTTGTATCCCTTACCGTCATTGACGGTTTGTGGTAACAACGGCATCCAAGCCCGAAGACCTGCCGGAATACGTCGCAATTGGTTCTGCATATCGCGTGCTATTAACAGAGCCTGCGGCATCCTTATTATTTCTCGGATGCTTTAACAATGATTAAAAAAATTTCGCTGCTGACGGCGCTTTCCGTCACGGCATTTTCTGGCTGGGCGCAGGAAAGTCAAAATCCGTCATCGGAAAAAAATACCGATGACATGGTAGTAACGGCAAATCGCTTCGCGCAGCCGGTTTCTTCGGTGCTGGCATCAATTGACGTGGTCACTCGTGATGACATCAATCGGTGGCAAGCGAAGAATGTTTTGGAAGTTATGCGTCGATTGCCAGGGGTGAATATTGCTCAGACTGGTGGGTTGGGGCAAAGTGCATCAATGTATATTCGGGGCTCGGAAGCACGCCACACGTTAGTACTCATTGATGGTGTCCCTATTGCTAAATACGGTATTACAGGCGATCCAGATTTCAACCTTATTCCTATTGCTTTAGTACAGCGCATTGAGTTTATGCGTGGTCCACGTTCGGCGGTATACGGTGCCGATGCTATTGGTGGCGTGGTTAATATCATTACGCAAACAACAGAAAATAAAACAGTACTCAATGCAGGGGCTGGTTCGAACCGCTATCAGGAATATAGTGGAAGCTTGCATCAGTCGGTTGGTGATAGCACTCGAGTCTCTTTAGCTGGAGCTTATCAGGATACTCGGGGATTCAATGTTTACCCGGATTCATCTAATCAGGCATTAGATTCAGATAAAGATGGCTGGCGCAATAAAACATTCTGGGCAGGGGTTGAACATCAGTTTAACGATTCTATTTCTGGGTTCTTCCGTGGCTACGGTTATGGCAGCAATAGTGACTATGATGCGCTTTCCCAAGACTTTGGTTTTCCCATTCAAAATGAACAGCAGAGCTACAACCATACCTATAGTGGCGGATTGCGATTCTCCCATGAAAATTATGCTTCTCAGTTGATTGCCAGCTATCAGAAATATACTTCAATCCAATATCTCAGTACTCAAGGGCGCTATGGTGCTTATAACTCTCAAGATGATATGGACCAATATGACGTGCTGTGGGGGAATACCTTGGCACTTAGCCATGGCATGGTCAGTGCGGGCATTGATTGGCGCCAGCAGAAGCTAACTTCAGAGGGGGTTAGTTTTAATACACTAAACCGCGAGAGTAACCGCTATAAGCAGGATAATTCAGGGGCCTATTTAACCGCGCAACAACAATATGGTGCTGTTATTCTGGAAGGGTCTGTACGCGGTGATGACAATGAGAAGTTTGGTAGGCATGGTACTTGGCAGCTTGCATCAGGCTGGGAGTTCTTCCCCGATTACCGAGTAACCCTCTCTTATGCGACAGGCTTTCAGGCACCCACTTTGGGACAGTTGTATGGTCAGAAGCGTTTCGATATTGAATCAAATAAAAACCTAAAGCCTGAAGAGTCGAAACAATGGGAAGCCGGATTGGAAGGTTTAACCGGGCCATTAAGTTGGCGTTTGTCGGGTTATATTAATCAGATCGATAATCTGATCGCGTATGAGTATGCTTTTGCAACAAATACCGGGACTTATTATAACGTTGATGCAGCAACGATGAAGGGGCTGGAGTGGACGGGGTCATTTGAGACTGGTGTACTGAATCACCAAATCACTTTGGACTATCTTGATGCCCGTAACGATGAAAACGATAAGGTTTTGGCCCGTCGTGCGAAGCAGCAAGCAAAGTACCAAGTTGACTGGAACCTGTATGACGTCGATTTTAATCTGAGTTACCAGTATGTAGGTAAGCGGTTTGATAATGCAGCAAATACCCGCCGCCTACCTAGCTACAGTACGGTTGATGTTTCCGCCTCATATCCGATCACCTCTCATCTGACAGTTCGTGGTAGAATCGCCAACCTGTTTGATAAAGATTACGAGACGGCATATGGCTACCGCACGGCAGGGCGAGAATACTATCTCACCGGAAGCTATACCTTCTAACCTGCCATCCCGTCCTACGGTTCTGGTCTTCGATTCCGGCGTAGGCGGGCTGTCTGTTTATGATGAAATCCGGCAACTCTTGCCGGATCTTCACTATATATACGCATTCGATAACGAAGCGTTTCCTTATGGTGAGAAATCACAGCAGTTTATTATCGAGCGCGTGGTTGAGATTGTTAACGCAGTTCAACTACGCCATCAGCTCGCACTGGTTGTAATTGCCTGTAATACGGCAAGTACAATTTCCCTTCCTGCGTTACGTGAGCGTTTTACTTTCCCTGTCGTGGGCGTCGTCCCTGCGGTGAAGCCGGCAGCTAAGCTGACGCGCAATGGCGTTGTTGGCCTACTGGCGACGCGCGCAACGGTTCAACGCCCCTATACGCACGAACTGATTGCCCGTTTTGCGACGGATTGCCAGATTCTGTCATTGGGATCGTCAGAGCTGGTCGAGTTAGCAGAAGCGAAATTGCAGGGTGAGACGGTCTCAATTTTCGAGCTGCAAAAAATTCTGCGTCCTTGGCTACGTTTACCGGAACCGCCAGACACGGTCGTGCTCGGGTGTACGCATTTTCCATTATTAGCAGAAGAGCTGAAAGCGGCATTGTCAGATGGAACACGTCTTGTCGACTCTGGTGCTGCTATAGCTAAAAGAACAGCATGGCTGATTGCTAATCTGGATAATCCTCCACTTTCGACAGATAAGAATCTGGTTTACTGTCTGGCGATTACGCCTAAAGTCGCTACGCTGTGGCCAATATTGCAGCGTTATGGCTTCGATTCGCTGGAAAAACTGCCACTTTAATAGCCTTGTGGGTAAATAGTAGACAAACGATAATTATTTTGCATTTAGCGCTTGTCAGGCGGCGAGAAGTCCCTATAATGCGCCTCCACTGACACGGCAACAGCGCAAACGCAGTTGTGATGACAGGAAAAAGATTTCATAAAGCAGTCAGCAATGACTTGACTTTAAAGCGGATTAGCATAGTATATGCGACCCGCGCCACGAGAGATTGTGGCACTGCTCTTTAACAATTTAATCAGACAATCTGTGTGGGCACTCACAAGACCGTATCTTGACGATATAAAAAGTCTTGAAGAGTGAACAACAGTAAATTCATTACGAATAAACAGTTTTAATTCTTTGAGCATCGCTGACGAGTTCAGCAAATCAAACAAATCTTAAATTGAAGAGTTTGATCATGGCTCAGATTGAACGCTGGCGGCAGGCCTAACACATGCAAGTCGGGCGGTAGCACAGAGGAGCTTGCTCCTTGGGTGACGAGCGGCGGACGGGTGAGTAATGTCTGGGAAACTGCCTGATGGAGGGGGATAACTACTGGAAACGGTAGCTAATACCGCATAACGTCTTCGGACCAAAGCGGGGGACCTTCGGGCCTCGCGCCATCAGATGTGCCCAGATGGGATTAGCTGGTAGGTGAGGTAATGGCTCACCTAGGCGACGATCCCTAGCTGGTCTGAGAGGATGACCAGCCACACTGGAACTGAGACACGGTCCAGACTCCTACGGGAGGCAGCAGTGGGGAATATTGCACAATGGGCGCAAGCCTGATGCAGCCATGCCGCGTGTGTGAAGAAGGCCTTCGGGTTGTAAAGCACTTTCAGCGGGGAGGAAGGCGGTGAGGTTAATAACCTCATCGATTGACGTTACCCGCAGAAGAAGCACCGGCTAACTCCGTGCCAGCAGCCGCGGTAATACGGAGGGTGCAAGCGTTAATCGGAATGACTGGGCGTAAAGCGCACGCAGGCGGTTTGTTAAGTCAGATGTGAAATCCCCGAGCTTAACTTGGGAACTGCATTTGAAACTGGCAAGCTAGAGTCTTGTAGAGGGGGGTAGAATTCCAGGTGTAGCGGTGAAATGCGTAGAGATCTGGAGGAATACCGGTGGCGAAGGCGGCCCCCTGGACAAAGACTGACGCTCAGGTGCGAAAGCGTGGGGAGCAAACAGGATTAGATACCCTGGTAGTCCACGCTGTAAACGATGTCGATTTGGAGGTTGTGCCCTTGAGGCGTGGCTTCCGGAGCTAACGCGTTAAATCGACCGCCTGGGGAGTACGGCCGCAAGGTTAAAACTCAAATGAATTGACGGGGGCCCGCACAAGCGGTGGAGCATGTGGTTTAATTCGATGCAACGCGAAGAACCTTACCTACTCTTGACATCCACAGAATTCGGTAGAGATACCTTAGTGCCTTCGGGAACTGTGAGACAGGTGCTGCATGGCTGTCGTCAGCTCGTGTTGTGAAATGTTGGGTTAAGTCCCGCAACGAGCGCAACCCTTATCCTTTGTTGCCAGCGGTTAGGCCGGGAACTCAAAGGAGACTGCCAGTGATAAACTGGAGGAAGGTGGGGATGACGTCAAGTCATCATGGCCCTTACGAGTAGGGCTACACACGTGCTACAATGGCGTATACAAAGAGAAGCGACCTCGCGAGAGCAAGCGGACCTCATAAAGTACGTCGTAGTCCGGATTGGAGTCTGCAACTCGACTCCATGAAGTCGGAATCGCTAGTAATCGTAGATCAGAATGCTACGGTGAATACGTTCCCGGGCCTTGTACACACCGCCCGTCACACCATGGGAGTGGGTTGCAAAAGAAGTAGGTAGCTTAACCTTCGGGAGGGCGCTTACCACTTTGTGATTCATGACTGGGGTGAAGTCGTAACAAGGTAACCGTAGGGGAACCTGCGGTTGGATCACCTCCTTACCAAGAAGATGTGCGTTGAGTGAAGTGCTCACACAGATTGTCTGATGAAAATAACGAGCAGAAATACCTTAATAGGCTTGTAGCTCAGGTGGTTAGAGCGCACCCCTGATAAGGGTGAGGTCGGTGGTTCAAGTCCACTCAGGCCTACCAACTTTTCCGTGAGTGGTATATAAGGTATCTGTAAGCAACGATGGGGCTATAGCTCAGCTGGGAGAGCGCCTGCTTTGCACGCAGGAGGTCTGCGGTTCGATCCCGCATAGCTCCACCATTAAAAAGACTTCAGAGCGTATTGGAAACAGTATGCTGCGAAGTATTTTGCTCTTTAACAATCTGGAACAAGCTGAAAATTGAAACATGACAGCTGAACATACTGACACGACAGTAATGTGGTGTGAGCAATGAATCAGTCTGTCAATGAGTCTCTCAAATAATCGCAGCGCGAATGTGTCTTCAAGACACCTTCGGGTTGTGAGGTTAAGCGACTAAGCGTACACGGTGGATGCCTAGGCAGTCAGAGGCGATGAAGGGCGTGCTAATCTGCGATAAGCGTCGGTAAGCTGATATGAAGCGTTATACCCGACGATACCCGAATGGGGAAACCCAGTGTGTTTCGACACACTATCATGACATGAATCCATAGTGTCATGAGGCGAACCGGGGGAACTGAAACATCTCAGTACCCCGAGGAAAAGAAATCAACCGAGATTCCCCCAGTAGCGGCGAGCGAACGGGGAGGAGCCCAGAACCTGAATCAGTTTGTGTGTGAGTGGAAGCGTCTGGAAAGTCGCACAGTAAAGGGTGATAGTCCCGTACACAAAAATGCACAAGTTGTGAGTTCGATGAGTAGGGCGGGACACGTGACATCCTGTCTGAATATGGGGGGACCATCCTCCAAGGCTAAATACTCCTGACTGACCGATAGTGAACCAGTACCGTGAGGGAAAGGCGAAAAGAACCCCGGCGAGGGGAGTGAAATAGAACCTGAAACCGTGTACGTACAAGCAGTGGGAGCCTACTTGTTAGGTGACTGCGTACCTTTTGTATAATGGGTCAGCGACTTATATTCTGTAGCAAGGTTAACCGAATAGGGGAGCCGCAGGGAAACCGAGTCTTAACTGGGCGTTAAGTTGCAGGGTATAGACCCGAAACCCGGTGATCTAGCCATGGGCAGGTTGAAGGTTGGGTAACACTAACTGGAGGACCGAACCGACTAATGTTGAAAAATTAGCGGATGACTTGTGGCTGGGGGTGAAAGGCCAATCAAACCGGGAGATAGCTGGTTCTCCCCGAAAGCTATTTAGGTAGCGCCTCGTGAATTCATCTTCGGGGGTAGAGCACTGTTTCGGCTAGGGGGTCATCCCGACTTACCAACCCGATGCAAACTACGAATACCGAAGAATGTTATCACGGGAGACACACGGCGGGTGCTAACGTTCGTCGTGAAGAGGGAAACAACCCAGACCGCCAGCTAAGGTCCCAAAGTCATGGTTAAGTGGGAAACGATGTGGGAAGGCACAGACAGCCAGGATGTTGGCTTAGAAGCAGCCATCATTTAAAGAAAGCGTAATAGCTCACTGGTCGAGTCGGCCTGCGCGGAAGATGTAACGGGGCTAAACCATGCACCGAAGCTGCGGCAGCGACACTCAGGTGTTGTTGGGTAGGGGAGCGTTCTGTAAGCCTGCGAAGGTGTCCTGTGAGGGGTGCTGGAGGTATCAGAAGTGCGAATGCTGACATAAGTAACGATAATGCGGGTGAAAAACCCGCACGCCGGAAGACCAAGGGTTCCTGTCCAACGTTAATCGGGGCAGGGTGAGTCGACCCCTAAGGCGAGGCTGAAAAGCGTAGTCGATGGGAAACAGGTTAATATTCCTGTACTGGGTGTTACTGCGAAGGGGGGACGGAGAAAGCTAGGTTATCCGGGCGACGGTTGTCCCGGTTTAAGCGTGAAGGTGGGTGACTTTGGTAAATCCGGGTCATCATTAACACTGAGGCGTGATGACGAGTCACTACGGTGATGAAGTAACTGATGCTACGCTTCCAGGAAAAGCCTCTAAGCTCCAGGTAACACCGAATCGTACCCCAAACCGACACAGGTGGTCAGGTAGAGAATACTCAGGCGCTTGAGAGAACTCGGGTGAAGGAACTAGGCAAAATGGTGCCGTAACTTCGGGAGAAGGCACGCTGGTGTAAGGTGAAGTCCCTCGCGGATGGAGCTGAGACCAGTCGAAGATACCAGCTGGCTGCAACTGTTTAATAAAAACACAGCACTGTGCAAACACGAAAGTGGACGTATACGGTGTGACGCCTGCCCGGTGCCGGAAGGTTAATTGATGGGGTCAGCCGCAAGGCGAAGCTCTTGATCGAAGCCCCGGTAAACGGCGGCCGTAACTATAACGGTCCTAAGGTAGCGAAATTCCTTGTCGGGTAAGTTCCGACCTGCACGAATGGCGTAATGATGGCCAGGCTGTCTCCACCCGAGACTCAGTGAAATTGAACTCGCTGTGAAGATGCAGTGTACCCGCGGCAAGACGGAAAGACCCCGTGAACCTTTACTATAGCTTGACACTGAACCTTGAGCCTTGATGTGTAGGATAGGTGGGAGGCTTTGAAGCGTGGACGCCAGTCTGCGTGGAGCCGACCTTGAAATACCACCCTTTAATGTTTGATGTTCTAACGTGGGCCCGTAATCCGGGTTGCGGACAGTGTCTGGTGGGTAGTTTGACTGGGGCGGTCTCCTCCCAAAGCGTAACGGAGGAGCACGAAGGTTAGCTAATCCTGGTCGGACATCAGGAGGTTAGTGCAAAGGCATAAGCTAGCTTGACTGCGAGAGTGACAGCTCGAGCAGGTGCGAAAGCAGGTCTTAGTGATCCGGTGGTTCTGAATGGAAGGGCCATCGCTCAACGGATAAAAGGTACTCCGGGGATAACAGGCTGATACCGCCCAAGAGTTCATATCGACGGCGGTGTTTGGCACCTCGATGTCGGCTCATCACATCCTGGGGCTGAAGTAGGTCCCAAGGGTATGGCTGTTCGCCATTTAAAGTGGTACGCGAGCTGGGTTTAGAACGTCGTGAGACAGTTCGGTCCCTATCTGCCGTGGGCGTTGGAAGATTGAGAGGGGTTGCTCCTAGTACGAGAGGACCGGAGTGAACGCACCACTGGTGTACGGGTTGTGATGCCAATTGCATTGCCCGGTAGCTAAGTGCGGAAGAGATAACCGCTGAAAGCATCTAAGCGGGAAACTTGCCTCGAGATGAGTCTTCCCTGGGCACTTGATGCCCCTGAAGGGCCGTTGAAGACGACGACGTAGATAGGCTGGGTGTGTAAGCGTAGCGATACGTTGAGCTAACCAGTACTAATGACCCGAGAGGCTTAACCTTACAACACCGAAGGTGTTTTGGTGTGATGATGACTCAAGAGACAATATTTTAGCTTGTTCTAGGATTGGTTCTGATGGTTACGGAGATGGCGAAGAGAAAAGCCATGATAAGTAACGGTTAGAATGAAACAGAATTTGCCTGGCGGCGATAGCGCGGTGGTCCCACCTGACCCCATGCCGAACTCAGAAGTGAAACGCCGTAGCGCCGATGGTAGTGTGGGGCTTCCCCATGTGAGAGTAGGGAACTGCCAGGCATCAAATAGTGGAAAGCCCTCGTCGAAAGACGAGGGCTTTTTGCTGTGTGCGTGTTGGGGGGCTGATTTTATCTGTACCCGTGATGAAAGACCGCCGCTATCTTGCGTAGATCAGGTAGACTATGTGATATCTGAATTAGTAGGTATTTCTATTATGGCGTCGAGTGTTATTTCATTGAAGTCTTATAACTCTTTCTCATTACCCGTTTCCGCATCTTGTATTAAGGTTGCGGATACTCAGGAGAAATTGATTGAAGGATGGCGCGTCGCCAGTGAATCACGAGAGCCGATTTTGTTACTAGGGGAAGGGAGTAATGTCCTGTTTCTCGAAGATTTTTTAGGCACTATTCTGCTAAATCGGCTCAAGGGTATAGATATTCGAGAAGAAAGTGACGGCTGGTATATTCATGTCGGAGCTGGTGAGAATTGGCATCAATTAGTTGAATATACGCTTAAGAGTGGTATTGCTGGGTTAGAAAATCTGGCACTAATTCCAGGATGTGTGGGGTCTGCACCGATACAGAATATTGGTGCGTACGGTATCGAATTACAGCATGTGTGTGATTATGTTGACGTGTTGGATCTGGCTGAAGGTAAAGTCACACGTTTTACCTGTAAGGAATGCCATTTCGGTTACCGTGAAAGCATATTTAAGCATCAATACCGTTCTGGGTTTGCGATTATTGCAGTAGGGTTCTTTTTAAAGAAAGAGTGGAACCCGATACTTAACTACGGTGATTTGGTCAAACTGGACCCAGCAATTGTTACGGCACAGCAGATATTCGATTCCGTGTGCCATATGCGTCGAAGCAAACTTCCAGATCCTGCCGTGACAGGTAATGCTGGTAGCTTCTTCAAAAACCCGATAATTACACCGCAGCATGCTGAACGTGTTTTACGAGAGTATTCGAATGCTCCTCAGTATTTACAAGCCGATGGCAACGTTAAATTGGCCGCTGGATGGTTGATTGATCAATGCAAGCTTAAAGGGTTTCAGCTTGGTGGTGCGGCTGTTCATGAGAAACAGGCATTAGTTCTAATTAATAAAAATAATGCAAAAAGCTCAGATATTATCGAATTAGCGCGTTATGTCCGCAATCAGGTTGCTGATAAATTCTCCATACAGTTGGAACCTGAAGTTCGCTTTATTGCTGCATATGGAGAGGTCAATGCCATCGAGGTATTATCATGAAAAATATTACAGTTCCCCTTAAGTTAATTAAAATTATCTCTGATGGTTAATTTTATTCCGGTGAAATGATGGGGATGGACTGACCCCATAAAGTTGGACGGTTCATGTTACGCGGCTTTTAAGGCCTGGGTCCGGTATTCAACCGGGCTCAGACCTTTCAACTTCAGGCTTATCCGCTCGTTATTGTAGTAATCGATATATTCCTCTATCGCCTGCTTCAACTCTTCAATGCTGCCGAACTGGCCAGGGTAAAAGCACTCCGTTTTCAGCGTACCAAAGAAGTTCTCTATCACCGCATTATCCAGGCAGTTTCCTTTGCGCGACATGCTTTGCACGACGCCCTTTGCTTTTAACTTTTCCTGATAACCTGCCATTCGGTATTGCCATCCCTGAGCCGAGTGCAGCAGCGGAGTGTCTTCCGGACTGAGCACTGATAAAGCCTCTCTCAGCATCGCATTCACCATATCCATGACCGGCCTTTCGGACAGACTGTAGGAGATGATTTCCCTGTTAAACAGATCGAGAACTGGCGACAGATACAGCTTCTTACCCTGCAATGAAAACTCGGTAACATCCGTTACCCATTTTTCATTAGGCTTTGACGCCCAGAAGTTTCTCTTAAGGATGTTAGGTGCTGCTTTACCTGTTTCTCCCTTCCACGAGTGATATTTCTTCACCCTACTAACAGAGCGGAGTGACAGTTCCGCCATCAGGCGTTGTACTGTCTTGTGATTCACTGCTATTCCCTCTTTTCTCAGAGAGAGTGTGATTCGGCGATAGCCGTAACGTCCTTTGTGATGGCGGTATATGTCACTGATTCTGGCCTTGAGTCCGGCGTGTTTATCCGTTCGCTTCATCGCTCTGATGTTGTGATACCACGTGCTCCGGGACATGCCTGCGGCACGCAGGAGGTCATTAAGGGCATGCTCTTGCCTTAGTTCGCTGATGATTTGGGCTTTTTGCCGTTTTTTTCGCTTTGAACCAAGGCTTCCAGCTTTTTTAAATAAGCATTCTCCGCCCGCAGATAGCGAAGCTCAGCCCGGAGTTCTTCAGAAGACAGCTGTTCCATATCGGTATCAGTAGAAAGAGGGGTGGTTTTCCTGGTCATTTCCCGAGGCCTGCCGCGTTTCATATTCCGGAGTGCTTCCGGTCCGGCATCGTTGTACACGGAGACCCAGCGACGAACAACCGTTTCATTGGAAATATTAAAGCGGGCTGCAGCTTCACGCATTGAAAGCGCGTCGTTGAGCACAGCATGGACAACCACCAGTCTGAACTCTGCAGAGTGGATATCGTTTTTCCAGGTAATGCCATCAATACCGTGAAGCTGGAAGGCTCTGACCCAGCGTCGAACTGAGGTTCTTTCGACGGCAAAAATTTCGGCAGTGCGATGGGTTCCGTCGCTGCCCGAGAGAACGTGGTTTACGACTGCGAGTCTGAGTTCGAGGGAATACTTAGGTTTTGCCATAAAAAACTGCACCTTACTCTGTTGGGTATCCAACATTTGGGGTGCAGTTCAGACCTCAGGGCTGAGGGATCCCCACAAAATTACCATTAATAAACCAGCACCATACTTCGGTAGGTGCTGGCGAGTTGAACTAAGATACTCTCCAGTTTTACACGCCTTAATATTCGCTCTGAATGTCGCAACACATTTTCTGCCAACGTCAGAAACGATATCACTCTACGCTTTTTGACGCTGTTTGCCTGATAGTGGAGGTGAAGTCCTTTATTCTCAAAGTGATAGCCCAATAACCAGAGGACTATCGATGCCAGTGTTGCCAGCAGGCTTAGCACCCACAGTCGCTCCCCGCTTTTGCTTCCACTGGCTCGTAGTCCAAAGCCAAATCGCTCGCTTTTTTCATCTCGAAAGTTTTGTTCAATCTGCATTCTCCTGCTGTAGAGCTTCATGATTTCACGGGGCTTAAATTCATCTGTGCTGGTAAATATCAGCCACGGCTCTTTGGCTGACGCACGTTGCTCTTTTTCCACGGTCGGATAGCCCGGTTTCCCTCTGGCTCGTTTGCTTTTTCGCCCTTTTGACGCTTTCTTGTGAAGGAAAAAATGTCCATCGCATTGCGCATATTTAGCGCGTGCCAGTGTGCCCGCTCCCAGATATTTTGCCTGCGCTGTTCCCTCGCAGTCTTTTACGGTCATCCAGTTCTCTTTGTCATGATGAAGGCTAAATTTAACCGTCCCTCTGATTCGACCAATAAAACTCCATCCCAGAAATTTGATATGCCGGAACCACGCGCTTTGAAAACCTGCATCGGTAATGACGGTGACTCGGGTATTCGGCGCGACAGCTTCCGCAAGGGCGTCAAGAAAGGTATTTTGTATCAGTACATTATTTTGTTTTTTTAACGGGACAACCTGACTCATTAAGGGGATGGCGCGCCCATCACAGATAAGGCTGGCACGGAGAACATGATATTCCTTACAGGGATAGCCGCTCCAGTCAACGGCGATGACGCACCACGACATAGGTTTCGTCATCATAGAAACAATATTATTAAATATCAGAGGGATATCACGATGAAGCGATGTGTTGCCGAGAAGACGGTCAATGCGTTTTATTTTATCCTTGACGCGAGCGGTCCCCGGCAGGTGACGTCCAATGCTGGTAAGGGAAAGTGTCGCGCCGTTCATCAGGGCAACGGTGGAATCGATAATGGCATTTTGCCGATATTGGTGCGTTGAGGCTAAAGCGTGACGGAAAAAAGTCTGGCATACTTTACGGGCAGGCATAGAGGTGATCTCATTGAGTTTTTTGGCGAAAATCAGTAGATCATAAAACTCTATGCCTGTCTCGTTTTCTGGGGATTCGTCAGCCTCAGGGGGGCTTTTTACATATTTATTCGCTTTTCACTTTCTTAACCGAACACATTCAACGGCATGATTAGCGCTTTTAGTCATAATAAGACTAGCTCTTTCCCGCGTGGGTAGAATATTTTCTTTTAGATTAAGTCCGTTAATTTCTTTCCATAATTGAGAAGCAATGCCGACAGCTTCTTCTTCTGTCAATTTTGCATAATTATGAAAGTACGAGTTTGGATTTGAGAATGCACCCTGTCTGAATTTCAAGAAACGATTTATATACCATGTTTGTAGCAGTGTTTCAGGTGCATCAACATAGATAGAGAAATCTACAAAGTCAGAGACGAAAACTCTATGTGGATCATGTGGATAGTCCATTCCACTTTGTAGGACATTTAAGCCTTCTAATATTAAGATATCAGGGTGTTCCAACACTTTATTGTTATTAGGAACAATATCGTATGTTAGATGAGAGTAAGTTGGGGCGGTGACTTTGTGTGCTCCTGATTTTATATCAGAAACAAATTTTACCAGGCTATGCATATCGTATGATTGCGGAAAGCCTTTTTTCTTCATCAAATCACGTGCTTTTAACACCTTATTTGGATGAAGAAATCCGTCGGTTGTAATGAGTTCTACACTGCGATGTTCCGGCCAGCGGCTTAATAATGCTTGGAGCACACGGGCTGTGGTACTTTTTCCCACGGCGACGCTGCCCGCAATACCAATTATGTAAGGTATTTTTTGGCCATCCGTACCTAAGAACTGCTCAAGTACGGCCTGACGGCGTAAATTAGAGCTGATATAAAAATTGAGCAGGCGGGATAGTGGCAGATAAATTTCTGCGACTTCGTCTAATGAAAGGTCTTCGTTAATCCCTTTGAGCTTAACGATTTCTTCCTCTGTCAGCGTTAACGGGACGGAATCGCGCAAGGCGGCCCATTGGCTGCGATTAAATTGTAGATATGGCGTGGCCAAGGATTGCTCTCTATTGCTCATAAGTCGTGTTCTGCCTGCTTCACAGGTAAGAAAAGGGACTCTCAGCCAGCGAAGAAAACGGGCTATTAGTTTAGCCAACGCTATGATCGCGGCACCTTTTCTTATGTAATAAATTTTTGATAATGGGCAGGTTAACACTTTGCGGATAGAAAGAAGAAGAGAAAATCGGTTCTGTACCCGATGCTTCTATGTTTACGCATCGGGTACAGGCTAGCTGGCGATTGCTTTACCTAACCCATTCACGGCAAAGAGGCGTTTATAGTAGATAGCCGTTGGATGGTAATAACCATCGGGTGTGCAAGCATAGTCAGGCAATTCTCCCAGATGGCGATAACCCAAGGCTCGGTAGAACGCTTCTGCTGGGGAGCCAGCTTGGGTATCTAAATAGAGTAACCCTCTTTGTTGGAAAAGCGCGTGTTTTTCCAGTAACTGAATGAGCTGTCTGCCTATTCCTGCTCTCCGTACACGGCTATGAACTAACAATTTTTGAATTTCAGCTCTGTTTCTCCCGTTTGGCTTTTGACATAACTCTAGCTGTACACTTCCGACGATACCTTCCTCGTCGCGTGCTGCCCATAGTATGCGGTCACCGTTAGCGACAGATGCTTGTAATTCATGAAAATATTCCATAGCTTCTTTGTGGTGCAGAGGCGATTGATATCCAACAGAGGCGCCTTTTTCTACAGCATCTATTAATAGACTGGCCAGTTCTTCACGATAGACAGGTAAGGTTGCCGCATTGAGTTGAACTATTTTCATCGTATTTTGCTCGTTCTTCAGAAATTTGTTTCTAACTTAGCAAAATTTGTTCCAAGTCTATTTTCTTAGAAAAACGAGCAAAATAGCGTCTGTCAGTGAGGGACATGTTCTCTTTAAGGGCAAAAGGCGCATTTTTGGTGCAAGAGATATAAGGCAAATTTGATGGTGCAATGCTCATTTTCTAGAGAGGGATTGATGGTTCTTTGCACTAATTCTTGTTGCTGACCTAGAATTGTGAGTGAATCTGGATAAAATCTAAGCGAAAGCACATTTTACGCAATTTTTTTGTTGCATCGAGCGCTCTGTCTACCTAGAATGCGCAGCACTTGATGCCGGCTTAGCTCAGTAGGTAGAGCAACTGACTTGTAATCAGTAGGTCACCAGTTCGATTCCGGTAGCCGGCACCATCAAGTACACAATCAGGTGGGGTTCCCGAGCGGCCAAAGGGAGCAGACTGTAAATCTGCCGTCACAGACTTCGAAGGTTCGAATCCTTCCCCCACCACCAAATTCAATCCTGGTAACAGGATATTCGATACGGTAGTAAGACCAAACCGGATCGACGAAGGCGGGGTCTATAAATTCTTATTCCTCAACTTCAAAATCTACAGAAAAATTAGGTAGCCGAGTTCCAGGATGCGGGCATCGTATAATGGCTATTACCTCAGCCTTCCAAGCTGATGATGTGGGTTCGATTCCCACTGCCCGCTCCAAGATGTGCTGATATAGCTCAGTTGGTAGAGCGCACCCTTGGTAAGGGTGAGGTCGGCAGTTCGAATCTGCCTATCAGCACCACTTCCTTTTCCTCCTCCTGATTTTCTTTCTGTGAATAAATTCAGCAAGCTATTGCTTGGTTGATGTGGTGATACCACCGATTTATCCGTGTCTTAGAGGGACAATCGATGTCTAAAGAAAAATTTGAACGTACAAAACCGCACGTTAACGTCGGTACTATCGGCCACGTTGACCATGGTAAAACAACGCTGACCGCTGCAATCACTACCGTTCTGGCTAAAACCTACGGTGGTAACGCACGTGCATTCGACCAGATCGATAACGCGCCAGAAGAAAAGGCTCGTGGTATCACCATCAACACGTCTCACGTTGAATACGATACCCCGTCTCGCCACTACGCGCACGTTGACTGCCCAGGACACGCCGACTATGTGAAAAACATGATCACCGGTGCTGCTCAGATGGACGGCGCTATCCTGGTTGTTGCTGCGACTGACGGCCCAATGCCTCAGACCCGTGAGCACATCCTGCTGGGTCGTCAGGTTGGCGTTCCTTTCATCATCGTGTTCCTGAACAAATGTGACATGGTTGATGACGAAGAGCTGCTGGAACTGGTTGAGATGGAAGTGCGCGAGCTGCTGTCTCAGTACGATTTCCCTGGCGACGACACCCCAGTGGTTCGTGGTTCTGCGCTGAAAGCGCTGGAAGGCGACGCTGAGTGGGAAGCAAAAATCATCGAACTGGCAGAGCATCTGGATTCCTATATCCCAGAGCCAGAGCGTGCCATTGACAAGCCGTTCCTGCTGCCAATCGAAGACGTATTCTCTATCTCCGGCCGTGGTACCGTTGTTACCGGTCGTGTAGAGCGCGGTATCGTTAAAGTTGGTGAAGAAGTGGAAATCGTTGGTATCAAAGACACCGCGAAATCTACCTGTACCGGCGTAGAAATGTTCCGCAAACTGCTGGACGAAGGTCGTGCGGGCGAGAACGTTGGTGTTCTGCTGCGTGGTATCAAGCGTGAAGAAATCGAGCGTGGTCAGGTACTGGCTAAGCCGGGTTCAATCAAGCCACACACCAAGTTCGAATCAGAAGTGTATATCCTGAGCAAGGATGAAGGCGGCCGTCATACTCCGTTCTTCAAAGGTTACCGTCCTCAGTTCTACTTCCGTACCACTGACGTAACGGGCACCATCGAACTGCCAGAAGGCGTAGAGATGGTAATGCCAGGCGACAACATTAAAATGGTTGTTACCCTGATCCACCCAATCGCGATGGATGACGGTTTGCGTTTCGCAATCCGTGAAGGCGGCCGTACAGTAGGCGCGGGCGTTGTTGCTAAAGTTATCGCTTAATCGCTGATAACGTTTGACGCGACACGCGATAAAAGGGCATCATTTGATGCCCTTTTTCTACGCTGTCATGGTAGAACCTATCTCATCAGCGATTGTGGGATATAATCATTGGTGAGATAGGCTCTGTAGATACGGCGTAAATACCGAATTATTCGTTTTACAGAACATCTTTCGGTTTGGTTGCCCCGTGGTTACGGGGCAAAGTTATTTGTCTGAATCATTGTGACAGGTTGGTTTATGAGTGCGAATACCGAAGCTCAGGATAGTGGGCGTGGCCTGGAAGTGATTAAATGGCTGGTAGTAGGTGCCTTGCTGGTTGTTGCGATTGTTGGCAATTATTATTATCGCGAATTTAGTCTTCCTTTGCGTGCATTGGCCGTTGTTATCCTGATCGCCGCAGCCGGTGGTGTGGCACTGCTGACCACGAAAGGCAAAGCAACCGTAGCGTTTGCTCGCGAAGCGCGTACTGAAGTGCGCAAAGTAATTTGGCCGACTCGTCAGGAAACGTTACACACCACGTTAATCGTTGCCGCGGTGACTGCCGTGATGTCACTGATTTTGTGGGGACTGGATGGTATTCTGGTCCGTTTGGTATCGTTTATCACTGGCCTGAGGTTCTAAGATGTCTGAAGCTCCAAAAAAACGTTGGTACGTCGTTCAGGCGTTTTCTGGTTTTGAAGGTCGCGTAGCACAATCACTGCGTGAGCATATCAAACTCCATAATATGGAAGAACTGTTTGGCGAAGTCATGGTGCCTACTGAAGAAGTAGTCGAAATCCGTGGTGGTCAGCGTCGCAAGAGTGAGCGCAAGTTTTTCCCTGGTTATGTCTTGGTACAGATGGTGATGGAAGATGCCAGCTGGCATCTAGTACGCAGCGTACCTCGTGTTATGGGGTTCATTGGCGGTACATCCGATCGTCCTGCGCCAATCAGTGACAAAGAAGTGGATGCGATTATGAATCGTCTCCAGCAAGTTGGTGACAAACCACGTCCGAAAACGCTGTTTGAACCGGGTGAAATGGTTCGTGTTAACGACGGTCCATTTGCTGATTTTAACGGTGTTGTCGAAGAAGTTGACTATGAGAAGAGCCGCCTGAAGGTGTCTGTTTCTATATTTGGTCGTGCGACGCCTGTTGAACTGGACTTTGCTCAGGTCGAAAAAGGCTAATTGCCTGATAAGATTTGCTGAAAATAGCGACTTGCCTATGGCGCGAAATTAACCTATAATTTCGCGCCTTTTGTTTTTCAGTGGCCTTAACGGCGACTGAAACGTAATACAAACCACGGGGAGCCTTTCACTAGGCGCTATTACCCAATTGAGGAAAGTTAAATGGCCAAGAAAGTACAAGCCTATGTCAAGCTGCAGGTTGCAGCTGGTATGGCTAACCCAAGCCCACCGGTAGGTCCGGCTCTGGGTCAGCAGGGTGTGAACATCATGGAATTCTGTAAGGCGTTCAATGCTAAAACTGAAAGCGTTGAAAAAGGTCTGCCAATTCCTGTTGTTATTACCGTTTATTCTGACCGTTCTTTCACCTTCGTTACCAAAACGCCTCCAGCGGCTGTTCTGCTGAAGAAAGCGGCTGGTATCAAGTCTGGTTCAGGTAAGCCGAACAAAGACAAAGTTGGTAAAGTAACGAGCGCTCAGGTTCGTGAAATCGCAGAAACTAAAGCTGCGGACATGACTGGTTCTGATGTAGACGCTATGGCGCGCTCTATCGCAGGTACCGCTCGTTCCATGGGCCTGGTAGTGGAGGATTAATAAATGGCTAAGCTGACCAAGCGCATGCGCGTGATCCGTGACAAAGTTGATGTAACTAAACAGTACGACATCAACGAAGCTGTTGCTCTGCTCAAAGAGCTGGCCACTGCTAAGTTCGTAGAAAGTGTAGACGTCGCTGTTAACCTCGGCATCGATGCACGTAAATCTGACCAAAACGTTCGCGGTGCAACCGTTCTGCCTCACGGCACTGGTCGTTCTGTTCGCGTAGCTGTCTTCACCCAGGGTGCAAACGCTGAAGCGGCTAAAGCTGCTGGCGCTGAGTTCGTGGGCATGGAAGATCTGGCTGATCAGATTAAGAAAGGCGAAATGGGCTTTGACGTTGTTATTGCATCTCCAGATGCAATGCGCGTTGTTGGCCAATTGGGCCAGGTTCTGGGGCCGCGTGGCCTGATGCCAAACCCGAAAGTGGGTACCGTAACACCTAACGTTGCTGAAGCAGTTAACAATGCTAAAGCAGGCCAGGTTCGTTACCGTAACGACAAGAACGGTATCATCCATACCACTATCGGTAAGGTTGATTTCGATTCTGACAAATTGAAAGAAAACCTGGAATCTTTGCTGGTTGCGCTGAAAAAAGCAAAACCATCTCAGGCGAAAGGCGTGTACATCAAGAAAGTTAGCCTGTCTACCACTATGGGCGCTGGCGTTGCTATCGACCAGAGCGGTCTGAACGCTGCTGCTAACTAATAGCTTTTGTTCCGCTTTACTCGGGTGTGGGATTTACCTATAATTTTACGCCCGTTGTTTCTCAAGTGGAATAACGCAAGAATTTTCGGTTGGAGCCTGGCCTATCCAGGCCTCCGTCCAAGACCGCAGGTGTTTCGAAAGAAGCTTAATCCTTCCTGCGTAGACGGTGACAGAGCCTAAATAACGTTTTTCTTTTTTATAAAGAATAATTTTTTACTGGATTCTGCTCACCGTGTTTCAACGCTTATCTCTAATTTTGGCGATAAGTGAAGTGAGTTCCGGAGATTTTCTCCGGCTAAATCCAGGAGCAAAAGCTAATGGCATTAAATCTTCAAGACAAACAAGCGATTGTTGCTGAAGTCAGCGAAGTAGCCAAAGGTGCGCTGTCTGCGGTTGTTGCGGATTCTCGTGGCGTTACCGTTGATAAAATGACCGAACTGCGTAAGGCAGGTCGTGAAGCTGGCGTTTACATGCGTGTTGTTCGTAACACCCTGCTGCGCCGCGTCGTTGAAGGCACTCAATTTGAATGCCTGAAAGACACGTTTGTTGGTCCGACCCTGATTGCATATTCTATGGAACACCCGGGCGCTGCTGCTCGTCTGTTCAAAGAGTTCGCGAAAGCGAATGCAAAATTTGAGGTCAAAGCTGCAGCCTTTGAAGGTGAGCTGATCCCGGCGGCTCAAATTGACCGTCTGGCAACGCTGCCGACTTACGAAGAAGCACTGGCACGTCTGATGTCGACCATGAAAGAAGCCGCTGCAGGCAAACTGGTCCGCACTCTGGCTGCTGTTCGCGATGCAAAAGAAGCTGCGTAATAGCGCTTTCTTTTCTAACGCACTTGCTAACGTATAAACTATTTCTGATTCTTAGGAACAATTGTTATGTCTATCACTAAAGATCAAATTCTGGAAGCAGTAGCAGCTATGTCTGTAATGGATGTTGTTGAGCTGGTTTCTGCTATGGAAGAAAAATTCGGTGTTTCTGCTGCTGCTGCTGTAGCTGTTGCTGCTGGCCCAGCTGAAGTTGCTGAAGAAAAAACTGAGTTCGACGTTGTGCTGAAAGGCATCGGTGCTAACAAAGTTGCTGTAATCAAAGCTGTTCGTGGCGCGACTGGTCTGGGCCTGAAAGAAGCCAAAGATCTGGTTGAATCTGCACCAGCAGTTCTGAAAGAAGGCGTGAGCAAAGATGACGCTGAAGCACTGAAAAAATCACTGGAAGAAGCTGGCGCAGAAGTTGAAGTTAAATAAGCCAATCTTTCAGGTTGCAGCCTGATTTATTAGGCTGATGGCTGGTGACTTTTTAGTCACCAGCCTTTTTGCGCTGTAGGGCATTGATGGGCTTTCGCACTGTTTAGCCATTGATTTCCCCAATATTTTTTTCTATTGACGACTTAATATACTGCTTTCCAGAACGGGCTCCCTGCCTGAGCAAAAGCAATGAAATGGTTTAAGAGTAATAGAAAGACGTATTACGGAAAGTTCCCCATTTTCCGACCAACATAAATAGTGTTGCATGAACTGTCCTTCTTAGGGCAGACAGAGTGGTTCGACTTGTCAGCTAGCTGAGGAACCCTATGGTTTACTCCTATACCGAGAAAAAACGCATTCGTAAGGATTTTGGTAAACGTCCGCAGGTTTTGGACGTACCTTATCTCCTTTCTATCCAACTTGACTCGTTCCAGAAGTTTATCGAGCAAGACCCGGAAGGTCAGTACGGTTTGGAAGCTGCATTCCGTTCTGTTTTCCCCATAAAAAGCTATAGCGGTAATTCAGAGCTGCAATACGTTAGCTATCGCTTGGGCGAGCCAGTATTTGACGTTAAAGAATGTCAGATCCGTGGTGTGACGTTCTCTGCGCCGCTACGCGTGAAACTGCGCCTGGTGATCTACGAGCGCGAAGCGCCTGAAGGCACCGTTAAAGACATCAAAGAACAAGAAGTTTACATGGGCGAAATTCCGCTCATGACCGACAACGGTACCTTCGTGATCAACGGCACTGAGCGTGTAATCGTATCTCAGCTGCATCGTAGTCCAGGTGTGTTCTTCGATAGCGACAAAGGTAAAACCCACTCTTCAGGTAAGGTGCTGTATAACGCACGTATTATTCCTTACCGTGGTTCCTGGTTGGATTTTGAGTTTGATCCGAAGGATAACCTGTTTGTTCGTATCGACCGTCGCCGCAAATTGCCTGCGACCATTATCCTGCGCGCGCTGGGTTACTCCACCGAACAGATTCTCGATCTTTTCTTCGATAAAATTGTCTATGAAATCAATGGCAATAAATTGCAGATGGATCTGGTTCCTGAGCGCTTGCGTGGTGAAACCGCATCGTTTGATATCGAAGCGAACGGTAAAGTTTATATCGAAAAAGGTCGCCGTATCACTGCGCGTCATATTCGTCAGTTAGAGAAAGACGGTATTGAGCGCATTGAAGTGCCTGTTGAATATATTGCTGGCAAAGTACTGTCCAAAGATTATATCGACGAGAGCACCGGTGAACTGATCGGCGCAGCCAACATGGAGCTGTCGCTGGATCTGCTGGCTAAACTGAGCCAGTCTGGTCACAAACGTATCGAGACTCTGTTCACCAACGATCTCGATCACGGCGCATACATGTCTGAAACCGTGCGTGTCGATCCATCAAACGATCGTCTGAGTGCGCTGGTTGAAATCTATCGTATGATGCGTCCTGGTGAGCCGCCAACGCGTGAAGCAGCAGAAACGCTGTTTGAGAACCTGTTCTTCTCTGAAGACCGCTACGATCTGTCTGCGGTTGGTCGTATGAAGTTCAACCGTTCTCTGTTGCGTGATGAGATCGAAGGTTCTGGTATCCTGAGCAAAGATGACATCATCGAAGTGATGAAGAAGCTCATTGATATCCGTAACGGTAAAGGCGAAGTGGACGATATCGACCACCTCGGCAACCGTCGTATCCGTTCCGTCGGCGAAATGGCAGAGAACCAATTCCGCGTGGGTCTGGTGCGTGTAGAACGTGCTGTAAAAGAACGTCTGTCTCTGGGCGATCTTGATACGCTGATGCCACAGGACATGATCAACGCCAAGCCGATTTCGGCTGCCGTGAAAGAGTTCTTCGGTTCGAGTCAGTTGTCACAGTTTATGGACCAGAACAACCCGCTGTCTGAGATTACGCACAAACGTCGTATCTCTGCATTGGGCCCAGGCGGTCTGACGCGTGAGCGTGCCGGCTTTGAAGTCCGTGACGTACACCCAACTCACTACGGCCGTGTTTGTCCTATCGAAACACCGGAAGGTCCTAACATTGGTCTGATCAACTCCCTGTCCGTTTATGCGCAAACGAACGAATACGGTTTCCTTGAAACCCCGTATCGTCGCGTGCGTGACAACGTGGTGACGGATGAGATCCATTACCTGTCTGCGATTGAAGAAGGTAACTTCGTTATCGCACAGGCGAACACCAATTTGGACGAAGAAGGCCGCTTCATCGACGAACTGGTTACCTGCCGTAACAAAGGCGAGTCCAGCTTGTTCAGCCGCGATCAGGTTGAATACATGGACGTTTCCACACAGCAGGTGGTTTCCGTCGGTGCATCCCTGATTCCGTTCCTGGAACACGATGACGCCAACCGTGCCCTGATGGGTGCGAACATGCAACGTCAGGCCGTTCCAACCCTGCGTGCTGATAAGCCGCTGGTTGGTACCGGCATGGAACGTGCTGTTGCGGTTGACTCCGGTGTAACTGCCGTAGCCAAACGTGGTGGTACAGTACAGTACGTGGATGCATCCCGTATTGTAATCCGCGTTAATGACGATGAAATGTATCCGGGCGAAGCCGGGATCGACATCTATAACCTGACCAAATATACCCGTTCTAACCAGAACACCTGCATCAGCCAGATGCCATGTGTGTCTCTGGGTGAGCCGGTAGAACGTGGTGATGTTCTGGCAGATGGCCCGTCTACCGATCTGGGTGAACTGGCGCTGGGTCAGAACATGCGCGTGGCATTCATGCCATGGAACGGTTACAACTTCGAAGACTCCATCCTCGTTTCCGAGCGTGTGGTTCAGGAAGATCGCTTTACGACCATCCACATTCAGGAACTGGCCTGTGTGTCTCGTGACACCAAGTTGGGGCCTGAAGAAATTACTGCGGATATCCCGAACGTGGGTGAAGCAGCACTTTCTAAACTGGATGAATCCGGCATCGTTTACATCGGCGCGGAAGTGACCGGTGGCGACATTCTGGTTGGTAAGGTAACGCCGAAAGGTGAAACCCAGCTGACGCCAGAAGAGAAACTGCTGCGTGCGATCTTCGGTGAGAAAGCGTCTGACGTTAAAGACTCTTCTCTGCGTGTACCAAACGGTGTTTCCGGTACGATTATCGACGTACAGGTCTTTACCCGCGATGGCGTGGAAAAAGACAAACGTGCGCTGGAAATCGAAGAAATGCAGCTGAAGCAGGCGAAGAAAGACCTGACTGAAGAATTGCAGATTCTGGAAGCGGGCCTGTTTGCACGTATCCACGCTGTGCTGGTTTCCGGCGGCGTAGAAGCCGACAAACTGGACAAACTGCCGCGCGAGCGCTGGTTGGAACTGGGTCTGACTGATGAAGATAAACAGAATCAGTTGGAACAGCTGGCAGAACAGTATGATGAGCTGAAGCACGAGTTTGAGAAAAAACTTGAAGCTAAGCGCCGTAAAATCACTCAGGGCGATGATCTGGCACCGGGCGTGCTGAAAATCGTCAAGGTTTATCTGGCCGTTAAACGTCAGATCCAACCGGGTGACAAAATGGCAGGTCGTCACGGGAACAAAGGTGTTATCTCCAAGATCAACCCGATCGAAGATATGCCTTACGATGAGAACGGTACGCCGGTCGATATCGTACTGAACCCGCTGGGCGTACCTTCACGTATGAACATTGGTCAGATTCTGGAAACCCATCTGGGTATGGCTGCGAAAGGTATCGGCGAGAAAATCAACGCCATGCTCAAGCAGCACGAAGAAGTGACTAAACTGCGTGAGTTCATCCAGAGAGCCTACGATCTGGGCGACGATGTGCGTCAAAAAGTTGACCTGAGCACTTTCTCAGACGAAGAAGTTATGCGTCTGGCTGAAAACCTGAAGAAAGGTATGCCAATTGCAACGCCGGTATTCGACGGTGCAAAAGAGAAAGAAATCAAGGAACTGTTACAGATGGGCGGTATCCCTACCTCCGGTCAGATTACCCTGTACGATGGACGTACCGGTGAGAAATTTGAGCGTCAGGTTACCGTGGGCTACATGTACATGCTGAAACTGAACCACTTGGTTGACGATAAGATGCATGCCCGTTCCACCGGTTCTTACAGTCTGGTTACTCAGCAGCCGCTGGGTGGTAAGGCGCAGTTCGGTGGTCAACGCTTCGGTGAGATGGAAGTGTGGGCGCTGGAAGCTTATGGTGCAGCTTATACCCTGCAAGAAATGTTGACTGTTAAGTCTGATGACGTGAACGGCCGTACCAAGATGTATAAGAACATCGTGGATGGCAATCATCAGATGGAACCAGGCATGCCGGAATCCTTCAACGTATTGTTGAAAGAAATCCGCTCGCTGGGTATCAACATCGAGCTGGAAGAAGAGTAATCCCAGCTCGTTGTATTGCTGGCATTCGTCATAGGGACACCTGAATTGTGTTGTTAACGGCATGATTCAGGTGTCTATCAGGTCTAACTCCGACAGGAGCCAATCCGTGAAAGACTTATTAAAGTTTCTGAAAGCGCAAACTAAAACCGAAGAGTTTGATGCGATCAAAATTGCTCTGGCCTCGCCAGACATGATCCGTTCGTGGTCTTTTGGTGAAGTTAAAAAGCCAGAAACCATCAACTACCGTACGTTCAAACCTGAGCGTGACGGCCTTTTCTGCGCCCGTATCTTTGGGCCGGTAAAAGATTATGAGTGCTTGTGCGGTAAGTATAAGCGCCTGAAACACCGCGGTGTTATTTGTGAGAAGTGCGGCGTTGAAGTGACCCAGACTAAAGTGCGCCGTGAGCGTATGGGCCACATCGAGCTGGCTTCTCCGACTGCGCACATCTGGTTCCTGAAGTCACTGCCTTCCCGTATCGGTTTGCTGCTGGATATGCCGCTGCGTGATATCGAACGCGTGCTTTATTTTGAATCTTATGTCGTGGTTGAAGGCGGCATGACCAACCTCGAGCGTCGTCAGATCCTGACTGAAGAGCAGTATCTGGATGCGCTGGAAGAGTTTGGTGATGAATTCGACGCGAAAATGGGCGCCGAAGCGATCCAGGCTCTGCTGAAGAATATGGATCTGGAGCAGGAATGCGAGCAGCTGCGTGAAGAGCTGACCGAAACCAACTCCGAAACCAAACGTAAGAAGCTGACGAAGCGTATTAAGCTGCTGGAAGCGTTCGTACAGTCTGGTAACAAGCCAGAGTGGATGATCCTGACCGTTCTGCCAGTACTGCCGCCAGATCTGCGTCCGTTGGTTCCGCTGGATGGTGGTCGTTTCGCGACTTCCGACCTGAACGATCTGTATCGTCGCGTGATCAACCGTAACAACCGTCTGAAACGTCTGCTGGATCTGGCTGCGCCAGATATCATCGTACGTAACGAAAAACGTATGCTGCAGGAAGCGGTTGATGCGCTGTTGGATAACGGCCGTCGTGGTCGTGCGATCACCGGTTCTAACAAACGTCCTCTGAAATCTTTGGCCGACATGATCAAAGGTAAACAGGGTCGTTTCCGTCAGAACCTGCTCGGTAAGCGTGTTGACTACTCCGGTCGTTCCGTAATCACCGTTGGTCCATACCTGCGTCTGCACCAGTGTGGTCTGCCGAAGAAAATGGCACTGGAGCTGTTCAAACCGTTCATCTACGGCAAGCTGGAACTGCGTGGTCTTGCTACCACTATTAAAGCCGCCAAGAAAATGGTTGAGCGCGAAGAAGCTGTCGTATGGGATATCCTGGACGAAGTGATTCGCGAACACCCGGTCCTGCTGAACCGTGCACCAACACTGCACCGTTTGGGTATTCAGGCATTTGAACCGGTTCTGATCGAAGGTAAAGCGATCCAACTGCATCCGCTGGTTTGTGCGGCCTATAACGCCGACTTCGATGGTGACCAGATGGCTGTGCACGTACCGCTGACGCTGGAAGCCCAGCTGGAAGCGCGTGCGTTGATGATGTCGACCAACAACATCCTGTCTCCTGCGAATGGTGAGCCAATCATCGTTCCTTCTCAGGACGTGGTATTGGGGCTGTATTACATGACGCGTGACTGTGTTAACGCCAAAGGCGAAGGCATGGTTCTCACGGGTCCGAAAGAAGCTGAACGCGTTTATCGCGCTGGTCTGGCCTCTCTGCATGCGCGCGTTAAAGTGCGTATCACGGAAGAGATCAAGAGCATCGAAGGCGAGGTTACGCATCAGACGACGCTGATTGACACGACTATCGGCCGTGCCATCCTCTGGATGATCGTACCGAAAGGTCTGCCGTATTCGATCGTTAACCAGCCTCTGGGCAAGAAAGCGATCTCCAAAATGCTGAACACCTGTTACCGCATTTTGGGTCTGAAACCGACGGTTATCTTTGCTGACCAGATCATGTATACCGGTTTTGCTTACGCGGCGCGCTCTGGTGCTTCCGTAGGTATCGACGACATGGTTATCCCGGAGAAAAAAGCCGAGATTATCGAAGAAGCCGAAACCGAAGTTGCCGAGATTCAGGAGCAGTTCCAGTCTGGTCTGGTTACCGCGGGCGAACGCTACAACAAAGTGATCGATATCTGGGCGGCGGCGAACGAGCGTGTTGCGAAGGCGATGATGGAAAACCTGTCCGTTGAGGATGTGGTTAACCGTGATGGCGTGGTTGAGCAACAGGTTTCTTTCAACAGCATCTTTATGATGGCCGACTCCGGTGCGCGTGGTTCTGCGGCACAGATTCGTCAGTTGGCGGGGATGCGTGGTCTGATGGCGAAACCAGATGGTTCCATCATCGAGACGCCGATTACCGCAAACTTCCGTGAAGGTCTGAACGTACTTCAGTACTTCATCTCGACGCACGGTGCGCGTAAAGGTCTGGCGGATACCGCACTGAAAACCGCAAACTCCGGTTATCTGACTCGTCGTCTGGTTGACGTTGCGCAGGATCTGGTTGTGACCGAAGACGATTGTGGTACCCACGAAGGTATCATGATGACGCCGGTTATCGAGGGTGGTGATGTTAAAGAACCACTGCGTGAGCGCGTACTGGGTCGTGTAACGGCTGAAGACGTGATCAAACCGGGCACGGCGGATATTCTGGTTCCACGCAACACGCTGCTGAACGAGCAGTGGTGTGACATGTTGGAAGAGAACTCCGTTGACGCCGTTAAAGTACGTTCAGTCGTAAGCTGCGAAACCGACTTTGGCGTGTGCGCCAATTGCTATGGTCGCGATCTGGCTCGTGGCCATATCATCAATAAAGGTGAGGCCATCGGGGTTATCGCGGCACAGTCTATCGGTGAGCCGGGTACACAGTTAACCATGCGTACGTTCCACATCGGTGGTGCGGCATCGCGTGCGGCAGCTGAGTCCAGCATTCAGGTGAAAAACAAAGGTAGCCTGAAACT
This sequence comes from Pectobacterium sp. A5351, assembly GCF_028335745.1. Taxonomy (NCBI): domain Bacteria; kingdom Pseudomonadati; phylum Pseudomonadota; class Gammaproteobacteria; order Enterobacterales; family Pectobacteriaceae; genus Pectobacterium; species Pectobacterium sp. A5351. Next base: position 224,165 of record NZ_CP116477.1, read on the forward strand.
GAACAACGCGAAGTTCGTTATGAACAGCAACGGTAAACTGGTTATTACTTCACGTAATACCGAACTGAAACTGATCGACGAATTCGGACGTACCAAAGAAAGCTATAAAGTGCCTTACGGTGCAGTGATGGCGAAGGGTGATGGCTCAGAAGTTAGCGGTGGCGAAACCGTCGCAAACTGGGATCCGCATACCATGCCAGTGGTGACCGAGGTAAGCGGCTTCATCCGCTTTGCTGATATGATTGACGGTCAGACCATTACTCGCCAGACCGATGAACTGACCGGTTTGTCTTCTATCGTCGTTCTGGATAGCGCAGAGCGTACTGGTAGCGGTAAAGACTTGCGTCCAGCACTGAAAATCGTTGACGGCAAAGGTGAAGATGTACTGATCCCAGGTACTGATATGCCTGCTCAATACTTCCTGCCGGGTAAAACGATTGTTCAGTTGGAAGATGGGGTGCAGATTGGTGCCGGTGATACATTGGCGCGTCTCCCTCAAGAATCCAGTGGTACCAAGGATATTACCGGTGGTCTGCCACGCGTAGCCGACCTGTTCGAAGCTCGTCGTCCGAAAGAGCCAGCTATTCTGGCAGAAATCAGCGGTATCATTTCCTTCGGTAAAGAAACCAAAGGTAAACGTCGTCTGGTGATTTCTCCGTTGGATGGCAGCGATGCTTACGAAGAGATGATTCCGAAATGGCGTCAGCTCAACGTGTTCGAAGGTGAAGTGGTGGAACGTGGTGACGTTGTTTCCGACGGCCCAGAATCTCCGCACGATATCCTGCGTCTGCGTGGTGTACATGCAGTAACGCGTTATATCACCAACGAAGTTCAGGAAGTTTACCGCCTGCAAGGCGTTAAGATTAACGATAAACACATTGAAGTTATCGTTCGTCAGATGTTGCGTAAAGGCACCATCGTTAACGCCGGTAGCACGGAGTTCCTGGAAGGCGAGCAGGCAGAAGTGTCTCGCATCAAGATTGCCAACCGTCAGTTGGAAGCGGATGGCAAGATCACGGCAACATACAGCCGCGATCTGCTGGGTATCACCAAAGCATCTCTGGCGACCGAGTCCTTCATTTCTGCGGCATCGTTCCAGGAAACGACGCGCGTACTGACCGAAGCCGCTGTTGCGGGTAAACGTGATGAGCTGCGTGGCCTGAAAGAGAACGTTATCGTGGGTCGTCTGATCCCTGCGGGTACGGGTTATGCGTACCATCAAGATCGTCTGCGCCGCCGTCAGGCAGGTGAAGCGCCAGTCGTGCCTCAGGTGAGTGCCGATGAAGCGTCTGCTAACCTGGCCGAACTGCTTAACGCAGGCTTTGGTAGCAGCGACGACGAATAAGTCTCTTTACGCTGCACTACCATGCGGTAAATAACAAAAACCCCGACTATGATGGTCGGGGTTTTTTTATGGCGGATTCCCAGCGGACGGCTCCATCGTAAACGACGTTTAGGCATGTCTTCCTGAAATTTTTTATAGCGCACATCCTTGTGCGCTACCTAAAGGCCGTCGCAAGCGACGTTAAAAATGTCATCCCTGAATTTTTTGTTGTACAGTAGTGTAAAGTAAATAGAACGGAACCGACATGGACACCTCAACTACGCCAACACTCTCACAGCCTGGCGGCTCAGTACCTCATCAGGATGATTCAATTTCATCTGACAAAACCCTACAAACACAGTCAGTAAGCCATTCTCAGCATAAAGCGAAACGTGCCGCCTGGGGCAGCTTTGTGGGGGCCGTGGTGGATTGGTATGATTTCTTGCTGTACGGAATTGTTGCCGCCCTTGTATTTAATACCGAGTTTTTCCCGCAGATCAGCCCGACAATGGGGACGCTGGCGGCATTTGGTACGTTTGGCGTAGGTTTTCTGTTCCGTCCGCTCGGCGGTATGGTGTTTGGGCACTTTGGCGATAAGCTGGGCCGTAAGCGGATGTTGATGATCACGGTCTGGATGATGGGTATTTCCACGGCGCTGATTGGGCTGTTGCCATCGTTTGATTCCATCGGCTGGTGGGCTCCGGTGTTGCTGGTTACGCTGCGGGCAATTCAGGGATTTGCCGTCGGTGGTGAATGGGGTGGTGCAGCGCTGTTGGCGGTAGAGAATGCGCCGAAGAAGAAGAAAGCCTTTTACAGCAGCGGGGTACAGGTTGGTTTTGGCGTCGGGCTGTTACTGGCTACAGGGTCGGTATCGCTGGTCAGTAATTTGACGACCAATGAAGAATTTATCACCTGGGGCTGGCGTTTGCCGTTCTTGTTCAGCCTGATTCTGGTTGCGATTGCCTGGTGGGTGCGTAACGGGATGGATGAGTCTCAGGAGTTTGAGGCGAATAAGACGCTGGGAGAAAGAGCAAACAAACTGCGTTCGTTCCCTATTATGGAAGCACTGCGCCAGCACCCGAAGGCATTTCTGCTGATTATTGCGCTACGGCTTGGCGAACTGCTGACGATGTATATCGTCACCGCATTTGCCCTCAATTACTCCACCACCCATCTTGGTCTATCGCGGGATATTTTCCTGAATATCGGGCTGCTGGTGGGGGCGATCAGTTGCGTGTCTATTCCTTTTTTTGCCTATCTGGCGGATAGCTTTGGCCGCCGTCGGATCTACGTTACCGGTGCGCTGATTGGTGCCGCGAGTGCAGTGCCCTTCTTTATGGCGCTGGAAAGCCATAACACGCTGCTGATTCTGTTCTTTGCCATCATGCTGGCGAATATTGCTCACGATATGATTGTTAGCGTACAGCAACCGATGTTTACCGAGCTATTTGGTACGGCGTACCGCTACAGTGGAGCGGGTGTAGGTTACCAGGTCGCCAGCGTGGTCGGCGGTGGGTTTACGCCTTTTATCGCTGTGCTGCTGGTGCAGTTTATGGATGGTTCATGGCACGCGGTGGCGGCTTACCTTGCCATTGGTTGTTTGCTGTCAGCGATTGTCGGAATGCAGATGAAAGCAAAACCGGCGGACGCTTTACCTCACTAATATCCCCATCGCTCTAATCCAAAATGCCGATACAGATGCAGCGTCTGTATCGGCACGTTTCTTCTGTTTTTTTGTCTACTGTTCTCTGCGTCGGTGTTATCTGAACCGATCGAGATCGCTTCGCTTCAGCCCGATATCCTTAAGTCCGTCATCGCTCATATTTCGTAGTATCTTCAGCGTTTGTGCCCTTGCCCGCCAGGCTTTCCACAAGCGGTACGGCAAAATCAGCATGAGCCAGAACGGTGACTCGCGGAACGGTTTTTGTGATCGATTCTCATGAAATTCCATATTTTCCCCCTCGCCAGTGAATGATCGCTATGATGGGGCGAAAGGTATTTTCAATACAGACTCAAAAAATCCATTTTTTTAGCATACAGATTGTGTGATATTGCATCTGAATGGTGATTTTTATTCGAATCTGTACTGGTTACTGCTGAGAATCTTGAGAGGGGATGATACTGATGACGCGTTATCAACACCTTGCCGGGCTGTTAGAACAGCGGATCGAACAAGGATTGTACCAAAGTGGAGAGCGCCTGCCTTCGGTACGGGCGCTGAGTACAGAACATGGTGTAAGCATCAGTACCGTACAGCAGGCCTACCATCTGCTGGAAACCCGGCAGTTGATTATGCCGCAGCCGCGTTCTGGATATTTTGTTATGCCGCGTAAGGCAACGCCGCCTGTACCCGCGCTAACGCGTCCTGCCCAGCGTCCGGTTGAGATCACGCAGTGGGAATCGGTACTGGAGCTGGTGAATGTGCGTCTGGAAACGAACGTACTGAAATTTGGTAGCGGAATGCCGGATGTGAGCCAGCCGACCATCAAACCACTGTGGAAAGAGATGAGTCGTCTCTGTCAGTATCAGGATTCCCGCATCTTACAATATGACAGCGTATATGGTGTGCCTGCGCTGCGTGAACAGATTGCCCGTCTTACCGTGGACTGCGGCTGCCAACTGACGCAAGATGATATTGTGGTCACGACCGGATGTCAGGAAGCCCTATTTGTTGCCGTCCGCGCCGTTTGTCAGCCTGGCGACATCGTGGCCGTTGAATCACCCGCTTTTCCGGGCACGATGCAGATCCTTCGTGGGCTGGATATCAAAGCGATCGAGATCCCAACCGACTCTGTGACGGGGATCAGTCTTGAAGCGTTAAGACTGGCGCTGGATCAGTGGCCGATCAAAGCCGTCCTGCTGGTGCCGAGCTGTAACAATCCGCTTGGCTTCATCATGCCTGACGCCCGTAAGAAATCGCTGGTGACGTTGGCACAGCATTTTGATATCGCGATTATTGAAGATGATGCCTATGGCGAGCTGGCCTATGAGTATCCGCGTCCCCGCGCGATAAAATCATTTGATGAAGATGGACGTGTGCTGCTGTGCAGCTCGTTTTCCAAGAACCTGGCTCCCGGTTTGCGCGTCGGCTGGATTGCTCCGGGGCGCTATCTGGAGCGGGTGATTCATACAAAATACATCAGTACAGGATCGACTGTGGTGCAGCCTCAGCTAGCCGTGGCGGAATTTATTCGTAACGGACACTATCAACCTCATCTACGTCGTATGCGCGCTCAGTACAAGGCTAATCTGGATACGTTTACCTGCTGGGTACGTGAGTATTTTCCGTCCAATATTTGCGTGAGTCGTCCTCAGGGTGGCTTTCTGATGTGGATTGAACTGCCGGAATATTTTGATTCGCTCAAGCTTAGCCGTGAGGTCAGAAAAGCGGGCATACAGATAGCCGCGGGTTCGCTCTTCTCCGCCTCGGGAAAATACCGTAATTGTCTTCGGCTCAATTATGCCAATCGCTTTACGGAAGAAATGCGGGAAGGGTTGCGCATCGTGGGTAGTGAAATCGCGAAGATGATGCACACTTTTCCTGACCAGAACGTAACCTGATTATTTTTAAGGAAGGGCCGATACGGGTAAGGATAAGCCCCGTATCGGCGGGTTGATGTGCAGAGCCGATAAGTAGCAAACAGCTCCGGCCAGCAAGCTCCGTAATCATGCTCAGGCTTGCCAACGACGCTACTGTATTCTTCGTTGCAGGCCGTGACGATAGGCCGAATGTCATGTTGCGTGGCGCTATCCTGAGAATATTGCTTTACATGTAATTCTCATTTCAGCCTGCGAGCCGCTTCGCAAATCAGGCGTATCACGCATACCGATCGCTTAAGATCTGAGATACGAGGGCTACCACGGTGCGAGGTGTCCCTGCGGGAACCTCATCACCGTGTTTCCCTCTCACTTCACGCTTAAGTGACCAATATCAGGCGCATCGCCGCGTTACCCGCTCAATGACTTATTTTTTCAGTAACTACCGGCCTAAATAACCGTCCCAGTCTTTCCACACGGGCTGGAGGCCTGCGCGCACGATGGCCTGCGCTACGTCTTCAGGGCGTCGTGAGTCATGGGGTGAAAACTGTTCCAGTTCAGGATGGTCGTCCGCATAGCCACCCGGTTGGGTTTTGGAAAAGGCGCTGACGTTGTTAATCGCGATAGGGATGGCATGATCGCGAAAGAACGGTGATTCGCGCGTGGAGAGCGACAGTTCAATATCCGGTGACAGTAATCGGAATGCGCAAATCACCTGCATGAGCTGGGCTTCATCCATAATCGATGCCGGTTCAATGCCGCCTGCACAGGGGCGCAGGCGCGGGAACGAGATAGAATATCGGCTTTGCCAGTAATTCTGCTGCAAGTGCAACAGGTGTTCCGCCACCATGTAGCAGTCGGTGCGCCAGCTAGTGGACAGGCCGATTAAGGCGCCCAGCCCGATCTTGTCGATCCCGGCGCGCCCGAGCCGATCCGGCGTGGCGAGCCGCCAGTGGAAATCCTGTTTTTGTCCTTTTAGATGGTGCAACTGGTAGGTTGCCGGATGATAGGTTTCCTGATAGACCATCACGCCATCCAGCCCCAGCGCTTTCAACTCGGCGTACTCGTCCTGCGACAGCGGTTGGACTTCGATCATCAGCGAACTGAAGAGCGGCCGGATCAGCGGAAAGACGCGGCGAAAATAATCCATACCCACCTTGCGTTGGTGTTCGCCCGTCACGAGCAACAGGTGCTCAAACCCGAGTGCCTTGATAGCGGCGCATTCACGCAGGATCTCTGCCTCATCCAGCGTTTTCCGCTTGATGGGGTTGCTCATCGAAAAGCCGCAGTAGGTGCAGTCATTAGAACACAGATTGGACAGATACAGCGGTACATAAAAGCCCACCGTATTACCGAAACGCTGACGGGTGAGCTGCTGCGCCCGTTGCGCCAGCGGTTCCAGATAAGCGCTGGCGGCGGGTGAAATGAGCGCCATAAAATCGTCACGCGTCAGGTGTGGTGCAGCAAGTGCGCGCTCAACGTCCAATGCGGTTTTACCGTTGATGCGCAGCGTCAGATCATCCCAGTCGAGCGGTTCCCAGACGGTTTGAAAATCAACGTTCATCGTTCCGTTCCTTCCGTTGGCTGATACAGAAAACCGGTGAGCGGGCTGGTGGCACTGGCGACGAACTGCTTACTTCCCAGACCCGCCTGACGAGCAAGATCACCTGCCTCGATTGCCAGTCGGAATGCGTGCGCCATCGCCACCGGATCGCGAGCAACCGCGATTGCCGTATTGACCAGCACGGCGTCGGCACCCATTTCCAGCGCGTCGGCCGCATGGCTGGGGGCACCAATGCCCGCATCGACAATCACCGGAACGCGCGCTTGTTCGATGATGATGCGGAGAAAATCACGCGTTTGCAGCCCCTGATTGGAGCCAATGGGCGCGCCGAGCGGCATCACCGCCGCGCAGCCAGCCTCTTCCAGCCGTTTGCACAGTACTGGATCGGCCCCGCAGTAAGGTAGAACCGTGAATCCTTCTTTTACCAGCTGTTCGGCGGCCTTCAGGGTTTCAATAGGGTCGGGCAGCAGGTATTTCACATCGGGGTGAATTTCCAGTTTCAGCCAGCGAGTGCCCAGCGCTTCTCGCGCCAGTCGGGCGGCAAAAATAGCTTCGTCTGCGGTTTTGGCTCCTGAGGTATTCGGCAGCAGCTTAATGCCGAGCTGGCGTAGCGGGGCGAGAATGGCATCGTTGCCGCCGTTCAGGTCAACGCGTTTCATCGCCATGGTAACTAACTGGGAACCAGAAGCCTCAAGTGCCGCCAGCATCAGTTCTGGCGTGGCGAATTTCCCGGTTCCGGTCAGCAGTCGTGAAGCTAATGTCGTATCGGCAATGTGCAGCATGTCATCCTCCCGCGATTGCCTGAAAAAGCAAAATATCATCACCGTCCTGAACCTGATGCTGTGACCAGGTGGCGTGCGGGATAATGGTCTGATTGATAGCCAGCGCCGTGCCGGGCTGGAGCCGGTTTATCTGGCTTAGCAGCGCTTCAACCGTGATGGCCTCTGGGAATTCAAAGGGCTCATCATTCAGCGTGATTCTCATGCTGCTCCCCCACAGACTGAGCAATGGGGGGCACGCGTGAGCTGGAGCGTGTTCCAGCTCTGCTGTTTGCCATTGAACATTCTCAGCTTGCCATCCAGCGCAGATGGCATACCTGCCAGCAGCTTGATCGCTTCCAGTGCCTGAAGTGTGCCAATTACGCCGACCACCGGACCCAGCACGCCTGCGGTACGGCAGTTGCGTTGTGGTTCGGTCGTATCGGGATAGAGGCAGGCGTAGCAGCCAGAGTGATAAGGCGGCGTGAAGACCGCGAGCTGACCGCTGAAACCGACGGCGCTTCCGCTGATGAGTGGCTTGCCTGCGCGAAAGCAGGCGGCGTTAACCGCGTGGCGAGTGGCCATGTTGTCGCTGCAATCCAACACCAGATCGACGCGGCTGACGGCGTTATCTAGTGTCTCACCACTAAGCCTTTCAGTGAGTGCGATGGCTTCCGAGTGCGGATTTAACGCCTGTAGCTGACGCTGTGCCAGCACGGCTTTGGGTTTGTCGGTGTCGCTGGTGCGATACAGAATCTGGCGTTGCAGGTTGCTGATATGCAGTGCGTCATCGTCGGCAAGCAGCAGCGTGCCGATCCCTGCGGCAGCCAGATAGAGCGAAGCGGGCGCGCCCAGTCCACCCAGTCCGACTAGCAGAACGCAGGCGGCTTTGAGCTTATCCTGACCTTCCGGGCCAATATCTTCCAGCATGAGTTGACGGCTGTAGCGCATGAACTCGCTATCGCTCAGTCCGGCTGGAGTAGAGTGGTGATGCGTTGCCATGTTATGCCTCCCGCCCTTCAATCATCCTGAGCAACGTTGCCGTCGCCTGACGCCAGTCCGGTGCCTGAGTAATGGCACTGACGACAGCAATGCTGCCGACGCCCGTTTTCAGCACCGCAGGGACGCTATCGATGCTGATACCGCCGATCGCAACGGTGGGAAAACGGCCTTGCAGATCGGTTATGTGTCGCGTCAGTTCGGCCAGCCCCTGCGGCGCTGATGGCATATCTTTGGTTTGCGTGGGGAAAATATGTCCCAGTGCGATGTAGGACGGGTTTATCGCCACCGCGCGCGCCAGTTCACGATCGTCGTGCGTGGAAACGCCTAAGCGCAGTCCAGCTTGTTTAATCGCTGCCAGATCGGCGGTATCCAGATCTTCCTGACCCAGATGTACGCCGTACGCCTGATGTTTTATCGCTAATTTCCAGTAGTCATTGATGAAGAGCTGCGCCTGATAGCGACGACCCAATGCGATCGCCTGGATCACATCGGTTTCGGCTTGTTCATCTGACCGATCTTTGATCCTGAGCTGGATCGTTTTCACCCCGATGCTGAGTAAGCGTTCAATCCACTCCACGCTATCGACGACGGGATACAGCCCCAGCCGCTGCGCCGTTGGGGCAAAAGGCGTCGAGTCTGTCATTTGCTTTCCTCGGTTTGCAGGCTGGTGGCGCTGTGATAAAGCTCGCTGCCGCGAGAGCGGAATTCTTGCGACATCTGCGCCATACCCACTTCGATCGGTTTGGCTTCCGCTTCCTGTTTCGCGGCGTAGTCGCGTACTTCCTGTGAGATTTTCATCGAGCAGAATTTGGGGCCGCACATAGAACAGAAGTGAGCGACTTTACCGGATTCCTGCGGCAGCGTTTCATCGTGGTAGGCACGTGCCGTTTGGGGATCGAGCGCCAGATTGAACTGGTCTTCCCAGCGGAATTCGAAACGTGCTTTCGACATGGCGTTATCACGGATCTGCGCACCGGGATGACCTTTCGCCAGATCGGCGGCGTGAGCGGCGATCTTGTAGGTAATCAGCCCCTGTTTGACGTCTTCTTTGTTCGGCAGGCCTAGATGTTCCTTCGGCGTTACATAACAGAGCATCGCGCAGCCGAACCAGCCGATCATGGCGGCACCGATGCCGGAGGTGAAGTGATCGTAACCCGGTGCGATATCGGTGGTTAACGGGCCGAGCGTATAGAATGGCGCTTCATGGCAGTGCTCCAGTTCTTCGGTCATGTTGCGGCGGATCATCTGCATCGGAACATGGCCGGGGCCTTCGATCATCACCTGTACGTCGTATTCCCAGGCGATTTTGGTCAGCTCGCCCAACGTATGTAGCTCAGCAAACTGGGCTTCGTCGTTGGCATCCTGAATGGAGCCGGGACGTAAGCCATCGCCTAGTGACAGCGCGACGTCATAAGCGGCACAGATTTCACAGATTTCGCGGAAGTGTTCGTACAGGAAGCTTTCTGTGTGATGTGACAGGCACCATTTCGCCATAATGGAACCGCCGCGTGAGACGATGCCGGTCAGGCGTTTGGCCGTCATCGGTACATAGCGCAGCAGCACACCCGCATGGATAGTGAAATAGTCCACGCCCTGTTCTGCCTGTTCCAGCAGCGTATCGCGGAACATTTCCCAATTCAGGTTTTCCGCCACGCCGTTCACTTTTTCCAGCGCCTGATAGATTGGCACGGTACCGATTGGCACGGGACTGTTGCGCAGAATCCACTCGCGGGTTTCATGAATATAGCGGCCAGTTGAGAGATCCATCACCGTATCCGCGCCCCAGCGGGTAGACCAGACCAGCTTTTCCACCTCTTCTTCGATGGAGGACGTCACGGCGGAATTACCGATATTGGCGTTAACCTTCACCAGAAAATTGCGTCCGATGATCATCGGCTCTGATTCGGGATGGTTGATGTTGGAAGGAATAATGGCGCGACCGGCGGCGACTTCCTGACGAACGAATTCCGGCGTGATGTTTTCCGGCAGAAGTGCACCGAAACTTTGCCCCGGATGCTGCTGGCGCAGCACGTCAGTGCGAATACGCTCGCGTCCCATATTTTCGCGAATGGCGATAAATTCCATTTCGGGGGTAATGATCCCCTGTCGTGCATAGTGAAGCTGAGTGACGCGTTTGCCCGCTTTGGCACGAAGCGGCCGTGGCAAGTGTTCGAAGCGCAGATGATCAAGACCGGCATCTGCCAGACGCTGCTGAGTGAAATCGGAACTGACGCCGGATAGCGCCTCGGTGTCGTGACGTTCGGCAATCCAACTGGCGCGCAGCTTCGCTAAGCCAACGCGGACATCGGGTTGGGCGGCGGGGTCGCCATAGGGCCCTGACGTATCATAAACCGGGATCGGTTCATTGGGTTCGTATTGCGGATTGTCTTTGCTGCCGCCGAGTAGCGTCGGGCTGAGCTGAATTTCTCGCATTGGCACGTGAATATCGTCGCGCGAACCTGCAAGGTAGATACGTTTGGAATTAGGGAAGGCTGTTCCCTGTAAGGTGTCGATAAATTGCTGGGCGGCGGAACGCTGCTCGCGGCGACCCGATTTGGATGCTGTAGATAACTCTGTCTTTACCGACGAGGTTTTTATAGACAAGGGTTCTGTAGACATAGCAAGTTCCTGTAAGACGTAAAGGGAAGATTGCTTGTCTGGAGCCGGAGGGAGTAATAATGATATCAAGCATCAGAGCAGGTATGTAGGAATACGCAGCCTTGGGCTCAATCTCAATGAGGTGCATTACTCTTGTTCCCTTCGCAGGTATTAACCCGATCAGGTTCCGCGGATCCCGAATTAACGGTCTCAGCCTGTGCGCTCATAGGTTTCGTAAAACGATTGATTTCGTAAAACAAAACACGAGCACGCTAGGCACTCCGACAAGATATGCCCGTTTCTTAAACGGGCCAATAAAACCCCTACACTGTATGTCGGCAAAACGCGGATGTCAAAGCGTGTCGCTTTTGCCTGTACAGCGTGTGGCGATGTTTTTAAATAACGTCAAATGACCGCTAGTTGTCGTAAACCAGACGGATCATGTTGTCTTCTAACGTAAAACGCTCTTCCAGAGCTTCACCGACGCTGGAGAGTGCCTGCTGAAATTTGAGACAGTTATCATGGTCGATGGCGGCCGCCAAATGGCTATCGTAAAACGTCATAATGTGCTGCGTGTTATTTTGCAAGGCGAGGTCGAGCTGGGTGGAAAGGGCTAAGAGCTGTTCGCTGTGTGTCGCTGCTTCATGCAGCATCTTTTCGTATAAATGAAAGTGGCCGGTAGAAAGGTAATCCACCAGATTCTGGCAAAAATTATCCAATGCTTCTTCATCCAGAAGAGAAAGCGCTTCCTTGTTCGGCTTGATGCCAACCAGATGATAGTAAGCCACCAGAAGCTGCTTACGCGCTTGTAGCCATTGGTCGATTAACGCATTATTGCCACCAACGTATTCAGTCAGACTTTGTAGCTGGTTTAGCATCGTTGACTCCGTGAAGGGTAAGAAATAACTGAAATCCCAGTTATAAAACTTATGTAATCACTCTGAATGTAAAATGCCAGTGAAGTGGCAGTGGAGCAATAAAAAGATATGGAACAGACGCTAAAAGGTGATGAGACCGGCTGGTGGGTGGTTAGCGATGCGGTACAAATCTGGCTGCCCCAGGGAGAATTACCGTGTGGAACGGCGATAGAGTGGTCTTTGCAGGGGAAAACGGCTCGCCAAATCGGCGAATGGCAAGAACAGCCCGTCTGGCTGGTGTGTCAGGGCCGTGATACCGATATGGCCTCGGTTCGCCAACTGCTCGAGCAGGACGTGGGCTTATTCCAACTGGCGGGGCGAGGTGTACAGCTGGCTGAGTTCTATCGTTCTCATCGTTTTTGCGGTTACTGCGGCCATGAAATGGTGCGGAGTAAAACGGAACTGGCGTGCTTATGCCACCACTGCAAAGAGCGTTATTATCCGCAGATCGCACCTTGCATCATTGTCGCGATTCGCCGTGGCGATGAGATTTTGCTGGCGCAGCATAATCGACATCGCGGAAATATGTACACCGTGCTGGCTGGGTTTGTGGAAGTCGGTGAAACGTTGGAACAGACGGTCGTACGTGAGGTGATGGAAGAGAGCCAAATCCAGATAAAAAACCTGCGCTACGTGAGTTCGCAGCCTTGGCCTTTCCCGCATTCGTTGATGATGGCGTTTATGGCTGAGTATGCGGGTGGAGACATCAAGCACGACCCGAAAGAGCTGCGTGACGCGGGCTGGTTCCGCTTTGACCAACTCCCGCAACTGCCCCCGCCGGGCACCGTGGCACGTCGGCTTATCGAAGATACGGTGGTGTTGTGTCGCACTTATCACGAGAACGAAGGCTGACGTGGTACTATTTGCGCCATGAATGGCTCGCGTACACAACGTACTCGCGTCATAGCGTATTCGTTTTATAAAGCGTTCGTTTTATAACGCATCCGTTTCATCATATCTACCCGGTGTCGAACCGCCGTGAGGTTGAAAGGAAAAGAACATGACTGATCTGAAAAACGATCGCTACTTGCGGGCGTTATTGCGCCAACCCGTTGATGTTACCCCGGTGTGGATGATGCGTCAGGCGGGGCGTTATTTGCCGGAATATAAGGCAACGCGCGCGCAGGCGGGGGATTTTATGTCGCTGTGTAAAAGCGCAGAACTGGCTTGCGAAGTCACGTTACAACCTTTACGGCGCTATGCGCTGGATGCGGCAATCCTGTTCTCCGATATCCTGACCATCCCTGATGCTATGGGATTAGGGCTCTATTTTGAAGCGGGGGAAGGCCCTCGTTTCCATTCTCCTATTACGTCCCATGCCGATGTGGTGAACCTGCCAGTTCCCGATCCAGAGCAGGAACTGGGTTATGTGATGAACGCGGTGCGGACGATCCGTAAAAACCTTGCCGGTGAAGTGCCGTTGATCGGTTTCTCGGGCAGCCCGTGGACGCTGGCGACCTATATGGTTGAAGGCGGTAGCAGCAAAGCGTTTACCGTCATCAAGAAAATGATGTTCGCTGAGCCTAAAACGTTACACCTGCTGCTGGATAAGCTGGCTGATAGCGTCATTCTTTATCTCAACGCGCAAATTCGCGCTGGCGCGCAGGCGGTCATGGTATTCGATACCTGGGGCGGCGCGCTGAGCGGACGTGACTACAAAGAATTCTCCCTGCGGTACATGCATAAGATTGTTGATGGTTTACAACGTGAGAACGAAGGTCGCCGAGTGCCTGTGACGCTCTTTACCAAAGGCGGAGGCCAGTGGCTGGAGGCGATGGCAGAAACGGGCTGTGACGCGCTGGGGCTGGACTGGACGAGCGATATTGCCGACGCACGCCGTCGGGTCGGCGATAGAGTGGCGCTACAGGGTAATATGGATCCGTCGATGTTGTATGCCGATCCTGCACGGATCGAACAGGAAGTGGCATCTATCCTCGCTGGATTTGGGCAAGGCAACGGACATGTTTTCAATCTGGGTCACGGCATTCATCAAGACGTGCCGCCGGAACATGCAGGCGTTTTTGTTGAGGCCGTACATCGGTTGTCCCGCCCTTATCACGCATGATTCACAGGAGGTGATGTGATTGATACACAACAGCTGCGGGCTGAACAACTGGCTCGGGCGTCTGATGTGATTCGGCACGACGATGTACCTTTTGAACAGCCTGCGTTTATCGCAGGCGCTGATGTTGGCTTTGAGCAAGAAGGTTCGGTCACCCGCGCCGCAATTGCAGTAATGCGCTATCCTTCGCTAGAGCTGGTAGAATACAAGATTGCACGCATTAGCACGACGATGCCTTATATCCCCGGTTTTCTTTCATTTCGTGAATGCCCTGGCTTACTTGCTGCGTGGGCGTTGCTGGAACAGAAACCGGACCTGCTGTTTGTCGATGGACACGGGATTTCCCATCCACGTCGTCTCGGTGTTGCTAGTCATTTTGGTCTGTTGGTTGATGTGCCCACCATTGGCGTGGCGAAAAGTCGGCTTTGCGGCCGGTTTGAACCGTTGGCAGAGAGCGTCGGTAGCCAGCAGCCGTTACTGGATAAGGGCGAGCAGATTGGTTGGGTATGGCGTAGCAAAGCGCGCTGTAATCCGCTGTTTGTGGCGACGGGGCACCGCGTTGGACAAGATAGTGCATTGCATTGGGTACAACGTTGTATGCGCGGCTACCGTTTACCGGAGCCGACCCGTTGGGCTGATGCGGTTGCATCGAATCGCCCCGCATTTGTGCGTTGGCAACGGCAGCAAGCCGCTAACGTATTGTCGTAAAACTTTAAGAATTCAGGCATAGGGCGACACTGTGATTTCAGGTACACTGCCGTCCGTCGCTGTTAATGAGCATAAAAATGTTACGTAACCCCATTCATTTACGTCTGGAAAAACTGGCAAGCTGGCAACATGTCACTTTCATGGCATGCCTTTGTGAACGTATGTATCCTAATTACCACGAGTTCTGCCGTCAAACAACGTTCGGTGATGCGATGGTTTACCGCCGCATTCTCGATCTGGTATGGGAAACATTGGTTGTTAAAGATGCGAAGGTTAATTTCGATAGCCAGTTGGAAAAGCTGGAAGAAGCGATTCCCGCTGCGGAAGATTACGATCTTTACGGTGTCTACCCGGCTATTGATGCCTGTATCGCGCTGGGCGAGCTGATTCATTCGCGTTTAAGCGGCGCAACGCTCGAACATGCGATAGCAATTAGCGAAACATCTATCCGCACGGTTGCCATGTTGGAAATGACGCAGGCAGGCAAAGAAATGACCGACGATGAGCTAAAGGTTTTGCCTGCAATTGAAGAAGAATGGGACATCCAATGGGAGATTTTTCGCCTGTTGGCGGCCTGTGAAGAACGTGATATTGAGCTGATAAAAGGGCTCCGTTCCGATCTGCGCGAGGCCGGAAGTAGTAACATCGGGATAAATTTGCATCAATAACGCGATAAAACGTGATTTAAGGCCTGAAATGGCCTGTCTTAAGGCTTCACATTCGCACCCTGTCTGGTCTACATTTGGGGGGCGTAAAAAAAGTGGCTGTCGGTGCGTGTATGCAGGAGAGTGCTACCACACCCTGAAAGGGGAGATGGCATATCCGTCGCACTCGATGCTTAGCAAGCGATAAACACACTGTAAGGATAACTTATGAATAAGACTCAACTGATTGATGTAATTGCGGATAAAGCTGATCTGTCAAAAGTACAGGCTAAAGCAGCTTTGGAATCAACTCTGGCGGCAATTACCGAGTCTCTGAAAGAAGGTGATGCAGTACAATTAGTTGGTTTTGGTACGTTTAAAGTCAACCATCGTAATGAGCGCACTGGCCGCAACCCACAAACCGGTAAAGAAATCAAAATTGCTGCTGCCAACGTGCCAGCGTTTGTTTCTGGCAAGGCTCTGAAAGACGCTGTTAAATAAGCCCATGTCGGTTAAAAGTTTAAGCAGAGGGGCGTTTTCGCCCCTTTTGCTTTTACGACGTTTGTGTGGCGCAGGCCTCGTGCTGACTGCTGTGGTGGCCTGTAGTAGCCGCACCGCACCGCCGGAGTTTTTCGCCAGCGGTTACGTTGCCGATCGCGGTATTGTGCGTTTGTGGCGTAAAGACGATGCGCAGAATACGACGGCGCTGACCACCGTGTTCAACCCGCTTCAGGGCAATGCTCTGGTGGTGACGCGCTATACGTTCCAACAGGATAAGCTACGCGAGATACAGCGTAATCAGCTCGGGGCGCAACAAGAAGATATGCGTTTGCGCTTTGCAGAAGATGGAACCGTCAGCTTTATGCAGCGGCAACTTGCCGAAAGACGAGAATCGGTTTCTGATGATGATATCGCGCTCTACCAGTTTGATGCTAAGCGTATGCTGGAGTTGAGCGATGTACTGCGAGCAGGAAAGGTGACGCTAAAGCAAGGGAAATGGCAGGAAGGGCAAGTACAGTCTTGTGACGGTACGGTGGTTCGCCCTGATTTTGACAATGATTCGCGTGAATGGATTGCAGAGCAAAAAGTGCAGGCAACGCGCCCGCTAAATGTCGCGTGGCTGGAAGCGCCGGAAGGGACGCAGCTATTGCTGGTGGTGGAAGATGATGTTTGCCAGTGGCAGCCTAAATAACGTTAATCTAAAAATCTGGCGATAAAAAACCCGGATTTCTCCGGGCTTCAGTATTTATCAGACAATCGTTATCGGATCGCCTATCAGGCTTGCTCGCGCTCAATGGCGCGGTAGCCGATGTCTTTTCGACAGAATACTCCCTGCCATTGAATACCCGCTGCGATTTCGTAAGCGCGCTGCTGCGCTTCAGCGACGGTATTGCCCAGTGCGGTGACGCACAGTACACGGCCGCCGTTGGTCACGACATTAATACCATTTAGCTTGGTACCAGCATGGAAGACCTTGCCATCTTCAGCATCCTGCTGCGGTAAGCCGGAAATCACATCGCCCGTGTTGTAGTCAGCCGGGTAGCCGCCTGCGGCCAATACCACGCCCAGAGACGGACGTTCATCCCAGACGGAATCTTTCTGGTCCAGCGTGCCATCACAGGCTGCCAGACACAGTTCCACCAGATCGGAGCGTAGGCGCAACATAATGGGCTGTGTTTCTGGATCGCCGAAGCGGCAGTTGAACTCGATCACTTTTGGCTGACCATCGGCAGAAATCATCAGTCCTGCATACAGGAAACCGACGTAGGTATTTCCCTCTGCGGCCATGCCGTTTACGGTTGGCCAAATTACCTGATCCATCACGCGCTGGTGGATTTCATCAGTCACGACCGGGGCTGGAGAATAAGCACCCATACCGCCAGTATTTGGGCCCGTATCTTTATCTCCAACGCGTTTATGATCCTGACTGGTTGCCATCGGTAGCACATTCTTGCCATCCACCATCACGATAAAGCTGGCTTCTTCGCCATCAAGGAATTCTTCCACCACGATACGGTGTCCGGCATCGCCGAATGCATTCCCCGCCAGCATATCCTGAATGGCGTTTTCCGCTTCCTGCAACGTCATGGCGACAATCACACCCTTGCCAGCGGCTAATCCATCTGCCTTGATGACGATAGGCGCACCTTTGCTGCGTACGTAGGCCAGTGCAGGTTCAACTTCGGTGAAGTTCTGGTATTCCGCTGTCGGGATGCGGTGGCGTGCCAGAAAATCTTTAGTGAAGGCTTTAGAACCTTCTAACTGTGCTGCGCCCTGTTTTGGGCCAAAGATTTTTAGACCCGCGTGCTGAAATGCATCGACAACACCGAGAACTAACGGTGTTTCTGGGCCAACGATGGTTAAATCGATGTGGTTTTCCTGCGCAAAAGTGACTAACGCTGGAATGTCGGTTGCGGCGATATCGACATTGGTCAGCGCTGGCTCAAGCGCGGTGCCGGCATTTCCCGGAGCGACATAAACGTGTTTTGCCAGCGGTGACTGTGCGGCTTTCCAGGCCAGCGCGTGCTCGCGTCCGCCATTACCAATGATTAAAATGTTCATTTCGGTCAAGCTCCAGAATTAATGGCGGAAATGGCGCATGTCGGTAAAAATCATCGCAATGCCGTGTTCGTTGGCGGCGGCAATGACTTCATCATCGCGAATGGATCCGCCTGGTTGGATCACACAGGTAATACCAACGGCAGCGGCAGCATCAATACCATCACGGAATGGGAAGAACGCATCAGATGCCATCGCGGAGCCTTTTACCTCCAGCCCTTCATCACCCGCTTTGATTCCGGCGATTTTTGCTGAATAAACACGGCTCATCTGACCGGCACCTATTCCGATGGTTATATTGTCGCGTGCGTACACAATCGCATTGGATTTGACGAATTTAGCCACTTTCCAGCAGAAGAGGGCGTCGCGTAATTCCTGTTCGCTTGGCTGACGTTCGGTCACGACACGCAGCTGAGACGCATCGACCATGCCCAGATCGCGATCCTGTACCAGCAAACCGCCGTTGACGCGTTTGAAATCCAGACCAGCAACACGTTGCTGCCAACTGCCACAGGTCAGGACGCGTACGTTTTGTTTGGCAGCGGTCACCTTCAATGCGGCCTCGCTGGCGGATGGCGCAATAATCACTTCGACAAACTGACGGCTGATAATGGCCTGCGCCGTTTCTTCATCCAGTTCACGGTTGAAAGCGATAATGCCGCCGAATGCCGATGTTGGGTCGGTTTTATAGGCGCGTTCGTAGGCATCAAGGATTGAACCGCCGATTGCTACGCCACACGGATTCGCATGTTTAACGATAACGCAGGCCGGTTCGGCAAATTCTTTCACGCACTCCAGCGCCGCATCGGTATCGGCGATGTTGTTATAAGACAGCGCCTTTCCTTGTAACTGCGTAGAGGTCGCGACAGAAGCCTCGCTAATATTCTCTTCTATATAGAAGGCGGCTTGCTGATGGCTGTTCTCGCCGTAGCGCATGTCCTGCTTTTTGATGTAGTTCAGGTTCAACGTGCGTGGGAAGCTACCTGATGGTTTATCGGTTTCACCGTGGTAAGGCGGAACCAGTGCGCCAAAGTAGTTGGCAATCATGCTGTCGTACGCGGCAGTGTGTTCGAAGGCTTTGATCGCTAAATCGAAACGGGTTTCGTAGGTCAGCGAACCGTCGTTGGCGTCGATTTCATTAATGATGGCGCTGTAGTCGCTGCTCTTGACTACGATAGCCACATCCTTATGGTTTTTTGCTGCGGAGCGAACCATCGTAGGGCCACCGATATCGATATTCTCGACGGCGTCTTCTAATGTGCAGTTCTCACGAGCCACGGTCTGGGCAAACGGATACAGATTCACAACAACGATATCGATCGGCTTGATGTCGTGCTGCGTCATGATCGCATCATCTTGACCGCGACGTCCCAAAATACCGCCGTGTACTTTCGGGTGCAGAGTCTTTACACGCCCATCCATCATTTCCGGGAAGCCAGTGTAGTCAGAGACTTCAGTCACCGGCAAGCCAGCATCAGCCAGCAAACGTGCGGTTCCTCCGGTTGAAAGGAGCTCGACACCACGGTGGGACAGAGCTTGAGCAAATTCGACAATACCTGCTTTGTCAGAAACGCTGAGCAGAGCGCGGCGAATTGGACGGCGTTGTTGCATGATGATGTTATCCCCTGGATTTGGGTAGTCAGTAAAGAACGGTATGTGAATATCGTCTTTGTCAGAGCAATAGTTGCGGAATAAAGAGAAATATTCAGTTAGCGTTCGCAAAAATACGACGATCTTGAATGGGGTGAATTGTAGCGAAAACGTTTGCGTGATGCTCGTCAATTTTTGAGTAGAATGCTTTCTGTGGATAAGTTTGTGCAAAAATAGGTATAAAGCGGGGTTTTGCTGTGGAATGCAGCAAACAAACATTTTTCTTTAAAATACCTATTGCGGCCTGCCGAGAAGTCCCTATAATGCGCCTCCACTGACACGGCAACAGCGCAAACGCAGTTGTGATGACAGGAAAAAGATTTCATAAAGCAGTCAGCAATGACTTGACTTTAAAGCGGATTAGCATAGTATATGCGACCCGCGCCACGAGAGATTGTGGCACTGCTCTTTAACAATTTAATCAGACAATCTGTGTGGGCACTCACAAGACCGTATCTTAACGATATAAAAAGTCTTGAAGAGTGAACAACAGTAAATTCATTACGAATAAACAGTTTTAATTCTTTGAGCATCGCTGACGAGTTCAGCAAATCAAACAAATCTTAAATTGAAGAGTTTGATCATGGCTCAGATTGAACGCTGGCGGCAGGCCTAACACATGCAAGTCGGGCGGTAGCACAGAGGAGCTTGCTCCTTGGGTGACGAGCGGCGGACGGGTGAGTAATGTCTGGGAAACTGCCTGATGGAGGGGGATAACTACTGGAAACGGTAGCTAATACCGCATAACGTCTTCGGACCAAAGCGGGGGACCTTCGGGCCTCGCGCCATCAGATGTGCCCAGATGGGATTAGCTGGTAGGTGAGGTAATGGCTCACCTAGGCGACGATCCCTAGCTGGTCTGAGAGGATGACCAGCCACACTGGAACTGAGACACGGTCCAGACTCCTACGGGAGGCAGCAGTGGGGAATATTGCACAATGGGCGCAAGCCTGATGCAGCCATGCCGCGTGTGTGAAGAAGGCCTTCGGGTTGTAAAGCACTTTCAGCGGGGAGGAAGGCGGTGAGGTTAATAACCTCATCGATTGACGTTACCCGCAGAAGAAGCACCGGCTAACTCCGTGCCAGCAGCCGCGGTAATACGGAGGGTGCAAGCGTTAATCGGAATGACTGGGCGTAAAGCGCACGCAGGCGGTTTGTTAAGTCAGATGTGAAATCCCCGAGCTTAACTTGGGAACTGCATTTGAAACTGGCAAGCTAGAGTCTTGTAGAGGGGGGTAGAATTCCAGGTGTAGCGGTGAAATGCGTAGAGATCTGGAGGAATACCGGTGGCGAAGGCGGCCCCCTGGACAAAGACTGACGCTCAGGTGCGAAAGCGTGGGGAGCAAACAGGATTAGATACCCTGGTAGTCCACGCTGTAAACGATGTCGATTTGGAGGTTGTGCCCTTGAGGCGTGGCTTCCGGAGCTAACGCGTTAAATCGACCGCCTGGGGAGTACGGCCGCAAGGTTAAAACTCAAATGAATTGACGGGGGCCCGCACAAGCGGTGGAGCATGTGGTTTAATTCGATGCAACGCGAAGAACCTTACCTACTCTTGACATCCACAGAATTCGGTAGAGATACCTTAGTGCCTTCGGGAACTGTGAGACAGGTGCTGCATGGCTGTCGTCAGCTCGTGTTGTGAAATGTTGGGTTAAGTCCCGCAACGAGCGCAACCCTTATCCTTTGTTGCCAGCGGTTAGGCCGGGAACTCAAAGGAGACTGCCAGTGATAAACTGGAGGAAGGTGGGGATGACGTCAAGTCATCATGGCCCTTACGAGTAGGGCTACACACGTGCTACAATGGCGTATACAAAGAGAAGCGACCTCGCGAGAGCAAGCGGACCTCATAAAGTACGTCGTAGTCCGGATTGGAGTCTGCAACTCGACTCCATGAAGTCGGAATCGCTAGTAATCGTAGATCAGAATGCTACGGTGAATACGTTCCCGGGCCTTGTACACACCGCCCGTCACACCATGGGAGTGGGTTGCAAAAGAAGTAGGTAGCTTAACCTTCGGGAGGGCGCTTACCACTTTGTGATTCATGACTGGGGTGAAGTCGTAACAAGGTAACCGTAGGGGAACCTGCGGTTGGATCACCTCCTTACCAAGAAGATGTGCGTTGAGTGAAGTGCTCACACAGATTGTCTGATGAAAATAACGAGCAGAAATACCTTAATAGGCTTGTAGCTCAGGTGGTTAGAGCGCACCCCTGATAAGGGTGAGGTCGGTGGTTCAAGTCCACTCAGGCCTACCAACTCTTCCGTGAGTGGTATATAAGGTATCTGTAAGCAACGATGGGGCTATAGCTCAGCTGGGAGAGCGCCTGCTTTGCACGCAGGAGGTCTGCGGTTCGATCCCGCATAGCTCCACCATTAAAAAGACTTCAGAGCGTATTGGAAACAGTATGCTGCGAAGTATTTTGCTCTTTAACAATCTGGAACAAGCTGAAAATTGAAACATGACAGCTGAACATGCATGACTGCCTTCGGGTGAGTTGTGATGAATCAGTCTGTCAATGAGTCTCTCAAATAATCGCAGCGCGAATGTGTCTTCAAGACACCTTCGGGTTGTGAGGTTAAGCGACTAAGCGTACACGGTGGATGCCTAGGCAGTCAGAGGCGATGAAGGGCGTGCTAATCTGCGATAAGCGTCGGTAAGCTGATATGAAGCGTTATACCCGACGATACCCGAATGGGGAAACCCAGTGTGTTTCGACACACTATCATGACATGAATCCATAGTGTCATGAGGCGAACCGGGGGAACTGAAACATCTCAGTACCCCGAGGAAAAGAAATCAACCGAGATTCCCCCAGTAGCGGCGAGCGAACGGGGAGGAGCCCAGAACCTGAATCAGTTTGTGTGTGAGTGGAAGCGTCTGGAAAGTCGCACAGTAAAGGGTGATAGTCCCGTACACAAAAATGCACAAGTTGTGAGTTCGATGAGTAGGGCGGGACACGTGACATCCTGTCTGAATATGGGGGGACCATCCTCCAAGGCTAAATACTCCTGACTGACCGATAGTGAACCAGTACCGTGAGGGAAAGGCGAAAAGAACCCCGGCGAGGGGAGTGAAATAGAACCTGAAACCGTGTACGTACAAGCAGTGGGAGCCTACTTGTTAGGTGACTGCGTACCTTTTGTATAATGGGTCAGCGACTTATATTCTGTAGCAAGGTTAACCGAATAGGGGAGCCGCAGGGAAACCGAGTCTTAACTGGGCGTTAAGTTGCAGGGTATAGACCCGAAACCCGGTGATCTAGCCATGGGCAGGTTGAAGGTTGGGTAACACTAACTGGAGGACCGAACCGACTAATGTTGAAAAATTAGCGGATGACTTGTGGCTGGGGGTGAAAGGCCAATCAAACCGGGAGATAGCTGGTTCTCCCCGAAAGCTATTTAGGTAGCGCCTCGTGAATTCATCTTCGGGGGTAGAGCACTGTTTCGGCTAGGGGGTCATCCCGACTTACCAACCCGATGCAAACTACGAATACCGAAGAATGTTATCACGGGAGACACACGGCGGGTGCTAACGTTCGTCGTGAAGAGGGAAACAACCCAGACCGCCAGCTAAGGTCCCAAAGTCATGGTTAAGTGGGAAACGATGTGGGAAGGCACAGACAGCCAGGATGTTGGCTTAGAAGCAGCCATCATTTAAAGAAAGCGTAATAGCTCACTGGTCGAGTCGGCCTGCGCGGAAGATGTAACGGGGCTAAACCATGCACCGAAGCTGCGGCAGCGACACTCAGGTGTTGTTGGGTAGGGGAGCGTTCTGTAAGCCTGCGAAGGTGTCCTGTGAGGGGTGCTGGAGGTATCAGAAGTGCGAATGCTGACATAAGTAACGATAATGCGGGTGAAAAACCCGCACGCCGGAAGACCAAGGGTTCCTGTCCAACGTTAATCGGGGCAGGGTGAGTCGACCCCTAAGGCGAGGCTGAAAAGCGTAGTCGATGGGAAACAGGTTAATATTCCTGTACTGGGTGTTACTGCGAAGGGGGGACGGAGAAAGCTAGGTTATCCGGGCGACGGTTGTCCCGGTTTAAGCGTGAAGGTGGGTGACTTTGGTAAATCCGGGTCATCATTAACACTGAGGCGTGATGACGAGTCACTACGGTGATGAAGTAACTGATGCTACGCTTCCAGGAAAAGCCTCTAAGCTCCAGGTAACACCGAATCGTACCCCAAACCGACACAGGTGGTCAGGTAGAGAATACTCAGGCGCTTGAGAGAACTCGGGTGAAGGAACTAGGCAAAATGGTGCCGTAACTTCGGGAGAAGGCACGCTGGTGTAAGGTGAAGTCCCTCGCGGATGGAGCTGAGACCAGTCGAAGATACCAGCTGGCTGCAACTGTTTAATAAAAACACAGCACTGTGCAAACACGAAAGTGGACGTATACGGTGTGACGCCTGCCCGGTGCCGGAAGGTTAATTGATGGGGTCAGCCGCAAGGCGAAGCTCTTGATCGAAGCCCCGGTAAACGGCGGCCGTAACTATAACGGTCCTAAGGTAGCGAAATTCCTTGTCGGGTAAGTTCCGACCTGCACGAATGGCGTAATGATGGCCAGGCTGTCTCCACCCGAGACTCAGTGAAATTGAACTCGCTGTGAAGATGCAGTGTACCCGCGGCAAGACGGAAAGACCCCGTGAACCTTTACTATAGCTTGACACTGAACCTTGAGCCTTGATGTGTAGGATAGGTGGGAGGCTTTGAAGCGTGGACGCCAGTCTGCGTGGAGCCGACCTTGAAATACCACCCTTTAATGTTTGATGTTCTAACGTGGGCCCGTAATCCGGGTTGCGGACAGTGTCTGGTGGGTAGTTTGACTGGGGCGGTCTCCTCCCAAAGCGTAACGGAGGAGCACGAAGGTTAGCTAATCCTGGTCGGACATCAGGAGGTTAGTGCAAAGGCATAAGCTAGCTTGACTGCGAGAGTGACAGCTCGAGCAGGTGCGAAAGCAGGTCTTAGTGATCCGGTGGTTCTGAATGGAAGGGCCATCGCTCAACGGATAAAAGGTACTCCGGGGATAACAGGCTGATACCGCCCAAGAGTTCATATCGACGGCGGTGTTTGGCACCTCGATGTCGGCTCATCACATCCTGGGGCTGAAGTAGGTCCCAAGGGTATGGCTGTTCGCCATTTAAAGTGGTACGCGAGCTGGGTTTAGAACGTCGTGAGACAGTTCGGTCCCTATCTGCCGTGGGCGTTGGAAGATTGAGAGGGGTTGCTCCTAGTACGAGAGGACCGGAGTGAACGCACCACTGGTGTACGGGTTGTGATGCCAATTGCATTGCCCGGTAGCTAAGTGCGGAAGAGATAACCGCTGAAAGCATCTAAGCGGGAAACTTGCCTCGAGATGAGTCTTCCCTGGGTACTTGATACCCCTGAAGGGCCGTTGAAGACGACGACGTAGATAGGCTGGGTGTGTAAGCGTAGCGATACGTTGAGCTAACCAGTACTAATGACCCGGGAGGCTTAACCTTACAACACCGAAGGTGTTTTGTGAGATGACTCATAGAGAAGTGTTTTGATATTTAGCTTGTTCGAAGATTGGTTCTGATGGTTGTACACAAACACACGAAAGTGAGTGAAGTACAACGGTTGGAATGAAACAGAATTTGCCTGGCGGCGATAGCGCGGTGGTCCCACCTGACCCCATGCCGAACTCAGAAGTGAAACGCCGTAGCGCCGATGGTAGTGTGGGGCTTCCCCATGTGAGAGTAGGGAACTGCCAGGCATCAAATAGTGGAAGGCCCCTGTCGAAAGACAGGGGCTTTTTGCTGTGTGCGTGTTGGGGAAAACAAAACACAGTGGTCAGAGCCGAAGAACAGGACGTTTTTACGACCCAGACTGGCTAAGTTAAAATAGAGAGAATGAGGCAGCGTCAGCCAATATGCATATTTTTCCGGTATGGATAGCCGTTTGTTAAATGGCGTGAGTGCGAGGACGCCATCAGCCCAGCGGATTGCATAGGCTGATGTCGGCGTTAGTGTGTGATATGGCGCTGATAATACTTTTCTAGTTTCACCTGTAGCTGGCTCAGCACGGTGCTGAACATCAGATAAATCAGCGCTGCTTCGATATACAGAATCAGAGGCTCATAGGTAACGGAGACGATGCGCTGAGCGGATAAAAACATCTCCGGTACGGTGATCACGGCGGCCAGCGACGTATCCTTGATTAAGGAAATAAACGTATTGGAAAGCGGCGGCAGCGACACGAAAACGGATTGCGGGAAGATGACCCAGCGAATCGCCTGCCTGCCGTTCATACCGAGAGAATAGGCGGCATTCCATTGGCCTTTCGGGACAGACAAAATTGCCCCGCGGACGATCTCCGAGCTATAGGCACCCACGCTGATAGTGAAACCAATAAGGGCAGCCGGAAAGGCATCCAGAGTAATCCCCGCGCTGGGTAGTCCATAAAAAATCAGGAAAAGCTGAACCAATAATGGCGTTCCACGAATAACCCAAACGTAGAAATCACCCACCCATTTCAGCGGCTTTGGGCCATAAAGGCGAACCAGTGCGATGATAATGCCGAGAGCTAAGCCAAAGATGAAAGACAGGATAGCCAGAGGGACGGTAAATTTCAGTCCCGCAGACAGCAGGCTCCAGAAGGAGTCTGCCATGAGTTGTAGCCAAGGCGGCATGAAAACGAGCTCCGATAAAGATATGCTCTAATTACAGAGCGCGTTGATGATAATCACATTCATAACAACGCGCTCTGGTAACAGTGCGATTATTGAGAAACATCCTCCCCGAAGTATCGCACAGATATCGTTTTATAGGTGCCGTCTGCTTTAATTTCATCCAGAGCTTTATTTAATGCTTCTACCAGTGGTTCCTGATTTTTACGTACCAGAATCGCGGAAGGTTCGCCGTCTTTTGAGGTCGCTGCAATCTTCACGTTGGCATCTGGCTTCTGCTTTTTGAAATCCAAGAATGACAGATTGTCGTTCAACGTGGCGTCCGCACGGCCGCTGAGAACCAGATCCAGCGACTGATTAAAGCCGTCCGTCGGCACGATGTCCGCGCCGTAGCGGGTGGCTTGTTTAGAGTAATTGCTGGTCAGGCTTTGTGCTGATTTTTTGCCTTTCAAATCGCTGAAATCTTTAATGGTGGTGTTATCGCCACGGACAACCAGCACCGCTTTGGAGTCGATATAAGGCTTGGAGAAATCATACTTGGCTTGGCGCTCTTTGGTCACACCAACCTGATTGATGACCGCATCGTAGCGCTTGGCATCAATACCGGCGATTAAGCCGTCCCAACGTCCTTCAATGAACTGGGCTTTCACGCCGAGTTTTTCTGCCACCGCGCGGCCAATATCCACATCGAAACCAACCAACTGGCCTGATTTATCATGATAGGTATAAGGCGCATAGGTGCCTTCTGTGCCGATCTTGATAACCCCTGCGGACTTGATGGCGCTAAGGTCATCGGCATGAGCGAATACGCTGGTAGCAAGCAGGGCGCTGGTCAGTAAAGCAAAACGTATTTTTTTCATTATGAATTCCTGTGAGTGGTATGCAGTGATGCGCTTATAACTTTTGTTAATAACGAATCTACGCGACAACACATCTGTTTATAAATCACGTTGTGTGATGATTTATATCAGAAGTGAATATAGTACTCATGGCGTGCGTACTTTTGTCGCGAGCCTGACTTTTGTAGTGAATATAGTGCGTCTAACACGTTTTAACCATGTTGAGTGAAGGAACGATAGAAAGAGTCTATTGCGCCGTAAATGCTACCCAACTGTCACAATGTGCTTCTATTCTCAAAAGGACATCATTGCTTTTGCCACTACCTAGCAGGAGACAACAATGAAGATCCGCATCGCCAGCTATAACGTTGAGAACCTGTTCCACCGTACCGCGATTCTCAACCTCCCCGATACCCAGCAGATTGACGCCTTATTGCAGCAGGTCAGGCAGCTTCAGCATCTTCTTGAACAGCCCCAATACGATGATGCCCTGAAAGATCAGGTGTTCCACCTTTCTATCGCACTACGTCCTTATATTGATATTCGCACCGATGCAGGCACGCTGGGGCGATGGAAAAAGGAGGACGCCGGTACCGGATTTAGGATCAATAAAAGCTGCCGCGGTCGTGGGGATTGGATCGGTGAAATCGTATTTAAATCGCAGGAGTTCAGCAGCCAACAGCGTAAGAATACGGGCAAGATTATCACCCTGCTTAACGTCGATATTCTGTGCGCGGTTGAAGTCGAAAATATGGATGTCCTGCGTGATTTCAATAATCAGGTACTGGGGGAAAATAAATTCAGCCAGTTCGTGATGATCGACAGCCCGAACGATCCGCGTGGTATTGATGTCGCCTGCTTGACGCGTTATCGGATTGCTCAGCTCCGCACACATATTTTTGATGCCGGAAAGCGCTTCGATCCCGTATTTAGCCGTGATTGTCTCGAAGTGATGCTGGATGCCGGTCTCAAACAGCCGATTTATATTCTGTGTAACCATTTCAAAAGTCAGAGCGGTCAAACGGAAGAAGAGCGGCAGCGTGGGGCGGAGAAGCGCCGCGATCAGGCCGAACGTGTCGCGGAGATTGTCCAACAGACTTACGATCTCAAGAAAGACTATGTGGTCATTCTCGGTGATTTGAACGAGGATTCGTCAAACCCCTGGAACAGTTTGGCTCCGTTGTTTTCCCTGTTGGACTTACACCCGGTTATCGACCCTGAGCGCCCGGAAAAAGAGCGCTACACCTACTATTTTGCTGGAGGAAAGAAGGGCGCGCGGTTAAATCAACTTGACTACATTTTCCTGTCTGCGCCTCTGCATCAGGCGGTGGTGGAGTGGGGAATCGAACGTCGGGGCATTTATAATATCGACAAGATTGCTGCCAAAGAGGGCGCTGAACCGGTTACGCCGCTACCCGAAGTGACATCATGGGACACGGCTGCGTCTGACCATGCCGCGCTTTGGGTAGAAGTGGACATTACCTGATGGTCGCTTTACGGCTATGATGGCGTAAGAAAACAGAGCGATGATAGCCGTATAAACCGAGGAAGATGATGAGTCATAAACAAGGATTGGAAAAGTACCCAGACGCGCTGCGCTGGTCATTTGGCGACAGCCCCGAGCTGGCGGATGAGCTGCTGCAACTGGTGCGACAAGGGCATAAAACGGCAACCTGTAGTTCGTACCACGCATTCAAAAACGAGCAAACGCCGCAGGTCGGCGATTACAATATCGTTCTGGACGGTGCCGGACAGCCTTCCTGCGTGATTCGGACGCGCTCGTTAACGCTGGTGCGCTACTGCGATGTGACTGCTGAGATGGCGGCGAAAGAGGGCGAAGGCGACAAAAGCCTGGCTTTCTGGCGTGAAGGCCATCAGACATTTTTCGAACGAGAAGGCACGTTTGCCCCGGATATGCTGCTGGTGTTTGAAGAGTTTGAGCTGGTTGAGGTGTTTTGAAGTAGTTGATGCTCAAACTGGCTGTTATTGCCTCGGTTTACTGTTATCGTTTTGTAGTTATAGATCCTTTTATCCTATTCCACACCTGATTATCAGTTATGTGAAGACTGTTCACTCTAGGTTGGGGCTGCTCAAGCTCGGTTCAGCCGAGTATCACACTATTTCTGGTAATTATTGTTTCGAATTATAAATGGAAAAGATATGAAAAATAGCCAGTGGTGGTATGCATTGGTAACGTACTAAGAAGGATTTAATCTTGAAGTTATGCGTTAGTTAAGGCTAAACTAAAACATATCTTTGGGCACTGTGCTCCTCTACGCAGTTACCTTGGTTTTTAAGAGATAAAACTCTCAAGAACCTTTGAAAACCGCCTTTCAAGGCGGTTTTTTGATTTCACAGAGGAGACTATGAACCTTATGTTAATATCTCAGAAATAGTTTCATTATTAGATTAGGGTAAATAAATGGACATCGGACTCAAAGTCGGAAAAAAAGAATTAATAAAGAGCTACAACATAGCTCTTCCAGTCAGCGAAGATAAGGTGTCAATCAATATAGAAGACATCAATATCATATTTGAATTTTCTAACATGTTAGATGATATTAGCGAGGAGAAGTTAAAAAACTGGGACTTCGAAATTGTGGATAAAACTCTGACTTTCAAGATAAATAGGTTGGCAAAAAAAAATACTCAATTAGGTACTACAAAAGCATTTCCACGGATAGCAAAAGTGGATGGATTAGATATATATCTTGGTTTTTTATATCAACCAAATAATAATAATAGCATTTCTCTTTTATCTATATCTCTTTACCGAGCGTGCAAGGAAGACGAATAATGAAAGAAAAAGAAGGGGCAGAGAATAAACTTTATGATGACTTATCAGAAGATAAGTCATATCAAAAAACACCCCCCAAAAACATACTTAATTATTTTCTTAAAGAAAAAATAAGCGATTTTATAGGGACTGCTGAAGAAGCAAAAAATTCGGTTGTATGGTATGTCGTAACAAGAACGATAAGATATTCTTGGGTTATTATTTTCCTGCTGGTTCTAGTTGATATATATAATACAGGAGGGGCAGCAGCGATTGATATAATAGTCAAGGTTTCGTCAATATTTATACCTATAATAACTCTCGCTTTAGGATATCTTTTCGGGAAGAAAGATTCTGAAAAATAAACTAACTTGTTAAAATTACCGTCATGCTGGCGGTTTTTTTAACGATATGCTTTCTCTTTATTTTATGAATTCTTTCAATAAAATAGACTCTAAGTTTCTATGGTTATTCACATGAGATAGCTGTTAGTTATCTATTTGATATTTTTTGGTATAAATATAGTCTTGTGCTATTTTCTGCAAAAATAACTAATTATGATATTTCTGTCTTCTATAATACTCATCCAGCATCAATGATTTGAAAGAAAGATTAGTGCATATCCAAAGTGTAAATGTTCATGTCTGGTACTTAGCTGGCTGTCTAAGCACTAGTGCGTATAGCTCACGTTACCCGTAAAAATGCCCATTCTTAGGACCCATCTTTAGGCTGCTTGCGCTGGCGGCGTTTGATCTCGCCTTTTACTGCGGTGATGATGAATTGCGCCTTTGTCTCACCAGCTTCAAGGCTGCTTTCCATTTCAGCAACAACGTCGTGCGGGAACCTTGCATTCAACTGCTGTGACTTGTTGTTAATTGAACCCGTTGCCATTGCTGGATCTCCATGTACTAAGTGCGATTCAGTATACGTAAAAATAATTCTAAAAAACACCTTGAGGTGCGATTCACTTAGGCGTAATGTTAGCTGCATAGGTGCGATTCACCTATAAAATGCGAAGCCCGGCAGTGTTGGAGCACTAACCGGGCCTCTAACCACAATGTTATTGGAGCTAACACTATGGCTGATATCCAGTCTACCCAAACTCGCCCCGAATTTCAGTATCGCTTTCTTGCTTTGGGAACATCTTCTCGGCGTGTCGTTCATATTATTGCTGCCACCGAACGTCAGGCGCGGGAACATTCCCCTGATGGTCATGTCATGGTCTTTGCTGGTCG
Source organism: Pectobacterium sp. A5351 (assembly GCF_028335745.1). Taxonomy (NCBI): domain Bacteria; kingdom Pseudomonadati; phylum Pseudomonadota; class Gammaproteobacteria; order Enterobacterales; family Pectobacteriaceae; genus Pectobacterium; species Pectobacterium sp. A5351. The sequence continues at coordinate 254,987 of NZ_CP116477.1, forward strand.
TCTGCCCGTTCAGGAGGTGCACCATGTTTGATAACACACCGTTAGAACCCGAAGAAGCGCTCGATCAGTGTCGTGCGCTGGCTTACGCCATTGTTGAATTAGACAACCCAGAATCGAAAGAGATTTTAACGTTCGTGTTAGCGGAACGACTGGATAACCTGCACCGACTCTTTCATGCGTCAGAAACGGATACACAAGAAGGGATGAGTCATTAACAACGAATTCCTCATCTCGCAGACGAAATGGCTCAGGCCGCCACGCTAAGACTGTTGCTACCTAAATAGATGACAAAGAAAAAGGCGCTTAACCCAAGAGGTAAAGCGCCTTTTTTCAAATGCTTAACTGATTAGTATCAGTTCATGCCGTATTTTTTCAATTTCTTACGCAGAGTACCGCGGTTGATGCCCATCATCAGGGCGGCGCGGGTTTGGTTACCGCGGGTGTATTGCATCACCATGTCCAACAGTGGCTGTTCAACTTCAGCCAGTACCAGCTCATACAGGTCACTTACATCCTGACCGTTCAATTGAGCAAAATAGTTCTTCAGTGCCTGTTTAACCGAGTCGCGCAGGGGTTTTTGGGTTACCTGAGCCTGAGAGTTTACAGTGGAAACGGTCAGTACGTCAGAATTCACGCGTTGTTCGAACATAGTTCTGTCAGCTCTTTTTCTGTTTACGCAAGATTTTCAAAATATGCCTTCAACGCCTCCAGCTGCTCGCTGGCATCCTCAATGGCGTTGAATGTGCGCCTAAACTGGTCGTTTGGGGCATGCTCCTGGAGATACCAGGATACGTGCTTACGAGCGATACGAAATCCCTTGCCTGGACCATAAAAGTCGTGCAATTCCCGTATATGCTCGATCAACAAGCGCTTAACCTCTGCCAACGGCATCGGTGCCAGCAACTCCCCTGTGTCCAGATAATGCTGGATTTCCCGAAAGATCCAGGGTCTTCCCTGAGCGGCTCGTCCTATCATCAGGGCGTCAGCCCCGGTGTAGTCCAGAACCGCTCTGGCTTTATGCGGGTCTGTAATGTCGCCATTCGCAACAATAGGAATGGTAACGGCCTGCTTAACTGCCCGAATGCTGTCGTATTCCGCGAAACCATTGAACAGGCACGCACGGGTGCGTCCGTGAATGGTTAACGCCTGAATGCCACAGTCTTCGGCCAGTTTGGCAATTTCTACACAGTTGCGGTGCTCTGGTGCCCAACCGGTACGGATTTTCAGTGTCACCGGCACGTCTACCGCTTTCACTACCGCAGAGAGGATCTGTTTGACCAAATCCGGATACTGCAATAACGCAGATCCTGCCATCTTGCGGTTCACCTTCTTCGCCGGGCAGCCCATATTGATGTCAATGATTTGCGCGCCGGAATCAGCATTGATTCTCGCTGCCGCCGCCATCTCATTGGGGTCACAACCGGCAATCTGCACGGCTCTGATACCCGGTTCATCGCTATGAACCATTCGCAAACGCGATTTGTCTGAACGCCACACTTCCGGGTTGGAAGAAAGCATTTCAGACACGGTCATTCCAGCGCCCATCGCGTGACAGAGTGCTCTAAATGGGCGATCGCTAATACCAGCCATTGGGGCTGCTATCAAACGATTGGTAAGCTGAAATTGTCCAATGTGCATAGACAAAAATTGACCATACTGTGCCTGCAAGGGCGCGTATATTACGCATTTTTTACGTCAGATGAAAGGCCAAACTTTGACCAATTTACGGCTATCGATCAATGAAAATGCACATCGTTAAGGTGTGTAAAAATATTATCCATATTTAACAGCTAGTTATATTTTTATGGCGATTTTTTGTTCTGGGAAATATTCATCTGTTTACAGAATTTTATCTGTAAGCGCAGTCATTTTTAGTGGAGATACAGCAGGCTATCAATGCGTTATCAGTGAAATGCGTTGGTTAATGCGGCAAAAAGGGTACGGATTCATCACAGGCTGGTCGACAGACGGTCTGACCAGCCTCGCGGAGCGGTTTAATGGATGATGACGCGGCCATTAAGCGGCTGTATGGGGCGATTATTGGCGTGATGCATGACTGAGCGGAACTGGTTTATCTGTTCAACGGAGGCGGTGACGGGGTGATCCAGCACCAGCCAGCGAATGCCTTCCGAGCACGGTGGCGTGGTGAGCGACCCGCTAAACCGATAGTAGTTTAATGACGTCGGTAACAGGCTCTGAATCGCGATTGGCGTGCGCACGTCCTCCGCCTGATTAACCTGAGCCGGAATCTGCTGCCATGTCGTGGCTAACGGCAGATTGGCCTCTCCTTCCTGAAACATCAGCGCGATAACGGTAAGCGCGCCAGCCGCGTCTTTATAGACAAAATGGCCTTCCAGCGGAAACTGCTTACCGTCAATTTCATTCTCGCTCGGTGCGTGAAAGTGAAACTGTTGTAAGGTGAATGTCTCGTTATCCAATTCCAGCGTGTTCCCCGGACCGACGTTAACCTGAACGGTATGCCTGTTGTTGATAATTTGCTGTGTCCCTGGCAGGAAGGCTAGCTGTAAAGGGTCGTGCTGGGCGTTCAGCGCCTGGCGGATATTGATGGGAGATTGGTTTTTACCGGTTTCACACAGCGAGAAATCTGGAGACAGCTTTCCCCAGTGTGCGGGATCGCCGTTGCCTTCGTAGCCCCAGTGCACCGGATCGGCCGCCAAGGTGGAAAAGCTGGCGGACAGCATCAATACGATAGAGAGTTTACCTTTCATTTTTCATCCCTTGAAAATAATGATACGGCATCGTTGAGCGCGGGGCGCAGGTGCGTCCGGTCACTTGCCGAGCCGAATAATACGCCAGTTTATGGTGAGCAATCGTGAGATATAACAAGAAGAAGGGTGCCCACCGTTGCATACGGTGGGCGGGACTAGCGGGATGGCGTTATTACGATGCGCGGCGTTGGCCGGTAATGCGGCACCATTCTTCGCGTTCAGCGACCGGATCGAGCGTGAACTTGTCTGCATACGCTTCTGCGACGCCTTCGGCCTGCGTCGCCAGCACGCCGGAAAGGCCGAGGTGGCCGCCTGCTTTTGGCAAATCGCTAATCAGCGGTGCCAGTTCGCGCAGCGGGCCAGCAAGGATGTTGGCAACGACGACATCGGCAGACAGGTCAGCAGGCTGCTCTTTCGGCAGATAAAGCTCAAGACGCTCGGAAACGCCGTTGCGCTGTGCGTTATCTCGGCTGGCCTGAATCGCCTGCGGATCGATATCAATCCCGATAGCGCGTGCCGCACCCAGTTTCAGGGCGGCAATCGCCAAAATGCCGGAACCGCAGCCGAAATCGATAATGGTTTTCCCTTCCAGATCAAGCCCGTCGAGCCATTGCAGGCACAGCGCGGTCGTCGGGTGGGTGCCAGTGCCAAAGGCCAGGCCCGGATCGAGCATGACGTTGACGGCAGTCGGGTCAGGAATGTCAAGCCAGCTTGGGCAAATCCACAGACGTTTGCCGAACTGCATTGGGTGGAAGTTATCCATCCATTCGCGTTCCCAGTCTTTGTCTTCCAATTGTTCGATCTTGTGTTTAAAACCCACGCCCAGTAGCGGTTCTTGCTCCAGCATGGCGATAACCGCGTTCATGTCGGTTTCGGCGTCGTACAGCGCAATCGCGTCGGTATCGCCCCACAGGCGGGTCTCGCCCGGCAGCGGTTCGAACACCGGGGTATCGTGCGTATCCTGAAACGTAACGGATACCGCACCGCTTTCCATCATGACGTCACCCAGTGGTTCTGCAACCTTTCCTGAGGTGTTTATTTTCAGTTGAATCCACGGCATAGCAGTCTCTATTACATTTAAAGTGAAGATGAAGCGGCAACCGGCGCTGGTGGATTATGACCAAAGCGGTTGCCAATAATAAACGCCATCAGGCTGAGTAACAGCGATGGCACAATCGGGTGATAGCCAGCCAACTGAAGATTGAAGCTAGCCAGTAAGGTATAGCAAATCGCCCCGGTGAACATGGCGCTGAGCGCCCCTGCGGCATTCGCGCGTTCCCAATACAGGCCCAGTACCAGCGGCCACAGAAACACCGCTTCCAGCCCGCCAAACGCCAGCAGATTCAGCCAGATGATCATATCCGGTGGCCGTAAGGAGGCCAGCAGCACCAGCAGACCCAACAGCAGCGTAGTCATGCTGGAGAGGATCTTGATGCGGCGTTCGTTATGGATCTGCTGCGGACGTACGCTGAGATAGAGATCTTTAATGATCGTGGCGGAAGCCTGAAGCAGATGCGCATTAATGTTGGACATGATAGCGGCCATTGGCGCAGCGAGAAAGATCCCTGCGGCCAGCGGCGGTAATACGGTGACCATCAGCGCCGGTAACACCTGATCGGGGATCGTCAGATCTGGCATCACGGCGCGGCCCAGCGCACCAGCCAGATGCATGCCGAGCATCAGAATGCCGATGACGATGGTGCCAATGATAATTCCACGGTGCAGCGCTTTGCTGTCACGATAAGAAATACAGCGGACGGCAGTGTTCGGCAGGCCGATAACGCCGAAGCAGACCAGCACCCAAAATGAGGCCATAAACGGCATCGACAGAATACCGCCGCTGCCCTGTGGTGACACCAGCATCGGGTCAATCTGTTGCAGCTTATCCACCGCGCTGTGCAGGCCGCCAGCGGCATAGATCACGCCGACCAGCAGGATGACGGTGCCGATCAGCATCACGATGCCCTGCATCGCATCATTCAGCACGCTGGCGCGGAAGCCGCCAAATGTGGTGTAGAGCGCAATAGTGACGCCGAAAATCAGCAGACCGATGTCGTAAGGGATGTTCGCGGCGGTTTCCAGCAGGCGCGCACCGCCGATGAACTGCACGGCCATCGCCCCGATAAACGCGACCAGCAGGCTGATACTGGCAAACCACACCAGCAGCGGGCTGTTATAGCGGGCGTACAGCATGTCATTCAGCGTGATGGCGTTGTAGCGCCGCGCCAAAATGGCGAACTTTTTCCCCAAAATCCCGAGCGATAGCAGCATGGTGGGAAGTTGGATCATCGACAGCAGTACCCAGCCCAGCCCGTATTTATACGCGGCACCCGGCCCGCCGATAAAAGAGCTGGCGCTGACATACGTGCCGATCAGCGTCATCGCCAGCACAAACCCGCCCATTGAGCGGCCGCCGAGGAAATACTCGTTAAGAAAGTTACCCGCCTGACGGCGACGGTACGCATAAACCGACAGCCCGAACACCAGCAGTAGATAGCCAATCAGCGGCAATAAAATTTCAATTTGCATCGTCACTCTCCAGTGAGATATCGCAGAAAATGACGCGCACCATCAGCCAGCACAGCAGCGTAAACACGAGCGGCAGCAGCAGGCAGGCCATCTCAAACCAGTGCGGAAGGCCGGTTATCCCTTGTGTGTTGTCAGGCAAATAGGCGGCAAGCACCCAGGCCACTAAATAAATCAACGTCAGGCCAAAAGCCCAGCGGGCCTCTTTGTGCGCCTGAGGAAAGCGTGTATCCATGTTTTTCTCCACCGTAAATGGGAGCATTGATATCGTTATGAACGTCGTGATGACGAAAGCGGGAATTTTACGGCATGTGGGCCAATTGACTAGTAAGAATTACGCCAGAAGCGTAAAAGCCAGTCGCGGGGGTAATGCTAATCGTTGAAGAATCGAGATACCGGGGCTACCACGGTGTGAGCTATTTCGGTCTGGTGAGCAACAGAGCAGGGCGGAAATAAAATTTATCTCGCCACAAAATAATACTAAATGAGTATCTTGGCTTATTGATCTTGAGGTAATTGGCGAATGATAGATGCCACATCGCATAATTTTCTCAGAAGAACGTTTACTATAGGGCTATTATTTATCGTCTGCTATTCCAGCGAGGAATAGTGGCGATACGAAAGGAAAGTAATAATAGCGCCAACGATATTGGCGCTGTTGTGCATCAGGTAATTATCGTGTCGCAACTTCCTGCTGCCTGGATTATTTAGTCGTTACTATTATGTTAAAGATGAACCAAAGGAGTCGTTATGTCAGTTTCAGCAAGAAATCAGCTATCGGGTGTTGTGTCTTCTATTGTAGAAGGTGCGGTAAACAATGAAGTGGCATTGACCCTGGAAAGCGGGGATAAGTTAACGACGGTGATTACACGAGCCAGTTGTGATTCAATGGAATTGGCTGTCGGCAAGCCAGCCATTGCGTTGGTGAAAGCACCCTGGGTCATTTTGGCATCGGCGGAATGTGGTTTGAATTTCTCTGCCCGCAATCAGTTTCACGGCAAAGTGAGTACCGTGGCTAAAGGTGCCGTAAACTCGACAGTGCAACTGGTTACCGCTGGTGGGTTGACACTGACCTCAACCGTGACCAATGAAAGCCTGGAAGAGATGAACATTGATGTGGGCAGCGAATTAATCGCTCTGGTTAAGGCTTCCAGTATTATTCTGGCTACCCGCAAATAATTGCGTTTTCCTTAACAAATCACCCAGCCATCTGCCGGTAAACTCTCGATATATAATGGTTTATCGGCTTATTTTTTACCCCCGGAAAATTTCTTCTTCTGCTGTATTTCTGCATAAAACATATCTTATTTTTTGGTTCAAATGACCCACGTCAGGTATCGCTGGAAATGTGATCTGGATGATTGACCCTGAAGTTTGTGTGTGGATAATACCCTTATATAAAAATATATATAACGATATTATTTAACTCTGGGATCACCATGGGAATTAACAGGCGTACTTTCTTGTCGTATCTGGCGGCATTGTCTACTTTACCTCTTTTTCCTGCTTCCTTTGCGCATGCGTTTGACCGCATTGCTGGGTGGTTTGGTCAAATTCCCGCTCCTTCTGATATTCAGCGCGTCATCAGCGCGGGGCCACCTGCGGATCTGCTGCTGCTGGCACTGGTTCCGGAAAAGCTGCTTGGGTTTTCATCGTTTGATTTGTCGGGTGAATCGGGCGTACTGTTTTCTGAAACTGTTCGCCGATTGCCGCGTTTGGGCCGTTTATCGGGCAGAGCCAGTACGTTATCGCTGGAAAAACTGCTGACGCTAAACCCAGACATCATCATTGACTGCGGGAATGCTGATGAAACGTATCGCTCGCTGGCGCAGAGGACATCACAGCAGACCGGTGTGCCTTACGTGCTGGTGGATGGTGGCTTACTGGACACGCCTTCGCAGCTCCGGCAGGTGGGGCTGTTACTGAATGCCGCAGAGCGAGCGGAGCAGCAGGCGCAGTTTGCCGAGGCGATTTTGCAGCGTGCGAATGCCTACCGCACCAATGTCCAGGCTGAGAAGCCGTGCTTCTATTTCGCTCGCGGGGCGATGGGGTTGGAAACCGGACTGCGTGGTTCTCTCCATACCGAAGCGGTGGAACTGCTGGGTTTTGAGAATGTTGCGACCGCAGGGGAATTAAAAACGCTGACTCAGGTGTCGATGGAGCACATTCTGCGGTGGAACCCGGCACTCATCATCACGCAGGATGTGCAAAGCTATCAGCACATTATGTACTCGGAGCAATGGCAGGACGTGCATGCGGTTGCACAGCAGCGCGTGATCCTGATGTCCGGCTTGCCGTTTGGCTGGCTGGATGCACCGCCCGGCCTGAATCGGCTGCTGGGGCTGTGCCGCTTACAAAGCCATTTTGACCCTGCCGCCGCGCAGCAACTCAAAAGCGATACCCGAACGTTTTTCCGCCTGTTTTACCATACCGATCTGAATGATGCACAGCTTGAGTCGTTGCTGAGAGTGGGATGAAAAGCCATACCATTACTCTAGTACTGGGGGTTTTGCTGATCGGCAGTGCGCTGTTCGCGTTAACGGTGGGACACTATTCCCTTTCTGCGCAGGAAATCCTGCAAATTATCACTGCTCCGCAGGGAACGGCGTCGATCGAGCCACGTAAAGCGACCGTGTTCTGGAATATTCGCTTGCCGCGCCTACTGGCGGCGATGCTGATTGGTGCCGGGTTGGCCGCCGCCGGTGCGGCTTATCAGGGCATGTTCCGTAATCCTCTGGTTTCCCCGGATATTCTTGGCGTCTCTGCCGGTGCTGGCGTAGGGGCGACGCTCGGGATTTTCCTCGGTTTACCGATGCTGTTTATTCAGCTTCTGGCATTTGTCGGCGGACTGGGGGCGGTGACGCTGGTTTGCCTGATTGCTCGTATGGCGAAGCGACACGATCCCGTCTTGGCGCTGGTGTTGGTGGGCATGGCGATCGGCGCATTAGGCGGTGCGGCGATCGCGCTGATCAAGATCCTGGCCGATCCCTATACTCAATTACCGTCTATTACCTTCTGGTTATTGGGCGGGCTATCCGCCACCACGGCTCAGGATTTAAAAGTCGCAGCGATACTGATTGTGATTGGGCTGGCTCCGCTCATTTTACTGCGCTGGCGCATGAATCTGCTGAGTCTACCGGATGAAGAAGCCCGCACGCTGGGCGTGAATATCCTTTATACTCGGCTGTTATTCATTTTTGCGGCGACGTTAATTACCGCCAGCGCGGTGTCGATTGCGGGAATCATCGGGTGGATAGGGCTGGTGGTGCCGCACATCTGCCGTTTGATCGTCGGAGACAATTTCAATCGGCTATTACCCGTTTCTATTGCCGTTGGAGCGCTGCTGCTGTTACTCACCGACACGCTAGCGCGAACGATCGCTGCGATTGAACTGCCGCTAGGCATTCTGACGTCGTCCATCGGTGCGCCCTTCTTCCTGCTCCTGTTGTTGAGGGGGGAAAGAGCATGACGGGCAGCAGCATCGCTACGCTTCAGGCGGTTAGCGTCGGATATGGTCGCACCGTTGTGAATCGCGACATCTCGTTTTCACTGCCATCCGGGCAGATTACCTGTTTGCTGGGCACCAATGGCAGCGGCAAAACCACCCTGATGCGCACCTTGCTGGGCCTGATTCCCGCCTTTTCCGGTCAGATACATATCGCTGAGAAACCCATTGCCGCGTGGTCTGCCAGAGCGCTCGCACAGGTTGCGGCCTATGTGCCTCAGGCGCATGACTCGCCTTTTGCTTTCCGCGTGTTGGATATGGTGCTGATGGGATGTCACCCCCGTTTGTCGCTCTTTTCCACGCCGGGAAAACGTGAAATCGCACAGGCCGAAGCGGTGCTATCCCAGCTCGGGATTTTGTCACTGAGCCTGCGTTCATACGCGACGCTGAGCGGAGGCGAACGGCAGCGTGTACTGATTGCTCGTGCGCTAATACAGCAGCCTTTGCTGATGGTGATGGATGAACCTGCGGCCAGTCTGGATTTTGGCAACCAGATTCGATTACTGGCACACATAAGGCAGCTCAAAGAAAGCGGGATGGCAGTGTTGATGTCCACACACCATCCCCAGCATGCGCGAGCCGTGGCGGATAACGTGGTCTTGCTGCATCCCGGCGCGGGAACGGAACAGGGAAGCCCGGACGTTCTGTTGACGCCGACGAAGCTGGCGGCGTTGTACGGCGTAAAAGAAGCGGATATTCACGCCCATTTCCGCACCTGATGTGCAGGCAAGCAGCACCTAATAAAAAGAGAAGTCAGGAAGAGAATATGATTATCGATGAGATTGATTTTTCCGCGCTTTATCAGGCGCATATGGCGCAGGCGGCCAGAACCGCTAAGACACCTGACCACTGGGATAAGCGTGCAGAGAACATGGCTGTAGCGTGCGCGGGGCCACGCGATCCGTATCTGGATCGGTTTATCGCCAACATGGACTTTTCGGGGGCGAAAACGCTGCTGGACGTTGGGTGCGGACCGGGATCGGTGTGCCTGAATGTGGCGTCGCGGCTTGAACAGGTTTACGGCATTGATTACAGCGAGGGAATGCTGGACGTGGCACGTCGTCGAGCCGATTTGATGGGGATAGCGAATGCGACGTTTACTCACCGTGCCTGGGAAGATGACTGGGCGGATTTGCCTGACTGCGACATTGTGGTGGCATCGCGCTCGACGCTGGTGATGGATCTGGCTGGGGCGCTCTACAAGTTGAATCAGAAAGCCCGCCTTCGGGTGTACACCACCCACACAGTTTCCCCTACGTTTGTTGATCCACGGATATCGGCGGTGATTGGGCGAACGTCGACATCGTTACCGAACTATATCTATGCCGTAAATATCCTCTATCGCATGGGCATTCACGCCAACGTGAGTTTTATTCGTGGGCAGAATTGCCAAAGGCATGGCGAAACCTTCGAACGTTTTGCGGACGGTGTGTCCTGGTCGTTAGGCAAGCTGAATGAGGAGGAAAGACAGCGTCTGAAAACCTATTACGAGACACACCAAGATGATGATATTCCGCTCGTTTCTCCGACGCGAGATTGGGCGTTTGTCTACTGGGATGTGGTTCCGTATACGGAGTTCGTACGATGATTTATATCCCAGATGCGTACCTTGACCAGATCTTGCTGGAAGATATTCAGTACGGTGATGTCACCACCCGAGCGCTGGGAATCGAGCAAGGGGAAGGTGAAATCACGTTTTTCCATCGTCAGGGCGGATGTGTGAGCGGGATGCCAGTCGCGGAACGCTTGCTACAGCGACTGGGGCTGCGGGTGACGCATTGCGTTCAGGATGGCGAATGCGTTCAGCCCGGCGAGGCGATGCTTGCTGCAACAGGAAAGGTTGCCGCGTTACATCAAGGTTGGAAGGTTACGCAGAACGTTCTGGAGTGGTGCTGTGGCGTCAGTAAATATCTGCATCAAATGAAGGCAATTTATACCCATGAGGTTCCATACGGGCAGATTGCCTGTACGCGCAAAATTATTCCGGGCACGAAGCTGCTCTCGATCTTGGCTGTGCTGGCTGGGGGCGGAATTGTACACCGTTTGGGGTGTGCAGAAACGGTGCTGTTATTCACGAATCACCGCCGTTTTTTACCGAATCAGGATGACTGGGCTGCCCATATTACCCAATTGCGCCATGCGGCACCGGAGAAAGCCATCATCGTGGAGGTGGATCGTCCCGATGAGGTGATGCTCGCGCTCAGCGCCGGGCCCGATATTCTACAGCTTGATAAGTTTACACCTGAACAGGTGATCGCCACGCTGTCTTACGCTGCCCGCCATGCGCCTGCGTGTAAGGTGTCTGCTGCGGGGGGAATCAACCTGCAAACGGTTCAACGTTATGCCGAAACCGGCGTTTCTTTGCTGGTCACGTCTGCGCCTTACCATGCGCCCTCTGCCGATATTCGCGTCGTTTTAACGCCAAAACGCTAACGCCATCATCCTGAACGCCCGGATGACGGAAAGTGGCGATATCTATCGTTATATAAATTTTTATACAGCAATGTGTTTTTTTAAGGGAACAATGTCATGCAAATAAAAAAATTAAGTTGGCTGTTGTCAGCCAGTCTATTACCCGTCTCTTGCGTCTATGCTGCCTCTGGTGACGCGGTTGAGACCACGAAGGATAAAGACATGATGACGGTGTGGAGCAGTCCAGTCGCGGCGACCAACGATATTGTGAATCAGGAGCAGATTAACCAGCTAAACCGACGCAACGTGGCGGAAGCGCTGAATGTTGTGCCGGGCGTGACGTTACAAAAATCAGGCGGGCGCAGCGAGCAGCAGGTTAAGGTTCGCGGCTTTGATAGTCGACAGGTGCCGGTTTTTCTCGACGGCGTGCCGATTTATGTTCCCTATGATGGGAATCTGGATCTTGGCCGTTTTCAGGCTTCCGATCTGGCGGCAGTAGAGGTGTCTAAAGGGTATACCTCGCTGCTGCAAGGCCCGAATCAAATGGGGGGCGCGATTAACCTCACGACCCTGCGGCCAAAAAAAGAGCTGGAAGCGAACGTGCGTTTGAATCAGGGCTGGGCACGCGGGCGTGACAATGCGCATAACATGGATGCGTCATTTGGTGGGAAAGGCGATCTGGGGTTCTTCCAGATTAGCGGCAGCCGTCAGAAACAGCGTTTTACCGGGCTGCCTCACGGCGTTGATAACCCGACAGCCGGTAGCGAAGGCCAGCGGATGAATTCCGCGAATGATGATAAGCGCGGCATGCTTAAGGTCGGGTTCACACCGCGGGAATCCGATGAATATACGTTTACCTACATCAATCAGGAAGGTGAGAAGAATACGCCGCCTTATGCGGGCAACAACGGTCAGTCGGCACGCTATTGGCAGTGGCCGGACTACAATAAAGAAAGTTATTACTATCAGGGCACGACGAAGCTCAGTGACAGAATGACGCTGAAAAGCCGCTTCTATCATGATGAATTTGAAAATACCTTGCTGATGTATAAAACGCTGGCGGATTTCAAAAATAAGAACGGTAACTATAGCCACTATGCGGATTTCAGTAACGGCGCGGGGCTGCAATTAGGGATTGATATGCGCGAACTGGATTTGCTGTCGTTCGCCGTCCACTGGAAAGATGACGTGCATCGCGAGAAAGGGGCACTGAACGCGCCTTACGATCGCTATAAGGACCGTACCTGGTCGATGGCAAGCGAATACCAGTGGAATGTGTCCGAGAAGCTGGATGCGGTATTTGGCGTGAGCTACGACTGGCGCGACAGCAAGCAGGGCATGAAGCATGAAAAGAATGGGGCGCTAACGAATTATGACCAAAACAATCAGGATGCGTTTAACTGGCAGATGATGACGAAGTATCGTTTCGATAATCGTGATGAGCTGCAATTATCGCTGTCTGAACGCAGCCGTTTCCCTACGCTGAAAGAGCGTTACACCACCTCTAAGCCTGCCAAAAATCAGGATGCGCTGGTTAATCCGAACTTAAAACCCGAGCGTGCGCAAAACCTTGAGTTGAACTATCGCGGTGGCCTGACCGAAGGCTGGGGTTACGATGCCAGCGTGTACTACAACCGGGTATCAAATGCGATTCTGTCACATAACATTACACCGAGTTTGATCCAAAACCGTAACAGCGGTCGGGTGGATTACTACGGCCTGGATCTGGGCATTCACGGTGATGTCAAAGACTGGTTAACCGTCGGGGTTAACTATGGACTGATTCATAGCGATGTGAAGCGCAAGGATATCGGCAATATTGTCGATTTACCGAAGCATAAAGTGTTTGCCTGGGTAACGATGACGCCTTTCGAACCGGTCAGCATTACGGTGATGGAAGAAGCGCGTAGCTGGGGATTCAATAATTCAGATAATAACGATAAAACGCGTGGATTTGCGATGACCAATGTGCGGTTGGATTATCATCTGGGGGCTGGCTTTAGCGTGAATGCGTCGGTCAACAACCTGTTTGATACGGCTTACGCTTATCAGGAAGGCTATGTTGAGGAAGGGCGTAACTACTGGTTAGGCGTTGCTTACCAATACTGATACGTGAAGGAATAAAATAACAAAGGCCAGCATAAGCTGGCCTTTGCTCGATTGCGAAGTGTTTACTGCAAGCCGAGTTTCTTCTCCAGATAGTGGATGTTCGTGCCACCTCTCTGGAAGTTTTCATCGCTCATGATCTTCATCTGAAGTTCGATGTTGGTTTTGATGCCATCGATAATCAGTTCAGCCAGCGCGTTCTTCATACGGGAAATCGCGATTTCGCGGGTTTCGCCGTAGGTGATCAGCTTGCCGATCATAGAATCGTAATACGGCGGTACGGTATAACCGGCGTAAATGTGCGATTCCCAACGGACACCAAAGCCGCCCGGCGCGTGGAAACGCGTGATTTTACCTGGGCTTGGCAGGAACGTGTTCGGATCTTCCGCGTTGATACGGCATTCTACCGCATGGCCGCGAACCTTGACGTCTTTCTGCTTGATGGACAATGGCAGACCGGCAGCGATGCGCAGCTGCTCTTTGATCAGATCCACGCCGGTAATCATCTCGGTAACCGGATGTTCAACCTGAATACGGGTGTTCATTTCAATGAAGTAGAACTCACCGTTTTCGTACAGGAATTCGAACGTACCCGCACCGCGATAGTTGATATCGACACAGGCTTTGGCGCAGCGATCGCCGATATTGCGGCGCAGCTCATCCGTAATGCCCGGTGCTGGCGCTTCTTCTACCACTTTTTGGTGGCGACGCTGCATGGAGCAGTCACGCTCGGCCAGATAAACGGCGTGGCCCTGACCGTCAGCCAGTACCTGAATTTCCACGTGGCGTGGGTTTTCCAGGTATTTTTCCATGTAGACCATGTCGTTGTTGAAAGCCGCTTTGGCTTCCGCACGGGTCATGTTGATGGATTGTTCCAGCTCTTTGTCGCTGCGCACGACGCGCATACCACGACCGCCACCGCCGCCAGAGGCTTTGATGATGACCGGATAGCCGATGCGTTTTGCATGAGCGCGGTTAGCGTCCATGTCACCGTCTAACGGGCCATCAGAGCCAGGTACGGTTGGAACACCCGCTTTTTTCATTGCGGTGATGGCAGACACTTTATCGCCCATCAGGCGAATGGTTTCTGCGCGTGGGCCGATGAAGATAAAGCCGGATCGTTCAACCTGCTCGGCAAAATCCGCATTTTCGGACAGGAAACCGTAGCCAGGGTGAATCGCGACGGCCCCGGTGATTTCCGCAGCGGAAATAATCGCTGGGATATTCAGATAGCTTTTTGTTGACGGCGCTGGGCCGATACACACGGTTTCGTCCGCCAGCAATACGTGTTTCAAATCGCGATCCGCACTGGAGTGAACGGCGACGGTTTTGATGCCCAACTCTTTACAGGCACGCAAAATACGCAGCGCAATTTCTCCGCGGTTAGCGATAACGATTTTATCTAGCATGATAAGCCTCGTTATTCGATGACAACCAATGGCTCGTCAAATTCGACCGGCTGACCGCTTTCGAGCAGAATGGCTTTCACCACGCCCGCTTTGTCGGCTTCGATCTGGTTCATCATTTTCATGGCTTCGACGATGCACAGGGTATCGCCAACATTGACGTGCTGACCCACTTCCACGAAAGCTTTAGCGTCCGGGCTTGGGGTGCGATAGAAGGTTCCAACCATTGGAGAACGAACGATGTGTCCACTGATGGCAGCCGGTGCTGCTGCAGCTTCCACTGGCGCTGGTGCAACGGCGGCAGCCAGAGCAGGCTGTGGCTGCATCATCGGCGTAGCGTAAGCCTGTTGCATCATCGGGTAGTTAACCGCTGCTGGGGCACGACTGATACGTACTGATTCTTCACCTTCAGAAATTTCCAGTTCGGCGATGCCGGACTCTTCAACCAGTTCGATCAGTTTTTTGATTTTACGAATATCCATGGATGTGGTTCCGTACTCTTTTGTTTAATTGGAAGTTGACAGGCGTTTTACCGCCGTCTGTAAAGCATACTGATAACCCTCTGCCCCCAGGCCGCATATCACGCCTACCGCAACATCAGAAAGATAGGAGTGATGACGAAAAGGCTCGCGTGCGTGCACGTTGGACAGATGAATTTCGATAAACGGAATCGAGACCGCCAGCAGGGCATCACGTAGCGCAACGCTAGTGTGGGTGAATGCCGCCGGGTTAATCAGAATGAAGTCTGTGTTTCCTCTGGCCTGATGGATGGTATCGATCAGGACATGCTCCGCGTTGGATTGCAGATGGGAAAACTTCACGTTCAATGTCTGCGCCTGTGTTTCCAGTTCGCTGACAATGTCTGCTAGCGTCGTTTTACCGTATTTGTCGGGCTCTCGGGTTCCTAGCAGATTCAGGTTTGGACCGTTCAAGAGCAAAATGTGAAACTTTTCTGCCATTGTGCTGCTATCTCCCGCGATTGACTAAAATTGCCAAAACCGTGTCGCACAAAATAGCGCGAAGCTATTCGTTTGTCACCTTTCGTGACGCAAATTGTCCTGCCCGAGAAACTAAAGTCGTGCATTATAACCATATCGTGGCAATTCGCAGCTAAATACTGGTCTTATCTGCGGAGATATTCCTGCACCAGACTGTGAGACGGCGTGAATCTTGCTGCGGCTCACACTCGGATTTTCCCATGCTAGCGCGGCGTTTAGCGCCACCATTGACGAAATTTCTTATAACGGAACAGCAGCAAGAGTAGCGCCGCCAGCGCATACAAAATGGGCTGCGGTGATAGCGTTTTAACTGACCAAAGATAGTGGATAGGCGCAAAAATGGCGACCACATAGACGAAATTATGCAGTTTCTGCCATTGCGCTCCCAACTTACGCATCATGAGCTGTGGCGAGGTGACCGCCAGCGCCAGCAAAATCAGCCAGCTTATGATACCCAGCGTCAAATAGGGACGGGAGATCAGTTCCTTACCCAGCAGTGCCAAATGGTTCAGACCTAACTCCAGTAGCGCATAGCTCACCAGATGTAACGTCGCCCAGAAAAAGCACCACAGCCCGAGGAGCCGACGGCAGCGAATGAGTAGCGGCTGTTTGCCGTAGCGTGCCAACGGCGTGACCAGCAGCGTCGCCAGCAGCAATTTCAGCGCCATTCTGCCGGTAAAGTGCTGGATATCCTTGGCCGGATCGGTGCTAAACCACCCTTGGTCAACCGACAATATCAGCCACACCAGTGGCAGAAAACCAGCCAGATGGAGTAGCATTTTTAACCGGGTAATGTGTTGTAGCGTCAGTCTCATGCTGATGTGGATTCCTATCCTGACAAGGTGTTATTGGTTAGACGTTTTGTGTTATTCGTTCACGTTTTTGTATTCGTCGCTAAAAGTTTTCACGCAGATTCAAGCCGCGATACAGCGAAGCGACCTGTTCCGCATAGCCGTTGAACAACAGCGTGGGTTGACGCTCAACGTTAAGCAGGCCGCCTGAACCGATGACGCGTTCTGTCGCTTGCGACCAGCGCGGGTGATCCACATGGGGGTTAACGTTGGCATAGAAGCCATATTCGTCCGGGGCTGCCAGATTCCAGGTGCAGGGTGGTTTCTCACGAGTGAACCGGATATGTACGATGGATTTGATGTTTTTGAAGCCGTATTTCCACGGCGTGACTAACCGGATGGGGGCACCGTTCTGCGGCGGCAACGTTTTGCCGTAAACACCGACGGCCATTAGCGCCAAAGGGTTCATGGCTTCATCCAGCCGTAGCCCTTCTACATAGGGATAGTCCAGCCCGCCACCCATAAAGCGATCTTTTTGCCCCGGCATCTGTTCTGGGTCGTAAAGCGTTTGAAACGCCACGTAGCGCGCGTTGCTGGTGGGTTCGGCGAATTTAATCAGCTTGGCCAGCTCAAACCCAACCCATGGAATTACCATTGACCACGCCTCAACGCAGCGGAAACGGTAGATGCGTTCTTCCAGCGGAAAGCGTTTGAGTAAATCGTCCATATCTAGCGTGAGGGGTTTGGCGACATCGCCGCCTATCTTGATGGTCCAGCCTTCGGTTTTTAACCCGCCAGCATTGGCTGCCGGGTCGGCTTTATCGAGCCCGAACTCATAGAAGTTGTTATACCCCGTGACCTTATCTTCCGGCGTGAGCGGCAGATCGAGCTTCCAATCAGCGGGTTGGCTAAACGTGAGCGGTTTACCCGGCGGCGCTTTGGGTTTATCGGCACCTTTAAACCAGGCCAGCAGGTCGGCCTGTGCAGAAAACGGCAGTGCAAGCGCCGCAGCGGAAATACCCAGCGCTTTGAGTACGCGCCGGCGCTGATAGAAGAGGGATTCCGGGGTAACGTCGGCTTCCGTGAACTTGCGATGTTTGTGCATGTGAACTCCCGCCAGTCATTATTTTTTTGACACAAAGTGGCGTTTTTACTGCTTACCGTTCACTTAGTTATAGATGAAGTACGGCAGAAACCGCGACAGGAGAGATGAAATACTTTTTTGCAGGGTGTAACAGCCACCCGAAGGTGGCTGAGTGTGCCGACGAAAGACGTTAGCTGATTTTCACCAGCGTACGGCCAGTGACTTTGTTTTCCAGCAGGGCAGCGGCAACAGCAGGGACGTCTTCCAACCCGATTTCCTGCGTCACCTGTTGATAGAACGACTCAGGCAGGATGGCAGCCAGACGCTCCCACGCTTGCTGACGGCGCGCCAGTGGTGCCATCACGGAATCTACACCTTGCAGGCGAACATTACGTAAAATAAATGGCATCACGGTCGTTGGCAGCGCGATACCGCCAGCCAGACCGCATGCGGCAACCGTCGCGTTGTAATCCATCTGCGCAAGCAGCGTCGCCAGCACGTTGTCGCCGACGGTATCCACCGCGCCAGCCCAACGTTGTTTTTCCAACGGACGAGGACTGCCGCTGAATTCGCTGCGGTCCAGCACCTGTTTGGCACCCAATCTTTTCAGATAATCAGTGTTGTCGGCACGGCCGCTGACGGCGGTCACCTGATAGCCTAGCTCTGCAAGCAGGGCGACTGCCGTGCTGCCGACGCCGCCGCTGGCACCCGTCACAATGATGTCGCCGCTTTCCGGAGTGATACCGCCGTCTTCCAGCGCCATCACGCACAGCATCGCAGTAAAGCCTGCGGTGCCAAGAATCATAGCCTTACGCGCATCCAGCGATGCGGGCAGAGGGATCAGCCAATCGCTCTTCACTCGCGCCTGTTGTGCCAGGCCGCCCCAGTGGTTTTCACCCACGCCCCAACCCGTCAGGATGACGGGCTGACCGACGGCAAACCGATCGCTATCGCTGTGACGCACGGTTCCGACAAAATCGATCCCTGGAACCATCGGGAAGTTACGAATAATTTTGCCTTTGCCAGTAATGGCAAGCGCATCTTTATAATTAATGCCGGACCAACTGATATCAACAGTTACATCCCCGGTGGGAAGCTGCTCGGCGTCAATCTCGCGAATCTGAGCGTGGGTCAGTCCGTTTGACTGTTCAAGAACTAAAGCCTGCATGGGCTATCTCCTGTGGCAGGATTAAAATGGGGAAGTCATTAACGACTATAGTTATTGCAGATACTATTTGTTAATACAGTTACCTTTGTTAGTACTGGTACTATGCGTTGTAGCTGGCTCATGCGAACTGATAAAAAACAACAAACTCGCAATTATTTGGAATAGGACGCAGGGATGGGATTTACGACCAGATTCTCGATACTCGTGGTATTGCTGACGGTTCTCGCCATTTTTCTTATGCTTTTCAGTAGTATATTTAGCCTCTGTTATTATAGCCAGTTGCGGACTGAGCAGCAGTTGCGAGAGGTTACGGCCAGTATCGATCAGGCGTTATTAGTGCAATCGCCCGAAAATATCCAATATTGGCTGCCAGCAATGATGAAGACGGCAGGCATTGTTGTGCTGGATATTCAGGACAACGATTCTACCCTCTATTCAATACAGTTGCCTGAGGCTGGCTGGGAACGCACGCACCTCTATCATGAGGTTGAATTTCCGCTGATGCATCATTTGAACATGACGATCGCCATTAGGTATGTCGATCCGCTGATCGGTTTACCGCGCTTTGTCGTATCGATGCTATCGGTGTTACTGGCTGCGGGTCTGATGCTCCTGATGCTGTATTTCTCCATTCGCTGGCTACGTCGTCAGGCTGCCGGGCAGGAAGAGTTGGAGGAGCGGGCACAGCGTATTCTTAAGGGCGAACGTGAATCGGTTATGCAGGGCTCGGTACGTGAATGGCCGGTCAATACCAGCGGAGCGCTCGATCAACTGTTGTCTGATTTAGTGGAGGCGCGGGAGGATCGCGGGCGGGTGGATACCTTAATTCGTGCTTTTGCCGCGCAGGACGCTGAAACCGGACTGAGTAATCGCCTGTTCTTTGATAATCAGTTGACCACACAGTTAGAAGATGGCGAAGAAGTGGGGACGCACGGCGTCGTTATGATGATCCGCGTACCCGATTTTGAAACCTTGCAGGAAACGCACGGCTATAGCAGTGTACTTCAGGAATACCGTTTCACGCTGGTCAACCTGCTGTCGACGTTTGTCATGCGCTATCCCTCCGCCCTGCTGGCGCGTTACTTCAGCAGCGATTTCACCGTATTGCTCCCCCATAGCACGTTAAAAGAAGCCAATGCGATTGCCACGCAACTGGTGAAGGCCATCGATATTCTCCCCACCAACTCGTTAATCGATCGGGAAGAGGTACTTCACATTGGTATCTGTGCCTATCGCGGTGGGCAAAGTGCTGAACAGGTGATGGAAAGTGTGGAAGACGCGACGCGCAATGCGGTGTTGCAGGGCGGTAACAGCTGGTGCGTGTTTGACAGGCAGGTGCCAGACAAAGGGCGCGGCAGCGTGAAGTGGCGCACCTTGCTAGAACAGACGTTGGCGCGCGGCGGCCCGCGGCTGTATCAGAAACCCGCAGTCACGAAAGAGGGCGTGGTACATCATCGCGAAATGATGAGCCGGATCTACGACGGAGAACAGGAACTGCTCGCCGCGGAGTATATGCCGCTGGTTCAACAACTGGGGTTGGCGGCCAGCTATGATCGGCAACTGGTGGCTCGCATTATTGATTTATCAGCGAGCTGGCCGGGAGAAACACTGGCTTTGCCGGTAAGTGTGGACTCACTTTTACAGAAGCCTTTCCTGCGCTGGCTGCAAGAAGTCTTACTGCAATGTCCGAAAACGCAGCGACAGCGCATTTTATTTGAACTTGCAGAGGCCGATGTTTGTCAATATATCGGCCGTCTGCGCCCGGTTCTCACTGTGATCCTGGGATTAGGCTGTCGCCTGGCGGTCACGCAGGCGGGTTTAACGCTGGTCAGCACAACCTATATCAAGTCACTCCCCGTGGAGATCATCAAGCTTCATCCCGGTTTGGTTCGGAGTCTTGAGCGCCGGCCGGAAAATCAGTTGTTTGTACAAAGCCTGACTGAAGCCTGTAAAGGTACGCAAACGCGGGTGTTTGCTGCCGGCGTGCGAACCAAAGAGGAGTGGAGAATGCTGTTGGGCAAGGGGGCCTATGGTGGGCAAGGGGATTTTTTTGCCGCATCAGTCCTTGTAACCGATGAGCTGAAAAAATATTCATCGCGGCATCGTGTTTAATATAAACGTCCTGTTCAAATTGACGTAGAATGAGGCGGCTGTTAAATCGGTTAGTGTGTGCTTACGATAGCGACAATCCGATTAAATGTTAGATTTTATGTCCTGTGTTAGCGCAATTCTGTCGGGTGGACAGTGGTAAGATGCCTTGCCGCCTGAGGAGAAAGCATGTTGTGCCTTCTCCCTGACGCCGACGTGCGCAACGCAGACTCATTTTTCACCGAAGCAGAGCGTTTTCGTGCCTTGTCGCTGCTTCGTGTGGTTGGTAAAGTAGGCGGATTTATTTTTCGCCCCCAGCTTGCAGGATTATCCTTTAGTTATGTTTAAGAAATTTCGTGGCATGTTTTCTAACGACTTGTCCATCGACCTGGGTACCGCCAATACCCTGATTTACGTTAAAGGGCAGGGCATCATACTGAATGAACCCTCTGTGGTTGCGATTCGTCAGGATCGCGCCGGTTCCCAAAAAAGCGTGGCGGCGGTAGGCCACGACGCGAAGCAGATGCTGGGCAGAACGCCGGGGAATATCGTGGCGATTCGCCCGATGAAAGACGGTGTTATTGCCGACTTCCAGGTCACGGAAAAAATGTTGCAGCACTTCATCAAACAAGTGCATAGCGACAGCTTTATGCGTCCGAGCCCACGTGTGCTGGTGTGTGTTCCGGTAGGAGCAACCCAGGTTGAACGTCGTGCCATTCGCGAATCCGCGCTGGGTGCGGGTGCACGTGAAGTGTTCCTGATCGAAGAGCCGATGGCGGCTGCGATCGGCGCTGGCATGCCGGTATCCGAAGCGACGGGCTCCATGGTAGTGGATATCGGTGGTGGTACCACGGAAGTGGCGGTGATCTCGCTGAACGGCGTGGTGTACTCCTCTTCTGTCCGTATTGGCGGTGACCGCTTTGATGAAGCGATCATCAACTACGTTCGTCGTAACTATGGTTCACTGATCGGTGAAGCGACGGCGGAACGTATCAAGCATGAAATCGGCTCCGCTTATCCAGGCGACGAAGTGCTTGAGATTGAAGTGCGCGGCCGTAACCTTGCTGAAGGTGTACCGCGTGGCTTCACGCTGAACTCCAACGAAATTCTGGAAGCGCTGCAAGAGCCGTTGACGGGTATCGTCAGCGCAGTCATGGCGGCGTTGGAACAGTGCCCACCGGAACTGGCCTCCGATATTTCTGAGCGCGGTATGGTGTTGACTGGCGGCGGCGCGCTGTTGCGTAATCTGGATCGTTTGCTGATGGAAGAAACCGGTATTCCTGTTGTGGTGGCTGAAGATCCACTGACCTGTGTTGCCCGTGGTGGCGGCAAGGCGCTGGAAATGATCGACATGCACGGTGGCGATTTGTTCAGCGAGGAGTAATCCTGTCTGGAAAAGGGGGGGACCGGATGGATGAACGCTTGCGTTTTTCATCTCTCGTGGTTACCCCTTTTTTATTTGCCTGAGCGAATGAAATCCGCCCTACGGGGTGCCGCTTTGTGACGTTAAAAATCGCCAGGAGCGATTTGAGGTTGCTGTCGAGGAATACGCAAATTTTATGAAGCCGCTTTTTAGCAGGGGACCTTCCCTGCAATTACGACTTTTTCTTGCTGTCGTTACCGCGATTGTTGTGATCGTTGCGGACAGTCGGCTCGGTTCGTTCGTCAAAATCAGAACGTACATGGATACCGCCGTTAGCCCATTTTATTTTCTGGCGAATGGGCCCCGCCAGATTCTGGACAATATGTCTGCCTCACTGGCAACCCGCGAGCAATTAGGCCTTGAAAATACCGCACTGCGTCAGGAACTGTTGATGAAAAACAGCGACCTGTTGCTGTTAGGCCAGCTCAAGCAAGAAAATGCGCGGTTACGTGAATTGCTCGGCTCGCCGCTGCGTCAGGATGAGCAGAAGATGGTGACGCAGGTGATGTCTGCCGGAACCGATCCTTACAGCGATCAGGTGGTGATTGATAAAGGTCAGGCGAACGGTGTGTATGAAGGGCAACCGGTCATCAGCGATAAAGGCGTGGTGGGGCAGGTTGTGGCGGTTGGCCAGTTTACCAGCCGGGTTTTATTGATTTGTGATGTTTCCCACGCGTTGCCCATTCAGGTGCTGCGCAATGATATCCGCGTGATTGCTGCCGGTAATGGCTGCACCGACGATCTGCAACTGGAGCATTTGCCTAACAATACCGATATTCGCGTCGGTGATGTGCTGGTCACATCGGGGCTGGGCGGACGTTTTCCTGAAGGGTATCCGGTAGCGGTCGTGTCGTCGGTAAAAGCGGATACACAGCGGGCCTATACGATTATTCAGGCACGTCCGACGGCGGGGCTACAGCGTCTGCGCTATCTGCTCTTACTGTGGGGCGTGGAGAATAATTCCAACACGTCGCTGCCGCCGTCGGAAGTTCATCGGGTTGCCAATGAACGTCTGATGCAGATGATGCCGCAGGTTTTACCCTCGCCTGATGAGATGGGGCCGCCGCTTCCTCCTGAAGCCGCTGGGCCTACCGTCGGGCCGCAGAGAGGCCGCCAATGAACCGTTATCGCAGGCATGGCAACTGGATTATCTGGCTTTCTTTTCTGATCGCCATGGTTTTGCAGATTATGCCGTGGCCGGATGAAATCTACATGTTTCGCCCCTCCTGGCTGACGCTATTCCTGATTTACTGGGTGATGGCATTGCCACATCGGGTAAATGTCGGCACAGGATTTATATTAGGTCTGATTATGGACCTGATTCTTGGGTCTACACTGGGAGTACGAGCGCTGGCGTTGAGCATTATTGCTTATCTGGTCGCTTTTAAATTTCAACTGTTCCGAAATATGGCGTTATGGCAGCAGGCATTAATCGTGATGCTATTGTCGTTGCTGATGGACCTCTCGGTATTCTGGGCAGAATTTTTAGTTATTAATGTCTCTTTCCGACCAGAAACATTCTGGAATTGCGTCGTTGATGGCGTACTCTGGCCGTGGCTGTTCCTGCTGATGCGTAAAATTCGCCGTCAGTTTACTGTGCAATAAGGTGATTCATGACCCAGCTCTATCTGGCCTCCGCTTCCCCCCGTCGTCGTGAACTGCTCATGCAGCTCGATATTCCTTTTGCTGTACTGAACGTTGCGGTGGAAGAACAGCGGTTACCGGAGGAAGCGGCGGAAGTCTATGTCCGGCGTCTGGCGCATGAGAAAGCGGCGGCGGGTGTCGCGGTCGCACCGCTCGATTTGCCCGTTCTGGGGGCGGATACCATTGTTGTGCTGAACGGGCAGGTATTGGAAAAGCCTCAGGATGCAGTTCATGCGGCGGAGATGTTGAGTCAACTATCCGGGAAACCGCATCAGGTGATGACGGCCGTCGCACTGGCAGATAAAGACGATATATTGAGCTGTCTGGTGATCACCGATGTCGTCTTTCGTCCGCTCTCGCAGCAGGATATCGAACGGTATATCGCCAGCGGGGAGCCGATGGATAAAGCCGGGGCTTATGGTATTCAGGGCAAGGGTGGATGCTTTGTCCGGTCGCTTAACGGAAGCTATTACGCGGTGGTTGGACTGCCGCTGGTAGAAACCCATGAGCTATTCAGTAATTTTGCTGCATTGCGGAATGCAAGAGGAAAACATGACTGCTGAGTTACTGGTAAACGTTACACCTTCAGAAACGCGCGTTGCCTATATCGACGGCGGTATTCTGCAGGAAATCCACATTGAGCGTGATGCGAAGCGCGGCATCGTCGGCAACATTTATAAGGGCCGCGTGAGCCGTGTTCTGCCGGGTATGCAGGCGGCGTTCGTGGATATTGGTCTGGATAAAGCGGCCTTTCTGCACGCGTCCGATATTATGCCGCACACCGAATGTGTTGCCGGTGACGAACAGAAGAATTTTCACGTCCGTGATATCGCCGAACTGGTGCGTCAAGGGCAGGATCTCATGGTTCAGGTGGTCAAAGATCCACTGGGAACCAAAGGTGCGCGTCTGACGACCGATATCACGCTGCCGTCGCGCTATCTGGTGTTTATGCCCGGTGCATCGCACGTTGGCGTGTCACAGCGGATTGAGAGTGAAGCGGAACGTGAGCGCTTAAAGAAGACGGTCGCCGAGTATTGTGACGATGACGGTGGCTTCATCATTCGTACTGCCGCGGAAGGGATCGGCGAAGAAGAGCTTTCACAGGATGCGGCGTTCCTGAAGCGTCTGTGGGGTAAGGTGATGGAGCGCAAGAAGCGCAACCAGACCAAATGTAAGCTCTACGGTGAAGTGGCACTCGCCCAGCGAATTTTGCGTGATTTTGCCGGTGCGGCGTTGGATCGCATTCGGATTGACTCCCGGCTGACGTATGAAGCGCTGCTGGAATTTACCTCCGAATATATCCCGGAAATGACCCGTAGACTCGAACATTATGCGGGTAAACAGCCAATTTTTGACCTGTTTGACGTGGAAAATGAAATCCAGCGTTCACTGGACAGAAAGGTTGAACTGAAATCCGGCGGCTATTTGATCATCGATCAGACTGAGGCGATGACGACCATTGATATCAACACGGGGGCGTTTGTCGGCCACCGTAATCTGGATGAGACCATTTTCAATACCAACACGGAGGCCACGCAGGCGATTGCACGGCAGTTGCGCCTGCGTAACCTCGGCGGCATTATCATTATCGATTTCATCGATATGAATAACGAAGATCACCGTCGGCGGGTGCTGCATTCACTGGAGCAGGCGCTCAGTAAAGATCGGGTCAAAACCAGTATTAGTGGCTTCTCTCAACTAGGATTAGTGGAGATGACGCGTAAACGTACCCGTGAGAGTATCGAACACGTGCTCTGCCATGAATGCCCGACGTGCCACGGTCGCGGCACGGTGAAGACGGTAGAAAGCGTCTGCTATGAAATCATGCGTGAAATCGTGCGTGTCCACCACGCGTATGACACCGATCGATTCCTGGTTTATGCCTCACCGGCTGTCGGGGAAGCGCTGAGAAGCGAAGAATCGCACGCGTTGGCTGAAGTTGAAATTTTCGTCGGCAAGCAGGTCAAAGTACAAATCGAACCCCTGTATAGCCAGGAGCAGTTTGACGTCGTAATGATGTAAATTCGTGCGCTCGTCGTCGGCGACGAAAGAAGGAGAGATTAGTGAGGCGACTGCCCGGAATACTCGTCATCACGGGTGCCACTCTTGTCGTGATGGTTGCGCTGTTAGTCAGCGGCTTAAGACTGGTGCTGCCGCAACTCGATCACTTCCGGCCACAGTTGGTGGCCTGGGCGCAGTCTGCGGCCGGTGTTCCGTTAGAAATCGGTTCGATGACGGGGCGCTGGGAGTCCTTTGGCCCCACGCTGGAAATTGAAAAATTTCGTACATTCCTGCCGGAATCGAACTGGCAGGTTGACCGTATTACGCTGGCATTGGATGTGTGGCAGTCGCTGCTGCATGGGCGCTGGCAGTTCCGTGATCTCACGTTTCACCAGCTAAAGCTTGATATCAATAGCCAATTTACTGGGCAGCAGCAAGATAGCAAATTGATGGAATCAGGAAAGGTCAGCGATCTTTTCCTGCGCCAGTTTGACCGTTTTGATCTGCGTGATAGCCATATTACCTTTCTGACGCCTTCCGGTGCCCGCGCGGAGCTGAGCATTCCGCAACTGACCTGGCTGAATTCCGACAAACGCCATCGTGCGGAAGGGTTGATCAGCCTGTCGAGTTTTAATGGTCAGCACGGCGTGGTACAGATGAGAATGGACTTGCACGATGAGCAGGGGCTACTCAGTAACGGTACGTTCTATCTGCAGGCTGACAATATTGATATGAAGCCTTGGCTCAGCCGCTGGATGAAAAATACGACCGGGTTGGAAAGTGCCGACTTTAGTCTGGCGGCCTGGCTGAACGTCCGTGAAGGCGATATCCACAGCGGTGATGTGTTCCTTAATCAGGGGACGGCCAACTGGGGTGAAGGCCGCGATGCACATCGCCTGAATGTCGATGACATGACACTGCATGTCAGCCGTCAGGAAAATGGCTGGCAGGTGGATGTGCCTGAATTGAATCTGGCAACGGATGGCGTCGCCTGGCCAAAAGGTCGGCTCTCTGCCCTCTGGCTGCCAAAAAATGAACACATATTAGGGCCCGATCGACAGGAAGAACTGCGCGTTCGAGCCAGTAATCTGGCGCTGGAACGGGTAAGCACGCTGCTTCCGCTGTTATCCGGGACTACGCCAGCCTTGAAAGAACGTTGGGCAGAACTGCAACCAACGGGTACATTGAATACCGTTGCTGTCGATATTCCTCTGCAACAGCCGGAGAGAAGCCGCTTTCAGGCCAACTGGCAGGACGTGAGCTGGCAGCAGTGGAAATTGCTGCCGGGCGTTAATCATTTCTCCGGTTCTGCCCGCGGTAGCGCCGAACGTGGCCAGGTTAGCGTCGCGTTAGATCAGAGCACGCTGCCCTATGTCGATATGTTCCGCGCGCCGCTGGAAATCAAGCAGGCCAGCGGTACGATTGACTGGCGTAATGACGCACAGGGTCTGGCGCTCTGGAGCCACGGGCTGGACGTACAGGCGAAATCGCTATGGGCTAATGGCGATTTCCGTTACGAACAGCCTGCTAAACAGGAACCGAAGCTGGATATTCTGGCGGGCATTCGGCTGACCGACGCGGCGGACGCCTGGCGCTATTATCCTGAGCTGTTTATGGGCACCGAGCTGGTGGACTATCTGAGCGGTGCGCTGAAGGGCGGCCGTGTTGACAATGCGACGCTGATTTTTGCCGGTAATCCGCAGCATTTCCCCTATACGCACAACGAAGGCCAGTTTGAAGTCTGGGTGCCGGTGAAAGAGGCCACCTTCGAGTTTGAGCCGGGCTGGCCTGCGCTGACGCCGCTGGATATCAATCTGGATTTTGCCAACAACGGCCTGTGGATGTTTGCGCCGCAAACCTGGCTGGGCAAGGTGGAAGGCAAGAATATTAGCGCGGTCATTCCCGATTATGAAAAAGAGATGCTGCTCATTGATGGCGAGCTGGAAGGTCCGGGGCCTGAAGTGGGGAGCTATTTTCATCAGACGCCGCTGAAATCTTCGTTGGGTACGGCGCTGGATGAACTAAAAATTGGTGGGCCGGTGAAAGGCACGCTGCATCTGGATATTCCGCTTGCTGGTGACGATGTTCGCGCCAGTGGCGACATCTCGCTGAACAATAACAGCCTCTATATCAAGCCACTGGATACCACGATTAAGAATCTCACGGGTAAATTTCGCTATGAAAACGGCAAGTTACGCAGTGACACGCTCCAGGCGAACTGGATGAATCAGCCGATGACGGTCAATTTCACGACGGAGGAGCAGGCGAAGGCTTTTCTGGTGAATGTTGGCTTGCAGGGAGACTGGCAGCCTGCGCGCTTGCCCGGTTTACCCGCATCGGCAAGCAAAGCTGTGTCCGGTTCGGCAGGCTGGAAGAGTACGGTGGTCGTCAACCTGCCACATTCTGGTAAAACAACCTACGATGTTGATGTACAGGCTGATTTAAGCAAAGTAAGTAGTCACTTACCTAACCCACTAAATAAACCTGCTGGCGAGAGCCTGCCGCTGGAGGTAAAAGCCAGCGGTGACCTGAATGGTTTCACGATGCAGGGACGGCTGGGCAAAGATAACCACTTCAATAGCCAATGGTTGCTGAAAGGCGACACCGTGACGCTGGCGCGGGCAAGCTGGCAGAACGGGACAACGGCAGCTCCTGCACTACCAGAAGACTCTTCGCTGGTGCTCTATCTTCCGCCGCTGGATGCAGAAAGCTGGCTGGGGCTCCTGCCATCGCTGCGTGCCTCGACATCAGCGGAAGGCAGAAAGGCACACAGTTCCCTTCGTTTTCCGGAAGCGGTGACGTTGCGGACGTCTGAATTACAACTGCTAGGGCAGCAGTGGCACGATCTGGAAATCACACGCAAAAATACGCTTGGTGGCAGTGAAGTGCAGGCAAAAGGGCGTGAAATTGACGGAACGGTTGAGATACCCAATCGTGGTATGTGGCGCAGCGATATCCATTATCTCTACTACAATCCTCAGTGGAAAGGGAATGAAGCGACCAACCCGGTGGCGTTAGCAGAGAAAAAATCGCCTCTGAATGACCCGAGCATTAGCTTTGAAGACTGGCCGTCGCTGGCGGTTAACTGTCGCCAGTGCTGGATTATCGGGCAGAATATGGGGAGCATTCAGGGAACGCTGTTGCCAGAAAAGGAAAAATTAACGCTGAAGGATGGCGTTATTGATACGGGTAAAGCCCGCCTGACGGTAAACGGTACCTGGCAGGAAAATGCGGAAGGTGTGCGGACCGCGCTAAAAGGCCGCCTGACGGGAGACAGTCTGGAGCAGAACGCAAACTGGTTCGGCGTGGATTCACCGCTCAAGGCTGGCTCTTTCGATGTGGATTACGATTTATACTGGCGTGGAACACCTTGGGCGCCGGATATTGCCAGCCTGAGTGGAATATTGCACACGCGTATTGGTAAGGGTGAAATTGCCGAAGTCGGCGCGGGTCAGGCGGGTCAACTGCTGCGTTTATTGAGCTTCGATGCGTTGATGCGTAAGCTGCGGTTTGATTTTAGTGATACGTTTGGCCGTGGATTTTACTTCGATTCGATTCGCAGCACCGCATGGATTAAAGACGGCGTGTTGCATACTGATGATATGCTGATCGACGGGCTTGAAGCGGATATCGCGATGAAAGGCGATCTCGACCTCGCTCAGCGCCAGGTCAATATGGAAGCCGTTATCGCTCCGGAAATTTCCGCGACGGTGGGCGTGGCGACTGCCTTTGCCGTCAACCCGGTTGTGGGTGCCGCCGTGTTTGCTGCCAGTAAAGTGCTGGCACCGCTATGGAACAAGATTTCGCTGATTCGCTACCAGATTTCCGGTAGCGTCGATCAGCCAAAGATTCAGGAAGTGCTGCGTGAGCCGAACAAAAAGAAAGGCGAATAATGCCGTTAGGGCAGCGCAGTGTACTCAACCGATTATCTGATAAAGAGTGAAAAACTATGAGCCTTTCGTTTGTCAGTGAGCAGTTACTCACCGCTAACAAATTGAATCTTGACGATCTCGCTGCTGTGCTGGGGTCGCTTAATGAGCGTCGTCTGGACTATGCCGATCTCTATTTCCAGTCCAGCTACCATGAATCCTGGGTACTGGAAGACCGTATCATTAAAGACGGTTCTTACAATATCGATCAGGGCGTGGGTATCCGCGCGATTGACGGAGAAAAGACCGGGTTTGCTTATGCCGATCAGATCACGCTGAACGCATTGCACCAGAGTGCGCAGGCTGCACGCAGCATTGTGCGGGAACAGGGAACGGGGACTGCGCACACGTTGGGAGCGGTATCGCATAATGCGCTTTATCCAACGTTGAATCCGTTGGATAGCCTGACGCGTGAGGACAAGATTGCGCTGTTGCAGCGCGCCGATACGGTCGCACGTGCCGCAGATGCGCGGGTGCAGGAAGTGTCAGCCAGCCTGACCGGCGTGTACGAACTGGTGCTGGTGGCCGCGACAGACGGCACGCTGGCGGCGGATGTGCGTCCGCTGGTTCGCTTGTCGATCAGCGTGTTGGTTGAATCTGAGGGTAAACGCGAGCGTGGTTCTAGCGGCGGCGGCCTGCGTGGTGGTTACGATTATTTCTGGGAAGTGACTGACGGCGAAGCACGTGTCGACGCCTGGGCAAAAGAAGCCGTGCGTATGGCGCTGGTAAATCTGTCAGCGGTGGCCGCACCCGCAGGGCCGATGCCTGTGGTGCTGGGCGCAGGCTGGCCGGGGGTGCTGCTGCATGAAGCGGTAGGCCACGGTTTGGAAGGCGACTTTAACCGTCGCGGAACGTCAGTGTTCAGTGGACAGATGGGGAAACTCGTCGCATCAGAGCTGTGTACGGTGGTCGATGATGGCACCTTGAGTGGACGCCGTGGCTCCCTCTCAATGGACGATGAGGGCGTGCCAGGGCAGTACAACGTCCTGATTGAAAACGGCATTCTGAAAGGCTACATGCAGGACAAGCTGAACGCTCGTCTGATGGGCGTTGCACCGACGGGCAACGGCCGCCGTGAGTCTTATGCGCACCTGCCGATGCCTCGTATGACGAACACCTACATGCTGGCTGGGAAATCCACGCCGGAAGAGATTATCTCCAGCGTCGAATATGGCCTGTATGCGCCAAACTTTGGCGGCGGTCAGGTCGATATCACCTCTGGCAAGTTCGTCTTCTCGACGTCCGAAGCATACCTGATCGAAAAAGGCCGCATCACCACGCCAGTTAAAGGTGCCACGCTGATTGGCTCCGGTATTGAAGCGATGCAGCAGATCTCGATGGTCGGCAACGATCTGGCGCTGGATAAAGGCGTTGGGGTGTGCGGTAAAGAAGGGCAAAGCCTGCCCGTCGGCGTTGGCCAGCCTACGCTGAAGCTGGAAAGCCTGACCGTTGGCGGCACCGCGTGATATCTGAGAGTCTTGTAGAACCGCGCTTTATAAGCGCGGTTGAGGTTGATGACAAAGTCCGTAGTGCGGGATTAACGGATAGATCGTAAAGACGCTGCAAGTACCTCCCTGTACGCTCGGATTGCGCCATCCCTGGCGCAAACGCTTTACTCTTCTATTCCCTTACTCCCGTTTTTATTCAGCAAATAGGTTTGTCAACGGTCTGAACCGCGCTTTATAAGCGCGGTTTTTTATTGGGCTGAAAGGTAATGGAGCACAAAGTCAGGACACTGCGGCAATAATCGATTTGAGTTGCTTGATGTGTATTTCATCCCGCTGTACCAAAACGTCTTCCTTAATCTTGAGAACAATGCCTTTCAACAGGTCTGTTGTGCTGGAGATATTTGTCGTAGTTTTGAGTACGTCAATGTCTGCTGCGACATGCCTGCCTTTAAGTGAAAGACGTTTCTCGGATTTTCCTTTTGCCAAATCACTTTGCAGAAAACGCGGGATATCTTTTGCCGCTGTGTGGTCGGCCGCCAGCGTGTGCAGATAATATTTCATCAGCGTGGGAATAAAATCGGGCTCCCCACCTAATTCGCAACTTGCCAGATTTAATATGTCTATCATGTGCGCAGGGACTCTGCTTTCCAGTGCCTTACGCTGTACATCCAGCGCTTTCTTAATCATAGGCGTAGATTGATGGGGGATGATGGCAACATTCCCGCAGCGATTGCAAACGCCAACCAAGACCTGTCTCACCATGCCGCTGTTATCGCTGAATGGGACGTCTCTAAGCTGAAACGTCGCCGTTTCAAGTGACTGGCATGTGTTACAGAGAGCGGACTGTGTATCGCCGACTTTGAAAATTTTCATGTCATCGCCTCAATGGTGGACGCTAATAAAGACACAATTCGGCTCGGAAAAATACCATTTGATATACCACGGTATTTCCCGATGGCGGCAACGGATGATATGAACATCAATATGCGCTGCAAAATGATGGGGTGAAGAAGCGTACGATGCCTCCGAAGATTGATAAATAATATCAATGAGTTCTGTTATTGATAGTTGTCCGGTTGCCAGCAAATTCTTCGTGCTGATATTCCCTCTGGCCTCATGCAGCACATTACCTGACTGCAAACAGACAATAAGCTGCTTTTTGGCATCCTTGAATCCCATCCCTTCACCCATATTGTACGAATTTATTCGTACGTTATCCATATGATTTTACTTTCCTGAACGAAGGAAAGAGGTATAACGCACGGAGGGTAGGATGGGGATGTGTTTTGTATGAAAGAGGGAAGCGCTTCGCGTTTTCCTCTTTGCAAAACCTACTTTTTTTCCTCGCTATGGTTCTGCCGATAGCCCTGATACGTCAGGGCTACGTTTTTGAAGTATTCCGTCATGTAGTTAATGCAGACCTGTACTTTTAGCGGCAGATTGTCTTTGCGGGTGTAGAGCGCATAGACCGGGCGCGGATCGGAGTGGTAGCGGTTAAACAGGATCTCAATTTCGCCACGATGGATTTCATCCACGATCCACATGAGCGGCACGTACGCGATACCCGCGCCAGCCTTGAGCCAGCGCACCAGCGTTTGTGGATCGTTAGTGACAAAGCGTCCTTGTGGCGTGACGCGGGTTGAAATGCCCTCTGGGGCGATCAACTCGAATTCGCTGTCGGGACGCACGCTGTATTCCAGCCAGGAAAAATTCACCATATCGGCTGGTTTATCCGGCGTGCCGTGCTGTGCCAGATAGCTTTTGGCGGCACAGACCACCATGGGCATCGAGCCTAAGCGTTTCGAGAACAGGCTGGAATCCTGTAATGCGCCGACGCGGATTACGATATCCAGCCCATCGGCAATCAGGTCGGGAGCGGGAATTCCTGTGACCAGATTGACGGACAAGCCGGGGTATTCCTTCAGCATCGCGGCAGTCATGGTGGACAATACATTCTGTGCCATCGTGGAAGAACTGCCGATGCGCAGTGTGCCGATGGGCGTATTGTTGAAGGCGTAAAGCTGCTCATGGACCTCATGAGCCTCATGCAGCATGCGGCGACAGCCGTGGTAGTAAATTTTCCCCGCTTCCGTCAGCCCAATGCTGCGCGTACTGCGGTTCAGCAGCTTAATCTGTAGTTCATCTTCAAGCTTGGTGACGGTCTGGCTGACGGCGGATACGCTCATCTGCAACTGGCGGGCGGCGGCGGTAAAAGACCCAAATTCCACCACGCGGGCAAACACCGACATACTCTTTAGTCTTTCCATTATTCACTCTGGCTTAAAAGTGATTTAGATCACACTATGTAGATAAGGTGATAATAAGCATCCATAATATAGCCTATCCGGTGATGCCGGGTGGAACATTGTCCGCCATCGTTCAAGCGGCAGCGTTGCCTGAAGGTGAAAACGAACAGACATCGCCCCTGTGGTCGTCCATGATTATTCACCGCCCAGAGCTAGCCAATGATTGCGTTTATTTACCCAATGTAGATCGTGCGCTGATTTCCCATCGCTAGTCAGCCTCTGCTGGCATCGCTATTCATCAGTTTAACGCTATTTAATTCGCTGGCTACAGCCTGCGGGATGACGCGCTTTTGTCTATGCTGAACGTCAGCATCAGACGACATCATTTACCATCCGGTAGCGAACCTGCACGCTACCGCTACCTAATAGAAAAAAGGAAAAGAGGATGAGTTCACTCCCGGTTATGGTGCTATTCGGGTTGTCATTTCCCCCCGTATTTTTTGTCTTGCTGGTGTCATTGACCCTGTTTTTTGTCGTGAACCGCCTGCTGCAACCGACGGGTATCTATGACTTTGTCTGGCATCCGGCGCTGTTTAACAGCGCGCTGTTCTGCTGTTTGTTCTATTTACTCTTCCGTTACGGTCTGTGAGGCGTCTGTGAAAGCGTTCTTTTTAACCTTGTTGAGACAGCAGGCCGTGCTGATCAAAAAACTGAGCCGCGTGGTCATTACGCTGGTGATTGTGCTGTGCGCGATTGTCGCTATTTTCCGTGTCTGGGCGTTTTATACCGAATCGCCCTGGACGCGTGATGCCAAATTTACGGCGGACGTTGTTGCAATCGCGCCGGACGTCAGTGGGTTGTTGAGCGATGTTCGCGTCACGGACAATCAACGGGTGAACCAAGGTGACGTGCTGTTTGTTATCGATCAGCCGCGCTACCATCAGGCCGTGGCGCAGGCGGAAGCCGATGTTGCCTACTATCAGGCTCTGGTGACGGAAAAACGTCGGGAATCGGGGCGTCGTGCTCGTCTGGGCGTCAGTGCGATGTCGCAGGAAAATATCGATCAGTCCAGTAATGCCCTGGAAACCGCCACGCACCAGCTTGCTAAAGCGCAGGCGGTGTTGTCACTGGCGCAGTTGGAACTGGAACGCACCGTGGTTCGCGCCCCTGCCGACGGCTGGGTGACCAACCTGCATGTGCAGAGCGGTGAGTTCATCGAACGCGGTAATACGGCCGTGGCGCTGGTGAAGAAGGATTCGTTCTACCTGCTGGCGTACATGGAAGAAACCAAGCTTGAAGGGGTTCGCCGCGGTTACCGTGCGGAAATCACCCCGCTGGGCAGTGAAAAGATATTTTACGGCACGGTTGATAGCGTAGCGGCGGGTGTGAATAACAGCAGCAGCAGCGCGAACAATAAAGGCTTGGCGAATGTGGATTCTAATCTGGAGTGGGTGCGTCTGGCGCAGCGTGTGCCGGTAAAAATTCGCCTCGATCGTCAAATGGGCGACCTTTATCCAGCTGGCACGACGGCAACCGTGGTGATCACCGGTGAGCAGGTCAACAATGACAAAAAGCCGTCACCGCTTATTCGTCTCCTTTATCGCCTGCGTGAGTTTGGTTAAGTGAGGCGATGATGAAAACGCCGTCGTTGACAGGCCCTGTGTTTTTTACGACACCGAAGTTTGCGCGCTTGCGCTTTGCCTTCAAACTGAGCTTTGCGATTGTACTGTCCCTGTTTCTGGGGTTTCATCTCCAGTTGGAAACCCCGCGCTGGTCGGTGCTGACGGCGGCGATTGTTGCTGCTGGCCCCGCTTTTGCCGCAGGCGGCGAGCCGTTTTCCGGCGCAATTCGTCATCGTGGTATTCTGCGCATTATTGGCACCTTTATCGGCTGCATCGGTGCACTTATCATCATTATCGCCACTGTTCGCGCACCGGTTGTGATGTTAATGTTGTGCTGTATTTGGGCAGGCCTTTGCACTTGGGTTTCCTCGCTGGTTAAAGTCGAAAACGCCTATGTGTTCGGGCTGGCGGGTTACACCGCGCTGATTATTATTGTGTCGACGCAGGGCACGCCGCTGCTGACGCCGCAGTTTGCCGTGGAGCGCTGTAGCGAGATTGTGCTAGGCATTTTTTGTGCCATTCTGGCGGATTTACTGTTTTCGCCACGTTCGATCAAGCAGGACGTTGATCGCAGTATTGGCGAACTGCTGGTGGATCAATATCGCTTACTGCAACTCAGCATGAACGGCGCGGAGAAAGAAGCCATCGATGTCGCATGGCATGCGTTGGTGCGTAAAACGACCGCGCTAAACGGCATGCACAGCAGTCTGATGCTGGAATCCTCGCGCTGGCAGAACAGTAACCGCCGTTTAACGTCGCTGCATACGCAATCGCTCACGATGATTACACAGGCGTGTGAAACCTACCTGATGTTGCAGGATGCCCCGACTCCCGTAAAAAGCAGCCTGAAACTGTTGTTGGATCAGCCCGTTGAGTCGTTTCGCGATGTGCATTGCCGTGTGAAAGCATTGCGCCACCTGATTGCCGCAGACAGCCGTGACGTGCCACCTACATTGGTTAGCTGGGTGGGGGCAGCGACGCGCTATTTGTTGTTAGCGAAAGGCGTGCAGACCAACGGGCGTATCACGACGATTGAAGCTGACGTGTTGAACAGCGATGTGGAAATTAAAGCGCCATCAGCCGAAACCCATCATGCCATGATCAACGGCTTACGTACTGGCGTGGCGACTGCGCTGGGCTGCTTGTTCTGGTTGAGCACCGGCTGGACCTCTGGCAGCGTGTGTATGGTGATGATTGCGGTGGTGACATCGCTTGCCATGCGTTTGCCGAATCCGCAGATGATGGCGAAGGATTTTCTGTTCGGGACGATCTATGCGCTGCCGCTGGGGGCAATAATGTTCATGTTTATTATGCCCTCAACGCAGCAAAGTATGCTGCTACTGTGCCTGAGTTTGGGGGCGATGGCCTTCTTTCTTGGGATTGAAGTACAAAAACGTCGGCTCGGTTCGCTGGGTGCATTAGCCAGTACGATCAATATATTGGTGCTGGATAACCCGATGACGTTCCATATCAGCCAGTTTCTGGACAGCGCGATCGGCCAGATCATCGGCTGTTTTCTGGCGCTGATGGTGATCCTGCTGATCCGGGATAACACCAAGGCGCATACGGGGAGAACGCTGCTGAACCGTTTTGTATATGGCGCGGTTTCAGCGCTGACGACCAACACGACGCGGCGCAAGGAAAACCATCTGCCTGCGTTGTACCAACAGTTGTTCCTGCTGCTGAACCGCTTTCCTGACGATATTGCCAGGTATCGTCTCGCACTGTGGTTGATCATCATGCATCAGCGTCTGAGAACGCTGGATATTCCGCAAAACGCGGCGCTCTCTGCCTTGCATCGTCAGATTCGCGCAACGGCAGAGCAGGTGGTGTTGGCTCGACGTGATAGTACGCGCAGCCGCTATTTCACGCAGCTGTTAGACGAGCTTGAACGTTATCAGCAGATGTTGACGGAACAGCAGCTTCCCCCGAGCGTGACGGCACCTGTAGGGCGATTAACCGGAATCCTGCGTGATTATCAGCATGCGCTGAGCAACTAATATTGGTGGGACAGACAGTACGATCAGGAAGGCGTTTACGTGGCGACTTTCACCTGTGGTGAGTTTTATTTATTGATTCAAAAGCCTTTTGAATAAATGAGTCCTGAAATCTCTTTTGGTGTTGATGAACATATGAATCAGAACGATACTGTCGTCAAATTCATAAACGACCCTTGTTTGTCTGACCAGCGTATATTTGACGTTTGTGACGCCAAGTTCTTTCAGTTCGTCAATGTAACCGCCACTTTGAGGGTTTTGCTTAATTCTCTGAATGGCTGTCTTGTATTCTGGATTTATTGTGTTCCATACAGAATCGCCAAATTTTGCTCTGACATATTTCTTAATGTCTTTGAGTTCTTCTTTGGCACTGTCAAGAATGACAACTTTTCTTATCGACATCAGTCGTCCATTTCATCCAAAAAAGATTCTGCATCAGAATATTTACCTTCCGTAAACGCTTTTCTCCCCAAGGCTAACAGCTTAAGCAAGGCAAGCGTTTCTTGTTGTTTTTCATATTCTATGATGTCCATAACCACCATTTTGGCTTCACCATTTTGAGTGATAATAATGGGTTCAGGATTGACCGCAAATTCCTTAACGATCTCCGCTGCACTGGATTTTAGGTAGGTAATGGGTTTGATTTGCTCTGCAAGGGACATGATAATTCCTTGGTTGTTTTCTATACACAATGCGGCTTTGGACAGAATACGAACCGAATTCAGCCCTGTCAAGAAATTACCCGATTGCGCCAGAAAGCCAAAAGATCTGTTATGGCGAGTATGAATAAAGCGTGGGATGAGCGAACCCTCATCCCGCACTTGCCGTTAGTCTGTGGTTTCTGCCAGTTCGCGCAGATATTGGAAGATCTGGCGGGCGGATTTCGGCGGTTTGTTTGCGGCTTTCTCTTTCTGCGCATTACGCACCAGAGAACGTAACTGTTGACGGTCAGCATGCGGGTACAGCGCCAGAACATCGGGAACTACATCGTCACCCTCGGCAATCAGACGATCGCGCAGTTGTTCCAGTTTGTGGAATAACGCCACCTGCTGATTATGACGGTTGTTCAGCTTATCCAGAGCCGTTTGGATCGGTTCAGGATCGCGGGCGCGTAACATTTTGCCAATCAACTGTAGCTGACGGCGACGACCTTCTTTTTTGATCCGCTGTGCCAGTTCTACCGCTGCACGCAGATCGTCGTCCAGTGGGATCTTCTCCAGGGCGTTTTTGCCCAGATCAACCAGTTCCGCGCCGAGATCTTTCAGCGCTTCGGCATCGCGCTTTATTTCGCTTTTACTGACCCAGATAATTTCATCATCTTCATCGTCTTCCTGATTATCCGGGACGTCATTCAGCCAGTCTTCGGGTTTTTGTTTCATGGGTGGCTCCTAAAAAGTGTCCAGGAGCAATTCGTACCGTGACGAGAGCGGCTCCGGGATGGTGAACAGCGTGCCCACCAGAAAAAAAAGAGGCTGATACTAACAGGTTTGGGCTTTGTGCGAAATTGTCCGTAGATCCTGTTAGACTAGAAAGCATTATGCTACACCATATTATGCTCGTCATACCTCACGTTACCGATGTGTTGGCTGCGCGAAGTAGGTAGAGTATACGCCCCTTTTGTACTCGTTGCGGGGATGATGATGGTGAGCTTTCTTCCACTCATTATGGCAGAACAATGACGATAACTACTCAGGTTGCAGAGCAGCGTAAAGCGCTGGAACTCGCGGTTGCTCAGGCGTTGGAATTGGCGCGTGCCGGTTCGGATGCGGCAGAAGTCGCGGTGTCAAAAACGACGGGCATTAGCGTCAGCACCCGTTATGGTGACGTTGAAAATGTTGAATTCAATAGCGATGGCGCGTTGGGTATTACGGTGTATTACCAACAACGTAAAGGCAGCGCATCGTCTACCGATCTCAGTCCGGATGCGATCGCGCGTACGGTTCAGGCCGCACTGGATATTGCTCGTTATACCTCTGTCGATCCTTCTGCTGGCCCGGCGGATCGGGATCTTCTGGCATTCGATGCGCCGGATCTCGATCTGTTCCATCCGACCGAACTGGATGCGGATCGCGGCATTGAATTAGCGGCTCGCGCAGAGCAGGCGGCGTTACAGGCTGACAAACGTATCACCAATACCGAAGGCGGCAGTTTTAATAGCCACTATGGCGTTAAGGTGTTCGGCAATAGCCACGGCTTGCTAAAAAGCTACTGCTCCAGCCGTCATTCCATGTCCAGTTGCGTGATTGCCGAAGTCAATGGCGATATGGAGCGGGATTATGCTTATACCGTCGGCCGTGCTCTGGATGATTTGCGCAGCCCGGAGTGGGTGGGCGAAGAGTGCGCGCGCCGCACGTTATCTCGCCTTTCACCGCGTAAGCTGCCAACCATGCAGTCACCAGTGATGTTTTCTGCGGAAGTCGCGACGGGTCTGTTTGGTCATCTGGTTGGCGCGATCAGCGGCGGCAGCGTTTATCGTAAATCGACCTTCCTGCTCGATAAGCTCGGTCAGCAGATTCTGCCAGAGTGGCTGACGATTGAGGAACAGCCGCACTTGCTTAAAGGGCTGGCTTCTACGCCGTTCGACAGCGAAGGCGTACGGACGCAGGCACGTGAAATTGTGAAAGCGGGCGTGCTGCAAACCTGGCTGTTGACGAGCTACTCCGCGCGCAAACTGGGGATGAAGAGCACCGGCCACGCGGGTGGCATTCATAACTGGCGGATTGCCGGACAGGGCCTGGGTTTCAACGACATGCTGAAACAGATGGGCAAAGGCCTGCTGGTGACCGAACTGATGGGGCAGGGGGTAAGCGGTGTGACGGGGGATTATTCCCGTGGGGCATCCGGCTTCTGGGTTGAAAACGGTGAAATTCAGTATCCGGTCAGCGAGATTACGATCGCGGGTAACCTGAAAGACATGCTGCGTAATATTGTGACGGTGGGGAACGATATCGAAACCCGGAGCAATATCCAGTGTGGTTCCGTGCTGCTGCCAGAGATGAAAATCGCAGGGGAGTAATGGCGTCGCGTGTTGGGGATGGAGCCCCGGCTTTAGCTGTGCAATTGTGTTCTATCGTGGAATGCATCACGGTACGGGCCTGATCTTTCAGGCGTACCGTGATGTGATGCCTGTCTTCCTGCCAAAATGAAATGCACTCAATAGCAGATTTTACGCGCGCGATGTGGCAATTAGCTATAAATGCGGTGCTTGTGTAAATACTGTTCTCCCTATTACTTTGATTTGCTATTTTTAAAAACGATTGTTTAGAGCCTGAATTATTGCGTAATGAACGGTAATGGCTTTCAGCCCGCCTGATTATGAATTTATATGGCCATGATGAACTCGCTAATATCGGCTGGGTAATATCCGGACGGGCGTTACCGTGGGGGCTGTAAACAGCGCTGGAGCGAAATTAACGTGTTGTTTCTTCATAAGGATATGGATTATGTCAGGAAAGACAGCGGTTCCCCAACCTCCCATCAAACCGGTCATTGGCAATTTGGCTGATGTGGATCCCCGTAATGGCATCGCCAGTTTAATGAAATTAGCAAAAACATACGGCCCATTCTTTAAAATGCGAATTTTTAGCGATGAGTTTTATGTTGCCTCCTCTCAGGAACTCGTGAACGAACTGAGTGATGAAAATTACTTTGAGAAAAAGTCAAGCGCAGAATTACTCGAATTGCGTTATCTAGGCGGTGATGGACTTTTTACGGCTTATACTCATGAGCCAAATTGGGGTAAGGCGCATCGAATTTTGATGCCAGCATTAGGTCCGCTCGGTGTTCGCTCGATGTTCGATAAGATGCTGGATATTTCAGAGCAGATGTTTTTGCGTTGGGAGCGTTTTGGCCCCGATGTTGATATTGATGTTGCTGATAATATGACCCGGCTAACGCTGGATACGATCGCGTTCTGTGGGTTCGATTATCGCTTCAATAGCTTCTACCGTGATGATTTGTTGCCTTTCGTGAAAGCAGTAGTTGGTTCGCTTAAAGAGGCTGGTTTACGTATACACCGCCCTGGAATCGTGAACAAATTGATGATTTCTAGCACTCGCCAATACCGGACAGATAAAGCGCTGATGTATTCAGTGGTAGAGCAGCTGATCGCGGCGAGAAAAGTGGATCCGAAGGCGAATGAAAAAAACGATCTGCTCAATCGCATGTTGAATGGCGTCGATCCGCAAACCGGGGAAAAACTGTCTGATGAGAATATTGCTCATCAGATGTTGACGTTTTTGGTTGCGGGCCATGAAACCACCAGCGGTATGCTTTCTTTTACCGTTTATTTTTTGTTGAAAAATCCAGACGTTCTAAATAAAGCGCAGGCTATCGTTGATGAGGTTCTTGGGGATGAAATACCCCGTATTGAGCACCTTGCTCAGCTACGCTATCTGGAACAGATACTGATGGAAAGTTTGCGT
This sequence comes from Pectobacterium sp. A5351, assembly GCF_028335745.1. Taxonomy (NCBI): domain Bacteria; kingdom Pseudomonadati; phylum Pseudomonadota; class Gammaproteobacteria; order Enterobacterales; family Pectobacteriaceae; genus Pectobacterium; species Pectobacterium sp. A5351. The sequence continues at coordinate 296,534 of NZ_CP116477.1, forward strand.
TTGTGGCCTACTGCCGGGGGCCACATCGTGAGTCCCATACAGGATACGATATTGGCGGGTAAATACCCCCTTACGCCAAAAGATTCGATCGTCATCCTTCAACCGCAGCTTCATCGTGATGTCAAGGCGTGGGGGGATGATGCCAACCTGTTCAAACCAGAGCGATTCGGACCAGATAATGCAGAGAATTTGCTGCCAAATTCCTGGCAGCCTTTTGGCTCCGGCAAACGCGCCTGCATTGGAAGAATGTTTGCTATGCAGGAAGCACAGCTTGTGCTGGCAATGATGTTGCAGCGTTTTGATTTTGAACTGAGTGATCCTTCCTATGAGCTTAAGATTGTCGAACATCTGACGATTAAACCCGATAACTTGAAAATCCGCACCCGGGTGCGTAAACCGTCAAAAACGCTGACACGAGGTGTCACGCCCAAAGAGACCTCAAACAAGATGGCCGTGATGCCTGTGGCCAAGGCACAGCACCATCAGGATCTTATCCCCTTGTTGGTGCTGCATGGCGGCAATACCGGATCTTCAGAAGCATTCGCTAACCGTATCGCGGCTGATGCACAGAGATACGGTTTTGCCTCTACGCTCGCAGCGCTGGATGATTATGCTGAGAAATTACCGCAAACCGGCGCACTCATTGTTGTCACTGCCTCTTATGAAGGGATGCCGCCGAACAATGCACGCCATTTTGTCCCTTGGGTTGAGGGGCTGGCGGATGACGCACTGTCAGGGCTGAAATTCAGCGTATTTGGTTGTGGTAACTTACAATGGGTGCGCACCTATCAGGCGATACCCAAGCGAGTGGACCTCGCACTTGAACATGCTGGGGGGCAGCGTATCCATGAGCGAGGCGTTGCCGATTCTGGTGGGGATTTTTTCGGCAATTTTGACGACTGGTACACCAAACTCTGGCCTGCGCTGACAACGGCATTCGGTAGACAGGGATCCATGGCTGAGGGCGCGGCTGAACTCGAACTGGAATTTGTTCATGCCGATCGCGTCAGTACATTACAGATTCCCGATATGGGATGTGGAGTTGTGGTTGAGAATCGAGAACTTGTCGACATGACATCACCTTTTGCACGTTCAAAAAGGCATATTGAAATCAGGTTGCCGGAAGGGATGGCATACCGAGCGGGAGATTATCTTGCCGTATTGCCGAGAAACTCAGATGATCAGATAGATCGCGTATTACGGCGTTTTGGTCTGTCACCCGATATGATGCTTGTCATTAATCAAGCCCCCAATATCATGGGGTTGCCGATTGGACAACCGATTAGCTGTGCAGAATTGTTGGGAAACTATGTTGAGCTGTCGCAACCGGCTACGCGGGCACAGGTCGCGGCATTGGCGGCGGCAACACGCTGCCCGCCGGAAAAAATGGAGCTTGAAAAACTGGCCACGGAGCATTACGAGAATGACGTGCTCGTACCGCGTTTGAGCTTGCTGGATCTACTTTATCGCTTCCAATCTTGTCCGACTGACTTTCGCCGCTACCTTACAATGCTGCCATCGATTAAAGCACGGCAGTACTCAATCTCATCATCGCCAGCATGGAAACCGGACCACGTTACGCTCACTGTCGCGGTCGTCGATTCGCCAGCGTTATCCGGTATAGGCCGTTACAAAGGCGTCGCCTCCAACTACCTTGCTTCTCTGAAACCTGGCGATCGTATCGCCATTGTGGTACGCCCTTCTAGCCCGTTTTTCCATCTACCGGATGATCCTTCGATACCGATTATTTTGATCGGTGCAGGTTCAGGGATAGCGCCATTTCGTGGTTTTCTACAGGAACGTGCATTGCAGCAGGCGGCCGGAGTGAGTGTTGGTCCAGCGCTATTGTTTTTTGGCACAGGCCATCCTGATGTCGATTATCTCTATCGCGATGAGCTTGCTGCCTGGGAGAAAAGTCATATTGTGACGGTGTTGCCTGCATTTTCCCATCAGCCTGATGGAGAGGTTACCTTCGTTCAGCATCGCGTTTGGGCTGATAGGGAGCGTATTAAGACGCTCTTTTGCCAGGGGGGGATTATCTTCGTTTGCGGTGACGGTCTGCAAATGGCACCAGAGGTTCGTGCAACACTGCTCCGAATTTATTGCGAAACAACAGGAAGTAGTGAAGCTGATGCTATTCTCTGGGCTGATAAACTTGAGCGGGAGCAAGGGAGGTATGTGGTTGATATGTTCATCTGAGATAAACTGTGGTAATGGGGAGAATCCCGTTTCCAAACGACCAGATGCCGCTGAAGTAGAAAGTATTTAGCAGGAGCCGCCGTCAGCAGTGTCCGACGGCGGTTACGCTATGCCGATAGTGGCATCGTACCTCGCTAATTTAGCGGTGGTACTCGCCCGCGGCTTCAGGCTGATAGAGTAGTTCCAATACTTCAATTCGCGTTTCTTCACCGTTTGGCAACTGCCAGGTGATAGCATTTCCCACATGCATTCCCAATAGTGCCGCGCCCAGCGGAGCCATCACCGACAGCGGTTCTTGGCTGTCTTTCACCGCGGCCGGATAAACCAGCGTGCGGATGTGCTCTTCGTTGGTATTCAGATCGCGGAAACGCACCCGACTATTCATGGTGACGACATGTGAGGGAATCGATGCCGAAGGCAGAATGACCGCCCGATCCAGTTCCTCATTCAACGCCTGTGCGATATCGCTGTCCGCAAAGGCGGGCTGCTCCAATAACATATCCAGACGTTCTGCATCCAATTCACTGATTGTCAGGTTAGGTTTCGTCATACTCCTCTCCAGTTGATATTTTCAGATGGTATAAAAATAACCCCCCGCGCCCAAAGGAACGGGGGGTATAAGAAAATATGATATATGTGGATAGTAGGAGGTTCGGAAGGGAAAGTGAAGCACTAAGGTGTACAGATAGCCAGCTAAGGAAATCGCTAGTCCTCGTCGAACCCGGCTTCGAACAGCCCGATGACGGCAGCAAGTGCCTGTTCTTCATCCGGGCCAGTGGCTTCCACCTCAATGAGTCGCCCTTTGGCCGAGTCCAGCATCAGCATGGCAATCACGCTGCTGGCTTCGGCTTCGGTGCCGCTGTCATTACGCAGCATTACTTCTGCATCAAAGCTCTGCACCAGCTCGAACAATTTCATGGCTGGGCGAGCGTGCATGCCCAGCTTGTTTTTGATTTCAACCGTTTGCCGGACTGTCATGGGTTACCTGGCTGTACTGGTGTGCCAACGATTACGAGGGTTTACGCTTTTCCAGCGTACGGTGGCGTGACTGGACGTTCTTACCGCGTGAGCGGAAGTAGTCTGCCAACTGCTCGGCGACGTAGACGGAACGGTGTTTACCGCCGGTACAGCCAATGGCGACAGTCAGATAACTGCGGTTATTGGTTTCCAGCATCGGCAGCCACAGTTCCAGATAGCTGCGGGTCTGGTAGATGAAATTGTGAACTTCGGTATGTCTGTCGAGGAAGGACGCAACGGGCTTATCCAAGCCGGTCATCGGGCGCAGTTTCGGATCCCAGTGCGGGTTCGGCAAGAAACGCACGTCAAAGACGTAATCCGCATCAATGGGGATACCGTGCTTGAAGCCGAACGATTCGAACACCATCGTAAGCTCACGTTCCCGCTTGCCGAGCAAACGGGTACGTAGCATCTCAGCCAGTTCATGTACCGACATCTCTGAGGTGTCGATAATCAGGTCGGCGCGTGAACGCAGCGGCTCCAGCAGATCGCTTTCTTCATCAATGGCGCTTTCCAGCGACAGATTCTTGCTGGAGAGCGGATGCAGGCGACGGGTATCGCTATAGCGACGGATTAATGTATTGCGGTCGGCATCCAGAAATAGCAATTGAGGCGAGAAGCTTGGCGGCAGTTGCTCCATGGCATGCTCGAAGATCTCTGGCGATTCCGGCATATTGCGCACGTCAATACTGACTGCTGCGGAAATGTTACGTGCCGCAAGCGTATTAGCCAGCTCTGGCAGTAAAACCACAGGCAGGTTATCTACGCAGTAGAACCCCATATCTTCCAGTGCGCGCAGGGCGACAGATTTCCCTGAACCTGAGCGACCACTGACAATCATCAGCACCATCTGACGACTCCCCTCTGGCAACGTGATGGCGAATTCTCATTGCCACTGTTTTTATAAAAAAGTGATGTATAGCTAAAAAAATGACGGCTTCGCGTAGGGATTGCAAGCATTCTCTGAATCCACGGCAAATCGCCCATCATCGTGAACATGACCACCATCCGGCTTAACCGGCTTCCGTCATAATCTGGTACAGCTCTTCATCGCTTTGCGCCGCACGCAGGCGTCGGCAAACCGTTTTATCCGCCAGCCGCTTGGCAACAAGCGACAGGGTATGCAAATGGGTTTTACATTGTTCCGCCGGAACCAGCAAGGCAAAAAGCAGATCAACGGCCTGATTATCAATAGCATCGAAAGCGATCGGTTGCTCTAACTGGATGAAAACACCGATGGCACCCAGCGCATTATCGTCTTCCAGCTTGCCGTGAGGAATGGCAATGCCGCCGCCGATTCCCGTGCTGCCCATCCGCTCCCGGGTCAGGATGGCATCAAAGATAATCTGCGAAGGAATGTTAAGCTGCCTGGCGGCCAGCTCACTGATAATTTCCAATGCCCGCTTCTTACTCTGGCAGTGGACGGTGCTTCGGGTGCACTCAGGACGTAATACGGTGCTGAGCTGCAATACGGGATCGTGGTTCATTTTATGTTCACTTAACGACGCTTTCACTTCTGGTGATCCCGACCCATCCGATGGATGGGTCGAGTTTGTTCCTTTGCCAAACGGCAAAGGAGAAAATTAGTGCTGCTTGAGTTTATCTTTATGCTTATTGAGCTGTCTTGCCAGCTTATCAATCAATAAATCTATCGCGGCGTACATATCTTCCGCTTCTGAGGTTGCATGCAGCTCGCCACCATTAACGTGGAGCGTGGCCTCGGCAATTTGCTGAACTTTTTCCACTCTCAATACCACATTGACCTGATTAATCCGGTCAAAATACTGCTCTAATTTGGCAAACTTGCCATTCACAAAATCACGCAGCGGTTCAGTGATCTCGATGTGGTGTCCGGTAATGTTGAGCTGCATAGCGTCTTCCTTCTCTGTTGAGATCAAACCAGTTGTTTACGCTGATTTGATGGTGGGATAGATAAAGACTCTCGGTATTTTGCCACGGTACGGCGCGCCACGATGATGCCCTGATCGGAGAGCAGCGCCGTCAGCTTGCTATCGCTCAGTGGCTTCGCGGGGTTTTCCGCTGCAATCAGCTTCTTCACCAGCGCGCGGATTGCCGTTGACGACGCTTCTCCGCCGCTATCGGTATTAACGTGGCTGGAGAAGAAATATTTTAGCTCAAAAATGCCGCGCGGGCTGTGCAGGAACTTCTGTGTCGTCACGCGTGAGATGGTGGATTCATGCATATCCACTGCCTGCGCGATGTCTGCCAGTACCATGGGCTTCATGAATTCTTCACCCTGCTCGAAGAAATCCTGCTGCTGTTCGACGATGCAGCGGGTCACTTTCAGCAGTGTGTCGTTACGACTTTCCAGGCTTTTGATGAGCCAGCGCGCCTCTTGCAGATTACTACGAATAAACTGTCCGTCGCTGTCGTTGCGCGCGCTGTTACCCAGCGCAGCGTATTGCTGGTTAATCTGCAAGCGGGGAACGCTGTCGGTGTTCAGTTCAACGGACCAGATTCCCTGAACTTTACGGACCAGTACGTCAGGGATGACGTATTCGGATTCACCGGTGTTGATCGATTGTCCCGGACGGGGATCGAGTGATTGAATCAACGCCAGTGCTTCTTTCAGCACCTCTTCTTTCAGGCGCGTGATACGGATCAGGCTGCGGAAATCATGGTTGGCTAACAGATCGAGATGATCGCTGACGATCAGACGCGCTTCGGTCAGGCGTGGCGTGTCGTCGGCGAACTGGGAAAGCTGCACCAGCAGACAATCGCGTAGGTCGCGGGCGGCGACGCCAACGGGGTCGAAGCGCTGCACGCGTTTGAGTACGGCTTCAACTTCTTCCAGCGTCACGTCGTCGTCACCGATGCTCTCAAGAATGTCCTGTAGCGGTACAGTCAGGTAACCGGTGTTGTCCACCGCATCGACGATAGAGGTCGCGATGGCGGCATCGGTGTCGGAAAACGGCGTCAGCTCAACCTGCCACATCAGGTAGTCCTGAAGCGTTTGCGTGGTTTCACCTTGATAAATCGGCAACTCTTCATCGCGATAGTCGGTGCCGGTGCCCGACGGTGTGCCTGCTGAGTAAATTTCATCCCAGGTGGCATCGAGTGGCAATTCTTCCGGCATGTCCTTCTGTTCCAGAGCCTCACCGGTATCCAGTGAATCGCTGTCTGCCTTTTCAAATGACTCGATTTCGTCGTGCTGATCCGTTTGTTCGAGCAACGGATTGCTTTCCAGCGCCTGTTGAATTTCCTGTTGCAATTCAAGCGTGGACAGTTGCAACAGGCGGATGGCCTGTTGGAGCTGTGGGGTCATGGCCAGTTGCTGGCTAAGCCTGAGTTGCAAACCTTGCTTCATAAATCGCGCTAACGTCCCATAAGTACTGCAAAGATAAAATATTACCCTATCAGAGTCGGAAGCCTTCGCCCAGATAGACGCGTTTCACCTGTTCATCAGCCAGAATATCGGTCGGTGAACCGTGGGCGATCAGGTTGCCCTGACTCACGATGTAGGCTCGTTCACAGACATCAAGCGTTTCGCGGACGTTATGATCGGTAATCAACACGCCGAGCCCGCTGTCACGCAGATGCTCAATGATTTTTTTAATATCCAGTACGGAGATCGGGTCTACGCCCGCAAACGGTTCATCCAACAGGATGAACTTCGGATTCGCCGCCAGTGCACGCGCAATCTCTACACGGCGTCTTTCCCCACCGGACAGCGATTGTCCCAGACTATCGCGCAAATGAATAATATGGAATTCTTCCATTAGCTCATTGGCACGATCTTCCTGCTGCTCGTTCGTCAGATCTTTACGGATCTGTAACACCGCCATCAGGTTGTCATAGACGCTTAAGCGACGAAAAATAGAGGCTTCCTGCGGCAGGTAGCCGATGCCGCGCAGCGCGCGTTCGTGCAGAGGAAGCAGGCTGATGTCGTCGTCGTCGATGACAATACGTCCTTCATCACGCGGGACGATACCCACGACCATGTAGAACGTTGTCGTTTTGCCGGCACCGTTCGGCCCGAGCAGGCCGACGATTTCACCGGAATTGACGGTCAGGCTGACATTTTCGACGACCTTACGGCCTTTGTACGCCTTGGCCAGATTTTCTGCGGTTAATGTTGCCATAACTTATTCAGTGACCCGTGGTTGCGGTTGTTGAGAATGAGAAGGCTGGTTCTTGTTCTCTTTCTCCTGAAGCTGAGAGGGGACCAACACCGTCGTCACGCGCTTTCCTTTTTCGCTGGTCGCTTCCATCTGCTGCTGTTTCACCAGATAGGTGATGCGATCGCCTTTTACATTGCTATCCTGCTGTTCCAGATAGGCATTGCCTGTCAGTACCAGAAAGTCTTTGGCCAGTTCGTAGCGGATTTTCTGCGCGTGACCTTTTACCGGTTTGCCGTTGTCCTGCATCTGGTAGAACGTCACGGGATTACCGTAGCCTTCCACCACTTCACTGCCTTGCGTGCCTTGTGGGCGCGTCACGACGACCTTGTCGGCTTTTACTTCAATCGTCCCTTGCTTCACGACAACATTACCGGTGAACGTCACCGTGTTGCCCTGCATGTCCAGAGACTGCTGTGCGGAATCAATGCGAATCGGTTGGTTGCTATCGCCTGTGACGGCAAAGGCGGACACGCTGACGGCGAACAGCGAGCTGGCGATCAGGGTGTTACGCATCAGATTATTGGTTTTGGATTTCATAAGAGGTTTTTACCTTTTCGATCAACTCGGCCGTTTTGTTACGCAGATTTCCGCGCATTTTCATTCCGCTTGAGGTAAAGCTAGTGCCGTACAGGGTGACTTCATCATCGGACGAAACGTCCTGCGTCACCAGATTCACCTGGGCATTATTCGTTGTGATGCGCTGAAGCTGTGCGTCTTTGGTCAGGCTATTCACCTCGACGTGGCCGTACAGATAGAGCATCTTGTCTTTTGTCAGCTTGGCGCGGTCGGCGCGTACTGACCAGGTTGCTGTCCCCTGTTCGTTGAACAGGGTGGCAACGGGGGCGGTAAACCAACTCAACTGCTCGTCGTTGAAATACTCCGCTTTTTCCGAAATCAGTCTGTAACTCAGCTTACCCGCAGGGCTGTATACCTGCGTGTTGGTTTTCTCGCTGGTATAAACCGGCACGGCAGGGTCGTTTGCATCCGGTGCCGCTACCGTGTCGTCATCCGCAATATTCCAGCCGATGAGGATAAGCACCAACAGCGCCAGGAAAGCGGTGAGCCAACGCTTGGTTTTACTCATATTGACAACCCTTTGGCATGCTCCAGCTTGTCCTGCGAGAACAAAATCAAATCACACAGCTCACGTACGGCTCCGCGGCCTCCCGCAATGCGGGTGACATAATCTGCGCGTGGTAACAACAGCGGGTGGGCGTCAGCCACGGCAACGCTCAACCCGACCTGTGCCATCACCGGCCAGTCGATCATATCGTCGCCGATATACGCGGCCTGATTTGCTGTTACTGATAGTTTATCCAACAGATCGTTGAAGGCCAAAACCTTATCCGATTGCCCCTGATAAAGATGGTTAATGCCCAGTGTTTTACACCGATCTTCCAGCAGTTTTGCTGAACGACCGGTGATGATGGCAACCTCAATGCCAGACGTCAGCAAGCAGCGAATACCATAACCGTCGCGGACGTTAAAGGCTTTCAGTTCTTCGCCGTGGTTGCCCATATAAATCAGACCATCGGACATCACGCCGTCAACGTCGCAGATTAACAGGCGCACTTCACGGGCTTTATCCAGTACCTGTTGATCGACAGGCCCATAGCAGGTATCGGTTTGCGCCCTGACTTCACTCATTCACTATTATCCTTTCTTTTTAAACCACGCCAGCCCGCAACATATCGTGCATATGGATAATACCGACCAAACGATCGTTTTCTGCCACCAGCACTGAGGTAATGTGGCGCGACTGCATCAGGTTAAGTGCATCTACCGCCAGCGTTTGCGGTGCGACCCGGATGCCGCCCGCGGTCATCACATCAGCAATGCGCGCGCTGTTCAAGTCAATATTCATGTCGAAGATGCGGCGCAGGTCACCATCGGTAAAGATGCCCTGAATTTTCATATCCGCCTCGCAGATTACCGTCATACCCAGATTTTTGCGCGTAATTTCCACCAGTGCATCACGGAGTGAAGCATCGTGTGGGACATGCGGAATCTCGTCGCCTGAATGCATGATATCGCTGACGCGCAGTAAAAGTTTGCGGCCGAGTGCGCCACCAGGGTGAGAAAGGGCAAAATCTTCGGCGGTAAAGCCACGCGCCTGTAGTAAGGCTACGGCCAGCGCATCGCCCATGACCAGCGTTGCGGTGGTGCTGGTGGTGGGTGCCAGACCGAGCGGGCAGGCTTCCTGCGGGACGTGCACGCACAGGTGAATATCCGCCGCTTTACCCATTGTACTTTCTGGCGCGCTGGTCATGCAGATCAGGAACACTTTCTGGCGTTTCAGGACGGGAATCAGCGACAGAATCTCATGGGACTCGCCAGAGTTGGAAATGGCGATCACGATATCGTGTGGCGTCACCATACCGAGGTCGCCGTGGCTGGCTTCGCCTGGGTGAACAAAAAAAGCAGGCGTACCGGTACTGGCGAAAGTCGCGGCCATCTTGCAGCCAATGTGACCGGATTTGCCCATTCCCATCACCACAACTTTGCCTTGGCAATCGAATATCTTTTTACAGGCGAGGGTAAAATTATCATCAATGTACTGATCTAATTGCGCAAGCCCATCGCGTTCGATGCTTATTACCTGCTTGCCCGCCTGCTGGAAGTCGAAATCGGCTGGCAGTTCATGAGACTTTTTTCGCGTATGATCGGCTTGTGGTGCGTGATCGGCTTGTGTTGCATGATCGGATAGTGCACGGTCAGACTGCTGTTTTAGATGAGCATCTTGTTCAAACTGTGACATACCAATAGTCCTGATTATGATGAAAAACGGAACAGCTTAATTATGAAAAACAGAACAACACCGTCAGGTAGGCGATAAACGCGCAGCATAATAATGCGCCCGCGCCCTGTCCGATACGGCGTTTTTTGCTGAGGCACAGTGCGGTCAACAGCACGCTCGCCGCCAGCATGACCCAATAGTCGCGCTGAAAAACCTGAGGATTCAGTGCGCCCGGCGAGAGCAGCGCGGGGACGCCCAGCACAATCGCGATATTAAAAATGTTCGAGCCAATCAGGTTGCCCAGCGCAATATCATCTTCTTTCTTCAACGTCCCGACGATGGCGGTAGCAAGCTCGGGCAGGCTGGTGCCGATAGCCAATATCGTCAGTCCAATGGTCAATTCGCTGACGTCGAAGTAGCGTGCAATGACGGTGGCGTTATCCACCACCATGCGGGCAGCCATGGGTAAAATAATCAGGCCGAGAATCAGCCACAACACGGCGACCATCTGATTGCTGTCGTCCTGCGGAAGTTCCGCCAACTGTTCGCGGGTCAGGCTATCGCCACCTTCTCGCTGCGCCTGTTGCGCCATGCGTAGTATCAACACCAGACACAGAACGGCGGCGAAGAGCAGCATCATGCCGTCGGCGCGGCTCAGGTAGCTATCATGCAGTAAAACGCCACACAATAAAGTGACGGACAACATGAGCGGCAATTCCCGACGCAGGATGGCTGACTGTACCGTCAGCGGCCGGATAAGCGCTGCGCTGCCGAGAATGAGTAAGATATTGGCGATATTAGAGCCGATAACATTACCGACGGCCATGTCGTTCTGATTGTTTAAGGCAGCGGTAACGGAAACAATCAGCTCGGGGAGAGAGGTGCCGAAGCCGACAATGGTGATGCCGATGACGAAAGGAGGTAAGCCAAGAGAACGCGCAAGCACGGCAGCGCCATAGACAAGACGATCGGCACCGTAAACCAGTAGTAGCAAACCAACGAACAAGAGTAGTGTTGCAAAGAGCATGCAGCGTCCTTTAATAGGATATATACCCGTCATACTTCAAGCCGCATGTGTGTTGGCTGCGTTTACTCATCCGAATCACTTACTTGAGTAAGCTCATCGGGATTCCCCCGCTTGCCGCCTTCCTGCAACTCGAATTATTTAGTGTATAATCACCGGCTTGTTGTCGAATAAGTCAGCATTTCTGGACGATTTTCGCACAAAAAGCATTTTTCTGTGATGAGTGCTAATTCTGACGGTGCTAGGCGAAAAAGTAAAATCTGTCGCGATAAGTAAAACCCGATAACGGCTTATGCCGCCATTTTGGACAAGAACTGACGGTAAGTTTTTGTAAAACTCGCACCTTGATGAAAGTCAGCCGTTAGGCTGGAGTGAAAGACGCTACATAAACGTACTGACTGGCGTACTGATGGGTAAGGAATGGAAATAATGCACCATGAGGCAACTAATCTGGTTGAGATCCGTGGTCTGAGCTTTCGTCGCGGGGAGCGAGAGATCTTTACGGACATCACGCTGAATGTTCCTAAAGGCAAGGTCACCGCGATCATGGGGCCTTCCGGTATCGGTAAAACTACGCTGTTGCGTCTGATTGGCGGGCAGCTACAGCCGGACAGTGGCGAAATCTGGTTTGATGGCGAGAATATCCCCATGTTATCGCGTAGCGAACTGTACAACGCGCGCAAGAAAATGAGCATGTTGTTTCAGTCCGGGGCGTTATTCACCGATTTGAACGTGTTTGATAATGTCGCCTGGCCGCTGCGTGAACATACTAAACTGCCGGAATCGCTGCTGCGTAGCATCGTGATGATGAAGCTGGAGGCGGTGGGGCTCCGTGGTGCGTCAGAACTGATGCCTGCGGAACTGTCCGGCGGTATGGCGCGGCGCGCGGCGTTGGCGAGAGCCATTGCGCTTGACCCGCAGTTGATTATGTTTGATGAGCCTTTTGTCGGGCAGGACCCGATCACACTGGGGACGCTGGTGAAGCTCATCGACGAGCTGAACCATGCATTGGGTGTGACCTGCATTGTCGTTTCTCACGATGTGCCGGAGGTGATGAGTATCGCCGATTACGCGTATATCGTGGCCGATAAACGTGTGGTGGCGGAAGGAACCGCAGATGAACTGAGGGCGAACAATGACCCGCAGGTTCGCCAGTTTCTGGATGGTATCGCCGACGGGCCAGTGCCTTTCCGTTTTCCGGCGGGCGACTATAAAACGTCGCTGCTAGGTTCAGGGGGTTAATGCAGTCATGTTATTACGGACGTTGGCGTCGCTTGGGCGTCAAGGCATCGCTACCAGTGCCGCGTTTGGGCGCGCCGGATTGATGCTGTTTAATGCGCTGGTGGGTAAGCCCGAATTTAGCAAACAGTGGCCGCTGTTGGTGAAACAACTTTACAGCGTTGGCGTGCAGTCGCTGCTGATCATCATGGTTTCCGGCCTGTTCATCGGCATGGTGCTGGGGTTGCAGGGGTTTATCATCCTGACGACATACAGCGCCGAGGCCAGTCTGGGCATGATGGTGGCGCTGTCGCTGCTGCGTGAGCTTGGTCCGGTAGTGACGGCGCTGCTGTTCGCCGGGCGTGCAGGTTCCGCGCTGACGGCAGAAATTGGGCTGATGAAGGCAACGGAACAGCTCTCCAGCATGGAGATGATGGCGGTCGACCCGCTGCGCCGCGTTGTTGCACCGCGCTTTTGGGCGGGACTAATCAGCATGCCGCTGCTGGCGGTGATTTTTGTCGCCGTGGGGATCTGGGGAGGCGGGTTAGTCGGTGTGGACTGGAAAGGCATCGACAGCGGGTTCTTCTGGTCCGCCATGCAGGGTGCGGTTGACTGGCGTCAGGATGTCTTGAACTGCGTGATTAAAAGTGTCGTATTTGCGATTACCGTGACCTGGATTGCACTGTTTAACGGCTATGACGCGATCCCGACGTCTGAAGGGATTAGCCGTGCAACGACGCGAACCGTCGTGCACTCGTCGTTAGCGGTATTGGGATTGGATTTTGTGCTGACAGCACTGATGTTTGGGAACTGAGTCGATGCAAACAAAGAAAACTGAAGTCTGGGTTGGTGTGTTTATGTTGATCGCGCTGGCTGCCATCCTCTTTTTATGCCTGAAAGTAGCCGATCTCAAGTCGATCGGGAGTGAGCCAACGTACCGTCTGTACGCGACGTTTGACAACATTGGCGGGCTGAAAGCGCGTTCTCCGATCCGAATTGGCGGCGTGGTCATTGGTCGCGTGGCGGATATTTCGCTGGACGAGAAAACCTACCTGCCGCGTGTAGCGATGGATATTCAGCAGCGCTACGATCATATTCCGGATACCAGTTCTCTGGCCATTCGTACGTCTGGTTTGCTGGGCGAACAGTATCTGGCACTGAACATTGGGTTTGAAGATGAAGAAATGGGCACGACTATCCTGAAGGATGGCGGTGTGATTCAGGACACCAAGTCAGCGATGGTACTTGAAGATCTCATCGGTCAATTCCTATATAAGAGCGGCAGCAATAGCGAAGATAATGCCGGTCAATCGGGTACGGAGCCAGGTGCCAATCCTGCGGCAACCCCTGAGCACAACAACGAACCTGTTCCTTCACATCCATAATAAGAGGATACCTGCATGTTTAAACGTTTACTGATGGTGGCTTTACTGGTGGTCGCGCCATTAGCCAACGCGGCGGACCAAACGAATCCCTACAGTTTAATGAATGAAGCGGCGGAAAAAACGTTTAACCGCTTGAAGAACGAACAACCAACGATCAAAAAAAATCCTGACTATCTGCGTACTATCGTACGTGAAGAGTTACTGCCGTATGTTCAGGTGAGATACGCCGGTGCGTTGGTGCTGGGGCGTTATTACAAAGACGCGACACCGGCACAGCGTGATGCCTATTTCAAAGCGTTTGAAGCGTATCTGGAGCAGGCCTATGGCCAGGCTTTGGCGATGTATAACGGGCAAACCTATCAGATTGCTCCTGAACAGCCACTGGGCAATGCCGATATCGTTTCCATTCGCGTGACCATCATTGATAACGGCGGTCGCCCTCCGGTACGTCTGGACTTTCAATGGCGTAAGAACAGCAAAACCGGTAACTGGCAGGCGTACGACATGATTGCTGAAGGTGTCAGTATGATCACCACGAAGCAAAATGAGTGGGCGACAATTCTGCGCCAGAAAGGTGTTGATGGCCTGACTCAACAACTGGAATCCTCAGCGAAGCAGACCATCACGTTGGATCAGAAAAAGTAATGTGGGTGTGAACATGGCGAACGCATTGAACTGGCAGGCACAGGACTCCACGCTGGCGTTAACGGGCGATCTGGATCGTGAAACGCTGTTACCGTTCTGGCAGCAGCGTGAAGCGTTGCTCGTGGGTAAAACCGCGCTGGATGTGTCGGGGTTAAACCGCGTTGATTCTGCCGGGTTGGCATTACTGATGCACGTTTATCAGCCGCCATCTTCAGGGAGTGAGATAACGATTGTCGGTGCTAGCGATCGGCTAAAAACGCTCATTGCGCTCTATAACCTGAATGAAATCATCCCAGTGTCTTAACCTGTCACGCCGATGCCTGATTTCCCCTTCAGGCATCGGCGCATTCTTTGTTTAAGATAGCGCCATATTCATCTAAGATACCTCCCTGTAAATCATCTCCCCCTGACATAGAAATCGAGAGCGATGGAAAATAACGAAATTAAAGACGTGCTGATGAACGCATTAGCACTGGAAGAAGCCCATGTTTCTGGCGATGGCAGCCATTTTCAGGTCATCGTGGTGGGCGGACTTTTTGCTGGAATGAGCCGAGTCAAAAAACAGCAGGCCGTTTATGCGCCGCTGATGGAGTACATCGCGGATAACCGTATTCACGCACTGTCAATCAAGGCCTATACGCCGGAAGAGTGGCAACGCGACCGTAAACTGAACGGCTTCTAAATACGCTCCGTGTGTGAGCGGAGAGTCATCGCCAGTATCAGTGTGATGAAACAATGAATTAAGACATCGAGATACAAAGACTATGGATAAATTTCGTGTTCAGGGCCCAACCCGCTTAGCGGGGGAAGTGACCATTTCCGGTGCCAAGAATGCTGCGTTGCCCATCCTGTTCGCTGCGTTGCTCGCAGAAGAACCGGTAGAGATTCAAAACGTACCGAAACTGCGCGACATTGATACCACCATGAAGCTGCTTGGTCAGCTGGGCGCGCGCGTTGAGCGTAACGGCTCTGTCCATGTGGATGCCAGCAATGTAAACGTATTCTGTGCGCCGTACGATCTGGTAAAAACCATGCGTGCATCCATCTGGGCTCTGGGGCCGCTGGTGGCGCGTTTTGGTCAAGGTCAGGTATCGCTGCCCGGCGGCTGTGCGATTGGTGCACGTCCGGTAGATTTGCATATTTACGGCCTTGAGCAGCTTGGTGCACAGATTGTGCTGGAAGAGGGGTATGTAAAAGCGACGGTTGATGGTCGCCTGAAAGGCGCGCATATCGTGATGGACAAAGTGAGCGTGGGTGCCACGGTCACCATCATGAGCGCGGCGACGCTGGCGGAAGGCACTACGATTATTGAGAACGCGGCGCGTGAACCGGAGATTGTCGATACGGCAAACTTCCTCAATACGCTGGGTGCGAAAATCAGCGGTGCAGGTAGCGATAAAATCACCATTGAAGGTGTTGCGCGTTTGGGCGGCGGCGTGTACCGCGTGGTGCCAGACCGCATTGAAACCGGGACATTCCTGGTTGCGGCTGCGGTATCTCGTGGTCAGATTATCTGTCGCAATACCCGTCCTGATACGCTGGATGCGGTATTGGCGAAGCTGCGCGAAGCGGGTGCGGAGATCGACATCGGCGAAGACTGGATCAGTCTGGATATGCACGGTAAGCGTCCAAAAGCGGTTACCGTTCGCACGTCGCCGCATCCGGGGTTCCCGACCGATATGCAGGCGCAGTTCAGCTTGCTGAATCTGGTTGCGGAAGGAACCGGCGTAATTACCGAAACCATCTTCGAAAACCGCTTCATGCATGTGCCTGAGCTTATCCGTATGGGCGCGCAGGCGGAAATTGAGAGCAATACGGTGATTTGCCACGGCGTTGATAAGCTGTCTGGCGCACAGGTGATGGCGACCGACTTACGTGCGTCGGCCAGTCTGGTATTGGCGGGTTGTATCGCGGAAGGCGTGACGATAGTCGATCGTATTTATCATATCGATCGTGGCTATGACCGCATCGAAGACAAGCTGCGTGGATTAGGTGCGAACATCGAGCGCGTTAAAGAACACGAGTAATCGCTCCCGCTATTTGTCGTCACCATGATGTTTTTCAACCGGGTGGGTTCCCACCCGGTTTATTGTTTACCCGCTGATATCGTCTCGTCTATCAACTCGCCTTGGATACCGCTATTGATTGGGAAATTCCTGAATCGTCATTTGTAGTGTGATTTGCTTATTATCGCGCTCAATGGTGACCGGAATGACGGTGCCAGGGCGTATTTCTGAAATCTGCTCCATGGTTTCGATAATCGAACGGGCAGGCTTATTGTTCACGCTCACGATAACGTCTTCAATATGGATACCCGCTTTATCTGCTGGTCCACCTGGGTCGATAGTCTGAACGAGAATACCGGTTAATCGCCCCTGAGCATAACGGCTATTGGTCAATGTACTGTTCTCAAAGTTTTCAAGCTGTACACCGTTGACGCCAATATAGCCACGCACCACGCGACCATCGCGGATGAGCTTGCCCATCACCTTGGTCGCCAGCGCCACGGGGATCGCAAAACTAATGCCTTCCGGCGTTTCGCCGTTGCTGCTTTTATCAAAAGAGAGGGTATTGATACCGACCAGTTCACCCAGTGTATTGACGAGCGCGCCGCCGGAATTCCCGTGGTTAATGGAGGCGTCGGTCTGCAGCAAGTTTTGGCGTCCGACCTGGCTTCGTTGCTGGCCATAAGCGCTGAGGCTGACACGGCCCGTTGCGCTGATGATACCCTGCGTGATGGTTTGCCCCAGATTATAAGGGTTGCCGATTGCCATCACGACATCGCCGACGTGGGGTATACGGTCTGAATTGATTGGAATAACGGGCAGATTGACGCCATCAATTTGCAACACAGACAGGTCGGTCAAGGAATCAGAACCGATCACTCGGGCCTCGTACAGCCTGCCGTCCGACAGCTCTATCTGGATCTGTTGCACGTTATTAATTACATGCTTGTTGGTTAAAATGTACCCTTTTTCATTCATGATGACGCCAGACCCCAGAGGATGAATAGCGACTTCGCTGGGTTTGTCCGCCTTGGCAACCCGGTTGTAAATGTTAACCACAGCAGGCGCCGCACGGCTCACTCCCTGATGGTAGCTTACGGGCGAATTATCCGTCTGTCTGCCACTGCTTTTCAGAAACGATGTGCCAGATCCGATAAAGGGGAGTACGGCCAGAATAATACCGGCGACCAGGGCACCAAAGAGTGCTGAACGTAATAACTTAGCAAGCATGACCGTGATTTACTGTGGAAAAGGGGGGTAGGGGGAGGATATCACGAGAAGTTCGGACACCGCATGATTCGGTGTCCGATTTTTTTATGGCGTGCCATCTTTGGCCGCCACCCTTACGGACCGTTGCTGATACAACGTTAAAAATTTCTCCCGGAAATTTTTAACATCAACGACTTTCTGCTTGGTTACGCTACCGAAAAAGACGACAGGTGGTTAACGTAACAGCAGATAAATCGTTTCTTCGCCCCGGACGATATTCAACGCCAGAACAGAAGGTTTCGCTTCCAGCAGCTTGCGCAGCTGTGTGATGTTTTCAATACGCTCGCGGTTTACGCCGATGATGATATCGCCTTTTTGCAGACCAACCTGCGCCGCAGGCGTGTCTTTGGCGACGTTATCAATCTGTACGCCTTTGCTGCCGTCTTTCAATTGACCATTGGTCAAAGACGCTCCCTGCAATGACGGCGAAAGCGTTTCGGCGCTGGTTGATGCCGATGAGCTGTTATCCAACACGACGGACACTTCCTGCGGTTTGCCATCGCGCAGCAGGCCGATTTTCACGGTCTTGCCTGGCGCGGTGGTGCCGACTTTCGCCCGCAGTTCCGCAAAGCTGCTGATCGGTTTACCATCCAGCGTCGTCAACACGTCACCCGCCTTGATACCGGCTTTCGCGGCGGCAGATTTCGGTAAGACTTCGCTGACAAAGGCACCACGCTGTGCATCGACGTTGAAGGCTTTCGCCATCTCAGACGTCATCTCGCTGCCTTTAATACCCAGGAGCCCGCGTTTGACTTCGCCAAATTCAACCAACTGCTGTGCCAGATTCTGAGCCATGTTGCTGGGGATAGCGAAACCGATGCCGATGTTCCCACCGCCCGGCGCTAGGATTGCGGTGTTGATACCGATCAGTTCGCCGTTGAGGTTAACCAGCGCACCGCCGGAGTTGCCACGGTTGATGGAGGCATCGGTCTGGATGAAGTTTTCCAACCCTTCCAGATTCAGCCCGCTGCGTCCCAGCGCGGAGATGATACCTGAGGTCGCGGTCTGACCAAGGCCGAACGGGTTACCCACAGCAACGGCGAAATCACCGACGCGGAGTTGATCGGAATCAGCCATTTTCACCGCGACCAGATTCTTGGCGTCATTCAGTTGTAGTAGGGCGATATCGGTCTGCTCGTCGCGACCAATCAGTTTCGCTTCATACTCACGTCCGTCATTAAGCTGGACGCGAATTTTGTCGGCGTTATTGATCACGTGGTTATTGGTGAGCACGTAACCTTTTGCGGCATCAATAATGACGCCAGAGCCCAGCCCTTCAAACGGACGAGAACTTTGTTTGTCCGTCGGGAAGTTTGGACCAAAGAAGAACTTGAACTCTTCCGGTACGCGCTGACGCTGTACCTGTGTACCTTCAACATGCACGCTGACGACGGCTGGCAACACTTTTTCCAGCATCGGGGCCAGGCTTGGCGTCTGTTGCCCTTGTACCACAGCAGGCAGCGCAGCATGCGCTGCGGGAAGCGTGGACAGGGTCAAACCTATACTCATTGCCAGTGCACTAAATAATAATGATGTTTTTTTCATTGTTATTAACTCTCTCACGGCCTGCGGATGAATAAAACGATGATATATAAACTTAAAGACACGGTGAAGAGTCAGACTGGCGATCAATGTGTAAAGTTCACTGCTGTTTCGTCAGCAGATTGTAACTATCGCTTTTATACAACGTGTTACCGAACGGTGGTGTTATCGAACGATGGCAGCCTACGGTGCGCGTCTTAAACGGACAAACGCTTTAAGCGTAGAGCATAGGAAGGGAAAACGTGAGGCCAGAAAGCCTCACGCTGGAGGTAATGCCAGTCAGTTAAGCAACTGACTGGCATTTTTTCTCAGCTTTTCGATATTTATAAGGTCTCTCTTTCACCACTCTCGGAAAGGCTCTTTCCCTTCTTATCGGCAGCTTCACCATCTGCCCCATACTTTCCAGATCTCGCAGTAGCTCAGGGATACGACCCGGCGATGCGCCCTGAAGCGTCATCAACATTCTCATGACCAGCCCGCAGGATTCTGAGAAGCTCAGCTGATTTGGCCAGTAACCTTTCAGTTGACTGGCCATTTTAATCATCTGATAACGCACCAGATTATACGCCAGCAGCACACCCCATAACTCCTGCTCCACAAGTTCCGGTTTTTTGCTTCTCAGTGTCAGTCTGCTCAGTTGCATTGTCTGTTTGATTTCACGGTAACCCAACTCGATTTCCCAACGGTGACTGTAAAGCTCAACCATTTCACCTCCCGGATAACGCATGCCATCGGTCATCGAGGTCAGTAACTGATAGGTTTTGCCTTTACGGCTATAGGTCAGTAATCGGGCTGTCACTTCTGTACTCAGTCCCGGCCATTTTTTGCGGGATTGTGGCGTCGTTTTCAACTGTACCAGATGATCGCCTTTTCCCAGTTTCCGGACCTCCTCGTAACGGGTACCTTTCTTAAGCGGTATCATCCAGTGTCGGTGTTCTCCCGCACGCTTCCAGGCATTCAGTAACCCTAATGAGTAATACCCTTTATCGAGCAGCGTCAGCGTATTATCTGCGGTCTGGTCTATCAGTTGCTCAGCCAGGGTATATTCGCTGTCTTTCATCGTACCGAAGGCTGCGGCGGTTATCAGATGGCTGGTCAGCTCCATCTGACAGACCATTTTGACCTGCGGGTAGGGGCCAGGTTGGCCGCAGTAAGTCTGGCGCGGGAAGGCGGCATCATTTTCAGGTGTTTCCTGTGTGCGCCAGACGACGCCATCCATCGCCAGTAACGTCAATCCACACCAGTGAGGATGTGCCACAGCGTTGTGCCACAAGTGAGCAGTGTGCGTGAACACCCGTCGAACGGCATCACTTCCGAGTCGCTGGCGGGCCTGGATAACCGCGCTGGGAGCAACAAAGGGACGGTTACCGGGCAGCATAATATCCAGCCGATTGACAATCTGATGAAGCGGCTCCTTACGTTCAAGCGCCATGCCGACAATGCACCAGACCATCATTTCGAGAGGAAGACGGCGTTTACGCAGGGTGACCACGCCGGACTCAGCAAGGCAACGAGCAATAAGTTCTGGGTCAAGAAAGTCGCCAAGAGAAGTCAAAGGGTTACGGGTCGAGTCGTAACGTGAAACGAGGTCGATGGCCTGAGAAATACGCATAAAAAAATCCGGAAATGAAGAACATTTCCGGATTCTTACACAGCTATTGGATCGTTCAACTGATCCTTAACTGATCAGCATTACTCACGCTGGAGGAGACTTAATTATTTGCGAATCGGGCGTTCGCCCCGCAGCAGGCCTGATGCACCGTCGGAATAATCACGCGGTGGCATGTTCACCGGAGCCTGATCGTTATCCGCTTCGGATTCGGTCAGACGATATTTAAACGGATTATCCTGGCCGGGAACGTTAGGTAACAGGTTATTGGAGCTTTTCGCCATGTGCTGATAAAGCTGACGATAATCATCCGCCATGTTATCCAATAGCTCCGCACTGCGGGCGAAGTGACCCACCAATTCCTGACGATAGTCTTCCAGTTCGGTTTTGCTTTTCTCCAGCTCATTCTGCAATACCTGCTGTTGCCGCAGCTTACGGTTCCCAAAGCGCATGGCGACAGCACCAATAATAATACCGACTACTAAACCTATCAGCGCATACTCCCAAGTCATAATAGCTCCTATTTTGACGTCGTTGTCCCGTAGGGTTTTTCACTTAATAATAGTCACTATAACCGTTAACCTTGCCTGAGTGGAATCCTGATACTCGATGATGGAAGGGAATGTTGACCCACCGCAGACATCAAGGTTGTTAACTGCGACGATTACGGCTTAAATCGACGGCAACACACAGCAAAACACGACTAACTTTTTTCTCAGGGATTGCGATGGCTACTCCACAGACAACACGGCAGCAAACAACACCCTTGGCACTTTATCAGCAGGCGCTTTCCGCTGGTGAATATCAGCCGGATGAGGTGCAGCGGCAAACGGTTGTGCGCCTGGAAGCGATACATCAGGCGCTATGCGAACGTGCTGCTGATGACAATGCAGGGGCATCCGGCCGCGTGGGAAAATGGCGTAGCTGGCTTGGGCTACGTGAGAAACGTGAATCTGCGCCAGTCCAAGGGTTGTATATGTGGGGCGGCGTCGGGCGCGGTAAAACCTGGCTGATGGATATGTTTTTTCACAGCTTGCCCGCTGAGCGCAAAATGCGCCTGCATTTTCATCGTTTTATGCTGCGTGTGCATGAAGAACTGAACCAGTTTCAGGGGCAGGAAAATCCGTTGGAAAAAGTGGCCGACGGTTTTAAAGCGGAAACCGACGTGCTGTGTTTCGATGAATTCTTCGTCTCTGATATTACCGACGCGATGCTGCTGGCCGAGCTGCTGCGTGCGCTGTTTGCCCGCGGAATTGCGCTGGTGGCGACATCAAATATTCCGCCGGACGATCTCTACCGCAATGGATTACAACGTGCACGTTTTCTTCCTGCGATTGAGCTGATTAAACAGCATTGTGAAGTGCGTAATGTCGATGCGGGTATCGATTATCGTCTGCGCACGCTGACGCAGGCACACCTTTATCTTTCTCCGTTGGATGCAAAGGCGGATGCCGCGATGCAGCAGATGTTTACCCGCCTGACGGGGAAACGCTGGCAGACGCCGGGACCGGTGCTGGAAATCAATCATCGCCCGTTGGCGACACTCGGCGTGAGTGATGGCGTGCTGGCGGTCGATTTCCACACGTTGTGTACCGAAGCGCGCAGCCAGAATGATTACATTGCGCTTTCGCGTCTCTACCACACGATGCTGCTGCACAATGTGACGGTGATGGAAACGAAGGAAGAAAACACTGCCCGCCGTTTTCTGGCACTGGTAGATGAGTGCTACGAGCGTCGCATCAAATTGATTATTTCTGCGCAGGTATCCATGTTTGAGATTTATCAGGGAGAACACCTGAAATTTGAATATCAGCGCTGTCTGTCCCGTTTGCAGGAAATGCAGAGCGAAGAGTACTTACGACAGCCACATTTGGCATAACGCAGGCTGCGGTTTTTTAGTCATTTGCGTGTGAAAAAAGGTCGATCTTTGGGAATGACTTCTCTATAATCTTGCGACCCCACGTTACAACAAAGTTTTTTTCCCAAAAACTTTATAGTGCCGGCAATGGCTATTCGAAGGGGTAGGTTTGCTGGACTTGATGGTCGTGTGAGCCTCAACTGTTTTTGAGCGTTTGGGTGTTCACCAACGTGTAACTAATTATTGGGTAAGCTTTTAATGAAAACTTTTACAGCTAAACCAGAGACCGTAAAACGCGACTGGTACGTTGTTGATGCGAACGGTAAAACTTTAGGCCGTCTCGCTACTGAACTGGCTCGTCGTCTGCGCGGCAAGCATAAAGCGGAATACACCCCGCACGTTGATACAGGTGATTACATCATCGTTCTGAACGCTGACAAAGTTGCTGTAACTGGCAACAAGCGTAACGACAAGATTTATTATCACCACACCGGCCACATCGGTGGTATCAAACAAGCGACCTTTGAAGAGATGATTGCCCGCCGTCCTGAGCGTGTGATTGAAATCGCGGTTAAAGGCATGCTGCCGAAGGGCCCGTTGGGTCGTGCTATGTTCCGTAAACTGAAAGTTTACGCGGGCACCGAGCACAATCACGCGGCACAGCAACCGCAAGTTCTGGACATTTAATCGGGATTATAGGCAATGGCTGAAAATCAATACTACGGCACTGGTCGCCGCAAAAGCTCCGCCGCTCGCGTGTTCATCAAACCGGGCAACGGTAACATCGTTATCAACCAGCGTAGTCTGGAACAGTACTTCGGTCGCGAAACTGCCCGCATGGTAGTTCGTCAGCCGCTGGAACTGGTCGACATGGTTGAGAAACTGGATCTGTACATCACCGTTAAAGGTGGTGGTATCTCTGGTCAGGCTGGTGCGATCCGTCACGGTATCACCCGCGCTCTGATGGAGTATGATGAGTCTCTGCGTAGCGAACTGCGTAAAGCTGGCTTCGTTACTCGTGATGCTCGTCAGGTTGAACGTAAGAAAGTCGGCCTGCGTAAAGCACGTCGTCGTCCTCAGTTCTCCAAGCGTTAATTTCTTGCTGCTTTGCAGCGAAATTAATGCAAAAAACCCGGTGCTGGTCACCGGGTTTTTTATGCCTGAAAATAAATTTCCTCGAAATATACGCTTTACTTTCCGTATGTTAGCGATGAAGTTGCGCTTATATCCCCACAAAACGAACAAAATCTGATAAGCTATTCGCCGATTTTATGCCTGTGTGCCAGCTATCGCGTCGCTGTTTAAAACGCCAGATATGGTCGGGCGATGTTTACACACATTGGCGAGCAGCATTTCGAATAGCGGTTTGCAGGTTATTGACTGCACGGCTATTCGCCATATTTTCTCGATAAACTTGGAGGTTTTCATGGCTGTCGCTGCCAACAAACGTTCGGTAATGACGCTGTTTTCTGGTCCATCCGACATTTTTAGCCATCAGGTACGCATCGTATTGGCGGAAAAAGGTGTGAGTGTCGAGATTGAGCAGGTAGACATGGATAATCTGCCTCAGGATCTTATTGACCTCAATCCTTACGGTTCCGTGCCAACGCTGGTCGATCGTGAACTGACGCTCTATGAATCACGCATTATCATGGAGTATCTGGATGAACGTTTTCCTCATCCGCCGTTAATGCCTGTCTACCCGGTAGCTCGCGGTAACAGCCGCCTGATGATGCATCGCATTGAGAGCGACTGGTATTCTTTATTGAAGAAAATTACTCATGGCAGCGCGCAAGAAGCGGACGCGGCGCGTAAGCAACTGCGTGAAGAGCTGCTGGCTATTGCTCCGGTGTTTAACGAAGCACCTTATTTCATGAGCGAAGAGTTCAGTCTGGTGGATTGCTATCTGGCTCCGCTGCTGTGGCGTCTGCCGCAGTTAGGCATTGAACTGAGTGGTTCGGGCGCGAAAGAGCTGAAAGGCTACATGACACGCGTCTTTGAGCGTGATGCGTTTCTGGCTTCCCTGACGGAAGTGGAACGTGAAATGCGTTTGCAAACCCGAGGTTAAACTGTATGGCGTTGTCTCAACTGTCTCCGCGTCGTCCGTATTTATTACGGGCTTTTTATGATTGGTTGCTGGATAACCAATTAACGCCTCATCTGGTGGTAGATGTCACTCTGCCGGGTGTTATGGTGCCGATGGAGTTCGCCCGTGACGGCCAGATCGTGCTGAATATCGCACCGCGCGCTGTTGGCGGCCTTGAGTTAGCTGATGACAGCGTTCGTTTCAATGCCCGTTTTGGTGGCGTACCGCGCCAGGTCTACGTGCCGATGGCGGCCGTAATGGCGATTTATGCGCGTGAGAACGGGGCTGGAACGATGTTTGAGCCTGAACCTGCTTACGAAGAATCCGCAGGTGAATTTGAAGACTTCCAGGAAGGCGCTCCCTCTTCAGGGACGGTGATATCGATTGTCGAGAGTCCGCCTGATTCTGAAGCCCCTGACGATGGCCCCGGTTCTGATGATGAACCGCCACAGCCGCCTAAAGGTGGCAGACCGTCGCTGCGGGTTGTTAAATAATTCATTTTCAAGGGCACCACTGCGGTGCCCTTTTCTATTTCTGTTGTTAGCTAAATATGCCGTTAACTGAACACCATTCCGCCATCAATCAATAGCGATTGCCCCGTCATATAGTCGGAATCGTGGCTGGCCAGATAGGAGACGCATGCCGCGACATCTTCTGGTTCGGAAAGGCGACCCAGCGTAATGCGTTTGGCGAATTCTTCTGTCGCATAGCCACGCGGTTTCCCTGCGGACTCGGAGATCTTTCGATCGATCTCATCCCACATTGGCGTTTTTACGATACCCGGGCAGTAACCGTTGACCGTGATGCCCAACGGCGCTAAATCGCGTGCGGCAGTTTGTGTCAGACCGCGAACCGCAAATTTACTTGAACTGTAGACGGCGAGCTCAGGGTTGCCCACATGTCCGGCCTGCGAGCAGGCATTGATGATTTTTCCGCCGTGCCCCAGAGATTTAAAGGCATCGAGCGCCGCCTGAATGCCCCAGATAACGCCTTTGACGTTGATGTTATACACGCGATCGATGACTTCCGGCGTGATGTCTTCAATCAGCGTTGAGGGGGCAACGCCGGCGTTATTGACGATGACGTTAAAGTCACCAAAGCGCTTTTTGGTTGCGGCAACGGCAGCAAAAACGGCCTCACGATCCGCGACGTCTGCCTGTAATGCGATAGCCTGTCCGCCAGCTTTTTCGATTTCTTGCGCCACGCTGTGCGCGGTTTCCTGATTGTAGTCCACGATGGCGACGGCAAAACCGTCTGCCGCCAGTCTGAGAGCAATAGCGCGGCCAATACCTTGACCGGCTCCTGTAACAAGGGCCACTTCGACTGTCATAGTTCCTCCTTAATGAAATCCAATCTCAATAAAGACAAGTAAATGCCGGAGGTAAGTGTAGGCCTTTAATGTGATATTGCAGGATTTATTACGAAAAGTTCTTTAGAGAGAAGTGGAAAGATAAAGGTTTTATTGGACTTTATGGTGTGATGTTCCGCAGGGAGATGAGCTGATTGTCATCGGCTGCTACGGAGCGGCTTACTTCAGCCTCTGACTATGACTTTTAGGGCGATACCGATGAAAGTTGAGCGCTGTCCGACTTCCTGAGAATAAGATCAAGGGCGTATATAACCTATGCTATAACCGGAACCAGCGGTGATATTCCCTGTTTATGGGATATTGCGATTCTAGAACGCAGAACATCAGGGGAGGAAGCTATGCATCAAGGTCGTTGTTTATGTGGCGGCGTGACGATTTCCACGGCGCATTCGGTGAGTGATGTCAGCGCGTGCCATTGTGGAATGTGCCAGACGTGGGGCGGCGGACCCTTGATGTCCGTCGAATGCACGGATCCGGCGATTGAGATAGAAGGTGAGGAGAACATTACGGTCTGGCCATCATCGGAATGGGCCGAACGCGGTTTTTGCCGCGTGTGTGGAACGCATCTATTTTACCGACTGCGTGGCGGTAATGCCTATCATATTCCGGCGGGTTTCTTTGCTGAGGAGACGAGTAAGACGCTGATATCGCAGATTTATATTGATAAGAAACCGGGCTACTACTCATTTGCTGAAAAGACGCCGACGCTGACGGAGCAGGATATTATCGCGCTTTATGCAGGTAAAGATTGAAGGCTTAGGTAAGGACGGAAAAAGAAAAGGGCAGCCAGCGCTGCCCTTAAGAGAAGTGGGTCGTTTTTACACTTCCACGTTTTTACACTTCCAGATAGTTCATGATGCCATCAGCGGCTTTACGGCCTTCTGCGATGGCGGTGACCACCAGGTCGGAACCACGTACCGCATCGCCGCCCGCAAAAATTTTCGGGTTGCTGGTCTGGAAGGCGTTATCGCAGCTTTCCGGTGCGACAATGCGACCTTGATCGTCCAGTTTGACGTCATGTTCTGCCAGCCACGCCATTTTGTGCGGACGGAAGCCGAACGCCATGATGACCGCATCGGCTTCCAGAACGTGTTCGGAACCCTCTACGATTTCAGGACGACGACGCCCGTTGGCATCCGGCGCACCCAGTGCGGTACGCGCCATTCTCACGCCGCACACTTTGCCCGCGCCGTTGATCTCGACGCTTAACGGTTGCAGGTTGAATTTGAACTCGACGCCTTCTTCACGCGCGTTTTTCACTTCGCGTTTGGAACCCGGCATGTTCTCTTCATCACGACGATAGGCACAGGTCACGTGCGTTGAACCCTGGCGAATCGAGGTACGCACGCAGTCCATCGCGGTGTCACCACCGCCCAGCACCACAACGCGTTTACCTTGCATGCTGACGTAAGGCTCGTCTGCTGCGGCTTCAAAGCCCATCAGCTGCTTAGTGTTGGCGATCAGGAACGGCAGCGCATCGTAGACACCCTGAGCGTCTTCATTGTCCAATCCGCCACGCATAGACTGATAGGTGCCGACGCCGAGGAAGACGGCATCATATTCATCCAGCAGCGCTTTCATCTGCACGTCTTTGCCGACTTCGGTGTTCAGACGGAATTCGATGCCCATCTCGGTGAAAATCTCACGACGTTTCACCATCACCTCTTTTTCCAGCTTGAAAGAGGGGATACCGAAGGTCAGCAGGCCACCGATCTCGGGATGACGATCGAAGACGACGGCTTGTACGCCATTGCGTGCCAGCACGTCGGCACAGGCTAGTCCAGCAGGGCCTGCACCAATGATGGCGACGCGTTTGCCAGTCGGTTTGACGTTGGCAACGCTTGGCTTCCAGCCCATCTCTATCGCTTTATCATTGATATAGCGCTCGATGTTGCCGATGGTGACCGCGCCGAACTCATCATTCAGCGTACAGGAACCTTCACACAGACGATCCTGCGGGCACACGCGACCGCAGACTTCCGGCAGGCTGTTGGTCTGGTGCGATAACTCCGCCGCTTCGATAATACGACCTTCGTTCGCCAGCTTCAGCCAGTTCGGGATGTAGTTATGTACCGGACATTTCCACTCACAGTAAGGGTTACCGCACGACAGGCAGCGATCTGCCTGAGCTTTGGACTGGCTTTCTGAGAACGGCTCGTAGATCTCAACAAATTCAATTTTACGAATCTTCAGCGGTTTCTTGGGCGGATCAACGCGCTGTAAGTCGATAAACTGGTAAACATTCTGACTCATGATGACCTCTTACTGCGCCTGAACCCGCAGCTCGGCTGCGGAACGACTACGGTGACCCAACAATGCCTTCACATCACTTGACTTCGGTTTCACCAGAGCAAACTTCGGTGCCCAGGTCGGCCAGTTAGCGAGGATCTCTTCTCCGCGGTGTGAACCGGTATTCTGCACGTGCTCGGTGATCAGGCCACGAAGATGCTCTTCATGAATAGCCAGTTCTTCGACATCCAGCACTTCCACCAGTTCCGGGTTAACGCGTTTGCGGAATTCACCGTCTTCATCCAGCACGTAGGCGAATCCACCGGTCATGCCTGCGCCAAAGTTCACGCCAGTACGACCCAGCACGCAGACGATACCGCCCGTCATGTATTCACAGCCGTTATCGCCGATGCCTTCTACCACGGTGATACAGCCGGAGTTACGTACGGCGAAACGCTCACCGGCGCGGCCTGCGGCAAACAGCTTACCGCCAGTCGCGCCGTAGAGACAGGTGTTACCAATAATGCTGGCTTCGTGGCTGCGGAAGGCGGAACCCACCGGAGGGCGCACGGAGATGCTGCCGCCTGCCATGCCTTTGCCCACATAGTCGTTGGCATCACCAGTTAATTTTAGTTCCACGCCGCCTGCGTTCCAGACGCCAAAGCTCTGTCCTGCGGTACCGGAGAAGTAGGCTTTGATCGGATCGCCAGCCAGCCCTTGATCGCCATGTTTCTCGGCAATTGCACCAGACAGCGTCGCGCCGACGGAGCGATCGGTGTTACGGATATCGAAGTAGAGCGCTTTGCCCTGTTTCGAATCGATGTGCGGCTGTGCCTGTGCCAGCAACTCTTTGTTCAGCAAGCCTTTATCGAACGACAGATTGCTTTCAGTGCAGTACAGCGCTTTGCCCGGCTGAGGCTGTGCAGCGTGCAGCAGCGGAGACAGATCCAGTTTGTTCTGTTTAGCGCTGAAACCGTCCAGCTCAACCAGCAAGTCGGTGCGGCCAATCAGATCCACCAGACGGCTGACGCCCAACTCCGCCATCAGCACGCGGGTTTCGTGTGCGATGAACTGGAAGTAGTTGGTCACACGCTCAGGCAGACCGTGGTAGTGATCGCGACGCAGCTTCTCATCCTGCGTGGCAACGCCGGTCGCACAGTTGTTCAGGTGGCAGATACGCAGGTATTTACAGCCCAGTGCGACCATTGGCCCGGTACCGAAGCCGAAGCTTTCCGCACCCAAAATCGCTGCCTTGACGATATCCAAGCCAGTTTTCAGGCCACCGTCCACTTGAAGGCGGATTTTGTGGCGCAAACCGTTGGATACCAAAGCTTGCTGTGTTTCTACCAGACCCAGTTCCCACGGGCAGCCCGCGTATTTCACGGAAGACAGCGGGCTGGCACCGGTACCGCCGTCGTAACCAGCGATGGTAATCAGGTCGGCATACGCCTTGGCAACACCTGTAGCGATCGTTCCGACGCCCGGTTCGGACACCAGTTTTACCGAAATCATCGCTTTCGGGTTGACCTGTTTCAGATCGAAAATCAGCTGTGCCAGATCTTCGATAGAGTAAATGTCGTGGTGCGGCGGTGGTGAAATCAGCGTCACACCCGGCACGGAATAACGCAGACGGGCAATGTACGGCGTGACTTTATCACCCGGTAACTGACCGCCTTCGCCCGGCTTCGCGCCCTGCGCCACTTTAATCTGAATCACATCAGCGTTAACCAAATAGGCTGGCGTCACACCAAAGCGGCCAGAAGCAACCTGCTTGATACGGGACACTTTATTGGTACCGTAACGCGCGGGATCTTCACCACCTTCACCGGAGTTGGAGAAACCGCCCAGCCCGTTCATCGCTTCTGCCAGTGATTCATGCGCTTCTGGGCTGAGTGCGCCGATGGACATGGCCGCGGTATCGAAGCGTTTGAACATTTCAGAAGCGGGTTCAACGCTGTCGATCGCGATAGCCGCGCCTTCTTGCGGTTTCAGTGCCAGCAGGTCGCGTAAGGTCGCTGCTGGACGCTCGTTAACCAGTTTGGCGTATTGCTCGTAATCGCTGTACTCCCCGGTTTTCACCGCGGTTTGCAGCGTGGTGACCACGTCTGGGTTGTAGGCATGGTATTCGCCGCCGTGCACAAACTTCAGCAGTCCGCCCTGTTCCAGCGTTTTACGCTTCAGCCAGGCGCGTTTGGACAGGTTCAACAGATCTTGTTCGAAGTCGCTGTAGTTTGCACCGCCGATGCGGCTGACGACGCCCAGGAAGCATTGCGTCGACACATCTTTGTGCAGGCCCACGGCTTCAAACAGCTTGGAGCAGCGGTAAGACGCAATCGTCGAGATGCCCATTTTGGACATAATCTTGTACAGGCCTTTGTTGATGCCATTACGGTAGTTCAGCATCACGGCACGATAAGGTTTGTCGATGGTGTGGTTATCCACCATCCGGGCCAGCGTTTCGTAAGCGAGGTAAGGGTAGATCGCCGTTGCACCAAAGCCTAACAGCACGGCAAAGTGGTGCGGGTCGCGTGCGCTGGCGGTTTCGACAATGATGTTGGCATCACAGCGCAGGCTCTTTTCGACCAGACGGCGCTGAACGGCACCGACGGCCATTGGCGCAGGGACAGGCAAGCGTGATTCGCTAATGCCGCGGTCGGACAGCACCAGCAGAACGGCACCGTCTCTGACTTTGCTTTCTGCTTCGTCACACAGTTTCTCGATCGTCTGTTGTAGCGTTTGCTGCGACGGATCAAACGTCAGATCCAGCGTGTCGGCACGATAGTGCAGTTCATCCTGCGACGTCAGTTGGGTGAAGTCGGAGTAAAGCAGGATCGGTGATTTAAAGCTCAGACGGTGAGCCTGACCTTCCGCTTCACAGAACACGTTCATTTCACGACCAATGCTGGTCGCCAGCGACATGACATGGGCTTCACGCAGCGGGTCGATCGGCGGGTTGGTGACCTGCGCGAACTGCTGACGGAAGTAGTCATAAATGATGCGTGGACGGCTCGACAGCACGGCGAACGGCGTGTCATCGCCCATGGAACCGGTCGCTTCCTGACCGTTTTCGCCCAGCACGCGGATGACCTGATCCAGCTCTTCGCTGCTGTAACCGTACTGTTTCTGGAAGGTCTCCAGCAGTTCATCGTCGAATTCACGGCTGCCGACCTGATCGTCTGGCAACTCTTCAAACGGCACGAGGCGCTTAACGTTTTTCTCCATCCACTCTTTGTAAGGGTGGCGGCTTTTCAGATCGTCATCGGTTTCAGCAGAGTGCAGGATACGGCCACTGCGGGTGTCGATGACCATCAGCTCACCCGGACCGACGCGGCCTTTTTCAACCACTTCATCCGGTTGATAATCCCAGATGCCGACTTCAGACGCACAGGTGATCAGCTTGTCTTTGGTGATGACGTAGCGCGCCGGGCGCAGGCCGTTACGATCCAGGTTACAGGCAGCATAGCGCCCGTCGGACATCACGATACCGGCCGGGCCATCCCACGGCTCCATGTGCATGGAGTTAAAGTCGAAGAAGGCGCGCAGTTCAGGATCCATATCCGGGTTGTTCTGCCAGGCTGGCGGAACCAGCAGGCGCATGGCGCGGATGATATCCATCCCGCCGCTCAGGAACAGTTCCAGCATGTTATCCAGCGAGCTGGAGTCAGAGCCGGTTTCGTTGACGAACGGCGCGGCATCCTGCAAGTCTGGGATCAGCGGGGTTTTGAATTTGTAAGCGCGCGCGCGTGCCCATTGGCGGTTACCAGCGATGGTGTTGATTTCGCCGTTGTGCGCCAGATAGCGGAACGGCTGCGCCAGCGGCCAGCGGGGTACCGTGTTGGTTGAGAAACGCTGGTGGAACAGACAGATCGAAGATTCCAGACGTAGGTCAGCCAGATCGAGGTAGAAGCGCGGCAGATCCGCCGGCATACACAGACCTTTATAGATCGTGACCAGATTGGAGAAGCTACAAACGTAGAAGTCTTTATCTTCGATGCGCTTTTCGATACGGCGGCGCGCCATGAACAAACGGCGTTCCATATCACGTTGACGCCAGCCAGCGGGGGCGTTAACGAAAATTTGCTCAATACGCGGCATGGATGACAGGGCAATTTCACCCAGCACATCCGGATTGGTTGGCACTTCACGCCAGCCCAGTACGGACAGCGTTTCGTTCTGCAACTCTTCTTCTACAATCCGACGCGTGGCGCGAGCCAGCTCTTCGTCCTGATTGAGAAACATCATGCCAACAGCGTAGTTTTTGGCTAAGCGCCAGCCGTGCTCTTCCGCCACCAGACGAAAGAAACGGTCTGGCTTCTGAAGTAATAAACCGCAGCCGTCGCCAGTCTTGCCGTCAGCAAGGATTGCGCCACGGTGCTGCATGCGTGCGAGTGCGTGAATCGCGGTACGCACTACTTTATGGCTCGGCTCACCTTCTATATGGGCGATTAATCCGAAACCACAGTTATCTCTCTCTTGGGATGCATCGTACAACATATTAGTGAACCTCCCCAGGCTCTGTGTGACTCTCACAACCTACTGCGAGAAAGCACCGTGGCGTTGAGCGGCTAGTATTACGCTCTCTTCTTCGGCCTCTCGTGACGGTCTCACAAGTGGTAAATGACTTGTTTTTAGAGGGAGTCTTCATTTACTGCATAAATATGACGAATCATGGACCCGTCAGGAAAGCTTCCAGCGGATTCCCAAATTAGCGAGAAAGCCTGTTCAGGTCAAATACCAGTGCAAAATGTGCTGATAAACGATAGTTTTTAATTATACCTATGAAAGATAATGATTTTTTTAGAAAAATTATCTCGGTAAATGACTATGGCGTTTAATTGAAGTGTGAGCTGTATCACTATATAAAAGCGCGAGAACCCTTATCCGTGCTGCATTGTTTCTCAGTCTCAGCATATTATGCTGTATATGGTTACTTTTAGATTTAATGAAACTATTTTTAAGTATTGCTTCATCTTTTCATCAAGCGCGCATACGGGATAAGAAAAATTAATTAGCACAGACGTGAGTTTATTTTCACTAAAAGCGAATAAAAATGCATTTCGTTGGGGTGTGTGTGATTGATCGCGGTCATCGCGAAGGGGGCAAGAGAAAGGTAGTCTGCTGTTCCTCAAGGGAGCAGGTTAGAATATGCAATTGCAAAAATTAATCAATATGTTTGGCGGAAATCTTCAACGCCGCTATGGCGAGAAGATCCACAAGCTGACGCTACACGGTGGTTTTAATTGCCCTAACCGTGATGGCACGCTGGGGCGAGGCGGCTGTACGTTCTGCAATGTGGCCTCGTTTGCGGATGAACAGATGCAGCAACGCAGTATTGCGCAGCAGTTGGAAACGCAGGCGGGAAAGGTGAACCGCGCCAAACGCTATCTGGCGTATTTCCAGGCGTATACTAGCACCTATGCCGAAGTTCAGGTGCTGGAAAGCATGTATCAGGAAGCGCTGAAACAGGCCGAAATGGTGGGACTGTGTGTGGGCACGCGCCCTGACTGCGTGCCTGATGCGGTGCTGGATTTGCTGTCCCGTTATCATGAACAGGGTTACGAGGTCTGGCTGGAACTGGGGCTGCAAAGTGCGTGTGACAAAACGCTGCACCGGATTAATCGCGGACATGATTTCGCCTGCTATCAGGAAACCACCCGCCGCGCACGTGAGCGCGGCCTGAAAGTGTGTAGCCATCTGATTGTCGGTTTACCGGGAGAAGACGCACAGCGCTGCTTATCGACGCTGGAGCAGGTGGTTGAGACCGGCGTGGAGGGCATTAAGCTACACCCGCTCCATATCGTGGAAGGCAGCACGATGGCGAAAGCCTGGCGGGCGGGAAGGCTGTCCGAGCTGGCACTGGATCGCTATGTGGAGACGGCAGGAGAGATGATTCGCCATACGCCGCCGGAGGTGATCTATCACCGCATTTCCGCCAGCGCTCGCCGTCCGACCCTGCTGGCTCCGCTCTGGTGTGAAAACCGCTGGACGGGCATGGTCGAGCTGGATCGCTATCTGCAAACGCATGGTGTACAGGGTTCCGCGCTCGGCACGCCCTACCGCTACGCTAGTATGTAATGCGTCAAAAGAGGTGGGCGTTAGAGGCTGATATTTCGTGCCGTGAATCTGTGCGGCAGCACCGTATCAGCCGCCGTTTTACGTTATGATGCGCGGGTGGGTGACTAAGGGAAATCGCTATGAAGCAAATTCGTCTGTTGGCGCAGTACTATGTTGATTTGATGGTAAAACTGGGGCTTGTCCGTTTTTCACTGCTGCTGGCCTCGGTATTGGTGCTGTTGGCGATGGTGGTGCAAATGGCCGTCACCCTGCTGCTCAGCGGGGAAGTCGAGAACATCGACGTCGTCCGTTCCATTTTCTTCGGGCTGCTGATTACGCCCTGGGCCGTTTATTTTCTCTCCGTGGTGGTGGAACAGCTCGAGGAGTCGCGCCAGCGGCTGTCGAAGCTGGTGGCGAAGCTGGAAGAAATGCGCCATCGGGATCTGGAGCTGAATGCGCAGCTTCAGGAGAACATCGCACAGCTCAATCAGGAAATCGCTGACCGTATCAAAGCGGAAGATGCGCGTGCGCTGGTGATGAGCCGACTCAAAGACGAGATGTCCCGCCGTGAACAGGCGCAGATTGAACTGGAGCAACAGTCGGCGTTGCTGCGCTCGTTCCTCGATGCCTCGCCGGATTTGGTTTACTACCGTAACGAAGAGAAAGAATTCTCCGGCTGCAACCGGGCGATGGAGCTGTTAGTGGGCAAAAGCCAGAAGCAGCTCATTGGCCTGACGCCGCAGGATGTTTACTCCCCCGATATTGCCGAGAAAGTGATGGAGACGGACGAAAAAGTGTTCCGTCATAACGTTTCTCTGACCTATGAACAGTGGCTGGTTTATCCCGATGGCCGTAAAGCCTGTTTTGAGCTGCGTAAGGTGCCGTTTTATGACCGGATGGGTAAACGTCACGGGTTGATGGGGTTTGGACGCGATATAACGGAGCGTAAGCGTTACCAGGACGCGTTAGAGAACGCCAGTAGGGAGAAGACCACTTTTATCTCAACAATCAGCCACGAGCTTCGTACGCCGCTTAATGGCATTGTCGGGTTAAGTCGCATCCTGCTGGATACGCAACTTGACCCTGAACAGCAAAAATACCTGAAAACCATCCACGTCAGCGCGATTACGCTGGGCAATATCTTTAACGACGTGATTGAGATGGATAAACAGGAGCGCCGCAAGGTGCAATTGGATAACCAGCCGATTGATTTCACTGGTTTTCTGGTGGATCTGGAGAATCTCGGCGGCTTGTTGGCGGAACCGAAAGGCCTGAAGCTGATTATGGATCAGCACCAGCCTCTGCCGCAGAAAGTCATTACTGACGGAACGCGCCTGCGGCAGATCCTGTGGAACCTGCTCAGTAATGCGGTGAAATTCACGCCGAAGGGTGAGAACGGCAAAAAAGGCGAAATTGTGGTGCGCGTCTGGCATGAAAAAAGCGATCGCCTGCGCTTTGAAGTGGAAGATTCCGGGATGGGCATTCCGGCGGATGAACTGGAAAAAATCTTCGCCATGTATTATCAGGTCAAAGACCAGCACGGTGGGAAGCCAGCGACAGGGACGGGAATCGGTCTTGCCGTGTCGAAGCGTCTGGCGCAGAACATGGGAGGCGATATCCAGGTTTCGAGCACGCAGGGCAAAGGCTCCTGCTTTACCCTGACGGTCATTGCGCCGAGCGTCGATGAAGCGGGAAGTGGTCTGGACGACGACGATGATTTGCCGCTACCGGCGCTGCACGTTCTGCTGGTGGAAGATATCGAACTGAACGTGGTGGTTGCGCGTTCGGTGCTGGAAAAATTGGGCAATAGCGTGGATGTCGCCATGACCGGACAGGAGGCGCTGGATATGTTCGATCCCGATGAGTTCGATCTGGTGCTGCTCGATATTCAACTGCCAGATATGACCGGGCTGGACGTCGCGCGTCAGCTGCGTTCACGCTATGGCAACCGCAGTCTGCCGCCGCTGGTGGCGCTGACGGCGAATGTGCTGAAAGATAAACGCGAATATCTGGATGCGGGTATGGATGATGTGCTCAGCAAGCCGCTGTCGGTGCCAGCGCTGACGGCTGTCATCAAACAATTCTGGGACACTCGCACGGTGTGGACGGAAGAACCAGTGATTGAGGAGGGGACTGAAATGGCAAAAGCAGAAGAAGATCTGCTGGATATCCCGATGCTTGAGCAGTATCTGGATTTGGTCGGGCCGAAACTGATTCATCAGAGTCTGGAAATGTTTGAACAGATGATGCCGGGCTATCTGGCGATTCTGGATTCCAACATGACGGCGCGTGACCAGAAGGGCATTACGGAAGAAGGGCACAAAATCAAAGGGGCAGCAGGTTCAGTCGGGTTACGGCATTTGCAGCAAGTTGCTCAGCAGATTCAGACCTCATCGCTACCAGCATGGTGGGATAACGTGCAGGAATGGGTCGATGAACTTAAGCACGACTGGCGTCATGATGTTCAGGTGCTGCGTGATTGGGTAGCAAAAGCAGAAAAAGAATCCTGATATGTTCTGTGCAGCCACAGGGACGTGGCGAGTGAAACGGTTAGAAAAATTTTTTCATCTCACGCGAAATCATGCAAAAAGATGCCACATTGAGCGGGGTTTACGAGTGAAGAGGGACAGGGAATGCGAGGCTTTGCACGTTTTCATACGGTAGAAAAAAATGACCCCGGCCGAAGCCGGGGTGCGCGAATTATGCGCCAACACCAGGGAAAACATGCACCTGCATCTAGATTTCAGGTTTTGTAAACTCGCAAGTGCGGATATTCGTGTCTTAACTATGTTTCTAACTTAACTATGTTTCTAAGCAGAGCTTAGTTTCTAAGTACATCTTACAACAGTGATTAAAACCTAACTATTGTACATCTTCATCAAGCAACAAAATAGCAAATGTAGAAATCTTTGTTACAAGAATCATTAAAATGTGTGATGTAGATTAGTGTTTGTCAATTAAAAAATCAATTAGTTGATGTAATGAAATGAAGGAAAATATGATGAAACGAGTCGGCATTGTCCTTAGTGGCTGTGGTGTTTATGACGGTTCCGAGATTCATGAAGCCGTATTGACGTTACTTGCGCTGGATCGCGCGGGCGCAGAAGCGGTTTGCTTTGCGCCAGATAAGCCGCAATTACAGGTGGTTAATCACCTGACGGGTGACGTAACTG
Organism: Pectobacterium sp. A5351; assembly: GCF_028335745.1. Classification (NCBI taxonomy): domain Bacteria; kingdom Pseudomonadati; phylum Pseudomonadota; class Gammaproteobacteria; order Enterobacterales; family Pectobacteriaceae; genus Pectobacterium; species Pectobacterium sp. A5351. Next base: position 334,096 of record NZ_CP116477.1, read on the forward strand.
GTGAGAATCGCAACGTTTTAGCAGAATCGGCACGGATCGTCAGAGGAAAAATTCAGCCGCTTTCTACCGCGAATACAGAAGATTTAGATGCGCTGATTGTGCCCGGTGGTTTTGGTGCTGCGAAAAATTTAAGCGACTTTGCGACGCAAGGAACGACATGTCAGATCGATGAAGCGCTGCAATTGCTCACACAGGAAATTTATAAGCAAAATAAACCAATTGGTTTTATTTGCATCTCACCTGCGCTCCTGCCGAAGATTTTGGGTGAACCTGTACGCATAACTATTGGTAACGATATTGACACCGCTGAAGCGGTTGAAGAGATGGGCGGCATCCATGTTGTTTGTCCGGTCGATGATATCGTGGTTGATGCGGAACATAAAATCGTGACGACACCGGCTTACATGCTGGCTAACTCCATCAGCGAAGCGGCAAAAGGCATTGATAAGCTCGTAGCCCGCGTTTTGGATCTCACCGAATGAGGTGGAGCAGAGGGCGTGGAGGCGTGCTAACGTGGCTGAAGCGTCTGATTGTTCGCAGTGTGCTGGTCGTCATCGGTGCGTGGCTGGGTGGCATCCTGCTGTTTTCCTTCCTGCCAGTGCCGTTCTCTGCGGTGATGGCCGACAGGCAAATCAGCGCATGGCTAAAAGGCGAATTCTCCTATGTTGCCCATTCTGACTGGGTTTCGATGGAGGAAATTGCACCGGAAATGGCGCTGGCGGTGATAGCGGCGGAAGACCAAAAATTCCCTCAACATTGGGGCTTCGATCTGGATGCGATTGGTCAGGCATTGAAGCACAACGAGCGCAATACACAGCGGATTCGCGGTGCTTCTACGCTCTCACAGCAGATGGTGAAGAATCTGTTCCTGTGGGATGGACGTAGCTGGGTACGTAAGGGGCTTGAAGCGGGGATTACCACCGGGGTGGAGCTGGTCTGGACAAAACGGCGGATCCTGACCGTGTATCTGAATATCGCCGAATTTGGCCCCGGTATCTTTGGCGTGGAAGCGGCTGCCAGACGTTATTTCAACAAGCCAGCCAGCAGGCTGGCGGCAAGCGAGTCCGCCTTGCTGGCGGCGGTGCTGCCTAACCCTATTCGCTTTCGTGCGAATGCCCCCTCCGGCTATGTTATTCAACGCCAGCAGTGGATTTTGCGTCAGATGAGACAGATGGGCGGCGACGCATTTTTGCGAGATAACGATCTGTTGTGAGAAATCAATTTGTTGTGAGATAACAATCTGAATTAATAAGTGTTCTTCGTTAGTATACCGAGGAATTTTTGCGTTAACGGTCGTGTTTTCGACATCAGGAGAAAGTATGCGGTTACGTTATTGGTCAGGTTTACTGGTTGCACTGTGTTGTGTGGCTTCCGTTGCCCGTGCGGATGCGGAGCCTAAAGCGTCACCCCCCGATAATCCCTACGCCTTCTTGCAGCAGCCTCAGCTATCCTCGGTAAAACAGCAGTTACAACAGAAAACGGAAAAGCCGCAGACGCGCATGGCGTATGAGCAACTCATTTCAGAAGCCGATCGTGCACTGAAAATTGAGAACCCTAGCGTGACGGGAAAAAAATCCACGCCCCCTAGCGGTTCAAAACATGATTATTTGAGCCTCAGCGCCTACTGGTGGCCCGATCCCGACAAAGCTGATGGTTTGCCCTGGATTCGTCGTGATGGGCAGGTAAACCCTGCCAGTAAGGATGAAGAGACTGACGGGGTTAGGCTGGCAAAATTCACCGCCCAAACGCAGGCGTTGACGTTGGCGTGGTATTTCTCTGGCAAACAGGCTTATGCCGATAAGGCCATCTCGATGATCCGTACCTGGTTTATCGACCCCGCTACGCGCATGAACCCTAATCTCGATTTCGCGCAAGGTGTGCCGGGCATCGCGCCGGGCAGAGGGGCGGGTGTATTGGACGGACGCTATTTTTCCACCCGCATTGTCGATTCCCTGATTATGCTGCGTCACGCTCCGGGCTGGACGACGCAGGATGAGCAACAGATGCAGAAATGGATGAGCGATTATCTGCACTGGCTGCAAACCAGCAAGCTGGGGAAAAAAGAGGCAACGGCCCAGAACAACCACGGTAGCTGGTATACCGTACAGGTAGCGGGAATTGCCTGGTATCTGGGAAAAATCGACGTGGTGAAGTCTATGGCGCAATTGCAGCGGGAAAAACTGGATCACCAGTTGCTGCCGGATGGTTCTCAGCCGGAGGAACTGGCGCGCACTCGCTCTTTCCATTACAGCTACTTCAACCTTCAGGCGATAACGGATATGGCGATGTTGGCTTCGCGTGTCGGGGAGAATATCTGGCAATACCACACGCCGAAGGGCAGCAGTGTGATAAAGGCGCTGGATTTTATGGCACCGTATCTGGATGAAAACAAGGCGTGGCCGCGCAAGACGATGGACAGACAAAGCAGCCGTCTCATTCCTCTGCTATTGCAGGCGGAGCACGGTTTGAAAACACCGCGTTACCAGACGCAAATCAGGCAGGCGGGCTTTGCGGAGTTACTTACTGGTGCTGCCAGCGCGCGAGATAAAGAACCGAGCCATGTCAGCGTAGAAACCCGCCGTGCGCTCTGGTTGCTGAATCCTGCTACACCATAATTTGGTTGTCCCTGATTCCATCGGGTGACGATACGTGCCTGCCGAACCACAATAAAAACGTGCAAAGATAAAAAAACCGCTGATGTCTTCATCAGCGGTTTTTGTTTTTAAAAAGAAAAATGTATTAAATAAATCAAAACGTTATTGCAGGTAGGTAAAGGCCGTCGTTACGTGTTTCACACCGCCAACCTTACTGGCGATTTCTGCGGCGGAAGCGCCTTCACGCTGTGTCACCAGACCTAACAGGAAGACTTCGCCGTTTTCCGTTGTGACTTTTACGTTAGAGGATTTAACCGTGTCGCTTGCCAGAATCTGTGAGCGAACCTTGGTGGTGATCCAGGTATCCATGGAGGCGGTTCCCATTGAGACTGGGGTGCCTTGACGTATTTCGTTGTAGACTTCGGCTGCACCTTCCACGCCAAGGGCAATTTGCTTAGCCCGGTTTGCCATTTCTGTGTTCGGAGCTTGCCCTGTTAACAAGACTTTCCCCTGATAAGCCGTCGCAATGATACGGGCTTCTTTTTTCAGCTGCTCGTCTTTGCTGATTGCATTCGTCACGCGGACTTCCAGTGTGCCATCGTCAACCTGCGTGCCAACAGTACGCGGGTCTGTGGCTGTTTTGGTCGCCACGGCACTGCCAACCGCAACAACCCCGACACAGCCTTGTAGCAGCAGGGCGATAGACAGCACGGCAAATGCAGAACTTATCCTCATGTAGTGCTCCTTCAATCGTTCTGGTGTGGAAAAAGTGTGTTATCAATCAAATCGCACAGGCAATTTACTGTCAGCATGTGCATTTCCTGAATACGGGCGCTGCGGTGTGACGGGATGCGAATCTCCACATCCTGTGGCCCGAGCAGCCCAGCCAGTTCTCCGCCATCGTAGCCAGTCAGGGCGACAATCGTCATGTCGCGGGTAACAGCAGACTCTACGGCTTTAACAATATCGCGGCTATTGCCACGGGTTGATATCGCCAGTAATACGTCGCCTGCCTGACCTAATGCTCTGACTTGTTTGGCATAGACCTCTTCATGCAAGCGATCATTTGCTATCGCAGTTAAGACCACATTATCCGCATTAAGTGCGATGGCCGGTAAACTAGGGCGTTCCGCCTCGAAGCGGTTAATCATGCTGGCAGCAAAATGCTGCGAATTGGCTGCCGATGTTCCGTTACCACAGCACAGAATCTTGTTACCGTTCAGCAGAGACTGCACCATCGCAATTGCGCCACGGGAAATGGCGTCTGGCAAGGCTTCTGCCGCTGCAATCTGCGTTTGAATACTCTCGGTAAAACAAACTTTTATTCTATCCAGCACGTTGAGTTAACCTACGTAAATTAAAATTCATAAGGATGAATTATCCCTGAGCGGCAAAGGCGTTCGGTAGCCAGTCGAATTGGTCGCCCGTAATGGCCAGCACGTCAAAACGGCAGTCTACCGTGTCAAAACTGGCACCTCGCTGTGCCAACCACACGGCGGCGGCATGCAGCAACCGCTGCTGTTTGCGTCGGGTGATGCTGGCTGCCGCATCGCCAAACTGGGCGTTGCGCCGATAGCGCACTTCAACAAACACCCAGATATGACGGTCACGCATAATTAAGTCCAACTCACCGCCGCGTAGCGTAACATTTGCGGCGGTGAAGGTCAGACCCGCGCGTTCAAGATAACGACGGGCTTGTTGTTCATAAACTGCGCCAGCGGCCCGCTGATTCAGAGAACCGGTACCAACTGACCCTGGCGATATTGCTGCCAGGTTAACTGCCGATTGATAGTGCAATCCGGCCCTGCGCTTAACATGCCTGTTGCGCCGGGAATCTGGTGACCCGGAATCTGGCGCATTTCACCAAAGTGGCTGGCCAGCGTCCAGGCATCCATCCCCATGGCATACAGGCGGACTAATGAGTAATCGTTTTTAAACTGGCTGCTGACCTGCTGCATCAGTGCTGGGTTCGCGCCTGCTAACAGCGGGATATCGCTGAACTGCAACCCTTCCATTTCAAGGCGGAAATCAGGGCCTAATCCAGCCTGGAAGCTACGTGAGCTGGCATAAAGCGCTGGGCGTGCGTGTGAAGTGGTACGCATATCGATCATCGGCTTAATCAGCGCCAGCTCGTCTGGCGTTGCGATGATGTAGACCGCATCGATATTGCCACTAACGGATGAGCTGACCGTCGGTTGAACCTGTGAAGGAATCGTTAAGCCTCCGATGGTGGTGCCCGGTTGCGCTTGCTGTTGCGACACGCTAACCGGCTGGCCGCTCAGGCTTAAACCTGCGCCGCTATTGATGGCCTGCTTTAGCTCCGCCGTGTTGCCAAAGCGCTGTTGCAGAGGGTTGGCACTGCTTTGTTGGTTCCAGGCTTGAGCAAATGCATTAACGATACGGTCGCCCAGCGCACCGCGAGGCGCCAAGACCAACGGCTGCTGTTTACCCTGCTGGTGGATAAATTTTGCCGCGTCTCTGGCTTCATCTTCCGGAGAGAGCGCGAAGTAACAGATGTTAGGGCTATTTTCGACGTGTTCCGGCTGGTTCAATGCCAAAATATTCAGCGGCGATTGGCTGTTCGCCAACTGATCTACTTCATTTTTCAGTAGAGGGCCGATGACCAGCGATGCGCCATCTTGCTGTGCCTGTGTGAGAATATTCGCCAGCGGCTGTGAAGAGGTGTCATACACTTTGACTGGAAGCGAACTGGACAGCCCAGCGCTTGTTGCCTGTGCTTCCAGTGCTGGTGTCGGAGAGGTGACTGCCTGATCGCTGTACGTCGCGGGGGATTGGGTATTCTGACCCTCTGACGCCGGGGTTACCTGTTCTGCTTGCGTGGTATCCGCCGAAGGTGCAGCAGGGGCAGATATGGCCGCTGTGGCTATCTGACCGTTCTTGGCCGTGTTAAAACCTTGCTGAATGGCATTAGCAAAAACCTGCGCCTGACCGTTAAGTGGTAACAGCAGCGCGATGCTGTTCACCGATGACTGCTGGTAGTTGAGTACTTGATTCAACTGTGTAGGCAGCGTTTTCGCCGCAGGATGATGCGGGTAGCGGGTCTGCCAGTCCTGAATCGCACTCTTTAACTGATCGGGAGAAGTCCGGTTGTCCTGATAGTTATTGAGTAGATCGACCCAGCCTTGCAGCACATTTTCATTCGCATTAATCAGCAGCGAGCTGGACTCCTGCGGTGACATTTGCGTCAACGTCAGCCAGGTCTGATCGAGATTGATCTGATGTTCGTCGCCTTTCAACTGCGGCTCTTGAGCGATATAGGCGCGCAGTAGCTCAATGGAAGGACGCCCTTGCGCGGTTTTGATCTGCGCCTGGTAATAACGTTGCTTCTGCTGATCGGAAAGCGCGCCCACATCAAGCTGGCTCAGTGCTGCCTTGGCCGCATTCATGCTGTTTTGTGCAACAGACAGTTCCGCGCTAAGTAGTTGTTGTTCTTGTTTTTGCGCCGAGCTTAATTTTTCTGGCAGCGTGTTGAACTGCTGGCTTGCCTGAGGGGCTTTCCCTTCCTGTAACAGGGAACGAATAGCAAGTAATTGCCAGTCAGCCTTGTTATTATCGCTACTTTGCTGCATCTGTTGCAGATAATAATCGGATGATGCGTCGGCTTTGCCCTGAACCTCGGGTGGTGGGCTCTGCGGGGCGTGACTTGGACAGCCTGCGAGAAACAGTGCCGCTAACAAAACAGGGATAACACGCCCTGCCTGGGTACGGACGAAATGAAAGGGAAGCATACTGTATCCAGTGATTTTTTTTAAAGATGCTCAATATTAAATCGGCAACCCGGATGAAACAATGAATCAAGACCAACAAGCAGACATTTCTGCATCTACCCTCTACATTGTCCCCACGCCAATCGGCAATCTGGGTGACATCACGCAGCGTGCGCTGGCGGTATTGGCGAGCGTTGATCTGATCGCCGCAGAGGATACCCGCCATACCGGTCTGCTGTTACAACATTTTGCGATTAATGCGCGACTGTTCGCATTACACGATCACAACGAGCAACAAAAAGCGGATGTGTTACTGGCTAAATTGCAGTCAGGGCAAAGCATCGCGCTGGTTTCAGATGCGGGTACGCCGCTGATTAACGACCCCGGTTACCATTTAGTTCGGCGCTGCCGCGAAGCGGGCGTTCGCGTGGTGCCGCTACCGGGCGCATGCGCGGCGATAACGGCGCTCTCCGCGTCTGGCTTGGCGTCTGACCGCTTTTGCTATGAAGGTTTTCTTCCTGCCAAGACCAAGGCGCGTAAAGATACGCTACGCGATCTGGGGGAAGAACCCCGTACGCTGATTTTCTATGAATCCACCCATCGCCTTTTGGACAGCCTACAAGATATCAGCGAAGTGCTGGGGGTCGATCGCTATGTCGTATTAGCGCGTGAAATCACCAAAACCTGGGAGTCGATTCACGGCGCGCCCGTGGGTGAACTGCTGGCCTGGGTGAAAGAAGATGAGAATCGGCGCAAAGGGGAAATGGTGCTGATTGTGGAAGGGCATCAGGCTGATGACAGCGCGCTGTCGGCGGAAGCGTTGCGCACGCTGACGCTATTACGCGCCGAGCTGCCCCTGAAGAAAGCGGCGGCGCTGGCGGCGGAGATTCATGGCGTGAAGAAGAACGCACTTTACCGCTATGGGCTGGAGCAAGAAGGCGATAGCGGTGAATCGGGGGATGACAAGTAGGGCAATTTGCCCTATCATCCGCGCCGGAGTTGACCAGACAGTCGCCGCTTCACTGCCGTCCCTTTCGGGGGAGACAGGTGGAGGGGAGGAAAGTCCGGGCTCCATAGGGCAGGGTGCCAGGTAACGCCTGGGAGGCGTAAGCCTACGACTAGTGCAACAGAGAGCAAACCGCCGATGGCCCACGCAAGTGGGATCAGGTAAGGGTGAAAGGGTGCGGTAAGAGCGCACCGCGCGACTGGCAACAGTTCGTGGCACGGTAAACTCCACCCGGAGCAAGGCCAAATAGGGGTTCACATGGTACGGCCCGTACTGAACCCGGGTAGGCTGCTTGAGCCAGTGAGTGATTGCTGGCCTAGATGAATGACTGTCCACGACAGAACCCGGCTTAACGGTCAACTCCCTTCATCATAAAACCCCGCTTCGGCGGGGTTTTGCTTTATGGGGACAGGCAAGATGAATGACTGTCCACGACGCTTTTTATGAAAGAGCCCGGCTTAACGGTCAACGCCCTTCATCATAAAACGCCGCTTCGGCGGGGTTTTGCTTTATGGGGACAGGCAAGATGAATGACTGTCCACGACGCTTTTTATGAAAGAACGCGGCTTAACGGTCAACGCCCTTCATCATAAAACCCCGCTTCGGCGGGGTTTTGCTTTATGGGGACAGGCAAGATGAATGACTGTCCACGACGCTTTTTATGAAAGAACGCGGCTTAACGGTCAACGCCCTTCATCATAAAACCGCCGCTTCGGCGGGGTTTTGCTTTATGGGGCAGGCAAGATGAATGACTGTCCACGACGCTTTTTATGAAAGAACGCGGCTTAACAGCGAGTATGAAACGATGCGTAGGAAATACTATATTGAGTGCTTTTAGAAGTGTTATTATTAGCGTGTTTAAGTTGTCTTTGACTAACCGAATTGAGTGACCGAATTATGGCTTTCAATATCCTAACTAACACAGCGGCCAGCATCACGGAACTGAAACGCGACCCAATGGGGACAGTACGGGCTGCTGAAGGTGAGACTATCGCTATACTGAACCGGAATGAGCCTGCGTTCTATTGTGTGCCTCCTGCTATGTTCGCTTATTTAATGGAATTGGCTGAAGATGCAGAACTGGGGCGTACTGTTGATGATCGTATGTCAGAGTTAGCTGACGCGGAAGAGATTTCGCTCGATGACCTATAAGTTAAAATTTGTGCCTTCGGCAATGAAGGAATGGAAAAAATTAGGGCATCCTGTTCGGGAACAGTTCAAGAAAAAGCTGGCTGAGCGTTTAGAACATCCTCGTGTTCCCTCAGCCCAGCTTCATGGTCGTAAAGACCAGTATAAAATTAAACTGAAGTCTGCTGGTTACCGGCTGGTGTATTTGGTCCAGGATGAGACCATTACAGTGATGGTCATGGGGGTTGGAAAGCGCGAAGGTAGTCAGGTTTATTCTGATACTAAAGGTCGCTCTGCTTAATCTGGTCTTTTGCGAGTTATCTATTCCTCGTCGGCAGTTTTGCTTGCCGTGTAATACATTTCAAATTAATTGATGTTCTTCATCACATAACTCTGACTTTTTCTGTGTCACAAAGCGCGTAAAGTAAGGCCATCGCGTGCGGTTGCACGTTCGCTGACATCTTTCAGAGGATATGACTATGAACAACACTTCCCGGATGCCTGCACTGTTCCTCGGCCACGGTAGCCCGATGAACGTGTTGGAAAACAATGTATATACGCAGGCATGGCAAACGCTGGGTGAGACGCTGCCGCGTCCAAAGGCGATTATTGCCGTTTCCGCCCACTGGTATACCCGTGGCACCGCCGTAACGGCGATGAAAAACCCACGCACCATCCATGATTTTGGCGGCTTCCCACAGGCGCTGTTTGATACCCAGTATCCGGCACCCGGCTCGCCTGAATTGGCGGCGAGAATCCAGCAGGTGCTGGCGCCATATCCCGTGACTGCCGATCAGAGCCAATGGGGTTTGGATCACGGCTCTTGGGGCGTACTGATCAAGATGTATCCTGATGCGGATATTCCCGTTGTGCAACTGAGCGTGGACGGCACGCAGCCCGCCGCGTATCACTACGAATTAGGGCGCAAGCTGGCGGCACTGCGTGATGAAGGCTTCATGATTGTCGCCAGCGGTAACGTCGTGCATAACCTGCGGATGGTGAAATGGGCTGGCGACGCGGAGCCGTATCCGTGGGCAATTTCGTTCAATCAATTTGTGCGTGATAACCTGACTTATCAGGGGGACGACCATCCGCTGGTTAATTTTATGCAGCATGGCGGTGCCGCATTATCTAACCCGACGCCCGATCACTATTTCCCGCTGCTCTATGTACTGGGAAGCTGGGACGGTAAAGAGGCGATCGGCATTCCGGTCGATGGGCTCGAAATGGGCTCGCTGAGTATGCTGTCGGTGCAGGTGGGGTAATCCGCTTTTTGCTTCAGTGATGAATAAGGCACGGTGAAAACCGTGCCTTATTAGTTTCAATTTTGCGGCTTAATCCAGAATGGTGTGCGGATAGAAGCGCGAGAGATCCTGCGTGATCAGAGCGCGATCTTCACGTACGCCGATACCGCAAGGTTGGTCGTTTACTAGCCAGCTACCAATCAGCGTGTAGCTATCGCCAAATTTCGGCAAAGGATGATATTGCTGGACGATCATCCCTTCTTCGCCGTAGGGGCCGTCGGCTGACGCAATCTCTTTCCCATTTTCGATAATTTGGATGTTTGCCCCTTCGCGTGAAAACAGCGGCTTGGTGACGTAGCTGTCCAGCTTGGGATGTTCATCTTCCGCAAAGTAGGCAGGAAGCAGGTTGGGGTGATCTGGGAACATTTCCCACAGCATCGGCAGCAGCGCTTTATTGGAAATGATGCTTTTCCAGGCTGGCTCCAGCCAACGCACGCCAGCATCTTCCAGTTTGGTGGAAAACATCTCGCGCAGCATGAATTCCCACGGATACAGCTTGAACAGATTACCAATCACCTGATTTTCAGGATCGGTAAACTGGCCTTTCTCACCGAGGCCAATTTCCTCGATGTACAGAAACTCGCTCGGCAGGCCCGCTTCCAGCGCGCAATCCTGAAGGTATTGCACTGTGCCGCGATCTTCTTCCGTATCCTGACAGCAGGCGAAGTGCAGCAAGCCGAAGCCATGATTCAGTTTTAGCTCTTCAAAACGTTCGATCAGCTTTTCCTGAATGCTGTTGTACTGGTCAGAATTCTGCGGCAGATTCCCGGCGTTGATTTGATCTTCCAGCCAGAGCCATTGGAAAAAGGCGGCTTCGTATAGCGATGTTGGCGTATCCGCATTATTTTCCAGCAGCTTGGCTGGAGACTTGCCGTCATACGCCAAATCGAGGCGTGAATACAGCGAGGGCTGATTGGTACGCCATGAGTGTCTGACGAATTCCCAGGTGTGTTTGGGAATACGGAATTTGGCGAGCAGCGCGTCGCTATTGATAACTTTTTCTACCACCTGCAAACACATCTGGTGCAGCTCTGCCGTGGTTTCTTCCAACTCTTCAATCTGAGCCAGCGTGAACTGATAGTAAGCCTCTTCGCTCCAGTAGGGCTCGCCGTACATGGTGTGAAAACGAAAACCAAACTCGGTGGCTTTTTCCTGCCAATCAGGACGCGCTGTAATATCTATCCGCTTCATTCAATACGCCTCAGCCGCCCATGCTACGGGAAGAGCTGGAACTTGAGCTGGCGCTGCTGCGCTGCATGCTGTTTTGCTTCGCTACGGTTTCACCAAAGCCACCACGCGTGATGGTTGAGGTGGTTGCAGGTTTTGGTGCCAGTGCGGTTTTAGGCACGGTCATTGAACGGCCTGTCGTTGCATTACCGTAGTTTTTGCCCGCAGCATCAACGAACTGGCCATTGGCCGGGCTGGCCGGTGTTTTTGGGCTGAATAGCGGTTGCTGTGCGAAACCAGCACCGCCACCCATCATGCGGCCCATCATGTAGCCAGCCATCAATGGCATCCAGGACATACCGCCGCCCTGCTGAGATTCTGCGGCCATACCAGCCTGTGCTGGCGCAGGCGTTTGGGTACACTGTGCTTCGCCGAATTCTGCTACGCAATCTTCTTTCGTTGCGTATTTTGGTGCCGTTTTTTCCGCTTCTTTTAACGCATTATTGTACGCGGTGGTGCACTGGGCAGCCATTGACGGGTTAGCTGACGAACAGTCATCTGCATTCTGATAGAGAGAGACGGTTTCATCGGTTTGTTCACAGCCCGCGAGGAAAAATACGGCGCTGACGGCCAAAGCAACAGGTGCCAGACGGTGCGTTCGCCATTCCTTGCGGAACGTTTCCTGATTAATATTTTTTGTACGTTTCATCATGTTTATCCCAGAGCAAAGCATCACGGCCAATAACCAATAAGTGTGCCTAAGAATAGGGGAACGCTGCTTGAATTTAAAGCGGCAATAGGTGTAACTGAAGGCGTCTTTACGTTGCTATACATTACGTTGTGCAACGTTTCGCTTAATGAAAAGTGAACACGTCTTCTGCAACTTGATGAAGTTGCTTGGTTCTACAAAAACATCGACATAAAAAAGGGGAACCGTAGTTCCCCGTCTGTATCGGTAAAAGTGGCTAGCTGATTAACGTTGTGCCGAGGCAGTGGTTGCCAGCGGAGCGCTGTTGTCCGTCACGGTCGGCGTGGTTGACACCGGTTGACCCAGCGACGCATTCAGCGCTTGTAGATCGGTTTCGCTCAGCGTGCCCTGCGCGGATTTGATGTTTAACTGATTGATCAGGTAATCATAACGTGCGCTGGAGAGTTGCTGTTTGGCATTATATAGCGTGGTGGTGGCATCCAGTACGTCGACAATAGTACGTGTGCCTACCTGATAACCGGCTTCCATCGCATCCAGCGAGCTTTGTGCAGACACTTCAGCCTGTTTGTAAGCGTTGATGCTGCTGATGGACGCAGAAATGTTGTTAAACGATGAACGTACGGTCTGGATAACCGAACGGTGTGCGCTTTCCAACAACTCACTGGCGCTGACGTAGCTGTGCTGCGCCTGTTTGACCTGAGAGTTAGTGGCACCACCGCTGTAGAGCGGTAGGGTGAAGTTGATGCCGACTTTGTGCTGCCCGGCGTCTGAATCGTTAAACGAGTTACTGTTCTGGGTTCTTGAACCAGAATAGCGGGTATCGCTCACACCCGTTGAAGCGGTGAGATCCAGCGTTGGCATATAGCCTGTTTCGGCGGAGCGAATCTGCTCGCGTGCCAAATCCTGGCTCAAACGTGCGGACAACAGGTTCAGGTTGCGATTTTCAGCTTCTTTCAGCAGGTTGTTAACCGCTTCCGGTTTCTGGGTAGAGAAACGTTCGATGTTCAGGCCAGCCAACTGCGGGTAGAAGTTGCCAGTAATCTGACGCAGTGATTCCAGTGCGTTATCCAGCGTATTGCGTGTTAACACTTCATTGGCCAGCACGCTGTCATATTGTGCTCGGGCGTTCTGGACGTCGGTAATGGCAACCAGACCCACGTTGAAGCGCTGTGTCGTTTGATCCAACTGGCGATAAATCGCCTGTTTCTGTGCACTGATGTAGGACAGGGAGTCAATGGCGCGCAGCACGTTGAAATAGGCGGTTGCCGTGTTCAGCATCAGATTTTGCTGGGCGGTCTGATAGGTGACGTCTTCAATACCGGCTTGTTTTTCCTGCAACGTCAGTGCGCGCCATTTGGACATGTCGAACAAGGTCTGAGTCAGTTGCAGTGACGCGCCTTTGACGTTGCTGTCGACGCCTTTGCTGTCACGATAGCCTCTGTTATAGGTATAGTCAGCCCCTAAACCTAACTGTGGCAGTAATGGGCTGCGCGCTTGATTAATCTTTTCAAACGCGGCGTCGCGCGTTGCCGCAGCGCTGCGTAAATCAGGGTTGGTGCTTTTTGCCTGCTGGTAGACCTGTAACAGGTTTTCCGCCTGACTCATGGCGCTAAAACCGCCCAGGCTCAGACCAATAAGAAGAGGGAGCAATTTCTTCATTTGCATTCCTTGTTGTGCAGCAATCTCGCTATGGTAGCGCTGTCTGTAGACGAATAATTGTCGATTCTATCAGAATCTGCCAATAGGATAAGGTAGCTGAACGTGCCATCTTTCAGCGGAATATGTCCAAATGGTCAGGTAAATTGACCCGTTGGAAGATTCAGTGCGGCGTTTTGCTGTTCAGTAAGGTACCGAAAAGTGATGTGATGGAGGGGAATCCCCCTCACTTCGCCGACGTCACGCCTAATAAACGTTCAAAAACAATGATGAGTATAATGACAGCGGATTCCGCCATACAATATCGGATTCCATTAATACTTGTTACAGGAGTGCAGCCATGTCGTCTTCCGAATCTGGCCCGGTTACTTTCACCAAAGATGATGTAGAAATTATTGCACGCGAAACGCTGTACGACGGTTTTTTTTCGCTGGAGCGTTACCGCTTTCGCCATCGCCTGTTTAATGGCGGCATGAGCGGTGAAGTCCGCCGTGAGATCCTGGAGCGCGGTCATGCTGTCGTGCTGTTGCCTTATGATCCGGTACGTGATGAAGTGGTATTAATCGAACAGATTCGCATTGCTGCTTATGACACCAGCGCGTCACCCTGGTTGTTTGAGCTGGTGGCTGGCATGATTGAACCAGGAGAAAGCCACGAAGAGGTGGCGCGGCGCGAAGCGCAGGAAGAAGCCGGATTAAGGGTTGATCGTTGTCGACCGATAATCAACTATCTCGCCAGTCCCGGTGGCACCAGCGAACGGCTGGCGGTGATGGTAGGCGAAGTGGATACGCGAACGGCGAAAGGCATTCACGGCCTCGCGGAAGAGAATGAAGATATTCGCGTACATGTCGTGAGTCGTGAACAAAGTTATCAATGGGTTGAAGAAGGCATTGTTGATAACGCCGCGTCTGTCATTGCCCTGCAATGGTTGGCCTTGCACCATGAAGAACTGAAACGCGCGTGGGTGGATTGAATTTATGAAACGTTATACTCCGGATTTCCCGGCCATGATGAGGCTATGTGAAACCAACTTCATGCAATTACGGCGTTTGCTGCCAAAAATTGATGAAGTCGGTGAAATCGCGGTTTATCACGTCAATAATGCGGTCTATCAACTGACGATTCTTGAGTCTACCCGCTATACCTCATTGGTCGAAATCAAGCAGACAGCGCCCACTGTCAGTTACTGGAGCCTGCCAATGATGAGCGTTAGGCTGTATCATGATGCACTGGTTGCGGAAGTGTGTGCCAGCCAGCAGATCTTTCGTTTCAAAGCACGTTATGATTATCCTAATAAGAAGTTACACCAGCGTGACGAAAAGCATCAAATTAATCAGTTTCTTGCTGATTGGCTAAAATATTGTTTGGCGTATGGTTCGATGTCGATACCGGTTTTCGATACCCAATAGATTTCAAGACGCAGGACAGCGACAGTCGAGCCATCAAGGGAAGCTAGCGTATTCTGCAATTTGAAAGATGACGGGTAGAGACAGATTTACGTAACCAAGGACACCATTTGGAAAGCCTGTTGACACTGCCTGTGGCGAGTGGCGCCAGAGTCAGGATTTTACAAATAACGGATACCCACCTTTTTGCGGGCGAGCATGAAACCTTGCTGGGTATCAACACCTATCGTAGCTATCACGCAGTGCTGAATGCCATCAAGGCTCGGCAGGATGCGTTTGATTTAATCGTGGCGACGGGCGATTTGGCGCAGGATCACACGCTGGAGGCCTATCATCAATTCTCGCGCGGCATTGCGCAGATCCCTGCACCTTGCGTATGGCTTCCGGGTAACCATGATTTCCAACCGGCGATGGTCGATGCGCTGGCTGAGGCCGGTATTGCGCCATCCAAGCATGTGCTGTTGGGCGACAAGTGGCAGATTATCCTGTTGGACAGCCAAGTGTTCGGCGTCCCGCATGGCGAGCTGAGTGAATACCAGCTTGAATGGCTGGAACGCAGCCTGAAAAGCCAGCCCGACCGCTTTACGCTGCTGCTACTGCATCATCACCCGCATCCTTCCGGTTGTACCTGGCTCGATCAGCACAGCTTGCGTAATGCACATAGCCTGTCTGCGGTGCTGGATCGTTATCCTCAGGTGAACACCGTGCTGTGTGGACATATTCATCAGGAGATGGATTTTGACTGGCATGGCCGCCGTTTGCTGGCGACGCCATCGACCTGCGTGCAGTTTAAACCGCATTGTACTAACTTCACGATTGATGACGTCGCGCCAGGTTGGCGCTATCTGGATCTGCTGCCGGATGGGCGTCTGGAAACTGAGGTTTATCGTCTGTCGGGTAGCGAATTCCTGCCTGACATGGATTCGGACGGTTACTAATGCCCACGCTTCTTTATCTGCACGGCTTCAACAGTACGCCACAGTCGGCGAAAGCGACGGCGCTGAAAACGTGGCTGGCGGAGCAGCATCCTGAAGTTGACATGGTGATTCCACAGCTTCCGCCTTATCCGGCGGAAGCTGCCGAGATGATGGAATCGTTGATTATGGAGCGGGCCGGTCGTCCGGTGGGGATTGTTGGTTCTTCCCTCGGTGGTTATTATGCCACCTGGTTATCCCAGTGTTTTATGCTGCCTGCCGTGGTGGTGAATCCTGCGGTGAGGCCGTTTGAGCTATTGCTGGACCATCTGGGTGAATACCAGAACCCCTACACCGGTGAACAATATGTGCTAGAGTCTCGGCACGTTTACGATCTGAAGGTCATGCAGGTTGACCGACTGGAATCACCGGATTTGCTCTGGCTGCTGTTGCAGACGGGGGATGAGGTTCTGGATTATCGTCAGGCAGTCGCGTATTACACGGCCTGCCGTCAAACTGTGGAGTCAGGGGGCAATCATGCCTTTGTCGGATTTGAGCACTTTTTCACGCCGATGGTGAATTTCTTAGGGCTCACGACAGACTGAATCGCCACCTATGCATTATGGATTGAAAAACGACTCGCGAAGGCGCGGCTCGTTAAACCCCATTCACTGAACTCAAAGAATTAACGCAAACTATGGCTCAATCAAGTTATAACGCTGATGCGATTGAAGTACTCAGCGGACTGGAACCGGTGCGCCGTCGTCCGGGAATGTACACCGATACCACGCGTCCTAACCATCTGGGGCAAGAGGTCATAGATAACAGTGTTGATGAAGCGCTGGCGGGTCATGCGCGTCGTATTGATGTGATTCTGCACGCCGATCAGTCGCTGGAAGTGATTGACGACGGCCGTGGCATGCCGGTGGATATTCACCCAGAAGAGGGTGTGCCTGCCGTTGAGCTGATTCTGTGCCGTCTGCACGCAGGCGGCAAATTTTCCGGTAAAAACTACCAGTTTTCGGGCGGCTTGCACGGCGTAGGGATTTCCGTGGTGAACGCCCTGTCTACCCGTGTCGAAGTCACCGTCAAGCGCGATGGTCAGGTGTATGACATCGCGTTTGCAAACGGCGATAAAGTCCAGGAACTCGCGGTAACAGGCACCTGCGGACGTCGTAATACCGGGACGCGCGTGCATTTCTGGCCGGATGAGAAATTTTTCGATAGTGCTCGCTTTTCTGTCTCCCGTTTGACGCACCTGCTGAAGGCTAAAGCGGTCTTATGCCCCGGCGTGGAAATCATCTTCAAAGATAAAGTTAACAATACCGAGCAGCGCTGGTGCTATCAGGATGGCTTGAATGACTACCTGTGCGAAGCAGTAAACGGTCTGATCACGTTGCCGGAAAAACCGTTCCTGGGGTCGATTACTGGTGATACCGAAGCCGTAGACTGGGCGCTGCTCTGGCTGCCGGAAGGCGGTGAACTGCTGACGGAAAGCTACGTTAACCTGATTCCGACGCCGATGGGCGGGACGCACGTTAACGGCCTGCGCCAAGGGCTGCTGGATGCGATGCGTGAATTTTGCGAATTCCGCAATATTCTGCCGCGCGGCGTGAAGCTGAGCGCAGACGATATCTGGGAACGTTGTGCTTATGTGCTGTCGGTTAAAATGCAGGAACCGCAGTTTGCCGGGCAGACCAAAGAACGCCTCTCTTCCCGTCAGTGCGCCGCGTTTGTGTCCGGCGTGGTGAAAGACGCGTTCAGCCTGTGGCTGAACCAGAACGTGCAGGCTGCGGAGCAGTTGGCTGAGCTGGCGATTTCCAGCGCGCAGCGTCGTATGCGTGCCGCCAAGAAAGTGGTGCGTAAAAAGTTGACCAGCGGGCCGGCGTTGCCAGGAAAACTGGCCGATTGTACTTCGCAGGATCTCAACCGGACGGAACTGTTTCTGGTGGAAGGGGATTCGGCGGGTGGATCGGCGAAACAGGCGCGCGAACGTGAATTCCAGGCGATCATGCCGCTGAAAGGTAAGATCCTGAATACCTGGGAAGTCTCCTCGGATGAAGTCTTGGCGTCGCAGGAAGTTCACGATATTTCAGTCGCGATCGGTATCGATCCTGACAGTGCCGATCTCAGCCAACTGCGTTACGGCAAGATCTGTATTCTGGCGGATGCAGACTCCGATGGTTTGCACATTGCGACGCTGCTGTGTGCGCTGTTTGTCCGCCATTTCCGGGCGCTGGTTCAGGGGGGGCACGTGTATGTCGCCATGCCGCCGTTATACCGCATCGATCTAGGCAAAGAGGTGTACTACGCGCTGGACGAAGAGGAAAAAGCGGGCGTGCTGGAGCAGCTTAAGCGCAAGAAAGGTAAGCCTAACGTGCAGCGCTTTAAAGGTCTGGGAGAAATGAACCCGCTACAACTGCGTGAAACCACACTGGATCCGAATACTCGCCGCCTGGTGCAGTTGACTATCAACGAAGAGGATATGGATCAGACGATGGCGATGATGGATATGCTATTAGCGAAGAAACGCTCGGAAGATCGCCGCAACTGGCTGCAAGAGAAAGGCGATAAGGCGGAGATCGAGGTATAGTCGCTAACGCTAGCCGATGTTTTCAAGCTAGCCCTTGATATCATGGATATCAAGGGCTTTATAAAAGTTATTACATATCGAATGTCAGACCTTACTGAGCTTCTGTGCGTGGCGTTGGCGGCTCATCCCCTTTGGATCTGCTGGAAAGGCAAGGCGATCTTGCTCCGACCAATGACACGATAAGGATGAGCGCAATACGCGCTGCTCTTCGTCAGCGGTTGCGAAACACACGCTGACGCTTCCTTCATTGCCACGGCGATATGGCGTCCATCACTAACCCCCTTTCTCGCCGTAGCCGGATTCATCTCAGTCATCATTGGCGTGGAGCCGCCACGCAGTTCCCTGCTAACGGTTCCCTGTGACATCACCTCATCAGATAAGGTACTATTCCCGCCAAACATACCGCCGCTATGGCGTGCCGGAAAGCGTAACCATCGCGCCGCGATGTGAGGGAAATGAGAGAAATGAGTGAGATGACTCATGACGGCGCAGAAAGCCTTGCGCTGCGCACGTTTACCGAAAATGCATACCTGAATTATTCCATGTACGTCATCATGGACAGGGCATTGCCGTTCATTGGCGATGGCCTGAAGCCTGTGCAGCGTCGCATTGTGTATGCGATGTCCGAACTGGGGCTGAATGCCAGCGCCAAATTTAAAAAATCCGCCCGTACCGTGGGTGACGTGCTGGGTAAATACCACCCGCACGGCGACAGCGCCTGCTATGAAGCGATGGTGCTGATGGCGCAGCCGTTCTCGTACCGCTATCCGCTGGTGGATGGGCAGGGGAACTGGGGGGCGCCGGACGATCCAAAATCCTTCGCCGCCATGCGTTATACCGAATCTCGGCTGTCCAAATACGCTGAAATCCTGCTGTCGGAGTTAGGGCAGGGCACGGTTGATTACATCCCGAACTTTGACGGGACGATGCAGGAGCCGAAAATGCTGCCTGCGCGTCTGCCGAATATTCTGCTGAACGGCACCACCGGTATCGCCGTCGGGATGGCCACGGACATACCGCCGCACAACGTGCGCGAAGTCGCTGCCGCCGCGGTGATGCTGCTGGAAAAACCGAACGCCTCGCTGGACGACTTATTGCAGCACGTTCAAGGGCCGGATTTCCCGACGGAAGCTGAAATCATTACGCCGCGCGAGGAAGTGCGCAAGCTTTACCAGAATGGCCGTGGCTCGGTGCGTATGCGTGCCGTCTGGAAAAAAGAAGACGGCGAAGTGGTGATTACCGCGCTGCCGCATCAGGTTTCCGGCGCCAAAGTGTTGGAGCAGATTGCCAGCCAGATGCGCGCGAAGAAGCTGCCGATGATCGACGATCTGCGCGATGAATCCGATCACGAGAACCCAACCCGTCTGGTGCTGGTGCCGCGTTCGAACCGCATCGATCTGGATCAAGTGATGAACCACCTGTTCGCCACTACCGATCTGGAAAAGAGCTATCGCGTTAACATGAACATGATCGGTCTGGATGGTCGTCCTAGTGTGAAAGGGTTGGTCGAGATCCTGAGCGAATGGCTGGTATTCCGTCGTGACACCGTGTGCCGCCGACTGAACTACCGTCTGGAAAAAGTGCTCAAGCGCCTGCATATCCTTGAAGGCTTGCTGATTGCGTTCCTGAATATTGATGAAGTCATTCATATCATCCGCACGGAAGATGAGCCGAAGCCGGTACTGATGCGCCAGTTCAGCCTGAGTGAAACGCAGGCTGAAGCGATCCTGGAGCTGAAATTACGTCATTTGGCCAAGCTGGAAGAGATGAAAATCCGCGGCGAGCAGGACGATCTGGCAAAAGAGCGCGATCGGCTTCAGGACCTGCTGGCGTCGGATCGTAAGCTCAGCAATCTGATTAAGAAAGAAATTCAGGCGGATGCGCAAACTTATGGCGACGATCGTCGCTCGCCGTTGCATGAACGCGGAGAAGCGAAAGCGATGAGCGAACATGACTTTGTGCCGTCCGAACCGGTCACCATTGTGCTGTCGGAAATGGGGTGGGTGCGCAGCGCCAAAGGGCATGATATCGATCCTGCCGGACTGAGTTACAAAGCGGGCGACAGTTTCCGCGCCGCCGCGAAAGGTAAGAGCAATCAGCCTGTGGTGTTTATTGACTCTACCGGCCGCAGCTACGCGCTGGACCCTATCACACTGCCTTCCGCACGCGGTCAGGGCGAGCCGCTGACGGGCAAACTCACGCCGCCGCCGGGCGCAACGATTGAACAGGTGCTGATGACCGCAGACGATCAGCCGCTGCTGATGGCATCGGATGCGGGTTATGGCTTCGTGTGTACCTTTAACGATCTGGTGGCGCGCAACCGCGCGGGCAAAGCGATTATTACGCTGCCGGATAATGCGAAAGCGCTGGCTCCGATTGAGATCCACGGTGACGATAACCTGCTGATGGCGATCACCGCCGCTGGCAGAATGTTGTTGTTCCCTGTCTCCGATCTGCCACAGCTGTCAAAAGGCAAAGGCAACAAGATTGTGTCCATCTCTTCGGCAGATTTTGCTGAAGGTAAAGACCGTCTGACCTGGCTGTATCTGCTGCCGCCACAGGCTTCCGTCACGCTCTATTTCGGTAAGCGTAAGCTGGTGTTGCGTCCGAACGAGCTTCAGAAGTATCAGGGTGAGCGCGGACGGAAAGGCACGTTGCTGCGTGGGCTACAGCGCATCGACCGGATTGAGGTGGATGCACCGCAGCAGATTAGCACCGGCAGCAGCGAAGAATAACCCCTCCGTATTGTCCTGTGCATGTTGAGAAAGGCGGTGTAATACCGCCTTTCTTTAGTTTCCGGTTGCCATCTTGCAGCAAATTGAATCACCGTGTGTTTTAGCGCGAAATCGCTATACTAGCGGCGGCTGTTGGCTAATGAGGTTGCTATGTTATCCATTTTGCGTTTTTTTATTGTCGTTATATTTTCGATTTTGGTCTGTGTTTTTGGCTTGTTTTACTGCCTGTTCAGCCCTAGAAATCCCCGTCATGTGGCGACCTTCGGCCATCTTTTTGGGCGTTTGTCCACGGTGTTTGGCCTGAAAGTAGAAATGCGGATACCGGAAGAAGCCGCGCGTTACGGCAACTGCATCTATATCGCGAATCATCAGAATAATTACGATATGGTCACGGTATCCAAAGCCGTCCAGCCTAGTACGGTTACCGTGGGTAAGAAAAGCCTGCTGTGGATCCCGTTCTTTGGGCCGCTCTACTGGCTGACGGGGAATTTGCTGATTGATCGCGAAAACCGCGCGAAAGCGCACGGCACCATCGCTCAGGTGGTGAAGCACATTAAAGAACGAAACACCTCTATCTGGATGTTCCCCGAAGGTACACGCAGCCGTGGACGCGGTCTGCTGCCATTCAAAACCGGTGCTTTTCATGCCGCGATTAGCGCAGGCGTGCCGATTGTGCCGATTTGCGTGTCTACGACCAGCAATAAAGTGAAATTGAACCGCTGGAATAACGGCCTCGTTATCGTAGAAATGTTGCCGCCCATTGATACCCGTGCGTATACCAAAGATCAGGTTCGCGAGCTGGCGATACACTGCCATGATGTGATGGCGGCCAAGATTGCCGAGCTGGATGCGGATGTAGCGGCGCGCGAAGCGGCAGACAAAAAATAAACTTACCTCATCGGGTTACGCGATTATTTGTTCCGATTATTTCTTCCGAATACCTAATCGCCAGTTAAACTTTGCTTATGGTTAATGGATTTACGGAGTCATTATGTCACTCAGCCGGCGTCAGTTTATTCAGGCATCGGGCCTTGCGTTATGTGCGGGTATGACGCCACTGGCAGCTAAAGCCAGTGGGAATTCCGCCGCATTGCCGATACCGCCATTACTGGAGTCGCGCCGAGGCCAGCCGCTTTTTCTGACCATGCAGCGTGCCCATTGGGCATTTTCCGGCGATCGTAAGACCGCCATTTGGGGAATCAACGGCCGTTATCTGGGGCCAACGGTGCGGGTGTATGACGGTGATGACGTTAAGCTGATTTACAGTAACCGCCTGAGCGAGCCTGTCGCGATGACGATCGGCGGGTTGCAGGTGCCAGGTCCGCTAATGGGCGGATCCGCCCGTATTATTTCTCCAGGAACCGACTGGTCGCCGGTGTTGCCCATTCGTCAGCCGTCAGCGACCTGCTGGTATCATGCGAATACGCCGAACCGCATGGCACCTCATATCTATAACGGGCTGGCAGGACTATGGCTGGTGGAAGACCGAGCCAGTAAGGCCCTGCCGCTGCCCAATCACTACGGTGTTGATGATTTCCCCTTGATTATTCAGGATAAACGACTGGATAACTTTGGTGTCCCTATTTATAACCCGCCTTCTAGCGGCGGCTTCGTGGGGGATTCGCTATTAGTTAACGGCATCCAAAATCCCTTTGTTGAAGTGTCCCGTGGCTGGGTGCGTCTGAGGTTGCTGAACGCGTCGAACTCCCGGCGTTATGTGATGCGGTTGAGCGATGGTCGGGCGATGCATGTGATTGCCAGCGATCAAGGACTGCTACCCGCGCCGATGGCGGTGAACCAGCTTTCTCTTGCACCCGGCGAACGGCGTGAGATTCTGATCGATATGTCGCAGGGCGAAGACGTCACGCTGACGGCAGGGGAGTCGGCTGGGATTATGGATCGCCTGCGCGGCTTATTTGAGCCTTCCAGCATCCTGATTTCTACGCAAATACTCACGCTTAAGCCGACGGGCCTGCTGCCATTGGTGACGGACAACCTGCCGATGCGCCTGCTGGCCGACAACATCATTGAAGGCAGCATCAGCCGCACGCGCGAATTCCGTCTGGGTGACAGCTTGCCCGGCATCAACGGTGCGATGTGGGACATGACGCGTGCCGATGTACAAACTCAGCTTGGCCGCTGTGAGCGCTGGATTATCCACGCCGACACGCCGCAGGCTTTCCATATTCAGGGTGTTAAATTCCTGGTGCGTAGCGCGAACGGCGGCCCTCCGGCTGTCGAGGACAGCGGCTGGAAAGATACGGTGTGGGTGGATAACGATGTCGAGCTGCTGGTTTATTTCATGCAGCCTTCCTCAATGGCGTTCCCTTTCCTGTATTACAGCCAGACGCTGGAATTGGCCGATCGTGGTTCAACGGGACAGCTCATCGTACAGCCTACTATGTAAGCCCCTTATCGATCGCCATTCCCCTTCTTTACTTATCCCTCTGCCGTGACGCGTGTGACGGCATTGTTTCTGGTATCCATCAGTTTCTTAATGTGATCCACCTCTATTCAGACAAACCAAAATTAAAGATGCGAAGCCGTGCGGACGATACCTTATAGATTGATGTTGTTATGAATTTAGGGTGAATCGCGTTTTGAATCACATGCGGTTCCGGGTTTGATAGGTGCTAAAAAAACACGTTTTATTACAACAATTTCAGAGTCAGAGCGTTCCGTTTCGCGATGAAATCAGGTTCACTCCCTGTTTTAACCTGCACGCAGCCAGAATGCTGCGTCACTAAAAAGGCTGCACTATGCGGGAATTACTGCTTTGGGTCAGGGATCAACTGGCTGAGGCGTCGTCGGCGCCTCGCTATATGCAGCTCGCGTCGTTGCTTGAATCAGAAATCGGCCGTCGGAAGGCGTTAGCAGGTCAGTTCTTACCTGCGGAAAGATTGATTGCACAACAGCTGGGATTATCACGCGTAACGGTTTCCCGTTCCTTGTCGCTGCTGGAAGAAAAGGGGTTGATTGTTCGCCAGCAGGGGGTAGGAACCCGCATCGTTCAACGGCTCCACTACGCGTTAAGCGCCGAAGATGAAGGTTTCACCGCGTTGGTGCTGAAACAGGGTGGCGTCGCTGGTAGCCTGTGGTTAGAGAAAACGATACAGGTTCCGCCTGCTGCTATCGCGGCAAAAATGTTGCTGCCGGAAGGTGAGGCCGTTACCTATCTGCGGCGCGTGCGGCTCAGCAATGGTGAGCCTGTCTCGCTGGAAACAACCTGGATTCCGCAAAAATTCCTGCCTGACCCGGAAGCGCTTGAACAGTCTCTCTACCAATATTGGAGGACAGGTGGGATCATCCCAGACAAGAAACGCTATCTTTTCAAAGCGATTGCCTGTGCGGCAGAAGTCGCCACGCTGCTTGGTATCGCGGTGGAAGCACCGATACTGTATTGCCAACTGCATGTTTATAACGATCGGGGTGAACTGCTGGAATACAGCGAGGCACATTGCCGTAGCGATGTGTATGAAATTCAATTTGCCGATTAGAAGAAAAATGCCAGCGCGGTGAATGCTGGCATTAAAGGTGGATTAGCTCTTAGCCGTAGATTAGCGCTTAGTCGTTTCTCGGTTCATCTGGGTCCGACCCGAGTCGCTTCCCGCTATCCAGCTTGGCAATTTCACCCAGCTCGTCTTTATCCAGACGGAAATCGAACACCTCGAAGTTTTCCTTGATGCGGGAAGGCGTCACCGATTTAGGAATCACCACCAGCCCGCAGTCCAGATGCCAGCGAATCACGATCTGTGCCGGCGTTTTCCCGTATTTTGTCGCCAGTTTACGGATAATCGGATGGTCAAAAACACCCTCGCCGCCCTGTGCCAGCGGGCTCCAGGACTCGGTCTGGATATGATGCGTCGCATTCCAGGCGTGGAGCTGTCTTTGCTGGAGAAGAGGGTGTAGCTCGACCTGATCGATAACTGGCAATACGCCCGTTTCTTCTTTTAGCCGCTGTAAGTGGTGAATGTGGAAATTGCTAACGCCGATGCTTTTCGCCAGACCCTGTTCCTGGAGTTTGATGAGTCCGCGCCAGGCATCCACAGAGGTGTTCTGTTGCGGGAGCGGCCAGTGAATCAGGTAGAGATCGATATAATCTAACCGAAGTTTTCTCAGGCTTTCCTCCAACGCCTTCTGGGGATCGGTATGATCGCCATTCCAGAGCTTGGTGGTGATGAAGACTTCTTCACGCGGCAGATTCGCGGAGCTCAGTGCCTGACCGACAGCTTCCTCGTTCTTATAAATAGCGGCGGTATCGATCGCCCGATAACCGAGGGACAATGCTTCAGTCACGGCGATTACCGTGTCTTCACTGCTTGCTCGCCAGACACCAAGGCCCAACTGGGGCATGATATTGCCGTCCGCCAGCTTAACTTTCGGTTGCGTCATCTCATTCTCCTTTTATATCCGTTAATCCATAAAAATATCATAGAGTTAACTGGATGGGCGACCTGTTCATATCACGAAAATAGCGGAACGTGTCCCTCGCAGGAACAGGCATATGATTTCATTCTAGTAGAAAAATGCAGCGGTTATGGATTGTCCGATGATAAGGGGAGCCGATTGGCTCCCCTTAACAGACACAGCATTGAGTTGAGGGTATTAGTGTTGTTTAAATGATCGCGTTTTCTCCTATCATTCGAAGGGTTAAGAACGGAGGGGCTTAGCGCGCCGCTTCGTAAATCTTCTGACTTTCTTCCAGCGTAATGTCGCGGTGCTCGCCCAGCGCGGTCAGGCCATGCTCGTTGAGTTTGGCGACCAGTGTCGGAATGGACCTGCCATCCAACTGATAGTCAGACATGCGGGTCGGTACGCCCATTTTCTCGAAGAAGTCGCGCGTAGCGGCAATCGCACCGTCGATGCGCTGGTCTTCGCTACCGTCGCGCAGGTTCCAGACGCGCTCGGCGTATTGCAGCAGTTTGTCGCGCTTCTGGGCTTTTCTCGCTGCCAGCATGGCGGGCAGGACGATAGCCAGCGTTTGGGCATGATCGAGACCGTGCAGCGCCGTTAATTCGTGCCCCAGCATGTGGGTTGACCAATCCTGCGGCACGCCTGCGCCAATCAGGCCGTTCAACGCCATCGTGGCGCTCCACATCACATTGGCTCTGACCTTGTAGTTTTCCGGTTCTGCCAGTGCGCGCGGGCCTTCTTCAACCAGCGTCAGCAGCAAGCCTTCCGCAAAACGATCCTGTACTTTGGCATCGACGGAATACGTCAGGTACTGCTCGACAGTATGAACGAAGGCGTCAACCACGCCGTTCGCAATTTGGCGAGCGGGCAGGGTATACGTCACGACGGGATCGAGCACGGCGAAAAGCGGCTGTGTGTAGCGTGAACGGAAAGCGAGCTTATCGTTGGTCGATTGACGGGTGATGACCGCGCCGTTATTGGATTCCGAACCGGTCGCAGGCAGAGTGAGCACGGCGGCCATTGCAACGCCGCGATCGATTTCTGCGCCACCGGTTTGCAGGATGTGCCACGGGTCCTGCGCGGCCTGATAATCTGCGGCAGCAGCGATAAATTTCGTGCCATCAACCACAGATCCACCGCCAACGGCCAGCAGGAAATCAATCTTCTCCGCACGGACGACCTCGACGGCTTTCATCAGCGTTTCGTAAGTCGGGTTCGGCTCAATGCCGGAAAACTCACGTACGTTGCGGCCTTCTAGTGCGCGATAGACCTGATCCAGTACGCCATTGTGCTTCACGCTGCCGCCGCCGTAGGTAATGAGGATACGGGCATCGGCAGGAATTTCTTTGCCTAATTCAGCAATCTGGCCTTCGCCAAACAAAATTTTGGTAGGGGTATGAAGTGTGAAATTGAGCATAGGTTATTTGTCCAGTTTAAAGCCCTGTTGGAGGATCGCGGGTAAGACTTTCGGGAAATAAATGTGCTGATAGTAGCTGGCGGTGTTATCACCCCAGTTGTCACCGTCTGCGCGGCCGGTTTGCTGCCAGTGTGTCACCAGCGTGTGGTTATATTGCTCGATAGCCGCAGGCAGAACCTCCTGATGGTAGGTTTCATCATGGCGGAATGAATTCAGCGGCAGACGTGGTTTTTGATGCGCAGGGGTGTCCACATAACCGATAGCGATACCTGCGACGGGGAACGTCAGTTCAGGCAGTTCCAGAAAATCGATCATCGCCTGCGGCTCGCGACGAATGCCGCCAATCGGGACGATGCCCAGCCCAAATGAGCGTGCCGCGGCCATCAGCGTGCCAAGCGCGATACCGACATCCGTTGTGCCAGCGATCAGGCTTTCGAGGCTTTCATGCGCGTGCTGTTGCTTGTCGCTCATGGCAATCCCGACCTGTGTTTTATGCATATCCAGTACCACGGTAATAAAGACGGGCGCTTTGGCAATCCACGGCTGGCCGCCAGCCAACTCGGCGATGCGCGCCCTGCGTTCCGGGTCACGAGTGACGATGAGCGAGACCTGTTGAGAGTTCACGGAGGTCGGTGCCAGATGCGCGGACTGAATAATGGCATCCAGCACGTCATCGGGAATCGCTTTATCAAGATAGCTACGTTCACTGCGGTGTGAGGTGAACAGCTCAATTGTTTTATTCATGTCTTTTCCCGTGGGATGAAGGGGCGAATGTATGCTGAGTATTGTCATCAACCCGCGAAAGCCGTTCAATGCACATTTCTGTTTGCTTATTGCCTATTTCTCCAAAATACAGGAGAAAAGGGTGATAATAATTCGCAGGTATGTCATTTTGTTTCTTCTGTCAGGAGAGCGGCTTCGGGCAGGAAAAGCGAACCCGTAGCGAGATAACTCTATTTTGACGGAAAGCCAATTATGTTGACCGAAGGCCAGTGCGAGGGATTTGTTCAGAACCCCGCAGATCAGAAACCCATCGTTCAGGAACTCACTGAACCGCAGCAGACGGTACGGCAACGCATCGTGCAACAGGCTATCCGCTGCTCAACCAAAAACTGGGCCACGCCTTCGCTCGTGCCTCAGGTTAAAATTCTTTATACGGAACAGCACCACCCGCGCGTGCCAGTCATGTATGAGCCGACGATCGTCATCATTTTTCAGGGGCAGAAAATTGGCTATCTGGGCGGGAAAACCTTCCAGTATGACCCGGAAAACTACCTGCTGATGACGGTGCCGCTGCCGTTTGAATGTGAAACGATAGCCAGCGTTGAACACCCGTTGGTGGGGATGGCGATCCGTATCGATATCCAGATGCTTCAGGATTTGTTGATTGATATCGGTGATGACGACAGTGCGATCCGCCCCTGTTCCTGCACATGCGGCGTGAACAGCGCGCCGCTGACCGATGAAATTCTGTGTGCCGTGGAGCGGCTGCTGGATGCGATGGATAACCCGCGTGATGCCCGCGTGCTGGGGCCTACGATTGTGCGCGAGATTATCTATCATATGCTCTGCGGCGAACGCGGCGCGGCATTACAGGCGCTGGTCAATCGGCACACGCACTTCAGCCAAATTGCCAAGTCTCTGCGACGTATCGAAAACCACTATGCCGATAGCCTGAATGTGGAACAACTGGCGGCGGAAGTGAACATGAGCGTCTCGGCTTTTCATCATAATTTCAAAGCGGTCACCAACACCTCGCCGTTGCAGTACCTGAAATCCTACCGCTTACACAAAGCCCGCGTGATGATGATCAACGAAGGGCTGAGAGCGGGCGTCGCGGCCGCTCGTGTAGGATATGAGAGCGTGTCGCAATTTAGCCGGGAATTTAAGCGCTATTTCGGTGCGACGCCGAGCGATGAGGCGGCGAGATTAAAGGCCAGCAATATGGCAGTTGAGGAAAGCTGGAGGCGTTAAGAAAGCGTGCGGTTACCGATTAGGCGACGGCACGTTTTTTACGCCACACTACAACAGCCATGCCAATCAGGCCGCTAACCAGCAAAATCATCGGGAGCAGGATCAGCGCGGTCATCACCTGATCTTCATAGCGTTTGACCAGCGGAATGTGGCTGAGCGCATAGCCGAGCGTGACAATTCCACCGACCCACAGCAACCCGCTGAGCCAGTTGAAAATTTGAAAGCGCGTATTATTTAACCCGGAAATGCCCGCCATCGTCGGCAACAGCGTGCGGATAAACGCTAAAAAGCGGCCAATCAACAGCGCCATCAGGCCGTGTCGATGGAACAGGTGATGGGCACGCTGGTGGTAATGCGCAGGA
Organism: Pectobacterium sp. A5351; assembly: GCF_028335745.1. Lineage (NCBI taxonomy): Bacteria > Pseudomonadati > Pseudomonadota > Gammaproteobacteria > Enterobacterales > Pectobacteriaceae > Pectobacterium > Pectobacterium sp. A5351. The sequence goes on from NZ_CP116477.1 coordinate 363,202, forward strand.
AGTTGCAATAGCCAGCCTTTTACCAGACGCGTATCACTCAGCCAGCGCCCTTGAAGGTAGCTGAGCCAGCAGCCGAGGCTGGCGGCGACGGTGAGCAAAATCATCGTAGGGAAAAAGCTCATCACGCCTTTGGCAATCATGGCACCCGTGAGCAATAGCAGGCTGTCGCCGGGCAGAAAAGAGGCAGGTAGCAGGCCGTTCTCCAGAAACAGCGTCGTGAACAGAATGCCGTACACCACCCAAATGACGTGGGGATCGGCCAATGCACTAAAATCCTGCTGCCAGAGCGCCTGAATAATGTCGTGAACCACACTCATATTACATCCCGCCAGTGACGATATTCACTATCTCTCAGGTTGCGGCGATGGAACGCTGAATTACCTGAAATCTACTGCCTATCAAGCCCTAAAATCGGTTGGGCAAAACGCCTTGCCACATCGTGAGAATGTGACAGGGCTTAATGCTTAATTTTGGTTAAGGTAACGCGTTTTTTGGTAAGCGTTGACTCATGATTATGATAACGCATTACCCACCGTGCCGCAGGGGAAATCAAGATGTGGCGGCTTTATGGCCGTCACATTTTCTATATTTTATTTCCTGCCATACCCGTCATACTTCAAGCCGCATGTGCGTTGGCTACGTTCATTCACCCGAATCACTTACCTGAGTAAGCTCATCGGGATTCTCTCTCTTGCCGCCTTCCTGCAACTCGAATTATTTAGGGTATATATTTTGTTTCCTGCCGTTTGGCAGCGATGAGCCTGCTGACGCCTTGCCAGACTATGCGCTCAGCCTGCTGAAACCCGCGGCCAGATCGTCGATCAGATCGTCACTGTCTTCAAGTCCAATATGTAACCGAATAAGTGTGCCGGTAAAATCCACGCCGCTCACCGGGCGGATAGCCGCAAGTTCTTCCGGCTGATTTGCCAGAATCAGAGACTCGAAGCCTCCCCAGGAATACGCCATGCTGAAGTGTTCAAAATGATCCAGATAGTGTGCCAGCGCCTCTTTGCTTAATTTTTCTTTCAGCACAAAGGAGAACAAGCCGTTGCAGCCGTTAAAATCGCGTACGTAGAATTCATGCCCTTTGCATCCCGGCAGCGCAGGGTGATTAACGGCGGCGACTTCAGGGCGCTCCGCTAGCCATTTCGCAATACGGATGCTGCTTTCCTGATGCTGTTTGAGCCTGACGCCCAGCGTGCGCAGGCCACGGCTGGCGACATAAGCGGTATCAGCGTCTACCATTTGGCCCATCAGGTAAGAGTGTTCACGCAACTGCGCCCAGCAGCGCTCATTCGCCACCGCCGTACCGAGCATGGCATCGGAATGGCCGACGATGTATTTCGTGCCCGCCTGAATGGAGATATCAATATCGAAGTCGAGCGCTTTGAATAAAATGCCTGCTGCCCAGGTATTATCAATCATGATAACGATGTCGGGATTGATGCGGCGCACGGCTTGTACGATCGCTGGCACATCATGGACTTCCATGGTGATGGAGCCGGGCGATTCGAGAAAGACGACTTTGGTATTGGGCTGGATCAATTCGGCAATGCCGTCACCGATGAGCGGATCAAAATAGGTGGTGCTGACGTTCAACTTCTGGAGCACTTTGGTGCAGAAATCCTGCGTGGGTTCGTAGGCCGACTCCGTCACCAGAATGTGATCGCCTGCCGCAACGAAAGAGAGGATTGCATTAGAAATCGCGGCCGCTCCACAAGGATACAACGCGCAGCCTGCGCCGCCTTCCAGCTCCACCATCGCTTCCTGAAATGAGAAATGGGTCAGCGTACCGCGGCGTCCGTAGAACAAGGCCCCTTTAGCCCGGTTAATGGTGGCATGCTTCTTGTCCTGCACGGTATCGAATACCAGCGAAGAAGCGCGCTGAATAACGGGATTTACAGAACCGTGGGTGAATTTCTTGCTGCGTCCTGCGGCGACTAACGCGGTTGCTGTTTTTTTGCTTGTCATAACTACTATTACCTTTTCTATTCAATCCTGCTGGATGACCCAATACGCCAGATATACCTGATAGCAAAAGTGTGAGGAAGGAAGGAGGCGTGATTCGATGTATTAACCTACGTTATCATGGCTTGGGCGTCGCGTGGGCTTGAGTAGGATAAGATTAGAGGTAGGTGAAAATATTTCAGGTAGGGAAACGCAAGGAAAGCGCCATGTCTTCTGTACTCAGTTAATCAACATGGCGCAGTGTAGTGCGCTAACCCGTATGCACACCGAAGAATTTGGGTAGCCAGAGTGAGATCGCCGGAATATAAGTGACCAGCATCAGCACAAAGAACAGCCCGCAGTAAAAGGGCAGCATTGCTTTAACGACTTGTTCTATCTTCTGCTTACTCACCGCGCTGGCGACGAAAAGCACCGACCCCACCGGTGGTGTAATCAGGCCGATCCCGAGATTCACCAGCATGATCATGCCGAAATGCACCGGATCGATGCCGAGCGAGAGAGCGACGGGCAGCAGAACGGGCGTCAGGATCAGAATGAGCGGTGCCATGTCCATCAGTGTGCCAAGTAGCAGCAGCATGATGTTAATCCACATCAGGATGACGTACTTGTTATCCGAAATGGAGGTGAAAAACTCGGTAATGCGGCTCGGTAGCTGCATGTAAGTCATGATGGCACCGAACGCGGCGGCGAAGCCGATCAGGATCATTACGATCGTGACGGTTTTTACCGTGCGGTACATCAGCTTGGGCAGTTCTGACCATTTATAGTCTTTGTAGATAAACATGGTCACGAAGAAGGACCACAGGCAGGCGATGGCCGCAGACTCGGTTGCGGTGAAAATGCCGGATAGGATCCCGCCCATGATGATGACGACCGTCATCAATCCCCACAGGGTATCTACAAAGATTTTCAGCGCCTGACGGAACGGTACGCGTTCGCCTTTTGGATAACCGCGTCGATGTGCGAAGCCGACGCACATCACCATCAGGGTCATGCTGAGCAGCAGACCGGGCAGGATCCCTGCAATAAACAGCGAAGCGATGGAAACCGTACCGCCGGTTGCCAGTGAGTAGATCACGGAGTTGTGGCTAGGTGGTGTCAAAATCGCCTGCACGGAGCCGCTGGCGGTGACGGCGGCAGAGAAGTCGCGCGGGTAACCCTTCTTCTCCATCTCTGGGATCATCACCGAACCGATTGAGGCCGTATCTGCGACAGAAGAACCGGATATCGCGCCGAAAAACGTGGAGGCGACGATATTAACCAGCGATAAACCGCCGCGAATAAAGCCGACAAAGATGTAAGCGAAGCTGACCAGTCGACGGGCGATGCCACCCTCGGCCATGATTGCCCCGGCCAGAATAAAGAAAGGAATCGCCAATAGCGAAAATTTGTTCACGCCGTTGGTAATCTGGATCATGACCGCTTCAAGCGGCAGATCGATCCAGAACGCGCCAACAATGGCGCTCAACCCAACCGCGTAAGCGACGGGTACGCCGACCGCTAACAGCACGGCCAGTGAGGCAATCAGAATAAATGCATCCATGGTATTGGCTCCGAATTAAGAACTGCCAAGCATTACCACAGGGCGTTTATCCTGCGGGCCGAAAAACATTTTTTCGATGATGAACAGCACGGTGATTAACGAACCGATAGGCAGCGGTAAATAGCTTTCACCCGCGGTTAATAAGGGAAACTCCGCCACGGGCTGTTCCCATAATTCCAGGCAAAGCAATGTGCTGTAATAAAGAATAAACAGGCTGATTAATAGCATCAGGAGGTTCGACAGATGGACGCAAATCTTCTTACCGGATTCTGGCAATCTGTCGGTTAACATGCTGACGGCAATATGTGAGTTGGAACGATAACTGACGGCGGAGCCGACAAAAGTAAATGTCACCATACAAATAATTGAAATGGGTTCTGGCCAGGATAATGCGGCATTTAATACATAGCGTGCGAATATTCCGACTGGAATCACGAGCGTCATAATTAATAACGCCAGACCAGAAACCCACATGGCAATACGATAGAGTACATCCATACTGGAAAGATAAGACTGTGCCATTGTGCCACCTATATTCGCTAAGCAATAAGCGAAGGGGAATTGTTGATATCAGGGGCGGATAAATAGAGCGCTATTTATGACGTTGCTGATAAATCCGTGGTGCGGTGATAATGGAAATCTATCCACTATCACCATTTTCATTGCGTAAATCCGTTCGTCAAGAATCTGCTATTTATCCGCTTAGATGAGAGATTGATTATTTCACGTCGGCTACGGCTTTAATCAGATCCTGATATTTGGCACCAAACTGATCGCGTACGGGCTGAGTAGCTTTGAAATAATACTCGGTATCAATGTCATGGAATTGAACGCCGCCGGCCTTCATTTTATCCAGAGATTGCTGAGTATATTCATTCCACAGCACGCGCTGTTCTTGCTGCGCTTCTTTCGCCAGCTTCAGGATCAGATCCTGATCCTCTTTAGAAAGTTTGTCCCATTTGGTTTTGGAATACAGGAACAGCTCAGGAATAATGAAGTGGCGGCTCCAGGTATAGTTTTTCACGACAGGCAGGTAGTTGTGTGCGACAAACGTCGGCGGGTTATTTTCAGTGCCGTCAATTACGCCGGTTTGCATGCCGCTGAAGACTTCACTGACGCCCATCGCGATTGAGTTGGCACCCATGGCTTTTAGCGTTGCCAGCGCGACCGGACTCCCCTGGACGCGAATTTTCATGCCCTTGAGGTCTTCTGGTTTCACCACAGGTTGTTTGGTGATCAAGTTACGCGTGCCCGCGTCCATCCAGCCCAGAAAAACCAGTTTGGATTTGCTGTTGTTAGTAATTTTGTCTCCAATCTCCTGACCGATTTTCCCATCTAGCACTTTGTGCATATGATCTTCATCACGGAAGATATAGGGCAGCGTGAAGACTTCTATTTCTGGTAAAATAGCGGCAACGGGCGTCATGGATACACGGATAATATCAATCGCGCCGAGCTGTGCCTGCTCAATCATTTGTTTTTCATCACCCAAGACTCCACCGGGGAAGGTTTTAATTTCCAGTCGGCCATTTGTGGCAGCTTTTAATTTCTCTCCCATTTTCTGAACGGCGACGACATTAGGGTAACCTTCCGGGTGAACATCAGAGGCTTTAATTTGTTGTGCCAGAAGGGCTTGGCTCATCAGCAGTGTGGCAGAACCCAGGCAAAGGCCGAGCAATTTTTTCGACAGCTTCATTGAGTAGTCTCCAGCGATATGGGTAATGAATGGCAATCATCAAATGGCGATTTGAAAATTAAGTCCATGAAAAATAGAATAATAAACAATGGATTTAAGAGTAAGAGAATGGCGTTCTATTTCGCTATCGTTGAACGCATTTTGGCATTCTCTGATAGCTAAGCTAACCTATTATACAACTTCGTAGAATGACTCGCGTCACAAAAGAAAAAGCTAATATGAAATACTGTTTTGTATAGTTGATATTATTGGTTTTATCAAAGATAGATGATTAATTTTTTGTTTTTTCGCTAATTATTTTTTTTGAAACCACCTTTCGTTTTTAAAAATCTATCATCTGTTGGTACGAAATGGTGTGATAACTTAATGGCGATCACAAAAGTTGAGTACCAGAACACAGGATGCGCATCCTATTCCTGGCCTCTCTCTGTCTGAGATAGTCCTGAATGTCATTCTTCATCTTTTTCTTATGTTTTCTACTGTTGTGCAGGCCACCCCCAAAAACCCTGTCAGAACGCAAGAAAAGTGCATTATCTTGTGTAAATAATAATGAGAACGACTATCAATTCGTTCAGGGTTTGGTATCATTTCAGGCTGCGTTATTGCGGCATTATACCTGCGGGTATGTGCGGATATTGTACAGAACAGATGATTGTACAGAACGAATGGTGGAGGCACAGCATGAAGACGGCTGTCAGTAATACAACTCAACAGGTGTTATCAACCTGGCAAAAAAAACGTGGCGCGTTCAGCGCATTTTCCCGTAGCGTGCTGGTTATCCTGCTGTGTACGGCGGGACTAAGTGGAAATGCGTTTGCGGCTCCCGCAACGGCACCGTTATCGACAGAGAATGCCGCACCTGCCGCTCAGTCTGCTGCGTCATCCCCTTCAGCCCCCGTGACAACCGATGTTCCGGCGTCAGCTCTCTCGCTTCCAGCGAGTGCGGCACCGGGCACCAATAACCTGATGAAAACCGATTTGTCCGTCTGGGGCATGTACCAGCACGCTGATGCTGTGGTGAAAACGGTGATGATTGGCTTACTGTTGGCTTCCGTGATTACCTGGGCGATCTTCTTCAGTAAAAGCGTTGAGATGTCTGGTGCGAAACGCCGTCTGCGCCGTGAATATCTGGCATTAGAACAGGCGAAAACGCTGGATGATGCGCTGGAAACAGCCGACGCGTTCAAAGCTGGCAGCGTCGCGCAACAACTGCTGGTGGATGCGCAGAACGAACTGGAACTTTCCGCACGTTCTGATGACAACAACGGGATTAAAGAACGTACCGCATTTCGTCTGGAACGTCGCGTGGCGGCTACCCGTCGTCATATGGGACGTGGTAACGGCTATCTGGCCACGGTCGGCGCGGTTGCCCCGTTCGTCGGGCTGTTTGGTACGGTATGGGGCATCATGAACAGCTTCATCGGTATCGCACAGACGCAAACCACCAACCTGGCGGTAGTCGCACCGGGGATCGCAGAAGCCCTGCTGGCGACGGCGATTGGTCTGGTGGCCGCGATTCCTGCGGTAGTTATCTATAACGTCTTTGCACGTTCGATTGCCGGCTACAAAGCGATGGTCGGCGATGTGGCTGCACAAGTGCTGCTGTTGCAAAGTCGCGATCTCGACGTGGCTGCCAGCAACGATAACCGGGCGTCTTCAGCAGCGCATAAACTGCGGGTGGGTTAAGTCATGGCGATGCATTTGAAGGAGGACGTGAGTGATGACGGTGAAATGCATGACATTAACGTCACGCCGTTCATTGACGTCATGCTGGTTCTGCTGATTATCTTCATGGTGGCGGCACCGCTGGCAACGGTAGACATTCGTGTCGATCTGCCTGCCTCATCGGCAGCGCCGCAGCCGCGACCGGAAAAACCGCTTTATCTGACGGTAAAAGCGGATAAGCAAATGTTTCTGGGGGAAGAGGTGGTTAGCGAGCAATCTCTGGCTCAGGTACTGGACGCGAAAACCAGCGCTAACAAAGAAACGACTATCTTCTTTCAGGCGGATAAAAGCGTCGATTATGAAACCATTATGAGCGTGATGGATTCACTGCGTAAAGCAGGCTACCTCAAGGTTGGTCTGGTCGGTGCGGAAACCGCAGCCGCTAAATAACGGTTAAGGTTGGTTTAGGAAGGAATGCGGAGGAAATTCAAACCGCATTCCTTTTTTTACGTCTGTAGGTTTATGTCTGGAGGATGTTGTGCGATTTGGGCGTTGGCCTACGCCCGCGAATCAGGATGACGCCAGTGAATCCGCGTCGGAATATAGCGCCGATCTTCTTCAAGCGGCTGCTGTGCAATCAGGCTGGTCACCATCTCAAAACTGCTGCGCGCCAGATTTTCACAATTTTGCGCCACGGTATCGATCTTCAGCGGTAAACAGTCAAACAGATAGTGATCGTCAAAGCAGCACAGCCGGATGCCGCTTTCCATCAGGTCATGCTGGTTCATATAACGCAGCACGCCTTCCATCAGGCCACAGGCGGCAACAAACAACGCTTTTGGCGGGCGGCCCAGCGTGGCACATAGCTGAGCAAACATTTCATAACCCGCGCTGGGGTGATAGCTGCCGTGAATAATCCACTCCGGTTTGCAGTCGATACCTGCGCGTGCCAGCCCGAGTTGGAAACCTTCCAGACGGTGGCGGGTCGGAGAAATTCTCGGCTGGCCGCCAAGGAAATAGAACTCATCACGATGCTGACGGGCGATACGTTCGACCATTTCCGCCGTGGATTCTACCGCTTCGGAAATCACCATCGGCAGCGTGGAATCACCAATCACCCGGTCAAATTGTATGACGGGCAACTGCTGGTTAATTTTCTGATACTCGATATCGCTCAACAGGCTGGAGGCGACAATCAGACCATCGACCTGACGCTGCACCAGACTGTTGACCGCCATCATCTCCTGACTAGCATTTTCGTCGGTGCAGGCAATCAGCAACTGTAGTCCTGCTTCACGGCACAGCATCTCCAACTCGCGGGAAATGACGGCAAAGCCGTAGTTGGTCATTTCCGGCACCACCAGCCCCAGCGTGTTGCTGCGGGATGAGCGCAGAGAACGGGCATGAATGCTGGGCTGATAACGCTGTTCATGCGCGACGGCTAAAATGCGATCGCGGGTTTCATCAGAAACGCGAAATTCTTTGCTGCGTCCGTTAAGTACCAGACTGGCGGTGGATTTTGATACACCGGCCAGCGCGGCGATGTCACTGATTGTTATGCGTTTAGTCGGTTTCACCGCGAGGTCTGCTATCAGAAAAAAGGAACGTTATTCTATCACGCATGGCGCCAACAGCCAGTGCTGTAGCGTTAATCGCCCAGAGCCGCTGAACGTCATGGTCGCTTCACTTTCCGGGAAATAGCGCGCAGACATCACAGCCTCGCCGTCGTTGATAAAAATTTCAACGCTGGAGCGATCGCACAGTATCTGCAATTGGTTGAGGTCGCCACGCCAGTAGCGATGTTCGGGTTCACCAGTGCGGCGGTTGCGTCGGCTCAGCGTGACGCGTTCCCCATCCCAACAGAGAACCAGTTGCGAGGCGAGGCTGAGCTGGAATTCCCCCTGCACGGTGATGAGGATTTCCGCGCTGCTAGCGTGCAGCGGGGATGCGTAGTCTGCGGCACCATGCCAGGTGGAATGTTGCCTGCGCAGCTGTTGCAGTTCACGTGCAGGGCGTTGATAAACGCGATCGCCTTGCAACGTGAGTTCGCGCGGGCAGGTCATGGTATGGATCCAGCCGTACTCGATCGTCGGTTCAAAGAATTCATTATCGTCGGGAATCGACATCCAACCGAACAGCAGGCGTCGCCCGTCGTCACTCAGCGTGGTTTGCGGAGCGTAAAACTCAAAGCCGAGATCCAGTTCGTGGAAACCCTGATGCGGATAAGCGCCGCTGTCGTAGTTGAGCGAGCCGATGAAATAGCCCGCCTGGAAGGTATTCAGATAACGTTCTTCTTCGGCGGGAAGCCCCTGCGGGCAGCAGATCAGCACGTCCTTTCCATCCAACGGGAACAGATCCGGGCACTCCCACATGTAGCCAAAATCCCCGATCCCGCCCAAACGGGAACCGGCGATCTCACCGACCTTTTCCCATGCCAGCAGATCGTCAGAACGATAGAGCAGCACTTTCCCTTGCAGGTCGAGATTTTGTGCGCCGAGCACCATGTACCAGCGGTCATCATGGCGCCACACTTTGGGATCGCGAACGTGCCCGGTGTAGCCGTCAGGGAGCGTCAGAACCGCTCCCAGCTTGTCATATTCACCGTTAGGATTCTCACGGGCGAGGCACTGAAATGCGGTACGTGAGCCATCGTCGTATTTCACGTTACCCGTATACATCAGCATGATCGCCCCCTGATCCACCACGGCAGAACCGGAGTAGCAGCCGTGGCTTTCATAGCTTTCACTTGGCACCAATGCGACGGGTTCATGCGTCCAGTTCACCAGATCGGCGGAGCTCCAGTGCCCCCAGAATTTTGCTCCGTGGGCACAAGATAAAGGATTCCACTGATAAAACAGATGGTAACGCCCATTGTGATGAATAAATCCGTTCGGATCGTTGAGCAGACCCACACACGGGGAGAGATGCCATTCCGGGCGATACGGGTCTTCCTGTTTCTGTGAGTAACCTGACATCAGGGCGTGCGCCATGCGCTTTAGTAAGTGGACTTCCTTCATTATTCGCTATCCGTTTTATATTTCAGCAGTAAAGAAATGACAAAGGCGGCACCGAACGCAATGAACATCCCAATCAGGTAGTTAAGCATCGACCCGCCTTGCACAATGGCCAGCCCCGGAAAACCGGTCAGCCCAACGGCCGTCATATTGACGTGATTGAAGACGACCCATGCGCCACCAAGGGCACCGCCTGCCAGTGCGGCCAGGAACGGTTTAATAAAGCGCAGGTTGATACCAAATATCGCCGCTTCTGTGATGCCCAGCAGACAAGACAGCCCTGCGGGAACGGCAATCGCTCGAGTTTTGGCATCACGCGTTTTGAAGTATACCGCCAGACACGCGCCACCCTGCGCCACATTTGCCATCGCCCAAATCGGCAGCAGGAAGTTGACGCCGATATTCGGATTGCCAAGCAGTCCGGCTTCAATGGCATGGAAGCTGTGATGAACGCCGGTGATGACGATAACGGAGTAGAGGCCGCCAAACAGCAAACCGGCCAGCCAGCCCGCGTGAGCAATCAACGTGCTGAGTAAGAAAGAAATACCGTCGCCCAGCGCGCGCCCAGCCGGACCGATAATCAGCATAGCAACGAAGCCGGAAATGATGACCGTGAGGAACGGCGTGACGATGATATCCAGCGCGTCAGGTACGATTTTACGCAGGCGCTTTTCTACGATGCTCATGAACCAGACGGCCAGCAGGACCGGAAACACAGTACCCTGATAGCCGATCATGGCGATGTCCATGCCGAAAAAGTGCATGGTCTGGAAGCCCCCCGCGACGCCCCAGGCGTTGGTCAGCGCCGGGTGAGTCAGGATGCCGCCCAGCGTCGCGCCGAGATAGGGGTTGCCGCCGAACTCGCGCGCGGCGGTAAAACCGATCAGGATAGGCAGGATAATAAAGGCAGCGGAGCTGAACATATCCAGCATCACAAAGATCGCGCTGCTGGCATCGACCCAACCGTAGGTCTTGATCATGCCGAGTAGCCCCATCAACAGACCGGAGGCGATAATCGCCGGCATGATAGGGACGAAGATGTTTGATAGCAGACGCGCCAAACGTTGCAGCGGGTTTAGCTTCTTCGCTGCGATGGAGGCCGCTTCGGATTTACTCGATTCACTGATGCCAGCCGCTTTGATGAACTCGGCATACACCTTGTTGACCAGCCCTGTGCCGAAAATGATCTGCATTTGTCCCGCGTTCTGGAAACAGCCTTTCACGCCGTCAACGTTCTCGATGGCTTTCTTGTCAGCCAGACTGTCATCATTCAGTACCAGACGCAGGCGAGTCGCACAGTGAGCCGCGCTGGCGATATTCTCTTTCCCGCCGAGAAGCGGGATGAGCACGGCGGCAGTTTTGTTGATATCCATGTTATTCCTCTTTATATGTCGCCACTTTGACGTCGATTAGCGCGTAATCGACGCCAAGGCCGGGCAAGGGTTAGAACCAGGTTTCCATCTGGATACCGAAGTTCCATTCGCCGCCTGCTTTAAAGCCGGTGGAGCCAAACGTATCTTCACTGGAGTAGTTATCCAGCCGTTTATCCCAGTCCATGTAACTGGCAAACACGCGCAGTTCAGGACGGCTAAAGAAGTTGCCGATATCGCCGACCTTGAATGTTGGTGCGAAGGTCAGCTTATAGAAACCGCCGCTCACCTGATTCAGGTTTTTATAACCGCGCGGATCGAGGTCCATGTATTGATAGCTGCCTTCATAAGCCAGTGCAAAGTTTTCGGTGATTTCCTGAATCAGGCGCGCATTAAATGTCACCCACTCGTAGCTATCGCCGTTGACGTAACGGTCTTTGCTGGTTTGCGCCAAAATGGACGGGGCGAAGCTCCAGGTCTTGTTCAACGCCGTGGTGCCGTAGGTCGCAAAGCGCCAGGTGTTGGCATCGTTGGTCAGGTTGCCGTCGGCACCGATGTTTTTCACTTCGCCGCCCAGTCCGTGACCGTAGAGGATCGCGGTTTTCGATGTCCCTTTGCGCAAGCCGTAGAAGCTGTCACCGTGGTAAGCCACCATCGCGTGGTAGCCTTTATCGCCCGCATTGGTGTTGGTGACGACGGTGTTATCACGGCTTGTACCGGTGTTTGCTTTTACATCGTTATTTTTGGCCGTTAATCCGCTCAGCATGAACTGGAATGGCCCGACGTAGTTGTTGGTGGTAAAGACATAGTTTTTGATGTCGTTATCCAGCGAGGTAATTGGGCCGAGGCTACGGCCATACAGCGAGACGTTACTCTTGGCGCTATCCGCCCATTTCACGTCATAGATCCCGCCGCCGGTGCCCGCGAGGAAGACCACGTCGCTGTCCAGCCAGTGAATATCGAAGTTATCGCGATCGAAGCGTTTACCTGCCCACAGCGTAGTGTCCTTAAAGGCGCCGGTGAAGGTTGGCAGTGAGCCCAGTTCGACGAAGGCTTCACGAATGTTGAGTTTGCTATCATCTCCGGTCCAATCGTTATAGCTGCGCTGGCCATCCGCCATCATCACCTTGAAGCGAGTTGTCGCGCCGTTATCCAGCTTCTGTTTGTGCTCCAGTTTGATCTCGACGTAGGTGTCGTCTTCATTGCCTAAGCGACCGATATGTCCGCCAGTCTGGCCGGCAGGGGACATGCCCGGCCCGATATCGGTTTTGGAACTGGTGGCGGAGTCATTGATCGATAAGCCGGAGCGCGCGTAGCCGTGGAATTCAAATCCATCGGCAAATGATTTTTGCTTAGCCAGCGCCGTCGTGCGCTGTTCCACCTGCTGGGTTTTCTGTTCGGTTTGCGTGGTGCGGGTGGCAAGCTGTTGGGTTTGCTTTTCTGCGGCGTCGGCTCTGGCCTCGGCGGCCTGAGCACGGGCTTCGGCCTGTTGCAAACGCTGCTCCATGGCATTCAGACGGGCTTCAATACTATCGGTGTTGGCAGCAGAAACATAAAACGGGGAGGAGAGTAATAATCCTATCGTCACAGCAAGGTGGCTTGGTTTCATTTTTTCGTTCTCGTCGTGAAGTCGATTTATTGTTTTTGGATTTCTCATGTTTAGCTAAATTGCTAAACCGATTTTTCATAGGGAAAATAAAAGCCAGCAGGAGGGTTAGCAAGAAATTTCACTCGCCCGATTCTGTAACTGTGATCCTGACGACAAAACCGGGCGGTAACCGTATTAAACGGAGGGACTTAGGGTTTGGCTAAGGGGAGCGTGTCTAACTGTTGAGCATAGGGAAGTGCGGTCATCGCGCCTTTTGCCGTGGTGGCAAGAGCACCGCACCGCTGCGCCTGAGCGATAATCGGGTCCCAGCTCAGCGGCTGTGACAGATCGTCATACTGCGCCAGGCCGTGCAATAAACCGGCAACGAAGGCGTCACCTGCACCTGTGGTATCGACGGGGGTCACCAATGGTGCGACAAAGTGCTGTAGCTGGTGGCGATCGTGCAGCCAGACGCCTTCGCTGCCCAGTGTCACCAGCAAGAGCCGGGTGGGGTAGCGCTGCATGAACTGCTGAATCCCCGCTTCAACATCCGGTGTTGAACAGAGGAAAGCGAGTTCTTCACGCGACAGTTTCACCACGTCGGCCAGCATCAGCGCCTGTGTCAGGCAGTCGCGCAGTTCCTGCTCATTTTGCCACAGGTCGTCACGGATATTCGGGTCGAAGCTAACCCTGCCTCGCGCGGCTTTCACTTGCCGCATCGCCTCAAAGGCGGTACTGCGTGAAGGTTCCTGTGAGAGCGCGATGGAGCAGAGGTGCAGCCACTCTCTTTGGTTGAACATCGGCAGGTCTTCCGGCTGTAAAAACAGGTCGGCACTCGGGCGTACCATAAACGTGAAGGTGCGTTCGCCTGCGTCATCTAGACTGACAACCACGGTTGAGGTTCTGTGGTGCCCGTCGTGTGCCATGTGGTGGGTATCGACGTTCTCCTGCTCCAGCACCGTTTTTAGAAAATGACCAAAAACATCTTCACCGACGCGCCCGATAAACGCGCTGTTTCCCCCCAGTCTGGCAATGCCGACTGCGACATTGGCCGGTGCGCCGCCGGGACATTTCAGATAGCGTTCCGTATCTTCCGGGATGAGATCGACAACGGCGTCGCCCATGACCCAAATTCTGTTTGCCATAACGTTACTCTTATCAACGATAATCAGACTGTTTGCTAACATAAAAGAATCGGTTTAGCTAAGCAATACTCTTCACCGCAGAGACGTATCCACATCAATAAAACGCACTTTTCCACATCGTAATGGTGAAAATTTATGCGATAGTCATCACGTTGCCACGGTCATCGGACTAAATAAACGGGCCTGCCATCCGATAGTTATGAGGTATGGCTCAATGAATCCGGGAATCAAGCCGCAAAAAGGACGAATGGAGAAGGATATGCATTACCCCACCTTTTTCCGGGGTTACCCCGGTGCGTAATTACAACCTGCTTTGGGGAATATGGGCACTATGGGCTTTGTTGGTCGTCGCCTGGCTTATTGATATTTATAGCGAATTCCCTCTTCGCTATTACGGTCAGGGAGTGGCTGCCGTACTCGTCACGAGTGCCACGATCGCATTTTTCTATACTGTTAAAAGGAATAACACGATGTTTTCATTTGATAAAAACAAAAAAGATGCAAAAGAACCGCAAGAGCGCAGTGAAATAAACAGCTCCCCCGCTATCAGTCCATCGAACGAGTTGATTAATTCAGTGAACCCTGTGCGTGTGAAAAAAGACACCTTCATTTCTCAGGGCGCACGGATGACGGGTTCTCTGGTTGTGGATGGCAACATTACCGTGGAAGGTCGGGTAGAAGGCGATGTGCAGTGCGATAACACGATTAAAGTGGAGCACACCGGTCAGGTAAACGGCGAAATGAAATCGCAGCAGATCGTCATCAACGGTCGCGTTGAAGGACGTATCGCCGCCAGCGTCGTCGCCATTCTGGCGCAGGGAAAAGTATTCGGCGATATTTTCACCGATGAGCTTTCCATCGAAAAAGGCGGCATCTTCACCGGCCAGTCCCACCCGCTGACCCCGCCAGCGCAGCATCAGGAAAAACTGAGCTACGTGGAAAAGAAAAAAGAGAAAACCGGTAAAACCCCCGCAGAGCAAGAGAACGTCGTCGCACTAGCGAGCAATGCGCCAACGGCGTGATGTTCTCCCTTACATCTCTGGATGTAAGTTTCGTGTTCCCCGCTCTGCGGGGATAAACCGAACAGCAGGGATGTAGATTATAACGGTTTCCTTATTGTCAACTCGTTCCATTTATGGCATATTGTTTCCAATCTGGAAACATCAGGAAGTGAATCCATATGCATGTTATTTCGCGGGCACCTTTCGACACTGCAACCACTCAGTTTCCGAATCAGGCGGCAGCACTTGCTGATCTATATCGGGTTATCAAACGCGAAATGTATGCAACGCCGGATGATATGAAAAAACGCTTTCCCAGCCTGGATAGGATGAAATATCGGGAAAAGTGGTGGGTGATTGATATTGGTGGCGGGCATCTTCGAATGATGTTTTTTGCTGATTTCGAGCGGGGGGAAATCTTCATCAAGCACATCACATCCCATGCAGAGTACGACAGGCTGACAGAGTATTACCGGAGGAATAAAGAATGATGTATGCAGACGCTATCAAGGCAGCTAACAACCTGATGAGTATCGTACCGTTCCTCGGTGGTAGCACTTCGCGTAAGGATTATGAGGATGCGCTGAAACTCACTGAATACCTGATCGAGAGTGAGCCTGATAGCCCGTTAATCGATATGCTGACTGCCAAGATTGACAAATACGAAGATGATGCGTCGGAGTTTGCTGCCTTCAACGAACGTGTTAAAGCTCTGCCTGCCGGTATCGCTTTACTGCGCGTCCTCATGGATCAGCATCAGCTAACGCAGAGTGATTTTGAAGCTGAGATCGGTAAAAAGTCTCTGGTATCCCGCATTCTAAACGGTGAGCGTACTCTAACGCTTGATCATATGAGAGCGCTTGCTAAACGATTCGATATTCCCGTGAGTGCTTTTGTTGATTGACACGACTGTTCAGCAATTCTTGCTAAGAGCGGCATTATGCATCTCATAAGGAATAAACTGTGGTATGACGCGATGGCTGGCTGTTGTCTGAGTATTCCCCGCGCCAGCGGGGATAAACCGGCGGTCTGAATGTTGCCTGTCGGCAGTGTCGTTCGACCATCGCCGCTACGCCCTAGCGTACGCAGTGCCGCCCACACTGGAATACCGCGCGGACGACGGGAATGATCTGTGCAAAGTCATCGAACTCGCCCGTATTTACCTCACCCGCCTGCAACCAAAAAACGTACGGTCAGTTTTTCAGTCTAGGGATAAGGCCGGATGAACAGGAAAAAGGGGAGAAAATCGTCATGGTGAAGCGCAAAAGCCTGAAAGAGGATACGTGCCCTGTCGCCCGCGCGCTGGATGTGATTGGGGATCGTTGGGCGCTGCTGATTATCCGCGATGCTTTCGATAATCGCTGCCGTTTCAGCGATTTTCAACGCAGTTTAGGCGTTGCCAAAAATATTCTTACCGACCGTCTGCGCACGTTGGTTGACGAAGGTATTTTGTCCGTTCAGCCCGTTTCCGAAAGCTCGGCCTATCAGGAATATATCCTGACGCCAAAAGGCGAACAGCTATTCCCGCTCGTCGTGGCGCTACGCCAGTGGGGGGAACAGCAGCTGTTTGCGGAGGGAGAACCTCACTCCCTGCTGTTGGATAAACACACCGGCCAGCCTCTGCAAACCATGCTGCCGCATTCTGTGGAAGGGCAGTTAGTGGTCGGGCAGGATACGTTCGTTCAGAAAGTGGATTGAGGCAGCGTAATGCAGAAAGAACCGAGAGAAATAAGCAGCGATCTTGAGGCAATCTCCCGCTATTTGAAGAAGTTGCACGTACTGACGTTATGCGTGGGTGAAAATTCGGAATTATGGTGTGCGAGTTGCTTCTATACTTATGACGATCAACAAATAGCCTTCTATCTAATGACAGAGTTGCAGACGCGCCACGGTGAAATGATGGCGAGGCTACCGCAGGTGGCGGGTACGGTCAGCGGTCAGCCGAAGAGCGTGATGCTGATTAAAGGCGTGCAGTTTCGGGGGCAGGCGGTGCTGTTGGAGGGCGATGAAGCCCAGCAGGCCAGAGCGCGGTATAACACGCGTTTTCCCATTGCCCGGGCATCGCAAGCGCCGATCTGGCGGCTCGATCTGACAGAAATCAAGATGACGGACAATGCGCTGGGCTTTGGTAAGAAACGCTACTGGCAGCGCGATGAGCAGGTTCAGTAGAGATAACATTTGTCATAAATAACGTTTGTCATTAATAACAACAGAAATCGAAAAAGATGAGATAGCGCAAGACGTAGAGCAAGGGGGAAACCGATGAGCCGAGTACTGTTATTAGGTGCAACGGGGTTAGTGGGGCACGAGTTGTTACAGCTGTTGAAAGCCAATAATCGGGTAGAGACGATCTATGCGCCGACCCGTAAGCCGCTGGCACCGTCGGAGAAAGTGGTCAATCCGCACGATCCCGATCTGTCTACCGCCCTAGGACAATTGACCGATCCTGTCGACATCGCCTTTTGCTGTCTGGGATCGACGCTCAAGACGGCAGGCAGTAAACAGGCGTTCCGCTATGTGGATTACACGCTGGTGGTGGAAGGATCAAAAGTGGCGCTGGCACTGGGCGCGACGCACCTGTTGGTCGTCAGTTCGCTGAGTGCGAATGCGACGTCACCTTTCTTCTATTCGCGAGTGAAGGGAGAAGCGGAAAAATCGCTGCGGCAGCAGGGCTGGCAGCATCTGACATTGGCACAGCCGTCGATGCTGCTGGGGGAAAGAGAGGATAGCCGTCCGCTAGAAAGTCTGGCCGCCCCGCTGTTCCGCCTGTTCCCGGCAAAGTGGCGAGCCATTGAGGGGAAAACAGTCGCGCAGGCGTTGCTGAATCAGGCGTTCTCACCCGAGCCCAAAGCGCGGGTCACCGTGCTGGAATCCGATCAATTACGTTCACTGGGTAAGCAGCAACCGCTTCAGTAGCCGCTTATCGATCACCGCAGGCGGTGGACAACCTGATTACTGCTGCCGCGCCAAATCAGTGCGGGATCTTTCAGGTCTTGCACAAATTTCCCATCGACTAACACGTTGATGAGATCGACCACCTGTTGTTGCTCCGGCGTCAATTCTGCCAGCACATAGCCTGTCCAGACCCAGATATCTTTGCCTGGGCATTCTGCGCGTATGCGTTCGACCAGCCGCAGGATGTCAGGCACATTTTGTGGGTGCAGCGGATCGCCGCCAGACAGCGAAATGCCCTGTCGTGGAATCACCGTATCCTGAAGATCGGCGATGACCCGATCTTCCTGTTCCTGCGTAAACGGCTGGCCGGAGTTCAGTCGCCAGGTGCTTTTGTTGTAGCACCCCACGCACTCATGCACGCAGCCAGCGACAAACAGCGTGCAGCGGGTGCCGGGGCCGTTGACGACATCAACGGGATAATACTGGTGGTAATTCATACGGTAGAGCCCATGTTATGAAGCGGGCGCGTGTTGACGGTGCCGCGAAAGACGGGCCGCATTGCTGCGGCCCAGAAGGGATTATCCCAGTTGACCGTTACCTAAGTGCTTGATACGACGCTTCACTTCTTCCTGCTTACCCGCGTTGAACGGGCGTGCATCCGGGCTACCGAGGTAGCCGCACACGCGGCGTGTGACGGAAACGCGGGCCGAATCGTGGTTACCGCATTTCGGGCAGGTGAAGCCTTTGCTGGTGCACTCGAATTCACCGGTGAAGCCACATTCATAGCATTCGTCGATCGGCGTGTTGGTGCCGTAGTAAGGCACGCGGCTGTAGCTGTAATCCCACACGTCTTCCAGCGCTTTGAGGTTGTGTTGCAGGTTCGGGTATTCGCCGTAGCAAATGAACCCACCGTTAGCCAGCGGCGGATAGGGCAGCTCGAAGTCGATTTTCTGGTAAGGGTTCACCTTCTTCTCCACATCAAGGTGGAAGCTGTTGGTGTAATACCCTTTGTCCGTCACGCCCTGCACGACGCCAAACTCGGCGGTATCCAGACGGCAGAAGCGGTCGCACAGGTTTTCACTCGGCGTGCTGTACAGGCTGAAGCCATAGCCCGTTTCCGATTTCCACTGCTCGGTTGCCTTTTTCAGACGGATGATGATGGCCACGGCTTTGGCACGTAGCGCCTCGTCATCAAAAACATGCGTTTGGTTGCCGAAGAGCGCGTTAATCGTTTCATGCAGGCCAATATAGCCCAGCGAAATGGAGGCGCGTCCGTTCTTGAAGATATCCGCAATGCTGTCGTCCGCTTTTAAGCGAACGCCACAGGCGCCTTCCATATACAGGATGGGGGCAACTCGGGCTTTCACGTTTTCCAGCCGCGCAATGCGCGTCATCAGCGCTTTCTTCGCCAGTGTCAGACGCTGGTCGAGCAGCGTCCAGAAACGGCTTTCATTGCCTTCGGCCTCCAGCGCGATGCGCGGCAGGTTCAGGCTAATCACACCCAGATTATTACGGCCGTCGTGAATCTGCTGGCCGTTTTCTTCATAAACGCCGAGGAAGCTGCGGCAGCCCATTGGCGTTTTGAACGAACCGGTGACGTTCACGACCTGATCGTAGTTCAGAATATCTGGGTACATGCGCTTGCTGGCACACTCCAGCGCAAGCTGTTTGACATCGTAATTTGGATCGCCCGCTTTGTGGTTCAGACCGTCGCGGATAGCAAAAACCAGTTTCGGGAATACCGCCGTTTTGTGGTTTTTACCCAGTCCGGCAATGCGGTTGCGCAGGATCGATTCCTGAATCAGACGCGATTCCCAACTGACGCCGAGCCCAAAACCAAAGGTCACGAACGGCGTCTGGCCGTTAGCGGTATGGAGCGTGTTGACTTCGTATTCCAGTGACTGGAAGGCGTCGTAGCACTCTTTTTCCGTGCGGGTTAAGGCATAGTTTTCCGCATCTGGAATTTGCCACTCTTCTGCCACGGCTTTATGTTTCGCATGGCTGGCGGTGACGAACGGCGCCAGAATCTCATCAATGCGGTTGATCGTGGTGCCGCCATAAATGTGGCTGGCGACCTGCGCGATAATCTGCGCCGTGACGGCAGTGGCCGTGGAGATCGACTTCGGCGGCTCAATCTCCGCATTACCCATTTTGAAGCCATTGGTCAGCATGCCGTTCAGGTCGATCAGCATGCAGTTAAACATCGGGAAAAAGGGCGAATAGTCGAGGTCGTGATAGTGAATCTCGCCACGTTCGTGCGCCAATACCACATCACGCGGCAGGATGTACTGTTTGGCGTAATGCTTGGCGACGATACCAGCCAGCAGGTCGCGCTGGGTGGGAATGACTTTACTGTCTTTGTTGGCGTTCTCGTTCAGCAGCGCCATGTTGCTCTGCTCGACCAGACCGCGAATTTCCTGATTCAGCCGACCGTGGCGTTCACGCGCGATATCTCGATCGTGGCGGTATTCGATGTAGGTTCGCGCCAGTTGCTTGTAATTGCCGGACATCAGCAGGTTTTCGACCGCGTTCTGAATATCGCGGATATCTACGCGCGTTTTATCCTGCATTTGTTGAGCGACCGCACAGGCCACAGTTGCGCAGTAGTCTGCATCATTGACACCGGCTGCATGCGCCGCGCGTTCAACCGCCTCTTTGATACGCACTTCATCAAAAGGCACCTGGCAACCGTCCCGTTTAATCACTACTGGTTTCACGTTTTCTTCCTCTCGAAAGGTTATCCACAGGCGAAAGCCGTAACTGACAAGGGTTACAGAGGGCTGTGGATGATATTGTGGATAAGCACTACATATGGGTCGTGTTTATAGGATAGGCACTATATATTGAAATTGCGTAGGGGTGTTTACGCTTTTATCGCCCCAAAATTGATATAGAGCAAAGAAATCTTCATGTCGGAGGGAATTTGAACCTGTGCAAAAAACAGTCAAAAAAGGCGGTGGGAGCGGGAAGGCTTGCTACATGCGGGCTGGCAGATTTTTGCCTGTTTTTTGACCTGAAAAGGGATTGGGAATAGCGATAATGTTGTGGTGGTGAAAGAAAGAACAGAAAAAAGCGCACGGGTTATCGTGCGCTTTTGGGGGAGAGTCATGTCGATAATTAGCGACGAACGGCGATCGCTTCGATTTCGATTTTCACGTCTTTTGGCAGGCGGGCAACTTCAACGCAAGAGCGAGCCGGGAACGGGGCATCGTGTTCGTTGAAGAAGGCTTCATAGGCGGTATTCACCAGGGTGAAGTCGTGCAGGTCTTTCACGAATACCGTGGTTTTCACGATATCGGAAACTTTCAGGCCAGCGGCTTCCACAATCGCCTGTACGTTTTCCAGTGACTGACGCGTCTGCGCGGTGATGTTATCTGCTACCAGACCGCTTTTCGGGTTCACCGGAATCTGGCCGGACGTGATGATCATGCTGCCGAGGTCAACGCCCTGAACATAGGGGCCGATGGCGGCAGGGGCGTGCTCAGTGCTGATAATGCGTGACATGGTATCTCCTTGATGGGGGCGTAAAAGGAACGCGGACGTAGAATGCCAGCCACTCAAGCATGGATTTCGGGGAAACGCGGTGATGAGGTTCCCGTAGGGATGCCTCACGCCGTGGTCGCCCCGGTATCTCGATCCTTAAACGATCGGCATTACGCGGACGCAGCCATTATTCAAAAAAGCCCCGCCGCAGGCAATGTCCATCGCGGGGTAAAACAGAAAACTAACGATCTTGCAGCACGGCCTGACGTTCAAACTCTTTTTCGCAGTACTTACACTTCAGGTGAACGTCGCCGTCGCGCTGTTTAACGCTGAACGACGAGGACACCGGTTCGCTGCGGCTGATGCAGTTGCTGTTCGGGCAGATGAGCACGCCAGTAATATGCTCTGGCAGCGTCGGCACCAGCTTGCGCACGACGTCATAGTCATCAATCTGATTGACGGTCGCCTGCGGCGCGTAGATCGCCAACTGATTCGCCTGTTGTTCGGTCAGGAAGACGTTTTCGATCTTGATCAGATCTTTGCGCCCAAGGTGGTTGGACGGCAAGTTCAGGCCGATGGTGATGCGCTGGTCTGTCGCGGTGAGTTTAAACAGCGTCAGCAGTTTAAAACCCACCTGTGCGGGAATGTGGTCGATCACCGTGCCACGTTTGATCGCTTCAACCTGTAATTTATTATCGTGTGTCATGATGGTTTCTTCCTCTTACAGAACCAGTTCGCGATTCAGGACCAGCGCCAGCAGCGCCTGACGGGCATAAATACCGTTGCCCGCCTGTTGGAAATAATAGGCGTAGGGTGTGGCATCCACATCAATGGTGATCTCATCGACGCGCGGCAGCGGGTGCAGCACTTTCAAATTCGAGCGGGCGCTGTGCAGGTCCGCCGCGCGCAGTACAAACTGGGATTTGATGTTGATGTACTCGGACGGATCCAGACGCTCTTTCTGCACGCGCGTCATGTACAGGATATCCAGCTCGCCGACGACTTCTTCAATGCTGTTGTGCAGGCTGTAAGCAATATTTTTCTCTTTCAGCATGCTCAGAATGTAGTCCGGCATCGCCAGCGCGTCTGGAGCGATGAAGTAGAAGCGGTTGCCTTCAAACTTCGCCAGCGCCTGCGTGAGTGAATGCACGGTGCGGCCATATTTCAAATCACCGACCATCGCGATGTTGATGTTGTTCAGGCGTCCCTGCGTTTCCTGAATGGTGAACAAATCGAGCAGCGTTTGCGTCGGGTGCTGGTTCGCACCGTCACCGGCGTTCAGTACCGGAATGCCACCGGAAAACTCGGTCGCAAGGCGGGACGCGCCTTCCTGCGGATGACGCATCACGATGGCATCAACATATTGGCTGATAACGGAGATGGTGTCGGCCAGCGTTTCGCCCTTTTTCCCCAGCGAGGTGTTGTTGCTGTCGGCGAAGCCGACGACGGAGGCACCGAGACGATGCATCGCGGTTTCAAAGGATAAACGCGTCCGGGTGGAGGCTTCAAAGAAGCAGCTGGCAATCACTTTATGTTTTAACAGCTCAGGCTGAGGCTTGGCTTTCAGGCTGGCGGCGACACGCAGCGTCAGTTCCAAATCTTCCCGACTGAGGTCGTTAATCGAAATAATATGTTTTTGATAGAGCGGATTGACCATGGTGTCTTTCTCCTCACGAGTAAACAGGAAATGTCGTATCTGGCTGCCCGAGCTGTCGGCAAAAAAATGCCTGAACGCGTTTTGATGCCACAAAACGATGCCCTGAAAGGGCGTCGTCGTGGATGATAGGGCACAAAAAAAAACCCCTCATTGAGGGGCTTTCTTAATGGAATGATTGAGCAACGGAAAGGAAAACGCTGGCTGGCTGCCGGATGGCAGTTGTGGTTGAGAACCAACATAAGCAGCGGATTTTTTGGTGTAACAGTGCATGACCCCTCCCGGAAAACTGTCGGGAATTATACGCGCCGACTAGGCTATTTCAAGCAGAAAACGTGGTTTTTTACGCATCGCAATCGGTTGCGGATAGGGGGTGGTATGCATAACGCTTGCAGGTGGAAGACCGTCAATGGGGAAGAGTGATGGACAGTTCACTTTTTCGGATTAACGCTCTGGCGGGCGTCACATTTGGAGAGTATAAGGTTTATAAAACAGAGTTTCATTTTTTCTATATAACGAGGTTTTTATGATTACTGGCAATGTCCACCACCTTGAACTGGTTCCTTATCTGCCTGCCAAACTGCGCGAAGCGATTGAATACGTGAAGCAAAATATTACGGCGGACACGCCGCTGGGCAAGCATGATATTGAGGGCAACAGCGTGTTTGTGCTGATCTCCAACGACAGCACCGATCTGCTGGAAAAACGCCGTGCTGAGTATCACGCCAAATATCTGGACATTCAGATTGTGCTGTCCGGCGTGGAAGGGATGACCTTCAGTAACCTGCCTGCGGGCAAGCCGGATACCGATTGGTTGGCGGATAAAGATATTGCCTTCCTGCCATCGGGTGAACAGGAAAAACAGTTTGTGATGCAGGAAGGCGATTTTGTCGTCTTCTTCCCAGGTGAAGTACACAAACCGCTGTGTGCCGTTGGTGAACTGGCACACGTACGCAAAGCTGTAGTGAAAATCGACGCGTCGCTGGTGTAGGATTTTTGTGAACAAGGAACGTTCAACCATAAAATGGAAGAAAATAATGCCTCAGATGCCTCTCGGTGGTTTTCCCCTTCTACAGCGTGGTAAAGGAAAACCTACGTAAATACCGCAAGGCATAGAAAAAATAGCCAGTCAGTTGCTTAACTGACTGGCATTATTAAGAAAATGATTTTCTTGCTAGAAAACCTTATGACCTTTCGATTATAGGTATATTATTACTTTAATTTATGTAGGATGTTTTCCCTGGCATTGGCCTGTCACAGACTTTTTATTCTATTTTAGTTTTTATAAACAGGTGCATATCAGGTACGGCATATTTTATGTAGGGTAATTTTAATGTAGGGATACACTGATGACACAAATTACGTTACCTGACAGATTAATCGCAATGTTTGAAAGCGATCCTCTTGTCGGCTGGGCAATAAAAGACACAAATTCCTGTTTTGTTTATGTCAATAACACCTTTAAAACCTGGCAAACCATATCAACTCGTTATGATTATGAAGGCTTGAACATTAGGGATATCCCTGTTCCTGTCGCCGAATTTTCAGACATTTTTAACCAGCAGGAACGAGAGATAGAGCGTACTGGTAAGGCGGTGAGAGCCATTACAACGCATATTCAAGGCACGGAAAAAATAATGCAGCCTGCCTACAATATTCAGGAGCCAATCTATGATGAACATCGCAACTGTATAGGCACAGTTATCAGCGTCAGGCATGTTAGGATCATCACACCGACCTCGTTGCTAAATGGAACCATAATTCAACACTCCACCTTCGAGCCCCCTTCTACAATATTTACCGAGAAGGAATGGGAGGTTATTTACCTGCTTGTCTGTGGGATGATGCTTAAAGATATAAGCAGCATCCTCTCAATCACCGTCGATGCTGTTAACAGCAGACTCAGAAGCTGCTACAGAAAAACAGGTTTGAATTCAGTATCAGGCCTAAAGGAATACTGTAGAGATAACCGATTTGATAACTACATCCCGCTGTTCTTTCTGAAAAAAGGACATATCATTATCAGAGGCTAACCTGATGGACCCAGATTTGACTCCTGTTGAGTATTACTTTGATAACTCTTTGTTTGGCTGGGCAATAAAGGACTGTAACTCTCAGTATGTTTATGGCAATAAGATGGCATGTCAGTATTTCGGCGTAACAGAAAATAAACTTGTAGGCTGTCTCGACACTGACTTAACGCCCGATATCAGCGAGCACTACGGTCATATACTGTATGACGACCAAAAAATATTGACCACAAATGAAATGAGTATTGTCCTCAAAACATTTGATTACGGAAGACGAAATAGACTCAGGTCTTTTCTGGTGGAGAAGCGCCCTTGGCGGCTCAATGATGGCAGTGACGGGATTGTTTGCACCTACATAGAAATCACCAATGTTTACTTTTCAACCTTTCTTATGCCATGCGAAAGGAAGCCCATTGTGTTCACCCGACCGGCAAATATTTTTACAGACAAAGAGTGGGAGGCCGTTCTTTTACTGCAGAGCGGGGTAAAGCAGAACCGTATTCCGGACATACTCGGTATAAGTTCCTCAACGCTTCGTAACAGGATAACGCGTTGCTGTGATAAAGCAGGAGTGGCAAACAGCACCGCCCTGATCCAACACTGCAACCAAAAAGGATGGGATAACTACATTCCTCCTTTTTTTCTGATAAAAGGGCATGTGTCGATTACCTGAGGGGCTGTGGTTCGAGCCTCTCATGTCAAAATGACGGGAAAGGACTCTAAGCCGAGCAGTTAAGGATCAGTTGAACGATCCAACTACTGTGTAAGAATCCACAAACGTGCCTTGCTTTCGGATTTTTTATGTACATTGCTTAGGCTCTCGACCTTGTTTCCTGCTACGACGCTACCCGTAATCCTCTGACCTCTTTCGGTGATTTTCTTGAGCCTGAATTGATTGCGTGTTGTCCCGCACTCACTGGGGCTGCTGAATGCCCGGAGTCAGGCGAGAGAACATCGACACGGGATAATCCCACTGAAAAAGAGCCTTCCCACCTCTGATCTGTTTTTAAAACATATCAAAGGCAGGCTAAATCTTAATCTTGCGCCAGCGTGGCGACCATCACCGCTTTGATGGTGTGCATACGGTTTTCCGCCTGATCGAACACGATGCTGTGCGCGGATTCAAAGACCTCGTCCGTGACTTCCATTCCACCGTGCAGACCGTATTGTTCTGCCATTTGTTGGCCCATCGTCGTCTGATCGTCGTGGAAAGCGGGCAGGCAGTGCAGGAATTTCACCTGCGGATTGCCCGTCGCAGCAATCATCGCCGCGTTCACCTGATACGGCTTCAGCAGCGCGATGCGCTCCTGCCAGGTTTCTTTCGGTTCCCCCATGGAAACCCAGACGTCGGTATAAATGAAATCTGCGCCTGCGACGCCCGTAGCGATATCTTCCGTCAGCGTGATGCTGCCGCCGGTTTGCTCTGCCGCCGCCTGACACTCTGCCACCAGACCAGCATCCGGCCAGCAGGCTTTTGGTGCCACGAGGCGTAGATCCAGCCCGGTCAGCGCTGCTGCTTCCAACATGGTGTTGCCCATGTTGTTGCGCGCATCACCCACGTAAACGAGCGCCATTTCTGACAGCGGTTTACCCGGCAAATGTTCCTGCATCGTCAGCAGATCCGCCAGCAACTGCGTAGGGTGGAATTCGTTCGTCAGTCCGTTCCAGACTGGCACACCAGCGTATTGCGCCAGCGTTTCGACAATCTGCTGGCCATAGCCGCGATATTGAATGCCGTCGTACATTCTTCCCAGCACGCGAGCGGTATCTTTGATGGATTCTTTATGGCCGATTTGGCTACCGCTTGGGCCGAGATAGGTCACTTGCGCGCCCTGATCGTATGCAGCAACTTCGAAAGAGCAGCGAGTACGAGTCGAATCTTTTTCGAAGATGAGTGCGATGTTTTTACCTTGCAGGCGGCGGACTTCTGTCCCGTTTTTTTTATTGGCTTTCAGTTTCGTTGACAGGGCTAAAAGATTGGCAATTTCTGCGGGTGTAAAATCCATTAACCTTAAAAAATGACGCTTGTAGAACGGTTGCATGATGTACATCTCCATGTGGCTCAACATCATTGATTGAATTAAAATTCACTTTATATGTGTAATTATTCAAATTCAAGTGGTGATATCAAACTTTGTGGTGGAGCAAGCCGCAGGGCTGTGGGACAATAAGCACTATTACGTCGATTAATGAGGACTGAGGCATGGCAAACCGCGAATTACTGGAAGAACAACGGGAAGAGACACGCCTGATCATCGAAGAGCTGTTGGATGACGGCAGCGATCCTGACGCGCTCTATACCATTGAACACCATTTCTCTGCTGAGAAGTTTGAAGTGTTGGAAAAAGTCGCTGTAGAAGCCTTCAAAATGGGCTACGAAGTGACGGATGCGGAAGAGCTGGAAGTGGAAGATGGTGTGTTGCTGATGTGCTGTGATGCTATCAGCGAAGTTGCGCTAAATGCGGAACTGATCGACGCACAGGTAGAACAACTGCTGGCACTGGCGGAACGCCACGGCGTGAATTACGACGGTTGGGGCACCTACTTCGAAGATCCCGATGGTGAAGGTGAAGAAGACGGGGATGATGAAGATTTTTATGACGAAGATGATGACGGCAAACGTCATTAATTATTAAGTCATTAATCTCGAAGAACAGGCCTCACTGAATGCCGCAGGGAACACCCTGCGGCGTTTTTTATCCGGTATGACAGCGCCGTATTACTGTACTTTCAGCCTATTACAGCACTTTTTACAGCACCTTCAGCATGGTCACTTCACAATCGGTGTGGCCCGTGTTGCCCATTGAGTGCGGAATTGGCTCGAAGCCCAGCGATTCATACAGTCGGATCGCGCTGGTCAGGTGGCCGGTTGTTTCCAGATAGCAGCGGCGAAAGCCGTGCTGACGTGCAAAATCAAGCGCCTGTATCGCTAACTGACGCGCCAACCCTTTGCCGCGCGCGACGGGCAGGAAATACATTTTCTGCAATTCACACACATCGTCTTCACCCGCGACCAGTGGCGCAATGCCGCCGCCGCCAACCACGCGGCCTTCGTATTCAATCACCCAGTAGGCACTTTGCGGCTGACTATATAAGGCAAACAACGCGTCCAGATTAGGATCGGAAACGGTGTAGCCTTTATCGGCCGTCAAACCAAATTCAGCAGAAACCTGACGGATGACCTGAGCGATAGCGGCATCGTCCTGCGCGGTGATTGGGCGTACCTGAAGATTGGCGGAGGTCGCGGTTGTCATAATACGTACTCTTGCTCTTACGGTTTACGAGGGGAATGATTCTGGTCGATTGTAATACCATTTCAGGGCATATCGATGCAACGTCTATACCCGTCATACTCGGCACTATTATTGTGTTCGGCATTTGCGGCACTTATTTCGATTATCGTGATCCGCAATTGGCGTCATGGGGCCATTATGTCCAGCTACCGTAGCGGCCGTTTTTTTCCTGCCAACGTTCCTGCATTTCGCGCAGGGGATTCTGCGCACCGTAGTCCAGAGTGGGTCCACCGCTTGGAACGCCATAAACGTGGCGTCATTCTCACGTTATTCGCCACGATATTAGATGGCGACAAGCTATGTTTACGTGGCGCTGCCGTGGGCGGGCGCTACGCATTACTACCGCTTTTGACTCTCAACCCCGTTTTTTACTCCTATCTTATATCGCTCGTGCGTGGATATGACCGCACACGATTCTCTTCTTGTTAAAAATGTGAGCAAACATCCGCCTTTTGCTGTTTTTATCCTCGCCTGTTTCAGGCTGAAAGTATGGGAAATGGGGTGACGCATTTAGGCAGGAATTCTTTTAATATCATCTTATTGAAAACTATTTATAGAATCTCTCGCGATAAATAAAAAATTCAGAGAATAATCTCTTTTTATTATTAGGTTACTTATGCTTATTGGGATTTTTCCTAATAGACATTAGAATCGCGACAACACGACTTCATGGTTACCGAAGAGTTATTTATGATTAATCGAATATTATCAGGAGTGGTGGGCGCATTTCTGTTAATGCTGTCACCATTAACGTATGCACAGGCCAATTTCCCAGAGCCCAAAGAAGGTGACTGGATTGCGCCAGAATTTACCTTCAACAGTGGCGAAAAATTAAAAAATCTGCGTATTCACTATTACACGATCGGTGATAAAACCAAGCCTGCTGTCTTATTGCTACATGGAACGAACCAGCCGATTAAAGCGCTGCTCGCCAATGGCTTTGGCGGAGAGCTGTTCGGGCCGGGTCAAGCGCTGGATAGTAGCAAATACTTTATTATTATGCCGGAGAGCATTGGTTCTGGAAAATCGTCCAAACCGTCAGACGACCTACGCATGAAATTCCCGCAGTACGACTATAACGATATGGTGCAGGCACAATATCGCTTAGTCAAAGAAGGCCTGGGTGTTAACCACCTACGCCTGGTGATGGGATATTCCATGGGCGGTATGCAAACCTGGCTCTGGGGTGAAAAATACCCGGACATGATGGATGCGCTGGTGCCAATGGCGTCACTGCCAAATGAACTGTCTGGCCGTAACTGGATGATGCGTCGCATCCTGATTGAATCCATCAAGAACGATCCGGCCTGGAATAATGGTGAGTACACGCAGCAGCCGCCAACGCTGAAAACGGCCAGCATTATGTTCAGTATCGCCACGACTGGCGGCACGCTGGCATACCAGAGCAAAGCGCCAACGCGTGCACAGGCGGATAAACTGGTCGAAGATCGCCTTGCGGCCCCTTCGAACAGCGATGCGAATGACTTTATTTATATCTGGGGGGCGTCTGCAAATTATAACGCCGCCCCGGAGCTGAATAAGATTAAGGCCCCAGTTCTGGTGATTAACTCTGCGGATGACGAGCGTAATCCTGTTGAAACTGGCATCCTGGAGAATGAGCTAAAGAAAATTAAGCAGGCGGCATTGTTCCTTATTCCCGCCAGTAAAGACACCAGCGGGCATGGCACGATGATGTCAGCGAAGTTTTATAAAGATGAGTTGCAACGTTTCTTAGAAAAGCATCTTTCTCAGAAAAATAATAAAAAATAAATCTTAATGACCGACAGAAAATCTATTTTCTGTCGGTCATCATCTTCTTTATACGTTTCTTTATTACGGTTTTATAACGTATTTATTTCAGATCGTGGATTTAACACGTCTGGAAATATAATGGCTATTACGTAAATAACTGAACGAGCTGGCGCTCACCCTCTCTTATTTCAGACCACAGGGACAATTTATGTTTCGTAAGATAAAGATCCGTACTGCACTCAGCATGATGGTGTTTTCGTTAGCGGCGTTACTGCTTTTTGTCGGCGTTCTGGGGTTGGTTGCCGTTCAGTCAGGAAACAAATCATTTGCTCGTGTCGATATGGAAGTGCTGCCAGGGCTGGTCGCGCTGAATGATAGCTCTGAACTACTGTTGCGTGGTCGTTTGGATTTGCGTCTGTACGAATCATTAATGGGGAAAGGGGATGTTGAGGCGGCTAAAGTCGCGCTGGGACGCGCCAGAACCAAAGTGGATGGTGCCAGCGAGAAATGGCAGGAATATCTGAAATACCCGCAGTCCGACGAAGAAAAAGTGATTTCTGCGGATATGGCTGAGAAGCGCAATACGCTGATGCAGGACTTTATCGATCCGGCATTTGCGGCGCTTAACGCAGGCAATTTGGATGAATATCGTCAGCGTGCCGGGAAATCGACGGTGCTGTATGCTGCGTTTGATAAATCCTCTAAAGCGTTGGTTGCCTTTAAGATTAAGAGCATTGACGAAGCCTACGCGGATTCAAATGGGCGTGTGACGCTGATGGAAACCATTTTATATACGGCGATCGCGTGTGCATTGCTGCTGGCGGTGCTGGCCTGGTCTGTCATGACCAATATGATCGTGAAACCGCTCAATCAGGCTATTTCCGTCTTTGACCGCATTGCTGAAGGCGACTTGAGGGCGCAGATCGACAGCAGTGGGAAAAATGAAATCGCACTGCTGTTTGCTGCGGTTCAACGTATGCGTGATGGTCTGGAAAACATGGTACGAGTGGTACGTAACGGCACCGATGCGATCAGCGTCGGCGTTGAGGAAATCACCTCCGGCAACATCGATCTCTCCAGTCGTACCGAGCAGCAGGCGGCCTCGTTGGATGAAACCGCTTCAAGTATGGAGCAGATCATGTCGACGGTGAAAAACAACGAAGACAACACGCGTAAAGCTAACGATCTGGCGCTGAAAGCCTCTAATTCTGCGTCTCGCGGCGGCGATGTTGTCTCTGAAGTGGTTGATACCATGCGTTCCATCAAGCAGAGCTCTGCCAAAATCTCCGATATTGTTGGTGTGATCGACGGCATTGCCTTTCAGACTAACCTGCTGGCGCTGAATGCGGCGGTAGAATCGGCGCGTGCCGGTCAATACGGTAAAGGCTTTGCGGTGGTTGCGTCTGAAGTACGGATGCTGGCGGCACGCAGCGCGACGGCAGCGAAAGAGATCGGCACCATGATTGATGATTCTCTCAGCCGTATTGAAAAGGGGGCGGGTCTGGTTGAAGTGGCCGGCAACACCATGGACGAAGTGCTGATGGATGTGAAGAAAGTGGTCGATATCATGGATGAGATCACGTTGGCCTCCAGCGAGCAGAGCCGCGGCATTTCGCAGATCAATATCGCCATCAATCAGATGGATGGAGTGACGCAGCAGAACGCATCATTGGTATCAGAAGTGGCAACCTCGGCGAATGCGCTTCAGGAACAGGTGGTTAATCTGCAACAGTCCGTTTCCCGTTTCCAGATCGCAAGAGAAAACATGGAGATGGATAACGTTCTGCCCGCCTTGCGTCAGAACATTGCCTTGGCAGATGCCCGCTAAGCGTTAAATACCTATAGCGTCTGTTCGTCTGTTTTTTCCTGATGATAAACAATCATGAGTACATCACGTTGATGTACTCATTTTTGCCATTTGAATCTGTATAAATAACCAGCACATATAATCCACATAAAAAAAGTGGAGATAGTGCTGTGATTACTCGAATGAAAACACAAGGTAAAGACGACACGAGCCCATCCTGCGCCGTGGCGGGCGGTTTTATCTTTCTTGCTCACCACTCAGGAGGACATGAAAAAGATGACGTCGAGTTTCAGGTCAGAGCTTCTTTGAATGCATTACGTAAAACGCTACAGTTAGTGAATGCTGATCTGGTGGATCTCGTTCAACTCAATCTTTACCTAAGGCATCGCGCCAACTTTAGTAAAGCCAGAGATATCTTTCGCGAGTATTTTTCCGAACAGAAATTTCCAGCCAGAACGACCGTGTTTACTGATTTCGCCAATGAGCGTTGTCTGTGCATGGTTGATGGTGTGGTGTATAAACCAACTGATGTGTAGCAGAATCGTATTGGGGCACATCCCTTAATGAAAAAAACCCCGTTTTGCAACGAGGCCTTTGTGCTTACCCTGCTACCGCTGGAAATCGGTTAGCGCTTACAGTGCATCGATGACCGCTTGCTGTTCCAGCAGTTTGGCTTTCGCTACGGCGTAGCCGTCCAATTTTTCACGTTCTTTGGCAACGACCGCTTCCGGTGCGCGCGCCACAAAGCCTTCGTTGGACAGCTTGCTTTCGATGCGGCCAATCTCAGCTTCGATTTTCGCCACTTCTTTCGCCAGACGATCCAGCTCTGCCGCTTTGTCGATCAGACCCGCCATCGGGATTAACAGCTCAGCGCCATCAATGAGTTTGGTGACGGAAACCGGACCTTTATCGCCCGCAGGCAGCAGCGTAATGCTTTCCAGACGCGCCAGCGTTTGGATAAAGCTGCGGTTCTCTTCCACGCGACGCTGTGCTTCACCAGTGACATCACGTAGTAAGACTTCCAGCGGTTTGCCCGGCGCGATGTTCATTTCCGCACGAATGTTACGCACAGCGATAATCGCCTGTTTAATCCACTCCAGATCGTTCAGCGCCAGCGTATCCTCCTGCGCGGCATCAAACTCAGGGAACGGCTGCAACATGATGGTGTCGGCGCTAATGCCTTTCAGCGCTTTAACGCGTAGCCAGATGGTTTCGGTAATGAACGGAATAATTGGATGCGCCAGACGCAGCAACGCTTCCAGTACGGTCACCAGCGTATGGCGCGTACCGCGCAGTTCCGCTTCTGAACCGCCATTCATCACAGGTTTCGTCAGTTCCAGATACCAGTCGCAGAACTGGTTCCAGGTGAATTCGTACAGAATACCGGCCGCAATATCAAAGCGATAACCGTCCAGCGCTTCACGATAGGCTTTCACCGTACGGTTGAATTCTGCCAGAATCCAGCGGTCAGCCAGCGACAGCACTTTCTCGCCTGCGCCAAAACCACAATCCTGATCTTCGGTGTTCATCAGCACAAAACGGCTGGCGTTCCACAGCTTGTTACAGAAGTTGCGGTAACCTTCCAGACGCTTCATATCCCAGTTGATGTCGCGGCCGGTTGAGGCCAGCGCCGCCAGCGTAAAGCGCAGGGCGTCTGTACCGTGAGGCTCGATGCCATTCGGGAACTGCTTCTCGGTACGCTTGCGGATTTTTTCCGCCAACTGAGGCTGCATCATGTTGCCGGTACGTTTTTCCAGCAGCGCTTCCAGTGAAATACCGTCCACCATATCCAGCGGGTCGATAACGTTCCCTTTGGATTTGGACATCTTCTGGCCTTCCTCATCACGGATCAGACCGGTCATATAGACAGTGTGGAATGGCACCTGCGGTTTGCCGTCTTCGTCTTTGATGAAGTGCATGGTCAGCATGATCATGCGGGCAATCCAGAAGAAGATGATGTCGAAACCGCTGACCATCACGCTGCTTGGGTGGAAGGCTTTCAGATCCGGCGTTTGCTCCGGCCAGCCCAACGTAGAGAACGTCCATAGGCCGGATGAGAACCAGGTATCCAGTACGTCTTCGTCCTGGTTCAGAGCGACATCATCAGCGAGGTTGTTTTCACTACGAACTTCCGCTTCTGTACGGCCAACATAGACGTTGCCGTTAGCGTCGTACCAGGCCGGGATACGGTGACCCCACCACAGCTGACGGGAAATACACCAGTCCTGAATGTCGCGCATCCAACTGAAGTACATGTTTTCGTACTGTTTTGGCACGAACTGAATGCGACCATCTTCCACTGCTTCTACCGCTGGTTTAGCCAGCACGGCAGCGCGCACGTACCATTGGTCGGTCAGCATCGGCTCAATCACCACGCCGCCACGGTCGCCGTAAGGCACGGTCAGATCGTGCGCTTTAATTTCTTCTAGCAGGCCAAGTTCATCGAATGCGGCGACGAGCGCTTTACGTGCGGCAAAACGCTCCAGACCCTGGAAGGCTTCTGGAATATCGCTGCTGTAAACCGTGCTGGCTTCGCCATTGGTATCAAACACTTCGGCGCTCTGACGAATATCACCGTCGAACGTCAGGATATTGACCATCGGCAACTGATGACGTTTACCGACTTCGTAGTCGTTGAAGTCGTGTGCTGGTGTGATCTTCACGCAGCCAGTGCCTTTTTCCATATCGGCATGTTCGTCGCCAACAATCGGAATACGACGACCAATCAGCGGCAGGATCACTTCTTTGCCGATCAGATCTTTATAGCGCGGATCTTCCGGGTTAACGGCGACGCCAGTATCACCCAGAACGGTTTCCGGGCGGGTAGTCGCGACGACCAGATAGTCTTTCCCGTCAGCGGTTTTCACGCCATCGGCCAGCGGATAGCGCAGGTGCCACATCGACCCTTTCACTTCGCGGTTTTCGACTTCCAGATCGGAAATTGCGGTGCGCAGTTTTGGATCCCAGTTCACCAGACGCTTGCCACGGTAAATCAGGTCTTCTTTATACAGACGGACGAA
The DNA here is from genome assembly GCF_028335745.1 of Pectobacterium sp. A5351. Taxonomy (NCBI): domain Bacteria; kingdom Pseudomonadati; phylum Pseudomonadota; class Gammaproteobacteria; order Enterobacterales; family Pectobacteriaceae; genus Pectobacterium; species Pectobacterium sp. A5351. The sequence goes on from NZ_CP116477.1 coordinate 398,126, forward strand.
AACTTCTTTCACCGCGTTGGACAGGCCTTCATCCATGGTGAAGCGCTCGCGCTCCCAGTCAACGGAGTTGCCCAGACGGCGCATCTGATTGGTGATGTTGCCACCGGATTCGCCTTTCCACTGCCAGATTTTGTCGATGAACGCTTCGCGGCCGTAATCGTGGCGAGTTTTGCCTTCTTCTGCGGCGATCTTGCGCTCAACGACCATCTGCGTGGCGATACCGGCGTGGTCAGTACCCGCCTGCCATAGGGTGTTTTTGCCCTGCATACGCTGATAACGAATCAACGTATCCATAATGGTTTGCTGGAAAGCATGACCCATATGCAAGCTGCCGGTGACGTTGGGCGGCGGGATCATGATGCTGAAGCTTTCTTTACTCGTGTCGCCGTGAGGCTTGAAGTAGCCTTGCTTTTCCCAGTGTTCGTAGAGTGGCTGCTCGATATCTTGCGGGTTATATTTCGTTTCCATTATGCTCAAAATTCAGTGAGTTGGCGGCGTAGCCGTGGTCAATTGGAAGCCGACGCTGCGATAGGTTTTATAGCGGTCGCGCGCCAACTGTTTCAAGGATTCTTCGTAAGGGACAAAGTCTATCACTTCATGGAAAGCGGTGGCAAAATCTGCGAACTGCGGCAATAGGCTAATCAGCAGATCCCGTGGCGCATTGCCACGCCGCTGCGGCCAGGCCAGTTCGACCGGCGCACCGTGACGCGGCCCTTCGCCTGCCAGATTATGCGGCACGAACGCAGTAGGATCGCGCTGCCACAGCGCCTCGTCGAGCCTGATGGCCTGCTGCTCATCCTCACAGGCAATCAGCACGCGCTTTCCTGCTCGCCAACGTTCTGCCGCCAGATCGCAGGCCAGTGCCTCATGGGCGCTGAGCTCACCGCTTTTGCTGTCGTGTTCGAGAAGATAGAACGTTGCGTTTTTCATTGTTCACACTATTGATTGCTAAGAGCCAGAAAGTGATAAGGGCCGGAAGTCCGACCCATAAGACGACAATGACATGATAAGGCCATCGCCCTGACGCGAAAGCCTTATTCTACGTCGTTCTGTCCGGCGCGGTTAAGCAGGAACTGTGATAACAGCGCGACCGGACGACCCGTAGCGCCTTTGGCTTTGCCGGAACGCCAGGCGGTACCCGCGATATCCAGATGCGCCCAGCTGTACTTACGCGTAAAGCGTGACAGGAAGCAGCCTGCGGTAATCGCTCCTCCCGGACGGCCGCCAATGTTTGCCATATCGGCAAAATTGGATTCCAACTGTTCCTGGAACTCGTCGGTCAGCGGCAGACGCCATGCGCGGTCACCAGACTGCTCAGACGCACTCAACAGCTCGTGCGCCAGCGGGTTGTGGTTCGCCATCAAGCCGGTGATGTGGTGCCCCAGCGCAATCACGCACGCGCCAGTTAGCGTCGCGACGTCAATGACGACGTCCGGCTCATAGCGCTCAACGTAGGTCAGCGTATCACACAAGACCAGACGGCCTTCTGCGTCGGTGTTCAGCACTTCTACCGTTTGGCCGGACATCGTGGTCAGCACGTCACCCGGACGGTAGGCACGTCCATCGACCATGTTTTCACAGCCAGCCAGCACGCCGATGATGTTCAGCGGCAGCGCCAGTTCGGCTGCCATGCGCATCACTCCGTAGACCGTGGCCGCGCCGCACATGTCGTACTTCATTTCGTCCATGCTGTCGGCAGGCTTGATGGAGATGCCGCCGGAATCGAACGTCAGCCCTTTACCTACCAGCACAATCGGGCGGGTTTCCGGGTTTGGATCGCCTTTATATTCGATCACGGACATCAGCGATTCATTCTGCGAGCCCTGACCCACGGCCAGATAGGCATTCATGCCCAGCTCTTTCATCTGCTGTTCGCCAATCACGCGCGTGATGATGTTCTGGCTGTAGGTATCGGCCAACTGACGCGCCTGCGAAGCCAGATAGGCGGCATTACAGATATTTGGTGGCATGTTGCCGAGATCTTTCGCGGCTTTGATGCCCGCAGCAATCGCCAGGCCGTGCTGAATAGCGCGCTCGCCGCTGGTCAGCTCACGGCGCGTTGGCACGTTGAAGACCATTTTGCGCAGCGGACGGCGCAGCTCGACCTTGTTGCTCTTGAGCTGATCGAAGGTATACAGCGTTTCTTTGGCGGTTTCGACCGCCTGACGCACTTTCCAGTAGGTATTACGGCCTTTCACGTGCAGCTCGGTCAGGAAGCAGACCGCTTCCATCGAGCCGGTTTCGTTCAGGGCGTTGATCGTCTTCTGAATCACCTGTTTGTACTGGCGTTCATCAAGTTCGCGCTCTTTACCGCAACCAATCAGCAGAATGCGCTCGGAAAGAATGTTAGGTACATGGTGCAAAAGCAGTGATTGCCCCACTTTGCCTTCTAATTCACCACGGCGAAGCAACGCGCTGATGTAGCCGTCGCTGATTTTATCGAGTTGTTCGGCAATAGGGGACAGACGACGCGGTTCAAACACGCCGACGACAATGCAGGCACTGCGTTGTTTTTCCGGGCTACCGCTTTTTACGCTGAACTCCATGTACTCTCCTGAATCTTAAAGACAACGGCGGGGGCAACGGCTAGAATGTGACACTCCGTAATACTTCCCGCCGTTGCGTTAACATAACCTGTGTTAATCTTAACGACGTAGCGAACCTGTTTTAGTGACTAATAAGCAGGTTCTGATACAACTGCTCAAACGCAATGTGTTGTAATACCGTTTTAGCTAAGAGGGCTGCCAAAAATGAGTATAAATGGCGCGTTAGCGAAGAAACTATCGATTTTCCTGCAAAAAGACAAGTTTTCACAGGCGTAATTAAGCGTGATCATCATTCGATATCTGGTACGGGAAACCTTTAAGAGCCAACTGGCCATCCTTTTCATTCTGTTACTGATTTTCTTTTGTCAGAAATTGGTACGGATACTGGGTGCCGCTGTTGATGGTGAAATCCCGACAAATTTGGTTATCTCCCTGTTGGGATTGGGCGTGCCAGAGATGGTGCAGCTCATCCTGCCATTAAGCCTGTTTCTTGGCGTATTGATGACGTTTGGCCGCCTCTATGCGGAAAGCGAGATCACCGTCATGCACGCCTGCGGGCTGGGCAAACGCGTGTTGATGAAAGCTGCGCTGGCCTTGGCGGTATTCACCGCCACCATCGCCACCATTAACGTTATGTGGCTCAGCCCGTGGTCGTCCCGGCATCAGGAAGAGGTGCTGGCGGAAGCGAAAGCGAACCCCGGTATGGCGGCATTGGTAGAAGGGCAGTTCCAGTCCGCACAGGGTGGCAACGCGGTGCTGTTTGTCGGCAATGTCAAAGGCTCGGAGTTTGAGCACGTCTTTCTGGCTCAACTGCGCCCCAGCGGGAATGCGCGGCCTTCTGTCGTCGTGGCCGATCGCGGCCATATCAAGCAGAACGAAGATGGTGCGCAGGTCGTGACGTTGGATAACGGTTCGCGTTACGAAGGCACGGCGCTTTTGCGTGATTTTCGTATCACGGATTTCACCAACTATCAGGCTGTGATCGGTCACCAGGCCGTGACGCTGAATAATAGCGACGTGCAGCAAATGGATATGCAGACCCTGTGGCATTCGGATGCGCACGATGCGCGTGCAGAGTTCCACTGGCGGCTGACGTTGATTATTTCGGTACTGATCATGGCGCTGATGGTGGTGCCGCTGAGTGTGGTGAACCCACGTCAGGGGAGGGTGCTGAGTATGCTGCCTGCGATGCTGCTGTACCTGATTTTCTTCCTGTTGCAAAGCTCTCTGCGTTCTAACGCCAGTAAAGGCAAAATCGATCCGATGGTATGGGTCTGGCTGACTAACCTGACGTATTTCGGTATCGGGGTCATGCTTAACCTATGGGATACCGTGCCGATGCGCAAAGTGCGCGCCCGCTTTAAGCCTCGTACTCTTAGAACACAAGGAGCGGCCTGATGTTTGGTGTATTAGACCGCTATATCGGCAAAACGATTTTCACCACCATCATGACGACGCTGTTCATGCTGGTGTCGCTCTCCGGCATCATCAAGTTTGTCGACCAACTGCGTAAAGTTGGGCAGGGCGAGTATTCGGCGCTGGGCGCTGGGTTGTACACTTTGCTTAGCGTACCCAAAGATATTGAGATCTTCTTCCCAATGGCGGCGCTGCTTGGTGCATTGCTTGGGCTAGGCCAGCTTGCGACCCGCAGCGAACTTGTGGTGATGCAGGCTTCCGGTTTTACCCGCTTGCAGATTGCGACGGCCGTGATGAAAACCGCGATTCCGTTGGTGCTGCTGACGATGGCGATTGGCGAATGGGTTTCTCCGCAAGGGGAACAGATGGCGCGCAACTACCGTTCTCAGATGATCTCCGGTGGGTCGATGATCTCTACGCAGGGCGGACTGTGGGCAAAAGACGGTAATGACTTTATCTATATCGAACGGGTGACGGGCGATAAAGAGCTGTCTGGCGTCAACATCTACCACTTCGACGATAAGAACAAGCTGCTATCTGTGCGCTATGCGGCTTCCGCCGAGTTTGAAGATGACAGGAATGTCTGGAAGCTCTCGCAGGTTGATGAATCTGATTTGAGCGACGGCAAACAAATTGGTGGCAGCCAGACGTTCAGCGGAGAATGGAAAACCAACCTGACGCCGGATAAGCTGGGTGTTGTGGCGCTTGAGCCGGATGCGCTGTCGATCCGTGGGCTACATAATTACGCCAAATACCTGAAACAAAGTGGGCAAGAGTCGAATCGCTACCAACTGAACATGTGGAGCAAAATCTTTGCACCGGTTTCCGTCGCGGTGATGATGCTCATGGCGGTCTCTTTCATCTTCGGCCCGCTGCGCAGCGTGTCGGCGGGTTCACGCATCGTGATAGGTATCAGCTTCGGTTTCCTCTTCTACCTGCTGAATGAGATTTTCCGCCCACTCAGCCTGGTCTATGGCATCCCGCCGATCCTGGGCGCGATATTGCCGAGCTCGGTGTTTCTGTTCATCAGCGTCGCGCTGCTGCTTAAACGCCGATAGCCCCCAATAAGTCTGAAAAAGCGCTGAGTGAATCAATCCTCGGCGCTTTTTTATTGGCTGTGACAAAGTGCCCTCGGCAACGTCCATTACCGCACCATATTAATGTGAAACGGGCATAACACGTTGCTAAAGATGATTTTTTCAGCACTTAACCGAACACGGAGTGGATTAACGTTGCGCGAGAGCCATCAAACGGTATAATGCACCCGTTTTCCGCATACTACTTCTGTGCCGAAGTGGCGAAATCGGTAGACGCAGTTGATTCAAAATCAACCGCCGCAAGGTGTGCCGGTTCGAGTCCGGCCTTCGGCACCAACAGTATGAAAATTAAGTCACCTCAGGGTGGCTTTTTTTATGTCCGTAATCGTCCAGTAACGTCCATATCACATTGTAAAATAACGATTTTAATTTACTTCTCATCTCTGCGATTTTGTCTGTTTTATCCACAGTGGTCTTTTTTCGTCCATTGACATCCAGATGATTTGGGGGTCAAGATGAGGGTCAATTCACTTCGATTATGAGTTGACCCCCAAATTATGGCACTGACCGACGTTGTTGCCCGTACCGCCAAGCCCCGCGAGAAAGCTTATAAGCTGGCGGACGCGCACGGCCTGTATCTTTTGGTGAGTCCGAACGGCTCTAAGCGCTGGTATCTCAAGTACCGCTTTGAAGGTAAGGAAAGCCGGATTGCGTTCGGTGCCTATCCGCTGATCTCGCTGGCGAAGGCCAGAGAGAAGCGTGATGAGATACGATTGCTGCTGTTGGAGGGTATCCACCCAACGGAAAAGCGTGAAGAAGAAAAAGAGCAGGCGCAAGAAGCGTTGAATACTTTTGCGAAGGTCGCGCAGGACTGGCACCGAAATATTAGCCAAAACCGGTGGTCAGAAACGCATGCCGGACGGGTATGGCGCGATATGGAACGAAATCTACTGCCTGCTATCGGGCATCGCCATATTGCCGACCTGAAAACTAAAGACCTGCTGGAGCCGCTGAAAGTCGTCGAACAGAACGGTCATCTTGATTTGGCGTCACGGCTGCGCCAGCGTGTCACCGATATCATGCGCTTCGCGGTGCAAAACGATCTGATAGAGCGAAACCCCGCGCAAGACCTCTCCGGCGCGATAGCTGCACCAAAAGCCACACATCGGCCAGCGTTGAAGCTGAACAAGCTGCCGGATTTTCTGACAAGGATTGAACGCCACAAAGGGCGGGCGTTAACCAGACTGGCGTTAAAACTCACGCTGTGCGTTTTTATCCGTTCCAGCGAGCTACGTTTCGCACGCTGGCCGGAAATCGATTTTAAACGTGCCATGTGGACGATACCGGCTGAACGTGAAGCCATCCCTGGTGTGAAGCACTCACAGCGCGGCGCAAAGATGCGCTCTGAACATCTGGTGCCGTTATCCCGACAGGCTTTAGCGTTGCTGGAAGAGATTAAGGTCATCAGTGGCGCTCATGAACTGATCTTCCCCGGCGATCGTCGGCCAACCAAACCGATGAGTGAAAACACCGTCAACAACGCATTACGAACCATGGGCTATGACACTACCACCGAAGTGTGCGGACATGGCTTCCGCACGATGGCCTGTAGCGCACTGGTGGAGTCCGGCCAGTGGTCACGGGATGCGGTAGAGCGCCAGATGAGCCATCAGGAACGCAACGGCGTTCGTGCTGCCTATATCCACAAAGCAGAACATCTGGATGAGCGCAGGCTAATGCTGCAATGGTGGGCGGATTATCTGGATGCGAATCGGGAAGAGTATGTGGTGCCGTATGAGTTTAAAAAGATCTGATTCATTCGTGAGTTAACGATGAAAAAAACGAAAAAACCAGCGGTGGCGCTTACTTCTTTGATTGAAGAGGCAGAACAGCGTCATCAGAGGGTCTTACAGGGACTTGCTGATGTTGATGCTAGGCGTGTTGTAAATCACGCTGATATGCAGGCATTCATCACCAGACTGAAGAAAGCCTAATCGATAGAAATACAGGGCGTATCCTGTATCGAAAGCCTATGCATTAAGCGCCGCGCTAGCCCCTTTTTTGGGAGGGGCTGGCGCTCATCTTTCTTATGTGGATGATTTTCCAGCTACTCATAATACCCAAGTATCATTTCCACTAGATCGTTTTCCACCATTATAAGTTTACCTTTTTACAGCATATAAGCTGTTTTGTTATTTTACAGCTTATTTGATGTATTTTTGTTTTTACAGCTTATAGGGTGTATTATGTAAAAACAGCCTATAGTATGTATAAGTATCTAAAATAAGGGTAAGTGCCTTATGAATACAGTCTATCCGTTGAAAACCTTGAATCAGTTGCGCCCATTGTTGATTGGCTTTCGCAAAGCTAAAGGACTGACGCAAAAAGACGTGTCTGAAAGGTTAGGTGTAACACAACAAACCTATGCCCGTTTGGAAGCAAACCCTGGAAGTGCCAGTATTGAGCGCTTGTTTAAAGTGCTCACCGTTCTGGGGGTTGAGGTGGTGCTGTCTTCTGGACCAAGAGTACATTTCTCTATGTCATCCTCAACAATGGAAGAGCCAGAAAAGCCAATAGACTCACCCGCCAGACGGGAAAAATGGTGACACTATGCCTCGAACACAACAGCGTTTAGCAATATGGATGAATGGAATTCAAGTGGGATTCTGGGAAAAGACCCGGGGCGAAGATAGATTGCAATATCTTCCCGAATGGATCGCTGATGAACAGGGAAGACCTTTATCGCTTTCTTTGCTTTTCACCCCCGGTAATCAGCTTTGGCGCGGCAATGTGGTACGCGACTATTTTGATAATTTATTGCCTGACAGCGAAGGTATACGCAGGCGTTTAGCAACGCGTTACCACGCTGATAGCCTTGAGCCTTTTGATCTGTTGGCTGAGCTGGGAAGAGACTGTGTTGGCGCAATACAGTTACTGAATGGTAATGAGGAGCCCACAGATCTATTTTCCGTAAATTATCGCCCACTTTGTGAAGCTGAGATCGCCACTATATTGCGTAATACAACAGCGGCATTGCTGCCAGGTCGGCAGGATGATACTGACGATTTACGTTTATCGATTGCCGGTGCGCAGGAAAAAACGGCTTTACTCTGGCATGAAAGGCAATGGTGTTTGCCAGAAGGGAGTACCCCTACGACGCATATTTTCAAGTTACCACTCGGGCTAGTGGGTAATATGCAAGCGGATATGAGTACGTCGGTTGAAAATGAATGGCTGTGTTCTTTGATCCTTAAGGAATATGGAATTCCTGTTGCAAAAACACAGATTGCGCAGTTTGAAGATCAGAAAGTATTGGTTGTTGAGCGTTTTGACAGAAGATGGTCAAGCGATCAGCAATGGATCATTCGCTTGCCACAAGAGGATATGTGTCAGGCTCTGGGTGTTTCCCCGCTACGAAAATACCAGTCTGATGGTGGGCCGGGGATTTCCGATATTATGACCATACTGAGTCATTCGGAACAGGCTGAGCAGGACAAAGCGCAGTTTTTCAGGGCGCAAATTATTTTCTGGCTGATAGCGGCTACTGATGGGCACGCCAAAAATTTCAGTATCACTATTGAGCCACAAGGTCGCTATCACCTTACGCCGCTTTATGATGTTTTATCGGCATGGCCGGTCATTGGTCCGCGTAATAACCAGATTTCCTGGCAGAAGTGCAAGCTGGCAATGGCTGTTCGGGGTAGTAGTAATTATTACCATCTGTACAGAATTCAACGGCGGCATTGGGTCAATCATGGTGAATTAACTGGTCTGGGTAGACGACAGGTTGAAGCCATGATGGATGATATTATATCTAGGACACCTGAGGTTATTGAACGTGTATCTTCGTTGCTGCCTGAGTCATTCCCACCAGAGCTTGCGGAATGTGTTTTTGACGGTATGCGACAACAGTGTGGTCGGTTACAAGAATTGCACCGTAAATAGGATATTTAAGAACGTCTTGAAGCAATTCACCTTTCAGGCAGGGGTAGCCACAGAACGGTGAGTGACTAGGGAAAGCGATCATAAACATCCCCCACCTTTCCCCCACTTACTCAGGGATCACGGCTTCCCCCACCTAATTTTTATGGCTCTGTTAAAAATGATTATTTATTAGTAAGTTAAGTTATTCCCCCACTTCGCGCCTATATATGCGTGGGAAGTGGGGGAAAATGCCGGATAGAGGGACTCATTATCCGTTCGCCCCCACTTTCCCCCGTTTAATCCCCCACCTTATTTCGTTGCGATAGTGGCGTAATTCGCTCACCCTCAAAGGCGATCAGGCCATCCTTTTCCAGCTTGTCCAGCCAGCGGGTAAACTTCTTGTTTACATCAAAGCCCATTGCCCGCATATCATCCCGTACTAATGAGCGGGTGCAGCCTTCACCGTTGGCTGTGCGTGAGCGAATAGCCTGCCACAGCGCAAAATGATTTTCCGTCAGCCGTGGGATACCGGCTAAATCGGGATCGCTGGCAGCCTCATCCTCTCTGACTTCACGGCCTTCATCGTTCAGCACCAGCGAGGTGATCTGGTCGCCATCATCATCCACGTACAGATCGACGGCATTCAGGTCATAGGCACGACGCGGTGGTTCTTCCGCATCCTTCATCTTGGTGCAACTGAGGATCAACGCGCCGCCGTCATCTTCACGCCTGACGTTAAATTCTACGTCCAGCGCAGCACGGAAGGCGCTGGATCCCCGCGCCCCTTTGTCCTGATCTTTACCGGAATGATGGATAATCAGCACCGTGGCCTGTGTTGCCGCTTTAATCGCGTCACATCCCTGAATGAATGCGCCCATATCTTTAGCTGCGTTCTCATCCGAACCGCCAAAACAGCGGGCGAGCGTATCCAGAATAATCAAACGAACTGGCATACCGGAGGCGACTTTCACATCGCGTGCGGCACGTATCACCTGCTGTACGCTCTCCGGGCTGGCCGGAAAAATCGGGCAATCGACACGATACAGCGCGTCAATCGGGCTACCGCCATTAAGCGTCTGCTCCCATGCCCGGATACGGCGGGGAACGCCAATCCCACCTTCACCAACAACATAAATCACCGCACCCTGTGTCACCGGCTTGCCTGCCCACGGTTTGCCGGTGGCGATGTGGCATCCCCACGATACCGCCAGAAACGACTTATATGAGCCGCTGGCACCGTAAGCGCTGGCGACGGATGAACTCGGCAGATAGCCTTTAATCAGGTAGTCCTGCCGCGTATCAAAACCGTCAGAGCCTTTGCGCAGGGGTAAGGCGGTGTTGAAGGCCGGTGTAGCGGAATCGGTGCGGACTAAAGGCGTATACATCGTGTCGGACTGATAGCGTTGTTTGTTGAACGCGGATTTGGTGGACTCAAGCCCATATTGCTGACGGTAATCATCCCAGTCACAGAGCGTTGTGGTGGGCGGTAACGACACCCAGCCGTCCACCGCGAGCGCGGCTTTTTCAGCCTGTTCCTTACCGATATTGGTTGAGCCGTCGGCATGCAGGTCATGGTCGCCCGCCAGAATGATAGTGGCATTGGGATACCAGCCACGCAGCGCTTGTGCTACGTTTATCAGGTTATTGGCCGACACCGCCGCGACCACCGCTGCCGTGGTGATCTGGCTGATGGTCAGGCCGGTGGCGTATCCTTCGGTGATCACGATGGTGTCCGGCTCTTTCGGGTAATGCACCGCGATGAAAGCGCCTTTCAACTGTGAACCGGGCAGCAGGCGTTTTTCTCCGTCGTCGTTGATCAACTGTGCGCCGATCAGTTCACCGGAAACGCGATGCAATTTCAGCAGCAGGCTTCCCTCATCAAACAGTACGCCACCGATGCGCATTTTTTGCTGTGCGGTCAGACGGGCATGAACGATAGAGAACCCTTTGGCTTTCAGGTAGACGCTTTCGCCGTTCCTTGAATGGGTCAGCATCTGCTTGATTTTATCGGCCAGCGGCGGGCGCTCAGCAGCTTTTTCCCTGGCTGGCGTAGTTGAGGCAGGGAGCGTCAGCGCGGCCACCTGTTTTGCGGCGTCTGACAGGTCACAGTTTTTCACACGTGCGACCAAATCAAGGCCATCACCATGACCGCATTGATTGCAAAACCACGTTCCCCGTCCTTCTTTGTCGTCAAAGCGGAAGCGATCTTTGCCGCCGCAGGCAGGACAAGCGCCATGTTTACCGCCGGAAGGCACTGAAATAGCCAGCGTGGACAGAATGGCACGCCAGCGATGGCGCGACTGTGCGGTAATGTCTGAAACGAATTTACTCATCGTCAGCCACCTCCGCTTGCAGCGCGTCATTCAACTGGTTCAGACGTTCCCACAGGATAAAGATCAGCAGCTCTTTCGCGAGCGCGTTGTCCAGTTCAATGATGGCGTAGGCCAGCGCCCGACAGTGATCGACGAGTTCTTCTAACGTCAGGGGAGTGGGGTCATACATGATGTACCCCCGCAGAAATAAAGAAAGATTGCGGGTAGAGAAAGGGAAGGATCGTAGCCATAAGGCAGCCTCCAGACTGTAGCTTCTTAGACAGCTACCACCAGAGACGCCAACCTCAAGGGTGGTAGCCCGTACGGGGTTGGCGTTACCGGACAGTCTGGCTACCGGCGCTCCTTGCGGAGCCCCCGCACGAGCCACCATTGCAGGTACGGCTCGATGCGTGCCTGAACAGCAATGCGCATAACACGCATATTCAGGCACCAGACATTTGTTCGGAACGCCAATTCCGGCTGCGGATTTTGCCGCAGCATCAGCAGTATATCGTAAATCGCCCGCCAGAAAAAAATAACAATGCATCATGGTTTAGCCTCCCCGCGCTGGCTGATACGTGCCGCGATCCAGTCATTCACCTCACTTTCCACCCACGCTACCGAGCGAGTACCGATTTTGACCGTCTGAGGGAAGTCCCCCTGCTTCATCAGCAGGTAAATCCATGATTTCCTGAGGCCGGTTTTTTTCATCACACTCGATAAGCGAATCAACGTGTTATCCGTCATGTTCAATCCTCCTTCCGGGTGTAAACCCGCTCGACATAGCGTCCCCGACCATCACCGTGGCCGAGATCCATAGAAGTTAATGCTCTGGCTTCACTGCGGGAAAAGCCCTGTGACAGGTAATAACGCATGGCATCCTGCGCCCATGCGTAGCGCAGGCTGTGCGGAGAGTATTGGCCGGTCAGCCCTAAGCGGGTGGTCTGCGTGCGCCAGAAGTTCATGGCGGTTTTCAGGTCGGGTTTATCGATCAGCCTGCCGTTACGCGCCTCAGCCACCTCTAGCGCCGCTTTCACTGCCCGTTGAATCGCTTCGCGATCGATAATCCGGGTTTCGCGCGGCCTGCCGCCTTTGGTGCCAAACACCACGGTCAGCGTCTGTTGATGGCGTTCAAGCTGCTTTTCCCATGTCTTCAGGGAACTGGCGCACTGCACCGCTTCCTGAGAGCGCAGCCCCAGCAATCGGGCAAGCTGAAGTGCGCAGGCCAGCCCTTTATCACGCTGTTGCGCTGCAAGCAGAACGGCCTGATAACACTCATCCGGGATAGCGAATTTTGTCCCGGCACGGCTTGCGCCACTCAGCCCCAACGCGTTGTTGGTCAGGCGATCAGAAACGGCGAGTTTTTCCCGTCCTCCCTGCTTAAACACGATGCGTAATGCTGCCATTTCGTTGTGCAGGGTACGAAGGGCAATCCGCTGTGACAGTCGTTCGGCGACATAGCTTTCGATATGTCTGGCTTTGAGATACTTAACGTCACGTACCTGAATATTCAGCGCCAGCAGGTGACGGCACAGCCTGTCCATGATGCGGATACGATCATGAACCGTCTTGTAGCTCCCGCCAGCCTGTTTCGCCAGCGCGGTCATTTCACGACTTAATTTACTCATGCAACTTACCTCTCATAATTCAACTGGATGCTTTTCTCTGGCGCATGGGAAAGAGCAGAAACAATCGCAATTGACCTGCCTTGAACGATACCTGTGCGCCAGAGCGGACAGCAGTTGAGGTCTTGGGAGGTGTCGGCTAGGCACTCGGTGCGGCCGCCTGCGGTTGCAGGATTTCCTCTCAGGCGGTTAGGCCTGCCTCGGTATCGGTTCAATCTCCTGTAAAAAAAGCGATCAGTCCGGCACAAACGGGTGTGTCAGATTCATGACGCGGCGGTTGAGGTGCATGTCTCAGGGGCTGATGGGGTCTTCGGCTGCGGCGTCACTTTCATCCGTTGACACGGAAAAAGTGACGCCGGTGCAGACGTTGCCGGCAGACGCTTAGCAGATGCCTGACGGCATAGCAACGCGCAGCCAGCACGTTCACACGCGCAGACGCAAATCATTGAGACGAGAAAAATCGAAGTTACGCGATAACGCGAACTTACGAAGGTAAGCGCTGTTTAAGCCGCCTATGAAGTGAAATCACCACAACGATAAACGTTGCAGCTACGGCCAGTCTCCTACGGTATGTAAACCGCTCTCTGGCTGGGTATAGTGAAGCCCACAGCAATGTTGGGCTTGAAGTAAAAGTGAGCTTCATCGTCATGCTCATAGCGGCTCTGACGACATCTGCTTTCAGAAGTTAAGCAGATTTACCACGCTTTTAATCGCGCTTCCTTCCTTTCAGGTTACAGAAGGATATCGTGTGGTCGCCCGAAGGCGTCAGTCTCAGACCACGCTCCATTCCTATGACTTTGGCAGTGTGACCACCCGAAGGCGTTTCTCACAGGTCACTCGTATCATCCCGATACTGGAAACATTGGTGGCTGTCATCGACAGCAGTTTTTCATGGTCAAAAATACGTCAGAACGTTGCAGGCTTCAAGCGATTTTACTCTGCCAGAAGAGCGAATAATCTAGCACTAAGTGCTATAGTTAAGGTTGCAGGATGTCAGCCTGACGAGTGTATTCAAAACCAAATGGTTCACTAAAGCGGCTAAATCCCACGCCATCAAGGATAGCGAGTTATATGAAGCTATTGAGGCGGTGATCAAGAGTAAAGAACGGGTGGAGATTTGCCATGACCGCAAAAAATAAATCCAAAAGCCCTGCATTTGAGGCTATCCACAGCGCGGCTTCTGGATTATTCAGCGTCGATGCTATCCCACAGGAAACGATGCGCAACTTTGACAAAGCGTGTCTCAATAGCGTGGACGATCTTCAGCCTCTTGAGATTAAGGCGCTGCGTGAGAAGCTGAACGTCAGCCAGCCTGTTTTCGCTAGCTACCTGAACACCAGTGTCTCAACGGTGCAGAAATGGGAAAGTGGCGTAAAACGCCCTAGCGGGTTGTCACTGAAACTGCTTACCGTGGTGCAGAAGCATGGGTTGAAGGTGTTGGTTTGATTTTTGTTCAAAAAATAGTTATTTATGCTATAAATTTATAGTTTCCTAATAAGTTAGCTCCTCCAATAAAAATAGATATAAAAATATATATGAAGTAATTATTTTTCTATAATTATTAATTTTTTATTATTAGGTTTGAAATATATTTATATTTTTTCTATTTAATTTTAAAAAGTGAAGGAATAGTAGATGAGTAATAATCCAGATGGGTTTGTTTCTTTTTTAAAGCCGGGAAGTAGTGAATGGCTTCCTTTAAATAATGAATCATTTGTTTTTTGGAGAGATAGGAAAGAAAATATTGAATTGGTACCTGATGATGATTCTATACCTCCAGTCCCATTAACGGATTCGGATAAAGATCTTGTTAAAGATAATCGAAATTATTTTAATGATATTCTACTTCGCTCTCTCCAGTTACCAAATTTATCATTCTTTGCAGGTAGTGGAACTTCTTTAGGAGAAGTCGGTGGTCCAAGTATGTGGGATCTGTGGGTTCAGGCTATGTGGAAGAATCCATTAGCAAAAAAAGAGGATGTTGATTATGGTCTTCTGAAAGAAACTGCTTCAGATATATGTGATAAAGTAAATTATTCTGAAAAAGAATATCCTAATATCGAACATTTTTTATCACAATGTGATGCTTATTTGTCATTTCATAATGATGAAGATGTGTCTGATTTTTTAAATGAAGTTAAATCTATAATATTAGAACAGTGTCAAAGTTTTATAATTTCAGGGAAAAGTAACTTATCATCATATATGATGTTATTGCAGAAAATGGCGCGACGTCGAGTAAGGGATCCCAGACTAAAAGTTTTTACTACAAACTATGATATGACTTTTGAAACATCTGCTTCAGAACTTGGTATGATGGTAATTGATGGGTTTTCATATACAGGGAAAAGAAAATTTGATGGTAAATACTTTAATTATGATGTTATAAAAAGAGATGAAAATGAGCACGAATTTATAGAGGGTGTTTTCCAGTTATATAAACTACATGGTTCAGTTAGTTGGTCGAGAAGTGATGGTGGAATATATGAGAATAATGAGCCATCAGCAAGTTCTGCATGCTTGATTTATCCTGCAAAAGGAAAATATCAGCAAGCATTTATACAACCTCATCTTGAGTTATTGTCAAGATTTCTTGATTCATTAAGAATTAAAAATAGTTGCTTAGTGATTTCTGGTTTTGGATTTAATGATGATCATCTCTCTGAACCTATTTACTCTGCTATAAAATCAAACCCTAGCCTGAGATTAATTATTGCTGATTTTAAGTGCGCTACACATATTGAGAATGCTGGGGGTAATGGCTCAAGTAAATATTGGAAACTCTTTTCAGAATTGGCATTTAATGGGTATGATATATTTTTCGTAAATTCCTCATTCAAGGATTTTATTAGTTTGATACCTAACTTAAAAGCATTGACTCCTGCCGACCAGTTAGCAAAAGCAATAAAGCAAGCAGGGGGAGAACGATAATGGATAATCAAGATTTCATTTATACAGGTATACTGCGTAGTGACCTAAAGGTTGGCATTGTATCTTCGGTTTCAGCTCAGGCGGTTAGAGTAAATTTGACTCATGCAGGAAATGTAAGTGGCAGTTATATTCATGGAAACAGATATGGTAAAGGTGAGGTTGGTGAAATATTGCTAGTTGAAGGTCAGCAGTCAATAATTTTAGGTAGGATGATTGAAGTTAAACTACCTGAGAGAGAGCGTAATGAAGTTTCTGAGAGCTTGACTGGGAAGGATAATATTGACGCGATAGGTTATATACAACTACTAGGTTCTATTGACATATCAGAATTGAAAGTAGAATCTGGCATAAAGTCATTTCCTAGACTTGGAGATAGAGTTTTTTCTGCACCATTAGAGTTCATTTCTCTAATTCCTGAATTGATAAATAAAGGAGTTAACGAAGTAGATAATAAAAACATTTCTATTAATTTAGGTGTGATTTCTGGTGGGGTAGATAGTTTTGTCCGAGTTACTCCTGAGAAGTTATTTGGTAGGCATTGCGCTATATTAGGAGCGACTGGCGGTGGTAAAAGTTGGACAACATCCAAGATTATAGAGGAATGTTCAAATTACAAAGGTTCAAAAATTGTAATCATTGATGCTACAAGCGAATATAGATCTTTTGATTCAGATAATGTTATTCATTATCATATTGGTAATCCCTTAAATTCCCATAATAATTCTATCGAATTTCGTATACCTCCAACTGATTTTGTTGAGTCAGATTTTATTGCGATGTTTGATCCTTCAGGTAAAGTTCAGGGGCCGAAATTAAAAGAAGCTATTAAAAGTTTACGTCTAGTTGCGCTTGACCCCAAAATAGCGAATAATGGGGTTTTAATTAAAATAAATCAGCCTAAAACGGATTACCGCAGAGCATTAAATACGAGCGGTAATTCTAAGTTGGTTGATAATCCATCTCAACCATTTGATGTAACAAAAATAATACCACAAATAATTCAAGAATGTTGTTGGGATAATCAAGACTCTTGGGGGGCAGCTAATAATGATCTTGGCTATTGCTCTTCACTTCTAACTAGAATTCAGGCCGTAATTTACTCACCTTCTTTAAAGTCAGTATTTCATGGGGATGAGAATCTTAGTAGTCTTGGTGAAGTTTTTGATGGTTTTTTAAATGGAGATAAAAGAGTTTTACGTCTTTGTCTTAGTGATGTTAGTTATGAGTTTTATGCCCGCGAAATATTAGCTAATGTTATAGGAAGAAAGTTGCTTATATTAGCTAGATCTGAATCTTTTCGAGCACAGCCGTTATTAGTCATCGTTGATGAAGCTCATAACTTCTTAGGTAAAAGGGTTGGTTCAGAAGACCACTCCGTAAAATTAGATGCATTCGAAATGATTGCTAAAGAAGGTAGGAAATATGGCCTGAATATGTGTCTTACAACACAGAGGCCAAGAGATATTACTGAAGGGGTCTTAAGTCAAATCGGAACGCTTCTTGTTCATCGATTAACTAATGATCGAGACAGAGAAGTTGTTGAAAGAGCCTGTGGAGAGATTGACAGAGCTGCGGCAGCATTTTTACCCAGCTTAAAACAAGGAGAGATTGCTCTTGTTGGCGTCGATTTTCCTATTCCGATGACAATACAGATAGGAAAACCTGCATATCCTCCAAAATCAGATTCTCCTAGTTTTCAAGATATTTGGAGCAAAAATTAATCAAATTCGTATGGTGTGAAGTGCATTGGGGTCATATTGGTGGTCGGGTTTATTTTTAGATAAAATTATCTATATATAATTTAATTGCTTATTAAATTATAGCGAGTCCGGCCTTCGCACCATTGTATGAAAATTAAGTCACCTTAGTGCTGACGAATCCCCAGAAAACGAGACAGGCATAGAGTTTTATGATCTACTGATTTTCGCCAAAAAACTCAATGAGATCAACTCTATGCCTGCCCGTAAAGTATGCCAGACTTTTTTCCGTCACGCTTTAGCCTCAACGCACCAATATCGGCAAAATGCCATTATCGATTCCACCGTTGCCCTGATGAACGGCGCGACACTTTCCCTTACCAGCATTGGACGTCACCTGCCGGGGACCGCTCGCGTCAAGGATAAAATAAAACGCATTGACCGTCTTCTCGGCAACACATCGCTTCATCGTGATATCCCTCTGATATTTAATAATATTGTTTCTATGATGACGAAACCTATGTCGTGGTGCGTCATCGCCGTTGACTGGAGCGGCTATCCCTGTAAGGAATATCATGTTCTCCGTGCCAGCCTTATCTGTGATGGGCGCGCCATCCCCTTAATGAGTCAGGTTGTCCCGTTAAAAAAACAAAATAATGTACTGATACAAAATACCTTTCTTGACGCCCTTGCGGAAGCTGTCGCGCCGAATACCCGAGTCACCGTCATTACCGATGCAGGTTTTCAAAGCGCGTGGTTCCGGCATATCAAATTTCTGGGATGGAGTTTTATTGGTCGAATCAGAGGGACGGTTAAATTTAGCCTTCATCATGACAAAGAGAACTGGATGACCGTAAAAGACTGCGAGGGAACAGCGCAGGCAAAATATCTGGGAGCGGGCACACTGGCACGCGCTAAATATGCGCAATGCGATGGACATTTTTTCCTTCACAAGAAAGCGTCAAAAGGGCGAAAAAGCAAACGAGCCAGAGGGAAACCGGGCTATCCGACCGTGGAAAAAGAGCAACGTGCGTCAGCCAAAGAGCCGTGGCTGATATTTACCAGCACAGATGAATTTAAGCCCCGTGAAATCATGAAGCTCTACAGCAGGAGAATGCAGATTGAACAAAACTTTCGAGATGAAAAAAGCGAGCGATTTGGCTTTGGACTACGAGCCAGTGGAAGCAAAAGCGGGGAGCGACTGTGGGTGCTAAGCCTGCTGGCAACACTGGCATCGATAGTCCTCTGGTTATTGGGCTATCACTTTGAGAATAAAGGACTTCACCTCCACTATCAGGCAAACAGCGTCAAAAAGCGTAGAGTGATATCGTTTCTGACGTTGGCAGAAAATGTGTTGCGACATTCAGAGCGAATATTAAGGCGTGTAAAACTGGAGAGTATCTTAGTTCAACTCGCCAGCACCTACCGAAGTATGGTGCTGGTTTATTAATGGTAATTTTGTGGGGATCCCTCAGACCTTAGGGTGGCTTTTTTTATGTCCAAAATCGTCCAGAAACGTCCATATCTACATGTAATATAACGATTTTAATTTAATTTCCCTCTCTGGGGTTTTTTCTGTTTTATCCACAGTGGTCTTTTTTCGTCCATTGACATCCAGATGATTTGGGGGTCAAGATGAGGGTCAATTCACTTCGATTATGAGTTGACCCCCAAATTATGGCGCTGACCGACGTTGTTGCCCGTACCGCCAAGCCTCGCGAGAAAGCCTATAAGCTCGCGGACGCGCATGGCCTGTATCTTTTGGTGAGTCCTAACGGCTCTAAGCGCTGGTATCTCAAGTACCGCTTTGAAGGTAAGGAAAGCCGGATTGCGTTCGGTGCCTATCCGCTAGTCTCGCTGGCAAAAGCCAGAGAAAAGCGTGATGAGATACGATTGCTGCTGTTGGAGGGGATCCACCCCACGGAAAAGCGCGAAGAAGAAAAAGAGCAGGCGCAAGAGGCGTTGAATACTTTTGCCAAGGTCGCGCAGGACTGGCACCGAAACATTAGCCAAAACCGGTGGTCAGAAACGCATGCCGGACGGGTATGGCGCGATATGGAACGAAATCTACTGCCTGCTATCGGGCATCGTCATATTGCTGACCTGAAAACTAAAGACCTGCTGGAGCCGCTGAAAGTCGTCGAACAGAACGGTCATCTTGATTTGGCGTCACGGCTGCGCCAGCGTGTCACCGATATCATGCGCTACGCGGTGCAGAACGATATGATAGAGCGCAACCCCGCGCAAGACCTCTCCGGGGCGATAGCCGCGCCAAAAGCCACCCATCGGCCAGCCCTGAAGCTGAATAAACTGCCTGATTTTCTGGCAAGGATAGAACGCCACAAAGGGCGGGCGTTAACCAGACTGGCGTTAAAACTCACGCTGTGCGTTTTTATCCGCTCCAGTGAGCTACGTTTTGCCCGCTGGCCGGAAATCGATTTTAAACGTGCCATGTGGACGATACCGGCTGAACGTGAAGCCATTCCCGGCGTGAAGCATTCGCAGCGCGGCGCAAAGATGCGCTCTGAACATCTGGTGCCGTTATCCCGACAGGCTTTAGCGCTGCTGGAAGAGATTAAGGCCATCAGCGGTGCTCATGAACTGATCTTCCCCGGCGATCGTCGGCCAACTAAACCGATGAGTGAAAACACCGTCAACAATGCATTGCGAACAATGGGCTACGACACCACCATAGAAGTTTGCGGACACGGCTTTCGTACCATGGCCTGTAGCGCACTGGTGGAGTCCGGCCAGTGGTCACGGGATGCAGTAGAGCGCCAGATGAGCCATCAGAAACGCAACGGTGTTCGTGCTGCCTATATCCACAAAGCGGAACATCTGGATGAGCGCAGACTAATGTTGCAATGGTGGGCAGATTATCTGGATGCCAATCGGGAAGAATATGTGGTGCCGTATGAGTTTAAGAAATGATGTACTGAATACTCTATCTTATAGGATTTAATCATTTTGTTGATTATTAATAGATTATTTTTCTAGGCAGAGGGATATATGGAAGGAATCAAAGAGATTGAATTAACACAATTTTTTAATAATGCTAAAAAATGTTTTTTTTATGCGCTAAAAATTTCACCTATATACATACTATCCTCCATAGTTATTGTTTGGGGTTATTTAGGGCATTTTTCACGACTTGATTTGTTAATTGGCGCAATTGAAAGTAAAACAACACTTATTTCAATATTTGGTTCGTTTTTATTCATGTCAGTGTTAATGTCTTTTATATTTGTACTTCCAAGTGTTAATTTAATGTTGTTTTCATCCTTTGTTAAAGAAAGTTATATCAGCAGCACAAAGTATATGCCATATATCACTTTGATGATGATAATATCTATGTTGATCTCTATCTTTATATTATCGTCTGACCTTTTTGCTTCTTTTGCTAAAGAAAATATTTATTTAGAAACGGCTTTATTCTATATAAGCGAACCATTTCGCTCTTTACTTATATCTTTTATCCCTCCCGTTTTATTTATGGTTTTTACTTGCAAGGTGAAGAATACTCATGCCAATATCCGTGAAGGATTTAGTAAATTAATTAGGGTGGCTGGCTCTATTGTTGTCACTTCTTTTATCTGTTTTTTATCTTCAATATCAATAACACTATCTATTTCTTTGCTCTTGATGAATATGGATGGACATACTTTTTCTGGATTTTTATACGCTTTATTTTTTCTCTCTTTTTATTCTATTTTATCATTGTTTCCAGCTATGATTTTTTATTCAAGAAATTTTTCTTTTGGAAATAATGGTCTTTTTAATATTAAAATTGCAAAAGAGACTATTTTTTCCGTTTTGGCTTCATTGTTTTTAATTTTCTTCTTTTGGCCTAATGGTTTTTTATTTATCAGTTCAAATACGTTAAGTGTAATCGGCATATTAGATAAAAGAACTCATTATTACCATGTTACATCTGATAAATACTATAAAGAGTTATTTCCTAATTCAATATGGGATACACAATCCTTAAAAGATAGAAGTGATTTCTTCATTAAAGCTGTTAATATGTTCTCGCTTGATGGAAAAAATCTAATTTGCCCCGAATATGTAGAGAATCTTAGAAGAAAAACATTGATTTCAAGTTTCGATCATTTTCCTCCAAAGCAAGATAAAAACCTTACTGAGAATTTTAAATCTATGGCAAAAGGTTGTGTAGTTCTTAGTAGTGACGAATTTAAACAGTGGGATACAATTATTAATGCGGAAGGGAAATTTAAAATTTGAGGATATATTATCTACCGCGCCAGCCCCTTTTTTGGGAGGGGCTGGCGCTCATCTTTCTTATGTGGATGATTTTCCAGCTACTCATCATATCCAAGTATCATGTTGCCAGATCGTCTTCCACCATATAGAAGTAGCAAGCCGGAATGTGTAGCACCGACGCTAGCCGACAAGCCAGTGCAAAATCCGGCTTATAAATACAGCACTAATCTTAACCCAGTGACAGCTTAAGCTGCATCCCGCAAGCAGCGGCATACCGTTGTAAGGTTGAGATACTCGCACTGGAAACATTTCTCTCAAGGCGGCTCACCGCAGGTTGGCTTACACCCATGCGAGCAGCGATCTCTGTACTTGTCAGACCTGACTTGGACTTCATTTCGATCAGAACAGCGCGAAGCGCTTCTTCTTGAGTTTCGTCCTCATACGCTTTTTTAACTTCAGGATTAGAAAGCGCTTTCGCTTTAACTTCAGAGAAGTTGATACCTTTAACTGCCATCTTTCAATTCCTCCCATCTTGACTTTGCCAGCGCTATTTCAGCTTTCGGGGTCTTAGGGGTTTTCTTTACGAACGTCCTTAAAATATAGATCTTACGTCCTTTTGCGTAAGCAAAAAACGTTCTGCTGATGTCTTTTCTACCAACCCGTAGCTCAAACAACCCACCTTCGATGATGTCCGTGTCTGGATATCTTAGCTCGGGCCCTTTAGCTTCAAGTTTTTCAAGCCCTTTAAGCGCTTTTGCCTGCATAACAGGTTCGAGGTCATAAATTTCGCTTGCAGCTTCGGGGTGAAAAATCAATTCATACATGTCAATCCCCTTATTAACAGGGAGTATAACTCATAAGTTATAATAACTCAAATGTTATATTTGACGTGTATCGGCAGAGTAAGCGATTAGCAAACCATCCCCCACTTTCCCCCGTTTAATCCCCCACCTTATTTCGTTGCGATAGTGGCGTAATTCGCTCACCCTCAAAGGCGATCAGGCCATCCTTTTCCAGCTTGTCCAGCCAGCGGCTAAACTTCTTGTTTACATCAAAGCCCATTGCCCGCATATCATCCCGCACTAATGAACGGGTGCAGCCTTCACCGTTGGCCGTGCGTGAGCGAATGGCCTGCCACAGCGCAAAATGATTTTCCGCCAGCCGTGGGATACCGACTAAATCGGGATCGCTGGTAGCCTCATCCTCTCTGACTTCACGGCCTTCATCGTTCAGCACCAGCGAGGTGATCTGGTCGCCATCATCATCCACGTACAGATCGACGGCATTCAGGTCATAGGCACGACGCGGTGGTTCTTCCGCATCCTTCATCTTGGTGCAACTGAGGATCAACGCGCCGCCTTCACCTTCACGCCTGACGTTAAATTCCATGTCCAGCGCAGCACGGAAGGCGCTGGATCCCCGCGCCCCTTTGTCCTGATCTTTACCGGAATGATGGATAATCAGCACCGTGGCCTGTGTTGCCGCTTTAATCGCGTCACATCCCTGGATGAATGCCCCCATGTCTTTAGCCGCATTCTCATCCGAACCGCCAAAACAGCGGGCGGCACGTATCACCTGCTGCACGCTCTCCGGACTGGCCGGAAAAATCGGGCAATCGACACGATACAGCGCATTAATCGGGCTACCGCCGTTAAGCGTCTGCTCCCATGCCCGGATACGGCGGGGAACGCCAATCCCACCTTCACCAACGACATAAATCACCGCACCCTGTGTCACCGGCTTGCCCGCCCACGGTTTGCCAGTGGCGATATGGCATCCCCACGATACCGCCAGAAAAGACTTATACGAGCCGCTGGCACCGTAAGCGCTGGCGACGGATGAGCTCGGCAGATAGCCTTTAATCAGGTAGTCCTGCCGCGTATCAAAACCATCAGAGTCTTTGCGCAGGGGCAAGGCTGTGTTGAATGCTGGTGTAGCGGAATCGGTACGGACTAAAGGCGTATACATCGTATCGGGCTGATAACGTTGTTTGTTGAACGCGGATTTGGTGGCCTCAAGCCCATATTGCTGACGGTAATCATCCCAGTCACAGAGCGTTGTGGTGGTCGGTAACGACACCCAGCCGTCCACTAAAAGCGCGGCCACCTGTTTTGCGGCGTCTGACAGGTCACAGTTTTTCGCCCGTGCGACCAGATCAAGGCCATCGCCATGACCACACTGATTGCAAAACCACGTTCCCCGTCCTTCCTTGTCGTCAAAACGGAAGCGATCTTTGCCGCCACAGGCAGGACAAGCGCCATGTTTACAGCCGGAAGGCACCGGAATAGCTAGCGCGGCCAGAATGACACCCCAACGGTGGTGCGATTGTGCGGTAATGTCTGAAACGAATTTACTCATCGTCAGCCACCTCCGCTTGCAGCGCGTCATTCAACTGGTTCAGGCGCTCCCACAGGATAAATATCAGCAGCTCTTTCGCGAGCGCGTTGTCGAGTTCAATGATGGTGTAGGCCAGCGCCTGACAGTAGTCGACGAATTTTCTCGACCAGGTGTCTGTTACCAGACTCACATACGCCGTTCCCTGACGCAGCGGAAGGTAAGTGATATCCGCAACCCATACCTGCTACGGGTGGCTGGCAATAACCTGATTTGCTCCTGACTTCAATAAATTAGGGTGACGGTAAAAACGATGATGGCTGTTGGTTGTTTTATGATAGGCACATTTAGGCATCACCAGTAACCGCGAGCGACGTAGTATCTGGAACAGGCGATCGCGGCCAATATGCAACGCCGGTTCTGCTTGTTGTTGCAACAAGTAATGCAATTTACGCGCCCCCAACCGGGGCTGTAGTAACCGGATGGCCGTCACCTGTTCAATGATATTTTTGGCCTGTATTTCTCTTCCCCGCTCGCGCTGTAAAGACTGATACCACGCCTGTCGGCTAATCCCCATGAACCGGCAAGCGCGCGTTACTGTGAGTCCCGGCGTTTGTGCTTGCGTGATAACGTGGCCAACTGCTTTTTGTGAGTGTAGCTCCGAACTCCGTGTTCATGACCTTAACAACCGCTTCAAAAAACTGAGCTTTGACTTCTGATTCAGCGAGTTGCTGCTCAAGCTCTTTAATTCGCTGTTCGGGAGTAAGAGGCATTTTGGGCATGTTAACTCCGGGTATCCACCCCACGGAAAAACGCGAAGAAGAAATGGAAAGCTTCTATCGCACGCTGAAAGCGGAGTTGATGCGAGGAAGCGTGTTTGTTAGCAGAGAACAGGTGATGAACGCTATATTTGATGATATCGAGGTGTTTTACAATTGCCGTTGCAAACATTCGATGGGTTATCAAACGCCGGTGGATGATGAAATGGCGGCATAATTAGGTGGGAATAATTTCAGGGGCAGATCCCCCTTCCCCTGAACCTTTTGCATTCTGCCTTTTAGCATGGTCAGGTTCAGGGGAAATTGTTTTTGGTTACACGAAAATTGAGGTTTACTGCATCATAACTTCACGAACGAACTCTTTCCTGAGTTGCGTATTATAGGCCTTGCCATAAAACTGTGTCGCTGTGTCCGGACTTTTCACTTCTTGGCTGATCTGTTTATTCATCGGCGTGGAACCAAAAGCTTTGCTGAGCGCTTGCTGCGTTTCCGGCTGAATTAGCCAGTTGAGAAATAGCTGTGATGCTGCCGGATGCGGACTGTTAGCGGCAATGGCTGCGATGTTGCCACCGCCTGGCATACCAAACTCCGGCACGTAAAATTTCAGGCGTGTGGTGATAGCCCCAGCTTTTTGCAGTCCAGACAGATGATCTTCCCAGGCGGGCGTCAGCATCAGCTCACCATCGTTCAGGCGCGTCAGGCTGTCAGCGCCGGAGGCTGTGCGGATGATTTTGTCGTTATTGGACGCAAACCACTGCCAGCCCTTATGCCACTTTTTCACCACGGCAGGGTCAACGGTCTCCGCTTCACTGTTAAACTCGCCGCCCAAAGTGGTAACAATTCGTTGGATAAACGCTTCCCCAGCGCCGCCGTTGTTCGGGTCGTTATAACCAAACTTTTTCGGGTTGGCGTCGATAAAGCTTTGCAGTTGCTCGAGAGTTTGCGGCAGTGCTCGGTTGCCTATCTGCTGCGGATCGTAAGCAAAACCAGTCTGATTACCCCAAAACGCCACGGCATAACCTTGGGTATCGACGTTCTGAATCTGGTGTATGGCGTCGCCATAGCCGGGAAGAGAGTCCACCTTCGCTAGCACTTTCGCCCCCGTTGTCACCGACAACTGCGCCACGGAGAGGGCGATGACGTCGATTTTGCCTTTCGCTTTACCCGCCTCCGCCAGCAGCTTGTTCATATTGCCGTCGATACTGCCTTCCGGTATGTGCACTTTAATACCGTACTGCTGCTCAAAGTCTTTTACAAAGCTGCGCCACTGCGGCTGGAGGTACCAGACGTTAAAGGTGATGCTGCCTTCCTGCTTAGCCTGAGCCACTACCGCATCCCAGCCGGTATTATCTGCTGCCAGTGCCAACGAACTGCACAGCAGGCCGCCCGCCAGAATCATTACTGTTTTTTTCATTATACTTCTCCTGTAAAAGGTTAGGCTTTCCCCGTTGACTGTGACAGGTAGTTCCCTTTCAGCAGTTTCTCGATGATGATCATCAGGATAACGTTAGGAATCACCAGAATCATCGACACCACTGCTGCATCCGGGCGGACGAAGGAGTAGCCGAGGAAAGAGTAAAGAATGGTCGGGACGGTGATAAAATCCGGCGCACCCAGCACGTAAGAGATGCTGAATTCCTCCAGACTTCGCACCAGACAAAAAATCAGCGCTGCCAGGAAGCTCGGTTTCAGCAACGGCAGATAAGCATTGCAGAAGGTGCTCCACGCGCCGGAGCCTAAGTCGCGGCTGGCATCGATCAGGTCCTGCGGTACCGCCTTAAACCCCGCCGACATAATGCGGATGGAATAGGGCAGCGTCAGCACTGTATGGCCGATGACGATGCTGATAAACGCATTGCTGATATTGAGGTTAATCAGCATGGCGCTGAAGAAGATCCCAATCAGCATTCCCGGCATCACCAGCGGGATCAGCGTCAGCATCTCCGCCACCGCCTTGCCACGAAAGCTCATACGCCCGAAGGCATAGGCAGTGGGCAGAGACAGCAGCAGGCTAACCACCGCCACCGCAGGCGCAATGGTGTAGCTGTTGAACAGCGCCTCGGAAAGTGAGGTCTTTTCCCATACTAGCAACCAGCGGTTGAACGACAGCACTGGCGGGAAGATATCCGGGTAGCTCCACGGATGGGCCGGGTCAACCAGCGACCAGAGGATCGCCATGCCAAACGGCATGCCTAGCCAGACCAGGTTGGCGACAACGAAGAAGACCAGCGAAATGGTCACCACCCGGCGACCATTGGTAGTGTGGCTCATTTGACCTCTCCTTTGCGGGTAGCGAACGGGGTAATCATCATGGCGAAAAGCAGTGTGCAGACTGCCGCGGTGATCATAATGATCACCGCAATCACCGCCGCGTTATTCCACTCGCCGTACTCCATGGCGGTGGCCTGCATCAGCCGCGCCAGCGAGTAGGTGTTGCGTGGCCCGGCCACCGAGAAGAAGGCGAAGTCGCCCAGTGCACCAATAAACACCAAAATCAGCGTCACTTGTACCGCAGGCAGCGTCAGCGGCACTACCACGCCGGTAAAACTGCGCCAGCGGCTGGCACCGAGGTTGCTGGCGGCGTCCAGTATGTCGTTACGAATGGCGTTGACCGCCCCCCCCACCAGGATCAGGGCGAAGGGGAGATTCTTCCAGATTTGCAGAATAACCACGCCCCAGCCGAAATCGTCATTCTGCATCCGTAGCGGCTCGCTGATAATACCCAGCGCCAGTAGCAGCTCGTTGATGATGCCGTGGTAAGCGACGATGTTGACGAACAGGAACGCCGCCACCAGGCCGGGAATAAACATCGGTGCGCGCAGCACGGCGGTAATGCCTTCTTTGCCAACCATCGGTTTACGCATCCATAGCGCCAGCGGATACGCGAAAATCACAGAGCCGAACGCCCCCAGCATCGACACTTTTACTGAATAAAACAGCGCGCTTTGCAGCACCTCGTCCTGCAGCATGTTGCGCCAGTATTCCAGTGAGAAATGGCTGTCGCCTTCGAGGTTGAACCAGCCCAGGCTCTGGACGATCACCACGTAAAAGGTGGATCCCATCAGCAGCAGGATCGTGCCCAGACCGCTGAGCATCAGCAGCCAGGCGACAGTATCGTTGCGCCATTTTTTCATGATACCGGCTCCAGAAAATGGATGGCGTTTTCCGCCAAACGGAAGCAGGCGCGTTCACCCGGCGTAACCGGCGGCTTTTTAATCAGTTGCAGGCGCACCGACAGCCCTGTGTTGTTGTGTCCCCAGGCCTCGGTGAGGTTGCCCATAAAGGCCATTTTGTCGAGCGTCAGAGTGAAGTGGTTGTCCCCCACCTGCGGCTGGTTGACATACTGCGCGTCTTCCGGTCGCCAGCAGATATAGCAGTGCTCCGCCCGCGGTGGTTGGTCCGAGAAGACGTAAAACTCGCCGAGGGTGCAGCGTACCCGGTAATAACCCGACTGTTCTGCGGGCGTGACCTGCGCGGTGTCGATATTGGCCGCCCCGATAAAATCCGCCACAAATCGGTTGGCCGGACGGTAGTAGATCTCTTCCGGTTTGCCGATCTGCTCAACGTTACCGGCGTTCAGTACCACGATTTTGTCCGACATCGCCAGCGCTTCCGCCTGGTCGTGGGTGACGTAAATTGAAGTGAGCTGGTACTGCCGCTGCAGTTCCTTAATCTCAAAACGCACGCTCTCGCGCAGTTTGGCGTCGAGGTTGGAGAGCGGCTCGTCAAACAGGATCACGTCTGGACGGGTGATCATCGCCCGGGCTAGCGCCACACGCTGCTGCTGGCCGCCGGAGAGCTGAGCGGGCATTTTCAGCCGCTGGCTCTCCAGCCCCACCTGCTTGAGCGCCTCCGCCAATCGGGCTTGCTGTTCACCGATGGCGACCTTTTTCTGCTTCAGGCCAAAGCAGATGTTGTGTGCCACGTTGAGATGCGGAAACAGCGCATAGGACTGGAAACACATGGCAGTATTGCGTTTTTCCGGCGGCAGTGCGTTAACCGTTTTATCGCCAATCAGAATGCGTCCGCTGTCCGGCTGGTGAAAGCCGCCGATCATTTTCAGCAGGGTCGTTTTACCGCAGCCGCTCGGCCCGAGCAGCGTAACGAACTCCCCCTCTTCAGCGCAGAACGAGATTCCCCTGGCGGCGTAGAATTCGCCGAACGTTTTGGTCACCTGTTCCAGAACCAATTTTGACATAAGCCTGTTTTCCGTCGGATTAAAGATGGTGATTAAATTTACATACTAAATATTAAATTTATGTGACATCGATCTTTAAAATCAAAAAAGACATAAATATAAAAAATAAGTACTTAAAAAATAAATATTTATTATTTTTCGCACAAAAAACACTTTATAATTTAAATTTAATAATTAAAGTTAATTGTTATCTTTCATCATAAGGAACTTTAAAGATGGCGTTTAACTTTCACCGGGCAGCAGAGGGGGTTGTGCTGGTCAACAGCCACCGTGGATATTCCAGCCGCGCGCCAGAAAACACCTTTCCTGCCTTTGAAGCTGCCCGTCAGGCGGGAACCCACTGTATTGAAATCGATATCCACCTGACGACGGATAATCAGATAGTCGTCACGCATGATCACCGTATTGACCGGGTTTCCACCGGGTACGGATTTGTTGAGCAGATGACGTACCCGCAACTGCTGGAGTACGACTTTGGCGTGAAATACCATTCGTCGTTTGCCGGAACGAGAATCCCCTTGCTGGCGGATGTGCTGCGCTGGGCGGTGGAAAACGGAATGGGGCTGATTGTTGAGGTAAAACAGCGCAACCGTCATGACACGTTTGTCGCTGTACTGGTTGCGTTGCTGCGCGAGCAGCCGGAGGCCATTAGTCACATTCAACTGCTGGGCTTCAACCATGTGCTAATCAACCGGGTGAAGGCACAAATTCCGCAACTGGCGTTACAGGTGGTAACGCTGGAGCGTTGCAATAATCAATTGGCGACGGTACAGCAGTCAAATGCCGGGTGCGTCTGTTTTGAGTTTGAGTTCGCCCATATCGACGATCTGCAGTCCTACAAGAACGCAGGGCTGGGAGTACGGATGTACCTGCATGAAGTGAAAAACGGCATGACACCGCTGGAGCAGTACGACTATAAATTCGGCTGCGATAGTCGTCCGGTGATTATCGGCTGGATGCAGGCGGGGCTGATTGATATGCTCAGCCACGATGATATTCCGTATTTGCAGGGGCTGATTGAAGAGGCCGGACTGTACTGGGATTAGATAAAAATTAAGGACACCATGAACGCCCAATCTGAACGCCTTGAACTGCGTGGTTCGCAGCGCCTGCTGCTGGAACTGATCCGGCGCCACGCTCCGGTGACACGAGCCGAACTGGCGCGGTTGTCTGGGTTGACGGCTGGCGCGATCACCCAACAGTGTCGGGAGCTGATGTTCTCCGGTCTGGTCGTGGAAGGGGAGCGCAATACAGGACAGCGTGGCCAGCCGTCGCTGCCGCTGCGCCTTAACCCTGGTGGTGGTTGTGCCATTGGGCTATCGTTCAGTCCCGGCTTTATCGATATGACGGTGGTCGATCTCAGCGGCCGCCAGTTGTTGTCGTTCTCCGAAGCGCATCAGGAAAATCAGCCGCTGGCGGCCACGCTGGTACAAATCAAGATCTTGGTGGAACAAACGCTGAAAAAGCGCCAGCTTCAGCACGCGCGTATTCTGGGCATTGGTTATGCGGTGCCTGGTTTTTTGAAAGCTGATGGGCGTAAACGCCATAGCGTGCCCTGGCTGGAGAGCTGGCGCGAGGTAGATTTGCAGCAGGCGTTTGCTGACAACCTGCCGTGGCCAACATGGGTGGAGAACAACGCCAACGCATCGGCGGTGGGCGAGTTGTACAGCGGTGAATGGAATGAGTACAGCGATCTGACCTTTATCGATCTCGGTTATGGTATCGGCGCGGGGATTATCTCTGGGCATAAAATGCTGCGCGGTGGGTTCTGCAATGCTGGTGAAGTCGGGATGGCGTTTCCTATCGAGACGCCGCGTCCGTCGTATAAGGACCTGGTTGCCACTCTGGGGAGTGAAGGATTCAGTGAAACCCAACTACCGGACCTGATTGCCGGGCAGCATCCGCTACTGGAAAGCTGGTTTGAACGCTGTCGTGATCAGGTGGAGCAGACGGTGTTCGGCTGTGTGCAGTGGGTGGATCCGCAAATTATCGTGCTCGGCGGGGCGATGCCGAAACCGATTATCAGCCGTCTGGTGACGGAACTGAATCAGCAGCTTGGAACCCGACTCGACCCCAACCGCCCGAAAGTGGCGCTTGCTGCTTCCTCAATGGGGGCGCAAAGTGCATCACGGGGCGCGGCGATGATCCCGTTGTATCAGGTGATTAACGAGGGATAAGCGAGATTTCTCCTTGTAATACTCTACAGGCGAACACGTTGTCAACGATGCCAGCGGCAACCTGCAAGATGTCGCATTTTCTTTCTCGCAGCCTGTTCGTTCCCGTGGCGCAGTGTGATACAAGTCGTTCCATGACCGCGGCCTCTCCGATCGTCTGTGGCCGCTTTATGACGGATCTGGGAGGACGAGTGGAATTAAGCGTGACGCACGATATTGCCGATAGCGATCGGGAAGCACTTTTTGCGGGCCTTCGGAGCTACAACTGCCAGTTTATTAATCCGGCTTCTTTTGGGCAAATCGGTATTTTTCATCGCAATAGTGCTGGAACCATGACCGGCGGACTGATTGCCACGCGTAAGGGACTATGGCTGTGTATTGATTATTTATGGGTGGGTGAGGAATCCAGAGGTCTGAAGCTCGGTAGCGCGTTGGTGAAAGAAGCGGAAGAGGAGGCTATACGTCTTGGGTGCCGTCATGCGCTTGTGGATACGTTTAGTTTTCAGGCGCTTCCTTTTTATGAAAAACAAGGTTATCAGTTGCAAATGTCTTTACCTGATTTTCCTGAGGACGGCATGTTACGACACTATCTAATAAAGAAAAATATTCAGGCTGCATGATAGTTATCCACCCATTGACCAATGACAAGGTAGACCGCGCGTGACCCTCTTTATAATCAGGCCCGTTTCTCTTCTCACTGGTGTGGACGCATGGCTTACCAACTTAATCTTAACTGGCCAGAATTCTTAGAAAAATACTGGCAAAAACAACCTGTTGTATTGAAGAACGCTTTTCCGAATTTTGTCGATCCGATTACGCCGGATGAGTTGGCGGGTCTGGCGATGGAGGCGGAGGTCGATAGTCGTTTGGTCAGCCATAAAAAGGGTCAGTGGCAGGCCAGCAACGGGCCGTTTGAGCATTTTGATAATTTGGGCGAAACCGGCTGGTCGCTGTTGGCTCAGGCGGTGAACCACTGGCATGCGCCGTCGGCTGAACTCGTGCGTCCGTTCCGCGTGTTGCCAGATTGGCGTTTAGATGACCTGATGATTTCCTTTTCCGTACCGGGCGGCGGCGTGGGTCCGCATATCGATCAGTACGATGTCTTCATCATTCAGGGAATGGGCAGCCGTCGTTGGCGCGTGGGTGACAAGCTGCCGATGCGTCAGTTTTGCTCGCATCCTGCGTTGCTGCATGTCGATCCTTTCCCGCCGATTATTGATGAAGATCTTGAGCCGGGCGACATTCTCTATATTCCGCCAGGCTTCCCGCACGATGGTTTCACTCATGAAACTGCGCTCAACTACTCCGTGGGGTTCCGTGGGCCGAACGGCAGAGATTTAATCAGCAGTTTTGCTGACTACGTGCTGGAGAACGATCTCGGCGGTGAGCACTATAGCGACCCTGATTTGACCTGTCGTGAGCATCCCGGCCGGGTTGAAGCGTATGAATTTGACCGTCTGCGCGAGATGATGATCGACGTGATTAATCAGCCAGAAGCGTTGAAAGCGTGGTTCGGTCGCTTTGTGACGACGCCGCGCCACGAGCTGGATATCGCGCCGGCAGAACCGCCGTACGAGCAGGACGAGATTGTGGGCGCGCTGATGGATGGCGATGTGTTGACGCGTCTGAGTGGTCTACGCGTGCTGGAGGTAGGTGGGTGCTACTTCATCAACAGCGAACAGCTGGACACGGTCGATCCGAAAGCGGCTGATGCGCTGTGTCGTTATACCGTTCTCGGTAAAAAAGAGCTGGGTGCGGCGCTGAAAAATCCAGCTTTTGTGGCTGAATTAACCGCGCTGGTTAATCAGGGGTACTGGTTCTTCGACGAATAACATGCTTCTCACTGGCGGCTTCTGAGAACACACGGCATGGTGTGGTTCAAGGCCGCGTCTTAGCCTACGAATGGTCTGCTATTGCTAGCAATTAGTTATTGATTGAATTAATTGGCAATAGGTAAGTGAACTATCTTTTAGGGTGATGTGAAATCAATCACCCGGAGAGATGCCATGTTTCCTTTACCTCAGTTACTGCGAAGGTTCTTGACGTTATTTTTTGTCATATTTGTCGGCATGATGCCTTTGCTTTCTTCAGCAGAGGTGACAACGCCCGGGACTTTGATAGGAAAAACGACGCTTGATGCGAAAAATGGCTTACAGGAGGCGGCGGAGCAGTATCTGATTCGATACCGCTCGTTGAGCGGCGTGGATGGAAAAAGCCCGCGGGAAGACACCGGTGCCGTTTTCATCCCGAAAGGTGAAACGCCAAAAGGGGGCTGGCCCGTCGTGGTATGGGCGCATGGGACGGTTGGCGTGCAAACAACCTGTGCGCCTTCTCTGAACCCGCGTTCAGCGCGTGATGCGCAGTACTTGAATACGTGGCTGTCGCTGGGATTTGCCATCGTGGCTCCCGACTATGCGGGGCTCGGATCCTCCGGGTTGCATCACTACCTCAATGCGCGTGGAGAAGCGTGGAGCGTGTTGGACGGCGTGAAAGTTGCGCTTGGCGCATTCCCGCTACGCAATCAGCTAACTATTGTGGGGCAGTCGCAAGGGGCACATGTGGCTTTTGCGAGCGCGGGCTACCAGCCTGACTATGCGCCGGATCTGCATGTTGTCTCAACCGTCTTGACCGGCACGCCTTATTTTGATGACAAGACCTCTGCAGCGGCACTTTTTGCCGGCGGCGGTGGGGCGAAAGAGGGCGGCGATCCCAAAATTCCCTATGCGATGTACATGTATCTGTCAGCAGCCGATACGGAAAAAGGGCTGAATGTGGATGATTATTTTACGCCGAAAGCCGCTGCTGATGTGTCCGCCGCGCGTGAAATGTGTATCGATGCGTTAACGAAAAAAGTGATGGATGATGGCCTGAATGCGGGCAATAGCCTGAAGCCTACAGCACAGGGATTACTGGAAAATCAGACAGCCAGTTTGCGCTATAACACCCTGAAAATTACCCATCCGGTATTTATTGGTACCGGGACGCAGGATATTGACGTACCCGCCATCATGCAGCGCGCATTCGCGCGTGATGTCGCTAAAGCCGGAACGTCGGTTGACGTGCATGAATATAAGGGGATGAACCACAGTGAAACCGTTAATGTTTCACTGCGTGACTCGGTTCTTTTCGTACTGAAAAATTTGCACGCTGACGCGAAAAAACACTAAGCGACGCTTTTACACCAACGTTCCGGTGCAACTGCCGGGACGTTATTTTTCCTGTTATCGGTGATTCTTCCAATTATCAATAATGCTCCAGCCATCGACGCACGGCCTGATTATCTCGGCGGTATTGCCGTTGCCGATATCCTGACATGAATAACGCCAGCAGGTCTTACAGCACGGCTGCATCCATAAATGCATCTTGGCAAAGAAAAGGCCCGATGTTTCCTTCGGGCCTGTGTGACAACTAGCGAAAAGCGTGACAGAAAACAAAAATTAAACGGCTTCGTTTTCGTCGGTGTAACGTTTGGCTTTGTAAGCCGGGTGCATCAGGTTCTGGATGGAGAAAATGTCGTCCAACTGTTCTTCGGTCAGCAGGCCGCGCTCCAAAACCACTTCGCGTACGCTCTTGCCGGTTTCGGCACAGATTTTCCCGACGATATCGCCGTTGTGGTGGCCGATGAATGGGTTCAGATAGGTCACGATACCGATAGAGTTGAAAACGTAAGCTTCACACACGTCTTTGTTGGCGGTGATGCCGTCGACGCATTTTTCCAGCAGGTTGTAGCAGGCGCTGGACAGAATCTGAATGGATTCGAACATCGCTTGTCCGATAACGGGTTCCATCACGTTCAACTGCAATTGACCCGCTTCTGCCGCCATGGTGACGCAGGTATCGTTGCCGATGACTTTGAAGCACACCTGATTCACGACTTCTGGTACGACAGGGTTAACTTTGGCTGGCATGATGGACGAGCCCGCCTGCAATTCCGGCAGGTTGATTTCGTTCAGACCAGTGCGCGGGCCAGAAGACAGCAGGCGCAGGTCGTTACAGATCTTCGACAGTTTCACCGCCACACGTTTCAGGGCGCTGTGCATCATTACGTACGCACCGCAGTCGGAAGTGGCTTCGATCAGGTCTTCAGCCGGTACGCAAGGCAGGCCGCTGACTTTTGCCAGATGTTGGACGGCCAGCTTCTGGTACTCATCCGGCGTGTTCAGGCGTGTACCGATGGCGGTTGCGCCCAGGTTCACTTCCAGCAGCAGCTCGGCGGTGCGCAGCAGGTTACGGTTTTCTTCTTTCAACAGCACGTTGAACGCGTGGAATTCCTGACCGAGGGTCATCGGCACGGCATCCTGCAACTGGGTACGGCCCATTTTCAGGATGTTTTCGAACTCTTTCGCTTTGCGCTCAAAGCCATCGCTCAACTGGGTAATCGCTTCGACCAGTTTCAGGATGGAGGTGTATACCGCGATGCGGAAGCCGGTTGGGTAAGCATCGTTGGTGGACTGGCATTTGTTCAGGTGGTCGTTCGGATTCAGGTATTGGTATTCACCTTTCTGGTGACCCATCAGTTCCAGACCGATATTCGCCAGCACTTCGTTGGTGTTCATGTTGACTGACGTACCCGCGCCGCCCTGATACACATCGACAGGGAATTGGTCCAGGCATTTACCGTTATTCAGCACTTCATCACAGGCTTGCAGAATGGTATCGGCAATTTTACGTGGGATGGTTTGCAGTTCTTTATTCGCCAGCGCGGCGGCTTTTTTGACCATCACCATAGCGCGGACGAATTCTGGAATATCGCTGATGGTGCTATTGCTAATATAAAAATTCTCAATCGCACGCAGCGTATGGATACCATAATAGGCATCAGCAGGGACTTCACGGGTACCTAACAGGTCTTCTTCAATACGGATATTCGTTGACATGGGGCTTCTTCCTTTTTCTTGTTCGATGTACATAGCATCGTTTTCAATATTAAAACTATGATTTTTTTGGGGTTTGTTTTTCCTGCTTTCGGGTTTTCAGGTAACACGAACCCACCACGATTTTTATAAAATCATGACTAAAAAGCGTTCTCGGGGAGACGAACATGGAATTAGCATCATTAAATGGCTATGGGTGGATATATTCCTCCATTTATGTTTTGTCTCCCAATCGTGAATAGTTATACCCGTCATACTTCAAGCTGCATGTGCGTTGGCTACGTTCATTCACCCGAATCACTTACCTGAGTAAGCTCATCGGGATTCTCTCTCTTGCCGCGTTATTCGGCCTTGTGGCCTCACCCCTTCGGGGTCAACGCTTTGCGTTGTTCAAAACGCTAACGTTTTGTCCTGCAACTCGAATTATTTAGGGTATATCCCTAATGGCTATTCCGTATTATCCGGGTTAATCTCAACCAGCTTTTCTATTCCGCGGTTCAGCGTTTTCAATTTCGGAATAAATACGGTTTTGATAATGTCATGTGTGACATCGCACGCTTCTTCAAAGAACGCGCTGTATTCATCACGGTGCCCGACAATATACAGCGAGCGCTTAATATTCAGCTGTTCCGGCATATGCGTCAGCACTTCCCTGGAGTGCGCAACGGATTGCAGGAAACTCAGCGGGGTGGTTACCGCCCAACCGATGCCTGCCGCTACCATCGACGTTAAGGTATCCGCGTTATCGAACTCGAGCATGTTTGGTACACGGACATCGATGCGGCGCAGGTAACGCTCAATCTGCATCCCAATCTGTGAGTTCCGGTTAAAGCGCACTAGCGGCAGTGCGGCGGAAAGCTCACGGATGTCCTCAACCGTTTTGATGCGTTTGCGGTAATCCGGCGGCGTAATAATGAAATAGCCCTCGGAAAACAGTTGATGGCGCACGACGCTATCGCTGTCGATCAATGGGTCACTGGTGACGATCATATCCAGCTCACGGCGCATTAGCGCTTCACCCTGCTGCGGACTGAGCCCGGTACGAATCAGCAACTGCGATGAACTCTTCATCAAACTCTTGGTAAACACCGAACCGCAGGTGATAGCGAACGAATCCACCAGGCCGATACGCAAGTCGGGTTTAATCCCTTTTCCCGCTTCCAGCACCTGTGCCTTCAGGTTTGCGATCTCCTCCGTCAGGATTTCTCCGCGGTTTTTCAAGGCAATGCCGTAGGGCGTCAGGACAAAGGGGCGACGAGCCCGGTTAACCAATTTGACGCCGAAATCTTCTTCCAATAACCGGATCGTTTGCGAAATGGCAGAAGGCGTCAGGCCTAACCGCGCGGCGGCTGCCGTCATGCTGCCTGCTTCTGCCATCGTCACAAAAACATAGACGGCGTACATATCGATCGATTTATTGGCGGACACTGTGCGTTTAACCATGTGAGTTTGCCTACGCTGCAAGGTGGATGTCGTCGAAATATGAAGCGTTAGTCTATCTCATCTCGCTGACCACGACCTCGCTAACTGATGTCAGAATAGTCGGCTAACTTCAGAAAAAATACAGGTTGCATCACTGATTAATTTTTTCTTATTTCTAGCTTTAGCGGATCTGAAGGTGACGTATGAAGAGCGCTTGAGCACTGCCTGTCAGAGTGATTCTGCTTGGCTGATGTTATTTCCTCCCCGTCTTCAGGGGCTGCCTCTTAGTTATATTTTTTATGCAAACTGAGGGATGGTTTCGTGCGCCATAACACCGATATTTTTATGTTATCTCGTAGCACGCGCCCGACTCGGGACGGCTCAAACGCCGCTCGCCCCGAGACCCCAGGCTTTTGGCGGAAATTATGCCGCTACGCGGTGCCTTCGTCGGTATCAGGCTTAACGGACCGCTTGCGACACGGTCCCGGCGTGGCGCAAGCTTTCGCCGCGTCCATGCGGCTCATCCTAAGCCTGCTATCTCCTCAGCATAATTATTTACGCCGGATAACGGAAAAATCCGCGATAACTTCTGTATTTGTGGATAAATGACAGTTGAGAAGTCGAGGACGAGGGAAATCATCCATCTGTTAGTTATAACGTATTGTTTTTACTGTGTGGTAAGAGGTGCGTCGCTCACTGTCGTGACGGTTCGTACGTGACGTTCTGCCTGTTCGCACATTTCCAGCAGTGCCGGAATCAGGTGTGCAGTGGCGTTTAGGCAAGCGCCGAGTTGACTGAGGCTTTCTTGCGGCAGTTCAACGTCATTTTGCAGTGTGTCGCCGAGGTAATGCAGTCCGAGGCACAGGCCTTCGACCGATTCGGCGGCAATTGCGCCTAGGTCGCAGAG
This sequence comes from Pectobacterium sp. A5351, assembly GCF_028335745.1. Classification (NCBI taxonomy): domain Bacteria; kingdom Pseudomonadati; phylum Pseudomonadota; class Gammaproteobacteria; order Enterobacterales; family Pectobacteriaceae; genus Pectobacterium; species Pectobacterium sp. A5351. Next base: position 436,523 of record NZ_CP116477.1, read on the forward strand.
CTGAACGTCATCTAACTGCGCGAAAGGCAGGCTGGCGATCAGATCGCGGAAAATGGTAATGGTGCTGTCAGCGGGTGTGGCGTGAGTGTCCGTCATGGTCATTTTTTCCTTGAGATAATTAAGTCCGCCACCACACAAGGTTCCAAATTCGGGTGGTGACACAGACAGGATTGGAACCCCGGCTCTCAAGAAGACCGGTCAACCTTGCGGTTGCCCTGCCTGCGTCACCGTAAAGAGTGTGCACGCAGCCCCTGAAAAAACAAAGTGTTTTTCAGTCTTGAGAGGTTCGGGGTTCCAAGCCCGGCTGCGGATGTTGCCGCAGCACAGAGACTGTATTCCAACGGCGGAAAACGTGGAATAGGGTGGATGGATTTACAGTGGAATTACAGCGCGTTTTGGAATGAAGTTCGCAGAAATGGGCTCAACTCTGGAAATAAGCGGGCTTCTTCTTTTTTAATTGGCCGTAGTAAAGGATATTGCGGTGTTTGCGAAAAAAATGACGACAGGGAGTAGTTTTGAAAAAATTCGCATTTGTTAACGATGCTGCTGAAAGGGAATATCGAGCGCTTCCTGCTGATATACAGGATGAATTTGGAAAAGACTTACGCCTCATTCAGTACGGACAAGATCCTAAATTGCCAATTGATTTTCTTGATGGGGTGGGTATCGGTGTTATCGAACTAAAGATAAACGGTAGTCCTGCATATCGATGTGTCTATGTTGCCAAATATCTTGATACCGTGGTGGTTTTGCATTCCTTTAAGAAAACGACCAATGGCGTTGATCGTAAAGCTAAAGAGGTGGCTGCACAACGGCTCAAAGCGCTTATGGCCGATGTCAGAGAAGCTGAACGTTGTAAAAAACGTTAACCTGCTGATTCGGCTTCAGTGATTGTGATTGATGCCTGATGCAGGCTTGGCATCGACATTTTCGCTCGGAAACCGAGTGCGTCGAGCATGTCGAACATGGCATCAAGAGTGAAAAGCTCAATCTTGGCATTTTTCAGTTCTGAAACTCGAGACTGGTTAATACCGAGCTTTTCTGCTGCCTCTTTTTGTGTCCAGCCTTTCTCTTTGATTAAATTAGTGATCATGATCGATAAATCCATTTTCATTGCCATCTTGCTGGCAATCTCAGCGTCATGCGTCACATGAAACGGACTTTCGTAGAATTTTAACGCCATAATATGTACCTCCTCATCTCAGTAAATCAAATATCTAATATTTTAGATATTTCGTCAAGTTTACTGAACGGAAAGTATCCTGTTTACTTGTCAGGAACCCATCAGCTCAATACATGATAGCGATAAAGCATTTTCTCAAGGTCCTGTTTCATATTAACAAAAAGCAGGATCTCTATGACGCCATGCTCTTCATCAACATCATATAAACAGCGAAAATCATCTTCTATCGAGAGGCGTTCACGGAGTGCGATTCCCTTATCGGATAATATGGCGTTGTATCTGTAACGGAAAGGATCTTGAGAAATGGCCTGCATAGAGGATAAGAACAACGACTCAGACCATGTAGCGGCTTGTTCAATGCCAATATAATGAGATTTATAAGACTCAGCATCCTGCAAAGACCAGACAGCCGCAGGGGCGACTTTAATGGTGTACGAACTGGCCAAATTGGCTCCTTACTTTACGTTCGCGTTTCACGTAATTTTTGTAGGGCTTCCTCGGCGGACATTCCTTGACCGTTTTTAATTTCTTTCTTGGCCGTCATCACCAGCTTCAAAAGTGCGTTAGATTGCTTTTCTCTTTCTCTCTCAAGTAGTTCTGCTTCCCGTTCTGCCGCTGTTTGCACGAAGAGTTCTGCGGAGCCATTTTTCGTTACATAAACGCCCCCCTGAAACAGTTCAGGGTTGCCAAGGCCTTCACGGGCCGACTTCTGAGACATTGTGGTTTTCATATCATCTTCCTTAATTAAAACAATTGCTTATGTTGAATATGGCTATAAGCGGTAGACTCCTGCTATTTGGGAATAGCGAGTGCTTTCATCTTGCTGTTGCCTGAGGATAACAGAGTAATGATATCTCAGCCTATCCGTTAAGTTATAAATTTAGGATAAATTTACCCCCCGCTTCAATCCCTCCCAGCTCAGCCCAAAACGTGCCAGATACTTCCGTAGTCGGTCTGCGTCGCTGTTGATTTATTGTTTGATAAGAACGCATTGGTGCGCCATCGTGCCTCAACGCTGCTGCGTGAAAAAAGAATGATCCGGTTGCGCATTACCCTGCGGCGTTGGATCGGTCGACAACGGTCACCATGCGCAAAATCACGCTCTGGGGTTGGATGAACACCGTTACGACTGGTGGTATGCAATCTGGACGAGCGCTAAACCTGTACCACAGTGCCTTGCATATTGTTATTCTGCGTATCGGTGACGACGTGCGTGAACGGCTGCTGACCGTGCTGCACCATCCCACGCAGGCTATTGTGAAGGCCGCGATCCCTGTTTTTGCATGACTGATTTTCGTATGAAAAAAGAGCAGGGAAACGAAGTGCATATCCTGCGTATATTGCATACCTCCTGCAAGCTATCGACATCCTACCGATAACCTCTTTACCCCCTACCCCAAAAAAATATGCTCACGATGGTATGCCATCTGTGATAAGTCGGGTGGGTAGGCGTCTGGCAAGTGGATTTGTTTGCCTTCGTACTGGGCGAAGTTGACGTCGCTGATGGTGCTTTTCAGCTTTTTGATACGCGGAGAGAGCAGCATTTCCAGCGAGTCGTTGAAGCTGATGAGTCCCATATCAAAGGCTTTGTCATGTAGGTTGGACAGGCAAAGGCCGTTGCTGGGGTTGAGGCGGTGTTCCGCGGCCGTTTTCCACGGGCGAATGTGGCTGGCGACCAGCAGCGCAGGCTCTTCCAATCCGGTCACGCAGCAGCGTTCGCCGTAGTTGCTGAGCACGCGTTTGCGGAAGAGCTGCTGCCCAATGCGTGTTTTCACCTGAGCGAGGCGTTCTCCGCCGTGATAATCAGGGATTTCGCTATCGTTGGTTTGGAACGGAGAGGGGGCTGCCGTCGCTCCGGCCTCGAGCAATACCATCGCCTGTTGGCACTGCTGTTCAAATAACTCAGGATTGCTGTCCATCTCTTGCCACAGCGCCCGGTCGGCGTTGGACGCGCCGCGCAAACCGGTGCGACCGGAATCAATAATAAACGGATCGAGACTGGCGAGATTGACCAGCTTCATCGCCAGTGCGGAAGGCGTACGGTTGAGCAACTTAGCGTAGCGAATGATGTCGGGATTACGCGAATGCAGTCTGCCAAACGGTAGCTGGCTGTACAGGGTGAAGGCGATCAGTAACTGATCTCGCGTCCAATGGTTGGTGGCAGCCATGCGTGTTTCGTCCGTTCGTTAGCGCATTCGGTTAGTGATAGCGCTAACTATGCCAGGTCAGCCGGTAAAATGCATGCGCTTGACTCCGGCTGGATAATTGGCGTGGGCTGCGCTAACGATAAACGCCGTCAGCGGTGTTTAGTAAGAGGCAAATAGACAACGCCCTCAATGAGGGCGTTAGTATCACAATGCTGAAAGGGCAAACCGACTATTGGTCGATGTCAGTATCGTTTCCCTATCTTGATAATCGCGCTTGCGGTAAAGGTTGTTGTAACGTCTGCGGCGGGGCGCTGTCGTCAACCTTGAAGCGGCTGACCAGCGATTCCATTTCAATGGCTTGTTCATCCAGCAGTTGGCTGGCAACGGAAGCCTGCGAAACCAGCGTCGCATTCTGCTGTGTGACCATTTCCAACTGGCTGAGCGCTTCGTTAATTTGCGCAATGCCCAGAGATTGTTCATCGGCGGCGACCGCGATTTCATTCACCAGATCGCGTACTTTACGCGTGCCAGCAACGATATCGCTAATCCCCCGGTTCGATTGATTCACCAGCTTTGTCCCCTCACTGACGCTGGCAATACTGTCGGCGATGAGCGCGCGGATTTTGCCTGCCTCGTCTGCACTGCGTTGTGACAGTTGACGAACTTCCGCCGCAACGACCGAGAACCCACGGCCATGTTGCCCCGCCCGTGCAGCCTCAACTGCCGCGTTCAGCGCCAGCAGGTTGGTCTGAAAGGCAATAGCGTCAATGGCCGCAACCACTGCATTCACGCGCTGGCTGGCGTCCTGAATTTTTTCCATCGCGCCGCTGGCAGATTCGGTAATGGTTCCGACGCGGCGAGCCTGATCGTCCACCTCTGTCGTCAACTGACGCGCCTGTCCGGCAAAGTCTGCGGTTTGTTTTACTGTGACGGTGATCTCTTCCATGCTACTGGCGGTTTGTACCAGTGAAGCGGATTGCTCTTCAGTACGCTGGGCCAGATCCTGATTGCCGTTAGCGATCTCGCTACTGGCACGCCCGATGGTCTGTGAGCTGTGCTTAATACTGACTACCATGTCGGCGATATTTTCCAGCGAGGCGTTATACGCCTGATTCAACTGAGAAAGTTCGTCGGTTCCCGGCACGCGCAGGCGACGTGTCAGATCCCCACCCATTTCACGAATGGTGGTCAGCGTTTGCCGAAGCTGCTCGTTGATGCTGCGCATAACCATCGACGCCAGACCGAGCGCCATGAGTAGAGAAATCAGCGCGCCGGCTAGATAACTAATCCAGGAGCGGCGGGCATCGGCGGCTAAGGCGTTAACCTGTGTAGTAAGATCGCGAGTGGCGAGTTGCTCAATTTTTTTCAGTTCATCGATTTTTACCGTTTGCTGATTAAACCACTGGCTGGCATCAATGCCAAAGTTGCCACCGGGGGAGGCTAATGCCTGGTTGCGCATCTGAAGCGCGTTTTGTGCGGATGGATTGTTAAGAGCCTGTTCAAAAGCCTTGCGCAGGTCGGCATTGGCGAACATGTTATAGGCGCTGATGTAGGCGTCTCCCCGTCCGACCATCTGGTTCAGACGCTCGAACATACCGGCAGCAAAGCTGTTAGCGGAAAAGGTGTTGGAGAGTACGGCGCGTTCGAGCCCCGCCTGCTCTTTCACATTCAGCAGGTTGTAATAGGCCGCCAGGCGTTGGGCAATCCCTCCGTCGCTGACCAGATGGGTCATATCCCCGACAATATTCAGCAGATAGCCGACGGACTCGGAATAGTAGCCGAGTGCCTGAGTGACAGAGATCGACATGCTGTCGATATTGCGACGGAATTCGCCAAGCTGTTGCATTTTCTGCGCAATTTTACCGATCTCTTCACTTACATCATTACCGAGTTCGCTGTCGCTGAGATTCGTAGCCGTTTGTTGAAACTGTTGCTGTGCTCGATCGGTGTCCTGCCGTTGTGTGGCGAGCTCTGAGCCAAATTTTTTCCCCTGGCTGCCAAAATAGCCCGCGCTCAAACCACGTTCACGCTGTAGCTGGTGGGCGAGTTCGCCTGAGTCGCGTGCCAGCGTAATGAGTTTCTCCATCCGGATCATTTCATTTTCCGTGCTGCGGCGTTCCATCACGCCGGAAAAGCTGAACCACAGCAGGGCAAGGATGGGGGGAAGAAGGGCAAGAATGAACTTACTACGGATCGAGATGTGATGAAGGGATTTCATAGGTGTGCTCCATATCCTGCAAGTCGTCCGTTCCTGACATGTGCAGAGTGCAAAAGTAGACAGGGGTTTATTTTAGTTTCGGCGATATGAAGCAATGATTTAGCATTGATGAGGTGTCATCCATAAAAAAAGTGTGTCTACTCTGGTTGGACTTCTTTCACAAGAAGATTTCACTATTAGGTTATGGTACTACCTTGTTCTCTCACTCTTTAATAACTCAATATAGGTATTTGCGTTGCGAATTAGGATGCGACGAGCGATTTTTCGTGTTGGCTGAGGCAAAAGACAGCCGAGAGGTTAATACGGCGTAGCCCCAAAGAATCAGGGCTACGCGAATGCAGATAGAAGAACTGTCAGGGGTGAGCTGACATTGAAGGGGGGCTTTCTCCATTGCTGTTGGTGGCCACGATCCGGTAATAGTAACGACCAGACGCGCCGCCAGAGCGATCGCTATAGCTGTTATCCGTGACGGTGGCAATTGCCTGATAAGTCCCGTTCTCGCTGGTGGATCGCATCACTTTATAGTTTTGGCTGCCTGATGATGGCGTCCAGAATAATGCGTTTACACCGTTGGTATTCTGTGACCCCAGATGCAGTGGCGTGCTGGGTACTGCCTTGGCGTCACGAGTGTCATTCAGGTAGAGCACAACGGTGGAACGTGGATCGACGGTCACGTTACCGGACAGCGTTCGCTGTGATACCAAATCTTCCGCGCCCTTAAAGCCGACGGGTGTTTTCAGGGCATAGCGGTTGTCGGCGCTGGCATTAATACCGATCAGATAATGGCCGAAACGCGCGGCATAGAAATCAGCTTTGCCCCGGAAAGGTTCATCGTTGGAAGCATCCTCAGGCTTAATACCTAGCGGCAGGATTTCACCCGCATAGGCGTTAGTTGGTGGATTCGGTGGCGTATACAGTGTTTTCTCCGGCATGTCGATGCGGTTAGGTCGCGTATAGCTTGTCGTTGAACGAAAGATCGGGGTTGTTTCCAGTACACCATACTGATCATAGCCCGGTGTACTGAAATGGAAACGCGCCAGCCCGTTGATGCCGGTTCCTGCTTTGGCCTGCCAATATGTCGTCAGCCACAGGCGCTCATTACCTTTTTTGACGGCTACGATGGCGTTCTCTTCGTCCGCCCAGGCAAAATCCGGCTGACCTTCGCTCATCGGCAGTCGTGCGCCGTTGTCGCTTGCCGTTTTGATCGTCTGATAGTCGGAAAAAATATCCAACGCTTCAAATGCAGACTCTGCACCATCGAGATTGGCAAAGAACTGATTATCCTCCAGCATCTGTTTGGCGTAGCCAATCAGTGTCGCGTTGTTACTGGCAGCGGCGACGCGCAGTGCTTTGGCTCGTTCATTGGTATTTACCGCATCGACATAAGCGAGGTAACCTGCGAAATTACCGTCACTCTCGTGCGCGCCACGCCAGGATAACAGGCCAATGGCTTCCATCGCCCGGTAGTTGGCACCGTTACTCATTTCAATCGCTGGGCGACGGAAAGGCGCACGCGCATTGGCCATTTTGATCATCTGTTTACGAAAATCTTCATTGCCTGTAACGCGATAATACTCGGCAAGGTACGATTGAACTTCACCATAGCCCGCACCGAGATAGCCCCATTCGCGCGTCTGACCTTTGTTGGTCACCTGATAATAGCGATCGCCGAACGGTGCCCAGCCGCCACCTTGCGGTTCGTTACGATCATCCCCGGTCCAGGGCAGCAGGCCGGCTGCTTCCTTGATATAGCGTTGCGCGGTGGTTTCTGGGAAAGCACGCGAATCGTTCAAAACCTGTAACCCTTTGTTAGCGAAGTAAATATTGCTATTCGCGATGAGTGACTGGTTACTTAAGACTAGACGATTTTTCTTACGGCCAAATTCGCGGCTGGCAAATAGCATATCTGCCCAGGCAGTAAGACGAGCTTTATTGCCTGCGATGCCGTAGTTTACTGAAGTATTCAACAACTCTGATGTGAAGGCATCTTTAAGGTAGTAGATCGCCCGTCCTAAATCGCCGTAATTACCTCCCCAGTTTTGGGTGGCAAGGTTGGTATCGGCGTAGTACGCCGTGGCGTAGGCATCAAGTGTCGCAGTGACTTTGTCTACGATAGCCGAATCCTTGTAGCCAGACAGTTCGCGAACGGACCAGGCGCGCGCCAGATAGCGTAAATCTCCCCCAGATAATGCATCGGTAGTCGCTGACTTATTGAGAAGCGCCTTAATCCGGTTATTCACCGCAGTGCGAAATCGACCGTTTGTGCCGATAATTTCATCGCCCGGTGAAGGGCGTGTCGTTACGGCTGGCTCGCTGCCCTGTTTTTCTCCCGCGACGTTAAGGAAGGGGTCGACATGCGTGTAGGCGCGATAAATACCACGGCTTGGCTGGTTCATCGCATACTGATAAGGGTTGGCTGATTCAGGCCCGCCGGAACCGAAGGGATAGAGCCGTCCAGTGGAGACGATTTTCAGCGTGACGGACGTGCTGCCTCTGGTCATAGCATAAGGCAGTAGCGTCGTAGAGTAGAAAAAACGCCCCGGTAGCGGCTTATGCCAGTGAGCGACACTGAGCGGTGCATAGTCGCCTTCATGACGATAGCCTATTTGATATTCGACACCGTCTTTGATCATATAAAGGTAGAGACGGCCCGTATTAATATTGCCGTCGTCTTCCCCCCACAGTTTGACGGAAACATAATTGCGACGTAGCGGATCGACCTGCATGGTAAATGTCAGGCTACCGCCATAGATACCTGTCTGCTGAAAAGGGAGTAACTTACGGGCTGATTCGCCGAGTGCACCTGAGATGGTTTGGCTGTTTTCCCCATTGAGGCTGTGACCGTTTTCCGACGCCGTGTCACCAAAGGTCATGCTGTCAACGAGGCCTGTTGCCTCTACACTTGCTGCTGAAGCTGAGTTTGCTATGGTGCTTACTGCGTTGAAGGCGGTCGCTGAGGCCAAAGCCAGAGCGAGCAGTAAGGCTTTCCTTAGTCGTGCTTGTATCATCGTTTAACTCCTTTTCCCGATTTTCTATAGTCCGTAGTGTGAAATATCAAATTATCGTGACAGATTGAGTGCCCCTCTATCCTGCCTGAGTATTTGTGGAATCAAACGGTGGCTTTGGGATGTAATATACCTTCATCATCAGCCTTTGTTTGAGGCTGCACTGCGGGTGACTGTGCTCCCGCTGTACAGACTTAAGGACGGGATCAGAACCATTGGCCGAAGCGGCGGATATAAGTGCGCTTGACCAGTTGCGCGACAGTGCAATAGCCAATCAGCGTGGCGGCCAGCCAGGGGAAATATTCCCATGGTAGCGGCTGTAACCCGACCAGCGGCCCCAGCGATGAGAACGGCAGGTAAATACCCGTCACCATCACCAATCCTGTCATCAGCATCACCGGCAGCGTCGCCGTGCTCTGAATGAACGGGATCTTCTGGGTACGCAGCATGTGCACCACCAGCGTTTGTGACAGCAGCCCTTCAACGAACCAGCCTGACTGGAACAGTGCCTGATGTTCTACGCTATTGGCGGCAAACACGAACCACATTAGCGCGTAGGTGGTGATGTCAAAAATCGATGACGTTGGCCCGATACACAGCATGAAGCGACCGATATTTTTGGCATCCCATTTACGCGGTTTACGCAGGAACTCCTTATCCATTTTGTCCCACGGCAGCGACAGTTGGGAGATGTCATACATCAGGTTTTGAATCAGCAGATGGATCGCCAACATCGGCAGGAACGGAATAAAGGCACTGGCGACCAGCACCGAAAACACGTTGCCGAAGTTGGAACTGGCGGTCATGTTCAGGTATTTGATGATATTCCCGAACGTCTCGCGCCCTTTGATAACGCCTTCTTCCAGTACCATCAGGTTCTTTTCCAGCAGAATGATATCGGCCGATTCCTTGGCGATATCCGTGCCGGTATCGACAGAAATCCCGATATCGGCATCGCGCAGGGCGGGCGCATCGTTGATGCCGTCGCCTAAAAAGCCGACCGTATGATCATTGCCTTGCAGCGCCTTCAGTACGCGAGATTTTTGCAGCGGCGTTAGCCGGGTAAAAATGGTGCGCTGTTCCACCAATACGCCAAGCTGCTCATCGCTGAGCGCATCGATCGCATTCCCCTCCAGTACGTCGCCCGGTTCCAGCCCGACATCGCGGCAGATCTTGCTGGTAATGATCGCGTTATCGCCCGTCAGGACTTTAACCGTCACACCGTTTTCATGCAGGGCACGAAGGGCGGCAGAAGCACTCTCTTTCGGCGGATCGAGGAACGTCAGCAGGCCGCAGATTGTCAGGCCGCGTTCATCCTCGGCGCTGAGTGGCAGCGTGCTGCCCACCGGACTCAGCTCACGAGTGCCGATCATCAACACGCGAAACCCTTGCTGATTGTAGCTTTCTGCCAGCGTTTTCAGCGTATTACGGCGTGCATCGTCCAGTTCATACCGCTGTCCGTTTTCACTCACGTGTGTGGCGACAGAGAGCATTTCTTCTACCGCGCCTTTGCAAATCAGGCGTTGCTGGTTGTGTTCATCAGCAACGATGATGGACAGGCGGCGGCGAATAAAATCAAACGGCAGCTCATCGATTTTGCGATAGCGGCCCAGCGCGGCAATGGCGGGATTATGGCGACCAAACTGCATGATGGCCTGATCCATCAGGTTTTTCATGCCGCTCTGGTGCGCGCTGTTGAGCCAGGCAAGTTGTAGCACGCTTTCATCGGCCTGACCCCGCGTATTCAGGTGATGCTCAAGGATGATGCGATCCTGCGTTAACGTGCCGGTTTTATCGGTGCACAGTACATCCATCGCGCCAAAATTCTGAATCGCGTTCAGGCGTTTGACCACGACTTTACGCCGTGCCATGGCAATCGCGCCTTTTGCCAGATTGGACGAGACGATCATCGGCAGCATTTCCGGCGTCAGGCCAACCGCGACCGCCAGCGCAAACAGGCTGGCATCCATCCAGTCGCCTTTGGTGAAGCCGTTGATCAGCAGCACGACGGGCACCATCACGATCATAAAGCGGATCAGCAGCCAGCTTACGCTGTTGACGCCGCGATCGAAGGCAGTTTGGGAACGGGTGCCGACGATGGATTTCGCCAGCGAGCCAAAGTAAGTATGGCTACCGGTCGCCACGACGATGGCCGTTGCCGTGCCGCTGGAAATGTTGGTTCCCATCAGGCAGATGTTGGATAACGCCAACAGATCGCTTTCGCCGCCACAGCTTGTGGGCTGACAGCCTTTGGCGCTGATATCGCTGAACACGTCGTATTTTTCGATCGGCAGTGATTCACCGGTTAGAACCGCCTGACTGACGAACAGATCGCGTGATTCCACCAGCCGGACATCCGCAGGCACCATATCACCAGCGGAAAGCAGCAGAATATCACCGGGCACCAACTGCTGAAGCGGGATCTCCTGCATGACGGCGTTGGCGCTGGCGTGAGGACGGCGCAGTACGGTGGCCGTTGTCCGCACCATGGATTTCAGCGCTTCTGCGGCCTTATTGGTGCGAAATTCCTGCCAGAAGCGCAGCAGGCCGCTCAGGCTCACCATCACCAGAATGATGATCACGCCGGTGAGCGACGTCTCTTCGTTATGGCGTAGCGGTAGCCAGTAATCGGTGAAAAAGCTGATAGCGGCCAGCGCGGTCAGCACGTAAATAAACGGGTTATTAAACGCGGCGGCTAACTGTACCAGCGCGTGCGGTGCTTTCTCATGGGCGACACGGTTTTCGCCATAGGTTTGCTGACGTTCAATCACGTCATCATGGCTTAAGCCGTGCAGATGGGTATTCAGGTTAGCCAGCGTTTGGTCGAGGCTGTTTTGCGCCTCGCGGGCAATCGCAAAAGTGGCCGTGGGGGTTTTATGGGCGCGGCGATACCCCGTTTGCGTGATCATATCGGTCATGATGCTGCTCTCTTAATGTTGCCTGTCCGCCACGCACGGGCGCGCATCCCGGATAAAGGGACGTAAAGCGGAGAAAAATAAAGGTATTAAGGGAGGTAAACGGCGCAGGCAGAGAGAACAGAGGGGTCGGGGAAGAAGACGGTCCTTATTCTAACGGATGCGGTTTACCGGGCCATCGAGGGTGTTCGTCCATGTTGTCTCCTTATCGCCGTGCGGCGAGATAGCAAAATAGTCGTCAGTTGACGATGCAGGGTACGTAGAGTACGTAGAAACCGTGGCGTAAAAACAGCATACGTAGTTTAGTGGTGCAACAATAACTCCCTTTGTTTAAACCGAACGTCAACGTTTGTTCATGAGACAGATTGGGGGAGCCGACGAACAGCGGGTATCGCGCTGTCGTCGGTGCGAGGTGTGAAAAGGGGAACGCTGAAAGCATGTGTGCCCCACCGGGTAGCCAGCGGGGCAGAGGGGAATTAATGAATTCTCAGCATATGGTCTTGATTCACTTTAAAGAAGCGAACCGCATCGCGCAGTTGTTCACCCTGTTCCGTCATGGCGTGCGCCGCCGTGGCGGATTCTTCAACCAGCGCGGCGTTCTGCTGGGTGACGCGGTCCATTTGTTCTACCGCCACGCTAATCTCTTTAATGCCGATATGCTGCTCGTTGGAGGCTTGAGAAATCTCCGCCACGATATCGGTGACCTTTTTCACTGACAGCACAATCTCCGACATCGCCTGGCTGGCTTTGTCTGCTCGCGCAGAGCCATCGGTAATTTTCTCGACGGTGCCTTCGATCAGCGTTTTGATCTCTTTGGCAGCATTGGCGCTCTTCTGTGCCAGTGTCCGAACTTCGCCCGCGACGACGGCAAAACCTTTTCCTTCGCTGCCCGCTCTGGCGGCTTCTACTGCGGCGTTCAGTGCAAGGATGTTGGTCTGGAAAGCGATCCCTTCGATCACGGCGATAATATCGACGATCTTCTGTGAACTGTCGGAGATCTCATGCATGCGCTTGAGCATGTCGTCCACGATAAGCCCACCCTGAGAAGCGGTTTCCGAGGTTTGCTGTGCCAACTGGCTGGCTTCCTTGGCGTTATCCGCATTCTGGCGCACGGTGTGCGTTAGCTGCTGCATATTCGCCGATGCCTGAATCAGCGAGGCTGCCTGCTCTTCGGTACGCTGCGACAGGTCGCTGTTGCCCTGAGCAATCTCGCTGGATGCCAGCGAGATGGATTCACTGCCGCTCATGATGGTATGCACGATGCCCATCAACTGTTGATTCATGTAGTTGATGGAAGCCAGCAGGCTGCTGTTGTCCCCTTGGCGCAGTTTGATTTCCGTTGTGAGATTACCGGAGGCAATCTCGGTCATGATTTCTTGTGCGTAATTCGGGTCGCCGCCGAGCTGGCGTGAAATATTGCGTGAGATAATGGTGGCGATAACGGCGGTCGTCAGCAGAGCGAGCAGCAGCAATCCCCAAACAGAGTACTGCGACGTCCGATATGTCGAATCGGCGCTGGCAACGATGTCTTTTGCCGTCGCCACTTCCATATCCACCAGCCTGGCCAGATCTTTCATTAACTGACTACGATACTTAGAAGAGCTTGCGCCGCTGATTTTGCTCGCTTCAGCCAGATCGCCCCGGTTCACGGTATCAATCAGCGTGGCGTTGACCGAGTTAAAACCGGAGAAATTATCGCCAATCACTTTAATCAGCGCTTTTTTATCCTCAGTGCTTGCAACCGTTTGATAGTTCTTAAACGCAGCAAGGAAGGCATCGGCGTTTTGCAATAATTCCTTGCGATGGCCTTCACGCTCTTCGGGGGTTTTGGAGTCGATATACTGTATTTGCTGTAAACGCGTTTCAGACAATGTGCCGCGCATTTCCAAACTATATCGCACGCCAGGCAGGCTGTTGCTGCTTAATTCAACAATACGGCTGTTATTAACGCTAAGCTGGAGTAGTGAGACCACACCCAATAGCAGCATCATGGCTACCAGGACGGAAAACCCGAGTAATAACTTGGAAAATACTGTGAGTTGAGAGAATTTCATCGCTATTCTTATTGATTATTAGAGAGAAGGTAATAGTGATAACGGCAAATAAAATAAGATCTTTATAATACGTAATTCGATAAAGAGAGTGGCGTGATTAAACGGAATTTAATAATAACAGGTTTGATTTTATCGATACTAAATCCTGTTTATTTTTAATGACTTTTTTTTAAATCGAGAGGGTGGTTGTTAAACATTGTTTTAATGAATGTTTTTATTTTTAATGTGAGAAATAAAACGTTCACAAATAAGGGGGTAAAATGTGATCGTCATCAATATTTAATAAATATTGATGTGTTTATTAAAGCTAATAGCTATATGTAACGAAACCCATTAACTAAATGACAAATTATTTTTTTTGATCGCTTCAGCCATAATGACACAGCGGTAATATCATTACCGCTGCATGATGATGCTTAACACAAAGTATACCTTAGTCCAGATAGAACACGGGTTCCAGCGCATCGCTAACCGGGCTGTTATCGGGATTGGAGGGCATGACGTCGCTCATGTGCTTCCACCAGCGCTGGCAGACTTCCGTTTGTGCAATCGCCTCCCAGCGCGCTTCGGATTCGACTTCCACATAGCCGAACAGCAGATTGCGCTGTTTATCCAGAAAGATACTGTAGTGGTGCGCGCCGTGATTTTTCAGCACGTCGGCCAGTTCCGGCCAGATAGGATTGTGGCGACGCTGGTAGTCGTCGTGGCAGTCAGGAAAAACCGACATCACAAAAGCCTTACGCAACATGGATGAGTCCCCCGTAGTCGTTGGCTGCCCGCCACGACGCGGATGCCGTGGCGGGTTGAGGCTGAAGGAAAGCGATACGTTAGGCGAACTACACGCGTAGTGCGGCTTCCATAGGGGTGACGCCGAAACGTTTACCCAGTGCGATCAGCTCTTCGGTCGAGATCGTCTGCTTTTTACCGCCCATCGATCTCACTTTCACCATGACTTCGGCGGATTTTTCTGCGGTATCGATCAGGCCGAAGGCGTCGTCCAGCGTCGGGCCGGTGCCGAAGATGCCGTGGAAAGGCCACAGCACCAGCGAATGACGCTTCATTTGCTCGGAGGTGGCATCGCCAATGGCATCGGTACCCGGCACCATCCACGGCACAATCCCCACGCCGTCCGGGAAGACGACCAGGCACTCCGTGCTGCCTTCCCACAGTTCACGGGTGAACGTCTCGGTATCCAGCTCCAGCACATAGCTCAGGGCGATCAGATTGGTCGCATGGCAGTGCATGATGACGCGGTCGTGCCCTTGGGTCACGCCCATGCGTACAATGTGCGACTGGAAATGCGAGGCCAGCTCAGAGGTCGGCAGGCCACCGTTGGTGAGCCCCCAAAAAATACGGTAGCCTTTGCCGTCGCTATCAACCTGCAATACCACCAGTGAATCCGCCGGGTCGAGTTGAACGTTGCGGAAAAATTTGCCGGAACCGGTGACGATAAACCAGCAATCAGCCAGTTCGGGCATCGGTTGTGATAGCGCCTCATGGCGCGGCTGCGGGTAGAAGTCGCTTTCATAAGGTGTCACATCCTCAGCCGTCAGGCGCAGGCTGACGTTACCGCCGTTACGTTCGTCCCAGCCTTTGAGCCACATGTCGCTGGTGGCTTTAATCATTCCCTGTACAAACCAGGAAGAGAGAATTGCTTGCATAGTCTTACCCTTGACGTTGAGTGAGGATGGTTTCTTCATACTGACGCACCTGTTGCAGCCATTCGCTGCCCGGAAGTACGTCATGACGCTGGCAGTAGTGCTCCCACACGG
The DNA here is from genome assembly GCF_028335745.1 of Pectobacterium sp. A5351. Lineage (NCBI taxonomy): Bacteria > Pseudomonadati > Pseudomonadota > Gammaproteobacteria > Enterobacterales > Pectobacteriaceae > Pectobacterium > Pectobacterium sp. A5351. The sequence continues at coordinate 451,817 of NZ_CP116477.1, forward strand.
CTTGCCACGGCAGCGATTTCTGCTCTTCCAGCAGCGCCAGACGCGCAGTGTAATCGCCCTGTTGTTCCAGCTTGCGTAGCGTTTCCGTCGGTTCCAACAGCGCGCGCAGCAGGGCTTTCTTCATATTGCGTGTACCGATAACCCAGGCGGCGATGCGGTTGATCGAGGCATCAAAGAAATCGAGCCCGATATGCACGCGATTAAGCAGCTTATGGCGCACGATTTCGTGGGCGATGGCCTGCGTTTCGTCATCCAGCAGCACCACATGGTCGCTGTCCCAACGTACCGGTCGGCTGACGTGCAGCAGCAGGCGCGGGACGTACAGAATTGCACTGGAGATCTTGTCGGAAATGACTTCTGTCGGGTGGAAGTGTCCGGCATCCAGACAGAGTGCAGTGCCGCGACTGGCCGCGTAGCCGAGGTAGAATTCATTGGAACCGACGGTAAAGCTTTCCGCGCCGATCCCGAACAGCTTACTTTCCACTGCATCGATATGGTGTGCCTGATCGAGCGGCTCAGCGATGATCTCATCCAGTGCGCTGAGTAGCCGTTGGCGGAACGCCAGACGATCGATGGTTAAATCTTTCATGCCGTCCGGCACCCAGATGTTCATGACTGACGGCGTACCGAGTTCGCGACCGAAGTAGGCAGAAATCCGGCGGCTGGCCTGACAGTGTTCAATCCAGAAGCGACGTACTTTTTCGTCCGGGTGCGACAGGGTAAAACCGTCTGCGCTCAGCGGATGCGAAAAGCAGGTCGGGTTAAAATCCAGCCCGAGCTGGTGGCGCTTGGCCCATTCAACCCAGGTGCGGAAATGCTCGGGGGCAATCTCGTTACGGGCGACGGGCTGCGCGGATTCCAGATAGATGGCGTGCAGGTTCAGCCGTTTGGGGCCGGGGATCAGCGCAAAGGCCTGTTCCAGATCGGCACGCAGTTCATCTGGCGTGCTCGCTTTGCCGGGGTAGTTGCCGGTGGCCTGAATGCCGCCGGTCAGCGGCCCGCCAGTGTTTTCGAATCCGGCCACATCGTCACCCTGCCAGCAGTGCATTGACACCGGAATCTGATCGAGCTGTTCCAGCGCGGCCTCTACGTCAATATTCAGGCTGGCATAACGCGCTTTTGCCAACTGCCAGGCGGTTTCAATCGGTGTGCTCATTGCGTGGTCTCCTTTTTGCCCTTTGGGGCGGTTTCTGGCTGGCTGAGCGCCTGAAAACGACGCCAGTGCCCGGCAAAATCACTCTCCGCGCGCGGGGTATAGCGATGCAGAGGGAAGTTATGAGTCAGCATGTGCCGGAAAGCGGCAAGGTCGGCGACGGCGCCCAGCGCCATCAGCTGGCAGCCGATATTGCCAAGCGTCGAGGCTTCGACCGGCCCGGCCAGAACCGGAATCTGGCACACATCGGCGCACAGTTGGTTCAGGAAAGCGTTTTGGCTGCCGCCGCCGACAATGTGCAATTGGCGGATCGGGGCGTGCCGCAGTTCGCCCAGTTCCAGCACCACCTGGCGGTAGAGCAGCGCGAGGCTGTCGAAGATACAGCGTGCCAGCTCGGCATCGCTTTGGGGCACGGGCTGGCCGTGCTCACGGCAATAGTCGCGGATTGCCTGATGCATAGACGGCGGATTGATAAAGCACTCGTCATTCGGGTGAATCAGGCTGACGAAGGCAGGTAGAGCGGCGGCGGACTGAATCAGCGCGCCTAAATCCTTGATGTCACGTTCCTGGCAGACCCGCTGTAACAGCCACAGGCCCATGATGTTTTTCAGCACCCGATAGGTGCCATTCACGCCGCCTTCGTTGGTGATATTGGCGGCCAGCGCCTGTGGGCTGTTAAACGGCGTGTCGCTCTCAATCCCCATCAGTGACCAGGTGCCGGAGCTGAGATAGGCGCTGTCGCGGCTTTGCAACGGCGCGCCGACCACCGCGCTGGCGGTATCGTGCGTGGCGACGGCGGTGACGGGAATCTGTCGTCCGCTCGGTGCTGTCCAGTTTCCCACGGCGTGCCCCGGCTGCACGGGTTCGCTCAGCCAGCGGTGTGGGACACCCAGATAATCCAGCAGCGTGCTATCCCAGGTTTTCTTTTCCAGATTAAGCAGTTGGGTCGTACTGGCGTTGGTGTATTCGCAGACCCGATTCCCTGTGAGGCGATAATGAAAATAGTCGGGGATCATCAACAGGTGTGCCACCTGATTCAAATTTTCAGACGGCGTATCGCACAGCGCTTTAAGCTGGTACAGCGTATTAAACGGCAGAAATTGAATGCCGGTGCGCTGATAGATCGCCTCACGCCCCAGTTCGGCAGTGACGGTAGCCATCACGCCGTCGGTGCGGTGGTCGCGATAGGAATACGGCAGGCCGATATGCTGCCCGTCCTTATCGAGTAGCACATAGTCCACGCCCCAGCTGTCGATTCCAATGCTATCAGGCGCGATACCCATGGCATCGATTTGGTGTAATCCGATGAGGATGTCACGTTCCAGTGCGGCGAGATCCCACTGGTGGTGGTTGTCCTGAAACACCAGCGTATTGCTGAAACGGTGAATTTCTTTCAGCGTCAGATGCTGCGTTGCGGTGTGCAAGGTTGCCAGCATGACCCGACCACTGGATGCCCCTAAATCCACCGCCACGATATTCTTCACCGCCATAGCCGCACTCCTTATTGTTGGATGTGTTGCAGTGTAAAGAGCGGTAACCGCAGCCACCTTCCGATGAGTGCCATCAACAACAGGCGGTTGGCAAAATGACAAAGCTGACCGTGAAAGGGCTCACAATCTGGGAAATTATTCAGAGAATAACCACGTAAAAATCAGGGAAAAAGCGGTGTGATCCTTACCACACTTCAACTAATTGGGCGGTGCGATCTTGAAAAAAGAGCAGTCAGATGGCACGTGAGTGACGGTAATTTAAGGTCGGTTCTTTGGCTTCTGGCTACCCTTTTTCAAAGGCCACATTTTTGCCAGAGGCCGAATGGAGAACTGAAATGACGTTACTTCGTGGTGATGATTTTTTTACTTCGCGTGCCGTAACGGTTGCGGTAGAACCGCGCACCCCGCAAACGGCTTTTCCTGAGCACTACCATGATTTCTGGGAAATTGTGCTGGTGGAACAGGGCGCTGGCGTCCATGTGTTTAACGATCAGCCTTATGCGCTGTGCAGCGGTTCGGTGTTCTTTGTTCGCGATAACGACAGGCATCTGTTTGAAGACGTGGAAGGGCTGTGTCTGACTAATATGCTGTACCGCTCGCCGCGTGGGTTTCGCTTCCTTTCCGATATCGCCGCCTTCTTGCCGTATGGCCCGAACGGCGAGTGGCAGGGGCAGTGGCACGTGAATGCGGCGGGGATGCAGCAGTTGAAGCAGTCGTTGAACAGCCTGGCTGAATTAGCGCAGAGCGATGCGCCGGAGGCGATTGCCGCCAGCGAGAGCCTGTTTCTGCATATTCTGGTGCAGTTGCGTCAGCAGTGCTTCCAGACGCAGGCCAACGGCTCCGAGCGTCAGGGAGTACAGGCGCTGCTGGGCTGGTTGCAAAACAACTACAGTGAAGAGGTGAACTGGGGGTGCCTGGCCGATCAGTTCTCACTGCCGCTGCGCACGCTGCATCGCCAGCTCAAACAACACACGGGTATGACGCCACAACGCTATCTGAATCGGTTAAGATTACTGGAGGCGCGTCGGCGGTTGCAGCAGAGTGATGACTCGATCACCACCATTGCGCACGCCTGTGGATTTAGCGACAGCAATCACTTCTCGACGCAATTCCGCAAGGCATTCTCGCAGGCGCCTAAGTCACTACGCCATCAGGCGTTTTCTCGTGAAGAATAGGTAACGGCAACGGTGGGTGAGGGAATGGCGACAGCAGTACGGGGTTTGAAATTACAGACTGAAGACTATTTCCTCACCGACAAGAATGCCGTGATGGTGGCCGAGCGGCATCCGCAGCCGGTGTTTCCGTTGCATCATCATGATTTTGACGAACTGGTGATTGTCTGGCGTGGCAATGGCCTGCACCTCTGGAACGATGTGCCTTACCGCATTACCCGTGGCGATATGTTCTATGTTTCCGCACATGATCGTCACAGCTATGAATCCGTCCACGAGCTTGAGCTGGACAACATCCTCTATATCCGCAATCGCCTGACGCTGTCTGCCGACTGGCAAATGTTACTGCCGGGCGGAGAACGTCCACAAAGTCAGCGCCACTGGTGTTTAGGCTCGGAAGGCATGGATACCCTTCGTGAGAAGGTGGATGCGCTGAGGCAGGAGTGCATGAAGTCGGATGCGTTGTCGCTGCAACTGAGCGAAGCGCTGTTGTTGCAGATTGCGCTGCTGGCGGCGCGCTATCGCCACACGCCGGATAATCCACAACTGGCCGATGCGCATCAGCTAGATATGTTGATGAATGCGTTGCGTGCCAGCATTGCGATCCCGTTCCGCTTTGAAGCCTTCTGCGAACAGCACCATTTCAGCGCCCGGAGCTTACGTTCGCGCTTTAAAGAACAAACCGGCATGAGCGTGCCGCACTACCTGCGCCAGTTGCGGCTCTGTAAAGCGATGGAACTGCTACGTTATGACCTGCAAACGATTGGCGACGTTGCCGCGCTGTGCGGTTTTGAAGACAGCAACTACTTCTCCGTCGTGTTCCATCAGGCGTTCGGCACCTCACCCAGCGCCTACCGTCAGCGCTTCCTGAATGTGGAGTGACGGCGCTTTTTAGCTATTGGGTGCGATGAATCAATGGGGGGTTAGTAGTGGTAGCGGCAGGCAGCGATCATCATGGCGTCATCGGTGATGGCATAAACCAAACGATGTTCTTCGGTGATACGGCGCGACCAGAAACCAGCAAGATTATGTTTAAGTGGCTCTGGTTTTCCTTTTCCCTCAAAAGGTGTCCTGTGCGTTTCTTTTATTAATTCATTGATCTTTTTGACCATCCGCTTATCGATGTCCTGCCAGTACAGGTAGTCTTCCCATGCTTCTTCTGACCAGATTAGTTTCACTCAATGATATCTCTTTCTTCACCATGGCCAGCCTTAAGGCTCTCGATTGAGTTCATCAGTCTTTTTGCATTTGCTGGTGAACGCAGTAAATACGCGGTCTCCTCTAGAGAGTTATACTCTTCCAAAGACATCAGCACGCAGGCTTCACCATTCTGTCGGGTGATAAGTATGGGAGCACGGTCTTCGACCGTTTTCATCATGGTCGCCGATAGATTTTGTCGGGCTTCACTGTAGCTAATTGTACGCATTTGTACCTCCTGATATGTACTTATCATTGTACAATGTCGCTGCGTTTTTAACCACCAAATCTTTCTTCAACAGCGCTACTCCGCCACCGTTGAAAGCAACAGGCGCGTGTAGGGGTGTTGCGGTTGGTTGAAGATCTGCTCGACCGGACCGGTTTCTACGATATCCCCGTCTTTCATCACTGCGATGCGGTGGCTCATGTGTTGCACCACGCCCAAATCGTGGGAGATGAACAGCATTGTCAGCCCCAGTTGGCGTTGCAGCGCGACGAGTAAATCCAGCACCTGCGCCTGTGTCGTGACGTCCAGCGCCGATACCGGTTCGTCGCAGATCAGAATCTCGGGTTCCGAAGCCAGCGCCTGTGCGATGGAAACGCGCTGGCGTTGCCCACCGGACAGCGCTCTTGGACGGCGGCTCAGCAGGTCGGGCGTCAGGCCGACATACTCCAGTAGCGTCAGAATGCGCCGCTGTTTCTCGTCGTCGTTCAGATCGCGGCGCAGGCGCAGCGGCTGGTTCAGAATCTGGGCGATGGTAAATTGCGGATCGAACGAACTGAGCGGATCCTGCGTGATCGTCTGAATGCGTGCGCGTAGCGGTCGGCGCTCGCGCTCTGTTAACGCGCTCCAGGCATGGTCCGCCAGTCTGACTTCGCCGCTGTCCGGTTTTTGCAGCGCCAGAATGACTTTGCCCAGCGTGGTTTTACCCGAACCGGACTCCCCGACGATACCCAGCGTTTCACCGCGTTTGATCTGGAGAGATACCTGATTAACGGCCTGCATCCGGCTGCCGTCCGGGCGTTTGAACGACACTGCAATGCGATCTGCCGTTAGGGCGATGGTATCGTCAGTGTGCGTCGTCGCCAGAGACGCGGCTGAGGGAGCAATGCCACCCTGTAAGGGATCGACGCCAGCCAGCCACTTTCCACGGGTAGACGCGGTGGGTATCGCCGCCAGCAGTTTTCGGGTGTAGGGATGTGTCGGCGCTGACAGGATCTGCCGTGCCTCACCGCCTTCTACCAGCGCTCCGTTCTGCATCACGATGACGCGATCCGCAACGTCTGCGACGACAGCAAGATCGTGGGTGATCAGTAGCACGCCATGTCCTGCCTGCGCTAATGCGGTGAAGACTTTCAGCACCTGCTTTTGCACCGTGGCATCCAGCGCGGTAGTCGGTTCATCGGCGATCAGTAACTGTGGGCCGGCTGCCAACGCGGAAGCAATAAGCGCTCGCTGACGCAGGCCGCCGGATAGCTCATGCGGATACTGCGCCGCGCGATTCTCTGGATCGGGGATGCCGGCCTTCACCAGAAGTTCGGCGACGCGTGCGGGAATCTGTTCACGTGGCAGCAGGCGGTGGGTCAGAATCGGTTCGGCGACTTCCTGTCCGATCTTGCGCAGTGGGTCAAGAGACACCAGCGCATCCTGTAAAACAAAGCCGATTTCCCGGCCGCGAATCGCCCGCCAGTCGCGATCGGTCAGATAGCGTAAATCACACCGGCTGCCGTCATGGCGCGTGAGCTCAATCGCGTTTGCCTGTACGTCAACGGCTTCACCAGCCAGACCTACCAGCGTGCGAGCGGTGACGGATTTCCCTGAACCCGATTCGCCGACCAGCGCCAGAATTTCTCCGTCATTGACCTGAAAAGAGAGGTTCTTAACCGAACGAATGGGGCCGAAAGGGCTGGGAAAGGTGACGCTCAGGCCGTCTACACGCAGCAGCGGCGTCTTTGCGGGGGCTTCTGAAGCGGCATGAGCGGGGTGAGGAAGTGTATTCAGGCTCATCGTGCCTCTCCTTTTGCCAAAATGGCCTGTAAACGACGCCCGAGCAGCGTGATGGAAATCACCGACAGCGCAACGACGCTGGCGGGCAGCAGGCTGACCCAGGGCGCGATATCAAGGAAGTTACGTCCGTCAGCCAGTAGCGCGCCCCATTCGGCTGTCGGTGGCACGACGCCCAAGCCCAGAAAACTCAGCGCCGAGGCGGACAGCACCGCGTGGCCGACGCCAATGGTGGCGACAATCAACAACGGGCGCAGCGTATTGGGAATGATATGGCGGAAAACGATATACAATGGGTGCTCGCCCAGCGCAATCGCGTGCTCGACATAGCCGGATAGCCTGACTTGCAGTACCTGAGAACGAATTAAACGCGCATAGCCGGCAATCCCCGCCAGCCCAACGGCCAGCATGGTGTTTTCCGGGCCGCGTCCCAGTACGGCGATCACCAGTAGCGCCAGCAGCAGATCGGGAAACGCCAGCATGATGTCCAACAGGCGCACCAGAACCTGACGGATACGCAGCGGCGCGAGCACTGACAGAGTGCCAAATAGCACGCCGCCGAAGCAGGCGATCAGCATCGCGCCGACGCCGATGCCCAGCGACAGCGAGGTGCCGTGAACGATACGGGAAAAAATATCGCGTCCCAGTTGATCGGTGCCGAACCAATAGGTGGCATTCGGCGGCTGAAATACCGCCCCCATATCCATTTCATCGGCAGTACGGCTGGTAAACAGCGAAGGGAAAAAAACTGCCAGCGCCAGCAGGAAAACGATAGCGGCAGGCAATAGCGTCGCTGTGGTCAGCCACGGACTGCGATAGGTTTTTCCAGAGAGCGTCTGCGTAAAGGGCATCGGTTCACTACTCATGGGCGCTCGCCTTCTTGCGTAAGCGGGGATCGATGATGAGATACAGCGCATCCACCAGCAGGTTGATGACGACGAACAGGAACGCGGACAGCATCACGACGCCCAGTACCAGCGGCATGTCACGGTTTTCAATCGCGCTCAACGTGACCTGCCCGATACCCGCGCGGCCAAAGACGGTTTCAGTCAACACGGAGCCGCCAAGTACGCTTGCCAGCAGCGTGCCGGTCAGCGTTGAGGCCGCCAGCGCCGCATGGCGCAAACCGTGGCGGAAACGTAACCGGATTTCACTGACGCCGCGTGTGCGCACGGTGAGCGAGAACGGCTGGGAGAGTGCCTCTTCCAGACCGTCACGCAGTACCTGACTCAGAATCGCGGCAATCGGTAGACTCAACGTGATAACCGGTAGCACCAGCGACATCACGCCATCGTTGCCAGTGACCGGAAACCATTGCAGACGAAAGCTGAATAGGCTCAGCAGTACGATCCCAATCCAGTAGACTGGTGTGCTAAGCAGCGTCAGTTCCAGCCAGGAAACGGTGGTACGTAGCGCACCATAACGGCCAGCAGTCAGCAGCGCGCTGGTGATGGCAAGGAGCAACGCCAGAATCAGACCGCCGAGCGCCAGCGGCAGGGTTTCATGCATCGCATCGCTAATCACGCTACCGACTGGCAGACGGTAGAGATAGCTGACGCCAAAATCACCCTGTAGCGCCTGTCCGCAGTAGCGCAGATACTGCACCCACAGCGGCTGGTCGAGCCCGAATTGTTTGATGAGTACGGCGCGATAGGCTTCATCCACCACGTTATCGCCGCCGCTAAGAATGGCAACAGGATCGCCGGGGATCAGTTTGACGGCAATAAACGTCAATGTGGCTGCGCCCCAGAGCACAGCCAGAATGGTGAAGAGACGTTTACCTAACGCGTACAGATTAACGTTTAATCCAGACATCATAGAAGTTCGGTTTTGCGTTGGTAGCCCAGCTTATGCCCTGTACCTGTTTGGACAGGCCGAGTTGGTAGGCGGGAATGTACAATGGAACCACATACGCCTGATCGATGACCTCACGCTGTATTTCGCTATAGAGCTGTTTACGTTCCGCTTCGCCCGCGCCGATGGCTTTTCTCAGCTTGTCATTCAGCACGCTAATGCGCGTAAAGTTGTTGCCGTTCGGTGGCGCATAGGCCGAATCGAAGACGGTACGCAGAATATCCGGCTCTGCACGCACGAAGAAGTTGGAGGCGATATCGTACTCATTGGCATTGGTGCGCGTGGTGAATTCACCCGCATCAACTGGCGTCAGTTTGACTTCGAAGCCTGCCTGCTTCACCTGATATTGCACCGCCTGGAACAGCGCGACATCGGCAGCTTCAACGTTGGTTGAGGCGTACACGAAGCTGACGCTCAGGCGCTTGCCATCTTTGGTTCGGAAGCCTTCGCCGTCTTTCTGTTTCCAGCCTGCATTATCCAGCAGTTCGTTGGCTTTTTTCACATCGAAGCCCCAGCGGGATGCGACACTCGGATCGTAGTACAGCGTGGCGGGGCCGAGAACGTTATCGGCGGCTTTCAGCGTACCAAAGAATGCGACTTTCACCGCTGCGTTGGTATCTACGGCGCTCTGGAATGCCTTACGCACCGCGACATCCTGGAAGGGGCCTTTGGTGGTATTGAGGTAGAGCACGCGGTTAACGCCCGGATTCTCATAGGTGATCACTTCCAGCTTCGGATTGCGCTTCACCGTTGGGAAATTGGCGGGCGGCACGGCGTCAATGGCCTGAATCTGGCCGCTGCTCAGTGCGCCAAGGCGGACCGACGCTTCCGGCAGGTATTTGAACACCAGACCATCCAGATAAGCTGGGCCCGTGTGTTTCGCATAACCCGGTCCCCAGTTGTAATCAGGACGTTTCGTCAGTTTGCTGCCGCTGCCTTTTACAAAGGAGTCGAGAATAAACGGCCCAGAACCTACCACGGTGTTACTGGTATTTGGCGTGTTCTTCAGGTACGTCGGTGATTGGATACCCAGATACGGCAGGCTCAGCCCCTGTAACAGCGCCGAAAACGGAGAGCTATAGTGGAGCACAATCGTGTAGTCATCCGGCGTCGAGACCTTGTCGATAGGGCCTAACAGTGATTTCGCGTAGCTGGAGGTGGTTTTCGGATCGAGAATACGCTCGATGTTGTATTTCACTGCTGCGGCATCCAGCTTGGTGCCATCGCTGAACGTCACGTCCTTACGCAGATGGAAAGTGTATTCGGTGTTGTTGTCGTTAATTTTCCAACTTTCGGCCAGCCAGGGCGTAAAGCGGTTATCTTCCGCCTGTCCGACCAGCGAATCGACCACGTTACGCGCAATCAGCGCGGTTACGCCGTAGGCCGTAATGTGCGGGTCGATAATCGGCGTATCGCTGCCCAGCCCGACATTCAGGATACCGCCAGACACCGGTTTTTCACCGCTTTGTGCAGCATAAGCACCGGGATTGAGTGCGAAAAGTAACGAGAGTAACCCTGCGGCGAGAGTCGTAACTTGCGGATGATTTTTTTCCATTCCCTGTGTCCTTTACCAATGACATGAGGCCATACACGGCGGTCTTTTCGCTACTCTAGAGGGCGGTCTTATGCATGTAAAAGAATAAAAGTGGATTTTCAATTCCATAAAAATATATATGCGAAAGGCTTGTACTCGCGCTGAGGCTGAAAGGTTTTCTTTGGAATCTTGGTGGTGGTAGCGGTTTTTATTACTACCAGTGATCGATGTGTTGGTTGATGCGCATCAACTGTGGCCAAACATTTCCGATTTACGGTGGTGTGGTTTGGCAGTGACACCATCAGGATGGAGCGTCCAGGGGAATGGCGGCACTATTCTGGCGTGAAGCGCATTGGCATCCGGGTTGGTTCAGACCGGAATAAGGAAAATGAGGCTCCTCCTCTGGGCCAGCGTTAGTGCTGTTCAAATCGGTCTGGAACCGATTTGTCGCCTGCCTGAAATGCGAATTATTTAGGGTATATGAGTGAAAAATTCGGATAGAATTTTTGTGTGATGCCGTGTGAAAGAATACGTTATTAAATTGTTGTGCTTTCACAAAAAAACAACCAGTCTATTTCTTATTGGTAATATTATTGGTGAATTGTTATTCATTTTTCTATTGGGGGTTGGATATTTCGGATACGTTAAAGAATCTGGTTTTTAAATTATTGAGTAAAAGTTTCACAAAAAATCAACGCATAATTTCTTCTTTCATTTTTATAAAATTTAAAATCGTGTTCCTAATAACAAAATATACTAGGGGAGTTGTTCGATATATCAATTAACCTCTTTATCAGTCTATAATACCTATGTAAGAATATAACCTTTAATGGTTGGATTGGTAAAAAAATGAACTTTTTTGAACAAACATCTCCATCTCGGAGACGCTATGGATTAGCCGCTTTTATTGGTTTGATTGCTGGTATTGTTTCATCTTTTGTTAAGTGGGGCGCTGAAAATCCGCTTCCTCCACGTAGCCCTACGGATATGTTTAGTAGTGCTTGCGTGCCTGAATCACTGATTAGAGCTGCTGAGCAAATTGACTGTTCTCGTAATTTTCTTAACCCACCCTACATCTTTTTACGCGATTGGCTTGGCGTTGTTGATCCTAATGCTGCGGTGTATACCTTTGCTGGCCACGTATTCAATTGGGTTGGTGTGACGCATATTATTTTCTCTATTGTTTTTGCTGTAGGTTACTGCGTTGTTGCAGAAGTATTTCCTAAAATAAAATTATGGCAAGGTCTGCTGGCGGGGGCGCTGGCTCAATTATTTGTTCATATGATTTCATTCCCATTGATGGGCCTTACCCCATCTCTCTTTGTTCTCCCTTGGTATGAACATGTATCAGAGATCGTAGGGCACCTGATTTGGTTTTGGTCTATTGAAATTATTCGCCGTGATTTACGTAATCGTATGACTCGCGAACCGGACCCTGAAATTCCGTTGAATGCTGTACGATAGGCTATGATTTTATCTTAAAATATGTGAAGTATTGCGATGCTTATTATTTCAGTGTCGCACTATAAATTAGCCGTAAATATTGATGTCTATACCCTAAATAATTCGAGCTTCAGGAAGACGGCGAGTGAGATAATCCCGATGAGCTTACTCAAGTAGGTGATTCGGGTGTCTGAACGCTAGCAGCGCACTCGCAGCTTGAAGTATGGTGGGGAAGTGCATTCTGCAAATGGCGTATTCTGCTTAAGAATTGATTACCACCGTAGCAAATGAACGCCGCACGGTTTGCGTAGCCAGAAGAAAAAACCGATCCTATTGTTAATGAAGTGATTTTATCAACATGCTTGGTTTAACGGAGGATACGATGTTGCAAACCGATCAAATTAACCGCCGTGTGGTTCTGGCTCAGCGCCCGCACGGCGCACCGACGAAAGCGAATTTCCGTCTGGAACAACAGTCTGTGCCACAGGCCGATGCAGGGCAGATCCTGCTGCGTACGGTGTTCCTGTCTCTTGACCCTTATATGCGTGGCCGCATGAGCGACGCCCCCTCTTATGCCAAACCCGTCGAACTGGATGATGTGATGGTGGGGGGAACCATCAGCCGCGTGGTGGAATCTAAACACCCGGATTATCAGGTGGGTGATTGGGTATTGTCCTACAGCGGCTGGCAGGACTATGCGCTTTCCGACGGCAAAGGTTTAACGAATCTGGGACAGTCGCCGACGAATCCTTCCTACGCATTGGGCGTGCTGGGTATGCCTGGCTTCACCGCGTATATGGGGCTGACGGATATCGGCCAGCCTAAAGCGGGGGAAACGCTGGTGGTGGCTGCTGCGACCGGCCCGGTCGGTGCTACGGTCGGCCAGATTGGGAAACTGAAAGGCTGCCGGGTGGTTGGCGTAGCGGGCGGGGCGGAGAAATGCCGACACGCGGTTGAGGTTCTGGGGTTTGATGCTTGCCTCGACCACCGGACGGATGATTTTGCAGAACAGTTGAAACAAGCCTGCCCGCAGGGCATTGATATCTATTTTGAAAACGTCGGTGGGAAAGTTTTTGATGCCGTGCTGCCGTTGCTGAATACCTCGGCGCGTATTCCCGTGTGCGGGTTAGTCTCAGGCTACAATGCAACAGGGCTGCCCGACGGGCCAGACCGCTTATCGCTGCTGATGGGAACTATTTTGAAGAAACGCATTCGGATGCAGGGGTTCATTATCTTTGATGATTACGGGCATCGCTTCGATGAGTTCTGGAAAGCTGTGTCGCCGTGGGTGGCAGAAGGTAAGATCAAATATCGGGAAGAGATCGTCGACGGGTTGGAAAACGCTCCTGAAGCCTTTATCGGCCTGCTGCACGGCCGCAACTTCGGTAAATTAGTGGTTAGGGTCGGGCCGGATGCCTGACAGGCGCTGACGAAAAAAGAGTTGGCGCAAAAATTGCCTGATCTCCCCTGTTATCGTTGCGGGGGAGAAGGTCAATGCATCCTGATTCGGCATCGTTTCGCGTGCGGCCGTTGCAGCCGTGGTTTGTTATCAATGCGGCGGAAGACTACCTGAAGAAAAGCATCAGTCAGTCTCCCATTGCCCATTTTTACAGCTTCACGGTCGATCGTGCTGAACCGATGACGTTGGCCGTACCGGACGGTAGTGTCGATCTCCTATTGCACTGCTGTCGTGATGCGCCTTGCGGGCGCGTTTGCGGCAGCACGGCATCGGCACAGATCACCCGACTGATGCCCGGAGAACGCTATTTTGGCGTGCGTTTTATGCCGGGGATCATGCCTGCTTTTCTCGATCTTTCTCCGATGGAGCTGGCGGGGCAAGAAATCCCTTTCGACGAAGTGGCTCCTGATGTGCCACGTCTGCTGAGGCGGCTGGTAAACAGTCAGGATTTCAACGAGCAAGTTGGTGTGTTTCTACACTATTTTTCCTACTGGACGAACCGCTCGGCACCGCCTCTGTTATTGCAGATTATCGACCTGATTATGGCGCATGACGGCAAAATCCGAGTGTATGAGCTGGAGCGGAAAACGCTCTATTCCGCACGTTATATCCACCGTTTGTTTCATGATAACTGCGGCATGTCGCCCAAAACATTCTGCCGCACGATCCGCTTCCAGAGAGCGCTCGCGCTACTCAATCAGGGAAATATCGACAGCCTGACTACGTTGGCGCAGCGCCTTGAATACGCTGACCAGTCGCATTTTTTCCGCGAATTCAAGGCATTCTCTTCCTGCTCACCACAACACTATCTGGCACGGCTACAGGCTGTGCGCTATCAGAACCGTATCCGCCAGTGCTGAACCTGCTTTGTCATGTCACCGCGACGATGCGTTTTATCCTGCACCGCTTTTTTGGTGCCTTGTTCTGCTTTTTTGGCGCAATGTGCACCAAAAAGACGCTATCGCTGCACCGTGGCGTGTGCCGATTTATTCTATTTTCCCCGCCTAGGCCATTGCTATAAACGTTCCACACCGTGCGCTATCGCACGTTTCTCTTGTGAAGCTATCCCTTGTGAATATTGTGAGGATGTTTATGGCACAGGCAAAAGACGTTGTACCGGGTTTTTACACTATTGATGACGCGATCGCGTTGGATGGTGATACTACTCGCGCGCTGCAATTGACCCATCTGAACCGCATGCGATCTCTGGACGGCCATGCCAAATACTTTGTTCGTGCTGAGGGCTGCACCTTCATCGATGATAAAGGCGAAAAGCATCTGGATATGATTGGTGCCGTCGGGGTTGTGACCGTTGGCAATAACAATGAGTTCGTGTGGTCCTGTTTACAGAAGTGTTTCGACAATCGCTTGTTCATGATGGGGGCGATTTCCTATCACAACGTGGCGGCGGCGCTGGCACATAACATGGCGCTGCTTTCGCCGCAGGGCAAACTGACCAAAATGGGCACCGCCACTGGGGGCGCGGAGGCGATTGAAGGGATGATCAAATTGGTTAAGCTCGGCACCCGCCATAAAGCGCACAAAACGCATCTGTTGGCGACGCTGGGGGCGTTTCACGGCAAGACATCCGGCGCGGTCTCGCTCGGTGGTAAGGATAAATGGCGTGCAGGGCAGCAGCCAACGCTGGGCAATATCGATCATGTGACCTACGGTTCCGTCGCGGAGCTGGAAAGCGCGCTGGCGACCGGAAAATACAAAGCATTCGTTGTGGAACCGATTCAGGGTGAAGGCGGCATTATTGTACCGCCGGTTGGTTACCTGAAGGCCGCGCGCGAACTGTGCGACCGCTATGACACGCTGCTGGTGCTGGATGAAATTCAGTGTGGTGCGGCGCGTACCGGTAAGTTCTGGTGCTGCGAACACGACGACGTGGTGCCGGATTGTATTGTCTTTGCCAAAGGGCTGTCAGGCGGGCTGGTGCCGTTTGGTGGCTATCTCTGTACGGAAGCGCTATATGAAGCGGCGTACGGCACCATCGAAACCTGCTATCACCATACCGCTACCTATCAGGAAAACACCCTGAGCGCGGCGGCGGCACTGGGGGCATTACAGTTCATCATTGAACACGATCTTTGTGGTATGGCGGAGCGTAAAGGCGCGCTGATGATGCAGCGATTGCGTGAGATTCAGGCGCGTCATCCGCAGGTAATTAAAGATGTTCGCGGCAAAGGTTTGATGATTGGCCTTGAGTTCGGACGCTTGCCGGAGGCACTGCACGCCAGCATGGGCGAATACTACTCGGCGGCGATTGCCGGGCTGCTGGTAGAAAAATGGCGTATTCAGGTGAATTTCACCATCAATAATCTGGCGGTGTTCCGCTTCCTGCCGCCGCTCACGATCGGTGAAGAAGAGTTGGACTATGCACTGAATGCGTTTGAATCTGCGCTGAACAGTGTCGTCGAGCAGGTCGAGCACGCCAGTGCCTCTGCGGCGACGGTGTGAGGAGAGGGTGATGACATTTACCTATTCACAACCGGTCAGGCTTTGTATTGGCCGGGGAGAGGTTACCCGCGTTGGTGAGGAAGTGGCGCAGTGGGGGAAATGTGTGCTGCTGGTAACAGGAAAAACCAGTTGCCGTCAAACGGGGCTGCTTGCACGACTGACCGATTTGTTAACCCAGAGCGGCGTGCGCTGGGTGCTCTTCGACAGCGTTGAGGCAAACCCGCTTACTACCACCGTAGATGATGGCGCCGCGCTGGCGCGTGAGCAACAGTGTGATGTGGTGCTTGGCGTCGGCGGTGGGAGCGTGATGGACGCGGCGAAAGGCATCGCGTTTATGGCATGTCATACGGGCAATCTGGTGGATTATCTGTTTCAGCCGACAACCAGCAATGAAGCACTGCCTCTGGTGCTGGTAACCACGACAGCGGGAACGGGAAGCGAAGGCAACTGCGTCGCCGTCTTCACGAATCCTGAAACCCATGATAAACCGGTGTTTTTCTCGCCTGCGCTGTACGCGAAAACCGCCATTATTGACCCGACGCTCATGGTCACGCAGTCATCCCGTATGGTGGCGTCAACGGGCTTTGACGCACTCAGTCATAACATTGAAGCGCGGGTGGGCAAATTCTGCAATCCGATGACGGAAATCATGACTGAACGCGCCATTCGGCTGCTGACCACCTATTTACCGCGTGTCTGCCGGGATGTGACCGATCTGGATGCCTGGGATCAGGTCTGTTGGGCGAATACATTGGGCGGAATGGCGATAGGGATGTCGGCCTGCGGTCTGCCGCATGCGATGGAACACCCGCTGAGCGGGTTGTACAACATCACCCACGGTGAAGGGCTTGCCGCGTTGTATCCCGAACTGATGCGTTTTTCCTGTGATGACAATATTGCGGGTTTCGCTGCCGTTACCGGTGCGATGAGCGATAGCGTAACACATCTTGATGATGCCGAACGGGCGAGGCATAGCGTCTATCTGGTACAGCGCTTGCTGGAAAATATCGGATTGACGTTTACGCTCCGCGATCTGGGCGTACGCGAACAGGACATTTCCTGGCTGGCGGATAACTGTGTGCAGACGATGGGCGTGAGCCTGGAACAGAATCCGCGTTCAGCGTCGCGTCAGGACATCGAATCGCTGTATCGCGCCTGCCTGTAAGGCGGCATGACGGCAAGGGATTTACCACCGGCCCGATTGCGCGGCATCACGCTATCGGGTTCGTTTTGTGTATCCGGGGGGCAAGATGAATACGCATCAATTGAAGAAAAACAGTCTGGGACTGTGGTCGTTGGTCTTTTTTGTGGTCGCTGCCGCTTCGCCGTTGACTGGCGTGGTCGGCGGCCTGCCGGTCGCGATCTCCGTGGGCAACGGTGCGGGGATCCCGGCGGTCTATTTGATGGCTGGCGGCATACTGTTGATTTTCTCTTTTGGCTATATCGCCATGAGCCGCTATGTGACTAACGCGGGTGCTTTTTACAGCTATATCACGCTGGGCATGGGGCGTCGCGCGGGTTTTAGTGCCTTATCTGTCGCGCTGCTGGCCTATTTCGCCATTCAGATCGCAGTGGTCGCGATGTTCGGTTTCTTCAGCAGCATGTATCTACAGGAACATCTGGGCATTGAGCTACCGTGGTGGCTCTATAGCGTGATGATGTTGCTGCTAATGTGCCTGTTAGGGATTGAAAGTGTGGAGGTGGGCGGACGCGTACTGGGCGTACTGATGCTGATGGAAGTGGGTATCATGCTGGTGGTGGATATCGCGGTTCTGCTATCGCACGATACTGCGCCGCTCACGCTGGCGGCATTTTCACCCAGTGTGATTAATCAGGGCAGCATTGGCATTGCGCTGATTTTTAGTATCGCCGCCTTTATCGGTTTTGAATCAACGGCGATCTACGGCGAAGAGTGTCGTAATCCTGAGAAAACTATTCCCCGTGCGACGCTGGCCGCCGTGATCTTGATTATGCTGTTCTTTGCCTTCACCAGTTGGATGATGGTGCAGGCTTACGGGGTCGATCAGGTTAGACAGCAGGCGATTAACGACCCCGGACGCTTTATCCTTAATGTGTCGACTGCGCTGGTTGGCAAATGGTCTGAACAGATGATATCGCTGTTGCTGATCACCAGCCTGTTCGCGGCTGCACAGGCGTTTCACAACAACATTTCACGCTACCTGTTTAGCATTGGGCGTGATGGCGTGCTGTCTTCCAGGCTGGCGATGGTCAGCAAAGGCAAAGGGACGCCTTACGTGGCGAGCATCGTACAAACGGTCTTTGTGCTGGCCGTGCTGTGTGCGATGGTGGTGGCGGATCTCGACCCGATGATGCAGATTTTCGCGTTAGGATCGGCGATTGCGACGATGGCTATCTTGCTGCTTCAGGTGGGGGTGTCGCTGGCGGTTATTCGTTTCTTCCAGCGAGAAATACATCTTCCGGTATCACGCTGGAGCCGCTTATGGGCACCGCTGATCTCCACTGTGGCTATGCTTTTGGCACTGATTATGGTGGTCAGAAACGTTGATGTTCTGAGTGGTTCATCGTCCCAGATCGTTTCGCTATTGCCTTGGGGCGTGTTCGGCATTGCTATCGTGGGTTACCTGTCCGCCAGTCGGGTTCGCATCCCCTCGCCACAGGAAAATATGCCGTAACTCATCATTATCAACTGGGCTTATTATGGCGAGATAAGCCTGGTTTATGGCTCTTGGTACTTCAGCTTGATGAGGCTAAAATAAATGACTTGTATACATCATAATGGCAAGTGCAACTCTTTTTTATCATTTGAGGATAGTCATTCTTTTACCTTCCATTTTGTGATTCTGGATGTTCCATATTTTTTATACTTTGCATATATTGAATAATAAAGTCATTCCATTCTTTTATATCACCTATCGCGCAGTCCTAGGGTTTCAAACGGTCTCATATCGCGATGCGTCTTTGATTAGAGAGATTGACAATAGACGCATCCCTTAATGTGATTGTCATGTAATTCTCTTGCATCCCACTGGCTGAGGTACGGTAATACCTCAATTCAACTTCCAGAAGTTCATTGTTGGAGATGCTGGTGAGCAGGAGCGGTGTCGATTTATCAACGGCTTTAGTCACGGAAAAGGGATGATGGTTGACGTGTCGATCTCATGATAAGTCGTAATTTGTGGCATAAACAAAAATTTCATTCTCGTGGCCAGAAATATATTTATTTCCTACAGCGTCGATGCTTAAACACCCCTCGGAGATCAGCCCTGAATTTTTTCTGTGACTTTCATAAAAATAGAATTAGCCATTCGTATAACGCCCTGTTAAACCATCCTTGTTGTGGGCGTTATAGCGTAAATTTTTATATGCATTTATTGTGGTCAAGGTCTAATTATTAGGTTGATTATACCCGTCATACTTCAAGTTGCATGTGTGTTGGCTGCGTTCAGTCACCCGAATCACTTACTTGAGTAAGCTCATCGGGATTCCTTCTCTTGCCGCCTTCCTGAAACTTGAATTATTTAGGGTATATATATATTGCATCGGATAAGTAATCGGGTGGCAATGGATTAAATAAGGAGGGTAAATACGTTAGGTGTTTAATTAAATCGATGTGCTATTAATATCTCGCCGCTGACACGGCGAGAGGTATTATTTATTCCGGTTTTACTATTTTCCGGCGCTAAGCCAGTCTGGCAGATCGTGTAATCCCATTGCCTGACGTACCAGCGTAGGTTTAATGCCGGGCAATTTATCCGCCAGCACCAGACCGACATCACGCAGCAGTTTTTTCGCTGGATTATCGCCGTTAAATAGTTCACGGAATCCCTGCATGCTGGCGAGCATCACGGCGGCGCTGTGTTTGCGGCGGCGCTCATAGCGTCGCAGGTAAAGATGCTGCCCGATGTCTTTGCCCTGTGTCTGTAAACGCTTCAGCTCGGCAATCAGCTCGGCGACATCCATGAAGCCCAGATTAACCCCTTGTCCTGCCAGCGGATGAATGGTGTGCGCCGCGTCGCCGACCAGAACCAGTCGATGTGCCGCGAAACTGCGGGCGTAGCGTCCGGTCAGCGGGAAAGTCTGGCGCTCGCTTTCCAGTTCACATAGCCCCAATCGCATATCAAATGCCATCGCGACCTGCCGATTGAATGCTTCTACAGGCAGATTCTGCATCGCCTGAGCCTGTTCCGGTGACAGCGACCAGACAATCGAACAGAGGTGCGGATCGTCCAGTGGCAGAAAGGCCAGAATCCCGTCACCGTGAAACGCCTGACGCGCCACAGACTGATGCGGATGTTCGGTACGAATGTTGGCGACCAGCGCGTGGTGTCCGTAATCCCAAAAGGTCAGCGGAATATCCGCATGCTGGCGCAGCCAAGAGTGCGCGCCGTCCGCACCCACCACCAGTCGGGCGGTGAGCATGCTGTCATCCTGCAACGTAATAAAGGCTTCATTCTCGCCCCAGGCGACCTGTTTTAGCGACGCGGGAGAGAGCAGGGTGATGTCGCTTAACTGAGCGGCGCGTTGCCACAGTACCTGCTGAATCACCGGGTTTTCAATGATGTGCCCAAGGTGGGCAAAGCCGAATTCTTCGCCGCTAAAGCTGATTTTGCCGAAGCTGTCTTTGTCCCATACCTGCATGTCGTTGTAAGGGCTGACGCGTTGCGCCACGAGGTTTTCCCAGACGCCGAGATGGCGCAGGAGACATTCACTGGCGGCATTGATGGCGGAGACGCGCAGGGCATGGTCTTTCCCGAGCGGCTGAGGTTCGGCCGCCTGTTTCTCCAGCACGGCGATACGCAGGCCGCTGCCCTGTAAGCCGCAGGCTAGCGCCAGACCGACCATACCGCCACCGGCAATAACCACGTCGAATGATTGCATTTCCGTCTTTTCCTGTTGGCGAGCTTAGTTAACGTTCTACCCAGCCCAGCGTGCGACGGGCAAAGGCGTCGCGCACCAGCGGCAGGTTATTCATGGCGATGAGACCGAGGTTACGACCAACGGCCAACGCGGTATAGCGGTTGGCAAACAGTCTGACCAGCCCATCGGTGATCGCCACCGTGGTGTCTTGATCGGGCGTACGCCGCTGCTGATAGCAGTCAAGTACCGTGTACTGGCCGATATCCTGCTGATTTTTCGCCGCTTCGACGAGCGTTTCTGCCAATGACATCACATCGCGAATGCCCAGATTAAAGCCTTGTCCGGCAATCGGGTGCAGCGTTTGTGCCGCGTTACCCACCAGCGCCAACCGATGGCTGATGTGTTGGCTGGCTATCAGTAAGCGCAGCGGATAGCTATGGCGTTCGCCGAGATGAGTGAATCGCCCCAGACGCCAGCCGAAAGCCTGTTGTAGCTGCTGACGAAATTCAGCTTCACTCCAGCCATCGACCTCATGTTGACGGTGTTTATCATGGCACCAAACGAGTGAAGAACGGCCGTTGCTCATGGGTAGCAGCGCCAGCGGGCCATGCGGCGTGAACCGCTCGAACGCGCGTCCACAGTGGGGTTCGGCCGTCGTCACATTCGCGATCACAGCGATCTGATCATAATCATGCTGTTGCCACTGAATACCGCAAGCGTGCGAGAGCATAGAGCGAGAACCATCGGCGGCAACCATCAATTGACCCGTTAGCTCGGTGCCGTTGTCCAGCGTTAGCGTCGCGTTCTCTTGCGTCCGCGTGACGGTAACCACTTTGGCTGGGCAGTGCACGCGCACGCCCGGTGCCTGTTGCAGCAGGGCAAACAGACGTTGCCCGACGTCGTGCAGCTCAACCACATGGCCCAATGCCTGAACGTGATAGTCCGAAGCTTTCAGGTTCACTACGCTGGCGTGCCCACGTTCGCTGACGTGAATGTCGGTTATTGCGGTTGCATGGCTGGACAGCGACGGCCAGATGTCCAGTGCCGCTAGCTGCTGGCGCGTGCCTTCAGACAAGGCGATGGCGCGTGCGTCAAAGCCCGGATGTTCTTTGTCGAGCGGCGAATGTGCCTCGATAAGATCGACCGGGATTGTGCCCCGTGAAAGCCGCGATATCGCCAGCGCCAGCGTCGCGCCAGCCATTCCGCCACCAACAATCATGACTGCCATGCTGTTGTCCTTTGCAATGATGCCATTGTCCTTTTAAAGTAATTGTTCTTTGAAAGTGCGGCTTAGTGTTGCTTGTCATGCCATTGCGCCATCAGCGCTTCAATGTCATCGGCATCTTTGACTACGCCAGCCGTCAGGTTTTCGTTGCCGTTTTCGGTGATCACGATGTTATCTTCGATACGCACGCCGATTCCCCGATACTGCTGTGGTACCTTGGCATCCGGCGCGATGTAAAGACCCGGCTCAATGGTCAGAACCATACCAGGCTCAAGCGGACGGCCTCGATCGGTCGTGCCGTAATCTCCCACGTCATGCACGTCCAGACCCAGCCAGTGACTGAGACCATGCATGAAGAACTGGCGATGTGCCTGTTCGGCAATCCGTTCTTCCACGTCGCCTTTCATTACGCCGAGTTTGATGAGCCCGCTGACCATCATGCGCACCACTTCTTCGTTTACTTCGCGGATGCTGCGACCCGGGCCAAACAGCTCCAGCGCGCGCAACTGCGAACGCAGCACGAGGTCATAAATGGCGCGCTGCGGCGCGGTAAACTTGCCGTTGACGGGGAAAGTTCGGGTGATATCGCCAGCATAACTTTTGTATTCACAGCCTGCGTCAATCAGCACCAGATCGCCGTCGCGCATTTGCGTTTCGTTTTCGGTGTAATGCAGGATGCAGGCGTTCTCACCGCTGCCGACGATCGTGTTGTAAGAAGGGTAGCGTGCGCCGTGGCGGGTAAATTCGTGGTGAATTTCGCCTTCAAGCTGATATTCATACATGCCGGGACGGCATTTTTGCATGGCGCGCGTGTGGGCCAGTGCGGTAATTTCACAGGCGCGGCGCATTACGCTGATTTCCGCAGGCGATTTGAACAGGCGCATCTCATGTACCCATGGACGCCAGTCAGTCAGCGTGGCGGGGGCTGCAAACCCCTGACGAGTGCCGTTGCGCAACGTGTCCAGCGCGGCGAAGATCAGCCTGTCGGCATAATCGTACTGCCCTTGCGCATGATACACCACGTCCAGACCATTCAATAATAGGTGCAACTGTGTGCTGATTTCGCCAAACGGCAGGGCGCGATCAACGCCGAGTTTGGCGGGGGCTGCTTCCTGACCGAGACGGCGACCAAACCAGATTTCGGCCGTCAGATCGCGTACGCGGTTGAAGATCACGCTGTGATGATGTTTGGCATCGCTTTTTACCAGCAGCAGAACGGCTTCTGGTTCATTGAAGCCAGTGAAATACCAGAAATCGCTATTTTGACGATAAGGATAGTCGCTGTCAGCATTGCGCTGCGCTTCTGGCGCAGAAAAAATAATCGCCGCGCTGCCCGGGGCCATTTTTTCCAACAGACCTTGACGACGACGAAGAAATTCTTGTGGATTCATCACCTGCTCCTGAAAATAGTCCGTGCGGTTATCCGTCCCTTCCGCTCTGAATGAGGCATGCCTTTCTACATTATTTAGTGCAGCGTTGGCTTTTGCTGTTCGGGCGCAGTCACAACGCGCTGGCTGGTAAATTCGGTATGGCACAAAATGGCAGAAACGCGAACATACTCAATCACTTCTTCCAGTGATTGCTCCAGTTCTTCCTGGTCTTCATCTTCGTCGTAGCCAAGCTGTGCGATGTTGCGTAAATCTTCGATAGCTTCTTTTAGCTCGCCTTTAGCCTTGTTCAACTGCGGTTGAACCACGCCCAGCCCAAGCAGGAAGTGGTTGACCCAACCTGCCAGCGCGTCGGCGCGATCGAAGACGCTCACGTCATCCTGTGAGTCGTCAGGCAGGAAAAGCTGGAACAGAAAGCCATCATCTTCCAATGCTTCGCGCGTGGCCTGATACAGGTCCTGAAGCGGTTGCGACAGCGTCTGGGTAAACGCCATGCCTTCGTTAGTCAGTTCAAAAACCAGCGTTCTCCAACTGTCGTCATGGTTTCCACCACACAGCATCCCACTGATCAAACCGTGCATTTCCGCTGCGGTCAGCGCGACTTGCTGTTGGTGAAGCAGTTGGTCAAGGCCTTCATAGGCGGGAAACGTATTCTCTATAGACATGCGGATTCGTCATCGTTGGCTGGATTGGTTCGTGCTATGCTACCACCAAGCTCCCTTTCGATACCAGAAAGGGCTTGTATCTTAGATCTCGGCTATATATAGTGGCGCCCGCTTTAACGAACCCGATGTAACGGGTAATGCTCATGCTATGCGGCACGCGGGCGCAAGAACGACAAAAGGCAGGAAGGTGGTATGTCTGCACAACCAGTAGATATTCAAATTTTTGGCCGTTCGTTAAGAGTGAATTGTCCGCCAGAACAACAGGATGCGTTGAATCAGGCTGCGGAAGATCTTAACCAGCGGTTGCAAGATCTTAAAGTTCGCACTAGAGTCACAAACACAGAGCAACTGGTGTTTATTGCCGCGCTGAATGTGTGCCATGAACTGGCGCAGGAACGGGGTAAAACCCGTGATTATGCGTCGAATATGGAACAGCGTATTCGTATGTTGCAGCAGACCATTGAACAGGCGTTGCTGGAACAAGGGCGGATCACAGAACGCCAGGGTGCGCAATTTGAATAACGTCGTATTTTGACAAAAGTACGGTGTTTTTACGCGATAAGACGTGCTAAGGTTTATCGCGAGTAACGAATAAAATTTCTCTGAGATGTTTGTCAGCGGGCCAGTCCCCTGAGCCGATATTTCATACCAACAGAATGTAATGCTCTGCGGTTGGTGAGCACGCTCGGTTCGTCCGAGAAGCCTTAAGACTGCGACGTTATGTTCACCTTGAACCAAGGGTTCAAGGGTTACAGCCTGCGGCGGCATCTCGGAGATTCCCTTTCTTTTATCACTCTTGACCCGTGGCGAATGCAGCCCATGTCATCTTCTGATTCATCGACACTTCCCGATACGATACCTTCTTCTACGGCATCATCACGTCAGCAGATCCGTCAGGCTGTGCGGCAAAGTCGGCGTTTGCTGACGCCAGAGCAGCAGTCGCGCTTTGCGCAACAGGCGAGTGAACGCGTCATGACACACCCGAAAATCATGCGGGCAGATAGCGTCGCGGTATTCCTGTCCTTTGATGGCGAGCTGGATACCTCCCCGCTGATTCAACAGCTGTGGCAGCAGGGAAAGCGTGTTTATTTGCCGGTTCTGCATCCGTTTCGCGCCGGGCATCTACTGTTCCTGCGCTATGCGTCGGACACCGAGTTGGTACGCAATCGTCTGAAAATTATGGAACCGCGTCTGGACGTGCGTCAGGTGCTGCCGTTACCGCAACTGGATATCCTGCTGACGCCGCTGGTGGCGTTTGATCATCAAGGGCAGCGGCTGGGTATGGGCGGCGGTTTTTACGACCGTACGTTGCAGTATCGCAAGCAGGTGTCCCGTGGGCCTTATCCGATCGGCTTGGCCCATGATTGTCAGCAGGTTGACGCACTGCCAGTGGAAAGCTGGGATATTCCGCTGCCGGAAATTATTACCCCCTCTCGCCATTGGCAGTGGAGTACGCGCTAGCCTTTGATCGGTTCAGGCGAACGATCGTGGCCTAACATCTGCTGTACCAACTCCACACAGTGCAGGAAGCGCGAGTCGTAGTCCGACTCTTTGATGTAAACGTACGGGATATTATTGTCAGCCAGCATCGTTTTCAGCAGGTTCTGGAACTCCGAACGGGCGGTGGTGCTGCCTAAACTGCGCAGCCCGTCGGCTACCCATGGCGTGTTGTTTTCCAGCAAAATCACCAGGTCAAAGCGGTATTCGTCGATCAGCGCCTGAACGAACGGGTGTTCACGCCCCTCATATTTCTTGCAGAACGCCTGCGTGGTGACGAAATCGGTGTCGATAAAGGCCACTTTATTGGCGTATTTGACGGCAAAATCAATGTACTGTGCCTGACCCAACGCGATCTTGTCGTAGTCGGAATATTGCAGCGCCATCTCGTCGCCCCCCAGATGAGAGAACACGTAATCGCGGCCATATTCCCAGGCGCTGGTAGTGTTGAAGATATTGGCCAGTTTATTCACCAGCGTGGATTTGCCGCTGGATTCACCACCAAGAATGGCAACCGTGCGCACAAAGAACGGTTTCACCTCAGTCGGGATATAGTCCCAATAGCGGAAGGGATCGTGACGAATCTGCGAACCGCTGATGTTCATAAAGGAGCGCTGTGGGTCGATCAGGACGGCCTCAATGCCCAGATGCTCACGGTATTGCGCGGCATCCTGTTCTTCGCTGGTGTAGACGAAATTGGGCGTGATGCTTTTTTCCTGCATGAACGCCTGAATCCCTTTACTCCACACATCCCAGCCGTGCGGGTAAGGCTCCATTCCTTGCTCATTAAAGGCATGGATATGAATGTTTTTCTGATACTTAAAGGTCTGTAAGAGCCAGCGCAGGCGGTCGCTGACGGTCGGCTGCTGCGACATCGAACTGTTCTCAAACAGCAGACGGTCGCGTGGTTCGTCGTAACCTAAAACCACATGCAGTTCATCGACCTGGCTGCACGCGCGCTGAATCAGATAAATGTGGCCAGTGTGTAGCGGATAGAACTTGCCGAAGACGACGCCAATACTCTTTTCGTAGCGCGGGAATTCCAGTTCAAGAAAGCGGTGAAGCGCTTCCAGCTTCTGCGCGCTAGGGCTTTTGATTTTGGCATTAAGTAATTGACTGAGATAGCCTTTGGTCATATCGGTCGCGTCGGCAACCTGCTGTAGGGTGCAACCCTTCTGGCGGATGGCGGATTTCAGGTAATCAAATGATGACATGGTGCAGCACTCTTGTTTAGCTTACTAAACAAAGTACCATAAAACACGGTAACCTCCGCTACTCTTTCACACCGCGGTTAGCTCTGAGTGAACAGGGGAAAAAGGTAGCAGAGGGCTGTCTGGGGGCCGCTTAGAGATCGTCGAGGATTGCCAGCGCGTCGGCCAGCTTTTTCACGCCGAACACCTGCATACTGGCTGGGGCTTTCTTCGGCATATTGGCATGAGGAACGATGGCGCGTTTGAAGCCGTGCTTAGCGGCTTCGGTAATCCGCTCTTGTCCGCTAGGAACTGGGCGGATTTCGCCCGCCAGGCCGACTTCGCCGAAGATGACGAGATCCTGCGGCAGCGGGCGGTCGCGGAAGCTGGAGACCAGCGATAACAGCAGCGCCAGATCGGCACTGGTTTCGGTGACTTTGACGCCGCCGACGACATTCACAAACACATCCTGATCCGACATCTGCAAGCCGCCGTGGCGATGCAGCACTGCTAACAGGATGGCTAGGCGGTTTTGCTCCAGACCGACCGCCACGCGGCGCGGGTTGGACATCATCGATTGATCCACCAGTGCCTGAATTTCGACCAGCAGCGGGCGCGTACCTTCCCACACCACCATCACGGAACTACCGGACGTCACTTCGTCCCCGCGACTGAGGAAAATCGCTGATGGATTGCTGACCTCGCGTAGCCCTTGTTCCGTCATCGCGAACACACCCAGCTCGTTAACGGCACCGAAACGGTTTTTATGGCTGCGCAGGGTACGGAAGCGGGAATCGGCATCGCCGTCCAGCAGGACGGAACAGTCGATGCAGTGTTCCAATACTTTCGGCCCGGCGAGCGAACCATCTTTGGTGACGTGGCCGACCATCACGATAGCGACGCCGCGCGTTTTGGCGAAGCGTGTCAGATAGGCGGCGGTTTCACGCACCTGCGCCACGCTGCCGGGAGACGATTGAATATCGGCGAGATGCATGACCTGAATGGAGTCGATCACCATTAGCTTCGGCCGTTCCTGCTCGGCAATCAGGCAAATCTGTTCGATGCTGGTTTCCGACAGCATATTGAGATTCTGGGTCGGCAGATTAAGGCGGTGTGCCCGCATCGCCACCTGCTGCAAGGATTCTTCCCCGGTGACGTACAGGGTTTTCATATTTTCTGACAGCTTGCAGAGCGTTTGCAGCAGCAGGGTACTTTTACCCGCGCCGGGGTTACCGCCGATCAGAATCGCGCTGCCCGGAACGACGCCGCCGCCCAGAACGCGGTCAAACTCCAGAAAGCCGGTAGAAAAGCGAGGCAGGGCTTCAAGGCTGATTTCCGAAAGCTTCTGTACCCGGCTGACGCCAGCGCTTTCACCCGCATAGCCAGTGAGGCGGTCAGTGCGTGACGTTGACGTCGATGCCAGGCGAACTTCAGTAATGGTGTTCCAGGCATGGCAGGCGCTGCACTGTCCTTGCCAGCGCGGATAGTCAGCTCCACATTCATTACATACAAACGCCCGTTTGACGGCTTTTGCCACGGTTTACCTCCAACTATTTAACGCTTTTCGTGTCTCATACTGCCGCTAAGAATGCACAGCACACCGGTCAGATCGGCATGACGGATGGTCACCGCAGATTGTTCATTGACCTTCGGTTTGGCGTGATAGGCAATGCCTAAGCTGGCTACCTTGATCATCGGCAGATCGTTCGCGCCGTCACCAATCGCCACGGTCTGATGCATTGGGATTTCCAGCTTTTCCGCCAACTGTTGCAGTGTAGTCGCTTTATGTTTTGCATCGACAATCTGACCTATGACGTCGCCAGTCAGCTTGCCGTCTTGCATGCCTAATTCGTTGGCAACGGCGGCCACCAGGCCTAGCTCATCACGCAAATAATCGGCAAAGTAGGTAAACCCGCCCGACGCAATGGCAACGTGCCAGCCCGCTTCCTGAAGCTGGCTAACCATATTACGCAGGCCTGGCATCAGTGGTAGCGTCTTAAGTACCGTTTTTAAAATATTGGCGTCGGCACCTTTTAATGTCCCCACGCGCTGACGCAGGCTGGCAGCGAAATCCAACTCGCCGCGCATCGCGCGTTCGGTGACTTCAGCGACCAGTTCGCCTGTGCCTGCCAGCTTGGCGATTTCATCAATACATTCGATCTGAATCGCGGTGGAATCCATGTCCATGACCAGTAAACCCGGCGAACGCAGCGTCGGTGCGTTACGCATGGCCGCGACATCAATACCCAGCTCGTGTGCCAGCTTGGTAGCGCGTGGTGTCAGCGTGCCAGCTAAACGCACAACCTGATAATCGCCCACATTCCAGGCGCTCACGATAACCATTGCGCTGCCCAGTTTACGCTGGTAGCGAGAAATCAGGTTTTTATCGAGGACGTCGCTATAAATAAGCCAGCCGGTGTCGCCAGCGCGATAGTCAAGCGGCATCACTTCATCACCGCTCAGTGATAATGGCAGTCCCGGCCAACAGTTGATCTCATCAGGGAGATCACGATAGGTCAGACTATTCGACATGGAGAACATCCTCTGCTGGCAGTAGTGCGATAAAGTCGTGCGATAAAGAGGGATGTGGCGTCGACCAAACATATCCCTCCAAAAACTGGGCAACAAGCTATCCTATCGTCGGCGCTTCTGGCAACATGAAAGTATCCAAAACGTGTAAGGATTATCATGGTTCGCGCCCGGGTGAAATTTCGTCTACACCGCACGGCAATTGTGCTGATTTGTCTCGCCCTGCTGGTGGTATTAATGCAAGGTGCGTCCTATTTCAGTTTGAGCCACCAGATGGCGCGATCTGAACAGGTTGAAGATCTGGCGCGTACGCTCTCCAGACAGGTGGCTTACAGCCTTTCTCCGCTGATGGGCAGTGCGGATGATAATAGCCAAAAAATTAATACCATCCTCAAACAGCTTACCGATCACAGCCGTATTCTGGATGCTGGCGTGTATCAGCAGGACGGCTCGCTGGTGGCGCATGTTGGTGAACAGGTGCAACTGCGAGATCGACTGGCGTTGGACGGCAATCGGGTCGGCAGCTACTTTAACCATCAACTGGTGCAGCCGATTGAGGGGAAAGAAGGGCCGATTGGCTTCCTGCGTATCACCTTAGATACCCATGTGCTGGCGACCGAAGCCAGACAGGTGGACAACACCACCAATATTCTGCGTCTGATGATTTTGCTTTCTCTGGCTATCGGCATCATTCTGACCCGAACGCTGTTGCAGAATCGTCGTACCCGCTGGCAACAATCGCCTTACTTTCTTACGGCGAGTACCCCAGTGAAAGAAGAAGGGGACGACACAGGGAGTGACGCGCGGCCGAACGATAGCACGGCAGTGAAAAAGGACGCGGAAGAAAAAGTCTGACGGCCACCCGCCACCCTGTACAAATGTCGCGTTTGTTCGGAGGGCGATGTGGTTATTTCAATGCGAGCTGGAATCCTAACCAGTTTATGCCATCACCGATTGTGTCTGCACGTTAAATCAGGGAAAATGCTCGGCTACCGTTTATTTCCGCTTTGCCTGACGATCTGACATCGGTGTGTTGTTGACTTGATGCTGACGCCGGGTGGCTAACAAAAGAAACCTGAAAATCATGTCTCCAAGTGAATACGCCCGCGAAGTCTCCAAAAGAAGAACGTTCGCTATCATTTCTCACCCCGATGCCGGTAAAACCACGATTACCGAAAAGGTCCTGCTGTTCGGACAGGCGATCCAGACTGCCGGTACGGTAAAAGGGCGTGGTTCGAACCAGCATGCAAAATCCGACTGGATGGAGATGGAAAAGCAGCGTGGTATCTCCATCACCACGTCCGTGATGCAGTTTCCCTACCGTGATTGTCTGGTTAACCTGCTCGATACCCCAGGGCACGAAGACTTCTCCGAAGATACCTATCGTACGCTGACGGCGGTGGACTGCTGCCTGATGGTGATCGATGCCGCAAAAGGGGTCGAAGATCGTACGCGTAAGCTGATGGAAGTCACCCGTCTGCGCGACACCCCGATTCTGACGTTCATGAACAAACTCGATCGTGACATCCGCGATCCGATGGAAGTGCTGGATGAAGTCGAGAGCGAGCTTAAGATTGCCTGTGCGCCGATTACCTGGCCGATTGGCTGCGGCAAGTTGTTCAAAGGCGTATACCACCTTTATAAAGACGAAACCTATCTGTACCAGAGCGGTAAAGGCCATACGATTCAGGAAGTGCGTATCGTTAAAGGGCTTGATAACCCGGAGCTGGATACCGCTGTTGGCGAAGAGCTGGCTGCGCAACTGCGTGAAGAGCTGGAACTGGTGCAAGGGGCATCGCATGAATTCGAGCTGGACGCGTTTCTGGCTGGTGAACTGACGCCGGTCTTCTTTGGTACGGCGCTGGGTAACTTCGGCGTTGATCACATGCTGGATGGCCTGGTTGCCTGGGCACCTGCGCCGATGCCGCGTAAAACGGATACCCGTGAAGTCACGGCGGCGGAAGAGAAATTTACCGGTTTTGTATTCAAAATTCAGGCGAATATGGATCCGAAACACCGTGACCGCGTGGCGTTTATGCGCGTGGTGTCGGGGAAGTATGAAAAAAGCATGAAGCTGCGTCAGGTTCGTACCGGTAAAGACATGGTGATTTCAGACGCGTTGACCTTTATGGCGGGTGACCGTTCCCACATTGAGGAAGCCTATCCGGGCGATATTATCGGGTTGCACAACCACGGCACGATCCAGATTGGCGATACGTTTACGCAGGGTGAAGACATGAAATTCACCGGCATTCCTAACTTTGCGCCGGAATTGTTCCGTCGCATCCGCCTGCGCGATCCGCTCAAGCAGAAACAGCTGCTGAAAGGATTGGTACAGCTGTCTGAAGAAGGCGCGGTACAGGTCTTCCGTCCATTGACCAACAACGATCTTATCGTGGGGGCGGTCGGCGTACTACAGTTTGATGTGGTGGTTGCCCGTTTGAAAACGGAATATAACGTTGAGGCGATTTACGAGTCGGTAAACGTTTCTACCGCGCGTTGGGTTGAGTGCAGCGATGTGAAGAAATTCGAAGAATTTAAGCGTAAGAACGAGCTGCATCTGGCGCTGGATGGCGGTGATAACCTGGCTTATGTGGCACCGACGATGGTGAACCTGAACCTGACGCGGGAACGCTATCCAGAAGTGACGTTCCACCAAACGCGTGAGCATTAATGTTGTTCGATACACCACGGTTTCACGACAATAAACGTGGCTGTGGTGTTTACATCGTGACCACATTGTTAAAATAATCATCACCCGGTTATGTTTGGTTTTAGGCCAATAATGCCGGGTGTTTTTATTTTTAAATGTATTTAAAAACAATGTATTACCCTGGTTTTTTCCCTGCTGTTATTTCTCGCTTCACTGCAACAGACAAATCTGAATTGCTGCGCATATTCCCTTGCTCCCCTGTGATTTTCCATTCTGTGGGCTATAGTTAACAACGTGTTAACTGATTTAGCGTGTTCAACTGTTAACGTAATTTAAGTTGGTTCATTGTTTTTATTTTTTTCGTCTTTGCAACTCAATGCTCTGGTTTTTCATGCAAGAAGAGGGAATCATCGGAGCATGGGTAACGTCATTATCACCTTGATTTGCCGATGACTGTGCAGGCGTTAACGTGACCCAAATAGCTTATTTCGGGTTTATAGAAAAGCATAAGAAGGAAGACATCGATGAAAAAGACCACATTGACACAATCGCTGATCGTAGTTGCTCTGGGTTCTATTCTGGCTGGCGGTGCTATGGCTGAAGAAACGTTAGGGCAGAAAGTTGATCGTATCGCGGATACCGCTGGTGCAAAAATCGATAGCTCCGCTAATAAAGCATCTGACTACATGGGCGACAGCGCTATCACAGCAAAAGTGAAGAGCGCGTTGCTGGAAGATAAATCGATTACCAGCAACGACATTTCCGTCGAAACCTCCAAAGGCGTCGTCACACTAAGCGGCTTCGTCGGTAGTCAGGCTCTCAGTACCCGAGCGGTAGAAATTGCCACGCAGGTTGAGGGCGTCCAATCCGTCAGTGACAAACTGCAGGTGAAAGATAATCAATCACAATCGGTTGGCGCGTATGCCGATGATGCTGTGGTGACCAGCACGATTAAGGCCAAATTGCTGGCGGATGACATCGTTCCATCCCGCAAGGTGAAAGTCGAAACGCAGGACGGCGTTGTGCTATTGAGCGGTGCGGTTGACAACAAAGCGCAGTCCGATCGTGCAGAAAGTGTTGCCAAAGCCGTTGACGGCGTGAAAAGCGTCAAGAATGACCTGACCGTAAAATAACCCTCGTTATTTCAAACATAGCTATTATTAAAAGTAGCGGTTTCACACAAGGTTATCCGTGATAGCGGATAACCTTACCTAATCCGCATAATAAAACACCATCTGTGGATACGCAGTCAGGACGTAGTACCGCGTCAGGATGACCACCATGATTTTTCATTTTGTCTGGTAAGGAGAGCGTATGTTTCGTTGGGGCATTATATTTTTAGTTATCGCACTGATCGCGGCAGCACTGGGTTTCGGCGGATTGGCCGGCACAGCAGCTGGCGCGGCAAAAATCGTCTTTGTGGTCGGTATTATTCTGTTTGTGGTTAGCTTGTTCACGGGTCGGAAACGGCCATAGCACAGCGCATTCTTTATAGAATAAATGTCATACAGAGCACACAGCCGCGCCACGCGGCTGTCATATTCTACCGGCACACTGTTCACGTATTTGCTGCATTTCGACAGTTTATCAGGAGGTTTATGATGAATAGCGATATCGTTGTTGGCAAATGGAAACAGTGGAAAGGGAATTTTCTGGCGCTGTGGGCCGATTGGTTTGACAGCGACTGCGCCTGGCTGGAAGGGAGTAACGATTACTTGTCCGGCGTATTGCAAGAGGGTTACGGAAAGGCGCACGAAGAGGTATCCTCAGAGAAAACCACGCTACACTGAGGCGTTACCGCAACGACACGTCCTATTCTGCCATGAGGCTTTGGCAGGATAGTTCTTGGCCGTCGATTAGGTTGCCTCATCTTGGTGGACTTAATCTTGACGGAGAGAAGCGACGTGCCCGCTGAACGATACCGTTTTATCGATACCCACTGCCATTTCGATTTCCCCCTCTTTTACGATTCAGCACCGGAAAGCTTGCGTCTGGCGCAAGACGCTGGGGTTGAGCGCATCATCATTCCTGCCGTGGCTTCTCAGCATTTTGAGCGCGTATTGACGCTCACTCGCACTTACTCACCGCTCTACTCCGCACTGGGCCTGCACCCGCTTTATATCGCCGAACATCAGGAGAGCGACCTGCTCCGTCTGGAAGACGAACTGCGGCAACAGCCTGCCAGACTGGTCGCGGTCGGTGAGATTGGGTTGGATCTCTACATGCCGGAACCACAGTTCGAGCGACAGCTTACCTTCCTTGAAGCTCAGCTTCGGCTGGCGAAAAAATACGATCTCCCGACGATCCTGCATTCGCGGCGCAGCCATGACAGGCTGGCGCAATTGCTCCGTCGTATCGACGTGCCGCGTACCGGTGTGGTTCACGGTTTTGCGGGCAGTCTGGCGCAAGCGCAGGCCTTTATCCGACTGGGCTATTACATCGGCGTCGGGGGAACCATTACCTATGACAGGGCAAATAAAACGCGTCAGGCGATTGCGCAGCTGCCGTTAGATCGGTTGCTGCTGGAAACGGATGCACCCGATATGCCGATGAGCGGCTATCAGGGGCAGCCAAACCGACCCGAGCGCATTTCGTGTGCGTTTCACACGCTGTGTGAGCTGCGCGCAGAACCGCCAGAGGAGATTGCCGAGGCGCTCTGGCAGAATTCGTTCAGGCTGTTTGGACGGCTCATTCCGGCATAACGTCGCGACCGTTATGCTGCAACCATTCCCCGAAAGTGGAAGCCTGTTTGCTTCCGCTTTTCTCTATTTCTGTGTAACAACTGGCAAAACAGTCATTCTGATTTCATATACCAATCATGAAATTGTGACTAAGATCACCTTTTTGCGTTTTTGACTGTTCGATGTTGTATGTATTTGTGACATAAGTTAGCGACCTTCACGAGCCTGTCTTTATAATCAGCTCGCCAGGGCGTGCTTACCGTTCTGGCGATATGAATTTTATGCTCTCACTTTTTCACGCGTTATAGGGAACCACACATGCAACTCGTTATGAGTCTCATCGGCATGCTTGTCCTGATGTTATTCGCGGTTATGTTATCCACTAACCGTAAAGCGATCAGATTGCGCACCGTAGCCGGTGCTTTCATTATCCAGGTTGGTATCGGCGCGCTGGTGCTGTATGTACCAGTAGGACGCAAGATTCTGGAGGGCATGACGGGCGGTGTAGCAAACGTTATCGCCTACGGAAATCAAGGCGTTTCGTTCATTTTTGGCGGTCTGGTTTCCGACAAAATGTTTGAAGTTTTTGGCGGTGGTGGGTTTGTCTTTGCCTTCCGTGTATTGCCAATTATCGTCTTTTTCTCTTCTCTGGTTGCTGTGCTGTACTACATGGGCGTTATGCAGTGGATCATCCGTTTATTAGGCGGCGGATTGCAAAAGTTGCTGGGAACCTCTCGTACTGAATCCCTCTCGGCAACGGCCAATATCTTTGTCGGCCAAACGGAAGCGCCGCTGGTGGTACGCCCGTATATTGCCAACATGACGCGTTCAGAGTTATTTGCGGTGATGTGCGGTGGTCTGGCATCCATTGCTGGTTCAGTGATGGCGGGCTATGCCCAGATGGGTGTACCGCTGGAATACCTCATAGCGGCATCCTTCATGGCTGCCCCCGGTGGGTTGCTGTTTGCCAAACTGATGGTGCCGGAAACGGAAAAAACGCACGATCATGATGAAATGACCGGTTTTGTCGATGAAGACGATCGCCCAGCCAATGTCATTGATGCGGCAGCAAGCGGAGCCGCTTCCGGTATGCAACTGGCGCTGAATGTGGGGGCGATGCTGTTGGCTTTTGTTGCCTTAATCGCTCTGCTCAATGGCATTCTGGGGGGCATTGGTGGCTGGTTTGATTACCCACAGCTATCGATGGAACTGATTTTGGGTTGGATATTCTCCCCGGTTGCTTTCTTAATTGGTGTGCCTTGGCATGAGGCGACCGTTGCGGGTTCCTTCATTGGGCAAAAACTGATCGTCAATGAGTTTGTCGCCT
Source organism: Pectobacterium sp. A5351 (assembly GCF_028335745.1). Taxonomy (NCBI): domain Bacteria; kingdom Pseudomonadati; phylum Pseudomonadota; class Gammaproteobacteria; order Enterobacterales; family Pectobacteriaceae; genus Pectobacterium; species Pectobacterium sp. A5351. The sequence continues at coordinate 487,581 of NZ_CP116477.1, forward strand.
ACATGAACTTCAGTGAATATCTGAAAGCAGATGACGTGGTTGCCGCTGCGGGTATGCAGGTTCTGTCGGATCATACCAAAGCTGTGATTTCGTTCGCGCTGTGCGGCTTTGCTAACCTTTCGTCTATTGCTATCCTTATTGGAGGCTTGGGCAGTATGGCGCCGAGTCGGCGTCAGGATATTGCCCGCTTAGGTTTGAAGGCCGTTGCGGCAGGTACGCTCTCTAACCTGATGAGCGCCTGTATCGCAGGGTTCTTTTTGACTCTGTAATGTAGCTGGTGTTCTCGCTGTGGTGAGAAAATGGGCGACGAGAGTTGCCCATTTTTCGTTTAAGCACTCTGTGGCTAAGCGCTTAAGCGTGGTCTATGCGATGTTTACCGAATGCGGGTGCGATATACTTGCCTGAGTGGAGTGACATGCTTTCTGCTTTTATTGATGATGTTGAATGGATTACTTTTCCACGGGCAACGGACGGTGCCACCTACCCAGGTATTACTGCTCGCTGCCATTTCCATGTGTCTGCCTATGACGACGCGCTGTTTGCGGCGTTGAATATTCCTTTTCCTGATGCGCTCGCACGCGCTGTGCCGAAACGGCGCGCCGAGTTTCTGGCCGGGCGTTATCTTGCCAGACACGTATTGAATAAACTGGGTCACCCCGAGTTTGTGCTGTGCAGTGGGGAAGATCGTTCACCGCAGTGGCCGGATAATATTGCCGGTTCGCTGAGCCATAACAAAGATAGCGTACTCTGTGCTGCCCATTTGCGTAGCGATACACTATCGTGCGTGGGTGTTGATATCGAAGGATTCATGTCCGATGAACGTGCGCAATCGCTGTGGCCCGGCATCATCGGTGATGAGGAATACCAGTGGTTTCAGGAACGTGATGAATCGTTCTGCTGCTTGCTCACGGTAAGCTTCTCGGCGAAAGAGAGTCTGTTCAAGGCGCTTTATCCGCAGGTGCGGCACTACTTTGATTTTCTGGATGCCAGACTGGTGGCGCTGGATATCACCAAACGCGAGTTTGAACTGGAACTGCTGACCGATCTGACGCCGACGTTTTATGCCGGACGCCGCTTTAAAGGCGCGTATCTGCTGAGAGAGTACGACGTCACCACGTTTATCTGCTGCTAAAAAAGCCCGCGAATAGCGGGCTGAGGTTGCTGATCAGAACTTATCGGCTTAGAACTTATAGCTCACGCCGCCGTACACCGTACGTCCAGACAGGAAGTAGTCGTTGTCGGTGGCAACGTAGTCCCGTTTTTCGTTGGTCAGGTTAGTGACACCCAGTTTTAGATCTACGTTTTTAACCGGTGTATAAGTGGCACCGATATCCACGGTATTGAAACCGCGAGTCTTGGTGGACTCTTTGTCAAGCAGATATTGGTTCCCCGTATATTGGTAAGCAATATAGGTTGATACATTCTCCAGTGCTTGCCAGTTCAACTGCGTGTTAACTGTATTTTTTGGGTTTTTTTTCAGGCGCTTCTTGGTGGTGCGGTCTTCGGCATCGACGATAGTCCAGTTAGTGGTCCAGTTTAGGTCATCTGTGAGATCGACCCAAAATGAGGTTTCAATTCCCTGAACCCGCGCTTTATCCACGTTGTAATAAGGAAGATTGGCTACCCTAGTTCTGTCTTTATCCCAAGCCTCAGATTGGATCATATTCTTGATATCATTATTAAACAGGGTGATACCTGTACCGAAATGTTCTGCCTCATAGGCAGTACCCAGTTCATAGCTGATGGAGGTTTCTGCTTTGAGATCCGGATTACCGACGAGATAGCAGAATCCACGGCATGATGACTTCATATAGCCGGGGGTAAATTGAGCGAGGGTTGGTGCTTTAAATGCCTTATTGACACCGCCTTTGATCACCCAGTTGTCGGTTAAACTATACGTGGCGTAGGCGCGTGGGCTGAATTCGGTGCCGTAGACCTCATGATGGTCAACACGACCACCAAAGGTGAGGGCTAAATCCGCAATCTTGAACTCATCTTGTAGGAAAAGAGCACTCTGATTGACGTCTACTTTTCCGCCTTTCAGATTCATGCTGTGTTCCAGTGATGTGATGCGGTATTCGCCGCCGCCGGTCAGCAGGTGGTCACCTAGGTAACCAGAAATTTGCCCGTCAACCGTCTGATTACTCTGAGTAATATCGGCTATACCTTTATTAAGCTCAGAATTATCCATTAAATCGATGTTTTCGTAGTAGTAGCGCAGCCGCGTATCGACATTGTCCCAGCTACCGTTATGCGTGAGCCCCAGGCCGAGGCGATCAATTTTTTGTGTGTTATGAACAGTGGCACCAGAGTTATTCCAGTCGACGAAACGGTCATCTTTGGTATAAGTCGCATCAAAATCCAGGCTCTGCTGAGAATCGATCAACCACGTCAGGTTACCCAGCACGCTGTAGTTATCACGTTTTTCCAGCGCATCTGAGTTGCGATTCTTGGATTGTTCGGTACGCCACGCATCGCGCTTGCCACCGTCCACAATCAAACTACCCAGCAACGTATTTTCTATTAATGGCCCGCTGACGTAGCCATTCAGGCGATTATGATCGCCGCCGGAGCCTTCTGTCGGTGCCTGAAAGTTATAGCCGATCTCACCAGCAACGTTCTCCCCCGGCTGGCGAAGAATCACGTTGACTACACCGCCCAGCGCATCGGCACCGTACAGAGAAGACATCGGGCCACGAATCACTTCGATACGTTCAATCGCCGACATAGGAATGGAACTCAGATCGAAATCATTCCCCATATCGGTTGCGAGAGATTCTTGGGAGTTAATACGACGACCATTCACCAGAAGCAGTGTGTAGTCCGCCCGCATACCACGGATTTTAATTTCGTTACGGCCATAGGTAGTCGACGGGTTGATGTTAATCCCCGGCAGCTTTTTCACCGCATCGGAAACGTTATTCACCGACATCTTTTCCAACTCGGCGCGGGTGATGACAGAGACGCTGGCGGGGGCGCTTAGCGTGGTGTGTTTCGTCTGCGTTGCCGTCACGACGATTTTTTCATCTGTCGCGTTTTCCGCCTGTGCCAGTGCAGGCAGTGCCAGTAACCCGGTCACCAGCAGGGCGCGATACACCTTGCTGTGTGGGAAATGATGATGTGAAAAACGATTTTCCGATTTTAGCTGCATGTCAAAGACCCCATCAAAGAGTGGAAAAAACATCCCCATAAATAAATAGCGTGCTGTGTGCGTGTATTACCGACCCACTCATTGAGTAAATCGATCGATTTATTGCCCTGTAGCCTGTGCCGTTTGGCGTGCGGCCATCTTTCGGCTGCGTTCAACCAACTGCGGAATCAGGCGTAGGGTTAGCAGCATGGCGGCCAGCGCAAATACGGCGCTGGCGACGGCGAGCTGTGAGAACCCATCAATTTTTCCCTCAACCGAGGTGCTCAGATAAGCAGCAGAAGCGACGCTGGCAAGCCCCGACGCCACGTTGGCCGCAGTTCCCTGATAGGACATAAACGCGGCGCGCTGATGCGGCAGCGGAATGCCGGCGGTAATTGCCAGCGTGCTGCTGGAGCGGGCTGCGCTGAGCGCCATGAACAGGGTGAACACCAGATACAGGGAAAGCGAAAAAGGCAAAACGAAACCACAGAGGATCACAACGGCCAGCAGCAGCGTTGTCACCACGATCGTCCGGCTGGCATACCCTCGATCCAGCAAGTTGCCGCACAGCTGCATGGTTACCATGCTGGCCAGCCCGCCGCAGAGATAAAGCAGGGAAATATCATCCCGTGGGAACGCCAGATTGAACTGAAAGTAGTTGGAAAAATGGGGAATCAGCAGGAAATGGCCGAACATTTGTAGCGAAACCACCGTCAGTCCCAACAGGAAAAGCGGGGAGGCCAGCAGATCGTGTAATACGGAAGTGGGTACTGTGTTGGGAGATGCGCTTGGTTGAGATCGGTGCGTCAGCGGCATGGAAGGAAAGAGCCACAGCACTAACAGCGCCAGCAGCAGGCCGCCGAGGCCGAAAATATAAAACGGTGCTTGCCAGTTAATACGGTGAGCCAGTTCCAGCGACAGCGGCATGATGATAATGGCCGCGAGTGAAAAACTCATACCGACGTAGGCCAGCTGCTTTCCGCGCTCGTTGGCCGGCACAATATCGACAACTGCCGCCATCAACACGCCAGAGGCCGGCCCGGCCACACAGCCTGCCAGAATAAACAGCACTAAAAGATGGGTTTGGCTGCTGGCAAACATGCAGGCCGCCGTCAGGCTGAAGCGCAGCGTCAGCAGAATAATCAGAGCATGTTTACGGTTAAATCTGTCCAGATAAGGGGCGGCGAGGAAGCCGACAATGGCGGAGGCAAACGTTGCGCCACCGCTAATGTAGCCGATGTTCTTGGCATCCATAGACAGGGCGCTGATGAAATCGGGACCTAACGGCATCACCATCATCAGGCTGCCGAGGGAAAGCATGTTGATGAGCAGCGCCAGATGCACAACGGGTCGGGTGTGCTGGCGGTACATGCTTTCATCCATGACGGGCTCACATTTAGACACAGTTAGTAAAATATTCGCGCAGTCTAGCGCAGCTTAATTTTCCTGACAATGAATGATAAGTATTTTCATTATCATCTGTGATGTGGGTTTTATAATCAATACATTCCTATTGCTAACCATTAACCGTTATGAAAGATGACCAAAAAAATTGATTAACATCAATATAACCCCTATTTAGTGGGCGTGAATAAGCATTCTGTGGAAGGATTGACCGAACACGTTACTTCAGTGTAATTTAACTTCGCTTGATATAAATGATAATGATTTTAATAATCATTGGTATTTAATTTGCGAGCGCAGGAGCTGCCTTGTGGATACACTGATTACAGAAGCTGAAACATTTAGCGGGCTAACTTATTCGGAAAAGACTGCTTTTTTATATGCATCGGAACACCGTAGCCTTTCGACTTCCGGCTTATTTGAACGTATTTCGTCCCCTGTTTGCGTTCCAGACTCGCACAATGATGGGCTGAGTTCTGCAATCGCGCAGGCGTTCCAGCGGGCGCGTCAGGCAGGGCAGTCGCTGCCTATTGTGGTGGGGGCGATTCCTTTTGATACCACACAACCCTCTAGTCTCTATATCCCTGATAATTATACCGTTACGACGAAATCTGAACTCGTCAGTCGTGCTCGTAAGCAGACGGCAGCAGCACCTGCCGCACTCACGCTGAACAGCGTTCCAGACGAATATCAGTTCAAGTCTATCGTGGCGGAGGCCGTTGAACGTTTCCGCCGCGGTGAACTGAGCAAAGCAGTACTGTCACGCATTCTGGACATTGAGCTGACGGGCCCGGTTAAGGCGCAAACGATCCTCAACAACCTGATGGTGCAGAACGCGGGGGGTTATCACTTCTCGCTGCCGCTGCCTGATGGTTCCATCTTACTGGGCGCCAGCCCGGAACTGCTGCTGCGTAAGCAGGGCAATGTCATTGTCTCCAACCCGCTGGCGGGATCGGCACGACGGATGAACGATGAACATCTGGATTACCTGAATAGCCAGCGCTTGCTGAATTCCAGCAAAGATAAGCACGAGCACAAGCTGGTGGTGGATGACATTCGTCAACGTCTGATGCCGCTTTGCTCGTCATTAACGGTGCCATCGGCGCCTGCGCTGATGCACACCGCCTCCATGTGGCACCTGTCTACCGCCATTAGCGGTGAACTGGTTAACCCAGAGATGACGGCGCTTCAGGTGGCCTGCCAACTGCATCCGACTCCTGCGCTGTGCGGCTTCCCCACGCAGGACGCGCGCCAGCTGATCGCCGAACTGGAACCGCACGATCGCGGCATATTCAGCGGCATTGTCGGCTGGTGTGATGCCAACGGTGATGGCGAATGGGCGATAGCGATTCGCTGCGGCACCATCAAAAACAATAACGTTCGCCTGTTTGCCGGTGCGGGCATTGTTGAGGCGTCAGTCCCCGAGGAGGAATGGGCTGAAACCGCCGCCAAATTAAACACGATGCTGAATGCGTTTGGGCTTAACTCTGGTGTGGATGGACTATGAGCATTGAATTTACGCCCTGGCCAGAGGAACTGGCGCAGCGTTACCGCGAAAAGGGGTACTGGGTCGGTCTGCCGTTGACGGATGCCTGGGAACGCCATCTGACGACGCAACCTGACGCCGTTGCGGTGGTGTGCGGCGAGCGCCAGTGGAGCTATCGGGAGTTGGATCGGCAGGCTTCCGCGCTGGCATCGCGTCTGACGGAAAGCGGCCTGCGTTGTGGTGACACGGCATTGGTGCAGTTGCCGAACGTGGCTGAATTTTACCTGACCTTTTTCGCGTTGCTGAAAATGGGCGTCGCGCCAGTTAACGCGCTGTTCAGTCACAACAAGCTGGAATTGCTGTCATACGCCACGCAGATCGAACCGCGCTTACTGATCGCCTCGGCCGAACACCCGCTGTTTGGCAACGGCGAGTTTCTGGATCGGCTACAGACGCAGGTTCCCCGCCTGCAAACGGTGGTGATGCTCGGCGACAGTCCGCTGGGGCACAGTCTGTCAGACTGGTTGCAACCGCGCACTTCAGCCAGCCAGTATCAGCCTTCCGCGTCGGGGCAGGTTGCCTTCTTCCAGCTTTCTGGCGGCAGTACTGGTACGCCGAAGCTGATTCCCCGCACCCACGATGATTACTACTACAGCGTGCGCCGCAGCGTGGAAATCTGTGAGCTGACGCCACAAACCCGCTACCTGTGCGCCTTGCCCGCACCGCATAACTTCCCGTTAAGTTCACCCGGTTCGCTCGGCGTGTTTTATGCCGGTGGACGCGTCGTGCTGGCGCCGGATCCGGGGGCGATGACCTGTTTCCCGCTGATCGAACGCCACCAGATCGATATTACCTCGCTGGTGCCGCCCGCTGCCGCATTGTGGATCCAGGCGGCCGAGCAGTTTGGTGGCGCGCTGCATAGCCTGAAGATCTTGCAGGTAGGCGGGGCGAAGCTGAGTGAAACCGTCGCACGTCGTATTCCGGCGGTGCTGGGCTGCAAGCTACAGCAGGTGCTTGGCATGGCGGAGGGGCTGGTGAACTACACCCGACTGGACGACAGCGATGAGCATATCTTCACGACACAGGGCTGCCCGATGAGCCCGGACGATGAAGTGAAGGTGCTGGACATTGACGGCAATCCGGTGCCGCGAGGCGAAGCCGGGCTGCTGGCGACGCGTGGCCCGTATACCTTCCGTGGCTATTACCGCAGCCCGGAGCATAACGCTCGCGCCTTCGACAGTGAAGGGTTTTACCACTCGGGCGATGTGGTGCAGATGACCGAGGACGGCTATTTGCGCGTGGTCGGACGGGAAAAAGATCAGATTAACCGCGGCGGTGAAAAGATTGCTGCCGAAGAGATCGAAAATCTGTTGCTCAAGCATGATGGCATTCTTCATGCCGCACTGGTGTCCATGCCCGATCCGGTCATGGGCGAGAAGAGCTGCGCTTTTCTGGTGGTCAGCGATCCCGCGCTGAAAGCCATTACGTTAAGAAAATATCTTCGCAATCAGGGTATTGCTGAATTCAAACTGCCGGACCGCTTCGAGATGATCGACACCTTGCCCGTTACGCCGGTCGGCAAGATTGATAAGAAATCACTCCGTCAGCGCATTCAGACTCAACTTAGCACTCAAAACCGAACGTAGTACTCAAAACAAATAAGGATTTTGTGATGGCAATCCCTTCTATTGCTTCTTATCCCCTGCCGCGCGCACAGGATTTCCCAGACAACAAGGTTTCCTGGGCGTTTGAACCTGAGCGTGCGGTGCTGCTGATTCACGACATGCAGGACTATTTCGTGAATTTCTATGGTGCGGACAGCCCGCTGGCGCAGCAGTTGATTGAGAACATTGTGGCGTTGCGAACCTACTGCAAAGCGCAGGGGATTCCGGTGGTGTATACCGCGCAGCCGAATGCACAAAGCGCGGCCGACCGGGCGCTGCTGAACGACATGTGGGGCGCAGGGCTGAATAATCACCCTGAAAAGCAGCGCGTCGTGAGTGCGCTGGCACCGGATGAGCATGACACGGTGCTGGTGAAGTGGCGCTACAGCGCTTTTCACCGTTCGCCGCTGGAACCGATGATGAAAGAGATGGGTAAAGATCAGCTGATTATCTGCGGCGTTTATGGGCATATCGGCTGCATGATTACCGCGACGGATGCTTTCATGCGCGACATCAAGCCATTCATGGTCGGCGATGCGGTGGCGGATTTCTCACTTCAGGAACACCAGATGGCGCTGAAATATGTGGCGACGCGCGCCGGGCGGGTGGTTAGCACGGCAGAACTTACAGGAGCAAAAATGGCACAGGCACTGACAAAACAAGGACTGAGAGCGCACCTGCTGACCTTGATCGACGAAGATGAAGATCAGTTCGATGAAGATGAAAATCTGATCGACTACGGCCTGGATTCGGTGCGCATGATGGCGCTGCTGACCGAATGGCGCAATCAGGGGGTTACGCTGAGCTTTGTCGACTTGGCGCGTAACCCCAGCCTGAATGCCTGGTGGGCGCTGATCGAAAAACAGCAGGGAGCCGCATCATGAAGCCGTTGAGCGTTGCGCAGCGCGGGCTGTGGTTAGGTCATGCCCTGAACGATGATAAAGCGACGTTCAACACGGCGGAGTGCATCGCGTTTGATGGCAAAGTCGACATTGAAGCCATGCTGAGCGCGATCCGTCAGGCGGTCATGGAGTGCGAGTGCCTGTACTGCCAGTTTGTTGAGGTTGCGGGTGAACAGGCCGAGCAGCCGGAGATCGGCTTTGTCGCTTCACAACTGCCAGTGCCCATCGGCGTGCGGCCGATTAGTGAACTGTTGCCTGCACCGATGAAGGATGAAGAGCAGACGATACGCCAGTGGGCGCGTGAAGAGATCGCCCAGCCGCTGGATTTACTGAACGAGTTACCTTGCCGTTTTGCGCTGCTGTGCGGTGAAAAGCGCGATTTTCTCTACAGTTGTGTTCACCACATTGCGCTGGATGGTTTTGGGACGACGATGCTGTTTCAGCGTATCGCCCAGATCTACACCGCGCTGATGGCGGGGCAACCTGTGGCGGTGGCTGAGTTCGGTCCATTCAGCGAGGTGTTGGAAGAGGAACAGCAGCGTGATGCCAGCGGACAGACGGTGCAAGCGCGTGGTTTCTGGCTGGAAACGCTGAACGCGATGCCGGAACCGGCCAGCTTCAGTGAGAAGAAAGCCCCGATCGCGGCGCGCTTTTTGCGTCAGAGCAGCGTGTTGCCAGCGGATATCTGGCAGCCGCTGACGGCGCTGTGTGAAGGCAACAAGATCAGCTGGCCGGATCTGTTTCTGGCGATGCTGGCGACGCACCTCAAACTGGTGTCCGGCAGCGACCGACTGACGTTCGGCATGATGGTGATGAACCGTATCGGCTCCGCCTCGCTGACGGTGCCGAGCATGCAGATGAATATTGTGCCGCTGTGCATTCAGGTAGATGAACAGGCGGACTTTGTCACACTGGCGCAGCAGGTTGCCCGTACCAAACGCACGCTGCGGCGGCATCAGCATTATCGCTATGAGCACTTACGGCGCGATCTGAACCGCGTCGGCGGCGAACAGCGCCTCTTCGGTCCGCTGATCAATATCATGCCGTTCGATCATCCGCTCAATTACGGATCGCTGTCGTCCAGCACCCTGAATCTCAGTGCCGGGCCAGTAGAGGATCTGACGATCGAGATCCATTTCAAACCCGATGGCACACCGGTATTGGATTTTGATGCCAACCCAGCCTGTTACAGCGCGGAAGCGCTTGCCAGCCTGCAAGAAACGCTGTTCACGCTGCTTCAACGCTGGCTGGCGCAGCCGCAGCAGACCAGCGGCGAGCTGCTGGGGCGCTGGCTGCGTGAAGAGCGTGAGCTGGCGTTGATCACCAGTCGCGAGCCTGAGCCGTTCGTTGAACCCGTTCTGACGGCGATTGCCAAGCAGGCGTGTAAAAACCCGAATCATCCGGCGCTGACGCAGCGCGATCGGCAGTACAGCTATCAGCAACTGCTGGATCTGAGCGGTCAGGCGGCTGCGGCGCTGCATGAGCGAGGCGTGCAACCCGGTGAGCGCATCGGTGTCATGCTGAACCGCAGCCCTGAAACCATCATTTGCCTGCTGGCCTTGATGCAGTGCGGCGCGGTGTATGTGCCGCTCGATCCTGAACAGCCACACGAACGTCAACAACACATCATCCAGATTGCCAGTCTGCGTACGATTGTGACGCAGGCGGACTACCAGCATCGGCTGGCGTCGGTCTTTTCCGGTGAGATCGTTCTGGCGGGGCATCTTCTGTCATCCAACGCACAGGCCGCCGCTCTGCCGCCTGCGGAAGCGAGAGACGGGCAGATTGCCTATGTCATGTTCACCTCAGGATCGACCGGATTGCCGAAGGGGGTAGAGATCGGTGCCAGCGCACTGGATCACTTCATCGCAGCGGCACGCCAGCGCTATGGCCTGCGCGCGGCGGATCGCGTGTTGCAATTTGCCCCGTTTAACTTTGATGCCAGCATTGAAGAGATCTTTGCCACGCTGACCAGCGGTGCGACGCTGGTGCTGCGCACCGATGAGATGCTGGAGTCGATTCCGACCTTTGTCGAACAGGTCGCAGAGCAGGCGATTACGCTGCTCGACTTGCCGACGGCATTCTGGAATGAATGGGTTGTTGCGCTGAAAACCGGCACGCTGACCCTGCCTTCCGCACTGCGCGCCATCATCATCGGCGGTGAAGCGGTGTACCCCGAACAACTGGCGCAGTGGCAACGTCATGCGCCGGATACGCTGCGCTTAATTAACACCTATGGCCCGACTGAAACCACAGTGGTGGCGACCAGTTGCGATCTGCAAACACAGTCGGCCGATGTGGCACAGCTTCCTATCGGTCTGCCGCTGGCTGGTGTCAACGCGCTGATTCTGGCGGTGGGCGATCGCCCTGCGGCGGAAGGTGAACTGGTGCTGTTGGGGCCAACGCTGGCGGCGGGTTACATCGGTACAGAACACACGGCATTTACGCAAATAGCGGTGGGCGATCGGGAGGTTCCCGCTTACCGCACTGGCGACAGAGTCCGGTTGGAAAAAGGGCAGTTGCTCTACCTCGGGCGCATGGACAACGAATTTAAAATCAGCGGCTACCGGATCCAGCCGGGGGAAGTTGAAGCCCATTTGTTGGCACAGCCGGACGTCGATGAAGCCTGCGTCCAGGGCATTGTTTACCCCAACGGCGTGCGGCGTCTGGTGGCGTTTGTCGCCAATAAAGCAGGCGAGATCGACGCTCGTACGCTGAAACAGCGTCTGGGCAGCGTGCTGCCGCCAGCGATGATCCCCACCGATTACCGTGTCTTCCGCCAGTTGCCGAAAACGGGATCTAACAAGGTCGATCGTAAGCGTCTGCTGGCGGAATACCACGACGAGGCACCGGCGCAGGCGTTAGCCAGCGAAACCGAAAACCGGGTCAGCGCAATCTGGCAGCAGATCCTCGGCGTATCGGGGATCCAATCGCGGGATAACTTCTTCGAGCTGGGCGGACAGTCATTGCAGACCATCCAGATCGTCAACCGTCTGGCCGCCGAGTTTTCCGTAAGCATCAAGGTGTCTGATGTGTTCGATCATCCTCAGCTCAGCGACTTCTGCCGCTATCTGGACGACAGGCTGTCACAGGACGAAAACAGCGTGGAAATGGTGTGGTAGGGAAAATGATGAACAAGGCACAACCTCTTCAGTTTGATTTCAGCGGCAAGACCGTCTGGGTCACCGGTGCGGCGAGCGGCATTGGCGAAAGCATTGCCCGCCAGTTCGTTGCGTTGGGCGCGAACGTGATCGGTTTCGACCGCGCATTCCGACATGATGATCATCCGTTTCGCTGTGTGACGCTTGATATCAGCGAGCCGGACAGTGTGGCGACGGCCTGTCGCCAGCAGTTGGCAGAAACGGGGCTCGACGTGCTGGTCAACGCCGCCGGGATTCTTCGCCTGGGCGACATCGACGCGCTGAGCGTGGACGACTGGCACCAGTGCATCAACGTCAACGCCTCTGGCGCGTTTTACCTGTTAAACGCACTGGTTCCGCATTTCAAGCAGCAGCGCCGCGGCGCGATCGTCTGCGTTGGCTCCAATGCCGCGCATGTCCCCCGTCTACAGATGGCGGCGTACTGCGCCTCGAAAGCGGCACTCACCAGCCTGTCTCACTGTGCCGGTCTGGAGCTGGCGCCTTACGGCGTACGTTGCAATCTGGTGTCGCCGGGTTCGACGGACACGCCGATGCAGCGCGGCATGTGGCACAGCGCCGATGCTGAGCAGCGCACTATCGCGGGCTTTCCTGACCAGTACAAACTGGGCATTCCGCTGGGCAAGATCGCTCAGCCGGACGAGATCGCCAATACCGTAGTTTTTCTGGCTTCCGATCTGGCCAGCCACATCACCATGCAGGACGTGGTGGTGGACGGCGGGGCAACGCTGACGGCCTGATTTGCTGAGAGAGTGACAAGTCATGAAAGATATCGTAACGCTGTTAAAGCAGCTGGAGCGGCAGGGCGTCCGTCTGGCGTTAAATGCGCAGGAGCAGTTGATTTCGCAGTCCAGCAAAGACGCGATCACGCCAGAGATTGGGCGTACGATTAAGGAAAACAAAGACGCCATTGTGCGTTGCCTGACGGCGCAGCAGGCGTTTGAACGTCCCATCACGCCGCAGAATGCCGCGTCTGGCCCGCTGTCGTCATCACAGAGCGGACTGTGGTTTATCGAGCAGTACGAAGAGCAATCACACCTCTACAATATGCCGGTCTATTTTCGTCTGACCGGCACGCTGGATGTGGCGGCACTGGCGTTTGCCTTTGACGCGCTGGCGCAGCGTCATGCCAGCCTGCGTACCCGTTTTGTGGTCAACGAACACGGCAAGGGCGAACAGCGTATCGATGCCTATCAACCGTTTGTGATACAGCATGATGATTTCTCATCATTGCCGGAAGACGAACGGGAAGGGCGCTTACAGCAGCAGGTGAAAGCGGAAATCAGCCGCCCGTTCGATCTCACGGCGGGCGATCTCACTCGTGTGCGGCTGGTGAAAATGAGCGAACGGGTGCACGTTCTGATGATCACCCAGCACCATATTATTTCCGATGGCTGGTCGGTGAAGAATATGTTTGCGGATTTCAAACCGGCTTTTCTGGCCTGTCAAAATCGCCAGCCTTACCCCGTCGAGCCGACCCAGCTTAACTATATCGATTACGCACACTGGTTCAATTCCGCCTCGTTTCTGGATTACCACAACGAATTCAAACCGTTCTGGGTTGAGCGACTGACGGGAATCCCCGAAGTACACAGCCTACCGTTGGATAAACCGCGTCCGGCGCACCAGAATAGCGGCGGTGAGGTGATCTTCTCCGCGATCAACAACGATCTGTGGGATAAATTCAAGCGCCTGTGCCAGCGCTACAATACCTCTAACTTTATCGGCCTGCATGCGGTGTTCTCCCTGATGCTGGCGCGCATCAGCGGTGAAAAAGACATCGTCATTGGTTCGCCGCTGGCCTACCGCGAACGACCGGATATCGAAGATGTCGTCGGCTTCTTCGTCAACACCATCGTGCTGCGCACTCAGTTGCAGGACAGCCAGCGTTTCGTCGATTACCTGCAATATTGCCGCGAGCAGGATCTGTCGGCCTTCGATCATCAGCTTTATCGTTTTGAAGCGCTGAGCGAGGCGATCGGTTCCGATCGCACCACCGCGATCAACCCGATCTTCCAGGTAATGCTGGTGTATCAGGCTAAAGTGGATTTCAACGATCTGATTCCCGGTTGCGATGCGGAGGAAGAGACTTCACCCGTGCTGCCCGCCAAGACGGACATTTCGGTTAAGGTGACGGAGCTGATGGGGGAAGTGCGGCTGGACTGGCTGTTTGCCACAGCATTGTTTGAACGCCAGACGATCCAGTATTATGCCGACCGCTTTATCCGGCTGATTGAGGCCGTGGTTGAGGCTCCGGAAACTGACGTCTGGCATCTGCCGCTGATGGAAGCGGATCGCTTTGCCGCCGTGTTGGCGGAAAGTCAGCAGTTGCCGCGTAGCTATCCGCAGCCACAGCTGACGGTAACCGACGCGATTGAAGCCATCGCCCAGCGCGATCCGCAGCAGTTGGCGATAGCCTTTGATGGCGAACAGCGCACGGATACGCTGACGTATGCCGAACTGAACAGGCAGTCGAATCAGCTGGCGCACTGGCTGCACCGTCAGGGGCTGGGAGAACAGTCGCTGGTTGGTGTGTTGGCGAAACGCGATCGCTATTTTGTCGTTGCGCTTCTGGCTATCTGGAAAGCGGGGGCTGCCTATGTGCCGCTGGATCCTGACTATCCGCCGGAGCGGCTGCGCCACATCATGACCGATGCGAATCTTTCCGTCATTCTCGGCGGCGATGGGCAACAGTTAGCGCAATGGTCAGCTGAACAGTGTATCGATCTGACCGATCCGGCTGTTGTCGCGCAGTGGCACGATCTGCCGGGCGATGAAGCGCCAGCCATTCCGCGCCATGCACAACAGCTGGCACAGGTGATCTACACCTCGGGATCGACTGGCTTGCCGAAGGGCGTGATGATCGAACACGGCTCGCTGATCAATCTGTTGGACGATCATCGCGATCGCATCGGTTTCACGCCGCAAAGCACCATGTTCAACTGCATGTCGCTCTCCTTTGATGCCGGTAACATGACGACGCTACTGCCGCTGAGCAGCGGTGGCACGCTGGCGTTTGGCGAACCCAACGATCGGGCGATTGTGCAGGCCGAACAGGCGGGCGCGACGCATCTGATCTTGCCAACGGCGCTGATGTCGATTCTCGATCCACAGCAGGTTAACGGCATTCAGGCGATTGGCATGGGCGGTGAAGCCTGCCCGAACGCGGTGGTGGAAAACTGGGCCGATAAGGTGGCGCTGTACAACATGTACGGGCCGACGGAGTGTACTGTCACGGCGTTGAGTACCCGTCTGCGCAAAGGCCAGCCTGTCACTATCGGTAAACCGCTTACTCATATTCAGGCGCTGATTCTGGATGCGGCTGGGCAACTGTGTCCGGCGGGCGTACCGGGAGAGCTGTGTCTTGCGGGGCTTGGGCTGGCGCGTGGCTACCTCAACCAGCCACAAATGACGGCCAGCCGCTTTGAACACATCACGCTGAATGACGTGAATAATGTCGAACACGGCACGGCGACGCTGCGCATTTATCGCACGGGCGACAAGGCCAGACTGCTGAACAACGGCGACTATGAATACTGTGGCCGTATTGATGAGCAGATCAAGCTGCGCGGCTACCGCATTGAACCGGGTGAAATCGAGGCGCAGCTGTCGGCGGTATGTCCGTCCCTGAAACAGGTTAAAGTCATCGTTGCACAAGTGGGGAACCGTCCGGCGCTGGTCGCCTATGGCACGGTGAAAGCCGACAGCAGCACGCCGGAACCTGCCGCTGTCCTGATTGATGTCGCGAAGCACCTGCCGGAGTACATGGTGCCGTTCCGGCTGATTTTGCTGGAAGTCATGCCGCTGACGCCAAACGGCAAACTCGATACGAAACAACTGCCGCCAGTGCTGGAAGCCAGCGAAGGCGACGGGGAAGCCGATAACCCGCTGGAGGCGGATGTACTGGCGATTTGGCGCAGCGTGCTGAATACGCCGCTGGGCGTGGAGGATGATTTTTTCCGTTTGGGCGGCGATTCCATCCTCAGTATTCAACTGACGACGCGCCTGCGCAGCGCGGGTTACGCCTGCACGGTGAAGGATGTTTTCGAGGCGAAAAGCGTGCGGCGTCTGTGCCGCGTGCTGGCACAGAATAACCGTGAGACACGCATTGTCGCGGAGCAGGGCACGCTGGAAGGTGAATTTGCGCTGCTGCCGATTCAGCGCTGGTTTATGGAACAGCCGCTGGCACGCCCAGAGCACTGGAATCAGGCGGCGATGATTCAACTGCCGGACGTGGATACCGAACGCCTGACCACGATGTTGCAGGCGCTGATGGCACAACATGACGCGTTGCGTCTGGCCTGTGATGCCGATGGGCAGCGCTATCTGACGGAAGTGTCTTGCCCTGCGCTACCGACGCTGGATTATCGTCAGCTTGGCGACGACGGCCTGCAACAGGCGTTTACCGCGTTGCAGCGTGACTTCGATCCGGCGCAGGGTAAAACGATGGCCTGCGCGCTGGTGCGTCACCATCCGCAGGCGGACACGGCGGTGTTCCTCGCTTTCCACCATCTGGTGATTGACGCCGTATCCTGGCGCATTCTGGTTGACGATCTGGAGCGGTTGTATCTCGGTGAAGCGCTGGCACCGAAAACGTCGAGCTATCGCCAGTGGGGCACGGCGCTGCATCACTACGCCACACAGCATGCGGAACAGCTGGCGTACTGGCAGACGCAGGAAGACGGCGTGGATCAGACGGCGCTGCTGGCGGCGAAAGATCCACAAGGCTATGCCAGCGCCGCGATTCTGACGCTGGATGCGGAAACCACAGGCCAACTGGTGAGTGAGGCCAATCGTGCCTTTAATACCGAAGTGAGCGATCTGCTGTTAGCGGCGCTAACTCGCACGTTAAACGATCTCGGCTGGGGCGACAAAGCACGCATCATGCTGGAAGGGCATGGGCGCGAGGCGATCGATCCGACGCTGGATGTCAGCCGCACGGTTGGCTGGTTTACCAGTACCTATCCGGTATGTCTGGAAGATCGATCCGATTGGGCTTCTCTGATCAAATCCAGCAAAGAGAAGCTGCGTCAGGTGCCGGATAAAGGCGTCGGATTTAATCCGCTGCGCTACTACCATCCTCAGGGTGATTCTCTGACGCTGTCGCCGATTGTGTTCAACTATCTCGGGCTGTCGGTTCAGGCTGCTAGCACGTGGCGTCCGGTAGACGTCGCGCCGGGCTGCTGTGTTTCGGCGGAGAATAAACCGGCAGAGGTGATCAGTCTCCACGGTGGTATTGCTGGTGGGCAGTTAACGCTGCGTCAGGTCGGCTGCCTCAACCAGCGTGACAGTGAACGCCTGATGCTGCGGCTGACGGAAAATATTCGTACGCTGACGGCAGCCTGTCTGGCACAGCTACACTACGGCACCGCTTTTACTCCCAGCGATTTCCCGGCGGTCAACCTGAGCCAGCCACAGCTCGACAGTCTGTCGCAGCGTTATGACATCGACACGCTGTTGCCGCTGTCATCGCTCCAGCAGTCGATGCTGTACCACCGCCTGCGCTGTCCGCAGGATGATGCCTATCATCTGCAAACGCCGATTCGCTATGCGCAGGCGCTGGATGTGGAAGGCTATCGTCAGGCATGGCGGCGTCAAATTCAGCGGTTCCCGGCGCTGCGTGCCGCGCTGGAAAGCGAGTGTGCCAGCGTGCAGGTGATTGTGGCGCAGGCAGACCTGCCTTTCCACTATCAGGATGTGGCGCAGGAGGCCGATCCGCACGCGGTCATCGAGCGCTATCGGCAGCAGGATTTACGTAACGGATTTGATTTGTCGCAGCCACCGCTGTTGCGCATTGCCTGTTTCCGTTTGGGCGATCAGGATTATCGGGTACTGCTGAGCTGCCACCACAGCGTGATTGATGGCTGGAGTGGCCCGCAGCTACTGGGTGCGGTGCACCGTGACTATCAGTTGTTGATGAACGGGCAAGCATTGATGCACGGTGAAGCGTCAGCGATTCAGGTGGATCGCGCCTATGTCGATTATGCGCTACACGCTGTTGCACAGCAGCCTGCCGTCGAGGCTTTCTGGCAACTGCGGCAGCCGCTGCTGACACAGACGAACGATGTGGCTGGGCTGTTTGCGGCGGCGGGGAAACGTATCGATCTCAGCCAGCATCTGACGCAGGTTGAACCGCAGGTCACCGGTGTGAGCCTGAGCGAACAGGATCAGGCGACGCTAACCGCGTTTGCCCGCGAGGTGGGCGTCACCCACAGCATTATTGCGCAATATGCCTGGCACCGGCTGCTGGCGCGGTCAACCGGTGATGCGGTCAGCATTGTCGGGAACGTGCTGTCGGGCAGGGAAAGTCCGGTAGAGGACGTGGCGAGTAGCGTGGGTCTCTACATCAACAGCCTGCCGCTGGCGCTGAGCTGGCAGCAGCCGATGTCGCTGCAAGAGCATCTGGTGCAGTTGCAGAATGAGCTGATGGCGCTGAATCAGCATGCCACGCAATCGCTGATTGCCCTGACAGCCGGACGTCCGCGTCTGTTCAATAGCCTGTTCGTTTATGAAAACTATCCCGGAGCAAAGGAGGAACAAGGTGAACGTGCTGACGAACCGCATCGGTTATCTCCCGAATTCTCCGCTGCTTATGAAAAAGTCGAGATGCCGCTGAATCTGGTGGTGCGTGAGCAGACGGGCTGCATGCTGCTGCGCTTCGAGTTTGATGCCGATGTGCTGGATAGCGCGCAGGCACGTCGGGTGCTGATGCGCTGGCATGATGAAGTGGTGGCGCTGGTGAATAGCGTGCCGCAGCAGCCCGCCGAGATTGTCGGACATAATAAGGTGGCGGATACGTCGATGAGGCAGGCTGCCATGCAGGATAGCCGCGCTGGTTCGCCTGATACGCCGTCAGCCCAAGCGCTGCTGCGCGTGTGGGCGCAGGCGCTGAGACGCAGTGAATCTGGCCTCTGGTCGCAGACGCTGTGTGAAAGTGGTGTTGATTCGCTCCAGCGTATTGCGCTGGCACAGACATTGAGCCGCGCGTTAGCGCATCCGGTGAGTGTGGCGCTCTTGCAGCGTTACTCGTCACCGCAGGCGCTGAGCGGATATCTGGCACAGTCGAAGGTGACCGCCAATGAGGAAACGCTGTCATGACAGGGAACGATGAAGCAGTGGAGAACCCGCTGGCGGATATCCAACAGCCCACGGCCTTTGGGCAGCGGGTAGGTGCCGCGCATGGTGAACAGCGCCACAGCAGTGAACTGCTCCGACAATACCCTACGTCGCTGGTGAGCGCGGCATGGAGCTGGCTGCTGTACAAATACAGCGGTGAAGAGCAGGTGTGTGCCGCGCTCGTCACGTGCGATCTTCCTGACCACGTAAGACCGCTGATCGCATATTTTCATCAGCGCGATCGTCTTGTTAGCGAGTGGATCGCAGCAGTGGGATCGTCGTGCGATCCGCAGTCGTCACCAGGGATTCCGGCAGCCGACACGCAGCATGCGCTGTTTAGCAGCCTGCTGATCGTGGGGGAAATGGCATCGTTACCTGTGGTTGTACAAAAAGCGGCGCAAAGCGTGGCGCTGATCGTACTGGTGCATAACGATCGATTGATTCTGACGGCACCTGACGGACAGTTCGATAACCATCAGCTACAGCGTATTGCCCGCCATCTCACGCAGCTACTCGATGGGCTGCTGGCACAGCGTTGGGAGCATCTGGCGCAGATTCGCCTCAGTCCGCGGGTGGCACCGCTACCTCACAGGACGACGACGCCCACCCTGCACGATGAACTGCTGGCGCGTCTTACTCAGGAAGAACGGCAGGACCGTGTAGCCATTCGCTTTCAGGAACGTGACATCAGCTATCGGGAACTGTTGCAACGCGTAGCGCTGATTCAACAGGTACTGGCTGCACAGGGCATCACGGCTGGTCAGCGTGTGGGGTTGCACCTTAGCCGTCAGCCTGACACCGTGGCGGCGCTGCTGGCCTGCCTGTTTTCTCAGGTGGCGTTTGTGCCGCTGGAGCCGGATTTTCCGGGGGAACGCCTACAGGCGATTCAGCAGGAAGCGGTACTGGCCGCAGTCTTGCAGGACAGCTACACCGGCGGTTCGCTGGCGTTTGACTGCCCGATCCTGAACCTCGGCGATTTACCGTATGCCGCCAGCGATGCCACCGCAAGCGTACAGGTGGCACGGACGGGGGGCGCGGAAACGGCGGCCTACATGATGTTTACCTCCGGTTCTACGGGGAAACCGAAAGGTGTTGTGA
Source organism: Pectobacterium sp. A5351 (assembly GCF_028335745.1). Taxonomy (NCBI): domain Bacteria; kingdom Pseudomonadati; phylum Pseudomonadota; class Gammaproteobacteria; order Enterobacterales; family Pectobacteriaceae; genus Pectobacterium; species Pectobacterium sp. A5351. The sequence continues at coordinate 507,539 of NZ_CP116477.1, forward strand.
TTGGTCAACGGGCACTGCAAACCTTTATTCATGCCAGCACTGAGCGGCTGGCTTTAACGGATCAAGCCAACTGGCTGCTGATTACCACGCTGGCGTTCGATATCTCCATGCTGGAAGTGTTTGCGCCGCTGTGGGTCGGCGGCGTGTTGCACCTGACCACGCATGAGGAATACAAAGATCCGCAGGCGGTCGCGGCGTATTTACAGGCTCGACCAGACATCAATGTCTTGCAGGCCACGCCCGCGTTTTGGCGCATGATGTTCAAAGCAGGCTGGCAGGGTAAACCCGATCTGGTGGCGCTGTGCGGCGGTGAAGCGCTGGATCTGCGACTGGCGCAGCGTCTGGTCAGCCGTTGCAGGACGCTGTGGAATTGCTATGGGCCAACAGAGGCGACGATTTGGTCGCAGATGGCGCAGATCGATGGCACAGCGTTAGAGAATCAGCATACGGTTGCGCTGGGGAACACGCTGGCGGGCTATCAGCATCTGGTGATCGATGACGATCGTCATCCGCTGGTGGAAGGGATGGTGGGGGAACTGTGCATTCTTGGTGACGCGCTGAGCAGCGGATACTGGCAGCGTGACGATCTGACACAGGATCGTTTTATTCAGCAAGTGGAATCTGGGCAGAGAATGTACCGCACTGGTGATAAAGTCCGGCTGCTGACGGACGATCGTTATCAGTATCTTGGTCGTTTCGACGATCAGGTGAAATTACGGGGATTTCGCATCGAACTAGGAGAGATCGAGGCGCAGTTGAAGCGGATCGAACAGGTACAGGATGCGGCCGTGAAACTTCAGGGGGAAGGGGATGACGCGGTGCTGGTCGGCTACGTGGAGTATAAACCCAGCTCAGAGATGACCAAGCTGGCGCTGCGCAAACAGCTGCACCAGTTTTTACCGGCGTACATGGTGCCGGGGCGCATTGTGGTGCTTGATAAGCTGCCGAAAACCGGCAGCGGTAAAGTCGATCGTAAACGCCTGACGGACGTCTGATAGTAATAGGGGCCGCAGTGCTGCCCCATTATCGCGTGGGTTTTCATCGCTATCCGTGAAACTTACCTAATAAAACAGAAGGTTTACGTCATCCTTGACGGTGGTGCGCTTATCTTCAGTTGCACCAAGATGAAGGATGCAGAAGAGCCTCCGCGTCGCGACTATGACCTGAATACTGTCGATCTGTTCGTAGACGATGATGGCGACCAGATCACCCCGCTGGTGCTGAACGATGAAGGCCGTTAAGTCAGAGAGGATGAGGCCGCCAGCGATCCCGATTTAGTTGGTATTCCACGGTTGACGGAAAATCATTTTGCGCTGTGGCAGGCCATCCGCTGACGCACGGCCAACGCTGAAAGCTGCACTCGTTCATTGATACGGGTATGGAAAGAAAAAATAAATAACATGTTTATTATTTATCAATAAGTTAAATAAAATATGCTGCTAATTATCGATAATGCTCACAGCTTTATGTGCGATTGCACAATTATTGGCGACATAATTTCGTCATATGGAGGAAATTGCCTAATGACTAACGGCGTAACAACCTTTTATTATTGAAAATAAAATACCATTTTTTTTAATTGGCACACTATTTCTATTCTGTTGCGGTGATCGACTGATAAGGTCGTACCAGAGAGCGATAGGCGCTTTTTATCTACTCCTCCCAACACAGTCAGTGGCGTTATTCTTTAATTATTTATATGGCTTACATTCGCAAATCTTGTACATGAGCTGTGTTAAACATCAAAGCAGGTAATAACGTGAAAATAGAATCAATTGATGTCACCGTCTTTACTTATCCCACACGCCGGGCTTCCGATAGTGCGGGTCATTCACACCCGGGACCTGAAAATCAAGCCAGGATGGCGCTGTTAACCATCACGGCAGATGACGGCCAAAAAGGTTACGCTTTCGCGCCGCCGGAAGTGGTTCGTCCTCATATTGTTAATGCTTTCTTCCGCAAGGTGCTGATTGGGCAGAACCCGTTCGACCGTGAACGCCTCTGGCAGGATCTGGTGCATTGGCAACGCGGTAGCGCCAACCAACTGACCGATCGCGCGCTGTCGATTGTGGAATCCGCACTGTGGGATCTGCAAGGTCGCGTACTGAACATGCCGGTGCATAAACTGCTTGGCGGCTACCGTGAAAAAGTCCCAGCCTACGGCAGCACCATGTGTGGCGATGAGCTGGAAGGTGGCTTATCGACGCCAGAGGAATACGGCCAGTTTGCAGAAAAGCTGGTGCAGCGCGGCTATAAAGCCATCAAGTTGCACACCTGGATGCCGCCAGTATCGTTCGCACCCAGCCCGAAGATTGACGTGAAAGCCTGTGCCGCAGTACGTGAAGCCGTCGGCTCGGACATCTGCCTGATGCTGGATGGCTACCACTGGTACAGCCGCAGCGATGCGCTGTATATCGGTCGTGAATTGCAAAAGCTCGATTTCACCTGGTTTGAAGAACCGATGGAAGAACAGAGCATGGCGTCCTATAGCTGGCTGACCAAGAGCCTGGATATCGATGTCATCGGGCCGGAAAGTCTGTCAGGTAAGTACTTCAGCCGTGCTGACTGGGTGAAAGAAGGTGCATGTGACATTTTACGCGCAGGTGTGCAGGGCGTGGGCGGTCTCTGGCCGTGTCTGAAGGTCGCTAGCCTGGCGGAATCCTTCGGGATGGATTGTGAAATTCATGGCAACGGCGCGCCAAACCTCAACGTCGTTGGGGCGATCAAAAACTGCCGCTGGTATGAGCGCGGTCTGCTGCATCCTTTCCTCGATTACGACGAGCCTGCGGCTTATCTGAATTCCATTGTCGATCCGATGGATGACGAGGGCTTTGTGCATCTGCCGCAACGTCCGGGGCTGGGAGAAGATATCAATTTTGACTGGATTGAGGAGCATACCCTAAGTCAAGAATAGCTTTTGTTTTATATGAATTGTTTTTTGTTCGATCTGAAAGATAGCCTTACCTAAAAAATAACGAGTTGTCGTCTTCCATGCATTCTCTACAGAGATGAGGCTGAGCAATCGGCCTTTTTTATATCTTTCGTACAGGTTTTTGCTCATAGTTGGTTACGAACAGACTTTTATACGTAAAAAAAGGTAAATGGGTAGCGTTGAAGGGGGCGGATACTTACAATTATCACGCTTTCTGTAGTCAGCCTCTTCAAAAAGGAATTCTCATGCTTAAACGTACTCTGGTTGCTGCGGCAGCCCTTCTTTCTCTAACGGCATTCTCTTCGGCCTTTGCGGCTTCCAACACCACCACACGTGTGTTGTTGACGACGTCTGCGGGCAATATCGAACTGTCTTTAGATAACCAAAAAGCACCAGTTTCGGTAAAGAATTTTGTCGAGTACGTTAACAATGGTTTTTATAACGGAACGACATTTCACCGTGTCATCCCTGGTTTTATGGTGCAGGGCGGTGGCTTTTCTGGCGAAATGAGCCAAAAAGCGACGAATGCGCCGATCAAAAATGAAGCCGACAACGGCTTGCGTAACCAGCGCGGAACGATTGCGATGGCGCGTACCGCAGAAAAGGATAGCGCGACTAGCCAGTTCTTTATCAACGTCGCAGACAATGCATTCCTTGATCACGGCCAACGTGATTTTGGCTACGCCGTGTTCGGTAAGGTTGTGAAAGGTATGGACGTTGTGGATAAGATCTCTCAGGTGCCAACGAAGAACGTCGGGCCTTACCAGAATGTGCCTACCACGCCTATTATGATTCAGTCCGCGAAAGTGCTGCCCTGATTGGTGAGATAGACTGGAGCTGAGAGTACGAAAAAGGCCACTGATGTGGCCTTTTTCGATCTTCAAGTGCTAACGGCTGCGTTATTCGAGCGCTTTTGCCATCTGCTGTAGCCAGGCATCCACGCCGGTGCTCGGCACGTTCAACTGACGGTAGGTTGCCGTTGCCACGGGATAGCCACCAACCTCTTCCTGGCTGTTCACGAAACTGCCTTTGCGCTGTTTGAAGTTATCCACGATGCGCTTATCGACGGTATCACGATCTTTGGGTCGTGCGCCTGCACTTTGCAGAACCTGATTGGTGGTAGCGCTGGCAGGCGCTGACGTTAAGCCTGAAGGCCAAATAGAGGATACCTTAAGTAGATTAATCCCGCTGCCCGAGGTTTGCGGTGCGGCTTTTCCGTTGGTGTCGTAAGCGAGATTATCCGACATCCAGACATCGCCGGAGCTGTTACTGCCTACGAGTCCTAAACCGGCTTTGGTATTGGTGCCGTAATGTATTACGTTACCCGCAACGGAGACGCGTGGGCTGGCGGGCATGGTTTTTCCTTCCCATTCTTCCTTGACTCCGCCAACGCGAATCCCCCAAATGCCAGGGTTATAGATTAGGTTATTGACCATGACGCCCGTTGAGCCGGCCTTGAACCAGGCGTTGCGCTCATTGTTGTGGGCGTACAGGTTGCCCACAATCGCCACGTCGGTCACGTTATCGTGAACCAGCGTGCCCATTGAGTGGATGCCTTTGGTGTGGGCTGAGTCATATAGGCCTTCAGCGATGATGTTATTCGAGAGCGTGATACGGTGTGCGGTGCCTTGCGGCCCGTCGTAGCGTGGGCCAGAAATAGACAGATTTTCGTCTGTACCCCACGCGAAGCTCGAATGGTCGATCACAACGTTGTAGGCATCTTTACCGTTGATTGAAACATCGCGTTCAAAGCCGCTTTTTTTACCCGTACCGGCATCACCGATGCGAAAACGGATATGCTGCATGAGCACATCATGCGTGCTAATGCCCATTCCACCGCGAATGATGGTAATGCCGGGAGAGGGGGCCGTCTGGCCAGCGATGGTGACAAACGGTTCCGTTAATCTGAGGTCGCTTTTATTCAGATCGATAATTCCGCCAACCTCAAAAACAATAATGCGTGGCCCTTTGACGGCCAGAGCTTCGCGGAGTGAACCGGCACCGGAAGAGGCCAGTGTTGTGACGCGAATAATACGCCCACCGCTACCTGCGACGGTATCGGTCCCGAATCCTTTCAACTCTGGTGCGGCCGGTGTGGCGGCGGTAGCCATCGGTATGCCGACACCGAATACTAATCCAGTGCTGAACAGTGCGGCGAACAGAAGAGAACGTTTCATTTCATTTCCTTGAATATTAACGATAAAAATGAGCGAGCCTTGATGGCTCGCTCATCTGCGACCAAACAGTAAGCCGGTGGGCGTTAAGCTTGCTTGCAGGCTCCTGTTAGCACAGGATAATGAGGGTCGGAGCCTGACGTTCGCTTATTTACCCTTCACGATTTACACGTCGTAATTAGTTACAGCTTGCTGCTGTCAGTACGGCAAGGTTTTTACCTACACCGGCATAGTTTGCCAGTTTATCCTTCACGCACTGTGGGGAAACAGTAGAGTAGCTGTACGGAACAGAAGGGAATGTGTCGGTGCTCTTCCAATCTTCCGCGTTCACGTAGTCCTTGGAGTCTTTATCCCAGGTGATGTTGTATTTCGCGAAGTCGGCTGGGCTCATGATGTTGTTATTACGCAGCTCCCAGGTACCGAAGTTGGAGCCGTCGTAACGTGAGGTCACCGGGTTTTTCGCATTTTCGAACCAGTTACGTTCGATCAATGCAATCCCTTTCTGGCGCACGTTCAGGCCAGAGCTGGTGATGCCAGTGTACAGGTTGTTGTAGGCATGAACCTTACCGCCACGTTGCAGTGGGAGGCGAGCGTTAACATCGTCATAAATATTGTGATGGTAAGTCAGGTCACGGCCTGTATCACTGCTGCTGAAGCCGCTCAGTCCCACCTTTTTGATGCCGTGAATGTAGTTGTACGATACCGTCACGTTGGTAGAGGCTTTCTTGATATCAATCGCGGATTCGAATGTGGTATCACCGTCTTTTGTACCTGCGCATTCAAAGTTTTTCGCGAAGATCTCGTTGTGGTCAATCCAGACGTTCGGGGTGTTATCGATACGAATCGCATCGCCGTCCTGAGCGCCGCCCGGCATATAGCCAAAGCGCATGTTACGGATGACGACATCGGATGATTTCGTCAGCCAGATCCCGAAGTTAGCGGAAGAACCGTTGGTGCCGAGGATGGTAATCCCTTTGGTAAACTCTTTGATTTCCACACCACGTGCATCTTTCTTCCACTGACCGCAGATGTCGTTCTCTGCGGCTTTGATCAGCGCATCTTCATTACCGTCATAGGTGATGACGAGCGGGTAAGCGCCACCCTTGACTTTCTTACCATTGGAATCCAGCTTCGCGGCTTCGATGAGATCAATGATGTCCTGCATGGAATGTGCCGTTTTTTTCACGGCACCGGCAACGTCACCACCGTCAGTGGTGGCGTAACCGCCCGTATTTGCCGCCATCGTCGGTTGGGCCGCAAGTAATAACAGCCCAGCGGCTGCAGAAGGCAGTAGGTATTTCATTAAGGTACTCTCCTTGGAATTGAATTTTTTTTGGGTATAAATGATCCACATAACCCAGATTATATTACTGGGGTGTTTCAATAAAAATGAAAACAAAGTTTATTGAAGACCCAATTAATTCTTACCATAAAAATAAAATAATTCAATATTTAGATATTAAATATATCGCGTGAATAACGTCCATCATATTGATGGTTAATAAGTTTCTATTTTAAATGGCGGATTTTTTCATTTTTTTTGAAATCATTATGTAGAGTATTTTATTAAAAATAAAATGATATTTTGTTTTTTATTGCGTAATGAAAGGGTTTGTAACGTGATGGTAACTGTGAACTATACTCGTCATATTTCAAGCCGCATGCGCGTTGGCTGCGTTCACTCACCCGAATCGCTTACTTGAGTAAGTTCATCGGAATTCTCTTGCTTTCCGCCTTCATGCAACTCGAATTATTTAGGGTATATATCAATAAATAATTAAGGTTTCTTCATTGAGATGGAAGTGTAAAAATAGTTGATGTTGATCAAGTTATTAATTAATCCCGTGTTGGTGAGCCACTGTTTTCTTTATTCCTTAATCCTTAATGGTCATTTTTTTATGAAGAAATAATGCGATTAATTAAATAATTAGTCTGATCTATAAGTTATATCTCTTTAAGAAATGCTTACCACACCTACATGTAGTTTTACATAAAAATGAGCGAGCTATTAGCGCTCGCTCGGGTAAAACCGTTGCTCAGTGTGAAGAGACACGGTTGCAGGGCATTGCCTCCTGTCATTCATATGACGGGGAAGGCGGAAGCCTGATCGCGTTTATTTACAGTCAGATGCTGTCAGTACCGCCAGGTTTTTGCCTACGCCAGCATAGCTTGCCAGTTTATCCTTCACGCACTGTGCAGAAACCGGGGTGTATTTATAAGAGATGGAAGGGAACTTACCGGTGCTTTTCCAGTCATCCGCATTGATATGAGGAGAGGAAGGCTTGCCCCAGGTGATTTTGTATTTGGAGAAGTCTGCCGGTTTGGTGATGTTGTTGTTACGCAACTCCCAGGTACCGAAGTTGGAGCTGTCGTTACGTGCGGTCACTGGGTTCAGCGCATTTTCAAACCAGTTGCTTTCGATCAGCGCAATCCCTTTCTGACGAACGTTAAAGCCTGAACCGGTGATGCCGTCATACAGGTTATTGTACGCATGAACCAGACCGCCACGCTGCAGCGGCAGACGTGAGTTAACATCGCGATAGATATTGTGATGGTAAGTCAGGTTACGGCCTGTATCCGTATTGCTTGAGCCGCTCAATCCTACCTTTTTAATGCCATGGATGTAGTTGTATGACACTGTGACGTTAGTTGACCCTTTCTTGATATCGACGGCCGATTCAAACGTGGTGTCGTTGTCTGGTGTGCCTTTACATTCAAAGTTTTTGGCAAAGATCTCATTGTGGTCAATCCAGACGTTCGGCGAGTTATCAATACGAATGGCATCGCCGTCTTGCGCACCGCCCGGCATGTAGCCAAAGCGCATATTACGTACAACAACGTTGGATGAATTGATAATCCAGATCCCGAAGTTGGCGGATGAGCCATTGGTGCCCTGAATAGTGATCCCTTTGGTAAACTCTTTGATTTCTACACCGCGTGCGTCCTTACTCCACTGACCGCAGATATTGTTTTCGGCTGCTTTGATGAGCGAGTCTTCATTACCGTTATAGGTGATGATAAGCGGATAGGCACCGCCTTTGACTTGCTTGCCTTTTGAATCCACTTTTGCGGCTTCAATGATATCCACAATTTCTTTCAGAGAGCGTGCGGTCTTTTTTACGGCCCCTGAAGTGTCTCCACCGTCCGTGGTGGCATAACCGCCTGTATTTGCGGCCATGGTTGGCTGAGCGGCGAACAGTAATAATCCGGCGGCTGCCGTAGGCAATAGGTATTTCATTATGAATGTCTCCTTGGAATATAATTTCATAGGCATTTATTGCTCCATATGCCCGATGTAACAGATATACCCGTTATACTTCAAATTGCATGTGCGTTGGCTGCACTACTCGTCGGCCAACTTGCGTGGGCCTCGCTCTGGCGGGCCAACGCTCTGCATTGTTCAAACGTTAACGTTTGTCCTGAAATTCGAATTATTTAGGGTATACAAATTTTTCAACAAAAATGAATCTCAATCTTGATGAAAAACCAAGGGGAGTGTGGTCAAAAAATAAGATCAGTTCAAGGGTGAAATGTTAAATGTATTAGTGGTGAAACATTTTGTAATACTGATGGTTTAATAGTTGGAGTTTTATAGAAAATGCTATTCTTTTAAAAGACTAGAAAATCAGTGGGTTGTTTTTAGAGTTGACGATAATTTCATTCTGGTTTCGTTATTTATTGGATTTTAGTTTGCGATTTTTCTGATGGTAATTGTTACAACGCGCGTAAAAATTCATCTTAAGTCAAAATATACTATCACAAGCGTGGTCAATATTATTTACGTGATGCGTTAATTCTATGTTGAATTTTAGTTTGTTAAAAAATAATTATTACTAATTGCTATATCGCGCATCGGTACGCGATAGGAAAATAGATCTCATCGACCATACCTTATGATTGTTAGAATAGTGATGAGTATGAAGTCTGTTACTGTGAAGGTCGTGTTGGCAATCTTGCACAGGTTCCTTAAAAAATGAGCGAGCCTAAATGACTCGCTCAGAGAGAACCCGGCGCAGGGTGAATGTGCCGGGTTTAATGCACTTATTTACAGTTAGCGGCTGTCAGTACTGCCAGGTTTTTACCTACGCCAGCGTAGCTTGCCAGTTTATCCTTCACGCACTGTGCGGAAACCGGGGAGTAGCTATACGGGAGAGCAGGGAATTTGCCAGTGCTCTTCCAGTCATCCGCATTGATGTGTGGTGTGGATGGTTTACCCCAAGTGATGTTGTATTTGGTAAAATCAGACGGACTGGTAATGTTGTTGTTACGGAGTTCCCAAGTGCCGAAGTTGGATTCATCATTACGTGCGGTCACCGGGTTGAGCGCATTTTCGAACCAGTTGCTTTCGATCAGCGCAATCCCTTTCTGACGGACGTTAAAGCCTGAACTTTTGATGCCGTCATACAGGTTGTTGTACGCATGCACTTGACCACCACGCTGTAGCGGCAGACGTGAGTTAACATCGCTGTAAATATTGTGATGGTAAGTTAGGTTACGGCCTGTATCCGTATTGCTTGAGCCGCTCAATCCTACCTTTTTAATGCCATGGATGTAGTTGTATGACACTGTGACGTTAGTTGACCCTTTCTTGATATCGACAGCCGATTCAAACGTGGTGTCGTTGTCTGGCGTACCGGCGCATTCGAAGTTTTTGGCGAAGATCTCGTTGTGATCGATCCAGGTGTTTGGGGAGTTATCAATACGGATGGCATCGCCATCTTTTGCGCCACCGGGCATATAGCCGAAGCGCATGTTACGCACGACAACGTTGGAAGAGTTTACAATCCAGATACCGAAGTTAGCGGAAGAACCGTTGGTTCCAAGGATGGTGATCCCCTTGGTGAACTCTTTGATTTCCACTCCGCGTGGATCTTTGCTCCACTGGCCGCAGATGTTAGCTTCGGCGGCTTTGATTAGCGCATCTTCATTACCGTTGTAGGTAATGACGAGCGGGTAGGCCCCACCTTTAACCTCTTTACCGCTTGAGTCTTTTTTCGCAGCTTCAATGATATCGACGATCTCTTGTAGAGAACGCGCTGTCTTTTTCACCGCACCGGAAATGTCGCCGCCGTCCGTGGTGGCATAACCTCCCGTATTTGCAGCCATTGTAGGTTGGGCAGCAAGCAGCAACAGCCCAGCGGCTGCAGAAGGCAGTAGGTATTTCATTGTGTACTCTCCTTGATATAGATTTTTTTGGGTATTTATCACTACACACCCTGTGTAATAAAAGGCTGTTTCAACAAAAATGAAATTAAGGTTTGTCTATAAAGCCGAACTAAGTGTTAACAGAAAAAATAAACAATACAAGATGAGGCGTTAAATATATTTTTTAAATAACAGAGGATAGCTTGAAGGATTTGTGTTTGCTACTTTTAAATAGAAACTAATTTCTATTTAAATTAATTAAATTCAATGTGTTATGTTTTTTTTGTTGTTTTATTTACTCTGGGTTCTTTATTTTCATCCGTTTTTACGTGGAGTTTATTAGCTCAATGAACAACTGTGATCACCGTCAAAAAATTAAAGGTAAATATTACTTAAAAATATATCTAGACTGGTTTTTTCTGCCGGGTTAAAAAATTAGTTAATTCATAAAGTTTTTTTGTTACTTTTTGTTAGGAAAGATTTCATCGTGATTGTTTACTATAAAGCTGGAGTAATAAATAGAGCCTATTAATAACAGATAGTCATAACAGAAATAAAAGATATGTGAACAGTGAAATTATTATCATGATATCTTATTGGGCAGGGCAGTGGTCCGTCTACTTTTGGTGGTGGGGACCTGACGCGAATTTCATGTATGGTAGTACCTTGAGGTACTTCAAATTTTCATCAACTCACTGATTTTTCTATATTCCCAGACGTATAGGAACATCTCAAAGCAAAAACATGGTGCCAGATTCGGGATCATTCAGCTTTCTATTAAGTTGAAATGTCGTATAAATTTCAACCGAGGCTGTAGTAGGCTCTGTCACAGCACGGTTATTGATTAGCCGTCAATTTCCCTTGGTAATTAGCGACTGTGACAGAATCGCGTGGTAATGAAAGTACGACAAAATCGCTTGGTGTGCCGTCATCAGGTCAACTCGCGTCAGCAGTTCCGACTTGTCTGCGATGCTGCCGTCAGCAAGGCGTTCAATAGTGCCAAACAGTGGTATGGTGCCCCACGACTGACAGATGAACTGCCACACTATAACGTGAAAACCATTGCTGCCAGTCTGCGCCGTCAGGGGCTGCGGGCAAAAGCTGCCTGGAAGTTCAGTCCGGTCAGCTACCGGGAGCACGACCTGCCAGTGTCTGAAAATCTGCTGAGGCGAGACGTTATCGCCAGCGGCCCGAATCAAAAATGGGCAGGAGATATCACTGACTTACGTACAGATGAAGGCTGGCTGTATCTGGCTGTGGTCATTGATCTGTGGTCGCGTGCCGTTGTCGGCTGGTCGATGTCATCGAGAATGACGGCGGCGCTGGCCTGTCATGCCCTGCATATGGCACTCTGGCGACGAAAACGGCCTCAAAACGTGATTGTTCACACCGATCGCGGCGGCCAGTACTGTTCAGCAGATTATCAGTCGATGCTGAAAAGCCATAATCTGCGAGGGAGTATGAGTGCCAAAGGATGCTGCTATGATAATGCCTGCGTGGAAAGTTTTTTTCATTCGCTGAAAATGGAATGTATCCACGGCGAGCCGATTGTCAGTCGGGAAGTGATGCGAACAACAGTGTTTAATTATATTGAGTGTGATTATAACCGCTGGCGTCGGCATAGCGCTTGCGGCGGGCTTAGCCCAGAACAATTTGAAAACCAGAACCTCGCTTAGGGCTGTGTCCACATTACGTGGGTAGGATCAGTGCAGCGAAGGCCAGAGGAAAAAATCGCACTAATTTTGTCCTCGAAGCTGCTCGCGCTGCCGCAGAGGAAGCGCGAGCAGCGCATCATCATGGCAGATCCCGAGGCTTATCAGGAATTCCTTGCCTGTCTGGATCAGACTCCTTCACCAAATGCCGCGCTGCGAAAAACCATGCAAACATTTGCACCGTGGGAACAGAAAAAATGATCTCGGCCCCTGAGCCAATCCACGCCGAACATGTAGCCATGCAACCAAGTCGAAATTATCAGGGGCGTTTTTCAGGGTTATGCCTGAAACGCTCCTCCCGCATCAGAATCACGCTGGGGGGCTCTGCTGGGGTACCGCTAAGTTAATTTTATGTTAATTTAACAGGGAGATAAAAATACTTTGATATATGCGACAACCTATAGATAAAAATCACTTTAACTCCAAGAGGAAATCGATGACCACGTTATTATCTGTTCAGTCAGTAAGTTATGGAAACTCTAAAGGACTATTGTTGGATGAAATGACATTCAGCGTAAATAAATACGACAGAATAGGTTTAATAGGTTACAACGGTAGCGGTAAAAGTACGGTGCTAAAAATTCTTAGCAGTGCACTCGACGGTTTTAATGGGAACGTTATAATTTCTAGGAAATGTATACTTGCAAGGGTTGAGCAAGAACTACCTGCCGCACTAGCTTCGCGCTCGCTTTTAGAAGGTATCATAGATGTTTTACCTGAGAATGAGAAGGCTAGCTCTACATGGCGGTGTGAATCTTTACTGAAAGAGATGGGCTTTCAACAAGAATTTTTTGAGGAAACGGTCGAGAATCTTAGTGGGGGTCAGCATACCCGTTTATTGCTTGCACGTGCTTTAATTCTCAATCCAGATTTGTTACTACTGGATGAGCCAAGCAACCATTTGGACTTACCAACTATGCTTTGGCTAGAAAATTTCTTAAAAAATTGGAATGGTACATTTATATTAGTATCGCACGATAGTTATTTACTGGATAAAGTTACTGAAAGCACGTTGATCCTTCGCGACAAACGAATAAAATATTTCCATTTGCCATGTACAGAAGCACGGAAGAGGCTTTTAGAAAGTGACAAGGCAGATTTGGAGAGAAACCATTCAGAATCGAAAGAAATAGAGAGAATTGAAAAAAGTGCACGCAGGTTGGCTGATTGGGGGAGAATATACGACAATGAAGGATTAGCTAGAAAAGCTTTAGAGATGAACAGGCGAGTGGAAAAGTTAAAGGATGATCAAACAGTTTTAACTGAAGGAAGCAAATGGAGACTAACCTTAAAAGGTGAAGCTATAGATGCTGATAGATTATTAGAAATAAGAGAGAGTGAGATCAGAGCGGATAAGGATTCTGATTTATTATTCAAACTAGATCATAAGAAAGTGCGTACAGGAGACCGTATTGCGATAATTGGTAGCAACGGAGTTGGTAAGTCAACTTTGTTGAAATATATATGGGAAAAGTATAGAAATAATAATTCTTCGAATTTGGTTTTCCACCAGAAAGTCACTATAGGCTATTATGATCAAATTTTAAATCAATTAAGAAATGAAAATACGATTATAAATTCCGTTACTGACTTTTCAAAAGCTAGCGACATTGAGTGTAAAATGGCTTTAATCGGAGCAGGGTTTCCATATATAAGACATAATCAACTTGTTCAATCACTGAGTGGAGGTGAAAGAGCTCGCCTTTTATTTATAGGACTAAGTCTATCCAAATTTTCATTATTGATTTTGGATGAGCCAACAAATCATCTTGATTTAGAAGGTAAAGAAGAGTTAGAAGCTGCATTAAGTAATTTTGAAGGAGCGTTGTTATTAGTTACTCATGACAGAAAACTCATTAAAAATTCATGTAATCGTTATTGGTCTATTCACAATAAATCATTACATGAGTGGAACGAAGTAAACCAAGCATATGAACATGTAACTCGCGAAATTAACAATCCAAAATCTCTCGATAAAGTTAGTGATAATGATAAAACTTCTTATAATAATCTTAATGAAGATGAGTTATTGAAAAATTTATTTGAACTTGAATCGAAGCTGGATAGTGACATGAAAAGAAAAAGTAAGCATCAAAAAATACAATTACAACTATCTTGGAAAAAGGAAATAAACGAGATAAAAAATCTTCTAAACTTAAATTAAATTCTTAAGCAGAGATCCAATAGTAGATAGAGGATCTCTCCTAAGATTAAACTAGTGATTCAATTCTTTGATGTGGTGATGTTCATCAGCAGAGTTCAATTTATGCAATCCATAAAGAGATATAGGTAATGCAATAAGAACTAAAAATGATGAATACATGACTGAATTCGCAATAGTAAAATGCTCAATTAAGAAACCATAAATAAAGTAAGCAGCACCAATGAACATTGAGCTTATAAAACCATTTACAGATATACAAGATGCTCTGATTTCAGAAGGATAATGTTCATTGACATAGTCTAAATAGATCATGTCTACGAATGAAGGTAAGCAGAATGTGATTGTAAAAAATGCTAACATATACTTACCTGAGATAGGTAAAAAATACAAAGACAATGATAACATAAAAAAAGTCACCATTACTAATGTAGTGAATTTGATTAACTTAGACACCTTACCAGACAGAAGATATAAACCAGAATTACCTAATTCAATTGCCGCATATGAAAAACCTATAAGTGATAATGAATAGCCTGCATTATTTAAAAGTGCTTGACCATAATTATATAGGGGAGTTAAAACTGCTTCATACAATGAAAAACCTATGAAAAGAGGTAGCAAACTCAATCCTTTTTTAGATAGAAAAAAATTTTTTAATGTGAATTTTTCATTGTCATCTACTTGATGACCCTCGTCATTATTTTCATGCTTAACATCTATTTTATCTTCAAATAAAAAAGAGCATACTATTACGCCTAAAATTTTCGATAGTATATATATTGAGAAAAGCATATTCCATGAAGTAATATCTTTTATCATTCCACCAAGAGCCATTGAGCCTGCTACAGTTAAAGCGCTAATTGCACGAGCCCTAGAATTTATTTTTATAAACGAATGTTGTTTTCCAATTTTCTTAAGATGATCATAAAGTAAAGCTTGGTCTGCTCCGGACTTCAAACTGAAAGACAAGCCATGAATTATGAACATGATTAAAAATGGGATGAAATCTGTGAAAATGAAAAAACCAATGCCATATGTAATCATAAGAATAAAGCTAAGCAATAAAGAACTTTTTCTTCCATACTTATCAGCTATAATTCCTGACGGTATTTCTCCCAACATTATGGCTAAGAAAAGTGATGTTTGGATAAAACCAATTTCTGTATTTGTTAGGCCCGCACCAAGAAGGTAAATAACAAAAACACCGCGTTTTACATCACTGTTCAAGAGTGAAATTGATAGATAATACAACCAGTTAAAATAATTAAATTTCGTTATGTTATTCATTTTATCGTAAATATCTTTTTAGTTTCAAGAGATGTAAAGTCCATATTCAAGCATGTATTAATGGTCATGCATTTATGAATAGATGTGAAGTAAAATATAGCTTCCATTGCAACAATATTTGCAATGATAGAATTCGTTGCTCCATTAGAAGCATGATTTATTTCAAATTCCAATTTTTCTTTTTTGGCTTCTAAAACTTCACATGCCCGCTTATAGTTAAAAGCTGATTTGGGCGTGTTTATTAGAGGCCCAATTGAACCATTCATAAATCCCACTGAACCAAATATTACTGGGGTTTTTGTTAGATAACTGAATTCAGCACAAATTTTGTTTATTGTATTGACCGGTTTATCGGCGCAACAAAGTAAAATATCTGCCGATGAACAAAGTTCAGCTAATCTTGTGCTATCGGTTATGTATTCGCAATAAGTATCGATTGCAACTTCACTAGAATTCATAGTAAAAAGCTCTTTTAATACGTTTACCTTCAGTTTCCCTATATCTGATTTATTGTAAGTGAACTGTCGATTAAGATTATTGTGGCTAACATTATCATGGTCTATTAATATAAAATTTTTTATACCTGCAGCTGCTAATGTTTGACTAGCCAATGCGCCTATGCCACCACACCCTAAAATAGCAATCCTCAAGTTTCGAAAATCAATCCAGCTTATCTGCTTATTATCTAAATAGGAAAACCATTTATACTGAGACTGTTCAAGCTCGTCTGACAGAGTCTCATCCTCTATAACCAATAAACTTTTTTCAAAAAGATTTTCTAAGACATTCTGAGTAAAATATTCATTAAGATTTACATTTTCGGTTACCGATTTTTTTAATTTAAAAAGCTGTGTTTCAGTTAAATCTTCCAATAGAAAAGAATTTATTTCATTATATATTTTATATGAATCCCCTTGCTTAATAACATTGCAATCAGCACGCAATTTCAATTTTTTCTCTCCTGTAGAAAAATGATGTCAGTTCGCCAAGATATAAAAATGGGCATAAATACAGAGAATTAAGAGATATTTCACTTTTTAAATTTTCAATATTTTCTTCTTTCCTTAAAATATTTATGTTCCTTTGCAAAACATCTCTTTCAGATCTTAAAACGGGAGTGAAAATCAAACTTGCAAATTGGCCCCATACTCCAGGAATTAAACCTTTGATTATGGATAGTCTGACATCAGCTGTAAAACTAGGTCTGTAGTAGTCATCATGTATTAGTTTATGATTAATTTCGTATGTCGACAATGCCATACTAATAAGATTAACAACAGTGACATTTGGATAAAAATCATTATATGTTAACACCAAAGGGTTCTGTTTGAAGTAATTTTTATATTTACTTCTCATAGGGAGAGTTGAATTGAAATTTAACTCTTCTATTGTAGTTACCCACTTTGACGCAGACTTAATCATATGCATGCATTCAGAAATTATTGAGCAAACAAAAAATCTCATTTCTGGATTTGCTTTAGCAAGTTTACCCTCAAATACTAGATATGCATGCAATGATGGCATTCTAGAATTAGAAGAATAACCTTTTATTATACAGTTTTTATTTATTGTTGCTGTGTCTGCACTTTGGTCAAGGTAACCAGATTCGCAAAGACGATAATTATCACCCGTATCTTTGATAGTAATGAATTGTACTTTATCATCTCGTTCTTGCCTGTTCTCTGCGCACCATATATTTTCACCAGTATTTTTAAGAGTATATTCTCCGGCTGAAATAAATGGTGAATGCTTAGGTTTCGGCGTGAACAAGATAGTTGACATTAAGGTTTTTAAAGGCGCTAATGCTCCTTTTGAGGAAAAGACTATTTTTGAAGAATCAGATTCAATAGATATGCCATTCAAGATAGTTGCATTTATTAAAGGGTTCTTTTGCTGAAGGTATTCCAATCTTTCTAAGTAATGTGACGTATTAACTTCTTTACCGTCTTCATACGTCTTCGCTTCTTTTAAAACTACAGTAAAAGATCTTTCATTTTCCGATTCTATTTCCCCGTGATAACTAGGCTTATAACCTGGCAGAGGGTCTACTTCACTCTTTAATAAAGTTAGTGCACACTTGGAATATACTTGTGAAGAAGCATAATCATAGCAAAGCTCAGATATTTTCGGAATAGAGTCTACAGAAATCCTTTTCATGAAAAAAACCTTGGCGTAATTTATTGCAAATCAATAACGAGAAAACTTTTTTTCTTTAAATCCGCTAGCTTTATAACTGGAGAAATCGCTTGGCCCAAAACTTCCCATTTCATATTTTGCTTCATTAGCCAGATTCTTTAACTTATTAAGTGTAGGTTCATACATATTTCTTATTTCTTTTTCAAAAACAGGGAATCTATAACTATCTACATGGAGATTTTGAAAAGCAATGGTTATTCCATCATTTTTTACAGCATGCCACCAACCAGGAGGAAAACTGATCATATCGCCTGCTTCAAGATCACATTCGAAAATCTCACCACCTTCATTCGTAATTTTCGTTGCGATTTCTTCGTCAAATATGTCCATACCATTTTTTACTAAACTTGTATACTTATGACTTATAATTCTAATTTTTTTCCTACCAAAGATGACGGTTAACATTGGATTTACAAAAAAAGAGTCAGTATGTAAAGGAGTGGATGAATATGAAGAACCTATAAATAAATCAGTATGTGGCAATCTTACAGATTTCGGTAAGCGGTCTATCCAGTTTTTTATGAAGTGTGGCTCATCCATATTTATTTGATTTAATAATTCCGGATTTTTACTCTCAATATCCCATCCCACAACATAACAATGTTTCCTGATAGTTTCATTATCAGTTCCGAGATCAAATTTTTCTTGATGATCTTCTAAGTTTTTTATGACATCACCTAGTTTAAGATACTCCCTTTCTCTTTTACTGTACTCGGGGCGTTCAATGTGATAGTACGCAACGGGAACTACTGTATCTTTGTAGTTATTTCTGAAGTAGTCTAGATTCCATTTTTCTTTTGCTTCCCAACCTTCAGTCATCCCTTCAACGATTACTGGAATTTCCTTTAAATAATATTCTTTTAAGAAAATATCAAATTCTTCTTTTCTAATTCTGGCTATGGATTTGAGCATTATCATTTCCTTGATATGAAATAAAGGCGCTCATAAGAGCGCCTTCATCTAAAGATTTAGCAGCGACGATTCAACAACTCAATCATTAACTCATCACTTACACCTTCCAGAAAAAATGTAACATCATGTTCTTCTTCTGCACATTTCGTTTCTTTTGCTTCTTCGCGGAGATTCTGATTCATGTAAACTTCCTTATTAATTTGTTAATACCGTGTATCGTTTTTGTAGCCAAGTAAATCTAACAAATAAAAATATTTTTTGAATACATTTAATTAAAAATTAATGAATAAGCACATAAAAAATACAATAATTAGTTATTGTAAGTTTTTAAACCCAAGTTAAATAAAAAAACAATATAAAATACTTGTTGTTGGTTTTTTTTTGTTGAATAAGATATGGAATCTTTTTCCATAACTTTATTGGCTGCTTTTTAACCTATTCAGTTTTCCTTTTCTTAAGTTTTTGCAATCTTCCGCATTACAAAATCTAACTAATTTATAATTGGCATGAATGTCCCTAAGGTTAAGCGCATTAAGTCGTTTAGAGAAAAGAGCGCCCTACTCAAGAAGTTGGCTTCGGCAAGCAGCTTCTTGAGTCTGGCGTTCTCTTCCTCAAGCGACTTCAGGCGCTTAACCTCGGGCACCTCCATACCTCCATACCGCCATACTTCTTACGCCAGGTATAAAAGGTGGCGTCGGAAATAGCGTGCTTGCGGCAGAGCTCACGGGCAGAAACCCCGGCTTCAGCCTCACGGAGGATACTGATGATCTGTTCGTCGGAAAAATGCTTCTTCATGGGGATGTCCTCATGTGGCTTATGAAGACATTACTAACATCGCGGTGTATTAATCAACGGGGAGCAGGTCAAAGACGTACATCCAATGTTTTTGAGTACGAGTTATCAAATGTTGGGTGATAATCGCCTGATAACGGGCCTTGGTTTTCAGATGGCGTTCAGTCTCAACGGCGATGACGGTTCCGTCTGGTAACGTTATCACCCCAGCCGGGTGATGATATACCTCATAGCGGCTGCGGAATGTTGAATCAGCGCCGCTGATCCACCCATAAGCGCCTTTCTTCTCAAGAAGGAGCCGTGCTAGCTGACGATCAAGGCGCTGCATCAGCGTCCAGCCAGTGACTTTCGAGGGCTCAAACCGTGCAGGAAAACCATCCTCATGGGGTGTGGCAACAACGGATAATCCGTCATTGGTGATCCCCCACAGTGCTGACGAATCCCCAGAAAACGAGACAGGCATAGAGTTTTATGATCTACTGATTTTCGCCAAAAAACTCAATGAGATCACCTCTATGCCTGCCCGTAAAGTATGCCAGACTTTTTTCCGTCACGCTTTAGCCTCAACGCACCAATATCGGCAAAATGCCATTATCGATTCCACCGTTGCCCTGATGAACGGCGCGACACTTTCCCTTACCAGCATTGGACGTCACCTGCCGGGGACCGCTCGCGTCAAGGATAAAATAAAACGCATTGACCGTCTTCTCGGCAACACATCGCTTCATCGTGATATCCCTCTGATATTTAATAATATTGTTTCTATGATGACGAAACCTATGTCGTGGTGCGTCATCGCCGTTGACTGGAGCGGCTATCCCTGTAAGGAATATCATGTTCTCCGTGCCAGCCTTATCTGTGATGGGCGCGCCATCCCCTTAATGAGTCAGGTTGTCCCGTTAAAAAAACAAAATAATGTACTGATACAAAATACCTTTCTTGACGCCCTTGCGGAAGCTGTCGCGCCGAATACCCGAGTCACCGTCATTACCGATGCA
The DNA here is from genome assembly GCF_028335745.1 of Pectobacterium sp. A5351. Taxonomy (NCBI): domain Bacteria; kingdom Pseudomonadati; phylum Pseudomonadota; class Gammaproteobacteria; order Enterobacterales; family Pectobacteriaceae; genus Pectobacterium; species Pectobacterium sp. A5351. The sequence goes on from NZ_CP116477.1 coordinate 527,851, forward strand.
GGTTTTCAAAGCGCGTGGTTCCGGCATATCAAATTTCTGGGATGGAGTTTTATTGGTCGAATCAGAGGGACGGTTAAATTTAGCCTTCATCATGACAAAGAGAACTGGATGACCGTAAAAGACTGCGAGGGAACAGCGCAGGCAAAATAACAGCAAACTGGCGAGCCAGATAATTAGGGATCTCAATGTGTTCCTTAGACGCCTTCTTATAACGATGGCCAGGTTGTTGACAACTGATAATATTGAGCGCTTTCATCAGCTTTGTTGCCCGCCAGCGGCTCAGTTTTATACCTTTGGTGGTGACCATCGCGGCAATGCTTCGCGCTCCTGCTGAGCCGTTACTTTCGCGATAAACTTCACGCACAAGGCTCAGTAATGCCACTCTCGTGGCGTCAGGCTTCCTGGGCTGCCGCCAGTATTTATAACTGCTGCGATGAACCCCAAACACGTTGCACACAACGGCAACAGGAAACCGCGCCCTGAGTTTCTCAACTAATGAGAATTGTTCAGGGAGTCTGACATCAAGAGCGCGGTAGCCTTTTTTAATATATCCCTTTCCATTTCAACGCGTTGAAGTCTTTTCTTTAGCTCACGTATTTCAATCTGCTCAGGTGTCATGGGTGAAGCAGTGGGTGATTTTCCCGCTCGCTCTTCTTTCAGTTGTCGAACCCATTTGTCCATCGTGGATTTGCCGACATTCATTGCCGTTGCAGCGGCGGCAACGGTGTAGTGCTGATCGAGTACAAGCTGGGCAGCTTCGAGGCGAAACTCGGGGCTAAAATTACGTCTGTTACGTCCGGTCATAATGTCACCTGTTTTGACTGTGAGGTGATGATATCACCTCTATTCAGGTGGACAAATTCAGTGTGCCACTACAAGTCATCTGCAACTTGCTAGTTCCGTAGTTCCTTCAGTACATATCCCATTTGGAATAACGAACCAATAAAATATATCTTCGTATTTTAATCGTAATATATAAAATTTTTTTCAGATCTTTTCTGCTAGAAAATTGGGTAACTCGGCTTCGATTCATAAAAAGGCTTTGGCAGAATGCTCAGGTGCTAAAAGATACTCGAATGATTTTATGACAACGCTCCTGACGGGTTTTCTATCACATAGAAAGCCCGTCAGGAGCCAACAAGCGCAGCGCGTTAGCCAGCCGAATGACTCCGCGCATAAATATACGGCGCGACATATCCTTCGCGGTTGACGTCCAGATAATCCGACCACCACTGCATCATTTCGATTCTGGCTTCCAGATGTTCCGCTTTATGCACGTAAGCCGCCGTACGCCGTTGCGCTCTTTGTGGCTCATCTGCCGCTCAATGGCATCCTTTGACCAGCGCCCGGACTCGTTCAGCGCGCTACAGGCCATAGTCCTGAAGCCGTGGCCGCAGATTTCGGTTTTTGTGTCGTAGCCAATCACGCGCAGCGCCTTGTTGATGGTGTTTTCACTCATCGGCTTGTTCAGGGTATGTGCGCCGGGAAAAACGAAGACCGATTCGCCGGAAATCGCCTGAATCTGTTTCAGCAGGGCGACCGCCTGCCGTGACAGCGGCACCAGATGTTCATCCTTCATTTTTGCGCCACGCTCTGAGAACCGCACGCCGTCTACCGCTTCGCGCTGGGCGGGCACGCTCCAGATATGCGCTTTCAGGTTGAATTCATCCCAGCGGGCAAAACGGAGTTCGCTGGAGCGCAGAAACACGTGCAGATTCAGTTCCAGCGCCAGACGGGTGAGCATCCGGCCTTTGTAGTTTTCCATCTTCTCCAGCAGTTCAGGCAGGCGTTTCAGCGGCAGGGCGGGGTGATGTTGGGTCGCCACCGGGGTCACGACGCCATCTAAATCGTAAGCCGGATTGTATTTGATGACGCCCTGCTGGACGGCGTGACGCATGATTTTGGTCAGATGCTGGCGTACCCGTCCGGCGACGTCATGCACGCCTTTATCGTCAATTGTCTTAACCAACTGCGCCAGATGGCGGGTTTCAACCTGCGCGATATCCATCGCGCCAATAGCGGGGAAAACGTAGCGTTTCAGGCAGGTAAGAATTTTATCGGCGTGGGCGTCTGACCAGAGTTTCAGGCTACTGGTGTGCCACGCCTGAGCGATATACTGAAAGGTGCGGGATTCCTCAACGGCGGGGTTGTTCGATTTACGAAGCTGAGAAGGACTAATGCCTGACGCCAGTAGCTTACGCGCTGCATCGCGTTTTTCACGGGCTTCCGCCAGTGTAGTTTGAGGGTAGGGACCAAAAGCCAGACGGTTTTCTTTACCGCCGAGGCGATGGCGGAAATACCATAGCTTAGCGCCGCTGGTGGATACCGTCAGGTACAGGCCTTGCGAGTCGGTGAGCTTATAAGATTTTGCGAGAGGTTTCGCGGATCGGACTTTGCTGTCAGTTAACATGTGAGGGTCACTCCCGTTCATCGAACTGAATGACCCGCAATCTGACCCACAAATTCCCCGATACGAAGGGATAAATCAAAACGCATCGGAAAAGATTTTTACGCCAACTTATTGAATTACAGACACATAGGAATTGATAAGGAGGCATAAAAAAGGAAAGGTGGTGCCGGACTCGGGATCATACTAATGATTAACTTGCTGTTAATTATCTATTTTGTTGATATTTATCGTAAACAGCGCCCCCACGAAGGCCCCACATAAAATTGCTTTGGTTTTGTGAGAGTTATCACGAAAACCGTATAAGTAGTTAGATTCTATCCGCAGTCCACTGAACCCTTTCATTTAAAACACGGTTTTATATTTTTGCCTGCCACAGGTAGTAAGTGATTGTAGTTAAATCTTCCGTGTTTCCGGCATATACGTGGGAAGTTTCCCCGCAGTGAATGTTTAGCTACTTACCTATATTTATAAGATTTTTAAGTCGGTACATATTGTTCCACATATCGGACGATGATACGAACAAAATGGGATGGCACAATTCATTGAACTTGACAGGATTTTATTGCATTGGGAAAAAATATCCCATAAATTTCATAGTGTTGATAATAATAGACTTATTGGTGTTGATTTAGTTGAACGTTTTATCGTACATGGAACATACAAGGAGTCGGGATGCCAGAGGACGTAAAAAACATGCTTAGCGCAATGGGGAAAAGAGTTGCTAAGCTTATTCCCTATGTCGTTTTGTTATCAGGAGTAGTTGTCTGGAGCTATTTGAACAGTATAGGGCGAGTAGATATTTTCCCTGATATACTTTCGTTTAATGCTGGGCTTATGTCGATTTTGGTTTCAGTTATGATATTTGCTCTGGCAATTTCAATGACATTGATTGTACCCAGTTCTATATTGATAGTTATTAAGTCAACTTATGAAAAAAACAGTCGTGCTGTAAGTGTATTATCGAAGCTTCCTGCTGCATGTTTGTGTTTATCCATACTGTATTTGGCTATGGTTTTTATCCCATTCATACCTGAGGTGGCGGAAGTAACTAATAGATATGAACCAGGGATTGTTCTAATAGTCTCAATTATTTTGTTTTTGTCATTTTGCTTTGTATTCCTGACGTTAATGAGAAATTTTAAATGGAATAAAGATGATGGTGTAATAAGTAATATAGGGGGTTTTATCGCGCATACACTCGTAAATATGTTTGGAACTTTTTCTGCGACATTGTCAATTTCTATCCCGATCTCATTCCTTATGCAGTCTAGCAAAGGGGAAAGTACTACTGCTGTAATTTTTGCACTGTTATTTATGATTGCATTCTCTTTTCTTGCTTTCTTTCCTTCAATTATTTATTTTACCAGTATGGAAAGAACAAAATGCAGTATTGCTTCAGCCATTCATCAAATATCATTGGCAATTGTGGGTGTGGTTTTGGTAACATTTTTATTCTTCCCTAATATCTCAACAATATTTATATATTCATCACTCAATGCGATTGGTCTTGTTAGTAAAACACCACATTTTTATCTCATTAACGGAGAAAAGTATAAACCTGCTATGTTTCATAAAACGTCGTGGGATACTCAGGTGCTATCAAACATGGGAGAACATTTTTACATTAAAGGCGTGAATGTATTTTCTGTGGAAAGTAAAAACCTGATTTGTCCTATGGCAGTGGTAAAAATTAGGGATGAGACATATGAGAGAGATTACGTATCTTTTGTTCCGTTTGCAGATAGTAAGAAAATTGCGGAATTAAAAAAAATGACCAAAGACTGTCTGGTATTAGACGATGGTGATATTCAACAATGGGATACATTGTTTGATGATAATGGGAAAGTGAGGGAGTGATATTTTGCGATAAAATAATAAAGATTAGCTGCCGGGAACGCTTACCTTAGTTATGTGTGGAGTCAGGTCCACACATAACGGCCTGAGGTCCACATATAGTGGGGGGAACTCCACACATAGCGGCGCTAAAAAAACCATGTTGCATTAGTTCCATCCCCCTTACATTGAACATCTTCGAAACTTACATTTGATATGTTTGAACAAAGGTTTTTGAGATAACTAGAAGTGGTGTTATTTCTAATTTATAGATTATATTAGTATTTTTGCTATACTTTTGAGATACTGTCATGCGCCCGTTGAGATAACTGAACATCATGGCTCAATTTAATCACTTTGAACTCTCACTTCTGAACCCCAGTTTTGACTCCCCTTTAGTCGATGCGCTGACAGAGCTGGAGTTACTCCGGCATCTGAGACTGGAAACGGATGTTCACCCTATCCTGTTTGCGCAATTGAAAGCCGTTTTCCACATGCTGGAGAGTCTGGGCTCTGCGAGGATTGAGGGAAACCATACGACACTTGCCGACTATGTGGAAAGCAAAGTCGAAGGAACACAGAGTTCGACGGATCAGCTCAAAGAAATCAACAATATTGAAGCCGCGATGGAATTCATCGACGAGCATCTAAATAATGGTGATGAGATAACGGAATATTTTATCCGCGAGTTACATAGTCTGGCGGTTGTCGGGTTGCAACAGGAAGGCGACAGAACGCCCGGTGCCTATCGACAACATAACGTCAGCATCGCTCAGTCTGACCATTTACCGCCGGATCATATCCACGTTCCTGACTATATGTCAGAACTGACCGGCTTTATTAACCGTGCTGATAAACCAAAATATGATCTGATGAAAATTGCACTGGTGCATCACCGTTTTGGCTGGATACACCCATTCGGTAACGGTAATGGCAGAACGGTCAGATTGCTAACCTATGCGTTATTGATCAAATATGGTTTTAATGTTCAGGCAGGTGGCCGGGTTCTTAATCCGACAGCGGTATTCTGTAATGATCGTGAGCGTTATTACGCCATGCTTTCGTTAGCGGATAAGGGAACAGAGCAGGGCTTAGAAGAATGGTGTTTATATGTACTCTCGGGTATCTCATCTGAGTTGAAGAAAGTCGATCAACTGACAAATCATGCTTTTTTGAGTACAAAAATACTGTATCCGGCGATCGACTTTTCATCTGAAAGAGGGCTAATAAACCCGTTGGAATCTAAAGTTCTGAAACGCGCTGTCGAGTTGGGGACGATAAAAGCGAGTGATCTACGCACAGCTTTACCTGACATGAAACCAGCGCAGGTGACTTATCAGCTCGGCAAATTGATTGACCGGGGACTGCTCCAACCAGTGGAAGAGGGAGCTCGTTCCTATACGGCGAAGTTTTCGAACTCATATCTGATCCGTGGGGTGATTAAGGTACTACGTGAAGAAGGGTTTATTCCTGATTTGTAAAATAAAAATTAATTATAGAATAATTATTCTAAAGTATATTACATATATAGATTTGTGATATGCCACATAGTAACAATGTGATATATCACAATTTCTAATTTTTTAATGTGTATTAGGTCCGACTTGAAATAGCAGTGTTCTCCGTATTATAACCTTACTAAAGATTGATAATCTGCAACGAGCGTAGTGTGGATTTGGTATTGTAGTATTTTAATAAATGGTAATATGTTCAATAGGTAAATTGATTCGTTTTTTCATGCGCTTAGATCAAGCCAGACGTGTTTGTCATCATTACTTTTTAACTTAATATCGGGATCTTTTAAAATTAGATCATCTAAACCACTTTCAATATTAATGATGTAAGGGGTTGTCTCACTAACAGAGCATTCACCAAAGATAAAACGATATTCTCTTTGGTAAGAGTACTCAAGGGATTTACAAGTATTTCCCCATAAAGAACTCTCTCCAGTATATTTAACTTCAGAAGATGAAAACGGTAATTTACTATGTTTTTTTAATCGATCAAGCAACTCCTTTAATTTTAGCGGAGGAATAAATGCATAATGCCCTCCGAATTGATATTTCATTTTTTCTATATCTTGGATTAGCTGGCTTAGTGAGTTTTCATCTTTAGGTAACCTTAATGTAAACCAACAGTGCATCCATGCATCTCTTTGTTGAGCATTATGCACGGTAACTCCATGTACGCCTTTCAATTCTATATCATTGATTTTTAATTTAATATCATCGTCGCCCCTTGATTTTCTATAGGAGAAGGAGCAACTCTCAAATTTATCAGACACACCTTCTTGTTTAGCTAATCTGTAAACTTCGGGAGGTATACAATAAAGACATCCTTCTATTAATTTTTCTAAAAAATCCTCGTTTCTAAAAAATTTTATTAATCCTAAAAATTTATTTTCTTTCATTTCACTATATCCTTATCACAATGAAAATCATTCTTTAAAGTTATATTTTTATATGTAATAACAAAATTAATGGAATGTATAACTAATGTGAAAATACAGAAATAATTTATGTAATATACCGTAATAGCATAATTATCTATTATAAGATATAGATGAAAAGCTATTGGCCTGCCCCCTCATAGATTAATGCCATCTTTGTTTTAGGATAGCGTTACATCGACTAGTTGGAGTAACATACAAAATATTATCTAGCACACTTTTTATATTTATCTTAATGTTTTTTATTTTCTTCTATTATATGATTCTTTTGCTTTCACTAGATATCCGTCATGCTCCATGATCTTTTTTATAAACATTTCAATTAAATCAATGGAGTAGTAGTGATATTCTGGGTTTTCATTTTTATGATGATATTTATTATTACTATTTTTCCATGAATTTTTGCATATAACCGCATCGAAACAATTTCTATTTATTACATACTTACCTTCTCTATTTTTCGAAGTAAGACATTTTGACAACTTATCTTCACTATATCTGGAATGCAATCTATCATTGATTTCTTTTATAGCATTTTTTTGCAGAAATGGATGCGTTTGAGAGCGATCAACAGCTTGTTTTATAACAAGTGCTTTCTTTAGCCCTTCCATACCTTCTTCTGCTTTAGCAAGAATGATGGAATTCCCATCCTCTGAGTCTTTCACGAAAACAAGTTTTACATTTAGGGGAATTGCGAATTCAATATCATCATTATTTTCCATAACATTATATAAAGATGATGTTAAGTTAAGTATGTCATCAGCAATATTTCCATATGTTGATTTCATCATTGCAACTGGAGGGGATTTAAATTCTCCAACTAATGAAATCATCCCCACATGGGAGTTTTTTAAAAATGATATCTCAGTAAATTCTTCAAAATGAGAGGTGAAATTCAAAACACCTGACTGAAATATTCTCGATATAATACCTTGAACTTCCGGCATTAACAAATGAACAGCTTGATCCCTGAAATAAGCTATTTGCTCAATGTTCTTTCTGACTTTCGATTCGACAGGATAAATCCTGTCCAAACATTCTCTTAAAGAAATTGTTTCTTTAATTCCTTTTTTGTTGGTTTGTTTAAAGATTGTTTTTTCACCATCTTTCTCAATTATTTTTGCTTTGAGAAATTGCTCCCATGCTGTACAAAAACACATAACAAACGCATCCATTTTATTTTCTAATGATGGTCTATTATATAACTCCAATGCTAATATCATATTGTCTCTTGACTTTTTCAATAATGCCTTTGCTAACTTTGATTTGCAGTTATGTCCTAAAGCTATTATATGTTTACTCTGAGATAATTGTTTGGCAAACTCTATCAGAGAAATACTTAGTGTATTTGAAGACTCAAATGAACTATTCCCGCTTTCACTGATAAATTCAGAAAGTTGACCTTTTCCATAATAAGTTTTAAATGTTGCTGGCTTCCAGCCTGTAGCTTTTAGAATATCAAACTCATCAAATATCTTATGGTTTTTTTCTGCATCTTGTAAAAAAATATAAAGTGCAGAAATGCTCTTGTTAATTTTCATACTATAATGCCTTATCTTGAATTTATTATTTTTGAATAAATATATTTTCAAATTTATTATAATTACTTGAGTTTTTTTATGTTGTTTTTATTTATCAATAATTATCTTTCTCGAAAATATGTTATTAATTTTTTAAAACTAAACCCAACACCAGATATATTAGGTTCTAGTATTATTGAATCTACGATCGCAGAACCAACTCCTTTTTTTATTTCTTTTGCTATTGTAAAGTCAGAAAGATCTTTTTCTGACTCAATATCTGAAAATATTCTTCCAATGAGAGATATAACTTCAGTCGTGTTTGTGCAAAACTTTTTTATAGGAATTAATACTAGTTTAAGGTCACCTGAATTGGATTCTTTATATAATCCCTTGTTCTTGTTATATCCGTAATTGTTTTCCTTGAAATAGGATGGGTGCGCATTGGTTATTAAAATAGCTGGGAGAATGTTATCTCCTTTTTCATTATTTATCTGATGCCATGAAAATACTTCATTTTCAAAATGAGCAAGTTCGGTTCCTTTTATCACAATAGCCCTATTTTTTGCAGCTATGCTTGCCATCTTATCAAAATTCTCATTTATAGCTTTTGCTAATGGTTCATTCCATCCGTAATCGAGCAAATATATTAGATAATCTCTGTTTTCACTTTTAGGGATATTATTAAGTGAGTGAACATAAAGCCCCATGTTTTCCCTCCAAATATATCATCTGTGCATACTATGATTTCTATATTTAAATATATTAAAGGTTATTTGACCATTGATTATGTGCTTTCAATACAACCTCCGCAAAATCATCATCAACCGTATAAAAATAACACTCCGGCACATTAAGCACTTTAGCAAACGCGCACATCATCTCAAATGTTGGGCGATGTATACCGCTTTCATATTGGGATATGCGTGATCGTGCAGTGGCTTCCTCAATGCCAGCCAGTACGCCTAGCTTTTCTTGAGTTAGATTGGCTTGTAAACGAGCCGTTTTAAGGCGAATGGGCAACATGATGGCACCATCAATAAGGATATTGATAGCATGTTTAGCACTACTTTACATGTAGGTTGCTTAGAGTTCCTGAACAATCGAGAAGGGGATTTATTTGCATTCGTTAAGAATGACTCTGATGTTTAAGGTAAAGCTCCAGAACCATCTCAGCAAAATCATCGTTAACGGTGTAAAAGTAGCATTCCGGCACATTAAGTACCTTTGCAAATGCGCACATCATTTCAAATGTTGGACGATGTATCCCACCTTCATACTGAGACACGCGGGAACGCGCAGTTTCTTCTTCAATGCCAGCAAGAACTCCCAATTTTTCCTGAGTTAGATTAGCCCGTAGTCGGGCGGCTTTGAGACGAGTAGGCAGCATCCATTACACCATCAATGATCATACATTGACTTAGTGTTTAGCATTACTTAACATCGTAGTTGTTTAGACTATCTGAACAAATGATGTTTAATGTGAGGCCACAAAATAAGGATCATGGAGATGATTGATCAGGATTGGCACCCGGCAGATATCATCGCCGGGTTAAGAAAGAAGGGAACAACATTGGCAGCCGTTTCCCGAGAAGCGGGGTTAGCGTCTTCCACGCTGGCAAACGCGTTAACGAAACACTGGCCGAAAGGGGAAAAGCTGATTGCGGAAGCGCTGGGGGTTTCACCTGCGGAAATCTGGCCTTCCCGTTACCGCAAATCAGAAGATCGTTAAAGTAAAACAGGATCTCCCGAACCGTTATCGAACTAGGTCGGTAACGGTTCGGGAGAAGGCAAGCGAAGCGCGACAGTTTACTTTTGTTGTTCGCCCCATGCTCTCACCCCATGACTTCGCCCTATGGTATGGGGCGAATGTATGTGGCGAGAGTGTGAGGCGAATGCAGTGGCAGCAATGCAGCCCTGTGCCGGAAAATACATTTCCCGGCACAAAACGGCGTGCGCCAGTTCATGCGGGCTGGACGCCCTTATTGCCTGGCACATGAGGGTAATGTCGCGGCTGGACGCCACGCCAAAACCCCCAAGGTCAACAGCGGCACACCGTCGCGCGCTACGCGCGACCAACCCCTTTAAGACGCGCGTTTTAGCCTGTTATTTCTCTTTCTCGCAAGCTCGGTGTGAAATAACGGGAAACGCTGCTTTAAATGGGTTGGTCGCGCCTCGCTACCGGCTTGTGGCCGGAGACTTAGCGGCGACGGTGTGCGGGGCAAGCCCCCCAAATAAACCGACGCGTGGACGCGTCTTTTTGCTCGCTGGGGCGGCAAAATTTATTCGGCTCCCCCCGGCCTGCTCGGTTCCCCTTGGGGGCGAACGCTCGCGTGTGGGTTCGGGTGGCGCAAATTAGCCATTTCTACGAAATGAAATTTACTCGCCTCACGCCACTTTTTAATTTCTGCTGTTCGCATCCATTAAAAAGCCATACAAGGGCGGCCTGTCATATCGCTTGTCCCTGTAAACACGGGTAATTTTGATGATGACAGAATCCCGCTGTTGTATCAGGGATGTTCGGTGCTCGCTCTGCTGCGCTCCGCCTCAGCCCTGATACAACAGCGGCGTAGAGAAACAAGATAAGCCGCCTCTGTTCGATTAGAAGCGACTTATTCCATCGGTGTATCAGTCTGGCTCAGGCAACCTTAATCGACTTCTCAAAGCGGTAAGCCGGGATGAATTGATGCTGGCAGGCATCGAGATAATCTGACCACCATTGCATCATCTGAGTCCGTTCGTCGAGGTGTTCCGCTTTGTGAATATAGGCGGCACGAACGTGATTGCGCTCCTGATGGCTCATCTGCCGCTCCACCGCATCTTTTGACCAGCGACCTGATTCGATCAACGCACTACACGCTATTGTGCGGAAGCCATGTCCGCAGATGTCCACCTGTGTGTCATAACCCATTGCGCGCAGCGCCTTGTTGATGGTGTTCTCACTCATTGGCTTACGGGCATCGTGATCGCCGGGAAAGAGTAATTCCCCATTGCCGGACAACAGTTTTAGCTGCTTCAGTATCGTTACCGCCTGTTTTGACAGCGGCACCAGATGCGGTGTTTTCATTTTTGCGCCGCGCTCTGAGTGACGCACGCCAGCGATAGCTTCCCGCTGTGCGGGAAGTGTCCACATGGCGTTATCCAGATCGATCTCCGTCCAACGGGCAAAACGCAATTCACTGGAGCGGATAAAGATCAGTAAATTAAGCTGTACCGCCAACCTTGTTAGCAGTCTGCCTGAATAGCCTTCTATTCTTTCCAGCAGTTCCGGCAACTTTTCAAGCGGCAGGGCAGGGTAATGGTTTTTCGGCGGCGGGGTGATAGCGCCGCAGAGATCATTGGCCGGATTGCTGGCAATCAGTCCTTCCTGTACGGCGTAACGCATGATGACTGTCGTACGTTGCTGTATCCGTGCAGCCGTTTCCAGACAACCCTTTTTCTCCGCTACCCGCAGCGGGATCAGAAGGTTGGCGGTTTTCAGGTCGGTGACAAGGACATTGCCGATGAGCGGAAAAACGTGCAGTTCCAGTGAACGCAGTACTTTGGCAGCGTGTGCCTCACTCCAGCGAATGTTGGCGCCCACCCACTGACGGGCAACGGCTTCAAAGGTATTGCCGTTTTTCTTTACCTGTTTGTCGTGCTGTTTTTTTACGCCGGGATCGTCCCCTGCGCTGAGAATAGTCCGGGCTTCTTCACGTAGCTTACGGGCACTGGCAAGCGTGACAGTCGGGTAAGCGCCAAACGCCAGCTTTTTCTCCTTGCCGCCGAAGCGGTACTTGAGATGCCAGAGTTTGGAACCGTTGGGTTTAATCAGCAGGTACAGACCCTGCGCGTCGCTGAGTTTGTAAGGTTTATCGAGCGGCTTGGCGTTGCGGATGGCGGTATCAGTCAGAGGCATGGTGGGGGCTCCGTAGTTTATCGAACCGACAGGCCCCCAATTAAGCCCCCAAAAACTACGGATGTCAAAAAATCTGGTAGTACCTTGAGGTACTCCAGATTTTCATTAACTTACTGATTTTTCTATGTTCCCGGACGTATAGGAACGTCCCAAAACAAAAATATGGTGCCCGGACTCGGAATCGAACCAAGGACACGAGGATTTTCAATCCTCTGCTCTACCGACTGAGCTATCCGGGCAACGGGGCGCATTAAACCGTATTGGCCGCGTGGCGTCAACGGGTTTATCAACGAAAGCGCGGAAAACCCTACTGACTGCCGACTTTTCAGCCAAAATGCGGGCTTTACCGCATTTTGTGCCTGAAATCAGGTGAGTGCGCCGTTTTTGCGGCACAGCGCAAAGCGTAACACATCTTCTGCTAACCGCTGGGCAGTGGCGATGCTGGCGGCTTGATGCTTGACCAGCAGGTTGCTCAGGCAGCCTTCCAGAATCAATTCCATCTGCTGCGCGACCATCTCAGGATCGTCGGTTTCCAGCTCTTCCAGCAAATCGCGGGTGTATTGGTAAGACGCCAGCTTTTGCTGTTCCGCAATCTGGTGGATAGGATGGGCGATATCAGGGAAGAAGCTGCATGCCGCAATAAACAAGCAGCCCGGATAGCGCTGTTTGTTCACCGACTCGTGCAGCACCTGATAGCGTGCCAGCAGCTTCTGCTCGATGCTTTTCTCGTCGTCCAAGATAAGCTGACGCCGCCAGGTATCGACCTGCTGGCTATGGTGACGCAGGCCGTCATACAGCAGCGTCTCCCGATCTGGCCAGAATGGCGTCAGTTCTTCTACCGGAACCCCCAGCCTCTCCGCCAGCATATCCAGCGTTGTCATGGCAAAGCCGTGCTGCTCCAGCAGAGTAAGCGCATGTTCAAGAACGTCTTCCCGTTGCATTAGGTCTCCTCCAGAAGCACAACAAGCGAATTGAAAGTGTCGTTTATGGGCTGAACTTCTGCAAATGTGCCTGAAATTGTTCAGCGTTCATAAAACCGGTGACGCGCGAGCCGGGGATTTCTTTCCCCTGAGCGTCAAAAAATACGATGGTCGGCAGGCCTAAAACCTGTAGCTTTTTCAGCAACGCGTTTTGTTCTGCGCGGTTAGCGGTGACGTCCGCCTGTAGCAGCGTGATGCGCGACAGATGGTTTTGCACCGCTGGGTCGCTGAACGTGTATTTCTCGAACTCTTTGCAAGCAACGCACCAGTCAGCGTAAAGATCGAGCATAACAGGCTGAGCGCTCTTTGCCAGCGCGCTGTTGAGATCGGCAATATTGGCGACAGGGGCGAAGTTCAGTGCCGAGGTATGAGCTTGCGCCACGCCAGCCGGAGGAAATACCCAGTCTTGCAGCGGTTTGGCGCTGATCACTACACCTGCCAGCAGCAGTAGCTGCACGCCGCGCATCCAGCCTTTGCTGCTGCGCAGCGTCAGCATGAGCGCCCAGCCGAAGAAGGCGATGCCGAGCGCGCTCCACAGGCGCATTCCCCACGTTTCACCCAGAATGCGTTCCAGCAGGAAGACGGGCAGTGCCAGAATAATGAAGCCAAACGCTTCCTTAACGTACTGCATCCACGGGCCGCTGCGCGGTAGCAGTTTGTTGCCGAACAGCGTGACCAGAATGAGCGGTAAACCCATGCCGAGCGCGTAGAGATAGAGTGTGCCGCCACCTGCCAGCATGTTGCCGCTCTGGGCGATATAAAGCAGGATGGCGCTGAGCGGCGCGGTGGTGCAGGGGGAACAAATGAGTCCAGCCAGTGCGCCCATGAAGAATACGCCCGTGACGGAGCCGCCCTGCTGACGGTTGCTCCACTCTGTCAGTCGGGTTTGTACCGATGACGGGAGCTGGAGCGTATAGAGGCCAAACATGGACAGCGCCAGCGCAGCAAACATGACTGACAGACCAATCAAAATATAAGGATGCTGGAGCGCGGCCTGAAAGTGTAACCCGGCGGCGGCGACAACCAACCCGAGCAGCGTGTAAGTCAGCGCCATGCCCTGAACGTAGGTCATCGACAGCAGCAGCGTTCGACGTGGTGTCAGTTGTTCTTTTCTGCCCAGTACCAGACTGGCAATCAGCGGGTACATCGGTAAGACACAAGGTGTGAAGGCGACGCCTATACCAATCAACAGCGCCCACCACGGCGAGAACGGCCTCGGCGTGCTCTGCGGTGGTGCGGTCTGGCTTGATGTGGTTGCGAGCGGGGAGACTGTACCTGCACTAGTCAGCACCTGACTGAGAGGAACGGTACGTGTTTCCGGTGGGTAACAGAAGCCCGCATCGGCGCAACCTTGATAGGTAACTTTAATTGTTGCACCGTCTTCAGCCCGTTCAATCGGAACCGCTAGCGCCAATCGATCTCGAAAAATAAAGACCTGACCGAAAAACTCGTCGTTATGGCTTTCGCCCTGCGGTAGTTCTACCTGGCCGAGCGTGGTGCCGTTTCCTTCGATCTTGATTTGCGCACGGTACAGATAGTAATCGGGATGGATATCCCAGCGCAGGTTGAGTTGGTTCTCCTGCTGCTGAAACTCAAAAGCGAAAGCACCATCGACCGGCAAAAAGCGTGATGTAGTGCTGTTGCCAAATAACTTTTGGCCGAAAGAAGAGGCGGCCACACTGGGGGGGCTAAAAGCCGTCCATAACAGGAAAATCAGCGTAAAGATGCGTTGAGCCATGTCAGATAATCGCTATCGCCCCCGGATACCGGCAGAACTAATAGCTCCGGTGTATCGTATGGGTGTTGTTGTTTCAGGTGAGTCAGCAGCGCTTGCTGATGTGAGGTATCGCTTTTTATCAGCATTTGTACTTCTGATTGCTGTTCGAGCTTGCCTTCCCAGTAGTATAGCGAACGTGCGCCGGGCAGCAGGGTGACGCAGGCGGCGAGTCGCGTTTCCAGCAGCGAATGGGCAAGCCGTTGCGCGCAGGCGTCGTCAGGTGCGGTACACAATATGACGACAGCATCGCAAAGCGGGCGGTCAGACATTACATCCTCCGTGTCAGATGAACAAATTCCAGACAACCAGAACCACACTATACCTTGCTTTATTGTTTGAAGGGAATGAACTGCGCGGGGGAGAATGAGGCGGATCGACGGGTTAAGCCGATCCGCGGGGGACTGTCTGAAAGGCAATCTTTAGATCAGGATGCTGCCGAGGATAAAGCCAAATATCACCGACAGCGTAATCGCCAGCACGCCGGGAATCAGGAAGGAGTGGTTAAACACAAACTTGCCGATGCGCGTTGAGCCGGTGTCGTCCATCTCCACCGCCGCCAGTAGGGTTGGATAGGTTGGTAGAACGAACAGGGCAGAAACCGCCGCGAAAGACGCCACGGCCGTGACCGGAGACACGCCCAGTAGCAGCGCCGCAGGCATGAGCGCTTTCGCGGTGGCCGCCTGAGAGTAAAGCAGCGTAGCGGCGAAGAACAAGACGACGGCCAGCATCCACGGGTAGCTTTGCAGCAGCGCGCCTGCGGTGTCCTGAATATCGGAAATGTGTGCTTTAACAAAGGTATCGCCCAGCCAGGCTACGCCCATCACGCAGATACAGGCGCTCATGCCGGACTTAAACGTGCTGGCAGAGAGGATGCGCGCGGTGTCGATTTTGCAGGTGATGCAAATCAGCGTGGCGATAGTCAGCATGAAGACTACAATCGCTTCGTTACGCGGCAGAACCGGGTTCTGGATCAGCCCTACCGTACCGCTGATCGCTGTGGCATACAGAACGACAGCGACGATGCCGATCAGAAACAGCATCACGGAAAGTTTGGCACCCGGTTTGATCTCATGCTGGCTATTACCGCGCAGCGTGGTTTCGCCTTTTTTCAGCCGTTCCTGATAGATCGGATCGTCTTTCAGCTCTTTGCCCAGGAAGTTGGTCACAATTGCCGTCAGCAGGATCGCGGCGAGCGTGGTCGGAATACAAATGCCCAACAGCAGCAGATAGCTGACCCCGTGCGGCTCAAGAATACCCGCGACAAACACCACCGCCGCAGAGATTGGCGACGCGGTAATGGCGATTTGCGAGGCGACAACGGCGATAGAGAGCGGACGAGAAGGGCGAATCCCCTGCTCTTTGGCGACTTCGGCGATAACCGGCAGGGTGGAAAACGCGGTGTGTCCAGTCCCGGCCAGAATCGTCATGAAATAGGTGACCAGCGGGGCGAGAAAGGTGACGTATTTCGGGTGCTTACGCAGCAGTTTCTCCGCCAGACTGACCAGATAATCCATTCCGCCTGCCACCTGCATCGCGGCGATGGCGGCGATAACGGCCATGATAATTTCAATGACATCAAAAGGGATTACGCCGGGCTTTATCTGAAACCCTAGCGTAAGAACAAGCACTCCCAGGCCACCGGCGAAACCAATGCCGATGCCTCCCAGTCGTGCCCCCAAATAGATGGCGAGCAGAACGATGAATAACTCAAGACCAAGCATGACTATGCTCCTTAATTAATAATAAAAATTTCATAACTTATTCTTATGGCCGTATGCAGCAAAAAATAAAGGCACGCTGTTCTTCGTGAACGGACGTGCCTGTTGGAATTAAATGTCGGTGTTAGGGAAGCTCGTTTTCATCGGTGTAGCGTTTAGCTTTGTACGCCGGATGCATCAGGTTCTGGATGGAGAAAATGTCATCCAGTTCGGCTTCCGTCAGTAGACCTCGCTCCAGTACGACTTCACGCACGCTTTTTCCCGTTTCTGCACAGATCCTGCCGACGATATCGCCGTTGTGGTGGCCGATGAACGGGTTCAGGTATGTCACAATCCCGATGGAGTTGAAGACGTAGGCTTCGCAGACGCTCTTGTTGGCGGTGATACCGTTGACGCATTTTTCCAGCAGGTTATAGCAGGCGTTGGTCAGAATGTGGGTCGATTCAAACATCGCCTGACCGATGACCGGTTCCATCACGTTTAACTGTAATTGCCCAGCCTCTGACGCCATCGTGACGCAGGTGTCGTTACCGATGACCTTGAAGCACACCTGATTGACGACTTCCGGCACCACTGGGTTAACCTTGGCGGGCATGATTGAAGAACCCGCTTGTAGTTCCGGTAGGTTGATTTCATTCAGGCCAGCGCGAGGGCCGGAAGAGAGCAGACGCAGGTCATTACAGATCTTCGACAGCTTCACGGCCAGCCGCTTCAGCGAACTGTGCACCATGACATAGGCACCGCAGTCTGACGTCGCTTCGATCAAATCTTCTGCTGGCACACAGGGCAAGCCGCTGACTTCTGCCAGACGCTGTACCGCCAGTTGCTGGTAGCCATCTGGCGTATTCAGACGTGTACCGATGGCGGTCGCGCCCAGATTGACTTCAAGCAGCAGCTCCGCCGTGCGCAGCAGGTTTTTGATTTCTTCCTGCAACAGCACGTTAAATGCATGAAATTCCTGGCCGAGCGTCATCGGTACTGCGTCCTGCAACTGAGTACGCCCCATCTTTAGCACGTCTTCAAATTCTTTGGCTTTGTGCTCGAAGCCATCGCTCAACTTCGCTATCGCCTCGGTCAGCTTCAGGACGGCCGCGTAGACCGCTATACGAAATCCGGTGGGGTAGGCATCATTCGTGGACTGGCATTTATTCAGATGATCGTTGGGATTCAGGTACTGGTATTCGCCTTTCTGGTGGCCCATCAGTTCCAGACCAATATTGGCTAATACTTCGTTGGTATTCATATTGACCGACGTGCCAGCGCCCCCCTGATAGACATCTACCGGAAACTGATCCATGCATTTTCCGTTATTCAGTACATCATCACAGGCACGGATGATGATGTCGGCGATTTTTTTCGGGATAGTTTGCAGTTCTCTGTTCGCCAACGCCGCAGCCTTCTTCACCATGACCATGCCGCGTACGAACTCGGGAATGTCGCTGATTTTATTGTTGCTGATATAGAAATTTTCGACGGCGCGTAACGTATGCACGCCATAATACGCGTCTGCGGGAACTTCTCGGGTGCCTAACAGGTCTTCTTCAATACGGATGTTTTCTGACATGAGAGTGCCTATCCTGTTGTGCGACTAGTGATGCAACTAGACGTTGTGGGCTGGTGTGTCGGGCGGCGTTATCTGGGGACACTGTTATCTCAGAAAACGTGTTCTCTCAGGCAAACAGTGTGACTCTGGATAAACCGTCTTATCTCGGCAATCGTCTCGGGATGTTTGACTAACCAAGTATCCATTGCCGTGAGGATATGTCGTTATGAAAGCGAAAAACAGGTGTTTAGATCACTATACTGGCGTTCTCTGCCACGACGGTAAATGAACTGTGACTGTAGTCACGCGTCACTATTTTAGAACAATAATCGTAGGGCGGCGGCTTGAAAATGCGGAAAGCCGTACCCATTTCAGTAAATCATGATGTGCCGGATCGCAGAGCAGGCGCGCATTTTACCTAATCCATTGGTAGTAAATCCGATGGGTAGTAAAGCGTACTGGATTTCCAATAGCGATGGCTTAACACGTTATTATTAACATACGTTTTTATTAAAAACAGTACGCGTAAAACACACAGGAGAACCGGGTGCGCTGGTTACCGTTATTACTTATTTTTCTTTTGGCTTACATCGAGATATCGCTGTTTATTCAGGTAGCGGAAGTGCTGGGCGTCGCCATGACTCTGCTGCTGGTGGTCTTCACGTCCTGTGTGGGGGTCTCGCTGGTGCGCAATCAGGGGATGAAGACGCTGGTGCAGATGCAGCAGAAAATGGCAGCCGGTGAAAGCCCGGCGGCTGAAATGGTAAAAAGCGTGTCACTGGTGCTGGCAGGCTTCTTGCTCCTGATTCCGGGTTTCCTGACTGACTTTCTGGGGCTGCTGTTGCTGCTGCCACCGGTGCAAAAAAGCCTGACGCTCAAACTGATGCCTCACCTGCATATCTGGCGTTCCGGCCCCGGCGCGTCGTCGTCTTCTGGTGGTAACACCTTTGAAGGTGAATACCAACGCAAGGATGGCGGGAGCGCAAATATTGAACATCGTGACGATCGTGATGACCGTTAACGTCACGATGAACTGAAAAACAGATAAGGATTATCATATTGATAATCCTTATTTTTATCTGCTTTCAGCGACAAGTGGCCGCTTAACGCAAAAAAAAATGCATTTTCTCCCTTGAAGGGCGGTGAAATGTCCCCACTTAGAACAGCACAAGGCCGATTATGAAAAGCATAAGCGAAACATCGTCGGCGTTTATCCTAAACCGATATGGACTTTCTCAAAGGAGAGCTATCAATGAATATTCGTCCATTGCATGACCGCGTGATCGTCAAGCGCAAAGAAGTCGAGTCAAAATCTGCTGGCGGTATCGTACTGACTGGTTCCGCTGCTGGTAAATCTACCCGCGGTGAAGTTCTGGCCGTAGGTCATGGACGTATCCTGGAAAATGGCGAAGTGAAGCCGCTGGATGTGAAAGTTGGCGACATCGTTATTTTCAATGATGGCTATGGCGTGAAGGCAGAGAAGATCGATAACGAAGAAGTGTTGATCATGTCTGAAAGCGACATTCTGGCAATTGTTGAAGCGTAATTGCGCGTAATCATCTGAACTGAACGAATTTAAGGGAAATACACCATGGCAGCTAAAGACGTAAAATTCGGTAATGACGCTCGCGTAAAAATGCTGCGCGGCGTAAATGTACTGGCTGATGCAGTGAAGGTTACCCTGGGCCCGAAAGGCCGTAACGTAGTTTTGGATAAATCCTTCGGTGCACCGACTATTACTAAAGACGGCGTATCTGTTGCGCGTGAAATCGAGCTGGAAGACAAGTTCGAGAACATGGGCGCGCAGATGGTGAAAGAAGTGGCCTCTAAAGCGAATGACGCAGCAGGCGACGGCACCACGACCGCAACCGTATTGGCGCAGGCTATCATCACTGAAGGCTTGAAAGCTGTTGCAGCGGGCATGAACCCGATGGATCTGAAGCGCGGTATCGATAAAGCCGTTATCGCCGCTGTTGAAGAATTGAAAGCACTGTCTGTACCGTGCTCTGACTCTAAAGCGATTGCTCAGGTTGGTACCATCTCTGCTAACTCCGACGAAACCGTAGGCAAAATGATTGCTGAAGCGATGGACAAAGTCGGTAAAGAAGGTGTTATCACCGTTGAAGAAGGTACCGGTCTGCAAGATGAGCTGGATGTAGTTGAAGGTATGCAGTTCGACCGTGGCTACCTGTCTCCTTACTTCATCAACAAGCCGGAAACGGGTGCGGTAGAACTGGAAAGCCCGTTCATCCTGCTGGCTGATAAAAAAATCTCCAACATCCGCGAAATGCTGCCAGTACTGGAAGCGGTAGCGAAAGCGGGCAAACCGCTGGTTATCGTTGCTGAAGATGTTGAAGGCGAAGCACTGGCAACGCTGGTGGTTAACACCATGCGCGGCATCGTGAAAGTGGCTGCGGTGAAAGCACCGGGCTTCGGCGACCGTCGTAAAGCGATGCTGCAAGATATCGCGACGCTGACTGGCGGTACCGTTATCTCTGAAGAGATCGGTCTGGAGCTGGAAAAAGCGACGCTGGAAGATCTGGGTCAGGCAAAACGCGTTGTGATCAACAAAGACACCACCACCATCATCGATGGTACGGGTGAAGAAGCTGCGATTCAGGGCCGTGTTGCTCAGATCCGTCAGCAGGTTGAGGAAGCAACGTCTGATTACGATCGCGAAAAACTGCAAGAGCGTGTGGCTAAACTGGCTGGCGGCGTAGCCGTTATCAAAGTTGGCGCAGCAACTGAAGTTGAAATGAAAGAGAAGAAAGCACGTGTTGAAGATGCCCTGGCTGCGACTCGCGCTGCGGTAGAAGAAGGCGTAGTGGCCGGTGGTGGTGTGGCGCTGGTTCGCGTTGCAGCGAAACTGGCTTCTCTGACTGCTCAGAACGAAGATCAGAACGTGGGTATCAAAGTTGCGCTGCGCGCGATGGAAGCGCCACTGCGTCAGATCGTTTCCAACGCTGGTGAAGAGCCATCTGTGGTTGCCAACACCGTTAAAGCGGGCGAAGGTAACTACGGTTACAACGCCGCAACGGAAGAATACGGCAACATGATCGACTTCGGTATCCTGGATCCGACCAAAGTCACCCGTTCTGCGCTGCAATACGCAGCTTCTGTTGCGGGTCTGATGATCACCACTGAATGTATGGTAACCGACCTGCCGAAAAGCGATGCGCCTGACTTAGGTGCTGCTGGTGGTATGGGCGGCATGGGTGGTATGGGCGGCATGATGTAATGTGACGCCATTGTCGCCGGAGCGATTTTCCGGTGACAGGGAGTCAGGTTACAGAAGCGCGTCTTTCTGTCCTTCCAAGAGCACTATCCGGTCACGATACCGGGTGGTGCTTTTTTTATGTTCCTCATTTCTGTTTAATCAATTCAATGCATTACTGAGGTGAGCGCTTTTGCGTTTGCCGATTTCCTGCCGGATTACCTGATAAATGAGTCAAGGCGCATCGTGATGGTTGTCGCGTATCCCGCGACATTGCCGAAATGTTGCCACATCGGGGATGAATTGGTTTATAGCGTGTTATCGGGGGAAGCATTCTGCGCTACAATAGGGGCGCTTACTTTATTTACGAATGCTGTTATTTGGCAAAGTAACCCTGTTTGGAGTAGGGACAATGTCTGACGATGCGTCTACGCTTTTGCGCACCATTTCCTGGTTTGCTGAACCTCCTTCGGTATTACCTGAGCATATTGGTGACTGGCTGATGGAAGCCCATTCCATGACGCAGCGGCTTGAAAAATATTGTGCTCAACTCAGGGTCACACTTTGTCGTGAGGGATTCATTACGCCACAAGCGCTGGGTGAAGAGTGCGAGCAGTTACCATATAGTGAACGTTACTGGCTGCGTGAAGTGGTGCTGTATGGTGACGATCGCCCCTGGCTGTTCGGCCGTACCCTTGTTCCGCAACAGACGCTCGACGGCACTGATTCAGCCCTGACGAAAATAGGCAACCAGCCGTTAGGTCGTTATCTGTTTGAGCAGAAATCGCTGACGCGTGACTACATTCATACCGGATGCTGCGAAGGTTTATGGGCGCGGCGTTCCCGCTTGTGCCTTTCGGGTCACCCTTTATTGTTGACTGAGCTTTTCTTACCGGAATCACCGGTTTATTACGTACCGGGTGATGAAGGTTGGCAGGTAATTTGAGGAGATAAATCCTTGGAAAGAAGTGTTACAGCAGGGAAATGGCTGGCTTATTGTCGCTTGATGCGGATTGATAAACCGATAGGTTCTCTGTTGCTGCTGTGGCCAACGCTATGGGCGCTGTGGCTGGCGGGAGGGGGAGTGCCTGCGCCGTGGACGCTCTTTGTGTTTGTCGCTGGCGTTTTCTTGATGCGTGCGGCGGGCTGCGTTATCAATGATTATGCCGATCGGCATTTTGACGGCCATGTAAAACGTACCGCTTCTCGTCCCTTGCCCAGCGGTGAAGTGAGTGAGCGATCTGCCAAAATGCTGTTTGTCGTGCTGGTTTTGCTGGCGTTTGGTCTGGTGCTGACGCTGAATAAGATGACGATCTGGCTGTCCGTTGCGGGGCTGGGACTGGCATGGGTTTATCCGTTTATGAAACGGGTCAGTCATCTTCCTCAGTTTGTGCTGGGTGCCGCGTTTGGCTGGTCGATCCCGATGGCGTATGCCGCGGTGAGTGAAAGCCTGCCTGCAACCTGTTGGATGATGTTTCTGGCGTATATTTGCTGGACGGTTGCCTACGATACCCAATATGCAATGGTGGATCGCGATGACGATCTGAAGATCGGGGTGAAATCCACCGCGATCTTATTTGGCCGCTTTGACAATCTCATCATCGGATTATTGCAGTTTAGCATGCTGGTGCTGCTGCTGATTTTAGGAAAGATCAGCGGATTGGGAACCCCTTACTACATTTCGCTGCTGGTGGCGGGTGGGATGTTTGTCTACCAGCAAATCCTGACAGCCGGTCGTGAGCGCGATGCTTGTTTTAAGGCGTTCCACAATAATAAATACGTGGGAATGGCGATATTTATTGGTGTGCTGTTTGGCCTGTAAGCTGAACATCAGAGACAAAAAAGCAGCGATTTCTCGCTGCTTTTTTATGGCAGAACATCTACTGTGTTTGTAATGCTAAACACATCTGCGGTTTGATTGCGGCATATCGTCCGCCATTTTCCAGCCTGACTACGCCTGCGTTGTCTCTTCTACTGCCTGACTATCGGCTTCCATTTCAGTAGATGAGCTGGCGCTTTCAATGGTCAAACGCACTTCCGGGGTGATCAGATCGCCGAGAATGTTGTAGATCGCCACGATATCGCCTTGTGCCGCTTCCGCGCTGTCGGTGATATACCCTTCTGTTCGTAAGGTCGCGACCAGCGTTGAGAACACCGCTTTATCAAAGAACTCTGGAGCGTTGATACCGTGCAGGACGGACAGGCGTTGTGCCATATTCCGGCTCTCTTTCTCCAGCGTTCCACGGTTGATTTCTGGATTTGCACATAGCAACGACAGCGTAATCGCATAGCGTTGCAGCGTTTCACGTACGCCTGCTGACAGCAATTGCAACGTACGGATGCGTGGCGGATTGATAGCCAGTTCGCCGTCGCGGCTGCATAGTAATTGCTGTTGAATCAGCTCGTTAGCCAACGTTTCCAGTACGCCCGGTAACTGCTCTTTGGAATAATGCAGGAACAGTTCAGATTGCAGCAGCGGATAAATCAGCGCGATCTGTCGTACGACTTCGGCAAGCGTAATCCGGCGATGATGGATGACGATGCTGGCGATCAGCGACGGTAAGACCAACAGATGCTGGATGTTATTGCGATAGTACGTCATCAGAACGGCCTGCTCGCGCGGCAGAATGATGATATCGCCAATGCTGTCCTTCTCGACTTCGAACTTGTTCATGCTCAACGCATGTTCCAACAGTTCATCCGCTGTCTTTTTCGGAACCGTAATATCTTTGTGGTAAGGAACCTGGCGCAGCAGTTGCAGATAGCAATCCAATTGTTCTTGCATTTGTTCACGTGTCAGTGAACGTTGGCGTGATGCCAATAAGGCCGTAGAACACAGGTTCATCGCGTTTGCTGCCGCAGAGTTATTGATGCGTACCATGATATCCATAGAGATATCCTGCACCGTCGGCGTTAACCAGCTTGGACGCTGTGCTTCGATAGGGTCAATCGCATCACGCCATTGTGGAACATGCTGGTTCAGATAGGTGGTCAGCGGGAGCGGTTCACCGAAGTTCACATAACCCTGACCCAGATTACGCAGTTTGCGCAAACCGCGCACCATCTGCATAAAGCCTTCTTTTTCCTTCACCGCGCCGCGCAGCTCTTTCGCATAGGTGCCGACTTCCATCACATGCTCGTAACCGACATAAATCGGCACCAGCGTGATAGGGCGCGTACCGCCTCTGAGCATGGCCTGAATGGTCATAGCCAGCGTACCGGTTTTGGGCTCCAACAGACGACCGGTGCGCGAACGTCCACCTTCCATGAAGTATTCCACCGAATAGCCGCGGGCAAACAGTTCACCCAGATACTCACGGAAAATCGTGGAGTACAGCTTGTTGCCCTTGAAGGTACGGCGAATGAAGAAAGCGCCAAGACGGCGGAAGATCGGCCCCGCTGGCCAGAAATTCAGATTGATGCCCGCGGCGATGTGCGGCGGTACTAAGCCCTGATGGTACAGAACGTAGGACAGCAGCAGATAGTCCATATGGCTGCGGTGACAGGGCACATAGACGATACCGTGACCATCCTGTGCCAACTGGCGAACGCGTTCGGCGTTATGGACGTTGATCCCTTGATAAAGGCGGTTCCACGTCCAGCTTAAGACGCGATCTGACAGACGCACGGCTTCGTAGGAGAAGTCGGCGGCGATTTCTTCCATCAGCGCAATCGCGTTCTGCTGCGCTTTCTCAGTAGAAATCTTCTTACTGCGCGCCTCATCGTCCACGGCTTTCTTGATCGCTTTGGAATCCAGCAGCTTATTAAACAGTTCCTGACGTACCGGCAAACGCGGGCCAACTGCCGCCAAACGCTGGCGGGAGAAGTGCATACGCGCGACACGTGCCAGTTTGTGGGCTATGGTTTTGTCTGTGCCATGCTCGGTTGCCATATAGCGCAGCGACACCGGGCTAGAGAAACGGACAAAGCTGTCTCGTCCTAACCACAGGACGGCGAAGAATTTCTCAATGCCGTTGAGCAGCCGCAGGTGCGGTGTGGCCTGAGAATGGCCTTCCCGACCCGGAGAACGTCCAAACATCACGGAAACCGGCACCATCTGTACGTCTAAATCTGGATTGGCACGATGCAAGTCCAGATAGTCGTGGAACAGCTTGACGGATTTCTGCTTGGGAACGTAATAGCGGAAGACGCGCGGCCCGTCATTAATAAAGACGTGGCTAGGAAGTTCGACGCCATTGAATTCGAACGATAGCGAAGGATCGGGTAGCCCCAATGCCAGGCATTTCGCACGTAGCGTCAAGAGATCCGCCTGAGAGTTATAAGGCAGAACATAGAGTATAGGACGTGAGGGATCTAACCCCAGCTCGACCACGGGATCTGCGGGAATAACTTTGCTTTTAACCAGCAGTTTCAGTGGGAGATTCAATAATTTATAGTAAATTTTACGCCAACCTGACATAACAACTTGGAGCCTCTTGTTAGCAATGCGCCGCAAGGATACCAGAAACTGCGCCGGAGATCTGTGGTGATGAGACAACATGAGCGCGTTAAAATGCGAACTATTTTACGTAAAGAATGGAGGATAAATGAATAAAGCAACGGGGATGACCCGGATTATTAAGGCGACCGGTTATTCCCTTAAGGGGCTAAAGCAGGCGTGGCATCATGAGGCAGCGTTTCGTCAGGAAACCATACTGACAATTGTCGGCGTGATTATCGCGTGTTTGCTGCCGGTTACGCTGGTTGAAAAACTGCTGCTGATCGGGTCTGCCGTATTGATTATGCTTTTTGAGTTGGCTAACAGTGCGATTGAAGCGGTTGTCGATCGTATTGGCCCTGAGCATCACGAATTATCCGGAAGGGCAAAAGATATCGGCTCGGCGGCTGTTTTTGTTGCCATCGCGTTAGCGGCTGTCGTGTGGGGCAGCATCCTCTGGCAACATTTTGCCTGACGGTACGCATAAATGAATAAAAGTCAGAGGCTTTGCCGATATCTCCATTCCCAATTGTGGCTTACCTGTATATACTCACAGCAAGACTGTATAAACAACCAGGGGGCGGAATGAAAGTATTAACAGCAAGGCAGCAGCAGGTTTATGACCTGATCCGCGATCATATTGCGCAAACCGGAATGCCGCCAACGCGGGCGGAAATTGCTCAACAACTAGGGTTTCGCTCTCCCAATGCAGCTGAAGAACATCTGAAAGCGCTGGCCCGTAAAGGTGTGATTGAAATTGTATCGGGCGCGTCTCGTGGTATTCGTCTGCTGATGGAAGAAGAGACAGGTATTCCTCTGGTTGGTCGTGTGGCCGCAGGTGAACCGCTGCTGGCGCAGGAACATATCGAATGTCGCTATCAGGTTGACCCTGCGATGTTCAAACCCAGCGCTGATTTTTTGCTGCGGGTGAGCGGTATGTCGATGAAAGATATCGGTATTATGGATGGTGATCTACTGGCCGTGCATAAAACAGAAGATGTCCGCAATGGTCAGATTGTCGTCGCACGTATTGATGATGAAGTGACGGTGAAGCGCCTGAAAAAGCAGGGTAATACGGTGTATCTTCTCGCGGAAAACGAAGAGTTTTCCCCTATTGTGGTCGACCTGCGTGAGCAAAGTTTTTCGATAGAAGGCTTAGCGGTTGGCGTCATTCGTAACAGCGACTGGAGCTAACGGTTCACAGAGATGCACTACTCGTCTATCTGAGTCAGTGCATCACCCTCTTTGTGTTAATCGCTTCATGGGCTAGTCACTTTATGTGTGGGTTGCCCCGCGTGTTAATCTGCTATGTGTATATATTTCGTTACATTTAGCGTGTGTTTTTTGCGATTCCCCTTACCACCTGTTTTTTCACTGCTTTTGCGGTGATTTTCTCTTTCTTAACACCTTATCCAGCTACAGATTCCTTGTTTCCAATTTTAAGTGAAGTATTCAGCTATAATTTTTATCAAGGTAAGCATTTTAATCTTTTTTTTGGTCGTTTGGTGATTGATCATCAGCCATCACATTTAGGTTAGCCCGGCAATCAAGGGAGACAGTGGCGAAGAACGCTGTGATGGTTCACACCATGATGACGCTGCTTACTGCATAGACCGATTTATCTGACACTGACGCCTGCGTCTGTAGTCATGATTTATTTATGCGCAATACACCTAAGGTACGGAGATTCTTATGAATAAAGACCAAGCCAGCGGTAACTGGAAACAGTTTAAAGGTAAAGCAAAAGAGCAATGGGGCAAATTAACGGATGACGACCTGACGGTCATCGAAGGTAAACGTGGCCAACTGGTAGGGAGAATTCAGGAGCGTTACGGGTACGCAAAAGAAGCGGCAGAGAAAGAAGTGAAGCACTGGGAAACGCACCACAAATATCATTGGTAGTGAATGTGATGCTTCTCCGTAGAAAAGGACGATGGCCCTCAGGGCTATCGTTTTTTTGTGCTGAGAAAACCCCTGTCATGCGGGAGCTTCCATCAATGAGCATTAACGCTTTTTAATCGGAACCGTATGGTCGTGATCGCAATGATCCGGCTGCTTGCACGATGCCACTTCCTGACAGCCGCCACACAGCCCGTGAGCTTCCACTACGCTGTGACGTAGCGTAAATCCTGACTGCTGTGCCAGGCTACGTAGTGTTTCTTCCACACCTTCGGTTTGACGTTCCGTGACCTGCCCGCAGCGATCGCAGATGAACAGGGCTGACGTATGGCTGTGGTCTTCGATATGGTGGCACAGCACGTAGCTGTTGTTTGACTCAACTCGATGAATGAAGCCTTGTTCCAGCAGAAAATCCAGTGCGCGATAGACGGTCGGCGGTTTGGCCTGAGGTTCGGACACTCGCAGCAGATCCAGCAGGTCATAAGCGCTGATAGCGCCGGACTGCTGCGCCATTAGACGTAAAACCTCTAACCGCTGCGGCGTGAGACGCACAGCGCGCTGCTGACAAATCTGTTCAGCCTGGGCAAGAAGTTTGTCCTGTTTGGTTGAATCCATTGTCATATCACCCTGACGCATTGAGGAACAAGACGGATATCTTACCACGACTGAAGAAAAACGCCGAACTGGCGGCGTTTTTCTGCGAAAACAACGAACAGGGGGACTACACGACCAGATCGATGAGCAACGCCCGCAACGGTGTTTCTGCTTGTAGCGTCAACGCTGTTTCTTCCTTAATAAAGGCGCCGTCGCCGCAGTGTAGTGTTT
This sequence comes from Pectobacterium sp. A5351, assembly GCF_028335745.1. Taxonomy (NCBI): domain Bacteria; kingdom Pseudomonadati; phylum Pseudomonadota; class Gammaproteobacteria; order Enterobacterales; family Pectobacteriaceae; genus Pectobacterium; species Pectobacterium sp. A5351. The sequence goes on from NZ_CP116477.1 coordinate 556,355, forward strand.
CACTGTTCTGATTGCCTTTTACCGCCATTGAACCGTGGATCAGTTGGAGGTATGCCTGATTGCCCTGTAGCGCGATTGTGCTTTGCTCATTCTGCTGGAGATCGACATGATGGATCCAAACCTGCTGGCGCAGTTGCAGACTGGTCTGTTCACCTTCTGGCGAGGCAAGCAGAGTATGGCTTGATGAATCTAATTCCATACGCTGTAACGGACTGTTCTCTCGGGTCTGGCAGGCGTTAAGCCACAATTGCAGACGCGTCAGTGGCTTACTGGCGTTGGTATTATGTTCGCTATAGCTGACGTTCGGCTGAGTCGCGAGCAACAGAACATCGCCAGCTTTGGCCTGAATGTGGCGGCCATTGCTGTCGCGGTATTCAGCTTCGCCCTGAAGAATAATGTTCAGAATATCAACCCGTGGGTAGGTTCGTGGCTGGAATGATGCCCCCGGCGCTAATACTTCCTGATTGAGCACACGCAGAGAAGCGTAGCCCAGCAATTGTGGATCAAAATAGTGACCAAAAGAGAAGGTGTAGCGTGCCTGCAACCAGCCATAGTCGGCCTGGCCGCATTGCCCCGCTGCTCTTCGTGTGATCATAATTTTTATCCCCCAGATAATTATTTATTAAACCGATAGTAATTGTGTGGACGTTGGATTGTTAGCTAGTTAATCTGGTGGGTATATTCAAAATTCCTGAATGAGTATCAAGATGGCGAAAGAACGAGCATTGACGCTGGAAGCCTTGAGGGTGATGGATGCGATCGATCGTCGTGGCAGCTTTGCCGCTGCGGCAGACGAACTGGGTAGGGTGCCTTCGGCGTTGAGCTATACCATGCAGAAACTGGAAGAAGAGTTAGATGTGGTGTTGTTCGATCGTTCTGGCCATCGTACTAAATTCACGAATGTCGGGCGCATGCTGCTGGAACGCGGACGTATCCTGCTGGAAGCTGCGGATAAGCTCACGACGGATGCGGAAGCACTGGCGCGCGGCTGGGAAACGCACCTGACGATTGTGACGGAAGCGCTTATTCCGACTCAGCGGCTTTTCCCATTAATCGATAAGCTGGCGCTTAAAGCAAATACGCAAGTATCGATTCTGACAGAAGTGCTGGCAGGGGCGTGGGAACGTCTTGAGCAAGGGCGTGCCGACATCGTGATTGCGCCGGACATGCATTTTCGCGCGTCTTCAGAAATGAATACCCGCAAGCTGTACACGATGAATAACGTGTATGTTGCCAGCCCTGAACACCCCATTCATCAAGAACCTGAGCCGTTGTCGGATGCCACTCGGGTGAAATATCGCGGGATTGCGGTGGCGGATACCGCACGCGAACGCCCGGTGCTGACCGTGCAACTGTTGGATAAACAGCAGCGTCTGACGGTGAGCTCGCTGGATGATAAGCGACGTGCGCTGCTGGCGGGATTAGGTGTCGCGACCATGCCTTATCCGATGGTCGCGCAAGATATTGCCGAAGGGCGTTTACTGGTGATTGGGCCGGAGCATCAGATGGAAAGCCAGATCATTATGGCGTGGCGGCGAGACAGCATGGGCGAGGCGAAATCCTGGTTCCTGCGTGAAATTCCGAAGCTGCTGAACCAGCCCTAAATTCCGCGCTTTATTATGGCAAGGTGTGGGCTACACCTTGCTTTGTATTTCATTGACGAATCGTACTTCATTAATAATCGTACTTCGTCGCTAGTCGACAACATCTTAGTATAAACTGACAAACGTCTTATCTCGGTGATGAGGCTGGTTCAGGTCTTGCTCTGGGCCCAGCGAAATCACACCATGTGGATTAATCGTGCCGTGGCTACGATAGTAGTGATGACGAATATGCGCCATATCGACGGTATCGGCGATGCCAGGCATCTGATAAATATCCCGCAGAAAGCCGAACAGATTGGGATAATCGCTCAGGCGATATTTATCGCATTTAAAATGCGTGTGATAGACCGGATCGAAACGGATCAGCGTCGTCCACAGCCGCAGGTCGGCTTCGGTTAACCGATCGCCAGTCAGATAGCGCTGTTTTGCCAAAATAGCTTCCAGATCGGATAGCGCGGCAAAAACGGTCGTGGCCGCTTCATCATAGGCCGACTGACTCGTCGCAAAACCGGCTTTGTAAACGCCGTTGTTGACCTTGTCGTAAATCCAGCCGTTCAATTCATCAATCTGAGCGCGTAGCGCTTCTGGATAGTAATCTCCTGCCGTTGCGCCCACACCGTCAAACGCGCTGTTCAGCATACGGATGATATCGGCGGATTCATTACTGACGATGGTGTGTTGCTCGGTGTCCCACAGGACGGGCACGGTCACCCGACCGCTGTAGTCCGGTTTGGCGTGCAGGTAGAGTTGGTAGAGGAATTCGTGCTGATAAAGTGAATCCCCCGTTGCTCCCTCAAAATCAGTCCCGAACGTCCAGCCGTGATCGAGCATGAGCGGATGAACTACCGACACCGCGATGTGATCTTCTAGCCCTTTCAACTGTCGCATGAGCAGCGTGCGGTGTGCCCACGGACAGGCGAGCGAAACATAGAGATGATAACGACCGGACTGGGCAGGAAAGCCGCCTTTGCCGGTGAGGCCAGGTGTGCCATCGGGCGTGACCCAGTTGCGGAATGCGGATTCTGAACGCTTAAAGTGACCGCCGGTAGATTTGGTTTCATACCAGGTATCGTGCCATACGCCGTCAACCAGTTGTCCCATAAATCCTCCCGTTAGTGAGTGATGATAAGACGACGGCAAGCCTGGTATGCTTGCCGTCCAATTTGCGATTTGACTATTAAGTGTAGTACAGGCTTGAAAAGACCCGTCTTACCACTTTTTGCCCAGCAGACGGTCGATGCTGAATGCGCCGGGGCCCGTTACCGCCAGCAGGAGGTAGCCGCCAGCGATGGTCAGGTTTTTCATGAACATCAATTGGTTCATGCCTTCCGAAAAGTTAGAGTGGAAAATCAGTGCGGTCAGCAGCGTAAAGCCCGCAGTGAACAGTGCAACAGTACGTGTCAGCAAGCCGAACAGCACCGCCAGACCACCACCTAGTTCCAGCAAAATGGTCAGCGGCAGCAGGAAGGTCGGTACGCCCATCGCCTGCATGTATTGCTGTGTTCCCGCATAGGCATCACCCAGCTTACCGTAACCTGCCACAATAAACAGAATCGGCATTAAGATACGTGCAACCAGTAGTGCAGTGCTTTCTAAATTTTTCATCATCTCTCCAATTGATTTTGTTGTGGGCTATATCGCCCTGTTGTGTTTGTTGTAGCAGGTGTGGTCTGAAAACGTGGCCCGCCATCAGGTTATGGGCAGATAGTATAGAGAGATGATTTACGCTGCCAGCGAGTATAATTGTTGTTTTATTTCAGAAAAATTGATGTTTGGTTAACGTTACAAGAACGCGCCGCAATGACGTGAGCGCGTGGGCAAAAGCGAGATGAAAAATGCCGTACAGGAAAGGCAGATCGCCGATGCGATAGGAAGGATTACGGACGTGAGTCAAACGTTTTGCGGAAAAGCCTGAATGTCCCCCACAGCCCGACGAGACGGCGTCCCCAGCGAATCATACGGCTGGGGTGACGCACGCCATAGAGCGCGATGAGACTGGAGCCCACGATCCAGTATTTACGCCACTGCATCAGACTTTGCCAGCCGCGATCGTAACGAACGGTGGTATCCAGCCAGTGTTTCTTACCTGCCGATAAATCCAGCCGCTGCTGCTGTATCTGGCGCAGTAGCTGGGCTTTTTCCTTCTCTCGCTGCTGACGCTGGCTCATTTGGGATCGTCCTCCAGCAGCGATCTGTCAGTCGCTAGCTCCTTACGTGTGGCTTTGAGCAGGGTGGAACGACGTACCTTCAGCAGCGTCCAGACGCCGCCTATCAGCGCTAGCCCAAGCAATGTGGCGGTGATACACCCCAGCGCAAAGAGACGATATTGCGGGTCGATACCCCAGATGATGAGCGCAATCAGGCTCATAATGCCAAAAGCGGCAAAAAGCAGCGTCAGACCGACCATAATCAGCAACTGAATCAGATTGGCTTTTTCTTCCTCTAATTCAATTACGGCAAGTCGAACACGGCTTTCCACCATGCTGACAATAATGGAGATGATGCGCTGAGCAGAAGCCATGACCCCGCTTGCGGGGCCTTGTTGTGATTTATCCGTCATAACGATCCGCTAATTAGCGACGAGACAGCAGGACGCCAAGCACGACGCCGACAGCGGCACCAATACCGACACCGGTCCACGGGTTCTGACGTACATAGTCGTCCGCAGATTCAACCGCTTCTTTGGTGTGGGAGGCGATGCGCTCACCGGTATCGCTCAGACGGCTACGGGTTTCTTTCAGCGCGCTTTCTGCTTTATTTCGCAGTTTGTCGAGTTCCGCTTTAGATTTATCGCTGGAGGTGCTTAATACTTCTTCCAGCGTATCCGCCAGTGATTTCAATTCGGCGCGTAGGTATTCAGAATTTTGATCTTTAGCCATATTAATAACCCTTCGTGTTATAAACCTGAACGTTAACTATAGCTGAAGCTGAAATTTATGCCGCCCAAAACGGGTACGGACAATTCTGATAACTCGCTGTAAATTTTAGTGATTTGGTTTTTTGAATATAAAATGAACAATTGCTGTGTGTTTTATAGGGACAATATATTGAGGGGTCATTGCGATGCGGCACGTTCCGCTGCGCGTAATTCCTGCTCGGCTTTAGTCAGCTTTCTTTCGCGCTTGAGGATCTTCTCGGCGTTATCTTCTTTCTGCTGGCTTTCGCTCAGTTCCTGCTGGCGTTCAGCGACGTCTTTGCGTTTTTCCGCAATCGCTTCCTGACGCTTCTCAGCCAGCCCGGCATCCGTACAGTGGGTTTTCACGCCGTCCAGCGCTTTCTCTAATCCATTGATGCGGTTCTGATTGCCATGCTTACGTGCTTCATCGATTTGGCGCTGAATATCTTGCGTTTTCTGCTGACAGGTTTCCACCTGATTGGCGGTATTCGCTAGCGCGTGGCCGGAAAGCAGGACAGATAATGCAATGATAGATGGAAATAGTTTCATCTTCGTCACCCCAGTTTGGATTGTTTCTGCGTCAGTTTTTGCTGCCAGAACGGTGTCGGGGTTGTCGCCTGCTGCGCGGTAATAGTGACTTTAGGCAGAGACAATCGCAGGACATCTCTGGCCGCGATACTCTGTTCTGGTGAGGCAAGACGGACGATAAGGCTATCTTGCTCTGGTGTAATACTTTTGATCGCAATCCCTTTTTCATTAAGACGCTGATACACGTAAAAGCCATCTGGCAGCGCGGCGCCATCGTCAGGCTTGATGTGCAGCATCGCATCGTCCTGGGAATGACGCGGTGACTGGGACTGCGTCAAGGCGATAATCGGTAGGGCAAGCAATATCAGTATGCGGCCTACTTTTCTGGGCGTAAGTTTAGGGAATAGCCAGCGGATTGACACGGTTAGCTTCCTTTTTCTGCGTTATCTGCTTTCGCATCACGCTTTTTACGCCACAGGACAAAGAGTGATCCAAACAGTCCGATAAACAGCAACGCCAGCGGCAGCAGCATCAGGCATAACATCAGCTCGTCTTCATATTTCAGGAAGATCGTTGTTTTCCCTAAGGCGAAGCCCAGCGTAACCAGAATAAACACCCACAAGAACCCGCTCATCCAGTTGAAGAACTGAAAGCGCGCATTATTCAGGCCTGACAAGCCTGCGATGGTAGGTAATAACGTTCTGACAAAAGCCAGAAAGCGGCCAACTAATAGTGCGGACAGACCATGACGGTGGAAGAGCTGGTGGGCGCGCTGGTGATAGTGTGCGGGCAAATGCGAGAGCCAGCCCTGAACGACACTCGTATTGCCAAGCCATCTTCCCTGAATGTAGCTGGCCCAGCAACCGAGGCTGGCGGCTGTCGTCAGGAGAAATAGGGTAAACGGGTAATTCATTGTACCTTTGGCGACGAGGACGCCGACCAAAATGAGCAGGCTATCGCCGGGCAGGAAAGCGGCGGGTAACAGACCATTTTCCAGAAAGATGATCAGAAACAGCAAAATGTAGATAGTCCATACTAGCTTCGGGTCGGCTAAAATATCGAAATCCTGATGCCAGAGTGCGTTTAACAGTTCTTTGATTAATTCCATCCGGTATTCCTAATACTGCTGTTGCATTTTAGCCTTGGCGACAATCACGCTTCTGGACATGATAAGAGCGAATACAGTGTTATCAGGGCGCAGGATTATGATTTTTTTATGATCTCTGTTTTGTTCCGCCCAATAGTGACGCAGGTGTCTGACTTGATGCTCGCTTTCGCTGCGAACCCGATAAACAGGCGGGTAGGGATTGTTTGGTCTTGGCTGACTTTACATCCAAAGCGGCGGATTAAGCGTAAGAAAGACGCGTTAACTGTAACAAAATAGGTGTTGCTGAGACAGGAAAATATTACGACAACTGAGGCAGTTTAGGGGGATTTTTCGAGGAAGAATGGGGATTTCTGCCATATTTTACACTCGCTGACAGAAATCAACGTTTTCTGACTTTTTCGCACTTGTTCAAACGGTTGTTCGTCGTCTAAAAACGGTTACCCCTCGCTCAAAGCAAGGGGCAAAATCGCGTTAAGACTTACTGGCGTGTATCTGGTCGAGGTGAACGACCGGATTTTCAGCGAACATATAGCGGTCGACGTTAAATTCGAAATCATCTGTTGTGGCGCGAAACAGCATCTGTTTGGTATTTTCCAGATGCTGCCACATCGCCAGTTTAGCCGCGTAAGGATCTTTGCGAATCAGTGCTTTAAGGATGCGATCGTGCTCTTCGCACCAGCTTTCAATCGACTTGTCGTCAATGTGCTCATGCAGTTTGCGCCAGTAGGGATTGTGGATCCGTTGGCTCCACATTTTCTCGACGATAGTCGCCATTGCTGAGTTCTGTGTTGCCAGCGCGACCTGAACGTGGAATTTGAGATCCCACTGAGAATCGCGGAAGCGATCTTCCTGACGCGCATATTCTTGAATCTCCATCAGTTGGATGATGTCCTGACGGGTTACCTGCGTGGCGGCAAATTCAGCAATGTTGCTTTCAATGAGTTGGCGTGCCTGCAGCAGTTCAAACGGGCCAGCCGCGACGAATTCAATATCGCCGCTATTAATGAACGGGTTCTTCTGCTGATTGGAAATAACGTGAATGCCTGAACCCTTGCGTACTTCAACGTACCCTTCGACTTCCAGCATAATAATCGCTTCACGCACCACGGTGCGGCTGACATTCATTTCTTCAGAAATATAGCGTTCCGCCGGTAATTTTTCGCCGACCTGGTACATACCGCTTTCGATGCGCTGTTTTAATTCTGCGGCTAACTGCTGGTATAGCCGTCGGGGTTCAGTGAGTGCCATGTGATGTCTACTCTCGATAGATGACGGTCCGTGTGCCACGTCAGGGCCTGAGTGTCTATCTCGTTAATCTTTGAGGGATGATTTGTTATACCACTTAATCATAGCAGCAACCAATGTTGCGGTCACAGTTATCGTAGTGTGTTCTTGCGGGGGAGGTGACTCACCCGGTATCCGATCATACCGGATGAGTCAGGATAATGCAGGGGTTATCAGTGCTGGTTGGCCTCTTTCAAGGTTTCAGCCGCGGCAGCGACTTCTGACGCAGGTTGATTTTTCAACACGGTCCAGATGACGACGGCGCCTAACAAGTCGAAGACCGCCAGTGCAGCAAACAGCGGGCTGAAGCCCAGCGTATCGGCCAGTGCGCCCACAACCAGTGCGAACATGGTGCTTGCCATCCAGGCCGCCATACCGGTTAAACCGTTTGCCGTGGCGACTTCATTACGGCCAAATACGTCAGATGACAGGGTAATCAGCGCGCCGGACAGTGACTGGTGCGCGAAACCGCCGACGCACAGCAGCGCGATGGCGACGTAAGGGCTAGAGAACAGCCCGATCATTCCCGGTGCAATCATCAGTATCGCCCCCATGGTCACCACCAGTTTGCGGGAAACGATCAGGTTCACTTTGAAATATTTCTGGAACAGCATCGGCAGGTAGCCACCCAGAATGCAGCCGATATCGGCGAACAGCATCGGCATCCAGGCGAACATGGCAATTTCTTTCAGGTTAAAGCCGTAAGCTTTAAACATGAATAGCGGGATCCACGCGTTGAACGTTCCCCAGGCGGGTTCAGCCAGAAAGCGCGGCAGCGCGATACCCCAGAATTGACGGTTACGCAGGATTTGCCAGGCAGACATTTTCTTCGCGTTATTGGTTTGGTGCTGTGCTTCCTGTCCGCTAAGAATATAGTCGCGCTCTTCGTCGCTGAGCTTTTTCTGATCTTTAGGGTGTTTATAAAAAACGAGCCAGCAGATGGCCCAGACCAGGCTCAGCGCACCGGTAATGATAAAGGCCATTTCCCAGCTGTGCGCCACAATCGCCCACACCACCAGCGGCGGTGCAATCATCGCACCGATGGATGACCCCACGTTGAAATAACCTACCGCAACAGAGCGCTCTTTTGCCGGGAACCATTCGCTGCTGGCTTTCAGGCCTGCTGGAATCATCGCGGCTTCCGCCATACCGACCGCGCCACGGGCGATCGCTAACCCCCCCCAACTGTTCGCCAGCGCGGTTCCCATACAGAAAATGGCCCACAGAATGGCAAACATGGCATAGCCGATTTTGGTGCCCAGTAGATCCAGCACATAACCGGCGATGGGTTGCATAATGGTATAACAGGCTGAGTAGGCAGCAACGATATAAGAATATTGCTGCGTGGTGATATGCAATTGATCCTGTAGCGTCGGTGCGGCGACAGAAATTGCATTACGCGTCAGGTATCCCAGCACGGTACCAATGGTCACCAGGCCGATCATATACCAGCGTAATCCTTTGATTTTACGCATTTAACTTTCTCTCCGAGTCAATAAAAAACACAGTGGTGGCTCTTGAGTAGCGTCACGGTGTGAGGTGTCTTGCAATGTGGTACGACACGTTTTGTTGTTGTGCTGAACAGGAAAACCCTTCTCTTTGTGAGATAGCGATTGAATCCCTGCTTAAGGCAGCGCTACAATAATTTGTCATACAACTTTAAAAGTTGAGTGATATCACAAAACCATTATTTTTATGCGGAATAACGAATTGCTCGCTGAAATCGAGAGAGACAAGCGGTTTAAAGCGATAAATGCTGAGTTATTGTACTGCTTGTTACATTTTTGCGATCATGACCTCACAAATACTGTGAGATATCGCGCATAATTGGTGTGATATCTTTTAACGGTCAACTAATTTGGTGCACAAGAAGCACGGTAAGGAAGAAAACATGCCCCAGTTTCTGAGTGAAGATTTTCTGTTAGACAGTGAGTTTGCCCGTCGTCTTTATCATGAGTATGCCGTCGACCAGCCGATATTTGACTACCACTGCCATCTGCCGCCTGAACAGATCGCGGAAAACTATCGTTTCAAAAATTTGTATGACATCTGGTTGAAAGGCGATCACTACAAGTGGCGTGCGATGCGTACCAACGGCGTGCCTGAACGTTTGTGTACGGGCGATGCCAGCGACTGGGAAAAATTTGAAGCCTGGGCAGCTACCGTGCCGCACACCATCGGCAACCCGCTTTATCACTGGACACACCTGGAACTGCGCCGTCCATTTGGCGTAACCGGCACGCTGCTGTCACCAAGCACGGCAAAAGACATTTGGGATCGCTGTAATGCCATGCTGGAGCGCGATGACTTTACCGCGCGCGGCATCATGCAGCAGATGAATGTGAAAATGGTCGGTACGACGGATGATCCGATTGACGATCTGCGCCACCATAAATCCGTTGCTCAGGATTCAAGCTTCTCTATCAAAGTGTTGCCAAGTTGGCGTCCGGACAAAGCGTTCAACATTGAACTGGCAACCTTTAACGACTATATGACGAAATTGGGTGAAGTATCCGATACCGACATTCGTCGTTTCAGCGATCTGCAAACCGCACTGACCAGGCGTCTGGATCACTTCGCGGCGCACGGTTGTAAAGTGTCTGACCACGCGCTGGATGTCGTGATGTTTGCTGAAGCCGATGACGCGACGCTGGACAGCATTCTGGCGCGTCGTCTTTCTGGCGAAACACTGAGCGAACATGAAGTGGCACAGTTCAAGACTGGCGTTCTGGTCTGGCTGGGGGCGGAATATGCGCGTCGCGGCTGGGTTCAGCAGTATCACATTGGCGCACTGCGTAACAACAACCTGCGTCAGTTCAAGCTACTGGGGCCGGACGTGGGCTTCGACTCCATCAACGACCGTCCGCTGGCTCAGGAACTGTCTCGCCTGCTCAGTAAGCAGAATGAAGAAAACCTGCTGCCGAAAACTATCCTTTACTGCCTGAACCCACGCGATAACGAAGTGCTTGGCACCATGATCGGTAACTTCCAGGGTGAAGGGATGCCGGGCAAGATGCAGTTCGGTTCCGGCTGGTGGTTCAACGATCAGAAAGACGGTATGCAACGCCAGATGACCCAGCTTGCGCAGCTTGGTTTGCTAAGCCGTTTCGTCGGTATGCTGACGGATAGCCGTAGCTTCCTGTCTTACACCCGCCATGAATATTTCCGCCGCATTCTGTGCCAGATGATTGGCCGCTGGGTGGAAGATGGTGAAGCGCCAGCCGATCTGACGTTGCTGGGCGAAATGGTGAAAAACATCAGTTTCGATAACGCTAAAAACTATTTTGCCATCGAGCTGTAATTTCACCGCGTCGTAAGGTGTGAATTGCGCGAGAGACGCGGCAGTAAGGTTCCCACAGGGGCTTACGCCGCGGCTCTCGGTGTCTCGATCTTTTGTCATCGGCACTGGTGGTGATTCGGTGCGGGTGAATATGAATATAGGGCAAGGATGACAATGATCGGCCGTGCCCTGAATGTGAGATTCGTCCTGAGGTAGCCTGTTAATGCAAACGTTAAATCGTCGTAACTTTCCCGGTCGTCAACACCCGGATCGTGTTATCCAGTTTGGTGAAGGTAACTTCCTGCGCGCCTTCGTCGACTGGCAACTGGATTTGCTGAATGAACATACCGATCTGGATGCGGGCATTGTCGTTGTTCGTCCGATCGATTCCGATTTCCCGCCCGCGCTGGACACTCAGGATGGGTTGTACACCACCATCATCCGCGGTCTGAACGAGCAGGGTGAAGCCGTGCGTGAACCGCGTCTGATCCGCTCGGTAAACCGTGAAATCAACGTGTACCGTCAGTTTGATGAGTATCTGGCGCTGGCGCACGATCCAAATATTCGTTTTGTTTTCTCCAATACCACCGAAGCAGGTATCAGCTATCACGCAGACGACCGCCTGAACGATGCGCCGCCTGTCAGCTTCCCGGCGAAATTAACCCGTCTGCTGTATGAGCGCTTCTGCCATTTTGACGGCGCAGCGGATAAAGGCTGGGTGCTGTTACCGTGCGAGCTGATTGATTACAACGGTGTAGCGCTGAAAGAGCTGGTGTTGCGCTATGCCGCACAGTGGGAACTGACGCCAACGTTTACCGCTTGGCTGAACGATCACAACACCTTCTGCTCGACGCTGGTGGACCGCATTGTGACGGGTTACCCGCGTGCCGAAGTTGAAGCGCTAGAGCAGGAAATGGGCTACAAGGATACTTTCTGGGATACGGCGGAACACTTCTACCTGTTCGTGATTCAGGGGCCACAGTGGTTGGCGGAAGAATTACGTCTGAACAAGCTGGATCTGAACGTTCGTATCGTTGATGACATCAAGCCCTATAAAGAACGTAAAGTGGCGATTCTCAACGGTGCCCACACTGCGCTGGTGCCGGTGGCATTCCTGGCGGGCCTGGACACCGTTGGCGAGTCGATGGATGATGCCCTGATTGGCACATTCGTGGAGAAGACCATTGCCGAAGAGATTGTGCCAGTATTGGATTTGCCTCATGACGAACTGACCTCGTTTGCTCAGGCCGTGTTAAGCCGCTTCCGTAACCCTTTCATTCAGCATCAACTGTTATCTATCTCTCTGAATGGTATGACCAAATTCCGTACCCGCATCCTACCACAACTGCTGACTTACCGTGAGCGCCACGGTGAACTGCCTGCACGCTTGACGTTTGCGCTGGCGGCTCTGATTGCATTCTATCGCGGCGAACGCAGCGGTGAAGGCGATGCGTTACAAACCTACCCGTTGCAGGATGATGCACATTGGCTGGAGCGTTATTCCACGCTGTGGGCGGGCGTAAAAGAGAACACCGTCAGCCTGGCTGAGCTGGTGAATGTCGTGCTGCGCGATGCCGATCACTGGGAACAGGATTTAACACAGGTTCCTGGCCTGGCTGCGCAGGTGACTGAACAGTTGCAAACCATCGTTGAGCGCGGCATGCGCGCAGCCGTGGAAGGTTATTGCTAATCAGCAAGAAGGGTTATCCATGCAAAGTATTATAAAAATTCATTCTCTGGACAATGTGGCTGTCGCCCTGCGTGATGTTGAGCAAGGCGAAACGGTGTCGGTGGATAGCCATACGGTGACACTTCAGCAACCTGTCGTGCGCGGACATAAGTTCGCGCTGGAAACCATCGCACCGGGAGAAATGATTACCAAGTATGGCCTGCCGATCGGCCATGCGCTGGTGTCTATTGCTCCCGGAGAACATATTCACTCCCAGAACGCGAAAACCAACCTGAGCGATCTGGATGAATATCAGTACCAGCCTGAGTTTATCGACCTGCCGCCGCAAATGGGCGATCGGGACGTGCAGCTCTATCGTCGCAAAAATGGCGATGTCGGTATCCGCAATGAGCTGTGGATCCTGCCAACCGTCGGTTGCGTGAACGGGATCGCACGTCAGATCCAGCAGCGTTTCCTGAAAGAAACCAATGACGCGGAAGGTATCGACGGCGTTTATCTGTTTAGTCATACCTTCGGCTGTTCACAGCTCGGTCAGGATCACGAAAACACCCGTACGATGCTGCAAAACATGGTGCGTCACCCGAATGCGGGGGCGGTGCTGGTGATCGGTCTGGGGTGTGAGAACAATCAGGTTGATGCATTCCGCACGACGCTGGGCGATTTTGATTCCGATCGCGTAACGTTCATGGTGTGCCAGCAGCAGGACGATGAAGTCGAAGCCGGTCTGGAACGTCTGCATACGCTGTATGAGGCGATGCGCCATGACAAACGCGAGCCGGGCAAGTTGAGCGAGCTGAAGTTTGGCCTGGAATGCGGTGGCTCTGATGGGCTATCCGGTATTACGGCCAACCCGCTGTTAGGCCGTTTCTCCGACTATCTGATCGCCAACGGCGGCACCACCGTGCTGACCGAAGTACCGGAAATGTTCGGTGCGGAACGTATTCTGATGAGCCGCTGCCGTGACGAAGCCACGTTTGAGAAAACCGTCCACATGGTGAACGATTTCAAACAGTACTTCATCGCGCACGACCAGCCGATTTACGAGAACCCATCGCCGGGTAACAAGGCGGGTGGGATCACTACGCTGGAAGAGAAATCACTGGGCTGTACGCAAAAAGCCGGACAGAGCAAAGTGGTGGACGTACTGAAATATGGTGAGCGCTTACATACTCCGGGGCTCAACCTGCTCAGTGCGCCGGGGAATGATGCTGTCGCAACCAGCGCGCTGGCGGGAGCCGGTTGCCATATGGTGCTGTTCAGTACCGGACGCGGCACGCCTTACGGCGGCTTCGTGCCTACCGTAAAACTGGCAACCAACAGTGAACTGGCGAAGAAGAAACCGCACTGGATTGATTTTGATGCGGGACGTCTGATCCATGACATGCCGATGGATGAACTGCTGAACCAGTTTGTGGAGCTGATTGTCGAGATTGCTGATGGCAAGCGTACGAAGAATGAAGTGAACGACTTCCGCGAATTAGCCATATTTAAGAGCGGTGTAACGTTGTAAATTCTATCCATTCCAATTAAAATAAAACGGCGTTTCATTTTTATAATGACGCCGTTTTTTTTCGCAGCAACTTTTAGAGGCAGGGATCATGACACAATATTGGATTGCCCAGTCTGTTGGTGTACTGGCGTTTCTGGTCGGTATCACCATGTTTTTCAACCGTAACGATCAAAAATTCAAAATACAGCTCTCGGCATACAGCGCCGTTATTGGCCTGCATTTCTTCCTGATGGGGGCAAATGCGGCAGGTGCCAGCGCATTGTTGAACTCAGCACGTACGCTAATCTCACTGAAAACACACAACATCCTCGTGATGTTTGTCTTTATCTCACTGACGCTGCTTTTTGGGTTATCGGGCATGCACCATCCTATGGAACTGTTGCCGATAGCGGGCACGGTTGCCAGTACCTGGGCGCTGTTCCGCACCTCTGGGCTAATGACGCGCTGCGTGATGTGGTGCTCAACCGCTTGCTGGGTGGTACACAATATCTGGTTGGGATCGATTGGTGGATCGCTGATCGAAGGGAGTTTCCTGCTGATGAACGGCTTTAACATCATCCGCTTCTGGCGCATGCAGCAGCGCGGCATCGATCCTTTTAGCGTAGAGAAGAACGCGTAATTTCGAAGGTTTCTCATCACGTTAACGCCGCTCGTTTTAAAGCGAACGGCGTTAGAGGAAGAGGGAGCATTAACCCCTCAATCGCTTACAGCAGATTCAAACGCTCTTTTTCCGCCAGTTTGGCATCTTCCGCCTGACAGACTGCTGCGGTAAAAATCACGTCGGTTGAGGAGTTGAGCGCGGTTTCTGCCGAGTCCTGCAAGACGCCGATGATGAAGCCAACGGCAACCACCTGCATGGCGATATCGTTGGAGATACCGAACATGCTACACGCTAGCGGAATCAGTAGCAGCGATCCGCCCGCCACACCCGATGCGCCACAGGCGCAAATGGATGCCACCACGCTCAGTAATAATGCGGTAGCGATATCAACTTGAATCCCTAGCGTATGAACGGCGGCTAACGTCAGAACCGTTACCGTAATGGCTGCGCCCGCCATATTGATAGTGGCACCTAACGGGATAGCCACTGAATAACTATCTTCATTCAGGTTCAGTTTGCGGCACAATTCCATATTCACCGGAATGTTAGCGGCAGAACTGCGGGTGAAGAACGCCGTTACGCCACTTTCGCGCAGGCAGCGAAATACTAGCGGATAAGGATTACTACGAATCTTCCAGTAAACGATCAGAGGGTTGATCACCAGCGCGACCAGTAGCATACCGCCAATCAGCACCATCAGCAGATGCGCATAGCCCCAGAGTGCGCCGAAGCCGGTTTCTGCCAGCGTTGACGCGACCAGACCGAAAATCCCCAACGGTGCGAAGCGGATCACGACACGCACGATCGCCGTGACGGCATGAGATGCATCGCTGATCAGGCTTTTTGTGGAGGCCGAACCATGGCGGAAAGCGAGACCTAATCCAACCGCCCAGACCAGAATACCAATGTAGTTCGCATTCAACAGCGCATGAATCGGGTTAGCGACCACGCTCATTAACAAGCCTTTTAACACCTCAATAATACCTGAAGGGGGCGTAATATCAGTGGCTTGTGAACTCAGTGCCAGCGTAGAGGGAAAGCTAACACTTAATATCACGGCAACAAAAGCGGCAGAGAAGGTACCAATCAGATAAAGGAACAGGATCGGGCGGATATTGGTTTTCTGACCCTGTTGGTGATTAGTAATTGAGGCCATCACCAGCATGAGTACCAGCACGGGCGCGACCGCTTTCAGTGCGCCGACGAACAGGGTACCTAATAACCCGACGGCTAGTGCGGCCTGTGTAGACAGCGAGGCCAGAATAATACCAGCCGCAAGCCCCAGAAGAATCTGTTTAACCAGGCTGCCGCGAGTAATGTACTGCAAAAAACGAGACTGTTGAGTGTTCATAATTTTGACGGGATAACCGTTCCGCTAAGTGGTTGTCTGTACGGATTTGGCACCTCTGACATGTGTCGGGTGATTTTTCTTTCCGTAACTAAGTGTGTTTGCACGTGTCAGTATATGAAAATTTATTTTTGAGAAAAGCGAATGATGTGGTTTTTTATGACGGACATCCTTGTCCGTCACCCTACGGGCCGTTGCTGCGCAACGTTGAAAAACGCTCCCGACGTTTTTTTATGACGGACATCCTTGTCCGTCACCCTGCGATGAAATGAGGAAAGGGTCTCCGCACGGTGGGAACCGTGCGGAGAAGAGGGGAGAAAGGATTAACGCTCGGCGCGTTTGTTCACCCAAACGTTGATCAGCATGGTGATGATAAGAATGCTGGCAACGACGCCCAGAGAAATCGCCACCGGAATATGGAAAATGTCGATGAGCATCATCTTGGTGCCAATGAAGATCAGGATGACGGCCAGGCCATATTTCAACAGTGAGAAGCGTTCAGCCACACCAGCCAGCAGGAAGTACATCGCACGCAGTCCCAGAATGGCGAACAGGTTCGACGTCAGCACAATAAAGGGATCGGTTGTGACGGCAAAAATAGCCGGAATACTGTCGACGGCGAAAATCACGTCGCTGATTTCAACCATGATCAGCACCAGAAACAGCGGCGTGGCATACAGGATGCCGTTACGGCGGACGAAGAACTTTTCGTTCTCGATGCTATCCGTCATACGCAAACGGCTACGCAGCCAACGTACCAGCGGCTTGTCGCCGATCGCCCCATCATCTTCTTTCGCCAGCGCCATTTTAAGGCCGGTGAACAGCAGGAACGCACCGAACACGTAGAGTAGCCACTGGAACTGTGTGACCAGCCAACTGCCGCCAAACACCATCAGCGTTCTGAGAACGATGGCGCCTAACACGCCGTAAATCAGCACGCGACGTTGGTATTGCGGGGGAACGGCGAAGTAACCGAAGAGCATCAGCCAGACGAAGACGTTGTCGACGGCGAGGGCTTTCTCGATCAAATAGCCAGTCAGGAAGGCCAGCGACTGGGCGTTGGCAACTTCACGACCCATCGTGCCGTCCAGATACCACCAGAAACCGGCGTTAAACAACAGAGAAAGCGTGACCCAGATGATAGACCAGACGGCAGCCTGCTTGAACGTCATTACTGTCGACCCTTTGCGCCCTTGATAGAGCAGGTCGATGGCCAGCATCACTATAACAATGGCAGCGAAGCTGCCCCATAACCATGGCGTACCGATGGTGTGCATAGCAAGATCCTTAAATAGAAACAAAAACGGCCAACATCGGAAGGACGCTGGCCGCTTGTTATTAAAGCTGCAAATGCACCTCGCCTTCCGGCAAGGTCTCACTTACAACATTAATGAAGCTGTCTCATCAAGAATCGAGCTTTTCATCAAAGTTGCCCAGTAACCGGATGCGGAACGCATCGTAATGACGATTAGCTGGCGGAAAAGTTACTCCCCTTTGCCTGACAGAAGATAGGTGAAAAGATGATCCTGGTCAAATAATTATCGCGTTATTCACTCTGCATTTCCCGGTGTGGCGGCATCGGCAGGGAATACGATGCCGGTTTGGCGGCGAATTTCCGTTAGCAGTCCGGCGACGGTGCGTGAGCGTGCCAGTTCCGCATGGTTGATGTCGTTATCGGTTACCAGTGTGGCAAAGACTTCGGCTTCGTACAGCATGCTGTTGATATGCTGCGGTTGGCTGAGATCCAACTGTTTGCCTTCACGCGGAATGAATTTCACGTTATGGCATTCGGAGACTTTTTCAATCACCAGCGAACCGTCTTCCCCCTGAATTTCACTGGGTATCGCGGAGTGGCTGACTTTGGAATGGATGAGGGTGACATCGAAATCGCCGTAGTTCAGGATGACGCTGCCATGTGCGTCGACACCGCTTTCCAATAGCGTCGCGCTGGCCTGCGTGGTGCACGGTTCGCCCCACAGCGCCACAGCGAAGGCCAGACAATAGTAGCCGATATCCATGATGGAACCGTTGGAAAACGCCGGGTTGAACGTATTGGGATTCTCGCCTGCCAGATAGCGCGGGTAGCGTGAAGAATACTGGCAGTAATTCAGCACCACTTTACGCAATCTGCCAACTTTCGGCAGCGCCTGCTGTATCACGCTAAAATTGGGCAGGCTGGCGGTTTTGAACGCTTCAAACAGCACGACCTGATTTTCTCTGGCGCAGGCGATCATCTGTTCGACTTCATAGCGATTGGAAGCCAGTGGTTTTTCACAGATGACGTGCTTGCCGTGGCTCAGGAAGAGCAGTGCCTGTTCGCAATGCAGTGAGTTAGGGCTGGCCAGATACACGGCGTCGATAAGGTCGGATTTCGCCATGGCTTCCAGTGAATCAAAGCGCATGTCCACCATGTAGTCAGCCTGAAACGGCTGCGCTTTTTCTGCCGTGCGTGAATAGATGGCGGTGAGCTTCAGCTTGCCGGTTTCGTGGGCGGCATCAACAAACTGGCGAGTGATCCAACTGGTTCCTACAATAGCGAAGCGAATCATAAGCGTTTGGTATCCTGAAGGCATAGGTGATGACTAGGGAGATTATCACGGTGAAATGACAAGGCAACGTCAATCATTTCCCGTTCTGGCAGAGAAAAGCATTTACTGACGGGCTATTTTAAGGGATAAACAGCGCAAATTTTATGAAGCAGGAGAGGCCAATGAGCCAACTCGAATTGGAAACGTGCAACCTGACGTTGGTGCGTTACCCTCAGGTCGCTGAAAACTCGGCGCTACAGGCGTGGGATGCCGCAGATGAATACCTGCTGCGTGAGCTGGCCATGATGGAAATCGCGCCGGGGCCGCGCCTGATTTTCAACGATACGTTTGGCGCGTTGGCCTGTGGTTTGCAGGCGCAGTCTCCCGTTAGTATCAGTGACTCTTACCTCAGCCAACTGGCAACGCGGCACAATCTGGAACTGAACGGTTACGATGCCGATACGGTAACACTGTTGGATAGCATGGCGGAGCTGCCCGCTGCACCCGCGCTGGTGGTGATTAAAATTCCTAAAACGATCGCGCTGTTGGAACAGCAATTGAGAATGTTGCGTAAGGTCGTCACGCCGCAAACACGCATCATCGCCGGTGCGAAAGCGAAGGATATTCATACCTCTACGCTGCAACTGTTTGAACGTGTGATGGGGCCGACGAAAACCTCGCTGGCCTGGAAAAAGGCGCGTCTGGTTCACTGTGAGTGGGCGGAGTTGAAAGTCAGTGAGCAGTCACTCACCACTGAATGGGAGCTAGATGGTTACGGCTATCGCATTCAAAACCATGCTAACGTGTATTCACGTAATGGGTTGGATATCGGCGCGCGTTTCTTTATGCAGCATTTGCCGGAACAACTCGACGGTAAGATCGTCGATCTTGGCTGTGGTAACGGCGTGATTGGGCTGGCAGCGCTGAAAGCTAACCCGGACGCCACTGTGGGTTTCTTCGATGAGTCCTACATGGCGGTGGCATCGAGCCAAATGAACGTTGAGGTCAACTGCCCGCAGGATGTCGAGCGCTGTAGCTTTGTAGTGAATAACGGATTGGCACGCGTTAAGCGCGATACGTTACAGGCGGTGTTGTGCAACCCGCCATTCCATCAGCAACATGCGGTGACGGATGAAATTGCCTGGCAGATGTTTATGGATGCCCGTCGCTGTCTTCAGGTTGGCGGAGAACTGCGCATTGTGGGGAATCGCCATCTGGATTATTTCCACAAGCTGAAGCGTCTGTTCGGCAACTGTGAAACCGTAGCCAGTAACACGAAGTTCGTCATACTGCGAGCGGTGAAAACGGGGTCGTCCCGCTAACCCCACCTTGTCGAAACTATGGCGTTAACGCCAAGATTATAGCGTTAACGCCAGCCGGGTAGCCTGATCGATCGCCCGGCGAGCGTCCAATTCCTGCGCCACATCGGCTCCGCCAATCAGATGAACATGACATCCAGCAGCCAGTAAAGGGTCATACAGCTTGCGGTTGGGTTCCTGACCGGCGCAAATAATGATGTTATCCACTGGCAGACAGCGTATTTGCTGGTCGTGGATAATGTGCAGCCCTTCATCATCAATATGGTGATATTCGACGCCGCCCAGCAGCGTTACGCCGTGGCGCAGCAGCGTGGTGCGGTGTATCCAACCTGTCGTTTTCCCTAAATTTTCACCGGGCTTGCCGGTCTTCCGCTGTAATAACGCAATGTCCCGCTGGTGGGGAAGTCCGTCCGGCTGATGAGGCAGCAGACCCCCCCGGTACCGTAATTGTTTATCGATCCCCCATTCTGTATAAAAGTCGCCATGCCCAGCCTGAGAAGACTGGGGATTACGGCGATGGTTGTCATTAAGAAGATCGTTGTTGTGAAGAAGATAATGCGCGGTATCAAAACCGATACCGCCTGCGCCGATAATGGCTACCCGCTTGCCGACTGGTTTTTTGTCGCGCAGCACCTCCAGGTAGCTCAGCACGCTAGGATGGTCGATGCCTGTAATCGCGGGGGTACGCGGCACGATGCCACAGGCCAGAATCACATCATCAAAACCGAGTAAATCGGCGGCGGTTGCCTGCGTGCTCAGGCGCAGCGTGACGCCAAGTAATTCTAGCTGTCGACGGTAGTAGCGCAGCGTTTCATAAAATTCCGCTTTGCCGGGTATCTGTTTGGCAATATTGAACTGTCCGCCGATAGAGGAAGACGATTCAAACAGCGTAACCTGATGGCCGCGTGCGGCAGCGTTGACGGCAAAGGCCATGCCAGCAGGACCAGCACCGACCACCGCAAAGCGTTTGCCGACTCTGGCGGGCTGGATCGGCAGTTCGGTTTCGTGGCAGGCTCGTGGGTTGACCAGACAGGACGTGATTTTTCCGGCAAAAATCTGATCGAGGCAGGCTTGATTGCAGCCGATGCAGGTATTGATTTCATCGGCACGTCCCGACTGCGCTTTTGCCACCAGATCGGCATCGGCGAGAAAAGGGCGAGCCATCGACACCATGTCAGCACAGCCTTCGGCCAGCAGTTGTTCCGCCACACCGGGATCGTTGATGCGGTTAGTGGTAATCAGCGGGATGCGGACTTTCCCCATCAGCTTCTGCGTTACCCAGCCGAATGCGCCGCGCGGCACCAGCGTGGCGATAGTCGGAATGCGCGCTTCATGCCAGCCAATACCCGTATTGATGAGCGTCGCACCCGCCTGTTCAATGGCCTGCGCCAACTGCACAATTTCCTGCCAGCTTGAGCCTTCTTCTATCAGGTCTAGCATGGATAAACGGTAAATCAGGATGAAGTCCGGCCCCGTTCGTTCCCGCACGGCGCGAACGATCTCAAGCGCAAAGCGGCTACGGTGCTGGAAGTCGCCGCCCCATTCGTCATCACGGCGGTTGGTATGCGTGACCAGAAACTGATTAATCAGGTAGCCTTCTGACCCCATAATTTCCACGCCATCGTAACCCGCCTGCTGCGCCAGCGCTGCGCAATGGGCAAAGTCGTCGATGGTTTGCACAATATCCTGCGTACTCATTTCCCGTGGTGCAAAGCGGTTAATCGGTGCTTGAATGGCCGATGGCGCGACCGGATCGCGCTGATAGCTGTAGCGTCCGGCGTGGAGAATTTGCAGCGCAATTTTCCCGCCGGCTTCATGTACGGCCTGCGTCAACACCTGATGATGCGCGAGCTGCGCCTCGTCATGCAGGGTCGCACCGCCTTTGGTAACGGCACCTTTGGGGTTTGGCGCGATACCGCCCGTGACAATCAAGCCAACGCCGCCCTGCGCTCGCTCACGGTAAAATGCCGCCAGCCTTTCGGTGCCGCCCGGGTGTTCTTCCAGACCGGTATGCATGGATCCCATCACCACGCGGTTCTTTAACGTCGTGAAGCCAAGATCGAGCGGGGAAAGCAGCGTGGGGTAGGCCGTCATTGCACTCTCCGGTGAAGTTAACTGGTCTGATGAGTTGATGTATTCAATCTAGCGGTAATTGAGAGAGTTGTGAAATTTATGTTTATTTATTGTGATTGATGTCATTGCGAATCGTAGGGGGAAGCGTGCGCAGGCAAGGGATCGTGTACCGGAGTGTTTGTTGTCGGGGGCGTGTGACATTATAATCCGCGGGTTTATCGGGCAAAGGTATCGTTATGCGGGTGGAAGAGTTGGAATATCGTCTGGATAGCGCACTCCGTGCGTTAGAGCAAAGCGTTCAGCGTCAGCAGCAGACGTGGCGGCAGGAACATCAGTCCCTCCAGCAACAGTTGCTTCAGGCGAAAGAGCGTGACGCTTACCTTTGTATGCAGATTGAACGGCTCTCTGCGCAGTTGAGTGCGATGGATAGTTCGCCGGAGCGAAATCCGCTGCTTCAGAAAATGAAGGTCATTCATGCCCACCTTGATGTGCTGGCACAAGAAGCCAGTGCCTTTAGACGTTCACTGCGGTAATCGTATCAGGTATTTTTCAGCCATATCGTGCTGCCGTGTTAATACGGTATGTCGTTAACGCCCTATTTCGTTAACGTAATGCTTCCGCTTCCTTACACAATTCCTCCTCATTCTCCATAATTGCCGCAAATGTGGAGTCGACACTTGCAGAGATTTACCCTTGCTCTAATTAACTGAAGGTGTCGGGCCTATACTTTCTCTCGCAGCACGGCATTCGCCGTCGACAAATCAATTCAGAGAGAGGAATGAAATATGCGTAAACTCACTGCAATGCTGGTTGCTTCTTCTTTGGCATTGGGCGCGGCAGGTATCGCGCATGCGAATGAAGCGCCGAAAGGGCCTGGCCCGGAACATAAGATGATGATGAAAGAGGGGCGGGAGCAGGGCGGCATGATGGGGCCTGATGCGATGTTTAGAGAACTGAATTTGACGGAAGCGCAGAAGCAGCAAATTAAAGACATCATGAAAGCATCCCGCGAGAAAATGCACAACGCGATGCAGGAAGACCGTCGTGAGATGCATAGCCTGATCGCATCAGAGACGTTTGATGCCGCAAAAGCACAGACGCAGTTGGATAAAGCGGACGCGGCACACAAGGCCAGAATGCTTAACGGGCTGGAAACCAAAAATAAAATCTACAACATTCTGACGCCAGAGCAGAAAAAGCAGTACAACGACAACTTTGAAAAGCGGCTGACCCAACCGCCAAGACCTGACGGCAAGCCCGTTCCTGCGGAATAACGCCTTATTTTATGAAGTGGCACGATAGCTAAAATACCTCGTTCAGTAAGACCATCGGATTGACATATTACCCCCCTGGTAATGTTTCAGTTCGGTGGTTTTTTTATTTATTTCTCTCAACCATCACGCCGTGAGTCAGGAAATGATTAATGTTATTCTCACGCGGAGAACGCGGGTGTAACTATCGTACAGTGGGCGGTAAAGGACAGATGAATAACGATTTGATGTTGAAAACTATAAAATCCATGCCGTTTCTTTTTCTGACTACCCTAATAGTAAGCTGTCTGGGATTTTGGTTTCGAGTGTTAGATGAACTGTCATTATTCTGGCCTGCCAATATTTTGGTTTTTTGTCTCATGATTAATTTCAGAGCCAGAAAAGGGACGATAACAGGTAAAACCTTCTCTATCTGTATGGGATTTTTGGTGAGTTATGCAGCGATGCTGTCGGCAGCGCTACTGGTAGACAATAGCTCACCATTAAAAACCAAGGTGCTGTTGTGTTTATGCAATATGGTCTTCGTGGTGATGGCCTGGTGCGCCTTTTACCTGATATGTCGTTTTACCGGAAAGTGGTCGACATTTGAAAAATTCAGCAAATATTACGTCTATATTATTTTCGCTTCGACGTTTGTAGGCGCGTTTTTATCCGGTGTGGCATATGAGTTTTATGCCTATGTTTACGGTGCAGGAAATCGCTATGCTGAGTTTATGGACTGGTTCAGTGAGCAACTCGGAACCGGTATTATTCTCGCATTTTTTTTCCTGAGAGGTAAGAATATCCTGCGTGCGCTGCGGAATATTCCGCTCTGCTCTAAGCACATCAGAGAGAATATCTTCCCCTTTCTGGTCTTTATTATTTTTTTATTGGTGAGCCTGTTTTTTCTGGACACCAGTCTGATTACGCTGTCTGCTATTCCACTCACGCTGTGTGCGTTCACCTACTCTTTCCCGATCATGTCGTTGCTTTGTGCGATTACGGGCATAATACTGAATTATCTCTATATTAATCAGGTCGGTATACTCATCAATTCAAATTCCGAAGCGTACATTAATTCGTTTCTTACTACGGCGCAGTTGAATATCGCGATGTTAATTATGGCGATGTTAAGCGTCTCTCATTTTGTCTCAATGAACCGACGGCTGATTAAAATTATTGAAAGCAACAGCCTGAAGGATGCGCTCACGAATACTTTCAATCGTCGGGCGTTTCTCAGTATGCTGAATGGCAGACAGAGTTCGCTGGTGTATAAGAAAAAGCGCTCGTTGACGCTGCTATTTCTGGATATCGATTACTTTAAGCGGGTCAATGATACGTACGGCCATGCCTGCGGTGATGAATTAATCGCCAATTTTTCCCGTATGCTGAGTGCCACTATCCGGCCAAGCGACATTCTTTGCCGCTGGGGGGGGGAAGAGTTCGTCATTGCGGCGTATGACCTGACGGCTGAGCAATCTGAAGCCATGGCCGAAGTGTTGCGGTATCTTACGGAATCCACGACGTTAACATTGTCCGATGGTCGGGAAATCCATTTTACGGTTAGCATTGGTGTTGCCGTGTTTACCCAGTATGAGGGCGGCAATATTTACGATCTTATCGGGTTGGCGGACGAGCAATTGTACAAAGCGAAGGCGCAGGGGCGCAATCGCGTTTGTTTGCGTCTGTTCGAGTAGACCTGGCACCTTTCCTTGACCTTCCATTTACGGGAAGGTCTTCTCTCAGACAGTACTGTCTGAGAGGTTTACCATCTAGGCCGATTGATATTCCGGCCAGTAAGCTCATTGCGTCGGTGTTCGTCAGTATTTATGAATTCAACCCGATATTGCCGGGGCTTACGGCATCTCTGTTTACACCACATTGGCACAAGACTGGGGCGAGAAATACCGTTCGCTTAGAGAGGAAACTCGGTGATAAGGTTCCCGTGGGGCTACTTCGCATCGTGGTCGCCCTGGTATCTCGATCTTTAAACGATCAGCATTAGGGATATTGCCCGATTCATCGCTATATATAAAAAAATATAACGAGTGTGAGACAATGCGGCCGATGCCTGACGTCATATAAGGAGAAAAATACCGTGCATCTGTATATGTTTTACCTGGGAGGGAACGCGGGGAAGTCCAATATTGAAGTTCACGATATCCAGTTTGTGGCGGCTGAGAAGCCAGAGGATGCGTGGCCCGCGCTCCGGGAAGCGTGGTTTGGCGACCCTGATAAAGTGCATATTGATGGATATGCGCGCGTGATATGGGCTGATGGTTATACCGTTACCCTTTCGGATACGCGACCTGCGGACGACAACCGGCTCTTTTTTGTCAACGCTGGCGCTTACCATTCCTCAACGCTAGCGGAGCTACATGCCTTCGATCTCTTTGTGGCGAAGAGTGCGCAAGAAGCAAAATCGAAAGGACTGGCATCACTGCTTAATGGTGCGCTGCATCAGCATAAAGACAACCTTAAGGATGTCGATGACTGCCTGCTGCTTGAGAAAATCGGCGATCTGTATATCCATCTGACACCTTGTGCATCCGGCATTCCTTTCACACCGGAATGGCAGGGCTACCAGCCGATCGGGCGCTGATTTATCCTGTCTCCCGCATTAAACCGGTAAGCCAGCTTCGTGGCGTACCGGTTCTTCTTCACTGCCGTACCGTCGCCTGGCGACGAATGAACCAGAAAGGCACGATTGCCCTCTTAACCTGCACCACCGTGATGCAGCAGGCCATACGGATCTCGATCATTTCACGCTTACCCTCGCTATATCTGGTGATACACAGCGATGGCATGCAATTTGCTTCTTAAGCTCATAGCAATTCCGCAGGCTTACCTCAACGGTGAGTGAAGCCTCGGTCAGGACAACGGCGTCCACATCTTCATGCTTTTCGCATTACGGCGAGAGCAAGGGGATGTGGACGTTTTTTTATGTCTGGATTCGCCCGTTGCAGCACGGCTTTCGCGGGGCTGTGACAGCGCGATCCGATGGGAGCCCACCATGAATGCCAAATCCTCAACGTGTGTGAAGAGCGTCTGTCCCTACTGTGGGGTCGGTTGCGGTGTGGTGATGGAGGTAAAAGACAATCGCGTGATCAAGGTATCAGGCGATAAGACGCACCCCACCAACTTCGGGCGACTGTGCACGAAGGGAAATACGAGTGGTCAGGCGCTTGTTGAATCAGGGCGGCTGGAACATGCCTACCTGCGGGGGGATCGCCAGCACGAATCCGTCAGGGTTGATCTGGATAAGGCGATTAAGGAAACCGCGCGACGACTGCGGACGATCATTGATACCCACGGCCCTGATGCCGTATCGCTCTATGTCTCCGGTCAGATGTCGCTGGAATCGCAATATCTGGCCAATAAGCTTGCCAAGGGCTTTATCGGTACCAATAACATTGAGTCAAACTCACGCCTTTGTATGGCGAGTGCGGGGAGCGGCTACAAGCTCTCTCTGGGGGCAGATGGGCCACCGGGTTCCTATCAGGATTTTGAACATGCCGATGTCTTTTTTGTCACCGGTGCGAACATGGCCGATTGTCACCCCATTCTTTTCCTGCGGATGATGGATCGCGTTAAAGCAGGGGCTAAGCTCATCGTGGTCGACCCACGCCGTAATGCCACGGCGGACAAAGCGAACCTGTTCCTACACATTAAACCTGGCACAGATTTGGCCTTGCTCAATGGCCTGCTCTATCTGCTTGTCCAGAATGGGCACACCGATCCCGATTTTATCGCCGAGTTCACCGAAGGGTGGGAAGCGATGCCTGAATTCCTTGAAGACTACCACCCAGAGACGGTGGCGGAGATCACCGGGTTGCCAGAGGCCGACATCCGTAAGGCGGCGGAGTGGATCGGCAGCGCGTCGGCGTGGATGAGTTGCTGGACGATGGGGCTTAACCAAAGCACGCATGGCACCTGGAATACCAATGCGATATGCAACCTGCATTTAGCCACGGGGGCGATTTGCCGCCCCGGCAGCGGCCCGTTTTCTCTGACGGGACAACCCAACGCGATGGGGGGACGCGAAATGGGCTACATGGGGATGGGGTTACCAGGGCAACGTTCGGTATTGGTAGAAAAGGATCGCGCTGCTATTGAAGCCCTCTGGAACGTCCCTGCTGGTACCTTACGCACCGATCTGGGCGGGGGCACCGTCGCCATGTTTGAAGACATGATGGCAGGCAAGATCAAGGCATGCTGGATCATTTGTACGAATCCGGTGGCGACGGTCCCTAATCGCAAGAACGTGATTGCCGGGTTGCAGGCCGCCGAGTTGGTCATCACGCAGGATGCCTTCCTCGATACTGAGACCAATCGTTATGCCGATATTTTGCTGCCCGGCGCACTGTGGGCGGAAGCGGAAGGTGTGATGATTAACTCCGAGCGGAATTTGACGCTGATGCAAAAGGCCGTTGAGCCACCCGGCGAGGCGATGGCCGACTGGCAAATCATTGCCAACGTCGCCTGCGAGATGGGCTATGCGCAGGGATTTAGTTACGGTTCGGCCTCTGACGTGTTTGAAGAAATCAAGCAGGCCTGGAACCCAAAAACCGGTTATGACATTCGTGGTGCCAGCTATGAACGCTTACGGCAGGTGCCGTTGCAATGGCCTTGTCCGCCAGATGATGACAGCCATCGCCATCCCGTTCGCTACCTCAACGACGGTGTGAGTCAAACGCTCAAAGCGTTACCAGACGGCACGCGGCCACGGCTTGTTTTTGCGACCGACAGCGGTAAAGGGATATTCCTCCCCCGACCGCATATGTCACCCGCCGAGATGCCGGATGATGACTTTCAGTTTGTGTTGAATACCGGTCGCTTGCAGCACCAGTGGCACACGATGACGAAAACCGGAAAGATTCCGACGCTCAATAAGCTCAATCCGGGGCCTTTCATTGAAGTACACCCTGAGGATGCCAGTGCACTTGGCATTCAGGATAAGGATCGAGTGGAGGTTCGTTCACGCCGGGGGCGTGCGGTACTCCCTGCCGTTGTGACCGATCGCGTGCGTCCCGGAAACTGCTTTGCGCCTTTCCACTGGAATGATGTCTTTGGTGACGATCTGGCGATTAACGCGGTCACCAGTGATGCCATTGATCCTATTTCCCAGCAGCCTGAATTCAAGTTTTGCGCCGTAGCACTGGCTCGGATTGCTGAACCATCCGCGTCTATTTCCCCAGCGCAGGAGAGCGATGCGGCTCCTGTACCGGTATCGGAACCGGTACAGGCGGGTACGCCGAACAACGACATCAAGGAGCTCGACATGAAACACATTGATGCGCTGGCCACGCTACTTGGCCTGGAGGCTCCTCCGACGCTAACGCTGAGCGCACCCGAACAGCATTATCTGCAAGGGTATATCGCCGCGTTGCGTACTGATGCATCACGACTGGCTGGCGGCGTACCCGTGCTGCCTGCCACGGCACCATTGGAACCTTCCCGACGCCTGATGCTCGACGGCATGCTGGCAGGGCTTTTTGCACGTACCTGGGTGCCTGATGGCGGTGGCGCTTCTCTGCCAGTGATGTCTCCTGTCACGTCTGCGGCGACCACATCATCACCCTCGCCCATTTGGGTTTTATGGGCATCATCGACCGGCAATGCGGAGAGTTTTGCAGCGCAGTGCGCTGAATGTCTGAAAGCAGAGGGGCATTCTGTGATGCTGTCTGAGATGGACAGCGTCAAGATTGCCGATTTGCCTGCAACGTCGCGTGTACTCTTTATCGCCAGCACGTTTGGCGACGGCGACCCTCCTGATAATGGCATGAATTTCTGGGCGGCATTGCAGGCGGAGGCAGTCCCCAGTCTGGCGGGAATGGCGTTCGCCGTGCTGGCATTGGGGGATTCAAGCTACGATCAGTTTTGCGGTTTTGGCCGTCGGCTTGATGCACGGCTGGAGGCGCTGGGCGCGACGCGTCTGTCAGCGCGAATCGACTGCGAACCTGACTATCAGGAGACGGCAACAGTCTGGCTGGACAGCATGGTCAACGTGCTCGCTGGAACACCTACGCCAGCAGTGAGTCGAGTGTCTACTGCCGCAGCGGCGACAGTGGCTGATGAGGATGGCGCGGATACGGTAGCACCTGCCGCGGTTTCGGCTCCCATCTTCAGTAGAAATGCACCTTTGCCTGCACACCTGGTACATAACCAACTGCTTAATGCGCCGGGCGCAGAAAAGGAAACGCGACAATTCGCCTTTGATATTTCAGGCAGCAATGTGAGCTACGAAGCGGGCGATGCACTCGGCATCTGGCCGACGAACAGCCCTGAGCTGGTGAGCGAGATGCTCTCGGCACTCAAGCTTTCGCCTGCTACCGTGGTGACCGTCAAGGATAAAGGCGACATGACGCTGGCTGAGGCGTTATCCCAGCATGTCGAAATTGCCCGTATCACGCCGGAGTTCTTGCAGTTTGTGAGTCAACGTTCAGATCATGCTGAACTTGCCGAACTGTTGAAAGAGGAACGTAAAGAGGAACTCAAACAGTGGCTGTGGGGACGGCAGATTGTCGATGTGCTACAGGCGTTTCCAATTCAGGTTCAGGCTGACGAATTACTAAGCGTGCTTAAGCGTATTCAACCGCGCTTATACTCGATTTCATCCAGTCCAACAGTCACCCCGCATCAGATCCACCTGACTGTCTCGATGGTGCGCTATGGGGCTGAGGGTAAACCGCGTGGCGGCGTGTGTTCAACTTTTCTGGCTGACCGCGCGGCAGAGTCGATTGCGGTGCCGATCTTCATTCAAAAGTCAGCCCATTTCCGCACGCCTAAAAATCCGGATACGCCAATTATCATGGTGGGGGCGGGCACGGGTATCGCACCTTTCCGGGCTTTTTTGCAAGAACGTCGGGCGACAGGGGCACAAGGTAAAAACTGGCTGTTCTTTGGCGAACAGCGTGCGGCGACCGATTTCTACTATCGTGAGGAGCTGGAGACGTTGCGGCGCGATGGTTATCTGCATCGGTTGGATACGGCTTTTTCGCGTGACCAACGCGAGAAAATTTATGTTCAGCACCGCATGGGTGAGCAGGGGGCTGAGCTATGGCGCTGGCTGGAGGAGGGGGCGCATTTCTACGTGTGTGGCGACGCCAGCCGCATGGCGAAAGATGTGGACTCGGCGCTCCGTCAGGTTGCGCAAGTGAATGGAGGCATGAGCAGTGAGGACGCGGCAGCCTATATTGCCAAAATGGCGCAGGACAAACGCTATGTCCGCGATGTGTACTGAGTCCACTGTGGTTTTTGCTGGTATCAGGCGGCCATTATTTCTGAGGTCGATGCGTTAGGTGTTTTACCACCTAACGTGTCTGATAAGGTGATGATTACGCTTTCGTTTGCAGAGCGTTGACAACCGCTTCGCCCAGCGCTTTGGCTGATGCCGGATTTTGACCGGTGATCAGTCTGCCATCTACGACGACTTTGTTTTCAAAGATTGGGGCCTCTTCGAATGTTGCGCCATCCTTTTTCAGCGCGGCTTCGAGTTCAAACGGGACAATCTTGTCGTAATGACGGAACGCTTCTTCTTCCGCGGTAAAACCGGTGAGGTGACGGCCTTTAATCAACAGTTCACCATTGCTGAGCTTCACATTCAGTAAGCCTGCCGGGCCGTGGCAAACGGCACTGATGATGTCGTTTTTCTCGTACATGGTACGTACGATGCTGATCAACTCAGGATTGTTGGCAAAATCCCACATCGGTCCATGTCCACCAACCAGCAGGATCGCGGTGGAATTTCCAGTACGTTATCCAGATGTCGTCTGAGTGTCGGGTTAACCAGTCGTTTGTGATAAGCGACCTAAAAAGCAGCTTAAACGTGGCTCTCGCCTTTAGTTTATGGGCACAAAGCCGTGCGTGGTGTCCCTAATAAGCACTGTAACAAGGGGGTATATGCGGGAGATTCTGCGCACATTGCCATCTAAGGTCATGCTTGTATCCATCCGCCACATTTGGGGCCATCCGGGAAATTTTTTCGTCGTTGCATACTCTCTTTTATCGCATAACTGAACATTTAAACAGTATAAGGAAAGGAGCATTGGGACGGCGAAGAAAGTCTGGAGGTATTCTATAATAGTATGAAAAATATTAATTTTTTATCTGCTTGGTTCATTATGGATAGCGTGAGCCAGAATCCTACAGGTATCCCCGAAAAAACAAAGGAGTCACGTTATTAACGTAACTCCTTGAATTTGGTGGCCCCTGCTGGACTTGAACCAGCGACCAAGCGATTATGAGTCGCCTGCTCTAACCACTGAGCTAAGGGGCCGAATGGGTGATGATTATACGGTAATGTCTGGGGGGAGGTCTATAGCCTATCTGTCGGGTGGTGCTTTTATGTACTTAAGATAGCTTGTTGTTATTCTTATCAGAATTTACGATGGTTGTAGTCAATGGAAGTAGGGAAAGACATGATTACCGATATTCTGGCCATGAATCTTCAGGTGGTTTTCTGCGGTATTAACCCCGGGCTGTCGACGGCCCATCACGGTTACCACTTCGCGAACCCCAGTAATCGCTTCTGGAAAGTCATTCATCAGGCAGGCTTTACTGAACGTTTGCTGGCTCCTGCGGAAGAACAGCATCTGCTGGACACCGGATGCGGCATCACCATGCTGGTGGATCGCCCCACGGTTGAAGCCACCGAGCTAGGGCGAGATGAGCTGCTGCAAGGCGGGAACGCGATTGTTGAGAAAATGGAGCGCTATCAGCCGCGTGCGTTGGCTGTGTTGGGGAAGCAGGCGTTCAGTCAGGCGTTTGGTATCAAGAAAGTGTCGTGGGGGCGTCAGGCGTTGCGTATTGGCGAGACGCAGGTTTGGGTGCTGCCGAACCCAAGTGGGCTGAATCGTGCGACGCTGGAGTCACTGGTAGCGTCGTATCAGGAATTGCATCAGGCATTGCAGGATAACGTATAAATTCAATCTGAGCGTTCTGACAGGCAAAAATAACCCCGGCGAACCGGGGTTATTTATCATGTCGTGTGGATTAGCTGAGAACCGAATTAATCATCCAGGAAGCTACGGAGCACTTCGGAACGGCTTGGATGGCGCAGTTTACGCAGCGCTTTCGCTTCGATCTGACGAATACGTTCACGCGTAACGTCAAACTGTTTGCCCACTTCTTCCAGCGTATGATCGGTGTTCATATCGATACCGAAACGCATACGCAGGACTTTCGCTTCACGTGCGGTCAGGCCAGCCAGTACGTCGTGTGTCGCAGAACGCAGGCTTTCTGACGTTGCAGAATCCAGCGGCAGCTCCAGCGTCGTATCTTCAATGAAATCGCCCAAATGTGAATCTTCATCATCACCAATCGGGGTTTCCATTGAAATCGGCTCTTTCGCGATTTTCAGCACTTTACGGATCTTGTCTTCCGGCATCAGCATACGTTCAGCCAGCTCTTCCGGCGTCGGTTCACGACCCATTTCCTGCAACATCTGACGAGAGATACGGTTCAGTTTGTTGATCGTCTCAATCATGTGTACCGGAATACGGATGGTACGCGCCTGATCGGCGATAGAACGAGTGATCGCCTGACGGATCCACCAGGTCGCATAGGTCGAGAATTTGTAGCCACGGCGATATTCAAACTTATCTACCGCTTTCATCAGACCGATGTTGCCTTCCTGAATCAGATCGAGGAACTGCAAACCGCGGTTGGTGTATTTCTTCGCGATAGAAATAACCAGACGCAGGTTGGCTTCCACCATTTCTTTCTTGGCGCGACGTGCTTTTGCTTCACCAATCGACATACGGCGGTTGATGTCTTTCACCTGCTCGATTGTCAGACCGGTTTCTTCTTCGATCTGTTGCAGTTTTTGCAGGCTGCGAGTGACGTCTTCTTCTACATCATTCAGCTTTTCAGACCACGGCTTGCCCATGGCGACGGCTGCGGCAAACCAGGTGCTGTTAGTTTCATTGCCAGTGAACATGGTGACGAAGTTTTTCTTCGGCATTTTGCACTGTTCAACGCACAATTTGATGATCAAACGTTCCTGAGTACGGACGCGATCCATCATGGAACGCATGCTGTTAACCAGGAAATCAAACTGTTTTGGCACGAGGCGGAACTGTTTGAAGACTTCAGACAGGTTCAGGATTTCCTGTGCTGCCAGCGCATGGCTACGACCGTGGGCTTTGATGGCCTGACGGGTCGTTTCATATTGCTCACGCAGTTCGGTGAACTTCTCACGCGCCAGTTCCGGATCGATGCTGTTATCGTCTTCGGAATCTTCGTCATCTTCAGACTCTTCGTCGTCATCGTCCATTTCTTCGCTCGACAGCTCGGAGCCCACGTGCGTTGCGGTAGGGGCGATGTCCTCTTCCGCATTAGGATCGACGAAGCCGGTGATCAGGTCGGACAGGCGGCTTTCGCCCGCTTCAACGCGATCGTATTGTTCCAGCAGGTAAGTAATGGCTTCAGGATACTCGGCGACAGAGCACTGAACCTGGTTGATACCGTCTTCGATACGTTTGGCGATATCGATCTCGCCTTCACGCGTCAACAGCTCAACGGTACCCATTTCACGCATGTACATGCGAACCGGATCGGTAGTGCGACCAATTTCCGATTCAACGCTGGATAGAACCTGCGCAGCAGCCTCTGCCGCATCTTCATCGGCATCATTGGTGTTTTCGGCCAGCAACAGATCGTCTGCATCCGGTGCTTCTTCCATCACCTGGATGCCCATGTCGTTAATCATCTGGATGATATCTTCGATCTGATCCGAGTCGATGATATCTTCCGGCAGATGGTCATTGACCTCAGCATAGGTCAGGTAGCCTTGCTCCTTACCACGGGTGACAAGCAGCTTCAGCTGTGACTGCGGGTTTTGCTCCATAAGACGGTATCCACACTTCAGAGTATTTGGGTTGGTGTCGGTCAGCGTAGTTCGCTAACAATAGCATTAGGGGTATTTTTCTTATCGCCGCGGCCCCTGTAGCGGCTCTTTGCAGGGCTCAACCCTGCTATTTATCGGCAATTAAGCCTCTGTATCAGTGTTTTCTGGTCAACGCCAGTTGCAACGACCAAAGCTCTTTTTTTTCTTTGGCGTTGAGCCCGTGCGTTCTGTCACGGGCAATCAATGTTTCTTGTCGCTGTTTCAACAGCTGATCGTAGAGCTCTGCCAGACTGATTCTGAACTTCTCGTCGAGCTCTTCCTCTACGATCATATGGTTCCATGAAGCCATGGTTTCAAGTTGCTTGCGGTATTTGCTGTCACGATATTTTTCCAACAGCAGACCCATGTTCATTCCCGGGCTGGCGTTACAGGTTTTCACCAAATCCTGAAACAGCGATAAACCAGCCACTTTGTCTTCTTCAATCCCTTCCAGCGCGAGGTCAGGAACCTCTGCCGCCAGCCTGGGGTTTTGTACTAAAAGTCCTATAAGTATACGCATAGTTGTGACTTTTAGTTGCGGCGGTTGGTAAGACTGCGCCTGCTCTGCCACTTTCGGCAGTAGCCTGTCCAACTGGCTGTCGTCCAAAATGCCCAGCTTGTTGCCGAGCTGCTGGCGTAAATACAGCCGCAGCGTTTCTCCCGGTACCTGGCCTATTAGCGGTAGCGCCAGCGTGCTGAGCTTGGTACGGCCATCGGGCGAACTCATATCCACCTGCTGTTGCAGCGTTTCAAACAGAAACTGCGACAGCGGCAGAGCGTGTTCCATGCGCTGTTCAAAGGCGGCTTTGCCTTCTTTACGTACCAGCGTGTCGGGATCTTCACCGTCCGGCAGAAACATAAAGCGTAGCTGACGACCATCGTTCAAATAGGGTAGCGCAGTTTCCAGTGCGCGCCATGCCGCTTCGCGGCCGGCACGGTCTCCGTCATAACAACACACCACTAGATCGGTGGCGCGAAAGAGTAACTGAATGTGATCGGCGGTCGTCGAAGTACCCAGCGACGCCACCGCATAATCAATACCAAACTGCGCCAGCGCCACCACATCCATATAGCCTTCAACAACCAAAAGTCGCTTTAGCTCCGCGTGGCTTTGCTGCGCTTCATACAGGCCGTACAGCTGGCGACCTTTATGAAAAATCTCTGTTTCCGGCGAGTTAAGGTACTTTGGCGTACCGTCGCCTAATACGCGTCCGCCGAAAGCAATCACTCGCCCCCGTTTGTCGCGAATGGGGAACATCACTCGCTCGCGGAAGCGGTCGTACGTTCGGCCCTGATCGTTAGTCACCAGCATGCCGGCATCGTTCAATGTGCTGCGGTCATCATTATTGCGGCCAAAGCGCTTTAAGACGTTATCCCAGCCGGGCGGGGCGAAGCCGATCGCAAAATGGCTGATAACCTCTGCGCTTAAACCGCGCTGTTGCAGATACTGCAACGCTGGCGTACCGACTGACTGGCTTAGTGCTTGTTGATAGAACCCGCTGAGCTGTCCCATCAATTCGTACAGACTTTGCCGCTGATGACGCTCTAACTGGGTTGGGCCAGTGCCGCTTTCATAAGGCACTTCGAGGCCGTATTGGGTGGCCAGTTCTTCAATGGTTTCAACGAATTCGAGACGATCGTAATTCATCAAAAAGTCAATGGCGTTGCCGTGTGCGCCACAACCAAAACAGTGGTAGAACTGTTTGTCACCGTTTACGGTGAATGAGGGGGTTTTTTCGTGATGGAATGGACAGCACGCATGGAAGTTTTTGCCCTGCTTTTTCAGTTTGACGCGCGCGTCAATGAGATCGACGATGTCGGTGCGAGCCAGCAGGTCATTAATAAATACGCGTGGGATTCGTCCAGCCATAAGCCCCTGATGTATATCTTTCTGTAAGGTGGTTACATTAGATATAGCTTATAAACGACAACAAGCCGCGCTTCCTTTCGGAAAGCACGGCCTTCGTATGCAACTGCTAAGTCTGCGGATTAATCACGCGTTGGAGGGAAACCCTCCTGAAAATTAATACAGACGAGTGCGGCGTGCGTTTTCTCGAGCCAGTTTCTTCGCGTGACGTTTCACGGCAGAAGCTTTAGCGCGCTTACGTTCGGTCGTTGGTTTTTCATAAAACTCACGACGACGAACTTCAGCCAGAACACCTGCTTTTTCACAGGAACGCTTGAAGCGACGCAGAGCTACGTCGAACGGCTCGTTTTCACGTACTTTAATTACCGGCATGTGCCTCTCACCTCAATAAATTCGGTTTGCCGCTGGCCTTGTGCCAGCCTTTTCAAAATGGTGCGGAATTCTACTGCAAACGTGACGCCTTTGTAAAGCATTGTGGTGATCATAAAACACCCAACCACGGCCAGCGCAGAAATCAGGGCGCTTATGGTAGACTATCCACAGTTTGAAGCAAGCGGCATTCAACGAGCGCTTGTATCGTCATCAAAGTAGGAACAGCAATGCGCGTATTGGGTATCGAAACATCCTGTGATGAAACCGGCGTGGCTATTTATGACACAGAAACCGGTTTGCTCGCCAATCAGTTATACAGCCAGGTCAAATTACATGCGGATTACGGCGGCGTAGTGCCTGAGCTTGCCTCACGCGATCACGTGCGTAAAACGGTCCCGTTAATTCAGGCGGCGCTGCGTGAAGCCGGGTTGCAGGCGAGTGATATCGATGGCGTGGCTTATACCGCCGGCCCTGGTTTGGTTGGCGCGTTATTGGTGGGGGCGACAGTCGGCCGCTCTCTGGCGTTTGCCTGGGGTGTGCCGGCGATTCCTGTGCACCATATGGAAGGGCATTTACTGGCACCGATGCTGGAAGATAATCCACCGGCGTTTCCCTTCGTGGCGCTGCTGGTTTCTGGTGGACATACGCAGCTCATCAGCGTGACGGCCATTGGTGAATACCGTTTGCTGGGCGAATCGATTGATGACGCGGCGGGCGAAGCATTTGATAAGACGGCGAAACTGCTGGGGCTGGATTACCCCGGTGGCCCGATGTTGTCGAAAATGGCGCAGGCGGGTGATCCGCAGCGCTTTACGTTTCCTCGCCCAATGACCGATCGTCCCGGTCTGGATTTCAGCTTCTCTGGGCTAAAAACGTTTGCAGCCAATACGATTCGTAGCAACGGCGATGATGATCAAACGCGTGCCGACATTGCTCGTGCATTTGAAGATGCCGTTGTGGATACACTGGCGATCAAGTGTCGTCGTGCGCTGGATGAAACGGGCTTTAAGCGACTGGTCATGGCGGGGGGCGTGAGTGCAAACCGGACGCTACGCCAGCGCTTAGGTGAAGTGATGGCAAAACGTGGCGGCGAAGTGTTTTATGCGCGTCCTGAATTCTGTACGGATAATGGTGCGATGATTGCCTATGCGGGCAGTGTACGTCTGATGCATGGCGCCAGTCAGACGCTGGGGGTATCCGTTCGACCACGTTGGCCATTGGCTGAACTGCCCGCGGTGTAAGCGTTTTGGCAATAATTGCTACGTGTAGCGATCCTACACGTAGCAAAGAAAACGTAGCGAAAATACCCAGTAAAAAACGAGTAATAAAAACGGTAGCGGGCGAGTGAGTTACAGCTCTTGTTCGAAGAGCACCAGAATAGCTTCGTAAAGCTGTTTGACGCTGAAGCCTCTTGCCGGGGTGGTGAAGATCGTGTCATCCCCCGCGATGGTGCCGAGGATTCCCTCTGACTTCCCGAGTGAATCCAACAGACGGGCGATGAGCTGCGCGGCTCCTGGGCTGGTATGGATGACGATGACCGCATCGTTATAGTCCACGTCTAGCACAAGATTCTTCAACGGGCTGGAGGTAGTAGGAACGCCGAGTTCGGCTGGGAGACAATACACCATCTCCATTTTTGCATTGCGTGTGCGCACGGCGCCAAATTTCGTTAGCATGCGTGACACCTTGGATTGGTTGATGTTTTCAAATCCTTCGTCTTGCAATGCCTGAACAATTTCGCTTTGGGAACTGAACTTCTCTTCCTTTAACAGCGCTTTGAACGCTTTAACGAGGTCTTCTTGTTTTGTCGAATTTCGCATTCTGCACCGGATTAATTGTTATGGTTAATCCTTCTATTATGCAGTTGTGTGAATTTTTATGCAATTAAATCGCCTATAATTCCAGTCTATTTCCTCAGATATGTGCTAGTCGCTGTTTTCACAAAAATTCGGTCCGTGAGTAGTCCGAGAAATGCGTCCTGCGTCACATAAAAGTAAATTAAATGTTATCAGAATGATGTTGTTTGGACGCCATTGATCGGTGTAATGTAGCGCACCGGTTAATTGCACGTGAATGAACACCGCGTTATAGCTCAATAGCTTATTAACTTTACTTACCTTTCAAACGAATGGTTGTTTTTGATTTATTATTAGAGACATAGCGTATTTTTGTCTCTCATGTCATTTGCAGAAAGGTGAGTAGACTGATCTTATCCCCATTTTTTATATTCTGTTTATAACCAAATGAATTCACGGCACTTTTTTATTTTACGATAATAAGGAGTTTAGGATGAAAGTTGCAGTTCTCGGAGCAGCAGGTGGTATCGGTCAGGCACTCGCACTCCTCCTCAAAACCCAGCTTCCTTCAGGTTCAGAACTATCCCTTTACGATATTGCTCCGGTCACGCCGGGTGTTGCTGTCGATCTGAGCCACATTCCTACAGCAGTGAAGATCAAAGGCTATAGCGGTGAAGATGCTAAACCTGCGCTTGCTGGCGCGGATATCGTGCTGATCTCTGCTGGTGTGGCACGTAAACCTGGTATGGATCGTTCCGATCTGTTCAACGTCAATGCGGGAATTGTGCGTAATCTGGTTGAGCAAATTGCGGTTACCTGCCCGAAAGCCTGCATCGGTATTATCACTAACCCAGTGAACACGACCGTTGCCATCGCTGCTGAAGTGCTGAAAAAAGCTGGAGTGTATGACAAAAACAAACTGTTCGGCGTTACCACGCTGGATATCATCCGTTCCAATACCTTCGTTGCTGAGCTGAAAGGCAAACAGCCACAGGATATTAATGTGCCAGTTATCGGCGGACACTCTGGTGTGACGATTCTTCCACTGCTGTCTCAGGTTCCTGGTATCAGCTTCAGTGAGCAGGAAGTGGCCGATCTGACCAAGCGTATTCAGAATGCGGGCACCGAGGTTGTTGAGGCCAAAGCAGGTGGCGGATCGGCCACTTTGTCTATGGGTCAGGCTGCTGCACGCTTTGGTTTGTCTCTGGTTCGTGCACTGCAAGGCGAAAGCGGTGTGGTGGAATGTGCATACGTTGAAAGCGATGGCAAATATGCCCGCTTCTTCGCTCAGCCGGTGCTATTGGGCAAAGACGGCGTCGTAGAGCGTAAAGACATCGGCACATTAAGTGCTTTTGAGCAAAACGCGCTTAGCAGCATGCTGGATACGTTGAAGCAGGATATTGAGCTAGGCGAGACGTTCATCAAGAATTAATCATTGAAATTCTTGTAATACGTGACGTTGAATAAAAAGCCGGAGATAGTGATCTCCGGCTTTTCTTTTTTAATCGGGGCGGATGAGTTTTTTTCTGTCGATAAGCTCATTGGTTTCCGGATCGTAGTATCGGCTTGGCCAAATCTCTGAGGGGTGAATATTTAACGCATCAGCAATAAGCCATTCCCCCTTGGGCCAGGGGCGTGAGAGGGCGTTAGCTAACGTTGATGAGCTTAATCCGGCCGCTCGCGATACTGCCGCCAGCGTCGTGTTTTTCTTGCGCAGTGCAGCAATGATATCAGCGGGATGCCAGTCTTGTTTCCTTAAAATCATATTCCTTCCCTTATTTGCTATAAGACGACTGTAGATTAGTGGTATAAATAACGGATGTTAGTTATATGCCGAGCTAACATGACATTACTATTTGGAAATAATATAGCATTAATTTTCCTTAAAATTCTCAATTAATTTCCAAATAAGCGCGTTTTTGTTAGGGATGGCACTATCAGGATGAAAGGCAATGAAAAAAGAGTGGTTTGCTACCAGCGAATTGGTTGGAGTCGGCGGCCTTCCGAAATCAAGACAAGGATTGAATAAGCGCGCCCGTGAGGATGGATGGGAGAAGCGTCGCCGTAAAGGCGTCCAGGGAAGAGGAGTGGAGTACTCAATTCACAGCTTACCGGATATAGTAAAAAAATCCCTATTACTCGAAATCGAGCCTTCTGACTACTCGACGAAACAGCCCGCGGCCTTGGCGGTATGGATGCAGATTTATCAACAACTGTCTGAAAAAGAAAGAGATGATCTGATTGCTTATATCCTTCGAGTCGGCGTGTCAACTACGCTGAGCCAGTTGGGTATTACACCGTCGGATGAAGAACCGATCTTATCAATGGATGATTGACTGAATCATGGAGAGCAGGTTTTTCGATTGCCAATCTGTGCTGAAGAAGGGGCCTGCATTTTATTTTGATTTGCCGTATTGCTCTGGCTGCGATGTTTCAGTATTGCACGGGATTTAATCATTTCTTTATTACTTAGGTGTGCCGGTAACGTGTAAAAGTTAGCGGTTTAGGTAATTATAGTCTATTATATGGAAACTTTTGGGCGAGTTGACGTAATGCCTGTTCAAAACAAACAAGGGAGTGACGAGTATGGACAAAGAATGGTTTGCAACAAGTGAGCTGGTTGGCGTAGGTGGATTGCCGAAGTCACCGCAGGGGCTGAATAAACGGGCGCGAGACGACGGTTGGGAAAAGCGCAGAAGGAAAGGGGTTCAAGGGCGTGGTGTCGAATATTCTATTCGCAGTTTGCCGAACGAGGTCAGGAACTCTCTGCTAGTAAAAGAGAATCCGCCAACAGAATATTATCGTATCGATAATGAGCCAACGCTGATGTCATCGTGGGTGCATATTTTCCATCAACTTTCCGTTGATGAACGAACCCGACTGATTAATTTCATCTTGCGTGAAGGGACGATAGCGATGTTGTCTCGGCTGGATGATGTCACCATCGACCAGACTGCCTAGTCTGCGAACGAGTAGCGCTGCAAGGCAGCGCTACTTACGATTGAGTTAACGGTGATTACGTTATCAGGCAAGTACCTCACACCACGATTAGAAATCGCGCTGTACGGCTAAGTGGGCAAGGCCTTCGAGCGCCATACGGTATGGCGTTTCTGGCAACTGCTGCAATGCGCTAATCGCTTTATCTGCCTCTTCTTCTGCACGCTGACGTGTGTAATCAAGCGAACCACATTGTTGCATGGCGGCAAGCACCGGTTCCAGAAGATGGCGCCCGTTTCCTTCTTCAATTGCCTGACGAATCAGCGAACTCTGTTCTGCATTACCATTACGCATGGCGTGCAGCAGCGGCAGCGTTGGTTTGCCCTCATTGAGGTCGTCGCCCGTGTTTTTGCCCAGTGTTTTGCCGTCTGCACTGTAATCAAG
Source organism: Pectobacterium sp. A5351 (assembly GCF_028335745.1). Lineage (NCBI taxonomy): Bacteria > Pseudomonadati > Pseudomonadota > Gammaproteobacteria > Enterobacterales > Pectobacteriaceae > Pectobacterium > Pectobacterium sp. A5351. The sequence goes on from NZ_CP116477.1 coordinate 597,678, forward strand.
CAGATCGTCAATTAACTGGAACGCGGTGCCCAGGTAGCGGCCATAGTCCTGAAGCGCTTTTTCTTGCTCTGGCGTTGCGCCTGCAAGGATGGATGAAGATTGCGCGGCGGCTTCAAATAAACGTGCCGTTTTGCTGTAAATGACGCGCATATAGCTTTCTTCAGTAATATCCGGGTCGTTGCAGTTCATTAACTGCAAGACTTCGCCTTCAGCAATAACGTTTACTGCTTCTGACATCAGCGCCAGCACGCGTAACGATTCGAGGCTGGTCATCATCTGGAAGGCGCGGGTATAAATGAAATCCCCAACCAGCACACTCGCGGCGTTGCCAAAGGCGGCGTTGGCCGTTGCTTTACCCCGGCGCATGTCAGATTCGTCTACCACGTCATCATGCAGCAGCGTTGCGGTATGGATAAACTCGATCAGTGCAGCAACAGTGACATGTTTATCACCGTTATAGTCGAGGGCTCTGGCGGCCAGAACAGCAATCATTGGGCGTATACGTTTTCCTCCGCCGCTGATGATGTAATGCCCAAGCTGGTTGATCAAAACGACGTCGGAATTCAGTTGTTCAAGAATGACGTTATTAACAGCTGCCATATCCTGCGCGGTTAATGTTGTAATTTGTTCTAGATTCATGGTTTATGCCAACGTATGTCTTCAACACTGCCGTAAGATTGCTGTTGCATATCGGCAAGACGGAACTTATTGCGCCGATTGTACTTGAAAAATGAGAGAGATAAACGGCAGTTCATACGTTGTATTCTTTTTCTTCACATCCTTTGATTATGCACTTGTCATCCGCAGTATTTTTGCGTAGAATTCGCGCCCTATTATGAATATTTATAGCGTGCTCTGAAACCTATTAACGGGTGCGCGGAAAGCGGAGTTTTATATGTACGCAGTTTTCCAAAGTGGTGGTAAACAACACCGAGTAAGCGAAGGTCAAACCGTTCGCTTGGAAAAGCTGGACATCGCAACTGGTGAAGCCGTTGAGTTTGACCAGGTTCTGATGGTTGCCAACGGTGAAGAAATCAAAATCGGCGTTCCTTTCGTCGATGGCGGTAAAATCAAAGCTGAAGTTGTTGCTCATGGTCGTGGCGAAAAAGTGAAGATCGTTAAGTTCCGTCGCCGTAAACACTACCGTAAGCAAGCAGGCCACCGTCAGTGGTTCACTGACGTGAAAATTACCGGCATCAGCGCTTAAGATTAGGAGAGCGGATTAAATGGCACACAAAAAAGCTGGCGGTTCAACCCGTAACGGTCGTGACTCTAATGCACAACGTCTGGGCGTAAAACGTTTTGGCGGTGAAAGTGTACTGGCTGGTAACATCATCGTTCGTCAACGTGGCACCAAATTCCACGCAGGAACTAACGTTGGCTGCGGGAAAGACCACACTCTGTTTGCTTTGACTGATGGTAAAGTTCAGTTTGAAGTTAAAGGCCCAAAAAACCGCAAATATATCAGCATCGTTGCTGAATAATTTTTCGCGTTAGGTCTTACGGATTCAAGCCCCGCAATTCTTTGCGGGGCTTTTTACATTCTGATTCTGAGTAAACCATCTGGGTAAGTATGAATACTAAACAGCAGACGGGTATCGGTCTTTGTCTGGCGCTGACTACGGCAGTTTGCTGGGGCGCGTTACCGATAGCCATGAAACAGGTTCTGGTGGTAATGGAACCTTATACGATTGTTTGGTATCGCTTTTTTATCGCGTCGATTGGACTCGGCATTATTCTGTCATACCGTAAGAATTTACCGCCAATGCGAGTTTTCTTGCATCGGCGTTGGTGGGTTCTGCTACTGATTGCAACCGCTGGATTATTAGGCAATTTTGTTTTCTTTAGCTCGTCTCTGCAATATCTGAGCCCGACGGCGTCTCAGGTTATCGGGCAGCTTTCTCCTGTTGGTATGATGTTCGCCAGCGTACTTATCTTAAAGGAAAAGATGCGTGGCACGCAGGTCATTGGCGCGATCATGCTGATCTGCGGCCTGATCCTGTTCTTTAATACCAGCCTGATTGAGATTTTTACCCGGCTGACGGACTACACGCTGGGCGTGCTGTTAGGCGTCTGCGCGGCTGCGGTGTGGGTCTCCTATGGCGTAGCGCAGAAGGTGCTGCTGCGGCGTCTGACATCACAGCAAATTCTGTTTCTGCTATATGTGCTTTGCGTTATGTTTATTACGCCTTTTACCAAGCTTGAGGCTATTTTCCAACTAAGCAACTGGCAGCTTATCTGCCTGCTATTCTGCGGTGCGAATACATTAATTGGGTATGGTGCGCTTGCGGAGGCCATGGCGCGCTGGCAGGCATCGCAGGTTAGTGCCGTCATTACGCTGACGCCGCTGTTTACGCTGTTTTTTTCCGATCTACTGGCGTTAGGCTGGCCGACTTTCTTTGCTGCGCCAGTGCTGAACTGGGTTGGTTACCTGGGCGCTTTTGTCGTGGTTGCCGGTGCGATGTTTTCTGCTATCGGACATCGTTTCTTCCCCGGTAAGAAAGAACGTGTGCCGCCATTGCTGGTGCAGAAGTAGCCTGAAAGAACACGTATTGCAGAGGGGCACCGTCGACTTTTGGCATTTTGCATGTGTTGCTTATTTTTAATACAGATGAAATTATTGGAGCAGGCAGGTACAATCCGCTCCTTTGCTAGAATACGTTCTGGTGCGTCAGTTTTTTTAATGGTGAGTAGAACTACGCTACATGCCATAAAATCAAAAAGTTACGCCAAAGAGAACCAATAACAAGCCTAAAACACGTAGATATTCTCTATTGGTTTTTTGCGGAGAGAATCAATGAAGTTTGTAGATGAAGCCACAATTCTTGTTGTGGCAGGCGATGGCGGTAACGGTTGTGTTAGCTTTCGTCGTGAAAAATATATTCCTAACGGCGGCCCAGATGGCGGTGACGGTGGTGATGGTGGCGACGTATATCTGCTGGCTGACGAAAACCTGAACACACTGATCGATTACCGTTTTGAAAAATCTTTCCGCGCTGAGCGTGGACAAAACGGGCAAAGCCGTGACTGTACGGGTAAGCGCGGCAAAGATATTACGATTAAAGTCCCGGTTGGTACGCGTGTTCTCGATCAGGGAACTGGCGAAGTGCTGGGTGATATGACGCGTCATCAGCAGAGCCTGATGGTAGCGAAAGGCGGCTGGCATGGTTTAGGTAACACGCGTTTTAAATCATCCGTCAACCGTGCTCCTCGCCAGAAGACCAGCGGCACGAAAGGTGAAGAACGTGAGCTGACACTGGAACTGCTGTTGCTGGCTGACGTGGGAATGCTGGGGCTGCCCAACGCAGGTAAATCGACTTTCATCCGTGCGGTATCAGCGGCAAAACCAAAAGTCGCCGACTATCCGTTTACCACACTGGTGCCGAGCCTTGGCGTGGTTCGTATGGATAGCGAACAGAGCTTTGTTGTGGCGGATATTCCTGGTTTGATTGAAGGAGCATCCGAAGGCGCTGGGTTAGGGATTCGTTTCCTGAAGCACCTGGAGCGCTGCCGTGTTCTGTTGCACTTGGTTGATCTGGCTCCGATTGATGAGTCTGACCCGGTTGAAAATGCCAAAATCATTATCAACGAGCTAGAGCAGTACGGCGCAGGTTTGGCAGAAAAACCGCGTTGGCTGGTTTTCAACAAAGTTGATTTGATCGACAAAGCTGAAGCGGAAAAACGAGCTAAAGAGATTGCGACTGCGCTTGGCTGGGAAGGGAAATATTACCTGATTTCTGCGGCGAACCGTGAAGGCGTCACGCCACTTTGCTGGGATGTGATGAGCTTCCTGAAAGCCAATCCGAAAGTGACGGCGATTGCTGAAAGCGCACCGGAAAAAGTTGAATTCATGTGGGACGATTACCATCGTCAACAACTGGCTGAAATAGAAAAAGAAGCTGAAGAAGAGTGGGATGATGATTGGGACGATGAAGATGACGAAGGCGTTGAGATTATCTATCAAAAGTGATGCGTTCTTCTGCTAGTTAATGCTCGTTTATTGCGGCCTTACCCCATCAGGGTAAGGCCGCATTCTTATTTTAATTGTTCTGATAAATGTCTTTGTAGAGGCGACTCTCAAATCGCACCAGAGGGACACGGCGTGCGCGTTGGTCTTCTGGCGGCACGGCATAACCGGACAGGAACTGAACGAATGCCATGCGCTGGCCACTCGCGGTGGTGATGAAGCCTGCCAGATTATATACGCCCTGTAGTGCCCCTGTTTTCGCCGAAACCTTGCCATCAACGCCAGCTTCATGCAGGCCGCCACGATAGCGCAGCGTGCCGTCATAGCCGGAAAGTGGAAGCATGGTGATGTAATTCAACTCATTATCGTGTTGTGCGATGTACTGCAATACCTGCATCATCGTTTCTGGCGAGATCAGGTTGTGTCGTGACAGGCCTGAACCATCAACAACGATGCTGTTTCCTAAATCTACACCGGCTTTCTGGCGCAAAATTTGGCGCACGGCATCAGCGCCAGCGCGCCATGTACCCGGCACGCTAAAACGCTCATGTCCAATGGTACGAAAAACCGTATCGGCAATCATGTTGTCTGATTTTTTCAGCATGATGGTGAGCAGATCGTGCAGTGGCGCGGATTGTGTCTGAGCCAGCACGCTCCCCGCTGCTCCTGGCTGCGTCTGACGACGAAGGCTGCCCTTGATGCGAATATCTGCCTGCTGTAGCTCATCTTTAACAATCGCGCCGGCATAGCTGGCCCCATCCTGAATGGCGAACGCCAGCGGAAGCGGCTCTGTGCGTTGAGTCAAACAGCCTGTAAGCGTAAAACGATTCAGTTCCCCAGGGACCACATCCAGTTCGCAATATTGCGCATCAGACGAGCCTTTAGCCAGCGTACGGACCTCGCTGAACATTTGCACCGGATAATAGGATGCAACGCGGATAAACGCATTGTCACCCGCTTTAGGCGCGCTGTAGAGTGAGACAGAGAAGCAGTTACGATCGACAATCGCGGCGCCCGGTGGGGCGCTGAAGCACTGCGTCATGTCGTTCCAGGGCCAGCCTGGCGCTTTATCGTGACTGGCGAATACCGAGGTATCGATTAGCACATCCCCTGCGATTTCCTGTATCCCGCGCTTTCTTAATTCTTGCACCATGTTCCGTATTTGCTGGCGCTTAAGCGTTGGATCGCCGCTAAATCGTACTATGAGGTTACTGTTCAGAATACCGCTAGTGACAGGGCCATGGCTTTCCATCGTAGTGATGAATCGATAGTCTGGACCTAATTGCAGTAATGCAGCTAATGCAGTTATCACCTTTTGTGTACTGGCGGGAAGCGCCATTTGCTGGCTATTGAAGGCCATGCTGGGTGTTGTTGAGCCAACTTTTTGTACCAATAGCGCCAGATTGGCCCCGTCTGGTAAATATTGGCGATGATCCTCAACAGAAGCTGCATTCGCATGCAGAACAAAAGCGCAGGCAAGTCCGGTAACAATCGATGAAAAACGCATAATCTCAGCTAATAACGGGGTAACATGTGGTCATACTACGGCGCAACAAGGCCTAAAGTAAACGATGACCCTCATTGAACTCTGGGGTAAAATACGTATCAAAATGCAAAACCGCTGCTAGCCTGGAAATTTTGTTCTGGGGCTGGTTGCTTTTGTTTTGTGTCCAGTGAGGACTTGCACGTTGCAGAGACTCTGTCGCCTTTGATTTTTAGCGCGTCAGGATGACGATTATTTGAGTCTTACGGACTTTTTTAGAGGTATAGACAATATGAAACAATTTCCGATGACCTTGCGTGGTGCTGAAAAATTGCGCGAAGAGCTTGACCACCTGAAATCTGTGCGTCGACCTGAGATTATTGCGGCCATTGCCGAAGCGCGTGAGCACGGCGATCTGAAAGAAAATGCAGAATACCACGCTGCACGTGAGCAGCAGGGCTTTTGTGAAGGACGCATTCAAGACATTGAAGCGAAACTGTCTAACGCACAGGTTATTGATGTCACGAAAATGACGGCGAACGGGCGTGTTATTTTTGGCGCAACGGTAACGGTCATGAACCTGGATAACGAAGAAGAACAAACCTACCGGATTGTTGGCGATGATGAGGCGGATTTTAAGCAGAATCTGATCTCTGTGAATTCTCCGATTGCGCGTGGTCTGATCGGCAAAGAGGAAGATGACGTTGTGGTCATCCGTACGCCGGGCGGCGATGTGGAATATGAGATCCTGAAGGTCGAATATCTATAAATTTTGCTGGGTTGTTGATTAAAACAGCAAAAATTGTAAAGAAAAGAAAAAGGCCGCTTGCGGCCTTTTCTCTAACCGAGAGGCATGGCACCTTTCCGTTAAAACTGAGTATCCTGAAATAAAAAGTGTTATCGTGGTAACACAATTTTACGTTCTTTCGCAGGACGGTACAGCACCAGCGTGTGGCCGATGACCTGAACGTTCGCGGCCCCCGTTTCACGAACAATGGCCTCGACAATCAAGGCTTTGGTTTCGCGGTCTTCTGTCGCTACTTTTATCTTGATCAGTTCGTGATGCGCCAATGCTTGTTCGATCTCAGCCAAAACACCTTCGGTGAGACCGTTATTGCCCAGCATGACAACCGGTTTTAGCGGATGTGCCAAGCCTTTCAGGTGTTGTTTTTGTTTATTACTTAGGTTCATTGTCTTTTTTACTTAGGTTGGGATTGAAAACGGGTCATTCTACCGCCATCTCATGATTATAACCAATTTGACTGTTCTGATTGGTAATATGTGAGAAGTTTCTCCCCACCACGAGCGTGTTACTGAGAATAGTTGGAAAATCGATGGCGAATAAAAAGCGTTCTGCAAGTTCCAGTCGCTGGTTGCAGGAACACTTTAGCGATAAATATGTGCAGCAGGCCCAGAAAAAAGGGCTGCGCTCACGTGCTTGGTTTAAACTTGACGAAATACAACAGAGCGACAAACTGTTTAAACCCGGTATGACGGTTGTGGATTTAGGCGCTGCACCCGGCGGTTGGTCACAGTATGTGGTCACGCAAATTGGTGGAAATGGTCGAATTATCGCGTGCGATATTTTACCAATGGATCCGATTGTCGGCGTCGATTTCCTGCAAGGGGACTTTCGTGATGAACTGGTCCTCAAAGCCTTGCTCGAAAGGGTTGGCGATAGCAAAGTTCAGGTGGTGATGTCTGACATGGCCCCTAACATGAGTGGTACACCAGCCGTTGATATTCCGAAGTCGATGTATCTGGTTGAATTAGCACTTGGTATGTGTCGGGATGTATTAGCGCCAGACGGAAGTTTCCTGGTGAAAGTGTTTCAGGGAGAAGGCTTTGATGAATACCTGCGGGAAATTCGCTCCCTGTTTACGAAAGTGAAAATTCGTAAACCAGACGCCTCACGTGCCCGGTCTCGTGAAGTGTATATTGTAGCGACAGGGCGGAAACTGTAGTACCCTAACGCTGTTTTTTAACACAGTTGTAATATGAGGTTAATCCCTTGAGTGACATGGCGAAAAACCTAATTCTCTGGTTAGTCATCGCAGTGGTGCTGATGTCTGTTTTCCAGAGCTTTGGGCCCAGCGAGTCGAATGGCCGTAGGGTGGATTATTCAACCTTCTTGACTGAAGTGAATCAGGATCAAGTCCGTGAAGCACGTATTAACGGGCGTGAGATCAGTGTTATCAAAAAAGACAGCAACAGATACACGACTTACATTCCTGTCAATGACCCCAAGCTACTGGATAACCTGCTAACGAAGAATGTGAAAGTCGTTGGTGAGCCACCGGAAGAGCCAAGCCTGTTGGCTTCTATCTTTATTTCCTGGTTCCCGATGCTGTTACTGATTGGTGTCTGGATCTTCTTCATGCGCCAAATGCAAGGCGGCGGCGGTAAAGGTGCCATGTCCTTCGGCAAGAGCAAAGCGCGTATGTTGACTGAAGATCAGATCAAGACGACGTTTGCGGATGTAGCTGGTTGTGACGAAGCGAAGGAAGAGGTTAGCGAACTGGTCGAGTACCTACGTGAACCTAGCCGTTTCCAGAAACTGGGCGGTAAGATTCCGAAAGGCATTCTGATGGTCGGCCCGCCGGGGACAGGTAAAACGCTGCTGGCGAAAGCGATTGCCGGTGAAGCGAAAGTGCCTTTCTTTACGATTTCCGGTTCTGACTTCGTTGAAATGTTTGTGGGTGTCGGTGCTTCTCGCGTCCGTGACATGTTCGAACAGGCGAAGAAAGCGGCACCTTGTATCATCTTTATCGATGAAATCGACGCCGTTGGCCGTCAGCGTGGTGCAGGTTTGGGCGGTGGTCACGATGAACGTGAACAAACGCTGAACCAAATGCTGGTTGAGATGGACGGCTTTGAGGGTAATGAAGGCATTATCGTTATCGCGGCGACGAACCGTCCCGATGTCCTTGACCCTGCTTTGCTGCGTCCCGGTCGTTTTGACCGCCAGGTTGTGGTTGGTCTGCCGGATGTTCGCGGTCGTGAACAGATTCTGAAAGTGCATATGCGTCGCGTACCGCTATCTCCCGATATCGATGCGTCAGTTATCGCGCGTGGTACACCCGGTTTCTCTGGTGCGGACTTGGCTAACTTGGTTAACGAAGCCGCATTGTTCTCTGCTCGTGGCAACAAACGCGTTGTTTCGATGGTTGAGTTTGAGAAAGCGAAAGACAAAATCATGATGGGTGCCGAGCGCCGTTCCATGGTTATGACTGAAAAGCAGAAAGAATCGACGGCATATCATGAAGCGGGGCACGCTATCATCGGGCGTCTGGTGCCAGAGCACGATCCGGTCCATAAAGTGACGATCATTCCACGTGGTCGTGCGCTGGGCGTGACGTTCTTCCTGCCTGAAGGTGATGCGATCAGCGCCAGCCGTCAGAAACTGGAAAGCCAGATCTCTACGCTGTACGGCGGTCGACTGGCCGAAGAAATCATTTACGGCGTGGAGCATGTTTCTACCGGTGCGTCCAATGACATCAAAGTCGCAACGTCGATTGCTCGTAACATGGTCACGCAGTGGGGCTTCTCTGAAAAACTGGGTCCATTGCTCTATGCGGAAGAAGAGGGTGAAGTATTCCTCGGCCGTTCTGTAGCAAAAGCCAAGCACATGTCAGATGAAACGGCGCGTATCATCGATCAGGAAGTGAAATCACTGATTGAACGCAACTACGTGCGTGCTCGTGAGCTGTTGATGGCCAATATGGATATCCTTCACTCGATGAAAGATGCCTTGATGAAGTATGAGACCATCGATGCGCCGCAGATTGATGACCTGATGGGGCGTAAGAAAGAGGTTCGCCCGCCTGCGGGTTGGGAAGAGTCTCGTTCTGACAACGATTCCGGCAACGGCGGTGGGACACCTAAAGCCCCTACGCCAGTGGATGAGCCGCAGACGCCGAATCCCGGTAACACCATGTCAGAGCAAGCGGACGACAAATAATTCGCCTGCGATTGATATCGGTAACTTATGAAACCCCAGCTCAGGCTGGGGTTTTTTACTGGGAATATTCTTTGAATCACATTTCATGCTAACCACACCAGAATGCGGAGGTAAATCATGCAACTGGTTGCCAGAAACTCAACGCTGGATCTTTCCTGCCCACACGTCATGGGGATTCTTAACGTCACGCCGGACTCTTTTTCCGATGGTGGCAAACACAACAAGCTCGATGCTGCCCTGTTGCACGTTCAGGAGATGGTTACCGCTGGCGCGACCCTGATCGATATTGGTGGTGAATCAACGCGTCCTGGGGCGGATGAGGTGAGTACGGAAGAAGAACTGGAGCGTGTGGTGCCCGTTGTTGAAGCCATTGCTCAGCGTTTTGACGTCTGGATCTCTGTTGATACCTCAAAACCGGAAGTCATGACGGCATCAGCGCTGGCAGGCGCACATCTGATTAATGATATTCGCGCTTTGCAAGAACCTGGCGCTCTGGAAGCTGCTGCGGCAACAGGGTTGCCCGTGTGCCTGATGCACATGCAGGGTATGCCGCGAACGATGCAGCACAAACCGCATTATGATGACCTGATGCAGGACATCGGGAATTTCTTGCAACAGCAAATAGATCGCTGCGTGAACGCCAATATTCCGAAAAGTAAGCTATTGCTGGATCCTGGGTTCGGATTCGGTAAGAATCTTGCCCATAATTATGCGCTTCTGGCCCGCCTGAGCGAGTTACATCGTTTTGAACTACCTCTTCTGGTGGGGATGTCGAGGAAATCCATGATTGGACAACTCCTCAATGTGCCGCCTGCGCAGCGTGTTCATGGCAGTGTCGCCTGCGCAGTGATCGCGGCGATGCAGGGAGCACAGATTATTCGCGTGCACGATGTTAAAGAAACGGCTGATGCCATGCGCATTGTTGAGGCCACCCTTTCTGCGAAGGAATAAAAACGAGATGAGTAACCGCAAATATTTTGGTACCGATGGCGTACGTGGCAAGGTTGGCGATACGCCGATTACCCCTGATTTTGTGCTTAAACTGGGTTGGGCCGCGGGGAAAGTGCTCGCACGACATGGTTCTCGTAAGATTATTATCGGCAAAGATACCCGCATTTCAGGCTACATGCTGGAGTCTGCGCTGGAAGCTGGGCTGGCAGCTGCGGGTTTGTCGGCTTCTTTTACTGGCCCGATGCCGACGCCGGCGGTTGCTTATCTCACCCGCACGTTCCGTGCAGAAGCGGGTATCGTTATTTCTGCGTCTCATAACCCGTATTACGACAATGGTATTAAATTCTTCTCAATTGACGGCACCAAGTTGCCGGATGACGTAGAAGAAGCAATAGAAGCTGAACTGGAAAAACCGCTGACGTGTGTTGAGTCTGCTGAATTAGGCAAAGCCAGCCGTATTGTTGACGCCGCGGGTCGCTACATCGAGTTTTGTAAGGGGACGTTCCCGAGCGAACTGAGCCTCAATGGTTTAAAGATTGTCGTCGATTGTGCTAATGGCGCTACCTATCATATCGCCCCCAGCGTATTGCGTGAGCTTGGTGCTAAAGTCATCGCGATTGGTTGTGAACCGGATGGTATGAATATCAATGAAGAGTGCGGAGCGACCGACGTCAGGCTGCTACAGGCACGCGTGCTGGCTGAAAAAGCGGATGTCGGGCTGGCCTTTGACGGCGATGGCGATCGGCTCATCATGGTCGACCATTTGGGCAACAAAGTCGATGGCGACCAGATTCTGTATATCATCGCCCGTGAAGGCTTACGTCAAGGGCAACTGCGCGGTGGTGCGGTAGGCACGCTGATGAGTAACATGGGGCTTGAGGTGGCGTTAAAGCAACTGGGCATCCCGTTTGCTCGCGCCAAGGTGGGCGATCGCTATGTATTAGAAATGATGCAGGCAAAAGGGTGGCGCATTGGTGCAGAAAACTCCGGCCATGTGATCCTGCTCGACAAAACGACGACGGGCGACGGTGTGATTGCTGGTTTGCAAGTACTTACCGCGATAGTGAGAAACCATATGAGCCTGCATGATTTATGCAGCGGTATGAAGCTGTTTCCACAGATACTGGTCAACGTACGGTTTACAGGTGAAAACGATCCGCTGGAAGACAAAAATGTGCAGCAGATTACGCAGGATGTGGAAAAAGAATTGGCCGGACGCGGGCGTGTGCTGCTGCGTAAATCCGGTACTGAGCCGCTTATCCGCGTCATGGTTGAGGGTGAACACGAAGAGACCGTAATCGCGCTGGCAAACCGTATTGCCGATGCGGTGAAAGCTGTTAGTTGAGGGCTTTTTTGATTCACCAATCAGGTAGATAAGGCTTTCGATAGGCATCTTGTGTCGAAAGCCGCTGTTTTTTTCTGCAATCAACCCGCGGTGATCAAATTACCCTTGCGTACGTTACCTCCTTTGGTTAGTATTCAGACCCGCTTGATAGGGGATGTTCGAGACATCTGACTTGCGGAATAACACGCGGTTTACCGCCAAAATATAGCATTCTCCATAAAATATGGGGAAACGGTTAACAGGTACGACTATGTACGAAGCTCTATTAGTGATTTTCCTGTTAGTATCGATCGGGCTGGTTGCCTTGATCATGCTTCAACAGGGTAAAGGTGCTGATATGGGAGCGTCGTTCGGAGCAGGTGCTTCTGCCACTTTGTTCGGTTCGAGCGGCTCTGGTAATTTCATGACCCGCATGACGGCGATACTGGCGACCCTGTTCTTCATTATCAGTCTCATTTTGGGCAACCTGAGTTCGCTGCAGAAAAAAGGCGGCGCTTGGGACAACCTAAGCCAGCCTGAAAAAGCCGAACAGACAACAACGCCTGCTGCGCCTTCAACGCCGGTGAGTGACATTCCTAAGTAAGCGTTTTAAAGTAGTAATGGTGATGCCGTGGTGGTGGAATTGGTAGACACGCTACCTTGAGGTGGTAGTGCCCGATTGGGCTTACGGGTTCAAGTCCCGTCCTCGGTACCAACATAAAAAGTAGACGTCAATGAGCGTCTATTTTTTTTATCTGAATCCCTCGAATTTACAGCTTTTCCCTTCTGTTCTTACTCTCCCGATGTAGACTCAACTCAACTCAACTCAACTCAACTCAACTCAACTCAACTCAACTCAACTCAACTCAACTCAACTCAACTCAACTCAACTCAACTCAACTCAACTTGTTTATGTGGGGACACTTGCGGGTATATTCCCGCAGGCAAAAATCTTGTACCCGCAATGACGCTTTTTAAAGGAAAGCACGATGGCATTGACGGATAAAAAGTACGTTCAGCGAAACCTGAAGAGAAGGTGTATAAGCTGACAGATGGCAGTGGCATGTTTCTTCTGGTTCATCCCAATGGCTTCAAATACTGGCGTTTTCGCTATCGCTTTGGTGGTAAAGAAAAGATGCTAGCTCTTGGTGTCTATCCTGATGTTTCTTTATCAGATGCTCACCAGAAGCGTGATGAGGCCAGAAAATTAGTGGCTGCGGATATCGATCCTAGTGAACACAAGAAAACAGTGCAGGCTGAGTAGCAGGATGGATCCAGAACGTTTGAAGCGATAGCCAGAGCCTGGCACGCGGATAACAAGAAATGGTCGGAACTGCACAGTGAACGCATCCTGAAGGGATTAATTGAACAAAATTTTTTCCGATGCGTTGTGATTTATCCCTTTGTATCGGGGAATTTGTGGATCATTCAGTTCGACGAACGGGGTGATCCTCGTATACAGGAAGTATCTTCAATTATCTCGTCAACATGATAGCGCTGCAAAATTTGCATAAGCGCCTCGAGCACCGCTTGCCTCTGCTGCTGAATAAAAAAGTGCCCACCGTCAAATAACAGTACCGTCGCAGGATCGGTAAACAACCTCTGCCACTGTGGCAGCTCCATCACGGGAACATTCTGATCCTGGCGTCCCCCCATTATCGTAACGGGTAGTGGTAATGGTGTGACAGAGGATAAGTGGTAATCCTCTACCAAGCGGAAATCAGCACGTAGCATAGGCAAAACCAACGCCATCAGTTCTTGATGAGCCAGCAATTCCGGCGGCGTCCCCCCATACCCTTGCAGATGCTGGATAAATGCAGCGTCTGAAAGCGATGACATCGGCGATATGTCACGAATCAGATGCAGTGGTCGACAGCCTGAAGCAATAAAATGGAGAGGCAAACGCTGCCCGTGTTCCTGTAATGCCTGCATTAATGACATACCCAAACGGCATCCCAGGCTGTGACCGAACAATAACCACGGTTTATCAAGCGGAATGTGCTGCCGTAACGCCTCAACAACTTCAGCTAATCTCCTCTTCAGGGCCCGCGACTACCGACAACTCAGGTCCATTAACCGCCGCCAGTGAAAGTACTGGCCAGTCGCGCAGCAAAGCAGTAAGCGGCGCTTCCGCCAGCGATATGGATAACATTCTCCCCGGCTCTGCCTGTTGCATTAATTGACCACGTGTTGCCACCAGAGTCAGAGCCGCATCAAGGGTGAACACACCACATAGCGTCGCTGCCACCAGCTCGCCTACACTGTGTCCCAGCATATGGCTGACCTTCACCCCTTGCGCCTGTATGCTGAGCGCCATCGCATACTCAATACAGAACAGCGCAGGTTGCGTCACCGCCGTGCTGTTTAACCATGCCAGTTGCACATCATCTGGTGTGCTTTGCGCCATCAGAGAGTGTAGGTCAAGGCCACATTGTTCTCGTAATATGCTGAAACAGTGGCTGATTTCATCACGAAACGTTGGTAACGTCTGACAGAGTTGCTGAGCCATCCCCCAGTGAAGTGGTCGACAAAAACTGGCCACGGTTTTAGCGCTTTTCCAAAACAATCGCTCTTAAACCTGCAAACGGTGGTTCCAGTGGCCTGCTCTGTGCCTGTCAAACAGGGCATCTAATCAGTGACTTATCTTATATTTCTTTCATTATACCTTCACAAAAAACGCCGAAAAAAGTAAACGATTCACAGGAGGAGTTGGGTTATCCCTCCGTAGAAAAAGATCAATGGACATCAGCTAGATAGCTGTGGCTGATTTTACCAGCACAGATGAATTTAATCATGAAGCTATACAGTAAGCGAATGCAGACTGAACAAAACTTTCGTGATGAAAAAATGAGCGATTCGGTTTTGGACTACGAGCCAGTGGGAGCAAGAACGAGGAGCGACGTTGGGGCTAAACCTGCTGACAACACTGGCGTCCATGGCGATCTGGTTTTTTGGCTATCATTTTGATAATAATATAGCTTCAGCTTCACTATCAGGCAGGCAGCATTAAAATTCACAGGCGATGTCGTTTTTGACATTGGCGGACAATGTGTTACGACATTCACCGTAAATAGTTAGTCTGATAAAGCTAGAGAGGGTTTTAGTCCCGCAGGCCAGCGCCTACCGAAGCGGGGGCCGGTGTATTAGCGGTGATTTTGTGGGCATTCCTCTACACCCAACGGCCGATGATACTTGACAAAAAGGGGCCCCGCGCGTATAAAAACCACCTTCGAACCAATTTTATGGATAACTTGCATTTATGCAGTTGTCAGCGTAGTATTTGCCACGTTTTCGGACGCGGGGTGGAGCAGCTTGGTAGCTCGTCGGGCTCATAACCCGAAGGTCGTCGGTTCAAATCCGGCCCCCGCAACCACTTAACTTCTAGTAAAGTATTTTTTCAAATAGGTTTTTCACTCAATTTTTATCTCTTTTTGCAGTGATTTTTGAAAAAATTTTTTACCGGAAGTTGCTGCGCTGGTTTGCGGTATTAGGGTCCAGTTGCATAAAACCCCGATTTTTCGGGGTTTTTTGTTATTTGGCAACAAACAACTGGGCTATTAGGCCCTTTTTTTATGTCTTGGGGGTGGGCTTGTCCACATTAGAGCAAAAATTAACAGAGATGATTTCAGCACCCGTTGCCGCATTAGGCTACGAATTAGTTGGGATTGAGTTCATCCGCAGTCGCCAATCGACACTGCGTATCTATATTGATAGTGAAGATGGCATCACTGTTGATGATTGTGCTGATGTCAGCCACCAGGTCAGTGCGGTATTGGACGTCGAAGATCCAATCACTGTCGCCTATAACCTGGAAGTGTCGTCTCCAGGGCTTGAGCGTCCCTTATTCACGGCAGAACACTATCTGCGTTTCATCGGTGAAGAGGTGACAGTGGTGCTGCGTATGGCAGTCCAGAATCGCCGTAAATGGTTGGGTGTAATCAACGCTGTTGACGGCGAAATGATCACCATAACAGTGGAAGGCAAAGATGAAGTATTCGCGCTGAGCAACATCCAGAAAGCGAATCTTGTACCCCACTTTTAAAGTTTGGATGAGGCAACTAGGATGAACAAAGAGATTCTGGCTGTTGTTGAAGCAGTTTCCAATGAGAAAGCCGTCCCACGCGAGAAGATTTTTGAAGCGTTGGAAACCGCACTGGCGACAGCGACCAAGAAAAAATACGAGCAGGAAATTGATGTTCGCGTCAGTATCGATCGCAAAACGGGCGATTTTGATACCTTCCGTCGTTGGTTAGTGGTGAATGAAGTCACTCAGCCAACGCGCGAAATCACGCTTGAAGCCGCGCAGTTCGAAGATCCTGCCCTTGATGTTGGCGGTTACGTTGAAGACCAGATCGAATCTGTAACCTTTGACCGTATTACAACGCAAACGGCAAAACAGGTTATCGTACAGAAAGTTCGTGAAGCCGAACGTGCGATGGTTGTTGATCAGTTCCGTGAGCAGGAAGGCGAGATTATCACCGGTGTCGTGAAGAAGGTGAACCGTGATAATATTTCGCTTGAAGTCAGACCAATCGATGGCTCTAACACCAGCGCAGAAGCGGTAATCGGCCGTGAAGATATGCTGCCCCGTGAGAATTTCCGCCCTGGCGACCGTATTCGTGGCGTACTGTATTCTGTTCGTCCTGAAGCTCGCGGTGCTCAACTGTTTGTCAGCCGTTCCCGTCCGGAAATGCTGGTTGAACTCTTCCGCATTGAAGTGCCAGAAATCGGTGAAGAAGTCATCGAGATTAAGGCCGCAGCCCGCGATCCGGGTTCACGTGCGAAAATTGCAGTGAAGACGAACGACAAGCGTATCGATCCTGTCGGTGCGTGTGTGGGTATGCGTGGCGCACGTGTGCAGGCGGTTTCCAGTGAGCTGGGCGGCGAGCGTATTGATATCATTCTGTGGGATGATAATCCTGCTCAGTTTGTGATCAATGCAATGGCGCCTGCCGATGTGGTATCGATTGTGGTTGATGAAGATACCTGCACGATGGATATCGCCGTTGAATCGAGCAATCTGGCTCAGGCGATTGGTCGAAACGGGCAAAACGTACGTTTGGCTTCCCAGCTATTGAAACAGCACCGTTCAGACGATCGTTGGGAACTGAACGTGATGACAGTGGAAGATCTTCAAGCCAAGCATCAGGCTGAAGCACATGCTGCAATCGATGTCTTTACCAGGCACCTTGATATTGATGACGAATTTGCCACTGTGCTGGTTGAAGAAGGTTTCTCCTCACTTGAAGAACTGGCCTACGTGCCAATCAAGGAACTGCTGGCTATCGAAGGCCTTGATGAAGAAACCGTTGAAGCATTGCGTGAGCGTGCGAAAGCCGCATTAACCACGCTGGCACTGGCGCATGAAGAAAGCCTGGGTGACGGTCAACCTGCTGAAGACTTGCTTAGCTTGCCTGGGCTGTCGCGTGAGTTGGCGTTCAAACTTGCTGCGATCGGTGTTTGTACGCTGGAAGATCTTGCTGAACAGGGTGTTGACGACCTGACAGATATTGAAGGGCTCAATGATGAGCAAGCGGGCGAATTGATTATGGCCGCGCGTAATATCTGTTGGTTTGGCGACGACAACGAATAACGAACTGTAGCAGGAAAGGAACAGCATGACAGATGTAACCGTAAAATCGCTGGCCGCAGAGATTCAAACTCCGGTTGACCGCCTGATACAGCAGTTTGCTGACGCGGGAATGACCAAGTCTGCATCGGACTCTGTGACCCAGCATGAAAAAGAAACATTATTGGCGCATTTGAACCGCGATCGCGGTAATGCGCAGGGTAAACTGACGCTGCAACGTAAAACACGCAGCACGTTAAATGTCCCTAGCACTGGCGGTAAAAGTAAGTCGGTGCAGATCGAAGTCCGCAAGACACGCACTTATGTAAAACGCGATCCGATTGATGCCCAACAGGCGGAAGAGGAAGAGCAGGCACGGCGTGAAGCGGAAGAACAGGCACAACGTGCCGCTGAAGAGCAAGCTAAACGCGAGGCCGAACTGCGTGAAGCTGCTGAGAAAGCGAAACGTGCTGCCGACGAGCAAGCCAAACGTGAAGCCGCTGAAAAAGCTAAGCGTGATGTAGCGGAAAAAGAAAAAGTGACGAACCAACAAAACGAAAATATGACCAAGCCGGCTCAGGCCGAGAAAGCGAAGCGCGAAGCGGAAGCTGCCGAACTTAAGCGTAAAGCGGAAGAAGCGGCACGTCTGAAAGTTGAAGAAGAAGCCCGTCGCATTGCTGAAGAAGCCCGTCGTATGGCCGAAGAGAATGCCGGGCGTTGGGAAGCGGAAAGCGCTAAACCTGAAGAGTCTGCCGATTATCATGTGACGACGTCTCATCATGCCCGTGAAGCGGAAGATGAGAATGACCGTCAGGTTGAGGGCGAACGCCGCAGCCGCAGCCGCGCTGGCAAAGTGACCAAACAGAAGAAAGGCAATCGCCAGTCTGAGTCCAAAGCTGACCGCGAAGAAGCGCGTGCCGTTACCCGTGGCGGTAAAGGCAAGCGTAAGCCAAGCTCACTGCAACAAAGCTTCAATAAGCCTGTTCAGGCAGTTAACCGTGATGTTGTGATCGGTGAAACGGTTACCGTTGCTGAACTGGCTAACAAAATGGCCGTTAAAGGTTCTCAGGTCATCAAAGTGATGATGAAACTGGGTGCGATGGCAACGATCAACCAGGTTATCGACCAGGAAACCGCGCAACTTGTTGCGGAAGAGATGGGTCATAAAGTCATCCTGCGTCGTGAGAACGAGCTGGAAGAAGCGGTAATGAGTGACCGTGATACGGGGGTTGCAGCGGAAGCGCGCGCACCGGTCGTGACTATCATGGGTCACGTTGACCACGGTAAAACCTCTCTGCTTGACTATATTCGTTCAACCAAGGTTGCGGCGGGTGAAGCGGGTGGTATTACCCAGCACATCGGTGCTTACCACGTTGAAACCGACAACGGTATGATTACGTTCCTGGATACACCGGGACACGCCGCGTTTACCGCAATGCGTGCTCGTGGTGCTCAGGCAACGGATATCGTGGTACTGGTTGTGGCGGCGGATGATGGTGTGATGCCTCAGACCATCGAAGCTATCCAGCACGCGAAAGCCGCTCAGGTTCCGGTTGTTGTTGCAGTCAACAAAATCGATAAGCCTGAAGCCGATCCTGATCGTGTGAAAACCGAACTGTCTCAGTACGGCGTCATGCCGGAAGAGTGGGGCGGCGAATCTCAGTTTGTCCACGTATCTGCTAAAGCCGGTACGGGCATCGACGAACTGCTGGATGCGATTCTGTTGCAGGCCGAGGTTCTGGAACTGAAAGCCGTCCGTAGCGGCATGGCAAACGGTGTAGTGATCGAATCCTTCCTGGATAAAGGTCGTGGCCCGGTTGCAACCGTACTGGTTCGCGAAGGTACGCTGAATAAAGGCGACATCGTTCTGTGCGGCTTTGAATATGGCCGTGTCCGTGCGATGCGTGATGAATTAGGGCGTGAAATTACGTCAGCGGGTCCTTCTATTCCTGTCGAAATTCTCGGTATGTCCGGTGTGCCTGCCGCAGGTGATGAAGCGACGGTTGTTCGTGACGAGAAGAAAGCGCGTGAAGTGGCCTTGTATCGTCAGGGTAAATTCCGTGAAGTCAAACTGGCTCGTCAGCAGAAATCTAAACTAGAAAACATGTTTGCCAACATGACAGAAGGTGAAGTTTCTGAACTGAATATCGTATTGAAATCTGACGTTCAGGGTTCTTGTGAAGCGATTTCCGATTCACTGCAGAAACTGTCTACTGATGAAGTGAAAGTGAAGATCGTGGGTTCCGGTGTGGGCGGTATCACAGAAACGGACGCCACGCTGGCAGCCGCTTCGAATGCGATTATCCTTGGCTTTAACGTTCGTGCAGATGCATCAGCACGCCGCATTGTTGAATCAGAAAGCCTGGATCTGCGTTATTACTCCGTCATTTATGATTTGCTGGACGAAGTAAAACAGGCGATGAGCGGTATGTTGGCGCCGGAATACAAGCAAGAGATTATCGGTCTGGCCGAAGTCCGTGATGTCTTTAAATCACCGAAATTTGGCGCTATCGCTGGTTGTATGGTGACGGAAGGTATCGTGAAGCGTCACAACAAGATCCGCGTACTGCGTGACAACGTGGTGATCTACGAAGGTGAACTGGAATCTCTGCGCCGCTTCAAAGATGACGTTAACGAAGTTCGTAACGGCATGGAATGTGGTATCGGCGTGAAGAACTACAACGACGTTCGCCCTGGCGACATGATCGAAGTCTTTGAAACGATTGAGATCAAACGTACGATCGCGTAATCCTTTTGCAGCGACGACGTAAGTGATTCGTAAGGGGGGCCTAGTGCCCCCCGATTTTTACTGGAGAATTTATCATGGCAAAAGAATTCAGCCGCACCCAGCGCGTTGCGCAGGAAATGCAAAAAGAAATCGCCATTATCATTCAGCGTGAAGTGAAAGATCCGCGTATCGGCATGGCGACCGTATCCGGTGTGGAAGTTTCTCGCGATCTGGCGTATGCCAAAGTTTTTGTGACCTTCCTGAATGATAACGAGCCAGAACAAGTTAAAACGGCAATAAAAGCACTTCAGGATGCGTCTGGCTTTATTCGTACCCTGGTTGGCAAGGCAATGCGTCTGCGTGTTGTTCCGGCCCTGACCTTCTCCTACGACAATTCGTTGGTTGAAGGGATGAGGATGTCCAATCTGGTGACCAATGTGGTCAGAAACGATACGGAACGTCGTTCTGTGACGGGCGAAGATCAGGAGGATTAATGAGTCGTCCTCGTCGTCGCGGCCGTGATATACACGGCGTATTGCTCGTAGATAAGCCGCAAGGCGTGTCGTCTAATGATGTTTTACAGAAGGTAAAACGGATTTTTAACGCCAACAGAGCGGGTCATACGGGGGCGCTGGATCCATTAGCCACCGGTATGTTGCCGATTTGCCTTGGGGAAGCGACGAAATTTTCCCAATACCTGCTGGATTCAGATAAGCGCTACCGCGTTATTGCTCGCTTTGGGCAACGAACCGACACCTCCGATGCCGACGGTAACGTGATTGAAGAACGTGCGATTGGTTTTTCTGCAACGGAACTGGAGCAGGCGCTGGAAGGCTTTCGCGGTAACACGCAGCAAGTGCCATCCATGTACTCTGCGCTGAAGTATCAGGGGCGTAAGCTGTATGAGTATGCTCGCCAGGGGCTGACGGTTCCGCGCGAAGCGCGTGACATCACCGTGTACGAACTGCAGTTCATTCGCTGGGAAGGCGATGAACTGGAACTGGAGATCCACTGTTCGAAAGGGACGTACATCCGCACCATTATTGACGATTTGGGCGAAAAGCTGGGCTGTGGCGCACATGTGATTTACCTGCGACGCTTGCAGGTTGCCACCTATCCTATCGAAAGAATGGTGACGCTGGAGCAGTTAGCCGCATTGGTCGAGCAGGCTCAGGCGCAAGAACTCTCGCCTTCACTGAGTCTCGATCCTCTGCTTATGCCGATGGAAAGCCCGGTCATGGATTTTCCTGAAGTGAATTTGACACCCGTTGTCGCGGGTTATTTGAAGCTGGGACAGCCTGTTCAGGCCGCGAATGCGCCGCTGAACGGCATGGTGAGAATCACCGAAGGTGACGCGCACAAGTTTATCGGTATGGGTGAAATTGACGGTGATGGCCGCGTTGCGCCACGGCGTCTGGTTGTTGAGTTTCCGGTGTAAACCCGCCTGTTGCTGCCTTGCTATCGCAGAACGCTGAGGGTAGAATAGCGCGGCTTGACTATTGGGTGGCTGAATTAGAGATCGGCGCCTGTTTTTTTATCTATAATGTTTGGAGTATTACAATGTCTCTAAGTGTTGAAGCTAAAGCTAAAATCGTAGCAGACTTCGGTCGTGGCACTAACGATAGTGGTTCTACTGAAGTTCAGGTTGCTTTGCTGACTGCGCAGATCAACCATCTGCAAGGCCACTTTTCTGAGCACAAAAAAGATCACCACAGCCGTCGTGGTCTGCTGCGTATGGTTTCTCAGCGTCGTAAGCTGCTGGACTACCTGAAGCGTAAAGATGTAGCACGTTACACCAGCCTGATCGAACGTCTGGGTCTGCGTCGCTAAGTCTTCTGAGTTTCAGTAGGAAGGGGCCTCTTTTGGCCCCTTTCTTCTAGGAAGCGTTAGCAAAACAGAGTAGTGTATTGTTGTTAATATGATCTTTCATTACAGAGGTTCGCGCGGCTAATGAGAGGCTTTATCTGCATGAGCAAGATAAGGGTTGTCATTAGTCGTGAGGATGTAGTGTAAAGGTCGGGAGTTCACTGGCGCGTTTATCTTGAATACGTGTAGCGCGCCCCAGCTAAGGATATTATTTTGCTGAATCCGATCGTTCGTAAGTTTCAATATGGTCAGCATACCGTTACGTTAGAGACCGGTATGATGGCACGCCAGGCTACCGCCGCTGTGATGGTAAGCATGGATGACACCGCGGTCTTCGTTACCGTTGTCGGCGCTAAAAATGCCAAACCCGGCCAAAGTTTCTTCCCATTAACGGTTAACTATCAGGAGCGTACCTACGCTGCTGGACGTTTCCCTGGTGGTTTTTTCCGCCGTGAAGGCCGTCCAAGCGAAGGCGAAACGCTGATTTCTCGCCTGATCGACCGTCCAATCCGCCCTCTGTTCCCGGAAGGTTTCCTGAATGAAGTTCAGGTGATTGCGACCGTGGTTTCTGTTAACCCACAGGTTAACCCTGACATCGTTGCCATGATTGGTGCTTCTGCGGCGCTGAGCCTGTCCGGTATCCCGTTCAGCGGCCCTATCGGTGCGGCCCGCGTTGGTTACCTGAACGATCAGTATGTCCTGAACCCAACGACGGACGAGCTGAAAGAGAGCCGTCTGGATCTGGTGGTTGCAGGTACAGAAGGCGCGGTTCTGATGGTGGAATCCGAAGCCGATCTGCTGAGTGAAGATCAGATGCTGGGCGCAGTGGTATTTGGTCACGATCAACAACAAGTTGTGATTGAAAACATCAACGCGCTGGTTGCCGAAGCGGGCAAACCGAAGTGGGAATGGCATGCGCCAGAAGTGAATGTTTCTTTAGAGCAGCGCGTACAGGCTCTGTCTGAAGCACGTTTGGGTGACGCTTACCGCATCACTGAAAAACAAGAGCGTTATGCGCAAGTTGACGTCATCAAAGCTGACGTTGAAGCCGCTCTGCTGGCAGAAGATGACACGCTGAACGCGGGTGAAATCCAGGAAATCCTGGGCAACGTCGAGAAAAACGTGGTGCGTAGCCGCGTACTGGCTGGCGAACCGCGTATCGATGGCCGTGAAAAAGACATGATTCGTGGTCTGGATGTGCGCACTGGCGTACTGCCGCGTACCCACGGCTCTGCGCTGTTCACCCGTGGTGAAACGCAGGCGTTGGTAACCGCTACGCTGGGTACCGAGCGTGACGCGCAGACCATCGACGAACTGACGGGTGAACGTACCGATCGCTTCCTGCTGCACTATAACTTCCCTCCGTACTCTGTTGGTGAAACCGGTATGGTGGGTTCGCCTAAGCGTCGTGAAATCGGTCACGGTCGTCTGGCTAAGCGCGGCGTATTGGCCGTTATGCCGAAGGCGAGCGAGTTCCCGTACACCGTACGTGTGGTGTCTGAAATCACGGAATCCAACGGTTCTTCCTCCATGGCGTCTGTCTGTGGTGCCTCTCTGGCACTGATGGATGCGGGTGTGCCGATCAAATCAGCCGTTGCGGGTATCGCGATGGGTCTGGTGAAAGAAGGCGACAACTTTGTTGTTCTGTCCGACATTCTGGGTGACGAAGACCACCTGGGCGATATGGACTTCAAAGTTGCCGGTAGCCGTGAAGGTATCACCGCGCTGCAGATGGATATCAAGATCGAAGGGATTACCCGTGAGATCATGCAGGTTGCTTTGAATCAGGCCAAAGGTGCACGTTTGCATATTCTGGGCGTGATGGAACAGGCAATCCGCACGCCGCGTGGCGATATCTCTGAATTTGCACCACGTATTCACACCATCAAGATCAGCACCGATAAGATCAAAGATGTTATCGGTAAAGGTGGCTCTGTGATTCGTGCGCTGACGGAAGAAACCGGCACCACGATTGAAATCGAAGACGATGGTACTGTGAAGATCGCTTCAACCGACGGCGAAAAAGCGAAACATGCGATTCGTCGTATTGAAGAGATAACTGCCGAAATCGAAGTTGGCCGCGTGTATCAGGGTAAAGTTACCCGCATCGTTGACTTTGGTGCTTTCGTCGCTATTGGTGGCGGCAAAGAAGGCCTGGTGCATATTTCTCAGATCGCCGACAAGCGCGTAGAGAAAGTGACTGACTACCTGCAAATGGGTCAGGAAGTGCCGGTCAAGGTTCTGGAAGTTGATCGTCAGGGCCGCGTGCGCTTAAGCATCAAAGAAGCAACAGCGCAAACTCAGGAAGCGGCAGCCCCGTCTTCTGAGGAATAACGACTGTTAGAAAACGGTCTTATGGCACCTTGTCTGATTATCATGGCAAGGTGCCACGTCTATCGTAAGGGTATGGATGTCCTTGCGTTGAGCGGTCCGGGACAGGATGTTCATCCAATGTTTGTCTTCGGGAGTGGGAAATGAAGCCTTTCTTGCGCTGGTGTTATGTTGCAACAGCACTCATGCTGGCAGGATGCAGCAACACGGATTGGCGTAAAGACGCAGTATTGGCGATTCCGTTACAGCCTACTTTACAGCAGGAAGTGATTCTGGCACGCATGGAACAAATCCTTGCAAGCCGGGCATTAACCGATGATGAGCGAGCACAGCTATTATATGAGCGCGGAGTGCTGTATGATAGTCTCGGGTTACGGGCATTGGCGCGGAATGATTTTTCACAAGCGCTGACGATCCGCCCTGATATTCCAGAAGTTTTTAACTATTTGGGTATCTATTTAACGCAGGCAGGCAATTTTGATGCTGCCTATGAAGCGTTTGATTCTGTACTAGAGCTTGATCCAACTTACAATTACGCGCGTTTAAACCGGGGCATCGCTTTGTATTACGGCGGTCGCTACCTGTTAGCGCAGGATGATCTGCTGGCGTTTTATCGAGACGATCCGAATGATCCTTTCCGTTCGTTGTGGCTGTATCTTGTGGAGCGAGAAATCAATCCAGAGACGGCCAAAGTTGCGTTGAAGAAACGCTATGACGACGCCAAGAAAGGGCCTTGGGGATGGAATATTGTCGAATTCTACTTGGGTGGTATCAGTGAAAAAACACTGATGCAGCGTTTACAGGAAGAAGCTACGGATAACACTTCGCTCGCTGAGCATCTCAGTGAAACTGACTTCTATTTAGGTAAGCACTACCTAAGTCTGGGGGACAAGAACACCGCCTTGGCGCTGTTCAAGCTGACGGTTGCCAACAACGTCCATAACTTTGTTGAGCACCGCTATGCATTGTTGGAATTGGCGCTATTAGGCCAAGAGCAAGACGACCTATCAGGATCGGACCAGCAATAGCTGACGAACACGTAATCAGCCTGAAAAACTTCGGTTATCACCTTCACGGGTGAGGGCTTTTTTGTTCGCTTTTTAATCCAATTTGAGCCGGTTCACACTTTTCAATGAAAATGACTGAAAATTTTCACGACGAGTTATGTAGACTGGCCGCCATGTGTAATGAGGCACGTGTACATGACTGATTTAGTAACTTCTTTTGCCGATTTGGGGTTGAACACCTCTATCCTTAATGCCCTGACTGATTTGGGCTATGAAAAACCGTCTCCGATTCAGGCGGAATGTATTCCTCACCTGCTGAATGGTCGCGATGTGCTGGGTATGGCACAGACCGGTAGCGGTAAAACTGCAGCGTTCTCTCTGCCATTACTGAACAACCTGAAACCTGAGCTTAAAGCACCACAGATTCTGGTGCTGGCACCGACCCGTGAGCTGGCGGTGCAGGTAGCAGAGGCCTGCAATGATTTCTCCAAACACATGCACGGCGTGAACGTTGTCGCACTGTACGGCGGCCAACGCTATGACGTGCAACTGCGCGCGCTGCGTCAGGGTGCGCAGATTGTCGTGGGTACGCCGGGTCGTCTGCTGGATCACCTGAAACGCGGTACGCTGGATCTGTCCAACCTGAGTGGTCTGGTGCTGGACGAAGCCGATGAAATGCTGCGTATGGGCTTCATCGAAGATGTTGAAAACATCATGGCGCAGATCCCTGCTGAACATCAGACTGCGCTGTTCTCTGCGACCATGCCAGAAGCGATCCGCCGCATTACGCGCCGCTTCATGAAAGATCCGCAGGAAGTTCGCATTCAATCCAGCATTACCACGCGTCCAGACATCAGCCAGAGCTACTGGACTGTGCAGGGTATGCGTAAAAATGAAGCGCTGGTACGCTTCCTGGAAGCGGAAGATTTTGATGCGGCGATTATTTTCGTTCGTACCAAGAATGCGACGCTGGAAGTGGCTGAAGCTCTGGAGCGTAGCGGTTACAACAGTGCCGCGCTGAATGGTGACATGAACCAGGCGCTGCGTGAGCAAACGCTGGAGCGCCTGAAAGATGGCCGTCTTGATATTCTGATCGCGACCGACGTTGCGGCGCGTGGTCTGGACGTTGAGCGTATCAGCCTGGTTGTTAACTACGATATCCCGATGGATGCCGAGTCTTACGTTCACCGTATTGGTCGTACTGGCCGTGCGGGTCGTGCGGGTCGCGCTCTGCTGTTTGTTGAAAACCGTGAACGTCGCCTGCTGCGCAACGTTGAGCGCACAATGAAGCTGACTATTCCTGAAGTGGAATTGCCGAATGCTGAATTGCTGGGTCAACGTCGTCTGGCCAAGTTTGCCGCTAAAGTACAGCAGCAGCTTGAAAGTAGCGATCTGGATATGTACCGCGCGCTGCTGACTAAGCTGCAACCGCAGGAAGAACTGGATATCGAAACGCTGGCTGCTGCGCTGCTGAAAATGGCGCAGGGCGAACGTCCTCTGATTCTACCACCGGATCCTGTGTTCCGTCCTCGTCGCGAATTCCGCGATCGTGATGATTCCCGTAGTGATTCACGTGGCGATCGTCGCCGCGATCCGCGCGATTCTCGTGACAGCCGTGACGGTGATCGTCCGCAACGTCGTGAGCGTCGTGATGCAGGTGAGATGGAGCTGTATCGCATCGAAGTGGGCCGTGATGACGGTGTTGAAGTTCGTCACATCGTTGGTGCCATTGCTAACGAAGGTGATATCAGCAGCCGCTATATCGGTAACATCAAGCTGTTCGCGTCTCACTCGACGATTGAACTGCCGAAAGGTATGCCGGGTGACCTGTTATCACACTTTACCCGCACGCGTATTCTGAACAAACCGATGAACATGCAATTGCTGGGTGATGCTCAGCCGCATGAACGTCGTGGCGGTGGCCGTCCTGGTGGCGAACGCCGTGATGGCGCCGCTCCACGCCGCTCTTTCGGCGGTGGTGAACGTCGTGAAGGTAACGGTGGTGAGCGTCGCGAGCGTTCTTTCAACCGTGATAACCGTGATGGTGCTTCACGCGCTCCACGTCGTCGTCCTGCTGACGCGTAAGCTTCACTTCGGCTTGTTGTAATACAGGCCGTTGTCACAACATCAGCTTCAATGCAAAACGACCCGTTTCAGGGTCGTTTTTTTTGGCTAAAGCCAATCCATCAACGTGTGTTACAGCGTTTGCCGGACATCCATCGCAATTTCAAAAGATTGCAGGCGTGCCTGATGGTCAAATATTTGGCCATTGATCATCACTTCATCCGCCCGTGTTTCTCGCAGAAGACTCTGCAATCCATGACGCACCTTGGTGCGATCGCCAACAATGGACAACCGTAATGCTTGATCCGCGCCAAACTGCTCGGCAGGCGATCCGACCGTGTCGATGTTTTCTACCGGAGCGGGGAGCGGGCCCGGTGTACCACGGCGCAGGTTGATGAACTGCTGCTGCATCGAGGTAAAGAGGAAACGCGCATCCCGATCGCTCTCTGCCGCAACTACATTGACGCATACCATCGCGTAAGGTTTGGCGTGGGTGGCTGAAGGAATAAAGTGCTCGCGATAGAGCCGGAACGCTTCCAGCAACATATCGGGCGCGAAATGGGCGGCGAAGGCAAAAGGTAATCCCAGTCTTGCGGCCAACTGCGCGCTGTACAGGCTGGAACCCAATAGCCAGATCGGTACGTGTAAACCTTGTCCCGGAACGGCTTGTACTGGCTGGCCCGGCTGTGCATCGGCGAAGTAGCGTTGCAATTCCTGCACATCGCGTGGGAAATCTTCAATATCGGCATTCAGGTGACGGCGCAGCGCCATCATGGTGCGCTGGTCGGTGCCGGGAGCACGGCCTAATCCCAAATCGATACGGCCGGGATACAGCGACTCCAGCGTACCAAATTGCTCTGCAATGACGAGCGGCGAGTGGTTTGGCAGCATCACGCCGCCAGAACCGAGACGGATGCGCGCCGTTCCCGAGGCAAGGTAGCCGAGCAGCACGGATGTTGCTGCACTGGCGATACCGGTCATGCTGTGGTGTTCCGCCAGCCAATAGCGGTGATAGCCCCATTTTTCTGTATGTTGCGCCAGATCCAGCGAGCGATGGAAGGCGTCACGTGCTGTCGCACCTTGCGGAATAGGCGCAAGATCGAGGACGGAAAACACGGCAGCTTGGGAAGGTGTGGACATAATATGACTCACTTTGTTGTTCACTGACTCCACCCATTCAGTGGATGCTAATGCCGTCAGTCAATGGTGAAAGTCAGATCAGTATGCGGGAATGTCGATGTTATGCGTAATGCAAAGGTGCGGTTGAGGGAAAAGGGCGGCAGACCGCCCAGATAGAATGTGGGTTACGGGACAAGCTCAAGGCCAGCGACGCGGCGCCAGTAGCCGTTACAATCGGCCTGATTTTCCAGCGCTAACGGTGCAGTGCCTTGTTCGTTGGCGCGGAATTTATCCAGCATCGCCAGCGTGCTGATATCGTTCGGCGACAGCCGGACAATATCGACCAGATCCCGCATCGACGTCAGCTCGTTGCCGAGATTGTAGCAATAGCCGCTTTGCGTCTGGATACCATTCAGGACAAAGACCTGTTGGTTCTCCTGCGACAGCATTTTTCTGCCTTGCGGGTAACTAAGGCAGCAGGTTTCACATTCGTCTTTTGGCCGATCTTCTGAACGCGCGGTGAAGCAGCGGGCGGAATAGGCTAACGGCAAATGGCCGTAGCTGAGCACTTCCACTTCAAACTGATGGCGAAAGCCAAGCTCGTCACACTGATTCAGCAGGTTTTGCAGCCAGTCACGGGAAAGCTCGACTGGCATGCACCAGCGCACCATACCTTGTTTATGCAGCACACGTAGGGTGTATGCGTTGTAGCAGTTGAGCGCGTGTCCGGCGACAAACGGCAGGTTGCGCTCGGCTGCGATGTTAACTGCACCCAGATCGTTCGCTTCCAGCAAGAACTCGCCGTTTTCCACATAGCGCTTCAGTTCCGTAAGTTCAGACGGAGCTTGTAAGAGCGCGAGTGTCGAGATCACCACCTGTTTGCCGCTGCTGGCGACTTCACGGGCCACGTTGAACCAGTCTGCCACTTTCATCAGTCGGCGCTTGCTGCACACGGTTTCGCCGAGATAGACGATATCGGCGCTGCTGCTTATCGCAGCCTGATAAAATGCCTCGACGTCCTCTTTCGGCCAATAGTAGAGAATATTCCCTAATGCGTATTTCATATGTTCTCCCGCTACTGCCATTTACGGTGATAAGCGCCGAGCGTGGTCTGCGTGCCTTCGGCCACCGCACCTAACGCGTCCATCCAGGCCTGCGTTGGCACGAATGTCTCAGGATTGGCGCGGCAGCGATCGATAGCCTGCCGCCATACTTGCGTAATTTGGCTAACATAGGCCGGACTACGCTGGCGACCCTCTATCTTCACGGAAGCAATATTGGCGGCCATCAACTCAGGCAGCAGCTCCAGCGTGTTCAGGCTGGTGGGTTCTTCCAGCGCGTGATAGCGCTGCCCATCAACGAGGTAGCGGCCTTTACACAGCGTGGGATAACCGGCGTTTTCATCATCCTGATAGCGGTCGATCAGAATGTTGTTCAGGCGCGATTCCATGCCGTTTTCCGTCTGCTGCCAGCGTACAAATCGCGCTGGCGAGCAAGCACCCACGGTATTCGGTGATTCACCGGTCAGATAAGACGAGAGATAACAGCGGCCTTCCGCCATGATGCACAGGCTACCGAAGGCGAACACTTCGAGCGGCACTGGGCTGGTGCGGGCGATTTGCTTCACCTGATGGATGGACAGCACGCGTGGCAGAACAATACGTGAAACATCAAAATGACGATGATAAAAACGGATTGCTTCGGTGTTTGTTGCAGAAGCCTGAACCGACACGTGACGCTCGATGTGGGGGTAGCGCTCGGCGGCATACTCCAGCATGGCGAGATCGGCGAGGATCAGCACGTCGGCTCCGATTTGTGCCGCCATGTCCACAGCACGTTGCCAGCGCTGGTAGCCGTCCGGGTGAGCAAACGTATTGATGGCGATATGCAGTTTACGCCGATGGCGGTGCACGTATTCGCGTGCTTCCTGGAGTTTCTTATCGGTAAAATTCAGCCCGGCAAAATGACGTGCGTTGGTGTCGTCCTTCAGGCCGATATAGACCGCATCTGCGCCATTATCGATGGCCGCTTTCAGTGCCGGCAGGTTGCCGGCGGGGCAAAGCAATTCCATACACAATCCTTCATTAATCCCTTCGGTGCCGTCGCGGCTCGTACGATCAATGATGTTTAGACTGACGATCGCTGTTGATGACGGCGTTCTGCCATCACCCCTACGGGCTGTCACGAGCGATGCTGAAAATCGTTTACGACGATTTTTATCAGTCGATGAATGTTGTTAACGATTGGGAATCTTAATTAACCCATCAGGTAAGGACTTTGATTTAAGGCAGTTTATGGTGCTAATCGTCGCGCAAGGACAAAATCTGTTGGGCATAATCGGATAACCGACTAAATTATTGACATAGACCTCTTCCGCTCGCGGTGGATGTGGCAAAATGTTTGCAGATTATCTGAACAGTCAGATTGCTTTAAGAGGAGTACGCCAGTGTTGGAAAAACTACGAGCGCAGATTGTGCGTCAGGGACCGAGCTTATTAGGTAAGCCACTCAAGTTCACTCCCTTTGCGCTACAGCGTCAGGTTTTGGAACAGATGTTGGGCTGGCAGTTCCGTCAGGCGCTGGAAGAGGGCGATCTGGCATTTCTCGAAAGCCGCTGGCTGAAAATTGAGGTGCGCGACGTTGGCCTGCAATGGTTTATGACGCTGCGCGATGGTCGTCTGGTGGTGAGCCATGACGAGACGCCCGATGTCAGCTTCAGTGCAGACGCGAACGATCTGATTTTGATCGCCGCGCGTAAAGAAGATCCCGATACGCTCTTTTTCCAGCGTCGTCTGCGCATTGAGGGTGACACCGAGTTAGGTTTGTATGTGAAGAACCTGATGGATGCCATTGAGCTGGAAGCCATGCCCGCGCCGCTGCGTATTGGCTTGCTGCAACTGGCTAATTTTGTGGAAGCCGGTTTACAGGAGGGCGCAGTGCAAACGACGAATCACGCGCCAGTATCATGTTAGTTCGGGTGGAAATCCCCGTCGATGCCGCAGGGATCGACAGCTTATTGCGCCGTGCTTTTCCAACGGGAGCGGAAGCGGATCTGGTTCACCAACTGCGTGAAGACGGCTTATTGACGCTCGGCGTCGTGGCAACCGATGATGAAGGCGGCGTAGTGGGCTACGCGGCATTCAGCCCGGTGCTGATCGACGGTGAAGATCGACAGTGGGTGGCGCTTGCGCCGCTGGCGGTAGAAGAGAGCCTGCGCCGACAGGGCGTGGGAGAGAAGCTGGTTTACGAAGGGTTGGATGCGCTGAATGAATTTAGCTACACCGCTGTCGTCGTACTGGGCGAGCCAGCGTACTACTCTCGCTTTGGTTTCGTTCCGGCGACAGAGCACCAACTGCATTGTCGCTGGCCAGACAGTGAGTCTGCTTTTCAGGTCTACCCACTGGCGGATAACCATGTTGTCGGCGAAGGGCACTCTGAGAGCGAAAGCGGCTTTGAAAGCGCGAGCGGGTTGGTTGAATACGCCGAACCGTTTAACCGCTTTCTCTAGTTGATAGCATATCAATACATCGTGTCTGAAATGCATAGCGTCTGAGGCTGGTCTTGTACCAGCCTTTCTTTTTGGCTTTTGCTCAACTGCTTAATGCGATATTCCAGCTTGAGTGCGTCTGAGCGATCGCCCGCCAGACAGTGAAACACCAGCGTCAGCTCCCCTTTGCCCCGTAGCGCTTTCGCCCCTTTTCCCGTTTGATGTTGATTCAGGCGGCGGCTGACATCCGTCGTAATACCCGTGTACAGCGCCCCAGCGACCGTGCGCAGTATGTACACATACCAGTGAGGAGGGTTGGAATATTTCATCATGAGGTCTGGTTCGGGGGAGATATTAATCACGATAGTCGCCCTACATGTAAGAGTGCGATAGCCATATATTTATCATAACGATCGGTGCAGAGAAAAGTAAGCACAGGGTAACGTATTGATGTGGAGTCCCCATTCAGAATGCGATAACACACTATGATTAGCTCAGAGTGGTCGATAGGATGAATTACTTTGAGTGACAAAAATCACATATAATCACTATCTATTGCATTTCTCTTACATCAAGTGTGAATGAATGCACAAAATAGTCCGGCATGGCGTGTTCAAATGTCTGACGGGTTCACGTTTTTAAGCCGTTTCTTTCGGTGTTGAAATCATCACAGGATGAAGGGTAGAGGAAGGCTGATTGCGGTGAGAAGGATCTCGGTGCCGCTACAGGTTGTTTCTCCTGAGCGCTATCTTCAAGGAACCAAGTCCGCTCGCCAAACGTGCTGGTTTACACCAGTTAATGTTCAGGGCCGGTTAGACCGGCTGACGAGTTGGAGAGTTGTATGACCAAGCTGATCATGGCCGCGCAGCGCGCGCTGACGCTGATGGATTTAACCACGCTGAATGAGGACGATACGGATGAAAAAGTGACGGCACTCTGCCGTCAGGCAAACAGCCCGGCAGGAAAAACGGCTGCTATCTGTATCTATCCACGTTTTATCCCCCTGGTGAAAAAGCTCCTGCGTGAGCAGGGTACGCCAGATATCCGTATCGCGACGGTGACCAATTTCCCGCACGGCAATGATGATGTTGAGATTGCGGTTGCAGAAACCAGAGCGGCGATCGCCTACGGTGCCGATGAAGTCGATGTCGTGTTCCCTTACCGTGCACTGCTCGCAGGCAACGCGCAAATCGGTTTTGAGCTGGTGCAGGCGTGCAAAACGGTGTGTCAGGATGCCCATGTGCTGTTGAAAGTGATCATCGAAACGGGCGAATTGAAACAGGATGCGCTGATTCGTCAGGCGAGTGAAATTGCCATTGATGCGGGTGCGGACTTCATTAAAACCTCAACCGGTAAAGTGCCCGTGAATGCGACGCCAGAGAGCGCGGCGATCATGTTGAAAACGATCCGCGATAAAGGCGTAGGCGAGCGCGTTGGTTTTAAAGCGGCTGGCGGTGTGCGTAACGCGGAAGATGCCGCTATTTATCTGCAACTGGCGGACGATATCATGGGCGCTGAATGGGTGACGGCGCAGCATTTTCGCTTTGGTGCCTCCAGTTTACTGGCCAGCCTGCTGACCACGCTTGGCCATGCCGCTACCGCTCCACAGGGCAGTTACTAATCACGTGCAGACGGTGCACGATTTTATTCGTGACAACCTTTTGTTTATAAAAATATTTTTCACAACAGCACAGGCATTCGCAGCGATAGGCTGCGGAGCCATATCTGAATTCATCAGGAGTACAGACCTTGTTTCTGATTCAGGAAATTATTCGTAAGAAGCGTGACGGCAAAGCACTGAGTGAAGAAGAGCTTCGCTTCTTTATCAACGGTATTCGTGACAATACCGTCTCCGAAGGCCAGATTGCGGCTCTGGCGATGACCATTTATTTTCATGACATGTCGATGGATGAACGCGTGGCGCTGACGCTGGCGATGCGTGACTCTGGCACGGTGCTGGACTGGAAAAGTCTGAACCTGAACGGCCCGCTGGTGGACAAACACTCTACTGGCGGCGTGGGGGATGTCACGTCGCTGATGCTGGGGCCGATGGTCGCTGCCTGCGGGGGCTACGTCCCGATGATCTCTGGGCGTGGTTTAGGCCATACCGGCGGCACGCTGGATAAGCTCGAAGCGATTCCGGGACTGGATATCTTCCCTAACGATGACGATTTTCGTCACATCATCCAGCAGGTTGGCGTTGCGATTATTGGGCAGACCTCCTCGCTGGCTCCGGCGGATAAACGCTTTTATGCCACGCGTGATATTACCGCCACGGTCGATTCAATCCCGCTGATCACCGCGTCGATTCTGGCGAAGAAGCTGGCTGAAGGGCTGGATGCGCTAGTGATGGACGTTAAAGTGGGGTCCGGGGCGTTTATGCCGACCTATGAATTGTCCGAACAACTGGCGCAGGCGATTGTCGGCGTCGCGAATAACGCGGGGTGCCGCACCAGCGCGTTGCTGACTGACATGAATCAGGTGCTGGCCTCTAGCGCAGGCAACGCGCTGGAAGTGCGGGAAGCCGTGCGTTTCCTGACGGGTGAGTGCCGCAATCCGCGTCTGTATGATGTTACTATGGCGCTCTGTGGCGAGATGCTGCTGGCGGGCGGGTTGGCAAACTCGGCGGACGAGGCACATTCACGTCTACAGGCCGTGTTGGATAATGGAAAGGCGGCTGAAATCTTTGGCCGCATGGTTGCCGCACAGCACGGTCCGGGCGATTTTGTCGAACGCTATGATCGTTATCTGCCAGTGGCGACATTAAGTAAACCGGTGTTCGCGACGCGTGAAGGCATCGTGACCGCAATGGATACCCGCGCGTTGGGAATGGCGGTTGTATCGCTGGGCGGCGGCCGTCGTCAGGCTACCGATACGATCGATTACAGCGTCGGCTTGGATAGCATGATCAGTCTGGGTGAGCGCGTTGACGCGCAGCGCCCGCTGGCGGTGATCCATGCCAATACGGAAGCGCAATGGCAGCAGGCAGCGAATGAGGTTCGCGCCGCGATCCAACTGGGCGACACGGCGCCAGAAAAGACCCCAAGGGTCTATCGTCGGGTGAGTGCAGAAGCGTGATCGCCAGAGTGGGTTAGTGATTGTTTTGAATTGATGTTCCCCTGCCTGTAGGCAGGGCGTTAGCGCAGAGCTGCGCGGGAGAAAAAGAATGAAACGTGCATATATTATGGTTCTTGACTCGTTTGGTATCGGCAGCAGTGCTGATGCAGAGCGTTTTGGCGATGTGGGTTCGGATACGCTGGGCCATATCGCTCAGGCGTGTGCGGCAGGAACGGCGGATAAAGGGCGCAGCGGCCCGCTGCATTTGCCGAACCTGAGCCGTCTGGGGCTGGGGAAAGCCGCTGAGGCCTCAACGGGAACGTTCCCGGCAGGATTGGATGAAAACGCGGACATCATCGGTGCTTACGCGCACGCCAGTGAAATCTCTTCGGGTAAAGATACGCCGTCAGGTCACTGGGAAATTGCCGGTGTGCCTGTCCTGTTCGACTGGGGCTATTTTAAAGATGAAGAAAACAGTTTTCCGCAGGAGCTGCTGGATAAACTGGTAAAACGCGCCAATCTGCCGGGCTATCTGGGCAACTGCCACTCTTCCGGTACGGTGATTCTGGATCAACTGGCCGAAGAGCACATGAAAACCGGCAAACCGATTTTCTACACCTCTGCGGATTCCGTGTTCCAGATTGCCTGCCATGAAGAAACGTTCGGTCTGGATAAGCTGTACGAGCTGTGTGAAATCGCCCGCGAAGAGCTGACCGAAGGGAATTACAACATCGGGCGCGTGATCGCACGTCCGTTTATCGGCGACAAACCCGGCAACTTCGAGCGTACTGGCAACCGTCACGATCTGGCCGTTGAACCGCCAGCGCCGACCATTCTGAAAAAGATGGTGGAGGAAAAAGGCGGTGAAGTGGTTTCGGTCGGTAAAATTGCGGATATCTACGCGCAGGTCGGTATCACGAAGAAAGTGAAGGCGACCGGCATCGATGCGCTGTTTGACGCCACGCTGAAAGAGATGGATAGCGCGGGCGACAACACTATCGTGTTTACCAACTTTGTTGATTTTGATTCCGCCTACGGCCACCGTCGCGATATTCCGGGCTATGCTGCTGCGCTGGAGCTGCTTGACCGTCGCCTGCCAGAAATGCTGTCCCGCGTGAAAGGCGACGACATCCTGATTCTGACGGCTGACCACGGCTGTGACCCAAGCTGGCACGGCACCGATCACACCCGCGAGAACGTCCCGGTGTTGATCTATGGCCCGAACGTGAAGCCGGGTTCATACGGCCACCGTGAAACCTTCGCCGATATCGGGCAGACGGTTGCGGCCTACTTTGGCCTGTCGCCTATGGACTACGGTAAATCGATACTGTAAAACACACCGTTTTTACGTGAACTTGATTAATTAAGGAATAAACGCATGGCTACGCCACATATTAATGCAGAAATGGGTGATTTCGCTGACGTAGTACTGATGCCGGGTGACCCGCTGCGTGCTAAGTACATTGCAGAAACCTTTCTGGAAAATGCCCGCGAAGTGAACAACGTGCGTGGCATGTTAGGGTTCACGGGGACCTACAAAGGCCGTAAAATTTCAGTAATGGGCCACGGTATGGGTATCCCATCCTGCTCAATCTATGCGAAAGAACTGATCACCGAATTCGGCGTGAAGAAGATCATTCGCGTGGGTTCCTGCGGCGCGGTACGTGAAGATGTACAACTGCGCGACGTGGTGATCGGTATGGGCGCCTGTACGGATTCCAAAGTGAACCGCATGCGTTTCAAAGATCACGACTACGCGGCGATTGCCGATTTCGACATGGTGCGCAATGCCGTTGATGCTGCCAAAGCGCGTGATGTTTCTGTGCGCGTAGGTAACCTCTTCTCCGCCGATTTGTTCTACACGCCAGACCCGCAGATGTTCGACGTGATGGAAAAATACGGCATCCTGGGTGTGGAAATGGAAGCGGCTGGCATCTACGGCGTCGCGGCAGAGTTCGGTGCGAAAGCGTTGGCCATCTGTACCGTTTCTGACCACATTCGTACCGGCGCACAGACTACCTCGGAAGAGCGTCAAAACACGTTCAACGAGATGATCGAAATCGCGCTGGAATCCGTTCTGCTGGGCGATAACGAGTAATATCACACGAGCCCGGACATTCACTCCGGGCTGTATTTTCCTGTTGTTTACTCACATCGTTTCTTTCAAACGGTTCCCTTCAACTCTTTCCGTAAGATACCTGTGAGATGTCTGTCTCTGGTGGCGTAATCGAATGATCGATCGCGTAGCTCTCGGCTTCCTCTATTTTCTCTGGCGCGAGTGGCGTTAAGCGTATCTGATGTGTGAAGCAGGCCAATACCGCAGGCTGATGGCTGACGGCCAGCACAATAGTGTGCGGTAGCACAATCCTGATTTGCTCTAACAACTGAATTGCCGCTGCGTCATCGAGCTGGCTGGTGGCTTCATCCAGACAAAGTAGCGCCGGGCGCAGCAGTAGTGCACGGGCGAGTGACAGGCGCTGTTGTTCGCCGCCTGATAGTTTCCTGCTCCAGTTTGCTTTGTCGTCCAGACGCGGAATTAACGCGGTCAGTCCGGTTTGTTCCAGCACCGCGATCGTCTGCGCGGTATCCGCTAGCGGTGCCTGCGGGTAACACAGCACCTGACGTAGCGTGTCCTGCGGCAAATAGGCTTTTTGCGGCAAAAACAGTGTGCGGCCTACAGGGAAATGCCAGTCTCCTTGCGAAACTGGCCACAATCCCGCCAGAGCACGCAGCAGCGTGGTTTTCCCCGTGCCGCTGGCTGCGCTGAATGCCGCCCATTCGCCAGACTGAAGCCTGAGCGTCAGCGGCGCGAAATACGGCGAACCATCGGGGCGCGGTACGGACAGCGCGTTGATGTGCAGAGCATGGCCTTCATGACGTGGTGCCTCTGGTACAGGTAATTGCTGTAAGCGGTGCTGGAATTCCCACAGTCGCTCAATCGTGGAAGACCATTGAACCAGTTGGCGATAGGCATCGATAAACCAGCCAAAAGCATCCAGTACATAGCCGAAGGCCGATCGCGCCTGCATAATCGCCCCGAGGCTAACCTGACGAGCGAGAAACAGCGGCAGGGTAGCGAAAACCGGGATAATCAGGCTGAAGCGGAAATAGCTGGTCGTAAAGCTTTCCAGACGGAATTCCCGTGCCATTAGGCGCTGCCAGTTTTGCACAATGGGCAGGAAGTGTTGCCGCATTCGCTGTTGCTCAGCGTCGCTCCCCTGATAAAACGCAATTTGCTCGCTGTTATCCCGTACCCGCAGCAGCGTGGCCCGATAGTCGGCCTCCGTCCGCTGACGCTCAATGTTCAGCTTGTGCAGACGGTGGCCTAGCAGGTGTGTTATCACGCTCGCCAGTACGGCGTAAATCAGTGCGATCCACACCAGATAGCCGTGTATCGTGATGCTGTAGCCGCCTAATGTGAAGGTATGGACGCCGGACAGTTGCCAAAGAATGGCGATGAAGGAGAAAAAGCGGGCGGTATTTTTCAGCAACGAGAGGAGGAGTTCGAGGCTTTGCTCTATCAGCAGGCGAATATCCTCCGCGATACGCTGGTCGGGGTTATCTAGCCCTGCGCTGAGCCGATAGTGGGCGTGATTGCGCAGCCAGTTCTGTTCATACTGGTGGGTCATGGTATCGCGCCAGCGGATAATTAGCTGTTTCTTGAGCCAGTTGCCGCAGATGATCACCAGCACGAACAGTAGCGTATAGGCCAGATAGCGCACGGCCATATCGTAGATTGAGGCGTGCTGAAAGTAGTCGGCCAGCGCGTCGTAAAAGTCCCGACTCCAGTTGTTGTACTGCACGCTGATCCACACGACGGAGAGCGTCAGGCTCATAATCAGCAGCAGTAACAGCCAGAGCAAGGTTGCACGCGTGGTCAGCCAGAAAGGCGCGACCAGCGTATAAAAGCGTTTAAGTGTTTGCATAATGGATTGGGCGATGGCCTGCCAGCCGAGGTTGGCAGGCGCATTCGCTTAGAAATCCCACTTCGCGGTCAGCATGAAATTGCGTGGGTCGCCGTAATAGTTGTTGCCGCTACGATGGCGGTTGTTCAGGTTTAAGAAGTAAGTTTTATCTGTCAGGTTATTGCCCACCAGATTGAAGCTCAGGTTCTTGCTGTACTGATAGCGGACATTGGCGTTAAACAGCGTATAGCCGCCCTGATGCAGGCCAAAAACGCGGTTTGGATAGGTTTGCGTATCGCTCTGTGCCGTCATCCCAGCGCCAACCGTCCATTGATTCAGATGACCAGGCAGATTGTATGAGGTGTAGAGCTTGAACATATGCTGCGGCGTACGTGGGCTGAACTGTGCGGCTCTTTCACTGGCGCTGCCTTCAAGATATTTACTGTTGGTCAGGGTGTAACCCGTCTGAATCTGCCAACCTTCAGCCAGTTTCCCCGTGACATCCAGTTCTACCCCTTGGCTGCGTACCTTACCTTCAGCACGGGAACAACCGCTATTGGGATCTCGGCAAACGGAACTGTCTGCTTCGGCGAGCGCACGGTTGGACTGAATAATGCGGAACAGTGCCAGTGAAGCATTCAGATCGCCGTCAAAAAACTCGCCCTTCACGCCGGTTTCATAGTTGGTGCCGGTAATGGCGGGCAGCAAATTGTTGTTTTTGTCACGTGCACTCTGAGGTTTATAGATTTCAGCATAGCTCAGATACCAAGTGTAGTTGTCAGCAAAGTCCCACAGTAGGCCGCTATAAGGTACAAATTGATCGCGAACGTGCAGGCTACTGTATTCCTTGTCGCTAGTATTGCGCTGGTTATCGTAATAATAGTCGTAGCTATAAGCGCTGTAGCGGCCGCCGAGGATCAGTTTCCAGTCATCGGCCAACTCCCAACGTGTGGTGGTAAACAGCCCACGCTGATAAATATTATATTGTTCTCTATAACGGGCACTGTAGAGACTAAGGTTCGACCAATCGGGCTCTGCGACTGAGTTGGGATCCCAATTATAGATATTGGCACTGGTGGTGTTCGCAATACGGCCAATGGCGTTGTCGAAGTTCTCTTTCTGATAGTCACCGCCGAACACCAGTTCGTGGCTACGTCCCAATAACTCAAACGGACCACTTACACTGAGGTTATAGCCCCATTGATCGCTCTTGTTGTCATAGTGCAGAGCATTGTTTAATCGACTGACACCCGTAGTGGGATCGACGCCTGCTGTTCCATTCATAATACCGATATAACGTTCTTTAGACGTGCCGTGTGTATAGTTAAGCGCGCTCTTGATAGCCCAGTTGTTCTCAAAGTTATGTTCGAATTCAGCAAATGGATTGATCTTTTCAAAGTTAATTCGGTTCCAACTGGCACCCAGAAAGGTTGAGCGAGGTAGGTTTAAATTACGTTTATCAGTGCCAAATGGAACACCATAAAGATCGGGTACCACATCGGTTTTTTGCCAATTAATTCCTGTAGTGAAGGTAGTATTGGGCGTGATGTCCCATGCAAGTGTGCCAAATAGCACTTTGCGCTCGCTGCCAACGTAATCGGTGAAGCTCTGTTTATCCTGATAAACGCTAACCAGACGACCACGTACGCTGGCGTCGTCATTGAGTGGGCCAGAAACGTCTATTTCATTACGGTAGTTATCCCAACTTCCGACGCTAGTACTCGCAGATGCCTGAAAATCATAGGTAGGTTTTTTACGAACCAGATTGACTGTGCCGCCAGGTTCACCGCTACCCTGTGTGAGACCAGAAGCACCGCGTAGCACTTCAACACGGTCATAAATAGCCAGATCGGGTGATTCACTTGTCGACTGGCTGGCATTCATCACGCTGTTTTGTGATGACAGACTGACACCATTCTCTTTGATATTATCCATCGCGAAAGCACGTGACTCGTATTTCACCTGAAAGCTGTTCTGATTGACCACGTTAATGCCGGTGGTTTGCTTCATGGCCTCATCCAGAGAGGTCATATTCTGATCATCCATGCGCTGGCGCGTCACAATGCTCACCGACTGCGGTGTTTCTCGCGGTGACAGATTCAACTGCGTTGCGGTGTTCATGCTGCGCGTGGTGTAGGACTGAGTGCTTTCGGTCACGCCATTGCGGTTGACGCCCGCAACCACCAGCATTTCATCTCCCTGCGCTATTCTCTGCAAGCGCCAGACGCCGTTAGGCTGCGGAATCACCTGAAGCCCGCTTCCGGCGAGCAATGCCGAAAACCCGCCATCCACGCTGTAGTTTCCTTGCAGTGACGGCCCGGCTTTTCCTGTCGCCAGTTGTGCATCGCCGACCAGATACACGCCTGACTGGGCAGCAAACTGGTTTAGCTGCTGGTTAAGCGGTCCGGCAGGAACTGCGTAGGTTTTGGTTGCTGCCGCGGCTGTCGTTTCCGCTGCGACTGCGGTGGAATGAGTGAGCAACGGTGCGCCGCACAGCAGCAGGTGAACGGCGATTGCCAGTTTGGAAGGAGCGCGCGGTGTAGAGAAAAATGGAATCAATGCCATGAAAATTCGCCTTCTGACTCAGAGTAAAAATGGGTGGTTTTACTGTGAATCGAACGGCAGCGGAGAAAGGGGAACTCAAAAGAGAAAATTTTTTGGCTGTATCCCCAAAAACGGTATTCAAAAAAGTGGTATCCAAAAAAGGCGGGGATATCAGCGCGGCTCGACGGTCACCCACCACGGAAAACGCTGATGGATGCGAACCGGGAAAGTCTGTTCCAGCATGTTCAGTGCCATGTCGGTGTCAGTTAAGGGGAAGGTGCCCATCACGCGTAAATCAGCGATGGCGGGCTGGCATGCCAGATAGCCGTGGCGGTAGCGAGACAGTTGCGCTACGACCTCGCCCAGCGGCATGTTGTCTGCCTGTAGTACGCCGTGTGCCCAGCCGGCATCGTTCTGCTGATTGGGCTCGATGTCCCCCTGACCGTTGGTGTTAAAGCGCAGGTGATAGCCTGCGTTGACCCGACGTGCGGCGGCAGCGTATCTGGCGCTGACGTCGACGGCGTGTTGGTACACGGTAAGCGTGGTGGTATCCGATGCCTGCGCGACGCTGAAACGCGTACCCAGCGCCTGCAAGCGTCCTTGCGCGGTGGTGACAAAGAAAGGACGGGGGTCGGCGGCGGTATCAATCAGAATGTCCCCCGCTAGCAGGGCGATTTCCCGACGCTGGTCGCTGTAACGGATATCAATCGCGCTGGCGGTGTTCAGCCATAGCCGGGTGTTGTCCGGTAAGATCAGCGATTTGATTTCACCCACTGCGCTGTGATGATCGGCCGTCATCGCCAGCAGCGAATTTTTTAGCGGCGTATGGCGGTAAGTCAGCCAAGACAGCAGTGAACCCGTGCTGAGTAGGGCTGCGAGTTTGAGCGCGCGGCGGCGCGTCATCGGCTCAGATTGGTGTAGCAGCGCATTCAGCGCGGGTTGCTGACCTTCACCACGCAGCGGCTGGAAGCGTTGGCTGACCGTGAGCACGTATTCCCAGGCATGGCGATGTTCCTCGCTTTCCTCCATCCAGCGCTGCCAATGGTGGTAGTACTCATCGCCAGGTTCCCGATCGCACAGTTGAGCGTACCACTCTGATGCCTGCTGCAAGGCAATAAAGCTGGGTTTGTTCAGGCTGGGGTTATTCATGAATGAACGGCCCGGCAGTCCGCGCCTATCTCTGCCTCCAGCAGCACACAGTGCAACATAGCCTGCGCCATGTATTTTTTCACCATGCGTTCGGAAACGCCCAGCGCCTCGGCAATCTCCCGATAGGGTAATCCCTGTACCTGCGCCATGATGAACGCGGCGCGCACCTTCTCGGGCAGCGCGCGCAGCATGGCATCGACCTGATACAGCGTTTCGAGAATGATGTTGCTGTCTTCCGCTGACAGCGCAACCGGCTCCGGCTGTTCGGCAAGCGAGGCGAGCCAGGCGCGCTCAATTTCCCGTTTGCGCCAGAGGTCGACACACATGCCCTGTGCCATCACGCTCAGATAAGCCCGCGCTCCCGCGTGGTTGTCGAACTGGCGTGGCTTTAACAGCAGGCGTACAAACACATCCTGCGCCAGATCGGCCGCATCGCACAGATTTCCCAGCCGTTTGCGCAATAGCCCCTGCAACCAGCCATGATGCTGACAATAGAGCTGATGCATATCTGCTGAGGTATCGATATTGGCTGATGACATGTCTGATGCCTGAAATGAAACGATAGGAGGTCAAATTTCAGGCAGATTTTAATTGAGAATGATTTTTATTTCAATGCTAAGGAAAATGTGGGTACTGCTGGAAGGGGAAAGGTGAGGGAGTGTTTCGCAATGTGTGGGCGGCAGGGCGTGGTGCGGTTCAACGATATCAGAAGAGGCCGGCCTTAATGCCGGCCTCTCGCGATAACGTTACTTAATCGCTTGAGCAGGAACCTGCGCAGCGCTATTAAAGCTGATCTCGTTTATCGCGCTCCATTTGTTCACATCGGTGCCAAACGTATCCAGTTTGAAGAATTTGGCTTTAACGGCTGGAAAGGTGAATTTTTCACCGTCTTTGGCATTGCTGGAGGTGACCAGATTGTCAGCCAGCTTTTTCCAGGTTTTACCGTCGGTGGAGTAGGAGACGGAGAACTTCAGTTTACGCTCGTCCGCTTTGAAAGGAACAAGAACAAAGTTCTCAACTGATTGTTCTTTATCCAGTTCTAATTGAACCCAGCTCTCACCGTTTGCCGCCCAGCGTGTTTTGACGTCGCCATCGGCAATGTTGGCAGGCTTGTGGCCTTTGTCTGAATCATAAGAGGAGGCGGTTACCGCCGTTACTTGTACCGCATAAGCGGAAAGAGAGAATAAGCCGCACAGGAGCGTCGTAGCCAGAGTGTATTTTTTCATATTATTCCTCGTAGATAACGGATAAACCATGCCATGCCTGCAAACCAGAAACATGAAATGGAACGTGATTGTAATAAAAAAGAAACAAAGGTTTATTTACGAGGATCACGTTGTAGGGATCTTTTTGTCGAAAAAAAACGCAGAGCGGGATGGGGCGCACATTATGGCACCCGCCGAGTGGCGAATGCCGTAGGCAAAAGGTGTTAGCCGAGCGGCAGCGCCATGAGAATCGCGTCTTCCCTGCCTTGTGCCGTGGGGTAATAATCGCGGCGCACGGAGACTTCGTTAAAGCCCAGACTTTCATAAAGCGCAATGGCGCGTGCGTTTGACTCGCGTACTTCCAGCCACAGCGTCAGAATGCCACGTCGCTCCATTTCGTCGATCAGGTATTCCAACAGCTGGCGACCCAAGCCCTGACGCTGATAATCGGGATGCACGGCGATGTTGAACAGCGTCGCTTCATCCAGCACGACCTGCGTGATGGCGTAGGAGGCAAGTTGCCCGTCATGGCTCAGCTTGATGTTGAAATAACGTTCCCCCTGATTGCTGACAAACGTTTTTTCCGTCCAGGGAAAGGCGTGGCTGGCTTGTTCAATTTTAAAGGCTTGTGCCAGATCGGCTGGCGTCAGAGAAGATATCGTGTTCATGTTCACAGATCTGCTGCCATAACGCCCGTTTGGCGTCGGCATTTTGATAAAGTTCGGAAAGCTTAGGGCTGGAAAGCTGAATACCCTGTAGCGCAATGGGGGCTGCGATGCCTAACCGCCAGCTATGGCAGCGTGCGTCGGCGGGCAGCATCTCGAGCTGCTGCGGCGTCAGCCGATAGGCTTGTGCAGGGGTCAGCGCCAGACTGTGCAGGACATCGGCCAGCAGCGGTTCATCATCGGCCAGCGGCTCGGCGGAGACAATCACCAGACGCACCTGTACGGGCAGACTGACGGCGATTTCGCCTTGCAGCACAGTCGGGCGACGCAGCGTCCACTGCGTAATTCCCAGTTGCTGTAGCAGCCTGTCACGTCTTGATTCCATGCGTTATCCTGTCTGGCGGGCGAGAAAATGTGTCGTGCCTATGCTA
Organism: Pectobacterium sp. A5351; assembly: GCF_028335745.1. NCBI lineage: Bacteria > Pseudomonadati > Pseudomonadota > Gammaproteobacteria > Enterobacterales > Pectobacteriaceae > Pectobacterium > Pectobacterium sp. A5351. The sequence goes on from NZ_CP116477.1 coordinate 642,490, forward strand.
ACAAACCCCGTCAGACTGCGCCAACGTCGGTGCGGTTATTTCCTCTCCGCGCTGCAACTTCGGGGGCGAAGCGTATATAATCCCCCGCTCAATGATTAAGGAGCCGTAGCCCGATGTCCGCATTAACCCCCGCCAGTGAAGTCATACTGCGCCACAGTGACGAATTTCTTTCACGCCGTGTTCTGTTTGCCGGTGATTTGCAGGATACCCTGCCTGCGCAATTTGAGGCGGCGTCGGTGCGTGTCCACTGCAACCAATATCACCACTGGCAGCAGATGGCAAAGCCACTTGGGGAGAATGCTCAATACGGTCTGGTGGCGGATACGGCGCTGGTGGCGGATAGCGACACGCTGATTTATTATTGGCCGAAGAGCAAACAGGAAGCGGAATTCCAGTTGCGTAACCTGCTGTCCCTGCTGCCGGTTGGCGCGGAAATCTTCGTGGTTGGGGAAAACCGCAGCGGCGTGCGCAGCGCCGAAACCGTGCTGTCTGACTTCGTCGAGTTGGTGAAAATCGACAGTGCACGCCGCTGCGGGCTTTACCATGGTCGAATCGATAAGCAGTCCAGCTTCACGCTGGATGACTGGTGGGATGAGTATGTGACGGATGGCGTGATCGTCAAAACGCTTCCGGGCGTCTTCAGCCGTGATGATCTGGATCCGGGCAGTCGACTGCTGCTGTCTACGTTTGAGCCGCACATGAAAGGCAAAGTGCTGGATATCGCCTGCGGGGCGGGCGTGCTGGCATCGGTGCTGGCGAAGCAGTCGCCGAAAATCCGTCTGACGCTGAGCGATGTCAGCGCGGCGGCGGTGGAGTCCAGCAAAGCTACGCTGGCGGCGAATGCGTTAGAAGGCGAGGTGATTGCGAGCAACGTCTATTCCGACATTAATGGCCGCTTCGATATGATTGTCTCCAATCCGCCATTCCACGACGGCTTACAGACTAGCCTGCAAGCCGCGGAAATGCTGATTCGTGGTGCGGTATCCCATCTACCGGTTGGCGGGCAGCTACGTATCGTCGCTAACGCCTTCCTGCCTTATCCCGCGCTGCTTGATGCGGCGTTTGGTAGCCATGAAGTGCTGGCGCAAACCGGACGCTTCAAGGTGTATCAGGCTACCGTGGGTCGCCCGCCGCGTACAGGCAGTAAAGGTCGTCGGTAATATTCTACTGATTAAGAGCCGCCATACTCTCCTTGCCGTAGCGTTCGCCCGCTGCGGCATCGGGTGGGAAGATGGCATTAATGGCGGCCAACTCGGCTTGCGTCAGTGTGATCTCCAGCGCCGCGACGTTCTCTTCCAGATAGCGGCGGCGCTTGGTGCCCGGAATCGGCACGATATGCTCGCCCTGTGCCAGGACCCACGCCAGTGCTAACTGTGATGGCGTCACCTGCTTTTCCTGCGCCAGTTGGTTAATTTTCTCGACCAGCAGCAGATTCTTGCCGAAATTTTCCCCCGAGAAACGTGGATTGGTACGACGGAAATCGTCGGCGGCCAGATCGTCCGGGCTGCGAATCGCGCCGGTCAGAAAGCCGCGCCCCAGCGGGCTGTAAGGCACAAATCCGATCCCCAGACGCTCACAGGTTGGCAGAATCTCGGCTTCCATGTCGCGTGTCCACAGTGAGTATTCACTCTGTAACGCGGTGATCGGATGCACGCGATGCGCGCGTTCCAGCGTGGTGGTCGAGGCTTCACTCAGGCCGATGTAGCGAATCTTGCCTTCCTGTACTAGCTCCGCCAGTGTGCCGACCGTCTCTTCAATGGGCACTGTCGGGTCGATGCGGTGCTGATAGTACAAATCGATGACATCCGTACCGAGGCGCGTCAGGCTGCCTTCTACCGAACGGCGGATATAATCCGGTTTACCGCAGATGCCGCGAGCGTGGGGATTCGCCGGGTCGCGGATGATGCCGAATTTGGTCGCCAGAAAGACCTGCTCACGCTTGCCTTTTATCGCTTTACCGAGCAACTGTTCATTGGTATGGGGGCCATACATGTCGGCGGTATCCAGCAAGGTCACGCCCAATTCCAATGCGCGATGCAGCGTGGCGATGGATTCTTTTTCATCCTGCGCGGTGGAGTAGAAATCGCTCATCCCCATGCAGCCTAGCCCAATAGCCGAAACCTGTGGACCGTTCGCGCCTAATTTGCGTTGTTGCATTGTCATCTTCCTCATCTCGTTGGCAGTGGGAGCAGTCTGGTTGTTTATCCAGAAAAGATAAATACCGCTTTTTATGCAACACTATTCAAAAATAACCAACAATGGTGGCCGCGATGGATCATATTCAGGCGATGCGGGTTTTTGTGCGAATTGTCGAATTGGGTAGCTTCAGCCGGGCGGCGGAGCGACTGACGCTACCGCGTGCGACGGTGAGCAACACCATCAAACAGCTTGAAGGGCGGCTGGGGGTTCGTTTGCTGCAACGCACGACCCGTCAGGTACAGATCACCGATGAAGGGCGTATTTATTACGACCGCTGTTTGCAATTGCTGGCGGAAATTGAAGAGATCGACATGCTGTTCACGCAGCAAAAGCAGCAGCCCGTGGGTAAAGTACGGGTGGATATGCCGCATTCGCTGGCGCGGGAGATTGTCGTGCCAGCGCTGGGAGAATTCTACGCGCGTTATCCGCAGGTGACGCTGATGCTGAGCGCCAACGATGCGGCGATTAATGTGCTGCGTGAAGGCGTTGACTGTGTGTTGCGAGCTTGGCAGACGGACGACGAGACGCTGGCGACCCGCCATTTACCGTCAATGCCGCAGATTACCTGTGCGTCGGCCGACTATTTGGCGCGCTATGGCGTGCCGCGTTCGCTCGATGAGCTAGCGGGACATCGCATGGTCGGGTATTTCTCCCTGCGCACTGAATATCTTTATCCGCTGGAATTCATGTCGGGTGACGAGTGCATTACGCGTATGTTGCCCAGTCCGTTTCAGGTTAACGGCACCGATGCCTACATTGCCAGCGCCTGTGCCGGATTGGGGATTATTCAGGCACCGCGTCGCGGTTTACGCCCATTTCTGGAAAGCGGGGAGCTGGTTGAGATCCTGCCGGAAATGCCGCCGCCCGCGATGCCGCTTTATGTGATGTATGCGCCCGGCCGTTTTCTCGCACCGCGGATTCGGGTGTTTATAGAATGGCTTGATGAACTCTTTACGCGCCACGCCGCAGCGAGATGATGATTTTTGCAGCAAACCCCGCATTCCAGAGGAAATAATCATTGACGTGAACGCGAAAACCTCTAGAATTCGCCCCCGTAGTGATATTGCGTAAAGCAGTGTTGCGAAGGTGGCGGAATTGGTAGACGCGCTAGCTTCAGGTGTTAGTGTTCTTACGGACGTGAGGGTTCAAGTCCCTCTCTTCGCACCAACATCACTACGACGGTTCTGGTTTGTCGAACCACAGCAGTCATCAGTATTGCATAAGCAGCATGACAACATTGCGAAGGTGGCGGAATTGGTAGACGCGCTAGCTTCAGGTGTTAGTGTTCTTACGGACGTGAGGGTTCAAGTCCCTCTCTTCGCACCATGTCATGATGAATTTAGCGAATAAAGCTGGTTTACCGCATAAGACAAACAACGTTTTCAGTGCGAAGGTGGCGGAATTGGTAGACGCGCTAGCTTCAGGTGTTAGTGTCCTTACGGACGTGAGGGTTCAAGTCCCTCTCTTCGCACCACAGATTTTTTCTGTATCTTCCTGATTTTCTTTCCTGCTTATTCTGTTCTTTCTTTTCTCTCTATCGGCCTTTTCCGCGTTTATTGATCTTTCTGAGTCAGTTCACCGTTCCGTATTGGTTTACATCGTCGTCATATTAAACGTGACGGAGAGTGCTGCCAGTCCGCCAGCCAGCGCAATGCAGGATGGCAGCAATAAATAGTGGCGTAAGCGTTGATGAAACAGCATGACAAGCGTCGCCAGTAGCGCGATGGCGATAATCACTTTCAGGTGCGTCAGGTTAAGATCGAGTAGTGCTAATAGCGGCATGATGGCACAAGGCAACAGCACGCCCCAGGCGCTCGACAAATGCTTCCCCATACACCAACTCACGCTCCATAGCCCGCAGGCTGTGATCATTGCTGTCAGCATTTTTCCACCCGTCAAAAGTGATAATGATAACTAATATCATATAAGAATTTATATCAATTACTAGTTTTTTGACGAGCAGATTGGCGGAATTTTCTTCATCAAGGCATTAATTGGGATAGGGGTTGCTCAGATACTGGCGTATCAGGTGGATCATATTCACGATAGTGGGCGATCGTTCATGTTTACGCCAGATAGCCGCAATTTGTGTATGGATTTCGGGCATGCCGATGTCATGATAGGTCACGTTATCGGCCTTAATGCAGGCAAGTGATTCTGGTACGAGCGTGACGCCGAAGCCTGCGGCGACCATTCCTACCGTTGCCGTGAGCTGCGGGGCAAAGGGACTGGGTCTGGGGCCATAGCCTGACAGATAGCAGGTGCGGATAATCATATCGTGCAGCCCTGGACACACCTCGCGTGGGAAAATAATCAGTGGCTCCTGACGTAGTTCGCTGAGCGAGACCTGCGTTTTATGGCTAAGTGCATGCCCTGCGGGTAATACCAATTTCATGGACTCTTTTGCCAAAATCTCCCCATTAATCTCATCACTGAGGTCGCAAGGTAAGCGCAGAAAGGCGATGTCAATATGGCGTTCTTGCAGTGAAGTAATAAGCGTTGCCGGATTTTCTTCCTTCGGTAGCGGTTGCACATTCGGATACTGTTTACAGTAACAGTGCAGCAGGGTAAGCACTGTTGGGTGGAACATGGCAGACGGGGAGAAGCCTACGCTCAGGCTACCTTTTTCACCTCGCGCAATGCTTCTTGTCCGCGCGATCGCCGAATCGGTGAGTTGCAGAATCCGACATGCATCTTCATAGAACGCCTGTCCCGCCTCCGTCATTTCTACACCGCGTGTCAGCCGTTTGAACAGTGGTGTCCCGATCTCCTGTTCGAATTTCTTGATTTGCTGGCTGAGAGGTGGCTGTGACATCCCCAGACTTTCTGCTGCACGCGTGAAATGTCGTGCCTGGGCAACGGCGACAAAATAGCGCAGATAACGTAGCTCCATTTACGTAACTCCATATGTTTCCGATCTTGAAATAGCCTTAATTGCATATTGGAATTTTGTTCTCTCCCGCGTCAATCTTTATCTAAATATTAGTAATGTTTAAGTAATTGGTGCGGTGAGAAGGAAGGTATGAAAACGAATGTCAGTGAACAATCCTGTGAGGAAGCCTTTGCCAGCTATGCTTATGATTTTCGGCAGCAGTATGCAGACAGCGTTATTTATCAGACCTCATTAATGAGTGGGCTAATAAATGGTGTCTATGAAGGTAGCCGAACGATGGCCGAACTGCTGGAGCATGGTGATTTTGGATTAGGAACATTTAATAGTTTGGATGGGGAACTGATTGCATTAAATAGCCAGATTTTCCAACTGTTATCCGACGGCAGTGCACGGGCAGCGAAGCCGGATCAGAAAACGCCGTTTGCGGTCATGACGTTCTTTCGTCCGACGGAAACGATCCGCTTTGATCATTGGACGTCGCGCGAAGAGATACATCGCCAGATCGACGAAATTGTGGGAACGGATAACTTGTTCTGCGCGTTGCGGATTGACGGGAATTTTCGCTGCGTTGAAACCCGCACCGTTCCTCGTCAGTGCCGGCCTTATAAACCGATGCAGGAGGCCATTGAAGGACAACCGACATTTCATTTTGAACACCGTAATGGCAGCGTTATCGGTTTTCGTAGCCCAGCTTATACCCAGGGAATTAATGTTGCGGGTTATCACGAACATTTCATTACTGACGATCGCCAGGGCGGCGGCCATATTCTGAATTATGACGTCGAACACGGCACGCTAACGTTTGGTGTGGTTGCCAAACTGATCATCGATCTGCCTCAGGATCGGGAATTTCTCAATGCCGATCTGTCCTCAGAAAACCTCAATAGCGTCATCAAGTCAGTAGAGAGCTAGTCATTTCATCGGAGTCATGTCATGGAAAAGTCCACCGAACAGCAAAGCTGGAGTAGCGGAGCCGAGCTGATTGTAAAACACCTGGAAGCGCAGGGCGTAAAGCATATTTTTGGTATTCCCGGCGCTAAAATCGATCGCGTGTTTGATGAGCTGGAAGACTCGACAATTCAAACGATCCCGGTACGTCATGAGGCGAACGGCGCGTTTATGGCGGCGGCGATAGGCCGTCTCACGGGAAAAGCGGGAGTGACGCTGGTGACATCCGGCCCCGGCTGTTCCAATCTGGTCACCGGGCTGGCAACGGCAACCGCAGAAGGTGATGCGGTCGTGGCATTGGGCGGGGCGGTTAAGCGGGCGGATAAGCTCAAGCTGACACACCAGAGTCTGGACACCGTTAGCCTGTTTCAACCGGTCAGTAAATTCAGTGCGGAAATTACGGCATCCAGCGCGATTTCTGAAGTGCTGGCGAATGCTTTCCGGGCAGCGGAAAGCGGCCGTCCAGGGGCGGCATTTGTCAGCCTGCCGCAGGATATCGTCAATGAACCGGCTAGCAGCCCGGTGCTGGCCTGCCCACATTTACCGCTGTTAAATGGTGCACCGCATAGTGACGTTGCCGAGGCGGCTAAACGGCTGCGGCAGGCTAAAAATCCGGTGTTGCTGCTCGGATTAATGGCCAGCCAGCAGGAAAATGCACAGGCGCTGCGTCGTTTTTTACACCGCAGCCAACTGCCGGTTACCAGCACGTATCAGGCTGCTGGCGTGATCGACCAGCAGCAGTTCGATCACTTTGCCGGACGCGTTGGGTTGTTCAACAATCAGGCCGGGGATAAGTTGCTGCAACAGGCAGACGTGATCGTTACCGTAGGCTACAGCCCGATTGAGTACGATCCGGTGTTATGGAATAGCGGCAAAGCAACGCTGATCCACATTGACGTGCTGCGGGCTGAGATCGACAGCGCCTATCACCCTGATATCGAGCTGCTCGGGAATATCGCGATGACGGTGGATGCGTTGAATGCGTGTATCAGCGAGCCAGTGATCTTATCGGCGGGCACGCAGGCCGTATTACAAGATCGTCAGCGCCAGCGTCACGATCTCAGTACGCGCGCTATCAACATGGCAGGATTTGCGATCCACCCTCTGCGTCTGGTGCGGGCGATGCAGGATATTGTCAACGAGGATGTCACGCTGTGTGTCGATATGGGGAGTTTCCACATCTGGCTGGCGCGTTACTTGTATAGTTTCCGGGCGCGACAGATTCTGATGACCAATGGCCAGCAGACCATGGGCGTGGCGCTACCGTGGGCGATAGCGGCATCACTGGTGCAGCCTGGCAAGAAAGTGGTATCCGTTTCCGGCGATGGTGGGTTTATGCAGTCCAGTATGGAGTTGGAAACAGCGGTGCGCCTGAAAAGCAATCTTCTGCATATCATCTGGGTGGATAACGGCTATAACATGGTGGAAATCCAGCAAATCCATAAATACCATCGCCCAGCAGGCGTGGCATTTGGGCCGATTGATTTCAAGGCGTATGCGGAAGCGTTTGGCGCGAAAGGGTTTGCGGTGGAATCCGCGGATGAACTGGTCAGCAAACTTCGTCAGGCGATGGATGTTGACGGCCCTGCCGTGATTGCGATTCCGGTTGATTATTCCGATAACCACTGGTTGATGGAGAATCTAAATATTAGCGTGCTGATTTGATATGTCGGGATCGCGGCTGTACGCTGGTATCTATTAATATTATTTACACTGTCTGCCCAGAGGAGTCTGGACAGACAGTAAAAGAGTAATATCCAGGAAAGTATTCATGTTAAGGGCTAACATTTTTCTGTTTTTTATGAAAAAAAGCTCATTCAATAGTTATTAAACAGTGTGCTACCTTTCTCCATAAGTGTACTCAATCTTGTGAATTGTTGATTTGAATCCATGATTTGGAAAAGTTCTCTGTGGCTGTGATAAATAACTATCAGCTAACGCTTTAGCCGCAGTTTGGTAAAACTTTTCTTGGTTTTTATTATACCAAGGGTCATCATGCGGGTTGGGGCTGAATTTGTAGGTTTGATCACGTGTACCCGCCATGATACGAATCCCACGGTTAGTACCATATTTTTGCTCTGCATAAGTAAAATCAACTCCACTATTTTGGTAGTTTTTTAGCGTTCCTTTGACATCCGCCGCGAATGCGTTGTCGGCAGTAAACGTCAAAAATAGAAATGCCGATGCAACAATAGAACGTTGCAATAATGTATTAATGTTTTTTTACATAGTTTTTATCCTATGTGATTTTTAACAGGGAGAATCACATTTAAAATCTAGATGAGCATCTGAGTTTATGCAATTAGCAGTCAGATTCTATTAACTGTATTTTCTTGGTTTACTAATAAATAGCAGCTTTAACTTTATAACCCAATCTATTATCTCGATCGTCATTTTAAGTAATATTAATTTTTCATGTAATTATTAATTTAATGCTGCGTGACGATATTTTTTACACCTTAATCCTCGTCATACTTCAAGTTGCCTGTGCGTTGGCCGATTAAATTCGTTTCAGACGAATTTGATCTTTTAGCGCGTGCTGCCACATAGAAAAGACGCCTGAGAGACGGCTCACAAAATCGTGATGACGGCGACATAAGGAAGAGAGTACAGCAGGGGGCCATTGCCGGATTTTGATTGAAAAAATCTAATTTAGCGTTGTTTTTATCATTAGATTATCTAATTTGAATGGTGTTCTTACGTGGGGGGCATTTCCTGAGTTATCCAGCTTTAATGCCATTAATTTGTGATTTTTGCTGATTTAAATAAATTATATGCTGTATTTTGTATATTATTAAGAATATTACGCTGCTTTGTTTTTTGTGGACGATTCGACTTTCTTCGCCTTATATATAATTTATCTTATGCCTGAGGGTGTGGTTTAACCTGCGCTTCGGTGGTAAGTTCAGTCAGAAGATATCGTTTGCGCAGTGTGTTTTATCGCCTGAACACCGTGCGCTGAAGAGGGATGAAGAATGGCAAAGCAGACCCCGTTGTACCAACAACATCTGGCCGATGGCGCCAAAATGGTGGATTTTCACGGCTGGATGATGCCGCTGCATTACGGTTCCCAACTGGATGAGCACCATATTGTGCGTCGAGAAGCTGGCATGTTTGACGTCTCCCACATGACTATCGTCGATTTGCACGGTGTGAGAACGCGTGAATTCTTGCGTTACCTGCTGGCGAATGATGTCGCCAAACTGACACAGCCGGGCAAGGCGCTTTATACCGGCATGCTGAATGCTTCCGGTGGCGTCATCGACGATCTGATCGTTTATTTTCTCACGGAAGATGATTTCCGGCTGGTCGTGAATTCAGCAACGCGAGAAAAAGATCTCGCCTGGATCGGGCAACATGCCGCACCGTTCGGGGTTGAAATCCGTGAGCGCGACGATCTGGCGCTGGTCGCGGTACAAGGTCCGCAGGCGCAGGAAAAAGTGCAAGAATGCCTGAAGGCGAAAGGCTTGAATGATGCAGACGTGGCAGCGGTAGCCAGCATGAAGCCGTTTTTTGGCAAGCAGGCGGGGGATTTCTTCGTAGCCACGACGGGTTACACGGGCGAAGCCGGTTATGAAATTGCGCTGCCGAGTGAGCAGGTGGTCGACTTCTGGCAGCAACTGCTGGCCGCGGGCGTGAAGCCATGCGGACTGGGCGCACGCGATACGCTGCGGCTGGAAGCCGGAATGAACCTCTATGGTCAGGATATGGATGAGAGCATTTCGCCACTGGCGGCCAACATGGGCTGGACGATCGCCTGGCAGCCGGAGGATCGCCAGTTTATCGGGCGTGAAGCACTAACGCATCAGCGTGAAAAAGGGACCGATCAACTGGTTGGTTTGGTGCTGACGGAAAAAGGCGTATTGCGCAATGATTTACCTGTGCGCTTTACTGATAGTGATGGCGTGATGCGCGAAGGGGTCATCACCAGCGGATCGTTCTCGCCAACGCTTGGCGTGAGCATCGCGCTGGCGCGTGTTCCGGTGGGGATTGGTGAACAGGCAATTGTGCAGATTCGTAACCGCGAACTGCCCGTCCACGTGACCAAGCCCGGCTTTGTTCGCGCCGGAAAAGCCATCGTTCAGTATTAATAGCAGCTTGCCTGTAAAGATAAGCGCACGGGATTAACGACTTTAGGAAAGGGGACGCAATGAGCAATGTACCAGCAGAATTAAAATACACCACGTCGCATGAATGGGTATTGCACGAGGGCGGCGGTATCTACAGCGTGGGTATTACCGAGCACGCGCAGGAACTTTTGGGTGACATGGTTTTTATCGATTTACCTGAAGTGGGTACGGTCGTCGCCGCAGGCGATGACTGCGCAGTGGCGGAATCGGTAAAAGCGGCGTCGGATATTTATGCGCCCATCAGCGGTGAGATCGTGGAAATCAACGAAGATCTGGAAAGCTCCCCTGAACTGGTCAACAGCGCGCCTTATGCCGATGGCTGGCTGTTCCGCATCAGAATTTCTGATGAGTCTGATTTAGACGAACTGCTTGATGCCGAAGCCTATCAGGCGTCGCTAGAAGAAGACGAGTAGTTATCGCGCCCCCGGTTTTGCTGAACCGGGGGCGTTTTGTTTTATGCGCCCGCGTCGTCTTTCAGCGCGGCAGCGATCACGATTGATGCGAGCACGATTAATGCAGGCACGATTGATCAAGGAAAGTACTGTAATGACCCAGACACTCAGTCAACTCGAACATGACGGCGCGTTTATCGAGCGCCATATCGGCCCTTCCGTCAGCCAACAGCAGCACATGCTGTCGGTGGTGGGCGCAACGTCGCTGGACGCGCTGATCCGCCAGATTGTCCCGGTGGATATTCAATTGCCCAGCCCGCCAGCGGTAGGAGAGGCGGTGACGGAACATGAAGCGTTAGCTGAACTGAAGGCCATTGCAGGACGCAATCAACGTTATAAAAGCTATATCGGTATGGGCTACAGCGCGGTGCTGATGCCACCGGTAATTTTGCGCAACGTGCTGGAAAATCCAGGCTGGTACACCGCCTATACGCCGTATCAGCCGGAAGTCTCTCAGGGGCGTCTTGAAGCGCTGCTGAATTTTCAGCAGGTCACACAGGATTTAACGGGTCTGGACTTGGCCTCCGCCTCGTTGCTAGATGAAGCGACCGCGGCGGCGGAAGCGATGGCGATGGCAAAACGCATCAGCAAACTCAAGCAGGCTGAGCGTTTCTTCGTTGCAGACGACGTGCATCCACAAACGCTGGATGTAGTGCGTACCCGCGCGGAAACCTTTGGTTTTGAGATTGTCGTCGGTAAAGCTGAAGAGGCGCTGAAAGACGATGCGGTGTTTGGCGTACTGCTGCAACAGGTGGGGACGACGGGCGAACTGCACGATTACAGCGACCTGATGGCCGCACTGAAAGCACGTAAGGTCGTCACCTGCGTGGCCTCGGACATCATGGCGCTGGTGCTGCTAACCGCGCCGGGCAAGCAAGGTGCAGACATTGTCTTCGGTTCCGCACAGCGCTTTGGCGTGCCGATGGGTTACGGCGGGCCACACGCGGCCTTCTTCGCCTGTCGCGACGAGCATAAACGTGCGATGCCGGGACGTATCATCGGCGTGTCGCGCGATGCGGCAGGCAATACTGCGCTGCGCATGGCGATGCAGACGCGTGAACAGCATATTCGCCGCGAGAAGGCGAATTCCAATATTTGTACCTCGCAGGTGCTGCTGGCCAATATTGCTGGGATGTACGCGGTATTCCACGGGCCGGAAGGGCTCAAACGTATTGCAGGACGCATCCACCGTCTGACCGATATTCTGGCGGCGGGGTTAATGCAGGGTGGCCTGCTGTTGCGCCATCGCAGCTGGTTCGACACGCTGACCATTGAAGTTGCGGACAAAGACGCAGTACTGAGTCGGGCATTAAGTTTTGGCATCAACCTCAGGGCTGATTTGGCAAGCGCCGTGGGCATCACGCTGGATGAAGCGACCACGCGTGAAGACGTGCTGGCGCTGTTTGCGGTGTTGTTAGGTGACGATCACGGGTTGGATATCGAGGCGCTTGATGCGGCTGTTGGTCAGCAAGCTGCGACGATCCCTGCCGGGCTGGTACGTCACGACGCGATCCTGTCGCATCCGGTGTTCAACCGCTATCACAGTGAAACCGAGATGATGCGCTACCTGCACCGTCTGGCGCGTAAGGATCTGGCGCTGAATCAGGCGATGATCCCGCTGGGTTCCTGCACCATGAAGCTCAACGCGGCGGCGGAAATGCTGCCGATTACCTGGCCGGAATTTGCCGAACTGCATCCATTCTGTCCGCCGGAACAGGCGCTGGGTTATCGTCAGATGATCGAACAGCTATCGGGCTGGTTGGTTCAACTGACGGGCTATGACGCGATTTGTATGCAGCCCAATTCGGGTGCGCAGGGCGAATACGCGGGGCTGCTGGCGATCCGTCGCTATCATGAAAGCCGCAATGAAGCGGGTCGTCATTTCTGTCTGATTCCTAGCTCTGCCCACGGTACGAACCCGGCATCGGCGCAGATGGCGGGGATGGACGTGGTGGTGGTCGCCTGTGACAAGCAGGGCAATATCGATCTGCACGATCTGCGTGAGAAAGCGCAGGCAGCGGGCGAGCAGCTTTCCTGCATCATGGTGACCTATCCATCCACTCACGGCGTCTATGAAGAGACGATCCGCGAAGTGTGCCAGATCGTGCATCAATACGGCGGCCAGGTGTATCTGGACGGCGCGAACATGAACGCGCAGGTTGGTATTACGACGCCGGGCTACATTGGCGCAGATGTATCGCACCTGAACCTGCATAAAACCTTCTGTATTCCGCACGGCGGCGGCGGGCCGGGCATGGGGCCGATTGGCGTGAAAGCGCATCTGGCGCCGTTTGTACCGGGTCATCAGGTGGTAAAAATGGCTGGTGTATTGATGGAGCAGGGCGCGGTATCGGCGGCGCCGTTCGGTAGTGCTTCAATTCTGCCGATTAGCTGGATGTACATCCGCATGATGGGGGCGGAAGGGCTCAAACAGGCCAGCCAGATGGCGATCCTGAACGCCAACTACATTGCGACGCGCTTACAGCAGGCCTATCCGGTGCTTTACACTGGCCGTGACGGTCGCGTGGCGCACGAGTGCATTCTGGATATTCGTCCGCTCAAAGAGAGTACCGGCATTAGCGAGATGGATATCGCCAAGCGCCTGATCGACTACGGTTTCCATGCGCCGACCATGTCGTTCCCAGTCGCGGGCACGCTGATGGTGGAGCCAACGGAATCGGAAAGTCAGGTAGAGATCGATCGCTTTGTCGACGCGATGCTGGCGATCCGTGCCGAAATCAACCGTGTTGCACAGGGCGAATGGCCGCTGGATGACAACCCGCTAGTGAACGCGCCGCACACACAGACAGAGCTGGTGGCTGACTGGACGCATCCGTACAGCCGTGAGCTAGCAGTATTCCCTGCCGGCAGCGAACACAAATACTGGCCGAGCGTGAAGCGTCTGGACGACGTTTACGGTGACCGTAATCTGTTCTGCTCGTGTGTGCCGATGAGCGAGTATTAATAAGCTCGTTGTGAATATTGGCCTCGCATGTGTTTTAACGCATGCGAGGCTAAATTTATTTGGTTCTGCGGAGAATTTTAAACTAATATCAGAAGTAGCTTTTGGTTTATTCAATCATTCCTCAATATTCAGCATCTCTTATTTATAATAAGAGAGTGAATTAAGCTGTCTTTCATTGAGTGACTGAAATTTGCTTTCCGTTATTTTTATAATAGTGGGTAATAACTTCTTAATTTTTTCATGACCATCTGGCTTAATAATCGCAATAACTTGAATATGTAGGGGATGAATATTGTGTATCGCAAACACCAAAAAGTTATCGCTTACTCTGTGGTGAAGAAGCTGTGATGCAGGCCACGGAGTATCTTCTCCTGGAATGCGAATGTGAGATTTATAAATCCCAGAAAGGGTAGATTGAGATGAGCGTTCAAAGCCACCCATTTTTCCAAGGTAAGCAGAGACTTTGCCGTTGTTTTTATAATTTGCTAACGCTTTAGCAAAGAAGTTTTCCAATTGACCAGCGGCGGCATCAACAAGAATGCTTACGCGGTTTTCCATGTTGGCGGCTCCATGCCAAGTCTTTTGTGACTGTCTTCAACTGACTTCTTGAAAGCTGCTAATTCTTCATCACTAAATTCTTCTGCTTCCTCATGCTCAAGAGGAATAAATTGAGCGCCGAGAGTGGCTACGCCCATTGTCAGCTTCTTATATTCAATGAACGTGTTGATCGCGTGGTTTTTCATTGTCATAAGCGTGGCGAGATGTGGCAACCAGGCTTTGTTATTTTCGGCAACAAAGAAGGTATAAAGAAGCCTCGTTATGCCATGATCTATCTGATTGGCCTGATCGTTTAGCTTGTCGATGTCACTGAGATGAATGTCTAGTGCTGCAATGTCCTCATCGGTTCCATTGCTAAGGGTATCGATAAACGCTTTATATTTTTCACAGTTTTTTTCAACGGGTGCCATGACGTTGTAGATGACTTTCAGTGCATCGGCGGCTTGTTTTTTGGAGATAGAACCCCTGTGACTTCTGTCAAAGTCAGATATGGATCGCTCAATAGGCTGAGACACGTTATTGAAAACGCTCTCTATCTTATCCGGCCCTTGGTTGACGATAGCCATAGCTTCAAGCCCTAGCATGATTGATTCCTTATAATTTTACAGGTTAAAAATGATACAGCAAAGTTAAACACTCTTCCCAGCCGTATTTTTAGTAACTTCGAGCCTTCCCGCAAATCGTCTGCCAACGTAGAGATAAATCCTTCGCGTGCATATTTTCCCTATCCGAAAACAAACTGTCATTAAACTGACGCCCCACTGACACGCTAGCGTTCTAGGGTAAGGCCTCTGTGTTTCACACTGAGCGGCCTTTGAGTTATGCGTGCAAAATGCTTTCCCTATCTTGTGCTGTTGCCGACGCTGGTTTTTTTGCTTGCCTTCACCTATTTCCCCCTGCTGCGCTCGGTTATCGACAGCCTGTATGACACCCGACTGAATGCCGATACGCCGCTGTTCGTCGGGATGGATAATTTTGTGCGTCTGGTGCAGGACGCGGTGTTCTGGCAGGCCTTGCTGAACAACATGCTGTATATCCTGATGACGGTGGTGCCCGGCGTGCTGCTGGCGCTGTTGCTCGCGGTGCTGCTGTGGGAAAACACACGCGTTAACCGCTGGCTGCGTACTGCTTTCTTCTTTCCGATGATTATTCCGCTGGTGAGCGCCGCAACGCTGTGGCTATTCATCTTTATGCCGGGGCTGGGGCTGCTGGATTACTATCTGGCGAAGGTGTTCGGCCCGATGAACAACAACTATCTCGGCATGAGCGACAGCGCGCTGGTGGCAGTGAGCGTCATCGGTATCTGGAAATTCGCCGGTTACTACATGCTGTTTTTTCTCGCTGGTCTGCAAGCCGTTTCTGCTTCCGCCCGTGAGGCAGCACTGATGGAAGGCGCTTCACAGCGTCAGGTATTTTTCTACGTTACGTTGCCGCTACTGCGGCCAACCATCGCTTTTGTGGTCACTATCGCCTTTATCTACGCCATTACCCAGATCGACCATGTCGCCGTGATGACGCGCGGCGGGCCGAATAACGCGACGACTGTGCTGCTCTATTACATCCAGGATCTGGCGAATGATACGCACGATCTGGGCAAAGCCTCCGCGGCCACCTTCCTGACGCTGGCGATGCTATTCGTCTTTTCCATGATGAATCTGAAAGTGCTGGAGAAGGGGGCACATTATGAGCGCTGAAAATCAGATCGTTGATGTTCAGAACGTGAAAAGTCCACGCATTGAAAGCCGAAGCGTGATCAACCCGCTTCGTATCACGACGCGTTTCACGCTGCCGCTGCTGCTGATTTGCGCCGCGTTACTGTGGGTCAGCCCGTTTATCTGGATGCTGTCTGCATCCGTTAGCACCAGCAGCTTCGGCGTGGACATGGCTTCACTGCTGCCGCGTCTCCCGCTCACGCTCGATAACTTCCGCGAGGCGTGGGACAGCGCTAACTGGCTACAGCTTTATACCAATACGCTGATTTTTGCGGTCGGCACGTTTCTGGTGCAACTGGTGACGATCACCACGGCGGGCTACATCTTTGCCTATCACGAATTTCGCGGCAAAACGCTGCTGTTTTACCTGTTGCTGATTCAACTGATGATCATGCCCGTCGTCATGATGGTGCCAAACATGATGACGCTCAAACAGCTCGGCCTGCTCAATACCCTGACTGGTGTGATGATGCCGTATTTCGCCTCGGCGTTTGGCGTGTTTTTGATGCGTCAGGCATTTCTCAATATTGCCAAAGAGATCGAAGAAGCCGCGTTGATGGAGGGCTGCCGCTGGTGGCAGGTGGTGTTCCACGTCCTGATCCCGATGACCTGGCCGTCGATTCTGGCTTTCGCCACGGTCAGCATTACTTATCACTGGAACGAATATCTCTGGCCGCTGATGGTGCTCAACGACCCCGACAAACAGGTGCTGACCATCGGGCTGGTGTCGTTCGCTATGGGCGCGGAGTCCGGCGGGCAGTGGGGATTGATCTGCGCCGGTACACTGCTGGTGTGCTTGCCGTTGATGGTGGCTTTCGTGTTGTTCCAGAAGCAGTTCCTGAGCAGCTTCGGCTTCTCGGGCATTAAGTGAATCGCCAACGGGCTAAATAACGATGAGGTGGTTGTATGTTGCTGGCACAGATTTCCGATCTGCATTTTCGCAGTGAGGGACGCAAGCTCTATGAATTTATTGATATTAACGGGGAAAATGCCAAAGTCATTAATCAGCTCAACGCGCTGAGCGAGCGGCCGGACGCGGTAGTGATTAGCGGCGATATCGTCAACTGCGGCAGTCCGCAGGAGTATCAGGTGGCACAACGTGTGTTACAGATGCTGGATTACCCGATGTACGTGATTCCGGGTAATCACGATGACAAGCAGCATTTCCTCAACACGATGCGTCCGCTTTGTCCGCAATTGGGCGATGATCCTGAGAACATCCGCTATGCCGTAGATGATTTCCCGATGCGCCTGCTGTTCATTGACACCAGTCTGGCCGGACAGGCGAAAGGCTGGCTGACGCCGTCCACGCTGGGCTGGTTAGAGCAACAATTGCAGGATTATGCCACGCGTGAAACGGCGATCTTTATGCACCATCCACCGCTTCCTTTGGGATCGGCACACATGGATCGGATCGCCTGCGAAAACGGGAGCGAGCTGCTGACGCTGATCGAACGTTTCCCGCAGCTTACGCGGATCTTCTGCGGTCATACGCACCGTTTGATTATGACGCAGCATCGGCAGGCGATTATTGCCACGGTGCCGGGCACTGTCCATCAGGTGCCGTATTTCTACTATGACGACACGTCGTACTACAACCTGGAACCCGCCAGCGTAGTCATGCACCGCTATGTGCCGGTCACCGGGCTGGTCAGCTACAGCCAGTCGATCGCCTCGAACTCGGGGCCTTACCTCTATGATCCGCGTATCAGCTGTCCGGTGGATGCGTAATGGCCGTGATTCAACTACGAAATATCAGCAAACGCTTTGAGCACACGCAGGCGCTGGCATCGCTGTCGCTGGATATCGCTGATGGCGAATTTCTGGTGCTGGTCGGGCCGTCCGGCTGTGGCAAAAGTACGCTGCTGCGTATGCTGGCCGGATTGGAAGATGTCAGCGACGGACAAATCTTGCTGGGTGATGACGACATTACGACATGGAGCCCGAAGCAGCGTAATTTCTCGATGATTTTCCAGAACTATGCGTTGTTTCCGCACCTGACGGTCGAGCAGAACATCACGTTCGGGATGCGGATGCGCGGTGAGCCGAAAGCGGACTATCCACAGCGTGTGCAGCGCGTTGCCAGCCTGCTTCAGCTTGAGCCACTGCTGAAACGCAAACCGGGAAAACTGTCCGGCGGTCAGCGGCAGCGTGTGGCGATGGCGCGGGCGATCGTACGCGATCCGCATTTATTTCTGATGGATGAGCCGCTATCGAATCTCGATGCCCGTCTGCGCAGCGATGTGCGGGACGGCATTATGGATCTGCATCGGCAGTTGAAAACAACCACCGTTTACGTCACGCACGATCAGATCGAAGCGATGACGATGGCGGACAGAATCGCCGTGCTCGATCGTGGCGTGCTGCAACAGGTTGGCACGCCGGAGCAGCTGTATTCTCACCCGGCTAACGTCTTTGTCGCCGGATTTATCGGCACACCCGCGATGAATATGGTGATGCTGCCTTGTGCTGATGGGCAGGCATTTCTACAGGCATTGTCCGTGGCGCTGCCCGTCAGTGAAGAAACGCGTTCATTAACCAGTGTGCTGCTCGGGATCCGCCCTGAGCATATTACCGAACACGCCGCGTCAGACGGCGACTTGTCATTGTCGGGAACGGTGAAGCAACGGGAGCTATTTGGTGCGGAGTATCTGATCCATGTGGATACGCCGTTGGGAAATATTCGCTACCGTCGGCCCAATCGCGATGGCGTGCCGGATGTCGGCGCACCCATTGTGCTTCATTTTTCACCGCAGGATTGTCATTGGTTTTCCGGGCAAACCGCCCGTAATTTATCCCAGGAGAAAAGAAATGCGTAAGCCCCGTATGATGGCGCTGGCGATAGCCTTGCTGATGTCCGGCCCCGCGCTGGCGAAAGAGAGTATCGATTTTATGTTTCCCGCGCCGGTTGATGGCAAGCTGACGATGGAAATGACACGCATCATCAAAGAGTACAACCAATCGCAGGATCAGGTTGACGTGCGTGGGATCTTCACCGGCAATTACGATACGACCAAAGTGAAAGCAGAAGCGGCTGCCAAAGCGGGCGATCCTCCGGCGCTGGTAATTATGTCGGCAAACTTCACCGCCGATCTGGTCATCAAAGATGAAATCCTGCCGATGGATGAGTTGTTTAAATACGGCAATGAAAAAGCCACGCCTTTCCTGACTAAAAACTTCTGGCCTGCGCTGCATCAGAATGCGCAGGTGATGGGCGTGACTTACGCGATCCCGTTCCACAACTCGACGCCGATCCTCTATTACAATGAAGACATGCTGAAGAAGGCTGGCTTTAACGAACCGCCGAAAAATTGGGATGAAGTGGTTGCCGTCGCGAAGAAACTGACTGATCCGGTGAAAGGGCAGTGGGGCATCATGATTCCGTCCACGAATGATGATTACGGCGGCTGGATGCTGTCTGCGCTGACGCGTGCCAACGGCGGGGCGTATTACAATGCCGACTATCCGGGGGAAGTGTATTACAACACGGCATCGACTAAAGGTGCGCTCCAGTTCTGGCGCGATTTAGTGTACCGCGACAAAGTCATGCCCGCTGGCGTGCTGAATTCCAAACAGATCAGCGCCGCATTTTTCTCCGGCAAGCTGGGCATGACGATGCTGAGCACCGGTGCGCTGGGCTTTATGCGGGAAAACACCAAAGATTTCCAGCTTGGTGTGGCGATGATGCCGGAAAAAGAGCGCCGCGGTGTCACCATCGGCGGGGCGAGTCTGGTGAGCTTCAAAGGGATTTCCGAAGCGCAGAAGAAAGCGGCCTGGCAATTCATGAACTATCTGGTTAGCCCAGAAGTCAGTGGCAACTGGAGCCGTTTTACCGGCTACTTCGCCCCGCGCATGGCAGCCTACGACCTGCCGGAAATGAAGGATTATCTGGCGAAAGATCCGCGTGCAGCCATTGCACTGTCGCAACTGCAGTATGCCCATCCGTGGTACGCCACCTATGAAACGGTCGCGGTGCGTAAAGCGATGGAAAATCAACTGGCGGCGCTGCTAAATGATCCGGCGAAAAAGGTTGATGACGCTGCCGCTGCTGCACAAAAAGAGGCGGATGGCATCATGAAGCCTTACGTGGATAAAACGGCGTTGCGAGACGTGAAATAAGGACATCCCACCCCGTTGATACTGGCTCAACGGGGTGGGAAAAGGTTAATTGCCTGCGTTTTCCTTTACTGCGGACAGACTGACCAGAATGGCGGTTTCCGGCGTCAGAATGGGAAGAGCAAGTCCGGCCTGCATCAGCCAGTCGCCAGAAGCCACAATCGGCTGACTTAACCAAGGTGGGAGTTCACGCATGGTGCTGCCGCCTTCGCGTACCGTTTTGATTTCCGGGCCATCCAGCAGTTTGACTTCATAACGCGTGTCGGATAGCAGACCGGAGAAGCGCAGCGTACCCGCCAGAGAATAATTCGGCATACGCAATTGGGCAATCTGAAAAACGGCGTGCTGCCGATCGTGGCTGACCACGCCAGAGACCTGTGTGGCATTGTCCGGCATATCGACTCGCCAGGTGGTACCGCTATGCAGCAGCGAGCGCAGCGTTTTATGCAACTGAATATAGTGGCGATAGCCTTCCAGTTCGTCGTCATCGGCCTTTACGGGATCCAGCTCGATGCCCATGTGGCCGAACAACGCGGTCAGCCCGCGAAAGGCAAGGGTATGACGCCGATACGTGGCGTGGCAGCGGGCATGCCCGATGTGCTGCCCCATTACCTCCGGTGGGAAGAAGTAGCTCATACCGCGTTGGATCGTCTGGCGCTCCAGCGCGTCGTTGTTATCTGACACCCAGAAACGCTGGGTGCGCTCCAGCACGCCGTAGTCGATGCGACCGCCGCCGGAGGCGCAGGATTCAAATTCGACATGGGGAAAACGCTGGCGCAGGGTATCGAGCAGACGATAGAACTGATGGGTTTGCGCATCGGCGGCCAGACGACCTTCGTGGGCGGGCTGTACTAGTTCGCGGTTCATATCCCATTTCACATAATCGATAGGGTGTTCACCTAACAACCAGCTCAGTCGCTCCAGCAGATAAGCGAAGGCATCGGGATGATTTAAATTCAGCACGTACTGGTAGCGCCCCGTTGGCTGCGCGTAGCCGGGCAATTGCAGTACCCAATCGGGATGGGCGCGGAACAGGTCGGAATCGGGGTTAATCATCTCCGGTTCGACCCAGATGCCGAATTCCATCCCTAGCGCTTTGACATGCTCAATGACTGGCATCAGCCCGTTCGGGTATTTTTCCTCGTCCAGATACCAGTCGCCCAGTGCGGCTCTGTCGTGATGGCGACCGCGGAACCAGCCGTCGTCGATAATGAAGCGCTCTACGCCGACGTCGGCGGCCTTGCTTGCCATTTGCATGATGTAGTCAGGGTTGTGATCGAAATAGATCCCTTCCCACGTATTGAGGTGTACCGGACGCGGTTTATCGCCGCTGAATTGGATCAGGGACTGACGCAAGAAGGTGTGATAACGCTGGCTCATGCCGTTCAAACCGGTATCGGAGAAGGCGGCGTAGACCCACGGCGTGGTGAGGGATTCTGACTGCGCCAGCGTGATTTCGCCCGGCAAATACAGGGCTTCAGCCTGCACGACGCGGCGTCCGTCCGTTTTAATATCGGCACGCAGACGGTGGTTGCCGCTCCAGCCTAAATGCACGCCCCAGACTGCACCATGCTGCTCGTTGAACGCGGATTCTCCGAGGATAAACGCGGGGAAATACTCGTGGGAGCTTCTTCCGCGACGGCTTTCCTGAATAAAACCACCGTGCTGTAACGTGAGGCGGTGAGTCTGAAATTCACGCAGCCAGCGACCGTGAAACGCCATGACGTCGCTTGCCCGTTCCGGAATGGGCAGGGTGACGGCGAGGCGCTGTACTTGCCAGGCATCATCGTGCAGGTTCTGTAGCGTGTGACGCAGTTGCAGGACATCGGTTTGTAGATCCAGACGCAGTTCGCTGGTCAGGCGCAGCCCGGCCTGCGCATCGTCCGCCGTGATGATGAGCGTATTGTCCTGAACGTCTGCCTGCGTCGTCGTGAAAATCGGCGCGGCGTCGTAGCCTGAACGGTGCCCTTCAATACCCGGTGAACCAAACTGGCCACGCCCGTATTCCATCGCCAGCGTCAGAGGAAGATCCACATCCAGACGACCGTTTGCAACAGGGCGTTGCAGCGACACGATATCTTCTGGCGAAAAACCACGTAACCGTGGCCCCCAGTAGAGAATTTCCGCCGCCGGAGCACAGCGAACGATGACATCGCACTGCGCGCTGGTTAATTGAACAATATCACGCACCATGAGGAAGGCTCCCAATTACAACCTGATTAGTGCCTATTAGTGAAATCTTAAACGTTTAAGTCATCAACTTAAACGTTTAAGAAATGTGATTTTGTTAAAAAAATCGTTACGGAAAGAAGAGCAGTTGCGATGAAGATGTGAAGGATGTCTCGCTGGCGGCGGGTGCCAACAAACCCACCGATAGCATTTCTACCGATAGAACGGTGAAAGGCGACAGAGGGGGAATAGATTAAGCGGGAAAGCTTGTTTTACCCACGCGTAACGTCGGCTGCCATAACACCTGCAAATTTTCTACGGTTTCCCCTGCGATAAGCGCCTGCGTCATGTTGGCAATCTGTTCACCGACCTGCTCACGCGTCTCCTGCTGTATAGCGGTCACGTTGAGGTCGGTCAGGCTATCCTGCGGCAAGCCGTCATACATCACTAACGCGATAGGGTGTGAATCAGAAAGCCGGCCCGCTTGCTGTAATGCGGCAACCGCGCCGTCGCCGTGGACGTTGCCATCGATCACCAGCGCGGTGGGCGGTTCAGGCAGCGCCAGAAGGTCGAGCATAGCCTGATATCCCGTGCGACGCGTGGGGTTGACACAACGCAGATAGGTTTCGTGAAACGGCAGGCCATGGCGTTGCAGAGCATCGCGATAGCCCTGACGACGCTGCATGATGAACGCCTGCGGATGATCTTCACTTAACATGGCGATACGGCGATGGCCGAGCGCGATCAGGTGTTCGGTCGCCAGCGCCATGCCCGCGTGATTGTCAAAATCGAACCAGGCGTATGGGTGGGGGAGCTGACTGCGCCCCAGCGCCAGAAAAGGTACGTTGTGGCGTTGCAGGAGCGCCAGCCGCTCGTCCTGTTCGCACGTATGCGCCACAATCAGCGCATCAATGCGGTGGCTGGCGATCAGTCGGGCTGCGCCTTGGCAGGCGTCTTGCTCGTCAGCCAGCAGGAGAAAATCGACCTCATGCTGTGCCAGCTTGTGGCTGATCGCGCCAATCATCTCAAAAAAGATATCGTTACTCAGAGAGGAGGCGTAGGGATAGACCAGCCCGACAGCGTTGCTTTTACCCATTTTCAGGCGACGCGCGTGGGTATTGGGACGATAACCGATACGTTCTGCTTCTTCCTGAATACGTTGGCGTGTGGCGTCGGAGATATCCCGATGACCGTTCAGCGCACGGCTCACCGCCGCCACGGACAAACCCAGATTATTCGCGATTGTTTTTAACGACATCACCCTCTCCTGACGTGAATGCCCGGCGACGGGGCGTCTATCGGGAAAATCGAATTATAGCAACCAGCCTTTGGCTTTGGCGTCGTCCAGATGCTGCTTCAGGTAGTGCCATAGCTCTGGGTTGATCGTGGCGATGAATTCGGCGCGTTCAAGAACCTGTTCCAGACGAATGCCGTTTTCTACCCAGCTTTGCCCGCCGTTGTAAAGATTCATCAGCATCGGCATGACGCGATCGAGCATCATGGCGAACTGGGCGCTGGGCGTTTCGTTGGCTTCGTACTCTTCCCACAGATCGTGGAATCGTTGACGCTGCGGCTCCGGCAGCAGGCCAAAGATGCGGGCGGCGGCAGCGACTTCCTGATCGTGAATCGCCAGACGAGCGGAAAGATCGTAAACGATCACATCGCCAGCATCGATTTCGACGATGTCGTGAATCAGCGCCATTTGGATTACGCGCTGGATATCTACGCCTTCACCTGCATAAGGTGACAGCGCCATCGCGGCGACGGCAAAATGCCAACTGTGTTCGGCAGAATCTTCGTGACGTTCGCTACCGATGATCTTGTTACGGCGCTGCACGCTTTTTAACTTATCGATTTCTATCAGAAAGCCGAAGACATCGGTCATGGAACCGAAATTCAGCGTGGATAGGGAAGATGACATGAAACGCTTACCTCTTGCAGTGAAAACCAAAACGATATGTGGTGAAAACGACAGATTAAGGTGCTGTGAGCGTCAGAACCGGATAGCCGCTCATGCGAATAACCGGTAAAAACGGCAGAGCCCTTCAAAAAACAGGGAGATATCGAGGTCGATTATTGTAGGGGATGTCGCGCGAGATTGACATGTATGATTGCACTCTGAATCAGAGAGAACAGGGAGGATAATTATTTTAGCTTACACGTGTACACTGAAACTATTCTCAGTTACTCTGCTCAAAGGTTAAACACCTGCGCCAGCGTCTCCTGCATGAAAATGGGAAAGGCAAGGCGGATAAGGTCAGCACGCGACGTGTACGGTTGAATACTGCGGAATCGATTGATGTCAAAAAATGCACAGATGCCGGATTACTCTCTGGCAGAGGAAATTGCGAACAGCATAAGTCATGGAATCGGTGTGATTTTCGGGATTGTGGGTCTGGTTTTATTACTGGTTCAGGCGGTCAACAATGACGCCGGCAGCGTGGCGATTACCAGCTACAGCCTGTATGGCGGCAGCATTATCCTGCTGTTTTTGGCCTCGACGCTGTATCACGCGATTCCCTCTCAGCGTATTAAGCCGTGGCTGAAAAAATTCGACCACTGTGCCATCTACCTGTTGATTGCCGGAACCTATACGCCGTTTTTGCTGGTGGGGCTGGATTCACCGTTGGCGCATGGTCTGATGGTCGTTATCTGGGGAATGGCGCTGTTGGGTGTGATCTTCAAACTGGCGTTTGCCCACCGTTTTGAAGTGCTGTCATTGATTACCTATCTGGTGATGGGCTGGCTGTCGCTGGTGGTGATTTATCAGATGGTGATAAAACTGGCAGCAGGGAGCGTGACGCTGCTGGCGGTGGGCGGCGTGGTGTACACGCTAGGGGTGATTTTCTACGCCTGCAAGCGTATTCCCTATAATCACGCAATTTGGCACGGGTTCGTGTTGGGCGGCAGCGTCTGCCACTTTCTGGCGATTTATCTTTATATTTGAGCCTGCATAAAGCGCATGAACCCGTTTGGCTCATGCGCAGTATCATTCTCGAATTAATCCGTTATTTCATACGGCAAAGGTTGAACTGTGAGTTGGCTGTCGGCATCTTCGCGTACGCGCAGGACGTTCTCCGCGGTGAGATCGTTATTCAACACGGCCTGTACCCACACCTCTCCGTTCTGCAATTGGCTGGCGGCCAGTACCGTACCGGTACGGCGCCAATTCTCGCCGAGCTGTAATTCGAGATCGTCCCCCGCTTGCGGGAGCTGATTGGCCTTACCTGCCAGCCAGTAAAGCGCACGCTTGTTCGCCCCACGATATTTTGCACGAGCCACCATTTCCTGACCGGCATAGCACCCTTTGCTGAAGCTAATCCCATTTAATGCCTGTAAATTAGTCGCTTGCGGGATGAACTGCGCACTGTTTGCGTTGTCAATGATGGGTTGGCCTGCTTCTATATCCAGCGTCAGCCACTGGCGGCTGTCGTTCAGACGGACTTTATCGCCGAGCTGCTCAAGCAGCGAAGCGCTTTGCTCAGGCGACAGCACCAGCAGGAAACGTTCTGCGGGATGGGCAAAATGCAGTAAGGTTGCCCCTTCGTGCTGCACGACAGGGTGATCGGCGTCTGGCAACTGGCTAAAGGCAGAGGCCAGCAGTTCACGGATGCCTGCACCTGCCGCGCCCAGCAGTACGGCGTTGTCGTCCGGTGCGATGGTGGTTTTCGAGAAAACGGCGTATTTTTTCAGTTCGCTAAGCTGAGTGTCGCGTAGGTTACGACGCTCAATGAAAGCAAAGCCTTCGCCGTGATGGAACAGACGCAGGTTGCTCCACATTTTCCCTTTCGCATCGCAGTGCGCGCAAAGGACATGCCGATCGTCAGCAAGCGCGCTGACATCAGCGGTGACCTGCCCCTGAAGGTATTTGACGGTATCCGGCCCAACCATCGTGGCCAGCGCCCAGTCATCCAACGAGATGAGCGTGGCGGCCAGTTGGTCTGAAGCCAATGGGGGTTGTGAGGCAAAAGGACGTTGATGAGCCGTATGTTGGTTAACCATATAGTACAATCCTGCGCTAAGGGCGATACCCGAATGGCTTAATGGTAAAAGAGCGCTCAGGGTTTGCAAGTGGTTATTCACGCAGCGTTATTGCATAGCACTCCCTGATGCTGTTCGGCACACTCGGCGCGGTGCACGCTGGTAAACTATGTCAAAATGTTACTATTAGTTGATGCCCGCTACCGGAATCGGAGTACACTAGCGGCACGTTGCGATAACAAGGTGGACATGAAACATGGAGATCGATAATAAATCACGCATTCATTGGGCATGCCGCCGTGGTATGCGCGAACTGGATATCGCGATCATGCCGTTTTTTGAGCATGACTATGACACACTCAGTGACAGCGATAAGCGCACGTTTGTACGCCTGTTACAAAGCGACGATCCCGATTTATTTAACTGGCTGATGAACCACGGTGAGCCGAAAGACGGAGAGCTGAAACGCATGATTTCTCTTATTCAGACGCGAAATAAAGATCGTGGCCCAGTGGCAATGTGATCTTCGCGTTTCCTGGCGCATGCAACTGTTGTCATTGGTTGTGCATGGCCTCTTAGTATTGCTCATTCTTCTGGCACCGTGGCCGGACGGCTATGCTTGGCTGTGGCTGTGCCTGGTCACGATGGTGATGTTCGGTTTTATCCGTAGCCAAAGGAATATCAAATCCCGACAGGGGGAAATCGTTCTGCTCAGCGAAACGACCCTGAACTGGCGGCAGCAGGAATGGCAGATCGTCAAACGACCGTGGTTGCTGAAAAATGGCGTGTTGCTGTCATTGCAGACCGTTAACGGTAAAGACAGACAACAGCTTTGGCTGGCATCGGACAGTATGGGCAATGACGAGTGGCGTCATCTGCGTCAGCTTCTTTTGCAGCAGAAATACTGGGCGAGATAGTCGCGCGTTAGAGATATTTTTTATTTGGTCATCGTCTGGCCGTACTTTGAAATTGATTGGATATACTGATGACTAAGCTCGCAGTGCAAAAAAATGGTCTGCATCCTCGTAATCGCCATCGCGATCGTTATGATTTTCCCGCGCTCAAACAGAGCTATCCTGCGCTGACTCCGTTTGTCACGGTGAATGCCTACGGCGATGAGTCAGTGGACTTTGCCAATCCCGAAGCGGTGAAAGCGCTGAATCAGGCGCTGTTGCAGCATTTTTATCAGATTGAACACTGGACGATTCCGTACGGTTTTCTGTGCCCGCCGATTCCAGGCCGTGCCGACTATATTCACCATCTGGCTGACTTGCTGGCGGAAGATAACCGCTCGGTGGTACCACGCGAGGCTTCCGTGCTGGATATCGGCTGCGGCGCTAACTGCATTTATCCGCTGATTGGGTATCGCGAATACGGCTGGCGTTTTACCGGCAGCGAAATTAATCCACTCGCAATGAAAGCGGCCAATCAGACGATTGAGGCGAATCCCGGTTTGAATCGCGCGATTCGCCTGCGTCGTCAGAAAAGCAGCAAAGCGATACTCGCGGGTATTATTCACAAGAACGACACGTTTGATGCGGTCATGTGTAATCCACCGTTCCACGCTTCCGCTGAGGATGCGCGTCAGGGAACGCAGCGCAAACTGCATAATCTGGGGCTGGATAAGCGCTCACCGCTGAATTTCGGCGGCCAGCAGGATGAGCTGTGGTGTGAGGGTGGCGAGTCGGCGTTTATTGGCCAGATGATCAAAGAGAGCGCCGGTTTTGCCCGTCAGTGCCTGTGGTTTACGTCGCTGGTGTCGCGCAAAGAGAACCTGCCGGAGATTTATCGCGCACTGGAAGCGGTTGATGCGGAAAAGGTCAGAACCATCGAGATGGCGCAAGGCCAGAAGCAAAGCCGATTTGTCGCGTGGAGTTTCCTTGATACTACCGCGCGTACCCGCTGGTTACAAAAGCGCTAAGCCACTTCAACGAATGCGGATACCCGTAACAAAGGTATCCGCGCACGTGTTATTCGACGGTAACCGTATCCGGTTCCTGCTGGGTCACCTTCAACGATGTTCCCTGAATCGCCATAAACACCGCTTCCCGTCGGGTCAGATAGCCTTTGACGGGATGCGGTTTAATCGCGCCCGTCAGCGCAGTATCGGTGATAATGCCACAGCCCGTTGCGTGTGCGATTTGCTGTGCCGTCTCATCAAACCTTGAAAAATCGATAGCATAATATTGTGGGACATCGCATTTGCCGCCCAGATTTCTGGCGTATTGCTGCGTGCCTGTTTGAGTACAACCTGCAAGCAACAACCCCGCGACCGCTATGAGTAACCTTTTCATCGTGCTTACCTCTGTTGAGTCGTACTTTTTACAGTAATGACGCCATTTCTTGCAGGATCTGTTCGCACCACTGTTCCAGACGTTCATCGCTGAGATCGTATTGGTTCACTTCGTCCAGCGCCAGCCCGACAAAGTGTTTTCCGTCAGCGGCCAGTGGCTTTGGGCTGATGAAATCATAGCCTTCTGTCGGCCAGTACCCAATGAATGTGACACCCAGCGGCAGCAGTTGTTCATGCAGCATGCCCAGCGCATCAAGGAACCATTCGCTGTAGCCAAGCTGGTCGCCCATGCCGTAGAGCGCCACCACTTTTCCTTTAAGGTTTAGCGTCGCTAATTGATCCCAGATGTTCTCCCAGTCTTCCTGAATCTCACCGAAATCCCAGGTTGGGATGCCGAGAATCAACGTACTGTAGTCTTCCATACGCTGAGGTTCGACATCCTTAATGTTGTGCAGATCTACCAGTTCTTCACCCAGAATGTCGCGAATTTTTTCCGCCGCCATTTCGGTGTAGCAGGTGCTTGAGCCGTAAAACAGACCGATTTTCATAGTGAGTGCTTATAAACAATTTTTATCAGTAAGGGCATGTTCGCTTCAGGCCACAGAGATAACGTGGCGGGCGAATGATGCCGCAGGATGTCGGTATTCTAAAAGGAGAACAGGAGTAAGGAAAGGTGCAGTGAGGGCCAAGGCCCTCACTGAGGAGACGTTTATCCCAGAGACTGGTGACGTGTTTCTCTGGTCGCCAGCAGGGCAATCAGCGTCAGTGACGCCATAGCGGCCAGATAAACACCGACGTAGAACAGGCCGTAGTTAGCCGTCAGCCACGCTGCGATATAGGGGGCGACCGATGCACCCAGAATTGACGAGACGTTATAGGAGAATGATGCGCCGGTGTAGCGCACTTCCGTCGGGAACAGCTCTGGCAGCAGGGCGCCCATTGGGCCGAACGTCAGCCCCATGATGCTCAGACCCAGCACCAGAAAGCCCATTACCAGCGCCTGATTACCTGAGCCGAGCATGTAAGGGAACAGCATAGCGAAGACGATCATGAGGCAGGTGATGGTAATCATGGTCTTGCGGCGGCCAAAAGCATCAGCCAGATAGCCTGCGACCGGCACCATCAGACCAAAGCCGATCACCGCAATCATCAGCATCAATAGGAAGCTGTTACGCGAGAAGCCAAGCCCCTTAGGTTCTGGCGTCGTTCCGTACGTCATGGAGTAAACGGTCATGATATAGAACAGCGTGTAGGTCGCCAGCATGATGAAGGTGCCGAGGATTGTGACTTTCATATGCTTGCTAAGCAGCGTTCCCAGCGGCATACGCACTTGTTTGCCAGCTTTGACCGCTTTGGTAAAGACTGGGGCTTCATGCAGAGAGATACGGACATACAGGCCAACCAGCACCAGTGCGGCGGACGCGACGAACGGCACGCGCCAGCCCCAGGTCATGAACTGCTCTTCCGTCAGCAGCCAGGACAACAGCAGGAAGGTACCGTTCGCGAAGAAGAAGCCAATCGGTGCGCCAAGCTGGGGGAACGACCCGTACAGCGCACGTTTATGGGAGGGGGCATTTTCGGTCGCCAGCAGCGCCGCGCCGCCCCATTCACCACCCAGCCCCAGCCCCTGACCGAAGCGCGCCAGTGCCAGCAGAATCGGTGCAAAAATCCCAATGGTTTCGTAGGTCGGTAACAGCCCAATCAGAACGGTTGAAACCCCCATGGTCAGCAGAGAAGCGACCAGCGTAACTTTACGTCCGACACGGTCACCGAAGTGACCGAAGACTGCCGAACCGATAGGGCGGGCGACAAAGGCAATCGCAAAGGTCGCTAGCGACTGTAGCGTCGCGGCCGTCGGGTCGCCCTGTGGGAAGAAAATGTGCGGGAAAACCAACACCGCAGCAGTGGCATAGATATAAAAATCGAAAAATTCGATAGCGGTGCCAATGAGTGACGCAACAATCACTTTGTTGCGTGAGTTTACGGGTGGGGTTTCCGCTTCGGCATCGAGAGTGGGAGTGACGGTGGCTTGCATAATGTTTCTTTATTTTAACAACACGAACAGCCATTCTACGCACAGAAAAATTGGCTTTTCAACGTTGATTGAGTAAGGGCAATGCCAGTCGGCACGCGGCTTCAAGGAGCCTGTTCCGATATATTATCGATACATAAAATATAATGTGCCACAGCCTGATTTTTGCCGGAGAATGTTATGGCGATGTTGAAGTTCACGGAATATGTGAGATCGCACACAATTCTGTTTGCGTGAGAATACGGTCTTGATGAAGATGTAAAGTCGCCGCTTCATCGGCATAATATTGCCAATCAGTGAAGAGGGACACGGCGATGCAAGAACACGATCAGGCACTTATCGAGCAGTTTCTCGATGCGCTGTGGCTGGAAAGAAATCTGGCCGAGAATACGCTGGCGTCTTATCGGTTGGATTTGCGAACGCTCGCGGAGTGGCTTGCACATCATGATAACGGCTTATTGCAGGCGCAGGCGCTCGATCTTCAGGCATTTCTCGCCGATAGGGTTGATGGCGGCTACAAGGCGACCAGTTCAGCCCGTTTGTTGAGCGCGATGCGTCGCTTCTTCCAGTACCTTTATCGGGAAAAGCGGCGCAGCGACGATCCCAGCGCGGTGCTATCGTCCCCGAAACTGCCGCAGCGTTTGCCCAAAGATTTGAGCGAGGCGCAGGTGGATGCGTTGCTCAACGCGCCAAGCATTGAACAACCGCTGGAATTACGCGATAAGGCCATGCTTGAGGTATTGTATGCGACGGGGCTGCGTGTTTCCGAACTGGTCGGTTTGACGATGAGTGATGTCAGCCTGCGGCAGGGCGTGGTACGCGTGCTGGGAAAAGGCAATAAAGAACGACTGGTGCCGCTTGGTGAAGAAGCGGTGTATTGGATCGAGTATTATCTGGAACATGGTCGCCCGTGGCTGCTGAATGGGCAAACGCTGGATGTGCTGTTTCCCAGCAACCGCGCCCGGCAAATGACGCGCCAGACGTTCTGGCACCGCATCAAGTATTATGCGGTACTGGCGTCGATTGATAGCGAAAAGCTCTCGCCGCACGTCTTACGACACGCGTTTGCTACCCATTTATTGAACCACGGCGCGGATTTACGGGTCGTACAGATGCTCTTGGGGCATAGCGATCTTTCCACGACGCAGATTTACACCCATGTGGCGACGGAGCGGCTGAAGCAGCTGCATCAGCAGCACCATCCGCGCGCGTAGGGATAGCGTAACCAATCGAGTCATTATACAGAGTAACAGGATGTTATCTGGCTGGCGGGATTTCCCGCTTACTATCACGGCGCATCGTTGTCACAAGCGATTTGCTGCGGACAATGTTGCGAAAACACAGGATTGATGAAATGAAAAAAGGGTTATTACTGCTTTCTTTACTGGTCGCGACGGCAACCAATTTTGCCCACGCCGATGATGCCGCGATCAAACAGACGTTGACGCGTCTGGATATGCAGGGGGCGGAAATCCTGCCTTCGCCGATGGCGGGCATGAAAACGGTGATTACCGACAGCGGCGTGCTGTACATCAGTGAAGACGGCAAGCATTTGCTGCAAGGTCCGCTTTATGACGTGAGCGGCACCATGCCAGTCAACACCACCAATAAGATCCTGATCGGCAAGATGGATGCGCTACAGGAACAGATGATTGTGTATAAAGCCGCACAGGAAAAACACGTTATTACCGTTTTCACTGACATTACCTGCGGCTATTGCCACAAATTGCATGAGCAGATGAAAGATTACAACGCGCTGGGCATTACCGTGCGCTATCTGGCTTTCCCGCGTCAGGGTATGAAATCGCCAGCCGCGAAAGATATGCAGTCCATCTGGTGCGTGGCCGATCGCAATAAAGCGTTTGATAGCGCGATGAAGGGTGACGCGATTTCGCCAGCAACGTGTAAAACCGATATCGCCGCGCATTATCAACTGGGCATTCAGTTTGGCGTGCAGGGGACTCCCGCCATTGTGCTGCAAGACGGTTTGGTTGTGCCGGGATACCAAGGGCCGAAAGAAATGCTGGCGATGCTGGAAGCACATAAAGCCTCCAAGAAAACCGGCGGTTAATGCTACGTGGATATGATTACCCAACTCCGTCGGCGTCCGCTGGCGGAGGACATTGATTTACCCGACACCGTTCCGCCTTTGCTGCGCCGCCTCTATGCACAGCGCGGCGTGAAAGGTGCGCAGGAGCTGGAACGTAGCCTGAGCGGTTTGCTCAATTACCGGTTGTTAAGCGGGATTGATAAAGCGGTCGATTTGCTGCAACAGACGCTGGCCGAGAAGCGCTGCATGGTCATCGTCGGCGATTTTGATGCCGATGGTGCTACCAGCACCGCGCTCACCGTATTAGCGCTGCGCAGTATGGGCGGCGTGAACGTGAAATATCTGGTGCCGAACCGTTTTGAAAACGGCTACGGGCTCAGCCCGGAAGTGGTGGCGCAGGCCGCCGCGCTGGGTGCTGAAGTGATTGTGACCGTGGATAACGGGATCTCTTCTCTCGCGGGGGTCGAGGATGCTCATCGGCGTGGTATTGCCGTGCTGGTGACCGATCACCACCTGCCGGGTGAAATTCTGCCTGACGCTGACGCCATGATTAATCCCAATCTGCCCGACTGTCAGTTTCCCTCCAAGGCACTGGCTGGCGTAGGCGTCGCGTTTTACCTGATGATGGCGTTGTTCGTGCGCCTGCGTGATAGTGACTGGTTTACACAACCCTTTTTTACTCAACAGGGGCTGGCGAAACCGAATCTCACCGAATTACTGGATTTAGTGGCGCTGGGCACGGTCGCTGACGTGGTGCCGCTGGATGCCAACAACCGGATTCTGGTCGCGCAGGGGCTAAATCGCATTCGTGCAGGCGAATGTCGTCCGGGTATTCGGGCGCTGCTGGAAGTGGCGAACCGCGATGCCAGTCAACTGGTCTCCAGCGATTTAGGCTTTGCGTTAGGCCCACGGCTGAACGCCGCCGGGCGATTACATGACATGAAAATCGGTGTCGAGTTGCTGCTCAGCGATGACATCGTACAAGCACGTATCCTTGCCAACGAACTGAATGACATGAATCAGGACCGGCGGGAGATCGAACAAGGGATGCAGGCAGAAGCGCTGCGCCTGTGTGAATCGCTGGAACGCACCCGTGATTCACTGCCTTACGGCCTGGCGATGTACCACCCGGAATGGCATCAGGGCGTTGTCGGTATTTTGGCGTCGCGTATTAAAGAACGTTTCCATCGCCCAGTGATTGCCTTTGCTCCCGCGGGCGACGGCATGCTGAAAGGGTCAGGGCGTTCCATTGCTGGCTTGCATCTGCGCGATGCGCTGGAACGGCTGGATACGCTGTATCCCGGAATGATACAGAAATTCGGCGGGCATGCGATGGCAGCAGGACTATCGTTGCATGAAGATCGGTTTGAGGATTTCCGTCAGCGCTTCGGCGAACTGGTTGGCGAATGGCTCGATCCGTCTCAGCTTGAAGGCGTCGTCTGGTCTGATGGTGAACTGCTGCTGCCGGAACTGGATTTGCTCTCAACGGCAGAAATGCTGCGCTACGCGGGGCCGTGGGGTCAGTCATTCCCTGAACCGACGTTCGATGGCTGCTTCCGTATTCTGCAACCTCGCCTACTCAAAGAGCGCCATTTGAAAGCGATGTTCGAACCGATTGGTGCAACAGGGAAGGTGCCGCTGTTAGATGGCATCGCGTTTAATGTCGATACCACCATTTGGCCGGATCCGAGCATTAAAGAAGTGGAAATGGTGTATCGGCTGGATATTAACGAGTTTCGCGGTAAACGTTCGGTGCAATTGATGATTCAACATTTGTGGCCGCGCGCGTGAACGGAATACGGTGGGCAGAAAGTCTATAAACTGGGCGTTTTATCCGCTAGAATGGCGGGTTACATCATTCCGTTGTCAACGACTTAACGTAAGAATATAAAAAATCATGTTTGAAATTAATCCGGTAAAAAACCGCATTCAGGATCTGTCTGAACGTAGCGCCGTTCTTAGGGGGTATCTTTGACTATGATGCCAAGAAAGAACGCCTTGAAGAAGTAAACGCCGAACTGGAACAGCCTGATGTCTGGAATGAGCCTGAACGTGCTCAGGCATTGGGAAAAGAACGCTCCTCGCTGGAAGCCATCGTAGACACTATCGATCAACTGACTCAGGGTCTGGAAGATGTGGCTGGTCTGCTTGAGCTCGCGGTGGAAGAAGACGACGAAGACACCTTTAATGAGACGTCGGTAGAACTGGACGCGCTGGAAAATAAATTAGGCCAGCTCGAATTCCGCCGCATGTTCTCCGGCCAGTACGACAGTGCGGATTGCTACCTGGATATTCAGGCGGGTTCTGGCGGTACGGAAGCGCAGGACTGGGCCAGCATGCTGGTGCGTATGTACCTGCGTTGGGCGGAAGCCAAAGGGTTTAAAACCGAAATTATTGAAGAGTCAGACGGTGACGTGGCCGGTACGAAATCCGCCACCATCAAGATCATCGGTGACTATGCATTTGGCTGGCTGCGTACCGAAACCGGCGTACACCGTTTGGTGCGTAAGAGCCCGTTCGATTCCGGCGGCCGTCGCCACACCTCATTCAGCTCCGCGTTCGTCTACCCGGAAGTTGAGGACGATATCGATATCGAAATCAATCCGGCAGACCTGCGTATTGACGTTTACCGCGCATCCGGTGCGGGTGGTCAGCACGTTAACCGGACAGAATCTGCGGTGCGTATTACCCACATGCCTACCGGTATTGTCACGCAGTGTCAGAACGACCGTTCCCAGCATAAAAACAAAGATCAGGCGATGAAACAGCTGAAAGCCAAGCTGTACGAGTTTGAGATGCAAAAGAAAAATGCTGAGAAACAGGCGATGGAAGACAACAAATCTGATATCGGCTGGGGCAGCCAGATTCGTTCCTATGTTCTGGATGATTCGCGCATCAAAGACTTACGTACCGGAGTGGAAACACGTAACACTCAGGCCGTACTGGATGGCGATCTGGACAAATTTATTGAAGCAAGTTTAAAAGCGGGGTTATAAGAATTCACATGGCTGAATCACAATCACAGGGTGCCGATCAGGCGCAGGATCTGAATAACGAATTAAAAACGCGTCGTGAGAAGCTGGTGGCGCTGCGTGAAACCGGGATTGCCTTCCCGAATGATTTCCGCCGTGACAGCACGTCCGATCGTCTGCACGCTGAGTTCGATGCCAAAGAGAACGAAGAGCTGGAAGAACTGGGCATCGAAGTGACCGTTGCGGGCCGTATGATGACCCGTCGCATCATGGGTAAAGCCTCTTTTGTGACCTTGCAGGACGTCGGTGGCCGTATTCAGCTGTATGTTTCCCGCGACGATCTGGCGGAAGGCATCTATAACGAGCAGTTCAAGAAATGGGATCTGGGCGATATCCTGGGCGCGCGCGGTAAGCTGTTCAAAACCAAAACTGGCGAGCTGTCTATCCACTGTACCGAACTGCGTCTGCTGACCAAAGCGCTGCGTCCGCTGCCGGATAAGTTCCACGGTCTGGCCGATCAGGAAACCCGCTATCGTCAACGCTATCTGGATCTGATTGCCAACGACGAGTCACGCAATACCTTCCGCATTCGTTCCAAAGTGATGGCGGCGATCCGTAGCTTCATGGTCGATCACGGCTTTATGGAAGTCGAAACGCCAATGATGCAGGTGATCCCTGGCGGCGCGTCTGCCCGTCCGTTCATCACGCACCATAATGCGCTGGACATCGACATGTATCTGCGCATCGCGCCGGAACTGTACCTGAAGCGTCTGGTTGTGGGTGGTTTTGAGCGTGTGTTCGAGATCAACCGTAACTTCCGTAACGAAGGCGTTTCCCCGCGTCACAACCCTGAATTCACCATGATGGAACTTTATATGGCGTATGCCGATTATAAAGACCTGATTGTGTTGACGGAAAACCTGTTCCGTACGCTGACGCAGGACGTGCTGGGCTCGACGACGGTGGAATACGGCGACCAGACATTCGACTTCGGTAAGCCGTTCGAGAAGCTGACGATGCGCGAAGCGATCTGCAAATACCGTCCTGAAACCAACGTTGCCGATCTTGACGATCTGGAGAAAGCGACCGCGATCGCACAGTCTCTGGGCATCAAGATCGAGAAAAGCTGGGGCCTGGGCCGTATCGTTACCGAGATCTTCGAAGAAACAGCAGAAAGCAGCCTGATCCAACCGACCTTCATCACTGAATATCCAGCTGAAGTGTCGCCGCTGGCACGTCGTAACGATCAGAACCCAGAAATCACCGATCGCTTTGAGTTCTTCATCGGCGGCCGTGAAATCGGTAACGGCTTCTCCGAGCTGAATGATGCCGAAGATCAGGCAGAGCGTTTTGCTCAGCAGGTGAATGCGAAAGACGCGGGCGATGACGAAGCGATGTTCTACGACGAAGACTACGTGACCGCACTGGAGCACGGCCTGCCGCCAACAGCAGGTTTGGGTATCGGTATTGACCGTATGGTGATGTTGTTCACTAACAGCCACACCATCCGCGACGTGATCCTGTTCCCGGCGATGCGTCCACAGAAGTAAGGCAGAGAAAGTCAGCCTGATATTGTTGTCATGCTTTATTGAACCGGTGCAACTGCACCGGTTTTTTTTATTATCGACAAAGGTCGTCGAGCGGTAATAACGGATAGATCGTAAAGACGCTGTAAACACATCCCTGTGCGCTCGGCTTGCGCCATCCATGGCGCAAACGCTTTACTCTTCTATTCCGTTACTACCGTTTTTTTTCGGCGAATGGGTTTACTAACTATCAGGCACGACATAACCACGTTTTACTTCCGCATTCTTGCCGTCATTCTGTGATTGTCGCCCGATGGGGGAAGATGCTATTTTCGGGCATTCATTCACTGCCGGAACACTATCATGATAACGTACCGCGATGCCTGGTTCGAACTGGCGCTGTTAACCAACGGCCGCAGTTTTCCACGGCATACGCACGATGAGTTCGTCATCAGCGCCAATCTCAGCGGGTTGGAGACGGTTTGGCTGGATGGAGAGACCTTTGTTGTCACTAATGATATGGTGACGACCTACAATCCCGATCAGCTACAAGGCAGTGATAATGCGTTTGACCGTTGGCAGTGTGCATCGCTGTACGTGCATCCGCAGGCGTTCGAGCATTATTTTCACCAAACTTTTCGGTTCTCACGGGGCAGGAATCCATCGCCGCAATTGGCGTCTGAGCTAAAACAGTTGGTCATCTCTGATGTGGACGACAGCACACGTCAGGAACGCATTATCCTGTTGTTGGCTGCGTTGATGGAAAACCAGCATCCTATGCCGTCTCAGGTGCAGCTCAAAGAAGCAGAGCGGATCACGCGGATCAAAGACGGGTTGCTGAACGATCTCAGCGATGTTCCCACACTCGATCAACTCGCGCAGCAGGAAAATCTGTCAGTCGCCCATCTGGTACGCTCGTTTAATCAGGCGGTTGGCTTGCCGCCGCTGGCATGGCTGATGCAGCGACGCATGTGTAAAGCGCGGGAACTGCTGCGGCAGGGGACTGCGATTAGTCAGGTCGCGGGCGATGTCGGGTTTGCCGATCAGGCGCATTTCACGAAAGCCTTCAACCGCTATAACGCCATGACGCCGGGGCAGTTCCGCCGTATCAATTTTTGACAATACAGCGTGTCCTTTGAGCTCTAGACTCGCGTTATTGCTTATTGTTCGAAGGGAATGCCATGCTGTTGGTTGTGTTTACGGGGATGCTGCTATCCCTGTCGCTGTGTCTCGATTTGGGGATGGTCAATACCGCGATTATTAACCGTGGGCTGCGGCATGGACCGCGCTCGGCGTTTTATATCGGGCTGGGATCCTGTTTCGGCGATCTGTTTTATGCCACGCTGTCGGTACTGGGTCTGGCGGTCGTCTTTAATCTGACTCCCGTGCGCTGGGTGCTGTGGATTGGCGGCGGGCTGATTCTGATCTGGATGACGTTCAGTATGGCGCGCGCAGCATGGCGTGACTATCAGGTTAAACGCTTCGCCGACCTTTCTGCGACAGCGAACGGGGCGGATTTTACTGCGCCACCTGCCCGCTATACCGAGTTTTTCAGCGGCGTCGGCATGGCGCTGGCGTCACCAACGGCGTTACTGTGGTTTGCGGCGATTGGTGGCACCATTATCGCGCAGTCTACCGATGGCTCAGCCTTCATGATTAGCCTGTTTCTGCTGGGCTTTTTCGTGGGCGGCGTGCTGTGGACGTTCTTCCTTGCCGCGCTGGTGAAGTACGGTCAGCGACTGCTGAAAGAGCGTATCTCATTCTATTGCAGCCTGCTCTCCGCGCTGCTATTTGCCTACTTTGCCTGGCACGTTATTTCCAATGGGTATGAGACGCTGTTTCTGCCGCTCTCTACGGCTGCATAACTGGCTAAAACATCAACATGTTGCCGGGTTTTTTACTTGCTCGGCAACGGCATAGCGCTATAATGCCATTCGCTTCTCTGTGCGAGTGTAGTTCAATGGTAGAACGGCAGCTTCCCAAGCTGCATACGAGGGTTCGATTCCCTTCACTCGCTCCAAACACACTTCTCTCAATGTCTACCCAAATCCAATAAATCCAGTAACCACAAGGCTTTCCACGATTTCTCAGTCGATTTCTCAGTCGTTCAGGGAAAACCCGCGTCTATCTAAATCTACCGGTCAATGTGTATAGTAATGTGTATAGGGCAGGATGAAATCTGAAATCCTATACACATTTGCTCTCAACACAGGTAGGAAACTATACACATGCCGCTTACAGACCTTGAGATCCGCCGTGCCAAGCCAGAAGACAAGTCCTACACCAAAAACGATGGTCATGGTCTTTCACTACTGGTTGAACCTAACGGATCGAAGGGATGGTGTTATCGTTACCGTTTCGATGGCAAAGCAAAATTGTTGTCACTTGGGACTTACCCCACCATTTCTTTAGCTGAAGCCAGACAGAAACGCGACGAGGCCAAGAAACTGGTTGCCGCAGGCATCAATCCCAGCGAAGTGCGTAAAGAGGTAAAACTGGCTAAGGAGGGACGCCTTGGCAACACCTTTGAGGTGATCACCAGAGAATGGTATCAAAAACGGGTAGATCGCTGGTCTGAGTCTTATGGCGCAGAAATGATGAATTATGCACACCTGATACCTAAATGTAAATTATTTAGGCTGGTTCAGCCCGAATCAGAATGATTAAGTTGGTTTTTAACGATTTTTATTTTGTAAAGTATATTCTCGGTTTTTTAATATATGTGACACCGATACTTTTTTGTAAAGTATTTCATGAATTTTTTAATAAAAACAAAATTACGAGCCATTTAATTGATCACTATTCAATGAATATATTTTATGTAAATTTAATATTCCACTGTAAATATATTTTTACGGAGTGCTTGATTTTTAATTTAATGGTGATATTTATACTTTGTCAGGATGACAAAATTAATCATTTTAATGCAAGGATGCATAGTTATGAAAAAAATAAATATGAGTTTAATGGAAAGGTATCTGCTGTTGCTGGACAGGTTCGTTGACAAACTCGATGAATCGGGCTTTTCAGAAGCAGAAATCACTGAGCAGTCTTATCTTTTTTGTGCCGGATTTTATATTAAATATCAGCAGGACATAGAAAATCTGACATTTTCAAACTGAGATGTGGTGCTAAGTTTTTTACTTCTCTCTTACTATTCTCATATCGAAAAAATCAGTGATGATTTGATTGATAAAGCCCGTCTGAATAAAGTCTTTCTTTCCATCATCAGTTTCATCACCAACAACGGTGGAAGAACCGAACGGATCTACGTGCATGAGAAAAAGAAGTATGACGCCAACAAGCTGATAAGAGCTTCAACGAGCGTTAAGAGAAGTAGTTGTAGGATGTGATGAAAAAGCCCGTAGTTTCGTGGACTGAACCCAAAAATCGGTGCAGACTGGATGCTCAAAGGGCAACAGAAACGTATTACTACGCCGGGACATAATCAAAAGTATTATCTGGCAGGAGCACTGCATTCGGATACGGGACGGGTCCATTACGTTGGCGGCAGTAAAAAGTGTTCTGATTTATTTATCAATCTGTTAGAGACGTTACGACGGACATATCGGCGAGCGAAAACCATTACGCTGGTCGTTGATAACTACATCATTCATAAAAGCCGCAAGGTGGAACGGTGGCTGGAAAAAAATACGAAGTTCCGGTTGTTGTTCCTGCCCACGAATTCGCCGTGGCTGAATCCAATCGAGTTGCTCTGGTTGTCGTTACACGAAACCATAACGCGTAACCATCGGTGCCGATATATGCGGCAGTTACTGGAACAGGTAAAGCTATTTATGAATGCCGCTTCACCATTCCCCGGCAATCAGCATGGTCTGGCTAAAGTGGAGCGGTAATATGCGAAGCTATTTAGATGATTTTTCTAGGCCATCTGGCGTAATCATTTT
Source organism: Pectobacterium sp. A5351 (assembly GCF_028335745.1). Classification (NCBI taxonomy): domain Bacteria; kingdom Pseudomonadati; phylum Pseudomonadota; class Gammaproteobacteria; order Enterobacterales; family Pectobacteriaceae; genus Pectobacterium; species Pectobacterium sp. A5351. The sequence goes on from NZ_CP116477.1 coordinate 683,394, forward strand.
TTCATCATTCAATAAGCTGTTATTAAGCGGGAAAGTTTTTTTCTGGAGCTAACGTACCATTATCCATACGAAAATCTCCTGTTGTTATTTGTCTGCTCCAATAAAGAGCGATAGGGTAAATTCGATATGTCGTGTCTGAATGGTGTAACAGGCAGGGGAATACGGCCCCTGAATGTTGGTATGGCAATTCATGGTTTTACTGTGTTCTTTGGGTTATTTGATTTTTATATATTTAATTTTTAATTATCAATGTATTGTTTTTATTCCCCTATTTCTTTAAATAAGGATTGTGAATTATAATTAGTTAAAAATGTTTTTATAGTTTCTGTTTTTATACGTTAAAGATAGTGTGGGTACTATTTAAATAATAGTGTTAATAAATTGATTGAAATCAGGTTAATCTATTTTATTAGACGATGGTTTTTGTATTATTCTTTTATCAATTATTTCGAACGGATGCATCCACGGCAATGAAAAAGAATAATATCCCTCTACATCATGCGAGTGACATGGGGGCAAGAAGCGGGGGAATAATTAAGGCCAATCTCCATTTAAGAATATTGGCCTGTAGTTATGAGGATGAGTGATGAGAATGAGTTATGGAAATCGTGACGCATTACAGCGAAGCACCGCCACATATCACCAACTGCTGGCCAGTAATGGCTGAAGCGGAAGGGGAGAGCAGGTAACCTACCAGATCGGCCACTTCCTGCGGTTGGATGAAGCGCCCAATCGGTGGCAGCTTCGGCGGTGAGCTTTGGCGGCCCGGCATCGTCAGCATCGGGGTTTCTGTGGCACCCGGCGCGACGATGTTTACCGTAATGCCACGCGGAGCCAGTTCCGCTGCCCAGCTTCTTGCCATGCCGATCATCGCGGATTTTGTCGTGACGTATTGGCTGCGTCCTGCTGAACCGCTGGAGGTGCGGCTGCCCAGCAACACGATGCGGCCCCCTTGCGGCAGCTTATCGACCAGACGGTCGGCGAGCACCTGTGCTGCCTGAATATGCAAGCGCCATAGCGTTTCACCGTCTTCCAGCGAAAGCTGGCCGAGCGGGGCCGCTTTCATAATGCCAGCGGCATGGATGACGGCATCAACCTGCGCAATGTCGTCCAGAATAGCCGTCAGCGCGGGCGTATCCATGATATCCACCGCGCGGTGGGTAAAGTATGGATGTGAATAGTCACCCGGCTTGCGTGACAGGCCGGTTACCCGCCAGCCTTCCGCCAGTAATTTTTGTGTGATGGCGGCACCGATCCCTGAGCTGCTACCGGTAATCAGGGCGTGTTTAGGGGCTGTAGCTGACATGAAATACGTCTCCTTAATATTCAACCGTTCTTATTGCAACAACGTGACGTAATGCTGTTCACTTAAATATGGATTTACTCGCCCAGTTCCTGCGCTCGCCCTGACGGGCTGCCACAAGTGGCATTTAAAATGCGTTTGCATTTTATAGGGGGAAACACGGTGATGAGGTTCCCGCAGGGATACCTCGCACCGTGGTAGCCCCCGGTATCTCGATCTTTAAACGATCGGCATTAACAACGTAACGGGGATTTTAAACACGGCTTTTTTGACCGGTGCAGGGCTGTCGTTAATCGCACACAGCGCCTGATGGGCTTCGCCCGGATAAAACGTGACGAAGTCGCCTGCCCGCAGATGGATCTGATGCGGCACCTGTGGGTTATCCAAAATGTAGAGATCCGGTTTACGCTCGGTCGCGGGCTGGCCATGTACATCATTCAGACCGTAACCGATAATTTCCTCGCCTTCCAGAATCAATTGGATATCGAGATAGTTACTGTGAAATTCGGTGTGTCGCGTGGCGCGCGGTGCGGTGTTCACGGTGCCGATGTTGTAGAACCATTCGGCCCCTTCCGGCTGATAGCGGCCTTCAGGTAGCGCATTCAACTCAGCCAGTGACATGCCCGGCGCGGACAGAATCGCCCACAGTGCATCGGGCAGCGTGGCGAGTTTGAGGGTGGTGAGGTTTCCTGCAATCATTATCGTGTCCTGGGTATAGCGGGGGAGATCCCCCCGCTGACAAAGAGAAAAAGCCGCGTGATTTCACCTTAAGCCTATTTTTAGGAGAAACAATTTTTAGGAGAAACACGGGATGAGGTTCCCGTAGGGAAGCCTCGCCCCGTGGTCGCTCCGTGTATCTCAGGTTTTAAACGATCTACAGCCTTAACCTGCCTTGACCCACTCCTCACTCACCACGACGTGCTTGATCGCCTGACGGAAGTAGGTGAACGCGACGTGCAGCTTACCGTCCTGCGCCTGCTTGACGCTGGGGTAAGAGAACTCGCGGTTCAGCTTCTCTGTGGAGTTATTGGTCATGCAGTAGCCGTCACCCACTTCGATATTACGCTGCCACGGCCAGCTCTTGCCGCCGTCTTCCGAAATGGCGAGCGTCATCGGCGCGCGCGGAGCACCCCAGAAAGCGCTGCGGCTGCCTGCTTGCACTTCCGGCATTTTGGCATTGCTGGCTTTGTCCTCTTCATCCTCGATTTCATCGTACAGCGACAGACGGCGTTCGGTGGCATCGGCGGCGCTCATATGGTTAAACACCAGCGCCAGATGGCCATTCTCCAGCGTGGTCACCTGAATGGAGGAGTTGTTGTTCGGCAAATCGGTTGGCACAGGGTCTGACCAGGTTTTACCGCCATCCGTTGAACGACTTTGGTAGATGAAATCCGCCCAGCGGCTGCGGTACAGCGCCAGCAGCGTGCCGTCCTGCAACGGCGTGATGTTCATGTGTACGCAGCCCGTGCTGTTTGGCACCGGATATTCCCGCCAGGTCTTGCCCTGATCGCTGGAGATTTTCACGGCGCTGTCATCGTTGTTACCAACCCACTTCTCACCCGGCTGAACGCGGCAGTAAAACACCGGCAACAGCCAGTCACCGTTTGCCAGCACGGTGATGGGCTGGCGGATGAAGGTGCCCGGCTGATCGAGCAGCGTGCCGATTTCGCCCCAGGTAGCGCCGAAATCCGTGGACTGGCGGTAGCGCACAATAGCGGTGTCCTGATTACCAGATTTCTGCGCGGTATACAGCAGCCACAGCACGTTATCAGGTGCGAGGAACAGCACCGGGTTTTGCTCGGAACGGGTCGCGTCTTCGGACAACTTAACGGCTTTACTCCAGCCATCGCTGCCTTTCACCAGGCGGGACATGTAGATAGAGATATCTGCAATGCCTTCCTGAGTGCCACCAAACCAGACGCACAGCACATCGCCGTTCGGCAGATGGAGCAGATTAGCGGCATGGTTCTGCGGGCATTCCGATGGAATGTAGGCATCCAGACGCACGGCATCGCCTTCTGCGTGATGAATTTTTCCGCTACGTTCTACGGTAATGGTTTCGCTACTCATGACTCAGGCTCCTGATTTATTTTCAGTTGGAGAAGTTTGGATTTTTTTCGCTTTGTTCGGAATGATGCTATCGATCGCCATGACGATAGCTGGGGTTACCAGTGCGACATACATGTTATCGATACCGTACGGGTTGCCGAGAATGTACCAGACGGAGGTGACGACACAGGCTGATATCAGGCTGGCGTTGGCACCGCGAGTGCTGTTAAAGAACGGCAAATAGAAGGCAATGATGGCGACCACCGAGATAGAAAGGCGGATGGCACGGGTAAAGAATGACAATTTCAGAACTTCAGGTACCAGTAAAACGAAGACCAGCGGCAGGAATCCGATGATGAGCGAGAATACGCGCGTCATCTTCATCTCTTTTTCTGGTGTTGGGTTGTAATACGGAACATAAAAGTCTTTAACAATCAGTGAGGCAATCGCCAGTGCGACGGTACTCACACTGATAAATATTGATGCAACCAGTGATGTGGTAACCAGACCCGCAACCCAAGGATTCATATCCTGAAGGAAGATTGGCATGGCGTACAGGCTATTGATTTCAGGGTGAGCAAACTTCGCCGCCACACCGATAATCGCGATAGCGATGGCAATCGGCATACAGAAGAGGAAGGCGACCCAGGTTGCACGTTTTGCAGAGGTAGCATCTTTGGTGGCAGAAATAGCCTGAATAACGAACTGGGTACAGAAGATAGAACCGATAGTCCCGATCAGCCAGGCGAAAATGGTGCTGGCGCCGATTTTACCGTCCCACGTCCAGTAGTAATCCGGCATTTGTTCGATCATTGGCTTGAAGCCGCCAGTCATTTTCAATGCAACGTACAGAATAATCATCACGCCAACGTACTTCACGGCACTGTGGATCAACGTGACATAAGCCACGCCTTTTAAACCACCAAAGTAGAAGTAGAAGGTACTCACGATCGCGGTGATCAGCGCGGCAACTGGCAGGGAGATGTGCAGTACGGTGGAGATGGCTGCCGCACCGCTGACGTAGTTACCTACGTTTACCAGCAGCAGGGCATAGATCATGATGATCGAAATGATGTTCTTGGTAGACGTACCGTATTTCTCGGCGATGGCGCCAGAGATGGTGACCTTTCCTGTATTGTAGATTTTCTTAACCAGAATCATCCCAAACAGCAGGAAACCGATAGCGGCACCAATGACTGACCAGGAAGCGGCGATGCCGTTCTCAAAGGCCGACTGTGCCGTACCGACCGTTGATTTGGCGCCGATGAATTCGGTCATCAGCAGGATACCGACGATAAACGCCGGTAGCGCGCGTGACCCTTCCATGAATTCAGTACTTGATTTACTGCGTAATTTGAGCGTTAACCATGAGGTGAATGCGATATAAAACACAATCATCCCAATGATGATGAGGGTATCGGTAAAGTTAAAATGGTTCATATCTTCTCGGCCTTAAATGGAAATTGATATTTCTCTGTTACTGCGAGAATTGATTAAGGATGTTACGGATGTTGTCTTCATCCTGTGCGGAAAACTGGATCGGATAGCGGCTGACGCCGACATCTTCACCCATGATCGCAAGCGCTTTCTTCACCACGGCCGGTGAGAACGCGATGGCGTACAGTGTCTTACGCAGTTCGGCAACCTGTTCTTGTGCCTGACGGGAGCCTTCAATGTCACCCGCATGGAAGCGATGCCAGATCTGGCTGATCGGTTCCGGTGCCACGTTAGCCAGCCCGGAAATACAGGCGGAGCAGCCGTCAACAAAGCCCTGGTGAATGAGCGAGTCTGGGCCATTCAGTACGTTAAAGCCCTGCACACCTTTCACCGCTTGCACATAACCGCTCAGGCTTTCATAGCTGCCTGCGCTGTCTTTGATGCCGATGATGTTCGGGTGATCCGCCAGCGTGCGGACGGTTTCCGGCGCCAGCGTATTCCCCGTGCGTGCAGGAATGTTGTAGAGAAACACCGGCACAGTCAGCGCATCGGCGACGGCGGTGTAGTGGGCAATCAGTTCTTCCTGTTTGAGTGGGATGAAATACGGGGTGATGACCGAAACGGCATCAACACCCAGCGCGGCGATGCGCTTACCGAGCTTGATGGTTTCCCGCGTGGAGATTTCACCGATGTGGCCGACAACCGGCACTTTTCCGGCGACTTCATCAACGCAGGTTTCAGTGACGGCGACTTTCTCATCGGTGTGCAGGACGAAAAACTCACCGTTGGTGCCGTTACAAAAAATACCGTTGCCGTAGCGCATCTGGCGCTGCACCTGAAGGCGCATGGCAGCGGGGTTAAATTCGCCCTGGTTATCAAACGGCGTGACGATGGCGGTCAGGACGCCGGTAATGTTTTTACTCATTGTTCTTCCTCGTGACACGTAATCAAAAAGGTGAAAACTTAAAACTGTTCTACTTAAAACCACATTATTTAAAACCGAATACTTACACTTAAGTCCGTTGTTAGGGGAAACACCGGAGGAGGTTCCCGTAGGGACGCCTCACCCCTGTGGTCGTCCCGTGTATCTCGATGCTTAAACGATCGGTAGTATTTAGCGCCATGCGGTTAAAACAGGGTCAGATAGACCTCACGCACATCGTCGGCACTGACCTGTGTCGGCACGTTTTTCATCAGGCGCTGAACCTGTAACGCGGCATCAACCAGATAAGGCAGGTGATCTTTTTCCACGCCGAGCTGTTGTAAGGTGTTGGGAAGGTTGAGGCGTTTGACCAACTCGCTGAAATAGGTCACCAGCGCCTGTGCTTTTTCCGCGGTACTCAGCGTCAGATCGGCATCCGGCAGCAGGTCATACGCCTGTGCGAATTTGTCCTGTGCAGCGTCCTGCACGAAGCGCATGCAAGGGGCGAGCAGGATGGCGTTCGCCACGCCGTGTGGGATGTGGTACTTGCCGCCCAGCGGGTAAGACATGGCGTGAACCAGATGCGTACCGGAGTGGGCAATAGCAGCCCCGCCGTAATAGGACGCCCACAGCATATTCAGCTTGGCTTCCATATTGTTCGGTTCGCGCACGGAGGTTTCGAGGTTGGCGAACAGCTTTTTCAGGCCAATCAGTGCGTAGTTGTCGCTGACCGGGTTGGCAATCGTTGAAGTGAAACACTCAATCAGGTGGCAGAGCGCATCAATACCCGTTGACGCGGCGATATGTGACGGCATGCTGATGGTCAGCTCCGGCACCAGTGCAACGTAATCTGGCAGCATCACTGGCGTGATAATACCGACTTTGGTCTCTTTTTCCGGGATCGCCAGAATGGCATTCGGCGTGGCTTCTGAGCCGGTTCCTGCGGTGGTCGGGATGAGCAGAGATGTCGTGCGGCGAGTCGGCTTCTCTCCTGCCAGCAGGCTATCCAGCGTGACGGTATCATCGCCCGCGCACAGTACGGAAAGCAGTTTGGCGACATCCAGCACGCTACCGCCACCGACGCCGATCACCAGATCGGTCTGGGTTTGCGTGAGTTGGCTCAGTATCTGGGCTACGTCATGCTGGCTTGGCTCGGCAGGAACATTATCAACCAACAGAACCTGCGGAACGGCTTGCTTAATTTGTGCGATCAGCGCCTGAACGTCAGGCAGCCCGACGATGTTTTTGTCGGTGACAAATAAAACGTGCTGTTTCCCCGTCAACAGGTGACTAATGTCCTGAAGTACCCGGTAACCGCTGAGGATAGTGCTATTGATGTTCATGCTTATTACCTTGCCTTTTCTCTTCTTCGCCAGAGCGTTATCGCGATGATAATGGTTGCGATGGTGATTAATTTCAGTCAAATGGTGCGGTTTTCATCATAACCAAACGCCATTTGCCACATCGTGGTGATAATTTATAGGTGAAATTCCTTTTAAATAATTTGATATTGCTCACATATAATCAAATGTGATTCAATATAATCATTGTCAGGCAATCATGAACCGGGGATGGAGTATGTCGAACGTGCAGCAATCAGCAGAACAGGTATTAGTGGTCGCTGATGACTTTACGGGTGCCAATGATGCGGGTGTCGGTCTGGCGCAGCATGGCGCGCGGGTTAGCGTCGTTTTTGACGTTAATAAACTGCATGCAGATTTACTGGGTGACGCGGTGGTGATTAACACCGATAGCCGTGCGGCGAGTGAAGAGACAGCATTCCAGCGCACTACCGCAGCGGTTGAAGCATGGTTGACCGTCGGTGGTCAGGGCTGGATTGTTAAGAAAATTGATTCGACGCTGCGTGGGAATCTGGGCGCAGAAGTGACCGCTGCTCTCTTTGCCACAGGGATACCCATTGCGTTGATTGCCGCCGCTTCACCGACGCTGGGACGTGTGACCCGCAAAGGGGAGGTCTGGGTGAATGGTCGTTTGCTTACCGACACGGAATTTGCCAGCGATCCCAAAACACCGGTGGCCTCAGCTTCTATCGCAGCCCGTCTGGCGGAGCAAACTGCCTTAGCTGTGGCGGAAATACACCTTGATGATGTCCGTCAGGCCAATTTAGCCCACCGTTTGCAGCAGTTGGCGGATGAGGGCGTACGTCTGATTATTCTTGATACGGATGTGCAGGACGATCTGACGCATATTGTTGACGCCGCCAGGGCGTTACCGTTCCGTCCTTTACTGGTCGGTTCGGCAGGCCTGAGTGAAGCGCTGGCGAACGCGCAGGATTTTACGCGCAAAACGGAGAGGCCGCTACTGGCTGTCGTTGGGTCAATGAGCGATATCGCTCAAAAACAGATTGCAGCCGCCAGACTTCGCGGCGATGTCACGCTGGTTGAGATCGATATCAACGCGATATTTTCACCCCATTCATCGACTGTCATGGTTTCCCTATGTGAGGAGGCGGTGAAGGCATTGATGAACGGTCAGCATTGCATTATTCGTACCTGTCATAACGAACATCAGCGCTTCGAGATCGACGCGCGGTGCCAGCAGCTTGGGCTTAGCCGACAGCAGCTTGGCGAAACGATCAGCCACTATCTGGGGGAACTTACGCGCAGCATTGTTCAGGCTCTCGATGGCCCGGGAGTGGGCAAATCTAACCGGTTTTTGCCGGGTGGGTTGTATTTATCCGGTGGTGACATTGCGATTGCCGTGGCAACAGCACTGGGTGCGACCGGCTTTCAGATTAAAGGGCAAATCGCATCCTGCGTGCCCTGGGGATACCTGCTGAACAGCGTTATCGGCACGACCCTTGTGATGACTAAAGCGGGGGGTTTTGGCAACGAAACTACTTTGCGCGACGTTTTACGTTTTATTGAGGAGAAGGTCAGTGAGTAAAATTATTGCGGTAACGATGGGGGATCCGGCAGGGATTGGACCGGAAATTATTATCAAGTCTCTGGCCGAAGGCGAGCTTTCCGGCGCGTCTGCCGTGGTGGTGGGCTGCGTACAGACGATGCGACGTATTCTGGCGCTGAATGTGGTGCCAGCCGTCGAGCTGAAAATCATTGATAAGCCGGCTGACGCGCTCTTCGCGCCGGGTGTCATCAACATCATTGATGAGCCGCTGGAAGATCCTCAGGCGTTGGAGCCTGGCGTCGTTCAGGCACAGGCGGGCGATTTGGCTTATCGCTGCATCAAGAAAGCAACGGCGCTGGCGATGGCGGGTGAAGTCCACGCGATTGCGACTGCGCCGCTAAATAAAGAAGCGTTGCACTCTGCGGGGCATCTCTACCCTGGCCACACCGAACTGCTGGCGAAACTGACCAACAGCCGCGACTATGCGATGGTGCTGTATACCGATAAGTTGAAGGTTATCCATGTTTCAACGCACATCGCGCTGCGTAAATTCCTGGATACGCTGAACCGCGATCGTGTGGAAACGGTGATCGACATGGCGGATGTGTTCCTCAAGCGCGTCGGTTTTACCCACCCGCGTATCGCCGTGGCTGGGGTTAACCCGCATGCAGGCGAGAATGGCCTGTTTGGTGACGAAGAGATCAAAATTGTGTCGCCATCGGTTGAAGCCATGAAGGCCAAAGGCATTGATGTTTATGGCCCGTGCCCGCCGGATACCGTCTATTTGCAGGCGTATGAAGGCCTGTACGACATGGTGGTGGCGATGTATCACGATCAGGGGCACATTCCGCTCAAGCTGCTGGGCTTCTATGATGGGGTAAACATCACCGCAGGTTTGCCGTTTATCCGCACCTCAGCCGATCATGGCACGGCGTTTGACATTGCCTGGACGGGTAAAGCGAAGTCTGAAAGCATGGCGATCTCTATTCAGCTCGCGATGCAGTTGGCCTGATTCAGGCTAACTCATCACCATTGATGGCATGGTTTTGTCAGCGAATAAAACGCGATACAGTGCGCATTGCAGGATATCTTCCTTCCCGCGTTTGGGAAGGTTTCTGGTATCCTGCAATCAAGAATAGATAGTTTAACAACAGCAAGATGGATATCGCCGTGGATCCTACATTAACCGATGCTTTCCGCATGAGCGGGGATAAAGTAAGAGGGCAGAGCCGTCTTGATCAGATTATGGATTATCTGAAAAGCCATAATCTGGTGACAGTCGATGAACTGGTATCCGTGATCGATGCCTCCCCGGCGACGATCCGTCGTGATTTAATCAAACTGGACGAACAGGGGGTGATTAGCCGCAGTCATGGCGGTGTGACGCTCAATCGTTTTATTCCTTCCCAGCCGACCACGAATGAAAAATTACAGCGCAGTCTTCAGGAAAAGCAGGCGATAGCTCGCTATGCCGCAACGCTGGTCAAACCGGGCAGTGCGGTGGTGCTGGATGCGGGAACGACCATGCTGGAGCTGGCGCGTCACCTGACGCATTTGCCGCTGCGCGTGATTACTGCCGATTTGCAAATTGCGCTGTTCCTGTCTGAGTTCAAACAGATTGAAGTGACGATTATCGGTGGGCGTATTGATGACAGTAGCCAGTCCTGTATTGGTGAGCACGGTCGTCGTCTGTTACGCAGCATCTATCCCGATATCGCGTTTATCAGTTGCAACTCGTGGAGTCTGGATAAAGGGATCACCACGCCGACGGAAGAAAAAGCGGGCGTGAAGCAAGATCTCGGCGTGAATGCCAGCCGCCGGATACTGCTGGCCGACAGCAGCAAATATGGCGCGTATTCGCTGTTCTGCGTGACGCCGCTGTCGGAGCTGACCGATATCATCACCGATAGCGCGCTGGCACCTGAGGTGCAGGCGCAACTGAAAGGTAAAACGTTCAATCTGACGCTGGTGTAAGCGAGGCGAGGTGCCATCCGTGGCGCTGTCTTTCCTACTCCCCTATGTGCTGACTAAATCTTACGTATCTACTTCATGCTGGCGGCAATGGTATCGACGTTGTGCTTAAACGCCGCCGTATAGGTTGCGGCGGGGCCGGAGGCGTCGGTCAGGGCTTCCGGGTACAGTTCACCGCCGGGCTGCGCGCCGCTGGCATCAGCGATTTGTTTCACCAGACGTGCATCGGTCTGGTTTTCAATGAAGTAGCTTTTCACTTTCTCTTGTTTTATTTGCTTAATCAGCGAGGCCACTTTCTTACTGCTGGTTTCAGATTCGGTAGAGTAGCCCACCGGCGACAGGAACTTCACGCCGTAAGCCTGGCTGAAATAGCCGAACGCGTCATGGCTGGTCAGCACCTTGCGTTTTTCCGGTGGAATAACGGCAAAGGTTTTCTTCGCGTAGCTATCCAGCTCCTGTAGCTGCTTGATGTAGGTTTCGCCCTGCTGACGATAGTAATCGGCATTCGCCGGGTCGGCTTTCACCAGCGCGTTGACGATGTTGTGCGCGTAGACCACACCGTTGCTCATGCTGTTCCAGGCGTGGGGGTCAGTTTCCGTTTTGCCATCTTCCACCATGGTGCGGGTTTCAATCCCGTTTGAGGCCGTCACGACGTCGGCATGATAGCCGGAGGCAGTGACCAGCCGATCGAGCCAGCCTTCCAGCCCCAGCCCGTTAACGAAAACCAGATCGGCGTGAGCCAGCGTTTTGCTGTCTTTTGGCGAAGGTTCAAATTCATGTGGATCGCCATTGGGTTTCACCAGATCGGTCACGGTCACATGATCGCCACCGATGTGGCTGACCATATCGCCAAGTACAGAAAAGCTGGCAACCACATCAAGATTCTTTGCCATCGCCATCGGGCTAAGCAACAGGCCGGATAACGCGATAGCTAACAGTGAACGTTTCATTTTTCCCTCACAGAAAGTTACAAACAACGAGATTCATCGGTCAACCACGCTGGCGTAACAGCCCACCGTGGTGACCCACACAGACCGAAAAACAGAAAAACAGCGTAATCGTCAGGATAATAGCGGGACCAGCAGGCAGCTCGGCGTAGTAAGACCACAGCAGGCCGATCAGGCTGGCTGCGATTCCTTGCAGCACTGCAATACCGAGCATGATAGGCAGGCGTTGCGTCCAGAAGCGGGCGCTGGCGGCAGGCAGCATCATCATGCCGACTGTCATCAGCGTGCCTAGCAACTGGAATCCTGCGACCAGATTCAGTACCACCAGCGACAAAAACAGGCCGTGGATCAGCGCCCGATAGCGGCCTGACGTGATGCGCAGGAACGTGATGTCAAATGATTCAATCACCAGTGCCCGATAAATAACGGCCAGCACCAGCAAGGAGGCGGATCCGATCAGCGCAATGTCGAACAGCGCGGCGCGATCCACCGCCAGAATCGATCCAAACAGCACATGCAGCAGGTCGACGCTTGATCCGCGGAGGGAAACCAGCGTGACGCCGAGCGCCAGCGAGCCAAGGTAAAATCCGGCGAAGCTGGCGTCCTCTTTTAATTCCGTGTGGCGGGTGACGAAGCCGGAGAGGATGGCGACGGATAACCCGGCGATAAAGCCGCCGATTCCCATCGCCAGCAGCGACATCCCGGAGATGAGATAGCCGATGGCGACGCCGGGTAAGACCGCGTGCGACAGCGCATCGCCAATCAGGCTCATGCGCCGCAGCAGCAGGAAACAGCCCAGCGGCGCGGCGCTCAGCGTGATGACCAGACAGCCGACCAGCGCACGACGCATAAAACCGAATTCGGCAAAAGGAGACGTGATCAGGTGAAATAACATCATGACGTGACGATCCTGAGCGTTGGCGTATCGCTGTCGGCCTTGCGCAGGCTATGTAGTATGGGCTGAGCATCCCCCCAGCGATGGCCGTCCGGGGTGAGATGCAAGATGTTCGGAAAGTGCTGACTGACCAGTTCCAGATCGTGCAAAACGGCCAGAATGGTTCTGCCTTCGGCGTGAAGCTGCTCGATTGTCTGTAAAAGCGCCTGCGTGGTGTGGCTATCGATGCCGATAAAAGGCTCATCCAGCAGAATGATGGGAGCCTGTGTCAGCAGTAGCCGCGCGAAGAGTACGCGCTGTAGCTGCCCACCGGACAGGACGCCAATATGTCGGTCAGCGAAGTCCGCCATGGAGACGGCGTCGAGCGCGTCTGCCGCTTTTCGGTGCCAGTTGGCATTGATACTCCGCAGCAGGCCGCGATGGGGCAGCGATCCCATGAGTACCAGGTCGCGTACGCTGATAGGGAATTGCCGATCGAATTCGGAGAGCTGCGGCAAATAGCCGATAGTATTATCTTTGCTGCCATCGCCGAGGCTGAATGAACCGGAAAGCGGCAGCAGCAGACCCGCCAGCGTTTTCAGCAATGTGGATTTTCCGCTGCCGTTCGCACCAATAATCGCCGTCAGCGACCCCTGATGGAAACATCCGCTGAGTGTCGCGAGCGGTGGATGACTACGATAGCCAAAGGCCAGTTCCTGTAGGGCAATCATGGCAATACCACCGCCCACCCCACCAAGAGCCACAGCAGCACCAACAGCAGGGAAACCAGCAACACGCGCTTCGGCGCAGAGAAGGAGTAAAAACTTGTCATGATCATCGATAAAAAATTAATTTGTTATATTATAACATACCGATTTTTGTCGATGACGATAGAGGGAATAGGTAAGAAAGTATGTAAGCCGATTAGGGGGATTTGGTGTGATTGATGAGGCTGGGGAGCGATGTTTCGTGCGCCACACTGCTGACAAAACCCTGCCAACTCATATCGCGATGGTTTTTCTTTTCACGGCATAATTTCCGCCAAAAGCCGGGGTTCATAGGGGGCTGGCGTAGCCCCCTATGTCGGGCGCGTGCTACGACGTAGCATGAAAAGAACAATGTTTGAAGCGCACGAAACCATATCCAGTTCTACATAACCAATATGGCTAAAAGAACACATCACACCATGACGAAATTCCCCTGCATATCCACCACAAAGCGAGTCGCAGGCTCGTCGTTGATATAACCGGCGAGGATTTTCAGCATCAGGCCGAAGCGGTATTGCAGGCTGTCCCGTGGCAGTGTGGCCTGCAGCGCAAAGTAAGGTTCGTTGAAGATACGGGCCGAATTCACCGAATCTTTCAGGGGGGCGTTCATGAACGTCCCCTGATGCTGACGACGTGTTGTTACTTTGGTGGTGATTTAGTTTCGCGAATCAAGATTTCTCAGGCACAGCATGAACCAATTGACCTTTGAAATACGTTTTTACTACGTTGGTCTGGTGCACTTGTTTGATGGGTACGTTGAACAAGTGGCGATCTAAAACGATAAGATCGGCGGATTTACCCAGCTCGATCGATCCTGTCTCTTCTTCTATCCCCATCGCTTTCGCACTGTTGATGGTATAGATACGAATAGCTTCAGACAGATCAACAGCTTCTTCGGATGCCAGTGTTCCAGGCATGTCTCCCAAAGGATTCTGTCGCGTCACCAGCCCTTCAATTCCGACCCAAGGGGATGGCGTAGGGCCACCCGCAGGCCAGTCGGAACCGCCGGCAACTACTGCGCCAGAGCGGAGTAGTTTAACTGTGGGGACAAAATCTTTCATGCGTTCTGCGCCAATGGTGACGACGCTGGCCTGTGTCATATCAGAAGGAAACCACAACATCGGCGATAGATCGGCGGCAACGCGTAACTGGGAAAAGCGCGGAATATCTTGCGGTGATATCAGATGCGTATGCGCGATTTGATGCATAGGACCATTTGGTCCATTGATTTTTCGTACCTGTTCAACGGCATCCAGCGCCAGACGCAGCGAGCCATCTCCCGCAGCATGAAGCTTGGTTGATATGCCTTGTTTATCCAGCTTGGATAAAATTTCTACAACCTGCTCGGTGGTGTAGTGTGTATCTCCGTGGTAGTGATCGCCATGTGCCTGAGTGGGCAAATAGGGGGCAAGCAGTTTCGCGGTATGGGCTGGCGGAACGCCATCCAAAACAAATTTAAAACGATCGGGAAAGAAGTTGGTGGTGCGGTAGACGTCGCGTCGGGCAACCAGCTCCATGCCCGCGGCACCTTCATCCAGAAGCGGAGTAGAAACGATCGAGCCGATAATGCGTAAAGGCAGGCCTTCTGCCCGGTCAATCTTGCTCCAGATACGCAGATTCACTTCAGAACTGACCGCTTCCTGTACGCCCGTGATACCTAACGACACCATCGTTTTTGCGGCACCGCGTCCTGATGTCAGCCGTTGTTCTTCCGTGCGTACTGGAACCAGACTTTGTACATGCTGGAACGCGGGGAATTCTTGCAACAGACCTGTAGGCTCGCCTGTTTTTGCATCTTTAACAATGACGCCTCCGGCTGGACTAACTGACTGGGCGGTGATAGTGGCCAGACTCATCGCTTTGCTGTTAACCCAGCGGTTGTGGTAGGAATCATCGCGCAGAATTACCGGATGTCCGTTACTGATTTTATCCAGCTTTGCTAGTGCTTTAGCAGTAGAAAGCTCCGCCATATGTGGGCTACCCCAGGCTGAGCCGACCACCCATTCGCCTGGTCCTGCTTTCTGCACGCATTCACTCACCTGGTTTAGGATTTCATCCAGTGAGCTTGTTTGCGCGAAGTTACAGGAGTAAATATCTTCATAGCCGCCGTCTAATGGGTGAGCATGGACGTCATTAATCCCCGGCATTGCCATGCTGCCCTCAAGATCAACCACCTGTGTTTTCGGACCGATAAATTCCGCGGCCTGTGCATTTGAACCGATGAAAACGTAACGACCATCGCGTACCGCGACGGCTTCTGCCCACGGCTGGCCTTGATTAACGGTGTAGATATTGCCGTTACGTAACACTAAATCGGCAGCCGTTGCTGTTTCTGCTGCGATGAGTGTCGGTGAGGCAAAAAGCAAACCAGAGACGGTTATAGCAAGTGCTGCGAGCCTGAAAGATGCGTTGCCAGAATGGGGTGAGGATGTCTTGCTGACGAGGATGTGGGATAGCTTTTTGTTATCGGCGCGAAGCGCACTATTTTTTTCCATACGTTATATCTCCATATATAGCGTTTATACCCGTTGATGGGGCGTTGCTATTTTTTAGTAGCGATGGAGAAATAACTGTACTGATTGTGCCCTGATTATACCGTTGAGCACGAAACGTACATGATGTGATGATTTCTTTGGTTGATTGTTTATTTTCGGTTTTTCCCATTCATCACAAAATGAAAAACCCCGATAAATCGGGGTTTCAATAGGATGTTTTGATAAACGGCGCACTCAGAACGGAATGTCGTCGTCGAAATCCATTGGCGGTTCGTTGCTTTGCGCTGGAGCGCTATTTTGCGCTGGACGCTGTTGAGCTTGCGCGCCACCACTGAACTGGTTGCCGCCTTGCGGCTGTTGAGGTTGTCCCCAACCGCCTTGCTGTTGGCCTCCGCCTGCTGGCGCGCCGCCGCCCTGACGTCCACCTAACATCTGCATGGTGCCGCCGACGTTAACGACGACTTCGGTGGTGTAGCGCTCTACGCCAGCCTGATCGGCCCATTTACGGGTTTGCAGTGCGCCTTCGATGTAAACCTGAGAGCCTTTGCGCAGATATTCGCCCGCGACTTCAGCCAGTTTGCCGAACAGCACCACGCGGTGCCACTCGGTCTTCTCTTTCTGTTCGCCGGTCTGTTTATCACGCCAGGATTCGGAAGTTGCCAGTGTGATGTTGGCAACTGCACCACCATTCGGCATATAGCGGACTTCCGGGTCTTGACCCAGATTCCCGACAAGAATCACTTTATTAACGCCTCTGCTGGCCATGCTCGTCTCTCCTGATGAATCGGTAGATTTATTTTCTAAGTCTAAACGATCAATCTTACCATGTGGAAAACTCTCTGTCATACCTGCGAAATAGCTTCAGAAATGAAAGTAAAATTTGCAGCGTTTGCAAGGTAAAGGGGGTTAATACTGGATATCCATTCAGTTTTTTTTATGGCAAGCTATCCCTGCTTGCCACCCTATCGGGCCGTCGCAAGCGACGTTAAAAAACGCGTCCGGCGTTTTTTTTATGCCATAATTGCTCGTTTCGTACCGGTTCTCTCTCTTCGAGAGGCGATGACAAACCGTTTTTATTCCGGGAAGTGTGTGAATGGATAAGATCGAAGTTCGTGGTGCTCGTACCCATAATCTCAAAAATATCAACCTGATAATCCCCCGTGACAAGCTGATCGTCATCACCGGCTTGTCGGGTTCGGGTAAGTCATCGCTGGCGTTTGACACGCTGTACGCCGAAGGGCAGCGGCGCTATGTGGAATCCCTCTCCGCTTACGCCCGTCAGTTTTTGTCGCTGATGGAAAAACCGGACGTCGATCATATCGAAGGGCTGTCGCCCGCCATTTCTATCGAACAGAAATCCACCTCGCATAACCCGCGATCCACGGTCGGGACGATTACCGAAATTCATGACTACCTGCGTCTGCTGTTTGCACGCGTGGGTGAGCCTCGCTGTCCGGAGCACGATGTGCCGCTGGACGCGCAGACAGTCAGCCAGATGGTGGATAACGTGCTGGCGCAGCCGGAAGGCAAACGCCTGATGCTGCTGGCGCCGATTGTGAAAGATCGCAAAGGCGAACACAGCAAAACGCTGGAAAATCTGGCTTCACAAGGCTATATCCGCGCCCGTATCGACGGCGAAGTGTGCGATCTGTCCGATCCGCCAAAGCTGGAATTACAGAAAAAGCACACCATTGAGGTCGTCGTTGACCGGTTCAAAGTACGTGACGATCTGGCACAGCGGCTGGCGGAATCGTTTGAAACTGCGCTGGATCTCTCTGGTGGTAGCGTGGTGGTGGCCGATATGGACGACCCTACCCAGCCTGAACTGCTGTTCTCAGCGAACTTTGCCTGCCCGGTGTGTGGCTACAGCATGCATGAGCTGGAACCGCGCATGTTCTCGTTCAACAACCCGGCGGGCGCTTGCCCAAGCTGTGATGGTCTGGGGGTGCAGCAATTCTTCGATCCGGCTCGCGTGGTGCAAAACGCGGAGCTGTCTCTGGCTGGCGGCGCGATTCGCGGCTGGGATCGCCGCAACTTCTACTATTTCCAAATGCTGCGCTCACTGGCGGAGCACTACAAATTTGACGTCGATGTGCCGTTTGAAAGCCTGAGCGCCGCGGTGCAGAAAGTGATTCTGTACGGCTCTGGTAAAGAGAATATCGAATTTAAATATATCAACGATCGCGGGGACACCTCGGTACGCCGCCATCCGTTCGAAGGCGTGCTGCACAACATGGAGCGCCGTTATAAAGAGACGGAATCCACGGCGGTACGCGAAGAGCTGGCGAAATTTATCAGCAACCGTTCCTGCGCCAGTTGCGGCGGTACACGTCTGCGTGAAGAGGCACGTAACGTGTTTGTCGAGCAGACGACGCTGCCGCAGATTTCTGATATGAGTATCGGCCATGCGATGACGTTCTTCCAGAATATGAAGCTCAGCGGGCAGCGTGCTCAAATCGCCGAGAAAGTGCTGAAAGAGATTGGCGATCGGCTGAAGTTTCTGGTGAACGTCGGGCTGAACTATTTGTCGCTCTCCCGCTCGGCGGAAACGCTGTCCGGCGGTGAGGCGCAGCGTATTCGTCTGGCGAGCCAGATCGGCGCCGGGCTGGTTGGCGTGATGTACGTGCTGGATGAACCGTCCATCGGCTTGCACCAGCGCGACAACGAGCGCCTGCTGGAAACCCTGATTCATCTGCGTAATCTGGGCAATACCGTCATTGTGGTAGAACACGATGAAGACGCGATTCGCGCTGCTGACCATGTGATTGATATCGGTCCCGGCGCGGGCGTGCACGGCGGCCAGATTGTCGCAGAGGGCACGATGAAAGAGATCATGGCGGTGCCGGATTCGTTGACGGGGCAGTTCCTCAGCGGCAAACGCAAGATTGAAATCCCGAAGCAGCGCGTACCTGCGGATCCGACCAACGTGTTGAAGCTGATTGGTGCGAAGGGCAATAACCTGAAAGACGTGACGCTGACGCTACCGGTTGGGTTGTTTACCTGTATCACCGGCGTATCGGGATCGGGCAAATCGACCCTGATCAACGATACCTTGTTCCCACTGGCGCAGCGTCAGTTGAACGGCGCGACGCTGGCGGAACCCGCTGCTCACCGCGAGATTCAGGGGCTGGAGCATTTCGATAAGGTGATCGATATCGATCAAAGCCCGATTGGCCGCACGCCGCGTTCCAACCCGGCAACCTACACCGGTATTTTCACACCAATTCGTGAGCTGTTTGCCGGCGTGCCGGAAGCGCGTACCCGCGGCTATAACCCTGGCCGTTTCAGCTTTAACGTGCGCGGTGGACGCTGTGAAGCCTGTCAGGGCGATGGCGTAATTAAGGTCGAAATGCACTTCCTGCCGGATGTTTATGTGCCGTGCGACCAGTGCAAAGGCAAGCGCTATAACCGCGAAACGCTGGAAATTCAATACAAAGGCAAAGGCATTCATGAAGTGCTGGATATGACTATCGAAGAAGCGCGAGAGTTCTTTGATGCCATTCCGGCACTGGCGCGGAAGCTACAAACGCTGATTGACGTTGGCCTGTCCTACATTCGTCTTGGGCAGTCGGCCACCACACTGTCCGGCGGGGAAGCGCAGCGTGTGAAACTGTCTCGCGAGCTGTCAAAACGCGGAACCGGGCAGACGTTGTATATTCTCGACGAACCCACGACCGGCCTGCACTTTGCCGATATTCAGCAGCTTTTGGCTGTGTTGCATCAGTTGCGCGATCAGGGCAATACCATTGTGGTGATTGAACACAATCTGGACGTGATTAAGACGGCTGACTGGATTGTCGATTTGGGGCCGGAAGGCGGCAGCGGCGGCGGAGAAATTCTGGTTTCCGGCACGCCGGAGACGGTGGCAGAGTGCGAACAGTCTCACACTGCACGCTTCCTGCGACCGATTCTGGCACGCGAAGCCTGATAGCAGGGAGGTGGCGATGTGGATGCAATATGACATCCGCCTGAAACCGAAAGCCAGAGGTTTCCATCTGGTGACCGATGAGATACTGGCGCAGGTCACGGCGCTGCGCCAGATAAACGTCGGGCTGATGCAGGTGTTCATCAAGCACACCTCGGCGGCGCTAACGATTAACGAGAATGCGGACTCCACGGTACGGCAGGATTTCGAGAGCTTCTTTAATCGCTTAGTGCCGGAGGGTGAACCGTACTACCGCCATACGTATGAAGGGAGCGACGACATGCCGGCGCACCTGAAGGGCAGCCTGCTCGGAAACAGCCTGATAATCCCCGTCACCAATGGACGCCTGAACATTGGCACCTGGCAGGGCATCTACCTGTGCGAGCACCGCAACCACGCCGGCAGCCGCTCGCTGGTTGTCACACTCAACGGGGAATAGTCCAGCGACGCATGTCGATAAATATCGAACTGCCTGTACGGCAGTTTACTCTGAACCTGCAAGCCAGCCTTACACGGTGCCTTTCTAAGCTACCTAATACGGCAGTGAACAGCACAATCAAGCCGCCCTTCGTCTTCTGCAATTTCTAAGCTGCCGTACAAAAAGCTTACCTACAGTTTTAAGCGGGCTTTGCTGTACCTCAAAATTTATTTATTCAACAAAGCCCAAAGCAAAGTGAACCCATCACAAAAGATGAGTTTAGGTCTAACCTGATTTTATTTCTCGCCAGTTGAGCCAGATTCGCATATCAAACTCCAACTGGTGATAATCAGGATCCATATGGCAACAAAGTTGGTAGAAGGCTTTGTTGTGGTCTTTTTCTTTGAGGTGGGCAAGTTCGTGTATCACGATCATCCGCAGGAAATCTTCCGGCCCGTCACGGAATAGCGTCGCTATTCGGATTTCGTTATTGGATTTTAATTTCCCGCCCTGTACGCGTGCCACAAACGTATTGGTTCCCAGCGTCCCTTTTATCGGATTCTGTTTGTTGTCGTAGAGCACCTTTGATATTGCGGGGGCGTTTTTCAGATAGCGCTGTTTCAGCTCAGCGACAAACTGATAGAGCGACTTGTCACTCTGGATCGGATGGCGATCAGGGTATTTTTTTTCCAGCCAGGTGCCGAGTTTGCCTTGATCGAGGAGCGTTTGAACTTGGGCAACAATCGCCGGAGGGTAACCGTTCAGGTAGCGTAGTTGGGTCATGAAATTTTTATCACACAAGCCACTGAATTAAGCGAGTTACAACGGTGAGTCGGTTAACCCCGTGGCGTTGTCATTTTACGATTTACTGAATCGCGGCGAAGGCCGCAGCGACGCGTTGGACGTTGCCATGGTTCAGTCCCGCCATACACATACGGCCGCTGGCGATCAGGTAGACACCGAATTCTTCACGCAGACGATCAACCTGCTCCAGGCTGAAACCGGTATAGCTGAACATGCCGCGCTGAGTGAGCAGGTAGTCAAAGTTGCGGTTCGGCAGCGCGTTTTTCAATGCCGAAACCAGTTCCTGACGCATACTCAGAATGCGGGTGCGCATCCCTTCGACTTCCGCTTTCCAGTCGGCGTTCAACTGCGCGTCATTCAGAACCTTAGAAACGACCTGTGCGCCGAAATTCGGTGGGGAAGAGTAGTTGCGGCGGACGGTCGCTTTTAACTGACCCAGCACGCGTTGTGCGCTGTCGGCATCGTCACACACCACGGAAAGGCCGCCAACGCGCTCGCTATACAGTGAGAAAATTTTGGAGAACGAGTTGGCGATGAGTGCCGGAACGCCCGCGCTGGCAACGGCGCGAATCGCATAGGCATCCTGCTCGATCCCGAGGCCAAAGCCCTGATAGGCGATGTCCATAAACGGAATCAGCTCACGCTGGATGATAACTTCAATGACGCGATCCCACTGCTCGGTAGTGAGATCTGACCCAGTTGGGTTGTGGCAGCACGGGTGCAGCAGCACGATGCTGCGTACTGGCAGCGTTTGCAGCGTGGCAAGCATGGCGTCAAATTTCACACCCAGGCTTTCGCCATCGAAATACGGGTAGGTGTGAACGTTAAAGCCCGCGCCCTCGAAGATCGCAATATGGTTTTCCCATGTTGGATCGCTGACCCATACTTCTGAATCAGGGAAGTAACGTTTCAGGAAATCCGCACCCACTTTCAGCGCACCTGAACCGCCCAACGTTTGGATGGTGGCGATGCGACCGGCTTCCAGCGCCGCGTGGTTTTCACCAAATAGTAGGTGTTGGATCGCAGTACGGTAAGGCTGTAACCCTTCCATCGGCAGATAAGAGCTTGCGCTTTGTGCCGGCTGTTTCAGGCTGCCTTCGGCCGCGCTGACGGAGCGCAACTGCGGGATAATATTTTGCTCGTTGTAGTAGAGCCCGATACTCAAATTGATCTTATCCGCTCTTGGATCCTGTTTGAATTTTTCCATCAGAGACAGGATAGGATCTCCGGCATAGGTATCAACGTTTTGAAACACAGTGTAGCTCTCCTAAGTGTGTCATTTTTATGGGTACCGCAACCCCGACGATGGTGGGGGACAATCAGGCCGCGTAACGGCCGGGGCGATGATTCATCGCGATAATCAGGTTCAGAATGGTTGCCCCCAGAATGGAAGCAATCAACATCGGTATGCTTACCACGAACAGGGAAGTCAGCACAATCACAACATCAACGCCCATCTGGAGCTTTCCCGCCCGTAGGCCGTATTTATCCTGAAGATAGAGCGCCAGAATATTCACGCCGCCGAGGCTGGCCTTATGGCGGAACAGCACCACGAAGCCTATTCCGGTGATGATATTGCCAAACAGCGTGGCGTAGAACGGGTTGAGCTGATCGAAATGAACGAACATCGGGTGCAGGTCGGAAAACAGAGAAACCAGCCCGACGGCGCAGAAAGTTTTCACCGTGAATGCCCACCCCATACGGCGTAAAGCCAGATAATAGAAAGGCAGGTTCAGCAGGAAAAAGGCGATGCCAAAGGAGACATTGGTCAGATAGTGGATAAGGAAAGCCATGCCTGCGGTGCCGCCAGTGAGTGCGCCAGCCTGACGCAGCAGAATGACGCCAAACGACACCATCAGTGTGCCGAACAGTATTGCCAGAATATCTTCCAGCAGCGTGTGTGATATTTTTTGTGTGGGAATAACGTTATCCATGGTGAGCACTTCAACAGATTGTCGTAAAAACATGTGCTTACCAAAGCAAGAATCGCACCAGATAGTACCGTTTAGCGACTGCCCTGTATGTAATACCGCCTGCGATAAGGGCAAAGCATTGAATTATATGAATGAAAATGATGCATGATTCATGCGATTTTTATTCTTTATTTAGTTTTTTTGTGCATTTATTTGGAGGTTGTTGCGTGAATCATTCCTTTTTTGCACCAAATAGAGGCGATTGCCCTCATTCAGGGCAACGCAGGCAGTTCCGGCATCATCAAACCGTTTTCTTTGAGGCGGTTTAATACCACAGAGGTTTTCAGGTGCGCGACGCTCTTGTTCTGCGACAGAATCTGGCTAATCAGCGTGCTGAGCCCAGGCAGATCCGCCACGGCGACTTTTAACAGATAATCGGCATCGCCTGTGGTTTTATACGCGTCGATAATGGCGTCCACCTCTCCCAGCATTTGGTGAAAGCGCTCAACGTATTCGCTGGTGTGGTTGATCAACCGCACTTCAATTAATCCCAGACACTCCAGTCCGACCGCGTTCGGCGACAGGCGGGCATGATAGCCGAGAATCAACTGCGCCTGTTCCAGTGCGATGCGGCGGCGGGAGCATTGTGAGGCGGACAGCCCGACCAGCTCGCTGAGTTCCTGATTGGTCAGGCGGCCGTTAGTTTGTAGCAGCGTCAGGATTTTCAGATCGAAATCATCAATGGTGTACATCGCGTTCCCTAAACAGTGTCAGGCAGTGAGCCAAACAGACTACCAGTTTTTTAGGGCGCGTTGCCTATGAGTTTTTTATTACTGATTTTCGGCGCGTTTAATTTTGTTAACTGCCTACACGGCAGTGAATCCATCACTCCACAATAATCCGCTCGTCATTGTTTCCCAGACAGAGACTTAACTGCTGCCCGTTAGGACTAAAGGCGCAGTAGGGAAGGGGTTCACGTAGGTATAGATGTAGCGGAAGTGCCAGATAAAGCGCGATGAGCAGCAGCGCGGCGACCGCTTTAGCATACGTTGGGCGCGGGGCGACCGGGTTGCGCCGGGCGTGTCGATATTTCACGATGCCGATAGCGGCCATGCCTACGCCCACCAGTATGGAAACATACAGTTCACCGGGCATGGGTGAAAGTATCACATTGTCGTTTTCATACTCTTGCCAATATTGAATGCGCCACAGGGCGCTGATGCCGATTTGCACCAGTCCCGCGAGTATCCAGGCAACACGCCATCCTGAGAGCTGAAAAAGCGCCAGAAAGCAGAATCCCGACGCAGCAAAAGACCAGTAAATCAGATCGAATATCGCGCTAAACATGCCGCCAAACAGCGTGCCGCCGACATCCGTCGGTTCCAGAGTATAGAAATTAATGAGGGCAAACAGCGTCAGGATAGCGGCTGCGGCAAGCCAGCTTGCCGCATAGTAGATAACCCGTCTGAAAACCAGCAAGCCATGAGCCTGCCGATAAAAACCAGCCAGTCCGTTTTTACTCACTGTCGACGTATTCCAATACGGTACGCTGTGTTAAGCGCGTGATCAGTTCGTAGGCGCTGGTGCCTGTATGTGCGGCAATGCGTTCAACCGGTAGTGTTGGTCCCCAGAGTATGACTTCATCACCGACTTTGTCTTGCGCATCCGGCCCTAAATCCACCGTGATCATATCCATCGACACGCGACCGGAAAGCGGTACCTTACGGCCGTTGATAAGCACGGGCGTGCCGGCTGGCGCGCAGCGCGGGTAGCCATCGCCGTAGCCGACGGCGACTACGCCCAGACGGGTATTGCGTGGGCTGGTCCAGGTGCCGCCGTAACCGACCGCTTCGCCTGCCCTGTGTTCGCGAACGGCGATCAGATGGGAGGTAAAGGTCATTGCAGGCTGGAAGCCGAAATGCGCGGCGTCTTCGTTATCCAGCGGCGATACGCCATAGAGAATAATGCCGGGGCGGACGCGATCGCGATGCGACTGAGGCCACAGCAGAATGCCGCCGGAAGCTGCGATGGATTGTGCGCCGGGCTTATCCTGTGTAAAGGCATTGAAGCACGCCAACTGGCGTTCGGTGGTGTCGGCTTCGGGCTCATCGGCGCGGCAAAAGTGACTCATGATATTGACGGGTTGAACCACATTGCGACATGCAGTCAGGCGCTGCCAAAACGCGTCGGCGTGTTCCGGTAGAACGCCAAGCCGGTGCATGCCGGTATCGAGCTTCATCCACACGCGTAGCGGTTGTGGCAGCGTGGCCTGCTCCAGTGCGGCAAGCTGTTCAGGGCTGTGAACGGCGGTTTCTAGCTGGTGTTCTACCAGAAGCGGAAGGTCGTCAGCGGAGAAGAAACCCTCTAGCAGGACGATGGGTTTGGTGATGCCCGCGGCGCGCAGTGCCAGCGCTTCGGAGAGCCGCGCGACGCCGTAGCAGTCAGCGTCGCAAAAGGTATGGGCAGCTTCGATCATGCCGTGGCCGTAAGCGTTGGCTTTCACGATGGCAACGACCTGGCTGCCAGGCGCGAGCTGGCGGATACGTTGCAGGTTGTGGCGCAAAGCACGTCGATTAATGACGGCAGTTGCCGTTTTCATTCTTGTTCCTTAGAGCAGTGTTGTCATTGCTGAGCGCTGCGTTATTCATCGTCATATTGTGGGCCGGCATAGTTATCAAAGCGCGACCACTGCCCGTTAAAGGTCAAACGCACGGTACCAATCGGGCCGTTACGCTGTTTCCCCAAAATGATTTCAGCGATGCCTTTCAGATCGCTGTTTTCGTGATACACCTCATCACGATAGATAAACATAATCAGGTCGGCATCCTGCTCGATAGAGCCGGATTCACGCAGATCCGAGTTAACCGGGCGCTTATCGGCACGCTGTTCCAGACTGCGGTTAAGCTGCGACAAGGCGACGACCGGAACCTGCAATTCTTTTGCCAGCGCTTTGAGCGAGCGGGAGATTTCCGCAATTTCCAGCGTACGGTTGTCGGACAACGACGGCACGCGCATCAATTGCAGGTAGTCGATCATGATCAGGCTTAGTCCGTCATGTTCACGGAACACGCGGCGTGCACGTGCTCGTACTTCGGTCGGTGTCAGGCCGGAGGAATCATCGATATACATGTTTTTTTTCTGAAGTAAGAGTCCCATACTGCTGGAAATACGTGCCCAGTCTTCGTCGTCCAACTGACCGGTACGAATGCGGGTCTGATCCACGCGAGATATAGACGCTAACATACGCATCATGATCTGCTCTGCTGGCATCTCCAGACTGAAGATCAATACCGGTTTGTCCTGCATCATTGCAGCGTTTTCACACAGGTTCATGGCGAAGGTGGTTTTACCCATCGATGGACGCGCGGCAACGATGATCAGATCCGATTTCTGCAAACCCGCCGTCTTTTTATCCAGATCCTGATAGCCGGTAGAGACGCCAGTTACGCCGTCATGCGGGCGCTGATATAACTGTTCGATTCGGGAAACGGTGTCTTCCAGAATACGTTCGATGTTTTTAGGACCTTCGTCTTTGCTGGCGCGATTTTCAGCAATCTGAAAAACAAGGGATTCCGCCATATCGAGCAAATCTTCACTGCTGCGGCCTTGTGGATCGTAACCTGCATCGGCAATTTTATTAGCGACGGAGATCATTTCACGCACCACAGCGCGCTCGCGTACTATCTCTGCGTAGGCATTAATATTAAGTACACTAGGGGTGTTTTTTGCCAGTTCGGCCAGATAGGCGAAGCCACCGGCGGATTCCAGTGAACCTTGCAGCTCGAGTGATTCAGACAGCGTAATCAGATCGATCGGTTTCCCCATGTCCAGCAAATTCTGCATTTCAGCAAAAATTAGCTGGTGGGCTCGGTTGAAGAAGTCATTAGCAGTAACACGCTCGGCCACTATATCCCAGCGTTCATTATCAAGCATCAGAGCACCTAACACTGACTGTTCTGCTGATACTGATTGGGGGGGAAGTTTCAGTGCTTCCACTTGTTTGTCGCGAAGGGGATTAGGTTTGCTGAACGGTCGTTTTTCTGCCATATCGCCTGTCTTACTGGTTGATTTAGCCTGCTCTAAGTAGGCATTGTATATTCCAAACTACCTAATAACACGTTTCATGTGTTTCTATGGGGTAATATTTTGTGAACGAGGAGATAACATGGCAAAACGCGTTCAGTTCCGGGCTTATGGTGGCCCAGAGGTTCTGCAATACGTGGATTTCACGCTTGCTGAACCTGCTGCGGGAGAGGTGCAAGTTGAGAACCGCGCTATCGGCATTAATTTTATCGATACTTATATTCGCAGTGGTCTGTATCCGGTACCTGATTTACCGTCTGGATTGGGAACCGAAGCGGCAGGTGTCGTGACGAAAGTCGGGGCAGGGGTGAGCGTGCTGAAAGTCGGCGATCGCGTCGTGTATGCGCAGTCTGGGCTGGGCGCGTATAGCGAGGCGCACAACGTGGTGGCGGAGAACGTTGCGCTGCTGCCGGATGCCATCAGCTTTGAGCAGGCGGCGGCCTCTTTCCTGAAAGGGCTGACGGTTTACTACCTGCTGCGTCAGACGTACGAGATCAAGCCCAATGACGTCTTCCTGTTCCATGCGGCGGCAGGTGGCGTTGGGCTGATTGCCTGCCAGTGGGCGAAGGCGTTGGGGGCGAAGCTGATTGGAACGGTGGGCTCCGATGAGAAAGCGGAGCGGGCAAAGCAGGCTGGCGCCTGGGCGACCATCAATTACCGCACCGAGAATATCGCACAGCGCGTTGCGGAGTTGACCGAGGGGCAGAAGGTGGACGTCGTGTATGACTCGGTCGGGAAAGACACCTGGGAAGCCTCGCTCGATAGCCTGCGTCGCCGTGGATTGATGGTCAGCTTCGGCAATGCATCTGGGCCGGTCACTGGCGTCAATCTGGGGATTCTGAACCAGAAGGGGTCGCTGTACGTCACGCGCCCGTCGCTGTTTGGTTACGTCACCAACCGTGCCGAACTGGAACAGGCCAGCAATGAACTCTTTTCACTGATCGCCAGCGGAGCGATTACGGTGGACGTGCCGCAGAGCCAGAAATTTGCGCTGTCGGATGTGCAAGCGGCTCATCGGGCGCTGGAAAGCCGCAGTACGCAGGGTTCATGCCTGCTGATTCCCTAATGTCTGTTTCTGAAAAGCAGAAGGCCTCCCATTGGGAGGCCTCGGCCATTACGCTAATTTCATCAGACTGTATGTAGGGTACAGCGTAGCGATCGTCACGAAGGTGCCGCTGTGCGGCTATTATTTCCCTGACGACGATGAAATCGTGTGGCTTTTTGCCACCCTATTTTATTTACCCAGCTTAATTTCACCTTTTAAACGACAATCAGGTGTCAAACTGTGGCGTCATCCTAGCAGCCACCTCAGGGAAAAAATATCTGCTGGCGCACACTTTTGTACTAAAACAGGCCATATGAAAACAAGTTGGTATTAAATACGGCCTTGCCCGTCATTTTTGCGCGTAATTCAGATTTTTCCCCTTTCTGGCATTACCACTCATTCCCGTTGCGTTGGCGATAAGTGTATTTTCGATAGGTATTGCGGTGCGAATTGTAGACGGGACGCCCGCTAAATTTGCGCCACAGCCACACCGCCACAACGGCTAAAATCAGCCACGGCAGCACTTTTATCGCCATGCTAAACAGCCCGCCAATCAGCATAAAAAGGGACGCCACAAACAGTGCCGCAATCACGCCCAGCAGTGACACGCCTGTCAACATCAGCATGATAAAAAAGCCAATAACGAAGAAAATTTCCAACATGTTGCGCTCCTGTAGCGGTTAAACCGCAGAGAAAAGTTCTGCGTGCTACACAAGCCATTACAAGAACCGTGCCAAGATGTGCCGCTGGTAAGTGGTTGATTTATCAGCGACGTCGGGAAGAGAAATGAAAGAAGGTTGATAAAAAATACTAACTGTTAGTGTTTTTTAAACCAAATTAACCAGCGCCAGCGCACGCTCGACTATCGTTGCGTCGGCACCGGGTTTGTGGGCGTTTTCACTCAGGTAGCGCCGCCACTGGCGCGCGCCGGGGATGCCCTGAAACATGCCGAGCATGTGACGCGTGATGTGGCCTAATGCTGCGCCGCCCGAGAGTTCGCGTTCGATATAGGGGTACATGGCACGTACCACGCCAGCCAGATCCGGCGTGGCGGCATCAATGCCAAACAGTTCGCGGTCAACCTGCGCCAGAATACCGGGATTCTGGTAGGCTTCGCGCCCCATCATCACGCCATCCAGATGCTGTAAGTGTATTTTGGCTTCTTCCAGCGTTTTGACGCCGCCGTTGATAGCGAGGGTGAGCGCGGGGAAATCGCGCTTGAGCTGATAAACGCGCGGATAATCCAGCGGCGGAATTTCCCGATTCTCTTTCGGACTCAGGCCCGAAAGCCAGGCTTTGCGCGCGTGTACGATAAAGGTATCGCACTCGCCGCGTTCGGCGACGGTTTGAATAAATTCACACAGGAACTCATAGCTGTCTTGATCGTCAATGCCGATGCGGGTTTTCACCGAAATCGGGATTGAGGTACTGTCTTTCATCGCTTTGATGCAGTCCGCTACCAGTGCGGCTTCGCCCATCAGGCAGGCTCCGAAGCGGCCATTCTGTACGCGATCGGACGGACAGCCGACGTTCAGGTTAACTTCATCATAGCCGCGTTGCTCAGCCAGTTTGGCACAGTGCGCCAGCGCTTGCGGATCGCTCCCGCCGAGCTGTAGCGCTATTGGATGTTCTTCCACGCTGTAGGCCAGATAGTCGCCTTTACCATGAAGAATCGCGCCCGTCGTCACCATCTCGGTATACATCAATGTCTGGCTAGTCAACTGGCGAAGAAAGTAACGGCAATGACGATCGGTCCAGTCGAGCATCGGCGCGATGGAGAAGCGGTTAAGGCGAGAGGCGCGGGAGTCGGCTGATACCGTATTGTGTGTACCTGATTTTACGTCGGTCATGATTTGTCAGTTATCGTTTCGTGTGTGTCTGGTGGTGTGGCCTGGTTTGAGCGTTGTCAGCATCCCTGTCACCCTTATTGTCTCGGGTTCTTCGCAGGGAGATATAGCTCACTATAACATAGAGAAGCGCCCGCACGCTGACCGACTGCACTACTGTTCGGTGTTCGTTAATTCACGTTGTAGATCATTAATGCAGCTCAACTTCCCAGTCTTCATAAGGTGGTTCGACAGTGAAGCTGGGGTCGCAGTAGTGTCGTAAATAGTCTGTAGCGCGTTTTTCGGCATATTTGGCGTTCAATACGTTGCCGTCTTCATCCAGTTCTAACACATTGGCGTAGATAGCAAAAACCTGTTCAAACGCGCTGGGCTCTTCACCATATAGTGAAAGGTAATCAATGCCTTTAAGCGTATTTTGGGTGCCGCTGGCCATGAAATAGGCGAAGGTTCTTAATGCACTGCTAAAGCTATGGCTTAACTTCATCGCCAATCTCCCACATTATTGTTAGCGTTGACTCTGTAACTCGTTCGTTCACGCTGCTTTCCTCTCAACGGGATGATGAATAAGCGCGGTAGCATGCTGATTGATCACGAAGGCGATACTGTAGCGGTTTAAGGGGATGAGATACAAACTGCATCGCGAACGAAAAAGGGAGCATGCCGCATTGGCTTGCTCCCATGAAGGTTGGTGAGGACGATTATGCTGCTGAGCGGCTGACCATCTGTGTCAGCACCTTGCGCCACGTGTCTACCTGACCGAGGTAGCTTGCCAACGGAATTTGCTGGAAAGTCCCGTTAGCATCTTCCAGCGCAAACGTGGGGAAGCCTTGCCCACGAACTTTCGCCAGTAATTCCCGGCTGGCGCTGATGTGTTTTGACAGCGCTTTTACCCGAATAAAGGCGAACTCGGTGCTGAAGGCGTCGCCATCCAGGCCGATTTCTTCTGCACACTGACGCAGCACGGCAGCATCGGCGATCTTGAGCCCAGAAACGTAGTGTGCCTGTTCGATCTGGTACAGCATCGCCATGCCTTTGTCTGCCATCGCTTCCGCGGCGAGTACGGCAGTTGTCGGCGGCGCGGAATCCAGCACGACGCTGGTGTCGCGTAGCAGTCCTTCGTAATAATTTTCTCCGAAGGTTTGCCCGGTCATTTGCGCAATGCGGCGATCGTGAGGGAGCACATAATCGTGCCACTCGGGGGTGATGGTGCGGCTATTGCTGCCCGTCATCATACCGCCGCCGTGGAGGATCAGATCCAGCCCGTCAATCTCCTGCGCGGCCAGAGCGAGTGGAGCGGCACCGTAGCACCAGCCGCACAAGGGATCATAAATGTAATGCAGTCTTACTGTGGCCATTTCATCTCACCTTTCAGAACTTGCGCGCTCAGTTCAAGACCTGATTCTTCTTTCAGTGTTGGGTAGTGTTTTTTCATTGCGGCGTTCAGCTCGGCAGAATCTTTGGTTTTTGCCAGCTCTTTTTCCACCGTCTCCAGATATTGCAGCGTGAAGGTCACGTTTTTCAAGGTGTAATCCGTTGGTGCGATAAAGTGACCCGGTACGACGGTGGTCGGTTTCAGCGCTTCGATGGATTTCAGCGTTTCACGCCAGTGAACGCGAGATGCCGGCGTTTGGGTATCGGCAAGCCAGACGTGGATGTTGGCAGATACCGGAATACCACCGACAACGGCTTTCAGCGAAGGGATCCAGACGAACGTGCGATCTGGCGTTGGCCCTTTCAGCCCTTTTACTTCCAGTTTTTTGCCGTCAACGGTAAAGCTATCGCCTTCCAGCGGTTGAGGAACCACGATCTCTTTCGGCGCGTTTTCTTTCAGAACGGGGCCCCAATGCGCCACTTTGCCGTCTTTGCTGGCGTTGATTGCGTCGATGGTGGCTTGAGTGGCAATAATTTTCGCGTCTGGGAAGGCGGCTTTAATCACGTCCAGACCGAAATAGTAGTCAGGATCGGAATGACTGATATAAACGGTGGTCAGTTTTTTGCCAGTGGCTTTGATGCGATCAACCAGCGTTTGTGCATCATTACGCTGGAACTGCGCATCGATCAGAGCAACTTCTTTATCACCGCTGATAATTTCGGAGGAAACTGGGAATACGCTGGCTTCACCAGGGTTAAACACATCGATTTTTAACTCTGCGGCGTGAGCAGCAGAAGCCAGACCCAGCGAGGCAGCGAGTAAAGATACGGTAAAAGCGATAGATTTAGACATGGTGATACTCACAGGTATGACAGAAAGTGGGGTCATGTTATGTTGCATTAATCGTACGAAAAACCGCAAATAAGGCAATTATTTGTTGCATAAAACGGACTAATTAATGGATCGTATTACGGCAGCCGAAGTGTTCGTGACTATTATAGATCGCGGCAGCATGATCGCCGCGGCAGAGACGCTGGACATGTCCCGGGCGATGGTGACGCGCTATCTGGCGGAGATGGAAACGTGGGCAGGGGCGAGGCTACTGCACCGAACGACGCGCAAGCTGAGCCTGACGGATGCGGGGGAAAAAACGCTGGTGCGCTGTCGGGAGATGCTGGCGCTGACGGCGGATATGCGCGTCGAGGCCGAGACCGACAATGCCACGTTAAGCGGTTTGCTGCGTCTTAGCTGTTCGCAGTCGCTGGCGCAGGGAGCGCTCGGTATGGCGATCACGGCTTTCCTGCGGCACCATCCCCGTGTCGCTATCGATCTGCAAATGAATAACCGCGCGGTGCATCTGGTCGAGGAGCGCATCGATCTGGCGCTGCGCATCACCAACGAACTGGATCCCAATCTGATTGCCCGACCGCTGGCACGCTGTGAGTCGGTGCTGTGTGCATCGCCTTCTTATTTGAATGAGCACGGTATTCCGCGACAGCTGACCGATCTCTCGATTCACAACTGCCTGACCTACACCTATTTCGGCAAAAGCCTGTGGCATTTTTCCCGTGGCGATGAAAAGTTTACGATACCGGTCAGCGGCAACCTGAGCGGCAATGAATCACTGGTGCTGCCATCAGCGCAGTGATGGGGCTAACGACTCAAATGGTACGTTAGCGCCGCAAGACCTGCTCCAGACGTGAAGGCACGTCGGCAGCGTACCGTCTGAGTTGCTCAATGACGGTATCGACCAGTGCCGACGCAGGGCGGTGCAACGGACGAATCAGGCTGACCGTAAAGGGCACGTCGATGCTGAAAGGCCGCACGACCACGCCAGAGGCGGCATAATCCAATGCGGTGAGCGGGTTGACGATGGACAGCCCGACGCCTGCCCGTACCATCGCACACACCGACGCTGCGCTGTGGGTTTCCAACACCATCCGGCGCGACACGCCCTGTTCCTGAAACAGCTTGTCCAGCAGTTGACGATAGCTGTCGGCGCTCGACAGGCTGATAAAGGGTTCATCGGCAAAATCCTGCGGCGTGAGCACTGCTTTTTGCGCCAGCGGATGCCCGGCAGGCAGCACGCAGACTTCATTGAGTAACATCAGCGTTTGCCGCTCTGTACCGGCTGGCGTGAGGCTGTTTTCCGTTAAGCCTAAATCGTGGCGCTGGGCGGATAGCCACTCCTCCAGCAGCGGCGATTCCTGCGGAATGATGTGCAAATTAAGCCGCGGATAGCGTGCCAGCAGTGGCTTACAGACATCCGGCAGCAGCGACTGTGAGAACACAGGCAGACAGGCAACGGAAAGCTGCGCCTGCTGAAAACGGCGAATATCGCTGGCGGCGTTGATAATGCGATCCAAACCATAATAGGAGCGCTGCACTTCTTCAAACAGCTGTAGCCCCTGCGCGGTGGGGTAAAGCCTGCCGCGCAGCCGCTCAAACAGCGTCATCTGAATCAGTTTCTCAAAACGTGCCAGCTCGCGGCTGACGGTCGGCTGCGAGGTATTCAGTAGTACTGCCGCTTCTGTCAGATTCCCGGTCGTCATGACCGCATGGAAAATCTCGATGTGCCGCAAAGATATTGCCGCCATGCCGCTCCCTTTCATTCTTATCACTACCGTTGTGATAAACCATATCAGAAATGAATAGAGTCTGCTTAAAACGATATTTGTTTACCCGTTAGGGGATTTTTATAGTGTTTCTCAACCACGTTTAACCCTGTAAATCGGTAACTTTTATGCCTCACGATCTGAATGACGTAACCCATGCGCTGAACGCGCAAAGCCTGCGTGAACTGCCTGCCCGCTTTGGTTGCCCTGTTTGGGCTTATGATTCGCAAACCATCGTTAACCGCATTGCCCAACTGCGCCAGTTCGACACCATCCGCTTCGCGCAGAAGGCGTGTTCCAACACGCATATTTTGCGCCTGATGCGTGAGCAGGGTGTGAAAGTGGATTCGGTATCGTTGGGTGAGATCGAGCGTGCGCTGCTTGCTGGGTTTGTACCGGGCACCGATGCGCATGAGATTGTGTTTACTGCCGATCTGCTGGATCGCCCGACGCTGCAACGTGTTGCTGAACTGAACATTCCAGTGAACGCCGGTTCGGTTGATATGCTGGAACAACTGGGTCAGCAGTCGCCGGGGCATCCGGTATGGCTGCGCGTGAATCCGGGCTTTGGTCATGGTCACAGTCAGAAAACTAACACCGGCGGTGAAAACAGCAAGCACGGTATCTGGTACGGTGATTTGCCGCTGGCGCTGGCGCATATTCAGCGCTACCAACTTAAGCTGGTAGGCATCCACATGCACATTGGTTCCGGTGTGGATTACGGCCATCTGGAACAGGTGTGCGAGGCGATGGTGCGTCAGGTTGTTGAGCTGGGGCAGGACATCAAGGCGATTTCAGCGGGCGGCGGGCTGTCGATTCCGTATCGCCACGGCGAAGAAGCGATTGATACCGAACACTATTACGGATTGTGGAACGCGGCACGTGAAAAAATTGCCGCGCACCTCGGCCATCCGGTGACGCTGGAAATCGAGCCAGGACGTTTTCTGGTCGCGGAATCTGGCGTGTTGGTGGCGGAAGTGCGGGCGGTCAAATCCATGGGAAGCCGTCACTTTGTGCTGGTTGATGCCGGGTTTAACGACCTGATGCGTCCGGCGATGTACGGCAGCTATCACCATGTTTCTCTGCTGCCGGGTGATGGCCGCGATACCAGCCAGTCCACGCTGCGCGATAGCGTGATTGCCGGGCCGCTGTGTGAATCCGGTGATGTGTTTACCCAACAGGCTGGCGGCGGTGTGGAAACGTTCGCGCTCCCGGATGCGCAGGTGGGCGACTATCTGGTCTTCCACGACACCGGCGCGTACGGCGCATCCATGTCTTCGAACTACAACAGCCGTCCGCTGCTGCCGGAAGTGCTGTTTGAAAACGGCGAGCCGCGCCTGATTCGCCGTCGCCAGACGCTGGAAGAACTCCTGGCGCTGGAAGCGCTTTAATCGGGATGATTCGGTTGTATCGGGGGAAAGACATTCTGTTTTTCCCCCGAACGTACTGCCTGACGCAGGCGAATCCCTTGCCTGCTGAATGTGATGCGCCAGCCGAACGTCATTCCGGTGGCGGACAGCAGAATCGCCACCGCCCCTGCAAGCTGCATGGCATCCAACCGATGCCCAAACGCGGCCCAGTCAACCAGCGCTGCGATAACGGGATAGATGAACGACAGTGCCCCAACCAGCGCGGTCGGGATTTTCTGGATCGCGCTGTACAACAGCGTCGACATCAGCCCGGTATGGATTACGCCAATCGCCACCAGAATTTCCCACTGTGAAGCCATTGGTGCAACAGGCATTGCCGCAAAGGGGGCAAGAACTACGACGCCAACGAGCAGCTGTATGAGTACGAGTACGTGCGGCGGGATCCCTGACAGCTTTTTCGTTATCGCGGCCGCCACGGCGTAGAAAAACGCGGCACCCAATGCCATCAGCACGCCAGACAGATAGCCTTTGTCAGCGCTATCGATTCCCGTTTGCGCGCTGACGATCAGCACGATGCCGCCAAAGGCGCGCAGTAGCCAACAGAGTTTGTTGAGGGTCAGCGTTTCCCTGAAAAAGATCGCGCCTAGCCCCACCAACATAAAGGGCTGCGTGTGATACACCACGGTGGCGACGGCGATAGACGCATGCGCATAAGCGCCAAATAGCAGCGTCCAGTTGAACACCAGCGCCAGGCCGCCGAGTAGGGCAATACCAGCCTGCTTCCGGTTAATGACGCCCCGTCGCAACAAGCCCAATAGCCCACAGACGATCAGCATCGTCAATGCGCCGAACGCGCAGCGCCAGAAGACTACCGTCATGGCTGGCTGTCCTGACGTCAAAACGAACCAGCCAACCGTACCAGAAATGATCATCGCGATAGCCATTTCTATCGTGCCGCGAGTCTGAGATGTCATTTTTTCCTGCCTATTTGTGCAAAGTGTGTGCTGTTATAGTGAACAAAATTTTTTATAATGAACAACAGGACAAAATAATGAACACAATGCCTTTGTTCGTCAAGTCGAACAAATAGTCATTATGGTGAACAATATGACAATCGATAATCAGGAAAATGGTGCGCAGGCGATTACGCCCATCGCGCGGCTGGCCGTTGCTATTCGGCGGGAACGTGAGCGGCTAAATCTGTCAGTGACCGAGCTGGCAAAGCGGGCGGGGCTGGCAAAATCAACGCTTTCACAGTTGGAAACTGGGATTGGCAACCCGAGTCTGGAAACGCTCTGGGCGCTGGCGATGGCGCTTGATGTACAGGTCAGCCAGCTGATTGGCCAATCTCGCCAACACGTGCAGGTGATTCGGGCTAACGAAGGCGCAGCAACCTATTCGGAGCAGGCAAACTATGCCGCGACGCTGCTGGCTGTGTGTCCGGTAGGCGCGCAGCGTGATATTTATCGGCTTAATGTACAGCCGGGGGAAGCCAGAGTCTCTCAACCGCATAGACCGGGGACGATTGAACACGTGATTCTGAGCCGCGGTCGCGCCAGAATTGGGCCTGTTGCACAGCCCGTTGAACTGAGCGCGGGGGATTACATCAGCTACTCCGCCGACGTCCCGCATCTGTTTGACGCGCTGGAGGCGGATACGAGTGCGGTGATGTTGATTGAGCATGGCTAAAGCGGTAACCCCGTGCGTACTGCTCGTACGGGGTAAGCGGTTACAAATTTTTTTTGCAAAAATGTTAATGAAAATCATTAAATTAGTATTTTTTATGTTTTATTATGGTGAAAATAAGTTGCAAAGCCATTGTGTATAGATTGTTTTCTGATATTTTACTCACGTATTAATAAGCGAGTAACAGTGAGCGTATAGCTTGTCTTATATTTGTCATATAACAGGTCTATATATTTAATATGTATCCTATTTATTTAATTAAGACGATAAGTTTTAGCCTTTGTGATGTCATTGGTTTTATAGAACATGGTACGTTTTAAATTAGCGGTCTAATTATTTTTTTAACTATAATAAATCTATCTGATGTGCCTTGCGGTTTTTATGTAATAACGACGTTGTCAGTGATATGGAAAGACTGATGCGGGGCTTATGCTGTGTGAATAATATGTTTTATGTCATAAGACGCTTGAGGGAATAAACGTGCAAGATGGCAGAAGTGTAATTCTGAAACTTAATGCTGACATCAGCTATAAGTTTCCTATCACAACAGATAGAGATGATGTGAATGCTAAACGTCTGCAATATTTTATTGATGCGACGTCCCACCCCTTTGAACGATCCACATTAGAAGGCCATGTTACGGGAACCGCTTTTATAGTGGATAAAGAAAGACAACACACCCTTCTTTTAAGACATAAAAAACTGAATATGTGGTTACCACCCGGTGGTCACTGTGACGGTAATGCCGATATTATCGATACCGTATTACGAGAAACACAGGAAGAGACAGGCATCGCAGACGTTAATGTTGTCTCTAACGAGATATTGGATATCGATATTCACCTCATTCCCGCCAACCCCAAAGAGCCTGAACATTACCACTATGATATTCGTTTTTTGCTACAGGCTGACAGGCATGTACCGCTGGTCATCAATGAACAAGAGGCGACAAATTTACAGTGGATAAGCATTGACAGGCTTGAAGATTACACGCAGCTCCCATCGCTTTTAATACTGAGAGAAAAAATGGAGGTATTATGAAAATCGGATTCGTTGGATTTGGTGCACAAGCTCGTGAAAATCTTATACCCGCGTGTAATGCATTATTTGGCGTGGAAATTGCGGCGATTTGCGATACTGACCCAGCAAAGTGTCTGGAAGCGGCGACTCTGTTTAAATTTGATGAAGAAAAGATATTCAGTAATCATTGTGAAATGATGGATAAATGCAAACTCGATGCGGTCATCGTGGCGTGTTATCCTTCTGCACATTATCGGATAGCCTATGATGCGATAGAACGTGGTATCCCTGTCTTATTAGAAAAACCTGTAGCGGCGAGTTCTGAAGATGTTATTCGCCTTGCTGAAATGGCGAAGCGAAAAGGCGTGATTACCGGCTCCGGTATGAACTTTCGTTTTGCAGATGTAACTGAACGTATTAAACAAATCTATAACGATAAAATACAGATGATCAGTTTACGGCAAATGGCGAATAAGCCGGTCTCTGTACTCTGGGATTATAACAGCGTGTTAAAATCCTTTTTGCATGCACAGACTATTCACGGCCTCGATCTCCTGATACATCTCTGTGGCTCGGTCAAGAAATTATCGGTGGCGGATAATAGCAGCGACGGAAATATTATATTTAGCGTATTACTGGAGTTCGTTAATGGTGCTCACGGCACGCTCATTACCAGTAATACCTCGCCACACTTCACTTTTGATTTAGACGTATTAGCCGATGACCGGCTTCATATTAAGAGCACATCACTGAGTACGATTAGCGTTGCGGATATGGACAAAACATATCTGAAAGGTGAACGCAAACGCTGGTGTGACACCTGGGCCGTCAGCCCGCTGTCCTCGGGATATTCGAGAGCGGGATATACGGGTGAGATTCTCGATTTTATCAATGCTATTCAGTCAGGCGACCGGGATTCTAAGACGGCGCTGTCAACGCTGATTGAAACCTATCGCTGCATGGATGCTATCGAAGAACAGTGCAAACGCGTGTTAGCGGTTAATTATTAAGTTCAGGTTAACGTTAAGGGATTATCTTATGACCGAAAAAACGTATCAGAATCTTCATATCAATTTCGACCAAAGCGATTATGACGCGGTACTTTCCGCGTTTAATACCACGAGTTTTTCGGGTAAATCCCCCATATTGACGGAATACGAACACGCGCTTGCCAGATATTTTGGCACGACCAAGGCGTTACCGTGCTGCAATGGCACCGTGGCGATTGAATTGGCGATTCGGGGTCTGGGTTTGCAGCCGGGCGATCGTATTGCGCTGCCGCCTACCGCGCCGATTATGACGATCCTGCCGATTATCACCACAGGCTGTGTCCCGGTTTTCTGCGATGTCGCCCCCCTGTCTTTTTCACCGGATCTCGATCACTTGCGCAAACTCGTGCAGGAACAGCCGATCAAGGCATTGATTGTTGTCCCTATGTGGGGTTACCCGATCGAAATGCGTGCCGTGGTGGATTTTTGCAAGACGCAAGGCATTCGGCTGATTGAGGACTGTGCTCACGCGTTTGGTACCACCTCTGACGGGCAATATCTGGGGACGTTTGGTGATGTTTCCTGTTTCTCTACCCATGAGCGCAAGCTGATGAGTACGGGCGAGGGCGGCTTCTGTCTGACCAATGATGATGATGTCTATGAGCGGATGCTCAGGTGGCAGCACCACGGGCTCAAAGCATCCAGCAGGAAC
Organism: Pectobacterium sp. A5351; assembly: GCF_028335745.1. NCBI lineage: Bacteria > Pseudomonadati > Pseudomonadota > Gammaproteobacteria > Enterobacterales > Pectobacteriaceae > Pectobacterium > Pectobacterium sp. A5351. Next base: position 722,826 of record NZ_CP116477.1, read on the forward strand.
AACGGCTATATCTTGGGCGAAGACATCGGCACCAACTTCAAATTGCCACCGCTGTGCGCTGCGCTGGGTATCAATCAGTTAAAGAAACTCGATCGCAAAATTGCGGATCGCCGCGAGCGCGTGCAGAAAGTCCGACAGGCGCTGTCGGCTATCCCGACAATACAGGAATTCCCCCGCTATCAGGGCGCGGAGATCAATGGCTATTCCATGGTCTACCACCACCTCAACGGCGCGAGCGTTGATCAAGGTAACCGCATGTTTTCTCAGGGGGTGATGTCCGACACCACTCGATACAAATACAAACCGCTTTATCGTGAACCGGCTTTTACGCCATACGCAGAACCTTGTCCCAATGCGGAACACATCATTGAAACCATCTTCACCGTTCCCTGCCATGAAGGGCTCAACGATAGCGATATCGATTACATCGTCAGTGTCGTGAACGACAATTTTAATGCCTAAGGAAGAGGTCATGGACGACGCGATCTTTGCAAACGATCTCCACGATCCTGTACAGGCCCGAAAGCGTGAGCTGGATGCCGTTATTGCCGTGGCGGCGGGGGATATGGAGACCTCCCTTGCCACGGTCGCGCGCTTCGAATCCGAGTTGGCAGACTGGGCTGGGTTTGCGGCATGTGTCGGGACGTCGTCTGATACCGGGGGCGTCAGCGTGATGCTCGGTGCTCTCGATTTCCGGCCCGGCGATGAGGTTATCGTGGGGCCGGATGTCCCGGCATGGGTCACGTCGCCTTTGGTGCATGCGGGGTTGATACCCGTGGCCGCAGACTATGAGCCTGGCACGCTGCGTGTACAGCTGGCTGCGTTCGAGCAGCATTTTAGTGAGAGAACCAGAGCGGTGCTGGTTTCCTCCTCTTTTCTGTATCGTCAGGACATCGCCCACGTTATTGAGATGAGCCGCGCGAGGCAACTTGTCACGATTGTTGAGTTAACCGCGTCCATCGACACGATGCTCGACCACCGGCAGATCGCTGAGGGATTCGACATTGGGCTGTTGTCCTTGCGAGAAGGGGATTCCGCGATTTCCACTGGCGAAGGGGGGGCCGTGTTTTTTCGCCATCGCGAATGGGGACGCCGAGCGAAAAGCTACTCTCAATTCTCCGATTTGGATGGGATACATGTCGGTGTTAACCACAAGATAAGTGGTATCCAATGTGCTGTCGGGCGGCTTCGTTTACAGGCGCTGATGGCAAGAAATGCGGCGCATCGTGCGGCGGGCTACCGAATGGGTGCTGATAGCCAACACGCTGCCAATCCGCCGCTATCTCCCTCTGTGGTCGCAGGGGCTGGCGCCCACGCCATCAAAGACAGCTTTTATCCTGTCGGCACCCGCGAAGAAGCGTTTGTGCTGGCTGCGTTGAACAGCGGTATCGGAGGACGATCCGAGACCGTTCGCCAATACGAACAGCAGCTAAAAACGCATTTTAATGCCGGGCAGGCTATTGCCACGTCATCGGGGTATGGTTCGCTCGTTGTCGCGCTGTCTGCCTTTGGCCTCAAACCGGGGGACAAGGTGCTGTTAACGCCGACATGTCCGCTGTGCACGGTATACGCCCTCATGTTTATGCGACTTGAACCGGTATTTTGCGATATCAGCCCGGATGATTTCACCATCGATCTGGCTATGGCTGAGCGCCTGATCGACGACAAAACCAAAGCGATTATCGATATCCCGATGTGGGGATATCCGGTTGATGCGAAGCGAGTTGCCGCGTTTGCGCGTGCGCACGGTTTGTACTACCTGCTTGATATCGCGCTGGCGCACAAGGCCAGATTAGATGGCGAATTCCTCTGGAAATACGCCGATATGGCGACGTTTTCCACGCACCACAGCAAAACGCTGGTTACCGGCGAGGGCGGGGCGGTTCTGACGGATAACGATGAACTGGCGCTGAAGGCGAAGCAGTTTACGCACTGTGATTTCACCGCGTCCCGTAATCCGGTGTTGAATTTCTCTCTCAGTGGTTTACAGGCTGCGCTGGGGCTGGCACGGCTTCATCGGCTGGAACAGGATGTGCAACAGCGTTTGTCTACCATGCAGGCGGTGAGCACGCTACTGACCAACCCCTATCTCGAACCGTTGCCGATCATTTCCGGTGGTGAACCCGCTGGCACCAAACTGCTCGTGCGTTCGCTGACGGGCAGCAATGCCGCTTTACTTGAACATCAGTCTCATGCTGGCATCCCCTCGGATATCGCCCTGTATAACTGCAAGGCGCTGTACCAGTATCCCGTTTTGCGTGACAAAGCCACGCCGTGCCCGAATGCCGAGCGGATGCTGGCGACCATCACCACCTTACCTGTTCATCCGGATATCCGACAGGCTGACATCGCGGTGATCGCAGCGGTACTCAATCGCTTTCAGCCTGAACATACGGAGGAGGTTCTGTCATGACGACATTAAATAATGCTACAGGCAAGGCTATCGTCATTGGCGCCAGCATTGCTGGCTGTCTGGTCGCCCGTTCGCTTGCCAGGCACTTCAAGGACGTTGTGCTGCTCGATTTGGATACGTTTAGTGATGAACCTTGCACGCGTCGGACGGTGCCGCAGGAACATCATGTGCATCTGCTATTAAATCGCGGTGTCCAGATTATCGAGAATTTCTATCCCGGTTTTAAGAACGAGCTGCTGCACTTCGGGGCTGAAGAGATCGATCTGTCTCATGGCGTGAAATGCTATGCTGGCGTGGGCTGGAAACAGCGCTGGCCGACCGGTATTACCGCGCACTATTGTTCAAGAACGCTGCTTGAGCATGTTCTGAGACAATCGGCCAGACGCGTACCGAATATCGAGATTAAAGAGGGCTATCGGGTTAAACACCTTCTTCATGATGACGGAACCGTGCGAGGGCTTGTCGCGAGCGTCGGGCAAGTGGAGGAAACGCTGGAAGCCGATCTGGTGGTGGATGCCTCTGGCAGAAACTCAAAGGCTGCGGCATGGCTGAAGCAGCTAGGCTACGGCGAGGTTCAGCGTGAAGAGGTCGAGAATCAGCTCGGCTATGTGTCGCGCGTCTATAAGAAAGACACAACGCGTCAGACCGGCTGGAAAGTGCTGCTCGTGACGCCCAATCTGCCGACAAAACGCAGTATGGGTGTCATCAGTCCCATTGAGGGAGACAAGTATATCGTCACCGCCGGAGGCTGGTTCGGCGAATCGCCCAAGCCCAATGAACATGACTTTATGCGATTCCTTGCCGAGCTGCCGGTGCCTGACATCCATGATGAGGTCAGCAAGCTGGAGCCGCTGAGTGAGTTTCACCAGTTCAAGATGCCATGCAGCCTGAGACGCCGTTATGACCTGATGCCGTCATGGCCGGATGGTTTTCTGGTCGTGGGAGATGCGCTATGCAGCATCAACCCTATTTACAGTCAGGGGATGAGTGTTTCGGCCCTGCAAGCCGAAGCGCTGGACGTCGCTCTGCCTGAGTATCTCCGGTGCACGATCTCGGCCCAGCAGGTGCTGAATGTGCAAGTGATGGCGACGGAAATCTCCTGGCAGCAGGCCAAAAAAAGCGATGAAAGCCTGAGCCAGCAGGCCGCCAAAGCCGCTCTGAAAAATAAGCTGAAAGAGACGTATATCAGCCTGGTTCACGCCGCGTCGTTCCACAATCGGGACGTGGCGATTGCCACCCTCAAGATCGCTAACCTGCTAGAAGCGCAGCGCACGCTCTATCGTTTCCCCATAGTCAGAGCCTCATTATCCAGCGTCATTGCCCGAGCCATACGATAAGGAATATCACGATGAAAGATAGCACTGCGATTAAACACGTTATTTTCGACTGGAATGGCACGCTGGTCGATGACCTGGCGCTGGCGGTGAAGGGGGTGAACGCGGTGAGGGAGTTACAAACGCTGCCTCCTCTCGATGCAAAGAGATATCGCGAGCATTTCGGGTTCCCGATCCAGTCGTTCTATCAGGCGGTCGGGATCGACTGCGAGAGCGGGCGATTCGACGATTTGATCCACGCGTATCTGCGTATTTTCAATAGCGAAATCAACCAGTGTCCTCTCCATCAGGGGGCCATCGATATCATCAGTATGTTGCGACGTACCGGCGTGAGCATCTCCGTGCTGTCTGCCAGCCAGCACGAGACGTTACAGAACAATCTAGCCAGCGCTGGCATTGACCATCTTGTCGACCATGTGTTTGGCCTCACGAATACCCAGGCTAAAGGCAAGCAGGGTATTGCTGAAACGCTAGACTCAGTACTGGGAAATCCGGGAACGACGGCTCTGATGATCGGTGATACCGATCATGACATCGACGTCGCACACGCCTGTGGCTGGCAGATGGCTTCTGTCTCACACGGCCATCAGACGCACGAACGGCTGAGCGCGATTCACCCGTTTGTTTTCGGGGATCTGTCATCGGTATACCGCGCCTATTTCCGCTAATTTCGCCAATGCCATGGAGGGTTTCACATGCTAAGCCAAGATCGTGTGTTCGATGTGATGGTGGTACTGATCGCGTTAAGTCTTTTTCTCCGGCTGGCGATCACGCTTTATTATCGCGACGGTGAGCGGATCCTGCCGAAATTCAAACTTAGCCCCGGCAACAGAGATGAGATCAGTTACTACAAGCGATTCGATACGCTCTTCGCGCCGCTGCCGTTTATCTACTGTTGGCTGGAGATTTTTGCCGCCGTGCTGTTCTTCCGCTGGACGGACTATAACGTGCTGTCCGGTGCGCTGCTGGCGGTGGTGACCTCGGGGCGGATGAGAGCGCTACAAGAGCTGGGTCACAATGCGCTGCACGTGGCGCTGTGCCCCTCGAAGAAGCTACAGTGGTTCCTGTCCAACACGTTTTTCCAGTTCCCGACGCTGAAAAGGGATATGGATTCGCGCTTTATTACGCATGTCATTGAACATCACCCTAATGCGGACGTTCCGGGTAAAGATCCGAATCTGCGGCGGGTGATTGCCGCAGGCATGGTGCCCGGCATCAGCCGTGGTCAGTTTATCAAAGCCTTGTTCTATCCGGTCAGCCTTAAAGGTCTGGTTAATAACATCAAGGGCAACTTCCGCGATGTATTCCGAGAAAACACCTCGAAGCAGACCGCGCTGCTGCGCGCCGTCGTGACGATAAGTGTGGTGGCGCTTTATTTGTGGGTGGGCGGCATTGCGGCGCTGATTGTCGGGTGGGTGATTCCTGTTTTCTCCATTTATCCGCTGTTTTCGTGGTGGTCGCTGCTCTCTAAACACCGCTGGCACACGCCTTATAGCCCAACCCGCTACCGGCTTGCCCATGACTATGAACATGGCCGTGCCACGGATTTTTCCGGCGTGTTCGGTGCGATTCAGCGGTATCTGATATTTCCGATGTCCGACGCCTATCATCTGGCACACCACATTTATCCCACCGTTCGCTATCAATATATGCCCGCCGTGGACTGGGCGCTGAAAGTCAATGAACCACGATACACGCAGTACATCGCAAAGGGAATGATCTTCGGTTCAGGAGGGCAACCTGCTGCGCTCTCTGAGCTATACCACCGGCTCGTCAATACGGCTGTTCAATCGCCACTAAACAGGGAAAGAGGAACGATTAATGACTGATCAACGAACGACGACGCCACCCCGTATTGGGATCATCTGTGGCAGCGGGATGGATTCTCTGTCGATCATCGAAACGCCTGAGCGCATCAATGTCACGACTTCCTTTGGCGACCCTTCCGGCATCATCACGCTTGGCGAGATAGCCGGGATTCCGGTAGCGATCGTGAATCGTCATGGCATCGGCCACCGGCTGCTGCCCTCGGAAATTAACGTCAGAGCCAACATTGCCGCGCTCAAGGCGCTGGGGGTTTCGCAGGTGATCTCGTTCAGCGCCGTTGGCAGCCTGGTCGAAGAAGCCCCTCCCGGTACGTTTGTCGCGATCGATCAATATATCGATCGGACGTACCGCCGCGTAAATACCTTCTTCGGTTCAGGGGTGGTGGCGCATGTTCCTTTTGGGAAGCCGGTTTGCACGGATAACCACTCGCTGCTGGTTGATGCACTGGACGAACTCGCCATTCCACATCTGGCAAAGGGGCTGTATGTCGTGATGGAAGGGCCGCACTTTTCAACCAAAGCGGAATCCGCATTCCATCGCCAAATGGGTGGCACGGTTATTGGCATGACCGCCATGCCAGAGCCGAAGCTCTGCCGTGAAGCGGAGCTTTGCTACAACATGGTCGCGATGGTGACCGATTACGATTGCTGGCATACCTCCCATGAGGCGGTGAATGCCGCCATGGTCAGTGAGCAGATGGCTGATAATATTAAGAAAGCCGAGTCTCTGTTATCCGTCATCGTGCCAAAACTTGCACAGCGTGAGGCGCTATGCCGTGATCGCTGCCAATACGCATTAGATGGTGCCATCATGACGGATTTCAGCCTGATCACGTCCGAAGTCATTAGCCGTTTTTCACCGTTACTTGACCGTGTTATCCAGGACGATATGTCGTCCTGAAATCGTTGCTTAGCTGGGAGAGATTGGAATGAAAACTACCGCAGGATTGTTGTTTGACCTGGATGGAACATTGCTCGACACAGACCGGCTGCATCTGGCCGCGTTTAATGAACTCCTGGCCGACTTTGGTCAGTCCGTTACGATTGACTATTACAACGAAAAAATCATGGGCGCGCCGATGGACCACATCACGCGCGATCTTTTCCCCAATCTATCGCCCGAGCACCGTTATGAACTGGGAGAGCGTAAAGAAGCGCTGTTCAGGAAGCAGCTTACGGGGCCGCTGGAAGGCCGCCCTGGCGTGACTGGACTCTTCGAGTGGGCGCAGGACAGAAACATTGGAATCGCTGTGGTGACCAACGCGCCGCGTGAAAGCGCCATCATGATGTTGAAGGGGCTACATTTATTGGAGTCCGTCGATCATCTGCTTATCGGCGCGGAGCTGCCGCGCAGCAAGCCCGATCCTTATCCCTACGCGGAAGCGATGCGACTGCTGGGCGTTGGGCCTGAAAACGCCTTAGCGTTTGAGGATTCTGGCCCCGGTATTCAGTCTGCGGCGGCGGCGGGGGTATTTACCTTCGGTATGACGGGCGCACTGGATGAAGCGGCGTTGCTGAAGTATGGCGCATCAGCGGCGATCCCAGATTTCAACGACGACAAGCTGACGGCCATGCTCAGCAAGCTTAGCGCGTGAGGTAAAGGAACCAACATGACTTCCACTCTCATTCATGCCCCAACGGGCGACGGCTCAAAGGCCACACTCAAAGCCTATAGCTCTTTTGAACCTTATGAGCTTGCGGATTATCTGCGCGCGCTCGCGCATCACATGCCTGATGTGGCGATCCATATTGAAAGAATGCCTACGGCAGCCCTGACGGCAAGGCTGGCTCAGGAGCTGCATGCTCCTCAGGTGGATATGATTCTGGGGTGGGCAGATACCGCCTCGCGAACCCTCGATTTACGCGAGGGGCTATTTGCGCCGGGCGCTGACGCCGATGGATATATGCGCATCACCGGATTTTCAACCGCGATCGTTGTCGATACCGCCGTCCTCTCTGAAACGGGTGTGGATATCGTATCCTGGGTCGATCTTGCCCAACCGGCGCTTCTGGGGAAGGTTGCGTTTCCTGACCCAACCGTATCGGGCGCGGGTTTTCTGGCGCTGGCGACGATTCTGCAATTCTACGGTGAGCCCGAAGGCTGGGCGATCCTCTCTGATATTTATCGCAATGCGTGCATCAGGCCACCTTCCGCGTGGGAGCCCGCCCGGTTGACCGGAGAAGGGCAGATCGCGGCTGGCGTGACGGTAAAAATAGCGGCCTCAAATCGGCAACGGGAATGCCCTACGCTGCAACTCGTTGAACCGCAAGATGCGATCGGCATTGAATCTGAAGTCTTTGCAGGCTTTAGCACGACCCGCCACCGTCCACTGGTCACTCAGGCACTTCAATGGCTCAGGTCAGAAGAGGCCGCGGCCCTCTATGCAAGTTATAACAAAGTTATTCTCGGAAAACCGGATAGCCGGCTATTTGTTATTGATGCCGAAAACGCGGTAAAAAATCGAACCCGCTGGTTGTCCCAGCTTGAATCCATTGCAAACGGTAATCACCTATGAAAAACACGACTTATGCACCCTCTGCCACGACGGCGGTCGTCAATGACAGTTGGGTATTAGCCAATGACTGGGGAAAGCTCACTAAATACGACATCACTTACACACGCTCAAACGGAACGGAACAGCGGCTGATCCGCGAAGCTTATGACCGTGGTCACGGTGCGACCATCGTGCTCTACAACCCGGATGCACGTACGGTCATTCTCACCAGTCAGTTTCGGCTACCGGCTTTTCTGCTGGGTCACCATTATGAGCTGATCGAAGCGTGTGCTGGCCTGTTGGATGAACGCGACCCGATAGAGGCCATCAGAAAAGAGGCAGAGGAGGAAACCGGATATAAGCTCAATGAGGTCACCAAAATTGGTGAAATATTCATGAGTCCCGGTTCTGTTACCGAGCGTCTACACTTCTTTATTGCGCCGTTTACGCACGAGATGCGCATCAATGAAGGCGGCGGTATCGCTGAAGAAGGCGAAGATATCAAGGTCATGGAAATCCCGATTAAAGATGCGCTGCAAATGATTGATGACGGCCAGATTATTGATGCCAAAACCATTATTTTGCTTCAGCACCTGGTGATTAAAAATATTTGTAAGCCCTAATTCTCCCCTAAAGGAAATGAATAGATGACGGAACAGAGCCTGGTTAAACCCCAATTCAAGCGCGACTATTACACGTTCTATTTATATATGTTGTCGGTGGTGTGCGGCTTTCATCAGGCCGTACCTGGCTCTATTACCCCTTTCCTGCGTGATGAATTACAACTGTCCAGAATCGTGATTGGCTGGCACTTTAGTCTCTACGCCATTGGTATGTTTGCGACAGGCTTTATCGTTACCTACTGCTCGAAAAGGGTATCGCCAAAACGTATCCTGCTCACCAGCTCGTTCGCGGTGACGATTGCGGTTGCCATTTTTTCCCTGCCAATGCCCTCATCGGCAACGCTAAGCATGTCGCTGGTGTTGGGGCTGGCGGGTGGCGCGATGCAAATAGCCATTCAGGAATCGCTGGCACGTCATCACGGTGAAAATAGCGGGGTTGCCATCACGGAAGGATGCATTTTTGCCGCCATCGGGGTCTTTGCCGGACCGGTCTTTGTCAGCCTCGCGGTGGAATCAGGTTGGGGATGGCGGATGGCAATGTTTGTGCCCATCATCGCGCTGCTGCCTCTTCTCTTTATTGCGCCCGAAAATCTATCGCGGGTGCCTGTCAATATCGCCACTTCAACCAGCAATCCTGCGGAGCGTTCCCCTCGTCTGCCGCTGGTGGCGTTCCTGATGTTCGGCATGATTTTCCTCGGTATTTCAGCCGAGTGGGGCATCGGTTTTTGGGGCGCACAGTTTCTGGAAGAGCAGTTATCCGTAACGGTTGCGACCAGCGTCGGGATGATGTCTGCCTACTTCGGCGGCACGATTGTCGGGCGGATTGCGGTGAGCCGCCTGCTGCTGCGCTATGAAATCAACACGCTGCTGATCGGGGCAATCATCGTTGGTGGAATCGGCTTGGTTATTCTGTGGTTGGTTCCCCATGTCACCGTCGCACTGGTGAGTCTGGCGATTTTAGGAGCCTGTCTGGGGAATTTTTTCCCGTTAATATTATCGGTTGCGACGCAGCAACCGCCGCAGTTTCTGTCAAAAATTGCGGCGGGAGCCACCCAGTCGGTAGGGCTGGCGCTCTTACTGGCGCCCCTGTTACTGGGCAATGTCGGTGAAAGTATCGGGTTGGTTGGCGCTATCGGGCTATTGACCGTGATTCCGCCCGTGATGCTGGTGGCCTACCTGCTATCACGTAAGCTGTCTTAATGAGGCGAATGGCGCACGACGCTGGATGTATTCCTGTGGCGTCGCTTGCTTCAAGGCTGCCGAGCCTGCTCGGGGAGCAGGCCGATATCAACAGGAATGGCGAGGATGACTGGCGCTACGGGAATAATAGTACGGCCCTTTCTGTACTGATTCGCGCAGTTTCAGTTCACCGGTAAAAGGTTGCAGCGGTTTAACCTCTTTGCCTGCAATCAGATCCAGCACTTGGGTAATCGCGGTGGCGGTCATCTCTTCAATCGGCATGTAAACAGTGGAGAGTGAAGGGTGCAGGTAGGCTGCGCAGGGGTCATCGTCAAAACCAAACACGGAGACATCCTGCGGTAATGTTTTCCCCGCCTCGTACAGCGCTTTCATTGCGCCGATTGCCATGTCATCGTTGCTGGCAAATAGTGCGCTAAAGCTGACGTTGCTATCCAGCAACCGACGTGCGGCATAATAGCCGCTGGAGATCAGGCTATTTCCGTGTGCCACCCGACGCGGCTCAACCTCGATCTGGTGGGTGATTAATGCCTGCTGATAGCCCGCGAGCCGTGCCCGCGCTGTCGGCGTTTGCATCGGCGCGGTGATGCAGGCGATCTCGCGGTGACCCTGTTCGATCAGGTAATTCACCACGTCAAACGCGGCCTGCTGCTGGCGGAAGAAAATGCAGCGCTCCCGTGCCTGCGGCAGATCGCGATTCATCACGATCATCGGAATGGTCAGCGTGTCGAGCAGCGACATGAGGTCTGTCTCGGACATATAGCGGGTATAGAGAATGATGGCGTCGCATTGTCTGTCAGACAGAAGCTGCACCGCTCGCTGCTCTTCTTCCGGCGTATCGTGCCCATCGGTCACGATGAGGTGTTTACCGTGGTTTTCCGCGATATCCGTAGCACGGCGCAGCAGGCGGCCAAAGTAAGGGCCGTCGAAATTGGAGATAACAAGACCGATACTGTTTGAACTGCGGCGAGCCAGCGAACGGGCCAGAAAATTAGGACGGTAACCTAGCTCGTCCATTGCCCGAAATACCGCATCGCGTGTTGCCTGTTTGACCTGACCGGTGCCGTTTAGCACTCGGGAGACGGTCGCTTTAGACACCCCTGCACGTTTCGCCACTTCCAGCATAGTCTTCATGGCTGCACCTTAATTGAGTATGATGACGGGCTGAAAACATTTATCCATCCCTGCTACGAATATCACGTGACATGTTACCACAGGCATATTGTTGGATTTAACGTCCGATGCCCGCTTCTCAATTAAATTTTTGTTAGTTTTGTTATGTTGCTATTTCTCGCCGTAATAGAACCATCTCTTCTGCTAAATCCCGGCACAGCATGGCGATCATCAAATGATCCTGCGCATGCACCATGATCAGATTGACGGGCACCTTGCCTTCCCCTTCGTCCAGACCGATCAGCCGTGTTTGAACGCGGTGGGCCGCACGCGCCGCTTCTTGTGATGCGGCAAGCAGATCGTCGGCCTGTTGCCACTCCCGTTGACGCGCGGCCTGAATCGCCATCATCGCGTTTGAGCATGCTTCACCCGCGTTGATCAATAGCGCTATCCCGGTTTGTTCCATATCGAATGCCGGGGCGTTCTCTGTGTCTTTCATCGTCGGTTTCCTTATTGCAGTCAGTGGGGGTTTTTAGGTACGCCGAATACTTATGGTATGCCAAAAGTTACATTTTCATCATATTGGAATTCCAATGTTACCTTGTGAGAATTCTGTCACAGAAAAATAATTCATTATGGTTGATTTTTGGTATGCCAAATGCGAAAGCGCGGTACCTGCATTTACCCTGCGCGTAATGGGCATCCCGCGTTATAACAATATGATGATGAAAGAGGTGGTGTTATGTCATTTAAGGACCAACTGATTGATTCATTGGGCTCCTTTGCCAATAAATTTAATAGCCTGCGTTACATTATGGCGATTAAGGCATCCTTTATTACGCTGATGCCGGTCATTATCGTGGGGGCGTTTTCCGTTCTGATTTCCAACATGGTGCTGGATCCGAAAAACGGTCTGGCCAGTTTTTCCTTATTCGCGTTTCTGGCGGAGCTCAAACCGATTATGAGCGGCATTAACTATGCCACGCTCAGCTTTCTGACTATCGGTGCCGTTTTCCTGATTGGTATCGAACTCGGGAAGATTAACGGTTCACGCGGGCTGTTTCCCGGCCTGCTGGCGGTGATTTGCTTTATTGCCGTAACGCCAACCACGATCGAAATGGCCGTCAACGGGCAGATGATGGTGGTGAAAGACATGCTGGCGAAGCAGTTCTCCGATACGAAGAGCCTGTTTCTGGGGATGTTCATCGCCATCCTGTCAGTTGAAATGTATACCAAGCTGGAAAGCGTCGATCGGCTGCGGATTAAAATGCCGGACAGCGTACCGCCCAACGTCGCGGCCTCTTTTTCTGCGCTGTTTCCTTCCATCATCACGGTGGTCACTATCGCCACCTTCGGATTTTTGTTTCACCGCGTGACGGGCATGTATCTGTATGACGCCGTTTATAAAGTCGTACAACAGCCGCTGGAATCTGTGGTGCAAAGCCTGCCCGGTTTACTGGTGCTGATGTTTGTCGCCCAGTTGTTCTGGGTGATCGGCATCCACGGCAACCAGATGATTAAGCCAATTCGTGAACCGCTGCTGCTGGGGGCGATTGCTGTCAACATGACCGCGTTCGAACAAGGGCAGGAAATACCGAACATTATCACCATGCCGTTCTGGGATGTGTACATGAGCATCGGCGGTTCCGGCCTGACGATTGGCCTGCTGCTGGCGGTGATGATTGCCTCTAAGCGTAAAGAGATGAAAGAGATCGCCAAAATCTCCTTCGGTCCGTGCGTGTTCAATATTAATGAGCCGGTGATTTTTGGTATGCCGATTATGCTCAACCCGATTCTGGCGATTCCCTTCATTATCACACCGTTAGTGACGGGGACGATCGGCTATTTCGCGACCAGCATGGGGTTTGCGGGCAAAGCGGTGGTGATGGTGCCGTGGACGACGCCACCGATCATTAACGCTTGGCTGTCGACGGCAGGCTCAATGGGGGCGGTCGCGACGCAGATTGTGTGCATTATGGTGGCAACATTGATCTATCTACCGTTTGTCAAAGTCGCGTCCCGTCGTGCCGAGCTGGCGCAACTGGAAGCGGAAAAGCAGGCCGCAGCGGAAAAAGCCTGAAACGGGCGAGAAGAGGAGTAAGGCATGAGCAAGGTTGCACTGACTATTCCACCGGATTTTATTCTGGGCGCGGCGGCATCGGCATGGCAAACGGAAGGATGGAGCGGCAAGAAGGGAGGGCAGGATTCTTATCTGGATCTCTGGTACAAGCAGGATCGTCAGGTCTGGCACAACGGCTATGGCCCGGCAAAAGCGACGGACTTCTTTAATCGCTATCGGGAAGATGTGGCGCTGATGAAACAGGCGGGGCTGACGCATTATCGTACGTCGATCAACTGGTCACGCTTTATGTTGGACTATGAGAAAGGCATCGTCGATGAAGAGTATGCGGCCTATATCGATAACCTGCTGGATGAAATGCACCGGCAGGGGATAGAACCGATGATCTGCCTTGAACATTACGAATTGCCCGCCTGCCTGTTGGAGAAGTATCAGGGTTGGTCATCCAAGCAGGTGGTGGAATGGTTTGTGCTGTATGCCGATGCTGTCTTCACCCGCTATGCCGGAAAAGTGAAGCGCTGGTTTACCTTCAATGAGCCAATTGTGGTGCAGACGCGCGTTTATCTGGACGCGCTACGCTACCCTTATGAACAGAACACGCACACCTGGATGCAGTGGAATCATCATAAGAATCTGGCGACGGCGAAAGTGGTGCAGCGGTTTCGGCAGCAGGGCTATCACCAGGACGGCGGCTCGATCGGCGTGATCCTCAACCCTGAAGTGACGTATCCACGATCCCGCGCGGCGCACGATGTGAAAGCGGCGCACCTTTACGATCTGTTTTATAACCGGGTGTTTCTCGATCCGGCGCTGAAAGGTGAGTATCCGGCAGAGCTGGTTGCGCTGCTGGCGCAGCATCAGGTGAAGTGGGATTACACGGAAGACGAGTTGGCGATCATTCGGGATAACACTGTCGATGAGGTGGGAATCAACCTGTATTACCCGCACCGGGTCAAAGCGCCGAGTCGTGAGTGGAACAAAGAAACGCCGTTCCATCCGGCCTATTACTACGAGCATTTTGAGCTGCCGGGGCGTCGTATGAACACCTCGCGCGGCTGGGAGATCAATCCCAAAATCATTTACGACATGGCGAAACGGATGGAGCGTGACTACGGCAATGCGCCGTGGTTTGTGGCGGAAAACGGCATCGGTATTGAGAACGAAGCGCGCTTTAAAGATGGCACTGGCGTGATTCAGGACGATTACCGTATTGCATTTATCGCCGAGCACCTGTACTGGACGCTGAAGGCGAAGGAAGAGGGCGCAAACTGCCGGGGCTACATGCTATGGGCGTTTACCGACAATGTTTCGCCGATGAATGCGTTTAAAAACCGCTACGGATTGATCGAAATCGATCTGGAGCAGGATCGGCAGCGGCGGCCGAAAAAATCCGCCGCCTGGTTTCGCCAGCTACACGACACGCGTCGGCTTGAATTGACGCTGGATGATGAAGAGAAGTAGGTGCAGTAACCAAAATGAGGAACGGAATATGAAAAGAATCGTACTGGCCTGCTCAGCAGGCATGTCGACCTCACTGGTGGTCACCAAGATGGAGAAAGAAGCGGAAAACCGGGGAATGGCGCTGAAGATCTACGCCATCCCGGAACAAAATCTGCGGGATGAATTGCAAGAGTTCAGCAGTGAGATTATTGCCGTTTTGCTGGGGCCGCAGGTGCGCTTCAAGCTCAATGAAAATAAAAAGCTGACGGATAGCTACCAGATTCCTATCGCGGTGATCGACCCTGTCGCCTACGGCACATTAAATGGCGCAAAAGTACTGGATCAGGCGCTGAGTTTGGTAGACTAGCGCACCGCCGCGACGTCAGTATGTGGCTGGGTACATTCAGAGCGGGCCTGACGCCCGCACTCAGGGCGACAGTGTATGTAGGGTGAAAGCGTGGCGAAGGATGTGGTTCTGCAAGAGAAGAAGCAATATCAGGAAATCGGTTGTGATTTGCGTCAGAAGATTCAGTCAGGGGATTACCCCGTTGGATCGCGCCTTCCTCCTGAACGGAATATTGCGGAAACCTATGGCGTTAGCCGGACGATAGTGCGCGAAGCGCTACTGATGCTGGAACTGGAAGGCACGGTCGATATTCGTCAGGGATCCGGGGTTTATGTCCTGCGCATTCCCGATGAAAACGAAGCGGCAGACGGCGCTAAAAACCATATCGGCGCGTTTGAAATGCTACAGGCTCGTCAACTGCTGGAAAGCAATATCGCCGCGTTTGCGGCACGTATGGCAACGCGAGCGGATATCGAAAACCTACGCAAGACGCTGGAGCAAGAGCAGGCGGCGATTGCCGGAAAAGATTACCGCGGCGATTTCGATCGCCTGTTCCACCTGCAAATTGCAGGGGCGACACAAAATCAGATGCTGCTGGAAACGGTCAGCAATATCTGGGCGTGCCGTGATGATAACGCGCTCTGGCAGCAGCTTTATACCCACGTCGGGACGCAGGGCTATCGCCTGAAATGGCTGGCGGATCATCAGGCTATTCTGGCGGCGCTGCGGCGTCGCGATGTATCCGGTTCTTATCAGGCGATGTGGCAGCACCTCGAAAATGTCAAAAATACGCTGATGGAAATTTCTGACGCCGATGCGCCGGAGTTTGACGGCTATTTATTTGATTCTGTACCGATTTTTCAGGGAAAACTGGTGTAATCATGGCGGACATTTCTGGGGTAAGCATTGGTTATCTGGCGGAGCACCCTCAACATCAGGAGCAGGTGATTGACTGGATATGGCAGGCGTTCGGCAGCCAGAACAGCCGTGACTTCTTTGCCAGCGTGGTGCGCAATAGCCTTAACCCAGCAGCGTTGCCGCTGACGTTTATCGCGCTGGAGGGCGAGCGCTTAGTTGGAACGGTAGGACTCTGGCGCTGTGATTTAATCAGCCGACAGGATCTGACGCCCTGGCTGGCCTCGCTGTATGTGGAAGAAAGCCAGCGTGACAAAGGGCTGGGCCTCGCGCTGCAACAGCACGTACTGGACTTCTGCCGCCGTCAGGGCTTTGACGATCTCTATCTGTACGCCACGTTTAGCGGCTATTACGAAAAACACGGCTGGCGTTACATCGGTGAGGGTCTGGACTACCCGGACAAAGCCGTACGCCTGTATCACCAGCCGCTGTAGGCTGCCTCTTAGTCTTCGTCATGTTTCTATGCAGTCTAAGAGACAGTTTCGTGCGCGATAATACCGTTATTGTCATGCTACCTCGTAGCACGCGCCCGACACGGGGCGGCTCAAGCGCCGCTCGCCCCGTGACCCCAAGGCTTTTGGCGGAAATTATGCCGCTACGCGGTTCCATCGGTGTTCTTGACCGCTAACCGAGCCGCCAGTGACGCGTTCCCGACGCGGCACTGGCTTTCGCGGCGTCCATGCCGCTCACTCGGCGGCCAAGCCCACCGATGCATAATTTTTACGCCAGATAACTGCAAAACCCATTATAAGTCGTAACGCTTCCAGCACTGTGCAGAGGGGATCTGAAGAGAATATGGCATCAGAACGAGGTCCAGTCACCTTCACTGGCTGTGGCTGCGCTCTTACCCGGTGCTGCCAGCGCAGGTTTAAGGCTTAACGTGGGTGTCACCGCTGGCACACGGGCGACCTGGTGATCGTTACCCAGACGGAACTGGCTGACCGTCTCGGCCAGCTGTGCGGCCTGCTGCTGGAGCGACTGCGTGGCGGCTGACGCTTCATTCACCAGCGACGCATTCTGCTGGGTCGTCACTTCCATCTGGTTAACCGCAACGTTCACCTGCTCAATCCCCATCGTCTGCTCATTGCTGGCAGAGCTAATTTCGCCGACCAAATCGCTGACCTTACGCACGCCGTTGACGATATCCTGTATCGACGCGCCCGCCTGCACCACTAGTCGGTTGCCCGCTTCCACGGTTTGAACGGAACGGTCGATCAGTTCTTTGATCTCTTTAGCGGCAGAGGCGCTGCGCTGTGCCAGACTACGTACTTCACTGGCGACGACGGCGAAACCACGGCCCTGTTCACCCGCCCGCGCCGCTTCTACGGCGGCATTCAACGCCAGAATGTTGGTTTGGAACGCAATGCTGTCGATCACGCCGATGATATCGACGATCTTCTTCGACGAAGAGTCAATTGCGCCCATGGTTTCCACCACTTCTGTGACCAGCTGTCCGCCCGACTGTGCTTGCTGCGTGGTCGACTGCGCCAACTGGTTGGCCTGACGTGCGTTATCGGCATTCTGCCTGACCGTAGAACTCAATTGCTCAATGGACGCGGCGGTTTCCTGTAGCGCGCTAGCCTGCTCTTCCGTGCGGCTGGATAGGTCAATGTTGCCTGCGGCAAGCTGTGAAGACGCGCCGGCGATGGATTCCGAACCCTGACGAACTTCACCAACGATAGAACGCAGACGCACCGTCATGTCTTGCAGGGCGTGCAGCAATTGGGCGGCTTCATCGCGTCCTTCCGGCTGCACGTTATGCGTCAGGTCACCCGCTGCAACGGCTTGTGTTGCCCGTACCGCCCGCGCCAGCGGTTGCACGATACTGCGGGTGAGCACCCAGGCGATCAGGACACCGATGATGGCGCTTAGCGCGCCCGTGACGGCGAGAATGAGGTCGCCACGGCTGGCACCCGCGTTAATGTCTTGCCCCATTTGGTCGATGCTGGCGCGCTGATGGTCACGCAGCGCTTCCACGCTGGCCAGATAACCGTTGGCAGCCGGAACGAACTCGTTGTCGAAGAGCGATCTGGCGCGATCGAAGTTACCCGCGCCTTTTTCCGCGATAATCGCATCGCGCTTTTTGATGTAGGCCTGACGGTATTCGCCGACTTTGTCGAATAAGGCTTTTTCTTCGGGGGTGGAAATCAGGCTGGCAAATTGCTCCTGCCGTTTACCGCTTTCTTTACTGGCGCGGGTATTTTCCGCCGCAAACAGCTCAACCAGCGAATCGTCATTGCTGCGGGCAACCGCCATACTGCGTTGGACGCCAGCGACAAGCGTGGCATGCCAGTCGGATGCCAGCCGCTCCTTACGCAGCGGTTCTTGCATCATCTGTTGCGTACTGTGGGACACCTGGTTGAGTTGATAAATGCCGCTGGTCAGCATGGCCAGAGAAAGGGCAATAAGCAGGCCAAAGCCGCCGGCCAGCCGGGTACCTATTTTGTAGTTCTTCATTATTCGTTACACACACCTGGTTAAATTCAGCGTCTGCCCCATGCAGACTCCGCGATCCTACTCCTCACTTTCTGATTGATTCTGCTGAAAAAGTGGACTAATGCCCCTGTGTTTGGGGAGTTATTTCCCTATAAAAAGTCAGGAAATGTGATCGGACGGTAAAAGGGCGAAAAACAGTCATCCGAGGGAAAAGGAACCTTTCGGGGAAAATAGCGGTATTTATGCGGCGAAAGTGGGGTGAAAAGGGGGCTGCCTTACATGATTCGCTAGAATTTTACAGTTGGTTGCACTTATAGAATAACTCTTTCGATTCATCGCTGGTGAAGATAAGTGGTGATCCTTAGAGTAACAAGTCCCAGAGGTATTGATTGGTGATATATCGATGTGCTCTGTACATTGAAACCATTTGATTACACCAACCTACGCGGATGCGTAGGTTTTTTTTTGCCTGAATTTTCCGTTTTTGTTATCTCCAGCCATTTTCATGCTATGTGAATGCTGTGCCGACGGCAATCTTCACGTGCAGCCGCGTACCCGTCACTTGAAGTATGATATGTATGTAGTATTTTGACGTATCGCCCGGTGGTTTTGCGCTTCGGCAAGCTGCCCGTTTATCTGTCTATTGGGAGAAGGCATGATTCATACCCTGTTACGTTGGGTGTTCCAGCGTCTGTACCGCATCCGGATCGAGGGCGACAGCAGCCAGTTTCAGCAATCCAAATTGCTCATCACCCCTAACCACGTCTCTTTCCTTGATGGTGTTTTGCTGGCGTTATTCTTACCGATAAAACCCGTCTTTGCGGTGTACTCTTCCATTTCCGATCGCTGGTTTATGCGCTGGCTGAAGCCGTATATCGATTTCGTGCCGTTAGACCCCACCAAGCCTCTGGCGATCAAAGGGCTGATCAAGGTGATCGAGCGTGGTCAGCCCGTCGTGGTTTTCCCAGAAGGGCGCATTAGCGTCACCGGATCGCTGATGAAGATTTACAGCGGCGCGGCGTTTGTCGCGGCGAAATCCGGGGCGACGATTATCCCCGTGCGTATTGATGGCGCTGAGTTCACACCGTTTGGCCGGTTGGCGGGCGTGTTTAAACGCCGCTGCTTTCCGCCGATCACGATCACGTACTTACCCCCGACCACGTTGCCGATGCCAGAAGCCAGCAGTGCCAGAGAACGCCGTGCGCTCGTCGGTGAACACTTGCACCAGATTATGATGAAGGCACGGATGGAAACGCGCCCGCAGCACACGCTGTATCAGGCTTTTCTGGCGGCGAGAACCCGTTACGGGCGTTCCTCCCCCAGTATTGCGGATATCTCGTTCAACGAAGATAGCTATCAGGGCTTATTGAAAAAATCGTTGGGCGTGTCGCGCATTTTGCAGCGTTTCACCCGTGCGGATGAACATGTCGGTATGCTGTTGCCCAACGCGACCATTACCGCAGCATCCATTCTGGGTGCCTCGCTGCGTAACCGCGTTCCTGCCATGCTGAACTACACCGCTGGCGCGAAAGGGCTACAAAGTGCGATGAAAGCGGCGGGGATCAAAACCATCGTCACGTCTCGCCAGTTTCTTGAAAAGGGCAAGCTGACAGATTTGCCGAAGCAGGTCAGCGAGGCCAACTGGGTCTATCTGGAAGATTTGAAAGACACTGTGACGCTGGCGGATAAGCTGTGGATCTTGTTTCATCTGCTGTTCCCTGCCCGCGCGATGCTGCCGCAGAAACCCGATGATGCGGCCATCGTGCTGTTTACCTCTGGTTCCGAGGGAAATCCGAAAGGCGTTGTGCATTCTCATGACAGCCTGCTGGCTAACGTTGAGCAGATTCGCACCGTGGCGGACTTCACGCCGCGTGACCGCTTTATGTCCGCGCTGCCGCTGTTCCATGCGTTTGGCCTGACGGTGGGGCTGTTAACGCCGCTAATGACGGGCGCTCGCGTGTTCCTTTATCCCAGCCCGCTGCATTATCGCATCGTGCCGGAGTTGGTTTACGACCAGAACTGCACCGTGCTGTTCGGGACGTCTACGTTTTTAGGCAACTATGCGCGCTTTGCCCATCCATATGATTTTGCTCGCCTGCGCTACGTGGTTGCCGGGGCAGAAAAGCTGTCTGAAACCACGCGTCAGGTCTGGCAGGACAAATTTGGTATTCGCATTCTGGAAGGGTACGGCGTGACCGAGTGCGCGCCAGTGGTGGCGATCAACGTCCCGATGGCGACGAAAATCCGTTCCGTCGGCAAGTTGTTGCCGGAAATTGAATCGCGTTTGATCACGGTACCGGGCATTACGCGCGGTGGCCGTCTGCAACTGCGCGGGCCGAATATCATGAAAGGCTATCTGCGGGTGGAAAACCCCGGCGTACTGGAAACGCCAGCGGCAGAAAACGCACAGGGCGAGTTGCAGCAGGGCTGGTATGACACGGGGGATATCGTCGAACTGGATGAAAAAGGATTCTGCACCATCATCGGTCGCGTGAAGCGCTTTGCCAAACTGGCGGGGGAGATGGTCTCGCTTGAAAGCGTAGAACAGTTGGCGGCCAAGGTGTCGCCGGAAGCGCAACATGCTGCCAGTGTGAAAAGCGACAGCAGTAAAGGCGAGGCGCTGGTGCTGTTTACAACGGACAACCAGATCACGCGTGACGTGTTGCTTGCACAGGCTCGCAGTAGCGGTGTGCCGGAACTGGGCGTGCCGCGCGATATTCGTTATGTGAAAGCCTTACCGCTACTCGGCAGCGGCAAGCCTGACTTTGTCACGCTGCGCCAGATGGCCGAAGAACCTGTCACTAACGCATCGGAGCAGAATGCATGAGCCAACAGACTGAACCCGCGACGCCTTTGCTGTCGCGCAGTATGAGCGCAGTAATTATCGCGCAATTTTTCTCCGCGTTTGGCGATAACGCGCTGCTGTTTGCCACGTTAGCGCTGATCAAACAACTGGTGTATCCCGACTGGAGCCAGCCGTTTTTGCAGATGGGGTTTGTCGCCGCGTACATCATTCTGGCACCGTTTGTTGGACAAATTGCGGATAGCTTCTCCAAAGGGCAGGTGATGATGTTCGCCAATACCCTGAAGCTGGCGGGTGCGCTGCTGATTTGCGTGGGCGGGAACCCGTTTCTGGGGTATACGCTGGTGGGGATTGGCGCGGCTGCGTATTCACCGGCGAAATACGGCATTCTGGGCGAGATCACACGCGGTGGCCAGTTGGTCAAGGCCAATGGGCTGATGGAAGCCTCAACCATTGCGGCGATCCTGACCGGCTCCGTGGCGGGTGGCGTGCTGGCGGACTGGAACATTTACGGTGCGCTGTCGATTTGCGCGGTGGCGTATGGCGTGGCACTGGGGGCGAATATGCTGATTCCTCGCCTTAAGGCGGCGCGGCCGGGGCAACCGTGGCATCCGGTGCAGATGGCGAGCAGCTTCTTTTCCGCCTGTCGAGTACTGTGGCGCGATGGCGACGCTCGGCTCTCGCTGATAGGCACCAGCATGTTCTGGGGCGCGGGCGTGACGCTGCGCTTTCTGCTGGTACTGTGGGTGCCCCATGCGCTTGGGATTACTGACAATGCGACGCCGACGCTGCTTAACGCGATGGTGGCGGTGGGCATCGTGGTGGGAGCCGGCGCGGCTGCGAAGCTGGTGACGCTCGATAGCGTACGGCGCTGCCTGCCTGCGGGCTTCCTCATCGGCGTGGTGGTGGTGATTTTCACGCTTCAGCACAACCTCATGAGCGCCTACTCGCTGCTGATTCTGCTGGGGGCGCTGGGTGGGTTCTTCATTGTTCCGCTGAATGCGCTGTTGCAGGAACGAGGGAAGGCCAGCGTCGGCGCGGGGAATGCGATCGCCGTACAGAATTTGGGTGAGAACGGCGCTATGCTGTTAATGCTTGGGCTCTATTCTCTGGTGGTGAAACTGGGCGTGTCGGTTATCGCTATCGGGATTGGCTTTGGCGTCCTGTTTGCGCTGGCGATTGCGCTACTGTGGGCATGGTTGATTCTGGCTAAACGCCGCGATCGTTCCCTCGGTGCAGGTAAAGAATAAACGTCTGTGTAATAAACGTATTGTGTAATAAACGTATGGTGTAAGAGGGAAGGGTGAATGAGTCTGATATGGCATGACTGGGATGTGGCAGACCTTAATGTGTATTCATTGCATGACATATTGGCGCTGCGCAGTCAGGTATTTGTGGTTGAGCAAACCTGCCCCTATTTAGATATTGATGGCCGAGACCTGGTGGACGGCAATCGCCATATTGCGGCGTACCGTGACGGCAAGCTGGCTGCGTATGCTCGCTTGCTCGCTCCCCATCCGAATAACGATGTGGTGACCATTGGGCGCGTGATTGTCGCGCCGCATGCCCGAGGGCAACATCTGGGGCATCAACTGATGGAGCACTCGCTGATTGCCTGCGCACGCCACTGGCCGCAAAAGCATCTTTTCCTGTCCGCGCAGGCTCACCTGCAAGCGTTCTACGGTGCGTGTGGGGGAGTGTTCATTTTTACATAGCTAAGGGAGAGAGTCTGGGATAGCGCGACGCCTTTAATGACGCGGCTTTCGTGGGATTTCAGAGATTTTGCATAGCTCAGAGAAAAATGAGCAAAAGTCGACTTTTTTGTATTTAAAACTGCATAGTTTCGAGCGCCGATTGATCATGTTTAATCGGCATTTAAACCACTATTAAATTGTCCTGCCAAACCACACAACGCGGCCAATGATTGCGAAATCTGCTGGCTGGTTGTTCATATCTACTGTAAACGGCTCATACGCTGTATTTGTGCTTGATACCTTCAACAGCCCACCAGGAACACGCTGAACCAATTTAACCAGCAGATGGCCATCTACACGCAGCACGTAAACCCCCTCTTTGGGGTCTGTGTCAGCACCATTCACGAGGATGTTATCACCGTCATTCAGCGTTCCCTCAAGCGACGAACCGTCCACCGTGATTACGAATAGATGATGTGGATCTGCATTGAGGAAGTTCTTTATCCAATACTTGCGAAATGCCATAGAAAACTTTGGCGTTTCTGTTTCGTTCAATGCGCCATGACCCGCTGCAGCTCTCACGTCATAGCGCGGTATAAATGCAAATTCGTCGATATCAACACTGTTACCTAACACATCCGATGCAGTTGTGTGAGATTTACTAGCCATGCGTAACGTATTTTCACCAGTGATCAACCAGTGGGCGCTTGTTGAGAGGCTTTCAGCTAAGCGCAATATGTTGCTTGCGGCTGGCTCCCTTTCTCCATTCTCCCATGCCTGCATTGTTGATAGTGCAACCCCAACATCTTCCGCTAACGCTGTGCGAGATAGTTTTAGTTCTCCCCGCCGCTCTTTGATTCGAGTACCAATCGCCTCAGATAACTCATTTTCAGGTTTATTTGTCATAACATGAAAATCCCGCCTTTCTGTTTTCCAGTTTTTCACCTTTATACAAGTGAATGAAAACAATAATAAATAACTCAAAATCAGGTTTTGAGATGATTTATAAACCTGAAAACAAACTTAATGACTCATTTTCAGGTTTACATGACTCGATTTTGATCATATTGTACTTATGAGTTCAGTCTTAGAGGTTATCCCATGAGTACATTAAACGGCGCAAAAAAAAGTCAGACTAATTCTGACTGGCACCGAGCTGACATCGTCGCAGCGTTGCATAAGCAAGGATGGTCACTACGTCAATTGTCACTACATCACGGCTATAAAAGCGCTGGCGCTTTAAAAAATGCCCTTGATCGCCCTTGGCCTAAAGCCGAGCGCATCATTGCTGATGCAATTGGAATCCCACCAGATCAAATATGGCCGACTCGGTATCATAAATCATTTCCAGGTCAATGGAACTAGCAAATATGAGTAGGACTAACCTGAAATCACACTATACGGCTCAAGAAATTGCCGATATGCGTTTACCGGGTATCCCTGGAACCAGACCTGGTATCACAGCTAGAGCAAAAAAATCAGGGTGGCTATCCCGTCCGCGAGTCGGACAAGGTGGTGGTTACGAGTATTCATTGGAGTCAATGTCATCTGATATCCAAAACAAGATCCGTGAAAATTACTACAACACTCTACTGCAACAGCAGCCGGTTAAGGCTCCGGTTGTAGCAAAAACCACGGCGTCATCCAGTCAGTTGCTCGAAATCGTGCGTCAATGCCCTGCGGTTCTCGACCAGAAAACAGCAGAGCTGACGCAAAAGCAGCGCGATATTGCCGACGCCCGCATGGTTCTTGTTGTCGAAGTGCTGCGTCTGGAAGATACCGGCTTATCGCGTATCAAAGCGATTAACTTTATCTGTGACCGGTCACGCTCCGGCGATCTGCCTGCGCATCTGCAAAAGTATGTTGACCTCGCTAATGCGCGAAAAGGCCAGCGTGTCGGTGTCAGCGTCCGAGCGTTGAATCAGTGGGTTGTTGACTATCTGAAAGCGAAAAACAGCGCTGAACGTCTTGCTCTTTTAGCGCCCGGTCATAAAAAAGCGAAGAAACCAGAGCAGCTTTCATGGGTGCCGATGTTTATGGCGCACTATCGTAACCCTAACGGCCCGTCAGTTGCCGAGGCTTATCAAGGGTTCTGCGCCGAATGGCATCAACGCTATGCCGATCAGCCTGCGATGCGTGATGCGGTTCCTTCTGTCCATGCGGTTTATCGTGCGTTAGACAAAATGCCTCGCATTGTGCGTCAGCGTGGCCGTGTTACCGGTTCTGCCATGACTGCTTTGCAGACTTACGTCAAACGCGACTGGTCTGTAATGCCGGTTAACGGTGTATGGATTGGTGACGGTCACAGCATGAAGATGAAGGTTGCACATCCAGACCACGGACGCCCGTTTACGCCAGAGTTAACACTGGTTATCGATGGCCGTACCCGCTATGTGGTCGGCTGGAGTCTCGCACTGTCAGAAAACACGCTGGCCGTTGCGGATGCACTGCGCCACGGCATCGAACGCCACGGCGTACCGCTGCTGTACTACTCCGATAACGGTGCAGGTGAAACCGGGAAAATGCTGGATGCGGATATCACCGGTATCCTGCCACGCCTCGGTATCGAACACCCGACCGGTATTCCGGGGAACCCGCAAGCACGCGGCATCATCGAACGTCTAAACCGTGAGATACCGGCTCGTATCGCCCGTAAGTTTGCCACCTATAACGGTAAATCGGCGGACAAAGAAACCGCACGTATCACCAGTCGTGCGATTGATTCTGCCGTGAATGCCCTGAATCAGAATAAGGCGCTCAACCCCGTACAACAGTCTGCGATTGCGAAATTGCCGAGTTGGAACCAGTTGATTGATGCCATTGAAGACGAAATCACGGCCTACAACACGCAATATCGGCATAGCGAGTTACCGCTGCGTGCTGCGGGTGGGCATTACACCCCAGCTGAGTACCGCGCCGCGCTGCTGGCCGACGCTGAGATTGATCGCCTGTCTGAGGCGGAGCTGCGCGAAATGTTCCGGCCACAGGTTAAGCGCACCGCGCAGCGTGGCTGGCTATCTATTTTCAACAATCAGTATTTTGCCGAGGAACTGATTCAGGTTGACGGCGAAGAAGTGCTGGTTGCGTTCGATATTCACGATGCGACGAGTGTAACGGTGCGGCGGCTGGATGGTTCACTCGTCTGTACGGCCATCGTCAACGGCAACACCCGCGCCGCATTCCCGGTTGATTACATCGAGAAGGTTCGCAAGGACAGACACTCTCGCCGCATGGCGCTGAATAACCGGAAAGCCGAGGAAATCAATGCTGAGCTGAATCCGGCGTTGCCTGGCGAACGGTTTGATTTTGGCAGTTTCATCCCCGCAGAGCGACCGGAACCGGAAGACGAGCCGTATTTCTTCCTGCAAACCGACCGTGACGAATATTTAAGAAAGAAAGCCGCACAGCGGTAAATACAGAGAGGCTGATATGAGTTTACAGGCTGAATTAAATGAACTGATTGCCCGTAAGGGCTGGTCGCAGGCGCAAGCGGCGCGTGCGATTGGTAAAAGTCCGGCGGTCATTAACCAGTATTTGCAGGGCAAATACAACGGTGATGTAGACGGCATTAATGAACTGATCGAGGGATTCATTGCGCGTGAGCGTGAAAAGGACAAAGGCCAGCGCATTACTGCTGAGTACGTCAAAACGATGACATCCGCACGCGGTATCGAAGTGATTCGCATGGCGCATCTGGACGGTGATATCAATGTGATTTACGGCGAGGCCGGGCTGGGTAAAACAATGATGTTGCGGGAATACGCTGCACGTCATCGTGACGCGATCCTGATTGAAGCCGACCCCGGCTATACCGCCCGCGTTGTGCTGGAAGAGCTGTGCAGCCGCCTCGGCCTCAGCAAGCGCGGCAATATGCACGAACTGAGCGAGGCGTGCATCACAGCACTGCGTGAATCAGGTCGTATTGTGATGATCGACGAGGCGGAAAACCTGCCGTATCGCGCCCTTGAAACGCTGCGTCGCATTCATGATAAAGCGGGGATCGGGCTGGTGCTGGCCGGAATGCCGCGCCTGATTATCAACCTGAAAGGAAAGCGTGGTGAATACCGGCAGTTATACAGCCGTGTAGGGTTTGCCCTGTTCATCGGTGATGTACTGCCCGAGGACGATATCAACATTATCGCTACGCATATGCTGCCTGATGCGCAGAACGGCGACATAGCCGAGGCGCTCTTCAAGGCGTGCCGTGGTAATGCCCGCCGTTTGTTCAAACTGGTGCGAGGCGTTAGTCGCCACAGCGCTATTAGCGGCAATGCCATTAGCGCTGGCGCGGTACGCAAATTTGCAGAAATGCTGATTAGTTAATTAGCGAGGTATTTATGGTGTGCAAGTTGCCAATTAATAATCCCGAATTAATGAAACCTATTAATCGATTAATTCGTTCAGGTATTAACGTCGTCAATGTGAATTTAAATTTTAAACGTCCTGTTATTGAAGTTGACCGCCCGTTTAAAGCGTGGGAGGCCGGAGCGGTGGACATTACTGAAACCCGTAACGGCGTGCAGCAGATTGTAAAAATGACGCGCTGGCGTGGCGCTCACATTATCTGGAGGTAGTTGATGGCGAAAGTCATTGTGTATTTTCATGACCGTCCGAACGGGTTGGCGGTTGATTGCAAAGTCGTACCTGAGCCTGGCGATAGCGAACTGGCACAGCGTGCTGCTGAAAAAGTTGGTGCGGGTCTGGCTGGGCATGTGCTGGCAAAAGTTGAAGCGGTAGTAAAAAAATCCAAATCACGTAAGGGGAAAGTCAATGTCCATTAAAAACAAGCAGTTTACCGAAGAGAAAGCCCCGGAGGGGTACTGGGTTGATGCAAAAGGTGTATTAACACCGGAACATCTGATTAAGCCGATTGATATTGCGCGTGACGGGCTGGTCGAGGAAATCGTTACTCGCGCATTGGCCGTCAATAAAGCTATCGCTGATTTTAAAGCGACTGGCTTCACAGATATTGCTGCGTTCGTGGCGCTATCTGGGGACGAATACGGCGTTAACCTGGGCGGGAAAAAAGGCAACGTAACACTACCTAGTTACGACGGCCGTTACAAAATCCAGCGGGCTATGCAAGACCGCATCGCGTTTGATGAACGCCTGCAAGCCGCTAAAGCGTTGATTGATGAGTGTCTGGCGGATTGGGTTGAAGGGGCGCGACCAGAGATTCACGCGATTATTAGCCGTGCGTTTCAGACGGAAAAAGAAGGTGAAGTCAATACGGGTGCGGTGTTGGCATTACGTCGCCATAACATTGAAGACCCGCGCTGGCAAAAGGCGATGGATGCGATTAGCGAGGCGGTTCAGGTTGTTGGTAGCCGTTCTTATATTCGTGTCTACAGGCGTGTCGGCGATTCTGACCAGTACCAGTCTATTTCGCTCGATATTGCGGGGGTGTGACGTGAACGCAGGCGAGTTTAATAAAAAGCATAAAGTTGGGGCGGCGTTTTTTCATCGCGCACCTCCTTTACGCGCAGGGCGTATGGTTAAAACTGTCGATATTGCGCGTGACTTTAATTGCGGGGCGATTGTTGAAATTAATCTGGAGTCTTATTTCGTCAAGATTAATACGTTAAAACCAGCAAGCTGATTTAAACCGAAATTAAAACATCTTTAAAAATGGCGTAAACCCGCCAGGGGCGCGCTTACGCCAAAATCAGGAGAATTGAATTATGTCAGATAAACAAGATATGCAGGTGAAATGCACACGTTGCAGAAATACGCATATGAAATCTCAGCGTGTAGATAAATGGAATAAAGCGTTCTGCGGTCATGAATCCACATGTCCGCGCTGTGGTGGAAAAAGTTTTTACGATATGACGCCGCAGTTTGCGTGGTGTTGGGCGAGCGGCTTGATTGAAATTGGCGATGTTTCACCGGCTGATGAGTCAGGAGCCATTCTGATTGCCCGTGGGCCTAAGTATGCATTAAAGGGCTTTCTTGATGTTGTTGCCCGTCATGGGAAAGGAGCCAGTGACGGAAAATTACTGGTTCCCGGCGTGCCAGAGGCTCCCGATGGGAACGCGGCTATTGAGGCCTTAGAAGCATTTCTGAAGTGGTGCGAACCCAATAAAACCGCGAAGCGTGATGGCATTACGATTGTTTTGGGCGAGAGGGCTAGCTAATGGCGACCGTTAACAGTTGTGAGTACCTGGAGAACGGCGCAAAGCGCCTTTACCACCTGAACGATGGCACGCTCGTAAAAGAGCGTCCAGCACTGCCTGGGAAGTCCCGTTTTGAGTTTTACGACGCACGCGGCAATCGTATTTACAAGCCTGCTGTGTTGCGGGAAATGAAACAGGCCATTGAACGTCATAAAAAAATCTGGAGAGTTTCATGAGTAATGTTCGCGCTAATTTACATCTGTTGGATAGCTTTATTGCTCATAACCCTGATTTGGGTGATCGGTGGCTGGATTTGCTGGTTAATTGCCGCGATGAGCTGCTTGAGCTACGCCAGCAAAGCCCTAACCCTGACCAGCAGGCGCTCGGTCATGTTGGTAATCAGTCTGTGGGCTGCTTCATCAATCGATATGAATGTGATGGTGATACCGAAACCCTCGCGTTAACCCTGCACCACTCTTTAGATGATCAAGCTCTTGAGCAGGATGTCACGCTGGCTTCACATTGCGGCCGCTGGCAGGTCGCAATCACCCTTGATGAATTCTCAGATACAGAAACTGCGGCAGGCGCACTGCTTAAACTCTCTGAATATTTTCTGCGCGTAGGTCTGGCTGCGCGGGTTGATGCTGTTACAGAACAACGACTGGAGGCGCTGACAGAATGAAATCCTATGATAATACTCAACTCAGCAATGCTGAGTTAGATGGAATACTATCCGGTTCTGTTGAGGGTGTTTACCCAACAACTCACGAAACACTGATGGCCCGTGAGCTTATATCACTCCGCGCACAAGTGGCAAAGCTTGCAAGGCAAGAACCATTTATGCACGGAATCGCAAACCCAGATGGTGATGCGTATTTTGACGAATGCTGTGTCGGTGATGCGGGTTTGATGAGCGATGAAGTGGCAAGACTAAATGACGATCTGGAAGGTGGCGAGCCGCTTTATTCCGTTGTTGAGCTGTTTCGTCGCCCCGTTCTGCCAACTGTGCTGAATAAAGATGTGGCTAGTGCGATGAAGGACGTTATAGCGGAGCGTGAGCGCCAGATAAATGCAGAGGGTTGGACTCCAGAACATGATGATGAGCATTCTATGGGTGAATTAGCCCTGGCAGGGTCTTGCTATGCCTACGCTGCTGGGTGTTTGTTTCCTGGTGCTGGACTCGGTTATCACGAATGGCCGTCGTTAAAATTCTGGCTGTGGGGTGAAGAGTGTTGGAAGCCCACTAACCCGCGCCGCGACTTAGTGAAAGCTGGTGCTCTGATTCTTGCAGAAATCGAACGCCTTGATCGGGCAGAAGCTAAGGCTGGTGACGCATGAAAAACGTAACCCAACAGCAAACAGCGGCGCGTCAGCGCCGCCAACCAACCACTAGCAATAACGGTAATACCATCACTAAAGAGCAATGGGCGCAGATAGCCGAAGAATTGAAGGGCTATTTTTGCCGTGTTCAGCTCCAGTATCAAAACACAGTAATTACTATCGCTCGTCAGCGTGATGGCGAAAGTAAGACCGTTTTATCTGTCTATTTCGATGGGAGAATTTACAGTGGGTGGGGAATGGAGACCAGCGAGATTTACAACCCTATCACCCGTTTGTTTTGGTGCGAGAAGAAAAAGCGCCTTTACTCAGCGCAGCGAGCAGCGAAAATCGAAAAGGAATTCGGAAAGCGCAGAGCTAAAGAGTTTTTCCCTAAGCTATATGATTCAATTAGCTTTTGGTTACCGTACTTTGCTACCTCCACCAGTTTGATCCGCCAGTTCAAAAAAGCCGATGGGCTTGTCTGGCTACGTAAATCGGAGGCAGGCAGTGACCAATCTTAACCAGAAACAGCAGGCAGCGGCGCGTAAGCGTCGCCAGCGTGCCAGGCAGGCTAACGAGTTCGGGAAAAATCGGCTTGAGCTTGTGTTATCCGATAGCGAATTGCAGATACTGGAAGAGAACTGCCAGCGCCGCAATCCTGGGCGGGAACCGTACAGCAAGGCTGATTATGTTTCTCTGCTGATACTGTGTGATAACGAACGTCTGGCACGACAAGAAGCAGCGCTGGGAACCTGTGAACGTTGCAATGAAACATTGCCAGCGGGCTGCGGCGGTTTGTTTCGCGGTGAGTCTGTGTGTTGGTTTATGCGAGATTCCCGCCAGTTAAATTTAACTGATGTGACCGGTCACGCTCAATTAGATGAGGGTTCAGCTAATGAGGGGTAGGACGAAGCGGCAGCAAATTGCATATCACCGACGTCGCCTTTTGGGAATGACTCGTAATCTTAACCGCATGGCTGCGGAATGGGAAGATGTCGATTATTGGTTGGAAGGTCGATTTGATGATGTTGTGCAGCAAATTGAAATGCTCAGGGGGCAATTGGCTGATGTGGGTAACGCAATAAAGAGAGGTGATGAGTCATGAACACTCAGCAGCGCCGCATGATTGGCGCGATAAAAGCCGGTCAATCCGCGCTCGGCTGGGACGATGTGACATACCGCAGCGTACTGGCTCGGCTAACAGGAAAGTCCTCATCGACCCTTTGCACCATCACAGAACTGGAGAAAGTAAAGGAGTACATGCATCAGCAAGGCTGGCCGCGCAAAGCGAAAAACCACGGCCGCAAACCCAGCGTACCTGCCAGCAAGAAAACGGTACTGAGCAAGGTTGAAGCGCTGTTAGCGGATGCTTCACGCCCGTGGCAGTATGCGGAGACTATGGCGCAGAACATGTTTGGTGTACGATATGTTGACTGGCTGGATATACAGCAATTAACCAAACTCATGCAAGCGTTGATCATCGACGCTAAACGTCGCAAAAAAGCCGAGGAATAATATGGAACTGGAGCGTGTCGCAGGGCTGCTGCCCGAAGTCGTTTTGCAAATCGCTGAACTTATCGGTTTTCCTGCGACCGCTCGCCTGCTGGATAAATTCGGCGGTACGACGTTCCCGATTGGTAAGGGGCTGAGAGCGCTGGGGGCGCATCGCGCCGAGCTACTGCGCGAAACGGTCGGTGTTGATAATGCCGCGCTGCTGGTTAAGAAGTTCGGTGGCGAAGTTCTGTATCTTCCGCGCTGCGACCGCGCATTACGTGAGTTGCGTAACCAGCGCTTTCTCTCAGAATTCGCAGCGCTGCGCTCTTCCGGTACATCGGGTAACATGGCAATGATGCAGCTTTGCCCTGTATACGGGTTCTCTGACCGGTTCGCGTGGGAGCTGGTTCGCGAGAGCAAAAACGCAGTAACGCATTCACAGCAAAGTCTTTTCTAAGGAAGGTAGAATGAAACTTAAGACCCTAAGTGCAATCATTTTTTGTGGGATTGCTTTTAGTTCTTCTGCTTTGGCTAACTACAAGCCGGAAGGTAATGAAAGCGCCGCAATCGCAGAAGCTGTTAAAGATGGTTATCAGGTGCAGCGGAATCTTGCTTTTAACTACAGTACGGGGAGAGGTAATCAAGGCGGTGCTGATTACATACCTAAAGATAGCGTTAAGGCTTGCGCTTGGCGGAAAATCTTACTTGTTTCAAACCCAGAGAAGATAGATAACTCTGACCCAATGAATGAGCGCCATGATTGCGGTAAGCTTAGCTTTAAGCAGGATGAGGATGTGTGGCGTGTAGTACACAAGTATTTACCGTTGATTAACAATGCAAAATCAAAAGGTGAGTACATGGTTGTAAAAGAGAATGACGAGCCGGTCGAATTACAAATCATTGATGTTCAATAAACCCACTGAACCCCTTCCTCTTATTAGCCTCCCCGCATAATTGAATACTGACCACCTCACATAACGAGGTGGTTTCATGAACATTTTCAACAACAAAAACTTTCGTATCGTACGCGTTAAACGCTTGCTGGGCTGGCAGTTGACCGCCGTTCTGTTACTGGTGCTCATCGGCCTGGTATCACCGCAGCAACTTCCCGTTGTCATCTATAAAATCTCACTCATCACGTTAGCTGCCGTACTCGGTTACTGGCTTGATCGTTCGTTGTTCCCCAAAGCGGGACTGGCGCAATATCTTGAACACAAGCCTGACCTGATGAAAACCGGTATCTATCCCGTTAAATCAGGTTGTGAGCGGGTCTTTGCCGCCGCACTGATACGCCGCGCAATTATCGTGGCTGCTGTCTGCCTGGCCGTGGCGATGGGGCTGTAACTATGGACTGGCCGCAAATTACCTGGATTGTGATTGCCTCGCTGGGACTGGGCGTTGAGCTATCGAAGCATGGACAGTCGCGTACAGGCACGCGTAATGCCTGGGTGCAGTTGTTCGCCACGTTGTTCGCTGCATGGCTGCTTTGGTCTGGCGGTTTTTTCGGCCACGCTTACGCCGCACAGCCTCCCGCTGCCGCTCAACAGTACCGTAGCGATGTGATCCGCAACGCCAGGCTAGATTGGGGTATCAATGCCCCCATTGCAGACTTTGCCGCGCAGTTGCACCAGGAAAGCGGCTGGAACCCTCGCGCCGTGTCGCCAGTTGGTGCGCAGGGGCTGGCGCAGTTCATGCCAGCCACCGCCGAGTGGTTTAGCCGCATCATGCCTGAGTTACAGGCTAATCAACCGTTTAATCCCGCCTGGGCTATTCGTGCGCTGACGGGCTATGACCGCTGGCTATGGGAGCGCGTTAGCGCCCGCAACGACTGTGAACGCATGGCAATGACCCTGTCGTCATACAACGGCGGATTGGGCTGGGTACAGCGCGATCAGCGTCTGGCAACGCAGCGCGGGTTAGATCACCTGCGCTGGTTTGAGCACGTCGAAACCGTCAATGCGGGTCGCAGTGCCGCCAACTGGCGCGAGAACCGACACTATCCTACCCGCATTTTGCATCAACTTGCCCCGCACTATCTGACATGGGGAGGCCGTAGCTGTGCTGAAACTCGTTAGAGCCTATTGGCCGCACATCCTGATCCTCGCGGCGGTTGCCGCGTTCGGCTACAACATCGGCCATATCAAGGGCAAGAACGCCACGCAAACCGAGCTGCAAGAGGCCATCACGTACTTATCAGCAGAGAACAAGCTGAAAACCGGGCAAATCACGGCTTACGAAAATGATAAACGCCTCGCTGCCGAACAGCATGTCGCGGCTTTGAAAAAAGCGATAGCCGATGCCGATGCGCAGCGCAAACGGGCTGACCAACTCGCCGCAGAGCTATTGAAAACCAAAGCCGAGCTTAACCAGGCTAAAACCCAGCTAAAAAGGAAAATTCACGATGTTGTTAAAGCAGATGGCGCTACTTTTACCGGCATTGGCCCTGACAGCCTGCGGCTCTACCGCGCCAGTCTTGGCTACCCCGCCGATGATTTGCCCCAAACCTCCGGCGGAGCTGCTGTATATCCCGCCGATGCCACCGGCACCCGTGGCGGACTTTCCCCGGCTGGACTCCTTGACCACAGCGCCGATTACGGCGAATGGTGCCTGATCCTGCGTGAGAACATGACCAAGCTGAATCAGTTTTACACGGAGGGTAACCGATGAGCATGGAGTGGGTGCTGGGGGTGGCGATGACGCTGATATCAACGCTGGGCAGTCTGTTTATGCGTTCCCTGCAAAAGGACATTACAGACCTGGAGAGTGCGGTGGAGCGTATCAAAAACGATTACCAGCGTCGTGAGGACGCTCGACGCGATCAGGATTCCGTCATGGACGCCCTGCGCGACTTGAAAAAAACGATTGAACGTATCGATAACAAACTGGATAGGAAGGCTGATAAATGAAGGCAAGGCAAAAACGACGCGTTCGTCGCGTTGCGGCGGTATCCAGTGCGGACTCGGTGGCGCTGGCTGGTATTAAGCAACGGCTGGATGCGTTACAGGCTCCAACAGTGCAACTGGGTGGGCTGGATGAGATTTCCGGGCAGTTAAATCGCATTGAGCGGCGTATGGACAGTATCGAAGCCGCAGCCGTTCGCCAGGGTGCCATCGCGGGCGGTGTCGCCGGTGCGGTCACCGGTGGTCTGGTCACAACGGCAATTATGCTCATCAAAGCACGATTGGGGTACTAATGGCGCATCCGCAGGAGGTACGCGACAAGCTGCGCCGCGCCTACATTTTCGGGCAGATGTCGCTTGAGATTGCGTCTGCGCAATCTGGTGTTGCGTTTGCGACCGCACGGCGCTGGAAGAAAGACGCGCAGGACGCGGGCGACGACTGGGACAAGCTACGCGCCGCGCATGTGATTGCGGGTGGCGGTCTTGAAGATATCGGACGCGCTGTGCTCACAGGTTTGGTGACACAGTACCAAACCACGCTTGAAATGTTGAACGGCGCAGCGGACATCCCGCCGCGTGAGCGTGTCGAGCTGCTTGCAAGCCTGGCGGATGCGTTTAACAAGGCGACATCTGCCAGCAAGAAAATCCTGCCGGAAACCAGTGAGCTATCGGTGGCGTTGGAGGTGATCCAACTGCTTTCGACCTTCATCCGGGAGCGGCACTCAAAACACCTGGACGCGTTCGTCAGCATTCTTGATGGATTTGGCGAAGAAATAGGGAAACGTTATGGCTAATAACGATTATCAGGCGCTGTTATCCAGCGCCCATAAACAGGCATTCAATGCAGCTTGCCTGATAAATGTTCAAACGCTGAATCAATGTCGAGCACTGATTCGTCAGTCACTGGATACGGGAGTTTCATTGCATACGGCGAAACAGCGCATTAACGCGGCATTAAGCGGGGCTTAAATGATGGAAAAATACGAACCAGTGAAAATCCGTGAGCAATTAAGAACACGCATTATGGATGTAATTTGTGCGGAGTTTTCAGAAGACGAAATGCACCACCCTGATTTTCACGACGCGTTACTGAGTGCCGTAAATAGCCTTTGCGGCCCGGATGAAGCCGCAAAGGCCATTCGACGAACGCAGATTAATCTTCAATGACGCTATCAACAACGATGTTATAGACCGCGTTATAAATGGACTGAAGGTCGTCTGAGCGCAGGTCGGGAAGGATATGTCGAGGCGCGATCCGACTATTACTCAGGATGCTAGTCGTCAATTCTTTCGCGATTTCGGCTATTTGGATCTTCTGGTCAATAGTGAGTGTTGTTTTAACTGACATATAAGCCCTTTTTGGCATGGTGAAAATTCGCGTTTAAACCGTATCAGAGGGGATTCATTTTTTACAGGGGTTCAGGGTGGCTAAAAAGCTCACAGCCAAAGACTTTGCCAAAGAGCTGGAAGAACTGGCGGCAACGCTGCGACGGACGATTGAGGCCGAATGCGTCGGCTTTGATCCGTCTGCGGCAGCAATCGCCGAGCGTCGCGCTCGCGTATTCGACCCCGTGAGTGGCTACGACTATTTTGTTGAGCACTATTTCCCGCACTATGTGCGGCACGCTGACAAAAGTGAGCTGCATAAATACTTGTTTACGCGCCTGCCTGAGATTGTCGCCAGCCCAAAAAGCGAGAATGACGCGATAGCCGCGCCACGCGGCGAAGCTAAATCCACGCTCGTTACCCAGTTGTTTTCACTCTGGAACATTGTGTGCGGCTTCAAGCACTACCTGGTTATCGTGATGGACTCCATCGACCAGGCATACCCAATGCTGGAAGCCATCAAAGCCGAACTGGCGTTTAATCCCCGGCTGGAGATGGACTTTCCCGACGTCGCAGGTGGTGGCCGTGTCTGGCAGGCTGGCACGATTGTCACGCGCAACGACATCAAAGTGCAGGTCGCGGGCAGCGGTAAAAAGCTGCGTGGCCTGCGTCATGGCCCGTACCGCCCTGACTTGGTCGTGCTGGACGATATCGAGAACGACGAGCAGGTGCGCAGCCCGGAGCAACGCGACAAGCTGGATAACTGGCTGAAAAAGACCATTCTTCCGCTTGGTGGCGCGGGTGCGAAGTTCGACGTTATCTATATCGGCACCATCCTGCATTACGATTCCGTATTGTCCCGCACCCTGAAAAACCCGCTGTGGAGGGCGGCACGCTTTAAAGCCATTATCCAATGGCCGGTCAATATGTCGCTGTGGGAGGAATGGGAGGAAATCCTCCGCAACAACGACAATAACGGCGAATGGATGGCGAACGCGTTCTACCAGAACCATAAACTCGAAATGGACGAGGGCGCGATTGTCTCATGGTCAGCTCGTCCGATTCTGGCGTTGATGTTGATCCGCGCCCGTGACGGCCACAGTACCTTTGATTCTGAGTACCAGAATGACCCTGTGAGCGGTGAAGATGCGCCATTCGCTCACTGCATCATGTTCTGGGTAAACCGTCTGAATGAGTGGATCTTCTTCGGTGCCTGCGACCCCTCCCTCGGTAAAGCCGGTGCCAGTCGAGACCCCTCTGCATTGCTTGTTGGTGGGTTTAACCGTCATACCGGCATTCTTGATGTGGTCGAAGCGGCTATCCGTAAGCGCCTGCCCGATAAAATCATTTCTGATGTGATTGAGTTACAGCGCATTTACGGCTGCCTGGTCTGGGCGATTGAGTCCGTCCAGTTCCAGGAATTCTTACGCACTGAACTTGTAAAACGCAGTGCGGCAGCGGGTATCCCTGTGCCTGCACGCGCGGTCACTCCGCACAGTGACAAGCTGCTGCGCATTGAGTCACTGCAGCCACACATGGCAAACGGCCTGATACGGTTGCATCCCAGCCAGACAACGCTTATTGACCAGTTGCGACACTTCCCGATGGCCGACCATGACGACGGCCCGGATACCTTACACATGCTGTGGGCGCTGGCTGTGTCTGGATTTGGCTCGTTTTCTTTTACTCCCGCTCCCCGTCGTAATTCTGATGACCGGGGCAGTAGATTTGGCTCTTCAGGAGGCTGGTAGTTTATGGCTCAGATTGTTGATCAATTCGGTCGTCCGTTGAACCGCGATGTACTGAAATCCCCGCAGACGGCGCGGGTTGCGCAGATAGCGCGGCATTTCCCAGAGCATCCTTCGCGCGGTCTAACCATTCGCCGCCTGCCGCGTATCCTCGAAGCCGCCGAGCGTGGCGATTTAGCCGCACAGGCTGACCTGTTTGAAGACATGGTCGAGAAAGACGGTCACATCTTTTCGGAAATGGCAAAGCGCAAGAATGCCCTGCTGGGGCTGGACTGGAGTATTGAACCGCCGCGCAATGCGACAGCCGAAGAGAAAAGCCTCGCGGCGATGGTTGCCGAATGGATGGATGATATTCCCGATTTTGAAGACATTGTTCTCAATGCTGCGGAAGCCATCGGACACGGATTTTCAGCGCAAGAAATTGAATGGGAATTTGAAGAGAACATCTGGTTACCCGCTAAAGCCACACTGCGCCCGCATCGCTGGTTCTGCACGAACCCGGAGATTGACGACATCGTGCGCCTGTCTGACGGCAGCATGAATGGCTCGGAGCTATGGCCGTTCGGCTGGCTGGTTCACACTCATAACGCAAAATCGGGCTATGTTGCCCAGTCCGGGTTGTACCGCGTGCTGGTCTGGCCGTATCTGTTTAAAAATTACAGTGTGCGTGATTTTGCTGAATTCCTGGAGATTTACGGTTTACCGGCGCGAGTCGGGACATATATGGAAGGGTCGTCTGACGAGCAAAAAGATGCATTGCTGCACGCTCTGGTGACGCTCGGCCATAACGCCGCCGGCATTATCCCGATGGGCAGTGAAATCAAATTTGAAGCCGCTGCCGAAGGACAATCCGATCCGTTTATGGCGATGATCGACTGGTGCGAAAGGACGGTATCAAAAGCCGTGCTTGGCGGAACGCTGACGAGTCAAGCGGACGGCAAAACCGCAACGAACGCGCTCGGTAATGTTCATAACGACGTGCGTAACGATATCCTGGTCGCTGATGCGAAGCAGCTACACGGTTTTTTCTCGCACATGATCCAGATGCTGCTGTCGATTAACGGCTATCAGGTAAGCCGCCGCCGGTTGCCGAAGTTCGTTTTTGATACCAGCGAGTTGGAAGATATCGGCACGTTTTCTACCGGCGTGTCTACGTTGGTTCAGGCGGGGATGAAAACTATCCCAGTTTCGTGGGTACACAAAAAAGTCGGTATTCCCGTCCCGCAGAATAACGAGCCGGTGCTTGAAGCTGCCCCGCGCCCGTCGCTTACGGGACTATCGACTTCACCCTATCGCGGATTTGCGGCGTTAAGCACGGTGCCTGGCGAAATCAGCGACCCGGCGCAATCGGCACTCGATAGCGCCCGCTCAACGCCGGAAGCGATTAACGACGCGATGCAGGCGCTGATTGCGCCACTGGTCACGGCGTTACAGCAAGGCCAGACGCCGGACGATGCGCTCGATATCATCGCGGGCAGCTATCCCTTGCTTGATGACTCACAGCTCCAGCAACTGCTGAAACAGGCGCTGTTTGTCGCGGATGTGTGGGGGCGACTGAATGCCGACACCTAACCCCGGCGACGTCAATTTGGCATATGCCATTGGTCTGAAACCCGAAGAAGCTATCCGCTATTTTGAGTCAAAAGGCTATGCGATTGGCTTTAATTGGCATGACGTTGAAGCCCGCGCACATGCCACAGCGTTCACCGTTGCCGGTGTTCTCAAGCAAGACGTGCTAGCCGATATCCGGGGCGGATTGGATGCGGCGCTGAAGAACGGCGAAACGCTGGAACAGTTCCGGCGTCGATTAACGCCCGTTCTTGAGCAAAAAGGCTGGCTGGGTACGGGTCTGAAAGCCGACGAAGATGGTGTACTTGAAGGGAAAAAGCTCACCCCGCGCCGCCTGAAAACCATTTTTGAAACCAATATGCAGGCAGCGTATAACGCGGGTCGCTACGAAGAGCAGCTCGCTAACGCGGAGTTTCGCCCCTACTTACAGCGAGTGGGGATAATGGACACCCACATCCGCCCAAGCCATGCCGCATTACATGGCTACACGGCACGGATTGATGATCCGGTGTGGCAATTTATGTATCCGCCGGACGGTTATCACTGCCGCTGCCGCGTTCGCGCATTATCTCAGGCCGACGTGGATAAACGTAGTGTGACTGTCCAGCACAGCGAGATTGTCGACGTTGAGCAAGCCTGGGGGCCGAATGATTCGCGCCTGGTCAAGGCGATTAAATGGGATGGTGCGCTGTATACGCCTGACGCCGGTTTCGGCCACAATCCCGGTCAGGGATATCTTGCCGCGCTCGGTCAGCGACTGCTGGAGCGTTCCGCTGTTGCTGACCCACAGCTTGCGGCACTGGCCGTTCGTCAAACAATGGGTAATGAAACGCTGTTAAAGGCCGTTTCAACGGACGTTAACGCGTTCGTTAATAACACACTGCTGAACAAGCGGGCACGCGGCCAGCTCCGCCACGTCGGGGCATTACCGCCGCAAGTGGTTGATCGCCTGGCCGAGAAAGGCGTCGCGGTGGAATCATCCGTTATCACGCTGACCGATGAGAACCTGTTGCACGCCATCCGGGACAGCAAGGACGCGCAGCTTCCAGAGTCGCTGTGGCAGCGCCTACCAGAGTTCATACTCAATCCTAAAGCCATTCTCTATAACACGCAGAAAGCCGACGCGGCATTGACCTACGTTTTAGATTTACCGGACACCTCCGGCAAGCTGGTCGTGTTTATCGATCGGGAGCTAAAAGCCCGGCCACCAGAGGGTGGAAAGAAAGAGAAGATAAAAACCAATCTGATACGGACGGGTAAAATCCTGGCGAATGATGAGTCGCTGAGAAACAAAGGGATTAACGAAGTATTGTGGGGGAGTCTTGATTAAGCGGCGATGAAAGCGCCGGACTCGAACCGGATCATGCTCAAACACTCGTGGCGTAGTAGCAACCGTTCCTATTGGAAACAACTCTCATCCACCGCACCTTAATTATAGAGTAATTTATGTACGAAATAAAATATGACATTACCGATTTTGAGCGCGGACTGGGTGAGCTGATTAGCCGCATAGAACACCGTCAGCCGTTGATGCGCGAGATGGCCGCAGCGATGCATGATGCTGTCGAAGAAAATTTCGCACAGCAGGGTCGCCCCGCATGGGCAGGCTGGAGTCCGCGCTATGCCAAAAAGCGCGCGGGCGGAAAAATACTGCAAAAATCCGGGCGACTGGCGGCGAGTATCAGCGAGTACAGCGACAACGATAGCGCGACTGTCGGGACTAACGTTGTCTATGCGCGTATCCACCAGGAAGGCGGGACGATCAACATCCCCGCACGTAGCCAGCGGGCTTACTACAAAAAGAATGCGGATGGCCGCATTGGTAATCGGTTCGTGAAAAAATCCGAGTCAGATTCTTCTCGATGGAACACGATGGGCGAGTATAAAATCACCATGCCCGCCCGCCCGTTCCTGCATCTTACGGAATCGGATGTGGAGGGAATGGAGAGTACAGCACGGGACTATTTACAGCGTGTACTGGGTTCATAACTACATTACCTATGGGAACTATTATGAGTCGATTAAGATCTGTTGTTGGGGATAATTTTCATCAAAAAGAAGCAACGCTGATTTACTATGTAACATTCGATTTGACCAACACTTATGACGACAAAAGCGTTTATAAGAAAATCGAGAAAGCTATCGAAGCTGAAGGCTATACCAGAGACACAAATATCGAAGAAGATGCGCTGCCGTATAACTTCTACGCAGGGCAAAAGAAAATCACATTCGATGCTCGTGAAACAACTCTGACCAAAGCAATCACCAAAGAGAAAGAGGCGTTCAAAAACGTGATTATCAGCATTATTGATTCGATTGCGCCTGGTAAACGTGAGCGCCTATTCCTGTCTGTTTCAGACGCCGCGCACACCAAGTTTTATGTCGGTTAACATTGACCTGCGTAAAATCGCGCAGGCGTGACTTTCTGATGTATTCCATACCATTACCGCCCCTCACTCAGTTGAGGGGCTTACAACGCGATTTAAACGGGGTTTAAATGCGGTCATATCGGTTGCCGTTGCCGTGTTTTAAGTGGCAAGATAAAAAAGTCCTTTTTACCCCACACCTACCCACTGAACCCCTTCCTCTTATTCGTTGATTTGCGTGCTGCCATTCTGGCGGCATGAAAAAGAAATTGCTCGTCGCTGCGCTGGCCGCAGAAATCAATAAAGCCTCCCTCGGCGTCATCCAGTTGTTTCCTGCTGGTGAGTTCCGGGCGCGTGATGGCCGTCCCACCGAATGTCCTGCCTGGATTATGACGGCCGAGGTCGCGCAGGCATTGATTGCCGCCGCTGATGCGCAACAAACCCCTTACGTCATCGACTACGAACACCAGACCTTGCGTGCCGCCAAGAACGGCAAGCCTGCACCGGCTTCCGGCTGGTTCAAAACGCTGGAATGGCGCGACGGTGACGGCCTGTTTGCTGTCGATGTGATGTGGACAGACAGCGCCGCCGCGATGATTGCCGACGGCTCCTATCGATTTATTTCCCCGGTTTTTTCTTACGACAAATCAGGTCGCGTCTTGCAGCTCCTGCACGCGGCGCTCACGAACACCCCCGCTGTTGACGGTATGGACGAGGTCATGCTCGCTGCGGCTTCGCTTCTCGCCGTCACATCATCAACCCAAGAGGACACTATGGACGAACTACTAGAACGTCTGCGCTGGATGCTGAATCTACCGATTGCAGCCACCGCAGAAGACATCACCGCCGAGCTAAACAAGCTCATTGATCAACTGACGGCTGCGACCGCAGGAACGGCGGCAGCATCATTTAATACGCTGTCAGCTAATCCATTCAATCTGATTGAAAAACTGACAGCAGATGCCGCAAGTGTTGCGGCACTGACCGCGCAGGTCGCTACTCCCGACCCGGCTAAGTGGGTTTCCGTCGATGTGATGCAGCAATCCGTCACTGAAGCGCTGGCAACCGCGAATAACAACACGGCCGCACTGGCGCAGCAGCAATGCGCGGAGTTGATCACCGTCGCGCTGTCTGATGGCCGCCTGTTACCGGCACAAAAAACGTGGGCTGAATCCCTGGCGAAATCCTCCCCGGACAGCCTGAAAACGTTCCTGGGCAACGCGCCAAAAATCGCGGCGCTAACCACCACGCAAACCGGGGGTCAACCGCCCGCAGGCGTAAAACCCAGAAACGAAACCGCAATCGGCAATGACGACGATGTCGTAGACGTCGCTATCTGCAACATGATGGGCGTTGATCCGGCTGAAGTCGCCAAGTTTGTAAAAG
This sequence comes from Pectobacterium sp. A5351, assembly GCF_028335745.1. NCBI lineage: Bacteria > Pseudomonadati > Pseudomonadota > Gammaproteobacteria > Enterobacterales > Pectobacteriaceae > Pectobacterium > Pectobacterium sp. A5351. The sequence goes on from NZ_CP116477.1 coordinate 765,762, forward strand.
GAGAAGGCAATGAGTGATCGCAATACGCCGCACCGTGACGGGCTGCTGTTCCCCGTTCGGGTTGCGGCATCCACGGAAATTTTTGGCGGTCACATGATTGCCGTTAATGCGGCTGGTTATGCCGTCCCTGCGACGGCGACGGCCGCGCAGATCACCCTCGGCGTCAGTGACGGCTGGGTTGATAACAGTGCGGGTGCAAATGGCGGTGCTGATGCACTCGTGCGACGTGGCCGGGCGTGGCAGTTCGTCAACCACGCTGCCGATGCAGTAACGCAAGCTGACGTTGGCAAAGACTGTTATGTCGTTGACAGTCAGACCGTTGCCAAAACCAGCGATACCAATGCCCGCCCGGTGGCGGGGAAAGTTCAGGCGGTCGGCGGCGACGGCGTCTGGGTTCTGATTTAAGGAGAAACACCGTGTTAGTGAATGTAAAAAACGTCAGAGCGGTTTTCGTTAATCTGAAAACCACCTTCCAGAAGGCGTTTACCCAAACGCCTTCTGACTGGACAAAAATCGCAATGGTCGTGCCATCTACCGGCAAAGAAAACGACTATTCCTGGCTGTCGCGCTTTCCCAAAATGCGCGAATGGGTGGGCGACAAAGTAGTAAGGGCGCTGGCCGCGTTTAACTACACCATCCGTAACAAGGACTGGGAAGCAACTATCGAAGTAAATCGCAACGATCTGGAAGACGATCAGGTGATGGGGCTGGCCATTCAGGCGCAGTCCGCAGGCCAGTCTGCGGCGGAGTTGCCCGCTGATATCGTCTTTGCCCTGGTCAGCGACGGATTTAAAAACCTCTGCTACGACGGCCAGCCGTTCTTTGATACCGATCACCCCGTAAAAGGGCGTTCAGTATCGAATAAAGGCACGAAAAAGCTCTCGGTTGCCAGTCTGGCGGCGGCAAAAGGCAGTTACGGCGAGGCACGTAAAACCTTGCGTAGCCTGAAGGACGAGGAAGGTGCATCCCTCAAAATCATGCCTAATCTGCTGGTTGTACCCCCTGCGCTGGAAGATGACGCTAACTATCTGATGACAGCCGACCGCTTCCCGGACAACACGCCGAATCCCTACAAAGGCACGGCGGAGGTGCTGGTCGCGCCAGAGTTGAAAACGGATACCGAGTGGTTCCTGTTCGACACCACGAAGCCGGTTAAGCCGCTGATTTATCAGGAGCGTAAAAAACCGGAGTTCGTCGAACAGACGGACTACAACAACGACAACGTCTTTATGCGGAAGCAGTTCCTGTTCGGTGCAGAAGCCCGTGCGAATGGCGGTTACGCATTCTGGCAGATGGCCTACGGCTCAACCGGGGAGGTTGCATAATGCCGATTCAAATTACTGCGCGTGTTGATGGTTTCCGTCGCTGCGGCATGGCACACAGTGCCAAAACCCAGACCTATCCTGATGACCATTTCACCGCTACGGCGTTAGCGGTGCTGGAAAACGAGCCGCAGTTGATCGTCGTGCGCGTCAGTGGTGATGCAGAAAAAAGCGATGGCGCGGCCAGACAACTGTCTGCGGCGCTAGAAAAACTGGACGCCGCAGGAAAAGCCTCGGCGGTGCTGGCTGGTGAGCGTGACTCGCTCAAAACCCGTGTAGCTGCTCTGGAGCGTGATGTTGCGTCCGCCAATACCACGATTGAAACGGTATCGGCAGAACGCGACGCCCTTCAGGAAAGCAACACGGCGCTGACCACCGAGCGTGATGCGCTCCAGGCGCAGCTTGCTGACGCAGTGAAGGCGAAAAAATAATGTACGCGACCCGTGCCGACATGGTGCTGGCGTTCGGTGAGAAAGAGTGTGTCTCGCTCACCGACCGTGATTTCACTGGCGATATTGATGATGAGGTGCTTACGGGGGCGTTAAACCGCGCCAGTGCGGAAATCGATAGCTATCTGGCTGGCCGCTACCCCGTTCCCTGGTCAGATACCCCCCGGATTCTGGTTGGTCGTTGCTGTGATATCGCCCGCTATCTGCTCTGTGGTGGAGGTACACAGATGACCGAGGAGATCCGCGTGCGCTATGAGGACGCGATCCGCTATCTGGAGCGCGTCGCCGATGGGCGTATCACGTTGGGCAAAATGCCAGACGGCCAGGTCGTTCAACAGACCAGCTCTGGCGCACGTTTTCAGTCGGCCGGTCGCGCATTTGACAGGGGTTCTACCGGGGGAGGTGCATTTTGATTATCCGGGATATTGAGCGGGCAATGATTGACCGGCTCAGCAAGGGGCTAGGTCGTATGTCGGCAAATGTGTGTTCTTACGGTGGTGAGCTGGACGGTGAACCCGCAGAGGTTGCGCGTGCAATGCCTGCCGTATGGGTGACATTCGGGGGTATCCAGAACACGCAGAACGCCAACGTTGGCAAACGAAAGTACAAAACCACCGGGCGTTTTGTGGTGATTGTTGGTGAGCGCAGTGTGCGCAGTGAAGAAGCCACACGCCACGGCGGCGCACGACTGGACGAGGTCGGTACGTATCGCCTGGTCGAAGCGGTGCGCCGGTTGCTCTCTGGGCAGGATTTAACGGAATCGGGCTTAAAAATAGCCGCATTGATGCCAGGCCGGGTGCGCCCCTTGTTTAACACCAAATTGGAGAGCCAGGCGCTGTCTGTTTTTGCGTGTGAGTTCGACACCGCGTGGATGGAGTCTGCACTCGAAAACGGCAAATACCCGCTCGATGGCGCTGCCCCATTCCATCCAGACAGCGTGTTTACCGGCTATCACGGTGCCACCAGTCCCGACGACCCGGACTGGCTGCGCACCCAGTTGAGCTACGACATTCCGCAGACGGCGGCGTCGCCAGATGCAGAGGACATTATTCATCATGAAAATCAAAGTTAAGGCGGCGCAGGGTGTTCAGGTGCCGCGCGAAGATAACGGCCGTCGCTACATCACCAGCGACACCGTGGTCGAGGTAGAACGCACAGCGTACTACCTGCGGCAGTTAAACGTCGGTGATCTGGTTGTCGTTACTGACAGTGCCGCTGTGGCAAAAAAAGGTAAAGAGGAGGTGAGCCGTGGCGAGTCCTAACGTCGAGTTTTACGAAATCGGCAGCAGCATCCGCAAGCCAGGTAAGTATTTTGAATTTAATACCCGTCTGGCCGTGCGCACGTTGCCGAGCAATCAGCAAAAGGTGTTGCTGGTCGCGCAGATGCTCAGCAGCGGTACGGCAACCCCACTCAATGCGGTTAACGTGTTCTCTGATGAAGAAGCGGCTACGTTGTTCGGGCGCGGCTCAATGGCGCACCTGATGGCAGCGGAAGCGATTGGCTGTAACAGCTATTTGCAGTTGCAGGTGATTGGCGTCAGCGATGCGGGGGCAGCAACAGCTGCAACAGGGGCGCTGACGTTAACAGGAACGGCGACCGCATCCGGCACGTTGAGCGCGTTTGTTGGTGTAACGCGTGTTGATGTTGCTGTGTCTGCTGATGATACCGCTGCGACCGTTGCTGCTGCGCTGAATACCGCTATCGCGCAGAAAACTGTACTACCGGTCACGGCTACTGTCACCGCTGGCGTCGTCACGCTGACTGCCAAAAATAAAGGCTTGGCAGGCAATGACATTACGCTGCGCATCGCGTCAACCACGACGGGGTTAACGGCGGCGGCAACGTCAATGACGGGTGGTGATATTGATCCTGATATCGCCCCAGCTCTCGCTGCTGTGTTCGCCGCAGGTCACAACATCATCGTAAGTCCGTATGCGACGCAGACCGCATTAACAGCTCTACGCACACATCTGGACAACGTCAGCGACCCATTGGAGCAGCGCGGTGCGATTGGTGTTGCGGGCTGGCCTAAATCACTGTCAACCGGCTCAACACTTGCGTCCAGTATCAACAATGGCCGTATTACGGCTGGATGGCATAACGGATCAGTGAAAACGCCGGCACAGATTGCGGCGGCGTATGCGGCGGTTATCGCAAGCGAAGAAGACCCTGCCCGACCGCTCAATACTCTGGCGATGAACACGCTGGATGTCACTGCGCTGTCTGCACGCCCAGGTCGTAACGAGCAAGAAAACGCACTGTATAACGGGCTAACGCCGTTTGAGATTGGCCCCGGTGACAAAGTTCAGATTGTCCGGGCTATCAGCACGTACACCAAAAATGCAGATGGCGTTGACGATGTTTCGCTGCTGGATATCACCACCATCCGCACGCTGGATTACGTGCGCAAAGCCTGTCGTGAGCGCGTCACGTTGCGATTCCCGCGTGACAAGCTGAGTTCACGCACGCCAGACCGGGTACGCAGCGAGCTGCTGGACGTGCTCTACAAGCTCGAAGAGCTGGGAATCATTGAGAATGTTGACGCGTATAAAGACCAGTTAATCGTTGAACGTGATTCTCAGGATGTTAACCGACTCAATGCACGCATCCCGGCCGATATCGTGAATGGTCTGCATGTCTTTGCTGGTCGCATCGACCTACTGCTGTAATAAGGATCTGAATCATGGCATTAGAAGAATATGTTGGGGCGATCATTCTGGAAGTGAATGGCGTTGAACTTGAATGTACTGACCTAAAAGAGGATGTGCAAACCGGGCGTAAGCTGGTCAAGACCATGAACCGCACTGGCCGCGCAAAAGGATTCTCGCGTGGTATTGCCGAGTACCAGGCAGCAGTGTCTGTCGTTATCCCGTTAAGTGGCGATCTGGACTGGGAGGGTATGGAAGGCGTCAAAATCACCCAATACCCCGTTAGCGGTAGCGGCGGTAAGCGTGTGTCGTTTTTGGATTGTTTTAGTACACAGGTCGGGGCGCAGTACACGGTTGATAGCGAAGCGAAACGTGACATTACGTTTGCTGCCCTGCGTCGTGTTGAGGAGTAATGAAAATGGAAAACGGTATGTTGATGCATGGCGTGGAGTTGGATGACCAGAGGCACTTTACTTTCTCTGTCCGTCTTCCTGTTGTTGGCGACACCATCGCTGCGCTGGAAGAAACACAGGAAGAGAAAGGCACGACAGATGGAGCTGCGGCGGGTATGCACTATCGCGTCGGTATTCTGGCACGGGTGCTCACGCTTGATGGTGTTGAACGTGACAAAGTCACTACAGAATTGCTGTTAGAGCAGCTGTCTGATGAGGACTTTGATCTCATCGATGCGCAAGTGTCAGCCGTTAAAAAAAAGCTGATGCAGTCGAGAGCGCTCTCGGCGGATACCGCACCGTTATCCTCGCCCTCGGCCGCTACGGCATCACAAAACAGCAAATAGAAGCGATGAGCCGTGCAGAGCTGGACGGCTACATCAATGCAATGGCCCGGTTGAACGGCAGAAAAGCGCCGTCAGCCGGGGATGCCAAAACCTCCCGCAAAGTGAAATCACTACGCCAAAAGCGTCCTATAAAGAAACGGAGAACGTAAGCAATGGCTCGCAGTTTGCAACTTGCATTAACGATATTAGCCAGAGACAACGGTTCAAAAGTGCTGCGTAAGGCACTGGAAGACGCTGTCGCAAAAACGAAAGCCGCAGAAAAAGCCGGTGACGACCTGGCTAAGTCGCAGCAGCAGAGCAGCTCGCAAGGCATCCGGGCGTCGCGTGCATTGAGCGAGGAATTTAAGCGGGCTAATAGCGCTCGCTCTACGCTCGGCATTCGTTCAGAGCGTGAAATTCAGCGTGAAATCCAGCAGACCATTGCGGCATACAGCCGCCTAACTCGCATGGGTGTGATGTCAGCGAGTGAGCAGTCACGCGCATTCAGTGCAATGACTGACCGTGTCAGTCGTTTGCGTGGTGAGTTAAACGCTACAGCTCAGTCTGTTAGCCGCATGGACAAGTTACGAGCGGTTGGGTCTGGCGCTATGGCCGTGGCGGGCGGGGTTGCTGCTGCAACAATGGTAATCAAAGACCCTGTTCAGAGGCAGATGGCGTTTGAGAGCAAAAATGCAGAAATTGCAAATACGGCGTACAACGCGCTTTCTCCTGCCGAACGTATTAAGAAAATCCCAGTAATTAACGACACGATAAGGGAAGCCGTTCGCTATGGAGGTGGGACGCCGGAGGCTGCACAAGCAACGTTAGGTGCTCTTTTTGCTGGCGGACTAGATGAAGAGGCAGCAATAAAGATGCTGCCCGACATTACGAAATATGCAACTGCATCGGGCGCTAGCCCAGAGCATCTAGCGCAGATCGGGATCGGAGCTATTAAAAACTTCGGCATTAAAGCTGAGGATCTGCCTGCCGTTTACGATAAGGCGATCCGTTCTGGTGAGAACGGGAAATATGAGCTGGCAGATATGGCTGGCTCGTTATCGTTGACAATGACTAAAGCAAATTCGGTCGGTATGTCTGGATTGAACGATCTGGATAAACTACTAGCAATGCTCCAGGCCAACGCTGAAACCGCTGGGGATAATAGTGCTGCATCAACAAACGTTAACAACCTGCTTGATAAATACACCAGTGCTGATACGCAAAATGCCATGAAGGGCTATAAATTTCGCATGAAAGACGGCCGTACCGTGGGGTATACCGATTACATGGCAGAAAAGCGGCTGCAAGGTGTTAGTGCTTCTGATGCGTTTACCGGCGCAGTGGATGGTATCGTTTCATCAGACAAGCGTGTGCAGAAGTTACGTGCGGCAGCGGAGAAATATAAAGGCACGGATAAAGAGGCGGATATTCTCGCATCGTTGGATTTAGTGGTTTCGTCGATCACATCGAAGATTGTTGCTGATCAGCAGGCGGGAATGGCCTTAAAAACTAGCATCCTGAAAAAGGACTTTATTACAGAACAGATCGCGGGAACAAAAAACGCTACGGGCGCTGGTGCTGATTCATTTGCTGTTGTGTCATCAACAGCAGGATATAAATCACAGCAATTTGAATCTGAAAAACTGTTCGCGGAACAGGACTCAGTTAAGCCTCTGGCAGACTGGTACGGTGATTTAGTTTCAAATCTAACTGATTATTCGAAAGAGTATCCCGGATTAACAACAGCACTCTCTGGCGCAACGACAGGCATTAAAGCACTGGGCGCGGGAGCAGTTACGGCTGGGGGTGTTCTGGCCGCGTGGAAACTCATATCGGGTAGCGGTGGCGTTAATCCCCCTCCAGTTCCCGGAGGCCCAACAACCACACCGAATGTTCCAGGCACGCGTCTACCGTCATGGTTAAGTCGGCTGGGAGGTGTTGCGCGTGTCGCTGGGCGCGTCGCTGCACCGTTAGCGCTCTATCAAGCAGCCGAAGATGCGCCGCTCGTCCAGGTCGAGCGCGGTGACACAGCAGCACGAACCCGCCTCAAAGCGAATGAATACGCCAGTGACCTTGAGCGTATTCAAGATAGCCGCCGCGCTGTTCCTGGCTTTCTGGATGTTGTCGATGAGGTTAAAACCTGGTGGGCAAGACCCACAACCATCGGCGCAGACGTGAACCCAGCCACAATGGGCGTGCCGTCTTACTTGCTGCCGCAGCAACCGCAAAGCAACCAACCGATTCAGATAAATACAAAGGTCGAGCTGGATAGTCGTGTCATTGCCGAGGCCGTTAACGAAGCCAACAGCCAGCAAGCCACGCGTGGCTCGAACGGAGCATATCAATAATGGCCTGGGCAGATTCATTACAGGATGCGTCATTTCGTGGCGTGAAATTCGATGTGTTCAACGCGCGGGACAGTGCGCAGCGCGACATGGCACAGCATGAATACCCGAATCTGGACGGCGCAGACATTCAGGATTTAGGGCTAAAGCCGCACAGCTCGCAGATTCAAGCCGTGGTGTGGGGTGATGATTACGAAACCCGCCTACAGTCTTTGCTGGATGCACTGCGCAAGCCAGGGGCGGCGGAACTGATACACCCCGTCTTTGGTGCGATGCCGAACATGTTAGCCGTAGTATTCCAGGTCAATCACGATGCGGATAATGTCAATTACTGCACCATCGATATGCAGTTTGTGCAGTCAAAAACGGGCAATCCGTTCTTTGTTAAAGACTATCCGTTATCAAAAGCCGATGAGATTTTTAATCAGACGCAGTCGCTGATCGACAGTGCAAGCACGCTGCTTGACGATGTCACTAAGCCGCTCAGAACGGCTAAAACCATGATGAATAAAGTTCGTGGTCTGGCGACCGGCGCATTAAACATGGTGACTATATTCCGCAGCGATATCAGCGGATTTATCAGCAGCACAACGGACTTTATTAATTTCCCTGGCGCGTTTTTCGGCGACCTGCGCTCTGCGCTGTCACTCAAGACGGGCGCGTCAAAGAGTTCATTGCATTCTGCTTACGTGGGCGGCGGGACGTCTACTGCTGTTGCATCGGTATCAGGCACAGAGCAACAGGCTATCGCCACCTCGAACTATGCCGCATCACCCACAGTCATTATGGCTGACTGGACAAGTACGCAGGCCGCGCTGCTGTCCGTTCAGTCAATGCCGGCAGGATTAGTCTCAGGCAGTATCGATGCGCCGGTTGATATGCCTGCGCAACTGGTTGAGCGCGATATTGTTGAGTTAACCGCGATTGTCGCGGTGGCCGTGGCGATGGAGGCAGCGGAAGAAGCCGGTGCGGTGCTCAGTGACCCTGCATTAACCGCCGTGTTAACCCCGCTCGACATTGAGAAAATCACCAATGAAACCCGGACGATGATACAGGACGCGATTGATATCAATCGTGATACCTATGCACCGGCGATGAATGAAATCAGTAGCAGCGCACAGCCGACCGGTCTTTCGTATCAGCCCGTTATCGACAAATTGGCCGCTATCGCGCTGACGGTTCAGGTGCTGGCAGAAGCCGTCATCAACGAAAAGCCGCAGCTAATGACGCGTACTGTTACTGCGCCAGGTAATCTGCATCTGGTTGCGCATCGCTGGTATAGCGACTATTCCCGCGCCGCTGAGTTGCAACGATTGAATCCGCAGTTGCGCGATGTGAACAACATTAATGTGGGGGATGTGCTGAATGCCTACGCAAAATAACCCCGCGACCGATAATGCCGCCGTGTCCGTCATTATCAATGGAAAAGCGCACACGGACTGGTCACGCTACCAGATTGACAGTGATTTTCTGATACCGGCTGACGCGTGGAGTGTCAGCCTGGGATTGCCCGACGGTACGTTCCCTGCTGATGTGGTGCGTGGTGCGCCGGTGATGGTGAAAGTTGGTAGCGATACGGTGATGACTGGTCGTATTGACAGCGTGCAGCGCTCGGTTGCCCGCAGTGGCGTTACGCTGTCGCTGTCTGGCCGGGACGGTGCCGCTATCCTCGTTGACTGTGCCGCGCCAATACTGACCGCACGGCAGGTCGGGCTGGAGGATGTTGTCGCGCAGATCGTCCGCCCGCTCGGCATCACAAACATCCGCATTGAGGCTGAGAGCGCCATCCGCAGCGACAAAATCAGTGCAGAGCCTGGCGAACGGGCGTGGGACATGCTGTTACGGGCGTGCGCCGGTCGCGGTCTGTGGCCGTGGTTCGCGCCGGATGGAACGTTAGTCATCGGCGGTCCGGATTACACAAAGCAGCCTGTCGCGTCGCTTATCATGCGCATGGACGGCAAAGGCAATAACGTGCTGTCGCTGTCTGATGCCAGTTCAATAGATAAATCGTTTTCCGAGCTGACGGTACTAGCGCAAAGTCATGCGCACTCATCAAGTAAAAAGGATTTGGCGATTATCGACGTCGATGATGACAGTAGCAGCGACAGCGATATTGAGCTGAGTACAGGCACGGCAGAAACCGGACAGCACGGCATGAGAGCAGTGGTCAAAGACCCGACGGTCAATTACTACCGACCGCAGGTGCTTGTTGTCGGTGATGCAGACAATCAGGAGCAAATCAACTACCGCGCCCGCAAAGCGCTGGCCGATGCGAAGCTGAACGGCTACAGCCTGACGGCGACAGTCTACGGCCACAGAACATCGGACGGTGTGCTGTGGGAGCCAGGGCAACGCATTCACGTAATCAGCGAGTACCACGGTATTGATGCAGTGTATTTCCTGATGGGGCGTGAATTTAGCGGTGGTCGTCCGGGCGGCACAACCACCACGCTCCGCCTGAAAGAGGATGGCGTCTGGATACCGGATGCGTATCCGAGGAGGAAAAAGCAGCGTAAACGCAAAGGTAAAGGAGAAACAGCAATTGTCGATGTGGCCTGATATTGAAAGACGCATTAACGGGGCGTTAAATCGCATTCGTCTGGCGTTCAGAACCCGTTTAACGCGGGTTAATAGTGCTGGCCCGTTGCAAACGTTCCAGGCTAAAGGGCTTTTCGGTGAATCATTGCAGGACAGCGAACTGTTCCAGCACTACGGATTTACGTCAAATCCGTTACCTGGTGCGGCTGCTATCGTGCTACCGCTAGGCGGGAGAACGTCACACAGCATTGTGATAGCCACCGAGCACGCAACCTATCGCCTTCAGTCGCTGAAGCCTGGTGAGGTCGCACTCTATACCGATGAAGGCGCAAAAATTGTCCTCAAGCGCGGGCGCGTGATAGAAACGGACTGCGACGAGTTCCGCGTCAACTGCAAACAATTTGTTGTCAATGCGGCCGAAAAAGCGGATTTTAATACCCCGATGGTTACGGCCAGCGAACAGGTAACGGCGCAAAGTCAAATCACCGGCAACGGTGGTATGGCGATCAAGGGTGGCACTGGCGCATCGTTTGAAGGTAACGTTACGCAAACAAAAGGCGACTATCAGACCAGCGGGAATGTCACGGCAGGCAATATAGCGCTCAACGGCCACAGGCATCCTGGCGATTCCGGCGGTACGACTGGCCCCGCAATTCCATAAACCCACTGAACCCCTTCCTCTTATTCATTGCCTCCCATGCTGCCATTCTGGCTGCATGGATAATTTACTGAACCCGACAACCGGCGATTACACCGGCACGATGACAACGACATTAGCCAATGCCGTTTATCTGCGCCTGATGACGCCATTAGGCGCGTACTGGGCTGACCCGTCATTAGGTTCAAAGCTGCATCTATTAGCGCGTGAAAAAGACGTTGCGCGGGTGCATAAGCTGGCGCAGCAGTACGCCGCCGAAGCATTGCAGCCGATTGTTGACGATGGCCGTGCATCGGCTGTTTCCGTTTCTGCATCGGCGGGTAATCCAGGTTGGGTCGTGTTGCAAATCGAAGTCACAACGGCCGCGCAGCAAACACAAACGTTTAGACATCCGGTGAGAGTAAGCTAATGCCGCATATCACCCCATCGTTCGATGAAACCCGTAGTCGTTTATTGCGTGACCTGCAAAACCTGCGCCCGGATGCTGACATTAGCGCTGACAGTGATTTTTATGTCCGTGCATCGTCGGTAGCTAGTGCTGTAACCGGCATTTATCAGCATCAGGGTTGGATTGTCCGGCAGATTTTCCCCGACACGGCCGACACTGAGTTTCTAGAAATGCACTGCCGGTTACGTGATATTTCACGTAAAGCGGCCACTACGGCCACAGGTGAAATTACGGCGACCGGCGAAGTCGGCGCGGTCTGTCCCGTCGGGCAGATAATCAATCGCGGCAGCCTGTCATTCACGACTACTGCGATTGGCACGGTGGGGGCCGACGGCAAGGCGATCATTCCTGTTATTTCATCCGCATCCGGTGCGGCGGGTAACACTACCGCGATTGCATCCGGGACGTTCTCCAGTGCGCCAGTCGGCTATGACAGCACGGTGAGCATCGGTCTGCTGGGCGGCGGAACGGACAAAGAGACTGACGCTGAAATGCTGGCGCGTCTGCTTGAGTTGATCCGTCGCCCCCCGGCGGGCGGGAATAAGTACGATTACAAGCGCTGGGCGCTGAGCATTACCGGCGTTACCTCTGCATATGTCTACCCGCTGCGGCGTGGCCTGGGAACGGTTGATGTGGTTATCACGTCCGCGAACGGCCTGCCGAGTGACGAAATCATTAATGCGGTGCAGACGTACATTGATGATGTGCGCCCGGTCACGGCAAAAAACACGATGGTAATCGGCCCGACAATCAAAAATTTCGATATTGACGTGAAAGTCTCGCTGTCTGGCGTGTCACTGATTGAGGCAACGACAGCGATTAATACCGCGCTGACGGACTATATCAATACGCTGGCACCGGGTGAGCCATTTATTCGTAGCCAGGCCGAAATGATTATTTCGCAATTATCAGGCGTGACTGACCGAAATATTATTTCCCCTGCGGCAAATATCTATCCGGCAGCGGATGAAAATAAAGTCGAGTGGCTGCGAATTGCCAATATTACGGTGTCGCTGCTATGAGTGATTCAAAAACATTACTCGGCCTGTTATTGCCGCCAGTCTCATATGATGCGACGCAGCCGGCTATTGCCGCAGAGCTGGAAGCCGAAGGGAACGCGCTGGATGCCGCAAAGCTACTGGCTGAACGTGTGCTCGGCGGTATCACGCCCGTCGCAGCACAAAGCCTGCTGACAGACTGGGAACGTGTTCTGGCTATCACCCCGCTTGCTGAGAGCAGCTATCAGCAGCGGCTCGGTAATGTACTGATAAAGCTCGCAGAAACGGGCGGGTTGAGTATTCCGTACTTTATTCGCCTGGCATCACGACTCGGCTACACGATAACGATTGATGAGCTGCGACCGTTCCGCACGGGAGTAAGCCGCTGCGGTGAGCAAATCATGCATCACGACGTGATGTGGGCGTGGCGGGTCAATGTCACCGGAACACAGGTCAAAAAATACCATTTTAGGACGGGGTTATCGGCAGTCGGAGAGCGCCTGCTGTCATTTGGCGACACGGTTATTGAGTCGGTATTCAATGACCTGAAACCAGCCCACACATTTTGTTATTTCTCGTATCAGGAAATCTGATTATGCAAAACCCAATGCCTCCGGTGAACACACCGGATAATGTATTTCATGATGGCAATCCGTTAACAGGTGAATTGGGAACGATTGTCACCGCGTTATTTATGAATAACGTGCAAGCCGCAATCAGGAATTCACAGGCTGAGATTATTTCTGTATTAGCCGATGCCGGTATTACTGTTGATTCGAATAAAACCGATCAGCTATTAACGGCATTAAAAGCGACGTTTGCAACAAACTCGAACATGAATGACCGTGTGCCATCGACCCGCACAGTTAACGGCAAGGCGTTGTCTGCTGATATCACTCTAAATGCTGGTGATGTTGGCGCATTAGCGAAAGACCAGAACGGCGCAGATATCACAAATTCTGCATTGTTCCGTAAAAACATCGGAATAATTGAATCGGCATGGGGCGGAAAAGCCGTGCAATTAAGCGGCGCCAATATTCAGGACTATTTTAAGGTAAATCGCCCGTCAGACTTATATCAATGTGATTCCGCTAACGTGACGGGGTTACCTGCTGGTTTTGGTCCCAGCATTATTGAATGGAAATCATCGGCTGACGGGTTCGGCGTACTGAGCATTGTCGATGTGACAAATCCGTCCCGAACAGCATGTGTTGTATTGAGTAATGGCAATTGGCAAGGCTGGGTAACGCCTGTTGTATCTCATGCCAGCACGACTCGCATCCCGACTCGAATCATTGAAATCAATGAACCTAATGTAAATGGTGATTATGTCATTGAGTACGGCGGAACGAACGGCACCCCATCATATTGTTATGTTGATTTTCATACAGATGGAAAACAAAGCACTGACTATAACGTCCGTATTGCTGCCCCGCCGCCTGCACCTGGCGAATCCTTATCACTGCTGAATATCACCGCTAGTAAACTTCTTGTGAATTCTGCAAGGGTCTGGACTGAAGGTGACTTTACGTTACCGCTGCGCAAGGAGTACGGCGGCAGCGGCATGGAAACGGGTGCTGTCGGAAACGCAATAACGACCAAGTTTGCGACTATTGCTGACTGGCTCTATGTATGTGACCGCTCTGGAAATAATTTATGTGGTTCAGTTGAATTTGAAGGGTCTGGCTGGGCATCGTTTTTATCAGTACGCCACCGCTCTGGGGGTGGGCATGATGGGCATGATTGGGGGTGGATTCTTGCTGATGAAGATATGACGGGCGGTTCGTATGACTATTTTACGTTACGTAAAAAGACGAGTAATGGATGGTTAGGTGCAGTCAAGTTATATCATTCAGGAAACCTCACCCCGTCAACAATCGGCGCAATGCCTACATCTGAGTTGGTTGGAATGCCGCAGTTGTTCCCTGGCGCAGTAGCGCCAGCGGGCTGGCTAAAATGCAACGGTCAACAGTTCGACACAGTGCAATACCCTGTTCTTGCATCCCGTTATCCGAGCGGTTTCCTGCCTGATTTACGCGGCGAATTCGTTCGCGGCTGGGATGATGGGCGCGGCGTTGATGCGGGGCGTGCGTTACTGTCAGCGCAATCGGATATGTTCAAATCGCACTCGCACGCGACGAACTGGCAAATGTATGCAGAAAGTGGTGCGTTAAATGACCATATCGCGAATGGGGGAAACATTATCGAACCAACAATATTTACGTGGCCGACCGCCGAAACGGGTGGAGATGAAACCCGCCCCCGCAACATCGCCTTTAACTACATCGTGAGAGCCGCATAATGAGCAACTATTCAACACAAATTAAAAACGCAGAACTGAACGAACGCGGATTAGCAATCAACGCGGGCTGGATTACGGTTTATCACGTTAACCCTGAAACACGCGAATACCAGTCAGCGAGCTACGAGTACGTCATGCAAGGCGTTGGCTTGCCTGCTGACAGCTACGCAGACGAACCGCAATTGCCGCCTGTCGGCCGAGCCTTGCGCCGTAGTGCAGACGGTCAATCATGGGAACAGGTGCCAGACTATCGCGGCCAGACGGTTTACCACACCGACACGAGACAGGCGCAGCTCGTTACGCTGTTCGGTGAACTGCCGGATAACGTCACGCTGCTGAAACCTGCGTCAGAGTTTGATGTCTGGAACGGGAAAAAGTGGGTGATTGACAAAGACGCGCAAGCCGCCGCCGCCATCAAAACGGCACAGCAGGAACTGGCAACACGCAAAACCGCTGCAACATCGCGCATCAATGAACTGACCTATGCGGTAAATCTGGACATTGCTACAGATGCAGAGAAAACAGCGCTGACGGCGTGGCAGACATACGCGGTGCTGCTGAGTCGTATTGATGTGAGTGCTGCTGATATCGAATGGCCTGTTCAGCCTGAATAATTAGCCTGGAACACCTTGCTGCATTAAGTATTCGGATAGTCCGCTGCGTTCATCTGGCGTTAGCGGGCTATATTTTGTAGTTATGTTAAGAAGTTCAGTGCGATTCCCTCCAATTGGAGTTGCTAGAGTTGATCGCACATTCTCCCCATGTATTTTCAACGTGTACACATTGTTCGGGAGTGGTGTTAGTCGGGCGTAACGACCTGTACTAATTTTATAGTCACCCATACCATGCCTCATGATTCATATTGCACAATGCAAAACCTTCGGTAATCCTAGACTATAGGCTGTGCGGAATTATTTGCAATTCTGTGCAAAAAAAATCGGCGCGGTACATGCGTTTGGCTTTGTGGCGACAGGCGAGGTATACGATGAAGACGGCATCCCGCATATTGATATGCTGTCGGCGTTCTGAAGAGTATTGAGTGTGCATCGGAAGTTATTGGGATTGTGGCTTAAACAAAAAAACCGGCTAACGTATGGCCGGTTTTTTTGTCTGGCGGTGAGTTAGCTGGCTGCGTGAGAAATGGTGCTACCGAGCTTTTGCACATCCTGGCCAAAGCCGCGCGTGGTGTTACAGCCGCTCAATGTTGCTGTGACCAGCAACGCCACTACGATCGTTGTTATACGTTTCATCATCAGAACCCACACTTCATTCCATCAAAATAATTCACTATGTGAACCAAGGCGAGCCAACTTTAAAATACCAGAGTCGTCTTCTTCATTATTGATCTTTTTATAAATTAAAATTAAATCTGGATATAAATGACAATCTCGGAAGCTACGCCAATTTCCTCTCAATGGATGGTCAACGTAGTTAGCCGATATGGGTAAATCATTTGCCAGTATATTTAATAGTACCAACAAATCAGCCTCAACGGTTCTACAGTGCCGCCCTTTCTTTTCGCGCTTGTAGTCTTTTTTAAACTCTGTTGAACGCTCAATCTTCCTCGTCATTATTCAGATCATCCATCAGAGCCGCAACATTATCAAACTGCTTCCCCCTTCCATGTTCAAGCTGATTAATTGCAGCCTTCGTGCGTCGTGCATTTATATAATTAGCCCCCTTAACTTTAAAAGGTAGCTCATTTTTCTCTGCAACTTGCACCATTAATAATCGAATAGCATCACTCACCGTTAACCCCATAGATTCAAGCGCAACCGTTGCAAGCGCCTTTGTTTTAGGGTCAATCTTCGCCCTTACATAAGTTTCTGTCGCCATTTTGAAACCTCCTATTTTATAGCGTTGCTTTAAATTGTAGTCACACTAGGGTCACAAAACAAGCGCTGCCGCCCTCTCTCACTCCCGTAAACACCAACAAAAAACACCAGCCTGTCGCAAGCTCTTTACGTTCGATCCCTATCTTGTTGTGCCTGATAGCGATAAATGCGTGCTCGATAGTTTCCAGATAGGCTTCAGCCCTTTCCTGATTAAAATGCAGCAAACCGTAGAGGTAAATCGCTTCCAGATCGCGTTGCGCCAGCGGCGTTAGCTTGATTTTATCGGGTGGCCGTTCGCGTCCTGTTTCTGATTTTTTGCAAGAATTCATCTTTATTCCACTCCTGTGGCGCTCCGCTGTTTATCCCTTCAGCGATTAACTGACGCAGCGTTTGCAGGTCTGACTCCGCCTGTTTTTCCCGTAGCATTCTCAGCGCTTCCCGAATGACTTCACTTTGTGTGCGGTAATCGCCCGATTCCACCAGCGATTCCACGTAATGGCGAAGTTCATCTCCAAGGTCAATTGTCATGGTTCTGGCCATCATGCCTCCGGTACTCAGATGTAAGATTTGTTCTTATCAGAAGCCTGTAGCGTACTTAACGATGACATCGTCGTCCAGCACAAGGAAAAAGGATTTTCACGCTGTGGGCAAACGGCGCGTGATGAAAAAGGGAGGCTGCTCGAAATAAGGTTTGTAAGCATTGCAAAAGGGGGAGATAGGGTGGGAAGCAATGGGCAGGTTTATCAAAAACCTGCCCACGGAATGATTACTCTTCTTCTGCCAGAAACAGTTCCAGCAGGGAATTCAGGAACAGTTTGCCGTGTTCGGTGATTTGCCAGTGCGTGGCGGTTTCTGTCAGATAGCCTTGCGCCAGCGCCAGATCCAACTGTGGGCGGATGCTATGTTCTTCCAGACCGGTATACGCGGTGAAATCCTCGCGTGGCGCGGCTTCCAGCAGGCGAAAGCGGTTCATGAAGAACTCAAATGGCCGATCGTCGTTAGCGACGTCGTGTTGTTTATCCAGATAGGTGCCCTGCATATAGCCACGCGGATGGCGGACTTTGACCGTGCGCAGAATGCGGCCGTCGCTGAACGTCAGCTTGCCGTGCGCGCCACAGCCAACTCCCAAATAATCACCGAAGCGCCAGTAGTTCAGGTTGTGCTGACACTGGTAGCCCGGTTTGGCATAGGCGGAGGTTTCATACTGCTGGTAACCCGCGGCGCTCAGTAACGCGTGACCCTGCTCGTAGATGTCCCACAGCGCGTCGTCGTCCGGCAGCGTCGGCGGACGCGAGCTGAACAGCGTATTGGGTTCGATGGTGAGCTGATACCACGATAAATGCGGCGGATTGAGCGCGATGGCCTGACGCAGATCGTCCAGCGCTTCGTCCAACGATTGATCCGGCAAGCCGTGCATCAGGTCCAGATTAAAGCTGCGTAAGCCCAGACCGGTCGCCAGATGCGCGGCACGCTTGGCTTCGTCCGGGCCGTGAATACGCCCTAAGCGCGTCAGCTTTTGCGGATCGAAACTCTGCACGCCAATAGATATTCGGTTTATGCCTGCACGCTGATAGCCACTGAAGCGGTCAGCTTCAACCGTTCCGGGATTGGCTTCCATCGTAATTTCGGCATCCGGCGTCAGCGGAATTCTTGCCCGAACGCCGTCGAGCAGCGCCTGCATCGCTTCCGCACTCAACAGGCTGGGCGTACCGCCGCCGATGAAGATCGAATGTAGCGCACGACCGCTCGCTAACGGCAAATCGGCGTCCAGATCCGCCAGCAGGTGATCGACATATTCCTGATGCGGCACGTCGCCTTTCAGCGCGTGAGAGTTGAAATCGCAGTACGGACATTTTTGTACGCACCACGGAATATGGATGTACAGGCTGAGCGGGGGGAGCTTAAGCATTGCGTAACGCATCCAGCAGCAAGCGCAGCGCCTGACCACGGTGAGACTGTGCGTTCTTCTCTTCACGCGTCAGCTCTGCGGCTGTTTTACCCAGCTCAGGCACGAAGAAGATGGGGTCATAGCCAAAACCGCCGCTGCCTGCGGCTTCATGCGTCAGTACACCTTGCCAGCTACCGTGGCAGACAATCGGCGTCGGGTCTTCCGCGTGGCGCAGGTAAACCAGCACGCAGTGGAAGCTGGCGCGACGCTGTTCGTCCGGCACATCTTTTAGCGCCAGCAGCAGCTTATCCAGATTTTGCTGGTCGCTGGCATCCACACCCGCGTAGCGGGCCGAGTAAATGCCCGGCGCGCCGCCCAGTGCATCAACAGCCAGACCGGAATCATCGGCAATCGCCGGTAGCCCCGTGATTTGCGCCGCATGACGTGCTTTCAGGATGGCATTTTCGATGAAAGTCAGACCGGTTTCTTCGGCGGAATCCACACCTAGCTCAGTCTGAGCCACAATATTCAGACCGAAATCGGCCAGCAAGCTGGCGAGCTCGCGCACTTTACCGGGGTTTCCGGTAGCCAAAACCACTTTTTGCATCGTCTTGTCCTGCGTGTTTATTCAATCGTGTTTATTCAATGAAGTCCGCGACGTCAGTCGGGATGTGTTGCGGATGGGTAATTCTAATCTGTTTATGCCGCCCGAGTTCGCCTTTTTCAATCACGACCAGACTCTTGGCGACCCGAAACTGTTTGGCGAGAAATTTGGTCAGATGGGCATTGGCCTGCCCATCCACCGGTGGTGCGGTAATGGCGACTTTTAGCTCGTCGCCATGCAAACCCACGATCTGATCCCGACTGGCTTTCGGCTGAATATACAGCCGAATCACCAGCGCATCGCCGTGGCGGGTAATGGCACTCACAGCAGGAACCACAGCCCCGGGAACAGGTCCATGCCCAGATAGTTGAGCATATACAGAATCAGAATCACGGCCATCGCAGAGAAATCAATGCCGCCCATGACCGGAATAATGCGACGGAGCGGCGCCATGAGCGGTTCAGTCAACTGATGCAGCAGATACTCAATAGGGCTACGGCCCTGACTAACCCAGCTCATGATGGAACGGATGATGATGACCCAGAAGACCAGATAGCCTGCGGATTTAATCAGCGAAATCAGCCCGACCAGCAGGTTCATTGGGCTGAGGGAAATCGCGCCAACCTGAATCAAAAGCAGTAGCGGGTATTTGATCGTCGTCAGAATAAAGGCCAGCAACAGCGAGGCGCTGTCAATCGGCCCTAACGATGGCAGAATGCGGCGCAGCGGCCCGACAATCGGCTGGGTGATTTTGACGACAAACTGCGACAGCGGGTTATAGAAATCGCTACGTGACCACTGCATCCAGATGCGCAGCAACAGGACCATTACATAGAGGTCAACCAGCGTTTTGACCAGAAAAGTCAGGGTGAGCATAAGTACGTCTTTTCCTTATAAGATAAAGAATCGGGGAACTCGCTTTGGTTAAAAAAGCGTTTCCATTTCCTGTGCGCGAGCAATTGCCGCCTGCATGGCCTCAGCCACGGTTTGCGTCAACTGTTGTTCGTTAAATACCCGCAGCGCTTCTGCCGTCGTGCCGCCCTTGGAGGTGACATTTTCCCGTAGCGTTGACAGCGGCGTATCGGGATTGGCTTCAACCAGCGCGGCAGCACCTGACGCGGCCTGCTGCACCAGCAGGCGAGCGGTTTCCGGGCTGAATCCCTGACGGATGGCTTCCTGCTGCATCGCTTCCATAAACAGAAAGAAATAGGCGGGGGCACTGCCTGCCGCGGCGATCACGCCGTTAATGCCCGGTTCGCTATCCACCCAGCAAATCTTACCGACGCTTTGCATCAACTGTGCGGTGAAGTCTTTATCTGCCTGACTGACGGACGCGGGAGCATACATTCCGCTCATGCCTTTTCCGACCAGAGACGGCGTATTTGGCATAATCCGCACGATATTAAGCGGCGCTCCCAGCAGCGCCTGAAAACGGGCAATGCTGATGCCTGCTGCAATCGAGAGTACCAGTTTACCCGTGAAATTGATGTGTTCATGCAGCGGTTCGCAAACTGTCGCCATCATTTGCGGTTTGACGGCCAGCACAATGACGTCCGCTTCCTGCGCGCAACGGACATTGTCTGCACTGCTGATCACGCCGTATTGTGCAGCCAGCGCATCGCGGTTCTTACCCGAAGGTGCGCAGACGCTGATGTGTTGAGCGGGGTAACCGCCGTTGACTAATCCGGCGATAATGGCCTGCGCCATGTTTCCGGCACCAATAAACGCTATTTTACGTTGCTGCATTTGCATCCTCGTTGCTCACCTGTTTGTCAAAGATGACGTGCCGTTCAGGGCGTGCCTCTGCGGTTTATGCGCTTTTGGCTGATGGGGTGGTTATACACTTTTTGCGGCATAGTCTTTTACGGCATAGTCGCGCGCGCCAAAGATTGCTGTGCCAATGCGCACCAGCGTGCTGCCCGCGGTAATCGCCGCGCGCATGTCGTCCGTCATCCCCATAGAAAGTGTATCAACATGCGGATAAGTTGCGGACAACGTTTGGAACAGCGTTGCCATTTGTTTAAAAACCGCCAACTGCTGTTCGTAATCGGTTTCCGGTGCCGGAATCGCCATCAGGCCACGCAGTTGCAGATTAGGTAACGCGGCGACGCTGGCGGCAAGCTCCGCGAGTTCATCCACCATAATGCCGGATTTGCTCGGTTCACTGCTGATATTAATCTGCAATAGCACGTTTAACGGCGGCAACGTGGCCGGACGTTGTTCACTCAGACGCTGCGCGATGCGCAGCCGATCTACGGTATGAAACCAGTCAAAATTCTCGGCCACCAGCCGACTTTTGTTTGACTGTAACGGGCCGATAAAGTGCCATTCCAGCGGCGTAGTCGGATGGTTTTCCTGGAAATAATGAATCTTCTCCACGCCTTCCTGAACGTAGTTCTCGCCAAACGCCTTTTGTCCTGCCGCGATGGCTTCTTCGATCGCGCTCACAGGTTTGGTTTTACTGACTGCAAGTAGCGTAATTTCTTCTGGCGCTCGCGCGCAATGCGCAGCGGCGGTGGCGATTTGCTGCCGGATGTCCTGTAGATTCTGCTGGATTGTCGTCATGGTTGTTCAGGAGGTTATCTATGGAATTGGATGAGTGGATAGCGCGTAGTGTAAAACATAATGCCTCGGATCTGCATCTTTGTAGCGGGCATCCGCCAGTATTGCGTGTGGATGGGCGGCTACAGCCTGAAAATACCTTACCACGTTTAACACCGGAGCAGGTGGCACAATGGTGCGATGCCTGGCTCGAACCCGCGCAGCGAGAGCAACTGCGGCAGTTTGGTCAAGTGGACGGTGCGTTAATGCTGGCTGATGGGCAACGTCTGCGGGTGAATGTGTTTCGCCAGCGGCAAGGGCTGTCTGCGGCGCTGCGTATTATTCCGTCTGCTCAGCCTTCATTGGACGGGCTACAGGCACCACCCATTCTATCGACGTTACTGGAAAAACCGAATGGGCTGATTCTGATTACCGGTGCGACGGGGAGTGGAAAGTCCACGACGCTGGCAGCCATGCTCGGGGCGTTAAACGACAGCAGCGATCGCCATGTGATTACGCTGGAGGATCCGATCGAATTTATCCATGCCAGCCGACGTTGCCTGATTCAACAGCGGGAGATCGGTACGCACAGCGCATCTTTTGCGCAGGCGTTACGGGCGACATTGCGGGAAGATCCTGATGTGATTCTGTTGGGGGAATTGCGTGATACGGAGACGATCCGCCTGGCGCTGACGGCGGCGGAAACCGGCCATCTGGTGTTATCCACGCTGCATACGCGCAGTGCCTCTCAGGCGGTCGATCGTTTGATTGACGTCTTTCCCGGCGAAGAGAAAGCCTATGTTCGCAGCCAGCTCGCCACCTGTTTGCAAGCTGTGGTGACGCAAAAGTTATTGCCAGCCACACAAGGTGGCCGCATCGCGCTTTATGAAGTACTGACGGTGACAGCGGCAGTGAGCAACCTGATTCGGGAGGGGAAAACACACCAGCTTCCCGGCCTGATTCAAACGGGAACGGCTGCGGGAATGCAAACGTTCGAACAAAGCTACCAGCAGCGCTGTAGGGATAGGCTTATTTCACACAGTTACGACCCTGTCGTTTAGCCGCATAGAGGTTTGCATCGGATAACTGAATCCAGTCCTCAACGGAGGCAAGATCGGAGTGGTAAGCGGTAATGCCTGCGCTGATCGTGAAATGCAGAGTTTGGCGATCGTATTCCAGCGTATGTAGCTCAATTGCTTTACGAATACGCTCGATTGTTATCACTGCCGTTTCATAAGGGACATCTTTTAGCAGGATAATGAACTCTTCTCCCCCAAGGCGGGCGACCAGATCTTCCTGACGCAGCGACATACGCATGAGCATCGCTAGCTCTTTGAGGACGGCATCACCAGCCAGATGGCCGTATTGATCGTTGATACTTTTGAATAAATCGATATCAATAATCGCCAGACAGCTTTTATCTGTCTGCTGGTTTTGCTGCTTGTGCAGAAAAAAGGCGTTGGCTTGCTCAAAGAAGCTGCTGCGATTGGGCAGGCCGGTAAGAAAATCATGCCCCGCGTTAAAGCGCAGGGATGCCTCTATCTGTGCGCGCTCATCTTCCAGCGAACGGGCGTGAATGATGATGCCGAGCGTTTTCACCAGCGGAGCCAGTAGCTCGATCATCGTTTGATCATAGCCTTCTCGACGGTTAGCCAGTGCGATCATTCCGATCGCTTTGCCGTTGTGGGTGATAGGAATTCCCAGCAGGGAATAGAGCGCGGGATGGATGGGCGGAAGAGCCCGGCCAGCCTTTTGCCTCAGCAGGTTATTGGTGCATACCACCGTATTGTGGGTCACCACGTGACCAAACAGATTATCCAGTTTACGGAGCGTCAGGCCGCCGTGGGTTCTACGCTGGTTTCTGTACCAGACCAGCGTATCTTCATCCCAGGTAAGATTGGATATTGCGGGAAGGTAGAGCGACTGACCGTCTTCGTCTTCCTGCAACGTGGCAATGAAGCCGAAGGTGCTGTTGGTGACTTCAAGCAGTCGTTCAAAGACTTTATCACAGGCGGAAGGCAGATTATGGTCGAGCAGAAAGCTGTCGTGAACGGATAGCAGGATATCGAGAATGATGCCTTGTTGGTGGGCTTTTTTTTCGGTTTCGACGTTCTGCGTAATGTTGTGAGCGTATTTAATGATTTTCCTCACATTACCGTCACTATCCATGATGGGGCTGTAGGTCGCTTGTATCCAATATGAATGGCTGTCTTTGCCCAGCCGATGGAAGCGCCCACTGATCGGGTGGCCGCGATGTAAGGTTTCCCAAAACGTTTGGTAGTCTGCTTGTTCGGTATCAACGGGATCGCAGAGTAGCCTGTGATGCTGACCGAGTAATTCCTTTTCCTCATAGCCTGTCAGCACCAGATAATGTTTATTGATATGGGTAATATAACCGTCTTTATCAAACTCGATGACGCCTTGCGAGTTCTCAATCGCATCCAGTCGTGCGCGGTGCTCTGACACGAGAAGTTTTTCCTGCGTAATATCTGTTGCCAGTTTTATGATGCCGATGCGTCGGCCTTTGTCATCGATAATTGGCGTATAAGCAGCATGGAGCCAAATAATTTCTCCTTTTTGCGTTTTGCGTTGGAATTCGCCAGCGTTGATATTTCCTTTCACCACATCATGCCAGAAATGATCGTGTTTTTGGCGCTGTGCTTCTGGCAGGAAAAATGTGTGATTTTTCTGAATAATATCTTCTTTTTTATAGCCCAGCATTTTGCAAAAAAGAGGGTTGGCCTCAACCAGTTTTCCCGCCAAATCGAATTCGGCAATGGCATAAATGGAATCAAGCGCGTGTAGTTTGGCTTCACTGTCAAACCTGGCAATCAAATCAACTGACTGATTATTCATGTTTATCTCTGCCTATGTTCTTTCTGTCTTTATCCTTGATTCGCTGTTGTCAGAGGTGTCATTTTATCGTGATGCCGTCAGTGGTGTTATTGTGCGATCGGCAGTCCCCCCTTTTTACGTGGAAATCAATGGAACGAATTAATAAAATAGCCTGCTATTAATTAGGTTAATAAATATTGTGATAATGTGTAATTAATGACCTGAGGTGCATGATTACAATCACCAATAAGATGCTTTTTTATTGTCTTTTTATTCAATATATTTATGCGGCTGTTCTTGCCGCTTTTATGCTGTCACTCTATTTATACGCTTATGTACAAAAACAGAGAATAGCGGTAAAAAAATAATACTCAAATTATCTGAAAGTATACCTATAAAATAAGTGCGTTAAGCGTGAAGAGGGTTCCTGCCTTGTTCGATTATTTATTCGTCTTGTAAAGAGGATGGCGTAAGTAGTGGATTGACGGGAGGGGCCTGCAGTCAGCGCTGAGGCCGACCACAGGCGGTGTAATACACCAGCAGATTAGGAAAGGCGAGGCTCTACCTGAAACAGCGCCATCGATCTCATGAGCCGCTGAGACTGCTGCTCCAGCGATTGCGTAGTCGCGGATGAGGCTTTGACGAGCTGTGCATTGTGCTGAGCGACTTTGTCGATTTGTGTGAAGGCAACGTTAACCTGCTCGATACCGCGATGCTGCTCTTGCGTAGCAGTGGAAATATCTCGCATCAGTTGCGTAATACGGATGATTTCGTCGGTGACTTCATCCATAGTTTCTCCCGCCTTAGAGGCTAATTCCAGCCCTTCTGACACGCGCGTCTGGGAATCCAGAATCAGCGAACGGATCTCTTTTGCCGCCTGTGAACTATGCTGCGCCAGATTACGTACCTCTCCGGCGACAACGGCAAAACCTCTGCCTTGCTCGCCGGCGCGGGCGGATTCGACAGAGGCATTCAGCGCCAGAATATTGGTCTGGAACGCGATACCGTCAATGACGCTGAGGATGTCATTGATGCGCTTGGCGCTGACGGCGATCTCCTGCATTTTCTCAATCACATAACAGACGGACTCGTTGCTGCGGCTGCTGGTGTTCGAGACGTTGTTGGCGAGTTGGTGCGCGAGTTCGGCATGGTCGGCATTGAGCTTCACCGTGGCGCTGAGTTGCTCCATGCTCGCTGCCGTCTGTTCCAGTGCAGCAACGGATTCTTCGGTGCGTTGGGCAAGCTGGGTGTTCTCCTCAAAGAGTTCGCGGCTGCCGAGATCGATTTGCGTACTGGCATCGCGCACCTGGCTCACCGACTCCAGCAGCGCGCCCTGCATGCGGCCGATGGCATCGTTGAGTCTACCCAGTTCGTTGTCTCCACCTTGAATCAGGCGACGGGTCAGGTTACCAGCGGCAACCTGCTCCAGTTGCTCAATGGCATAATCCAGCGGTTTGAGCAGCATGTGTCGCAGTGCGATCCAGGCTAAGGCAACCAGCGTGATAGACAACAGGCAGGCAACGGCAATCAGCAATAGCATCATGTTCTCGTTACGTTCGGACTGTGCCAGACCCTGTTCGGATAGTTGTTGGGCATACTGACGAAAGTTTTGGATCGATAAATCAAAAGCTTCACTCAGTGGACCGAGATGTTTTTCCAGAACATCATAATATTCATCGGTATACTGTTTTTGCAATGCGCTTAGCATTGGGGTCATGCCCTGTTGAAAATAAGCCTGATAGGTTTTTAATACCTCCTGCGCGAGCGCCTGCTGCTTCGGATCGGCATTGGCTGATTTGATCACGCGGTCAATGTCTTCCTGCGACTGGCTGAGGTGTTTCTCTACGACCCCAGTTTCCTTCGCCCCGTCGTCTAGCAGGCCGATTTCGA
The DNA here is from genome assembly GCF_028335745.1 of Pectobacterium sp. A5351. NCBI lineage: Bacteria > Pseudomonadati > Pseudomonadota > Gammaproteobacteria > Enterobacterales > Pectobacteriaceae > Pectobacterium > Pectobacterium sp. A5351. The sequence continues at coordinate 791,842 of NZ_CP116477.1, forward strand.
TTTTCCTGACGGCGAGCGTTGCCGAGGCGCGTGCGCTGAGCGTTTGGTTATAGCCGCTCATCAGATTGCCCAGTTCAATGCCCTGAATCTGGTTTTGCGCGGTCAGCGTTTCTCTGTCCTTCTTAATCGCGACTACGCCCATGCTGCTGACGATAAGCAGCAACAGGGTGGTTAACAGCAATAACGTTAATAAGCCGGTACGAATAGAAATATTTTTCAACCTCATGGTGTCCTTTTCCTTACGCCGCCTTCGTCGGTGATAAATCAGTCATCATTGGGTGTGGTGTGTGTAACTAAAGAGAATACGTTATCTGTGTTGCGGTGAGATAAAATTAAAAAGATATGGCAGACGTAAAGGATGTGTGGAAAGGGCGTAGCCAGGCGGTTTCTCTCAACGCAGGTTTCTCTTAACACATAAGGGTATAAATAATTAGCCGTAGCGTTTACGCCTGGTTTATTATCTGTTAATAGCGTTGGTTTTTCAGGGGCGTACTCAATACGCCAGTCAATGATACCCAGAGGTATCCGAGGTTTATGTGCAGTTAACAAGTTTTACGGATTATGGCTTGCGGGCGCTGATTTATATGGCGTCGCTGCCGGGCGGGAAAATGACCAGCATTTCTGAGGTAACGGAAGTGTATGGTGTGTCTCGTAATCATATGGTCAAAATTATCAATCAACTTAGTCGCGCTGGGTTGGTGATGGCCGTACGCGGCAAGAATGGCGGTATCCGTCTTGGGAAACCGGCAGAAACCATTCGAATTGGCGATGTCGTGCGCGAACTAGAGCCGCTTACGCTGGTTAACTGTAGCCACGAGTTTTGCCATATCACGCCAGCCTGCCGCTTGAAGCAGGTGCTTCAACAGGCGGTACAAAATTTCCTGCAAGAGCTGGATCAATACACGCTGGCTGATATGGTCAAAGAAAACCCACCGCTTTATAAATTATTGTTGGTTGAATGAATTTTGTTCAGCCTCCTGCTGATGACAACGGAGGAACCGCAATGTCACAAGATCCATTCCTGGAACGAGAAGCAGAAAAATACGAATCCCCCATCCCCAGTCGTGAATATATTTTGGCGCACATCGCCAAGCGCGATACCCCGATTAGCCGGGAAGAATTAGCCGCCGACCTGCAATTAACCGGAGAAGAACCTCTCGAAGCACTGCGCCGCCGCCTGCGTGCGATGGAGCGCGATGGTCAGCTTATTTTTACCCGCCGCCAGTGCTATGCGTTGCCGGAAAAACTCGATCTGCTACGTGGGACGGTTATCGGTCACCGCGATGGCTTCGGCTTCCTGCGTGTGGAAGGCCGTAAAGACGATCTGTATCTGTCGGCTGAAGAGATGAAACGGGCGATTCACGGCGATGTGGTGCTGGCGCAGCCGCTGGGCGCTGATCGTAAAGGGCGGCGCGAAGGGCGCATTGTGCGCGTGCTGGAACCGCGTACCGGGCAAATTGTCGGCCGCTATTTTGTCGATGCGGGTGTCGGGTTCGTGGTACCGGATGACAGTCGTCTGAGCTTCGATATTCTGATCCCGAAAGAAGAAATTAACGGCGCCCGCATGGGGTTCGTGGTGGTGGTTGAGCTGACGCAGCGCGCCACACGCCGCACGAAAGCAGTCGGTAAGATCGTCGAGATCCTCGGTGACAATATGGGCACCGGGCTGGCGGTAGATATCGCCCTGCGCACCCACGATATTCCGCACACCTGGCCGCCTAAAGTAGAAGAGCAGGTGAAAGATCTTGCTGAAGACGTGCCGGAAGCGGCGAAAAAGGGCCGTGTGGATCTGCGTAAGCTGCCGCTGGTGACGATTGACGGCGAAGATGCCCGCGATTTTGATGATGCGGTGTACTGTGAGAAGAAACGCGGTGGCGGTTGGCGGCTGTGGGTTGCCATCGCGGACGTGAGCTATTACGTGCGGCCGAATACGCCGCTTGACCATGAAGCGCGGGCGCGTGGCACCTCGGTATACTTCCCGTCGCAGGTAGTCCCGATGCTGCCGGAAGTGCTGTCGAACGGGTTATGTTCGCTTAACCCGCAGGTCGATCGTCTGTGTATGGTGTGTGAAATGACCATCTCGGCGCAGGGCAAGCTGTCGTCTTACAAGTTCTATGAAGCGGTGATGAGTTCACACGCGCGTCTGACCTACACCAAGGTGTGGAACATTCTGCAAGGTGACGCCGAGCTGCGTGAGCACTACAAACCGCTGGTGGGCGGGCTGGAAGAGCTGCACCACATGTATAAGGTGCTTGAGCACGCGCGTGAAGTGCGCGGCGGTATCGCGTTTGAAACGGAAGAAGCGAAGTTCATTTTCAACGCCGAGCGCCGTATTGACCGTGTGGAAGCCGTGGTGCGTAACGATGCCCACAAGCTGATCGAAGAGTGCATGATTCTGGCGAATATCTCCGCCGCGAGATTTGTGGAGAAAAATGAAGAACCTGCGCTGTTCCGCGTACACGACCAGCCGAGCGAAGATCATGTATTAGCCCTGCGCAGCGTGCTGGGCGAGCTGGGCCTGACGCTGAAAGGCGGAATGAAGCCACAGCCGAAAGACTACGCGGAATTGATGAATGAGGTAGCGGAGCGCCCTGATCGGGAAATGCTGCAAACTATGCTGCTGCGTTCCATGAAACAGGCGATTTATGACCCGGAAAATCGGGGTCACTTCGGTCTGGCATTGACGTCTTACGGTCACTTTACGTCGCCGATTCGTCGTTATCCCGATCTGTCGCTGCACCGTGCGATTAAGTATCTGCTGAGCAATCGCCATGAGCGCTGGACGTCAACGGGCGGCTGGCATAGCGATATTAATGAGATGCTACAGCTGGGCATGCATTGTTCGATGACGGAGCGCCGTGCGGATGAAGCGACACGCGACGTTGCGGACTGGCTGAAGTGCGACTTTATGCAGGATCACGTGGGTGAAGTCTTTACGGGAATCATCTCCAGCGTGACCGGTTTTGGCTTCTTCGTGCGCCTGAAAGACCTGTTTATCGATGGGCTGGTGCACGTTTCTACGCTGGATAATGACTACTACCGTTACGATAATATCGGTCAGCGTCTGATCGGTGAATCGCGCGGGCAGGTTTATCGTCTGGGCGATGAAGTCGAAATTCGCGTTGAGGCGGTGCATATGGATGAGCGCAACATTGATTTTGCGCTGATTTCCAGCACGCGCAAGGTCCGTGGCGAAGGGAAAACCGCACGCGACCGCGCGAAGAAACCGGAGTCGCGTGAGGCTAAGCCAGCCCGACGTCGTCGCAGCGGCAGCAAAGCGCCGGCAAACTTTGAGCCGGATGCCGCGTTCCGTAAAGAAGGCGACCGCAATGCGAAATCGGATCAGCCAAAAGCCAAACCGAAAAAGAACCGCGATAAAGCGAAAAAGAACGCGGAAAAAACGCGTAAAATCGCCGCTGCGACTAAAGCAAAACGTGCGAAGAAAAAGTCTGCTGAGTAAGGTTAGCGAATCTACTCCCTCCCCTGTGAAGGGGAGGATGGCGTGGGGCAAGCCTCTATCTCTAAATTAACGGGCACTGCCTGTTATGGTTAATTTGAAGAGTATCAATGAGCGAAATTATTTACGGTATCCATGCGGTTAAAGCACTGCTTGAGCGTGATCCACAGCGTTTTCTGGAAGTTTTTGTTCTGAAAGGGCGCGACGATCGTCGCCTTCAGCCTGTGATTGCGGAGCTGGAAGCGCAGGGCATCGTCATTCAAGTGGCGAATCGCCAATGGCTGGATAAGCAGGCTGACGACGCGGTGCATCAGGGGATCGTAGCGAAAGTCAAAGAAGGGCGGAAATATCAGGAAAACGACCTGCCGGCGCTGTTAGACAATCTGGAAATGCCTTTCCTGCTGATATTGGACGGCGTGACCGACCCCCACAACCTAGGCGCGTGCCTGCGTAATGCGGACGGAGCTGGCGTGCATGCGGTGATCGTGCCGCGCGATCGTTCTGCGCAACTGAATGCGACAGTGAAGAAGGTGGCCTGTGGCGCGGCGGAAACCGTACCGGTTATCAGCGTGACCAATCTGGCTCGTACCATGCGCCTGTTGCAGGAGCGTAATATCTGGATTGTCGGCACGGCGGGTGAAGCGGATCATACGCTGTACCAAAGCAAGCTGACCGGGCCGCTGGCGCTGGTGATGGGCGCGGAAGGAGAAGGCATGCGTCGCCTGACCCGCGAGCACTGCGATGAATTGATCAGCATTCCGATGGCGGGTAGCGTGTCTTCCCTGAATGTGTCAGTTGCCACTGGTGTGTGTCTGTTTGAAGCGGTTCGCCAGCGCACGTAATCAGGAGTGTTGTTAAGAACAGCGGGGTGCCTCATGGCACCCCGCTGTCGTTAGGGGGCCTGCATGGCTTATCACGTAAAGTCATGTATAAACGCTTTGCCATGCAAGAATCATCTATACCCGTCATACTTCAAGCTGCTTGTGCGTTGGCAATACTCGGCTCATCTCTGAGCCTCGCCCTGAAGGGTCGCCGTAAACGGCGTTCAAATTGGCTTAGCCAATTTGTCCTTACTCACCCCAGTCACTTACCTGAGTAAGCTCCTGGGGATGAAATGAGAGACATCCTGTCTCTCACCGAAGGCCAGCCGTTGGCTGGTCAAATTCGTTCCCGACGAATTTGTCGTTCAGTTGCCGCCTTCACGCAACTCGAATTATTTAGGGTATATAATTCTCCCTTCTTCGCCTTATCTGTTGCTGATGCGCCAACGGGGCTCATTTAAAAGGAATATTGCTATGCCTATTGTTACGTCGCTACTCGCTTTCGCCTCTTATTTCTTTATCGGGTTTGCCATGGTGTTGGCCTTTCTGTTTCTTTACACCCGCGTGACGCCGCATGATGAATGGGCGCTGATTAAAGAGAACAACGGTACGGCAGCCATTGGGTTTGGTGGGGCGTTGATTGGCTATGTGATCCCGCTTTCCAGTGCGGCGATTAATTCCGTGAGTTTGGTAGATTACATTACCTGGGGCGTGGTTGCGCTGGTGGTGCAATTGCTGATTTATTTCGCTGTGCGCCTGTATATGCCGCGTCTCAGCCAGCATATCCAGAATAACGATATTGCCTCTGGTGCCTTTCTCTGTGCCGCCTCGCTCAGCGGTGGGATTCTGAATGCGGCGTGTATGTCGTATTAATGTGCCGTTACATGACAATACCGGGAATTTTCCCGGTATTGTTTTACCACGTGTCCCTAGGATAAACATGGCGATACAAAAGCGAATATCTCACTAGTTTTAAATACGGAAGACGCTGACCAGTTCGCTGAGGTGGTGGCCTTTCTGGCGCAGACCCTGTGCGGTGTCTTCCGAGTTGTTGACCAGAATGGTGTTTTCCTGCGTTGCCTGACCAATCTGTACAATCGCGATATTCACTTGGCCAATCCCGGCGGACTGCTCACGTGAGGCGATATCAATATCGTTCACGATGGTACTGACCTGCAAGATGCGGTTGCGCAAGTCGTCCATTACCGCCTGCGTTTTTTCTGAGAAATGGTAACCCGCTTCGATTTTCTCCAGCGACTCATCAATCAGGGTTTCGATTTCTTTCACGGCGGTAGAACTGCGCTGTGCCAGCGCGCGTACTTCCGCAGCAACCACGGCGAAGCCTCGGCCGTGCTCGCCCGCACGAGCGGCTTCAACTGCCGCATTCAGCGCCAGAATATTGGTCTGGAACGCGATAGATTCGATCACCGTCGTGATATCGGCAATGCGCTGTGAGGAGTTCTTGATGTCGCTCATCGTGGAGACGGAGTCGGTGACGGTCTGGCTGCCGTTACGTGCCGCTGCGGCGCTCTCTTCTGCCAGCCCTTTGGCGGCGGAGACGTTGTCGGCGTTCTGCTTCACGCTGGCGGAGAGTTGCTCCATGCTGGCAGAGGTTTCTTCGACGCTACTGGCCTGGCGGGCAATCTGCTCGCTGATGTTTTCACTATCGGCAGCCAGGGCATCGGTCGAGGCGCTGATTTCTTCGGCCGAGTTTCTCACCTGCGACACAATAGTAGTCAGTCCTTGACCGATACCGTTAATGGCATCAATCAGGCGGCCTACTTCGTCGGTACGATCGGTGGAGAGCGTCGCGGTCAGGTTACCGGCAGAAAACTGTTCCGCCACTTTGACGATTTCAACCAGCGGATGGCTCAGCCATTTGCGCGTCAGTACGACAAAGAATGCGGCGAAGAGCAGAACCAGAATAATGCCGCCGCTCAAAAACAGGTTACGGGTGTGATTAATCTCAGCCATTAGGCTTTCTTTACTCACCGTGCCTGCAACAATCCAGTTCCACTGTGGAATGCTGCGATACACCATGATTCGGGTTCTTTCTTCACCCGTCATCGTGTTGTTGTCGTATTCGATCGTCCCATTACCGGTTGCCAGCACTTTCTCTAACGCCCCTTCCGACCAGTCAGGGCGCTGGTTGGCATTGCTTTGGTGATAAAGATAGTTCCCTGCATCCTTTCCTTTTTTCGTACTAAGAACAAAGAAATGGCCTGTCTCACCCATTTTCTTATTCAGGATGGTTTGTTGCATCTCGGTAAACTGCTTCGTGATGTCGACACCGACGAACAGAATACCGATAACCTTATGTGCACTGTCGCGTATCGGCTGGTACTGGGTGATGTACTGTTTGCCGAACAGCGTTGCTAGCCCACTGTAGGTTTCACCTTTCATCACGAGCGCATAGGCTGGGCTTTCACGATCGAGCTTGGTGCCCATTGCGCGCGATCCATCTTCTTTTTTCAGTGACGTGGTGACGCGCGTAAAATCGTCTCCATCACGGACAAAAATCGTTGAGATCGCATGGGTACGGCTCAGAAAGTCGTCCGGCACTTCGGTATTGAGGTTCAATACCGTATCGCCAGCCTTGAGTGTTGGCTGCGATGTGGTGCCGAAAGGCGTGCGGTTAATGGTATCCAGCGAAAACTGCGTCGGCAGAAAGCTTGCCAGCAGACGCGTATAGTTGCTGACCTCGGCTTGCAGGCTGGTATCGTACATGTTGATCATGTCGGTGACGCCATTCACCTGGCTTTGCATGTCGTTGAGGGTCAGGGCTTTGAGCTGATTGCCTGCTGAGCGAGTGAGGGATAGGGTGAACGCAATGAAAAGTATCGCCACGCTCAGTGAAGCGATGACCGATAACTTGATACCCAGGCCCCAGTGTTTAAAAGAAAGTCCCAACATATGTGTGTCTCTTATAATAAAAAAGGTTATTTTTTAGTCTTACTTCACATGCGTTAACGGCAGTAAATGAAAAAAAATTAATCACGGAGTGTAAGTATTCATTTCAGTTTTTGATCTGGGTCAATGTGATTTTTTCATTTACATAAATACGCCGATTAAATCAGCACGGAATTCATGACGACACGGGATAAGAAGATGGCGGTGAGTGGGTTTATCGTAAAAGGATGCCTGCTTTTTGCTAAATACGATTTCGCTACATAACAATAGGCTGACAGAACGGAATACGAGGGAAATATGGTCGAAATGTCATTGGATAAGCTCGTTAGCGGTATTGAAGTGATTCACGCGGTGCCGGCGGGAAAAAAAGATCAGCCGTTACCGACGATTTTTTTCTTCCACGGGTACTATTCGTCAAAAGAGGTGTATTCGTATTTTGGTTATGCGCTGGCGCAGGCTGGATTCCGAGTGATTCTACCGGATGCCGCCATGCACGGTGCCCGCTATGACGGGGATGACGCGCAGCGGTTGCGTCACTTCTGGGATATTCTGCAATCGAATATTGAAGAACTCCCTGGCTATGTGGCGGAATATCGGCAGCGTGGCTTGATCGACGGGGAGCAGATTGGCGTTTGCGGCGCGTCGCTCGGTGGAATGAGCGCGCTGGGGTGTATGGCCCGCTATCCCTGGATTACTGCGGTGGCGGCGTTTATGGGATCCGGTTATTTCTCTACGCTGTCGTCGGCGCTGTTTCCGCCAGTTCCGGCCGATCGTGAGGAAAATCAGGCGGTGTTGCAGGCACTGGCGACCAAACTGGCGGATTATGATGTCACCACGCGTCTGGACGCGCTGTCCAATCGACCGCTGCTGGTGTGGCACGGTGACGCGGATGACGTCGTGCCGGCGGCAGAAAGTGTTCGTCTTTATCAGGCATTACAGGCGCGTGATAAACTGGCTAATCTGACGTATCTGACCGAGCCGGGTGTAGGGCACCGCATTACGCCAACGGCGTTGCAGGCGGGCGCTGATTTCTTCCGGCGGACGCTGTCATCCCGCCCCGATCGCTGAAATATCGTCAGACAGAAAATGTCTGTGCTTCTTCCTTGTGTTCTTTAATGTCGGGCACTATACTTACGCGTCATTTTTTCAGCCGCACACATACACGTTCCTTGCCTCCACGGGCCGCGGTTGACCCAGACAGGAGGCTGAATAATCCGTAAGGAGCAATTCGATGCGTCATTACGAAATCGTATTTATGGTTCATCCTGACCAGAGCGAACAGGTTCCGGGCATGATCGAGCGCTACACTGCTACCATCACTGGTGCGCAGGGCACGATCCACCGTCTGGAAGACTGGGGCCGCCGTCAGCTGGCTTACCCGATCAACAAACTGCACAAAGCTCACTACGTTCTGCTGAACGTTGAAGCGCCGCAGGAAGCGATCGATGAGCTGGAAACAAACTTCCGCTTTAACGATGCCGTTATCCGCAGCATGGTTATGCGCGTTAAGCACGCGGTAACTGAAGCATCTCCAATGGTGAAAGCGAAAGACGAACGCCGTGAGCGTCGTGAAGATTTCGCTGAAGCTGGCGATGATGTGGATGCAGGGGATTCTGAAGAGTAATTGTTGTGGTGGCGGTGAATCGTCTGGTGTTGTCCGGCACAGTGTGCAAGACGCCCATTCGTAAAGTCAGCCCGTCAGGTATTCCTCACTGCCAGTTTGTGCTTGAGCACCGCTCGACGCAGGAGGAAGCCGGATTGAGTCGGCAAGCATGGTGTCGTATGCCCGTGATTGTCAGCGGACTCTCGTCACAAGCAGTTACCCACAGTATAACGGTCGGCACGCAACTTACCGTGCACGGGTTCATTAGCTGCCATCAAGGGCGCAATGGCTTGAGCAAGATAGTGTTACATGCCGAGCAGATTGAATTGATAGATTCTGGAGACTAGCCAAATGGCACGTTATTTCCGTCGTCGCAAATTCTGCCGTTTCACCGCGGAAGGCGTTGTAGAGATTGATTATAAAGATATCGCTACGCTGAAAAACTATATCACTGAAAGCGGCAAGATTGTTCCGAGCCGTATCACCGGTACTCGTGCAAAATACCAGCGTCAGCTGGCCCGCGCTATCAAGCGTGCGCGTTACTTGTCTTTGTTGCCGTACACTGACCGTCATCAGTAATCGGCCACTGTCCATTAACGAGACTTTGAGAGGATAAAGTAATGCAAGTTATTCTGCTTGATAAAGTAGCAAACCTGGGCAGCCTGGGTGATCAGGTAAACGTTAAAGCGGGCTATGCTCGTAACTTCCTGGTTCCACAGGGCAAAGCTGTCCCGGCAACCAAGAAAAACGTTGAGTTCTTCGAAGCACGCCGTGCTGAACTGGAAGCCAAACTGGCTGACGTTCTGGCCGCTGCTGAAGCTCGCGCCGCTAAGATCAAAGAACTGGGTAGCGTTACTATCGCGTCTAAAGCAGGCGACGAAGGTAAACTGTTCGGTTCCATCGGTACTCGCGATATCGCTGATGCGGTAACGGCTGCCGGTGTTGACATCGCTAAGAGCGAAGTTCGCCTGCCGAACGGCGTTCTGCGTACTCTGGGTGAGCATGAAGTAAGCTTCCAGGTACACAGCGATGTATTTGCTGAGCTGAATGTCGTTGTTGTTGCTGAAGCGTAATTCACGTTTATCGTCGAATTAACACTTTAGTTAACATGTGAAACGCTGGCCTTGTGCCAGCGTTTTGCATTTTAGGGATCGGGAAATAACCTATCATTACCGATACCTAAAAAGTGAGGCCGGAGGCCACATGTCTGACTTGATTCACCTCACCCGCGTGTATGACGCGCAGGCTCCTTTCTCTTCCCATACTTTTCTTATTGATCGTCTGTGGCCGCGTGGCATCAGTAAAGCGCGTCTGGAGGGCGTGGAGTGGTTTAAAGACATCGCACCGAGCAGCGAGCTGCGGAAATGGTTTCACGCCGAGCCGGAACGCTGGATGGAATTTGTGAATTATTATCGTAATGAGTTAGCGCAAGGGACGGCGTGCGACAGGCTGTTGAGGTCGCTTGAACAGAAGCAAGCCATCACGCTGCTTTATGGCAGTAAAAACGCGCAGCACAACCATGCTATTGTTCTGCGCGATTTTCTATTGGAACGGCTAGCTCGTTAGCGAGTACGTGTAAAGGCGCCGTCTGCACCGCGGGTGAACCGAATCGTCTGGTTTGCCGTGGTTTCGATTTCCAGCTCTGCGACCATGCCTTGCGCATTTAACTGTAATTTAACTTCCTGACCCGCCCGTAAATTGCTGAGCGGCTTATCCCTGCCTTCCACCTGTGCCATCGCGAACACGTCGCTGACGGGTAGATTGTTATCGCGAAAGAGCTGAGCCAGCGTTTGTCCTGAAGCAATCTCATACTGCCGCCACGGTGCTGATGACGGCGTTGGCGGCGTTGTGGCAGGTTGCTGATGTGACGTTGAAGGCTGATTTTCAATAATCACCGCCTGCATTGCAGCCTGATTATCCGCCTGGGTCAGAGGAATAGGCATGGTTCGGATCGGTTGCGGGTGTTGTGCGCTGTAAGGCCAGAGCAAGACAACCAGAAGCAGGGCGATAGCGATTAAAATCCAACGGCGGTGGAGGAGCGGCAAGGGTTCCATCCAGTGGTAGCCATCGGGCAGATGCCAGATTTTTTGCAGCAGGGCACCAAGGCGTTCACGCGGGGAAGCAGGAGCCAGGCGTTCCTGATCTTCGCGTTCCCCGTCGTTTTCTACGGCTACAGCATGTGAGGGCTGCCGCTGGATAATTCGCTGGCAGAAGCGTACTAGCGTTTGATAATCCCAGGTGGTTTTCCGCTTCCTGGGCGCAATTCTGCCCATGGTGACCTCTCTTACTACAATTCAGTATAAAAACAGCATCATATAAAAATGATGTCATTAGCAACGCTATATCGGCAGCTCAACTATCTGTGCCAGCCACTACGCTATATCACTCGCCAGGCGGCGTCGGCACAAAAACAGTATCAGGATGATAACGCAATACAGTATACCGATAATCTGTATGAGCTGACCAGTTAACGCGTTGATGATTAAGGTAACCGCTAAGCCCGAAACATCGGAACTACCAGTATAGGACAGCTTCCCGGAATGGCTTGGCTGGCGTGCGGTTAACGTGATTACCTACACACAGGATTTTACCCCAATCCCCGTCGCTGTTATGCTGCGCTTTCAGTTTTTTACAGATTAAAAGGAACATCCATGACAACTCCTTCTTTTGATAGCGTCGAAGCGCAGGCAAGTTACGGCATCGGCTTACAGGTTGGTCAACAGTTACAGGAATCAGGTCTTGAAGGTCTGATCCCAGAAGCTCTGCTTGCTGGTCTACGCGATGCGCTGGAAGGTAATGCGCCTGCGGTGCCTGTGGATGTGGTTCATCGTGCGCTGCGTGAAATTCATGAGCGTGCTGATGCGGTACGTCGCGATCGCCAACAGGTGCTGGCGGTAGAGGGTCAGCAGTTCCTGGCCGAAAACGCGCAGAAAGAAGGCGTGAACAGCACGGAATCTGGTCTGCAATTCCGCGTGTTGATGCAGGGGGAAGGTTCGATTCCTGCTCGTCAGGATCGCGTACGTGTGCATTACACCGGTCGTCTGATCGACGGCAGCGTGTTCGACAGCTCCGTCCAACGTGGTCAACCTGCTGAATTCCCAGTAAGCGGCGTGATTCCAGGCTGGATTGAAGCGTTGACGCTGATGCCAGTCGGTTCCAAGTGGGAACTCTATATTCCGCACAATCTGGCGTATGGCGAACGTGGCGCAGGAGCTTCCATTCCGCCGTTCAGCGCGCTGATTTTTGAAGTGGAACTGCTGGAAATTCTGTAATCTCCAGACAAAGAAAGGCGCTCACTGAGCGCCTTTCTTGTTTCTACTTTCTACTGACTTTCTTTTTTTATTGAAACGACATTACTCACCGCGCAGCGCACGTGGGAACAGCAAATTGTTTTCCAGATGGATGTGTTCCATCAGGTCGGTAATGAACTCGTTGATACCGGAGTACAGCGCACGCCAGGTGTTGCAGGCACCTTCTGGCGGTACGACACCGTTGGTCAGCTCTTTGACCACTTCCACATCACGCCCGGCGTCATCGTGCTCATGCTCCATCACTGAAATCGGTGCAGCAGCATTCGCCCCCATGCCCTGACTGATCATCGGGAAGAGGATACGTTCTTCTTTCATCATGTGCTGAGACAGCTCGTTATAAATGGCGTTCAGCTGGTTGGCGAGGCCGTGTGGACACTCGGCTTTATCGTGATGCACGCGCTCGACTTTTTCTGCCATCAAAATCAGTTCCGGCAGTTGTTCGCGATGGCGATCGTGAAAGCGAGGGATGATGTACGCAATAATGTCGGCCAGCGGGGCTTCACGCCAGTCCCGTGCGTCAGAAGGCTGCGCGGCCAGTTTTTCTAGCTGTGCTTCCAGCTCGTCGATATTGAGATCCTTTTTGCCCGCAGCGCGGCTGAGCATTTGCTTTCCGCCGCAGCAGAAGTCCAGATTGAGTTCACGAAAGAGTTTGGTCGCGCGTGGAATAGCGATAGCCAACTCACCCAGGGATTGATCGCGGTATGCCATGATGATGCCTCTCAACGAATGCAATTTATAAATTGTATTTTAAATGCATCTTTTGGCATTGAATATACCGCTTACGAGGTAGGCGGTATAAAGTATATCGTGCTACTGCACGGTATTGCGGGTCTCAAGCGACTGCGTGATGGTGTGTAAAAGCGCGGGAATATCCATTCTCGGCAACACAACTTCTATAAGCGACAAGCGAGATTCCGCGTTCACCTGTTTGAGCGTCTGTGCGAGAGCCGTCGGTGAGCAAACCTGTTCGCAGAGTATTTCGTTTTCATCTGCGCCTAACGCGGCGGGAAGCTGTGTCCAGTTCCAGGCGGCGATATCGTTGTAGCGCTGTTCAGGACCGTGAATCGCCCGTTCGACGGTGTAGCCCTCGTTATTCAGCACTACAATGACCATATTCAAGCGATCCCGAATGATAGAACCAAGCTCTTGTACGGTAAGCTGAAGTGAGCCATCGCCGATCAACAGCACTACGCGCCGGTTCGGTTCGGCAATTTGTGCGCCGAATGCAGCCGGCAGAGAGTAACCTATCGAGCCCCATAGTGGTTGAACGATGAAATGGCAGCCCCTCGGTAACCGGAGCGTGGCGGCGCCAAAACACGATGTGCCCTGATCGGTCACGAGAATATCGCCAGGGCGGAGGAAACGCTGCATCTGTTGCCAAAACTCGCGCTGATTGAGCGTGTCTTTTTGCTCTGACTGCGGTAAGGCCGGGGCTGTAATCGTGCGGTGATCCCAACGGGACGCCAGTGTTGCGGTGATGGTTTCCAGCGCGGCGATAGCGTCTGACATTGGAATTGAGGGGAAAACCTGGCTGCCGACGCGAGCCAATGTTGGCTGGATATCGATGTTTTTTTCGCAGGCAATCTGATGACTGAATCCCGTCGTAATCGTATCAGTATAGCGCACGCCAACGCTGATGATGACATCCGCATCTTCGATGTGTGCCCGAATCGCTTCGTCACTGCCGCCACCTGAGTAGGTACCGGTGAAGTTGCGATGCTGTTCGTTTAGCGTGCCTTTTCCCATCAGTAAGGTGGCGTGGGGGAACGGCGTGTTATCGATCCAGCGTTGGATTTGTTCTGCGACACCCATGCGCTGAGCCAGAAAGTCAGCCAGCAATGAGACCGTGTTGGCTTTGCTCAGCATCGCGGTGGCTGCGGTGATAAAGGCCTGTAGCGAATCATCAGAACGGAGTGGTTCAGGAAGTGCAAGCGGGTATGGCTGTGCGCCGACCGGTGCCGCAGCCACGTCCAATGGCAGAAACAGATAGACCGGTTCGTGCTGAGAAAGCGCTTCTCCAATCACTCTGTCGATCTCTGTGGTGGCGTTTTCGACGGTGAGGCTGGCCTGTGCAGCGGTGACTTCCGCTGCCATGCGGGAAAAGCGGCTAAAATCGCCGTCGCCTAGAGTGTGGTGAAGTAATTCGCCGTTGCGTTGTGACGCGAGGCTGGGTGCAACAGCGATGTGAATAACAGGGAGGTATTCAGCGTAGCTGCCTGCAATGCCGTTAATCGCGCTAAGTTCACCCACCCCGAAGGTGGTGAGCAGTGCCGCTGCCGGACGGCATCGCGCATAGCCATCGGCGGCATAAGCGGCGTTTAACTCATTTGCGCAGCCCACCCAGGTCACTTCTGGATGGCTGATAACATGATCGAGAAAATGTAGGTTGTAGTCGCCCGGTACGCCGAAGAGGTGCTGAATACCGATCTGTGCCAGACGGTCCAATAAATAATCGCCCACCGTATAGTTTTCGCTCATTGCTGTTCCCTATATGAATGATGGATATTCTGAGAGTAAGTATTAGCGATAAGATGAATATTTCTAATATTTATTCCCTATGGTTAATCCATGAGTCTGTGTTTTCTCGTAGAGTTAACGGTTTTTTAGGTTAATTTTATTAATGAATTAGTAGGGCGCTGATGAATAGCGTGTAGTGGCATTAGCGAAATGTTAAGAACAGTAAAGTCAGGAAAATGCGTATTTATCTGATAGTGGCGCAGAGGAATTCCCCGTATATCTTTGCCAGGCCGCAGTCGCGGTGAGCAAGGAGTTACCCTATGTTTAAGCCATTCGTCATCAGTGCCCTGTTTATGGGAATGTTTGCGGTTATGCCAGCGCCAGAGGCCAAGGGTGCCAGCATCGATCTGATGCCCGGCGTCACGTTGAATATTGGTGAACGTGACAGACGTGGTAATTACTGGGATGGCTATGACTGGCGCAGCGAGCGCTGGTGGCAGGAGCACCGGGGTTACTATCGTGGTGAACGTAATCGACACGGTTATTATTGGGATGGCTGGCGCTGGCGCGATGCTCGCTGGTGGCGTGAGAGTCAGCGGGATAGACGCGATTACGACAAGCGCCGTTTTGATCCTCCACGCTATGTTGACGATCGCGGTCCGCGTCGCGGTGATTGGGACAGGCGTGAGCATGAGCGGGGGAATGGTTACTATCGCAATGGACGGGGATCGTTCCGCGACTAGCCGGATAAAAAAAAGCGCCGCGAAAGGGCGGCGCTTGTGTGTCGGATAATGGCGCTTAGGTCGTGTTGCTGAACTAGTTAGCCAGTTTTGCAGCGATGTCAGCGATACGCTGGCCATACAGCTTACCGGTTGCCAGATCGCCTGCGACCACTTCATCTACGCTGGCGTCAGACGGCGTCTGCGCCAGCAGACCCACGGAGCCCCCGAGGTTATTCAAATCGTCGCGTTTTGCCGCTTTGGCATTGGAAGGCAGCTGATTCAGGCTGACCCAAATACCGCCGTGCTGTGAAGCCAACGTCTGCAGATAAATCAGCGTGACTTGCTTGTCCCCGTTCAGGCTGGCGCTGTTGGTAAAACCGCCAAACACTTTGTTGCTCCAGGTACGGGAAAACCAGGCTTTAGAGCTGGCATCCGCAAATTTCTTGAACTGCCAGGTCGGGCCGCCCATGTAGGTCGGTGTACCAAAGATAATCGCATCGGCGGCGGCGAGTTTCTCCCACTCGGCATCGCTGATGTTTCCTTCCGCATCGATGGCAATCAGTTCGGCGTTAGCGCCCTCGGCGACGACAGTCGCCAAACGTTGTGTGTGACCATAGCCTGAATGATAAATAACAACTGCTTTTGACATAACCTATCCTCATTTCTCTGTGTTTATCAACAATACGCTGTGGCCATCATGTAGCCCTGCGAGTGATACGTGCTTTCTAATAGATACTAACTTTATAATGTGAGGACTATATCGGAGCCTCATGGTTCTGTTAAGAAAGCACTTTTAAGTGAGCTGGTATCTTCAAGGTAACCATACCTGTCATATTTCAAGCGGTTGTGTGTTGTCCGTCTTCGCGCAACTCGACTGATTCAGGGCACAGAGGGAAACTCAACGATGAACAAACGCTATGATGTTTATGCGCAGCATTGCCCGACCCGCATGATTTTGGATCGCGTGGCGGATAAATGGACGTTGCTGATCCTGAATATTCTGGTTGAACGGCCGATGCGTTTTAACCAGTTAAAACGCGATGTAGAAGGGATTTCACAAAAGGTATTGTCGCAAACGCTGAAGAATTTGGTGCGTGACGGCTTCGTCGAACGTACGGTCTTCCCAACCATTCCGGTGACGGTGGAATACGCCTCGACCGTGATGGGAAAAACGTTGGCCAAACCGATTGCCGAGCTGACGTACTGGGCGGAACAGAATATGGATAATGTGCTGTTATCCCAGCAGAAGTTTGATGCGTCAGCGAATAGTGCGGCTGAACCGCTGTAAGGCCAGCGCTCAGGCCCCGCCGTAGCAGGAACCTGTGGGTAACAACGCTGTCAGCCCTTATTTAGCGTGTTGTAGGTCAAGGCGATAAACCGCAAAGCCCGTTTCGTCATTGCCGACGGACGTCATTGGGTACTGGGCTTTCTCTTTGATAAACGCCGTGGCTTTTTCAGACGGTGACGTTTCAAAACGGATATCCAGCGACGTATCGCTGACGATAGGCGCTAGGTGCCAGTTGTTATCCGCCTGCGGCTTCACTTCTCCCGATTTTTGCGTTTCCGCGCTGATGTAGGCTGCCAGCACAGAGCGGTTTTCATCCGGTGAGGCGAAAGCCACATACTTCTCACCCGTACCGGCAAATTTCTCGCCATAAGCGCGGTAGTTGTTGGTGGCGATCAGGAAGGTTGCTTTAGGATCAATCGGTTTACCGTTAAACGTTAGTCCTTTGATACGGTGTGCTTTATCGTTGATTAACGCGCACTCGCTGTCATAGCGGGCAGGCTGCGTCACATCAATCTGATAATTGACGCCGTCAATCACGTCGAAGTTATACGTGCGGAAGCCGTCCCAGTTGAGTAGCGATTGCGGCTCACGCTTGCTTGTATCGATTTGTTTGAACTGACCCGCAGAGCACTCCAGCCACTCCTGCACCTGCTGTCCGTTGACTTTCACGACGACCAGCGTGTTCGGGTAGAGATACAAATCGGCGGCGTTACGGAAGGTGAGCTGGCCTTTTTCTACCTCGACATAGCTGGCCGGATCGTTTTTACGTCCACCGGCTTTAAACGGTGCGGCGGCGGAGAGCACCGGAATATCGGCCAGGTCGGGATCGCCCTGAATAAAGTGTTCTACATAGGCGCGCTGCGCATTGTTGACGATCTGCACGGTCGGATCGTCCTGAATCAGCGACAGATAGCTGTACATGTTGTCTGCGGACTTGCCGATCGGCTTGCTGACAAATTCGCGCGTATTCTGGTGTGCATCGGAAAGCACTTTCACCAGTTTGTCGTCTTCCGCTGCCAGTGATTTCTTCTGCGCTTTGTCATAGATCGGTCTGGCTTCTGCTTTCGCCTGTTCTACCTTCCATGTGCCACTGTCGTTATTCAACGTGAAATCGACGACGCCGAGGTGGTCACCCCATTGCCCCGGCATCACCGCAGGCACGCCGTTGAGTGTGCCCTGTTTGATGTCAGCCCCCTTGATGTTGGCAAAGTCATTGCTGGGGAAAACTGCGTGAGCATGGCCGAACATGATCGCGTCGACGCCAGGAATTTGGCTAAGGTAGTAAACGGAGTTTTCCGCCATCGCTTTGTACGGCTCGGCAGAAAGACCGGAGTGGGGGATAACAATGACCAGATCGGCCCCTTGCTTACGCATTTCCGGCACCCATTTTTTGGCGCTCACCGTGATGTCCTCCACGGTGACTTTTCCTGTCAAATTGGCTTTATCCCATACCATGACCTGTGGTGGGACGAAGCCAATATAGCCGATGCGCAGCGTATGCGGTTTGCCTTCACGGTCCGTAACCGTTTTGTTTTCAATGTGATAAGGCGTAAACAGCGGTTTACCTGTTTTGGCATCTAGCACGTTGGCGTTCACATAAGGGAATTTCGCGCCTGACAGCGCCTTGTGCAGGTAGTCCAGGCCATAGTTGAATTCGTGGTTACCGATGTTGCCGACGGAATAATCCAGCGTGTTCATCGCCTGATAAACCGGGTGCACATCGCCCGCTTTCAGCCCCTTTGCGGCCATGTAATCGCCCAACGGGCTACCCTGGATCAAATCGCCGTTATCCACCAGCACGCTGTTCGTGGCCTGTTCGCGTGCGGCGTGAATCAGGCTGGCGGTACGCACCAGACCAAACTTATCGGTTGGCGTATCCTTGTAGTAATCGAAATCCATCATATTGCTGTGCAAATCGGTGGTTTCCAATACCCGTAGATCAACGGTAGCGGCATGAACGGTCGTGGCGACCAGCGTAGCAAGCAGGCTGAGTGCCAATGAATGCTTCATTGCGTAACTCCTTGTGCGGTAATTATCGACGTGTGAGGCGTTCGGGGGTGTCTTTCATATCATGATGAAGTTAAAGTGATTATCGTCTCTAAATACTGAGGATGACATCAATAATGGCAATAATCGTAGATTGCCTCACAGATGTATAATGAATGACAGAGATGAAGTCTGCGTTACGCGTAACCGATAACGACGAGGTTGATCATGTTAGAAACTGTTTGCCAACTGGCTCGCGATGCCGGTACTGCCATTATGCAGGTTTACGAAGGGCAACATCCTGTGGATGTCGCGCACAAGAAAGATGATTCGCCAGTGACCGCCGCCGATCTGGCGGCGCACCGGGTCATTAAGGATGGGCTGACCGCGGCGTTCCCTGATATTCCTGTGCTGTCAGAAGAAGATCCTCCTGCATGGGAAATCCGTCAGCACTGGCAGCGCTATTGGCTGGTTGATCCGCTGGATGGCACCAAAGAATTCCTTAGCCGCAACGGTGAGTTCACGGTGAATATTGCGCTGATCGAGCATGGTCAGGCCGTGCTGGGTGTGGTTTATGTGCCAGTCACGGGCGTGATGTATTCTGCGGCGGCAGGCAAAGCCTGGAAAGAAGAGAACGGCCAGCGTCGGCACATTACGGTGAAGCAGGCTTATCCGCCGCTGGTGGTGGTCAGCCGTTCTCATGCCGATCGGGAGTTAAAGGACTACCTCAGCCAACTGGGCGAGCACCAGACGGTGGCGATTGGGTCATCGCTAAAATTTTGTCTGGTGGCGGAAGGTGAAGCGCAGCTTTACCCGCGCTTCGGGCCGACGAATATTTGGGATACGGCAGCAGGCCACGCGGTGGCGGTGGCGGCCGGGGCGCATATTCACGATTGGCAAGGGCAACCGTTGTCCTATACGCCGCGTGAATCCTTCCTCAACCCCGGTTTCCGCGTTTCCCTGTTTTAACCGCTTTAGTGCGATGCTCATACTGCTGAGCGCTTAAGCCTATTTTTACTCGCCCCTATTTCTCTTCCAGCAGCTGACGCAGCAGGGACATCACCTGCTGCACTTCCTGCCCATTCAGCGCGCCATCCTTCACGAAACGGACTTTCCCTTGTTTATCCAGCACGGCGATAGCCGAGCTTTGCGGCTGTAGCTGCCAGGTTTTTCGCACGTTGCCGTTGCTATCGACAATAAATTGCGACCACGGGAAGGCTTTTTTGTTGTCCTCAAGGCTACTGCGGACAAACATGCTGGTGCCGATAATGGCATCGTCGGTATTCACGATTGTCGTCGTTTGGTAATAATCGTGCGGTAGGTTAGCGGCCTTCAGTGCGGAGATGAGCGGATCGTTCATCTCTTTGGCGGAGGTGCGGCCAGCTATATGTTGTATCACCCGTACTTTTCCGGGCAATTGCGCGCTGTTCCAGTTTTTATAACTAAACTGATTATTAAGGTACTGAAGTTCTCCCCTGTCTGCGACGCCGACGGGGGGAACCAATTGGTTGAGTGCCAACGTATGGGCTGAGGCCGGGAGCGAGACAAGCCCCAACAACGGCGTGATAGAGAGCGCGAGGAGCAGGTGGCGTAGTTTTATCATGGTATTTCCTTCTGTGTGGGGAGCCCGATGCGATGTCATTAGATGGAATATCTCAGGCTATGGAATAAGCGTAGATTCAGGAAACTGGTCTGTCCTGTTTTGCGATAAAACGGTTTGTGCCCGAGAGCACAAAATCCTTATTTTTGAAGGTTTATACTGGTGACTAAAGGTTTACTTAAACACTGTTCTGTAAAAATCTGTAAAAGCAGTTAAGAATACTGAATGGTGGGGAACTAAATACCGTTTTACAGTACTAATTAGCAGTATCCGTTATCTCATTAGCGCTCCAGAACCTCAGTCATGTTGGCGAAAGGGAGAGCGTAGAAAAATAAAACGGGAGAGTAAAACGATGAGGATCTTCGAACGTTACAATCCTTTGAAAGTCGCTAAATATGTGAAAACCCTGTTTCGCGGGCGGCTGTACATAAAAGGGGTTGGTGCTTTTGAGTTCGACTACGGCAAAATTCTATTGCCAAAGAAACAGGATAAGCGGCATCTTCTGGTGATGTCTGAAGTGAATCGCCAGGTCATCCGGCTTCAGGCCGAGATGGGATGAATGATAAAGAAACGGCCCGTAGCGGGCCGTTTTGGTTTTTTGCCAGCAGATGTAACGGTTAATCGTCGCTATCAATCTTCACGCTGGATGAAACGATCGGGCGATCTTCCAGACGCGTCACCAACAGCTGATCGATCTTGTAGCTGTCGATATCGACCACTTCAAATTTATAGCCAGAGAAGCGCACCGCATCGGTACGTTTCGGGATTTTCCGCAGCGTATACATCATGAAGCCGCCGATGGTTTCGTAGTTGCCGGAGTGCGGGAAATCATCAATATTCAGCGCGCGCATCACGTCTTCTATCGGCGTACCGCCTTCAACCAGCCAGGAGTTCTCATCGCGCGCGACAATCTGCTCTTCCATTCCCTGACCGACGAGATCGCCCATCAGCGTGGTCATCACGTCGTTGAGCGTGATGATGCCGACGACCAGCGCATATTCATTCAGAATGACCGCGAAATCTTCGCCCGCTGTTTTGAAACTTTCCAACGCTTCAGACAGCGTTAGCGTATCCGGGACGATCAGTGCAGGACGAATTTGCACACCGCTACTGAGCGTCAGGCTTTGGTTTCCCAGCACGCGAATCAGCAGGTCTTTGGAATCCACGTAGCCGACGATCTGATCAATCGTGCCATCGCAAACCAGAAACTTGGAATGCGGCTGCTGGGCGATCTTTTCCTTAATGCTGTCTTCCTGCTCGCGCAGATCGAAGTAGACCACGCTTTCGCGTGAGGTCATCGAGGACGGCACGGTACGGGATTCCAGCTCAAACACGTTCTCGATCAGTTCGTGTTCCTGCTTACGCAGCACGCCAGCCAATGCGCCAGCTTCCACCACGGCATAAATATCATCGGACGTGATGTCATCTTTACGCACCATCGGCAGCTTGAGCAGGCGGAAAATCACGTTAGCCAAGCCGTTAAAGATCCACACCAGCGGGCGGAAGAGGAACAGGCAGAAGCGCATAGGGTTGATTATGCGGACCGCGACGGCTTCCGGCGCAATCATACCAATGCGTTTCGGGGTGAGGTCGCCAAACAGGATAAACAGGCTGGTGACGAGGACGAATGAACAAATGAAGCTGACTTTATCTGCGGCTTCGGGTGACATGAAGCGCTCAAACAGAATGGAAAACGTCGGGGAAAATGCCGCATCGCCGATGATACCGGCCAGAATGGCGACGGCATTGACGCCAATTTGAATCACGGTAAAGAAGATGCCCGGCGTTTCCTGAAACTTGAGTACCAGATCGGCGTTGAGGTTTCCCTCATCGGCCATCAGCTTGAGTTTAATTTTACGGGACGCCGCCAGCGAGATCTCGGACAGCGAGAAAAACGCACTGATGGCAATGAGACAAAGAATCAGCAATAGACTGTTTAACATCATTTTTAACGTTTTCGCATGAGTCGAGGTTGACGCAGCGATCCTCAGAAAGGTGAGTAAATTAATCGCAATAATTGAAGGTATATAACCGGGCAACGCGCTGCCCGGTTCGGGGGCATTATAGCAGGAGTGGTGAATTTACCGCCAGTGGTCAACGCGGAGGCGGAAGACAGATGCTGATGCCGCCTAGCCCGCAGTAGCCGTTCGGGTTCTTGTGCAGGTATTGCTGGTGGTCGTCTTCCGCATAATAGAACGGCCCCGCCGGTTCGATTTCTGTGCTGATAGCGCGGCTGTCACCGTTCTCTCTCATCGCCTGCTGAAAACGCTGAAGGCTGTCCTGTGCGGCCCGTTCCTGCTCGGGGGAGAGCGTATAGATAGCGGAGCGATATTGGCTACCGATATCACCTCCCTGACGCATACCCTGCGCAGGGTCGTGATTTTCCCAGAACAGTTGCAGCAGTTGGTCGTAGCTGATAACCGTAGGATCGAAAACGACACGCACTGCTTCGGCATGATCGGTCTGCCCGCTACACACTTCACGGTAGGTCGGGTTGGGCGTGTAACCGCCAGTGTAACCCGCTGCGGTGCTGTAGATGCCTGGTCGTTGCCAGAATAAGCGCTCTACCCCCCAGAAACAGCCCATCGCAAAAATTGCCACGGACATGTGATCCGGCACATGCGTCATGGAATGTTCATGAACGACATGAAGTCTGGCCACCGGCATTGGGGTGGAACGTCCCGGTAAAGCATCGGATTGTGTAATCCGCTGTGTTTTATCAATCGAACTCATCACGTTGTTAACTCCAGCTAGACTGGGTAAGTAACCTGCTTCCATGGAAAGCATAACCAAGAAGCCTTGGCCTGTCTTTATATCTTAATGGAGTTTAATGTTAAGGTAATGTTTATCTGTAATGCCGCATATTGATGTTTATAGTTGAAAATCCATTCTTAAGATGAAAAATTAGTATTTACCACTAAGATAATACAAATTTGGTAGGGCATTTCGGCACTACGTGACGGATTGTCAGGTAAGCGTACAGCGTCGGCCGTCAACGCGGCGGGCGAAGTGATAAAAGCCATGCTATAGGTTTTAGACGACAGACCGATTTATCAGGGAGCTCAGTGACTATTTTCATTGCAGACAAACGTTTCATTGCAAAAAGACGTTTCACTTCAAAGAACCGTTTCATTGGAAAAAAAAGTGTTACCGGGCAAAAAGGCATAGCAGGACAAAAAAACAGTTTTGCTGGCTGTGGTGCGTCACGGCACCGCTTTCTTGGCTTGATGTGTGCGCTGCTCATGTTGGCTCTGGAGAGCCAGGCGGCGAATGTGCGCCTGCAAGTCATGGGGCTGGAAGGGCAATTACAAAAAAATGCGCGGGCACGTTTATCCACCATTGCGGTCGATGAGGTTAATGCCGACGGGCGTTTCCGCTCACGCGTCGATGAAGCGATCCGTCAGGGATTGCGCGCGCTTGGCTATTACGATCCACAGATCGGTTTCGAATTCCGGCCTGCCGTTAATGGCGGGCGACCGGTACTGATTGCTACCGTCACGCCCGGTGAACCGGTAAAAATTGCCGGAGTGAATATTAGTCTGCGCGGTGGTGCGCACGACGATAAAGACTACCAACAGCTGGTTAAAGACGATCGCCCCGAAATCGGTTCGGTGTTGAACCACGGTGATTTCGATCGCTTTAAAAGCGGGCTAAACGGTTTGTCATTACGCAAAGGCTATTTCGATGCGGGCTTCCAGAAAAGCCAGCTCGGCGTGATGCGGGAAGAGAGAGAAGCGTTTTGGGATATCGATTTCGATAGCGGTGAACGCTATCGCTTTGGTGCCGTACATTTTCAGGGCGCACAAATCCGCGATGATTATCTGCAAAATCTTGTGCCGTTTCATGAAGGCGATGCCTACACCAGTGAAGATCTTGGTGAGTTAAACCGCCGTCTTTCTGCGACGGGGTGGTTTAATTCTGTCGTGGTTTCTCCTGATTTTGACCAGTCGAAAAGTTCTAAGGTGCTGCCGCTGGAAGCCGTGGTGACGCCGCGACCCCGTAACCGTATTGAAACCGGGGTCGGCTATGCCACGGATGTTGGCCCACGCTTTAAAACGACCTGGAATAAACCTTGGGTAAACTCTCGGGGCCATAGTCTTGAAAGCAGCCTGAGTGTGTCCGCGCCGGAGCAATCGCTTGATTTTAGCTACAAAATCCCCTTGTTGAAGAACCCACTTGAGCAGTATTACCTGCTGCAAGGCGGTTTCAAACGTGAAGATCTCAACGATACCAAATCGGATGGCACGACGTTGAATGTGGCACGCTACTGGGATCTTTCCAGCGGTTGGCAACGGGCGATTAACCTGCGCTGGAGTCTCGACCACTTTACGCAGGCGAGCGTGACGGATACCACGATGCTGATCTATCCGGGTGTCAGCATTAACCGAACCCGCCAACGCGGCGGGCTGATGCCAGTGTGGGGCGATACGCAACGCTATTCCATCGACATTTCTGACACCACCTGGGGATCGGATATCGATTTTGCCGTGGTTCAGGCGCAAAACGTCTGGATTCGCACGCTGGCGGATAAGCACCGCTTTGTCGCGCGCGGCAATCTGGGTTGGATTGAGACCAACAATTTCTCCCGCGTGCCGCCTTCACTGCGTTTCTTTGCCGGTGGCGATCGCAGCATTCGTGGGTATAAGTACAAATCGATTTCGCCGCGCGACAGCGACGGCAAACTGACCGGTGCATCCAAGCTGGCGACTGGCTCGCTCGAATACCAATACAACGTAACGGGAAAATGGTGGGGCGCGGTTTTTGTTGATTCAGGTGAAGCAGTGAATGACATCAAACGGAGTAACTTCAAGACGGGCACGGGCGTCGGCGTACGCTGGGCCTCGCCGATTGGTCCGGTGAAACTTGATGTCGCCATGCCGATCGGCGATGCAGAGAAGAAGAATGATGTTCAGTTCTATATCGCGCTGGGGCCTGAATTATGATGGATGAGAAAAACGAAAAAAAAGCACAGGATCCGGTGACACAAGAAAACGTCGCGCAGGATAACGCACCGCCGACGCCAGCACGAAAAGGGCGCTGGTGGAAAAAGGTCGGTATTGGCCTCGTGGCATTTTTACTGCTGCTCGTGGTTGGTGTGGGGCTGCTGGTGGGCACCACACCGGGCTTGCACCTGTTGCTGAATACTGCAGCACGCGTGGTGCCAGGGTTGAATATTGCCAGCGTGAGCGGCGGCTGGCGTGATTTAACGTTGAAAAATGTCAGCTACGAGATGCCGGGCGTGACGGTAAAGAGCGAGGAATTTCACCTGTCGCTCGCATTGGGTTGCCTGCGAAAAAGCCAGCTGTGTATTAACGATCTTTCGGCGAACCGCGTCGATGTGGTCGTCGATACCAAAGCCTTACCGGTGGCGGAAGAGCCACCGCCGCCTTCGACCCCAGTCACGGAAATTTCAGCACCTTTCCCTATCTCTCTACGCCAACTCGTGCTCAATAGCGTTCAGGTTACCGTGGATGACACGGCGATTTCTCTGAGCGAATTCCGCACAGGCATGCAGTGGGAAGGGCGCGCATTGACGCTGCTGCCGACCAAAATCAGCGCGCTGCTGGTGGCCTTGCCGAAAACGCCTGTTGACGTGCTGGAGGATGGCAAAGTGACGGCGGCGGAAATGGCGTCTGTTATCAAGGAAACGGCGACGAACGTACGTGAGGCGGCTGAGCAAGGCTCTTCGCAAACGCTTCAAATCGATAAAGTGCTAGAGGCAAATAATACGGTAGCGGCTGCCACGACGACGACACCGATACCGACCGCGTCGTCGCCAAAAACGGATAGCACCGCTGACAAGCCAACCGCCCCTGAACAGCCGTTGGGGGAACGCCTGAGCGAGCTGTTCTCCAAACCCTTATTACCTGATTTACCGCAGTTCACGTTGCCGCTGGATCTGAACATTGTCGAGATTCACGGCGAGCAACTTCGGCTGACGGGCGATCAGGACATTGTGATTAATAACCTGTTCGTGCAGGCATCGACCCAGCAACAGCATTTGCGGCTGGATAAGCTCATCGTGCAATCGCCGCAGGGCGGATTGAATGTACGCGGTGAGGCGACGCTCAGCGAGAGCTGGCCTGTCTCGCTGACGGCGAACGGTGTGTTGAATGTCGAACCGCTCAAAGGTGAAACGCTGAAACTGGCGGTTGATGGTGGCCTGCGCGAACAGCTGAATGTGGCGCTGAACCTCTCGGGGCCGCAGCGCGCTCAGTTGGATGTGCAAACCAAACTGGCAGAAGCCGGGCTGCCGCTGGCATTGACGCTGCAAACCGAGCACGTGCGTTGGCCGCTGACGGGCGCCACGCAGTATCAGGCCAGCAACGTCAGACTGCGGTTTAACGGCAAAGCGACCGACTATGCGCTGTCGCTGCGCGGCGATCTGAGCGGTGCGGATATTCCCCCCGCGACGCTGCTGCTGGATGGCAAAGGCAACGAACAGCAGTTTACGCTGAGCCGCCTGCGGCTGGCGGCGTTGCAGGGGAATGCCGATCTAAGCGCGCTTATCGACTGGAGCAAAGCGATAAGCTGGCGCAGTGAGCTGCTGCTGAACGGGATTAATACCGCGAAGCAGTGGCCGGAATGGCCTGCGAAAATAGATGGCAAGATAACGACGCGCGGCAGCGTCTATGGCGGTAGCTGGCAATTACAGGTGCCGGAGCTACGGCTGGATGGCAACGTAAAAGCGAATAAGCTCACGGCCAGAGGTGAACTGCGCGGCAATGCGGCGGGTCAGTGGACAATACCCGCGCTGAATCTGGCATTAGGCCGTAACCAGTTGAACGTCAAAGGCGAACTGAGCGACAAGTGGCAGTTGGATGCAGATATCAATGCACCATCGCTGGACGGCATGTTGCCCGGTCTGGCAGGGCGCGCCCTCGGTACACTCAAATTACGCGGCAATCTGCGTGAACCGCAGATGCTGGCGGATATCACCGCTTCCGGCCTGCGCTGGCAGGCGATGACGATTCGTCAGGTGAGAGTAGAAGGCGATGTCCGCTCCGAACAGCAAATTCAGGGCAAGCTGGCTGTACGTCTCGAAGCACTGAAGCAGGACGACCTGAATATTGCGTTGTTGACGTTGGATGCCAGCGGTAATGAAAAGCAGCATCAGCTTCGGCTGACTATGCAGGGTGAGCCGGTCGCGGGTCAGTTGGCGCTTTCAGGCAGCTTCGATCGTCAGGAACAGCGCTGGCGCGGTACGTTGAACAATACCCGCTTCGACACGCCGGTGGGGGAGTGGCGTCTGACGCAGGATATGGCGTTGGATTACCTGAACGCGCAGCAGAAGATCACCATCGGCACGCACTGCTGGCGGAATCCGAATGCAGAACTTTGCGTACCAAAAGCGATTGAGGCTGGACCGAGCGGACAGGCGAGTATCCGACTGAACCGCTTCGATCTCGCCATGCTGAAACCGTTCCTGACGGCGGATACGGTGCTAGCCGGGACGTTCACCGGCGGTGCGGATATCAGCTGGCAGGCAGGGCAAGGTTTACCGCAGGCGAAAGTGTCGCTCGTAGGTAACGGCGTCAGCGTTCGCCAGCAGATGCAGGGCAATACGCTGCCGATTGATTTCGACACCTTTACGCTGAATGCCGGGCTCGATCGCGGGCGGGCGCAGCTTGGCTGGCTGATGGCGATCCGAGAGAACGGACGCTTCAGCGGTGATATTCAGGTGACCGATCCACAGGGCCGGCGCAATCTCGGCGGCAGCGTCACGATCAATAATATTTCGCTGGCGTTGCTTAACCCTGCTCTGAGTAAAGGAGAAAAAGCGGCCGGGATACTGAATGCGAACCTGCGTCTGGCGGGGGATGCGGCGCGTCCTCAGATCTTCGGCCAGATGGTGCTGGAACGGCTGGATATTGATGGCAACTGGATGCCGATCGATCTGACCAACGGGCGACTGGCGGTGAATTTCAGCGGGATGTCATCAACGCTACAAGGCTTCCTGAAAACGGATAACGGGCAGTTGAACCTCGGCGGGAATGCCGACTGGTCGCGACCTGACGCCTGGCGTGCGCGGATCGCGGCGAAAGGCCAGAAGCTGCGTGTGACGATTCCGCCTATGGCACGGCTGGATGTCTCGCCGGATATTGTCTTCGAGGCTACGCCGCAACTGTTTGCGTTAAACGGCTCTGTCAGTATTCCGTGGGCGCGTATTGTGGTTAAAGATATGCCGGAAAGCGCGGTGGCGGTGTCATCGGATGAAGTGATGCTGGATGCGCAGGGACAGCCGCTGAAAAAAGCGAGTGCGGCAATTCCGATTAACAGTAACCTTACCATCCGTGTCGGGAATGATGTGCGGCTGGATGCGTTCGGGCTGGCAGCTCGCTTACAGGGCGACCTGAAAATGGTTCAGGACGAGCGCGGATTAGGGCTGAACGGGCAAATCGATATTCCGTCTGGCCGCTTTAAAGCCTACGGACAGGATTTGATCGTCCGCAAGGGGCTGATTCTGTTCTCCGGCCCGCCTGATCAGCCGATCCTGAATATCGAAGCCATTCGTAACCCAGATAATACTGCCAATGATGTCACTGCGGGTGTGCGCGTCACCGGCATGGCTGCCACGCCGAAGCTGGAAGTCTTCTCCGATCCGGCCATGTCGCAGCAGGAAGCGCTCTCTTATCTGCTGCGTGGACAAGGTTTGGACAGCGGTGGAGCCGATAGCTCGGCAATGACCTCAATGTTAGTCGGTTTAGGGGTTGCACAAAGTGGTCAAGTTGTGGGTAAAATCGGCGAGGCCTTTGGCGTAAGTAATTTAGCTCTGGATACACAGGGTGTTGGCGATAATTCTCAGGTTGTCGTCAGCGGCTACGTCCTTCCGGGTCTGCAAGTGAAATATGGTGTTGGCATATTCGATTCTTTGGCAACGTTAACGCTGCGTTACCGCCTGATGCCAAAGCTATACTTGGAAGCGGTGTCTGGAATTAGCCAGGCATTAGATGTGCTCTATCAGTTTGAGTTTTAGCGATGCGAATTATTGTTTACGGCAGTTTACGACGCAAACAGGGAAATAGTCATTGGATGACCAATGCGCAATGGCTAGGGGATTGTCAGCTCGCAGGTTTCGAGCTGTACGATCTCGGCCATTATCCGGCAGTCGTGCCCGGTGATGGAGAAATCCATTGTGAGGTCTATCGCATTAGTTCGTCGATTTTGACGGAGCTGGATGCCTTAAAGCGGGACGGTCACGAATACCAGCGTGAGCTGATTTCTACTCCTCTGGGCAGTGCCTGGATCTATTTGTACAAACACTCTGTTGCAGGATTGACGCGTATAGCCAGCGGTGACTGGCTAAAGCGTAATGAAGAAGATGACGAAGAGGTTTGAGGTCGAGTAGCCAATCAAGTCAGGGTCATAAATAAAAACACCGCGTAAGGCGGTGTTTTTGCTCGTGCTATATCTTGAATGACTAATGCGTGGCGCTTATTTGTTTTTCGCGCGCTCGAAGGAAGCAACGATTTCAGCTTTTGCTGCTTCAGCGTTATCCCAACCTTCAACTTTCACCCACTTGCCTTTTTCCAGATCTTTGTAGTGCTCAAAGAAGTGGCCGATCTGTGCACGCAGCAGTTCAGGCAGGTCGTTAACGTCTTTAATGTGATCGTATTCTTTCGTCAGTTTGCTGTGCGGAACAGCAACCAGCTTGGCATCTTCGCCTGCTTCGTCGGTCATTTTCAGCACGCCAACAGGACGGCAACGGATCACTGAACCCGGCTGTAATGGATACGGGGTTGGCACCAGAACGTCAACCGGATCGCCATCCAGAGACAGTGTGTGGTTGATGTAGCCGTAGTTGCATGGGTAGAACATCGCTGTAGACATGAAACGGTCTACAAACAGCGCACCGGTATCTTTATCAATTTCATATTTGATTGGATCGGCATTCGCGGGGATTTCAATCACTACATAGATATCTTCTGGCAGATCTTTACCTGCCGGAACATCGTTCAGACTCATGTCAGTTTCCTTCTCTTAAAACCTGAAATAGCGTGGCCGTCATTATAGCCAAAAAGCGTTTAATGTCCCCGATTTTTAGCGTACAGAAGCGCGATGCGCTCGTGTGAGTCGTTTAAGTAAAAATACTTTCGTTACTAAAGTTTCTTTAAAGAAAGCAGGCTTTATACCGATAGAAACATGATAAAAATCACGTTATGTGGAGCTTTTCTCCACGTTTATTTATCATTTGTAATTCCAGGGAAACGAAAATGTTAAGAAATGTCACAATCAAGACGAGCTTGATTGCTTTGTTAGGCATGATGGTCCTGCTGTTATTGCTGGTCTGCGGAATTGGCATCACCTCAATCAATCAGGGAATCACGTCGCTGACGACAATCGACAAGATTCAGGGGAAAGAAGTCACGGCGCTGGCAGGGAGCTATACCGCTTCGTTGCGTGCAAGAACGGGCGCGGCGTTGGCCGCTCGGCAGATGGAAAGTGGGCTGACTGATCTCGCGAATGCCTCGGTTGCGCGAGCGGAGGCCTACACCGCGCTCTCTCAAAAAGAAATGGCACGCTTTCTTTCCTACGGCACTGTAACGGAGCGCGGTGCCAAAATGGCGGCAGAGGTTAAAAGCAACTACGAGCAATACATGAACCTTGGCGTTCAGCCGATGGTCGATGCGCTGAAACGCGGCGATGTTGCCGCCTATTATGTGCTGCTGCAAGACGTGCTGCCGCCGCTCAGCGTTAAGATGGATAAGGTGGCGAACGAATTCCGCGACTTCGGCCTGGAAGTGGGGGAAAACATGCTCACAGACGCCGAGAGCTTTGCGTTCGAGCGCCTGACAATCATTGGTATTGCCTGTGTTGTCGTTCTGCTGCTGGTATTGGCTGCCTGGATTGCGCTGAAGCGTTCTATCCTGTCTCCGCTTGAAGAGACGGTTGCCCAATTGGAATTTATTGCCCGTGGTGATTTGACCCAAAGTATTGCCGAGGGCGGCAATAATGAAATTGGCCGCCTGATTCAGGCGATGCAGGCAATGCAGTCTTCACTGGCGACCGCCGTGGGGCGCGTTCGCGATGCCGGTATGCAGATTGATGTTGGCACGCGTGAACTGTCTTCTGGCAATACCCATCTGGCTGCGCGTACGGAAGAGTCAGCCTCATCGCTGGAAGAAACCGCCGCCAGTATGGAGCAGTTGACTGCCACGGTAGCGCTGAACGCGGAGAGTGCAGAACAAGCGCATACGCTGGCGCAAAATGTGTCGGATATCGCTAATAAGGGCAGCGAGACCGTAGGCAGCATGATTGAGAAAATGCAGATGATCTCCAGCAGCTCAGAACGTATTGCCGATATTCTGGCCGTGATTGACGGTATCGCGTTCCAGACCAATATTCTGGCGCTGAACGCGGCGGTTGAAGCCGCGCGTGCGGGTGAGCAAGGGCGAGGATTTGCCGTGGTGGCAGGTGAAGTCCGCAATCTGGCGCAGCGCAGTGCGCAATCGGCTAAAGAAATCAAAACGCTGATGGAAGAATCCCAGAGCCGCGTCAGTGAAGGTACCGTTATGGCAAAAATGGCGGGCGAAACGATGAACGATGTTTCTGAGGCGGTAGCGCGTGTGACGTCGCTGATGCGTGAGATTTCAACGGCAACGCGTGAGCAGAGTAACGGCATTGGGCAGGTGAATCTGGCGGTATCGCAGATGGATGAGGTCGCCCAGCAAAATGCGTCTCTGGTCGAAGAGGCCGCCGCAGCCACGCGCTCGTTAGAAGATCAGGCGCGCCTGCTGGCAGAAAGCATGGCGCAGTTTAAAGTGCAGTCGCAGGCGTTTGCCGCCATCGGCCGATTCTAAATTCCCCGTCATACTTCATAAAAAAATTCCCGTGAAAACGGGAATTTTTTTGCCTTACTCTTCGGGCGCGCTTTGCTCGTCTTCTGGCTGTTTCTTCTTACGCAACTTGTTCCAGATTTTACTTTCCTGTCCGCGCCATAGGCGTTGGATATTGTCATGATGACGCATCAGGATCAGACAAGAGAGCATCGCGACGGGGAAGGTAAACTGTGGCTTGAACCACCAGACATAAAACGGTGCGATGAGCGCACTGACGATGGCGCCGAGTGAGGAATAACCGCTCAACAGGACGGTCAGTAGCCAGGTGCCGGTCATTAGCCCCGTCAGATCCCAGCCGATTGGTGCGATGGCGCCAAAAGCCGTTGCCACACCTTTACCGCCGCGAAAGTGGAAAAAGACCGGATAGATATGGCCGAGGCAGGCAGCGATGGCGGTTAACCCGAGATACAGCGGGGGAACGCCTAACGCGTAAGCGGCCCAGACTGGCAGCATGCCTTTCAGGACATCAAACACCAATACGGTTGCAGCGGCAGCCTTGCCGCCAATACGCAATACGTTAGTGGCCCCGGGGTTCCCGGAACCATGCTGACGCGGGTCAGGTAGCCCAGCAATTCTGCAAAACAAAATCGCACTGGAAATAGAGCCACACAGATACGCGATTAACATCATACCAAGCGCGGTAACACTCATAACGCTATTCCGTTTAGTTTGTATAGAGAGACGTTTAATAAGGGTCGTTTTACTCTTCTCATCTGTGGATAATACGCACATTCCGTCGGAAGTGGTATCCGACAGCGACAAAAACAGAGAATGGCGTGATGGATATCGTATTTATTGAAGAACTTACTGTAATCACTACGATCGGTGTTTACGATTGGGAACAGACTATCCAGCAGAAACTGATGTTCGATATCGAAATGGGCTGGGACAACCGTCAGGCCGCCGCCAGTGACGATGTGAATGACTGCCTGAGTTACGCTGATGTCAGCGATGCGGTGATTGCCCATGTGGCAAACCAGCGCTTTGCGCTGGTAGAGCGTGTTGCTGAAGAAGTCGCACACATGCTGATGCAGCGCTTCTCGATCCCCTGGTTACGGATCAAGCTGAGTAAGCCGGGCGCGGTGGCGCAGGCGCGTCAGGTTGGGGTCATTATTGAACGCGGCGCACGATAAATCTTATTTAACAGAAAAATACTGATTTACGTGCAACTAAATCGTAACCCAAATAGTCTATACCCCAGTTATAGCGGCTCGCGAAAGTACGCGGCCGCTTTTTTATGGGCTGAATTTTCGTTTTTATTAAAGGCAAGGATTTTTAGATGACTGACCTGCATTCATTGCTAATCGCATTTATTCTTGGCGTGGTCGAAGGACTGACCGAGTTTTTGCCCGTATCGTCTACGGGGCATATGATTATTGTTGGTCATTGGTTAGGGTTTGTTGATGAGAAAGCCAAGACGTTTGAAGTGATTATTCAGCTTGGCTCAATTCTGGCCGTTGTCGTGATGTTCTGGCGCCGCCTCTTTGGTCTGATTGGGATTCACTTTGGTGAAATCCCACATGAGGGGCATACGGCGGGCCGTCTGAAATTGACGCACATTTTGCTGGCGATGATTCCCGCTGTGGTGCTTGGGCTGGTTTTCCATGACGTGATCAAATCGCTGTTTTACCCACAGAACGTGATGTATGCGCTGGTTGTCGGTGGTTTCCTGCTGTTAGCGGCGGAATGGCTCAAGCCTAAAAAGCCGCGCGCCGTCGGGCTGGATGACATCACGCATCGTCAGGCATTTATGATTGGCTGTTTTCAATGTCTGGCGCTGTGGCCCGGTTTTTCACGTTCGGGAGCGACCATTTCCGGCGGGATGCTGGTGGGTGTCAGCCGCTATGCGGCTTCCGAGTTCTCTTTTATTTTGGCGGTTCCGATGATGATGGGCGCGACCGTTCTTGATCTATATAAAAGCTGGCATTTCCTGTCGCTGTCCGATGTACCGATGTTTGCCGTTGGTTTTGTGACGGCGTTTATCGTGGCGCTGATTGCGATTAAAACCTTCTTGAAAGTCATCAAACGCATCTCGTTTGTCCCGTTTGCGATTTACCGTTTTGTCGTCGCGGGCGTCGTTTACATGGTGTTTATGTAAGACTGAGAGTGTCGGTGATCGTGAGATAGAGAAGAGGCCACGCATTAGCGTGGCCTCTTTGTTTCAGGATGGGGCTGAGGCATTCGGCTGCTGGGCTTTCCAGTCTGCCAACGCCTGAGTGCGGCGACGTGTCAGCTCATTGCGCACGTCAATGCCTTTAAAACCATCGGCGACGATGGCCGCACTGCTGACCTGGCTGGCGACGTGGAAGGCTTCACGCAGATAGTCGCCTTGCGGATAAGTCGTATCTTCGAAACCGGCACGGCCTCTGGCGTCGGCTTCGCTAGTGAGCGCTAACTGCTCCAGACGCTGTGGTTTGCGCCAGACGTCAATCGCATCAAATAACTTCAGCAGGGTTTTAGGTTGCAGCACCTGCACGGTATGAACCAGGTCATGATATTCGGCAACCAGTTTCGCCAAATCGCGAATCGGGTTAGGCACGCGCAGGCGCTGACACAGCGCTTTAACCAGTTTAACCCCGGCCGGGCCATGCCCATGATGTCGTGGCCACAGTTCGGGAGGCGTCAGCCCTTTCCCTAAATCATGGCACAGCGTGGCAAAGCGTACGTCAATCTCAGGGCTGAGGCGTGCGGCCATCGCCACCGTCATCATGGTATGAATGCCGGTATCGATTTCCGGGTGCCACTTGGCAGGGGCGGGCACACCGTACAGATTATCGATCTCTGGAAACAGTACGGCCAGCGCGCCGCAGTCGCGCAGCACCTGAAAATAGACATCGGGCGATGACGTGCCAAGCGCTTTTTCCGTCTCTTTCCAGACCCGCTCTGGCGTCAGGTAAGCCAGTTCGCCCTCATGCGCCATTTTTTGCATCAGCTCCATGGTTTCTTCTGCAATCTGGAAGCCGAGATGAGCAAAACGCGCGGCAAAACGGGCAACGCGCAGCACCCGCAACGGATCTTCGCTGAACGCGTCGGATACGTGGCGCAATACGCGATTCTCAAGATCGCGACGACCATGATAAGGGTCGATGAGATCGCCATGCTCGGTGCGGGCAATGGCATTGATGGTCAAATCGCGGCGAAGCAAATCCTGCTCTAACGTGACATCGGGCGCGGCGTGGCAGACAAAACCGGTATAGCCTTTGCCAGATTTGCGCTCGGTACGTGCGAGTGCGTACTCATCGCGGCTAACGGGGTGTAAGAAAACGGGGAAATCCTTTCCAACCTGCTGGTAACCCTGCTCTAGCAGATTCTCCAGCGTCGCGCCGACCACCACCCAATCTTTCTCGGTGACGGGTAAACCCAGCAGGCTGTCCCGAACAGCGCCGCCGACAAGGTAAATCTTCAACGTCGGGCTCCTGAATCAATAACCAATACTTCACCACATACTACCATCTTTGCGCCTCTGCGTTGGCTGCAAAGAAAAATGCCTGCAAGAAGCAGGCACGTGTTTCGATTAGCTCATCCAACGGTCGTTTTTCTTTTTGCGGGGGATGATATGTGGCAACAGCAGACCCAGCAGCAGGCCGATACCCGCCACGCCGCCGCCGTACATAAACCACTGTAAAATGATGGTGCGTTGCTTATCATCAAGCTGGACATTCGCCGCGCTGACTTTCTTCTGCGCAACGATAAGCTGATTTTTCAGATCCTGATTTTCCTGACGTAATCCGTTGATAACACTATCGCTGCCCGCGACTTTCTGCTGCATATCAGCGGTACGCTGGTTCCAGGTCTGATCGATATTATTCAGTTTGTCCGTCAGGTCTTTGACCTGATTTTCCAGCTCAGGCACCCGCGTGCGCAGGCTTGGCGTATTGCTCAACTGGTCGAGCGGGATCCAGGTGGTGCGGTTTTTGTCATCACGGATTTGTGCATAGCCCGCGTTTTCATTAACGCTGAGTAACGTGACCTCTGCACCTGCATTCAGTGTGCCGACGATACGGTATTGATTGCCCGGGCCGCTGTGGACATACGTCAATAACTCATCGGAAATATAGCGTTTTTCTTCCGCCTGTGCGGTCCAACTCAGCGTGAGAGAAAATAAAGTAAAACAGAGTAAGCCTAATTTCTGCATAAGATCATCATGTTGCGTTAATGGTGGTCTGATAGTAGAGGCTTAAGTCTGACGAGGCAACGTATAAACCGAAATGAGAACAGTCTTAGAACCTAGCCATTAGGGCTATTTCACACCAATCACACCCGCTGGAACAGGTTCTTAGACGGTGTTTAAGTGCGGAAAATGGCGTACCTGGTGACAGGTTTGCATAAGAAATGCGCGCTTGTTCGCAGGTGAAAAAGAGTGTGTGCGGTAAGGGTAGTAAGGTGAAGTAAAATGTTATTTACTGACAGGATAATGAACGCAGTCTTGGTGTTGTGAATGTTATGAGTGAAGAAATTGAACTGAAGTTTATTGTTCATCCAGACAGCGTTGAATCGCTGTTGACGCAACTGGCTGAATGGGAGAGTGATTATAGCCAGTATGAGCACATGCGTGCTCAGCGTCTGAGCAATACTTACTATGAGACGGCGGATAACTATCTGCGCCGCAACGGTATCGGTCTGCGTATTCGTGGCGAGAATGAACGCTATGAAATGACGGCGAAGACAGCCGGTAAGGTGATTGGCGGGCTACATCAACACCCAGAATATAACGTTGAACTGGAGAAAGCTGAGCTGGATCTCAGCCTGTTTCCAGCGGAAGTCTGGCCGGAAGAGTGCGATGTTGAGGCGTTGCAGTCATCGCTCAACCCGCTGTTTAGCACGGATTTTACGCGTGAAAAGTGGGTGTTTACTTACTACCAGAGCGTGATTGAAGTGGCGTTAGATCGTGGTGAAATTCGTGCCGGGGATCTGAGTGAACCGCTGTGTGAATTGGAGATGGAACTTAAGATTGGTCAGACTGCCCACCTGCTGGAACTGGCAAAGGAAATCGCAGAGTTTGGCGGTATGCGGCAGGGTAGCCTCAGTAAGGCGGCGCGCGGATACCATCTGGCAAAAGGTAACCCGGTTCGCGAGTGTCTTCCTCTCAATAGGCTCGTTGTCGATCCAAAAACCACTATCGATCAGGCCATCCATGCGGCGCTAGAACTGGGATTGAGTCACTGGCAATACCACGAAGAACTGTGGGTAAGAGGAAATGCCTCTGCCCGTGAAGCCCTGACAGAAGCCAGCGCGTTAATGCGCGAAATGCTGGTGCTCGTAGGGGGCGTCGTGTTGCGCAAGGTCACTACGCTTTTTCGCTCTGCACTCGCCACTTTGGAGGCCCGGCTACAAAGCCCCGATGGTGCGGAAGTGTGCTACAGCATTGACTACCTGCAAAGTAAGTTGGTACTGACTTCCTGGCTGATCGAGTCTGGCTGGCGTGATCATATGGGTAATAAGGATCGCATTAAGCTACAGGGTTCGTTCAAACGTTTTGCCGACATTATGCTAAGCCGCAGCACGGCAGATTTGAAAAGCGCCTTTTCTTCTAAATTGACGGAAACGCAGTACGAACAGCAAATCCCTCGTCTGCAACGTAGTATCTGTGCTTTTCTTCTCTTGTCCGGTGCCTATCCGGCGGAACAGGTGGAAGCCTACATTGAACACTGGCGGACCTTGCTCCAGGAAATTGAGCGACTTGCTGCCGGGAAGGCACCTTCCGTGTATCTGGAAGCCTACCGTAAAGAGGCGCTGGCCTTGTCTCCGTTCTGGCTACATAGCGGCGGACAGTCACAGTAACCGTTAACTGCCGCTTGTCAGTGAGGATAGGCGGCGCATCAAGGGAACCCCCATGCCGATACTTCCTTTGCCTGCTTTACCTGTGCTTCTGACGGAACACTCTCAGCGTGCGCTCTCGCGTTTGCGGGAAGCCGCACCTGATGAACCGATAACGGACAGCGATGCCGCTGTTTTGGCATTGAGCGATTTTGTCAGCGATGCGCTTGCGTTGCATCCTGCCTGGTGGCAAGGAATTCATCAGCAACCGCCGCAGCCCGAAGAGTGGCAACACTACGCCGACTGGTTAAGTAACGCCCTGGCCGATGTTAAGGATGAAAATGCATTGATGGCGGCATTGCGTCGGTTTCGCCGACATATGTTGACGCGTATTGCGTGGTCGCAGGCGTTGCAAACCAGTACGACGGAACACACGCTGCGTCAGCTTAGTGAATTGGCCGAGGTGGTGATTGTGGCAGCGAGAAGCTGGCTATATCAGGCCTGTTGTCGCGAGTGGGGGACACCTTGCAATGCGCAGGGCGTGGCGCAGCCTCTGCTGATTCTTGGCATGGGAAAACTGGGCGGGGGAGAGCTTAATTTCTCTTCGGATATCGATCTGATCTTCGTTTATCCTGAAAATGGCCATACACAAGGCGGACGGCGCGAGCTGGATAACGCACAGTTCTTCACGCGTCTGGGGCAGCGGCTCATTAAGGTGCTGGATCAGCCGACCGTCGATGGTTTTGTTTATCGCGTGGATATGCGCTTACGCCCTTTTGGCGATAGTGGCCCGCTGGTGCTCAGCTTTGCGGCCATGGAGGATTATTATCAGGAGCAGGGCCGCGACTGGGAACGCTATGCGATGGTCAAAGCGCGCCTGATGGGCGGAATGGACGATGCTTACAGTCAGGAACTGCGCAGTACGCTGAAGCCCTTCGTCTTCCGTCGCTATATTGATTTCAGCGTGATCCAGTCGCTGCGAAATATGAAGAGCATGATTGCCCGCGAGGTTCGTCGTCGGGATCTGCGCAACAACATCAAACTGGGTGCCGGCGGGATTCGTGAAATCGAATTTATTACGCAAGTTTTCCAACTGATTCGCGGCGGACGTGAGCCGGGATTACAGGGGCGTTCGCTGCTGCCTACGCTCCAGCATGTGGGAGCGCTGGGACTATTAACGCCGCAGCAGGTGCTCGATCTCAGTAGCGCTTACCTGTTTCTGCGCCGTCTGGAGAACCTGTTGCAGGCCATTGCCGATGAGCAGACCCAAACGCTGCCGGGTGATGAACTGAACCAGCAGCGTCTGGCATGGGGAATGGGATTCGACAGTTGGGATACGCTGCAATCCATGCTTTCAGAGCATATGCAGGCCGTGCGCCACGTATTTGACGATCTGATTGGCGATGATGCGCCGGACAATAATGATATCCCCGAACATAGCAGCTATAGCAGCCTATGGCAGGATACGCTGGATGACGGCGAACTGGCTCCGCTGACGCCGCATCTTACGGAAACCGTGCGTGAAAAGCTGATGCGGACGATTGTGGAATTCCGCCACGATGTGGCGAAACGCACAATAGGGCCACGCGGGCGAGATGTGCTGGATCAGCTCATGCCGTGTTTGCTGGCGGAGGCCTGCGCCCGTCAGGAAGCGGATACGGTGCTGTCTCGTTTGACGCCATTACTGCTGGGCATCGTCACACGTACCACCTATCTCGAACTGCTGCTGGAGTCCCGTGCTGCGCTCGGTCAGTTGATTCGCCTGTGTGCGGCTTCGCCGATGGTGGCCAGCCAACTGGCGCGCTATCCCCTTCTGCTGGATGAATTACTCGATGCGTCCACACTGTATCAGCCGACGGCTCCGGGCGCGTATGCCGATGAGCTACGCCAGTATTTGATGCGCGTCCCAGAGGATGATGAAGAACAACAGCTGGAAGCGGTTCGCCAGTTTAAACAGTCGCAACAACTGCGCATCGCCGCAGGGGATATCGGCGGCGTCCTACCGGTGATGAAAGTGAGCGATCACTTAACGTATCTGGCAGAAGCAATTATTGCGGCAGTGGTTCAGCAGGCGTGGGGACAGATGGTGGCGCGCTACGGCCAGCCGTCCCATTTGCAGCACCGTGAAGGTCGTGGGTTTGCTGTGATTGCCTATGGCAAGCTCGGCGGCTGGGAGCTGGGATATAGCTCCGATCTCGATCTGGTGTTCTTGCTGGATTGCCCATCAGACGTGATGACGGATGGCGAACGCAGTATTGATGGCCGCCAGTTTTACCTGCGTCTCGCACAGCGTGTAATGCACCTGTTTAGCACCCGGACGTCATCAGGCATTTTGTATGAGGTGGACGCCCGTCTGCGGCCATCGGGCGCGGCGGGCATGCTGGTAAGTACGGTAGAAGCATTTGATGAGTATCAGCGCAATGAAGCGTGGACGTGGGAGCATCAGGCACTGGTACGCGCGCGCATGGTGTACGGCGAAAGCGGCGTGCAGCAGACCTTTGAGTCTATTCGCCGCGGCATTCTGTGCGCCGAGCGTGACGCGGAGACGTTGCGAACCGAAGTACGCGAAATGCGGGAAAAAATGCGTCAGCACCTGGCGAACAAAGATAAAGCGCTCTTTGACATCAAAACGGATGCGGGCGGTATTACGGATATCGAATTCATTGCCCAGTATCTGGTGCTGCGTTACGCCGCTCAGGAACCGCGTTTGACCCGCTGGTCAGACAACGTGCGTATTCTGGAGCTGATGGCGCAATATGGTGTGATGGAAGAGAGCGAAGCCAATGCGCTCAAGCTAGCCTACGTCACTATGCGCAATGAATTACATCATCTGGCTTTGCAGGAACTGTCCGGGCGGGTCAGTAAGGATCGGTTTGTGGCGGAGCGGGAGCAGGTACTGGTGAGTTGGAGTAAGTGGCTGGTGGGCGTGTAATGATACGTGCCTATGATATTATTACGCGCATTATGCGAAATAAGCCTGGAGTAGAGGATGAAAGTGACGCTGCCTGATTTCCGTCAAGCGGGTGTGTTAGTGGTGGGTGATGTCATGCTGGATCGCTACTGGTATGGGCCGACCAGCCGAATTTCACCAGAGGCACCGGTGCCTGTGGTCAAAGTGGATACGATCGAAGAACGCCCGGGCGGCGCGGCGAACGTTGCCATGAACATCGCTGCGTTGGGCGCGGGTTCGCGGCTGGTGGGGTTAACGGGTATTGATGATGCTGCACGTGCGCTGAATGCCAAACTTGGCGAAGTCAACGTGAAGTGCGACTTTGTCTCGGTTCCTACACACCCGACGATTACCAAATTGCGTGTGCTATCGCGTAATCAGCAGTTGATCCGACTGGATTTTGAGGAAGGTTTTGAGGGCATTGATCCCCAGCCGATCATCGAGCGTATTCAACTGGCACTGCCAAAAATTGGCGCACTGGTGCTGTCTGACTATGCAAAAGGCGCATTAGCGCATGTGCAAATCATGATTCAGACGGCAAAAGCGGCTGGCGTTCCGGTGCTGATCGACCCGAAAGGCACGGATTTTTCCCGCTACCGTGGCGCGACATTGCTGACGCCGAACCTGTCTGAGTTTGAAGCGGTCGCAGGGCGTTGCAAAACGGAAGAAGAGCTGGTCGAACGCGGTATGCAACTGGTGGCTGATTACGATCTGTCCGCGTTGCTGATTACCCGTTCCGAGCAAGGGATGACGCTGCTACAGCCGGGCAAAGCGCCATTGCATTTGCCGACGCAGGCGCAGGAAGTGTATGACGTGACCGGTGCGGGCGATACTGTTATTGGCGTGCTGGCTGCTGCGCTGGCGGCGGGTAACCCACTGGAAGAAGCCTGTTTTCTGGCGAATGCCGCCGCAGGCGTTGTCGTTGGCAAGCTGGGGACGTCAACGGTTACCCCGATTGAGTTGGAAAATGCGATCCGTGGCCGTGCCGATACCGGGTTTGGCGTGATGACGGAAGAACAACTGAAAAATGCGGTTGAACTGGCGCGCCAGCGTGGCGAAAAGATTGTGATGACCAACGGTTGCTTCGATATTCTACATGCTGGGCATGTTTCTTATCTGGCAAATGCTCGCAAATTGGGCGACCGGTTAATTGTTGCAGTAAACAGCGATGCCTCAACCAAGCGCCTGAAGGGGCAGACTCGCCCCGTCAACCCGCTACCGCAGCGGATGATCGTGCTGGGTGCGCTGGAAGCCGTCGACTGGGTTGTGCCGTTTGAAGAAGATACGCCGCAGCGCCTGATTGCCAGCATTCTGCCGGACATTCTGGTGAAAGGCGGAGATTACCAGCCACATGAAATCGCCGGTAGTGAAGAGGTCTGGGCTAACGGTGGTGAAGTGAAAGTCCTGAACTTTGAGGACGGCTGCTCCACAACGAACATCATCAACACGATTAAAGCCAACGCGTCTAAACCTTAAAAAATAAAACTGACGGCGCTTGAATCATCATGACGCCGTTCAGACCGCAAGCTAATGATTCTCGCTCTGGCACATCACGGGCGAGAATCATAACAATCATAACGCCGATAGGGCGACACGTCAGATAAAACAGGTATGAAACCAGTGAAGAAAGAACCAGCCGAAGTGAATGCGGTTGCACTGCGGGTAGCGGAGTTGCGCCGGGTCTTACGCCATCACGAATACAAATATCACGTTGAAGATGCGCCCGAAATTCCTGATGTCGAATATGACAAACTTATGCAGGAACTGAAAGCGTTAGAGGCGGATCACCCCGAGCTGGTAACCAGCGATTCTCCCACGCAGCGCGTGGGGGCGGCACCGCTGGCGGCATTTGAACAGGTACGACATGAAGTGCCGATGTTATCGCTGGATAACGTATTTGATGAAGAGAGCTATCTGGCCTTCAGCAAGCGAATTGGCGACAGGCTGAAAAACGGTGGCGATCTGACATTTTGCTGTGAGCTAAAGCTGGATGGTTTAGCGGTCAGCCTGCTGTATGAAGACGGCGTTCTGGTGCAGGCGGCCACGCGCGGGGATGGAACAACCGGGGAAAATATCACCAGCAACATTCGTACCGTGGCGGCAATTCCGTTGCGCCTTGAAGGTGACAATATTCCGCGCCGTGTCGAAGTGCGCGGTGAAGTGTTTATGAAACACAGCGGTTTTGAAAAGCTGAACGAAGAAGCACGCCGTACGGGGAGTAAAGTCTTTGCCAACCCGCGTAATGCTGCTGCCGGATCGCTGCGCCAGCTCGACCCACGTATTACGGCTAAACGTCCGCTGACCTTCTTCTGCTATGGCGTCGGCCTGCTGGAAGGCGGTGAACTGCCAGCCAGCCACTGGGAACGGCTGATGCAGTTCAAAGCGTGGGGACTGCCGGTTAGTGACAAAATCAAACTCTGTAACGGTCCGGCCGAGGTACTCGATTTTTATCGTCAGGTCGAACAAACCCGCAGCTCGTTAGGTTTTGATATCGACGGCGTGGTTGTCAAAGTTGACTCGCTGGAGCTGCAGGAGCGGTTAGGGTTTGTTGCCCGCGCGCCTCGCTGGGCAGTAGCCTTTAAATTTCCGGCGCAGGAACAGCTGACCTGGGTACGTGATGTCGAGTTTCAGGTTGGGCGGACAGGCGCGATTACGCCCGTCGCGCGTCTGGAACCCGTCGCCGTGGCTGGGGTTATCGTCAGCAATGCCACACTGCATAATGCCGATGAAATTGAGCGGCTGGGGTTGCAGATTGGCGATCGTGTGATTGTGCGTCGAGCGGGGGATGTGATCCCGCAGATCGTCGGCATTGTGGAATCTGAACGGCCAGAAACGGTGCAACCGATTGTGTTCCCTTCGGCCTGCCCCGTGTGCGGTTCGGATGTTGAACGTGTGGAAGGGGAAGCCGTCACGCGTTGTACCGGGGGTTTGATCTGTGGTGCCCAGCGCAAAGAGGCGCTGAAGCATTTTGTTTCTCGTCGCGCATTGGATGTGGAAGGCATGGGCGATAAGATCATCGATCAGTTGGTGGAAAAAGAGTACGTCAAGACGCCAGCCGATCTGTTTCGCC
The DNA here is from genome assembly GCF_028335745.1 of Pectobacterium sp. A5351. Taxonomy (NCBI): domain Bacteria; kingdom Pseudomonadati; phylum Pseudomonadota; class Gammaproteobacteria; order Enterobacterales; family Pectobacteriaceae; genus Pectobacterium; species Pectobacterium sp. A5351. The sequence continues at coordinate 835,614 of NZ_CP116477.1, forward strand.
TGAGTGCCGGGATCATTACAGGGCTGGATCGCATGGGGCCTAAATCAGCGACGAATCTGGTGAATGCGCTGGAAAAAGCGAAAAGCACCACGCTGGCGCGTTTTCTGTATGCGTTGGGGATCCGCGACGTTGGCGAATCGACGGCTGCCAATCTGGCCGCCCATTTTGGTTCGCTGGAGGCGCTGTTTGCCGCCGATGAAGAGACGCTACTGGCGGTGCCGGATGTCGGTAAAGTCGTTGCCGCACACGTGCGTCATTTTCTGGAAGAAGAGCATAACCAAACCGTTATTCGCGAACTGACCGATCCCGCAGGCATCAACATTCACTGGCCTGAGGTTCTGGTCGTCAAGGCGGAAGAGATCGACAGCCCATTTGCGGGGAAAACGGTGGTATTGACCGGATCGCTAAGCATTTTGTCTCGTGACGAAGCCAAAGATCGGCTAACGGCGTTAGGGGCAAAAGTGAGCGGCAGCGTCTCGAAAAAAACCGATATGGTGATCGCGGGTGAAGCTGCTGGTTCTAAGCTGGCGAAAGCGCAGGAGCTGGGGATCCCGGTGATCGATGAGGCGGAAATGCTCCGGCTATTGGGAGAGTAAGCCTGTGGAAAAAGAAGACCTGATAGACATTGCCAGGATGCAGATGCCGTTTGGTAAATACAAAGGGAGAGTGCTGATTGATTTGCCGGAAGAGTACCTGCTGTGGTTCTCCCGAAAGCGCGAATTTCCTAACGGTCGCTTAGGGGAATTGATGCAAATTACGCTGGCAATCAAGATAGAAGGTCTGCAAGGGTTGGTAACACCGCTAAAGCGGCCCCGTTCCTGACTATCCCTTTTCTGCGGTAACTTCTGACTAAAAAAGGTCGCTTCAATCAAGCAAAGCCGGTCGCTTAAGCCTCATTTTAGGAGAAACACGGGATGGGGTTCCCGTAGGGATACCTCACCTCGTGGTCGCTCCGTGTATCTCGGTTCTTAACGATTGGTATTAGCATGCAATGAAGTGACCTTTTACCTTTACTGGCTAACGTAGCCCTGACACAGACTAGACGTAAATATTAATCTTGTTGTCTGCTGTTGGACGGTTAACACCTTCTTGTTTAGCACTTTGCGCTGAAGAAGAAGAATCAGACTGTTGTTCTGATTTTTCACTCTGCAAGCGGGCAATTTGTGCCTGTAACGCTTTGATCTGTGTTTGAATGGCTTGTTGCTGCTGCTCGATCTGCTTACGTTCCTCATCGCTTTTTGCGCTGGAAGCGGAGTCGGTCAGCTTACTTACCTGTTTGGTAAGTGCTTGAACCTGCTTGGTTAGCTGCGCAATTTGCTGCTCTGAGGTGCTGCTGCTTTTACTGCTGCTTGCTGTTGTCGATACACTGATACTGCTGATGGTGTTTGACATTTTCCCTCCTGAAAAGATGCCGATATACCCGAATTATTCGGGGTACAAACTGTTATATCGGTAATTTAAACACTTTCTCGAGGGGGATATTGTTGGTAACGAAACATGAAATGCTCACTTTTCTGACAGCTTATGTAACATAATGTATCAGTAAGGGGTGGGAGATAAGTAAAGGGGGGAATATGTCAAATATTGCTGCCAGATGTAGAGACTAATATCGATTTTTTTTCTTTATTTTCAGTTTATTGTGATATCGTTTTTGACGCAATCTCGGTCGCTTTCTTTTCTGTTTCTTCTTTTTGGATACGGGCAATGTCGGCATAGAACGTTTGGATCATCTGCTACTGTGCGTTTGCTGGAAGGAAAAAGAAGGCTGTTGGCAAGGGGGCTGTCCTGCCCCCTTGCCGAAGTTGAAGAGATAGGGGCTGTTAACTGCCGTACACGTTAATTGCACTATTCAGCCGTCTGGCTTGAAGGTTTAGTCCTTCAGCGGCTTCTGTAGAATGCATAACCATATCGGTATTGCGCTGTGTCATTTGTTCTATCTGTGCAATAGAGGTATTGATCAGGCCCAATGCCGAGGTTTGCTCATGCGTTGCGTTGCTGATCTCTTTAATCATGGTGGAGACCTGCAAGACTTCATCAACAATGTCGCTGATATGTTTGCCCGCATTTTCTACCATTGTGCTGCCCTGTTTCACGCTCTCAACGTTGGCGTCGATGAGCGCTTTAATCTCTTTGGCTGCAGAGGCGGAATGCTGTGCTAAATTGCGAACCTCGGCGGCTACCACGGCAAATCCTCGTCCCTGTACGCCGGCACGCGCCGCTTCAACCGCCGCATTCAGCGCGAGGATGTTAGTCTGGAAGGCTATACTGTCTATCACGCCAATGATATCCACGATTTTATCGCTGGCGCTGGAAATGGAATCCATCATGCCGATGGTTTCCCTCATGATGTTGCCACCTTTAAGCGCGGTACTGCTGGCGGCTTCCGCCATTGTGGTGGCCTGTGCCGCGGTTTCTGCACTCTGCTGCACGGCAACGGTAATTTCTTCAATGGCGGCAGCGGTTTGTTGCAGGTTGGCCGAGGTTTCTTCCGTACGCGTATTCAGGTCGATATTGTTTTCCGCCAGCTTATGGCTGACGTTGGTAATACCGTTTACCTGCGTGCTGACGTCATCAACAAGCGAGTGCAAATTCAGGCCAAACTGATTCACAGAACGCAGCAGCAACCCGATTTCGTCTACCCGATTCAGATGGATATGCTTTCCTTTACGGCCTGAGACCACATGCTGAGCTTGCTTCAGTATCGTCCTGATTGGTCGTGCAATTTGCTTTTGCAGAAACTGATCGATGATGACAATGAGTAACAGCGCGAGTGCCAGCCGCCACAGAGGGGCCATGCCGCTGAAAGCAAGCAGAGTGGGAATGAGTCCCGCCATGAATACCGCGATGCGTAAGCGCCAGCGGACTGACAATTTTTGCAACAGCGACAGCGGCGCAAAGAGTCCGGTGCGAACCACCAGCCCTTTGTAGAACTTACGGTTGCCCGCCTGTTTTTTCTGCACGTCGCTATACAACGTTTCGGCAGATTTGATCTCTTCGGCACTGGGCGTGTTACGTACCGAGATATAGCCCGCGAGATGTTCCTGTTGGTAGACCGGCGTAACGTTGGCGCGAACCCAGTAGTGATCGCCGTTGTTACGGCGATTTTTGACGAGTCCGGTCCAGCTATCGCCCTGTTTCAGCGTAAACCACATGTCGGCATAGGCTTCAACGGGCATGTCAGGGTGACGCACAATATTGTGTGGCTGGTTGATGAGCTGCTCTTCAGAAAAACCGCTAACCTTAATGAAGGCAGAGTTGGCATAAGTAATGTGGCTGTGAATATTTGTCGTGGACATCAATATGGTGTCCATGTCTAACAGATACTCCTGCTGTGTAACAGGTGTATTCACTCTCATGAGAAACCCCGGCGTACATATCCCGCTCAGTTCCCAGGTTCAGCCATACTGACCGCTTTTCTCGTCTCAGTCATTCTGATTATTACAGAGACTAAGACGCTGTATCGCTGCCGCGTGGTACATCCCGTGAAATCTGTCAGGCATATTGCTGTGTAAATATTAAAGTTATTCAAATGGGTATACTGAAATTTTTTGGGCAACTCACTCATTTATATAAAAAATGCCAGGCATTATTTATGAGCGGGCTATTGACCCTATATTGTGCGTGATGGAGATTTTGTAACTGTATCCGTCATACTTCAAGTTGCATGTGCGTTGGCTGCGCTCAGTCACCCGAATCACTTACTCAAGTAAGCTCATCGGACTCCTTCGCTTGCCGCGTTACAAGGCTTATAAATAAGCCTTGCCCTAGCGGGCCAACGCTTTGCGTTGTTCAAACGTTAACGTTTGTCCTGAAACTCGAATTATTTAGGATATATATTTTTGTAACAAATATTTCATCAGTGTTAGCACGCTTTTTCAGCACACGTAAATTTATGATGAGGACGATTACCTGTCAATTGATTCATTTTATTGGCAATAAATAATCGGTAAAAAAATGATTAAAAATAGGTGGGGGGAGTAAATAGGGATTATTCTTAAAGGGGGGGTAATCAATGAAATTGATGCTAAGAAAAAATATTTGTTAAGTTTTTTTTATTTTTTCTTTGCGCGAATGAAATTAAATGTTGCCGCGCGGAGATTTATTCTTTTAATTACCGCTTTTCTTTCGTTTTTATTGATGCTGAATTTATTGTAGATCAAATAACGCCATCCGTAGGCCAGCTAATGGATCTGGCCTACGGAGAACGATAATCAGGTTACCGGTGCTGGATTGAAAACGGCCAGTGCGTTATGAAGTCCCCATTGATCGGACCAGGTTTTTTTCTTGCCGCTGGCGATCTCCAAAATGAAGTGAAAAAGCAGCCAGCCCACGTCTTCGATCGTGGCTTCTCCGGTAGCAATCGTACCAGCATCAATATCCATCAGATCGTGCCAACGGTTTGCCAGTGCGGTACGGGTTGCCATTTTGATGACGGGCACCGCGAGCAGGCCATAAGGTGTACCACGGCCGGTGGTGAAGACCTGCACGGTGATACCGGAAGCAAGCTGCTGGGTGCCGCACACGAAGTCACTGGCGGGCGTTGCGGCGTAAATCAGCCCACGTTTGGTTGGGCGTTGACCGGGTGACAGGACTTCGACAATGGCGCTGGTGCCGGATTTGGCGATGGAGCCGAGCGCTTTTTCTACCACGTTCGCCAGCCCTCCCTTTTTGTTGCCCGGCGAGGGGTTGGCGCTACGATCGGTCTGGCCGCTGTTGAGGTAATTATCGTACCAGGCCATTTCTTCCAGCAGACGTTTACCGACTTCTTCATTGATGGCGCGCGGTGTTAACAGATGAATGGCGTCGCGCACTTCGGTTACTTCGGAGAACATCACGGTTGCGCCGCAGCATACCAGCAAATCGGATGCAAAACCGACGGCTGGGTTAGCGGTGACGCCAGAGAAAGCATCGCTGCCGCCACACTGCATGCCGACAACCAGTTCTGAGGCTGGACAGGTTTCACGATGACGTTTGTTTAGCCGTTGCAGGTGTTTGTCTGCCATCGTCAGAATGTCATCCACCATCGAGCGGAAACCAACGTGGTGTTCATCCTGCAAGCGGACAATACTGCTATCATCAAGGGAGATGGCTTGTACGTCTGACGTCCCTTCCAACAGGCGTTCCGGCTGTAATTTTTCACAGCCTAACCCCACCACCAGTATCTCGCCGCCAAAATTCGGATTCAGCGCCAGGTTGTGAATGGTGCGAATAGGAACGACCGCAGCAGGCGCATTGATTGCCACGCCGCAGCCGTAGAGGTGGTTGAGTGCGACAATGCCGTCCACATTGGGATAGTTAGGCAGTAAATCCCGCTCGATAATTTTGACGACGTAGTCCACTACGCCCGCGACGCAGTGCACGCTGGTGCTAATGCCCAGCAGATTTTTCGTGCCTACGCTGCCATCGGCGTTGCGGTAGCCTTCAAAGGTGTAGCCTTCCAGCGGAGGCAGAGAGGGTGGGACTTTAGTCGCCAGCGGCAGGGTGTCCAGCGCGGGAGCCTGAGGCAACTCGACTAGGGATTCATCAATCCAGCTTCCTTTAGCAATATCACGTAGCGCATACCCGATAATTTCACCATAGCGGATAATGGCGACTGATTTGGCGATATCGACAAGGGCAACTTTGTGACCTTGAGGAACATGTTCAATTAATTCCAGATTATCATTAAAACGGGTTCCGGCACGTAAGCCATTATTATTAACAACAATGGCAACATTATCAGAATCGTGGACCTTAATATAAAGTGGCTGCTCTTGTGCAGCATTACTTTCTAATTTATCTGACATGATGCAAGCCTTTATTATTGGTTTAGCAGAAGCGCCGTGGTAACGATTACCACGCTATTACTTCATTGCTCGCTAACTCGCTAACGAGTATACGTGGTGTTCTCTTCTCGTACATTATGCAATTGACCTAGATTCGGGCTTTTTGTTTCTGATTTATCAGGTGAAGACCTAATTTTTGGTGAGTTTGATCACATTCTGCCGGCGTGTAGTTTTAGAGAGAAATAAAAATAATGTCTATGAGTGTAAAAATAGAATGACGGTTTTTTTCGTGAAATACCTCGCACTATATAGGGCAAGTGCACCAACATATTCAAAAGGATATTTTTAATGTTGTGCTTTTATCTAGTGAGCGGCCAGTCGGTAAAAATTATAATGATCCGGCGAGTTGAAGATGTCAGCTAATTACTCTGAAGCTATATAGCCTGGCTATTCGCAAAAAAATAAAAATGGGAATTTAACTATCCACTGATTTTCATTCTGATAACCCTACACGTTATCTGTTATTCGGAATGAATGAGTGAACCGCGATTGAAGCAGGAGTTCATCATGAATACAGTAAGCTCAGCAGTTGGCGCGATACAAAAAAGAACAAACGCCCGCTACTGGATTGTCGTGATGTTGTTTATTGTCACGTCATTTAACTATGGCGACCGTGCCACTATCTCGATAGCGGGCTCTGCCATGTCAAAAGATATTGGCCTGGATGCCGTCGGTATGGGGTATATCTTCTCCGCGTTCTCCTGGGCTTATGTTATCGGCCAAATCCCTGGTGGTTGGCTACTTGATCGCTTTGGTTCAAAACGTGTCTACTTCTGGAGTATTTTTACCTGGTCACTCTTCACGTTGTTACAAGGGTTCGTCGATCTCTTTCCTACCACGGCATCTATTGTCATTGCGCTGTTCTTGTTGCGTTTTATGGTGGGGATTTGTGAATCGCCTTCTTTTCCTGGCAACAGCCGTATCGTTGCAGCCTGGTTCCCGGCCCAAGAGCGTGGTACTGCCGTAGCGATCTTTAACTCCGCACAATATTTTGCGACGGTAATTTTTGCTCCTATCATGGGGTGGCTGGTGCACGCTGTTGGTTGGTCGCACGTATTCTGGTTCATGGGCGGATTGGGGATCATCCTCAGCTTCATCTGGTTGAAAGTCATCCACGATCCCAAAGATCATCCTGGGGTTAATCAGGCTGAATTGGACTATATCGAAGCGGGTGGCGCGTTGATTAATATGGACGTGGCATCGAATAAAGCGAAGGTTCCATCAGCAGAGAAATGGTTCCAAATTAAGCAACTGCTGACTTCTCGTATGATGATCGGTATTTATCTGGGCCAATATTGTATTAACGCGCTGACTTACTTCTTTATTACCTGGTTTCCTGTGTATCTGGTTCAGGCCCGAGGTATGTCAATTCTGAAAGCGGGCTTTGTCGCTTCTGTCCCTGCAATCTGCGGTTTTGTGGGTGGTGTCTTGGGGGGCGTGATTTCCGATTATTTAATGCGCCGAACTCACTCACTAACCTTTGCGCGTAAGACGCCGATTGTTCTTGGTATGTTGCTCTCTATGTCGATGGTTATTTGTAACTATGTCTCGACAGAATGGGTGGTGATTGCCGTAATGGCGTTGGCGTTCTTCGGTAAAGGTATTGGTGCGCTGGGCTGGGCGGTCATGGCGGATACCGCGCCAAAAGAGATCAGTGGCCTGAGCGGTGGCTTGTTTAACATGTTTGGCAATATCTCTGGCATCGTAACCCCGATTGCTATCGGGTATATCGTAGGGATGACTGGCTCTTTTAATGGTGGCTTAATTTATGTCGGTATTCATGCTGCCTTTGCTATCATCAGCTATCTGTTTATTGTGCAAAATATTGAACGTATCGAATTGAAGCCGTTTGTTAAATAACGCATCTGAATTCGGGAAGTAACATAAAACACCGCGCTATCAGGATGGTAGCGCGGTGTTTTGTTATTATACTTTTCCCATTTTTCTCATGAAAAATAGGGCGTTTTTCATTCCTGAAGTCTGACTGCTGTACCATGTATTCTGTGGGCTGTAAGGCGGAAATCCGCTTTCTCCGGTTTTCGTGAAATACCTCCCATTGCCCTGTGATAATGACATATTTAATCTGCATTTCGGCAGGGAATGCTGTGCTATTGCCCAATGAGTTGTGAAATCAGAAAACGTATACTTTTTCCTGAGGTTGGTAAGGCGGTGCGGATTATCACACTGCCTTCCTAACTGGTTTATTCCGGTATCGGGACGGTAATAACCTGTTTTTATTCTGACAATCTTACAAGCCCTACAAGCATTGTTTATTTCAACTCAGAGTAAAAACCAGGTTGCGCTAAAAAGTAGGAAAACAACATGAAATTATCTACTGGTGCACCATCTGTTTTTTATTTCTGTATGACTGAATTATTTCCATCCGCCGCAACGAGCCCCAGCGTTTCGGCAAATATCGGAAACCTAAGCGTAAACCCTGTGCGCACCATTCGTGACGGGAGCCTGTAATGACAAACTTTTCAGCGCCCCCTGTCATTACCGACATGAAAGTTATCCCCGTCGCGGGCTATGACAGCATGTTGTTGAACATCGGCGGCGCACATGGTGCTTACTTTACGCGTAACCTTGTTATTTTAACCGACAGCGCCGGGCATACCGGTGTCGGCGAAGCCCCCGGCGGTGAAGTCATTTACAACACGCTGGTTGAGGCCATTCCTCGTGTGAAAGGCGAACAAATCGCCCGCATGAACCGTCTGGTTCATGACATTCATGCCGGCAACCAGTCTTCTGATTTTGATTCCTTCGGCAAAGGTGCCTGGACGTTTGAACTGCGCGTGAATGCGGTCGCGGCGCTCGAAGCTGCGCTGCTCGATCTGTTGGGACAATTTATGGGTGTCCCCGTTGCCGAGCTGCTGGGACCGGGGAAACAGCGTGATGAAGTCACCGTGCTCGGTTATCTGTTCTATATCGGCGATCGCACGAAGACGGATTTACCTTACTTATCCGGTGAGAAAGTATCCGGTGAGAAAGGCAAGCACGAGTGGTATCACCTGCGTCACCAGCAGGCGATGGACAGTGAGGCGATTGTGCGTTTGGCCGAAGCCACCACTGACCGCTATGGATTTAAAGATTTCAAACTCAAAGGCGGCGTATTACCCGGCGAGCAGGAAATCGATGCCGTGAAGGCGCTGAAGAAACGTTTCCCGGATGCCCGTATTACCGTCGATCCAAACGGGGCCTGGTTACTGGATGAAGCGATCGCGTTGTGCAAAGACATGAAGGGGATTCTGACCTATGCGGAAGACCCTTGCGGTGCCGAGCAAGGGTTCTCCGGCCGCGAAGTGATGGCGGAATTCCGCCGCGCGACTGGTCTGCCCGTTGCGACCAACATGATTGCCACCAACTGGCGCGAAATGAACCATGCCGTGATGTTGCAGGCAGTCGATATCCCGCTGGCCGATCCCCATTTCTGGACGATGCACGGTGCGGTGCGCGTCGCCCAACTGTGTGATGAGTGGGGGCTGACGTGGGGCTGCCATTCCAATAATCACTTCGATATTTCTCTGGCGATGTTCACGCACGTGGGGGCGGCGGCACCGGGTAACCCGACAGCCATTGATACGCACTGGATCTGGCAGGAAGGGCAACACCTGACCAAAGAGCCGCTGCAAATCGTTAACGGTAAAATTAAGGTACCGGAACGGCCCGGTCTGGGGATTGAGCTGGATATGGCACAGGTGATGAAAGCTCACGAACTGTACAAAAAATTACCGAGTGGGGCTCGCAACGATGCCGTCGCCATGCAGTACCTGATTCCCGGTTGGAAATTTGATCGCAAACGCCCAGTTTTTGGCCGCTAACCCGACATAAAAATGAGAGAGAAAGGATAAGAAAATGACATTGCAAAATTCAACGCCGGTTATTACCCACATGCAGGTTATTCCGGTTGCAGGTCACGACAGTATGCTGCTCAACCTGAGCGGCGCACATGCACCTTATTTCACTCGCAACATTGTGATTCTGAAAGATAACGCCGGGCATACCGGTGTCGGTGAAATTCCCGGCGGTGAGAAAATCCGTCAAACGCTGGAAGATGCTGCCGCGCTAGTGGTGGGTAAAACGCTGGGTGAATATAAAAACGTGATGACGGCGGTGCGTGAGCAGTTTGCCGACCGTGATTCCTCTGGGCGCGGTTTACAGACGTTCGATCTGCGCACCACTATCCATGTCGTCACGGGGATAGAAGCCGCGATGCTCGATCTGCTGGGGCAGTTCCTTAATGTCAGCGTGGCCTCACTGCTGGGCGACGGCCAACAGCGTGATGCCGTCGAGATGCTGGGTTATCTGTTCTACATCGGCGATCGCAATAAAACCGACTTGCCTTACCAGAGCCAGGCTAACGAGAAATGCGACTGGTATCGCCTGCGTCACGAAGAGGCGCTGACGCCAGAAACCATCGTGCGTCTGGCTGAGGCGGCGTATGAAAAATACGGTTTCAATGATTTCAAACTGAAAGGCGGCGTATTGGCGGGTAGCGAAGAAGCAGAAGCGGTGACCGCGCTGGCGAAACGCTTCCCGCAGGCGCGCATCACGCTGGATCCTAACGGTGCATGGTCGCTGGATGAAGCCATCGGTCTGGGCAAACAGTTACGCGGCGTATTGGCCTATGCAGAGGATCCGTGCGGCGCGGAGCAAGGTTTCTCTGGTCGTGAAGTGATGGCGGAATTCCGTCGTGCGACGGGGTTGCCTACCGCGACCAACATGATCGCCACCGACTGGCGACAGATGGGGCACACCATTTCACTGCAATCGGTCGATATCCCGCTGGCCGATCCGCACTTCTGGACAATGCAAGGATCGGTACGTGTCGCGCAAATGTGCCACGAATGGGGCTTAACCTGGGGTTCTCACTCTAATAACCACTTTGATATTTCACTGGCCATGTTTACCCATGTCGCGGCAGCGGCTCCGGGCAAGATTACAGCGATTGATACGCACTGGATCTGGCAGGAAGGCAATCAGCGCCTGACGAAAGAACCGTTGCAGATTGTTGGCGGTATGGTGGAAGTGCCGAAGAAACCGGGTCTGGGTATCGAACTGGATATGGATCAGGTGATGAAAGCACACGAACTGTATAAAAACATGGGATTAGGCGCACGTAACGACGCCATGGGAATGCAGTACCTTATTCCTGAGTGGACGTTTGATAATAAACGTCCGTGTCTGGTTCGCTAACGTTCTGATTTTCCGTTTTTTGAGCGCGCCGCTTCAGGCAAGCGGCGCTGGAATGACCGAGGATAAAAAATGAAGACTCCGCTGTTACCTAACCGTTTTCGCCAAGATTTGCAGCAGGGCAAAACGTTGATTGGCTGCTGGTGTGCGTTGGGCAACCCGATTTCCACTGAAGTGCTGGGACTGGCGGGATTCGACTGGCTGGTGCTGGATGGCGAGCATGCGCCTAACGATATCGTGACGTTTATTCCTCAGTTGATGGCGCTGAAAGGCAGCCATAGCGCGCCTGTCGTTCGTCCGCCGTGCAATGAGCCAATCATCATCAAGCGGCTGTTGGATATTGGTTTCAATAACTTCCTGATTCCCTTTGTGGAAACGGCGGAAGAAGCTGCGCGTGCGGTGGCGTCAACCCGCTATCCGCCAGCGGGTATTCGCGGGGTTTCCGTGGCACACCGTAGCAATTGCTACGGTACTGAGCCGGACTATTTCGCCAAGATTAACGACAGCATTACCGTTGTGGTGCAAATCGAAAGTCAGGAAGGCCTCGACAATTTGGATGCGATTATCGCGGTAGACGGCGTAGACGGCGTGTTTGTCGGCCCGAGCGACCTGTCCGCGGCGCTGGGCTATCTCGGTCAGCCTAACCATCCTGACGTGCAGAAAGCGATCCGCCATATCTTCGATCGTGCGGCCGCGCATAACAAACCCTGTGGCATTTTGGCACCGGTTGAAGCTGATGCTCGCCGCTATCTGGAATGGGGCGCAAGCTTTGTCGCGGTCGGTAGCGATCTGGGCGTGTTCCGCAGTGCGACACAGGCGCTGAGCGACAAATACAAGAAGTAATTCAGACTGTTGACAAGCCTATTTACGGAACAAGAACGATGGTAATGGGATAGAAGAGTAAAGCGTCCGCGCCAGGGACAAAAGCGTCAGGAACGCTTTTGAACGTCGCTTGCGACGGCCCTGAAAGGGTGAATATCAGGGACGAGATTCATATCTGCGCGGCTCGAGCTTACAGGGACGTACTTGCAGCGTCTTTACGATCTACCCATTACCATTGCTCGGCGAACTTTGTCAGTAAACTCAGTGATTCCGCGGCGAATTGAATCCGCCATGAGGCGGGTTCACCGTGAATTAACGTGATATCTACATCAGGCAATGAGGTTAGGGCGATGAAAATTGGTTTTATTGGACTGGGCATCATGGGAAAACCGATGAGTAAAAATCTGCTGAAAGCAGGTTACTCATTAGTCGTGATGGATCGAAATCTGGATGCCGTCGCGGAAGTCGTTGCGGCAGGCGCTACGGCGGCTGCGACGCCGAAACAGGTTGCGGAGCAGTGCGACGTTATCATCACCATGCTGCCTAATTCACCGCACGTGAAAGAAGTGGTGCTGGGTGAAAACGGCGTCATCGACGGCGCGCGCGCCGGAAGCATTGTGGTAGATATGAGTTCAATTGCGCCGCTTGCCAGCCGTGAAATTGCGACTGCGCTGGCGACGAAAGAGATCGCCATGCTGGATGCGCCGGTCAGCGGCGGTGAGCCTAAAGCCATCGATGGTACGCTGTCTGTGATGGTGGGCGGCGACAAGGCGCAGTTTGACCGCTGTTTTGAGGTACTGAAATCGATGGCGGGCTCCGTGGTTCATACCGGTGATATCGGTGCGGGTAACGTGACCAAACTGGCGAACCAGGTGATTGTGGCGCTGAACATTGCCGCCATGTCGGAAGCGCTGGTGCTGGCAACGAAAGCAGGGGTTAACCCAGATCTGGTGTATCAGGCAATCCGCGGCGGGTTGGCGGGCAGCACCGTGCTGGATGCGAAAGCGCCGATGGTGATGGAGCGTAACTTTAAGCCGGGTTTCCGCATCGATCTGCATATTAAAGATCTGGCGAACGCGCTGGATACTTCACACGGCGTTGGCGCACAGTTGCCGTTAACGGCGGCGGTGATGGAAATGATGCAGGCGCTGAAAGCGGACGATCTGGGATCGGCTGACCACAGTGCGCTGGCGTGTTACTACGAGAAGCTGGCTAAAGTGGAAGTTACGCGATAAGCCGTGAAGCGATAGTCACGAGGCTGGCACAGGATGCCAGCCGACTGGCAGATAATCATTCTGATCTATCCAATAGATTTCAGGACCTGCTGCCCTGAAAGCTGGCGGGTATAAGCGCCGTTTCATGAGCGCGCGGATTATTGATGCAATCGGAACGTTGATGAAATCGGATCGTTTATGAAAATAGTGATCGCACCGGATTCTTATAAAGAAAGCCTGTCTGCACAAGATGTTGCTACGCAGATTGAAAAGGGATTTCGTGAAATATTTCCCGATGCCTGCTATGTCAAATTACCTGTTGCAGATGGTGGGGAAGGTACCGTTGAAGCGATGGTCGCGGCGACCAATGGCAAGATTGTGAATGTTAACGTGACAGGGCCGTTAGGCGATAGCATCGACGCGTTCTTTGGCCTGTCTGGCGATGAAAAAACGGCGTTTATTGAGATGGCAGCGGCAAGCGGTCTGGAACGGGTGCCTTCGCAACGGCGTAACCCGTTAAAAACCACCAGCTATGGCACGGGTGAACTGATTCGCTGCGCATTAGATCACGGCATCCGGCATTGCATCATCGGGATTGGCGGCAGTGCAACCAATGACGGCGGCTCGGGTATGGTGCAGGCGCTGGGCGCGAAACTGCTGGATAAGCAAGGTGAGCAAATTGGTTTTGGCGGCGGTGAACTCGATAAACTTTCTCGCATTGATATCAGCGAGTTGGATGAACGTATTAAAGGCTGTCGTTTTGAAGTGGCCTGTGATGTGACCAACCCGCTGACGGGGAAACAGGGCGCGTCGGCGATATTTGGCCCTCAGAAAGGGGCGACGCCAAGGATGATTGAGCAACTGGATAATGCGTTGAAGCATTATGCGGCGGTGATTCGCCACGATCTTGATATGGACGTGGAACACGTTCCCGGCGCGGGTGCGGCGGGCGGTATGGGCGCGGCGCTACAGGCATTTTGCGGCGCTGAACTGCGTCAGGGAATCGAGATTGTCACGGAAGCATTGGGGCTGGATGAACTGGTACGCGATGCCACGCTGGTGATTACCGGGGAAGGACGCATCGACAGCCAGACTATCCACGGTAAAGTGCCGATTGGCGTGGCGCGGGTCGCCAAACAGTATAATAAACCGGTGATTGGTATTGCAGGCAGCCTGACGGCAGATGTCGGCGTGGTACATGAACATGGCCTGGACGCGGTATTCAGCGTGCTTTACAACATCTGCTCACTAGAAGAAGCGCTGGATAATGCGGCAGAAAATGTGAGGATGGCGGCGCGTAATATCGCTGCTACGATCCGGCTGGCGCAGTCGATATCGCGTTAATCGTCATCGTGATGGGATGGTGTTTGGTATTTATACACATTTCTATGCAGACTGAGAGACGGTTTCGTGCGCTCGTCCCTTAAACACTCAGCGTTAGGTTCTCCCTCTGTCAGGCTGCTGTTTCTTATACGAATGCAGCGACATTGTGGGTTTTGCCGTTATCTGGCGTAAAAAATTATGCTGAGGAGGTAGCTGGCTTAGGATGAGCCGCAGGACGCGGCGAAAGCTTGCGCCACGTAGGGAACGTGTCGCAAGCGGTCCGTAAAGCCAGATACCGACGAAGGCCCCGCGTTAGCGGCATAATTTCCGCCAAAAAGCCTGGGGTCACGGGGCGAGCGGCGTTTGAGCCGTCCCGTGTCGGGCGCGTGCTGCGGAGAAGCATGGAATAGCCATATTGTAAGCGCACGAAACTATCTCTATAGACGCATAATATGTATGGATATTGATTACGAATGCATAGGGTTGATATGCGGCTGGGCGGCTTTGCTGACGTTGTCGATTTCGTCCAGCAGTTCCAGCCATTCGGGTTCCAAATTGCTGACGTGAACGCCTTTACGCAACTGCTGCTCCAGATAGCGGCAGATGCGTTTCAGACGCGGTACGCCGCTGTAGCTGCAACTGCCGTGCAGTTTATGCACCAGCTCGATAATGTTGTCATCTGTTTGACCTTCCAGCACCTTTTCTATTTTCTGCTGAACTTCTGGTAAGAAATCCAGCAGCATTTGCAGCAGGTCACGCGCCAATTCCGGCTTGTTGGCCGCCTGTTGCTGCGCCAGCGCCCAGTCGAGAGACAGTTGGCTATCGTCGTGTTCGCTCAGTAAACCTGTCATATCGGCCCGATCGTGCTTCAGCGGATCCTTCCGCGTATGGCGCGTTAGCACGCTTTTCAACATCTGTTCGTCTATTGGTTTAGCCAGATAGTCATCCATACCTGAACGCAGCAGATGCTCACGCTCACCCGTCATGGTTTGTGCCGTCACCGCGATGATGGGGGTGGTGGTATGGTGGGGGATCTGGCGGATCAGCTCGCTGGCGCAAATGCCATCCATACCTGGCATCTGAATGTCCATGAGGATAATGTCGAGCTGATGCCGTTTCGCCTGTGCAATCGCATCTTGCCCGCTTTCGCACAGAATAATCGTCTCGACCTGCTCTTCCAGCAGCGTGCCGATCAGTTTCAGATTCGCCAGGTTGTCATCCACGGCCATCACGCTGAGCGGCAGACGGGCTGCATGGCGTGCGGCACTCGGGTGAGATGCGGTGTCGTCTGGCAGAAAAGAGGGCTGGAACAGCGTATTATCTTGTAACAGCGGCAGCAGGCGTGATGAGGCGAGCGGTTTGCTCAAGCAGGCATGTACGCCGAAGGTTTTCAACTGTTCGGCATCCATTTGCGCCAGGCTGGGCAGCGCCAGAATCACACAAGGTGACCGGCGGCAGATATCACGCAGCCTGGGCGTGTAGTCGAGCAGTGTGTTGCGATATTGCACGGGAATGCCGAGCAGCAGGATATCGAATTCCCCTTCCGGCAGTTGCTCAAACGTCGGGCTGTAGCTCACGATGAGTGGCGTCTGGCTCAGAATATCCAGTGTGGCCTGCGCGGCGATAGGATGATACTCGACGTAGGCCAGATGTTTTCCTTGCAGCATCGTGTAAGCTGGTTCTGTCGGTATAGCGTGAGGGTTGAGTGGCAGCGTGATGTGGAACCAGAACGTCGAGCCCTTGTTGATCTGGCTCTGGAAACTGATATCGCCGCCCATCTCTTTGACCAGACGTTGGGTGATGACCAGCCCGAGCCCCGTGCCGCCATGACGGCGTGAAATACTGGTGTCAGCCTGACGGAATGCCTGGAACAACTGCGATTGCTGCAACTCGGCAATGCCGATGCCGGTATCGCGTATTTGCACCTCTAGCTGAACTTGATGATGTTCCTGACGACGCTTCTCTACCCGAATATCAATGTTGCCCTGCTCAGTAAATTTAATCGCATTACCCAGTAGGTTGGTGATGATTTGCTGTATCCGCAGTGGATCGCCGATAAATTGTTCGGGTACGTCATTCTGAATGCTGAGTGTTAGCTCCAAGCCTTTTTCATGTGCCGTGTGCGCCAGCAGCATCACGACATCGTCCAGCGTGTTGTGCAGCGAGAACGGAATATCCTCCAGCACCAGCTTGCCGGCCTCCAGCTTCGAGAAATCCAGCACATCGTTAATGATATTCAGCAGATTATTGGCGGAACGTTCGATGGTAAGCAGATAATCAGTCTGTGTGGTATTCAGCGGGGTCTTCAACGTCTGGCGAGTGAAACCGATTACGCCATTCAGCGGCGTTCTCAGTTCATGTGACATATTGGCCAGAAACTCTGATTTAATGCGAGCCGCTTCCTGCGCCCGCTTTTTGGCCAGATCCAGTTCGACGTTCTGAATCTCCATCTGCTCCAGCGTTTCCCGCAGATCGTAGGTCGCCTGATCGATATTTTGCTGCATTTCCTCGTGGTAGGCGGTCAGCGACATGGCCATTGAGTTGATGCCGTTTTTCAGCATGTCCAACTCACCCAGCATGTACCCTTCTACCCGACTATCCAATTGCCCGCGGCGGATGCGATCGACCGTATCAACCATATTACGAATCGGGGTGGTGACATCGCGCATCAGACGATAAGCGAAGAGAGCGGCAGCGCCCAAAGATAACAGCAACAGCAGTGTGGCGATGAAGATCTCCTGATACTGCTGAAGCCGAATTGCGCTGATGTCCAGCTCGATCATCAGATAGCCGAGAGGCGTGGCGGTTCCTGATGGCACGGGCACTGCTCCACCCGGCAGGAATTCGCTGTCGGTGACTATCGGCATGTGCAGAATCAGTGCGTCATTTGTGTGGTGCAGATGCAGCTTATTATAGGAAAGCGCATCGCCGCTGATCGGCTGTAATGTCACGTTGTTGCGTACGTTGGTGGTGGCCAGGAGCTGATTACGTGCATCGAATACGCTAATGGTGCGAATAATCGCGGAGTGCCGACGGTGAAGTGTATTGATTAATGCTGGAATCGTGTCCATCTGACGATGGGTAAGAGCGTAAGCGCTGATGGTTGCCAGCGGCTCAATGATGCTGGTGCCTGAATCGGCCAACTGCGACTGCAACTGATTGTAACGATGAATGACGAAGAACGAACTGAGCAGCACTCCGATCATCAGCGTCGGTGCCAAAATCAGTATCAACATCCGTGCGCGAAGACTGTATTTGGTCATGGGGTTCCAATGTGGGAGAATTAGAGGATGCTAGGCACCCTATTATTTAATTTAGTTACTGGGTACTGCCACTGCCGTTCAACTCAAGAGATAAATCGATAGTACATTATGGCGCAATTCTACTCTCCAAACCGGCGTGTGACGACCCGGAAAGCGATTCCTGCTAAGAACCTCACTGTTACGGTCACGTCACTTGATCCGTTTGGGCAGGGAGTAGCGCGTCACGAAGGCAAGACGGTGTTTGTCACGGGGGTACTGCCGGGAGAGCAGGCTGAGGTTCAACTGACGGAAGAAAAACGCCAGTTTTCGCATGCAAAACTGAAACGTCTTCTGACGCACAGCCCGCAGCGCGTAGAGCCGCAGTGCCCGCATTTTACCCGCTGCGGCGGCTGCCAACAGCAGCACGCGGACATCACGCTGCAACAGATCAGCAAAACGGCTGCATTAATGCGCTTGATGACGAGGGAAACAGGCGTTGAACTGCCTGACGCCTCGCTGATTGCCGGCACACCTTATGCCTATCGGAGGCGCGCGCGGCTTGCGTTATACTTTCAGACAAAAGAGCAACGTCTGTTGATGGGCTATCGGCAGTCCAATTCTCACGATCTGGTGGATATCAAAGCCTGTCCGGTGTTGCGCCCCGAGCTTGAAGCACTGCTGCAACCGCTGCGCGAGTGCCTGAGCCGATTAAAGGCGGTGAAGCGTCTTGGGCATGTGGAATTGGTGCAGGCGGAAAACGGCCCGCTGTTGGTGCTGAGGCACCTTGATCCGCTACATGCATCGGATGAACAGGCGCTGCGAGATTTTGCCCGACAGCAGGGCGTCTCGGTTTACCTGGCGCCGGATGCCGATTCGCTGACGTGTCTGCACGGCGAAGAGCCGGTTTATCAGGTCGCTGGGCTGACGCTGGCCTTTAGCCCGCGCGATTTTATTCAGGTCAATGACGCGGTCAACCAGCAGATGGTTGCACAGGCGCTGGCGTGGCTGGATGTGCAACCGCAGGATAGAATATTAGATCTGTTTTGCGGCATGGGTAACTTCACGTTGCCGCTGGCACAGCGCGCTGCCAGCGTCGTTGGCGTTGAAGGGGTGACTGCACTGGTAGAGAAAGGGCGCGAGAATGCCCGGCGCAATGCGCTGTCCAATGTCACATTTTTTCACCAAAATCTTGAAGATGACGTCACACAGCAGCCGTGGGCGGCTCAGGGTTTTGATAAGATATTACTTGATCCGGCACGTGCGGGCGCGGCAGGCGTGATGGAGCAGATAACCCGACTGGCACCTGAGCGGGTGGTGTATGTGTCCTGTAATGCCACGACGCTAGCGCGCGACAGCAAAGTATTACTGGCAGCCGGTTTTAGACTGGCGAATGTCGCGATGCTGGATATGTTTCCACATACCGGGCACCTTGAATCGATGGCACTGTTTTTGCATGACACCGGCACGCGAAAGGCGTAATAGGCAGCAAAACAGCGTCGTTTGTAAGGTGAAGGGTAACGTAGGGAGAAATTATGGTTGCGGTACGAAGTGCGCATTTGAATACGGCAGGTGAATTTGCCCCTGACGCGTGGATTGCTTCGCTGGGTATTTCCAGTCAGCAATCATGTGAACGTTTAGCCGAAACCTGGCGTTACTGTGAGCAGCAAACGCACGATCACGCCGATGCATCGATGCTACTGTGGCGCGGCATTGAAATGGTGGAAATTCTGTCCACGCTCAGTATGGACAATGACAGCATGCGCGCGGCGCTGCTCTTTCCACTGGCGGATGCGGGCGTGGTCGATGAGGCGACGCTGGAAGCCGCGTTTGGTAAAAACATCGTTGATTTGGTGCATGGCGTGCGCGATATGGATGCAATTCGCCAGCTCAAAGCGACGCAGAATGACTCGGGCGCATCTGAGCAGGTCGATAACATCCGCCGCATGTTGCTGGCGATGGTGGAAGATTTCCGCTGCGTGGTCATCAAGCTAGCCGAGCGGATCGCCCACCTGCGTGAAGTGAAAGATGCCCCGGAAGAAGAACGGGTATTGGCGGCCAAAGAGTGTACCAATATCTACGCGCCGTTGGCGAACCGCTTAGGGATCGGTCAGTTGAAGTGGGAGCTGGAGGATTTCTGCTTCCGCTACCTGCATCCTGATGAATATAAAAAAATCGCCAAGCTGCTGCACGAGCGTCGTATCGACCGTGCGCAGTACATTGACGATTTTGTCAAAACGCTGCGCAACGCGATGAAAGAAGAGGGCGTGCAGGCGGAGATCTACGGTCGTCCTAAGCATATCTACAGCATCTGGCGCAAGATGCAGAAGAAAGCGCTGTCGTTCGATGAGCTGTTCGATGTCCGTGCGGTACGCATTGTCGTTGAGCGCTTGCAGGATTGCTACGGGGCGCTCGGTATCGTGCATACCCACTATCGCCATCTGCCGGACGAGTTTGACGACTACGTCGCTAATCCCAAACCAAACGGCTATCAGTCTATCCATACCGTGGTGTTAGGGCCAGGCGGGAAGACGCTCGAAATTCAGATTCGTACACGACAGATGCATGAAGATGCCGAACTGGGCGTCGCGGCGCACTGGAAATACAAAGAAGGCACCTCCGTGGGCGGGCGTTCCGGCTACGAAGGCCGCATTGCCTGGCTGCGTAAACTGCTTGCCTGGCAGGAAGAGATGGCCGATTCGAACGACGTGCTGGACGAAGTTCGCAGTCAGGTGTTTGACGATCGCGTCTATGTCTTTACGCCGAAAGGCGATGTGGTGGATCTCCCTGCCGGCTCCACGCCGCTGGATTTCGCTTACCACATCCACAGTGATATCGGGCACCGCTGCATCGGGGCAAAAATCAGCGGACGCATTGTGCCGTTTACCTACCAACTGCAAATGGGCGATCAGATTGAAATCATCACCCAGAAGCAGCCGAACCCGAGCCGCGACTGGCTGAACCCGAATCTGGGATATATCACCACCAGCCGTGGACGTTCCAAGATCCAGAACTGGTTCCGCAAGCAGGATCGCGACAAGAATATTCTGGCGGGGCGGCAGATTCTGGATGACGAACTGGCGCATTTGGGGATCAGCCTGAAAGCGGCGGAGAAATTGCTGCTGCCGCGCTACAACGTGAATTCGCTGGATGAATTATTGGCGGCTATCGGCGGCGGCGATGTTCGTCTGAACCAGATGGTGAATTTCCTGCAATCGCAGTTAAAACAGCCTACTGCGGAAGAACTGGATCGTGAAGCGCTGCGCCAACTGACGCAAAAATCGCATCAGCCAGCGGCACGTAACACGAAGGACAACGGCCGCGTGGTGGTGGAAGGTGTCGGTAACCTGATGCACCACATTGCCCGTTGCTGCCAGCCGATTCCGGGTGATGAGATCACCGGGTTTATCACGCGGGGACGCGGAATTTCGATTCACCGCGCCGACTGTGAACAGCTGGACGAACTGCGCGCCAGTTCGCCGGAACGGATTGTGGACGCGGTATGGGGCGAAAGCTACTCCAGCGGTTATTCGTTGGTGGTGAGGGTGATTGCCAACGATCGCAGCGGCCTGCTGCGGGATATCACCACGATTCTGGCGAATGAGAAGGTCAATGTACTGGGTGTCGCCAGCCGGAGCGACACCAAACAGCAACTGGCAACGATTGACATGGATATCGAGATCTACAACCTGCAAGTGCTGAGCCGCATTCTGGCGAAGCTCAACCAACTGCCGGATGTGATTGATGCGCGGCGCCAGCAAGGGGCATAAGTATTGATGCTGTGTTTTGCCTCAAGCGTAAAAATTACGCTGAGGAAACACAGTCATCCAGGATGAGTGGCATGGATGCCACGAAAGTCGCTGCCGCGTAGGGAACGCGTCAGCGACGGTCCGCCAGAAGACTGTGTTTCCGAAGGCACCGCGAAGCGGCGTAATTCCCGCGAAAAAGACAGGGGTCACGGGGCGGCGTCGATTGGACGCCCCGTGTCGGGCGCGGCGCAGTTGCGGAAATGATCGTTGGAATGTATCGCGCACGAAACCTCTCTGGCTTGTCTGCAATCTTCGTAAGAAATAATTTTTTGATTTTCAGGAATATTATGACTGTATCTTTGACGAATGTCCCTCCCGTCGAGCGCTTGCTCACCATCATGAAAACCCTCCGCGATCCCGAAAATGGTTGCCCGTGGGACAAGAAACAGACCTTTGACTCTATCGCGCCCTATACGCTGGAAGAAACGTACGAAGTGCTGGATGCCATCAGCCGTCAGGATTTTGATGATTTGCGCGGTGAATTAGGGGATTTGCTGTTTCAGGTGGTGTTTTACGCACAGATGGCGCAGGAAAAGGGCCTGTTCGATTTCTCCGACGTGTGTAACGCCATCAGCGATAAGCTGGAACGCCGCCACCCGCATATCTTCGGGGAGCTGACGCTGACGGATAGTGATGCCGTGCTGGCAAACTGGGAACAGACAAAAGCGCAGGAGCGGGCGGAGAAAGATCGTCATTCGCCGTTGGATGATATTCCTGATGCGCTGCCTGCTTTGATGAAAGCGCAAAAAATTCAGCAGCGTTGTGCGTCTGTTGGCTTCGATTGGGACAGCCTGGGGCCGGTGCTCGACAAAGTGTATGAAGAAATCGATGAGGTGATGTTTGAGGCGCGGCAAGCCGTTGTCGATGAAGAAAAATTAGGTGAAGAGATTGGTGATTTATTGTTCGCCATAGTCAATCTCTCTCGCCATCTGGGACACAAGGCCGAGACGGCGTTGCAGGCAGCAAATCGTAAGTTCACTCGACGTTTTCGTGAGGTAGAACAACTCGTTACGGCATCGGGAAAAACGCTGGAACAGGCAACGCTGGACGAAATGGAAGCCGCATGGCAGCAGGTGAAAAAACAGGAAATCAGTCATTAATCCATTTTTATCGATAAGATCATTTTTTATTGATTTTAAGGTTTTTATTTTATTGTTTTTTAAGGTGATTGTGAGTCGGGGTGAGGGTGGTTTCACCTCGTCTGCGCGTGTGTTGGAATCGTCACATTGTGTAAAACGAACATTTGTGGCGCTCATCAGGTTCAGGTATACTACTTTCCCGTCTTGGTACTTCCATCGTCTTTAAACCTAAACTCTCAGGTTCAGCATGACAACTAATTATATTTTTGTGACCGGCGGGGTCGTTTCCTCTCTGGGTAAAGGCATTGCCGCAGCCTCTCTGGCGGCTATTCTCGAAGCCCGTGGCCTCAACGTTACCATCATGAAACTGGACCCGTACATCAACGTGGATCCGGGCACGATGAGCCCGACGCAGCACGGTGAAGTATTCGTCACCGAAGACGGCGCCGAAACCGATCTGGACTTGGGTCACTACGAGCGTTTCATCCGCACTAAAATGTCGCGCCGCAACAACTTCACCACTGGCCGTATCTATTCTGATGTCCTGCGCAAAGAGCGCCGTGGCGACTATCTGGGCGCGACCATTCAGGTGATTCCACATATCACTAACGCGATTAAAGAGCGCATCATTGAAGGTGGCGAAGGCCACGATGTCGTTCTGGTTGAAATCGGTGGTACCGTCGGTGATATCGAATCATTGCCGTTCCTTGAAGCGATTCGGCAGATGGCGGTACAAGTCGGCCGCGAGCACACGCTGTTTATGCACCTGACGCTGGTGCCGTATCTGGCGGCGGCGGGCGAAGTGAAAACCAAGCCGACGCAGCACTCTGTTAAAGAACTGCTTTCCATCGGTATCCAGCCTGACGTGCTGATTTGCCGTTCCGACCGCACGGTGCCCGCCAATGAGCGTGCAAAAATTGCTTTATTCTGTAATGTGCCGGAAAAAGCAGTAATATCCCTTAAAGACATTGATTCGATTTATAAAATCCCGGCGCTATTGAAATCACAGGGGCTGGACGATTATATTTGTAAACGATTCAGCTTGAACTGCCCTGAAGCAAACCTGTCAGAATGGGAACAGGTTGTGTATGAAGAGGCGAATCCGGGCGGTGAAGTCACTATTGGTATGGTCGGCAAATATGTTGCGCTGCCGGATGCTTACAAATCCGTGATTGAAGCGCTGAAACACGGCGGCTTGAAGAACCGTCTGACGGTAAATATCAAGCTGATCGACTCGCAGGATGTCGAAACCCGTGGTGTCGACGTATTGAAAGATTTGGACGCTATCCTGATTCCAGGCGGTTTTGGCTATCGTGGCGTCGAAGGGAAAATCATGGCGGCGCGTTACGCCCGTGAGAACAATATCCCTTATCTGGGCATTTGCCTGGGGATGCAGGTCGCATTAATGGAATTTGCCCGTAACGTTGCCGGAATGGAAGGCGCAAACTCAACGGAGTTTATGCCAGACTGTAAGTACCCGGTGGTTGCGCTGATCACGGAATGGCGTGATGAGAACGGCAATGTTGAAGTTCGTGATGAGGCCAGCGATCTGGGCGGCACCATGCGCGTTGGCGGGCAGCAATGCCATCTGACCGAAGGCAGTCTGGTGCGTCAGATGTACGGTGAGCAGACGATTATCGAACGTCATCGTCATCGTTACGAAGTGAACAACATGCTGTTGAAACAGATTGAAGCGGCGGGATTACGGGTTGCTGGTCTTTCCGCCGACCGCAAACTGGTGGAGATTGTTGAGTTACCCGATCATCCCTGGTTCGTTGCCTGTCAATTCCACCCGGAATTCACATCAACGCCGCGAGATGGACATCCCCTGTTTGCCGGCTTTGTGAAAGCCGCTGGCGCGTACCAGAAGCGTCAGGTGAAGTAAGAGTTATATCAGCAACGCGCGATCGCTATCGCGCGTTGTTCGTCTAGGGTTTTAGTTCTATCTAAAGTTTTAGTTTAACTTGTACTGAGGAAAATCTAATGTCCAAAATTGTTAAAGTCATCGGCCGTGAAATCATCGACTCACGCGGAAACCCAACTGTTGAAGCGGAAGTTCATCTGGAAGGTGGTTTTGTAGGTCTGGCTGCTGCGCCATCAGGAGCTTCTACTGGCTCTCGCGAAGCGCTGGAACTGCGTGACGGTGACAAATCCCGTTTTCTGGGCAAAGGCGTAACGAAAGCCGTTGCCGCTGTTAACGGCCCGATTGCTCAGGCTGTTGTGGGTAAAGACGCGAAAGATCAGGCGAACATCGACAAGATCATGATCGATCTGGACGGTACTGAAAACAAATCTAAGTTTGGTGCTAACGCCATTCTGGCTGTTTCTCTGGCTGCCGCTAAAGCCGCAGCAGCGTCAAAAGGCCTGCCATTGTATGCTCACATCGCTGAACTGAACGGCACCCCAGGCAAATACTCTATGCCACTGCCAATGATGAACATCATCAACGGTGGCGAGCACGCAGATAACAACGTTGATATCCAGGAATTCATGATTCAGCCTGTTGGCGCGAAAACGCTGAAAGAAGCCATCCGTATGGGTTCTGAAGTGTTCCACACCCTGGCTAAAGTTCTGAAATCCAAAGGTATGGGTACGGCTGTTGGTGACGAAGGTGGCTATGCGCCAAACCTGGGTTCCAACGCCGAAGCGCTGGCTGTTATCGCTGAAGCGGTAAAAGCGGCAGGCTACGAGCTGGGCAAAGACATCACGCTGGCGATGGACTGTGCAGCATCTGAATTCTACAAAGATGGTAAATACGTTCTGGCTGGCGAAGGCAACAAAGCGTTCACCTCTGAAGAATTCACTCACTTCCTGGAAGATCTGACCAAACAGTACCCAATCGTGTCTATCGAAGACGGTCTGGACGAATCTGATTGGGCTGGCTTCGCGTACCAAACTAAAGTTCTGGGCGACAAAATCCAGCTTGTTGGTGACGATCTGTTCGTAACCAACACCAAGATCCTGAAAGAAGGTATCGAGAAAGGCATCGCTAACTCCATCCTGATCAAATTCAACCAGATCGGTTCTCTGACCGAAACGCTGGCTGCAATTAAAATGGCGAAAGATGCAGGCTACACGGCTGTGATCTCTCACCGTTCAGGCGAGACTGAAGATGCAACCATCGCTGACCTGGCAGTAGGTACAGCGGCTGGCCAGATCAAGACCGGTTCTATGAGCCGTTCTGACCGTGTTGCTAAGTACAACCAGCTGATTCGTATCGAAGAAGCGCTGGGTGATGCTGCACCCTTCAACGGTCTGAAAGAAGTTAAAGGCCAGTAATTGCGTCTTTGGTGTATCAGGTCGCTGAGAAAACGGCCTGATATACGCCAACGTGATTAACCCTAAAAATCCAGAAGCGTGAAAACGTTTCTGGATTTTTTATGGCAGACATCCTTGTCTGCCACCCTGCGGACGCAACGCTTTGCGTTGTTCAAAACGTTGACGTTTGCCCTGAAACTCGAATTATTTAGGGTATATACCCTAAATAATTCGAGTTGCGTGAAGGCGGCAACCGAGCGACAAATTCGTCGGGAACGAATTTGACCAGCCAACGGCTGGCCTTCGGTGAGAGACAGGATGTCTCTCATTTCATCCCCAGGAGCTTACTCAGGTAAGTGGCTGGGGTGAGTAAGGACAAATCGGCTTAGCCGATTTGAACGCCGCTTGCGGCGGCTCTTTAGAGCGAGGCTCAGAGATGAGCCGAGTATTGCCAACGCACAAGCAGCTTGAAGTATGACGGGTATAAAATCCCTATTGGTATCGTATGTCACTTATCCGTCTACGCACATTTGTGGAAGTCTATCGGCAGTGCTCAATTAGCGGGCAACTCGCTCACTCAGCCTATGGTGTTGCAGAACATTGCCGAGGTGTCGGTGAGGCGCGTGAGGAGAACGGTGTGACGCCAACGTCAGCAGCAGTCGCTGAATGATAGGCTTGATGAAGGATCGTCATAAACGAATGGTAGGTTCCATTCAGATAAAATGGTTTTTTATAAAATCTTTGAAGCGGATCGCACCAATCTTTCCCGTGCTGCCAGCGTGGGAGGTGTGATGGCAAAAGCGCAAAGGTTTTCACGATCGCCGGGCGTTACGGTAGCAGCATGTCTCCTTCATAACTAAAAATGTTCGAAGCTTGGCGACCTGTGCCGGAGAGGATTACACCGCAGGCCGCGGGCAACGGTCGAAATGCTGGCTGGCATGTCGTATACATCGCTGTGGGGCAACAACAACATCGGCTACCTGAACCGCCATAAAGGCGATAAGCCAGCCACGCAGTCGTAACTGTATTGAATTGATAACTCAATTGGATGAATGACTATGACCGTATTCAGTGTAAAACATAGCCCGCTTTTACGTCAGCCGGAACGCTTCATCTCCCGTGAGGATCTGAAGGCGCTGATTTGCCGCATCACCGACAATCTGGTGAATATTGAGGATAAAACCGGTGAGTTCTTGTTACGGCTGGACGATGGTCGGGTGATTGATACCAAAGGTTGGGCAGGCTGGGAATGGACGCACGGCATCGGGCTGTACGGGATTTACCAGTATTACCAGCAAACGGGCGACGAGCAGATGCGCGCCATCATCGACGATTGGTTTACTGCTCGTCTGGCGGAAGGCACGCCGACGAAGAATGTGAACACGGTGTGTCCGTTCCTGACGCTGGCTTATCGCTATGAAGAAACGGGCGATGCGCGCTGGCTACCGTATCTGGAGCGCTGGGCGGAGTGGGTAATGTATGAAATGCCGCGCACGGACAAGCAGGGCTTGCAGCACATTGTTTATAACAATGAAAACCACCAGCAATTGTGGGACGACACGCTGATGATGAGCGTGCTGCCGCTGGCGAAAATCGGCAAGCTGTTAAACCGACCGGAGTTTGTGGAAGAAGCCACGTATCAGTTCCTGCTGCATGTGCAATATCTGATGGATCGCGAAAGCGGCCTGTGGTTCCACGGTTGGACGTTCGAAGGGCAGCACAACTACGCCAAAGCACGCTGGGCGCGTGGCAATAGCTGGCTGACGATCGTGATTCCTGAGTTTATCGAACTGCTGGATCTGCCGGAACACAACGCGACGCGACGCTTCCTGTTGCAGGTGCTGGAAAGCCAGATTGAAGCGCTGGCGAAATATCAGGATGACAGCGGTCTGTGGCACACATTGATCGACGATCCGAATTCGTATCTTGAAAGCTCAGCAACCGCCGGTTTTGCCTACGGTATTTTGAAAGCGGTGCGCAAGCGTTACGTCGATCCGAGTTACGCGGAGGTCGCGGAGAAAGCGATTCGCGGCGTGGTCAATCACGTCAATAAGGATGGTGAACTGACGCAGGTGTCATTCGGCACCGCGATGGGCAACGATCTGGATTTCTACCGCAACATCGCGCTGACCTCCATGCCGTACGGCCAGGCAATGGCGATCCTCTGCCTGGCGGAATACTTGCGGGTCTATTTGTAACAGGTCATCGCAACTCTTATATGCAAATGCTGTGAATTTCTATGGTTTGGCCGTTATCCGGCGTGAAAATTATGCAGCGGTGCGCTTGACCGCCGAGTGAGCGACAGGACGTCGCGAAAGCCAGCGCCATGCCGGGAGCATGTCGCTGGCGGCTCGAAAAGCGGGCATGGGCACCGATGGAACCGCGTAGCGGCATAATTTAGTCGGAAGCCTGGGTTCGTAGGGCGGCGGCGACTGAGCCGCCCTACGTCGGGCGCGTATACAGTATCGCATACGAATGGTGGTGGCGTGGCGCACGAAAGCTTCTCTTAATCTGCATATAAATGTGATTAAGAGATATGCTAAGCGGGAGGAACCTGCATAGGTTGTGTCTATTTCCCGCCCGCCAGATCGATAAAATTCCCAGTAACGTAAGACGCGTCATCTGATAGCAGCCAGCCTATTGCTTGCGCGACCTCCATCGGGTGACCACCTCGTTTCATAGGCAGCGAATGTTTGATGCGATCGACTCGTGCCGGTTCGCCGCCGTCAGCGTGCATATCGGTATAAATAAAACCAGGCCGCACGGCGTTAACGCGAATGCCTTGATCGGCAACTTCCAGCGATAAACCAATGGTCAGCGTATCGAGCGCGCCCTTTGATGCTGCATAATCAATATATTCATGCGGTGACCCTGGCCGGGCGGCAGCGGAGGACACGTTGACGATAGCGCCACCTTTTCCACCTGGCGGAACGCCATACGCTTGACCGCTTCCCGGGCACAGAGAAAACTGCCTACCGTATTAGTCGCAAAAATGTTGTTAAGCCGCACGGCATCAAGCTGTTCAATCGTGGCTTGAGGTTTAAGCATCGCAGCGTTATTCACCAGACCTGTGAGGCAGCCAAGTTCTTTATCCGTCTGCTTAAAAAGCGCAATAACCTGCTCTTCATCGGCGATATCGACCTGAACGGCGATGGCCGTTCCGCCTTTAGCGCGAATCTCTTCGAGGACGCTATCTGCGCTATCCCGTTGTGTACGGTAGCCGATGCAAATCTTGTGGCCTTTTCCTGCCAGATAGCACGCGGTGGCGCGTCCAATGCCGCGTGAACCGCCAGTAATCAACGTAATACGTTCCATTCTGACACCTAATTTTTTAGTCCTGACAGGCTGTAGTTCGCCGGAAGCCAGCGGTAGCCGTTGGTGGTGCCGTTGCGTTCCAGACGTGTACCCACGTGGCCGATGCCGGGGAAGGGCAGATGAGCACCTGCAACCCAGTAACCCTGACTGGCGGCGTCGGCCAGCGCTTTATTACGGGATTCTGTCGCCTGATCCATATTTGAATCAAAGCTGATGGTGGTAGCCGGTAAGCTCATCTGCACCGCTTCCGCATGAATGATGTCTCCCCAGGCCAGCAGCTTTTTGCCTTCGCTCTCAATCATAAAAGATGTATGCCCCGGTGTATGTCCCGGACTCGGAATGACGGTGATGCCGGGCAACAACGTTGCCTGCTGAGCCGGGAACGTTTTCTGCTTGTTCTCTTTGCGAATGGCATCAAAGGTACCTTGCACGCGTTGGAACGCGGCCTTTCTGTTCTCTGGCGCACTCTTCAGATTATCCGGGCTGAGCCAAAAATCGGTTTCTGGCTGGCTGACATACACGGTGGCATTCGGGTAGTTCAGCTTATTGTCCTGCACTAAACCGCCAAAATGGTCGCCGTGTAGGTGGGTCATCAATATGGTGTCGACCTGCTCAGGTTTATAACCCGCCGCAATCAGATTTGGCAGCACTTTTCCGACCGTAGGATTGTTTTGTTTACCGTTACCCGTGTCTATCAGAATCAGGTGTGTGCCGGTATTGACCAAATAGGCGTTAATGGAGGTTTCCACCTGAGGCGTCAGCGCCTTTTCTGCCAGCAGTTCGGTGATTTTTTCTGGTGGGGCGCGCTGTAACAGCTTGTCCATCGGCATGGTATTCGTGCCATCAGCCAGCGCGGTAATTTCGAACTGGCCCAGCATCATGCGGTAATAGCCCGGTTGAGTTTTAATCTGCGCGATGTCCTGCGCCTGAGAAAATGCAGGCACAAAGGCACACGAGACGAGTAATAGGGCTAACGGTTTCAATAACTTCATTGATTCTTGTCCTTGTTAGTAATGAAACGTAATAAAAGCAGGCGAAGTCTTAACAACAGATTGATTATTGACGCACGGAGCGAATTACTCAACTGTCCCCGAGCTGACGTGTTCCCGCCGGATTTGCCACCGCATTGCTGACGTCCTGCAACGCGAATGATTTAGGGTATAATGCATTTTTAAGTGAACGAGACAGTGAAAACCATGCAGTACCCGATTAATGAAATATTCCAGACGTTACAGGGCGAAGGCTATTTTACCGGTGTTCCTGCGGTGTTTGTGCGCCTGCAAGGCTGCCCGGTCGGCTGTAGCTGGTGCGATACCAAACATACCTGGGACAAACTGGCAGAGCGGGAAACCTCATTGGATCAGGTGCTGGTAAAAACGGAAGAAAGCGATGCCTGGGGCGCAGCGACGGCGGATGACATTCTGGCGCTGATGACGCAACAGGGCTACACGGCGCGCCACATTGTGATCACTGGCGGTGAGCCGTGCATCCACGATTTGACACCGCTGACGCTACAGCTGGAAAAGCAGGGCTTCAACTGCCAGATCGAAACCAGCGGCACTCATGAGGTGCGCTGTTCGCCAAAAACCTGGGTGACGGTATCGCCGAAGGTGAATATGCGCGGTGGTATGAAAGTGCTCGATCGGGCGCTGCAACGAGCGGATGAGATCAAACACCCGGTGGCGCGTGAGCGTGATATTGAAGCACTGGATGCGCTACTGGCGCGGCTTGATGATGATAAGCCGCGCATCGTAGCGCTACAGCCGATCAGCCAGAAAGACGATGCGACCAAGCTGTGTATTGCGACCTGCATCGCCCGCAACTGGCGGCTGTCTATGCAGACACATAAATACCTGAATATTGCCTGATAGTTATCGACTGATGGTTATTGGTTGATAGTAGCGGCGTGAGAGCAGGATGTTCATCGCGCCGCGATGCCTTATTACTCGCCCTTATAGATGCAGCCAGCGGTACAGGTTTCTTTCACCATCACGGCGCTGAGCAGTGGTAATGTCGGCTTCAACTGATACCAGATCCAGTGCGCCAGTACTTCGCTGGTTGGGTTTTCCAACCCAGGGATCTCATTCAGATAATGGTGATCCAACCGTTCCCACGTCGGTTTAAACGCGGCTTTCAGCTCAGAGAAATCCATCACCCAGCCGGTATGTGGATCCACTTCACCGGTAATTTCCAGTCTCACCATGAAAGAGTGCCCATGCAGCCGCCCACATTTGTGGCCTTCCGGCACGTGAGGCAAATGATGTGCGGCTTCAAACTGAAAATCTTTAAATAGCGTAGTGACCATAGCGAAGTTCCCGGTTTCGTTCTGAATAAAGGGGATTTCAGAACATAGTATGCAAAAAACCGTCGCATACTACCGGAAAGTGTTGCGTGAAGCACTTATTCTTCCAACTGTACGGTCTCGGTAGCTTGCGTAAACTGTTCATAGCCACTACTGACGATGAATTCACCCCTCCTCCAGTTGCAGGCAAAAAATGAACAGATTGCAGCGCGATTGCTGACTTTTGGCTGTGTTTGACGCAGATGAGATCTGCGGAGACCATGTTTGTTATCCAGTAATTCAGGGAGAGAAGCCGTCAATTCGTGGGAAAATACCGCTCTTTGTGTTGCCGATACAGCGTCAGCTACTTTTCCCGGGCATAATCGATGGTAGAGATGGCTTGTCGCCAACACTAAATATCCTGCATATTGCGTTCCTGCGTGCGCCCGTTGACACTGATGGGAGTATCGCATTGATACACGATCGTACAAGGATAAATTCCTGAGGCGAACATCAGAAATGTTAACTTGTTTGCTAAAAACCTTCCAGCAGCCTTAATTGGCTGAATGTTAACGGGCGATAGAAGATATATCCTTGAATCCCAATGGGGTGGTATTTATTTAACCGGTTCAAATCGGCCGACTTCTCAACGCCTTCACAGATGATATTGACTCCAAGAGGAATGAGTTTGTTCAGTAAGACCTTTAGTTTTTGTGATTTTGTCTCTTCTTTACCGATGCCGTCGATAATAGAGCGATCGATTTTTATGGTATCGAAGTCAAACAAGCTCAGGCTGTCTATTTGTAGATTTCCTGCGCCGAAGTCATCTAATGAAATCATAAAGCCATATTTCTTGGCCTGATTTAAAAAAGGTATCCCGTCTATTAGCTGTTGTCGGGTCGTTTTTTCACTGATCTCTATTTCTATATTCTGTGGGTTAACCTGATGCATGACGCATTTTTGATGTAATTTTTCCAGATAGACGGAATTATTAAAAAGCAAATGTGAAAGATTGAATGATATTGTCATACTACTTTTGTTTTTTATTACCTGGCAGACTACATCAAAAATAAAGTCAGTCACTTTATCGATGGCCTGATATTTCTCTATTTTATCTATTGTTTGTTGCGTCGATATGAGTACACCTTCCGAATTATAAAACCTGGCGAGGGCTTCATAGCGGAATATTTTATTGTGAGGGAGATGGATGATAGGCTGGAACTCTGCTGTCAGCCTAAGAATTTTTCCATCAATATTCAATGTTGTTGTATTCATTTTACTGATGACTCACCCTCTCCATAGAAATAGGAATTCCACAGCCTTACTCGTCTGGATTCTACACAGCAATTTGGAATAGTTGGAAATTGTTTAAAATGATCAATAATTCATGTTTAATAGTTTTCGTCTATTAAATGAAATTTAATGATCGTTTAAATCTATGTGTGTTGTGGTGTTTTATTCTTGTTTTTTTATTTATTTGATTTTTTTAAGTTGTTTTGTTTTGCTTGGTTGGTTTTTAAGTTTTTTTTGTGTGAATTTAAATCAATTTGGCGGTTGTGTACGAGCATTGTGACTTTATGTCATCCTTGTTAGGATGATAAACAGCGTTAAGATCGACGTTTCGTAATGATATTGAAGGATGAAAAATCAGAAATTGCATCTGAATTACATTTTACTTAGTGAAAATAGGCATTTTTATAAAGCCGTGAACCCCGCATGAAAGTTTGTTTTTATTAAAAGGAAAGTCCTTTTTTGGATTTTTTGGTATATCACCATCGTGTTAATAGGTAGATATTATAGTGGAACACTTTTCTCCTCCTCCCGCTAAAGTCATTAGCACATTGTTGCAACATCACTGTGTGATGTCTATCTATGCCAAGGATATGCTATATGCATTAAAGGCAGACGTTTCGGAATTGAATCTGGATAAAAATCGTATTGTGTTGGCAGTAGAATATTCTGGATCGGATATTGACAGATACCTTTCCGATGGTGGTTTGAATTTTGATTTGGAGGCGCTCAAAGGCACGGAAAAAATAGAACGGGAAACCTACAGTCTTTGCAATATTCCGACCCAATTATTCAAGACGGATAGCATGCTTTATCGTCTGGAGTGCCTTTTGCCAGAATCTGTTTTCGTCACTGAAAACCGAGGGGCGATTCGTATCCCTTTTATTCTTGGCATGCAGGCTCGTGTCCGTATCGACATTTATATGCACACGCTTAACGTGCCTGGAACGCTGCGTAATTTATCGATTGGTGGCTGCCTGGTCGAAATCGATCTGGTTGAAAGTATTGCGATTGACGTGGGTCAGGACATTCCTGGCATTACGCTTGAGTTTCCTAACGGGGAAAGCTTTCATGCCGAGGGAAGAATTCGCCACATACGCCCGTTTGGGAATAATGGGTATGCGGCTGTCGGTATCCAGTTTATCAATTTGTCGTCATCCCAGTCTGAAGCCCTGCTTCAGTACACGAATGAGTCGGAAAGAGAGGCGGCATACCGAACCGGCGTCACTGGCAGCATGGTGTATTCATCCCCGTTGTTTATTCCGGGCATCAAGGAGAAAAATCTGTTGCTGCGAGAAAGCCAGGAACGTGAGAAACGTACTCGCCAGACTCCCATGGAACGCGGCGTCATGGAGATTGCCCATCGGCTTCAGATTGGGCTGATGTACATAAAAACGCGTAATCAGTTGCCTGTTGAGATCTTTTATGACTGTGTTGATACCTTGCTGTATATGGTCAAAAAAGATCGAAAGGCTTTCCTGTATGCGCTGTCGTTCCTGCGCGATGAGGCGGACTGGGTCAGGCATGCGGTGCAGGTTGCAGGCAGATTGGCCGACATGCTGTTAATTGCCGATCCACACGATCCCCATGTGCGTGAGGCGGTGTTAGGCGCATTACTCCACACGATGGGCAAGCCGCTGCTGGTCAACGCCCGTCTTCCGTCGCTCAAGGTCAATATGAATCCGGCGCAGAAAGCGATCCTTAGCGGTCATGTAGAAGTGCTGTGCGCGAAGTTACGTGAGCTAGGCTGGTCTATAACCCCCACCTGCCGCGATGTGATCGAGAATGCCAATGAGCGTTTGGACGGCAGCGGCTATCCGCAAGGCAAACTCGCCGAACCATTGTCGCCGTTAGTCCGGCTGGTCTCTGTAATTAAGGCAATTAATAAGCTCAGGCATGCGCGTAATGGTATTTCTCCCCGCACGCCATTGGCCGCCTATCGTAAAATCTATGAGGCTAACGGCGCCTATGATAAGGCTGTGCTGGTCAAATACGTGCAGATTTATGGCCTCTATCCCATCGGCAGTCTGGCGAAATATTCGGGAGGCTTTCTGGGATGGGTGATGGATATTGATAAAAAGGGTAAGCCTATCGTGGTGCATCTCACCAAGAACCTGCGATTTCCTGATACCAATATCAGCAGTGTCGTTTCTAATGGCGACTTGCAGCAGGTCGGTAAGCTCGAAAACATCGTTCATCCTGACGATTTCGGCATGAAGGTCCTGAAAATTTAGTGAGCACCTTGTTTGTAGCTGTCTCTTAGCAACATTTTTATGCCACTGTGGGGGCAGTTTCGTGCGCGATAATACCGTTATTGTCATGCTACCTCGTAGCACGCGCCCGACACGGGGCGGCTCAAACGCCGCTCGCCCCGTGACCCCTGGCTTTCGGCGGGGAATTATGCCGCTGACGCGGTTCCTTCGTCGGTATCAGGCTTAACGGATCGCTTGCGACACGTTTACTCGCCCCATAAATGGGGCTCGCCCTTCGGGCCAGCACGAGTGCTGTTCAAAAACGTCTCTGACGTTTTTGTCCGACGTGGCGCAAGCTCTCGCCGCGTCCATGCGGCTCATCCTAAGCCTGCTATCTCCTCAGCATAATTTTTTACGCCGGATAACGGCAAAATCCGCGATGCTCTTTGTATTTACGTATGAAGGACTGGTTTATATGGGCTGCGCATAAGCCCCTCTTTCTCGAATGCATTCTTACTGATATCGCCATGTAACGCGCGCGTCGTCAGGCATAACACTTTAAGCAATAAGGATTATCAGAAAAACCATTTAGTCATTTTGGTTATTTAATATTTCCATCATTTCTTTAATTGTTAAGATGCAGATCGTTACCCTTATCCTCCATCCATCTTTTTATTGCATGTTTTTGTATTAGCGTCGTTGGCTAACAGCACAGGCACAAGGAAACAGACATCACAATGACTACTCCGGTTTCCCCCACTTCATTGCTTCCGCTGAGTGCGGAGCAATTAACGCGTTTACAGGCGGCAACCGGTGATTTCTCATCGACGCAGCTGGCCTGGCTATCCGGCTATTTCTGGGGGCTGGTTCAGCAGCCTGGGAATGTGCAGCCGGGGGCGATAACTGCCACGGCAACGACCGCCACCGCAGTCACGGTGCCAGTACAAACGATCACACTGATCTCCGCTTCACAGACCGGCAATGCGCGTCGGGTTGCGGAGCAGCTGCGTGACGATCTGCTGGCAGCCAAGCTGTCCGTCAATCTGGTCAATGCCGGTGATTACAAGTTCAAGCAAATCGGGCAGGAAAAACTGCTGCTGATCGTCGCCTCGACGCAGGGGGAAGGAGAGCCACCGGAAGAGGCGGTCGCACTGCATAAGTTCCTGCTGTCCAAAAAAGCGCCGGCGCTGAAAGACACGGCATTTGCCGTGTTTGGTCTGGGTGATACTTCTTATGAATTCTTCAGCAAGGCGGGTAAGGATTTCGATAGCCGTCTGGCTGAGTTAGGCGCTGAACGTCTGCTTGATCGCGTTGATGCCGATGTCGATTATCAGGCGCTGGCCGAGCAATGGCGCCGTCAGTTAGTTGATATTTTGCAGGCGCGTGTGCCGGTGCAGGGAACGGCGGTAGCACAGCTCGCTTCCCAAGGGGCACTGGATGAAATTACCAGCAGCCCATACAGCAAAGCGTCCCCGCTGCATTCCACGTTTGCGGTGAATCAGAAAGTCACCGGACGTAACTCCGAAAAAGATGTGCGCCATATTGAGATCGATCTCGGGGATTCCGGTTTGCGTTATCAGCCAGGTGACGCGCTGGGCGTGTGGTTTGATAACGATCCCGCGTTGGTGCAGGAACTACTGGAGTTGCTGTGGCTGAAAGGTGATGAGTCTGTCAGCGTTGACGGCAAGACGCTGCCATTATCGCAGGCGCTGAAAAGCCACTTCGAGCTGACGCAGAACACGGCGCCGATCGTCGAGAAATATGCGGCACTGTCGCGCAATGAAACACTGCTGTCGCTGATAGCCGATAAACCTGCGCTGCAACAGTTTGCACAGCGTACGCCGCTGGTGGATATGGTGCGACAGGCACCGACTGAGCTGACGGCGGATCAACTGCTGGGTCTGCTGCGTCCGCTGACGCCGCGTCTTTATTCCATTGCCTCGTCGCAGGCGGAAGTCGAAAGCGAAGTACACATCACCGTTGGAGTGGTGCGCTACGACTACGAAGGGCGCGCGCGCGCGGGTGGCGCATCCAGCTATCTGGCCGACAGGCTGAGCGAAGACGATGAAATCCGCGTGTTCATCGAACATAACGATAACTTCCGTCTGCCTGCCAATTCTGACACGCCGGTCATCATGATTGGGCCGGGCACCGGAATTGCGCCGTTCCGCGCGTTTATGCAGCAGCGCGATGCCGAAGGGGCCGAAGGGAAAAACTGGCTATTCTTTGGTAATCCACACTTCACGGAAGACTTCCTGTATCAGGTTGAATGGCAGCGCTACGTTAAAGATGGGTTGCTGACGAACATCGATCTGGCCTGGTCGCGCGATCAGGCGCATAAGGTCTATGTACAGGACAAACTGCGCGAAAAAGGCGCAGAAGTCTGGCGCTGGATTCAGGACGGTGCACACCTGTATGTGTGTGGTGATGCCAACCGTATGGCGAAAGACGTCGAGCAGGCGCTGTTGGATGTGATAGTTGAGCATGGCGGCATGGACAGTGAACAAGCCGATGAGTTTTTAAGCGATCTGCGCCTTGAGCGCCGTTATCAGCGAGATGTGTACTAATGAGCGAAAAATACGTTTTCAGTGAAAAACACCCTGGTCCCTTGGTGGTAGAAGGGAAACTCACTGATGCTGAGCGCATGAAGACTGAAAGTAACTTCCTGCGCGGCACAATTGCTGAAGACCTGAACGATGGTCTGACCGGCGGTTTCAAAGGCGACAATTTTCTGCTGATCCGTTTCCACGGTATGTATCAGCAGGATGACCGTGATATTCGCGCCGAGCGTGCCGAGCAGAAACTGGAACCGCGCCATGCCATGCTGCTGCGCTGCCGTCTGCCCGGTGGCGTGATGACGCCGGAGCAGTGGTTGCGGATCGATAAATTTGCTGGCGAAAGCACGATATATGGCAGCATTCGTATCACCAACCGCCAGACGTTCCAGTATCACGGTATTCTCAAATCGAACGTGAAGCCGGTACACCAGATGCTGAATAGCATTGGTCTGGATGCGCTGGCGACGGCAAACGACATGAACCGTAACGTGCTGTGTACGTCTAACCCGATCGAGTCCGAACTGCATCAGCAGGCGTATGAGTGGGCGAAAAAGATCTCTGAACATCTGCTGCCGCGGACGCGTGCCTATGCCGAGATCTGGATGGATCAGGAAAAGGTCGCAACGACGGATGAAGAACCGATTCTGGGGTCGACGTATCTGCCACGTAAGTTCAAAACCACGGTCGTGGTTCCGCCGCAGAACGATGTGGACCTGCATGCGAACGATCTCAATTTTGTCGCGATTGCCGATAATGGCCGTCTGGTGGGCTTCAACGTGCTGGTGGGCGGTGGGCTGTCTATCGCGCACGGTGATAAAGAAACTTACCCGCGTACCGCCAGCGAGCTGGGCTACATTTCCATCGAACATACGCTGACCATCGCGGAAGCGGTGGTGACGACGCAGCGCGATTGGGGCAACCG
This sequence comes from Pectobacterium sp. A5351, assembly GCF_028335745.1. Lineage (NCBI taxonomy): Bacteria > Pseudomonadati > Pseudomonadota > Gammaproteobacteria > Enterobacterales > Pectobacteriaceae > Pectobacterium > Pectobacterium sp. A5351. Next base: position 873,934 of record NZ_CP116477.1, read on the forward strand.
TACTAACCGTAAAAATGCGAAAACCAAATACACGCTGGAGCGTGTGGGTGTAGACAACTTCAAGCAGGAAGTGGAAGCGCGTGCCGGTGTGAAATTTGAAGCGGTGCGTCCGTATGAATTCACCGGACGTGGCGATCGTATCGGTTGGGTAAAAGGCATCGACAATAAATGGCATCTGACGCTGTTTATCGAAAATGGCCGTATTCTGGATTATCCGGGTCGTCCGCTGAAAACGGGTCTGGCGGAAATCGCTAAGATCCACAAAGGGGATTTCCGCTTAACGGCAAACCAGAATTTGATCATCGCGGGCGTTCCTGCACGGAGCAAAGCGAAGATCGATGCACTGGCGCGTGAACACGGTTTGATTGATGACGGCGTCAGCGAGCAGCGCAAGAACTCAATGGCCTGTGTGTCGTTCCCAACCTGTCCGCTGGCGATGGCGGAAGCCGAGCGTTTCCTGCCGGAGTTTGTCACAAAAGTGGAAGACATCATGCAGCAGCACGGCGTGGGAGATGAACACATTGTGCTGCGTGTCACGGGTTGCCCGAACGGCTGTGGCCGCGCAATGCTGGCGGAAATCGGTCTGGTGGGTAAAGCGGTAGGACGTTATAACCTGCACCTCGGTGGGAATCGCGAGGGAACACGCATTCCCCGCATGTATCGCGAGAACATTAATGAAACCGAGATCCTGGCAGAAATCGATCGGCTTATCGGGCTGTGGGCGCAGGATCGCCAGCCGAATGAAGGCTTCGGTGATTTCACCATTCGCACCAATATCATTAAACCGGTGCTGGATCCCGCCCGCGATTTTTATGACTGACAGGAGAGCCTGATGGCCGAATTTAACCTTGAGGCGCTCAACGCGTTACCGAAAGCGGAGCAGGCGGCAGCGCTGGCTGTCGTGAATGGTCAGCTTGAACAGCTATCGGCGCAGGAAAGAGTGAGCTGGGCGCTGGAGAATCTGCCGGGTGACTATGTGTTGTCGTCCAGCTTCGGCACTCAGGCTGCGGTATCGCTGCATCTGGTGACGCAGCAGCGGCCGGATATTCCGGTCATTCTCACTGACACGGGCTACCTATTTCCTGAAACCTATCAGTTTATTGATGCGCTGACGGAACAGCTGAAGCTGAATCTGCAAGTCTATCGCGCTGCTGAATCTCCGGCCTGGCAAGAGGCGCGCTACGGTAAGCTGTGGGAACAGGGCGTGGGAGGCATTGAGCGCTACAACCTCCTGAATAAAGTCGAGCCGATGAATCGGGCGCTGAGCGAGTTAAAGGCGAAAACGTGGTTTGCTGGCCTGCGCCGTGAGCAGTCCGGCAGTCGGGGTGAATTACCGGTGCTGGCGATTCAGCGTGGCGTCTTCAAATTCCTGCCGATTATCGATTGGGATAACCGCACGGTGTATCAATATCTGAAAGAAAATGGCCTGAGCTACCACCCGCTGTGGGATCAGGGCTATCTGTCTGTTGGTGATACGCACACCACCCGCAAATGGGAACCGGGCATGAGCGAAGAAGAAACCCGCTTCTTCGGCCTGAAACGCGAGTGCGGGCTGCACGAAGGGTAAACAGAAACCGGGCACCGCCCGGTTTTTTATCGCCTGAATAACGCTTGTGAACGTATTGTTATTCCATTACGGAACTTGTCATTCCAATTCGGCATTTCATAAGTGTTCTGTCCTCACCGTATAGTCGCATTATCTACTTTTTTGCTTAGTTAAGGCGATTGTGAACTATCTCCCTTTATTTGCCGATCTTCGTCAGCGTCCGGTACTGGTTGTCGGCGGCGGCGAGGTTGCGACGCGCAAAATCGATCTACTGCAACGCGCGGGTGCGGAGGTAAAAATCGTCGCGCAGGCGCTGGCTGAACCGTTGGCTGTGCAGCATCAGGCCGGGCAGGTTGAATGGCTGGCGCAATCTTTTACGCCTGATTTGCTATCCGGCGTGTTTCTGGTGATTGCCGCTACGGATGATGCCGAGCTGAACGCGGCGGTGTTTGAGGCGGCCAATCAGCGTCATTTGCTGGTGAACGTGGTGGACGATCAGCCGAAGTGCTCGTTTATTTTCCCCTCGATTGTCGATCGCTCTCCGCTGGTCGTCGCCATTTCCTCGGGCGGTCAGGCACCGGTGCTGGCGCGTCTGCTGCGTGAAAAGCTGGAATCCTTACTGCCGACCAGTCTGGGCACGATGGCGGATATCGCCGGAAGCTGGCGTGACAGGATTAAAACCCGGTTGCATTCGATGTCGGCGCGTCGTCGTTTTTGGGAACGGCTGTTTGTCGGGCGTTTTGCTGCACTGGTTTCTGCCGGACAGCTGGCGCAGGCTGAAGACGAATTGCAACAGCAGCTTACGCTTCAGCAAGAGGAACAACAGCAGCCAGCGGCGGCACGCGGTGAAGTGGCGCTGGTTGGTGCCGGTCCCGGTGATGCTGGCTTGCTGACGCTACGAGGATTACAGGTGATGCAGCAGGCGGATGTAGTGCTGTATGACCATCTGGTTAGTGCCGAGGTGCTGGATCTGGTGCGCCGCGATGCCGAACGCATCTGCGTTGGGAAACGTGCCAGCGCGCATTCGCTGCCGCAAGATGAGATTAATCAGCTATTGGTGACGCTGGCGCAGGAAGGTAAACGCGTCGTGCGCCTGAAAGGTGGCGATCCCTTCATCTTTGGCCGTGGTGGCGAAGAACTGCAAGCGGTGGCACAAGCAGGGCTTACGTTTCAGGTGGTGCCCGGCGTGACAGCCGCAGCAGGCGTGACGGCGTATGCGGGGATCCCGTTGACGCACCGTGACTACGCGCAGAGCGTGCTTTTTATTACTGGTCACTGTCGCCCGGATGGTGACGAACTGGACTGGTCAACGCTGGCGCGTGGACGTCAGACGCTGGCAATTTATATGGGAACGATGAAGGCGGCAGAAATTGCGCAGCAGCTTATCGCGCATGGCCGCTCATCACAGACCCCTGTCGCGGTCATCAGTCGCGGCACCCGACACGATCAGCAGGTGCAAATCGGCACGCTGCAAGAGTTAGAACATTTGGCACGGCAAGCGCCGACACCGGCGCTGCTGGTGATTGGTGAGGTGGTGGATTTACATCATCAGATTGCCTGGTTTGGTCAGACAACGCCGACGGTGCCGCAAGACAGCCGCCCAGCGGTAGTAAACTTGGCTTAAGGAAAGGGTATGGACGAGAAACGACTCACGCATTTACGGCAGCTTGAGGCCGAAAGCATTCACATCATCCGCGAAGTGGCGGCCGAGTTCAGTAACCCGGTGATGATGTATTCCATCGGCAAAGACTCTTCGGTGATGCTGCATCTGGCGCGCAAGGCGTTCTATCCGGGTTCGCTGCCTTTCCCGCTGCTGCACGTTGATACCGGCTGGAAATTTCGTGAAATGTACGAATTTCGTGACCGGACGGCGAAGGCCTACGGCTGTGAACTGCTGGTGCACCGCAACCCGCAGGGCGAAGCATTGGGGATTAACCCTTTCGTACACGGCAGCGCCAAGCACACCGACATCATGAAAACCGAAGGGCTGAAGCAGGCGTTGGATAAATACGGTTTTGATGCCGCATTTGGCGGTGCGCGTCGCGATGAAGAGAAGTCGCGTGCCAAAGAGCGTATATACTCCTTCCGCGATCGCTTCCACCGCTGGGATCCGAAGAACCAGCGTCCGGAACTGTGGCATAACTACAACGGCCAGATTAACAAGGGTGAGAGCATCCGCGTGTTCCCGCTCTCCAATTGGACTGAACTGGATATTTGGCAATATATCTATCTGGAAAACATCGATATTGTCCCGCTATACCTGGCCGCCCCGCGTCCGGTGGTGGAGCGCGATGGCATGCTGCTGATGGTGGATGACGACCGCATCGACCTGCAACCGGGGGAAGTCATCGAACAGCGTATGGTGCGCTTCCGTACGCTGGGCTGCTGGCCGCTGACGGGCGCGGTGGCATCCGAGGCGCAGACGTTGCCGGAAATCATCGAAGAGATGCTGGTTTCCACCACCAGCGAGCGTCAGGGACGGGTAATTGACCGCGATCAGGCCGGTTCAATGGAACTGAAAAAGCGTCAAGGGTATTTCTGAGGAATCGTCGAATGAGCCAAATTTCGTTAAAAGACACAGCGGCAGACAATGCGGCTGAGAAAGATGCTGTTGCCATCAACAATGCGATTGCACAGCAGATCGCCGAGCAGGGTGGTGTGGAAGCCTATTTGCACGCACAGCAGGATAAAACGCTGCTGCGTTTCCTGACCTGCGGCAGCGTCGACGATGGAAAAAGTACGCTGATAGGCCGTTTGCTACACGATACGCGCCAAATTTATGAAGATCAGCTCAGCACGTTGCACAATGACAGCAAGCGTATTGGTACGCAGGGCGAAAAGCTGGATCTGGCACTGTTGGTCGATGGGCTTCAGGCTGAGCGCGAGCAGGGCATCACGATCGATGTGGCTTATCGCTACTTCTCAACGGAAAAACGTAAATTTATCATCGCCGATACGCCGGGACACGAGCAGTACACGCGCAACATGGCAACGGGGGCGTCAACCTGTGAGCTGGCGATTCTGCTGATTGACGCACGTAAAGGCGTATTGGATCAAACTCGTCGTCACAGCTTTATTGCGACCCTGCTGGGGATTCGCGATCTGGTGGTGGCGGTGAACAAAATGGATTTAGTGGATTATCAGCAAACGGTATTTGAGCAGTTTAAACAGGATTATCTGGATTTTGCCCAGCAACTGCCTGCCGATCTGAACATTACCTTTGTGCCGATTTCCGCACTGGATGGCGACAATGTCGCGACGCCGAGTATAACGATGGACTGGTATACCGGGCCGACGCTGCTGGATGTGCTGGAAACGGTCAATGTGGCACAGCGCACGCTGGAGCAGCCGATGCGCTTCCCGGTGCAATATGTCAACCGCCCGAATCTGGATTTCCGCGGCTACGCGGGAACGCTGGCATCCGGTATTATCCGCGTCGGACAGCGGGTTAAAGTGCTGCCGTCCGGCGTAGAATCTACCGTTAGCCGCATTGTGACCTTTGACGGTGATTTACCGCAGGCGCAGGCGGGTGAAGCGATTACGTTGGTGTTAGCGGATGAGGTGGATATCAGCCGTGGCGATCTGCTGGTCGATAGTAGCGAATCACTGAAAGCAGTGCAGCATGCGTTGGTGGATGTTGTCTGGATGGCGGAACAGCCGCTGGTGCCGGGACAGAGCTATGACATCAAGATTGGTGGTAAGAAAACGCGTGCCCGGGTCGAGAATATTCAGTATCAGGTTGAGATTAATACGCTAACGCAGCGCGTCGCGGAGAACCTGCCGCTGAATGGCATCGGTTCGGTTGAGCTGATCTTTGATGAGCCGCTGGTGCTGGACAACTATCAGCACAACGCGGTGACGGGCGGCATGATCTTTATCGATCGTCTGAGCAACGTCACGGTAGGCGCGGGTCTGGTGCGGGAACCTATCGAGCAGGTGTATCAGGAGCCGGGCGCGTACAGCGCGTTTGAGCTGGAACTGAATGCGCTGGTACGTCGTCACTTCCCGCATTGGGGTGCGCGCGACCTGCTGGGAGGCAAATAACGTGTCTTTACGCGATGAACCGACTGACGAGAACGTCGTCTGGCATGCGCACGATGTCACCCGTGAGTCGCGCGAGAAGTTGCATGGTCATCAGGGCGTGGTTATCTGGTTTACCGGGCTGTCAGGTTCCGGTAAATCCACGCTGGCGGGAGCGCTGGAGCAGGCGCTACACGCTCGTGGCGTCAGCACTTACCTGCTGGATGGCGACAACGTCCGGCACGGCCTGTGCCGGGATTTGGGCTTCACCGATGACGATAGGCGCGAGAACATTCGCCGCGTGGGTGAAGTCGCCAAACTGATGGTGGATGCCGGTCTGGTGGTCCTGACCGCGTTTATCTCGCCGCACCGCGCTGAGCGAAAAATGGTGCAGGATTTACTGGGCGAAGGGCAGTTCATTGAAGTCTTCGTCGATACGCCGTTAGCGACCTGTGAAGCGCGCGATCCTAAGGGGTTGTATAAAAAAGCCCGGGCGGGAGAACTGCGTAATTTCACCGGGATCGACTCGGCGTATGAAGCGCCGGACGCGCCCGATAGTCATCTGGATGGCGAACAATTAGTAACAAATTTGACAGGCCAATTGTTAGATCTGCTTGGCAAGAGAGCTATTATCAAGCTCTGACACCCCCGCTTTTTTTCACCGCGCTGTTGGGTGATGCTGGGGAAGAATGGGAAAGATTATGCAAAATGCCACGCAGTTAACGATTAGCAAGACGCGGCCAGCGCAAGACGAGGATGACGGCGTTTCCTACCTGTTTATGGGAGCGGTGACGGGGTTCTCCTTCTATTGGTTGGCCTTTAGCATCCCCTTTCTGGTATACGGCTCCAATACCACGTTTTTCTTCATGCTCTACACCTGGCCGTTCTTTCTGGCGCTGATGCCGTTTTCGGTGCTGGTTGGCGTCGGGTTTAGCTTTCTGCTGAGAGGCTATATTTTTTATACGCTTTTTGCGACGGGACTGACGGTGATCTGCCTGTTCTGGCTGGTATTTTCTTTTCTGACGGGGTGGTAAGAAAGGCTGTCAGCGTAGAAGAGGCTGACAGCCTCGGTTTTACCGTTTATAGCGTATTCACAGTACCTTGCTTAGGAAAGCCTGCGTGCGCGGGTTACTGGGATGCGTAAATATCGCCTCTGGCGTTCCCTGTTCCTGAATAATCCCCTGATCGATAAAGATCACTCTATCCGCTACTTCTCTGGCAAAGGCCATTTCATGGGTCACGATGACCATGGTCATGCCTTCATTCGCTAGCGTTTTCATGACGGCTAACACTTCGCCAACCAGTTCAGGATCCAGCGCGGAGGTCGGTTCATCAAACAGCATGATGGCCGGTTCCATCGCTAACGCGCGGGCAATCGCGACGCGCTGCTGTTGACCTCCAGACAGGCTGTTCGGCCAGGCATCAATTTTATCCAGCAAACCGACTTTACTGAGCAACGCCTTAGCTCGCTCAACGGCCTCTGCGCGGGGCAATTTTTTCACATCCATCGGTGCCATAATCACATTTTCTAACACCGTCATGTGTGGGAACAGATTAAAGCGCTGAAACACCATACCCACGCTTTCGCGCATGCGATTGATGTCGGTTTTCTTATCGTGAATGGCAAAACCGTTGACCGTAATCTCACCCGCCGATAGTGTCTCCAGCGCGTTAATACAGCGCAGAAAGGTACTTTTTCCTGAACCTGATGGACCAATCAGGCAGAGCACTTCCTGAGGCGCGATGTCACAGGAAATACCGCGCAGGACGTGTGTATCCCCAAACTGTTTTTGCAGGTTTTTAACGTGAATCACTTTTGCCAAACCTCGTTTCCATGTGCCGCACCAGCAGCGAAAGCAGGAAAGTAATAACCCAGTAGACGATAGAGATCGCCAGGTAGGGTTCCCAGTACGTGGCGTAAGCCCCTGATACCGTGCGGGCGGCATAGGCAAGATCGGCCAATCCGATCGCCGACGCCAGCGAGGAATCTTTCACAATCGCGATGGCGTTGTTACCCAACCGCTGCACCCACGCCATCTTCATACAGCTCTTGTAACATTAACGGCGTGTTATCGAAGCGCTTAATCGATGTACTGTTTTTCCCTAATACGTCGGAGACCACGATATCGGCGGTACTGGAGTTCACGACACCGACTTTGTGATCTTTCAATGCGGCAATCGAGTCGATCGTTGAGCCTTTAGGTACCACAATAGACTGCTCGGCAGGGAAATAAGGCGCGGAGAAATCGACCATTTGCTTACGTTTGTCGGTAATCGTGATACCCGAAATGATAATGTCACGGTCACCGGAATTAAGGGTCGCGAAGATGCCTTCCCACGGCGTATTGATCAGCTTGATATTAAAATTCTCTGCCTTGGCGATAGCTTTAATAATATCAAAGCCTTCCAGCTCTTTCTGCGCGTTTTCAAACTCGAAGGGGCGATAGGTGCCGCCAGATCCGACAACGTAAGTAGGCTCAGCGGCGAAGGCGCTGGTAGAGAGTGCGGTGGCGAAGAGCGCACCAACAAATAACAGTTTCTTGAACATGGTTTTCTCCTGGTTTAAATGTAACATTTTCTTTTTTTATGCACTTTGAATGCATAAAAATACACAGATAGCATGAATGGTTCAACTGACGTTTTCCGGGGGACGGTGTTATCTACGTTATTTCTGGACGTCTGCGTTTTCTGACAAGTGGCGGAGAGTGCAGAACGTGCGTGGAAGATGAATAGAGGACAAGAAGGTTTCAGGGAGCTTTGGGTGGGACTTCTTGCCCGAAATCTCCCCATTTAGGGACGCGGCAGAGCGAATCTTGCCTTCCACTGCCGGACACAGTGGAGTCGAAACAAAAGTTATGGGATGATTAGGCGGTTTTTCAGGGGGCGGGATGGGAAAGCTTACGCTGTTATTATTGATATTGCTTGGCTGGCTTCAGTACTCACTGTGGCTGGGCAAGAATGGCATTCATGATTATGTTCGGGTGAAGGATGATGTTGTTGTCCAGCAGGGGAACAACGCCAAATTAAAAGACCGTAACGAACAACTGTTTGCCGAAATTGACGATCTCAATGGCGGACAGGAAGCGATTGAAGAGCGCGCACGCAATGAACTGGGTATGATCAAACCCGGTGAAAGCTTCTATCGTCTGGTACCAGAATCGAACCACCGTAACGCGAATACGACTTCACCTACTAATTCTCCATCCAACAATACACAACGTTGACGCATGCAGACACCGAGCCTTTCCCCGCCTGATATTGTTGCCGTTTTGCCCGCCGCGGGTAACGGCAGCAGGATGCAAAACGATCGTCCTAAGCAGTATCTGACGATTGGTAATGATGCAACCGGCCATAAAACTATTCTTGAACACACTATCGACGCGCTTTTACGCCATTCACGCGTGCAGCGTGTCGTTGTCGTCATCAGTCCCGATGACGCATTTTTTCATACCCTGACGATTGCCAACGATCCCCGTATTTGCACCGTAACGGGCGGGTTGCAGCGTGCCGATTCTGTGCTGGCTGGCCTGTCCGCCGTTGCCGATAACGCATGGGCGCTGGTGCATGACGCGGCGCGTCCGTGTCTGCATCAGGAGGATCTGACGCGCTTGCTGGCGATTGTCGAACAGAGTGACGTTGGTGGAATTTTGGCCGCTCCGGTTCGTGATACCATGAAGCGCAGCACGGATGGATTTATCGATCGCACGGTAGAACGTAACGATTTATGGCATGCACTGACGCCGCAGCTTTTTCCTGCGGCGCTGTTGAAACAGTGTTTGCAACGGGCGCTTCAGGATGGCGTTGCGGTCACAGATGAAGCCTCCGCGTTGGAATATTGTGGCTATCGCCCGCAAATTATCAGCGGACGTTCGGATAATATCAAAGTCACTCGTCCAGAGGATTTGGCATTAGCCGAATTCTATTTAACCCGTTTGCAGTAACCTCATTTTATTCGCTAAATTTATTCGTTAAATATAGATAAGGAGAATGCGCGATGCGTATCGGTCACGGTTTTGATGTCCATAAGTTCGGTGGAGAAGGTCCGCTGGTGATCGGTGGCGTGCGAATTTCTTATACCCAAGGTCTGCTGGCGCATTCCGATGGGGATGTGGTGCTGCATGCGGTGACGGATGCCCTGCTAGGCGCTGCCGCACTGGGCGATATTGGCAAGCTGTTTCCTGATACCGATCCGGCGTTTAAAGGCGCGGACAGCCGTGGCTTGCTGCGTGAAGCCTGGCGTCGTATCAACGAAAAAGGCTATCAGTTAGGAAATCTGGACGTTACGATTATTGCGCAGGCACCGAAAATGGCACCGCATATTCCGCAAATGCGCGTGAATCTGGCAGAAGATTTGCTATGCCATATGGATGACGTCAATGTGAAAGCCACCACGACAGAGCAGCTTGGGTTTACTGGGCGTGGTGAAGGCATTGCCTGCGAAGCCGTTGCCTTGCTGGTGAAAAAAGGAACGGGCGAAATCGTCGCATGGTAAGCCGTTTTTTTGTAATCAATGTCTTACCAATAAGATCTTATCAATCATAGACAATTAACAGTATAAGAAACAAGGCCATGGCTGCGCGTCATCCGGTCATGACCTTGTAGGATAATGATGGAAAATAGCGAACAACTCGTTTGGTTGCACGGCGAACCACAGGCTACCGGCTCATTGAAGTCCGCTGCGGAGGATTTTGTCGTTGTCGAAGATCTGGGGTTTCAGCCAGACGGTGACGGTGAGCATGTGCTGTTGCGCGTGCGCAAGCGCGGCTGCAATACGCAATTTGTGGCCGAAATGCTGGCGAAATTTGCTCACTTGCCGCTACGTGCCGTGAGCTATGCGGGCCTGAAAGATCGTCATGCTGTCACCGAACAGTGGTTCTGTCTGCATATGCCGGGCAAGGACACGCCAGATTTCTCCTCATTGGCGCTTGAAGGCTGTGACGTACTGGAATCTGCTCGCCACCGTCGCAAACTGCGCATCGGTACGCTGCGGGGTAACTATTTTACTCTGATGCTGCGTCAGGTCAGCGATCGAGGCGAGGTGGATGCGCGCTTGACGCTGATTGCCGCGAATGGCGTTCCTAATTATTTCGGCAGCCAGCGTTTCGGACGCAACGGAAATAATCTTGAGCAGGCGCGTCTTTGGGCGAATAACGAGATTCGAGTAAAAGAGCGTAATAAACGTAGTTTTTATCTTTCCGCCAGCCGCAGTGCGATGTTTAATCAGGTTGCCAGCGCAAGACTGGCGGGAGCGCAGGCGAAAACCGTTTTGTGTGGTGATGCATTGCAGTTAACGGGGCGCGGCAGTTGGTTTGTTGCTAAGCCTGACGAACTGGAAGCCTTACAGACGCGCCTTGATGCTGGCGAACTCCAGATTACCGCGCCGCTGCCTGGTGATGGTGAGCTGGGTACGCAGGATGATGCGCGGGCATTTGAAGAGCAGGCTTTGGCGGGACAAGAAACGCTGTGGTCGTTGGTCAAGCGTGAACGGGTTGAATCGTCCCGGCGCGCGATACTGCTGTATCCGCAACAAATGCACCGGGAATGGCAGGATGATGCGACCGTGGAAGTCAAATTCTGGCTACCGGCGGGCAGTTTTGCTACCAGCGTGGTGCGTGAATTGCTGTATTCAGATCAGGATACTGATATCGGTGTCTGATGCGCTGCGGCTTTTTTGCAGAAAATCGTTGAGAGAATAAATGCCAGCAACAGTGCGGTCGCGGCGGCTGGCTGGCCCTTGTGCGGGAAAATTGCTGTATTGGTGACGAGGTTAACCAGAACTGAGGTCGGCGGGGAATGGTAAACAAGCGTATAGAAACGTTGCTGGCGCAACTGCGCCAGCAGGGCATTCAGGACGAACGTCTGCTGAAGGCGATAGAAACCGTACCCAGAGAGCGTTTTGTTGATGAGGCTTTTGAACATAAAGCGTATGAAAACACCGCTCTGCCTATTGGTTCCGGTCAGACTATCTCGCAGCCCTATATGGTTGCGAAGATGACGGAATTGCTCAGCCTGACGCCAGTATCCCGCGTGCTGGAAATTGGCACGGGGTCGGGGTATCAAACGGCGATTCTCGCGCATTTGGTGCGGCACGTTTGCTCGGTGGAGCGCATCAAAGGGCTACAATGGCAGGCTAAGCGTCGTTTAAAACAGCTTGATTTGCATAATGTCTCTACCCGCCATGGCGATGGATGGCAGGGCTGGGCGTCGCGCGGGCCGTTTGATGCCATTATCGTTACCGCGGCGCCGCCGGAAATTCCCCGTGCGCTGCTGGAACAGCTTGATGAAGGCGGTGTGATGGTGTTGCCCGTCGGGGAACAGTCGCAAATACTGCAAGTTGTACAGCGCCATGCCGGTGAGTTTATTATTCAAACGGTTCAAGCTGTTCGGTTTGTTCCTCTGGTCAAAGGGGAATTAGCCTGATACCGTGGCGTTGGTGTGCATTTGTTGTTAAGTCTTTAAAATTTCAACACAACTGTTTTATAGTGCGAACTTGTTGATATTGTTAGCCTCTAATCATCGTGGTGCCTTTCCCGTTTTGCTTATGCGCCAGCGATGGTGAAGTAGCGATCTTTCTCGTTCCAATTAACGAATACATGAGCGGATATCGTTTACGCTACAATCAATGACGCAACGGCAGCAATGACGCAACGGCAGTAACTATGCACCGGCAGTAACTACGCAATGGGCAGTTGGGCTACAGCCAGTAAAACGGCAGCAGATGCGAGGCAAACATGTCCAAATTGGGTTCTGAGTATTACTATTTCTTGAATGTTATCGACACTTTTTTGAACGCTATTTTTTTGAACGTTATAGTTATAGGGGAGTAAGGCGCATGGGAAGCCGAATGATGAATTTGCGTCACATTGCTGCTTGTACGGTGATTGTCTTAGGATTGGCTGGATGTACCAACAATAATTCCAAATCCGCACCGATCAGCAGCGTTGACGGAAATACGGGCAGCCGAGGGGGAATGTTATCTGCGCCACCATCGCGTATTTCAACGACGAGTGAAAGTGTGGCAACGACGTCCGATGGCCGGATCGTTTATAACCGCAGCTACGGTAATATTCCGAAAGGCAGCTACAACGGCGGCAATTCCTACACCGTTAAACGTGGTGATACCCTGTTTTATATTGCCTGGATTACCGGCAATGATTATCGGGATCTGGCGCAGCGCAACAATATTCCTGAACCATACAGCCTGAATGTGGGGCAATCACTGAATTTAGGCAACGGAGCTGGCAACAACGCTTCGGGCGGTGGCTTGACGAGCGGTGGTGGCATGCTGGCAACAACCGATGCCACCCGAGGTGGTGTGCCAACACCGCCATCAAGTGCTCAAATACAAACTACATCGGTTGATTCTCAGTCAACTAATGCGTATTCTGGTAACCAGGGTAAACAGAATGTAGGTAAGATGTTACCTACGGCAGGGGCAACGACAACCGCTCCTGTTTCCGCACCAGCGGCTGTTGCCAGCAGCAATACGGCTGCTGTCGGCAGTTGGCGTTGGCCTACCGATGGGAAAGTCATAGATAGTTTCTCCGATTCTGAAGGGGGAAATAAAGGGATTGATATCGCCGGCTCACGTGGGCAACCGATCACCGCAACCGCCAATGGGCGTGTGGTGTACGCGGGCAATGCGCTACGTGGTTACGGAAATCTGATAATCATCAAGCATAATGATGACTACCTCAGTGCCTATGCCCATAACGATACGATGCTAGTCCGTGAGCAACAAGAGGTCACGGCAGGACAAAAAATCGCTACGATGGGCAGTACGGGCACCAGCTCAGTTCGCTTGCACTTTGAAATTCGTTACAAGGGGAAATCCGTAAACCCGCTGCGTTTTTTACCGCAGCGATAAATCGGGCAGAGTATTTCGGTATTCTGCCAAGGGATCACGGGTAGGAGCCACTTATGAGCCAAAGTACGCTGAAAGTTAACGAGTTACATGAAGATACCGATTTCGACGAGAATGGACTTGACGTTTTTGACGATAAGGCGCTGGCAGAGGAAGATACCAATGATAATGACTCAGCGGAAGACGAGCTGTTATCGCAAGGGGTCTCACAGCGTGTCCTGGACGCAACACAGCTCTATCTAGGGGAAATCGGCTATTCGCCGCTTTTGACCGCAGAAGAAGAAGTTTATTTTGCCCGGCGTGCGCTGCGTGGCGATGTGCCATCGCGCCGACGGATGATTGAGAGTAACCTGCGGTTGGTGGTGAAAATTGCCCGCCGTTACAACAATCGTGGCCTGGCACTGCTGGATCTGATTGAAGAGGGTAACCTTGGTCTGATCCGTGCGGTTGAAAAATTCGATCCAGAAAGAGGATTCCGTTTTTCAACCTACGCAACCTGGTGGATTCGACAGACGATAGAACGGGCGATCATGAATCAAACCCGTACCATCCGCTTGCCGATTCACATCGTCAAAGAACTTAACGTTTACCTGCGTACCGCGCGCGAACTGTCTCATAAACTGGATCACGAGCCGAGTGCGGAAGAAATTGCCGAACAGCTTGATAAGCCCGTTGATGACGTCAACCGCATGCTGCGTCTGAATGAACGTATTACTTCTGTCGATACCCCGCTGGGCGGCGATTCGGAAAAAGCGCTGCTGGATATTTTGGCAGACGAAAAAGACAACGGACCTGAGGACACCACTCAGGATAACGATATGAAACAGAATATCGTTAAATGGCTGTTTGAGCTTAACGCCAAACAGCGTGAGGTGTTAGCGCGTCGTTTCGGCCTGCTAGGGTATGAAGCGGCTACGCTGGAAGATGTTGGTCGTGAAATTGGCTTAACGCGTGAACGTGTTCGTCAGATTCAGGTTGAAGGTTTACGCCGCCTGCGGGAAATTTTGCAGGTTCAGGGGTTAAGCATTGAAGAGCTGTTTCGTGAATAATTCGCGGTAAGTTATCGAAGTTTTGAAATAAAAAATGGTGGGGAAACCCACCATCAGATCATTGATAAACCCCATGTTTTGGTCCTTCCCATATAATGTGGGCACAGCCCTAAGCGAGGTTCTGGTTTTCAGATTGTTCTGGGCTGAGCCCGCCACACACTGTGTCGGTGCCAGCGATTGTCATCGTACTCGATATCATTACACACCGCTGTTCGCAGTATTTCCCTGCTGGCAAAGTGCTCTCCGTGGATACATTCCACTTTCGCGAGTGGAAAAAACTCTCCGCGCAGGCATTATCGTAACAGCATCCCTTTGCACTCATACTGCCACGGAGATTATGGGCTCTCTAGCCATGGCCTGATAATCTGCTGAACAAGACTGTAGTGATGTGATGGACACCCCACCCTAAAGTAGCTGGTGTCATACTAAAGGTCTCAAAACTGAAGCTGACCTCCACCAGTTTTCTCGTATGCTGACAACGCTTACCGCCGAAACGGCGCTCAATGCCGAACTCACTGACTATCTCGGTCATGAGAAAAATGCCCTAAGTCAGGCTAGAATACCCGAAACGGTTACTCGTCTAAAACCGTGCTATGTGACGACGGTGAGATTGAACTGAGCACGCCTCGTGACCGAGAAAACACCTTCGAGCCGCAACTGATAAAGAAAAATCAGACACGCATCACCCAGATGGACAGCCAGATTTTGTCTCTCTACGCCAACGTTATGACCACGCGGGAGATTGTCACCACGTTTAAAGAAATGTACGATGCCGATGTTTCGCCCACGCTGATATCTACAGTCACCGATGCCGTTAAAGGACAGGTAGCAGAATCGCCCGTTAGACTCACTTTATCTCATTGTTTATCTTGGCTGTATTGTTGTGAAGGTTCGTCACTGCGGTGTAAATATCCCGTTAAGCTGGGCCATTCACGCTTAGAAATTTTCAGCATACCCATGCAGCATATGCTGCTATGGATCGCTCAATGTGAATACAGTAAATCCCTCTTAAATGCCCCAAAACATAAGATTGATAGCATCCTTGATCTCATTCGCGCAGTCGCTGAGATCCGCAATCACTTCACCCATAACTTCAACGGGAACGCTCGATAGTTCAGTCGTCATCAGCCGATAATCTTCGTCATTGATGCGAATCAGCGGGAACAGCGTTTTATTCACTTTCTCAGACAGGTGATGTGATTCAATAAACGGGATGACCATGCGCCGCTTCGGTGTCTCGACAATATCACTTTGTACATCAACAAACATTTTGTAGTGACTGGCTCGTTTGTATTGATAAACAATGAATTGCATGATCACCAGTTCCTGTTTTCATCTGCAAAGGAGCCATGCTGCGCGATAAATCGGGCGACTTCTTCCATCCCTTCGCGGCTTTCCTTCTTCCACTCCTCTACCTTGATGCGGCGAGCTTCTTTGCCAATGGCATCATTCACCAGCCCGGAAATATTGACTCCGGCAGTACTCAGAACCTGATAATTGTCTTTGTCCACGGTAACGCTGATGCGGTGTTTCATTATGGTGCTCCTCTCTTGTGCATATTGTGAGTATATACTTCACATGATTGTTCAGCAATTAGCCAAAATTCAAATCGAACCGTTTAAGCTCCTCAACCGTATAAACCCGAAAAACATGGTGGTGCTTCGCTTCCAGCGGGATACGTTGATGATTCACGATGACGTGTTTGATGCTATTGAATAGCAGTTCGATAGCCCGTTTTTTCTGTGGATCGGGCACGATGTAGAAGACGTACATCCAGCGTTGTTGAGTTCGAGCCAGTAAATGATGGGTGATAATCGACCAGGGTGTGTCCCGTAACTCTTTTTTGTACAATATGCCGCATGGTTTAACTACAAAAAGTCCTTCAATTTGGCTCGTTACGATTTCCCTGATGATGCATGGTTTCTGCTCTCCCCCATGCTGCCACCTGAAAGAGGTTCTTCCAAAGGTGGGCGACCTTACCTTGCACACAGACATATCATGAATGGCATATTTTGGGTTCTTTGTTCTGGTGCTCCATGGCGAGATTTACCCGAACGCTATGGTAACTGGAAAACGATTTACAATCGTTTTAACCGGTGGTCAAAAGCCGGAATAATGAACAAACTTTTCAATAAATTACTTCAAATTCTGGATGAAAAATCGCTGGTTGACTGGGATGTCATCGCGCTTGATGGCAGTAACATTCGAGCCCTGAAAGCGGCAGCAGGCGCGAAAAAAAACATCCCGATGAACTCGACGATCATGGGTTGGGTCGCTCTCGCGGCGGCTTTGGCACCAAAATCCATTTGGCGACAGATGGTGTCAGCAACACTGATATAAGACCGCAAATCACCATAAATTTTGTCCACTCCACCCAACATGGGCTTCTCTTAAGGTTCCTACACCAGACGGAGAAGCCGCATGTTAAGCAGAGGGGACCTTCTCATGATAAAGCAGATGCGTATTCACGGCGCGCATATTATCGACATCGCTCACCATAGCAGAATTATTGATCACGCAGGATATCCGGCGTGGCGATGTCACCATCGTATTTGACCCCAAAGGAGATGCTGACCTGCTGAAACGGATGTGGGCGGAAGCGCGGAGAGCTGGAAGGGAAAGTGAGTTTCATGTTTTCCATCGTGGTTGGCCAGATATCAGCGCACGTTATAACGCGATCGGGCGTTTTAGCCGTATCTCTGAAGTGGCTTCGCGTGTTGCGGGGCAGCTTTCAAGTGAAGGTAATTCGGCCGCTTTTAAGGAGTTTGCCTGGCGGTTCGTCAATATCATTACACGGGCGCTGGTTGCCCTGGGCCAACGGCCTGATTACAGCCTGATACTCCGTTACGTCACCAATATTGGTGACCTTTACGAAACCTATGTCGAAAACCTGTTAAGCACTCAAGCTCCACAACTGTGGGTCACGGTAGAGAATTTACTTAGCTCAGGCATGCTTAATGAGCGGGATCTTCCCCGAAATATGCAGGGGCAAGCGAACGCGATGAAAGTGTGGGCCATCGAGACCGTTCTTGGCAGTGATGAAGGTAAAAAAATATGGGATCCGGTTCTGGATGGGTTGCGGTCAGCTGTACGTTATGACCGGAGCTATTTTGATAAAATTGTGGCCTCGTTATTGCCCTTGCTGGAAAAACTGACGACGGGAAAAACAGCGGCGTTGTTGGCACCTGATTATACCGATATGGATGATCCTCGTCCCATCTTTGACTGGCAGGAAGTCATTCGAAAAAGAGGGATTGTGTATGTCGGACTCGATGCGCTGTCGGATGCGGAGGTCGCCTCAGCGGTAGGCAATAGTATGTTTGCCGATCTTGTGTCTGTGGCGGGTACATCTACAAGTTTGGTATCGGCGGTGAAGCGCCACAGAAAAGAATCCCCATTAACCTCCACTGCGATGAGTTTAACGAACTGATGGGTGAGGAGTTTATCCCGCTCATTAACAAAGGCGGCGGCGCGGGGATTCAGGTTACGGCCTACACTCAGACCTTGTCGGATATTGAAGCCAGGATTGGCAGCAGTGCTAAGGCCAATCAGGTGATTGGTAACTTCAACTCGTTAATCATGCTACGGGTCAGAGAAAACAGTACAGCAGAGCTGCTGACCAGCCAGCTTCCTGAAGTAGATGTCTATACCAAGACGCTGGTTTCTGGTGTAACAGATATTACTAATCCTGACCAGGGTTCTGATTTTACCAGTAACGTTCAGGATCGCGTCAGTAATGTCAGGATGCCAATGATTACCCCCGCTGACATTATCAACCTGCCGAAAGGGCCGGCGTTTGCATTGCTTGAGGGGGGACGGTTGTGGAAAATCCGCATGCCATTACCTGATAGCGCAAATGACCCGTTTATGCCGGAGAGTATCAGCCGCATTGCTGAGTACATGCAGCAGAATTACCGTACCGGTGAAACCTGGTGGACGGGGAGTACATTGCCTTCTGACAGCCTCACTGGATCTGCCTTTGAGCCAAAAGATGAGGTGGCGTAATGGCAGAGCAGCCCCAGTCATCACCACAGCGTCAGGAACCCCCTAAAAAGCCGGGTTTGTTTCAAACGCTATTATGGGTTTGGCCACTGAAAGTGATTGGCATCCTGCTGGTTTCTTTGCTGGTCAGTCTGCTTATTGAATATATCGGCATGCTGTTTTTTTGGACCAATGAAGGCGCAGAACACAGCCGCCAGGTGATGTTGACGGAGAGTGGTTATCTGGCTGAAGGGTTTACCCATAGCTTATTGATGTCTGAACCGGTTACTCTCATAAGCGGCATGGTTCACCAAACCTATCAATGGCTCTTTCTAGACAGCGGGTTTATCAGTTGGCTGCATCAGGCAAAACAGATGAAGCCGAAGGATGGGGCAGCGCAGATGTTTAAGTGGGTTGGGAGCTGGCTGGCACTTGCGTTGTGGGAATACTTACAGGCGACGGTTTATGTCACGGTCCCATTAAAATAATATCGTTTGATATTATTTTAATGGTATTTTTTCAACCATAATTATTATATTTATTTGTTATGTAATTTGACGTTAATTGTATTTTTTTTGTTTACTTTTGTGGTCTTTTTTTGTAGTTTCGAAATTCCCAGTGATTTTGCATGGGTATTAAATTTCATATATGAGGTAATACACTATGGATATTCAAGATCTGATTAATTCAGTGAAGGAAATGGAAATTGAAGCAACGGAAAATCAAGTTAACAAGATGGAAAGTGAAGAAGTATCCATTCTTGGGCCAATGAACATGCTTGCTTTTGATGCGTAAACAATAAGCACCCGATGTGGACTGACCCCATAAAGTTGGACAGTTCATGTTAAGCGGCTATCAGGGCCCGGGTTCGGTATTCTACCGGACTCAGGCCTTTTAATTTCAGGCTGATCCGCTCGTTGTTATAGTAATGGATATAGTCCTCTATCGCCTTCCTCAGTTCATTCAGATCGCTGAACCTGTTCAGGTAAAAACACTCCGATTTCAGTGTGCCGAAGAAGTTCTCCATCACCGCGTTATCCAGGCAGTTTCCCTTGCGTGACATGCTTTGCGTCATACCCTGTGCCTTTAACTTTGCCTGATAGCCTGCCATTCGGTATTGCCAGCCCTGATCCGTGTGCAGCAGCGGTGTATCCTCCGGTCCGAGCGCTGAGAACGCATCGTGCAGCATCGTATTAACCATCTCCATCACCGGCCTTTCCGACAGGCTGTAGGAGATAATCTCCCGGTTAAACAGATCGAGAACCGGCGACAGGTACAGCTTTTTACCCTGCACCGAGAACTCTGTAACATCCGTGACCCATTTTTCGTTGGCTTTCGATGCACTGAAGTTCCGGCTCAGGATATTGGGCGCAGCCTTGCCCATTTCCCCTTTCCAGGCACGATATTTCTTCACCCTTATCAGAGAGCGGAGTGACAGCTCCGCCATCAGTCTCTGCACAGTTTTATGGTTTACCAACAACCCCTGTTTTCTCAGTGAGAGTGTGATCCTGCGGTAGCCATAACGCCCTTTGTGATAGTGGTAAATCTCTCTGATTTTATCTTTCAGCCCGGCATGCCTGTCCACTCGCTTCAGCGCATTCATATTGTGATACCACGTACTACGGGACATACCCGCTGCACGCAGAAGATCACCGAGCGCATACTCCAGCCTTAGCTCACTGATTATTCCGGCTTTCTGCCGCTTTTCTCGCTTTGAACTAAGGCCTTCAGCTTTTTTAGATAGGCATTCTCTGCGCGCAGGTAACGAAGTTCAGCCCGCAGTTCTTCGGGAGATAACTTTTCCAGTGCAGCATCGGTAAGTGGAGGTGTTTTTTTGGGTTTTGTCATGTCCTTGCTCCGGCCTGGTTTTATGCTCAGAAGTCCTTTCTCACCTGCGTCTTTGTATACATTCACCCAGTGCCGGACAACGGTTTCAGTTGAGATATTAAACCGTGCGGCAGCTTCACGCATCGAAAGTTCTTCATTGAGAACAGTCTGGACAACAGTCATCCGGAACGCCGGAGAATGGCGGTCATTTTTCCAGGTAATGCCATCAATACCATGGAGTTGCCAGGCTCTTACCCAGCGTCGCACTGATGTTCTCTCAACACCAAAGCGTTCAGCTGTACGATGTGTTCCATCTTTTCCGGCGAGGTAGTGATTAACTACAGCTAATCTGGTTTCGAGGGAATATTTTGGCTTTGCCATAAAAAACTGCACCTTACTCAGTTGGGTGTCCAACTTTTGGGGTGCAGTCCAATGTTTGGGTGCTTTTATTTATTGGAGCCTATATGTTAAGTATCCTTGGTAAGCAAGAGTTAGTTAAAAATGTCTATCTTTTATCCCAGCCATTCCTTGGGGATAAATCAGTTAAAAATACTCATGAGCTTAAACCATTCTATTTGAAATTTATTCAGAAGCATCAGCCTTATCAACCTGTTAACGTGAGCGAGAACATCATTGTTGTCGATGATGAAAAAATAAATGCGCTAAAAAATGCCTATCAACCAAGCAAGCTTGATGATCTAAATCAATTAAAAATGATAGGCGATAAGCATAGTGTTGAGAGATACAGAGAACTTTCTGAACTCATTATAAATGGGTACAATCAACTATCCAGTAGCAATGCTGATGTTAAGTTAATCTTTGATCTGGTTATTCACACAATTTTTTTCAGGAAATCTACTAATGAATTTAATACTGCATCATTTGGTGGTTCTTCTTCAACCGCAATAGGCAGTATCTGGATTAGTGGTCATGGTGACTTGACATATCATGATGTCGCAGAATTTTTGTTGCATGAATTGACGCACCATTTGTTATTTATTGATGAGCGGTGCCACGAGCAATTTAATTATCAGGAAATCGTTAAGCCTGAAAATTATTCAATGTCTGCTCTGCTTGGGAAAAGAAGGCCATTGGATAAAGTTGTGCATAGTATTCTTGTCTCTCATGAAATTCTCAATGCGCGCAGGAATTATCTTGAATCAGATATGGTTACAATTCATCCTGCTACTGATATATTAAAAAATAATACAATGAATTCTATTACAGAAACATTAGCAATGAAAAATTTGGATGATCTAATAACCCAAAGAACCAGAGGTTTTTTATTAAAAGCTCAGAACAATCTTAGCCACGAGGTATGATATGTTAAATTTAATTAAGTCTTTGGCAAGAAATATTGATGCTCGGTGGCGTGAGGATGACTATAGTTGTTACACTTTCGCCGATATTGCTAAATCAGAGTTAGATAAGGTTGATTTAACCTCTCTCTTTTCTTTTACTGGGCTAATCGATGTTTTGGACAATAGTGAAATGTCTAAAATCCAAATAGTCTCTGAATTCTCTGAGTTACACCTGAAACTTTTCGACAATTCTCGTTTTTACATTGAGGTACTTAATTGGTGGGATAATGATACCTCAATTCATGATCATGGATTTTCTGGGGTTCTACTCCAGCTTGAAGGAAGTTCTTTGAATGCGATATATGCATTTGATGAAATCGACGAAGTTAGCCACAATCTTAGTTTAGGTGACATCAAACTCACTGAGGCCTATATCAGTAAAAAAGGAGACTGTCGGGTCATTCCCTATGGCAGAAAGGAAAAACATGCTGTTCTTCACTTAGAAAAACCGACAGTCAGCTTGATAGTAAGGACTCATCCAGTCATGGAGTTGTCTCCGCAGCTTAACTACTTTCCTCCTGGGCTGAGAGTTAATCACTCTGCGACTGATATTATGTTTAATAAGAAAATAAAATATTTTAGACTTTTAAATATGATCGATTCTGTCCAGTGTAGAAAGCAAATGTTGCATGAATTAAAACAGCTTTCATTAACTGAACAATTTTGGTTCATTCTAAAATTGTCAAAGATGATTTATCATTCGGAAAATATAGAGTTACTCAACGAATACGTTAACTTGGCAAATACGGAAGATGAAAAGAAACGAAAAGTAAAAGTAGTCTCCGCAGTAACATTGCGTAAAACGTCTCAGTTTTTTATTGATGAAATAAAACCTCTATTTGATAACAATGAGCAACGACTTATATTGTCCTGCCTTGCTGCTTCTTACAATCAAGAGGATAGAATTAAAATGTTTCATCAATTGGGTGTTGAAAACTCAGAAGACGTAATTTATAGTATAATAGATAATTTGCCATCGCATCTCAAACCCCGTATGTTACATGCGCTGAAGCTAACAGGGATGATTGTTAAAAAATATGAATAACGTTTTTTTTAATAAATTTTTTATAATAAGTGTTGGGCTTGTTTGCCTTCAGCAAATACTTGTTGGATTGTCGACGTATTTTATTGGGCAAGCTGGAGGAAGTATTGGTTTAAGCCCCTCAGGGCTGAGGAATCCCCAGAAAACAAGACAGGCATAGAGTTTTATGATCTACTGATTTTCGCCAAAAAATTCAATGAGATCACCCTATGCCTGTCCGTAAAGTATGCCAGACTTTTTTCCGTCACGCTTTAGCTTCAACACATCAATATCGACAACATGCGCTTATTGATTCCACCGCTGCGTTGATAAGCGGTGCCACGCTTTCACTCACCTGCATCGGGCGTTATTTACCCGGCCCTGCTCGCGTGAAAGATAAAATAAAACGGGTTGACCGCCTTTTGGGAAACACTGCGCTTCATCACGATATCCCGAAAATATTTAATCAGATTACATCCATGATGACCAAAAACATGCCGTGGTGTGTTATTGCCGTCGACTGGAGTGGCTATCCCTCTCAGGATTTTCATGTCCTGCGTGCCAGCCTTGTCTGTGATGGCCGCGCTATCCCCTTGATGAGTCAGGTGGTTCCGTCAGAAAAGCAAAACAATATTTTGATACAGAAAGCCTTTCTTGACGCGCTTGCCTGTGCTATTGCCCCGCAAATGAAAGTCACCCTCATCACCGACGCGGGCTTCCACAATGAATGGTTTCGGCATATCAAAGCACTGGGATGGGACTTTATTGGTCGCATCCGGGGAAACGTAAAATTTTGCCTTCATCATGGCCCGGAACGCTGGCTGAACGTGAAAGACTGTACTGGCACGGCGCGCGCGGAATATCTGGGAGCCGGAACGCTGGCGCGTTCAAAAAAGGCGCAATGCAACGGACATTTTTATCTTTATAAAAAAGCGCCGAAAGGCCGAAAAAGCCAACGTCGCAAAGGGAAACCGAGCCATCCCACAACAGAAAAAGAACAGCGTGCGTCAGCTAAAGAGCCGTGGCTGCTATTTACCAGTACTGATGAATTCAAGCCCCATGAAATTATGAAACTCTACAGCAGGAGAATGCAGATTGAACAAAACTTTCGCGATGAAAAGAGTGAGAGATTTGGCTTTGGCTTACGCGCCTGTGGAAGCAAAACGGGTGAGCGGCTTTGGGTGCTGAGTTTGCTGGCAACACTGGCATCAATTGTTCTCTGGTTATTAGGATATCATTTTGAAAATAAAGGTCTTCATCTTCATTATCAGGCGAACAGCCTTAAAAGTCGAAGAGTGATATCGTTTTTGACACTGGCGGAAAATGTACTGCGGCATTCACCGCGAATAATCAGGCGAGTGAAGCTGGAGAGTATTTTAGCCCAACTCACCAGCACCTACCGAAATATGGTGCTGGTTTATTAGCGATGATTTTGTGGGGATCCCTCAGCCCTCAGGGGCCCTTTTTTATACTGCTTTGTTCTTCTTTTCTATTTTTATTGCTTATATTTTTGGTTCGCTATCTTTATTTTATCGTGTTAAATTATCGAATTCATTATGGCAAAATTATTATCTATCAACTTTAGAGGTTATTTCTCTTAATCATTCTGTTTCTACAGATGAAAATAAAAGAATGACACAACTTTGGTTCAGTGGTGAAGCGCTCAGTACTTTTGATGAGGTCGGCTTTGAGTTTGTTGAGATCCTCGCCATATATTTTAACGTCATTTTCACTACTATTGCGCTATTTATCGTTTTGGGCATAGAGTTGGCTGGAGTGATTGTATTCTGCATGCTATTTTCAGTCATACTCTTGTTTCTGGCGAAAGGAAAGATCGACGGGCTGGCTGGAAACATGCAAAATGATAAAATCACGACATTGCATTTTGTGAGTAAGCTATGGGATAGCATGTTCTATGGTGATCGAGAACGTCTGGTTTCAGCACAGGCGTTAGCCCGAGATAAGGCATCTATTTATTTCAAACGGAAAGAATCGTACAAATTACTGGAGCAGATAATCTCCTGTACACCTATTCTTATTTCTATTCCATTACTGGTAGGATTTTCATATTATCAGGTTTCTGCTAATGAGGTCGCTATCGGTGCGTTGGTTGCTGTATTGCCAAGAAGTTTACAGTTGTTCCAGAACATTCATGCTGCAAGTATGAGTACAAGCCAGATTTTATTGTTGATGCGAAAAATTACAAGGTTGTATTCCTTTTCTACAACACTCAAAGGTTATGATTATCTTGATAATATTGATCCTGCAAAATTGTCAATTACCGATCTTTATAATGGCAACGAGATAAAATTACAGGATATCTTAGGTGGCAGTTTCATTGATCGTAATCCTAATGGAAGGGTATTGATCATGGGGACAAATGGCGCAGGTAAATCATCGCTCATAAAATATTTGAAGAGCAAATATTCTGATGCGTTATTTTTTGGGCCTGGCATTGATATAGACGAGGACACAATACCTGGCTCCACAGGACAAAAACAATTGCATCAACTTGAATCATTATCAGGGGTACGGAATCGTATTATCCTTTTAGATGAGTGGGATGCAAATCTAGATGTTGTCAACACAAACGAAATTGATGAACGACTTAATACCTTGTCACTAAGTAACTTAATCATCGAAATACGCCATAAGATACAGTAAATAAAATAAATGTACCCTCATCATTTTGGAGTGGTAAAGATTTTATCAGAAATGACTTTGTTCAAGCATATATCAGCGACGAAAGTACATTGCACTAATACAGATGATATGTGCTTGAACGTTGATATTTCTGTAATCTGACTAAAGCTAGCTGGTCGAGAACCTCTGTAGCGGCGTAGAACCCCAATTAATAACTAGCCAGTATTGCCTTTTTTGATGTTCTAAATTTTCTGATCTGTCCTTGATTTAGCGCCCACCTTGTTTTCAAATCAATCAACGAAAGCGAGGTCACTATGTCAAGACAACAATATACCCCGGAGTTCAAGCGCAGAGCCGTTGCATTGCTGCTCGAAAGCGGTAAATCCGTTGCCCGTATGGCGCAGGAGCTTGATATCAAAGAGAACACGCTCTACAACTGGAAAAAACGTTATCAGGATAAGGCGGATACCGCTTTTTCCAATGCGCCCCGGCTATCCGAACAGGAACTGGAAATTCGCCGCCTTAAAGCTAAAATTGCCGAACTGGAAGAGGATAAACTTATCCTGAAAAAAGCGGCGGCGTTCTTTGCGCGGGAAAGCCGCTGAGAATGAGATGAACGCATCCCAACTATTTGACGAGTAGCACAGAGGCTGAAAGGCGGGGTGTGGAGCCTCGCAGATTTCCGGCATCATCGTGCCTATAACGGGATACTCATCGTTCCCCTGACTGGAGACTCCACACATGAATAACTATACCCCTGTTGGCGTTGATATCGCAAAACACCTGATTCAGGTTCACTTCATCGACAAACATAGCGGCGAAGTGGTGGATAAACAGCTGAGACGTCAGGATGTTCTGACCTTCTTCAGCAACCGTGAGCCCTGCCTGATTGGTATGGAAGCCTGTGGTGGCTCTCAGCACTGGGCCCGGGAGTTGAAAAAACTCGGTCATCAGGTTCGCCTGCTTCAGGCGAAATTCGTCAAAGCGTTCCTTATGGGCAACAAGAACGACGTCATGGACTCCCGCGCCATATGGATGGCGGTCCAGCAACCGGGACGGGGGATAGCCGTAAAGAGCGAAGAGCAGCACCGTCGGTTGAGTGAGTTGGATGCTCAGATTAACGGCATTGAGCAACAACTGATGGCGCTGGCGAAACAGAACGAGACCTGCCGACGGCTGATGGCTATCCGCACGGGAGAAGGCTGGCTGTATCTGGCGACGGTGATTGAGCTGTATTCCAGACGCATTATCGGCTTGAGTCTGAGTAATCGCTTGAAAAAGCAGTTGGTGATTGACGCGTTAGAGATGGCAATAAAACAGCGCAGACCGACGGGGAAGGTCATCGTGCATTCGGACAGAGGGAGTCAGTACGCCAGCCATCGGTATCGTGAGATATTGAAAAACAATGAGTTAGTCTGCTCAATGAGCGGGAAAGGCTGCTGTTATGATAATGCGGTAATGGAAAGCTTCTACCACACGCTGAAAACGGAACTGATGCAAGGTAAAGCGTTTAGCAGCAGAGAGCAGGCAATGAACGCCCTGTTTGATTATATTGAGGTATTTTACAATCGCCGTCGCAAGCACTCAACGCTGGGTTATCAAACGCCGGTGCATTATGAAATGGCGGCGTAATTAGGTGGGAATAATTTCGGGGACAGATCAGGTTTCGCGGATCGGACTTTGCTGTCAGTTAACATATGAGGGTCACTCCCGTTCATCGAACTGAATGACCCGCAACCTGACCCACAAATTCCCCGATACGAAGGGATAAATCAAAATGCATCGGAAAAGATTTTCACGCCAACTTATTGAATCACAACAACATAGGGATTGATAAGGAAGCATAAAAAAGGAAAGGTGGTGCCGGACTCGGGATCATTCAGCTTTCTATTCAGTTGAAATGTAGCATAAATTTTAACCGTGGTTGTTGTCAAGACCCGTGGTTTTACCCGTATTTTCATAGATAAATCAGAATGATGGGTCACATGCGATAAATAAATGTCCGGTTCGTTCCTTCAGTTCGATTCCCTATGCTATGTAAATCGTCATGATATAAGCCTGATGCAAACTGTATAATTACTCTCCAGAGGGAACCGCGGAGGATAACATTATGCCGACAGAAAAAGACGTTTCTGATAAACGTGTGACGTTAAATTTACGTACCGAGCCCGATGAAAAAGCCGTTACTGAGGAAGCGTTGATCGATCAGCGCATCATCATGACAGATCCCGATGCTTACCAAGAGTTT
Source organism: Pectobacterium sp. A5351 (assembly GCF_028335745.1). Taxonomy (NCBI): domain Bacteria; kingdom Pseudomonadati; phylum Pseudomonadota; class Gammaproteobacteria; order Enterobacterales; family Pectobacteriaceae; genus Pectobacterium; species Pectobacterium sp. A5351. The sequence continues at coordinate 901,494 of NZ_CP116477.1, forward strand.
CTTACACGATTGGCTCAGCCTCCTGCACCAAATGCCTCGCTTTGCAACACTATGCAAACACTTGCACCGTGGGAACAGAAAAAATGAGCTCAGCCCCTGAGCCACCCTACGCCGCATTGGAAGGCTCATGCGAGCAGAGACCTAAATGCGCTCTCTAATTTGTTGTATTGTCTTTCCCTTTGACCAATAGGGAAGACAATAGTAGTGAAGAAACGTATAAAAAAGATACTGTTAAGTAAAGCGTTGGATAAGTATTTTTCCACGGTTTCGCGACATAAACGAGGACAGTTGCAGGAGTTCTATCGAATCAATGTTATCAAGCGTTCGCGTTTGGCTAATAGAAATATGGATGAAATTTCATCCATAGACATTGCAGAATATAGAGATAATAGATTATCGGAATTTAACGCCAGAACGCAAAAGCCGATAAGTGCGAATACTGTGCGACTGGAATTAGCATTGTTATCGGCGCTTTATAATCTGGCAAAAGTTGAGTGGGGCACATGCTCTATAAACCCTGTTGAAAATGTTCGCAAGCCTACCGTATCGTCAGGCCGTACTCGAAGGTTAACGACTCAGGAAGAACGACAGCTAACCAGATACTTCAAAGATAAAAATCCTGAATTATTGGCTATTTTTCACATCGCATTGGAAACGGGAATGCGGCAAGGCGAAATTTTGTCGTTGAGATGGGAATATACCGATCTTCGCCTTGGTGTTGCCCATTTGCCTTTGACGAAAAATGGGACATCGCGAGACGTTCCATTATCATCAAAAGCACGGCAAATTCTGTGTGGCTTGGGTGAACGGCCACATCATGAGAATGGCTATATTTTTAGCTACACGTCGAGTGGGTTTAAAAGCGCATGGCGTGTGGCTTTGAAGGTTCTGGCTATCGACGATCTACATTTTCACGATCTCAGACATGAGGCAATCAGCCGATTCTTTGAACTGGGAACGTTAAATGTTATGGAAGTGGCTGCGATATCAGGTCATAAATCAATGAATATGTTGAAACGCTATACCCACCTTCGTGCAACACACCTCGTGAGCAAACTGGATGCACATAAGAAACAGGCTAAAAAACTAGCATCCATCTTTGTTCCTTACCCAGCGGATATTGATGTCGATGATACAACGGTTACGCTGAAATTCTCTGATCTTGATAACCTGTCTGTGACGGCTTCAACGCATGATGATGCCCTGAAAATTGCCTCTGTGGAATTACTTCGATTTCAGGCTATAGCAGCGAAAAACGGTAAGAGACTTCCGCCACCCGGCGCTATCCCAGTCAATTCGATTGATCGGGTTCTTATCAGCCCACTGTAGTGATGTAGATAACTTTATATGACGATGTTGAGCTAAATATCGTCATTTTTTATGTCGTGATCTCGACTAATCAGACTGTCTATCCAGACGACGTGTTTTACATATCACACTGATAATCCGGTGTGTTTTAGTGATTGTTGTACGTTATATATGGATGTTACGGATCATTGATTCGATTGCAAAACTTAATTTATCACTTCAGAAAGAAGGTGCCTGCTGATTCTGCCTGATGCCGCACCGGATTATCAGTATGGCAAATGAGCGAGTAACTGAAGGATTGGTTCGAGATACGTTAAGGGAGCTTGGTTACTATAAAGCAGACAACGGGATCAGCATTGAAGAGCAAAAATCTGAAATATCCAGAGTTAAAACGTTGCTATCTAAGGCAAGTAAGAATGCTAAAGGGAATACTGGGTATCCTGAATTTATTATTTCTAACTTGAAAGATACTGCATTTCTGATTGTTTTTGAGTGTAAACATGATGTGAGAAAGCACGAAAGCCAGGCCAGAAATAAACCTGTTGAATTTGCTGTTGATGGTGTTTTGCACTACGCCAAACATCTGGCAAAGGACTATACCGTTGTTGCTGTTGCAGTCAGTGGCGAAACACGTAGTTCAATGAAAATATCCAGTTTCTTGGTTCCAGCAGGAACAACAGAAACGAAAATTCTTGCCAATGAGTCAGGCACCTCAGTGACGGAGCTCCTCCCGTTTGATGATTATTACCGACTGGCTTCTTTTGATCCTGATGTAGCGAAAAAACGACATTCCGATTTGCTCGCGTTCTCTCGGGAGCTTCACGAACTCATCTGGGCGAAAGCAAAAGTATCGGAAGAAGAGAAACCCCTGTTGGTAAGTGGCACACTTATCGCACTGATGAATGCTACGTTCATGAGGACATTTGATAGCCTGCCAGCAGGGGAGTTACAAGATGCCTGGCTAGGGGCGATTAAAAAGGAATTGGATAAGGCGGAGATACCTCAGGCAAAAAAAGACACAATGTTGCAGCCGTACACTTCTATCGCCGTACATCCCAATCTGGGACGCCCTGATAGCAGAACGGCAAAAGAGTATCCAGGTGGAGTGTTTAAAGAGATTATTCGGCGGATTTGTGAAAATGTATGGCCGTATATCAACATCTATCATGATTTCGATGTTGTTGGCCAGTTTTATGGCGAGTTCTTAAAGTACACTGCCGGTGATAAAAAAGCGCTGGGTATTGTACTTACACCTGGGCATATCGCAGAGTTATTCTCTTTGCTCGCGAATGTCGGGCCCGAGTCACGGGTCCTGGATATATGCGCTGGCACGGGCGGTTTTTTAATTTCTGCCATGCAACACATGCTGAAAAAGGCGGTGACAGAAGCTCAACGCCAGGATATTCGTCGTAATAGGCTGATAGGAATAGAAAATAGCCCAAAAATGTTTGCGCTGGCTGCTTCCAATATGATCCTCCGTGGTGATGGCAAAGCCAACCTGCATCAAGCCAGTTGTTTTGATGATGTCATTATTCGCTCTGTAAAATGCATGAAGCCTAATGTCGGAATGCTAAACCCTCCTTATGCACAATCAAAAAGTGATGCGGAACTGCATGAACTGTATTTTGTGAAGCAGATGCTGAATTGCCTTCAACCTGGTTCTATCGGTATTGCTATTGTTCCGATGTCCTGTGCGATTTCTCTTAATCCGGTGAGGGAGGAGTTACTTAAACATCATACACTTGATGCTGTGATGTCGATGCCGCCAGAGTTGTTTAATTCAGTGGGTGTTGTTACTTGTATTATGGTATGGATTGCAGGTCAGCCTCATGAATCTTCAAACCGGAAAACCTGGTTTGGCTATTGGCGAGACGATGGTTTTGTCAAAACCAAACATAAAGGGCGCATAGATATTAATCATCGCTGGTCTGAAATTCGTGACCGCTGGGTTGCGATGTATCGTAATCGTGAAATACACCCCGGTGAAAGTGTGATGCAGTCTGTCACTTATTCGGATGAATGGTGCGCTGAAGCATATATTGAGACAGATTACTCGGTGTTAACAAAAGAACTGTTTGAGAAAGAAGTTAAAAAATATGTTTTATATAATCTGATGCTGGAAGCGCATGCGGTGACTCAGGAAGATGGAGTGGATGATGAAGATTGAGGAACTGTTTGAAATTCGCAACGGTATTGTCAGTTCTGGATTGAAAATCTACACCTATCCTGCACCAGGAACCATACCTTATCTAAGACCATCAAGTACTCAGCAACGGACTATTTCTGGGTGGGTGAGTGAATCCCTTGTTGGAGAAAAAAACATTTACCCGGAAGAAACGTTATTTGTTTCAACCAATGGGGAAGGTAGCCACAGTTATTCTTATGTGTCTGGTTTTAAATTTTCTTGCAACAGTGATGTCGCTGTTTTACTTCCTAAAAAAAACATGACCTTGAATGAGAAAATTTATTATTCCAGGTGTATTACAATGAATCGCTATAAATTCTCTTATGGACGTAAACCAAAAGGGGACCGGTTAAAGCAGATAATACTTCCCGATATTATTCCTGATTGGGTTGGTAATGTGATGTTAGCTAATAAAAATGATGTCTGCTCTCCCGCTAATAGAATATTAACGGAGGATATAGATGCTGAACATTTTGGGGTGTTTGTTCTCGGTGAACTATTTGATATTAGAAAAGGAAAGCGCCTGACCAAAGCGAATATGATAATGGGACGCATACCTTATGTTGGTGCGTCTGATGCAAATAATGGAGTGACAGCCAAAATAGGGCAGGATCCTATTCATGATGGAGGGACGATTAGCGTTAGCTATAATGGCTCAGTGGCCGAAGCATTTTATCAGCCAGAGCCTTATTGGGCTACGGATGATGTTAATGTTCTTTATCCTAAAGATTTTAATTTAACACCAGCAATTGCGATTTTTATTTGCACTATCATCCGCATGGAAAAATACCGATTTAGCTATGGCAGAAAATGGCATATGGACCGAATGCGAGAATCGACGATTAAATTGCCGGTTACAGTAATGGGTACACCTGATTGGACATATATGGAGACGTTGATTAATTCACTACCTTACAGCTCACAGCTATAACTTCTGTACTGTTATCCACATATCCATGGGAAAATAAGTCAGTGTTCACCAAAAGAGCAGGCGAACGGAACGGTCTGCGAGTGTCGAGCCGACTTTGTTGGTGGGTATGTGGGTAATCATTTGGCGATCCCGGATCGCATTGTTAATATTGCTTCGGTTGTATCATTTTCTTCAGATGATCACCAATGATCCACCAGCCTGTGAGGATCGCTTTCGAGTGGTTACCCCACTTCCTTCAATGTCTGAGAGGGGAGGGGGGCGATGAAGAAGTGCGGCAAATCAGCGAGCCTTTGAGAGCAGATATCACCGGGTAGTTTAAACGACGCTATTTTACCTCAGGTTCGTTTTATTGAATGAGGGCAGCAGAGTTTTGTTACCAATACGAGTCCACTGGACGCTCACAGATCACCTTGCGGATACCCTTTAGATAAGCAAAGAAGGTGGACATATTCGTTCAGTTTGCCTGCCAACTGCGGCGGATCTGCGTATAGCCGCTTTTACGCTAATTTTCCTCAGCAAGCTATCGAACTGGCTTAGAACCTCAAGGGTTTTGGGATTTTGGGCCAGTTCGTTAGCCCATTCCGTGACTGTTTTCTTCCATAAACCAACCTGTTTTGATGTTGAATAGAACATATCAAAATCAGGCAATTACACAAATCTATGTACGGGCTCTATTCAGTAGATTACTTGATCTTTTCAACGTTATGTCTTGGCCCTCAGTTTTCTGCCGACGGGGAATTTTCGATATAAGGTATCTACTGCTACGTCATAAATCAGTGCCACCTGCTGGCGCGGGACGCCATTAGCCAGAAGATGTCCGGCTTGCGCCCATTGCTCAGGCGTTAGCTTAGGTCGGCGGCCACCGATGCGCCCTTTAGCTCTGGCGGCAGCTAAACCTGCTCGGGTTCGTTCGACAATAAGTTCTCGTTCCATTTCAGCCATCGCCCCCATAATGTGAAAAACAAACCTTCCCATTGGCGTGGCGGTATCTATGGAGTCGGTTACGCTACGAAAATGAATCCCGCGTTGTTGCAACGTGTCCATTAATTTGACAAGCTGTCTCATGCTTCGTCCCAATCGATCCAGTTTCCACACCGCGAGCGTATCCCCTTCCTGTAATGCCTTCAGAGCACTATTGAGTTTCGGTTTTTTCTCTGTAGTCCCACCGATTTTCTCTTCAAATATCTGTTCACATCCTAGCCGTTCCAACGCTTCGCGTTGTAAATCGGTGTTTTGGTCATTTGTTGATACCCTGACATAGCCTATTAACACGCCATTTCCTCCTGCTAAAAGTACGGAGAATGCCAGATCGCCAGATAACGCTCATCTGCATAATTGTTGATTTAGGAAAATCAAAAGCGGCCATAAAACCATAAATAAATTCATCACGATTCAGCTCGTGGGTTATCTGTTCAAGCTGCTCGAAAATCCTCGCCTGATTCACTGCCATACATGATCCTTCAGAATGCATAACTTGTTTTTTGCCATAACTATATACCGCTTGTAGGTAAATCAACGATTACACAGGTGCGTCAGGGCAGTAGCCGTAACATCGCTAAAGAGCCTGGTCAGGTCGGTATCAAGAATAAACTCTGGTTTCAGTCTGCTGCGGAAGGCGAAGATCTTGAGACTCTGCTAAATCAATGCGTTGATAACCCAGCGATAGCTAAAAACAAGATCCGCTTCGTGCTGATCACTGATTTTACTCGCTTTCTGGCTTGGGATACCGCAAGTAAAGAGCGGCTCGACATTGAAATGGACGAGTTACATAGCAACTACGGTTTCTTTTTGCCGTTAGTGGGCCTTGAGAAAGCCATTATCAGCAGTGAAAACCCTGCTGATGTGAAGGCTGCCGAGAAGATGGGGAGATTGTTTGACCTCATCCGAGTCCACAATGACCTCAATAAGTCGGAAGATATCCACGCCCTTAACGTCTTCCTGACTCGCTTGTTATTTTGCCTTTTTGCCGAAGACACCGGTATTTTTGCCCTCGCCCAGTTCACGTCTGCTGTCAAAAGTTTTACCGAAGAAGATGGCAGCGATCTGGATTCATTTCTTTATCAGTTATTTGGTGTGTTAGATGAGAAGCCTGACAGCCCGCAGCGGCAAAGGCTACCCACCCATCTGGCAGCATTTCCGTATGTAAATGGTGGATTGTTTGCCAGCGATGAACCGGTTCCCGAACTGCGCAAAAAGGGGCGCAAGATCTTACTCGAATGCGGCACTATGAACTGGAGTGAGATTAACCCAGACATTTTCGGCAGCATGTTCCAGGCCGTGATTGATGTGGAACAGCGCAGCCGCTTAGGACAGCACTACACCTCATATCGCAATATCATGAAGGTGATTCAGCCCCTGTTTCTGGATCCGTTACGCGTTGAACTGGATAAACAACGTAACAATGCCAAGGGGCTTAAAGCGTTACTGGTGCGACTCGGCAAGATCAAAGTATTCGATCCTGCATGTGGATCCGGTAATTTCCTGATTGTGGCCTACAAAGCGTTACGCAATCTGGAAATTGAAGTGATTGAGGCTCTGCGTGAGCTGGAACCTCAAACATTTTCAATGAGCGGTCTTCACCTGTCACAGTTTTACGGCATTGAGATTGATGACTTCGCCTGCCAGATTGCTCGGTTATCCCTTTGGCTGGCGGAGCACCAGGTGAATAGTCAGTGGGAAAAAGCGTTTGGTTTTTCGCCACCTGCATTGCCGCTACGTGAAAGCGGCAATATTCATAGTGACAATAGTTTGCGTCTTGACTGGCACCAGATCTGTCCTAAGCAAGCTGATGACGAAGTTTATGTAATCGGTAATCCGCCGTTTTTGGGTACTCTTGGTCGTACAGAAGAGCAGAAATCAGATATGCATGCCATTTTTAGCGGTTTTAAGGCGTTAGGCTATCTTGATTATGTCGCTTGTTGGTTCTGGAAAGGATCTCAATATATTCAGAATTCCCGTGCTGAGCTGGCACTGGTGGCAACTAATTCTATCTGTCAGGGGGAACAAGTAGCGACGCTGTGGCCGCCAATTTTTGCCCTTGGGTTGAATATCCATTTTGCTTACCCAACTTTTACATGGGCAAATAATGCCAGAGATAAAGCTGCGGTTCATGTCATTATTATTGGTCTATCCGCTCAAGGGAAAACACGGAAATTATATCAGAAAGTGGATGGTGAATGGCATTGTAAGTTAGTTAGTAATATCAGTCCTTATTTGGTTGAGGGTAGTAATCTTGCTATTTACGCAACCAATAAACCATTGATTAATACTGTGCCAGCTTTATTGTTTGGAAATAAACCTACTGATGGTGGTCACTTATTGCTGAGCAAGCCAGAACGAGATTCATTATTAAAAAAAGAACCGCGGGCAGAACGCTGGATCAGAAAAGTATTGGGGGCTGATGAGTTTTTAAATGGAAAGGAACGCTGGTGTTTATGGCTGGTTAATGCGACAAGGGATGATTTGCAAGCAATGCCAGAGGTACAAAGAAGAACTGATTCTGTAAGAGCTTTAAGGTTAAAAGCCGGTCATCCAGCAGCAATGAAGATGGCAGATAAGCCACATGTGTTTATACAGGTGAGTCAGCCTGCATCTGGCAACTATATATTAGTGCCAAGAGTCTCGTCTGAAAGGAGAAGATATATTCCTATGGGATTTTTAGGGCATGAAGTTATATGTTCCGATGCCAATATGTTTATCCCTGACGGCACGTTATACGAATTCGCAATACTTTCTTCGTCAATGCATAACGACTGGATGAGGCTGGTAGCTGGTAGGTTGAAAAGTGACTATCGCTATTCTGCATCGGTAGTTTACAACCCTTTTCCCTGGCCTGAAGTGACCGAAATACAACGCAAAGAAATCGAGGTTCTTGCCGAAGACGTGATTTTAATCCGTGAAGAATTCCCAGGACGTACACTCGCTGAACTCTATGATCCCGATAAGATGCCGCAAAAGCTGTTAACCGCCCATCAGGCTCTCGATACCGCGGTGGATCGACTTTACCGTGAGCGCCCATTCAAAGATGCAGCCGACCGCTTAAGCTGCCTGCTGGCACGTTATGAAGCACTGACGCAGAAACTGACAGTAACTCAGGCTAAACCAAGAAAGAGCAGAACACCGGCCAACGCAGGAAACCATAATGAATAATTTATTGCACGTTGAGTATGGTCAGACGGGGCAAAGTACCGGCCTTAATTCGATGGGAATGCGTGAAATGCAGGCCCGAGCTTTTGCTGAACGAAATAGTCAGTATCTATTGATCAAGGCCCCTCCGGCTTCGGGGAAATCGCGTGCGTTAATGTTTCTGGGGCTGGATAAACTGGAAAATCAGAACGTGCGAAAAGTGATTGTCGCCGTTCCGGAAAAGTCTATCGGTGGCTCTTTTCAGGAGACCAATTTAACCGAACAAGGTTTTTTTGCTGACTGGCGTGTTACATCCGAGAACAATCTGTGTGTGGATGGTGGGGAAGCGGGTAAGGTTCAGGCTTTCCAACGCTTTATGCATGGCAACGAACGTATTCTGATATGTACTCATGCGACCTTGCGTTTTGCCTTTGATAAATTAGTGGTAACAGATTTCGATAATTGCCTGGTGGCTATTGATGAGTTTCACCATGTTTCTGCCGATGGTGATAATCGGCTTGGTAATCTTATTGATGAGCTCATAAAAAAATCGAGTGCGCATATCGTTGCCATGACCGGATCATATTTCCGAGGCGATACCGTGCCGATCCTGTTGCCTGAGGATGAAGCGCTGTTCACTAAGGTGACATACACCTATTACGAGCAGTTGAATGGCTATCAATATCTTAAATCTCTGGGTATTGGTTATCATTTTTATCAGGGGCGTTATATTGATGCATTGCCCACGGTACTCGATACCAGCAAAAAAACGATTATTCATATCCCGAATGTTAATTCCGGTGAATCGACCAAAGATAAATATGGAGAAGTTGATTCTATCCTTGATGTGATTGGCAGCGTGATAAAACGCGATCCTCTGACTGGGGTTTATTATATTGCGGGAAAAAATGGCTGTGAGCTCAAATTAGCCAATCTGGTTGATGATAATCCTAACGAACGACCCAAAATCCAGGCGTATTTACGTAATATCAAAGCGGTTGATGATATGGACATCATCATCGCCTTAGGCATGGCGAAAGAAGGGTTTGATTGGCCTTACTGTGAGCATGTGTTGACGATTGGCTATCGCAGCTCTCTGACAGAAATTGTGCAGATTATCGGCCGGGCGACCCGAGATTGTACGGGAAAAACGCATGCTCAGTTTACCAATCTCATTGCTCAACCTGATGCACAGGATGATGATGTGAAGGCATCGGTCAATAATATGCTTAAGGCGATCACCACGTCGTTATTGATGGAGCAGATCCTGGCTCCCAACATCCAGTTTAAGCCTCGTTCTCAATGGGACGGTCAGCCACTACCACCTAATACTCTGCTTGTAGATGATTCCGCAACCTTACCGGTATCCCCGAAAGTATTGGATATTCTGAACAGCGACAAGAACGAAATTATGGCGACTCTGATGGCTAACGAACAGTTGGTCAAAGAGACAATTAGTGAAACCATCCCCCCCGAAACTTTCACTCAAGTGGCTTTGCCTGCTGTGATTCAGACGCTTTACCCAGATTTGACCGACGAAGAGCAGGAACAGGTACGCATAGGAGTATTACAAAGTATGTTGATCACTCAGAAAGGGGGCGTGGTTGATTGGGAAGACCTGCCGCAGGATGCCAATGTGGATATGGCGAATGGCGCTGAAGAAGAGTCAGTAAACAGTGTCGCAGGTAAGCAGTTCCTGAAGATGGGTGAAAAGTTCATCTGTATTGATAATCTGGATATAGACCTGATAGATGCGGTGAATCCGTTCCATGGTGCTTATGAAATTCTCTCTAAATCGGTAACTGCGCCTATGCTGAAAACCATTCAGGAAGCAGTAAGTGCCAGCCGATCGCAGGTCTCCGAAGAAGAGGCAATTATCCTTTGGCCTAAGATCAAGCAGTTCACCCGAGAACAACAGAGAGAGCCATCGCTGAATGCCAGTGATCCGATTGAGAAGCGTTATGCCGAAGCGCTGGCGTTTATCCGCAAAATGAAGCAACAGAAGTTGGCTAATCAGGAGCAGTAAAATGATCCGGTTATCGACAACGCGATTAGCGGCCAAATCAACATTAGATGAGATCCTAAGTGAAGAAGATGATCTCTGTTTATTGGATGTTCACCCTCTGAAGCGCAAGGCGAGTCCCGTCGATTTGGCTGGCAATCAGTTTGCTGAAATTGCCGCGTTTTACGATCGGCATGGCCGTCTGCCAACTGAAAACAGCGCCGCTTCTCTTGATGAAAAACGCCTGGCAAGACGATTGCGCATCATTAAAGAAAATCCCAACATATGTGCTTCGTTGCAAACGCTGGATTGCCGGGGGCTTCTGGCTTCAAATCATATTGAAAATGGTAGAACCCCACTAGCCGCTGAACCAACACCATTATCCTATGCCAACAAATCAGAACTGGTGACTTCTTTAGAGGATATTTTTGCCGATGATGAGGACGGTTTATTAAATTTTGCAGAACCTGATATCTTCAGCTTACAGTATGTTTCTGCTGATAAAAAAGAGCAGCCAGATGACATTGCTCAGCGCCAGCCGTGTCAAGACTTCCAGCGTTTCGAACCCTTGTTTTACAGCCTGCATCAAGGCTTAAAAAATGGGGTTTTTAGTCTTGAGCGTTTTACCCATAAATTGAAAATTGTTGAAGGCGATTTTTTTATTCTTAATGGGTTACTGGGATATGTCCATAGTGCTGGTGAACGTCTGGGTCAGTACCGTACTTACAACGCCCGATTGCGACTGATATTTGAGAATGGCACCGAAATGAACATGCTCTATCAATCCTTAACTCACGGTTTGGTGAGGGATAAAGAAGGGCGCAAGGTGCAACTCAATGGCAAGACGTTGCAACCATCAGATACTGCGGTGCCGACCGGCTTGGTTTATGTGCTCGCGACCACAAGTACAGACCCAGCGCTTATTCCTTATAAACAAAGTCTTTACAAAATTGGTTTTACTGAAACAACTGTGGAGCAGCGCATTGAGCATGCCGAGAAAGACCGTACTTTCCTTGAAGCACCTGTCAGGATTGTGGCTACCAGCCAGTGTTTTAACCTCAATGCCCAAAAATTAGAGGCATTGGTACATGGTTTCCTCGCTGCCCGTCGGCTCAACATTACGCTCAAGAGCCATAACGGTCAGATCTATACTCCAAGAGAGTGGTTTAATGTCCCATTGGCTACAGTTCAGGCCGTTATCCAGCACATTGTGGACGGAACTATTTCGCAATACCGACTGGATAATACGACTGGGAAAATTGTTGCGAAACACCCTGGGTTATAAGGCTATGGCCTGTAAGTATACCAATAAGCTGAGGCATTCACTTTTAGAGCTCTTCCGACATACTGATTGTACTCAGCTTAAGAGACGCTATGCATAAGACTTGATGCAAGCACAATGAACCCCTCTCAAATCCCCCAAAACATAAGATTAATAGCATCCTTGATCTCATCCGCGTAGTCGCCAAGATCCGCAATCACTTCACCAATAACCTCAACAGGAACGCTCGATAGCTCAGTGGTCATCAGCCGATAATCTTCGCCGTCGATGCGGATCAGAGGGAACAAAGTCTTATTCACTTTCTCAGACAGGTGATGTGATTCGATAAGCGGGATGACCATGCGCCGTTTTGGTGTTTCAACAATATCGCTTTGCACATCGACAAACATTTTGTAGTGACTGGTTATTTTGTGTTGATAAACAATGAATTGCATAATCACCAGTTCCTGTTTTCATCCGCAAACGAGCCATTCTGTGCGATAAATTGGGCGACTTCTTCCATCCCTTCGCGGTTTTCCTTTTTCCACTCTTCAGCCCTGATGCGGCGGGCTTCTTTGCCAATGGCATCATTCACCAGCCCAGAAATATTGACTCCGGCAGCACTCAGAACCTGATAATTATCTTTGTCTACGGTAACGCTTACGCGGTGTTTCATGATGGTGCTCCTCTCTTGTACATACTGTGAGTATATACTTCACATAATTGTTCAGCAATTAGCCAAGATTCAAATCTAACCCCTTCAACTCCTCAATCGTATAAACCCGAAAAACATTGCGGTGCTTCGCTTCCAGCGGGATACGCTGATGATCCACGATGGCGTATTTCACGCTATTAAACATCCTTTCAATAGCTCGCTTTATCTGTGGATCGGGCACGATGTAGAAAACGTACATCCAGTGCTTTTGAGTACGAGTTATCAAATGTTGGGTGATAATTGCCTGATAACGGGCCTTGGTTTTCAGATGGCGCTCAGTCTCAACGGCGATGACGGTTCCGTCTGGTAACGTTATCACCCCGGCCGGGCGATGATATACCTCATAGCGGCTGCGGAAGGTTGAATCAGCGCCGCTGAGCGACCCATAAGCGCCTTTCTTCTCAAGAAGGAGCCGTGCTAGCTGACGATCAAGGCGCTGTATCAACGTCCAGCCAGTGACTTTCGAGGGCTCAAACCGTGCAGGAAAACTATCCTCATGGGGTGTGGCAACAACGGATAATCCGTCATTGGTGATCCCCCACAGAGAGGTTTTCACCATTCTGGTGTTTATTTCATGCTTTTGGATCAATCCCATGTCGATGGCTTTTGCCAGCAACAGATAAAGCGGCTTGTGATTTTTATAATCAAAAAGCAGCATCAGCGTTTTAAAGTCGCTGTAGGTTTCTTCTTTCAGAAAGGTGAGCAGAAGTCGCATTTTTTCGTGACTACGCGCCCGGCGTTCACGGTAATCAGAAATCAGCATGGTTCCTCCTTCGCATTTTACTGGGGTGTTCGCTCTTTCGGTTTTATCGCCTCATTGCATGGGAGAAACGTTCGCCGGTGGGTTCGTGCGACGCAAATTAGCAATTTCTGTGAAATTGAATTTACTCGCCTCACGCCACGGTTGAATGCCCGCGAGGCGCAGGCCTTCAACCGCCCAAATCCGTCGCGTCCTGCGTCGTGGCTGAATGGCCTGTTGAGCGCGGTCAGCATTGCGAAAATAAAACGTGTTGGCATGTCTTCTCCCCACTGGAATTAGCCAGTAGGGAAGGCTATCGGGAAAGGGCTGTGTTGCCTGCAAACAACTCAATATCGGATGGGAAGAGTTATTGTTATTGAGCCATAAAAGCAAAAAAGCTCTGACCTAACGGCAGAGCTTTAATCAGGCTGGTGATGTTCAGATGGCTATCTGGCGGTGAGTGAATGTGCGCGTTTGTGCATCGTGGTAAGGGCTGGGATGAGTAAACTAATTGCAGTTAACCCATGACCCAACTGGCACAAACTTTCTGGCGTCGATTCGCACACGTCATTATCGGCAAAGGTAATCAGCACATCGCCAATGAAATTCAGGCAATGGCAAAGTCCTGCCTGCGTTTCGGCGCAATATTCTGTGACCTGCGAGAGTTCGTCATTGTCCATGCGTGAAAAGTCCAGACGAGCCAGCGCGGCACTCATGGCGGAGTAACGGTTCTCATAATCCGGCAGTGATTGATAAGACGCGCCCGTGTTACTATCGGTGTCAGCCATAGCATTAGTCCTCATAATGTTGTGGTCAGAAGCCCGGTTAGTGTTGGCGCACTGCCGGGCTTCGCTCTTTACTGTTGCAAAACACCATGTAATTGCGGTGTAATTACAACTATACCATGCTATGGAATTTGTAATTACAATGTCAAGTGAAAAAACAAAAACAGACCAGTATCAAATTCGACTGTCCCACGAGTTTCGTGCGCAATTAGAAGAGCAAGCCTATAAGGATGGCGACAAGACATTGGCTACGTGGATAAAGCGTGTTCTGCGTAAGGAACTCCAGACGCGCGGTATTGAACCAAAAGGCTGAACGGTGGTTTGAGTCAGTCGATGTAGCAAATACTAACGGGTAAGAAACATTTGGCAGAATGCCCGAATGGTTTTACGACAACGCTCCTGACGGGTTTTCTATCACATAGAAAGCCCGTCAGGAGCCAACAAGCGCAGCGCGTTAGCCAGCCGAATGACTCCGCGCATAAATATACGGCGCGACATATCCTTCGCGGTTGACGTCCAGATAATCCGACCACCACTGCATCATTTCGATTCTGGCTTCCAGATGTTCCGCTTTATGCACGTAAGCCGCCGTACGCCGTTGCGCTCTTTGTGGCTCATCTGCCGCTCAATGGCATCCTTTGACCAGCGTCCGGACTCATTCAGGGCGCTACAGGCCATCGTTCTGAAACCATGCCCACAGATTTCGGTTTTGGTGTCGTAGCCAATCACGTGCAACGCCTTGTTGATGGTGTTCTCACTCATCGGCTTGTTTAGCGTATGTGCGCCGGGAAAAACGAAGACCGATTCGCCGGAAAGCGCCTGAATCTGTTTCAGCAGGGCGACCGCCTGCCGTGACAGCGGCACCAGATGTTCATCCTTCATTTTTGCGCCACGCTCTGAGAACCGCACGCCGTCTACCGCTTCGCGCTGGGCGGGCACGCTCCAGATATGCGCTTTCAGGTTGAATTCATCCCAGCGGGCAAAACGGAGTTCGCTGGAGCGCAGAAACACGTGCAGATTCAGCTCCAGCGCCAGACGGGTGAGCATCCGGCCTTTGTAGCTATCTATCTTCGCCAGCAGTTCAGGCAGGCGTTTCAGCGGCAGGGCGGGGTGATGTTGGGTCGCCACCGGGGTCACGACGCCATCTAAATCGTAAGCCGGATTGTATTTGATGACGCCCTGCTGGACGGCGTGACGCATGATTTTGGTCAGATGCTGGCGTACCCGTCCGGCGACGTCATGCACGCCTTTATCGTCAATTGTCTTAACCAACTGCGCCAGATGGCGGGTTTCAACCTGCGCGATATCCATCGCGCCAATAGCGGGGAAAACGTAGCGTTTCAGGCAGGTAAGAATTTTATCGGCGTGGGCGTCTGACCAGAGTTTCAGGCTACTGGTGTGCCACGCCTGAGCGATATACTGAAAGGTGCGGGATTCATCAACGGCGGGGTTGTTCGCCTTGCGAAGCTGAGAAGGGCTAATGCCGGACGCCAGCAGCTTACGCGCCGCATCGCGTTTTTCACGGGCTTCCGCCAGTGTAGTTTGCGGGTAGGGGCCAAAGGCCAGACGGTTTTCTTTACCGCCGAGGCGATAGCGGAAATACCATAGCTTAGCGCCGCTGGTGGATACCGTGAGGTACAGGCCTTGCGAGTCGGTGAGCTTATAAGATTTTGCGAGAGGTTTCGCGGATCGGACTTTGCTGTCAGTTAACATGTGAGGGTCACTCCCGTTCATCGAACTGAATGACCCGCAATCTGACCCACAAATTCCCCGATACGAAGGGATAAATCAAAACGCATCGGAAAAGATTTTTACGCCAACTTATTGAATTACAGACACATAGGAATTGATAAGGAGGCATAAAAAAGGAAAGGTGGTGCCCGGACTCGGAATCGAACCAAGGACACGAGGATTTTCAATCCTCTGCTCTACCGACTGAGCTATCCGGGCAACGGGGCGCATTAAACCGTATTGGCCGCGTGGCGTCAACGGGTTTCTGTCACAAAGCGGAGCGCCTGCGCTATTTTCAGGCAATTGTATTATTTGCTAGCCGATTTCTGGCGATCCTTTCAGCACACTTATACCCGTCATACTTCAAGTTACATGTGCGTTGGCTGCGTTTAGTCACCCGAATCACTTACCTGAGTAAGCTCATCGGGACTCCTTTCCTTGCCGCCTGCCTGAAACTCGAATTATTTAGGGTATAGTGTGATAACGTTTCTTCCTGATTCGCGCGGCATGTTTCGTTGCACTTTTTACCGTGTTGAGTACAGGCTGGATTGTTGAATTTGATGAAGAATAATGCCACTATTGCGCGGTTTTTTAACGTCTCGTTCACCTGAACGCCCCTTTAAGCGTAGTTAGCGTTAGCTAAAGAGGATCGCCGATATGTCAGATTCATTGCTCATGGTGCAAAACGCTCGCGCCAGTTTGCTGATGACGTCACTGCGCACTTCTTCTTATCCCCCCTGCGCGATTGACTTTTCTCCTCGTCGATTATCCCCTTTCACCATGCGGTGAGGCGTTCGTTCGCTCACTGTTAGGCATGAGTAAAAATAGAGTACGCCTCTGCTTTTACTGATGTCTATCGGATGGTGCTGGCTCCAGTTTTTCCATTCTTGGCCTACAGTTGACCTGTAGGGGTCATACGCTTGTCGTTATTGATTGGCATTGTGATTGGTCGGGATTGTTATCCCTGAACGGTGTCTTCCAGGCACGTACACTTACCCTTAACCGTTTGGGTTTGGTTACATGAAACAGTTAAAAATTGCGGCGAATGCAGCGGTTGCCACCCGTTTAATCACAACGCGCGAGATTGTCGCGTTGAGTCAGACCGACTTCACCGATGTGGCGGCGGTCGTGGTTTCGATTGAGGAAGCCCGCAGCGGCATTCTGTCGATATTGCAGCACACGGGCTTTAGTATCCCGGCGTTTGTCGAAGAGCCTGATGAGGATAAAGAGTCAGATGTTTTGCCTGCGGGCAGCGAATGGCTGATTCTTGATGACGACGGCGAGCACGCCAACGTGCTGGAACGTGCGGCGAAAGCCTATCAGGATGCACTGCTGCCACCGTTTTTCGATACGCTGACCAAATACGTCAACATGAAAAACACGACATTTGCCTGCCCGGGGCATCAGGGCGGCCAGTTCTTCCGCAAGCACCCGGCGGGGCGTCAGTTTTTTGAGTTTTACGGCGAGAACGTGTTTCGTTCGGACATCTGTAACGCTGACGTCAAACTGGGCGATTTGCTGATTCACGAAGGGGCGGCGAAGAAGGCGCAGAAACACGCCGCGCGCGTGTTTAACGCGGATAAAACCTATTTCGTGTTGAACGGCACGTCCTCTGCGAACAAAGTGGTGACGAATGCGCTCTTGGCGCGTGGCGATCTGGTGCTGTTTGACCGCAACAACCATAAATCCAACCATCATGGTGCGCTGATTCAGGCGGGTGCGACGCCAGTCTATCTGGAAACCGTGCGCAATCCGTTTGGCTTTATCGGCGGCGTGGATGCGCACTGTTTTGATGAAGCCTATCTGCGCAAGCTGATTGCGGAAGTTGCGCCGGAACGCGCCAACGAGCCGCGTCCGTTCCGTCTGGCCGTCATCCAGCTCGGCACCTATGACGGCACCATTTATAATGCGCGTCAGGTTGTCGATAGCATCGGGCACCTGTGCGACTACATTCTGTTTGACTCCGCCTGGGTCGGCTATGAGCAGTTTATCCCTATGATGGAGCAGTGCTCGCCGCTGTTGCTGGATCTGAATGAAAACGATCCGGGGATTTTCGTGACGCAGTCGGTGCATAAGCAGCAGGCGGGCTTCTCCCAGACCTCGCAGATCCACAAGAAAGATACGCATATCAAAGGTCAGCGCCGTTTCTGCAACCATAAACAGCTGAATAACGCCTTTATGCTGCACGCCTCAACCAGTCCGTTTTACCCGCTGTTCGCGGCATTGGATATCAATGCCAAAATGCACGAAGGGGCAAGCGGGCGTCGGATGTGGATGGACTGCGTGAAGCTGGGCATTGAGGCGCGTAAGCAGCTGCTGACGCGTTGTTCGCTTATCAAGCCGTTCGTACCCGTGACGGTGGGGGGCGCGCTTTGGCAGGATCATGACACGGAAATCATCGCGCAGGACGTACGCTTCTTCAACTTTGAGCCGAGCGAGAAATGGCACGCGTTTGAAGGCTATGCGGAGGATCAGTATTTTATCGATCCTTGCAAATTACTGCTGACTACGCCGGGTATTGATGCGATTAGCGGCGATTATACCGAATTTGGTATTCCGGCGACGATCCTGGCCAACTACCTGCGCGAGCACGGTATCATTCCTGAAAAATGCGATATGAACTCGATCCTGTTCCTGCTAACGCCAGCGGAAGATGCTGCCAAAATGCAGGAACTGGTGAATGCGCTGGTGCACTTCGAAACGCTGATCGCCCGCGATGCGCCGCTGAGTGAAGTGCTGCCTAGCCTGTATCAGAAATACAAAGAGCGCTACCGTGGTTACCGGCTGCGCCGGCTGTGTCAGGAAATGCATGACTTTTACGCCCAGCACAACGTGAAAGATCTGCAAAAAGCCATGTTCCGCAAAACCGAGTTTCCGTCCGTGGTGATGCTGCCGCAGGATGCTAACAGAGAGTTTGTGCGCGGGAATATCGAACTGGTTCCTATCGCCGAAGCAGAAGGGCGTATCGCGGCAGAAGGCGCATTGCCGTATCCGCCGGGCGTGCTGTGTGTTGTGCCGGGAGAAACTTGGGGCGGGGCGGTACAGCGCTATTTTCTGGCGCTGGAAGCGGGTATTAACCTGCTGCCGGGCTTCTCCCCGGAATTGCAGGGCGTCTATAGCGTTGCGGAAGACGATGGCAGCAAGCGCCTGTACGGTTACGTAGTAGAAGAGTAATTACATTTCTCTTCAGACCTTTGACAAGCCTATTTACCGAATGAAAACGGGAGTAACGGAATAGAAGAGTAAAGCGTTTGCGCCAGGGACAAAAACGTCAGGAACGTTTTTGAACGTCGCTTGCGACGGCACTGAAAGGGTGAATCTCAGGGATGAGATTCATATCTGCGCAATCCGAGCTTACATGGATGTACTTGCAGCGTCTTTACGATCTATCCATTACTCTCGCTCTACGGACTTTGTTAGTAACCTCAAACTCAGGCTCGGAAACGAGCCTGAGTTTTTTTCTGTCTTAACGCAGGCTGGAGCCCTGTTGGTTGGCGAGTTTCACCGCTTCGCGCTGCTTTTTCAGCCCGCGCCAGCCGATGATCAGCATGATCGTCAGTACCGGAATCGTCGCAATCGTCCAGGTGCCGTTCGGGTAATCAAACGCCATCAGCCCCAACACACTCACCAGAAAAGCCAGCGTCAGCCACGATGTCACGGGCGCGCCGGGCATTCTGAATGCGACCGGTTTGGCTTTCCCCTGACGAATTGCTTTACGCAGTTGCATCTGGCACAGAATGATGAACGCCCAGGAACAGATAATGCCGAGTGAGGCAATATTCAGGACGATCTCAAATACCTGCGATGGCACCACGTAGTTCAGCACCACGCCGATGATGTGAATGCCGACGGTCACCAAAATACCGGTATAGGGCACGGACTGCGTACTCATTTTTGACAGGAAGGCAGGAGCCGAACCGCCCAGCGACAGCGAGCGCAGAATGCGCCCCGTCGAGTACAGACCAGAGTTCAGGCTGGACAGCGCAGCGGACAGCACCACGATATTCATGATCGTGCCGATATAAGGAACGCCGAGCTTGCTGAAGAAGGTCACGAATGGGCTTTGCCCCGCCTGATAAGCGTTCCACGGCAGCAGGCAGACCAATAGCGCGACAGAGCCGACGTAGAACAGGCCGATACGCCAGATGACGCTGTTGACCGCTTTCGGCAGCACTTTCTCCGGGTCTTTACATTCGCCTGCGGTTGTCCCGATGATCTCGATACCGGCAAAGGCAAATATTACCCCCTGAACCAGCACCAGCGCGGGCAGAATCCCGTGCGGGAACAGGCCACCGTTGTCGGTAATCAGGTGCAGACCGGGCGTGTTCCCGTCCAGCGGGCTGCCCGTGCCGAGATAGACCGTGCCGACTACCAGAAAAATGGCGATGGCCGCGACCTTAATCAGCGCGAACCAGAACTCCATTTCGGCAAACCACTTCACACCAATCAGGTTCATCAGCGTGACGATGGACAGCGCCCCCAGCGCGAACAGCCACTGTGGTACATCGGCAAACGTGCCCCAGTAGTGCATGTAGAGCGCGACGGCGGTGATGTCGACAATCCCGGTCATTGCCCAGTTAAGGAAGTACATCCAGCCTGCCACGTAGGAGGCCTTTTCACCCAGAAACTCGCGCGAATACGACACAAAGCTGCCGCTGGTGGGGCGATGAACGATCAGCTCACCTAGCGCACGCAGAATGAAAAAAGAGAAGATACCGCAAACCAGATAGACCAGCGCCAGCGCTGGCCCTGCCATTTGCAGACGTGCACCTGCACCAAGAAACAAACCGGTGCCGATGGAGCCGCCAATCGCGATCATCTGTACGTGGCGGTTGCCGATACTCTGGTGATAGCCCTTTTCGTGAAGACGTTGCTCGGCTGCATGATGCTCGCCATGAGGGGAGGAATGTTGTGTCATTGATGTCGGTGTTTTCCTGTCTGTCACGCATCCTGTGGCGACGCGCTTGCTATTATTATTTAAAATTAAACTATTTTATAAAATTCAAATGGTTATGTTGTTATCTGTGGCGTTTTTTTATGCCGGACATCCCTGTCCGGCACCCTTCGGGCCGTTGCTACACAACGTTGAAAAACGCTCCCGGCGTTTTTTTATGTCGGACATCCCTGTCCGGCACCCTTCGGGCCGTTGCGCCGAGCGCGGTTATCCGCATGGCAGAAAACAACGGCAGCGATGCTACCTTTTCCTGTGTGCTGTGGCAAAAAATGGATAAAGGGAAAGTGTGTCAGAGCGTGATGGTGTGGGGCGCGTGGTACGTTCGGTGGGGAACACACGTTCCGCCCCGGTTAGGTGATCAAGACCGGGACGGGATGCGGCATGAATGTGTTCATCAGGTTTTCGGTGAATCGGCCTGCGCGGCATCCTCTTCCGCCTGCCGTAAAATGGCTTTTGCAACCCACTGCGTAACATCCTGAATGCTGTCTTCTTCCAGATGCCAGATATCTTTCAGCACCAGAAAAACCTCGGAGCCGTAAATGAGCGATAAGGCATAAATCACCCGCTGTTGTGCTTCCGGCGTGATTTTCCCTTCCAGCGGTTCGGTGGCAATTTTGAGCAGGCGTTTACGATTGCCACGCGTCAAAGGGTCCGTATGGAGGCGATTAGAACGGCGGTCTGCCCATTGTTGTAGTGACAGATGCAGGGCGGCACGTAGCGCGCCTTCATGCTCCAGCATTCTGGGGTAAGCAAATCGCAGCAGTTCAGCCACGCGTTCGCTGGCGTCCGGCTGTGTTGGGTGCCACGCCAGAATCGGGCCAAGACTTTCACCCACCACGGCGGAGATTAACGCACTTTGCGTCGGAAAATAACGATAGGCCGTTGCGCGTGAAAGCTGAGCTGCGGCGGCAACATCGGTAATGGAGGGGAATATACCGTGGTCGAACATACTCATGGCGGTATCAATTAATAAACGACGGGTTTTCGCCCGTGTTGATGTCAGTTTTTCATCCCGTTCAATCACATAGACCTCATTGAATTTTCGGGCCGGAAGCTATCGGGCAGCACGGCGTTATCGCCAGAACTATAGCAAATTGAGTGATTCTTGTGCCACGTCAAGCTTTCTTACTGTTAATGTAATGTCGTACATAACATTTTGAGACTTTTGTCTCATTTGAGCGTTTAATGATTTGTCTTTCTGATACTCAAGTCTCAATATGGCGATAAATTAATCTTGTCTGTTTTTGTTTTCTTGTAATTGTCATTTATATCAATCTGTTAATTGTTTCACTAATGGTGGGAGGGAGACCAAGTGGGAAGTAAAGTTGGCAGCGTTTATATTGCAAGTACAGCAGATACTAAAGGGAAAGAACAGGTTTACGTCCGCGATCTGATTGCTGCGACAGGCTTGAAAACCGTCACGGTTGATCTGTCAACGGCATCGCCGTCAACAGATGTTCGGGTGTCAGAGGTGACTGATATCAGTGCAGAAACGGTGGCATCGTACCATCCGCAGGGCGCGTCAGCGGTATTTTGCCATGACAGAGGGCAGGCGATTGGTGCCATGGCTGTCGCGTTTGAGCACTTCATGCTATCCCGCGATGACATTGCCGGGGTGCTTGGGCTTGGCGGTTCCGGCGGTACAGCGTTGATCACGCCCGCGATGCAGGCGTTACCGATTGGGATGCCGAAGCTGATGGTGTCGACGATGGCCTCCGGTGATATTTCCGGTTACATCGGTGCCAGCGATATCAGTATGATGTATTCCGTTACCGATGTGGCGGGCCTGAACCGTATTTCTCGTCAGGTTCTTGGCAACGCCGCGCATCAGATCGCCGGTGCCGTGAAATTTAAGATTCAGGAACATCATGACGATAAGCCCGCGATTGGCCTGACCATGTTTGGCGTAACGACGCCGTGCATTCAGGAAGCCAGTAAATTGCTGGATGCGGAGTTTGACTGCCTGGTCTTTCACGCGACGGGCAGCGGCGGGAAAGCGATGGAAAAGCTGGTGGACAGCCATTTGCTCACTGGCGTGCTCGATCTCACGACGACTGAGGTATGCGATTTACTGTTTGATGGCGTGCTGGCCTGCGGGCCGGAACGGTTTGACGCGATAGCCAAGACGCAGGTGCCTTACGTGGCGTCCTGCGGTGCGCTGGACATGGTGAATTTTGGCGCGCCCGCCAGCATACCGGAGAAATACGCGCATCGTCTGTTCTACAACCACAACGCGCAGGTCACTCTGATGCGTACGACGATAGAAGAAAATATCGCGATGGCGCGCTGGATTGGGGAGAAGCTGAACCGCTGTGAAGGCGAGGTGCGCTTCCTGATCCCGGAAGGTGGCTTCTCCGCGCTGGATGCGCCGGAGCAGGCATTCTGGCACCCGGAAGCGCGTGACGCGTTTATCAGCACGCTGGAGAGCGTAGTGCAGCAAACGGCAAGACGACAGATTATTCGTCTGCCTTTCCATATTAACGATCCTTTATTTGCCCATGCGGCAGTCGATGCGTTTCGGGCGTTAGTGAAATAAGAAGGGAAAAAGTATGAAGTCAGGCATGAATCGTCAGGCATTGTTGACAAAATTCCGCGAAATGATCGCCCGCCGCGAACCGATTATCGGTGGTGGCGCAGGAACGGGGCTTTCCGCGAAATGTGAAGAAGCGGGCGGAATCGATCTGATCGTGATCTACAACTCTGGTCGCTATCGCATGGCGGGGAGAGGCTCTCTGGCTGGTCTGCTGGCTTACGGCAACGCGAATGAGATCGTCGTGGATATGGCGAAAGAAGTTCTACCGGTTGTGAAACATACGCCAGTGCTGGCGGGCGTGAACGGAACCGATCCTTTCTGTCAGTTTGATAAGTTTCTGGATGACCTGAAAGCACTGGGTTTTTCTGGTGTACAGAACTTCCCAACCGTGGGTCTGATCGACGGTAATTTCCGCGCCAATCTGGAAGAAACCGGCATGGGATATGCGCTGGAAGTCGACATGATCCGTCTGGCGCATGAAAAAGACATGCTGACCACACCTTATGTGTTCAGCGCGGCTGATGCTGTTGCGATGACGAAAGCGGGCGCGGACA
Source organism: Pectobacterium sp. A5351 (assembly GCF_028335745.1). Taxonomy (NCBI): domain Bacteria; kingdom Pseudomonadati; phylum Pseudomonadota; class Gammaproteobacteria; order Enterobacterales; family Pectobacteriaceae; genus Pectobacterium; species Pectobacterium sp. A5351. The sequence goes on from NZ_CP116477.1 coordinate 925,317, forward strand.
TTATTGTCCCGCACATGGGGTTAACCACCGGCGGCAATATTGGGGCGGAAACGGCGCTGAATCTTGCAGACTGTGTGCCGTTGATTAATCACTGGGCAGATGAGGCGAAATCCATCCGTAAGGATGTGATTGTTTTGTGCCACGGCGGGCCGATTTCAACACCGCAGGATGCACAGTTCATTATGGATCACTGCCCGCAGTGCGATGGTTTTTACGGTGCCAGCTCGATGGAGCGGTTGCCGACAGAAACCGCGCTAACGGCTACAACACAGCAATTCAAAAAAATTAAGCGTTAACACACTTTTTTGGCTCTCTATCTGTTGATGTTCCAACGCTGGAACAAAGGCGGGTAAATTTTTGCGCCAATATCAGGGATATACGGCCAGCTTATGCTGGCCGCAGTTTGTTTGTGTCCTACAGATTTATGTACCACAAATTTGTGTACCCCGGAGAGGTGCTCAATAGCGATTTAGGTCGAACAGGTATGAAAGCTATTGTTATAAAAGCTATTTTTCACAGTGTAGAAACGTCGGAGAAATAGGTATGACATGACGTATCACGATGGGAGTAGTCACGAACTTACTACTCAGCTTTGCCGTTATGGCAAACGCGGGCATTGGCTTTCAACAGATAACATTAGCGGATGAGGCCAATAACAGGCCGTTAGACGTCGCCGTATTTTATCCAGTTTCGTCATCCTCACAGACCACGATCATAGGTGACAATCCCGTCTTTCCTGGCATAGCGGTGAGTAAAAACGCCGTGCCTGAACCCGGTGCACATCCCTTGATCGTGGTTTCACACGGTTACGGCGGGAGTTGGTTTAACCAACTCTGGCTGGCACAGGTGTTGGTTAAACAAGGCTATATTGTTGCCGCGCCCAGCCACCCCGGGACCACCTTTAAAGATATGCGTGTTGAGAACGCTCAGGCGCTTTGGCAGCGGCCTCGTGACCTCAGTCGCGTGATTACGGCCTTGCTCGCCACGCCAGAAAAAACGGGACAGGTGGCGGGTGGGGCTTCCGGTTTTTTGTCAGGTGCCGGAACAAGCCCTGCTTGCGGCGTTGTACGGTGTGTGACGATCAGTAGGGTCAATATCGCCAGCATCAGAAAGTGGAATGCGGTGATGATGGTCGTTGCACGACTACCGCTGTAGAAAGCGATATCCAGTGCAATCATCATATCGATAGCGCCGGAGATAATCACATACAGCCCGGCGATAAACGGTGTGCTTTTCCACCACTCAAGGGGGAAATGCAGACGGCGAGCGATGTAAATCAGCGCTGACCCATAACCGAAGTAAATACTCACCAGCATCAGATCGATGAGCGGAACGGCCGTTCTGCTCTGGATGACACTTGCGCCAAAAACGAGCAAGGGCGCTAACAGGTGTCGGAGAGCGTTGTGATGTCTGTGAGTTTTGTCGTGGGGAAAAAGGCAAAGCCATAGCAGTGGCGGAATCGATGCGGCGATAGCGGGTTGGATCAACGTGGGTAAGGCAACATGTCCGCTCCAGCGTAACGCGACCAGCGTCAGTGCAAGGCAGCTCACACCAATGAATAGCGCTTCAGCCTTGGCATTGCGTTTTTTGGCGTTCTTGTTAGGAATGTTCTTGTTAGAAAGATGCTGCTGAATATCCAGAAATCGGACGCGAAAAAACAAAATAACCAGCAGAAGTGCGGTAATCAACGGTAAGGGAATTGCGGTCATCGTGTTCTTCAGAAACGTTATTGTCGATATCTGGTGTGATGAAACCGCGCTACCGGGGTTATTCCGGTAGCGCGGCGTTTTGTGGAACGTGTGAATTAGCGGCGATAATTTTTCTGCGCCGTGTTCACTTTGTACAGGTAGCGACGTGATTCGCCAGACGGGTGCTTCGTCGTCAGCGTTTGGTAGACATCGCTCGGTGACATACTGTTGATAATGCCTACGGCGCGATCCCGATCGCTGGAGAAGACGCGCAACACGCTGCCTGCGCCACCGTTATACGCGGTGATGACGGCGTAGCGTTTCGACGTTGGGTTTTCAATTCCGGCCAGATAGCTGTTCTTCAGAATCGACAGATAGGCCGTGCCCGCGTCGATGTTTTGTTCTGGATCGAACAGGTAACTGCGGCTCGGCTGTCCCCATTTCCCTTTCATCTTGAAGACATCGCGCCCCGCGCTGTGCTGTACCACCTGCATCAGACCCAGCGCATCGGAACGGCTGACGGCGTAAGGGTTGAAGCTGGATTCTGTCTGCATAATCGCCAGAATCAGCGACTCTTCAATGCCGTAGCGCTCGGAAGCCTTACGCACCAGCGGCAGGTATTTGTGTGCACGCTTGTCCAGATGGTTAGGGACGAGCTGGATCGTGACCGACCAGATAACGTGCAGCCCAGAGGTGCGTTTTTGCAGGCGGTTCTGGAGCAGATAATCCGCGAAGCTGGCGGCACGGCCTTCCCAGCGGATCGGCTGTCCGGTGTTATCCAGCACCTGCCCATACAGCAGCGGTTCGCGGCTGATCTGGATATCGTTAGCGTCAGAATACAGATCGGTGTTAGTGGCGTCGTCGCCCATCAGCAGGGTGGTGATAATCGCCTGGCGCAGGCTGGCAACGGAATTGGTCGCCGAAATGGTTTCAATCGTGATTGAACCGGCATCAAAGTTGATGTGGCTACGCGTCTGATATTGATCGGTGTATTTGACGTAGTCTTTCGGACCGGCGATCAGAACTTCATTCATCCCCCAGATATTTTCGATGTTGTGGGCAAACTGACCCATCAAAATATCGAAGGCGTTGGTATCCTTGATAAACTCTTCGTTGTCGGCATTCCCTTTGTTTCCCGAACAGGAAACCAGCAGTGGTGCAATGACCAGCAAAGCTAACATTTTCTTCATATAACAAGCCGTGTCGGAATAGGGACGTAAACGGGCCCGAAAGCCCGCCATTTTTAGTGACTCGGAGGCGTATAGCCTTCGATGTGTACGTCCTTCCCTTCAAACAGGAATTTGATCATTTCCTGTTCCAGCAGCTTACGGTCGTCAACGTTCATCATGCTGAGTTTTTTCTCGTTGATCAGCATGGTTTGCTTGGTTTGCCACTGCGCCCAGGCGTCTTTAGATATTTCGTTATAGATGCGCTTGCCCAGATCGCCGGGATAGAGCTGGAAATCCTGCCCTTCGGCGTCGCGTTGTAAAAAAGTACAAAAAATCGTTCTGCTCATGCTTCTTCCTCATCAATTGCGCAGGCATTCAAACGTGTAGACTGCGGGTGAGCCAGCTCCCTCAACAGGCGTTCTACCGGGGCGGCCAGTCCGACAGACGGCGGCTGCGCTAAGTTATACCAGAGACCCGCATCGTCATCCATGCAGGACCTGTTTTGTGAGCGATCGGTCTGCGATACGTCCAGCCAGAGCGGAACGATATCCAGATGAAAATGGCTAAATGTATGGCGGAACGCGACAAGCTGTTGCAATCCATCAGGATTCAGACCGCGTTGTTGCAGCCAGAGTTCCAATTCCCGACGTTCGCTGAACTGCGGAAAGCAAAATAGCCCGCCCCACAGGCCCACGGCGGGGCGCTGTTGCAGCCAGACCTGAGACCCCTGCTGCATCAACAGGAACCAGCCGGTTTTCTCCGGCAGCGTCTGTTTTGGTTTCTTACCGGGGTATTGCGCCCAGCTGTGGTTGGCGTACGCCATGCATCCCGTGTTCAGTGGGCACAGCTCGCACTTGGGTCGGCTACGGGTACAGACCATCGCCCCGAGATCCATCATCGCCTGATTAAACTGGCTGACGCCTTCGGCTGGCGTGACGTCTTCACTCCGCGCCCACAGTTTCTTTTCGACCTCTTTCTTGCCCGGCCAGCCGTCAACCGCGTAGCAGCGTGACAGCACGCGCTTCACGTTGCCGTCGAGAATCGGGTAATGTTGGCCGAGAGAGAGCGATAGCACGGCACCGGCGGTAGAACGTCCGACGCCCGGCAGCGCCGCGACTTCGTCAAAGGTCGTGGGGAAGTCGCCGCCGTGACGTGACACGATGGTCTGTGCCGCCTTATGTAGATTACGCGCACGGGCGTAGTAGCCCAGCCCGGTCCATAAGTGGAGCACTTCGTCCAGCGGCGCTGCCGCCAGCGCGCTCACGTTTGGAAAACGTTCCATAAAGCGTTGGAAATAGGGAATAACCGTGGTGACCTGCGTTTGTTGCAACATCACTTCGGATAGCCATACTTTATAGGGAGTTTTCTCAAGCTGCCACGGCAGGGTTTTGCGGCCATAGCGTTGATACCAGTCCAGCACCTGATGGGCGAACTGTTGCGCTTGCATCATAAAATGGGGTCACTATCCGACAGGTAAAAAGTTTGACAGCGATTCCAGCACAGAGTGAATGTGCTGTAAACCGGAACTTTCCGAGGCAGTGGGCTTGATAAACCACGGTATCCTTGCATAATGCGCGTTTCCTTAATGAAATCGGACAGCAAGTAAGCACTCTTTATGATTAACAACGTCATTTCACCGGAATTTGATGAAAATGGGCGCCCGATGCGTCGTATCCGCAGTTTTGTCCGCCGTCAGGGGCGTTTGACCAACGGGCAACAGCTGGCGCTGGATAACTACTGGCCGGTGATGGGCGTGGAATATCAAACCGAACAGGTAGATTTTAACGCGCTATTTGGTCGTGACGCGCCAGTGGTGCTGGAAATTGGTTTTGGGATGGGGGCCTCGCTGGTGACGATGGCGGCACAGCATCCTGAACAGAATTTCCTCGGTATTGAAGTTCACCTTCCGGGCGTGGGAGCGTGCCTCGCTTCTGCACAGGAGGCGGGTATCAACAATCTGCGCGTGATGTGTCACGATGCGATCGAAGTGCTGATGAAGATGATCCCCGACGGGTCACTGTCCATGGTTCAGCTCTTCTTCCCTGACCCGTGGCACAAAGCTCGCCATAATAAACGCCGCATCGTCCAGGTGCCTTTCGTTGAACTGGTGCAAAGCAAGTTGAAGGTTGGCGGCGTGTTCCATATGGCAACAGATTGGGAACCTTATGCGCAACATATGCTCGAAGTGATGACGTCTGTCGCCGGGTACCGCAACCTTTCCGATAAGAATGACTACGTTGAGCGGCCGGATTCCCGTCCGCTGACGAAATTTGAAGCGCGCGGCCAGCGTTTGGGGCATGGCGTATGGGATCTGATGTTTGAGAGGATAAAATAAAATGGCACAAGCTCGTAGCCGTCGTTTACGTAAAAAACTGCACATTGATGAGTTTCAGGAATTAGGCTTTTCGGTCAGCTTCCGCTTTCCTGAAGGCACTAACGTGGAAGACATCGATCGACTGATGGATAAGTTCGTCGATGAGGTGATTGAACCACAGGGTCTGGCATTTGAAGGCAGCGGTTATCTGCACTGGGAAGGTCTCATCTGCCTGCAAAAACTGGGTCACTGTACCGAAGAGCACCGCCAGCTGGTTAGCCGCTGGTTGGAAGAGCAGAAACTGACAGATGTGAAAGTCAGCGATCTGTTCGATATCTGGTGGGATCTGCCAGAAAACCTGCTGTAATTTTTGCTTCAGTAAAAACAGAAAGGCCTTGGTTTACGCCAACGCGTTGATCTAAGCAAAAAAATGCCTGAGCTGATTTAGCTCAGGCATTATCCGCCTCATCAAAGGGCACATTGCCACTTTCCCGCCACTGCCGTTGTTTTCTTCAGGAGAAAATATGTCGCGTAAAATGACCTTGGGTTTATTGATGTTGCTGTCCTGGCAAGCGCAGGCGGCCTACCAGTGCAACGTGAACCCGCAAGACGACATCATTATCAGTCCGCAGCACGTACAGGTCGTGGGTGCCAGCGGCAATTTACAGCTTTCCCCGCAGGGCGATATCGTCCGCAACGGTACGCCGCTGACCCTGAACGCCGAACAGCGCCAGAAGGCCAAAGCCTATCAGGCGGATATACGCCAGCAACTGCCGTGGATCGATCAGGGCGCGCAGCAGCATCTGGAAAAAGCGCGCGTTGCGCTGGATAAAGTGATCGTGCAGGAACTCGGCAGCGACAGCAATGTGCGTAATCGTCTGACTACGCTGGATAAACAGCTAAAACAGCAGATGAACCGTATTATCGAACACCGCAGTGATGGCCTGACGTTCCACCATCAGGCGATTAAGCAGGTGGAGCAGGATGGCAAGCAGATCGTGCAGCAAAGCATGGGCGGCGTCTTGCAGGATAGCCTGAACGAGATGGGCGTAAAACAGATGTCCAGCGGCGGTAACCCGCTACAGGCGATGATGGGCAACCTCGGTGGTTTGCAGAAGGCGATTCAGGCCGAGTGGAATAATCAGGAACTGGAGTTCCAGCGTTTTGGTAATGACGTATGCAGCCGCGTCACATCGTTAGAAAACCAGCGCAAGAGCCTGTTGCAGACGCTGAAGTAAATTGACGTCGCTTAAGGAAACGGGCTGAGGCCCGTTTTTTCCGCTGCCGATAGCTATACATAGTTAGCAGCCTATCAAAAAAAGTTCATTTTTGTGCCACGTCTGATTAACGAGACAGACATATTCCCTCCTCATAATCGTACGATATTTATACATCCTCAGCATTCGCCTTCCGAATCGTATTAATGCCCCCTGTTTGTGGGAGATTTTTTATGATGCAGTTGTCCAGACATCCGACCACTCTCTATCAGGCGATTGCTGCCCGGCTAGAAGAAGCGCTACGCGAACGCTACAAATGTGGCGACTATCTTCCCTCTGAAAAGCAACTGGCTACGCACTACGCCGTTAATCGCCATACGTTACGCCGGGCCGTGGATGATTTGGTGAAAAAAGGGCTGGTTCAACGCCGTCACGGTGTGGGGATTTTGGTACTTATCCGGCCTTATGACTACCCGCTGCATGCGCAGGCCCACTTCAGCCAGAATCTGTTGGATCAAGGCAGCAGTCCTTCCAGCGAACGACTCCTGGCGATGTTAAGTCCGGCCAGTCAGGAGATTGCCACCACGCTGGGCTGTGACGAAGGCGATAACATCATCCATTTGCGCACGCTGCGTCGGGTTAACGGCATACCCGTCTGCGTCATTAACCATTTCCTGCCCAACCTTTCCTGGTGGCCGCACCTACAGCAGTTCAATCGCGGCTCACTGCACAACTTTATTACCGAGCGGCTGAATCAGGTGCTGGTTCGCACGCAAACGCGTATCAGCACGCGTCTGGCTCAGGCTAAGGAAAGTCGGCTGTTGGAAATCGATGTGCAGGCACCGCTGCTGTGCTTGCGCACGCTGAATAAAACCGCAAGCGGTGAGGTCGCCGAGTACTCCATCAGCCTGACCCGTAGCGACATGATCGAACTGACGCTGGAGCACTAGATGGATACGCTAACACGCCGTCAACACTGGCTCTCGGTGCTGGCATTCAGCACGGTTGCCGAGCTGGAGAAGCGCTGGCATGCGCTCGATTTACATCCGCAGTATGCCCTGCTGCGTGCGGCTGAAATTGGCCTGACTCGTTTACAGGCGAGAATGGGAGGAACGGGCAAGCGTTTTGTGCTGGGGGATATGACGATGACGCGTGCCGTGGTGCGTCTGGCTGACGGTACGTGTGGTTACAGCTATGTAGCCGGGCGCGATAAAATCCATGCCGAGCGCTGTGCCGTTATTGATGCGCTGTTGCAACTGCCGGAAAGCCACGAGCGGTTGCAGGAGCATCTCATCAAACCTCTGGCGGCGCAGCGTGCCGCGCTGTGCCAACAGCGCGCGCGTGAAATTGCCAGTAGCAAGGTCGATTTCTTCACGTTAGTTCGCGGAGATAACTGATGTCTATACAGGCGAGCTTTGCGCAGCCGGTGGCTGACGCGCAGTGTGCTTTTCGGCGCATCCTCAAAGCCTTAAGCGAACCGGGCATCACGGTGACTTTGCCGTTACAGCAAGGCTGGGGGAGGTTATCTCCTGCCGCGACGGCGGTGATGCTGACGCTGGTCGATCGCGACACACCGCTCTGGCTGGATGATGCATTGAATGATGACGTTACCCGCAGCAACCTGCGTTTTCATACCGGTGTGATATTGATCAGGGATGAATCGGCGGCCTTTGCCTTGCTTCACGCCTCATCGACCATCGCGCTGTCACGGTTTTCTGCCGGTGATGACATGTCGCCGGAAAAGAGTACCACGGTCATTATCGACGTTACTTCTCTGAGCGGGGGCACGCCGCTGCGCCTGAGCGGGCCGGGGCTGGAAACTTCACGCATCGTTGACCCACCGTTGCCGCCGGACATTGTGCGTTATCTCTGCCACCGTCCCGATCCTTTTCCGCAAGGAATCGATCTGATGTTCACCTGTGCCGATGCCATGATGGCATTGCCGCGCACCACCCATGTGGAGGTCTGCTGATGTACGTCGCCGTGAAAGGGGGAGAGAAAGCGATCGAAAATGCCCATCGCTTACAGGATGATCTGCGCCGTGGGGATCGTGACATCCCGGAAATTGACTGCCAGCAGGTTGAACAACAGCTTGGGCTGGCGGTCGATCGTGTGATGACCGAAGGTGGTATCTACGATCGTGAATTGGCGGCACTGGCGATCAAACAGGCCAGTGGCGATGTGGTGGAAGCTATTTTTCTGCTGCGTGCGTATTGCACGACATTGCCGCGGCTGGCCGACAGCCAGCCGTTAACGACGGCGAACATGCGGATTGAGCGGCGTATTTCGGCAGTCTACAAAGATGTTCCGGGCGGTCAGGTACTTGGCCCAACCTGCGATTACACTCACCGCTTGCTGGATTTCACGCTGCTTGCCAACGGTGACACACCTGCGCCGTCGGGTGCAGACATGCCGCTGGAAGCCGCGTGCCCGCTGATATTTGATCTGATGACTCGTGAAGGGTTTGCCGTCAGGGAAGAGGATGACGGTAGCGAACCGTGTGATATCACCCGCGATCCCCCGAGTTATCCCGCTCCGCGTTCGGTGCGTCTACAACAGCTGGTGCGGGGGGATGAAGGATTCCTGCTGGCGTTGAGTTACTCGACACAGCGCGGCTATGGCCGCACCCATCCCTTTGCCGGAGAGATCCGCACAGGCTTTGTCACGGTAGAGATTGTGCCGGAAGAACTGGAGTTTGCGCTGGAAATCGGTGAAATTCTGCTGACCGAGTGTGAAATGGTCAATGGGTTTACCGACAGGGATGAGGAAGCGCCGCACTTTACCCGAGGCTACGGATTGGTGTTTGGTCGGGCAGAGCGTAAAGCCATGTCGATGGCTCTGGTGGATCGCGCCCTGCAAACCGCAGAGCATCACGAACGGGTGACCAGCCCGGCGCAGGACGAGGAGTTTGTGCTGTCGCATGCGGATAACGTCGAGGCCGCGGGGTTTGTCTCTCATCTCAAACTGCCTCATTACGTCGATTTTCAGGCTGAGTTAGAACTCCTGAAACGTCTGCGTCAGGCGTATCAGGAGGGCAACGATGTATGAGTTAAGCGGCTATAACCCTGGCTATCTTGATGAGCAAACCAAACGGACTATCCGACGTGCCATATTGAAGGCGGTAGCGATCCCCGGCTATCAGGTACCGTTTGGCGGACGGGAAATGCCGATGCCCTATGGTTGGGGAACCGGCGGCATTCAGCTCACCGCGAGTCTGATTGGTGAAAACGATGTACTGAAAGTGATTGATCAGGGCGCTGACGATACGACCAATGCCGTATCCATCCGGCGTTTTTTCCAGCGTGTGAGCGGGGCGGTGACCACCGAACGTACCGTCGAGGCCACGTTGATTCAGACGCGCCACCGCATTCCTGAAACGCCGCTGCAAGAAGGTCAGATCCTGATCTACCAGGTCCCTATCCCTGAGCCTCTGCGTTTTATTGAGCCGCGCGAGGTCGAGACGCGAAAAATGCATGCGCTGGAAGAGTACGGCATCATGCAGGTGAAGCTGTACGAAGATATCGCCCGCTATGGTCATATTGCGACAACCTATGCGTATCCGGTGAAGGTGAATGAACGCTATGTGATGGATCCGTCGCCCATTCCAAAATTTGATAACCCCAAAATGCACAGGATGCCAGCGCTGCAATTGTTTGGCGCAGGTAGAGAAAAGCGCATTTACGCCTTGCCTCCCTACTGTGACGTGAAAAGCCTGGATTTTGACGATCACCCGTTCCGCGTTCAACGCTGGGAACAACCCTGTGCGCTGTGCGGTTCGCACGACAGCTACCTTGATGAAATCGTGATAGATGATGAAGGCTCGCGTCTGTTTGTCTGCTCCGATACCGACTACTGCCGTCAGCAGCAGGAGAAAAACAGCCATGAACCGTGGTGAAAAGCCGCTGTTGGCGGTCAATAACCTGACGCACCTTTATGCGCCGGAAAAAGGCTTTGAAGACGTCTCGTTTGAACTTTTTCCGGGGGACGTGCTGGGGATCGTCGGGGAGTCGGGATCGGGGAAAACGACCTTATTACAGGCTATTTCGGCACGTTTAACGCCACAGCAGGGAACGATTGACTATCAGGGGCACGATTTATATCGCCTGAGCGAAAGTGAGCGGCGACGTCTACTGCGCACCGAATGGGGCGTGGTGCATCAGTATCCGCTTGATGGCCTGCGCCCGCAGGTTTCGGCCGGCGGTAATATTGGTGAACGGCTGATGGCCGCCGGGCAGCGGCATTACGGCGAGATTCGCCAGCAGGCAAGCCAGTGGTTACAGGACGTTGAGATCCCGGTGGCGCGTATTGACGATCTGCCGACCACCTTTTCTGGCGGTATGCAGCAGCGTCTGCAAATTGCCCGTAGTCTGGTGACGCGACCCAAATTAGTCTTCATGGATGAACCGACCGGCGGCCTTGATGTTTCCGTGCAGGCTCGCCTACTGGATCTCTTACGTACCCTGGTGCGTGAACTGAATCTGGCGGTGGTGATCGTGACGCATGATTTGGGCGTTGTGCGGATGTTGGCACACCACCTGATCGTGATGAAACAAGGGCGGGTTGTCGAAAGCGGCCTGATTGACCGCGTGTTGGACGATCCCAGACATCCTTATACCCAACTGCTGGTTTCGTCAGTCTTGAACTGACGAAAATCCCGTTAATCCCGCGTCATCGCGGGTGAATCAGGTTGTAATCAATCGGAACACGTCATGAACACACAACTGCGCGTTGAGCACGTTTATAAAGTCTTCGTGTTACACAACCAGCACGGTGCATCGCTGCCCGTGCTGCATGATGCCAATCTTGAGGTCAAATCAGGGGAATGTGTGGTGCTGGATGGTCATTCCGGCAGTGGTAAATCCACGCTGTTACGTTCGCTGTATGCCAATTATCAGCCTAACCGTGGTCACATCTGGGTAAAGCATCACCATAACTGGGTCGATCTGGTGAATGCCTCGTCGCGGCACATTCTTGCCATTCGTCGCGACACCATTGGCTGGGTTAGCCAGTTTTTACGGGTAATTCCCCGCGTCTCTACACTGGATGTCGTTATGCAGCCTCTGCTGGAGCGCGGTATTGCGCGTACCGAGTGTGAAACGCGTGCCAGACAACTGCTCGCCCGACTCAACGTACCAGAACGGCTCTGGTCGCTGCCGCCATCGACTTTCTCCGGTGGTGAACAGCAGCGGGTGAACATCGCCCGGGGATTTATCGCCGATTATCCGATTCTCCTGCTGGATGAACCTACCGCGTCGCTGGATAGCGGCAATAGTCATGTGGTGGTTCAACTGATTGAAGAAGCCCGTGAGCGCGGGGCTGCGATTGTCGGTATTTTTCATGACAGTGCGGTACGTAATCGGCTCGCCACGCATTTACACGCTATGCAACCTTATCCCTGGATACCGCAACATGATTATCAATAATGTCCATTTGGTGTTGGAAAATGAGGTGGTTTACGGGTCGCTAGACGTGCAGAACGGCATCATTGTTCACATCAGCAGCGCATGCTGTCAGCAGCCCGAGGCTGTTGATGGTGAAGGTGGGTTTCTGCTGCCGGGGTTGGTAGAACTGCATACCGATAATCTCGATAAATTTTTTACCCCGCGGCCAAAAGTGGATTGGCCAGCCTACTCGGCAATGAGCAGCCACGATGCGTTGATGGTGGCGAATGGTATCACCACCGTACTGGACGCGATCGCTGTGGGGGATGTGCGGGACGGTGGCCACCGCTTCGATAATCTCAATAATATGATCGAGGCGATCTGTCAGGGGCAGGAAAAAGGGCTCAACCGTGCCGAACACCGATTGCATCTGCGCTGTGAGCTGCCGCATGACGCCACGGTTCCACTGTTTGAACAACTGATGAATACGCCCGGCCTCCTGCTGGTGTCATTGATGGATCACTCGCCCGGCCAGCGTCAGTACACATCGTTGCAGAAATACCGTGAGTATTTTCAGGGAAAATATCATCTCAGCAACCCGCAGATGGCAGCGTTTGAGGAAGAACAGATGGCGCTGGCCGCTCGCTGGTCTCAACCCAATCGGCTGGCAATTGCGGCACTCTGCCGTAAAAAAGGGATCGCATTAGCCAGCCATGACGACGCCACGCCAGAACACGTTAATGAATCCCTTCAGGTGGGCAGCGTGATTGCTGAATTTCCCACCACCGAAGCGGCGGCGAGGTGCTCACACGAACGCGGATTGCTGGTGTTGATGGGGGCCCCCAACGTGGTACGCGGTGGCTCGCATTCGGGCAACGTGTCGGCTAGCCAGTTGGCGCAGCAGGGGCTATTGGATATTCTCTCTTCCGATTACTACCCCGCCAGCCTGCTTGATGCTGCATTTCGTCTGGCACAGGATGAGAGCAATCCTTATGACCTACCGCGCGCCATGACCTTGCTGACACGCAATCCTGCCCGCGCTATTGGGTTACACGATCGCGGTGTGATTGCCGAAGGGAAACGTGCCGATCTGGTTCTGGCACATACGCTTCACGGCCATGTGCATATTCGTCATGTGTGGACAAAAGGGGAGAAGGTGTACTAATCGGTTGATGTGCTTAGTTGTGGGAGTAGTGGGGGATAAAGAGAGGTTTGCAAATCGTTGCAATTGGTCATTTTTTAATCACTCATTATTCATGAAATCATCACGCCGTCTGTTCTTAATGAGTGGGCTACCTCACCGCATGAGGATACCAAGATGGCACAGGTACGATTGAAATCCGGCTTTGAATTCAACACGCAGTTGCAGCCCGTTCGGCCACAAAAGGTGCTGTCCGTTCGAAGCGTTAGGAAAGCGTGGTCTCCACAACATCGGGTGCTAGACAACATTAACTTCGATCTGCACACGGGAGAATTGGTTGCCGTCATTGGCTGCTCCGGGGCGGGAAAATCGACGCTGCTGCATCTGTTAAACGGCACGATTGCCGCCTCCGGCGGTGAAATTATCAGCCACAGCGGTGAGCAGCCACAGGATATTATCAAGCTCTGCCCGCGCCAGATACGCCGGTGGCGTGCCTATTGTGGCATGATCTTCCAGGATTTCTGTCTGGTTCCGCGGCTGGATGTACTCACCAACGTTTTGTTAGGCCGCCTTAGCCAAACCTCCACGCTCAAATCACTATTTCGCGTGTTTTCCGACGAGGACCGCGCTCGCGCCATCGAACTGCTGCAATGGGTAAACATGCTGCCGCAGGCGTTACAGCGTGCGGAAAATCTCTCTGGTGGCCAGATGCAGCGCGTCGCCATCTGTCGGGCTCTCATGCAGCAGCCTGGAATTTTGCTGGCCGATGAACCGGTCGCATCGCTCGATCCCAAAAATACCTGCCGTATTATGGATGTCTTGCGAGAAGTGAGTCAGCAGGGGATTAGCGTGATGGTTAACCTGCACTCGGTGGATCTGGTGAAGCGTTACTGCACGCGTGTCATCGGGATCGCTCAGGGGCGCATTGTTTTTGACGGCCACCCAACGCGATTGGATGAGCCGCTGCTTCATACGCTGTATGGCGATGAACTGAACGCACATTAATGCGCGATAGGCATTTAGCTCTCGTGCGTTTAACACGATGGCCTTTGATACGAGAACAGGTGATAGCAATGAGAAAGATCTTTGGTTTGGCGATGATGTTAACTATCTCACTGACCGTCTTCAGCGTCACGGCGGCGGGGATGCCGAAAGAGCTGAATCTGGGTATTTTAGGCGGGCAAAATGCGACACAGCAGATCGGTGATAATCAGTGTGTCAAACAGTTCCTTGATAAAGAACTGGGGGTTGAGACCCAGTTGCGTAATGCTGCTGATTACTCCGGCGTCATTCAGGGTTTACTGGGAGGGAAAGTCGATCTGGTTCTAAGCATGTCGCCATCATCTTTCGCTTCCGTCTATCTGAAAGATCCTGACGCGGTCGATATTGTCGGGATTGCCGTTGACGATAAAGACCAGTCACGCGGCTATTACTCTGTGGTTGTGGTCAAAGCCGACAGTCCGTACAAAAAGCTGGAAGACCTGAAAGGGAAATCCTTTGGCTTTGCCGATCCTGATTCAACCTCGGGCTTCCTGGTGCCCAACCAGATATTCAAACAGAAATTTGGCGGGAATAACGATAGCAAATACAACAATTTCTTTTCCAGCGTGACGTTTTCTGGCGGTCATGAGCAGGATATTCTGGGCGTACTGAATGGCCAATTTGACGGTGCCGTCGCCTGGACATCGATGGTAGGCGATTACAACACGGGCTACACCGCCGGGGCTTTTACTCGCCTGATCCGCATGGATCATCCGAATCTGATGCAGCAAATTCGTATTATCTGGCAATCCCCAATCATCCCGAACGGCCCGATTCTGATCAGCAACAAGCTACCCGCGGATTTCAAGCAGAAGGTCATTACCGCGGTAATGAAGTTGGATAAAAAACAGCATGAATGCTTTGCTAAAGCGATGGGCGGTACTCAGCATATCGGTCCGGCAAGCCTGAATGACTACAAACACATCATCGACATGAAACGCGAACTGACGAAAGGCAACCGCTGATCGAGAACTGGCGCGTCGCCATTCCCTCAACGCCCGTTCGGACGCGACATCGAACGGGCGGTACATTTTCAGTCCGCTAATCAACGTCAGGGTAGGACGTATCGCCCGGTAAACAGGACTCTGCTTTGAATAATGACTTTGAGCACTATTATCAACAGATTAAAGGGCGGCAAAAGCGCGAGGCACTGCTGTGGTCTCTACTGCTGGCCTGCCTGTTTCTGGGAGCAGGCAAGGTTGCTGAATTCAGTCCCGTAACCATCTGGTATGCCCTGCCGAATTTTTTCAGCTATTTGCGCGATACGCTGCCTGTATTGCACTGGCAGCAGCTGCTGGCGAACGTTCACACCGAAGGCTCTCTGGCTTATTGGGGATATCGGCTACCCATACAACTGCCGCTAATCTGGGAAACGTTGCAAATGGCGCTGGCGTCTACGCTCATTGCGGTGGCGATGGCCACGATACTGGCATTTTTTGCCGCTGCGAATACGCAACCTTCGATGCTGCTGCGTGTGGCTATTCGCGCGCTGGTGGCTTTTTTACGCACTATGCCGGAGCTGGGGTGGGCGGTCATGTTTGTTATGGCTTTTGGTATCGGCGCGATGCCCGGCTTTATTGCGCTGGCGCTGCACACCGTAGGCAGCTTAACCAAACTGTTTTATGAGTCTCTGGAAAGTGCGTCCGATCGGCCGGTACGCAGTCTGGCAAGCTGCGGTGCCAGCAAGCTCCAGATTATGCGCTTCGCCTTCTGGCCACAGGTAAAACCGATTTTTCTCTCCTACGGCTTTATGCGTATGGAGATTAATTTTCGCTCTTCCACCATTCTTGGTTTGGTTGGTGCGGGCGGCATTGGCCAGGAACTGATGACCAACATTAAGCTCGATCGCTACGATCAGGTGAGCATGACCTTGCTGCTGATTCTTGCTGTGGTTTCGCTATTGGATGGCATCTCCGGCTATTTACGCCGTCGCGTGGTAGAAGGAAAGTGATATGAGAACGGTGACGGCACTTGATGTCGAAAAGTTGAAAAAGCAGCATCCCGAACTGTTTCGCATACAGTCACGCTATCTACGCCGCATCACACTGCTGGCACTGGTGGTCACGCTGTATTACCTGTTCTTTTTCCAGACCTTTGGCATTAGTTGGCCGCAGTGGAACAATGGCTCTGCGCAGTTGGGGCGCTATTTTTTACGCATGTTTGTCTGGCATGACTTTGCCAACTGGCCCTTTGGTTACTATCTGTCGCAAATTGCTATCACGCTGTCGATTGTGTTTGCGGGGACGGTAACGGCGAGCTGTATCGCGCTGTTACTTTCCTTCTTTGCGGCGCGCAACATCATGCAGCGCCGCGGATTAAGGCCGATTGCGTTGCTGGTGCGCTGTTTGTTGGACACAATGCGCGGTATTGATATGGCGATTTGGGGGCTGATATTTGTGCGAGCCGTTGGGCTGGGGCCGCTGGCAGGACTGTTGGCTATTGCCATGCAGGATATTGGCCTGCTCGGCAAGCTCTACGCCGAAGGGCACGAAGCCGTCGAACGTTCGCCCGGACGAGGCCTGAGCGCGTTAGGCACCAATGCGCTGCAAAAACACCGCTTTGGCATCTTCACCCAGTCGTTCCCCGTTATTCTGGCGCTCAGCCTCTACCAGATTGAATCGAATGCCCGCTCTGCCGCCGTGCTAGGCTTTGTCGGCGCGGGGGGCATCGGGCTGGTCTATGCAGAGAACATGCGCTTATGGAACTGGGATGTGGTGATGTTCATCACCCTGATTTTAGTCTCGATAGTGATGGTGATGGATGGGATATCGTCCTGGTTGCGTAAGCGCTATATAACCGGCAAAGACGTTCCGCTGTTTCAGCCAAAAGATAGCGACGCCCATAATTAAGCGTTTCTTAGTCATATTTTTATGCAGACTGAGAGACAATTTCGTGCGCCACAATACCGTCATTTTCATGCTACCCCGTAGCACGCGCCCGACACGGGACGGCTCACACGCCGCTCGCCCCGTGCCCCCTGGCTTTCGGCTAAATTATGTCGCTACGCGATGCCTTCGTCGATATCCGGCTTAACGGACCGCTTGCGACATGCTCCCTGCATGGCGCAAGCTTTCGCCGCGTCCTGCGGCTCATCTGAAGCCAGCTATCTCCTCAGCATAATTTTTTACGCCGGATTACGGCAAAATGCCGATGAACCCTGTGGCCCCGAATTTGGCGCTTACGGTGCCGGGAACGTGAACCGACGGTGGATCGCTTCCAGTTCATCAAGGAGTTCGCCGTCCAGCGTCAGGTTCTGGCTGTCGAGGTTGATTTGCAACTGCTCCAGCGTGGTCGCGCCTAGCAGCGTGCTGGCGACGAACGGCTGCTGACGCACAAACGCCAATGCCATTTGCGCCGGATTCAGACCGTGCTTTTGCGCCAGCGCCACGTACTCGGCAACGGCTGCCTGAGCCTGCGGGCCGGTATAGCGTGTGAAGCGGCTAAACAACGTGTTGCGTGCGTTAGCGGGTTTTGCGCCATTCAGGTATTTACCCGTCAGCGTACCAAACGCCAGTGAGGAATAGGCGAAAAGTTCTACGCCTTCATGCTGGCTGATTTCCGCTAAGCCGACTTCAAAACTGCGGTTTAGCAGACTGTAGGGGTTCTGAATCGACACGATGCGCGGCAGATCGTGTTTTTCCGCCAGATGCAGATAGCGCATCACGCCCCACGGGGTTTCGTTGGAGACGCCGATGTAGCGAATCTTACCGGCACGCACCTGTTCATTCAACGCTTCCAGCGTTTCCAGCAGCGTAACGACCGGTTTGTCGTCAGTATATTGCGATTTGTTATCAGTATATTGATAGTTCAGCTTGCCAAAGCAGTTGGTCTGGCGCTGTGGCCAATGCAACTGATAGAGATCGATATAGTCGGTGTTTAGGCGTTGCAGGCTGGCATCCAGCGCCGCACGGATATTTTTTCTGTCCAGCGCCTGCTGTGGTCGAATGCTGTGATCGTTTCCGCGCACAGGGCCGGAGACTTTGCTCGCCACAATCAGTTTTTCACGGCCGCCACGGGATTTCAGCCAGGAACCGATATAGCTCTCGGTTAACCCCTGTGTTTCCGGGCGTGGAGGAACGGCGTACATTTCTGCTGTGTCAATCAGGTTAACACCTGCGGCAATGGCGTGATCTAACTGGGCATGAGCGTCTGCTTCGCTGTTCTGTTCGCCAAAGGTCATCGTACCAAGACCCAGCACGCTCACTTCTAAAGAACTATGGGGAATACGGTGATATTGCATTGCCAGCTTCCTTATGTCTGAAAATAGCAGGCGTATTTCTCCTCATTTCCGCATGATCTTTTGCGATTCCAATGAGTTTGGGAGAACACACCTGAATTCGACTATAACGAAGCCGTGGCGAGTGGGGAAGTCTCTTCTGTTATCCTTTTCGGATTATTCTGGATACTTCAACCTGAATACTATTCACATAGGGATAATGCGGCCCGATGCGGGGAACGTTTCAGGCTGGCAACGATCTTAGCGTTGCACGATCTGGGAGATTTGGTCGCTGTTGATCTGTTTCTGATTACCTTGTTCATCGATATAGCTGAGCAGTCCGGTATCTTTATCCAGCACGGGTTTTCCCTGGGTCAGGAGCATTTGCCCTTCTTTTGTCGCCATCACGTAATCACTGGAACAGCCCGTAAGGGTAAATAATAACGCCAGTGTGACTGCCATTTTCATCCGTACTTTCATCGTATTAGCCCATTAATAAATGCAAAAACTTCAGTGAGTCTAGCAAAGGGTTACGAGGGATAACGTAGGAATAATGGAAAAAATGCGTGTTGAGGGCGTTAATTTTGTGTAATCAGGCGGTTGGTTGCCGCCTGATTAGGTCGTTTGGCGTTTTGAGCGCTCGCTATGCGGCGATCAGTGTGCCGTTTTCTCTTTTTTACTGCGCAGCAGGTTCAGTGCTTCGACGGACATCGAGAAGAACATGGCGAAGTAGATGTAGCCTTTCGGTACGTGAACGTCGAAGCTTTCCAGAATCAGGGTGAACCCGACCAGGATCAGGAACGACAAGGCCAGCATTTTGACGGATGGATGGCGTTCGACAAACTCGCCGATAGGACGCGCGGAGAACATCATCACACCAACGGCGATAATGACCGCTGCCATCATAATGAACAGATGGTCAGACAGACCAACGGCGGTGATCACCGAGTCCAGGCTGAAGATAATATCCAGCAGCATGATCTGCACAATCGCGCCAAAGAAAGAGTGCACCTTGGAAGTATGGTCTTCTGAACCGCCTTCGACGGTTTCGTGAATTTCCTTGCTCGACTTCCAGATCAGGAAGAGCCCCCCGAAGAACAGAATCAGGTCGCGCGTGGAAATTTCATTGTCGAGCACGGTAAACAGCGGGTCAGTCAAACGCATGACCCAGGCAATAGAAGCGAGCAGTCCCAAACGCATCAACATTGCCCCCATCAGCCCGATGCGGCGCGCTTTGTTTTGTTGAGCTTTAGGCAGTTTGGCGACAACCAGAGACAGGAAAATAATGTTATCGATCCCAAGAACGATTTCCAGAATAGTCAGCGTTCCCAATGCCAACCATGCGTTCGGATCAACAATCCAATCAAACATTATATCAATACACCTTAAACGAAACGTAAACGATATTATACTCTGCCTGCTTGGTGCGTAGGCAAGCGAAAGTGTGAGGTCGTAGAAATATACTCGTCATACCTCGCATTGCGGCCCCTGTGCTGGCATCCCTTTTACTCTGGTTTTTTACTCTGGGTCGGCGTCAGGCTTTTCCCAGGTCATATTCCCTTGTCGCACGACGGCGGCGTATATAGTGCGGCGTATAAGGTTAGTGTACGACGAAGTAGCGTCCTGATGAAGCAGGGCGCTAACGAAACTCAGTTGCTGAGCTGCATGAAGTGACGGGCCAGCAGCGGTGCGGTAAAGGTCTTTTTCAGGTAGAACCCGCGCGGTAAGGTCAGAATCGGCTGACCAAACTCGCCAATGGCCTCTGTGAGAGCTCGACTATTTGCCGCTTTGGGGCGTAATTGCAGGACTTCTCCGTGTCGGGCGGTGATGCTTTCTACCTGACCAAGCACGATCAGATCCATCAACTCTTCCCAATCACAGCGCAATTGTTCCTCTTCTTCCTTATTGGGACTCCAGATGAGCGGTGTACCAATACGGCGTTCCCCTAGTGGAATGTGTCGCGATCCTTCTACCGGAATCCACAGTACCCGTGCGAGCTTGTGTCGTACGTGGCTGCTTTCCCACGTAACGCCACTGTTGCCTGTTAACGGTGCGACGCAGACGAAGGTGGTTTCCAGCGGTTTACCCTGTTCATCAATCGGAATGGTTTTCAGCTCAACGCCGATGTCGGGGAAATCCTGCTCGGGTTTGCTGCCTGCGCTTGCCCCCAGAAAACGTTCCAGCAAGATGCCAATCCAGCCTTTATCGCGTTTCAGGTTGGCCGGAAGGGGCAGGCGAGCGATGTCCGCTAACTCCGCGAGATTATAACCCGCAAGGGATTGCGCGCGTTCCAGCAAGGCTTGCTCATGTGGCGGCGCAGTCGTGTGAACTGTGGGTGAATTCATAGCGTATAGCTCGATATTTTTCCGCTCAAAAAAAATACAATAGGTAGAGAATACCCATGCACAGCCTGCAAGACGGTGGAGAAAAACAATAATAGCATGATTCATAGCGATTTTTTTTAGTGTGATGGCGATCGCTGTGCATCGCTTTGCAAACTGTGCACGTATAGCCACCGACAATAAACAGGATCTTACACTAGGTTATCCACAGATTTCTTGGATAACCCACATAAACATGAATTACTGGTTCGATTTACAGCCTTGACTCGCGGCCTTTTTGCTGTTTTTGCCTATTTATTGCCTGACTTCGGGGTATTCCCTGTGGATAAAATCGGCATAGTGCGATCTTTCGCCAATCTTGCATTGTATGCCATTTGAGCAGGAATAAAGGGTTCGCCATTGCCAGTAAAACGGTTTGTAATTTTATGAATAAAAAGCACTATTTTTTAATTTCCCGTAATATTTTTTCCGCGTGAAAAATGAGTTTTACTCACTTCTTCATGGGTTCTGCACAAAGATGTCCACAGAAAAAGTGAATAAACTGCGAATTCCGGTCTTCACATGTTTATAACTTTGATCTTATCTGTGGGTTATCTTAATTTTATTAGTACCACATGCTTTCTAAGCAGTGGTTTACCGCCTGACGGGAGTGTGAAACAATCAGGTCATCTTTGCATTGATGTTTATCGAGGTAGTCCGGTGATCGATGATGATGGCTACCGCCCAAACGTTGGTATTGTAATTTGTAATCGGCAGGGGCAGGTGATGTGGGCCCGGCGCTATGGTCAGCACTCCTGGCAGTTTCCGCAGGGGGGGATTAACCCCGGTGAAAGTGCTGAGCAGGCGATGTACCGCGAACTGTTTGAAGAAGTCGGGTTAAGAAAAAAGGATGTGCGCGTGTTGGCATCTACCCGTAACTGGTTACGCTATAAATTACCAAAGCGTTTGGTGCGTTGGGATACAAAACCGGTCTGTATCGGCCAGAAGCAGAAATGGTTTTTGCTACAGTTGATGTGTAATGAGTCGGATATCAATATGCAGAGCAGCGGCACGCCGGAATTTGATGGCTGGCGCTGGGTGAGTTACTGGTATCCGGTACGTCAGGTCGTCTCTTTTAAGCGAGATGTGTATCGTCGCGTGATGAAGGAATTTATCAACCCGGTGATATTGCTTCAGGAGAGTGCTGCGGCTCGGATGACAACGCCATCCGGTCCTCGGCGAAAAAGAGGGTAATTCAGGCACATTATGCTCACGCGCTTGCGAGAAATTGTCGAAAACGTTGCGGCAACGGCCCGCCTTAGTGATGCGCTGGACATTCTGGTCAATGAGACCTGTCAGGCTATGGACACGGAAGTCTGTTCCATTTATCTGGCCGATCACGATCGCCAATGCTATTACCTGATGGCAACGCGCGGGTTGAAAAAGCCGCGCGGGCGCACGGTTACGCTGGCGTTTGGGCAAGGTATTGTCGGGTTGGTTGGGCAACGTGCCGAGCCTATTAATCTGGCTGATGCTCGCGCCCATCCCAGTTTCAAATATATCCCCGCGGTGAAAGAGCAGCATTTTCGCTCTTTTCTTGGCGTTCCCATTATCCACCGTCGCCACCTGCTGGGTGTACTGGTGGTGCAACAGCGCGAACATCGTCAGTTTGATAAAAACGAAGAATCGTTCATGGTGACGCTGGCCACCCAGATGGCCGCTATTCTCTCTCTTTCGCAGATCAAAACGCTCTTCGGTCAATATCGTCAGACGCGCGTTAAGGCGCTGGTGGCCGCTCCGGGCGTGGCGATCGCCCCTGGCTGGCAGGATTGTACTCAGCCTTCTCTGGAGCAGGTGTTCCCCGCGTCGAGTCTGGACAGCGAGCGTGAGCGATCCCGTTTAACGCAGGCGTTGGAAGAAGCAACGGCGGAATTCCGTCGTTTCAGCAAGCGGTTTAGCGCCAGCGCGCAAAAAGAGAGCGCGGCGATTTTCGATTTGTACTCGCACTTGCTGAATGATGCGCGACTCAAGCGTGAACTCTTTCAGGAAGTGGATGCGGGCAATGCCGCCGAGTGGGCCGTAAAACTGGTGATCGAACGTTTTGCCGCGCAGTTCACCAATTTGCAGGATACGTATTTACGCGAACGCGCTGGCGATCTGCGCGCGTTGGGGCAACGACTGCTGTTTCACCTCGACGATAACGCGCAAATCATGGGGCAATGGCCTGAGCGCTTTATCCTTGTGGCGGACGAATTAACGGCTACGCTGTTGGCGGAACTGCCGCCGGAGCGGTTGGCGGGCGTTGTGGTGTACGACGGTGCGGCCAATTCGCATGCGGCGATTTTGGTTCGTGCGATGGGCATTCCGACGCTAGTTGGCGCGGATATTCAGCCCGATCTGCTGCATCAGCGCTTGCTGATTATCGACGGCTATCGCGGTGAGCTGTTGGTCGATCCTGAACCCGTGCTGGTACAGGAATACCAGCGCCTGTTGACGGAAGAAAACGAGCTGACCCGTCTGGCCGAAGGCGAAATGGAACAGCCTGCCGTGCTGAAAAGCGGTGAACGCATTCAGGTCATGCTGAATGCCGGGTTAAGCGCCGAACACGAAAAGCGTTTCATCAATCAGGTTGATGGCGTGGGTCTGTACCGTACGGAAATCCCTTTTATGCTGCAAAGCGGTTTTCCGTCTGAAGATGAACAGATGACGCAATACCAAAGCATGTTGCAGCTTTATCCTACGCGGACGGTGATGCTGCGCACGCTGGATATCGGCGCCGATAAGCCGCTGCCTTACCTTCCCATTAGCGAAGAGAACCCGTGCCTTGGCTGGCGCGGTATTCGGATTACGCTCGATCAGCCTGAAATCTTTCTGATTCAGGTGCGCGCCATGCTGCGGGCTAACGCGCACAGTGGCAATCTCAGCATTCTGTTGCCGATGATCAGCAGTCTGGATGAAATCAGTGAAGCGCGTCGCCTGATCGATCAGGCGGCGGGCGAGGTCGAAGAATTACTGGGCTTCCCGCAGCCAAAACCGCGGATCGGCATCATGATCGAAGTCCCATCGATGCTGTTCCTGCTTCCTCATCTGGCTTCCCGCATCGATTTTGTTTCAGTTGGCACCAACGATCTGACGCAGTACCTGCTGGCGGTCGATCGTAATAACGCCCACGTGGCATCGCTTTATGACAGTTTGCACCCTTCCATGTTGCAGGCGTTGAACATGATCGCTGTCGAATGCGAGCGGTATAACATTCCGCTTTCCGTGTGCGGTGAAATGGCGGGAGAAGCGCTCGGTGCACTGCTGTTAACAGGGCTGGGTTATCGCTCGCTCAGTATGAACGGGCGCAGCGTTGCGCGAATTAAATATCTGCTGCGCCAGATTACGCTGGCTGAGTCGCAGGCGTTAGTACAGCAATTGCTGGGCGCGCAAAGCGCGACGGAAGTCCGGCAGTGGGCGGCAATTTTCATGGAAGAGCGCGGGCTGGGCGGCTTGATTCGCGGCGGGCGCTAATTTGTAGCGGCGGTGCGATATTGACGAGTACATCGACAGTTAATTGCGAGTAAATGTTTAGTAGCGACTCAATGTTTTACAGAACTTTTCCCCGACGCAAGCAACGAGCGTGGGCGCATATGCTATGATTCGCCACCGCGGTTCGCAGGAACGGATTCATTCTCCTGCCTTTTGCCTATCAATGACGATCCCGAAAGCAGGGATAACACAATAAAATATGTGGTGAATGATGACGACAAGCTATCTGGTGTTTCCTCAGTTTGACCCAGTGATTTTCTCTATTGGCCCGTTGGCGCTGCACTGGTATGGGCTGATGTATCTGGTGGGTTTTGTATTTGCCATGTGGTTAGCGGTGCGTCGGGCGAATAAACCGGGTAGCGGTTGGACCAAGGATGAAGTCGAAAACCTGCTGTATATGGGGTTCCTTGGGGTTTTCGTCGGCGGGCGTCTGGGCTATGTTCTGTTTTATGCCTTCCCGTCATTTCTTGAAAATCCGCTCTATCTTTTCAAAGTCTGGGATGGCGGTATGTCGTTCCACGGTGGCTTAATGGGCGTGATTTGCGTCATGCTATGGTTCGCGCATCGAACCAAACGCCATTTCTTCCAGGTCGCTGATTTTATTGCTCCCCTGATTCCTTTTGGGCTGGGGGCTGGCCGTTTGGGCAACTTCATTAACGGTGAACTGTGGGGACGCGTGACGACGGATACGCCGTGGGCCATGCTGTTTCCAGGCTCGCGCAGCGAAGATATGATGCTGGCCGTCAGCAACCCGCAGTGGCAGACGATTTTTAATCAGTATGGCATGCTGCCGCGTCATCCTTCCCAACTTTATCAAATGATGCTGGAAGGTGTGGCGCTATTTATCATCCTGAATCTCTTTATTCGTAAATCTCGGCCGATGGGCAGCGTCTCAGGGCTTTTCCTGATCGGTTACGGTTCGTTCCGAATTATTACCGAATTCTTCCGCCAGCCAGATGCGCAGTTGGGGCTGTTCGGCGATCTGTTCAGCATGGGGCAAATCCTGTCGCTGCCAATGGTGATCGCCGGTATTCTGATGATGGTCTGGGCCTATCGCCGTCAGCCTGCGCAGCAATAATCCGCCGTCCTTTTTTAATTTTGTGGTGAGGTAGTATGAAACAGTATCTGGATCTGATGAAAAAAGTGCTTGAAGAGGGCACGCCGAAAGCCGACCGTACCGGCACGGGCACGCGTTCTATTTTCGGCCATCAGATGCGTTTCAACTTGCAGGACGGCTTCCCGCTGGTTACCACTAAAAAATGCCACCTGCGTTCGATTATTCATGAACTGCTCTGGTTCCTGAACGGCGATACCAATGTTGCCTATCTGCATGAAAACAAAGTCAGTATTTGGGATGAATGGGCAGATGAAAACGGCGATTTGGGGCCGGTTTACGGTAGGCAGTGGCGTTCGTGGGGAGCCGCAGACGGCCGTCAGATCGACCAGTTGAAGAATGTCCTGACCCAGTTGAGACAGGATCCCGATTCCCGCCGTATTATCGTGTCTGCCTGGAACGTGGGTGAACTGGACAAAATGGCGCTGGCACCGTGCCACGCGTTTTTCCAGTTCTACGTGGCGGATGGCAAACTCTCTTGCCAGCTTTATCAGCGCTCGTGCGATATCTTCCTCGGTCTGCCGTTCAATATCGCCAGCTACGCGCTGCTGGTACATATGGTGGCGCAACAGTGTGATTTGGACGTCGGCGATTTTGTCTGGACTGGCGGCGATAC
Organism: Pectobacterium sp. A5351; assembly: GCF_028335745.1. Taxonomy (NCBI): domain Bacteria; kingdom Pseudomonadati; phylum Pseudomonadota; class Gammaproteobacteria; order Enterobacterales; family Pectobacteriaceae; genus Pectobacterium; species Pectobacterium sp. A5351. Next base: position 951,066 of record NZ_CP116477.1, read on the forward strand.
GCATTTGTACAACAACCATCTGGAACAGACGCACTTACAGTTGGGCCGTGAACCGCGCGCGCTGCCTAAACTGGTGATCAAGCGTCGTCCGGATACGCTGTTCGACTACCGCTTCGAGGACTTTGACATCGAGGGATACGACCCGCATCCCGCCATCAAAGCACCGGTTGCGATCTAAAACTTCCCCACATTTTTCAGGGCCGCGTCATGCGGCCTTTTTTGTTTCTCTTCGTGCAACGGACCTACCGCTTCCTGAACCTACTGTGTGTGAAAATTAATCGTTTCGAATATTGCGATTTTCGTTTATTTCGATTAATGTTGATTTTAACGATGTTAGCTCTTGGATCTGATATCGCTACTCTGAAATTTACGAACTTACGAACTTACGAAACGAAGAACGCTGGAATACTTGATGAAAAATACTCCTCTAAATAGTTTGAGCCTTCCGGCTCCAAAAGAAATGGAGGCCGCTATTCGTGGACAAAGGCAGCTTGCAACCTACCTGTCTACGAAGCTGGAAACACAGGAAATATCGATTCAGGATGCACAAGACATTGCCCAGAAGATCGAGCTGCCTACCTCGGCACTTACGCTTTTGATGAGCATCCTTGGCGAACTGGCGGCGGGTAATGCTGTCCAGATTGTCCCCGTGCAGGCTGAGTTAACGACACAAGAAGCGGCAAATATTCTGAATGTTTCACGGCCACATATGGTGAAGCTTTTGGAGGGAGGCCATCTTCCTTTCCATAAAACAGGTCGTCATCGCCGCGTGCTTTTTGCTGATTTGATGCAATACAAAGAACAGCGTGAAAATGAAAGTATGCAAGCCATGCAGGAGTTGACAGACCGAAGTCAGGAACTCGGGTTTTACTAATGAATCACTCCCCCTATCCCGTGGTACTTGATGCGTGTGTCATTTATCCATCTCTGCTACGGGATTTGCTCATGCATCTTGGTTTAACAGGGCTATATCAGCCAAAATGGACGGCACTAATTCAGGAAGAGTGGCAGCGAAATTTGTTGCTAAATAATGCGGACGTAACGATGGATAAGCTCAGGAACATTGAGCATTTGATGAATAAGGCATTACCCGATGCCAATGTGACTGGATTCGAGCAACTTATCCCTGCTCTGGTTTTACCTGATGCGGATGATCGACATGTATTGGCAGCGGCGATACGCGCTAATGCAGAAGTCATCGTCACTGCGAATCTGAAAGACTTTCCTGCAACGGCACTTTTGGAATTTGGAGTGGAAGCCATGCATCCAGACGAATTCATTGCCGATTTATTTGATCTCAATTCTGCTCTGGTGCTTAAAGCGGTTCGCACTTCGCGCACTGCCTTCAGAAAGCCTCCGTTTGATGTAGACGAATATCTGGATTGTCTCCTGCGTCAGGGGCTACCAATGACGGTAAAAGAACTGGATGCGTATCGATCACTGATTTAACGACCTACCCTACCAGACGGCGTCTTCGATACAGGCAGGCGCCGTTTTTTCATTGTACTTTCCCCACCTCCCCGCACGTTTTTTCTGTTGTTACATCGTTGCAGTAAAACATTGAGAGCCGCCGCGTATAACGCCGTTAACACGCTGTTTTTGCTGATAAGACTCACTATCCTGACGTCATGAAAACAGGGAATCGACAACCTCGGGGGTTTACCTTGCTTGAATTATTGGTGGTGCTGACGCTCGTAGCGCTGATGGCGGGCGGCGGCCTGCATGGCTGGATTCAGTATCAGCAGGCCATTCGTCTGGAGCAGAGTGCGCAGCAACTGCTGGACTTTTTGAGTCGGGCTCAGGCGAATGCCTACTGGCATAACGAAACCCGGACGGTGAGGCTCATATCGCAGGGGGAGTTATGGTGCATGATGGCGGGCCAGAATGAAAAACAGGCAGAGGAGATATGCCGTGAGAACCATTCGGGACAGTTCGTACGTCGTACGCAGGATATCGTGTTGGCAAAGTCCACCAGCAACGTATTTACGTTTTTTGGCTTGCGTAACGCCGCTCAGGCTGGACACATCTCGCTGTCGAACGCTGCGGGGCAGTTGCGTCTCATCATCTCGGTGAGGGGACGCATGCGACTGTGCAGCGAATCGCAAGCTGTTCTGGCGATTCCCCTATGCTGAAACAGATCGTATTGAGGGACACGGTATTGATGCAGGTGAATCGGAGGTGTAAACAGCGTGGTTTCACTCTGTCGGAGATCCTGTTAGCGCTGAGTTTAGGCAGCCTGATTATGCTGTCGGCGGCGCAACTATACCCTTTGTTGCGTGGTCAAAGTCAGGACAGTGCACAGCTTTTCCGGCTGGAGCAACTGTTTAGTCAGGTCGCGATGGGGATTGAGAAAGACATCCGACGGGCGGGCTTTTGTGCTGGAACCTGCCAGGGAAAGGCGATCAGTATCGGAAACTATCCGGGAGAGGCGGAAAATAGCTGCCTGAATGTCTCTTACGATCTGAACCGGAATGGCATTTGGGATGGCGGAGAGCAACAGGATGCCGAGTCTTTTGGCTATCGTCTACGCGGTCGATCGTTGGAAATTCAAAGTGGGGCGCACAATTGTCAGGGTGACCGATGGGAGAAACTGTTTGATCCGCAGGAGGTCGTACTTACGCTGTTCCGGTTACAGCGTTTGACTGCGCAAAATGATGTGGCGCTGTATGAATTGCAACTGGCGGGATACTGGGCCAAACGCCCTGCCGTTAAGCAACATATTTCCCGCCTGATACTGGGGCGTAACCCATGAAGAAAGGATGGCAAACGGGAAGTGGAACACTGCCTATGGTACTGCTGATCGCCGTTGTTGGCCTGCTGTTGATGTCAGGTTTGCAACGTCAGCTTGAGACTGCCATTCAGGTGGGAAACGATGAGCGGCATTATCTGCGCGCTTTCAATCAAGCATTGTCCTCGTTGAACTGGGGAAAGGGGCAGCGTTGGAATGCGCTAACGGAAAGCTGGCAGTGTCAGAAATTGTCGGCGGAACAGCTTGTGGTGTGCCTGCGTGCGGCTTCGGATGGGAGGCAGGGGTTACTGCGTGGTGAAGGCACGCTCCCCGGTTCGGTGCGATCGTTGACGCTGTACCAGCGGGTGTCATTTTTGGCGCTGTCATCGGGGCAGAACGCTATTCAACCAGTGGGTAACGGCTGGCTGGATTTTTGCCCTGATAAGGATGTGACACGCTGTGATGCAAGGGAATAGCGTAGTGAACAAGGGATATGTGAATCATCAATCGGGTTTTAGCCTGCCGGAGACGTTGGTGGCGGCGCTGCTGTTTGCCGTGTCGCTGATGGGATTATTGCAATATCACCAGATATTACAGCAATCATTTCAGCATCAGTGGCAGCAGCGTCAGGCCTGGCGGTTTGCGATACAGCAGTTGGAAGCCTATGAAGCAGGCGTACCGTATCATCCGTTTGCTCTTGATAATGCGGCATCCCTGTCGAGTAAACACTGGCAGTTTAGTGTGTCGGAGCAGTTACAGAGTCCAGAATGCCGTCAGGTAACGGCAAGAGTCATGACGCCACGCCGCTATCAGGCTACACTAAACCGTTGGTTTTGTCGGTCATCGCTTGTTCAATAGGCCTGTTTAAGTAAACTTTGAGTTATCAATCGTAAGCCGCGGTAGCAGGAGCCAGAATGTTTAGAATCTATCACTCCAATCAGTTGGATATCCTGAAAAGACTGATGGTTGAGTTGATAAAACGTCAGCCGCTTGCCGATCCCTTCCAGCAGGAAGTGATTTTGGTGCAAAGTCCGGGGATGGCGCAGTGGTTGCAAATTGAACTGGCTGGGCACTTCGGTATTGCTGCCAATATTCAATTCCCGCTGCCCGGTGTTTTTTTATGGAATATGTGTCGCCACGTGCTGCCGGATATTCCAAAAGAAAGCGCCTTCAGCAAGGATGCAATGACGTGGAAACTCATGCACTTGTTGCCCGATTTATTATCACAGCCTGATTTTGCGGTGCTGAATCACTATCTGCAAGATGATGATAACCAGCGAAAACTGCATCAGCTTGCCGGGCGCGTGGCGGATCTTTTCGATCAATACCTGATTTATCGCCCTGAGTGGATCAAAGCCTGGCAAGAGGGAAAACAGGTTGACGATCTCGGCGGTAACCAGTTGTGGCAATCGGCGCTGTGGCGTGCGCTGGTGGATTACACGCGTGGGCTGGCGCAGCCCGAATGGCATCATGCGATTCTGTATCAACGTTTTATTACTGCGTTAGAGCAGGCAAAAACGTGCCCGCATGACCTGCCGCCGCGCGTTTTTATCTGCGGCATTTCGGCGTTACCCCCGATCTATTTACAGGCGTTGAACGCGCTGGCGCGACATATTGACGTGCACCTGCTCTTTACCAACCCTTGTCGCCATTACTGGAGTGACATTCAGGACTATAAGTTTCTGGCGAAGCTAAAAGCCCGCAGCCGTCGCTTACATCGATTTGACGGCGACTCTGCTGATGAAACTCGCCCGCTCTTTCGCGATCCCTCACAGGCAGAAACGCTGTTCAACGATGATGGTAAACAGTCGATTAATAATCCGTTGCTGGCATCGTGGGGAAAGCTGGGGCGCGATAACCTTTATCTGCTGGCTGAGCTGGATAACGTGCAGGAGATCGACGCCTTTGTTGAGTCTGATGGCGAAAATCTGCTGCAAACCTTACAGCGTGATATTCTTGAGCTGGAAGACCACGCTGTAGTGGCTGTCAGCCACGAAACACAGAACTCGAGCACGCAAAAACGCCTGCTGGCACTCGACGATCGTTCGGTCGATTTTCACGCCTGTCATAGTCCGCAGCGTGAGGTGGAAGTGCTTCACGATCGACTGCTGTCCATGATGGCAGACGATCCTGAGCTGATGCCGCGTGACATCATTGTGATGATGGCGGATATTGACAGCTATACGCCATTTATTCAGGCGGTATTTGGCAATGCGCCGGATAACCGCTATCTGCCTTTTGCCATCTCCGATCAGCGTGCGCGGCATGCGCACCCCGCCTTGCAGGCGGTAATCAGCCTGCTGGATTTACCGACAAGTCGTTTTACGGCGGAACAGGTTTTGGCATTGCTTGAAGTGCCCGCGTTGGCTGCCCGTTTCGGTATTCAGGAAGAAGGATTACGGCGTCTGCGCCTGTGGGTGGTAGAGTCTGGTGTACGCTGGGGATTGGATGACGACAATGTGCGCGATCTCATGCTGCCGCCGACGGGCCAACATACGTGGCGTTTTGGCCTGACGAGAATGCTGCTGGGCTATGCGATGGACAGCCAGGTTGGCGACTGGCAGGGCGTGCTGCCTTACGATGAATCCAGCGGATTGATTGCGGAATTGGCCGGTCAATTGGCCGAACTGCTGATGCAGATCCACCAATGGCGTCAGCGCCTGTCTCAGCCGCGCGTGCTGGTTGACTGGTTACCGCTATGCCGAGAGCTGATTGAAATCTTCTTTGACGCGGATAGTGAGACTGAAGCGGCGTTGGCATTGGTTGAAAAACAGTGGCAGTACGTGATTGGCATGGGGGCGATGGCGCATTATCCACAACAAGTGCCGATCTCCCGGTTACGTGATGAACTGTCGCGGCGCCTCGATCAGGAACGGCTCAGCCAGCGTTTTCTGGCCGGTGCGATCAACTTTTGCACGCTGATGCCAATGCGCTCCATTCCCTTTAAGGTCGTATGTTTGCTGGGAATGAACGATGGTGTCTATCCCCGAACGCTGCCGCCGCTCGGGTTCGATCTAATGGGGCGGAAGATCAAGCGCGGCGATCGTAGCCGACGTGACGATGACCGCTATCTGTTTCTGGAGGCGCTTCTGTCGGCGCAGCACAAACTTTATATCAGCCATATCGGGCGCTCGATTCAGGATAATACGCGTCGCTATCCTTCCGTATTGGTGAGCGAACTGACGGAGTATATCGCCCAAAGTTACGTTCTGCCGGGCGATGAGGCGCTGGATATTGATAGCAGCGCTGAGCGGGTGGTGAAGCACCTCTGCCGTGAACATAGCCGTATGCCTTTCGATGCGGATAACTTCCTGTCGGCACCGCAGCCATTGAGCTTTGCGACAGAGTGGCTGGCGGCGGCGAACCGAAAAGGGGAAGCCCAGCCTGATTTCGATCGTGAAGCGTTGTCCGAAAGAACAACGGATAGAGATGTCAGCCTGGACGATCTGAAACGGTTTTATCGTCACCCGGTGCGAGCCTTTTTTCAACTGCGGCTTGGTGTGAGTTTCATGCTGCACAGCGATGAACTGCTGGATGAAGAGCCCTTTGTCGTTGATAGCCTTAACCGCTATCAATTGAACAGCGAGTTGCTTAACACGTTGATTAATGATGGTGATACGGAAAAACTGTATCGCCGTGCCAGAGCGGCGGGTGAGCTTCCCTATGGCGCGTTCGGTGAAATTTACTGGCAGGAACAACAGCAGGATATGGCGCAGTTGGCAGCGCGCGTGCGTGATGAGTTAATGCCCTCGCTGTTGGTGAGCCGGGAAGTGGATATCCTCCTTAACGGTGTGCGCATCAGCGGCTGGCTGAATCAGGTGCAGCCGGATGGTTTGCTACGCTGGCGTCCCGGCACGCTTTCCATGAAGGATGGCATGACGCTGTGGCTGGAACACTTGGCCTACTGTGTGACGGGGGGGCAAGGCGAAAGCCGATTGTATGGACGGGAGGATACCGCGTGGCGCTTTGCTGCCTTGTCGGAAGCGCAGGCCAGAGAACATCTGTCTGTCATGCTGGATGGATATCGTCAGGGAATGAGCAGGCCGCTGTTACTGCTCAATAAATCGGGGAGCGCCTGGCTGGCTGAATGTTATGATCGTGAAAGCGATAGTCTGCGGTCAGATGAAGAGGCGCAGAACAAAGCGCGCGCCCGTTTATTGCAAGCCTGGCAGGGCAATATGGGAATGCGGGGGGAAGGCGAGGATTATTACCTGCAACGTATTATTCGTGAGTTGGATGAAAAACGAATGAATGAGGTGATTGAGGCGGCGCAAATCTGGCTACTGCCACCGTTCCGCTTTAATCTGGCGTGATGAGTAATGCCCGAGTCGATTTTGAGGTGCGAGAAGATAATGCACTGCAACGTGAAAAGTGATGGATATGAGGTTGGAGAATTGCATGCGTAAACAGTGGGTCTGGATTACCGGGTGGTTTCTTTTATTCACATTCTGGCTTCCGGCGAGTTGGGCAGAGACGGGCTGGCAGCCGCTGGCTCAGACCATTCGAAAAAGCGAAAAAGATCCGCGGCAATATCAGGCGATCAAACTGGATAACGGCATGACCGTTCTGCTGGTTTCCGATCCGCAGGCACCCAAATCGTTGGCATCACTGGCGCTGCCTATTGGTTCGCTGGACGATCCTGATAACCAACTGGGGTTAGCGCACTACCTTGAACACATGGTGCTGATGGGATCAAAACGTTACCCTGAGCCAGAAGCGCTGTCTGAGTTTTTGAAAAAGCATGGTGGCAGCCACAACGCCAGCACGGCGTCTTACCGCACGGCGTTTTATCTGGAAGTCGAAAATGATGCGTTGCGGCCCGCTGTAGATCGGATGGCCGATGCGATTGCGGAGCCGCTACTCGATCCGGTGAATGCCGATCGTGAGCGTAACGCGGTCAATGCGGAATTAACGATGGCGCGTTCGCGTGACGGTCATCGCATCGCGCAGGTAGGCGCAGAGACGCTGAACCCAGCACACCCGAGCGCGCGTTTTTCGGGGGGGAATCTTGAAACCCTGAGCGATAAGCCTGGCAGCAAACTGCATGATGAACTGGTGAAGTTCTACCAGAAATACTACTCGGCCAACCTGATGAAAGGGGTGATTTACAGCAATCAACCTCTCCCTGAACTGGCAAAACTGGCGGCCGATACCTTCGGGCGCATTGCCAATCACAACGCCAGCGTTCCTGCGGTTACCGTTCCTGTCACGACGGAGAAGCAGCGTGGCGTGATGATTCACTATGTCCCTGCGCAACCGAGAAAACAGCTGCGTATTGAATTTCGCGTCAGCGATAGTAGCCAGGAATTTCGCAGCAAGACGGATACCTACATTAGCTATCTGATCGGCAACCGCAGCCAGAATACGCTTTCTGATTGGTTGCAAAAGGAAGGGCTGGTTGAGTCTATCGGTGCGGGTTCTTCACCGATTATCGACCGTAACGGCGGCATGTTCGCTATTTCAGCCTCGCTGACCGATAAAGGTTTGGCACAGCGTGACGAGGTGATTGCGGCCATCTTCCGTTACCTGCAAGAAATCCGCACCGAGGGGATTCAGCAACGTTATTTTGATGAGATCGCACGCGTCCTGGATCTGGATTTCCGCTATCCGTCCATCAGCCGGGACATGGACTACATCGAATGGCTGGTGGATACCATGCTGCGCGTGCCAGTCGAACACACGCTGGATGCGCAGTATGTTGCGGATCGCTACGATCCGAAGGCCATTGCTGCACGTTTAGACGAGATGACGCCGCAGAACGCGCGCGTTTGGGTTATCAGCCCGAATGAACCGCATAATAAAGTGGCCTACTTTGTCGATGCGCCGTACGAGATGGATAAAATTCCGTCAGCAACATTCGCAAAATGGAAAACGCTGGGGCAAAAAATGTCGCTGTCGTTGCCAACGATCAACCCTTATATCCCGGATGATTTTTCTCTGATCAAAGCGGATAAATCGATAACCAAGCCGACGCTTCTGCTGAATCAGCCGGGGCTGCGCGTGCTGTATATGCCAAGCCACTATTTCGCCGATGAGCCGAAAGCAGAAATCACCCTGTTCCTGCGTAATCAGGAAGCGCGCAGTACCGCACGGAATCAGGTGTTGTTCGCGTTAAATGACTATCTGGCGGGGCTGGCGTTGGATGAACTCAGCTATCAGGCCTCAGTTGGTGGCATTAGCTTCTCCACTCGCAGTAATGATGGTCTGGTAATTAGCGCCGATGGCTATACCCAGCATTTGCCACGATTGCTACTGACACTGGCGGATGGCTATGCCTCCTTTACGTCGACGGAAGCGCAATTGGAGCAGGCAAAGTCCTGGTACTTGCAGCAGTTGGATGCAGTCGAAAAATCAAAAGCCTTTGAACAAGCCATACAGCCGATTCAGGCGGTATCGCAACTGCCTTACTTCGAACGCGGCGAACGACGTAAGTTGCTGAAAGATATTCACTTACAGGATGTGATTAATTATCGCAACGATCTGCTGCAAAAAGCCACGCCGGAAATGCTGGTCGTCGGTAATCTGACACCGGAGAGCGTGACCGAGTTAGCGACGACGCTGAAAGCGCATCTGAAGGCGAAGGGTGAAAATCTGTCACGCAGCGATGATGTCAAAGTCAGCAAGCCACAGCTCGCTAATCTACAGCGCCCAGGCAGCAGCACGGATTCTGCGCTAGCGGCAGTGTATGTGCCAACGGGTTACGCGGAAACGCAAAGCATGGCGTATAGCTCGGTGCTGGGGCAGATCGTTCAGCCTTGGTTCTATAGCCAACTGAGAACGGAAGAGCAGTTGGGCTATGCGGTGTTTGCTTTCCCGATGTCGCTTGGCCGACAGATGGGCATCGGCTTCCTGCTACAAAGCAACAGCAAACAGCCTGCTTATCTGTATCAGCGCTATGAAGATTTTTACCTGAAAGCGCAAAAACGACTGCGTGAAATGAGTGAAGAAGAGTTCGCACAGTATAAACAAGGTGTGATGAATGAACTGAATCAACGTCCGCAGACATTGGGTGAAGAAGCCAGCCGACTGCGTAAGGATGTGGATCGGGAAAACTTTGCTTTTGACTCGCGGGAGAAACTGCTCGAACAAATCAAACCGCTGACAGTGGCGCAACTGGCCGATTTCTTCCAGCAGGCGCTGAAGCCTGAGGGGCTGGCCGTATTGTCGCAGGTTTCCGGCAGCCATCATGGTAAAGCTGACTATGCCGCACCGAAAGGATGGCATACCTACGCGGACGCCTCTTCATTGCAGAAAACGTTACCGCGTGAGAAAGCGCCTGCGATGATCCCTGCGCCAGCCGCACAGCCCGCAGCGGATACTGCGGCATCGGACGCTGTCGGTAAGGTTGCAGCACAATGACAAGTGCCGCGCCGCAATCATTAGACGTCATGACGTTACCGCTCCTGGGGGAGCGGCTGATTGAGGCGTCGGCCGGAACAGGGAAAACCTATACGCTGGCTACGCTGTATCTGCGCCTGTTGCTGGGGCTGGGTAAGCAAGCCGCGTATCCACGTCCGCTACTGGTCGAGGAAATTCTGGTTGTGACCTTTACGGAGGCCGCGACCGAAGAGCTGCGGGAGCGTATTCGTGCCAGAATTCACGCCTTGCGTATCGCCTGCCTGCGTAAAAGCGCGCAGGGGAAGGAGGCGGAAAAGCATAAAGATGCTTCGCTCGCGCAACTGCTGGCGGAGATTTCGGACCATCGCGATGCGGCTGATGTATTGCTGGCGGCTGAACGGCAAATGGATGAGGCGGCGATCTACACGATCCACGGTTTCTGCCAGCGTATGCTCAGTACCAATGCGTTTGAATCCGGCGTGCTTTTTGAACAAGTGCTGATAGAAGATGAGCAGCCGTTGCGCCGTCAGGCCTGCGCCGATTTTTGGCGTCGTTATTGCTATCCGCTGCCGGTAGAGGTCGCCCGTATTGTCGGTCTGGAGTGGAAAGGGCCAGAAAACCTGCTGGCCGATCTGGCTCCTTATCTGCACGGTGAAGCGCCTGCGTTTCGCTTGCCGCCAGAAGAAGACGAAACGTTGCTGAGTCGACATGAGAAAATCGTGGCGACGATCGATGCGTACAAACAACGCTGGCTGGCGTCAGCAGCGGAGCTGGAAGCGTTGATTAGCGCTTCTGGCGTCGATAAGCGCAGCTACAGCAGCAAGCATCTTCCCAACTGGTTACAGAAAGTCACGCTGTGGGCAGAGCAGCCGACGCTGGATTATCAACTGCCGAAAGATCTGGTGAGATTTGCCCAGCAAACGCTAATCGAGAAGACGAAGAAAGGTGAACCACCTGTTCATGCCCTGTTTGAGGAGACTGAGCGGCTGCTTGAAACGCCGCTATCGCTGCGTGATTTGGTGATTGTGCGTGCGCTGTCAGCGATCCGGGAGTCGGTGCGTGAGGAGAAACGACAGCGTGCGGAGCTGGGATTTGACGATCTGCTGAGTCGTCTGGATATTGCGTTGCAGCAGCCGGGGGGAGAGCAGCTTGCCAGCGCCATTCGCGAGCGCTATCCGGTAGCAATGATTGATGAGTTTCAGGATACCGACCCCCAGCAGTACCGTATTTTCCGAACGTTGTACGTCAGGCAGCCGCAGTGTGGTCTGCTGTTGATCGGTGATCCTAAACAGGCTATTTATGCATTTCGCGGCGCGGATATTTTTACCTATATGCACGCGCGCGGAGAAGTGGCTGCACATTATACGCTGGGCACGAACTGGCGTTCGTCGCATCAGATGGTGCGTGGCGTTAATCGTTTGTTTGAGCGCCTCGACCATCCTTTTATTTTCCACAATATCCCTTTCCTGCCGGTCAAGCCTGCCGACTCTAAACGCGGCCTGGTGTTTGAGGTTGCCGGGCAGCCTCAGCCTGCGTTGCAATTCTGGCTAACGGGCTCAGAACCGATCGGCATAGGGGATTATCAGCAGCAGATGGCGCGCCAGTGTGCGGCGCAGATTCGTGACTGGCTGGCGGCCAGCCAGCGTCATGAAGCCTGGTTGGTCAGCGATGATTCACGGCGTTTGGTCAAAGCCTCCGACATGAGTGTGCTGGTGCGCAGCCGGCGTGAAGCCTCGCTGATTCGTGATGCACTGAGCCGTTTGTCGATTCCCTCGGTGTATCTGTCCAATCGCGACAGCGTGTTTAGCACGCCAGAAGCCAGCGATATGTTGTGGCTGTTGCAGGCGGTGCTGGCACCGGAGCAGGAGCGCACGTTACGCAGTGCAATGGCGACGGCGCTGATGGGGCTAGATGCCGAACAGGTTGATGCGTTAGGGCAAAGCGAAGCAACATGGGATGCGCTGGTGGATGAGTTTGCCGGTTATCGCACGCTGTGGCGTCAGAAAGGCGTACTGCCGATGCTGCGTGCGCTAATGAGCCAACATCAATTGGCGGAAAACCTGCTGGCGAGCGCGGACGGGGAGCGCCGCATTACCGATATCCTGCATATCGGTGAGTTATTGCAGGATGCCTCGGCAACGCTCGATAGCGAACATGCGCTGGTGCGCTGGCTATCGCAACAGATTGTCCAGCCGAATCCGCAGGCCGAGAATCAGCAGCTACGTCTGGAAAGTGACCGTCATTTGGTGCAGATCGTCACGATCCATAAATCGAAAGGATTGGAATACCCGCTAGTGTGGCTGCCTTTCATCAGTAATTTCCGCGTGCAGGATCAGGGCATTTATCACGATCGCGAGAGCTATCAGGCCGTATTGGATCTGCAAAATCATGAGGAAAGTCAGACGTTGGCGGAAGAAGAGCGGCTGGCGGAAGATTTACGTTTGCTGTATGTCGCGCTAACCCGCTCTATTTACTACTGTAGCGTAGGCGTTGCGCCTGTTCAGCGGTCACGTAAGAAAGACGGCAGCAGTGATATGCACCAGAGCGCGCTGGGCTATTTACTCCAGCGCGGTAAAGAAGCTGAGGCTGCCACGTTAGTCAGCGAGCTGGAGGGCATGGTCGGGGACGGTGTTGCATTGACACCGCTACAGGCGACGGAAACGCAGCGCTGGCAGCCGGATAGACCAGAGTTGGCAGAGCTACAGGCTCGTCATATTGAGCGCCAATTGCGCGACGGCTGGCGAGTCACCAGTTATTCGGGACTTCAGCAGCATGGCACCACAAGTGCGCAGGATCTGGTGCCGCGTCTGGATATCGAAGCGATAGGCGAGCGTCAGGAAACGGATGAAGCCCAACTGACACCGCATACGTTCCCGCGCGGCGCAAGTCCGGGGACGTTTTTGCATAGCCTGTTTGAAACGCTGGATTTCACCCAGCCTGTTGATGATGGCTGGCTAGCCGAGCAGTTGCAGCTACAGGGATTTGAAGCGCACTGGCATCCGGTGTTGAAGGTGTGGATGGATACGCTTTTGCATACGCCGCTTAACAATCAAGGGATGACACTGTCGGCGCTGGATAACACAGATAAGCAGGCTGAATTACAGTTCTATATACCAATTGATGCTCCAATACATGCGGCGCAGCTCGACCGGTTGGCAAAGCATCACGATCCGCTATCCGCGCGGTGTCCGGCGCTCTCTTTTCAGCAGGTGAAAGGCATGCTGAAAGGATTTATCGATCTGGTGTTCCGCTGGGAAGGGCGCTATTACCTGCTGGACTACAAATCCAATTGGCTCGGCCCTGATGCCAGTGCGTACACCCAAACGGCCATGATGCAGTCGATGGCCGAACACCGCTATGACCTGCAATACCAGCTCTATACGCTGGCTTTGCATCGCTATCTCCGTCACCGCATTGCGGATTATGTCTATGAGCGCCACTTTGGCGGCGTGTTTTATCTGTTTTTACGCGGCGTTGAGGAATCTCACCCCGGCAATGGCATCTTTGCTTGCCGCCCCTCTGCTGACTTTGTTTTTGGGCTTGATACGCTCTTCAAGGGAAAGATGCCTGACGATGCTGATACAGGAATTCCCTCATGATTGCCTTGCTTGAAATGGCACTGGCGCGGCGACTGCTGCGCCCGCTGGATATGCAGTTTGCCAGAATGCTGGCGGATGAGACGCAGCCCGCTCTGCTGCTGGCCGCCGCCTGCCTGAGCGCGCACTCGGGCGCGGGGCATGTGTGCTTACCGCTGGAGAATTTGCAGGCACAGACGCTGTTTGATGGTCGCGATCCTGATCTGGCACAACAGCTGCTTACGGAGGCAGGGCTCAACACGGTCGCCGCATGGCAGCAGCGTTTGCTGGCATCTGACGCTGTCAGCGACGGCAGTTCATCGACGCCGCTGGTGTTGCAGGGAGAAAAGCTTTATTTACAGCGCAGCTGGCAGAGTGAGGGGCGCGTGGCGCGCTTTATCGCCAGCGAACGCGATACGCTACCCGTTGATGAACCTGCGATCCGGGCCGCGTTGGATCGGTTATTTCCTGACACGGGCGAAGAGGTTGACTGGCAGAAAGTCGCCGCCGCTGTCGCATTGACGCGCCGTATTGCGATTATTTCTGGCGGGCCGGGGACGGGGAAAACCACGACGGTCGCCAGACTGCTGGCCGCATTGATTGAACTGAATACGGGGGAAGCGTTACGTATTCAATTAGCCGCACCGACTGGGAAAGCGGCAGCGCGGCTCACGGAGTCGCTGGGTCAGGCTCTGCATCGTCTGGCGGTGGAACCTCAGCAGCGGGATGCGTTTCCGCAGGAAGCGACAACGCTGCACCGGCTCTTGGGTGCGGTGACGGATAGCCAGCGCCTGCGCCATAATCAGGACAACCCGCTGCATCTGGATGTGCTGATTGTGGATGAGGCGTCAATGGTCGATCTGCCGATGATGGCGAATGTGATTGCTGCGCTTCCGCCACACGCCAGAATTATCTTTCTGGGCGATCGCGATCAGTTAGCGTCCGTTGAGGCGGGGGCGGTATTGGGCGATATTTGTCGTTTTGCCGAGGCTGGCTATAGCCGCGCGCGGGCGCAGCAATTGCAGCGGCTGACGGGCTGTAGTCTGGATGAAAGCGGCCCTGAAGGACAGACGACGGTCAGTGACAGTATCTGCCTGTTACGCCGGAGTTATCGCTTTGATCCGTATTCCGGTATTGGACAATTGGCGCAGGCGGTGAACGGCGGCGATGATGTTCGCGTGCGTGAGGTGCTGAATGGCGAGTTTACCGACATTACCTGTAGTCCGTTAGCCGATGCTGAAGAATATCAGGCCATGTTGGCACAGTGTGTCGACGGATATGGTGATTATCTACAGCTTATTACTGCGGGATCCTCGCCGGATGCCGTGCTGCTTGCCTTCCAGCGTTATCGCCAACTGTGCGCGTTGCGTGAAGGGCCGTTTGGCGTCGCAGGGCTGAATCAGCGCATCGAGCAGGCTTTGCATCAGGCTGGGTTGATTCAGCGTAGTCGTCATCCGCTTAACCGCTGGTATCCCGGCCGCCCAGTCATGATTGAACGTAACGATGCTGCTTTGGGCCTATTCAACGGCGATATTGGTATTGCCATGATGGGAGAGAGCGGGGAGCTACGCGTGTTTTTCCCCCTGCCGAATGGCGAAACCAAAGATGTCACGCCAAGCCGTCTGCCGCCGCACGAAACGGCCTATGCGATGACGGTGCATAAATCGCAAGGGTCGGAGTTTGATCATACCGCGCTGGTGTTGCCTAACCACTATTTGCCGGTGCTGACGAGGGAGTTGGTGTATACCGCCATCACCCGTGCACGCCAGCGTTTGTCTCTCTATACCGACATCAGGATCCTCTGTCGTGCGGTGAAGACGCCAACGCAGCGCTATAGCGGTTTGGAAGAGCGAATTAGCGCGTTAATGGCACGTTCTTGAGAGCATGCTGCTTATAGTGAACTGTTTTATTAGATATTAACGTCAGGCCGATTCGCGCTCAATCAGTGAAAAACCAATATCTACGATGAGCGCATGTGGGGATCCGATCGTTTGGGACTCGGGTTCACGCTGAGTGAACAGGCAAGGAAATGGACGACGCTGAGCGGTGAGTTTGGCAAGCAGCCATAAATGGACAAACGCTTGTGGCCGATTTTACGGTCGGCCACGAGCGGCGTTATTGAGTGGAATCGCTCAGAGGTCCAACACCAGAATCTTCGAGCGACGCTGGTAGTTGTACAGCGCCTGTTTTTTCTTCGGCAGCATTTCCACTTCGGCGGGTAAAAAGCCGCGCTCCTGGAACCAGTGGATGCTGTGCGTCGTCAGCACAAACAGCTTTTGCAGACCCTGCTGACGCGCCTGGGCGGCAATACGTAGCAATAGCATATCGCCGCGCGATGAACTGCGGTAATCCGGATGAACCGCAACGCAGGCCATTTCGCCGATGCTTTCTTCCGGGAACGGATAAAGTGCCGCGCAGGCGATAGTCAGGTTATCGCGTACCACGACGGTGAATTTGTCGATCTCCATTTCTAACTGTTCGCGCGAGCGTCTGACCAGAATACCTTGCTCTTCCAGCGGGCGAATCAGTTCCAGAATGCCGCCGATGTCATTGATGGTTGCACGGCGAACCTGCTCGGCGCTTTCCATCACGATCTGCGTACCGATGCCGTCACGTGAGAACAGCTCCTGCAGCAGCGCACCGTCATCCTGATAGCTGATCAGGTGGCTGCGGCGCACACCGCTACGGCAGGCTTTAACCGCGCCGCGCAGGAATCGAACCGTACCCGAATGGTAATCGCCAGCCTGTTCCAGTGCATCAATACGCTTCTGTGCATCGTCAGGGAACAGCTCGGAAATGATGTTGCCTTCTTCATTGGTCACGCCCTGTGAGGAGCAGAAACCGATCATCTTTTCCGCTTTCAGCTTAATGGCGAGCTGGGTCGCGACCTCTTCCGAGGTTAAATTGAAACTTTCACCCGTGACAGAAACCGCAACCGGTCCGAGCAGGACAATCGCGCCGCTATTCAGCTGGCGATGAACGGCTTCTTCATCAATGCGGCGAATGCGGCCGCTGTGGCAGTAGTCCACGCCGTCATCAACGCCAAGCGGTTGCGCGATAATAAAATTACCGCTGACGACATTAATATGGGCACCTTGCAGCGGCGTGTTGTTCAGGCTCATCGACAGTCGGGCCGTGATGTCCAACTGCAGCATCCCCGCCGCCTGCTTAACCAGCTCCAGCGTGGCGCTGTCGGTGATGCGGGTGTTTTTATGGTAGTGAGGCTCGTAGTGATGCGTTGTCAGGTTGGCATCGATCTGGGGGCGAGCGCCATAAACGACGACCAGCTTAATCCCCAGACTGTGCAGCAGCCCGATATCATTTACGATGCTAGAGAAGTTGGCATGCTCAATGGCTTCGCCACCTAACATGATGACAAACGTTTTGCCACGGTGGGCATTGATATAGGGAACTGAATGGCGGAAGCCCTGAACCAGTTCTGTACTACGTTCCTTCACTGCGAGCCCTCTTTGCATTTTTATTCGTAATTTATGTATTTTTATTCTTTATGGCGTAAAAGGCAAGAGGAAGTATTCACCATAAAAGCGAGGTTAATGCTTCAAATTTATGATATCCGCCTGTTATAAGGCCTGCAGATGATTTTTGCATGACAGGGCAGAGCAGATTCGTTAAAGTTTTTGACAATTTTTACCTTTATTCATTTTTTGATCGCTTATCCCATGCAGTAGCAAACAAAAATTCAGGATAACGCACAGCAATCAGATCGGAGCGGCATGTCTCATTCGAATCATCATCTGACTCGACGGCGTCTATTACAAAGCGCAGCAGCAACCTGGCTGTTAAGCGTAAGTGGTGTAGGGATGGCGGCGACAACACAGGTTGTTGCCGTGCGCGTCTGGCCGTCTTCTGCCTATACCCGCGTCACGCTGGAATCTAATCACCCGCTGAAATATAAACAGTTTAGTCTCAGTAATCCTGAACGCATTGTGGTGGATATCGAAAATGTTCACCTGAACAGCGTATTGAAGGAAATAGCCAGCCAGTTTCAGCAGGATAACGATCCGCTGATTAAAGAAGCGCGCATCGGCCAGTTTGATAAAAGCACGGTGCGTTTGGTGCTGGAACTCAAACAGCAGGTGACGACCAAAGTCTTTACGCTGGGGCCGGTGGCCGAATTCAAGCATCGGCTGGTGCTGGATTTGTACCCTGCGGCAGGGCGCTATGACAACGAAGAAGATCCGCTGCTGGCGCTGTTGGAGGATTACAACAAAGGCGATCTGGAGCGCACGCTGCCAGCAGAAGCGCCGAAAGCCGGGAAGGCCGGGCGGGATCGTCCGCTGATTATTATGCTCGACCCTGGTCATGGCGGTGAAGATCCCGGTGCGATTGGCAAGAATAAAACGCGCGAGAAAGACATCGTGCTGCAAATCGCCCGCCGCCTGCGCAAGCTGATCGATAATGAATCCAACATGAAAGCGCATATGACGCGCAATGAAGATGTGTTCATTCCGCTGCGCGTGCGGGTGGCGAAAGCGCGCAAGCAGCGTGCCGATCTGTTCATTTCGATTCATGCGGATGCGTTTACCAATCGTTCGGCAAGAGGATCGTCGGTTTTTGCCCTCTCGAAGAAAGGGGCAACCAGTACCGCCGCCAGATTTCTGGCAGAAACTCAGAACGAATCGGATTTGATTGGCGGCGTGAGCATGAGCGGCGATCGCTATCTGGATCACACCATGTTCGATCTGGTGCAGACCGTCACTATCAGCGACAGCCTGAAGTTTGGTCAAGAGATCCTGAGTCGGTTGGGTAAAGTGAATCGCCTGCATAAAAACAGCGTCGATCAGGCTGGGTTTGCGGTACTGAAAGCGCCGGATATTCCGTCTGTTCTGGTTGAGACGGCATTTATCAGTAATCTGGAGGAAGAGCGCAAGCTGCGTACCAGCCAGTTTCAACAGCAGATTGCCGAATCCATTTTTGCAGGCATTAAAGCCTACTTTGCCAGTCAGGCTCAGCAGTAGTTGATGTTGCTGATGTCGCACGATGGCTGCGCCTAACCGGCGCGGTTCAGAGGAAAGAGGTCGCGCAGAAAACAAAAAAGCACCCGTTAAGGTGCTTTATCGCTGCGTTCTTAATCGAACAGAACGTAATTGAAAATAGTCTTAATTGGTTGCGGGGGCCGGATTCGAACCGACGACCTTCGGGTTATGAGCCCGACGAGCTACCAGGCTGCTCCACCCCGCGTCCGTATGACTTTCTTTACTACTTTTACTTCCCTTGATGGACGACTCACATCAATTGGTTGCGGGGGCCGGATTCGAACCGACGACCTTCGGGTTATGAGCCCGACGAGCTACCAGGCTGCTCCACCCCGCGTCCGTACTAACTTTTTACTATTGACTATCTTTTACTACTTTCACTTTTCTTGATGGACGACTCACATCAATTGGTTGCGGGGGCCGGATTTGAACCGACGACCTTCGGGTTATGAGCCCGACGAGCTACCAGGCTGCTCCACCCCGCGTCCGTGGATGCGCACTATACTCTCCATGAGTATTGATGCAACCTATTTCTCTAAAAAGCGCGGTATTTGGCTGTCAGGTGATTGATTTACCGCCTTATAGGTTGTTTTGTGACCGTAATGTGGCGATGGGAGGAAACCCCACCTTTTACTGTGCCGCGTGCCGAATGGCATACGCGCGATCCGTGGATTTATATGCTGTCCCATTCCTTTCTCGATAGCCGTTTGTTATCGTTCGACGGTAAATTTTTTGATGTAAAAAGCGAGTGCAAAGATGAAGGGACGGTGGGGAAAATATGTGCTGACCGCAGTGGTCATTGCCATTCTGGCTGGGTGTCAATCCCGGCCAACCGATCGCGGGCAGCAATATAAAGATGGTCACCTCAACCAGCCTCTGGAATTGGTGAATGAGCCGAATGCCAAGGGTAAACCCGTCAACGCACGGGATTTCATGACTCAGGTTTCTGAAATCCGCTCGGCGTCACCGAATCTCTATACGCGCAATAATACGACTTTTCAGGCGATTGAAAACTGGATGATGTCCGGGGCTGATACCCGTGAACTGAGCAAGTTTGGTCTGAACGCCTGGCAGATGGAAGGCGTTGATAATTTTGGTAACGTGCAGTTTACCGGTTATTACACGCCGGTGTTGCAGGCGCGCCATACCCGCCAGGGGGAATTCCGCCATCCTTTATATGCCATGCCGTCGAAGGGCAGAAAGAACAGTCGGCTGCCGGATCGTGCTGGCATTTATGCTGGAGCGCTGGATGACAGGCTGGTTCTCGCCTGGACTAACTCGCTGGTCGATAACTTCATGATGGAAGTGCAGGGCAGCGCCTATATTGATTTTGGCGATGGACGTCCGCTGACGTTCTTCGGCTATGCGGGTAAAAACGGCCATGCCTACCGCAGTATTGGTAAAGTGTTGATCGATCGGGGTGAAGTCCCGCGTGAAGAGATGTCTATGCAGGCCATCCGCAAGTGGGCGGAGCAGCACACCGAATATGAAGTACGTGAATTGTTTGAGCAGAATCCCTCTTTCGTGTTCTTTAAACCCATGATGTCCGCCCCTGTCAAAGGGGCCAGCGCCGTGCCGCTGGTGGCGAAAGCCTCTGTGGCATCTGACCGTTCGCTGATTCCGGCTGGTACCGCTCTGTTAATGGAAGTGCCGCTGCTGGATAACGTAGGTAAATTCACTGGCAAGTATGAAATGCGCCTGATGATTGCGCTGGATGTCGGCGGGGCGATTAAAGGCCAGCACTTCGATATGTATCAGGGTATTGGGCCGGATGCAGGCCACTCGGCTGGCTTCTATAACCACTATGGACGGGTTTGGGTGTTGAAGAACGCACAAAGCAGTACGGCGAACGGTTCAGGTTCTTCACTGCTGGTTAATTATCAACAAAACTGATGCTTCTCTGAGGTTGTCATGGCGATTAAACGTTATCCACATCTTGCGCATTGGGGCGCGTTTACCGCTGTAGTTGAAGACGGCAGGTTGATTCGATGCGAGCCGTTTGCTGACGATCCGGCACCTTCTGACATGCTCGATTCCATCGTGCCGCTGGTGTATTCCGACCGGCGTATCCGTCGGCCTTCGGTGCGGCGTTCCTGGCTCCAGAAACGCGAAAATAGCGACAGAACGCTGCGTGGCCGGGAAGACTTTGCTGAAGTGGATTGGGATGTGGCGCTCGATCTGGTTGCGCAGGAGAATCGTCGTATTCGCGATCGTTACGGTGCGGACGGCTTGTTTGCCGGTTCCTACGGCTGGTCATCTGCCGGGCGCTATCACCATGCGCGTTCTCAGGTACGACGCTTCTATTTCTCTGGCGGCGGCGCGGTCGATCAGCAGGGGAATTACAGCTGGGGCGCAGCGCAGTTCTTCCTGCCGTATGTGATTGGCACCTTCCATCCGCTGACGGGCAAGGTGACGGAATGGCGCAGTGTCGCTGAGCACTGTGATATTTTCCTTGCGTTTGGCGGTCTGGCGCTGAAAAACGCGCAGGTGGCCTCCGGCGGTGCCGGACACCACACGTTGAAGCCTGCGCTGGAAGCGCTGGTGGCGAAAGGCATTCCGGTCATTAACATCAGCCCGATGCGCGATGACTGCCCCGAGTTTGTGAACGCCGAGTGGATTCCTATCCGACCGAATACCGATGTCGCTCTGATGCTGGCGCTGGGCTATGAGATTCAGCGCTTGGGCGCTGACGATAAGGATTTCCTGCAACGCTACTGTGTTGGCTATGAGCAACTGAGCGACTATTTGCATGGCCGCGGCGATGGCGTGGTGAAAACGCCCGAATGGGCCAGCGATATCACGGGCATTCCCGCCGAGCGTATCCGGCGTCTGGCGCAACAGCTGATTGGCGTGCGCAGCTTTATTACCTGTTCTTACTCTGTGCAACGCGCGCACCGCGGTGAGCAGCCGTACTGGATGATGATTGCGCTGTCCTCAATGCTGGGACAGGTGGGGTTACCGGGTGGCGGCTTCTCCTTCGGGCACGGCTCGATGAATAGCGTGGGCAACGAGCGTATTTCAACGCCTGCGCCAGCTTCACCTTCCAGCCCGAATGCGGGACGAGCAATCCCCGTGGCGCGCATCGCCGATATGCTCTTGCATCCCGGTACGCCTTATACCTTTCAGGGAGAAACCCATACTTATCCCGATATTCATCTGATTCATTGGGCGGGCGGTAATCCGTTCCATCACCATCAGCAGTTGAACCGTCTGGTAGACGGCTGGCGTAAGCCGGATACGGTGATTGTGCAGGATATCGTCTGGACGCCAGCGGCGCAAATGGCGGATATCGTGCTGCCTGTTACGACCACGCTGGAGCGTAATGACATCGGCGGGTCGTCCCGCGATCGCTTTATTTTTGCCATGCATCAGGCGATTGCGCCGCAGCATCAGGCGCGTAATGACGTGGATATCTTCAGCGAGCTGGCGGAGCGTTTGGGTTATGGCGATGTGTTCACGCAAAATCGCAGTGAGCGGCAGTGGCTGGAACACCTTTATGACGAGTGCCGTTCAAGGCAGCGAGGCGTTGCCGACAGTTGGCCGTCATTTGAGGATTTCTGGCAGCAGGGACATGTAGAAATCCCGATGGATGAAAAGCCGTTTGTGTTCTTTGAGGATTTTCGCCGCGACCCGCAGCAACATGCGCTCAGTACGCCCAGCGGAAAAATAGAACTGTTCAGCTCCGCGATTGCCAGCTATGGCTATGCCGATTTTGCACCACACCCGGAGTGGCAACCTCCCGTTGAATGGTTGGGAGCCAAAAGCACGGAAGAATGGCCGCTGCACTTTATTTCCATTCAGCCGTCCGACCGTTTGCATAGCCAACTTGCCGCGACGCCGCTGGTTGCCGCGAATAAAACCGCAGGAAAAGAGACGCTTTACATGCACCCGCAGGATGCTGCTGCGCGGGATATCGCCGACCGTTCACAGGTGGAAGTCAGAAATGCGCGTGGTCGTATTCTGGCAGGTGTGCAGATTACTGACGGCGTCACGCCGGGCGTGGTGATCATGTCCACCGGTGCCTGGTTTGAGCCTGGATTTGGTCAGAAAACGTGGCATCCGGTTGAACAGTCTGGCAATGCGAATGTACTGACGCTGGATATCGGTACGTCGCCGCTCACGCAGGGGCCGAATGCCATGAGCTGTCTGGTGGATGTCGTGCGGGTTTAGCGCTATCCTGAGCCGCTTTTTCTCGCGGTTTTATTCTTCTGTGATTTTGTTTTCGTAAGGTTGGTTGAATGAGTACGCAATTATCCGAAGCCTATTTGCAACGCTTTGGCGGCACCGCGCGGTTATATGGTCAACAGGCGCTGGCGCTGTTTTCTCAGGCTCACGTTTGTGTGATTGGCATTGGTGGCGTCGGTTCCTGGGCGGCTGAGGCGCTGGCGCGTACCGGCATCGGCGCGATCACGCTGATCGATATGGATGATGTGTGCGTCAGTAACACCAACCGGCAGATCCACGCGCTGCGTCAGCACACTGGACAGTCGAAGACGGAAGTGATGGCGGAACGTATTCTGGCGATCAACCCAGAATGTCGCGTCACCTGCGTGGATGATTTCATCAGTGCGGAAAACGTGGCCGAGCTGCTCGATAAAAACTTCAGCTATGTGATTGACGCCATCGACAGCGTGCGCCCGAAGGCGGCGCTGCTCTCCTACTGTCGCCGCTATAAAATCCCGGTGGTGACAACGGGCGGTGCCGGCGGACAGATCGATCCGACTCGGATTGAAGTGGTCGATCTGGCGAAAACGATTCAGGATCCGCTGGCTGCCAAGCTGCGCGAGCGGTTAAAGCACGATTTTAACGTGGTGAAGAACAGTAAAGGGAAGCTGGGGATCGACTGCGTATTCTCCAGCGAGCCGCTGGTTTATCCGCAGCCTGACGGTTCCGTTTGTGCATCGCGCAGCACGGCAGACGGCGTCATGCGTATGGATTGCGCATCAGGCTTTGGGGCTGCGACGATGGTCACCGCAACCTTCGGGTTTGTTGCGGTATCCCATGCGCTGAAGAAGATGATGGCGAAAAGGGAAAGGGCGTCTGCGACGTAACAGGTGTTTGTGACAAAATAAAGCCTGTGGTGCAGAAGTCGCGTGAATTTCGCTATTTTCCCGCGACTTCTTGTTCTGCTATGTCCCTGATTCTGGCGGCCAGCGCCGCCAGTCCGCTTGAACGCGAAGCGCTGAGCTGTGCGCGCAGCCCCAACATATCGAACAGCGCCAGCGGATCGTGCTGTAATAGCGTTTCTGGCGCTTTTCCCTCAACGGCGGTGAGCAATACCGCCAGTAATCCCCGCACGATGCGTCCGTCGCTGTCACCGTAAAAATGCAACCTGCCATTTTCCTGACGTTGATAACCCAGCCAGACGCGATTTTCACAGCCGGATAATGAAATCTCGTCTGTCTTCAGCACTTCAGGCAGTGCGGGTAACGCCTTCGCCAATAAAATGAGCTGCCGATAGCGATCTTCCCATGCGTGGCAGGTATCGAAGCGCGCCAGCAGATCGGCGACGGTGATGGCGTGGCCAAAAGGATGCGTGTGGTCAAAAGGATGCATCGTGTCGGTGGTTTCGGTCATGGTTTAGTCGATCAGTAATTCAAGGGCGTTGCCCACTGCGGCTGTCAGCGCAGCAACATCTTGTTGGTTATTGTATGGGGCGAATGAGGCACGGAGTGTGCCGCTGACACCGAGCGCGTCCATCAACGGCATTGCGCAGTGATGCCCGGCACGCAGCGCAATGCCGCTTTCGGCTAACAGCGTCACTAAATCGCTGTGGTGCACATCGGCAATATCAAAGGACAGTACGCTGGACTGCGGGCTACGGAAGCTACGAAAGCCGGGGAACTGCGCCAGATGTGTTTCGGCAAGCTGCGCCAGGCGCTGGCTGTGCTGTTCCGCGGCGTGCCACTCCTGCTCGCTTAGCCAGTCTAACGCCGCAGACAGGCCAAGCACGCCGGCAATGTGTGGCGTTCCTGCCTCAAACCGCTGTGGAATCGCCCGAGGCTTGAAGCCGTCAAAGGACACCTGCGTCATCATTTTTCCGCCGCCTTGCCACGGTATCATGCTTTCCAGCAAGGCGGTTTTGCCGTACAGCACACCAATCCCGGTTGGGGCATACAGCTTGTGTCCGGAAAACGCATAGAAATCAATATCCAACGCCTGTACATCCGGCGGACAGTGAACAATGCCCTGCGCGCCATCAACCATCACTACCGCACCATAGCGGTGGGCCAGCGCAATCGCGCGCGCTAGGTCGGGCTGTCCGCCCGTCACGTTTGACATTTGCCCCAATGCCAGCAGCCGGGTTTTGGGGGTGAGCCGTGTGGCTAGCTGCTCAACATCCGGTAAGAAGTCCGCGCCTATCGGTAACTTCACCACCTTTGCGCCGGTTTGCTGCGCCACCATTAGCCACGGAATGAGGTTAGCGTGATGTTCCGCCTCACTCACCACGATTTCATCGCCCGGTTGAAGGCGAGGACGGGCATAGCTCTGCGCAACCAGATTGATTGCTTCCGTTGTGCCTCTGGTCCAGACAATCGAACGTGGATCGTCCGCGCGGAGTAACGTAGCGACCTGCTCTCGAGCGCCTTCAAAGCGCTGGGTCAACGCCTGCGCACCGCGATGCTGGCTACGGTGTACCGTACCACTCTCACTGCAATAGAACGCTTGAACCGCATCAATGACAGCCTGTGGTTTCAGCGCGGTCGCGGCGCTATCAAGATACACCGTCGAATGCTGAAGGGCGGGGAACTGTTGGCGAAAGGTGGCGGGGTTAAACGGTGTCATGAGCATCCTCTTTTGGAGGGCCGATCCTGTCCCATTTTGTCGAGAGAGACAAGTTTAGGACTATGCCTAATGCGATTTTATGGAAAAAAAAGCAACTGTTGCTACGCTTTAAAGTGTTAATTTTCAGGATTTCCTGATGAATAAGGTTAACTAGAAAACATTTAAATTCATTGAGGGTTAACTATGAAGAATAAAATTTCTATTTTTGCCGCTATCGTGATGGCGTTTTCTCTGGCAGCCTGTTCCAGTAATTACGTCATGCATACTAATGACGGTCGTACCATCGTCGCAGAGGGGAAACCGAAGGTTGACGATGAGACGGGTATGATCAGCTATACCGATGCCTACGGTCAGCAACAGCAAATTAATCGTGATAATGTGAAAGAAATGGTGCAAGGGAAGTAGTGCTGCTTGCCTACCATTACACGTTGCCCGTTAAGCCGTGTCAGACTGAGATAGGTGTGCCATGGCATTTCAGGTGTGAAACGTAAGCAAAAAAAAGCACCGCAATTTGCGGTGCTACACAAAAAATCACTTTGGACAGACAGGGTAAATGTACAGGAAGTGAATAGGGTAGACTCGCTACCACATCTGCAAAAGGCAGATAAACAAATAGCAAACACAACATCACAACCACAAGCCAAAAGCACCTCAGGTTACCCCTCCGCACTTTTCGTTCCGGCCCAGGAAGTTGCGCTAATATAGGTATTTGCTGGTACATCCTCAACGGACAAATTATAATGTCTCGGATTACAAAAACTAATATACCCGTCATACTTCAAGCTGCATGTGCGTTGGCTTCCCTTACTCACCCCAGTCACTTACTCATGTAAGCTCCTGGGGACTCGTGCGGTTGCCGCCTTCTTGCAACTCGAATTATTTAGGGTATTGATGTACCCGTCATCTTTTCGTTGTAGAGAATCCGGCTATTGCCACTGGTATTAATCGCTTAGTCAGCTAATTGGCAGGCGATCTTTCCCTTTGTTGCCTTTCTGCATCTTAAGATTTTATGGGTATAAATGTGCCCGATAAACCGCTGATTTAGCGTAAACCAAAAGATTTCATTCATGTCAAAACGTCTCCCTCCGCTCAACGCATTACGCGTTTTTGATGCGGCGGCTCGCCATTTAAGCT
This sequence comes from Pectobacterium sp. A5351, assembly GCF_028335745.1. Classification (NCBI taxonomy): domain Bacteria; kingdom Pseudomonadati; phylum Pseudomonadota; class Gammaproteobacteria; order Enterobacterales; family Pectobacteriaceae; genus Pectobacterium; species Pectobacterium sp. A5351. The sequence goes on from NZ_CP116477.1 coordinate 977,624, forward strand.
TTACCAAAGCGGCAGAAGAGCTGTTTGTTACGCAGGCTGCTGTCAGCCACCAGATTAAATCATTGGAGGATTTTCTGGGGCTTAAATTATTCCGCCGTCGTAATCGCTCCCTGCTACTGACGGAAGAGGGGCAAAGTTACTATCTTGATATCAAAGAGATCTTCTCATCTTTGAATGACGCAACCCGTAAGCTGCAATCCCGCAGCGCCAAAGGCGCGTTAACGGTTAGCCTGCTACCCAGCTTTGCTATCCATTGGTTGGTACCACGTTTGTCGAGCTTCAACTCCGACTATCCGGGGATTGATGTGCGTATTCAGGCGGTGGATCGTGATGAAGGTCGTCTGGCTGATGACGTGGATGTCGCGATTTTCTATGGTCGGGGAAACTGGCCGGGGTTGCGGGTGGAGAAACTCTATGCCGAGTATCTCTTGCCTGTTTGCTCACCGGTATTGTTGACGGGGAATCACCCGTTGAAGACGCCGGACGATCTGGTGGCACACACGTTGCTGCATGATGCATCACGCCGTGACTGGCTGTCCTATACGCGCCAGCTTGGTGTGCAGATTAATGTACAGCAAGGGCCGATTTTCAGCCACAGCGCGATGGTGTTGCAGGCGGCAATCCACGGGCAGGGTGTGGCATTGGCGAATAATGTGATGGCGCAAACGGAGCTAGAAGCTGGGCGATTGGTATGTCCATTTAACGATGTGCTGGTCAGCCGGAATGCTTTTTATCTGGTATGTCATGACAGTCAGGCAGAACTGGGTAAAATAGCCGCCTTTCGCCACTGGATTCTGGCGCGGGCAGCCAGCGAGCAGGAAAAGTTTCGTTTTCGCTATGACAACGACACGCGCTGAGCCCATGTCGCTTGCTGGTGAAGATTGGTTGACCGAATAACTCACGTAGATAACTACGTTTCAGGCTGATGACAGATCTATTTGCAGAATGAAAACGGCGGCCTTTGTCAGCAACCTCGTTTATAGGTAATAACGTATAGGTAAATACGATGAATAGTCGTTTCATGCCGGTATTTGCTGCTATCAGCGGCTTTACTTTTGTCGCGCTGGGCGCATTTAGTTCCCATGTCCTCAGCAAAACGCTGGGCGCTGCGGAACTTGGCTGGCTGCGCACCGGCCTTGAATATCAGGCATTTCACACGCTGGCGATTTTGGTGCTGGTTATTGCTATGCAACACCGAACCAACCTGTGGTTTTACTGGAGCAGCGTTTTTCTGGCGTTGGGAACGGTACTCTTCAGCGGAAGTTTATACTGTCTGGCGCTTTCTCACCTGAAGCTATGGGTTTATGTGACGCCCATTGGTGGAATCTGTTTTCTGGTGGGATGGATATTAATATTGATTGGCGCATTGCGTCTGAAGAGAAAGGCTGAACGCCATGAATAAAGTCATTTTGTATTGCCGCCCTGGGTTCGAGAAAGAGTGTGCGGCAGAAATAACGGAAAAAGCCACCCAGCATAATGCCTTCGGCTTTGCGCGAGTAAAAGAAAACAGCGGTTACGTGGTATTTGAATGCTATCAGCATGAAGATGCTGAACGTCTGGTGAAAACGCTGCCGTTTCATGAGCTGATTTTTGCCCGTCAGATGTTCGTGAGTGGTGAACTGCTGCGTGATTTGCCGCCGGAAGATCGTATCACGCCAATTGTCGGCATGTTATCGGGAGCCATTGAACGGGCAGGAGAACTGCGCGTTGAAGTTCCTGACACCAACGAAAGCAAAGAGCTGATGAAGTTTTGCCGTAAATTCACCGTGCCGCTGCGGGCGGCATTGCGCGAACATAAAATTCTGTTGGGCTATGAAAAAGCCGATCGGCCAGTACTGCATGTGCTGTTTATTGCGCCAGGCTGCTGCTATGTCGGTTACTCCTATAGCAATAACCATTCACCGTTTTATATGGGTATCCCACGGCTTAAGTTCCCTTCTGATGCGCCAAGCCGTTCGACACTGAAACTGGAAGAGGCGTTTCACGTTTTTATTCCTGCGGATGAGTGGGATGAGCGCTTGGGGAGCGGCATGTACGCGGTGGATTTAGGCGCGTGCCCCGGCGGTTGGACTTACCAACTGGTTAAACGCAGCATGATGGTTTATGCGGTAGACAATGGACCCATGGCGCCAAGCCTGATGGAAACCGGGCAGGTGATGCACCATCAGGCGGACGGCTTCCGCTTTGAGCCACCGCGTAATAACGTGTACTGGTTGGTGTGCGATATGGTGGAAAAGCCAGCGAAAGTCACCAGCCTGATGAGTGATTGGCTGGTTAAGGGCTGGTGTCGCGAGGCCATTTTCAACCTGAAATTGCCGATGAAGAAACGCTATGAAGAGGTGTCACAGAATCTGGCCGTGCTGCGTGAACGCCTGAGCGAAAATGGGATTAATGCTGAAGTGCATGCTAAGCATTTGTACCATGACCGTGAAGAAATCACCGTGCATGTTCGTCGTTTCTGGAGCGCAGTGCCTGGCCGCCGTGACGAGCGATAAAATAAGAGATATCGTGGATTTTGCTGTTATCCGGCGTAAAAAATTATGCTGAGGAGATAGTCGGCTTAGGATGAGCCGCAGGGATGCGGCGAAAGCTTGCGCCATGCTGGGAGCATGTCGCAAGCGGTCCGTAAAGCCAGATACCGACGAAGGCACCGCGTAGCGGTATAATTTAGCCAGAAGCCAGAAGCCAGAAGCCAGAAGCCAGAAGCCAGAAGCCTGGGGTCATGGGGTCATGGGGTCATGGGGCGAGCGGCGTGTGAGCCGCCCCATGTCGGGCGCGTGCTACGGAGGTAACATAAAAAATGACGGTATTATTGCGCACGAAACCCTCTCCTAGTCTGCATAAAAAATGTGACTAAGAGACAGGTATTAATAGGGGCACATCGCCCGTCTCTTAATACGGTAGCCTCAGCTGTTGCAGATTGCCATTAAGCGTTAAATCGGTACGCAGCATGGCCACCTGACGGCTGATTAGCGCCATCTCTTTATGCAGTTCCAGTTTCTTGCGCCACTTCTCCGGGACGGCATCTAATTGCTGGTACAGCGCCTCCAGACTCCCGGCCTGTTGCAAAAGCAGTGCGGCGCTTTTAGGACCAATACCCGCGACGCCTGGAATTTTACTGCTGCTAATGCCTGCCAGCCCCCAGTAGTCCGTAAGCTGTTGCGGTGACACACCAAACTCTTGTTCGATAAACGGCAGATCCAGCCAGCGTTTCTGAAAGTAATCCCTGATCTGAATGTGTGGTGCCAGTAGCTGGCAATACCCTTTGTCAGTCGACACGATCGTTGCCTGATGACCCGCTGATGACAACTTAGTGGCTAGCGTGGCTGCCAGATCGTCGGCTTCATTGCCGGGACTATGCCAGCTTGCTACGCCTGCTGCGGCAAATGCAGCTTTAATCTGCGGGAGTTCCTGTTTCAGATTATCTGGCATTGGCGTGCGGCCAGCTTTGTAGTCAGGCAGGAGCTGGTGGCGCCAACTGGTAACACGGCCTTCATCATCAAACTCTTCATGATCAAAAACGGCAACAGCGTGCGTAGGCTGGCTGTTTTGTATGAGTTGCTGCAATGCGTGTTGGCATGCTGTGATACAGGGAGAACCTTGTACCGCATGAATGCGACGTATCAGATTGAGCGCGTCAACAATCAGCAAATGGACGGGCATCGCGTAATTCCTGATGTAATAAGCGGGGGGACGCTGGGCTTCCCCCACATAGGTACGACCGAGCGGTGAACCGTTAGGAGCAGATTTCGTAGCAGGGGATATAGACGCTGCCGGGCAGCTTCATGCGCTGCTGTGCGACAAAGCCCTGTAACAGCGTATCCATGCTTTTCATCATCTGCGGATCGCCATGAATTTTGTACGGCCCACGTTGTTCAATCGCCTGAATGCCGACTTCCTTCACATTACCCGCCACAATGCCGGAGAACGCCCGGCGCAGCGCGGCAGCCAGCTCTTCCGCCGGTTGATTCGGATGCAGGTTGAGATCGGCCATATTTTCATGTGTTGGCTCGAAGGGCAATTGCAGATCGGGTGCGATGCGCAATGACCAGTTAAAGCTGTAAGCATCGCCCGTGTGGCGACGGCTTTCCTTCACCTGAGGCATCGCTTTCTTCATCTGACGGGCGACTTCCGCTGCGTCATTAATGATGATCGAGTAGTAACGACGCGCCTGGCGGCCCAACGTGCCAACAATGAACTCGTCCAGCACGCGGAAATAGTCTGCGCTTTCTTCCGGCCCGGTCAGGATAATCGGTAACACCTGCTCGCTGTTTTCCGGGTTCATCATGATGCCCAGCAGATAGAGGAATTCTTCCGCCGTTCCGACCCCGCCGGGGAAAATAATGATGCCGTGTCCGATACGGACAAAGGCTTCCAGACGCTTTTCGATGTCCGGCATGATGATCAGTTCATTGACCAGCGGGTTTGGCGGTTCGGCCGCAATGATGGACGGCTCGGTCATACCGATGAAACGCCCTTCTTTATAGCGTTGCTGTGCGTGACCGACGGCGGCACCTTTCATTGGCGCTTCCATCGCGCCTGGACCACAGCCTGTACAGATATTCAGTTCACGCAGGCCAAGCTGGCTGCCCACCTTGCGCGCATACAGATATTCGATTTCATTAATCGAATGGCCGCCCCAGCAGACCACCATGTTCGGTTCTTCCCCCACGTGGAGCGCTTTGGCATTACGTAGAATAGAGAACACCAGATTGGTGATATGGGCAGAGTTTTCCAGGTTCAGGTTCTGATAGCGACCCGCGCTGGCGATTTGGCCGTTGACGAAAAGAATGTCGCGCAATACAGCGAACAGGTTAGCCTGCAAGGCGCGGATGATGTTGCCGTCAACGAAAGCGTCTTCTGGCGGGTTCACCAGTTCCAGTTTTACGCCACGCTCGCGGCGCAGCACGTTGATGTCAAAATCTTCATAACGAGACAGCAGCTCTTTACTGTTATCTGTCTGGCTACCGGAATTCAGTACGGCGAGGGAACAGTTGCGAAACAAACGGTAGAGATCGCTGCTGGCTGTGCTTTTCAGCATGTCGACTTCCAATTGCGATAACAAATCCATCGATCCCAATGGGCTGATATGTGTAATCAATTTTGCTCCTTGAAACGCAATATAATTCGTGATGCCATGCTGGCTGCCGAGAGCACGTTCCATTGCTACACGCTCGACGTTTCAGCAACATGGCACGAATGTCATCCATTTAAGGCGCGACGCGGAACGTCATACGTTAAATACCGCGAGCCTAAATGAAACCTACTTGAGCACCGTTCAGATCAGACGTTATGGATCTTGTGTTGTCTGGCACACCACCTTAACGCGCTGCCATCATTTTTTCCAATGTTGGCAGCAAGTCTGTCGCCTAACTTGCGTGACGCTACGCATATTACCGTGCGTGCCTGTGATTTATCGGTCGGTTACTGGCGCGGCAGGCGTCCATTTGGCGCGTTAAACGGGGTGTTACTACGCCATGGGTTGATGTCCAGCCCGCCGCGTCGGGTATAGCGGGCATAAACGCTGAGTTTCTCGGGCTGGTAGTAATGCATGATGTCGTTAAAAATTCGTTCCACACACTGTTCATGAAATTCGTTATGATGACGAAACGAGACAATGTAGCGTAGCAGTGCTTCACGGTTAATGCGTTTGCCGTGATAGTGGATCTGTACAGAGCCCCAGTCGGGCTGATGGGTGATCAAACAGTTGGATTTCAGCAGATGGCTGACCAGTGTTTCTTCAACGACAGGCGCGTCCCGTTCGTTTGTCGCCAGATAGTCGGCGTTGAAGTCGTAGCTGTCGATCTGAATGTCTTGATCGTCGATGCACTCGCCGGTGAATCCTGCTAGCGGTTGGCCCTCAAGCTCGCTGAGTTTGAAAAGCGTGATACTGACGTCCCCCTGAGCGCAGTGCGCCAGATCCTTGGCTAACGTGGCGTGTATGCTTTCCCAACTGTCGAATGTCGTCTGATTAAAGCTGTTCAGGTACAGTTTAAAGCTTTTTGATTCAATCAGATTCAGGCTTTCCGCATTGAGATGCATTTCACCGACGGCCACTTGAGGCACGCCGCGGTTGTTCAGCCAGGAAAGCTCGTAGAGCGTCCAGATATCTGCGCCATGAAAAGGCAGGCTATCAGGATGAATGCCCAGTGGGTCGCGGTTCAGGCTACGTGGCACGGGTTGTAGAAGGGCGGCATCATAGCGGTCATGATAGGGAGTAGGTTTGCCCAGTGTCAGCCCGCTCAGGGCCTGATGCTTGTCATAAACGGACATGCTGTTACCTTGATGTGATAAGCGTGATGGCGAATAGTGTAACCTGACTAAAAGAGTGATGAGAAAAATTATGGAGCATGAGGTTGTTTCGACACTGGCGGCGTTTACCCAGCGCTATGTTGCCCGCTGGCAGCAGGAGAAGGGGCATTTGCCCGGCAGTGAAGCCCTTTACGGCATACCTTCCCCGTGTATTGTCGAAAATCATGAGGATACCGTTTACTGGTTGCCACAGCCTTTTGTTCCTTCAGGCGCATTGGACGGTGTGGAACGTGCGCTGGAAATCAGCCTGCATCCTGATGTTCATGCTTTTTACACCGCGCAGTATGCCGGGGATATGTCGGCGCAGTTTGATTCGTTATCTTGTCAGCTATTGCAGGTGTGGAGCGAAGAGGATTTCACCCGCATGCAAGAGAATCTGATTGGCCACTTGGTAACGCAAAAACGCCTGAAGCTGACGCCGACGCTGTTTTTAGCAACGACCGATTCTGAGATGACAATGGTGTCGTTGTGTAATATTTCTGGTGAAATCATCCTTGAAGAGTTCGGCACGAAACAACGTCAGATCTTAGCGCCAACGCTGGCGGCGTTTCTTTCTGGCCTTAACCCGTTAGCGGTCTAATGGTTAATCGAATTTCACTTTCGGCTTTGTGAGAGATCTCTTACATTTGCTGTGAGAAATGTCTTATCTTTAATGTTGAAAATATGTTTCATTTTTATTTTTTCATTATTAATTAGATGATTACAATAAAGTGTTACCGTGTCGCTTAAGGCGCATTGGGAAACATTGTCACTTACCCCTTGCTGAAAACTGACAATTAATACATCTTATTACTTAAGTTGGTAACCGGTTACAGTGTGTGTAGTGGTGACTATCAGTAACAATAGTAACAAAATAGCGTTACTGTATTCGGATTGTTTTCAGGACGAAACGTTGTTTCAGGAAGAGACTCGGTTTCAGGATGAAACGCTGTTTAGGGGGTAAACACTTTTTTGGAAGAAACACACGTTTCAAGAAGAAGAAGCACAGTTTTCAGGAAGAAACACGGTTTCAGGATGAAATCAGGGACACCTCCAGGAAGGAGACCGAGAGCCGGTTAGGAATATCGGTGGGGCAGGAGCCTAAAGGGATTTAATCACGGAAGATACAGGATGGAAATGTCAGGAAGAAAGTAGGACGCCAGCAAGGATTGTGGGTCAGGGAGACCAAAAAGGAAAAGTTTTCATGGATGAGCAGGGATGCAAATGTGTAGCGGGATAGCTATAAAACGAACCGGGGGTACTGAGTAATCAGTACCCCCACTTTTTTGCCTATCGTGTTGGGAACTGAGGTTGTCGCCGATAGCCTGCGGCCAACATGCGGCGATTGGGTCAGGCTGATATCAATGCTATGCTTTGCCGCCATTACTGTTGGCTTCAAGGGCGAGAAACCGCATGAGTAGAGAGAACCAGGTTCGTCAGTCATTATTCGATATTGAGCGCGTATTGAGAGAAAGTCCTTTCTGGCAGGTTGTTCCGCCAGAAGACGAGGCATTTAACAGTATTGAGCCTTTCAGCCTGGATACGATGAAACCCGAAGAGTGGTTGCAGTGGGTCTTTTTGCCACGCATGCATGCTTTGTTGGATAGCGAATTAGCGCTGCCCGCTGAACTGGCTTTGCTTCCTTATTTTGAAGAAGCGCTGGAAGGCACGCCAGAAGAGACGGCGGCGATCCTGTTGCGCATCGGGCTGCTCGATGAGCTATTCCGCCCGGATGCACCGGATGGCGCAGTACACGATGCTTGAGATTATTTATCAGGATGAGCATCTGGTCGCCGTCAATAAACCCAGCGGCTGGCTAGTCCACCGTAGCTGGCTGGATCGTAAAGAAAAGGTCGTGGTGATGCAGACCGTGCGCGATCAGATCGGACAGCATGTATATACCGTTCATCGTCTCGACAGGCCGACATCCGGCGTGTTGCTGCTCGCGCTGTCCAGCGAGGTAGCGCGTGCGTTATCCCAGCAGTTTGAATCACACCAGATGCAGAAAATGTATCATGCCGTTGTGCGTGGCTATGTGCTGGATGACGGCGTGATCGACTATGCGCTTACCGAAGAACTGGACAAGATCGCCGACAAGTTTACAAATCCTGATAAGGCAGCGCAGCCTGCTGTCACGCATTACCGCTCTTTGGCGCAGGTCGAAATGCCGGTTGCCATCGGCCGTTACCCAACGGCACGCTACAGTCTGGTGGAGCTGAAGCCACAGACCGGGCGTAAACATCAGCTCCGCCGCCATATGTCACACCTACGCCATCCGATTATCGGTGATACCGCGCACGGCGACCTGCGACACAATCGCGGCATGGAGACGCATTTTTCCTGCGGCAGGCTTATGCTGCATGCCAGCGAGCTGCGGTTGAATCATCCGGTGAGCGGGCAGCCATTGACGTTGCGGGCCCGCTGGGATACGCCGTGGCAGGGCGTGATGACTCAATTTGGCTGGCAGGGGATTCTCCCTGAGTTTGAAGGGGTTGAGTTTCCTGTCGACTCAGGTCAGGATAGCGAGCACGTCGTTGGGTAATATCTGCCGTATAACTTTTATATCAAACCTATCTATATCAAATACATCGAATTAAAAAGGGAGTCAGACGCATGGCGCAGATTGGTATTTTTGTTGGTACGGTCTACGGGAATGCATTGCTGGTGGCCGAAGAAGCCGAAAATATCCTCAGGGATCGTGGCCATGAGGTTAAGGTCTTTGAAGATGCAACGTTGGAATCCTGGCTGGACTACCGCGAGCATACGGTTTTAGTGGTCACGTCAACGACGGGACAAGGCCAACTGCCTGATTCTATTGTTCCGCTTTACGCTGCTCTGCGTGAGAAAGGCGGCTACCAGCCCGCGCTGCGCTATGGCGTGATTGCGCTGGGTGATAGCAGTTACCCGAATTTCTGCGCGGGCGGCCATCTTTTCGATGCGCTGTTGCAGGAAATCGGTGCTAAGCGTTTGGGCGACGTGTTGGAAATAGATGCCGTCGAACATCCAGAACCGGAAGTGATGTCATGTCCGTGGGTTGAAGGATGGGCTGATGTGGTTTATGCGCAGTGATGTTGTGCTGAAATGAGACACGGGAGCTTGTCGTGCTCCCGTTTTCGTTGCGGCCTGTGAGTGATGATCGTGTTTAGCGATTCTTGGTTAGCTTCTCTAAATCCGCTTCAATTTCGGTAATCTTGTTGGAGACGACGCTTTCAAGATGACGCAGATCGTCAAGGATTTTGCGTTTCAGATCGACTTCAACCTGTTCCTGCTGGCAGATCTTGTCCAATTCATCAATAACATAACGCAGATTGGGGCTGATCTCGTTGATCTCTTTATAGCCCTGTCTGGAGCTGTCGGCCACGATAGTCTTACGCTGACGTGGATATTTGAACTTCACGCTTTTAGCAAAAAATTCGCCCTTATCTTTACGAAAATAGATCTTCAGGATGTCGTTATTCGCTTCCTGACGCAGGCTATAGCGATCGATATCATCGGGATTGGTAATGCCCAGGCTTTTTAGATTGTCATACATAGCGTCACCTTCTCGGTTTTTAGATAGTCCTGATTATCGTTCGAGCATAAAAAACTGCGGGTGATTAACCCGCCGTTTCTCGTTTAGTCGATGGAACGTAATAACTCATTGATACCCACTTTACCGCGGGTTTTCGCATCGACTTTCTTCACAATGACTGCGCAGTACATGCTGTGGCTACCATCTTTGGACGGCAGGTTGCCAGAAACTACGACGGAGCCTGCCGGGACGCGACCATAGTGAATTTCACCCGTTTCACGATCGTAAATACGGGTGCTTTGGCTGATGAACACGCCCATGGAGATGACGGAGCCTTCCTCAACAACAACGCCTTCTACGACTTCAGAACGCGCACCGATGAAGCAGTTATCTTCGATGATGGTTGGGTTAGCCTGTAACGGCTCCAGAACACCACCGATGCCGACGCCGCCAGACAGGTGAACATTTTTACCGATCTGAGCACAAGAACCCACGGTTACCCACGTATCCACCATGGTGCCTTCATCAACGTAAGCACCGATGTTGACGTAAGACGGCATCAGCACGGTGTTACGTGCGATATAAGCACCGCGACGCACGCTGGCTGGTGGTGCAACGCGCACGCCTTCACGCTGAAAACGCGCTTCATCATAGTCAGCAAATTTCATTGGCACTTTGTCGAAAAAGCGTGTTTCTCCGCCTTCGATAATTTGGTTATCGTTAATACGGAAAGAGAGCAGCACGGCTTTCTTCAGCCACTGATGGGTAACCCACTGGCCGTCGATTTTCTCTGCAACGCGCAGGGCGCCGCTATCCAGCAGGTTGATAGCCTGAGTGACGGCTTCACGTGTGACGGTATCTGCGTTTGCCGGAGTGATTTCAGCGCGGCGCTCGAAAGCCGTCTCAATGATGTTCTGTAATTGTTGGTGCATCCTGATTTCTCTTTCCTGATTGTAAAAATTAACTCAATGGTACTTTATCGTTTGGGTTAAGGGCTTCTGTCAACCGTTCTTGCAATTTAAGGCGTAAATCCGGCTTTAATGCCCGTCTGTCGCTGTCGGCCAGAATGAAAAGATCCTCTACCCGCTCGCCGATTGTGGAAATGCGTGCGCCGTGCAGCGACAGGTTGAGATCGGCAAAAATTTCACCGATACGTGCCAGCAGCCCCGGTTGGTCGAGCGCGCTAAGCTCCATATAGCTGCGTCTGTCCGTATGTGTCGGCAGGAAGTTGACTTCGGTTGGCACGCTGAAGTGGCGCAGCTTGGGTGATGGTCGACGTACGCGCGGATGCTGATAATGCCGTTGTGTCAGCGCTTGTTCCAGTGCGTGACGTATCATTTCATGCCGATCCTGCGCCAGCGGACTGCCGTCGGGTTCCAGCACGATGAACGTATCCATCGCCATGCCGTCACGGCTGGTAAAAATCTGCGCGTCGTGCACGCTGAGGTTGCGTCGATCTAACTCACCGGCGACCGCTGCGAAAAGATAGGGTCGGTCCGGGCTCCAGATAAAGATCTCTGTACCGCCACGGCTAGCCTGATGACTGATCAGCACCAGCGGTTTGTTGACATCATGCTCCAACAGGTGACGCGCGTGCCAGGCTAGCTGGTTTGGCGAGTGGCGCAGGAAATAATCGGCTCGACAGCGGCTCCAGATGTAGTGCAACGCTTCTTCATCAATATTATCCATCCGCAGCAGCGCCAGCGCCTGCAAGCGATGATGGCGGACGCGTTCGCGTAAATCCGGCGTATTTTGCATACCACGGCGCAGCTGTTTTTCTGTCGCAAAATAGAGTTCACGCAACAGGCTTTGTTTCCAGCTATTCCACAGCGTTTCATTGGTGGCGCAGATATCTGCAACCGTCAGGCTGACTAGATAGCGCAAGCGGGTTTCGCTCTGCACTTCGGTGGCAAATTGCTGAATGACGGTGGGATCCTGAATGTCGCGACGCTGGGCGGTGACGGACATCAGCAGATGACAGCGCACCAGCCAGGAAACCAGTTGAGCTTCGCGTGAATTCAGCCCGTGCAGGGCGGCAAATTCCAGCACGTCCTGTGCGCCCAGTTCGGAGTGATCGCCGCCGCGGCCTTTTGCAATATCGTGGAACAGGGCGGCAAGCAGCAATAATTCGGGCTGAGGTAGGCGAGGGTAGAGTTCTACGCACAGCGGATGCTGTGGCCGTGTATCTTCATCAGCGAAGCTTTCCAGCTTGAGCAAGACGCGAATCGTGTGCTCATCCACTGTATAGGCATGGAACAGATCGAATTGCATCTGACCGACAATATTCCCCCACAGCGGCATGTAAGCCCACAGCACGCTGTGGCGATGCATTGGCAGCAGCGCACGGCTCACCGCATGCGGGTGGCGCAGAATATTCATGAACAGCTGGCGCGCCTCTGGGATGGTGCAAAGCGGGCTGGAGAGATGGCGACGAGCATGGCGCAGTTGGCGCAATGTGGTGGAGTAAATGCCGTTGATGTCGCGGTTACGCACCATCAGGTAGAACATGCGCATGATGGCTTCCGGTTTTTTGATAAAGAGGTCTTCATCGCGCAGGTCCACCAGATTACCGCGTAGCTGGAATTCATCGTCAAGCGGACGAGGCTTCTCACTCGCATCCAGTGCCAGAATCGCTTCGTCAAAGAGCTGCAACAGCATCTGATTCAGCTCGCTGACGCGGCGCGTCATACGGTAGAAATCCTTCATCATGCGCTCTACTGGCGTGTTGCCTTCGCCCTGATATTGCAACAGCTGTGCGACGTTAAGCTGCCTGTCGAACAGCAGCCGATTGTCGTAGCGCGGCAGGATCAGATGCAGAGCGAAGCGGATGCGCCACAAAAAGCTTTGGCACTCGTTCAGCTCTTTACGTTCGGCCTCTGTCAGGAAGCCGAACCCCACCATCTCATTCAGCGACGTGGCACCAAAGTGGCGTCTCGCGACCCACAGCAGGGTGTGAATATCGCGTAGCCCGCCCGGACTGCTCTTGATATCGGGCTCCAGATTGTAGCTGGTGCTGTGATAGCGTTGATGGCGTTCCTGCTGTTCGGCGATTTTTGCCGGAAAAAACGTGGATGACGGCCAAAATTCATCACTGAATACGTGTTTTTGCAGCGTGAGAAATAGAGCCACATCGCCGCATATCATGCGCGATTCGATCAGATTGGTGGCGACAGAGATATCGGCGCGTCCTTCCTGTAGGCACTCTTCCAGCGTTCTGACGCTGTGGCCGACTTCCAGTTTCAGATCCCACAGCAGGGTGATAAATTGGCCGACGCGTTGGGAATGTTCCTCACTCAGCGCCGTCTGGCTTAAGACCAGCACGTCGATATCGGAGAGTGGGTGCAGTTCACCACGGCCATATCCGCCTACGGCGACCAGCGAGGTCTGGGCGATATTTTCAAAACCGTAGAAGTACCACAGTCGCTGCAACAGGCGATCGATGAATAAGGTTCTGGCATCTATCAGCTTTTCCGCGCTGACGCCGGCGCGGAATTCTGAACCGAGCCAAAGCTGAAACAGTTCCAACTGCTGTTTTAGCGTCTGGCAATCCAGCATGTCATCCGCGTAGGTCAGCGGTGACGCGGGGAGCGGTACTGATGCAGTGGTATCATCTATAGGGCTGTCTGATGAGGACGCGTCAGGTGGCGTATTGTCTGGCGAAAAGCGGTTATCTGTCATAGCGCAGCCCATAAAAAAACGCAGAGCGCGTTTTTCAACGTCGCTTGCGACGGCCCGTAGGGGGGCGTGCTTTCTGCACGCCATAAAAAAGCCGGCGTCTGCCGGCTTAGTGTTTATTGTTCATGCGTGATGATGTTGGGGATGGTGTCATCCTTTCGCAACGTCATTATTTCGCAGCCGTTATCGGTTACCACAATAGTATGCTCGTACTGTGCCGACAAGCTGCGATCTTTGGTTTTTACCGTCCAGCCGTCTTTCATCGTGCGAATACGGAAATCACCAGCATTAAGCATGGGCTCGATCGTAAATGCCATACCCGTCTGCAACACCACACCGCCGTCATCGGCATCATAGTGCAGAACCTGTGGTTCTTCATGGAAGCCTTTACCGATACCGTGACCGCAATATTCACGCACTACGGAGAAGTTATTCCCTTCAGCAAACTGCTGGATAGCTTTACCCAACGTACGCAGACGAATGCCGGGTTTAACCATTTTCAGCGCCAGATAGAGGCTTTCCTGCGTAATGCGACAGAGGCGCTCGCCCAGAATGGTTGGCTTGCCTGCGATGAACATTTTTGAGGTATCGCCGTGGAAGCCGTCTTTGATGACGGTGACGTCGATATTAACGATGTCGCCATCCTTAAGGATTCTGTCATCGCTTGGAATGCCGTGGCACACCACTTCATTGATAGAGATACAGACGGATTTTGGGAAGCCATGGTAGCCCAGACAAGCAGAGATAGCCTGCTGTTTGTTGGTGATGTGATCGTGACAGATTCTGTCTAGTTCGGCAGTACTTACACCCGGTATCACGTGGGGTTCGATGATTTCCAGGACTTCGGCAGCCAGACGGCCAGCGACGCGCATTTTTTCGATGTCTTCAGGAGTTTTAATTGAAATTGCCATGGGTGCTCGTCCGCAGATGTCATTTAAGACACGAGAATTAAGATGAATAACTAATAACTTATGTTACCAGTCCTGCCGCTGGCTTGCCAAACTATCATTCTGATTCGTGGGCGATGGAATAACAAATGTTGGTGTCGCTGGGGGATTTATGGTATAAAGCGCGCCGATGATCCGGCTGGATATCGGTTATACCGTACCCAACCACATCGACTAAACTCACTTTGTGTAAATAACACACACATGTCGGCACGTTCGCCGGGGTGCTCCTGAGGTGTTTCACCGGATGGGGTCGGCGCAATGGGACATGTGGAGGCATAACCCCATACTTAATTAATAGAGGTAATCATGGCAACTGTTTCCATGCGCGATATGCTCAAGGCTGGCGTACACTTTGGTCACCAGACCCGTTACTGGAACCCGAAAATGAAGCCATTCATCTTCGGTGCGCGTAACAAAGTTCACATCATCAACCTTGAAAAAACTGTACCAATGTTCAACGACGCTCTGGCTGAGCTGAGCAAAATTGCTTCTCGCAAAGGCAAAATTCTGTTCGTTGGTACTAAGCGCGCAGCAAGCGAAGCGGTAAAAGATGCAGCCAACAACTGCGATCAGTTCTTCGTGAACCATCGTTGGTTGGGCGGTATGCTGACTAACTGGAAAACCGTTCGTCAGTCCATCAAACGTTTGAAAGATCTGGAAACCCAATCTCAAGACGGCACGTTCGACAAGCTGACCAAAAAAGAGGCGCTGATGCGCACTCGTGAACTGGACAAGCTGGAAAACAGCCTGGGCGGTATCAAAGATATGGGCGGTCTGCCAGACGCGCTGTTCGTTATCGACGCCGATCACGAGCACATCGCCATCAAAGAAGCTAACAACCTGGGTATTCCAGTATTCGCCGTGGTTGATACCAACTCCGATCCAGATGGCGTTGACTACATCATCCCTGGTAACGATGACGCAATCCGTGCAGTTAGCCTGTACCTGAGCGCTGTTGCTACTGCTGTCCGCGAAGGCCGTTCTCAAGATCTGGCTGTGCAGGCAGAAGAAGGCTTAGTAGAAGCTGAATAATAAGTCTGGCTCGTTGAGCCCTTATTAACCAGGTAGTACTAGTTTGGTTAGGGGCCTTTTTATGGCCCCTTTTTCACTTTTAAAGCTGTTTGGTCGTGACGACCAGGCAGAACAAATCTCCCGAGGATTTTAGAATGGCTGAAATTACCGCATCATTGGTAAAAGAGCTGCGTGAGCGTACCGCTGCGGGCATGATGGAATGTAAGAAAGCGCTGGTTGAAGCTAACGGCGACATCGAGCTGGCTATCGAAAACATGCGTAAATCCGGCGCAATCAAAGCGGCGAAGAAAGCCGGTAACGTTGCTGCTGATGGCGTAATCAAGACTAAGATCGACGGTAACTACGCTGTGATCCTGGAAGTTAACTGCCAGACTGACTTCGTTGCTAAAGATGGTGGTTTCCAGGCATTTGCTGACAAAGTGCTGGACGCGGCTGTTGCAGGCAAAATCACTGATGTTGAAGTGCTGAAAGCACAGTTCGAAGAAGAGCGTGTTGCACTGGTTGCGAAAATTGGTGAAAACATCAACATTCGTCGCGTTTCTGCTCTGGAAGGCGAAGTTCTGGGTAACTACCAACACGGTGCGCGCATCGGTGTTCTGGTTGCCGCTAAAGGCGCTGACGAAGAGCTGGTTAAACACCTGGCTATGCACGTTGCAGCAAGCAAACCAGAATTCGTTAAGCCAGAAGACGTGTCTGCTGAAGTGGTAGAGAAAGAGTACCAGGTTCAGTTAGAAATCGCGATGCAGTCTGGCAAGCCGAAAGAAATCGCAGAGAAAATGGTTGAAGGACGTATGAAGAAATTCACCGGTGAAGTTTCTCTGACGGGTCAGCCTTTCGTTATGGATCCAGCCAAATCTGTTGGTCAGTTGCTGAAAGAGCACAATGCTGACGTGACTAACTTCATCCGTTTCGAAGTGGGTGAAGGTATTGAGAAAGTTGAGACTGACTTTGCTGCTGAAGTTGCAGCGATGAGTAAGCAGTCTTAATCAGTAAAAAAAGAGCCGCCAGTTGGCGGTTCCTTTTTATCCAGCCCAAAGAGTTTCAGTACGCTTGGCTTCCTGCATTCAGATAGGGGGCCGGGTGGAACAGTTTTGATTTTACAACCCCCCAATACGACGACAGCCTGTAGGATAAGAACACCATGGCAACCAATGCAAAACCCGTCTATCAACGAATCCTGCTGAAGCTCAGTGGCGAAGCTTTACAGGGAACTGAAGGTTTTGGTATCGATGCGAGCATTCTGGATCGCATGGCTCAGGAAGTGAAAGAACTGGTTGAGTTAGGCATTCAGGTCGGTGTGGTTATCGGCGGTGGTAACCTGTTTCGTGGCGCGGGTCTGGCTAAAGCGGGTATGAACCGCGTTGTGGGCGACCACATGGGAATGCTGGCGACCGTCATGAATGGTCTGGCAATGCGTGATGCGTTGCACCGTGCCTATGTGAACGCTCGCCTGATGTCTGCGATTCCCCTGAATGGCGTCTGTGATAACTACAGTTGGGCGGAAGCGATCAGCCTGCTGCGTAATAATCGCGTGGTGATTTTCTCCGCCGGAACAGGTAACCCTTTCTTTACCACGGATTCTGCAGCTTGCCTGCGCGGCATCGAGATTGAAGCAGATGTCGTATTGAAAGCGACAAAGGTCGATGGCGTCTATTCTGCCGATCCGGTAAAAGATCCTTCAGCAACGTTATACGATTCGCTGACCTATCAGGAAGTGCTGGAACGTGAGCTGAAAGTGATGGATCTTGCTGCGTTTACGCTGGCACGTGACCATAACTTACCGATCCGTGTTTTCAACATGAACAAACCGGGCGCGCTGCGCCGCGTTGTCATGGGTGAAAAAGAAGGGACGTTGATTAGTCAGTAATAACGGCTAATCCCGATTATAGGGTAATATATTCTCAGTATTGCTCTATACGCCAGCCAAGCGCTGGCATTAATTATTCACCGGATCGTGTACTGACATGGTCCGCCAGGCAACCAGTTTTCAAGGGTTCACAACGTGACTAATGAAATCAGAAAAGATGCTGAAACGCGCATGGACAAATGTGTTGAAGCGTTTAAAAACCAGATCAGCAAAATCCGTACCGGCCGTGCATCGCCTAGCATTCTCGATGGCATTCAGGTTGAATACTATGGCAGCGCAACGCCACTGCGTCAGGTTGCTAACGTTGTCGTAGAAGATTCTCGCACGCTGGCGATTACGGTATTCGATCGTACGCTTGGCCCAGCGGTTGAGAAAGCCATCATGGCCTCCGATCTCGGCCTGAACCCGTCTTCTGCTGGCACCGTCATCCGTGTTCCGCTGCCACCATTGACGGAAGAGCGTCGTAAAGATCTGATCAAAGTCGTTCGTGGCGAAGCGGAGCAAGGGCGTATTTCTGTACGCAACGTGCGCCGTGATGCTAACGATAAACTGAAAGCGCTGCTGAAAGATAAAGCGATCAGTGAAGATGAAGAACGTCGTGCTCAGGATGATGTGCAGAAACTGACTGACAACTTCATCAAGAAAGTAGATACAGCACTGGCAGAAAAAGAAGCGGAGCTGATGGAGTTCTAATCAGCCTGTTGAATATTGCGTCGCAGGGAACGTGTGGGCTTGCCCTTTTTTCCGGCGGCGCTTTATTTTTATACAAGGAATGGGTGAAGGCCAGCCCCTCTAGGCAGTAAACAATTTTTTGCTATATATATGACTGCGACTGTGATCGATAGCAGAGATATATCATGGTAATCGTCTCAGACTCGTGTACCTTCCTGTCATCAAATCCGGTTATTCAGAGCATTTTTAATGAAGCAACTGACAATTCTTGGTTCCACTGGCTCTATTGGCGTCAGTTCGCTGGCCGTCATTAAAGCCAACCCCGATAAGTTTGCCGTACGCGCGCTATCCGCTGGGTACAACGTCAAGCTGATGCTGGAGCAGTGCCTCACTTTTCAACCTGCCTATGCCTCAATGGCGGATGAAGCCTCTGCAACGGCTCTACGCCAACAGCTGGCGGAATACGGCTGCAAAACGGAGGTTTTGGCTGGGGAGCAGGCGGCGTGTGATCTTGCCGCGTTGGATGGCGTCGATCAGGTCATGGCCGCGATTGTGGGAGCAGCAGGGTTATTGCCGACGCTGGCAGCAATCCATGCCGGAAAACAGGTCTTGTTGGCGAATAAAGAATCACTGGTTACCTGCGGTCGTCTCTTTATGGACGCGGTGGCGCAAAGTGGCGCGCAGCTTTTGCCGATTGATAGCGAACATAATGCGATTTTTCAGAGTTTACCTGAGCAAATTCAGCGTCAGTTAGGCTACGCTTCATTGTCGCAACATGGTGTTGAACGTATTGTTTTGACAGGGTCCGGCGGACCGTTTCGTGAGACACCGGTGTCGGCACTGGCAGACATGACACCGGACCAGGCGTGTGCGCATCCAAACTGGTCAATGGGGCGCAAAATTTCGGTTGATTCCGCCACGATGATGAACAAAGGGCTGGAGTATATCGAAGCGCGCTGGCTGTTTAACGCTTCTGCTGAGCAGATGGAAGTCATTATTCATCCGCAGTCAGTGATTCACTCGATGGTACGTTACCGTGATGGCAGCGTTCTGGCGCAGTTAGGATCGCCTGATATGCGTACGCCGATTGCCCATGCGATGGCTTATCCCGAGCGTGTGACATCGGGCGCAAAAGCGTTAGATTTTTGTCAGATTGGTGCGCTGACATTTTTGGCACCGGACTATGCGCGCTATCCTTGTTTGCAGTTGGCAACTGATGCCTGTAATCATGGTCAGTCAGCCACGACGGCATTGAACGCCGCGAATGAAATTGCGGTAGCGGCATTTTTGCAGTCGCAGATTCGCTTTACGGATATTGCGGCGGTAAATCGGCATGTTATTGAACAACTTACATTACCAGAACCCGCCAGTGTTGATGATGTTCTTGACATCGATCGCTGGGCTAGACAGGCCGCAGCACAGATCCTGACACACTACGCGCGGTAGCCAGATAGACCCGTGGCACAATTTGTTCATGTGCGGTGGAGGTGGTATAGTCTGCGCCACTCAGTGGTTGATTATGCGAAAGTTGTTTAATCGACCGTGAAGCTAAGCCGTGATCGTTCACGGCTTTTTTTGCGCTAACGGGGTCTGATGTTACGGAAGGACTGTTGTGTTTCTTGCTTGAGGAAATAAGTACGCGTTATGCCGTCCGATAATCAAAAAAATACTAACGATCTGCCACCCGCTGGACCGCGACATGTTGCCATTATCATGGATGGCAATGGTCGCTGGGCGAAAAGCCGGGGGAAAATGCGGATTTTTGGCCATCAGGCTGGTGTAAAGGCTGTGCGACGTTCAGTCAGTTTTGCAGTAAGCCAAGGGCTGGACGCACTAACGCTTTACGCATTTAGTAGTGAAAACTGGAACCGTCCGGTGCAGGAAGTTTCAGCACTCATGGAACTGTTTGTTCGGGCGTTGGACAGTGAAGTAAAAAGCCTGCACAAGCACAATGTTCGCTTACGGGTCGTCGGCGACATCGGCCGCTTCAGTCCACGTTTGCAAGAGCGCATTCGCCGTTCGGAGACGCTGACAGAAAAGAATCAGGGGCTCACACTGAATATTGCCGCGAATTATGGCGGCCGTTGGGATATTATCCAAGGAGTACGGCAACTTGCAGAGCAGGTGCAGGAAGGCATTCTGCGCCCTGATAGCATTAATGAAGCGTCATTATGTCAGTACATCTGTCTGCATGATCTGGCTCCGGTTGATTTGGTGATCAGAACTGGTGGAGAACACCGCATCAGTAATTTTCTTCTGTGGCAAATTGCTTATGCTGAACTTTACTTTACTGATGTCCTCTGGCCTGATTTCGATGAACAAGTCTTTGAAGGTGCGCTGAATGCTTTTGCACAACGCGAGCGCCGCTTCGGGGGAACAACACCTATCGATGCTGATGCATCCTAGGGGGAACTTTTGCTGAAGTATCGCCTGATTACTGCTTTTATTTTGATCCCGATTGTTATTGCAGCACTTTTCTTGCTGCCTCCTCTGGGATTCACGCTTGTTACGCTGGCTGTCTGTATGCTGGCGGCATGGGAATGGGGTCAACTGGCAGGGTTTGCCTCTTATGGTCAACGCCTGTGGCTCGCGATCCTGTGTGGTTTCTTGCTGGCGCTGATGCTGTTATCACTCCCGGCCTACCATTATTCCGTTCATATTCCGCAAATCAGTATCGCGCTCTGGTCATCGCTGGTGTGGTGGGGTGTCGCGCTGCTGTTGGTGCTGTTCTATCCGGCTTCCGCCTCATTCTGGCGTCATTCGCGTACATTGCGACTGGTGTTCGGTATCATGACGATCGTGCCGTTTTTCTGGGGCATGGTCGCGCTTCGTCATTACAATTACGCGATTAACCCATTTGCTGGTGCCTGGTGGCTGCTGTACGTCATGCTGCTGGTGTGGGGCGCGGACAGCGGTGCCTACATGTTCGGCAAACTGTTTGGTAAGCGTAAGCTCGCGCCAAAAGTCTCGCCGGGCAAAACCTGGGAAGGCTTTCTCGGTGGTCTGGCAACCTCAGCGCTCATCTCCGTGCTGTTTAGCCTGTATGCGCCATTAACGATAGCGCCATCGACGCTCTTGATTTGTTCTATCGCCGCTGCGCTGGCCTCGGTGTTGGGTGATTTGACGGAAAGCATGTTCAAACGTGAGGCGGGCATCAAAGACAGTAGCCATTTGATTCCGGGACACGGTGGTGTGCTCGATCGTATCGACAGCCTGACGGCTGCGGTTCCTGTGTTCTCTTGCCTGATGCTGCTGCTGTTTAAAGTGGCTTAGAATAAAGCGGTAGAGCTATTTATGCTGAGTTTTCTCTGGAATCTTGCCGCGTTTATCATCGCACTGGGTGTGCTGGTCACTGTCCATGAATTTGGACATTTCTGGGTAGCACGCCGCTGTGGTGTGAAGGTCGAACGCTTCTCCGTCGGTTTCGGACGTGCGCTATGGCGTCGTCGCGATCGTACCGGTACAGAATTTGTGATTGCGCTGATCCCGCTTGGCGGCTATGTGAAGATGCTGGACGAGCGCGTCGACGCCGTTGCGCCAGAATTTCGTCACCAATCATTTAATAGCAAAACGGTCTGGCAGCGTGCGGCTATCGTTAGCGCGGGTCCGATTGCCAATTTCCTGTTTGCCATTGTGGCGTACTGGCTGGTGTTTATTCTCGGCGTACCGGGCGTGCGTCCGGTTGTGGGTGAAATACTGCCCAACTCCATCGCGGCGCAAGCGGAAATGTCGGCGGGAATGGAACTAAAGTCAGTAGATGGTATCGAAACGCCTGATTGGGATACTGCGCGTCTGGCGTTGATCGGTAAAATCGGCGATAGCGAGGTTGTGATCGGAACCGCTCCATTAGGCTCTGATCGCGTCGTTCAGAAAACGCTGGATTTACGTGATTGGCAGTTTGAGCCTGATAAGCAAGATCCTGCCGCTTCGCTCGGGATTATTCCGCGCGGTCCGCAAATCGAGCCGGTACTGCATCAAGTGCAGGCGGGGTCGGCGGCGGAAAAAGCAGGTTTGCAAGTCGGAGATAGGATCGTTAAAGTCGACGGGCAGGTGCTAGCGCAATGGCGTGATTTTGTTATCGCCGTGCGTGACAACCCCGGACAATCTATTGCTCTGGAGGTGGAGCGCAACGGCTCAACAGTCCCGTTGACGTTAACGCCAGACAGCAAATCTGTGGGAAGTGGCAGAGTTGAAGGGCTGGCAGGCGTTATGCCAAGTGTGACGCCGCTGCCTGAAGAATACAGGACTGTGCGCCAGTATGGGCCGTTCAGTGCGATCTACCAGGCAACAGATAAAACCTGGCAACTGATGAAATTGACCGTCAGTATGTTAGGGAAACTGGTTATGGGGGATGTTAAGCTGAACAACCTGAGTGGTCCCATTTCGATTGCTCAGGGCGCAGGAATGTCAGCAGATTATGGATTGATTTATTACCTGATGTTTTTGGCCTTAATCAGCGTCAATTTGGGGATCATCAATCTGTTCCCTCTGCCGGTATTGGATGGTGGACACCTGCTCTTTCTTGCGGTTGAAAAGCTGAAGGGCAGGCCGGTTTCTGAGCGTGTGCAGGACGTTAGCTATCGCATTGGTACAGTGTTGCTGATGTTGTTAATGGGACTCGCACTTTTCAATGATTTCTCTCGTCTCTAGGCGCGGGATTAGGTTAGGAAAAACGCATAACAACGATGGCGATCAAAAAGTTGCTCATAGCGTCGCTGCTGTTCAGCAGCGCAACCGTATACGGTGCAGACGGGTTCGTAGTGAAGGACATTCATTTCGAGGGCCTGCAAAGGGTTGCCGTCGGGGCGGCATTACTCAGTATGCCAGTCCGCGTTGGTGATACCATCGGTGACGATGATATCGGTAACACCATCCGCGCCTTGTTTGCGACCGGAAATTTTGAAGATGTTCGCGTCCTGCGGGATGGCGGCACGCTGATTGTGCAGGTGAAAGAACGTCCGACAATCGCCAGCGTCACGTTTTCCGGCAATAAGTCAGTCAAAGACGACATGCTGAAAGAAAACCTAGAGGCCTCCGGCGTGCGCGTCGGTGAAGCGTTGGACCGCACGGCACTCACCAGCATTGAAAAAGGACTGGAAGATTTCTATTACAGCGTGGGTAAGTACAGCGCATCGGTTAAAGCCGTTGTCACGCCACTTCCGCGTAACCGCGTAGACCTGAAACTGGTCTTCACGGAAGGCGTTTCCGCCAAGATCCAACAGATTAATATTGTCGGTAACAAAGCGTTCAGCTCCGACGAATTGATCTCCCGTTTCCAACTGCGTGATGAAGTGCCGTGGTGGAACGTGGTTGGCGATCGTAAATATCAGAAGCAAAAATTGTCTGGTGATCTGGAAACTCTGCGGAGTTTCTATCTGGATCGCGGCTATGCGCGTTTCAACATTGATTCTACTCAGGTGAGCCTGACGCCAGATAAAAAAGGCATCTACATTACCATCAATATGACAGAAGGCGATCAGTACAAGCTGTCCGGCGTAGCGGTGAAAGGCAATCTGGCTGGTCACTCTGCGGAAATCGAAGGATTGACGAAGATTGAACCGGGTGAACTCTACAACGGGACGAAAGTGACCCGGATGGAAGAGGACATCAAGAAACTGTTGGGGCGTTATGGCTATGCCTATCCGCGTGTGGTAACACAGCCGGAAATTAATGATGCAGACAAGACGGTGAGATTAAACATCAACGTAGATGCGGGTAACCGTTTCTATGTGCGTCATATTCGCTTTGATGGTAACGACACGTCTAAGGACGCTGTCCTACGCCGTGAAATGCGCCAGATGGAAGGTGCCTGGTTAGGTAACGATCTGGTTGAACAGGGCAAAGAACGTCTAAACCGACTGGGCTTCTTTGAAAGTGTTGATGTGGAAACGCAGCGCGTTCCCGGCGTCGCCGATCAGGTTGATGTCACGTATAAAGTCAAAGAGCGTAATACGGGGACATTCAACTTTGGTGTCGGTTTCGGTACAGAAAGTGGCGTGAGCTTCCAGGCTGGGGTTCAGCAGGACAACTGGCTGGGAACGGGTAATTCCGTGGGGATCAGCGGGACGAAAAACGACTACCAGACGTACGTCGAACTGTCATTGACCGACCCGTACTTTACCGTCGATGGCGTTAGCCTCGGTGGTCGCATTTTCTATAACAAATTTGAGGCGTCTGACGCCGATCTGTCCGACTATACCAACGTGAGTTACGGTGTTGGCAGCACGTTGGGCTTCCCGATTAACGAGAATAACTCACTGCGTGTCGGCCTGGATTATGTCCATAATGACTTGTCGGATATGAAACCGCAGGTAGCGATGTGGCGTTATCTGAATTCCGTGGGAGTCAATCCCGAAGTTGTTGTTGGCAGCAGCAATAAATCGACTACGGACTTCAAAGCGAACGATTTCTTCCTGAATACCGGATGGTCGTATAACAACCTGGATCGTGGTTACTTCCCAACGAAAGGAACACGTGCGTCCGCGAATGCGAAAGTCACAGTGCCCGGTTCGGATAACGAATACTACAAGCTGACGTTTGATTCTGCGAGCTACTATCCGTTGACCGAGAGTGGTAAATGGGTCGTGATGGGCCGTACGCGTGCGGGCTTTGCTGATGGTCTCGGTGGTAAAGAAGTGCCGTTCTATGACAACTTCTATGCCGGTGGTTCCAGCACGGTACGTGGCTTCCAGTCGAACACCATTGGTCCTAAAGCGGCTTATTACAACTGTGCCACTGGTGCGACGTCTTATTCTGGTTGCGCGATTGATAAAACCAAGCTAAATGATGCCGTCGGTGGTAATGCGATGGCCGTGCTGAGTGCGGAACTGATCGTTCCGACGCCGTTTATCAGCGATAAATACGCAAGTTCCGTGCGTACTTCCTTCTTTGTAGATGGTGGCACGGTATGGGATACCAACTGGAAAAATACACAGGAAACGATTGACGCAGGCGTGCCGGATTACAGCAAGGCAAGCAACTTCCGTGTTTCAAGCGGTATCGCGTTACAATGGATGTCTCCGCTTGGGCCATTGGTGTTCTCCTATGCCCAGCCGGTTAAAAAGTACGATGGAGACAAGTCGGAACAATTCCAGTTTAACATTGGCAAAACCTGGTAGTGTGACGTCAATAGGTCGTATGCAGGGAATGTCGCGTCGTTGTTCATGGATATGAACGGTTGAACAGAAGCCGTTCATATTATGGCGTGATGCTCATAATTAAAGTGTTAAGACACAAATAGGTTAGGTTGAGGAGTTTATAGTGAAAAAGTGGTTATGTGCCGCAGGCCTCGGTTTAGCATTGGCTGCTTCAGCCAGCGTTCAGGCTGCTGACAAAATTGCCGTTGTTAACGTCTCCAGCATTTTCCAACAGCTGCCGCAGCGTGAGACCGTTGGCAAACAGCTGGAAAACGAGTTCAAAGGCCGTGCTTCTGAACTGCAATCTATGGAAAACGATTTACAGACCAAGATGCAGAAGTTGCAGCGTGAT
This sequence comes from Pectobacterium sp. A5351, assembly GCF_028335745.1. Classification (NCBI taxonomy): domain Bacteria; kingdom Pseudomonadati; phylum Pseudomonadota; class Gammaproteobacteria; order Enterobacterales; family Pectobacteriaceae; genus Pectobacterium; species Pectobacterium sp. A5351. Next base: position 1,003,110 of record NZ_CP116477.1, read on the forward strand.
GGTTCTACCATGAAAGCGAGCGATCGCAGCAAAATGGAGAAGGACGTCATGGCGCAGCGCGAGCAGTTCTCTACCAAAGCGCAGGCTTTTGACCAGGACAACCGTCGTCGTCAGATGGAAGAACGTAATAAAATCCTGAGCCGTATTCAGGATGCCGTGAAAGCGGTTGCAACCAAAGAAGGCTATGATGTTGTGATTGACGCTAACGCTGTGGCGTATGTCGCCAATGCGAAAGACATTACTGCCGATGTGCTGAAACAGGTTAAATAAACCATGTATTCAATTCGACTGGACGCGTTAGCTCAACAGTTGGATGCACAATTACACGGTGATGGCGATATCGTCATCACCGGTGTTGCTTCTATGCATTCGGCAAAAACTGGGCAAATTACGTTTCTTTCCGACAGTCGTTACCGTGAGCAACTGGCTGGGACGCAAGCGTCAGCGGTCGTGCTGACGGAAGCGGATTTACCTTACTGTCAGGTCACTGCGCTGGTAGTGAAGAATCCCTACCTTACCTATGCGCGTATGGCGCAACTGCTGGACACGACGCCTCAACCGGCAACTGACATTGCGCCGAGCGCGGTTATTGCTCCAGACGCGATGCTGGGCCAGCAGGTATCCGTTGGCGCAAATGCCGTCATTGAATCTGGCGCACAACTGGGCGATGGCGTTGTTATTGGCCCCGGCTGCTTTATCGGTAAAGATGCCCGCATTGGCGCGGGTACCCGTTTGTGGGCAAATGTAACGATTTATCACCGGGTTGAGTTGGGTGAACATTGCCTGATTCAGTCGGGAACGGTTATCGGTTCAGACGGTTTTGGCTATGCCAACGATCGCGGTAACTGGGTGAAAATCCCGCAGTTAGGAACGGTCAGAATTGGCGATCGGGTTGAGATCGGCGCAAGCACGACTATCGATCGTGGCGCGTTGGATGATACGGTCATTGGCAATGGTGTTATCATTGATAACCAATGTCAGATTGCGCACAACGTCGTGATTGGCGACAATACCGCGGTAGCGGGTGGCGTCATTATGGCGGGGAGCTTGAAAATTGGTCGTTATTGCATGATCGGTGGTGCCAGCGTCATTAACGGGCACATGGAGATCTGCGATAAAGTGACGGTAACGGGAATGGGGATGGTCATGCGACCCATCACAGAACCTGGGGTATACTCTTCGGGCATTCCTTTGCAACCCAACAAAGTATGGCGTAAAACCGCAGCGCTGGTGATGAATATTGATGAGATAAGCAAACGGTTGAAAGCCGTTGAACGAAAAGTCGATAACGTTTAATCACTCGCGTTTTTATTTGCGGCCTGCCTGAAGACACCTAATTTAGGGTCTGCGCAGGCCGTGTTGTTGATGGCATCAGTTTTTATGGACAGGAAGAGTATTTTGACTACTGACACTCATACTCTGCATATTGAAGAGATTTTAGAACTATTACCGCACCGTTTCCCATTTTTACTGGTTGACCGGGTATTGGATTTTGAAGAGGGGAAGTTTCTGCGAGCGGTGAAAAATGTCTCTTTCAACGAACCCTTCTTCCAGGGGCATTTTCCGGGCAAACCCATTTTTCCCGGCGTGCTGATTCTGGAAGCGATGGCTCAGGCTACCGGTATTCTGGCGTTTAAAAGCGTGGGCAAACTGGAACCGGGTGAGCTGTACTATTTCGCCGCTGTTGACGAAGCGCGCTTTAAGCGCCCTGTACAGCCAGGCGATCAAATGATCCTTGAAGTTGAATTCATCAAAGAGCGTCGCGGCGTTGCACGCTTTAAAGGTGTTGCCAAAGTTGATGGCGAAGTGGCCTGCGAAGCGTCAATGATGTGTGCTCGCCGTCGGGAGTCTTGATAACGTGATTGATCAAACCGCCTTTATTCACCCAAGTTCGATTGTTGAAGACGGTGCCATTATTGGCGCTGGCGTTCATATTGGCCCATTCTGCTATATCGGTTCTCAGGTTGAGATCGGTGCGGGTACGGTGCTGAAATCACATGTCGTCGTCAATGGCGTCACTAAAATTGGTCGTGATAACGAAATCTATCAGTTCACGTCAATTGGTGAAGTGAATCAGGATCTCAAATATGCCGGAGAACCGACCCGCGTTGAGATTGGCGATCGTAACCGCATCCGTGAAAGCGTCACGATTCATCGCGGCACAACGCAGGGCGGTGGGTTGACTAAAGTCGGTAGCGATAACCTGTTGATGATCAACACGCATATCGCGCACGACTGCGTCGTGGGCAATCGCTGTATTCTGGCGAATAATGCCACGCTGGGTGGCCACGTTTCTGTCGACGATTTTGCGATTATCGGCGGGATGACGGCGGTACATCAGTTCTGCATTATTGGTGCTCACGTCATGGTGGGTGGATGCTCCGGCGTGGCGCAAGACGTGCCGCCGTATGTTATCGCTCAGGGTAACCACGCGACGCCGTTTGGCCTGAATATTGAAGGCCTGAAGCGTCGTGGTTTCGAAAAAGAGACCCTGCACGCGATCCGTAACGCGTACAAACTGCTCTACCGCAGCGGTAAAACGCTGGACGAAGTGAAACCGGAAATTGAAGCGCTGGCGGCGGAACATCCGGCGGTGCAGGCGTTTACCGATTTCTTTGCCCGTTCTACTCGCGGCATCATTCGTTAATCCATGTCATCACGTCCTTTGACTATTGGGCTGGTCGCCGGGGAAACTTCCGGCGACATCCTTGGCGCAGGCCTAATCCGGGCGCTAAAAGAAAAGGTGCCCGATGCGCGGTTTGTTGGTGTTGCCGGGCCGCGTATGCAGGCTGAAGGTTGTGAAGCCTGGTATGAGATGGAAGAGCTGGCCGTCATGGGCATTGTTGAAGTGCTTGGGCGGCTTCCTCGCCTGCTGAAAATTCGGCGGGATTTAACCCAGCGCTTCAGTGAGCTCCAGCCTGATGTGTTCGTGGGGATTGATGCTCCTGATTTTAATATCACGCTGGAGGGTAACCTCAAGCAGCGCGGCATCAATACCATTCACTACGTCAGCCCGTCCGTGTGGGCATGGCGTCAAAAACGCGTTTTCAAAATAGGTAAAGCGACCAATCTGGTGCTGGCTTTTTTGCCTTTTGAAAAAGCGTTTTACGATCGTTTCAATGTCCCTTGTCGTTTTATTGGCCACACGATGGCTGATGCAATGCCATTGCACCCTGATAAGCTGGCGGCGCGTGCGATGCTGGGTATTGCGCCAGAAGCGCACTGTCTGGCGTTGCTGCCGGGCAGCCGTGGTGCAGAGGTGGAAATGCTCAGCGCGGATTTCCTCAAGACCGCTGTGCTGCTGTGCCAACATTTTCCCGATCTGGAAATTGTGGTCCCGTTGGTGAACAGCAAACGGCGTGAACAGTTTGAGCAGATCAAAAGCAGTGTGGCCCCCGATTTACGCGTGCATCTGCTGGATGGGCAGGCGCGTGAAGCGATGATTGCCAGTGATGCGGCGCTATTGGCATCCGGTACGGCGGCGCTTGAATGTATGCTGGCTAAATGCCCGATGGTGGTGGGTTACCGCATGAAACCTTTTACCTTCTGGCTGGCACAGCGTCTGGTCAAAACGCCGTGGGTGTCGCTGCCAAATTTGTTGGCTGGGCGCGAACTGGTGACGGAATTGCTTCAGACCGACTGTACACCTGACAAGTTGGCCGCTGCGCTATTGCCGCTGTTTGCTGATTCAGATAAAACGGCTGCGCTGCGTACGACATTTGTGGATTTGCATCAGCAGATTCGCTGTAACGCTGATGAGCAAGCGGCTCAGGCGGTACTGGAATTAGTCAAGCCGCGTTAATAAAACCCTATTCGTAAGACCATGTTAATAAAGCCATGAGTGAAATGTTTATCTATCCGCAGGCGGCCTGTATCGCTGGCGTTGATGAAGTGGGGCGTGGCCCTCTGGTTGGCGCAGTGGTGACGGCTGCGGTGATCCTTGACCCAGCTCGGCCAATTGTCGGGCTGGCGGACTCCAAACAGCTGAGTGAAAAACGTCGGCTGGCGCTCTATGATGAAATCAAAGAGAAGGCGTTGGCGTGGAGCCTTGGCCGGGCAGAGCCGGAAGAGATTGATCAACTGAATATCCTGCATGCTACCATGTTGGCAATGCAGCGTGCGGTGGCTGGATTGGCGGTCGTGCCTGATTTTGTTCTTATTGACGGTAATCGGTGCCCGGCATTGCCGATGCCTTCTCAGGCGGTGGTTAAAGGGGATAGCCGCGTGGCTGAAATCAGCGCGGCCTCGATTATGGCGAAAGTGACTCGCGATCGTGAGATGGTCGAGTTGGATGAACGCTTCCCCGCTTATGGTTTTGCCCAACATAAAGGTTATCCAACGGCTTTTCATCTGGAGAAACTGGCCGCACTGGGTGCCACTGAGTTTCACCGTCGGAGCTTCGCGCCAGTCAAACGAGCATTGGGGCTGGCGTAAAACATCATCATTAACTCTCGGTGTGGTGTGCGCACGTAGTCGTGCCTGCCATGCTGACTAATCGATAAATTCTGGGATCTGGAGATGGCCGAACCACGTTTTGTTCACCTGCGTGTTCACAGTGACTATTCCATGATCGATGGGCTGGCCAAAGTCGGTCCGCTGGTAAAAAAAGCAGCGGCACTCGGCATGCCAGCGCTGGCGATTACCGATTTTACCAACCTGTGTGGGTTGGTTAAGTTCTATGGCGGCGCGCATGGCGCGGGCATCAAGCCGATTATCGGCGCAGACTTTTCTGTCGAAAGCGACGAATTAGGGGATGAACTCGCGCATCTCACTGTTCTGGCGATGAATAATGAAGGCTACCAGAATCTCACGCTGCTGATTTCTCATGCTTATCAGCGTGGTTATGGCGCTGCCGGGCCGACGATTGACCGGGATTGGCTTATTGAGCATCGGGAAGGGCTGATTTTACTGTCTGGCGGTCGCCGGGGCGATGTCGGCCAGTTTTTGCTACGTGGTAACCAGACGCAGGCCGAGCAGTGTCTGGCGTTTTATCAGGAATACTTCCCCCGGCGCTACTATCTGGAACTGACCCGCACGTCACGCCCCGACGAAGAAAGCTATTTGCACGCTGCCGTCGAACTGGCGACAAAGCACGGGTTACCCGTGGTGGCGACCAATGATGTGTGTTTTATCAGCACTGATGATTTTGACGCTCACGAAATCCGCGTGGCTATCCACGATGGCTACACGCTTGACGACCCTAAACGCCCACGTAATTACAGCCCGCAGCAGTACATGCGTTCCGAAGAGGAAATGTGCGAGCTCTTTGTGGATATCCCCGAAGCGCTGGCGAACAGCGTGGAAATTGCCAAGCGTTGTAACGTAACGATTCGTCTGGGTGAATATTTCCTGCCGCAGTTCCCGACGGGTGACATGACCACGGAAGACTTTCTGGTTGAGTGCTCGAAAAAGGGGCTGGAAGAGCGCCTCGAATTCCTGTTCCCTGATCCGGAAGTGCGCGCTGCGCGGCGACCAGAGTACGATGAGCGTCTGGATATTGAACTGGGCGTGATTAACCAGATGGGGTTCCCCGGTTACTTCCTCATCGTAATGGAATTTATTCAGTGGTCGAAGGACAACGACGTGCCTGTTGGGCCGGGGCGTGGTTCCGGTGCTGGCTCGCTGGTGGCCTATGCGCTGAAAATCACCGATCTGGATCCGCTGGAATTCGACCTGCTGTTCGAACGTTTCCTCAACCCTGAACGTGTATCCATGCCTGACTTCGACGTCGATTTCTGTATGGAAAAACGCGATAAAGTTATCGATCACGTTGCGGAAATGTACGGTCGTGATGCGGTATCACAGATTATTACCTTCGGTACGATGGCGGCGAAAGCGGTTATTCGTGACGTAGGACGCGTGCTTGGGCACCCATATGGGTTTGTCGATCGTATTTCAAAACTGGTGCCGCCCGATCCGGGCATGACGCTAGAAAAAGCCTTTGCCGCTGAGCCGCAGTTGCCGGAAATTTATGAGGCCGATGAGGAAGTTAAGGCTCTCATTGATATGGCGCGCAAACTCGAAGGGGTAACGCGTAACGCCGGTAAACATGCGGGTGGGGTGGTGATTTCCCCTACCAAGATTACCGATTTCGCGCCGCTGTACTGCGATGCGGAAGGTAACCACCCGGTTACCCAGTTTGATAAGAACGACGTGGAATATGCCGGACTGGTGAAGTTCGACTTCCTTGGCCTGCGTACGCTGACCATCATCGACTGGGCGCTGGAGATGATTAACGCCCGTCGCGCGAAGCAAGGTCAGGAGCCGATTGATATCGCGGCCATTCCGCTCGACGATAAGAAAAGTTTCGACATGCTGCAACGCTCGGAAACCACGGCGGTATTCCAGCTTGAATCGCGTGGCATGAAAGACCTGATCAAACGCCTGAAGCCTGACTGCTTTGAAGATATGATCGCTCTGGTGGCGCTGTTCCGCCCTGGCCCGCTGCAATCCGGCATGGTGGATAACTTCATCGACCGTAAGCATGGCCGTGAGGCGATCTCCTATCCTGATATCGAATGGCAGCACGAGTCACTCAAGCCCGTGTTGGAGCCGACCTACGGCATTATCCTGTATCAGGAACAGGTCATGCAGATCGCTCAGGTACTAGCGGGCTACACGCTGGGCGGTGCGGACATGCTGCGTCGTGCGATGGGGAAAAAGAACCCGGTCGAAATGGCAAAGCAGCGTGGTGGCTTTGAAGATGGTGCCAAAGCTCGCGGTGTGAACGGCGAACTGGCGGTTAAAATTTTCGACCTGGTGGAAAAATTCGCCGGTTACGGCTTTAATAAATCGCACTCTGCGGCTTATGCGCTGGTGTCTTACCAGACGCTGTGGCTGAAAGCGCACTATCCGGCTGAATTCATGGCGGCGGTAATGACAGCCGATATGGACAACACGGATAAGGTGGTTGGGCTGGTTGATGAATGCTGGCGGATGGGGTTAAAAATTCTGCCTCCTGACATCAATAGTGGGCTGTATCACTTCCACGTTAACGACGATGGCGAGATTGTTTACGGCATCGGCGCGATTAAAGGCGTGGGTGAGGGCCCGATTGAAGCGATTATCGAAGCGCGTAATCAGGGCGGTTATTTCAGAGAGCTATTTGATCTTTGCGCGCGTACTGACATTAAGAAGCTGAACCGCCGCGTGCTGGAGAAGCTGATTATGTCCGGGGCATTTGACCGCCTGGGGCCGCATCGCGCCGCGCTAATGAATTCATTGGCTGATGCGCTTAAAGCTGCCGATCAGCATGCGAAAGCGGAAGCTATTGGTCAGGTGGATATGTTCGGTGTGCTGGCAGAGGCGCCTGAGCAGGTTGAGCAATCTTACAGCACCGTGCCGCCGTGGCCGGAGCAGGTGGTGTTGGATGGTGAGCGGGAAACGCTGGGGCTGTACCTGACCGGCCACCCGATCACACAATATATTAAGGAAATTGAACGCTATGCCGGTGGCGTGCGTTTGAAAGATATGCACCCGACGGATCGGGGTAAAATGACCACTGCCGTTGGGCTGGTGTTGGCGGCTCGCGTCATGGTAACCAAGCGGGGTAACCGTATTGGTGTCTGTACCTTGGACGATCGTTCCGGTCGGCTTGAGATCATGCTGTTTACCGATGCATTGGAAAAATATCAGCATTTACTTGAGAAAGACCGTATCCTTATCGCCAGTGGACAGGTCAGCTTTGATGACTTCAGCGGCGGGCTTAAAATGACCGTCCGAGAGTTAATGGATATCAGTGAAGCGCGGGAAAAATACGCGCGCGGGCTTGCTATCTCGCTGACTGACAGGCAAATTGATGACCAGCTATTAAACCGTCTCCGCCAATCGTTGGAACCCCATCGATCGGGGACGATCCCAGTGCATCTCTATTACCAGCGTGAAGATGCGCGCGCCCGACTACGTTTCGGCGCAGCATGGCGTGTAACGCCTGCCGATGCGCTACTGAACGAGCTGCGCACATTAGTGGGTAATGAGCAGGTGGAACTGGAATTTGACTAATATAGGAATACTATGAGTCTGAATTTTCTTGATTTTGAGCAGCCGATTGCAGAGTTGGAAGCGAAAATTGACTCGCTGACCGCAGTCAGCCGTCAAGACGAAAAATTGGATATTAATCTGGACGAAGAAGTCCAGCGCCTGCGTGAGAAGAGCGTTGAACTGACGCGCAAAATCTTCGCCGATTTGGGTGCCTGGCAGGTTGCGCAGTTAGCGCGCCATCCACAACGTCCTTATACGCTTGATTATATTAAGCATATCTTTACCGACTTTGATGAATTGGCTGGCGATCGTGCCTATGCCGATGATAAAGCCATTGTCGGCGGCATTGCCCGTTTGGATGGGCGTCCGGTGATGATCATTGGTCATCAGAAAGGACGTGAAACCAAAGAAAAGATTCGCCGTAATTTCGGCATGCCTGCACCGGAAGGTTATCGCAAAGCGCTGCGCCTGATGGAAATGGCCGATCGCTTCAAGATGCCGATCATCACCTTCATCGACACGCCGGGCGCTTATCCAGGCGTTGGCGCAGAAGAACGCGGTCAGTCTGAGGCTATCGCGCGCAACCTGCGTGAAATGTCGACGCTGCGTGTGCCAATCATCTGTACCGTTATCGGTGAAGGTGGTTCCGGCGGTGCACTGGCTATTGGCGTGGGCGACAAGGTTAACATGTTGCAGTACAGCACCTACTCAGTTATTTCACCAGAAGGCTGTGCGTCTATCCTGTGGAAGAGTGCGGATAAGGCGCCGCTGGCGGCGGAAGCGATGGGCATCATCGCGCCGCGTCTGAAAGAGCTGAAACTGATCGATACCGTGATTCCTGAGCCGCTGGGTTCGGCGCACCGTAACGTCCCAGTGATGGCCGAATCGCTGAAAGCGCAACTGCTGGCCGATCTGCTCGACCTCGACGGCTTGACGGAAGAAGAACTGTTGAACCGCCGTTATCAGCGTTTGATGAACTATGGTTATTGTTAATAAACTTGGTTATTGTTAATAAACTTGGTTACGGCTAACGCGCGACTGCTGATGAGCTGATTGTTTGATTGAGGTATTATCAATCAAACGATTCTGGCGGTACTTTGAAAATCCGTTGTCAGAAATGACAGCGGATTTTTTGCTATAAGGGGTTGAAGCATGTTGAAGCTGCTTGATGTCCATCACATTGCGGTTATTGCCTCCGACTATGAACGCAGCAAGGCGTTCTATTGTGATGTACTGGGGTTTACGTTGAACCAGCAGGTCTACCGCGAAACTCGGCAGTCGTGGAAAGGGGATCTCTCGCTGAACGGGCGTTATACCATTGAGCTATTTTCTTTCCCCCATCCACCTGCGCGCGTGAGTCGGCCGGAAGCCTGCGGTCTGCGCCATCTGGCTTTTGCCGTGGCTGACATTGAACAGGCCGTCTCCTCGCTGGAACAGTCTGGGGTTGTCTGTGAACCTATACGGATCGATCCTGAAACGCAGCAGCGCTTCACGTTTTTCTCCGATCCTGACGGCTTGCCCTTAGAACTGTATGAGATCTGACGTTGTGAACGGCACTGAATCTGACGATGGATTACTTGACGATGGATTGCTCCAGACGATCGCGGCGCAAACGGCTGGATGCGGGGCGATCCTGCTGGCCTACAGCGGTGGTTTGGACTCCAGCGTGTTGCTGCATCTGCTGGTGGCTGTGCGTCAGCGTTCTGGGCTACCCATTCGTGCGGCTTATATCCATCATGGTTTAAATCCGCTGGCCGATAGCTGGGCTGAACATTGTCGTCAGCAGTGTGAACGCTGGGGGGTGTCGTTTGCCTCGCTGCCAGTGGTGGTTGAGGCGCAGAACGGCGGTATTGAAGCGGCTGCCAGAACAGCGCGTTATCAGGCACTGCAAGCGCATCTGCAAGAGGGAGAAACCCTGCTGACGGCGCAGCATCTTGATGATCAGAGCGAAACGTTTTTGCTGGCGCTTAAACGCGGAAGTGGGCCTGCCGGATTGTCTGCGATGGCGGCACACAGTACGCTGGGTCAGCATCGTCTCATTCGTCCGCTGCTGGGGTTTTCTCGTTTGCAGTTGGAAGCGTATGCGCAGCGGCATCAGCTTCGGTGGATTGAAGATGACAGCAACCAGGATGAGCGTTTCGACCGCAATTTTCTACGCCGCCAGATTTTACCGCGTTTGACACAGCGCTGGCCGCATTTCTCCTCCGCAGTAGCGCGTAGCGCTGAGCTGTGTGCCGAACAGGAACAATTACTCGATGAGTTGCTGGAGGAATCATTACAGACGTTATGTCAGCCGGATGGGGCGCTGAGCATTGACGGTCTGGTGCCGCTAAGCCCGGTGCGTCGTTTTGCGCTGCTGCGTCGTTGGCTGGCGCAGCAAGGGGCGACGATGCCCTCGCGTGAACAGCTGCAACGACTCTGGGATGAGGTCGCGATGAGCCGTCAGGATGCGGAACCGATATTGCAGTTGCATCAGCTGCAAATCCGCCGTTTTCGTCAGCATCTCTACCTGTTGCCGCTGATGACCTCGCTACAGGACTGCATTCTGCCGTGGCAGCCGACGTCATGCTCGCTATCGCTCCCCGACAATCTCGGCACGCTGTGGTTGGCCGATAACGGGATGGCGGTTCGTGCGCCGGAAAACGGTGAGGCGGTGAGCATCCGCTTTTCGACCCAGGGAACCGTGCATATTGTCGGCAGAGCCCACGGGCGACACATCAAGAAACTCTGGCAGGAACTGGGCGTTCCGCCCTGGTGGCGCGACCACACACCACTGGTATTTTACAATGAGCAACTGATTGCGGCCGTGGGACGATTCGTCACGCGGGAAGGGCAGGTGAGAGAACATCAGCCCGTATGGCACGTTGTTTGGGAAAGATAAGGCTTGGGAAAAATAAGGCTTGGGAAAAAGCTAAAGCGGTCTGGATAAAAGCTGACGCTGACACGTGCTGAAATAAAAACGGACAACCTGCGTTGTCCGTTTTGGAAGCGTTTGTTCAGCGTTTGCCGCTGAATGAAAGGAGAAGCCTGTCAGGATTCGCTGACGACGACCTTCCCGATTTCAGGATGACTGAAACTGACGATGTGGTCGAGGCGCAGTTCGCGCGTTGCACCGGAGGCTTCGATCACCAGATATTCGACCTGCTTACGGGAGATCATGTCACTGGCTTTACCGGTTACAATTTCACCATTGCGTAGTTCCAGCGTCAGCGTTAGATTCTGCTGACAAGTGGCTTCCAGGCTGTCGTAATCATCACAGTTGATGGGTTGATATTCATTACTCATTGACATAATCACTCACCAATAAGTTAGCGGCGGCAAAAGCGGCCTGTTCCCTGACGGAGGATGGCAGCGCATCATTCGCGGCAATGCCATCCAGGGTTTTCAAAACACAACCCAGCGAATCGGGTATATAGCCTAGATCGCCGCTGGCGATCTCTGCGTATAAGCGACGTACTAATTCACAGTATTCTTGCACTATATCCTCCCTTGAAAGCTTAGCTCGGTAGATATTCATGCATCATCACCTGTTGTGGTGCGCGATGTTGTAAGCCTACGAAGATAAACTCTATTTATCAAACCGACTATAGCATAGGCACTAACAGGATATCAGTAGTCCTTAGAGGCCTAATCTATCAGTTACGTGGCAGATATCACCTTTACTGTGAGGATGGTGCTAACTCAAGTAAACTAAAGGGAATAACGACGAGGTTACTGATGACACTAAAAGCAACGGTTTACAAAGCAGCAGTTAATATTGCCGATATGGATCGGAATTTTTTTCACGACGCGAACCTGACGATAGCGCAGCATCCGTCAGAAACGGAACAGCGCATGATGCTGCGGCTTTTAGCGTGGATCTGCCATGCTGATGAAAACCTGCGCTTTACCAAAGGGCTCAGTGCCGATGACGAACCGGAAATCTGGCGGCGCAATGATACGATGGAGCTGGAATTGTGGATTGAGCTAGGCCTGCCGGATGAAAAACGGCTTAAGAAAGCCTGCAACCAGTCGCGCGCCGTGGTGCTATACGCGTACAGCGAGCGTGCGGCGCAGGTTTGGTGGAGTGCGATAGCAAGTAAGGTTTCCGGATACAAGAATCTGGCTATTCGCTTTTTGGATGATAATCAACTGACTCAGCTTGCCGGGCTGGCCGCACGCACGATGGCATTACAGGCAACGATACAGGAAGGCACGATCTGGTTGTCTGACGATAAGAATAGTCTGGAAATAGCATTTTCTGAGTGGAAAATTCCTCAGACTCAGGGATGATAACGGGCTGGACAGGTTCCAGGGCATTGAGTCAGAACGATAAAAACAGGGCAGAGACGGCAGGACAATAATGATGAAAAAACTGGCTATCGGTGTGCTGTTGATTGCAGGAATTTCTGGGTTGATCGGGTGTCATACCCGTTCACAAATTCAGGAAGAATCCCTTAAACCAATGGCGCAAAGTTATCGTGGTGTTTTACCCTGTGCAGACTGCGGAGGGATTGATACGTCGCTGTTTTTGGAAAAAGACGGGACTTTTGTGCTGCGAGAGCAGTATCAAACGACGCGAGCAGGCAACAACACGTTCGCCTCCTATGGGCAATGGCGACGCACCGCAGATAAGCTGGTGCTGACGGATAGTTCGGGAGAAAAACGCTACTTCCGCCCGGTTGATAAGGGGTTGGAAATGCTGGATCAGCAAGGGCTCCCCATCAACTCCTCTCTTCCTCGTCAACTGACGGCAACTGAGCAGCCTTTGCCAAATACGCCGATGGTAATGAAGGGGATGTACCGCTATCTGGCCGATGCTGCGACGTTCTCTGATTGCGCTACGGGTAAAATGTTTGTGGTGGCGAGTAATGCCGCGCTGCAAAGGATGTATCTTCGTACGACGGTGTCGGCTGGCGAACCGGTACTGGTTTCCTTTACCGCGCATTTTGCCGTGATTCCATCGATGGAAGAAGGGCAGATGGTGAAAGCGGTGGTCCCCAACAGCAGTGATAACGCACGTATGCGAGCGCGAGCAAACTGCGATACACAGATAGACTAACGCAGCGTTAAAAAGAAAAGGCACTGATTTCAGTGCCTTTTTAGTATCGATTCCGCGTTAAAGCATTTTCTTGAGCTGATAAAGCCAGTCCAACGCCTGACGTGGCGTGAGTGCATCAGGATCGATGGCTTCCAACGCTTCAATTGCCGGAGACGGCTCATCATTGCTCAGTAGCGCCAGCTGCGCGCCATCGATATGGCTGGATGACGCATTATTCGATAACGTTTCCAACTCCTTCAGTTTCTGGCGTGCGCGCTTAATCACTTCTTTTGGTACGCCTGCGAGGGCGGCGACGGCAAGACCATAACTCTTGCTGGCTGCGCCATCCTGTACGCTGTGCATAAAGGCAATGGTATCGCCGTGTTCACGCGCATCTAAATGAACATTCACCACGCCTTCCATTTTTTCCGGCAGGGTGGTCAGTTCAAAATAGTGCGTGGCAAACAGCGTCATGGCTTTGATGCGGTTCGCCAGATTTTCGGCGCAGGCCCAGGCCAGCGACAGGCCGTCGTAGGTTGAGGTTCCACGACCAATTTCGTCCATCAATACCAGACTGTTTTCCGTGGCGTTGTGCAGAATATTTGCCGTTTCTGTCATTTCCACCATGAAGGTGGAACGACCAGAAGCCAGATCGTCCGCGGCACCTACGCGTGTGAAAATGCGATCGACTGGGCCAATCACCGCCTGATCCGCAGGCACAAAGCAGCCGATGTGCGCCATCAACACGATGAGTGCAGCCTGACGCATATAGGTACTTTTACCGCCCATATTGGGGCCGGTAATGATCAGCATGCGACGCTGTGGCGACAGCGACAGCGGGTTCGAAATAAACGGTTCACGAAGCACTTGCTCGACGACGGGGTGACGGCCGCCCGTGATTTTGATACCGGGTTTATCACTCAGCGTTGGGCAAACGTAATTCAGCGTATCGGCACGTTCGGCCAGATTCGTCAGGACATCCAACTCGGCCAGCGCGGCTGCACTTTGCTGAAGCTCGGCCAGATGAGGCAGTAGTAGATCGAAAAGCTCATCATAGAGCGCTTTTTCCAGCGCCAGCGCCTTGCCTTTTGAAGTCAGAACCTTATCTTCGTACTCTTTCAGTTCAGGGATGATGTAGCGTTCGGCATTTTTTAGCGTCTGGCGGCGTACATAGTGGATCGGCACCAGATGGCTTTGGCCGCGGCTGACCTGAATGTAATAGCCGTGTACGCCATTAAAGCCGACTTTCAGCGTATCCAGCCCCAGTTTTTCGCGTTCGCGAATTTCCAGACGATCCAGATAATCGCTGGCGCCATCGGCAAGCGCACGCCACTCGTCCAGTTCCGTATTGTAGCCCGGCGCGATGACGCCACCGTCACGAACCAGCACGGGCGGGGCTTCGACGACCGCGCGTTCCAGCAAATCGCGCAGCTCATCAAATTGCCCAATCAGACTGACCAGACGACGAACGGAATCAATATCCAGCGGTGCAAGCTGCTCACGAATATCGGGAAATTGCTGGAAAGCGTGGCGCATACGTGCCAGATCGCGCGGGCGTGCTGTGCGCAGTGCGAGTCGCGCCAGAATACGCTCCAGATCGCCGACCTGTCGCAGGTAGGGTTGAAGATCGGGCGTGATCTCCTGCAACGCGCTGATAGCCTGCTGGCGCTGTTTTAGCGCATCAATATCGCGGCTGGGCATATGAATCCAGCGCTTCAGCATCCGGCTGCCCATGGCGGTTACAGTGCAGTCCAGCACGGCAGCCAGCGTATTTTCCACACCGCCGGACAGATTTTGCGTCAGTTCAAGGTTACGACGGGTGGCCGCGTCCATGATGATGCCGTCCTGCTGGCGTTCCATCGTAATGCCGCGAATATGCGGCAGCGAGGTACGTTGCGTGTCTTTTGCGTATTGCAGCAGGCATCCGGCGGCTCGCAGCGCGAGCTTTGCCTGCTCTACGCCGAAACCGGTCAGATCGCGGGTGCCAAATTGCAGATTGAGCTGCTGACGTGCGGTATCCGGTTCAAACTCCCACAGTGGACGACGACGCAACCCGTGGCGGTTTTCGATCAAATCCATGGATTCGAAGGATTCAGGGTAGAGTAATTCCGCCGGGTTGGTGCGCTGTAATTCGGCCGCCATGGTTTCCCGATCGGTCGGTTCGCTCACGCGAAAGCGTCCTGAGCTGATATCCAGAGTGGCATAGCCGAATCCCCGACTATCCTGCCAGATCGCTGCCAGCAGGTTATCCTGCTTTTCCTGCAATAGCGCTTCGTCGCTGATGGTGCCGGGGGTGACGATACGTACAACTTTACGCTCTACCGGGCCTTTGCTGGTGGCCGGATCGCCGATCTGTTCGCAGATCGCGACGGATTCGCCCATTTGCACCAGTCTGGCAAGGTAGTTTTCAACGGCATGATGAGGGACGCCTGCCATCGGTATCGGTTCGCCTGCGGAGGCACCGCGCTTCGTCAGCGAAATATCCAGCAGTTGGGAAGCCCGTTTGGCATCGTCATAGAACAGTTCGTAAAAATCGCCCATGCGGTAAAACAGCAGGATTTCCGGATGTTCAGCCTTTAACCTAAAGTACTGCTGCATCATTGGTGTGTGTGAATCTAGGTTTTTATTGTCAATCATAGACATGATTTATTTATTCCATTGAATTTAAAGTGAATTGTGATTTTAGTTGTTATCATTAAGTATCACGTCGTCTCATAAAAAATCACTAAAACCCACTTGTTAGTGTAGGTCTAAGTGTAGGTTGTTATGTAGGTTATGGTATAATTACACTAAATAAATGCACAACCTACACTTGGAAAGAAAAGCTGATTTTTAGCTTTAGTAAATCAAGTGGTTATCCATAAAATGGATCTTATATGACAGATAAACCAGCAGGCAAACCTTTGTCATCCAAAGCTATCGAAATGATGAAGCCTACGGACAAAAATAAGGCTGATACAGGTGAAAACCGAGGCTTACGTGTGACTTGCGGCGCTTCGGGTATCAAGACCTTTTTCTACCGTTATACTAGCCCAGTGACCAATAAGCTGTCACAGGTAAAAATTGGAAGCTTCCCGCAAACCTCGCTTGCAATGGCTCGTATGAAGTTGCAAGAGCTAAAATTAATCAGAAACGAAGGGCGCTGTCCGGCGTCTGAGCTGAAAGATGAGAAGCAACGGTTATTGGAGGAGAGTCAAAAACCGATAGCGGCAGTGCTGACGGTTGAAGGTTTGGTTGAGCTGTATCTGACTGAACGGATAGAAGATCGTAAAAATGCTGATGGAAAAATCATTCCAGGAGCGCGTAAAAAGAAAGGGCAAAAGGAAGTCCGTCGAACTCTGGAAAATGATGCGGTTGCTAAGCTAGGAGCGCGTGTTGCAGCGGACATCACCCGTAAAGATATCGTCGAACTAGTCAACGGTGTGATTGAACGCGGTGCCAAAGTTCAGGCAGGTAATTTGTTACGTGAGCTATCCTCTGCCTATGAATTTGCAATTGGCTTAGGGCGCTTCGATGACAGCTTTGCTAACCCTGCGCTATTGGCAAAGTCGAGTCTACGCCAGACTAATATCAAACTGACCTGTGAACGTGGAACTCGAATTCTGAGTGAGAAAGAGTTAGCTAAATTCCTTCATTGGCTTCCTGGTTCTGCATTTACGCCAACAATCAAAAATGTGCTACGACTGACGCTCTGGACTGGGTGCCGAACAGGTGAGGTCTGCAATATGGCTTGGGATGATGTGGATCTCGAAAAGGGCACGATACATCTGCGAGAAACCAAGACTGGAGTAGAGCGGTACGTTCAGCTATCGACTCAGGCTATCGACTTCCTTAAAATTTTGCGTCTCACCTCCGATAAATATTTATTTCCTTCACAAGCGACTAAACTCCCCATTCAGCAGAAATACCTGACTGAAAATTCATGGCGTTTACGTGAAAACGGTCAAATGCTTGATATACCTCACTGGACTCCCCACGACCTGCGTCGTACCGTACGAACGGTGCTATCCCGCTTGCAGTGTCCAAATGAAGTTGCAGAGGCTGTATTGGGACATACGCGTGGCGGTGTTGAGGGGATCTATAACCTGTGTAAGTATGATGCTGAGTGCAAGAAGTGGTTGCAGACTTGGGCTGATTATTTGGATAATTTAGATCCTGATTAGGAGGTTATAAGAGGTGTTATCTTAATAATTCCTAATTAAAGAGTTTGAATTAATTTCATGGTTTTAGGAAAAAGGAGTAAAAGTATTACCATAAGTGTATATACCCGTGATCATTGAAGGTGCTTGATTTTACGCAGTAAGAAGATCATGCTCATTAACTATGAAGATATTTATTACCGACGAACAGAAAGCCGAACTTGAGCACCTTCATGATACCAACCGTGATGGTCGTGTTCGTGACCGTATTAAAGCCGTCCTTCTTGCCTCTGAAGGCTGGACTTCTGCGATGATTGCCCAAGCTCTGCGTCTGCACGAAACGACGGTAAACCAGCACATCAACGATTACGTCAACCAGCGCAAACTCAAGCCTGAAAACGGCGGCCTCTGCAAGCCGGCTTAATGCCGAACAAACTGCACACTTAATCAGCTACTTATCTCAACATTTATTTCATCATACTCACGAAATCGTGGCTTATGTTGAACAGCGCTGGGCTATCCGTTTTAGTATTTCCGGTATGAACAAGTGACTGCATCGGCAGGGATTCTCCTATAAAAAAAACCGCAGGCATACCGCATAAATTAAGTGAAGAAAAACAGCAGCAGTTCATTGATGCTTATGAAGATTTAAAGAAAACGGCAGGTGATGAACCGATTCTGTTTATCGATGCCGTCCATCCGACACAGGCGACAAAGCTCAGTTATGGATGGATACGGAAAGGACATAAAAAGTCAGTGAAAACAACGGGAAGCCGAACCCGTCTGAATATACTGGGAGCGCTGAATCTGAGTGATATTAGCCGCACCATTATTCACGATTACAAAACGATTAATGACTACAACATTGCTCGTTTTTTCATTGAGATACGTAAACGTTACCCCGATTACCGACAAAAAATCCATGTGATACTGGACGGAGCGGGTTATCACCGAACCCAGTTGATTAAGGATTGGGCTTTTGTCGTGAACATAGAGCTTCACTATTTACCGCCTTACAGTCCGAATCTGGCGTCACATACCTGATACCACTGTGTCTGTGCGTTTCGTTATACCTCCGGGTAAAATGCTCGACCCATTCACGTGCATCTTCCAACTTGCCGAACCCCAATGACGGCCACTGCGGCACATATTTCAGCGTCCGGAACAGCGACTCCACATACGCGTTGTCGTTACTGACTCTTGGACGGCTGTGAGACGGGGTTATTGCCAACTCATAAAGCTTCATTTGCAACGTCTGTGATTTCATCACCGCGCCATTGTCCGCATGCAGTAACATCACATGAACAAGATCAGAGTTGTTGGTATCGATATCGCTAAATCTGTTTTCCAGGTATGTGTCTTGATGGTTGATGGCTCCGTTGCCTGGAGCAGAAAAATCTCGCGTCAAAATTGCTGGATACGCTTCGTCAGTTTTAACCGGGCACGTTAATTGCGATGGAAGCCTGTTCAACCTCTCATTTCTGGGGGCGAGCACTCAGCGCTATGGGATATAGCGTAAGACTTATCTCATGCCCAGCATGTGGCAGTGTTTGTCAGAAGCCAGAAGAACGATGCAAAGGATACGCTGGCAATCTGCGAAACAGCATACCGCTCAGGTATTCAACTTTGTACCGATCAAAACCACGGAACAGCAGGCCGCATATCCCCATTTATTAACGATACCGGGTGTTGGCCCGGCCATTGCCGCTGCTTTTTTAAGTGAGGTTGATGCAGAACAATTTGCTAACGGAAGACAACTTTCTGCCTGGTGTGGTCTGGTACTCTGGTAACACCGTTCCGGCGGAAAACACATTCCCACTTCGATGACTAAAAACGGTAACTGCGACCTTAGGACATTCATCATTCATGGTGCCAGAGCGGTCATGCGCTGTGCTCAAAATCGGCATAGCCGTCTTGGAAGATGGCTTAATCATGTGACTGCTGGCTGCGCTGATGAAAACGAAAAAAGCGTAATAGCGGCTGGGAAGCAGGCTGAAATAGCCAGACAGGGCGGCAGGGAAACATCGCCAATGTTGTTTTACAACCGGTAGATTAACCTTACCTGCTGATGACAATACTATACATTTGGCTTGCTATAGTTTTTCCATCCCTTGTCAGTACCTCACATCTCTGTGAGTGTTGTGTTAGTTAACCATCCCTGTCATTAGCATGACCTTACCCGCCTTGTGCGGGTTTTTTTTGCCTGTTTTTCAGAGTCCGGGATGAGCGCTGAGCGCGTCTATTCTGTGTCGCTGTTGATTGAACTGTCAGGCACGATTTTGGTGACGACCCGGTTTCTGCCTTCATGTTTGGCCTGATAGAGCGCGTCATCCGCGATTTTTAACACGCTGTCTATCTGCTCCGTTCCCGGAATAAAGCAGGTGACGCCTAATGAAATCGTGATGTTTTCAGGAATCGGCAGCGGCATTTTTTCCACTTTTTTACGCAGCCGTTCTGCAATATCAACGGCTTGTTTCATATCCGTATCGGGCAGGAGTGCGAGGAATTCCTCTCCGCCAGTGCGGCAAATCAGATCGGAGTCACGTGAAGCCTGTTTTATGCTTTTAGCCAGTAGCCTGATGACATCGTCGCCGATATTGTGCCCGTAGGTATCATTCACGCGTTTGAAATGGTCGATATCGATCACGATGGCGGCAACCTGATGGCTCTTTGACAGAATGAGCTCAATGTTTTCATAGACACCACGGCGATTGAGTAACCCGGTGAGCGGATCGGTGTGGGCTTGCAAGCTCAGTTTGCCGATCCGCTTGTGCAATAACACCGTACCGAAAAGAATGACGCGTTTTAGCTGCTCAACTTCAAAGTACCAGGAAGGCACTTTCTTGATTTTTTCAATCACGTCGGGCTCCTCCATTTTACTGGCAGAAACGGCCAGTAGCCGTAGAGGGTTGGCTATAGAGAAGGCGAGCAGGGTGAGCGCGATAAGTGTTAATGCCATCACTGGCGCACCTTCATATAAGACGGAACGCATGACGCCGTTAAGTGAATCAATAACGTTTTGAGAAGGATGCAAGGTAACGATAATCCAGCCAGATGACTTGACTGTATCAAAACCAGCCAGCGATGGGGTACCTAGCATATCGGGTATCGCGAGGGTTCCACTTTTTTTGTTCTGAAATGCGGCTTTGATTTTCTCATCTCTAATGGATTTGCCGACCCATTGTTTATCCTGATGGTAGAGAACAATCCCGTTTTTATCGATCACGTAAACGCTGGAGTAATCGTTATAAAAATGGGTATTCATGAATTCGTTCAAGACGCTTTTGCTTTTTAAATAAATGGTTCCACCGATGTAACCGAGATAATTTCCCTGTTTGTCTTGGATGGGGGAGGACACCAGCACGATCAGATTTCCCGTAACCGAAATATAAGGCTGGCTGATTAACGGTTTTTGTTCCACTAATGCCTGCTTGCTGGCCTCTGAGGTTAGTGTGCTTCCTTTCAGATTCAGCGATATTGGGTAAACCGTTCGTATGCGATTCTGCGTATCTGCAACGAAGACTGAATTAAAACTTTCGCTCATGCGGTATATCTGCTCGCTTTTCTCCAGCAAGGCCTTATCGTCACCAAAGCCCTCTGCCATCAATGTCGCGCTGTAGGCCAGTTCTTGTTGTGCGGAGGATAAAAAACTTTCCGTGGTAGCAGCGAGCTTGGAAGAGTAGTTAAGGTTTGAACTCAGTATCTGATCGGTAATGAGATTTTTTTGTACTTTATAAACAGCAACATAGGCATTGGTCAGCGTAATGAGCATGCTGATAATGGCGAGGGATAAAATGAGTGAACGTAAATTGACCGGGAGTCGTTTTCTTATTTTCATGGTGGCCGCACCTATTTTCCGCTAGGTAAGCAAAATCACGCTGTCTTTTTGTTATGTCATTATCAATGGCAAACCGGCGGGGCATCCGCTTGCGACCAATGAATAAACCCGCCATTCAAAGTTATAGACGCTAATTAGGCTATCTGGCAACGTATTGATATCTCTCTATCATCTTTGACTTAATGGAGAGAATGCACGATTTCCAGCGTACCATTAATGATGAACTGCACACCCATGCAAACCAGCAGGAATCCCATCAGCCGTGAAATAGCTTCAATGCCGCTTTGACCGATCAAGCGCATAATCAGGCCAGAACTTTTCAGACTGAGCCAGACGATCAGGCTGATCAACATAAAAGTCAGTACGGGGGCAACGGCAATCACCCATGGGGTAATATCGACGCCGCTCTTGATTTGTGAGGCAGAACTAATGATGAGGGCAATCGTTCCTGGCCCCGCGGTGCTGGGCATGGCCAGTGGAACGAAAGCGATATTGACCTCATTGGCAGAGAAACTGTCGTTGATTTCTTCTTTTTTACTTTTGACTTCAGGCGCATGTTCTGGTTTTTGCTGAGGAAAAAGCATGCGAAAACCGATGAATACCACGATGAGCCCGCCGGCGATGCGCAAGCCGGGAATGGAAATTCCGAAGGTATTCATCACGACCTGACCTGCGTAGTACGCGACGGTCATAATGATGAAGACATAGAGCGAGGCCTGAAAGATCTGACGATTTCGTTCCCCCTGGCTCATGTTGCCAGACATCGCCAGAAATACGGCTACCGTTGTCAGTGGATTCGCAAGTGGTAGGATTAACACCAGACCAAGACCAATGGTTTGAATCAATTCCAGCATTCTACGTTCCTCTTTTTGGGGCGCTGTCGTCAGTTCAGGAAAAGGGTCGATGATGAGCTGTCGCGAGAGGGGCTGGTGTGGCTTAGACCAGCTCATCCTCCGCTAATTTTTTGAAACGATAGAGCGTTTTCGTCAGCATATCGCGAGAAAACATATCAAACATTTGGCCGATCTTTTTCCCAATCAAGCCTCCCGGTGGATTGTAGCGAATGGTCAGCGTCACGGCTGTACCCGCTTCCGATGCGGCAGGCTGAAAAGAAAGCCTGCCTTCATTGGGAACTCGCGCTCCTTCCAGCGAACGCCAGTGGATGTACTCCCCTGGTTTTTCATCAATAATACGAGCCTGCCATTCAATGAGTGCGCCAATCGGCGTGTTAATCCGCCAGTTGGAGTCGGTATAGTTCAGTATCTCAATACTGGCGAAATGCCCCATTAGGATCGGTAACGTTTCCGGTTTACGCCAAAGATCAAACAAGCGTTCTGCCGGACGATTGATAGTAATGCTGCTGCTGATCTCATTGGCATAGCTGCCGTTTTTCGCTGCGGTTCTTTTTAAGAAAGAGGGCAACACCCGTCATTCTCCCTAATCGATGGTTACCCCTTTATGGGCATATGCACACCATTCTGACCGATATCTGCCAGCGAAGCAAAGCGGGAGGCGGCGGATGATATGGGATAGTGTGATGCAGGCTATCACAGCAATAGCCAAAATTTTTGAGTGCCTAATGTTGAGTTAATGTTCATTCGGTACTGTAAGCATCAGACAGAAGCCGAATGACGTGCCGCAAAACACCAGGGTTTTTCCATAACGATAATAGCTGTACCCGCCCACTATTTTTAGTGGGCTTTTTTCATTTGTATTTCTCTATTTCGGACGTTTATTTTTATATGAATTGATATTTATCAATTTATTGTTAATGGGATTGTACCTATTAAGATGTAATAGCGTGTTGTCCATGGGGTCTGTCCTTTAAATAACACATGGCCTGTGAGGCGATTTACTTTATAAATATGCCGTGCTACGTTTATAGCCAGCTTTTATGCTGGTGAGAATAAATATGAGTAACCCATTTGTTGCCCGATGGAGCCGTAATGGCAATCTACTTTGCCACGGTCATTGGTTAATATCTTATAAAGAGAAAGATTTTTCGCTACCGGAAAAATATACAGAAAATCATATGGGAACGATGGGAATCTACTCTATCATCGATCCTGATGATGAAACCTACCGGGACGGATTAGATGAGGACGATTGGATTCTGGAGAATATCGACTGGTTGGCCGATAGCTTCGAAGAAAATAATGTCCCAATCGAAGAGTGTTATTTTAGATATTTCTTTCAGGCTATAAATAAGCAGGACTGGCGATGCACCAGTTGCGCAGGCTGTATGTAAATTACGCTCGTATTAATTATTCCTATCTGCTTTGTACCCGGCTGACCATTTGTACTCTACTGACTACAGAGTAAAGTCGCGTTATTTTCTGCTTGATTATCGGCGGTGCTTTATTCACTTTCCCTCGTTTTTCATCCTCTTTGCTATGCGCTTCGCATCCCGCGCAGCGGGGCGTCTTTTTCAGGGAAAAGTGTTACCCTGACCCAACAATCCTTGATTAAGATGAGGCGGCAATGACAGAAGCTGACATTCTGCGGTTAAGTGTTTTGGTTGGTGAAAAACTGAAGGCGCGTGGTGCTACGCTGACGTGCGCGGAATCCTGCACCGGGGGCTGGCTGGCTAAGTCTATTACTGATGTTGCAGGTAGCTCCGGCTGGTTTGACTATGGGTTTGTGACATACAGCAATCTGGCCAAGCAGCGTCTGGTGAATGTGAGCGCGGAGACGTTGGAACGGCATGGTGCGGTGAGTGAAGCCGTCGTTAATGAGATGGCGGCAGGGGCGTTGCAGGCCGCCGATGCAGATTTTGCCATATCGATAAGCGGCGTCGCCGGGCCCGACGGCGGGACCAAAGAGAAGCCTGTCGGTACGGTATGGTTTGGCTTCACAGATAAACGGGGCGAAGCATTCGCGCGGACAATGCGATTTAGCGGAGATCGAAACTCGGCGCGTCTGCAATCGGTCCATTTTGCGCTGCAAACGCTGCTCGACGCGTTTCTGAAAAAATAACCTTGATGCTGTATGCGCATACAGTATAATGTCAGTAATTATTCGGCAATTCATGATTAAGCAGCCGCGTAGAGACAGCAGCTTTACGCCGCATGACAGGAGCAGAAATGGCTATTGATGAGAACAAACAAAAGGCACTTGCGGCAGCACTGGGCCAAATCGAAAAGCAATTTGGTAAAGGTTCTATCATGCGGTTGGGCGAGGATCGCTCAATGGATGTTGAAACTATTTCTACAGGCTCCTTGTCCCTTGATATTGCTCTGGGCGCCGGTGGTTTGCCGATGGGCCGTATCGTTGAGATTTATGGCCCGGAATCTTCCGGTAAAACCACGCTGACCTTACAGGTCATTGCTGCTGCTCAGCGTGAAGGCAAAACGTGTGCGTTCATCGATGCTGAACACGCGTTGGATCCGATTTATGCGAAAAAGCTTGGCGTAGATATCGATAATCTGCTGTGTTCTCAGCCGGATACCGGCGAACAAGCTCTGGAAATTTGTGATGCGCTAACGCGCTCTGGTGCTGTTGACGTTATCATTGTCGACTCTGTTGCGGCTCTGACGCCGAAAGCAGAAATTGAAGGTGAAATCGGTGACTCCCACATGGGGCTGGCGGCACGTATGATGAGTCAGGCGATGCGTAAACTGGCGGGTAACCTGAAACAAGCCAATACGCTGCTGATCTTCATCAACCAGATCCGTATGAAAATTGGTGTGATGTTCGGTAACCCTGAAACCACGACCGGCGGTAACGCTCTGAAGTTTTATGCTTCCGTTCGTCTGGATATTCGCCGTACCGGTGCTATCAAGGAAGGCGAAGAAGTCGTCGGCAGCGAAACTCGCGTTAAAGTCGTGAAGAATAAAGTTGCGGCACCGTTCAAACAGGCTGAATTCCAGATTCTGTACGGCGAAGGTATCAACATCCACGGTGAGCTGGTCGATCTGGGTGTGAAACACAAGCTGATCGAAAAAGCGGGTGCCTGGTATAGCTATAACGGCGACAAAATTGGTCAGGGTAAAGCGAATGCCTGTAATTTCCTGAAAGAGAACCCGGCTGTTGCTGCGGAACTGGATAAGACATTGCGTGAAATGCTGCTGCATAAAGGTAATGAGCTGACGCCTGCCACAGCCGGCAACAGCCATGACGAAGATGCATTCGCTGACGAAGGCAACGAAGAGTTTTAATGGTGGCTGGACTCCCTGTGACAAAGCACATCTGCGGGTAGATGGATGAATAAACCCTTACGCTATGCGATGAATGTGCTGTCTGTTCGGGATTATAGTGAAGCCGAAATACGCCGCAAATGTGCGGCGTATTTATATAAATTAGAAAGTGCAGAAGCAGAAGATGGAGCGGACGACGCTACTGCCCGAGCTGGAGCAGAAGATGTGGAGGCTGCTATTGCTTACTGCAAGGAGCACGGTTGGCTGGATGATGCGCGCTATGCACGTCGCTATATCCGCAGCCGAAGTCGCAAAGGTTATGGCGTCCAGCGAATTAAAATGGAGCTTAGCCAGAAAGGGATCGATAAGACGATATTAGCCACGGCATTAAACGAGAGTGATGTTGATTGGTGCGCGCTGGCGAAATCAGTTGTGGAACGAAAATTCGGGCATCCTCTGTCCGATGAATGGAAAGACAAAGTCAAACATCAGCGATATCTGCTCTATCGTGGCTTCTTTCATGAAGAAATCCAGTCAATTTATACGAATTTTTCAGATTGAACGCATACGGGATTTTACTTCCCATCGAAGAA
Organism: Pectobacterium sp. A5351; assembly: GCF_028335745.1. Taxonomy (NCBI): domain Bacteria; kingdom Pseudomonadati; phylum Pseudomonadota; class Gammaproteobacteria; order Enterobacterales; family Pectobacteriaceae; genus Pectobacterium; species Pectobacterium sp. A5351. Next base: position 1,028,816 of record NZ_CP116477.1, read on the forward strand.
AATTTATCTTATTCCCACTTTTTTGTTCGTGAGTTGCTCGGTAGCGTCAGCATGCTGGACTAACCTTGCCCGCGACCTGTTCTTCTAGCTTGATTCCAGGACAATTATGAGCAAGAGCACCGCTGAGATCCGTCAAGCGTTTCTCGATTTTTTCCACAGTAAGGGACACCAGGTTGTTGATAGCAGCTCTCTGGTGCCGAACAACGATCCGACATTGTTATTCACCAATGCGGGTATGAACCAGTTTAAAGATGTGTTCCTCGGGCTGGATAAACGTAACTATGTCCGTGCGACGACCTCGCAGCGCTGTGTGCGTGCCGGTGGTAAACATAATGACCTGGAAAACGTAGGTTATACCGCACGCCACCACACCTTCTTTGAAATGCTGGGTAACTTTAGCTTCGGCGATTACTTCAAGCATGATGCGATCCGCTATGCGTGGGAATTACTGACGTCTCCCCAGTGGTTCAACCTGCCGAAAGAGAAACTGTGGGTAACAGTATACGCAACGGATGACGAGGCCTACGACATTTGGGCTGATGAAGTTGGCGTACCGCGCGAAAGAATTATTCGTATTGGTGATAACAAAGGCGGACCTTACGCCTCTGATAACTTCTGGCAGATGGGTGAAACCGGGCCGTGCGGTCCGTGTACCGAGATTTTCTTCGATCACGGTGAACACATCGCGGGTGGCCCACCGGGAAGCCCTGATGAAGATGGTGACCGCTATATCGAAATTTGGAATCTGGTGTTCATGCAGTTCAACCGCCAGGTTGATGGCACGATGCTGCCGCTGCCGAAACCTTCCGTCGATACCGGAATGGGGTTAGAGCGTATTTCTGCCGTGTTGCAGCACGTCAATTCAAACTATGACATTGATTTGTTCAAAACGCTGATTGAGGCGGTTGCTAAAGCCGTCGGCACGACGGATTTAACCAATAAGTCGCTGCGTGTTATCGCTGACCATATCCGTTCTTGTGCATTCCTGATTGCGGATGGCGTGACACCATCTAATGAAAACCGTGGCTATGTCCTGCGCCGTATCATTCGCCGCGCAGCACGTCACGGTAACATGCTGGGCGCTACGGATGCCTTCTTCTACAAACTGGTTGCGCCACTGATTGAAGTCATGGGGCCGGCAGCGGAAGAGTTGAAGAAGCAGCACTCTGTCGTTGAGCAAGCGCTGAAGATGGAAGAAGAGCAGTTTGCCCGTACACTGGAACGCGGCCTGTCTCTGCTGGACGAAGAAATTAAAAACCTGAAAGGGGATACGTTGGATGGCGAAACGGCCTTCCGCCTGTATGACACCTATGGTTTCCCTGTCGACCTCACCGCGGATGTGTGCCGCGAGCGTGGCCTGAAAGTCGATGAAGAAGGTTTTGAAGCTGCGATGACGGCTCAGCGCCAGCGTGCGCGTGAGGCCAGCGGCTTTGGCGTTGATTACAACAGTCTCATCCGTGTGGATGAAACTACGCCATTCTGCGGCTATGAAAAAACGCAGCAGCAAGCGAAGGTTATTGCGCTTTATCACAATGGAAACGCGGTTGATCAGATTGCGGCAGGTGATGAAGCGGTCGTGATCCTGAACGAAACGCCATTCTATGGTGAATCCGGTGGTCAGGTTGGCGACCAAGGTGAACTGAAAAACGCGGGCGCCAGCTTTGCTGTTCAGGATACTCAGAAATATGGTCAGGCAATCGGCCACGTCGGCAAACTGACTCTGGGGACACTGCGTGTTAACGACAGTGTCGATGCCAACGTTGATAGCCAACGCCGCGATCGCATTCGTCTGAACCACTCCGCAACGCACCTGCTGCATGCCGCGCTGCGTCAGGTTCTGGGCGACCATGTCGCGCAGAAAGGTTCTCTGGTTAACGACAGCTATCTGCGTTTTGACTTCTCACATACGGAAGCGATGAAACCTGAGCAGATTCGTCAGGTTGAAGATATCGTCAATGCGCAAATCCGCCGTAACCTTACCGTGCAAACGGATGTCATGGCGCTGGATGATGCGAGAGCGAAAGGCGCGATGGCGTTGTTCGGCGAGAAGTACGACGACCATGTTCGTGTGCTGACGATGGGGGATTTCTCCATTGAGCTGTGTGGGGGCACACACGCAAGCCGTACTGGTGATATTGGCCTGTTCCAAATCATTTCAGAATCAGGTACCGCAGCCGGGGTGCGTCGTATTGAAGCGACCACGGGTGAAAATGCGCTTTCTGCGCTGCACCGCCAGAGCGACGTTCTGCAAGATATCGCGCAACTGCTGAAAGGGGATAGTCACAACCTGACGGATAAGGTACGCTCTGTTCTGGATCGTGCCCGCACGTTGGAGAAAGAGCTTCAGCAGTTGAAGGCTCAGCAAGCAGCGCAGGAAAGCTCGTCGCTGTCCGGCAAAGCGAAAGAGGTTAGCGGCGTGAAGTTGCTGGTTACGCAACTGGACAATGTGGATCCTAAGCTGCTGCGCACGATGGTGGATGACCTGAAGAATCAGCTAGAGTCTGCTATTATCGTTCTTGGAACGGCGGCAGAAGGCCGGGTTAGCTTGATTTCTGGTGTAACGAAAGATCTGACTGACCGTGTAAAAGCCGGCGAATTGATTGGGTTTGTTGCCCAGCAGGTTGGTGGTAAAGGCGGTGGCCGGCCGGATATGGCTCAGGCTGGCGGTTCAGACGTGTCTGCATTGCCTGCTGCGCTGGCAAGTGTTGAATCTTGGGTTGCTGCTAAGCTATAAACAATAGATAACGTTTTATTCGCGTTATCCAACAAAAACGCCATAACTTTCTGGTTGTGGCGTTTTTGTCTGCGAAAAAGGGTCCGGCAAGTGGGGGAGAACGTGTGCTACCTTCAGAGATTCTGAAGTATGACACGCTCAGTCCTGCTGTTGTGATAACCAAAGCACAAGCTACTGATATCGACTAAACTAACAAGTAGTGACAAACCGGAGTGCGGTGGTGCTTATACCATCGTCTAGGTTTACGTTTTCACAGCACATGATGGATAATGGCGGGGAGACAGAGAGACCCGACTCTTTATAATCTTTCAAGGAGCAAAGAATGCTTATTTTGACTCGTCGAGTTGGCGAAACCCTCATGATCGGCGATGAGGTAACGGTTACCGTATTAGGAGTGAAAGGCAACCAGGTGCGCATTGGTGTTAATGCACCTAAAGAGGTTTCTGTCCACCGTGAAGAGATCTATCAGCGTATTCAGGCCGAAAAATCTCAACCAACGTCATATTGATTGACAATGCGTCTCGTCTTCGCGGGACGCAATTGCTCTTTCCCGCTTTTCCTCCACACATTTATCGATAGATTCATTTTTACTGTGCGCTTCCTTTCTCAAGGTAACCGCCTGTTTTTCTGTCGATAAAACAAACTTTTTGTTGTGAAAATGCTCGCCTTGGATGCGAATTGTTCAAACGAACACAAGGTGGGAAAAATTGTTTGACTTATAAGTCTGGGAAAGTAATATGTGCGCCACGCAGTACCGGTGAGCACTAACAAGAAGTTCTTAGTAGCGAATCAGGTAATGTAAGGTGAGGTGGCCGAGAGGCTGAAGGCGCTCCCCTGCTAAGGGAGTATGCGGTCAAAAGCTGCATCGAGGGTTCGAATCCCTCCCTCACCGCCATTTAATATGCATCCGTAGCTCAGCTGGATAGAGTACTCGGCTACGAACCGAGCGGTCGGAGGTTCGAATCCTCCCGGATGCACCATTAAATACTGCCTTTACGGGGCAAGTAGTATTAGTAAAAAAGTTTTGTCGCAGATAAAGAATTATTAATGCATCCGTAGCTCAGCTGGATAGAGTACTCGGCTACGAACCGAGCGGTCGGAGGTTCGAATCCTCCCGGATGCACCATAATTCGATATAGATAAGGTTGTTATCTTGCTCTTATAACCGATAGTCTTGGTTTATAGGAACAAGGGAAGAAAATGTTGTTTTAGCAACAGCGCCAAAGCGCGAGGCAAAGCCAAATAATCTTCCTCGATGCACCATTCTTAAGTATCTCGTTCAATTCCCTTCTTTCTGCACCACACTCTGCATCCGTAGCTCAGCTGGATAGAGTACTCGGCTACGAACCGAGCGGTCGGAGGTTCGAATCCTCCCGGATGCACCATATTCTGATGTAAATAAAATACTCGTCTTACTTCCCGCCTTAGCGTGCATTAATCAGCGCAAGAGTGACATCCCGTAATCGACGCCCTGTTATTACGATATAAGTCAGATAATGTGTTCAGATACACCACGCCTATTTTATCAAATATCCTTTATCTGCTTGTGGTGCGATAGCATCATTGTGCTCTCTTGCCGATATCATAACGATATTTCTCTCATTACGTTTGTACCTTAATTCTTGTCTCCTATGCAGTCTGGATACCAATATTGAATCGGTGAATAAATAAAGGTTTTCTTACCATTAGGGTAGTAATAACCTGTTTTTTATAAGGTTATTGAGTAAGCGACAACGTTTTCACTTTACGATAAAGTAAGCTCTCTTTTCAGTGATCATGGAGTCATGATGTACGATCGCTATCAAGGGCTGATCTTTGATATGGATGGCACCCTGCTTGATACCGAACCGACGCACCATAAAGCGTGGGATCAGGTTCTTGCCCGATATGGCATGAGATATGATGCCAGTGCCATGACAGCATTGAATGGCTCGCCCACCTGGCGTATTGCACAGCGTATTATCGGCAGTCATCAGGCTGATATTGATGCTCACCAATTGGCGGCGGAAAAAACGGCCGTTGTTGAGGCAATGCTGCTGGATACAGTAAAACCCCTACCGCTGATTGATGTGGTGAAGCATTATCGCGGACGGCGCCCTATGGCGGTCGGTACGGGTAGCACGCATGGCATGGCTGATAGATTGCTAACGCATTTGGGGTTGCATGATTATTTTGATGCAATTGTTGGGGCGGATGATGTCATTCAGCATAAGCCTTTTCCTGATACCTTTTTGCGTTGTGCCGCATTGATTTCTGTCGCACCGGAACAATGTATTGTGTTTGAAGATGCAGACTACGGTATTGAAGCGGCTAACCGAGCTAACATGGCCGTGGTTGATGTCCGTACATTGTGAGTGAGTTCTGGGCCTTTTTTTCTCTTTTCTGGAGTAGCTTGCTCAGTGCAACACTGTTGCCCGGCAGTTCAGAAGTACTGCTGGTAACGTTATTGCTAGCTGACAGCGCAAAACCCTACTTGTTGATCGCTGTGGCGACGGTAGGAAATACGCTGGGCGGGTTAACAAATATTTTTATAGGGCGCTTACTCCCTCAGCCAAAACAACAAGCTGGGTATACGGTGGCCATGCGCTGGTTGCAGCGCTATGGTTGTGCTGCGCTGTTATTTAGCTGGGTGCCGATAGTAGGCGATTTATTGTGCGTGTTAGCGGGTTGGCTACGCATGCCCTGGGTGCAATCGGCGTTTTTCATCGGTATTGGAAAAGCGCTGCGGTATATCGTATTGGCAGGTATAACGTTACAGGGGATGGCGTGGTGGTCTTAACCAGATTGCAATGTGAACTGGTGAGTGCTACTGAGTTTCAATTATGCTTACAACCATTACATTTTAACAACGGGAGGTCGATTTGATCCCGGACATTTCAGAAGCACTTTCTTGGCTGGAAAAACACCCTTTGGCGGTGAAAGGCATTCAGCGTGGAATTGAACGCGAAACGTTGCGCGTAACAGAAAACGGACATCTTGCTACGACAGGGCACCCCGAGATATTGGGTTCGGCGTTGGCACACCCATGGATTACGACAGACTTTGCTGAAGCGCTGTTGGAGTTCATTACGCCAGTCGACAAAGATGTCGATCACCTGCTGACGTTTCTGCGCGATATTCATCGTCACGTTTCCCGCAATCTGGGCGATGAGCGGATGTGGCCATTGAGCATGCCGTGCTTTATCGACAGCGAGCAAAATATTGAGCTGGCGCAGTATGGTTCATCAAATGTTGGGCGCTTCAAAACGCTTTATCGTGAAGGGCTGAAAAACCGCTATGGTGCGTTGATGCAGACCATTTCCGGGGTGCATTACAATTTCTCCCTTCCGCTGTCATTCTGGCAGGCGCAAGAAGGTGTCGCTGATGCAGAAAGCGGGAAAAAGGCCATTTCAGCAGGATACTTCAGACTGATTCGCAACTATTACCGCTTTGGTTGGGTGATTCCTTACCTGTTCGGGGCTTCTCCGGCGATCTGTTCTTCTTTCCTGAAAGATCGGGAAACTGCACTGCCGTTTGAGCGTACGGAAAAAGGCATGCTTTACCTGCCTTATGCTACCTCTCTGCGGCTTAGTGACTTAGGCTATACCAATAAATCACAGAGCAATTTGGGGATTACGTTTAACGATCTTGATACCTATGTCGCGGCGTTAAAACGCGCGATAAAAACGCCATCTGAGGAATATGCTCGGGTTGGTATGAAGAAGGACGGTCGTTATCTACAGTTGAATACGAACGTCTTGCAGATTGAGAATGAGCTCTATGCGCCGATTCGTCCGAAGCGTGTAACACGTGCGGGTGAAACGCCGTCTGATGCCTTGCTGCGTGGCGGAATTGAATATATTGAAGTGCGTTCGTTGGATATCAATCCTTTCTCTCCGACTGGGGTGAGTGAAAGTCAGGTACGTTTCCTGGATTTATTCCTGATCTGGTGTGCGCTGGCAGATGCGCCGGAAATGAGCGCAGATGAACTACTGTGTACGCGTAAAAACTGGAACCGAGTGATTCTGGAAGGACGTAAACCGGGGCAAACGGTGGGAATGCGGTGTGAAACCATCCAGCAGCCGATTGCTGAGGTGGGGAAATCTCTGTTTGCGGATTTACGTCGCGTTGCGGAAGTGTTGGACGCGGAAAGCGGTCAACCGCACTATCAGCAGGTATGTGATGAACTGCTTGTTGGTTTTGACGATCCAGAAACGACGTTCTCTGGTCGACTATTAACGTTGATGAAGCAAGAAGGCAATGGTAGCGTGGGGCTGAATTTAGCGGAAGAATACCGCAAAATGCTCAGCAGCGAGCCGCTGCAGGTGTTGACGGAAGAACAATTAGCTGCTGCGAGTGAGAGCTCCTGGCAGCGTCAACGTCAGATTGAGTCTGAAGATACGATGAGTTTTGACGACTATCTGGCGACGCATTAAAAAGAAAAGGCCACAGAAACTGTGGCCAAATAAACATCTCTAATAGGGATGATGATAATAAATGCGCGTCTTTCAGTAAGTCAGACTCGCATAAAAAGGAAAAGTTCTCGGAAACGAGAAAAAATGAATTTTTTCTATGAGGAGGTGGCATTATGCCGTTACTAGACAGCTTTACCGTTGACCATACCCGTATGGCCGCACCCGCAGTGCGGGTCGCTAAAACCATGAAAACCCCTCATGGCGACAATATCACTGTATTTGACCTGCGCTTCTGCCGTCCGAACATCGAAGTCATGCCAGAGCGCGGTATCCATACGCTAGAGCACCTGTTTGCTGGCTTTATGCGCGATCATTTAAACGGTGATGGTGTTGAAATTATCGATATTTCTCCGATGGGATGCCGTACCGGTTTCTACATGAGCCTGATTGGTACGCCGGACGAGCAACGCGTTGCTGATTCCTGGAAAGCGGCGATGGCGGACGTTCTGAAAGTGACTGACCAGCGTAAAATTCCTGAGCTGAACGAATTTCAGTGTGGCACCTACGAGATGCACTCACTGAAAGAAGCGCAGGAAATTGCTCAGCACATCGTGGATCACGATATTGGTATCAACCAAAATGACGATCTGGCGCTGCCGAAAGATAAGCTGGCCGAGCTGCATATCTAGTTTGTCGGATAGGCACGGATAAAAAAGAGAGCCGAACGTTGGCTCTCTTTTTTTGTGTTTGAGGAAGGGTCAGACGGCAAGAAAGTGTTGTATAACCCGGCTACCAAAGTAAGAAAGCGTCAGCATTAGCGCACCGAGCAGGCTGAACCAGACAACGCGGCGACCGCGCCACCCTTCATGGTAATGCCCCCAAAGCAGCAGAATATAGATGAACCAGGCAAACAGGGAGAACACGGCTTTGTGCAGGTTCTCTTTGTTATCGATCAGGTCATCCATATAAAACAAACCAGTACAGAGCGTCAGCGTGAGCAGAATGACGCCAATCTGCGTGATGTGAAACATCTTGCGCTCAATACCCATCAGCGGCGGCATGTCAGCGGCAAATCCCAGCTTTTTATTCTTGAGCAGATAATCAAGCCAGGCGAGTTGAAGCGCATAAAGTGCCGCAATCAGCAAGGTCGCATAAGAGAAAAGTGCCAGGCCGATATGGATCATCAAGCCCGGTGACGCTTCGAGGTGCGTAATGAATTCACTCGGCATGAAGCTGGCGAAGGCCAGATTGATCAGCGCAAAGGTGTAGACGATAGGAAGAATAAACCAGCCGCGATCGCGAGTGGCGACAAACGTCATCACCGTACAGATGATGAGGCTGACCAGTGAACCGATATTCAGCAAGCTAAGGTTTTGGCCGACCTGAACATCGAAAATGCGTTGATAGAGCGCCACCGCATGACAAATTAGCGCAGCGCTGGCCGAGAGTATTGCCAGCCGACGATATGCACTGTTCTTGCGTAGCAGACTGGGGATAATCAGTCCGAGGCTGAGTGTGTAGGCGACAAGCGCCACAATAGCGAAAACAGACATACAAATAGGTTATTAAATATCAACTAGGTAAAATAGAGAATCAGTATAGCGTTAGTCGCCGTGGGCACCAACAGTTCTCCATCAGCAGCGCTGAGATCGTTGCCGCTTTTGTGTATAATCTCTTCCATTCGTGTCGCGCTGGCGGCCTGTCTTACGTTGAGCATGAGATATGTTTGAAAATTTAACCGATCGACTCTCGCGCACATTGCGCAATATCAGCGGCCGCGGGCGGTTGACTGAAGACAACATCAAAGAAACGCTGCGTGAAGTGCGTATGGCATTGCTGGAAGCCGACGTCGCGTTACCTGTGGTGCGTGATTTTATCAATCGCGTGAAAGAGCGTGCTGTCGGACATGAAGTCAATAAAAGTCTGACGCCGGGCCAAGAGTTCGTCAAAATTGTTAAAAACGAACTCGTCAGCGCCATGGGTGAAATCAACGCCGAGCTGAATCTTGCCGCACAGCCGCCTGCGGTTGTTCTGATGGCCGGTCTGCAAGGTGCGGGTAAAACGACCAGCGTGGGCAAGCTGGGTAAATTCCTGCGCGAAAAGCATAAGAAAAAAGTGCTGGTGGTTTCAGCTGACGTTTATCGCCCTGCGGCGATTAAACAGTTGGAAACATTGGCAGAGCAGGTGGGGGTCGATTTCTTCCCGTCAGACGTGCAGGAAAAGCCGCTTGCTATCGTACAACACGCGTTACAGCACGCTAAGCTGAAGTTCTACGATGTCTTGTTAGTCGATACCGCGGGTCGTCTCCACGTTGACGATGCGATGATGGACGAAATCAAGCAGGTTCACGCGGCGATTAAGCCGGTTGAAACGCTGTTTGTGGTTGATGCCATGACGGGGCAGGATGCGGCGAATACGGCGAAAGCCTTTAACGAAGCGCTGCCACTGACCGGTGTGATCCTCACCAAAATTGATGGTGACGCCCGCGGCGGTGCGGCGTTGTCTATCCGCCATATTACTGGCAAGCCAATTAAATTTCTCGGTGTCGGCGAAAAAACCGAAGCGCTGGAGCCGTTCTATCCAGAGCGCGTGGCATCGCGCATTCTCGGCATGGGCGATGTGCTTTCACTGATTGAAGATATTGAAAGCAAGGTCGACCGCACACAGGCAGAGAAGCTGGCGAAGAAGCTGAAGAAGGGCGATGGGTTTGATTTGACCGATTTTCTGGATCAGCTCAAGCAGATGCGCAATATGGGCGGGATGGCGAGCATGATGAGCAAAATGCCGGGCATGGGCCAACTGCCTGATAATGTGAAATCGCAAATGGATGACAAAGTGCTGGTACGCATGGAGGCGATCATTAATTCAATGACGCTTCAGGAACGTGCTAAGCCTGAGATTATCAAAGGGTCGCGCAAGCGCCGTATCGCGATGGGTTCAGGTATGCAGGTTCAGGACGTGAACCGTCTTCTGAAGCAGTTCGATGATATGCAACGCATGATGAAGAAGATGAAAAACGGCGGCCTGGCGAAAATGATGCGCGGCATGAAAGGGATGATGCCACCTGGGTTTCCGGGGCGTTAATCACTGAAATTCCGTGGCGTAGATAAACTCTTGGCGCGATTACACGCTTTAGATTGCTTTTTGCGCCAAAATGAGTAAAATTTTCGGGCTTTTTATATGACATACTGGGCTCCGTTCCTCGATGGGGCCCAGTTGTTTTATTCACTAAAGAGGATGTTATGGTAACAATTCGTTTGGCACGTGGCGGCGCTAAAAAACGCCCTTTCTATCAAGTAGTCGTGACCGACAGCCGCAATGCGCGTGATGGTCGTTTCATCGAGCGCGTAGGTTTCTTCAACCCAATCGCAGCTGGTCAAGCAGAAGCCCTGCGTCTGGATCTGGACCGTATCGAGCATTGGCTTGGTCTGGGTGCAACTGTGTCTGATCGCGTATCTTCGCTGATCAAAGACGCTAAAAAAGCAGCATAATCTGTTGCGGTGGTGATAATGAGCAATCAACTCAGCCCAAAGCCTCCCGTTAACCCGATTGTGATGGGGAAAATTGGATCGGCATATGGCATCCGAGGTTGGCTCAGAGTGTTTTCATCCACCGAAGATGCCGAGAGCATTTTTGATTATCAGCCTTGGTTCATCCAGAGCAAAAGCGGTTGGCAGCTTGTCGAGATTGAAGGCTGGAAGTATCACAATCAGGATCTGATCATTAAAGTGAAAGGTACTGATGACCGTGATGCGGCTAATTTACTGACTAATTGCGAAATTGTCGTAGATTCGTCACAACTGCCCGATCTGGGCGAAGGTGATTATTACTGGAAGGATCTTATTGGCTGTCAGGTCGTGACCGTAACGGGTTATGAGTTGGGTAAAGTCATCGATATGATGGAAACCGGCTCGAACGATGTGATGGTAATAAAAGCCAACCTAAAAGATGCCTTCGGAGTCAAGGAACGGCTGGTTCCGTTCCTCACTGAACAGGTTGTTAAGCGCGTCGACCTGTCTACTCAAACTATTGAAGTAGATTGGGATCCTGGTTTTTGAGCTCTGAATCGACCAGTAGTACCCAGCGGAACGAGACTATGTGGATTGGGGTGATTAGCCTGTTTCCAGAGATGTTCCGGGCAATTACTGATTACGGAGTCACTGGCCGGGCAGTAAAAAATGGCCTGCTGAACGTACAGTATTGGAGTCCTCGCGACTTCACTTACGATCGGCATCGCACCGTGGACGACCGACCTTATGGCGGTGGCCCCGGAATGCTGATGATGGTGCAACCTTTACGGGATGCGATCCACGCAGCAAAAGCAGCGGCAGGCGAAGGCGCGAGAGTGATTTATTTATCACCTCAGGGCCGTAAATTAGATCAGCAAGGCGTACGTCAACTCGCTACGAACCAGAAGATGATTCTGGTCTGTGGACGGTACGAGGGGATTGATGAGCGCGTAATTAAAACCGAAATCGATGAAGAATGGTCGATCGGAGATTACGTCCTCAGCGGTGGGGAACTGCCAGCGATGACCCTGATTGACTCTGTTGCCCGCTTTATACCGGGCGTTCTGGGGCATCAGGCTTCAGCAGAAGAAGATTCTTTTGCCGATGGATTGCTGGACTGTCCTCATTTCACTCGCCCTGAAATACTGGAAGGCATGGAGGTTCCGGCGGTGTTACTGTCTGGAAACCATGCGGAAATACGTCGCTGGCGGTTGAAGCAGTCGCTGGGCCGAACCTGGCTTAGAAGACCTGAACTTCTGAAAAGCCTAGCTCTGACTGACGAGCAAACAAGGTTGCTGGCTGAATTCCAACGTGAATATCAGTCTGAGCAACAAGAGTATTAGGTGGTTACGTCGGTTTGATCTGGCGAACCCAACTATCAGTTTACCTAGGGTAAGAGACATATTATGAGCAACATTATTAAGCAAATCGAAGACGAACAAATGAAGCAGGACGTACCTGCATTTCGTCCGGGTGATACCGTAGAAGTGAAGGTATGGGTTGTTGAAGGTAGCAAAAAACGTCTGCAGGCATTCGAGGGCGTGGTTATCGCTATTCGTAACCGCGGTCTGCATTCTGCATTCACTGTTCGCAAAATTTCTAACGGCGAAGGCGTGGAGCGTGTATTCCAGACTCACTCTCCGGTTGTTGACAGCATCGCTGTTAAACGTCGTGGTGCCGTGCGTAAAGCCAAACTGTACTACCTGCGTGAGCGTACTGGTAAGTCTGCTCGTATCAAAGAGCGTCTTAACTAAGATAGCGCTTTCGCAACATCCGAAAGTTGTTATGAATAAGGGGTTTAGCCAAAGGCTAACCCCTTTTTTTATGTCTGTTGGCGGCAAAGCGGCGGTGGAAATGCATTGTGCTATCTCTCAGGGATATGTATGCATTGTTTAATGGCTGTGGCTAAGACATCCTTTGTTTCAGTAGTAAAAAGCCCACCTTTTTTGAACTGCACCCCAAAAGTTGGACACCCAACGAGTAGGGGTGCAGTTCAAAAGGTGGGCTTCGCTTTCCCTGATGTCATCATTATTGTTTGAATTTCAGTACCATAATGACATCACACGTGGTTATTTTATAAACGTTTATACAGATCAATTTTCCAATATTGATCGGTTACGGCGATCAAAGCATCGCGTTGATACCGTTTTTATCCTGTTCAGTACGGCTTATTAGCGACAACCGTTGGGTACATGTGCATACGATCGTTAATAAACTGAATATCGGTGAATCCAGCCTGTTCTAACTGCGATTGCGTTTGTTTGTGGGTTCGGAACGCTGTCCACGTTGCCCCGATAATGCGGGAGAAAAGAACATACTGGAGCGCCAGCAATTTCGGGTCGGTGTTTATCCATGGGGAGTCTTGCGATTGCGTAGGAGGAGGTGTCATAAAGCTGGTTATCAGCGTGCCTCCAGGTTTCAGCCCGCAATAGAACACGCGGTAAAGTTCGGTCACTTTGTCATCATCTTGCTCATAAACATTGAGTCCGTTGCTGGTAATCACATCGGCTTGTGCGGCTAAATCAACGGTCCAGGCATCAGTCAGTACCAACGATATTTGGTTTTCCAACCCTTGTTGACTGGCAAGTTTGTAAGCCTCTTCCAGCGCCTGTCTATCCAGGTCGATCCCGATTAATTTCACATCTCGATGCCGCGTATAGTCCAGCAGCAGTAAGTCGGCCATGACGCCACAGGGGACGGATACCATGACGGCATTCGGTCGTAAGTGTTCTTGAAGCAGGCGTTGGAAAATACCGAACCGTTCGCGTGTCGCTAAAACGCTGGGGAGTTGTGTGTAGATAATTTCTTCGAGCGGGTTCACATAGTGAGTTGGCTGATGTGCTATCACATTATGTGTCCAGTACGCATTTAACCCATGATGTTTCAGTAAAAACTGGCCTAATTCAAGGTGGGATAAGGCATCGAGAAGCGCCAACTGTTCCTCTACAGAAATACCAGAGTGGTCGCCGGACTCGATAATTTTGTTCTTTACCGCAGCGACGCGTTCATCATAGCTTTCCTGCGATGACGTTGCGTGTGATAAGAGCCTTGAGCTGTTATTCAGAGACGGGTTATGAGGCTTATGTGAACCGGACATGTGAGCACTCCATAATATCAATCGCTATCAGGAATAATGGGAGTAACTATCAATGACCTATGATTCTTTCGTTATCCCAGCATTAGGTTATTAATAACTTAATGTGATTATTATGTTTGAGCGATAATAGAGGCGAGGTATGTCTGACGTATTTCTATATGAGTATAAAAGTGAGTGGAATTGTTACCAGATACGATGATCCATAGCTTTTTGCCAGCTAACTCGCTGATGAGTATGGGCCATCGTCTTATCTTTGGAAGGAGATTAAGGCAGGTTTTGCTGCCAGTGAATTCGCAGCGCTTCCGCATTCTCTACGCCATCGCAACTGGCGGGAAAGTTTTTTCCAGCTTTTCCCCATTCTTCCATGTTATCTGTACCGCAAAAAGCCGATTGTCCGGCCTGATAACCACGTAAGTAGGTTTCACGATCGATCTGCGGATTACCAAACCATTCCTGTAAGGTGCTATCGTCCTTTACGACCATGCCGGATATTGCGTCCTGATAACCCGCTTCATACCAGAATCCTGATTCACTTTTAGCCGGTAACGAAGGGACGTTGTTTTGGCATGCTGTCATTAAAAGAATTACAGCCAAGATATAACTGTATTTCATCATCAAACCTTCAATATTTTGGCCATTGGCCTGAAGGAGCATGCCGTCAGGCGATGCCCAGTTTTTCTTTCAGTAACTTGAGATAGCGGCGACTGACTGGGATGTGTTTTCCCGTGTGCGTCAATACTTCTGCTGCGCCATTCTCCATTAACTGTATTTCTTTCAGTTGCTCCGTGTTAACCATATATTGACGATGGCAACGGACGAAAGGCGTTTTCTCTTCCAGCGTTTTCAGCGAAAGTTGGGTATAGCCGGACTGGCTGACGCCCACGACGTGCACGCCGCTGAGTTCCGAACAAAGATACTCGACTTCCTCAATCTTGAGCAAAAAAATACGGTTGTGCCCGTTACAGGGGATGTGACGAAGTAAGGGTTCTGAAATTATCTGTACGTTTTTGTTTACGCTTGTGCCGCGCCGTAAACGATTTAACGTTTTGCCCAGCCGCTGTGCATCCAGCGGTTTCAGTAAATAGTCAAAAGCATGCTCTTCAAATGCTCTCACCGCGTACTCGTCATAGGCTGTCACGAAGACGACATAAGGCATATTTTCTGGATCCAACATGGCAACCAGCTCTAATCCGCTGACCTTTGGCATCTGTATATCCAGAAAAATGACATCCGGTTGCAGCCGGTGAATCGCGGGTATTGCCTCCAGCGCATTGCTGCACTGTGCAATGATGGTGATATCAGATTCATTTTCCAGTAACAGGCTGAGCTCTTCACGTGCCAGCTGTTCGTCATCGATGATTATCGCTTTCAGCATCCTTCCCCCTTGTTGGCGTGATTCTATCATTATTCACGCTGGAGAGAGGCATGGTTGCGTCGGGAAGTGATCGGGCATGCAGATAGTGTTTTTATGACAATATTTAGGGTGGTAATTTTTTATTTACACTAAGTGGATTGAAATCTTTACGGTTCGTGTTATGGTGTAAACATCATGCGTTGGTCGTACGGGCAATGGGTTGTACAGACAGTCGCGAATATACCGAACTTTTCAGGAATGGGATCATGCAAAAAGATTCACTTAACAATATTAATATCAGTGCAGAACAGGTTTTGATTACCCCCGATGAATTGAAAGCCAAGTTTCCACTTAACGATGCAGAACAACGTGATATTGCCCAAGCGAGAGCAACTATTGCGGATATCATTCATGGCCGCGATGATCGTCTGCTGATCGTCTGTGGGCCTTGCTCGATTCATGACACCGATGCCGCGTTGGAATACGCACGCCGCCTGCAATCGCTCGCAGCTGAATTAAACGATCGCCTCTATATTGTGATGCGTGTTTATTTTGAAAAACCACGTACTACCGTGGGCTGGAAAGGGCTCATCAACGATCCGTTCATGGATGGCTCATTTGATGTGGAATCGGGGCTGCATATCGCGCGCGGTCTGCTGCTGGAACTAGTGAATATGGGGCTGCCGCTGGCGACCGAAGCACTTGATCCGAACAGTCCGCAGTACCTGGGGGATTTGTTCAGTTGGTCGGCTATCGGTGCACGTACGACAGAATCACAAACGCACCGTGAGATGGCTTCCGGCCTGTCTATGCCTGTTGGGTTCAAAAACGGCACGGATGGGAGTTTGGGAACGGCGATCAATGCGATGAGAGCCGCCGCAATGCCGCATCGTTTTGTGGGTATCAATCAAACGGGTCAGGTTTGTCTGCTGCAAACGCAGGGGAACATTGATGGCCACGTGATTCTGCGCGGCGGTAAAAAACCAAATTACAGTGCGCAGGATGTCGCTGAATGTGAAAAACAGATGCAGGATGCGGGACTGAGACCGGCGCTGATGATAGATTGTAGTCACGGTAATTCGAATAAAGACTACCGCCGTCAGCCACTTGTTGTTGAATCTGCGATTGAACAAATTAAGGCGGGAAATCGTTCCATTATAGGACTGATGCTGGAAAGCCACCTTAACGAGGGGAGCCAATCTTCAGAACAGCCGCGTTCAGATATGCGCTATGGTGTATCAGTCACGGATGCCTGTATCAGTTGGGAAAGTACAGAAGCGCTGCTGCGTTCCGTTCATCAAGAGCTGAGTGCTACGCGTGTGAAACATTCAGGAGAGTAACAAGATATGGTAGCTGAACTGACCGCATTACGTGATCAGATTGATGAGGTGGATAAGGAGCTTGTCGCGCTGTTATCACGTCGGTTGTGTTTGGTGGCGGAAGTAGGTGAAGTGAAAAGCCGCTATGGTTTGCCTATTTATGCGCCCGATCGTGAAGCGGCCATGCTCAGTTCACGCCGTCAAGAGGCGGCGTCGATGGGGGTTCCACCGGATCTTATTGAAGATATCCTGCGGCGAACTATGCGCGAATCCTATACCAGCGAAAATGACAAAGGCTTTAAAACGCTGTGTCCACAGTTGCGCCCGGTCGTCATCATCGGTGGCCGTGGTCAAATGGGCAATCTGTTTGAAAAAATGCTGACGCTGTCGGGATATCAGGTCAAGATTCTGGAGCAGGATGACTGGCCGCGCGCGGATGAATTGCTGTCTGACGCCGGTATGGTGATTGTTAGCGTGCCGATTCACGTTACTGAGCAGGTTATTGCTCGTCTGCCAGCTTTACCGGATGACTGTATTTTGGTTGATCTGGCATCGGTAAAAAATGGCCCGCTTCAGGCGATGTTAGCGGCGCATAGTGGTCCGGTACTTGGCCTGCACCCGATGTTCGGGCCAGACAGCGGGAGCCTTGCCAAGCAGGTTGTCGTCTATTGCGATGGCCGGCAGCCTGAAGCTTACCAGTGGTTGCTGGAACAGATTCAGGTATGGGGCGCGCGTCTGCATCGTATTAGCGCGGTTGAACACGATCAGAACATGATGTTCATTCAGGCACTGCGGCATTTTGCGACGTTTGCCTATGGTCTGCATTTAGCCGAAGAGAATGTGCAGATTGAACAGCTACTCGCTCTGTCATCGCCAATCTATCGTCTGGAGTTGATCATGGTCGGGCGTTTGTTTGCACAGGACCCACAGCTTTATGCCGACATTATTATGTCTTCAGAGGATAATCTGGCGTTGATTAAGCGTTACTACAAACGCTTTGGCGAAGCGATTACGTTACTGGAGCAGACGGATAAAGCTGAGTTTATTAACAGCTTCAAAAAAGTCGAACACTGGTTTGGCGACTATGCCAAACGCTTTCAGGCGGAGAGCCGAGTGCTTTTGCGTCAGGCAAACGATATTCGTCAATAAGCAGGTTTACTATCTTGGCTGTGTTTAAGAAGCCATCCCGGGGATACCAGGATGGCTTTTTTCAATGATTCGTTCGTATCGACTATTCGTTTACATCGACGGGGACGACGTTTTCACTGGGGTAACAGCCCAACACTTTTAACGAGCGGGTGATGGGGGCTAATCCTTTTAGCGCTTTCTGCATAGCATCGCTGCGCAGGTTGGCCTGTACGTCAAGATAGAACATCTCTTCCCACGGGTTACCGTTGATCGGCCTGGATTCCAGCTTGGTCATCACAATGCCGTTATCACGCAATACCAATAGCGCTTCCACCAGTGCGCCGGACTGTTGGCCGGTTGCCATAATTAGCGTGGTTTTTGCTGGTACTTGTTCAGTTACGTCAATCGGCTTACGTGCTAATACAATGAAGCGAGTGATATTTTGCGACTGATTTGCCAGATCGTGTTCCAGCATCTGTAGCTGATAAAGTTGACCACCGGCTTCGCTGCCGAGTGCCGCTGCTTTTGGTGAGTTGAGTGCAGCCACTTTTTCCATCGCCGCGGCCGTGCTTTCACAATATTCAATCTTCCAGTGTGGAAAACGATTAATGAAATGGCTGCACTGCTGGAACGGCTGTGGGTGGCTATAAACCGTTTCGATCTGTTCCAATGACGTATCGGTAGCAACTAAAACGCAGTGATTTATTGGATTGGTTAATTCGCCGACGATGGATAAAGCTGTGTGTTGCAGCAGGTCGTAGACGTCGTTAATCGAACCAGAGCTGGTGTTTTCAATCGGCAGAACGGCATAGTCCGCTTGCCCTGTTTCCACCATATTGAAGATGTCCTGAAATTTCTGGCAGCCGCATTCGATGAGTTGCTCGAAGTGTCGTGCGGCATACTGGCGGGCGGCAAGATGAGAATAAGACCCCTTCGGACCGAGGAACGCAATACGAGCAGAATGTGATGTTGTTTGGTTGAGGTGATGCTGTAAGAGAGCCTGCTGCGTCAGTACCGAATCTTCAATAATGAGCTGAAATAAGCGGGTAATATAGTGACCATCAAGATGATGTTTTTTCCCAGCGGCGGTCAGCTTGTCCAGCAAATCACGTTCACGCTCTTTGTCACGGATGGGGCGATGCGAATGTAATTTGCTGCGGGCGACGTCTAGCGCCAGCTCTCGTCTTTGTGCCAACAATTCAATTAATTGCAGATCCAATGCGCTGATGCGTTCTCGCAGTGCCAGTAATGGGTTGTCTGTCATGATGCTATTACCTGCCTTATGTTCTTATATAAAAAAAGCCTCCTGGTCAGGAGGCTTTTTTGTTCGTCTTCGTATTCTTGCTCTTACGACGAATCGCCTCCCAAATCAGGGGAAGGTGAAAAAGAATACGAAGAAAAACAGTTTATTTGTCATGTGTGCTCTGTTAGTCAGGAAAATCCAGATTCTTAGCAGGTAAGGTAACTGTTGGCTTTTCATCCTGTCAATACAAAATCGCCGCATGCCATGTTAAACCATGTATCGCGTTGGCGCTTTAGGACGTGGGTTATGGGGCGTAGAATGCAGAAACGCGCCCTCAGGCGCGTTGTATTGATGTGAAGAGAGTGAACTACTCTTCTTGGGTCGGCTGAAGATTGGCTTCTTTGACGCTAGCGACTGCGCGCCTGGCTTCGCCTTTATGCTGGAGTTTGTCCAATTGGCGTTCGAGTTTGGTAATCAACTCATTGATGGCGGCATACATATCATCATGTTTAGCGCTGCCAACCAGCGGGCCATTTGGCGTACTGATCGTGGCATCGGCCACAAACCCCTGAGGCTCTTTTGACAGAATAATATGCGGGTTAATCAACTGGGTTTGCCACTTATCCAGCTTAGAAAGACGGTCTTCGACATGTTGACGAATTGCGGGGGTGATATCCATTTGCTTACTGGTAATATTAATAGTCATATAAACTTACCTCTCTGCCTATGTCCGTCTTGGATGATTTCAGCATACAGTGAGTTGCGACAAAAAGCGTGATATTGATCGCTTTTTTTCGTCACTTTTTGTCAAGAAAACGGGATTTGTGAGGTGCCATCGGGAATAAGAGGGAAGTGCTTGAGGGGGCATCTGGCCTGTGCCATTATTGATAGGATGTATTGACGCCACCGCCTTGTTGTTGACTCCCGCCAAGCTGTTTTTTCTGCTCATCAATGCATTGCGAACTGTTCGAACCATAAAAAAACGGCAACCGAAGCTGCCGTCTCATTATTGTGTGACTTCTCTCGCTTATGCCGGGTTAGCCGCGATGATTTTTGCCACTTTATCCGCCTGTGCGGCCAGTTGCAGTTCCCGATAGGCGTTTTCCATCAACGGCAGGGCCGTTTTTGTTGCCTGGGTATCAGGGTAATCACGCAGCATTTGCTCAACGCGATTAACTACTGCCACATAAGCGCCACGTTTCGTGTAGTATTGCGCGACAGAAAGTTCATACTTGGCCAGACGCTCTTTGAGGTAAACCAAACGCTTGTTTGCGTCGGTAGCGTATTGGCTGTTCGGATATCCCTGAATGAGCTTGCTGAAATCCCGAAATGCGGTGCGGGCGTACTGCGGATCGCGATCGGAGCGATCGACGCCGAAGAAGCCTTGTAACGCGCTATCATCCAGTGCCATGTCGGTCAGGCCGCGCATGTACAGGACATAATCCACGTTTGGATGAGTCGGGTTGAGCCGCAGGAAGCGGTCAATAGAAGCTTGAGCCAATGGCAACTCTGCGGATTTGTAATAGGCGTAGATCAAATCCAACTGTACTTGCTGCGAGTAGGGACCAAACGGATACCGGTTATCCAGTGCTTCCAACTGCGTGATGGCTGCTTTAAAGTTGCCGTCTTGCAGTTTTTGTTGAGCATTGGCATAGATTTCAGATGGCGGACTATCAGGAACCGCATCTTTGGAATTGCTGGAGCAACCAGCCAGCGCCAGGCTCAACGTGGCGGCAGCCACCAGATATTTCATACGCGTCATGACGTTTTGATTATCCTCAGAATGTTATTCCGGGAGGCTGTCCGTTAAGCTCCCGATTTAGACCAGCTACAATAGTACATTATTTTAAACGGCGTCGCCGTCAAAACCCAACGTTAACGAAGAAGCTGCATAATATGGCACAACAAGTACAACTCACCGCAACGGTGGCCGAATCTCAACTCGGACAACGTTTAGATCAGGCTTTGGCCGAATTGTTCCCTGATTATTCACGATCCCGCATAAAAGAGTGGATTCTTGAGAATCGAGTACAGATTAACGGCAATGTCACCAATAAGCCAAAAGAGAAAGTACTTGGCGGCGAATCGGTAGCGATTGATGCATTGATTGAGGAAGAAGCCCGCTGGGAAGCGCAAGATATCAAGCTGGATATCGTGTATGAAGATCAGGACATCCTGGTCATCAACAAACCTAGAGATCTGGTGGTTCACCCCGGTGCGGGTAACCCGGATGGCACGGTATTGAATGCCTTGCTGTATCACTATCCTGAGATTGTCGATGTGCCCCGTGCAGGGATTGTGCACCGGCTTGATAAAGATACGACGGGCCTCATGGTGGTTGCGAAAACCGTCCCAGCACAGACGCGTTTGGTTGAGGCGCTACAGGCTCGTGAAATTACCCGTGAGTATGAAGCCGTTGCGATTGGCTCGATGACTGCGGGTGGCATGGTCGATCAGCCTATCGCTCGCCACGCAACCAAGCGTACTCACATGGCGGTGCACCCAATGGGCAAGCCTGCTGTGACACATTATCGCATCATGGAACATTTCCGTGCGCACACCCGTTTGCGGTTGCGTCTGGAAACGGGGCGCACCCATCAGATTCGTGTGCATATGGCGCACATTAACCATCCTCTAGTTGGCGATCAGCTATATGGTGGTCGTCCTCGCCCGCCAAGAGGTGCTTCGGAAACGTTCATTGAGACGCTGCGTGGTTTCGATCGTCAGGCGCTGCATGCCACCATGCTACGTTTCTACCATCCTATTACCGGCATTCACATGGAATGGCATGCGGAATTGCCGCAGGATATGGTCAATCTGATTGATGCGCTGAAAGCCGATACCGAAGCGTTTAAAGATCAGCTCGACTGGTAATGAATTCAATACGATAAGTGCCGACTTATAGAGGTGACGGACTATGCTGATATACCCCGACTGGCCTTTGCCAGACAGTGTGAAATCTTGTAGTACGACGCGTGTTGGTGGACATAGTGTTGCCCCTTATGATTCGCTGAATTTGGGGAATCATGTGGGCGATGAGCCCGCGCGCGTTACCGCAAATCGGCAAGCGTTGGTGGAAATGGCTGGTCTCCCGGCCATGCCGCATTGGCTGGAACAGGTTCATGGTACCGATGTGATTCGTATTGGCGAGGTGTCACCCGCGTCCGTTTGCGGTGATGCTGCGTATACGGATAAGAAAGGGCAGGTCTGTGCGGTGATGACGGCTGACTGCCTACCCGTGCTTTTTTGTGCAATCAGCGGCGATGAAGTGGCTGCTGCGCATGCCGGTTGGCGTGGATTACACACGGGGGTGCTGGAAGAAACGTTAGCCTGTTTCCGTGCGCAACCCGCGCAAATTATGGCGTGGCTAGGGCCTGCGATTGGGCCTGATGCCTTTGAGGTCGGCCCAGAAGTCAGGGATGCATTTATTCAGCATGATATGGCTGCGGTCTCAGCATTTCGGCCTGAAGGAAATAAATTTTTTGCCGATATCTACCAACTGGCAAGTCTGCGCTTACGTGCCGCAGGGATAACGCAAATTTTTGGTGGAAATGCCTGTACTGTGAGTGAATCTCACAAATTTTTCTCTTATCGGCGTGACGGTGTGACTGGCCGTATGGCAAGTTTAATCTGGCTGATATAACCTATTGAATTAAGACGATCCAAGACAAGTAACGTTTAAATCCTGTCACGACTGGCAAAATAACCTTGAAATTTTTGAGGGATGACCTCATTTAATCTCCAGTAGCAATTTTGACCAGTGTACGGGAGGTGTTATGCGTCTGGATCGTCTTACCAACAAATTCCAACTTGCTCTTGCTGATGCCCAGTCTCTTGCCCTTGGGCGCGATCACCAGTTTATTGAACCACTTCATTTGATGAGCGCTTTGCTTCATCAGGATGGTGGAACTGTTGGTCCACTTCTGACTGTTGCCGGAGCTAATCTTAATCACCTGAAAACCGAAATCGACCAGGCAATCACGCGTTTGCCTCAGGTCGAAGGCACCGATGGTGATGTCCAACCTTCAAGCGAGTTAGTCCGCGTATTGAATATGTGCGACAAGCTGGCGCAAAAGCGTAGCGATACCTTTATCTCTTCGGAACTTTTCGTGCTTGCTGCGCTGGAGTCTCGCGGCACGCTGGGGGATCTATTGAAAAAGGCGGGTGTTACGCAGCAAGGGGTAACAAACGCGATTGATCAAGTGAGAGGGGGAGAGCAAGTGAACGATCAAGGGGCTGAGGATCAGCGCCAGGCATTGAAGAAATTCACGATTGATCTCACGGAGCGTGCAGAACAAGGCAAACTCGATCCTGTGATCGGGCGTGATGAAGAGATTCGCCGCACTATTCAGGTTTTACAGCGTCGAACCAAAAATAATCCGGTATTAATTGGTGAACCCGGCGTGGGTAAAACCGCGATAGTAGAAGGATTAGCCCAGCGTATCGTTAATGGCGAAGTGCCTGAAGGCTTGAAAAACAAGCGTGTACTTTCATTGGATATGGGCGCGCTGGTGGCGGGTGCGAAATACCGTGGTGAGTTTGAAGAACGTTTGAAAGGCGTGCTCAACGATCTGTCTAAGCAGGAAGGCAGCGTCATTCTGTTTATTGATGAACTCCACACGATGGTGGGCGCGGGTAAAGCCGATGGCGCGATGGATGCCGGTAATATGCTAAAACCTGCGCTGGCCCGCGGTGAGTTGCATTGCGTCGGGGCGACAACGCTGGATGAGTATCGGCAATATATTGAAAAAGATGCGGCTCTTGAGCGCCGTTTCCAGAAGGTGTTTGTCGCGGAACCGACCGTTGAGGACACGATTGCGATTCTGCGTGGATTGAAAGAGCGCTATGAATTGCACCACCATGTACAAATCACTGACCCGGCGATTGTGGCGGCGGCAATGCTCTCTCATCGCTATATCGCGGATCGTCAATTGCCAGATAAGGCGATTGACCTGATTGATGAAGCCGCATCCAGCATTCGTATTCAGATTGATTCGAAACCTGAGCCCCTCGATCGGCTTGAGCGCCGGATCATCCAGTTAAAGCTGGAACAGCAGGCGCTAAAAAAAGAATCTGATGAAGCCAGCCAAAAGCGGCTTGAATTATTGAGTGCGGAGCTCGACCAAAAAGAACGCGAATACTCCCAGCAAGAAGAAGAGTGGAAAGCAGAAAAGGCGTCATTGACGGGAACGCAGAATATTAAAGCGTCTTTAGAGCAGGCGAAAATTGCGCTGGAACAGGCTCGTCGTCAGGGCGATCTGGGGAGAATGTCTGAACTGCAATACGGCAAAATCCCTGAGCTAGAGAAACAGTTGGCAGCAGCAACGCAGCAGGAAGGTAAAACGATGCATTTGCTGCGTAATCGAGTAACGGATGTTGAAATCGCCGATGTGCTGGCGCGTTGGACAGGGATTCCTGTTTCTCGCATGCTGGAAAGCGAGAAAGAAAAATTATTGCGAATGGAAGATGAACTGCATCAGCGTGTGATTGGGCAGAACGAAGCCGTCGAGGCGGTAGCGAATTCTATCCGTCGCAGCCGGGCAGGGCTATCTGATCCTAATCGTCCAATTGGCTCGTTCCTGTTCCTTGGTCCAACTGGCGTGGGGAAAACGGAACTTTGCAAAACACTGGCGACTTTCCTCTTCGACAGTGACGACGCCATGGTGCGTATCGATATGTCTGAGTTTATGGAGAAACACTCAGTTTCACGCTTGGTCGGTGCGCCTCCTGGATACGTCGGTTACGAGGAAGGGGGATATTTGACGGAAGCGGTACGCCGTCGTCCTTATTCGGTCATTTTGCTAGATGAGATCGAAAAAGCACACCCTGATGTGTTTAATATCCTGCTTCAGGTATTAGATGATGGACGCCTTACTGATGGTCAAGGCAGAACGGTCGACTTCCGTAATACTGTGGTCATCATGACGTCAAACTTGGGCTCTGACCTTATTCAGGAACGTTTTGGTGAGCGCAGCTATACCGAAATGAGAGATATGGTGCTTGAAGTCGTTAGCCACAGCTTCCGCCCCGAGTTTATCAACCGTATCGATGAAGTCGTGGTATTCCATCCACTGGGAAGGGCACATATTACGTCTATCGCACAAATTCAGCTCCAGAGACTGTACAAGCGTCTTGAAGAGCGTGGATATAGCGTCACGATCACGGATGCAGCTTTAGATATGCTCGGGGAAGTTGGGTTTGATCCTGTTTATGGTGCGCGTCCGCTTAAAAGAGCGATACAGCAACTGATAGAGAACCCGCTCGCTCAGCAGATGCTGGGGGGAAAATTGATACCTGGTAAACCAATCACATTAGATGTTGAAGGCGAACAGATCGTCGCACGGCAATAAGTCTGTGCGTGAAATGGTAAGTGATAAACGGGGAGATTCATTAATGGATGTCCCCGTTTTTACACGGAGAGCTCGAATTATGTTCACTTTCTGTATGTGAAGTATGCGAAACTGAGTCTTTTGGTTTGTTTTTGAACGGTTGAAAAATAATTTGCATTTAGCGCTTGTCAGGCGGCGAGAAGTCCCTATAATGCGCCTCCACTGACACGGCAACAGCGCAAACGCAGTTGTGATGACAGGAAAAAGATTTCATAAAGCAGTCAGCAATGACTTGACTTTAAAGCGGATTAGCATAGTATATGCGACCCGCGCCACGAGAGATTGTGGCACTGCTCTTTAACAATTTAATCAGACAATCTGTGTGGGCACTCACAAGACCGTATCTTAACGATATAAAAAGTCTTGAAGAGTGAACAACAGTAAATTCATTACGAATAAACAGTTTTAATTCTTTGAGCATCGCTGACGAGTTCAGCAAATCAAACAAATCTTAAATTGAAGAGTTTGATCATGGCTCAGATTGAACGCTGGCGGCAGGCCTAACACATGCAAGTCGGGCGGTAGCACAGAGGAGCTTGCTCCTTGGGTGACGAGCGGCGGACGGGTGAGTAATGTCTGGGAAACTGCCTGATGGAGGGGGATAACTACTGGAAACGGTAGCTAATACCGCATAACGTCTTCGGACCAAAGCGGGGGACCTTCGGGCCTCGCGCCATCAGATGTGCCCAGATGGGATTAGCTGGTAGGTGAGGTAATGGCTCACCTAGGCGACGATCCCTAGCTGGTCTGAGAGGATGACCAGCCACACTGGAACTGAGACACGGTCCAGACTCCTACGGGAGGCAGCAGTGGGGAATATTGCACAATGGGCGCAAGCCTGATGCAGCCATGCCGCGTGTGTGAAGAAGGCCTTCGGGTTGTAAAGCACTTTCAGCGGGGAGGAAGGCGGTGAGGTTAATAACCTCATCGATTGACGTTACCCGCAGAAGAAGCACCGGCTAACTCCGTGCCAGCAGCCGCGGTAATACGGAGGGTGCAAGCGTTAATCGGAATGACTGGGCGTAAAGCGCACGCAGGCGGTTTGTTAAGTCAGATGTGAAATCCCCGAGCTTAACTTGGGAACTGCATTTGAAACTGGCAAGCTAGAGTCTTGTAGAGGGGGGTAGAATTCCAGGTGTAGCGGTGAAATGCGTAGAGATCTGGAGGAATACCGGTGGCGAAGGCGGCCCCCTGGACAAAGACTGACGCTCAGGTGCGAAAGCGTGGGGAGCAAACAGGATTAGATACCCTGGTAGTCCACGCTGTAAACGATGTCGATTTGGAGGTTGTGCCCTTGAGGCGTGGCTTCCGGAGCTAACGCGTTAAATCGACCGCCTGGGGAGTACGGCCGCAAGGTTAAAACTCAAATGAATTGACGGGGGCCCGCACAAGCGGTGGAGCATGTGGTTTAATTCGATGCAACGCGAAGAACCTTACCTACTCTTGACATCCACAGAATTCGGTAGAGATACCTTAGTGCCTTCGGGAACTGTGAGACAGGTGCTGCATGGCTGTCGTCAGCTCGTGTTGTGAAATGTTGGGTTAAGTCCCGCAACGAGCGCAACCCTTATCCTTTGTTGCCAGCGGTTAGGCCGGGAACTCAAAGGAGACTGCCAGTGATAAACTGGAGGAAGGTGGGGATGACGTCAAGTCATCATGGCCCTTACGAGTAGGGCTACACACGTGCTACAATGGCGTATACAAAGAGAAGCGACCTCGCGAGAGCAAGCGGACCTCATAAAGTACGTCGTAGTCCGGATTGGAGTCTGCAACTCGACTCCATGAAGTCGGAATCGCTAGTAATCGTAGATCAGAATGCTACGGTGAATACGTTCCCGGGCCTTGTACACACCGCCCGTCACACCATGGGAGTGGGTTGCAAAAGAAGTAGGTAGCTTAACCTTCGGGAGGGCGCTTACCACTTTGTGATTCATGACTGGGGTGAAGTCGTAACAAGGTAACCGTAGGGGAACCTGCGGTTGGATCACCTCCTTACCAAGAAGATGTGCGTTGAGTGAAGTGCTCACACAGATTGTCTGATGAAAATAATGAGCAAAAGCGTCAACAAAGTACGGTGTCGTGTCCCCTTCGTCTAGAGGCCTAGGACACCGCCCTTTCACGGCGGTAACAGGGGTTCGAATCCCCTAGGGGACGCCAGCGCATCCGACCATTCCGGTGAAAGCGGGGGTCTTCAGTAAGTCAACTACTTACCTCATATCTTAAAACTGATTAGCAATAGTCAGGGTTTAAGATATTGCTCTTTAACAATCTGGAACAAGCTGAAAATTGAAACATGACAGCTGAACATGCATGACTGCCTTCGGGTGAGTTGTGATGAATCAGTCTGTCAATGAGTCTCTCAAATAATCGCAGCGCGAATGTGTCTTCAAGACACCTTCGGGTTGTGAGGTTAAGCGACTAAGCGTACACGGTGGATGCCTAGGCAGTCAGAGGCGATGAAGGGCGTGCTAATCTGCGATAAGCGTCGGTAAGCTGATATGAAGCGTTATACCCGACGATACCCGAATGGGGAAACCCAGTGTGTTTCGACACACTATCATGACATGAATCCATAGTGTCATGAGGCGAACCGGGGGAACTGAAACATCTCAGTACCCCGAGGAAAAGAAATCAACCGAGATTCCCCCAGTAGCGGCGAGCGAACGGGGAGGAGCCCAGAACCTGAATCAGTTTGTGTGTGAGTGGAAGCGTCTGGAAAGTCGCACAGTAAAGGGTGATAGTCCCGTACACAAAAATGCACAAGTTGTGAGTTCGATGAGTAGGGCGGGACACGTGACATCCTGTCTGAATATGGGGGGACCATCCTCCAAGGCTAAATACTCCTGACTGACCGATAGTGAACCAGTACCGTGAGGGAAAGGCGAAAAGAACCCCGGCGAGGGGAGTGAAATAGAACCTGAAACCGTGTACGTACAAGCAGTGGGAGCCTACTTGTTAGGTGACTGCGTACCTTTTGTATAATGGGTCAGCGACTTATATTCTGTAGCAAGGTTAACCGAATAGGGGAGCCGCAGGGAAACCGAGTCTTAACTGGGCGTTAAGTTGCAGGGTATAGACCCGAAACCCGGTGATCTAGCCATGGGCAGGTTGAAGGTTGGGTAACACTAACTGGAGGACCGAACCGACTAATGTTGAAAAATTAGCGGATGACTTGTGGCTGGGGGTGAAAGGCCAATCAAACCGGGAGATAGCTGGTTCTCCCCGAAAGCTATTTAGGTAGCGCCTCGTGAATTCATCTTCGGGGGTAGAGCACTGTTTCGGCTAGGGGGTCATCCCGACTTACCAACCCGATGCAAACTACGAATACCGAAGAATGTTATCACGGGAGACACACGGCGGGTGCTAACGTTCGTCGTGAAGAGGGAAACAACCCAGACCGCCAGCTAAGGTCCCAAAGTCATGGTTAAGTGGGAAACGATGTGGGAAGGCACAGACAGCCAGGATGTTGGCTTAGAAGCAGCCATCATTTAAAGAAAGCGTAATAGCTCACTGGTCGAGTCGGCCTGCGCGGAAGATGTAACGGGGCTAAACCATGCACCGAAGCTGCGGCAGCGACACTCAGGTGTTGTTGGGTAGGGGAGCGTTCTGTAAGCCTGCGAAGGTGTCCTGTGAGGGGTGCTGGAGGTATCAGAAGTGCGAATGCTGACATAAGTAACGATAATGCGGGTGAAAAACCCGCACGCCGGAAGACCAAGGGTTCCTGTCCAACGTTAATCGGGGCAGGGTGAGTCGACCCCTAAGGCGAGGCTGAAAAGCGTAGTCGATGGGAAACAGGTTAATATTCCTGTACTGGGTGTTACTGCGAAGGGGGGACGGAGAAAGCTAGGTTATCCGGGCGACGGTTGTCCCGGTTTAAGCGTGAAGGTGGGTGACTTTGGTAAATCCGGGTCATCATTAACACTGAGGCGTGATGAC
This sequence comes from Pectobacterium sp. A5351, assembly GCF_028335745.1. Classification (NCBI taxonomy): domain Bacteria; kingdom Pseudomonadati; phylum Pseudomonadota; class Gammaproteobacteria; order Enterobacterales; family Pectobacteriaceae; genus Pectobacterium; species Pectobacterium sp. A5351. The sequence continues at coordinate 1,057,919 of NZ_CP116477.1, forward strand.
GAGTCACTACGGTGATGAAGTAACTGATGCTACGCTTCCAGGAAAAGCCTCTAAGCTCCAGGTAACACCGAATCGTACCCCAAACCGACACAGGTGGTCAGGTAGAGAATACTCAGGCGCTTGAGAGAACTCGGGTGAAGGAACTAGGCAAAATGGTGCCGTAACTTCGGGAGAAGGCACGCTGGTGTAAGGTGAAGTCCCTCGCGGATGGAGCTGAGACCAGTCGAAGATACCAGCTGGCTGCAACTGTTTAATAAAAACACAGCACTGTGCAAACACGAAAGTGGACGTATACGGTGTGACGCCTGCCCGGTGCCGGAAGGTTAATTGATGGGGTCAGCCGCAAGGCGAAGCTCTTGATCGAAGCCCCGGTAAACGGCGGCCGTAACTATAACGGTCCTAAGGTAGCGAAATTCCTTGTCGGGTAAGTTCCGACCTGCACGAATGGCGTAATGATGGCCAGGCTGTCTCCACCCGAGACTCAGTGAAATTGAACTCGCTGTGAAGATGCAGTGTACCCGCGGCAAGACGGAAAGACCCCGTGAACCTTTACTATAGCTTGACACTGAACCTTGAGCCTTGATGTGTAGGATAGGTGGGAGGCTTTGAAGCGTGGACGCCAGTCTGCGTGGAGCCGACCTTGAAATACCACCCTTTAATGTTTGATGTTCTAACGTGGGCCCGTAATCCGGGTTGCGGACAGTGTCTGGTGGGTAGTTTGACTGGGGCGGTCTCCTCCCAAAGCGTAACGGAGGAGCACGAAGGTTAGCTAATCCTGGTCGGACATCAGGAGGTTAGTGCAAAGGCATAAGCTAGCTTGACTGCGAGAGTGACAGCTCGAGCAGGTGCGAAAGCAGGTCTTAGTGATCCGGTGGTTCTGAATGGAAGGGCCATCGCTCAACGGATAAAAGGTACTCCGGGGATAACAGGCTGATACCGCCCAAGAGTTCATATCGACGGCGGTGTTTGGCACCTCGATGTCGGCTCATCACATCCTGGGGCTGAAGTAGGTCCCAAGGGTATGGCTGTTCGCCATTTAAAGTGGTACGCGAGCTGGGTTTAGAACGTCGTGAGACAGTTCGGTCCCTATCTGCCGTGGGCGTTGGAAGATTGAGAGGGGTTGCTCCTAGTACGAGAGGACCGGAGTGAACGCACCACTGGTGTACGGGTTGTGATGCCAATTGCATTGCCCGGTAGCTAAGTGCGGAAGAGATAACCGCTGAAAGCATCTAAGCGGGAAACTTGCCTCGAGATGAGTCTTCCCTGGGCACTTGATGCCCCTGAAGGGCCGTTGAAGACGACGACGTAGATAGGCTGGGTGTGTAAGCGTAGCGATACGTTGAGCTAACCAGTACTAATGACCCGAGAGGCTTAACCTTACAACACCGAAGGTGTTTTGTGAGATGACTCATAGAGAAGTGTTTTGATATTTAGCTTGTTCGAAGATTGGTTCTGATGGTTGTACACAAACACACGAAAGTGAGTGAAGTACAACGGTTGGAATGAAACAGAATTTGCCTGGCGGCGATAGCGCGGTGGTCCCACCTGACCCCATGCCGAACTCAGAAGTGAAACGCCGTAGCGCCGATGGTAGTGTGGGGCTTCCCCATGTGAGAGTAGGGAACTGCCAGGCATCAAATTAAGCAGTAAACCGGAGCAATCTGGTGGTTGTAAAGAAACTCGGTGGAGCGGTAGTTCAGTTGGTTAGAATACCTGCCTGTCACGCAGGGGGTCGCGGGTTCGAGCCCCGTCCGTTCCGCCACTTATTATGCAAAAACCCTAAGTTAACGCTTAGGGTTTTTGCTGTCTGGGTTTTAGAAATTTTAGATGAATCCTCTTTTTATCTTCCCATTAACTTTTTGTTTTTGCTCACTATTTCGTTTTTCCTTCCTCTGTCTCCATGCGTACATTGTAAGTCTGCGATAAAATTCTTATAACTGAAGGGAGTTCTTTTTTGATAGGGTATTAGTGTATTAAAACTGATAGTAGGTAAGGCGTGCGGAAAAAAACCTATGCAATGAGGTATGTTGCCGGCCAACCAGCTGAACGTATCTTTCCTCCCGGGGAAATGCATTATCCGGGGCAAGCGCTACCGACAGGCTCATTGTTGCTGGAGGGAGATATTTTACGCGTAATGGTGTGGAATATTTTCAAGCAACAACGAATGAATTGGCTTTCCGTTCTACAGAATTTCGGTAAGGGTACCCAGCTAGTTCTGTTGCAGGAAGCGCAAAGCACGCCAGAACTCATCCGTTTTGCAACCACTAGCTACCTTTCTGCCGATCAGGTTCCTGCTATTATTCTCCCACAACATCCATCTGGTGTGATGACGCTATCGGCAGCTCAGCCAGTATATTGCTGTCCTTTACGTGAAAGGGAACCCTTGTTGCGTTTGGCTAAGTCCTCTTTGGTGACGGTCTACGCGCTTCAAAATGGCCAAAGACTGATGGTTATTAATATCCATGCGGTTAACTTTAGCTTTGGTGTTGAGGTTTATACTAAGCAGTTGGCTACGATTGGGGAGCAGCTCGTACATCATCAGGGGCCGGCTATTATGGCTGGAGATTTTAATGCATGGAGCCAGCAGCGTATCAATGCACTTAATCGGTTTGCGACAAGGATGGGGCTGCAGGAGGTACATTTCGTTGATGACCACCGGCGCAAGGCGTTTGGTCGACCGCTCGATTTTGTCTTTTACCGTGAGCTGACTGTTAACCAGTCTTCTGTATTGGTGACTCAGGCCTCAGATCATAACCCACTGCTCGTTGAATTTAGCCTGAGTTAATCTCTATAAAAAAAGCCCTCTACATCTGTAGGAGGGCTATTTTTCATTATTGATTCTGATATGACGCTAAGAATCAGGCTTTATATTGCTGCTAACATAAAGTGTCAGACGATCGCCTGGCTGGATGTTGGCATTCTTGTTAATAACAGTATTCCAGCGCATCACATCAGCGATATTTACGCCATGGCGTTTAGCAATGCTTGCCAGCGAATCACCCTTCCGAACTTGATAGGTGATAGAGCTGCTACTGCCCGAAGCTTTGGCAACTTGTAGCGTCTGACCAACCTTGAGCGCACCAGCGCTACGCAGATTGTTCCAGCTCTGCAAATCTTTTGTGCTGACATTAAGCCGTGCCGCGATTGCCGATAAGGTATCACCTGAACGTACCTTATACTGCTGTGATACTGGCGTTGTCTGTGCTTGTGCCAAGCGTGTTGGTTGAATCGCTGCAATGTCTCCATCAGCCAGTGAATCTTTCAACTGCTCAACGTGAGCTTTAGGAACCATAATGTAATGTGGCCCATTTGGTGCGGTTACATTACGTTTATAGCCCGAGTTATAGCTCTTTAGCTTATTCAACGACAGACCAGCCATCTCAGCGGCTTGTGTCAATTCTATCTGCTGCCCCAACTCAACCTTTGCTAATGCGCGGCTTTCATTGGGTTGCGGCAGACTCACGCCGTACTTCTTACTGTTTTTCAGAATATCGCTCAAGGCCAGCATCTTAGGAACATAAATTGACGTTTCACGCGGTAACGCCAGTGCCCAGAAGTTGGTTGATTTCCCTTTCGCTTTATTCGCTTTCATCGCCTGCATAACGCGGCCTTCACCACTGTTATAAGCAGCAACGGTTAATAACCAATCGCCATCAAACATGGTGTTGAGCCGCTGCATCATATCCAGTGCTGCCGTCGTGGATGCAATCACATCGCGACGTCCGTCGTACCATTGGTTCTGCTTCAAACCATAATTACGTCCTGTGCCAGGGATAATCTGCCATAGCCCAGCGGCGTTGGCGGATGATGTGGCACTTGGATCAAAAGCGCTCTCCACTATGGGTAGCAGTACCAGTTCCATCGGCATTTTACGTTGCTTAATCTGCTCGACTATCCAGTACATGTACGGCTCTGCCCGTAATGTTACATCGTGGAGATAGCTCTTATTTTTCAAATAACGCGTTTTTTGCTCGCGGATCCGGGCGTTATCCGGAACCTCCATCTTCAGCTCGTCGCCAATGAAGTTCCACAGATCTCGTTGCGCGAGGCTATCGTCATCTAGCCATCGCGCAGAGGCCTCTCGACCATCTGTGTACTTTCCTGCTTCACTTTGACTTGCCGAAGACAAACTCTGTGCATGCTGTTTGGGTTGCGAGGTGTCATGAGGGGAAACCTGACAACCCGCCAGCAAGACTGAGGCGATGATTATCGCTTTAGCCTTCATATGTTGGTCAATAGTTTGCTTAAAAGACGAGCAAGGATACTTTGATTAGAGGAATAGCACAACCTAAACCTTCAGAAGCAGTCTTTCTTGCTGCGTAGCATCTCAAAAACTTGCCAATTCTCTATATTTTCAGGTTCTTTTGATAATTTTCTTTTTAAATCAAATTCATGGCAGCGAAGAAATAGGTTGATTCTTCTCTCTAGTCCTAATGTTGTTGGTAAACTTGACTGCGATTTTTCTCGTATCTGACTGATTTCATGAAGATAAGCTTCAATACTTTGATCTTCAGGCCATATCGCATTAGAAAACCTTAAGTTTGATAGCGTGTATTCATGTGCACAACAGACTACCGTATCATCAGGAAGCGCTGCTATTTTTTGAATTGATTCATGCATTTGCCGAGGAGTACCTTCAAAGATACGACCGCATCCCGCTGAAAACAGAGTGTCGCCACAGAATAAAAATGGCGCATTATAGTAGGCAATATGACCAGATGTGTGTCCCGGAACCTCAATTACAGAAAATTCCGAATTTAATAAAGAGACGGTATTTCCTTCCTCAAGCAAGCTGGTTGCGCCACATTTAGCGGTTTCTTTTGGGCCAAAAACAGGCAGGTTAGGGTAATGTTTGAGGAGTTCATGAACGCCCCCCACGTGGTCGTTATGGTGATGAGTGAGCAAGATGGCTTCAGGAAAAAGTGCGTGCTGAGCGAGTGCGTCAAGCACTGTTGGCGCTTCACCAGGATCGACGATCACACAGCGGTTTTCTTTATTGCTCAATAGCCAAATGTAGTTGTCCTGAAGTGCGGGGATACTGATAAGATTCATTCATCACCTCTTATTTGCTAGTAGCCTGAGGACGAGAACAGAAGATGAAATCGGCACAAATCCCTCAGACCATTGTTGCACCTGATTCATGGGATGATATCACCTGCGGGCAGTTTTATCGCGAGTCGCTTGAGCTGGCTTTGTCGTCGTGGTGGCCAAAACTCTTTGGTTTCCATCTTATCAAGGTCGGGGCGCTGAGTGCGGAAATCAACATAACGGAGTGCGCGATCGCGCATCAGGTTAACGTGGCTCCACACGGTGATAATCTTCATGTCGTGGCAGATGCTCATCAATTACCTTTCTCTGAAAAGTCGATCGATGCCTGCCTGCTTGCCCAAACGCTATCTTATTCCTCGGATCCGCATCGTGTGTTGCGTGAGGTTGACCGTGTTTTGGTTGACGATGGCTGGTTAATCTTGAGCACGTTTAATCCGATCAGCCTCGTTGGTCTGGGTAAATTGATTCCCAGACTCAATAAAAAGCATCCTTATTGCAGTCGTATGTTTACTCAAATGCGCATCACGGACTGGCTGGGGCTATTGAACTATGAGGTTATCCACCAGACGCATTTTCACGTTACGCCATGGCGAAGAAATAAAGGTAAGTTGAATAAGCATATCCCGATGCTGGGATGCCTGACGCTGATTATTGCCCGAAAGCGCACGATTCCGCTGACGTTTACGCCGATGAGGGCGCGGTTGCGTAAAGCATCAGTGCGCCGCACGGTGGGCGCAACAAAGATATATCGGAGATGAGGCGGACGCTTACGGTGATTTACTCAGCCTGATAACCCGTGTCATCGAGCGTTGGTGCACCGGCGGCGGCGCGAGCAAGTTCATCACAGCGCTCATTTTCCGGGTGCCCGGCGTGTCCTTTTACCCATTCCCAGCGTACGGAATGGCGTTGAATCGCGGTATCCAGTCTTTGCCAAAGATCGACGTTTTTGACCGGTTTTTTGTCGGCGGTTTTCCAGCCCCGTTTTTTCCAGTTATGAATCCAACTGGTGATCCCCTGACGAACATATTGGCTGTCAGTGCAGAGCACCACATCACACTCGGTCGTCAGCGTTTCAAGCGCTGCAATCGCGGCCATCAGCTCCATTCTGTTATTCGTCGTAAGACGATAGCCTGCACTTAACGGTTTTTCGTGCTGCTTGTAGCGCAGCAGGGCGCCATAACCGCCGGGGCCGGGATTACCGAGGCACGATCCGTCGGTGAAAATTTCTACCTGTTTGCGCATCTCTGGTAGACTCTCCCTTATGGTAAAAACGGCAAGTCTGACATAAACGAAAACGATGAGCACTGAAATTACGCGACAAATCGTCCTGGATACAGAAACCACCGGTATGAATATGCTGGGGGTTCACTACGAAGGGCATAAAATTATCGAGATCGGTGCGGTTGAAGTGATCAACCGCCGCCTGACGGGCCGTCATTTTCACGTCTATATCAAACCCGATCGTTTAGTGGATCCCGAAGCGTATAACGTGCACGGTATCAGCGATGAGTTTCTTGCCGACAAACCGACGTATGCGGATATTGTGGATGATTTTCTCGATTTTATCCGTGGCGCGGAACTGGTCATCCATAACGCAACGTTTGATATCGGCTTTATGGATTATGAATTTCGGTTGCTGAACCGAGATCTTCCCAAGACAGAGACGTTTTGTAAGATCACCGATAGCCTGTTGATGGCGCGGAAGATCTTTCCCGGCAAGCGTAACAGTTTGGATGCGCTCTGCGATCGCTATCAGATAGATAACAGTAAGCGTACGCTGCACGGCGCATTGCTCGATGCCGAGATTCTGGCAGAAGTTTATCTGGCGATGACTGGCGGTCAAACGTCTCTGACTTTTTCTATGGAAGGTGAAACGCAGCAGAAGAGTGAGAATACCGAAACGATCCAGAGAATCGTCCGCCCTCAATCGGCGTTAAAGGTGCTTTACGCGGATGAGGCAGAGCTGTTAGCGCATGAACAACGTCTGGATCTGATTGCTAAAAAAGGCGGGAGTTGCCTGTGGCGAGCTGAATAATGCCGCCGAAGTGCCACCTCTGATGTTGCAAAACGGCGAGGGCGATCGCATCGCAGGTGCGAGAATAATCACTAAGATGAAATTATAAGCAAACAGAAACGGTTAGTTATAAAAAGCATTGACGTAATAGTGCCATCATCTTAGTATTCATCCCGCTCAGTGAGCATGAGTGGAGCGGTAGTTCAGTTGGTTAGAATACCTGCCTGTCACGCAGGGGGTCGCGGGTTCGAGCCCCGTCCGTTCCGCCACTTATTATGAAAGCCCTGAATCAGAAATGGTTCAGGGTTTTTTCATTTCTGGGTTTATCAGAAATACTGTAGAAAAGCGTTTGTAGGAAAATGCGGCCACCCAGAAAGCAGTGGCCGTTTTTTTAGAAGTCCCAATCTTCATCTTCGGTGTTGACGGCTTTACCGATGACATAAGATGAACCAGAGCCAGAGAAGAAATCGTGGTTCTCATCAGCATTTGGCGATAGCGCTGAGAGAATTGCCGGATTCACATCCGTCATGCTGGCGGGGAACAACGCTTCATAGCCCAGATTCATCAACGCTTTGTTCGCGTTGTAGTGGAGGAATTTCTTCACATCTTCCGTCCAGCCGACGCCGTCATAGAGTTCCTGTGTATATAACACCTCGTTATCGTACAAATCCTGTAGCAGATCGTAGGCGAAATTTTTCACCTGTTGCTGACGAGCAGGATCGGCTTTCGCCAGTCCGCGCTGGAATTTGTAGCCAATGTAGTAACCGTGTACCGCTTCGTCGCGGATGATCAGCCGGATTAAATCCGCCGTGTTAGTCAGTTTGGCTCGGCTTGACCAGTACATCGGCAGGTAGAATCCAGAGTAGAACAGGAACGACTCCAGAAACACGCTGGCGACTTTCTTCATCAGCGGATCGTCGCTGCGGTAGTGCGACAGAATAATGTCGGATTTCTTCTGTAGCGCTGGGTTCTCTTCACTCCAGCGATAGGCATCATCCACTTCGCTGGTCAGGCACAGCGTCGAGAAAATTGAGCTGTATGAACGGGCATGCACCGCTTCCATAAAACTGATGTTAGACAGCACGGCTTCTTCATGCGGCGTCACAGCATCAGGCATGAGCGTCGGCGCGCCCAGCGTATTCTGGATGGTGTCCAGCAGCGTCAGACCGGTGAATACACGAATCGTCAACTGACGCTCGCGGGCATTCAGCGTACTCCACGATGGAATATCGTTAGAGAGCGGCACCTTTTCCGGCAGCCAGAAGTTAGAGGTTAGCCGATTCCAGACTTCCAAATCTTTGTCATCTTCAATTTTGTTCCAGTTAATCGCCTGGACGCGAGTGAGTACGGTCATGCTTCGATTTCCTTCCGCGATGGCTTATAGCGCACAGGACACACAGCCCTGAACTTCGGTGCCTTCCAGCGCCATCTGCCGTATGCGAATGTAATAAATAGTCTTAATGCCTTTAGTCCAGGCGTAGATCTGCGCTTTATTGATGTCACGCGTGGTGGCGGTATCACGGAAAAACAGCGTCAGCGATAGCCCCTGATCGACGTGCTGCGTGGCGGCGGCATAAGTGTCGATGATCTTCTGCGGTCCGATTTCATAGGCATCCTGGTAATACTCCAGGTTGTCATTGTTCATATACGGGGCAGGGTAGTAGACGCGGCCGATCTTGCCCTCTTTACGAATTTCGATGCGTGACACAATCGGGTGGATACTGGACGTCGAGTGGTTGATATACGAAATCGAACCGGTCGGTGGAACGGCCTGCAAGTTCTGGTTATAAATGCCATGTGCCATAACGGATTCGCGTAGCACCGCCCAGTCCTGCTGAGTGGGAATGTGGATGTCAGCCTGTTCAAACAGTTCACGGGCGCGCGCTGTTGTGGGTTCCCAGCGCTGTTCAACGTATTTATCAAAATACTCACCCGTGGCGTATTTGGAGTGCTCGAAGCCTGAGAAGCGCTGGTTCCGCTCTATTGCTAACGCATTCGATGCCCGAATCGCGTGGAAAGCAACGGTGTAGAAATAGATATTGGTGAAATCGACGGCTTCTTCTGTACCGTAAAAGATACGCTCTTTCGCCAAATAGCCGTGCAGGTTCATCTGTCCTAAACCAATCGCATGTGACTCGTCGTTGCCTTTCTCGATGGACGGTACGGAGCGGATGTGGCTCATGTCGGAAACGGCGGTCAGCGCGCGGATCGCCATTTCAACCGTCTGGCCGAAATCGGGCGAAGCCATCGCGTTGGCAATATTCATCGATCCAAGGTTACAGGAGATGTCCTTGCCAATGTGGCGATAGCCAAGATCGTCGTCGTACAGGCTGGCGTCGTTGACCTGCAAAATTTCAGAGCACAGGTTACTCATATTAATGCGACCGTGAATCGGGTTCGCGCGATTCACCGTATCCTCAAACATCATGTAGGGATAACCGGACTCAAACTGGATTTCGGCGAGGATCTGGAAGAATTCGCGCGCCTTGATTTGGGATTTACGGATGCGCTTGTCGTTTACCATCTCATGGTATTTTTCGGTGACGCTAATTTCTGACAGAGGCACACCATAAACCTGTTCGACATCATAGGGCGAGAACAGGTACATCACCTGATTATTCTTCGCCAACTGGAATGTGATATCGGGGATGACCACGCCTAAAGACAGCGTCTTGATGCGGATTTTCTCATCGGCATTTTCCCGCTTGGTATCCAGAAAACGCAGAATATCTGGATGGTGTGCGTTGAGGTACACCGCCCCCGCGCCCTGACGCGCCCCAAGCTGGTTTGCATAGGAGAACGCATCTTCCAGCATTTTCATGATAGGAATAATGCCGGATGACTGGTTTTCGATACGTTTGATCGGCGCACCGGTCTCGCGGATGTTGCTGAGCATGAAAGCCACGCCGCCGCCGCGTTTTGAAAGCTGGAGTGCGGAGTTAATTGCTCGGCCAATCGACTCCATATTGTCTTCAATGCGCAGCAGGAAGCAGGAGACCAGTTCACCGCGCTGCTTTTTGCCGCAGTTGAGGAACGTGGGGGTCGCGGGCTGGAAGCGTCCACTGATGATTTCATCGACCAGCGCGCTAGCCAGTGCGGTGTCCCCTTTGGCGAGGGTCAGTGCCACGAGGCAGACGCGATCTTCGTAGCGCTCCAGATAGCGTTTGCCGTCAAAGGTTTTCAGCGTATAGCCGGTGTAGTACTTGAACGCACCCAGAAAGGTTTGAAAGCGGAACTTGTGAGCGTAAGCCTGCTGGAAAAGGCTTTTGATGAAATCGAACTGATATTGGTCCAACACTTCCGCTTCGTAGTAGCCTTCTTCCACCAGATAACGCAGCTTTTCTTCCAGATTGTGGAAGAACACGGTGTTCTGGTTCACATGCTGTAGGAAATAACGGCGTGCCGCGAGCTTATCCATCTCGAACTGGATATTCCCCTCTGCGTCGTAGAGGTTGAGCATCGCGTTCAGCGCATGGTAGTCGAGTGTATGGTAATCGAGCGAGTGGGCATCCGCTTCGGCTTTGGTTGCCTTTGCACTCACGTGGTCTGTTGTTGCCAAAATTCAGTTACTCCCTTACGCACGTTTGCAACGTCTTCTGCCGTGCCGAGCAATTCAAGGCGGTACAGGTAGGGCACCTGACATTTCTGCGCAATGATGTCGCCAGCGATGCAGTACGCTGCACCGAAATTGGTATTGCCTGCGGCAATCACGCCGCGCAGGTAAGCGCGATTGTGCGGATCGTTGAGAAAGGTGATGACCTGACGCGGCACAGCCCCTTTCGTGCTGCCTCCGCCGTAGCTGGGGACAACCAGAATATAGGGGCGATCAACTTTCAATGCAGGCTGCTCTGTCGCTATCGGGATTCTCAGGGCGGGTAAGCCCACCCTGGAAATGAAGCGATGTGTGTTTTCCGACTGGCTGGAGAAATAGACCAGCGGGTTCATATTGCCCCCTTACTGCAATTGCAGGGCGGCGTTCAGAGTACTGATCTTATCCGGGCGGAAGCCGCTCCAATGATCGTCGGCCGTCATCACGACGGGCACCTGCTGATAGCCCAACGCTCTTACCTGCTGCAACGCCTGTTCATCTTCAGTTAAGTCCACCAGTTGATAGTGAATTCCTTGCTTATCCAGCGCACGACATGTGGCGTTGCATTGAACACAATCTGGCTTAGTGAAAATAGTAATACGCATGATTCGTATTTACCCTTTGGCGTGAAAGAAGTATGTCGGAGCGGCTATCTTCAGGGTATGTGCACCCGAACCGATCCACTGGGTAGCGACGCGTTACGCGAGTGCCACACAAAGAATACTAGATGTGGGTGTTTTAAATTTCAACCACACAAGATATATGATTTTTAGTTGGCCTTATACAAATTGACGCAAACCCTGATGCAGCAAGGGTGGGAGAGAATGCAAGTAAAAAATGCAGAAAGAAATAAATGTGATGTGCATCATTTTTGACGAAATAGTGTGCGAAGAAATGAAAGAGAGATGAACTCACTACACCTCAATCCTCCTCAGGCGCTGTACCTTGTACATAAATACAAGGAGTCATCATGGGTTTTGTCCTTATCCGGCGTAAAAATTATGCAGCGGTGGGCATGAACACCGAGTGAGCGGCATGGAGGCCGCGAAAGCCAGTGCCGCGTCGGACAAAAACGTCAAAGACGTTTTTGAACAGCACTTGTGCTGGCCCGAAGGGCGAGCCCCATTTATGGAGCGAGTAAACGCGTCACTGGCGGCTCGAAGAGTGGTCATGAACACCGATGGCTCCGCGTAGCGGCATAATTTAGCCGGAAGCCTGGGTTCGCAGGGGGGCGGCGATTGAGCGCCCCTGCGTCGGGCGCGTGCTACGGGGTAGCATGAAAATGATGACACCATCGCGCACGAAACCGTCTCTTAGTCGGCATAAAAATGTAACTAAGAGACAACCCTGTGAAGGGAGAGGTATCGATTACATTACCGGCAGGTTTCTACCGTAATAGATTTCCTGCATTTCGTGATACAGCAGATCGGTGATTCTTTTCCGTTCAGCAGCGCTGAGTTCTTCAGGGCTGACGTTGAACAGATAGTGTTTCAGGTCGAAGTCTTTCAATAGCATCTTGGTATGGAAGATATTTTCCTGATACACGTTCACGTCCATCATGTGATAGAGCGCTTTCATGTCCTCGGACATGAAGTTCTGAACCGAATTGATCTGGTGATCGATGAAATGCTTTATGCCGTTGACATCACGGGTAAATCCCCGCACGCGGTAGTCGATGGTCACAATATCGGATTCAAGCTGGTGGATGAGGTAGTTCAGCGCCTTCAGCGGTGAAATCACGCCACAGGTAGACACTTCGATGTCCGCGCGGAAGGTACAAAGCCCGCCTTCCGGGTGGCTTTCTGGATAGGTATGAACACAGATATGGCTTTTATCCAGATGCGCGACGACGGAATGGGGCAGCGGCCCTGGGTGTTCTGAGGTATCGACATCTCGCGGATCGATGGGTTCTTCGCTGACCAGAATGGTCACGCTGGCACCTTGTGGTTCATAGTCCTGACGTGCGATGTTAAGGACATTGGCACCGATAATTGAGCAGGTTTCAGTGAGGATTTCTGTTAAACGGTTAGCGTTATATTGCTCGTCGATATAGGCGATATAACCGTCACGATCGTCGGCCGTTTTGGTGTAACAGATATCGTAGATACAAAAACTCAGGCTTTTCGTCAGGTTGTTAAAGCCGTGTAGTTTCAGCTTGTGCAATTTACGTCACCCCCTTGTGGTTGTGTGATTACCCTAAGTGATGGATTATTGCGCATTCTGTAGCGCGTTCAGCAGGTACTGTGGCAGAGCAAAACTGCCGATGTGAACATCAGGCGTGTAATAGCGACAGGTAATCCCTGATTGCGCAAAGCGCTGGCGCAGCGTGGCGGCGTCTATCTGGCGCAATGCCGGGTTATTGCTGGCCCAGGCGAACGTCATAATACCGCCGTAATAAGTCGGGATCGCCGCCTGATAAAAACTGACCTCACTGAAATAGTGACTGAGTTTTTTATGGCTACCGACGGCTTCATCCTGTTGCAGGAAACACACGCCATTCTGCGCAACGAAAATCCCGCCTTCGTTCAGGCAGCGGGCGCAGCCCTGATAGAAATCGGAAGTGAACAGGCTTTCGCCGGGGCCGATGGGGTCGGTGCAATCGGAAATAATGACGTCAAACTTTTCACTGCACTGTCGGACGAAATTAACGCCGTCATCAATCACCAGAGTAAAACGCGGGTCGTCATAGCTACCAGCGCTGTGATTGGGCAAGTACTGGCGGCAGAATTCCATCACGCCCGCATCGATCTCCACCATCGTGATATGTTCGACGCCGCGGTGCCGGCTGACTTCTCGCAGCATGCCGCCATCGCCACCACCGATAATCAGGACGCGTTTAGCGTTGCCGTGTGACAGAAGAGGAACGTGGGTGAGCATTTCGTGATAGATGAATTCATCGCGCTCGGTGGTTTGCACCACGCCGTCAAGCGCCATCACGCGGCCTAATGCGTCGTTTTCAAAGATGATGAGATCTTGATGATCGGTCTTCTCGTGATACAGCACACGATCAACCGAAAAATACTGGCCAAAGTTGGCATGTAGGGTTTCATACCAAATTTCTTTCTGGGACATGTTAGGGCTTCCTCCGCGATAACAGCCATGAAAATTGGCGCGCCATCATAGCCGACTCTTTTGCCGCTTGCACGGTCAAATTTCAGTCAGTGCGGAGGAGGGAGAAGGGCGTTACTGCGCGTAGGAAAGTAAACCGAGCGAATTACGTGCCAGAGACTGGCATTTTTTCGGGGTCGGGATAGCGATTTTACTCAGGTCGCGATAGCTGTCTTCACCCATCGCCGTCATGTCGTAAGCGCTGTAATTGCTGAGATCCCAGCGGTTTTGCTGAGCAAAGGCAACCAGTGTCCGACGAATCTGTTCATTCGGCAGATCTTGATAGCCACAGTGGTTTTTCAGATAAACAAAGATCGCGGTCAGATCGGCCAGATCTTCCGCTTCAAATTCATTCAGCGCCTTGCTGGCGGAAGAGAAGCTCATCAGGCTTAGCAGGAGCAGAGCCAGCACAGAGTTTTTCATGGTTGAACCTGTTCCAAATGTTGTCAGATGACGTTATCACAGATATCCCATGAGGTTCCAAGTTTTCTTACGGGAAACCTCTGATTGCGATAAAAAATGGCGGTGGAAGAAGCGGGAAAGTGAGAAGTGTAATGCATTGAAATCGCTATTTTTTATTTTATTTCCGTTCGGTGATCAAAATCACCTCGGGTTAATCGCAGGATTAAAGCGCATTTATCGCTGTTTGATACGATGACGCCGCCGTCAGGCTCTGTTATTAATAACAACGATCTCATCCAATACAGTTTTTATTCTATGATCTCCGGTGTCTGGCGCGTCAGTAGTTGGTGGTTGGCGGGACTGTTGCTGCTTCCTTTAGCAACGGTTTTCTATCAGGCTTTTTTCGCCGACGGGCTGGGATTTGCCCAACTGTGGCAAATCGGGTTGCCCACCTACCTGATACATTCAGCGGTTATCGTACTGGGTACGCTTTTCTTCAGTTTACTGTTTGGATTGCCTTCAGCCTGGTTTATCGCCATGTACCGCTTTCCCGGCCATCGTGTGTTGCAATGGGCGCTTTGCCTGCCGCTCGCGATGCCCGCATTCCTGCTTGCCTATCTTTATACCGATGTATTACGGCATTTTTCGCTGTTGTTACAAGAAGGTGGACTGCTGACAGTCTCATCATGGGTAACATCACACGCTGCTGGGCTACCCGTTTCGCTGGGTTGCGTAAGTCTGGTGCTGGCGCTGGTGTTGTATCCCTACATTTACCTGTTAGTGCGTGAAGCGCTGGTAAAACAGCCTGCGAGTCTCATCCATTCTGCTCGTTTGCTCAATCAGACGCGCACTCAGGTATTCCGCCGCTTATGCTTGCCGCTTGCGCTGCCTGCGATTGCCTGCGGTGGCGCGCTAGTGGTTGTCGAGACGCTGGGGGATTATGGCGCGGCGTCTTACCTTGATATTCCCACCATGACGACACAGGTGCTGGATATCTGGCAGAAGCAGGGCGATATCGGTGCGGCAGCACGCCTTGGTGTATTGATCTTGCCTGCGATCTTCTTCTTGATGTTTCTGGTTAACCTCTGGCGTCGTAAGCAGAAAATTTATCAGGCTCAAGCGAATGCTTCCCAGATGGTTCCGCCTGTGCTGAGCGGGTGGCGCAGCAGGGTGGTGCGTGGCTACTGCTGGGCAATCGTCTGTCTGTCGTTCCTGTTCCCAGTGGTGTATCTGTTATTTCTGGCTCTCCGGCACATGATGTCCATGTGGGATATGGCGTTCCTCCAGGCGGTAATGAATAGCCTGTTGGCGTCTGCCACCGCGACAGTCATCATTACGCTGATGTCGCTGTCGTTTATTTTCTACACGCGTACGGCTGGGGTATTTGCCAATCAGACGCCGGTTCGGCTGGTCAGCCTGAGTTTTGCCTTGCCCGGCGCAGTACTGGCTGTCGGGCTGTTTACGTTGCTATCGCTGGTGGATGGCGGGATTAACCTGTTTGCCCGCACGGCGGGGTTGCCTACTGCCGATGCCTTGCTAGCGGGATCGCTGTTTATTCTCATCCTCGCCTATAGCGTTAAATTCGGGCGTCTGATGCTGGACAGCCTTGAGCGCAGCATGGAAGCCATTCCGCGCTCGCTGGACAGTGCGAGCCTTGTATTGGGAGCTTCTCCCCTCAACCGCTGGTCACGCGTGCATATTCCTCTGTTGCGCCGCAGCCTGTTTATCGGGGCGCTGCTGATTTTCACGGAAAGCATGAAAGAGCTGAATGTTTCGCTGCTGCTGCGTCCTTTCGGGATTGATACGTTAGCAACCTATGTTTTCCGCTTTACGGCGGATGAGCAGATTGCGTCATTTGCCTTTCCTGCGCTGGTGCTGGTGGCGGTGGGGCTAATCCCTGTTTTCTGGCTGAATCGCGCACTGAATATAAAAGGATAATCATATGGCCGCGTCGATAGATATTCTGAGCGTTCAGGCGGTAAGTTGTACGTTGCAGCAGTCTCCCGTGCTGGAGAATATTTCATTTACCGTGCGTGACGATGAGACGATCTGCCTGCTGGGTAAAAACGGCTGCGGCAAAACGGCGCTATTACAGGTGATAGCGGGCCTGCTGCCGATTACTCAGGGTAAGGTCTTGTTGGAAGGAGAGCCCGTCAGCTCGCCGCAAGCGTATGTTTTGCCTGAGCTGCGCCAGGTTGGCCTGATTTTTCAGGACTATGCGCTTTTTCCGCATCTGACGGTGGAAGGCAACATTGCGTTTGGGTTATATGGCCGCCCTGAAAGCGAGGTAAAGCCAATCTGTGTGGAGATGCTGGCGCTTTTACAACTGGATGAGGTTGCCGCGCGTTATCCACACGAACTATCGAATGAACAGCAACAGCGTTTGGCGATTGCCCGCGCGTTGGCCTGTGAGCCGAAATTGCTGTTGCTGGATGAGCCATTTCCCGGACTGGACAGCCAAACTCGCTATCGCCTGATCACCGAATTGCGGCAGGTTCTCAAACAGCGTCATGTCGCGGCGGTTTTCGCTACGCACAGCCGAGAGGAAGCCTTTGCCTGCGCTGACCACTTGATTCTGCTGGATGAAGGGAAAATTATGCAGCAGGGCTATCCCTCTGAGCTGTACCATCGTCCGAATAGCCGCTTTGTGGCTGATTTCATGGGGAATACGAACTATTTGCCCGTGAAAATTATGAGCGACCACCAATGGCAAAGCCCATTGGGCGATCACCATGCGACACATCCACTCAATCAACCGATTGATTCACAGTGTGACTGGATGGTACGACCGGCAGACGTGGCGCTGGCACTCGATCCCGATGGCCCGGCGTCGATCGAAGATCGGCTGTTTATGGGCACATCAAACTTGTATCGGGTGAAGTTGGGAGAACTGATGCTGCTGGTGCAGACGGGCAACTGGTTTGAACCAGGGCAGCAGATACGGTTAAGCATTAAGACGGATCCACCAGTCTTGTATCCTGCTTTACCCGCCGCCAGCGGTCCGGCTGACGGCCCTGAAAAGCAATAATTACGCCTCGCGCAGCTCTGCCGCTGGCATGAGCCACGTGCTATTGTGCTTTTCAAACCCTAATTTCGGGTAGTAATCCACCGCCAGCGGCGCGGCCAGCAAAATGATTTTGCAGCCTTTTTCAAGCTGCTGGGCGGTTTGTTGAATCAGCTTTTTGCCTATTCCCGCATGCTGAAAGTCCTCTGACACTGCCAGATCGGACAAATAGCAGCAAAAATGAAAGTCTGTCACGCTGCGCGCAATTCCCACCAACGTTTCACCTTGCCAGGCGGAAACCAGCAGATTGGCATGCTTCAGCATACCTGCAATCGCTGTCTCATCATCCAATGGGCGACGTGGCCCCAACGAGGTTTTCGCCAACAGCTCAACGAACTGCTGGCTGGAAAGCGGGGCGTTCACTTTGTAGCAAACATCCACAGATGGTGTGCTCATGATGTCTCCTTCGTGGTGTGGTTTCTGATATACTTCGCGCGCCTGGGCATTGCCCAGACTGATGTAAACATCTGTATTGTTAAAAATCAGCATCGTTAAACATCAGCATTGGCGCATCATCGATAATGAGTCTGTCATTCTGCCGATGGTGCTGAATACCTTACTTCAAAGAGTTATCAGTATGATGAAACATACCGTGGAAGTCATGATTTCTGAGCAGGAAGTGATGGCGCGGGTTACCGAACTGGGGCAACAGATCAGCGAACACTACCGTGATAGCGGCAGCGATATGGTGCTGGTGGGGCTATTACGCGGATCGTTTATCTTTATGGCTGATTTATGCCGGGCGATCGACGTTCCTCACGAAGTGGATTTCATGACGGCATCCAGCTATGGCAGCGGTATGAACAGTACGCGCGATGTGAAGATCCTGAAAGATCTGGATGAGGATATTCGCGGTAAAGACGTGCTGATCGTTGAAGACATCATCGATTCAGGTAATACGCTGAGCAAAGTGCGGGAAATTCTGCAACTGCGTGAGCCGAAATCGCTGGCTATCTGTACGCTGCTGGACAAACCGGAGCGCCGTGAAGTGGCGGTTAAAGTCGAGTGGGTTGGGTTCTCGATCCCTGATGAGTTCGTCGTGGGTTACGGCATCGACTATGCCCAGCACTATCGCCACTTACCTTACGTCGGCAAGGTTGTTCCGCAGGAATAATGACAAGATAAAGCCGATGCCGTGAGCGACGCCCAGCGAGTGGGCGTCAGGCAGTGAATCAAGGCAGGGAGGAAATCGCGCGGCGATAACGCTGTTCCAGCGTCTCCCGGTTGGTCGCCGTCACTTCCAGATCGCGCAGACGGCCATCCTGAATGCCGTACACCCAACCGTGGATCGTAACTTTCTGGCCACGCTTCCATGCGGACTGCATGATGGTGGAGTGGCCGAGGTTATACACCTGCTCGACAACATTGATTTCACAAAGCGTGTTCAGACGCTGTTCGGGAGGTAATTCCCCCAGCAGAGAACTATGCTTGTACCACAAATCACGGATATGCAGCAGCCAGTTGTTAATCAAACCCAGTTCCGGGTTTTCCACCGCAGCCTGAACACCGCCGCAGCCGTAGTGGCCGCAGATGATGATGTGTTCGACTTCGAGAACTTCGACGGCATATTGCACGACAGACAGGCAGTTGAGGTCGGTGTGAATAACCAGATTGGCGACATTGCGGTGAACAAACAGTTCACCAGGCTCAAGGCTAGTCAGACTTTCCGCAGGTACGCGACTGTCCGAGCATCCAATCCATAGAAAACGGGGACGTTGTGCCTGCGCCAGACGTTCAAAGTAGCCAGGATCCTCTTCCACCATCGTTTTAGACCAAAGCTGGTTGTTCGCGATGAGCGTTTCAATTTCTTTCATGAAAGTAAATGACCTGTAACAAACAAGGGGCAGTGAGGAGTAATATAAGGCAACATGCGTCGTTTGAAAAACGATAGTTTATACTCGTCATACTTCAAGTTGCATGTACGTTGGCTGCGTTCACTCACCCGAATCACTTACCTGAGTAAGCTCATCGGGATTCCTTCTCTTGCCGCCTTCCTGAAACTTGAATTATTTAGAGTATTTATTTGTCACACTTCGAACCTGTAGAACTCACTGATAATAAGGCAATCCATTTCTTATGACATATGCACTGGAACTGGCGCAATTAACCAAAACCTATCCGGGAGGCGTCAAAGCGTTACGGGGGATCGACCTGAACGTGGAAGCGGGGGATTTCTACGCGCTGCTGGGGCCGAATGGCGCGGGAAAATCCACGACGATTGGGATTATCAGCTCGCTGGTGAACAAAACCGCCGGCAAAGTTCGCGTCTTCGGCTATGACCTTGAGCTGGATAAAGTGAATGCGAAACGCCAACTGGGGCTGGTTCCACAGGAATTTAACTTCAACCCCTTCGAAACAGTATTACAGATTGTGGTTAACCAGGCGGGCTACTATGGCGTGAAACGTCAGGATGCCTTGCAGCGTGCGGAAAAATACCTGAAACAGCTAGACCTATGGGAGAAACGCAGCGAAAAGGCGATGATGTTGTCCGGCGGGATGAAGCGTCGCCTGATGATTGCGCGTGCGCTAATGCATGAGCCTAAGTTGCTGATTCTTGATGAACCGACGGCGGGCGTGGATATTGAATTACGTCGTTCCATGTGGGGGTTTTTGAAAGCGCTGAACGCGCAGGGCACCACGATTATCCTGACGACGCACTATCTTGAAGAAGCGGAAATGCTGTGCCGCAACATTGGGATCATCCAGCGGGGAGATCTGGTGGAAAATACCTCGATGAAGCAGCTACTTGGCAAGCTGAAGTCAGAAACGTTTATTTTCGATCTGGCGGCGAAAAGCCCGCTGCCGCAGTTGGAAGGCTACACCTTCCGTCTGACGGACACGTCAACGCTGGAAGTCGATGTCATGCGTGAGCAAGGTCTGAATGCGTTATTCAGTCAGCTCAACGCACAGGGGATAACGATATTGAGTATGCGTAATAAAGCGAACCGGTTGGAAGAGCTGTTTGTCACGCTGGTGAATGGGACAAGCAGTAAGGGAGAAAAGGCATGATGCATTTGTATTGGGTGGCGCTACAGAGTATCTGGGTAAAAGAAGTCACTCGATTTGGGCGGATCTGGATTCAGACGCTAGTGCCGCCAGTGATCACCATGACGCTGTATTTTATTATTTTCGGTAACCTGATTGGCTCGCGTATCGGTGAAATGCACGGGTTTACCTACATGCAGTTTATCGTGCCGGGGTTGATCATGATGGCGGTGATCACCAACGCGTATGCCAACGTGGCCTCTTCCTTTTTCAGCGCCAAGTTTCAGCGCAATATTGAAGAGCTGCTGGTTGCGCCCGTGCCGACCCATGTGGTTATCGCGGGTTATGTTGGCGGTGGTATCGCACGCGGCCTGTGCGTGGGCATTCTGGTGACGGCGGTGTCGCTGTTCTTCGTTCCGCTGCATGTTCATGCCTGGTGGGTGATTGTTCTGACGCTATTGCTGACGGCGATGTTGTTCTCACTGGCAGGCTTATTGAATGCGGTATTTGCGAAAACCTTTGATGATATCAGTCTGATTCCGACGTTTGTGTTAACGCCGTTGACCTATCTGGGCGGGGTATTTTATTCGCTGACGCTGCTGCCGCCGTTCTGGCAGGCGGTATCTAAACTGAACCCGGTGGTATACATGATCAGTGGCTTCCGCTACGGTTTTCTCGGGATTCAGGACGTGCCGCTGCTGTTTACGATGTCGGTGCTGATTGCCTTTATCGTGGTATTTTATTTGCTGGTCTGGTGGCTGATTGAACGCGGACGCGGGCTGCGGACGTAGTGTGTCAATTCTGCAAATGAAAAGGCGGTGGTAACACCGTGTTAGTCTTTTTGCAGACTGATTTAAGAAGTGAAAACGGTAGTAATGGAATAGAAGAGTAAAGCGTCCGCGCCAGGGATGGCGCGGCTCGAGCTTACAAGGAGGTACTTGCAGCGTCTTTACGATCTATCCATTACTACCGCTCGATTCCGTCAAAAACTTGGCGATCAGGCAACCTGAACCGGAATCGCTTTGGCCTGACGTTGCAGCTCGTTATCGCCAGAGAAATAGGCAACCTTGGGGCTGTGGCTTCTGGCCTGCTCGTCGGACATTTGCACGTAGGAACAGATAATCAGTTTGTCGCCGACGCAGGCAAGGCGAGCAGCAGCACCGTTCACGGAGATAATGCGTGAACCCCTTTCGCCCGCAATCGCGTAGGTAGAGAAACGCTGACCGTTATCAACGTTGTAGATATCAATCGCTTCGTATTCCAGAATGCCAGCGGCATCCATAAAATCCTGATCGATGGCGCAAGAGCCTTCATAATGCAAGTCAGCCTGAGTCACTTTGACCCGGTGCAGCTTGCCTTGCAGCATGGTACGTATCATCGCTTTGTTACCTCGGTTCATACAGTCAAATCGACCTGGTGGTTATCAATCAATCTGGCCTTGCCTAACCAGGCAGCCATCAAAATCACTGCACGCGTGCTGGCCGCGTTTAGCGGTTGTAGTGTATCAGCATCGCGGATAAACAGTTCATCAGGCGTAAAGCCCGCTGCACGCAACTGTTCTGCCGTCTGTTCCAGCAATGTGTCTATCTGACGATCGCCGTTGTCCAATTGTGCGGAAAGCGCCATCATCAGCTGATAAAGTGTTGGTGCCAGCTGGCGTTCTTCAGCACTGAGGTAGCCATTACGTGAACTCAATGCCAGCCCATCTTTTGCACGTGCGATAGGGACGCCAATGATATCAATGTCATAGCCCATATCGCGGACGAGTTGTCGAATCAGCGCTAGCTGCTGATAATCTTTCTCACCAAAGCAGGCTACATCTGGCTGTACCAGATTGAACAGCTTACTGACAATGGTGGCTACGCCCCGGAAATGGCCGGGACGGCTGGCACCTTCCAACATGGAAGACAGGCCAGGCACATCGACAAACGTTTGTGACTCCAGCCCATTTGGGTATATCACATCCGGGCTCGGCGCGAAAACCAGATCGGTACCGCGGCGATTCAATTTCTCGCAGTCTTCCTGCAATGTCCGGGGGTAGCGGGCTAAATCATCTGGCCGCTCAAACTGCATGGGATTGACAAAAACGCTGACAATAACGATGTCGGCGCGAGCTCTGGCTTCATCGACCAGCGTCATGTGCCCGTCATGCAAGTTACCCATGGTGGGAACCAAAGCAATGCGTTTCCCTTCCTGACGCCAGCGGCGAACTTCGCGGCGCAGCAGCAGAGGGGTTTCGATTATTAACACACTCGTACTCCTAAAAAATATACCCGTCATACTTCAAGCTGCATGTGCGTTGGCTACGTTCACTCACCCGAATCACTTACTCAAGTAAGCTCATCGGGATTCTTTCTCTTGCCGCCTTCCTGCAACTCGAATTATTTAGGGTATAAGTCCGATTAACGGAATGCTCGTTTTTTAATGAAATGAATGTTCTTCGGCCGGATAGATACCCTGTTCGACTTCTTGTGCATACAAACGCACTGCCGAACGGATATCCCCCCCGCTTTGCGCCAGAAAGTTCTTGGCGAACTTAGGCGTGTTGTCACCGGTAATGCCGAAAGCATCATGCATGACCAGAATCTGCCCGTCGGTCACGTTGCCAGCGCCAATGCCGATCACCGGAATCGACAGCGCATCCGTAACGCGTTTAGCCAGCGCAACCGGTACACATTCTAGTACCAGCAACTGTGCTCCCGCTTCTTCAAGCGCGAGGGCATCGGCCAGCAGTTGATTGGCATCGCTTTCGCTTCGGCCCTGAATTTTATAGCCGCCGAAGATGTTAACGGATTGCGGTGTCAGACCCAGATGGCCGCAAACCGGCACGGCGCGTTCGGTCAGCATTTTTACCGTTGGCGCAAGCCAGCTTCCGCCTTCCAGCTTCACCATATTCGCACCTGCACGCATTAGCTCTGCGGCCTGACTGAATGTTTGCTCCGGCGTGGCATAGGTCATAAAAGGCATATCGGAGAGAACCAGCGCCAGTGGGGCGCCGCGGCGCACACACTGTGTGTGGTAAACGATGTCGTTGGTGGTCACGGGTAAGGTGGAATCGTGACCTTGCACGGTCATTCCCAGAGAATCACCTACTAGCATCACGCGAATGCCTTGTTCAAAAAATAGGCGAGAGAAGCTGGCGTCGTAAGCGGTAATCGTAGCGAATTTTCGCTGCTCTTGTTTCCATTGGCGCAAATGGGAGATAGTCGTCGGTTTCATGACGGTCTTCCTATGTCAATAGGGCGAAGAATTAAGGGAGACATTCTAATGTAAGCTGACGTGTAGCGATATACCCGTCATGCTTCAAGCTACAGATGTGAGAGGTGTTGATAAGCGGGGCGGTCAGTTGGCCTCGCGATTCCGTCGGTTTATTGTCTGTCCCATAATGTCAGACCGTTGCGATCGACATGGGTTAGCCGCTGGGCAAGTGTTTCACCGTCAGGGAACGCCAGGTCTGGGGCGATTTCTGCCAGCGGGTAGAGCATGAACTCACGGTTTTTCATATCATAATGCGGTACGGTCAGGCGTTCAGTCTGGATCTCGTCATTGCCGAACAGCAGAATATCCAGATCCAACGTGCGCGGGCCCCAGCGGTGTTCCTTGCGCTCACGGCCTTGTTCCAGTTCGATGGCCTGTGTGCGATCCAACAGCGACTCGGCTGCAAGTTCGGTTTCCAGTTCAACGACGGCATTGAGATAGTCTGGCTGATCCTGCGGGCCGAGCGGGCGACTACGGTAAAACGAGGAGCAGCAAACGACGCGAGTATGGGGAATCGCGTCTAGCGCAGACAATGCCGCGCGCACCTGTTGCAAAGGCTGGGCAAGATTGCTGCCCAGCGCCAGATACACGCGTGTCATTAGGCTGGATCTCTACGTGCTGTTGTCGGTTTACGCGGTCGACGAGGGCGGGAACGACGGTGTGGCGTCGGGCCATCATCCAGCGATTTCAGCATGTTTTGCTGACGTGGCGGCGCGGCAACCTGGAATTCTCCCCACCACTGAGCCAGACGCAGCAGCTCCTGATGGTTCTCGATTTCGGCACGCAGGCAAAGCAAGTCATACGCGGCGCGGAATTTCGGGTGTTCCATCAGTTTATACGCGCGTTTCCCCTGACGACGAGACAGGCGCGTTTGCAGTTGCCAGATATCGCGGACTAAAGAGGTAATACGCTTAGGAATCGCCAGAGAACGGCACTGTTCATCCAGCACATCGTTCATCGCTAGCGAGAAGGCATCAAAGTAGGCCAGACCGCTTTCCTGAGCCAGCTTTTGTGCGTGTTCAATCAGCGGATACCACAGCATGGCGGAGAACAAAAATGCCGGATTGACGCGCATATTGTTTTGCAGGCGCTGATCGGTGTTTTTCAGCACCTGTGCAACCATGCGCTCCAGCGTGGAATCGCCGTTTGGTGTGAAATAGCGACTCAGCAGCGGGAAAAGCGGCTGGAACAGCTGATATTCACACAGCATTTTATAGGTTGGGTAGCCATACCCTGACTGAAGCAGCTTCAGCGACTCTTCAAACATACGCGCCGCAGGGATATCGTGCAGCAGCGAAGCTAAACGAGGGATCGGTTCGGCGGTTTCCGGGCTGACCGTCATGTTCAGTTTGGCCGCGAAACGGACGGCGCGCAGCATACGCACCGGATCTTCACGGTAGCGCGTTTCAGGGTCGCCAATCATTCGGATGACACCCTGACGCAGGTCGTTCAGGCCACCGGTATAGTCACGAACGCTGAAATCAGAAATGCTGTAGTAGAGGCTGTTGATCGAGAAATCGCGACGCTGGGCGTCTTCTTCAACCGAGCCGAAAATATTGTCGCGCAGCAGCATGCCGCTCTGAGCTTGCTGAGAAGAATTCTTGGTTTCCTGCTGCTCCTGATGCTGATCGTGGTGACCACGGAACGTGGCAACTTCAATCACCTCTGGCCCGAACATGATATGGGCCAGACGGAAACGACGCCCAACCAAACGACAGTTGCGGAACAACTTGCGTACCTGATCGGGCGTAGCGTTAGTGGTGATATCAAAATCCTTTGGCTTTTTGCCCAGCAGCAGGTCGCGTACGCCGCCGCCAACCAGATAAGCCTCGTAGCCCGCTTTGTTCAGGCGATAAAGTACTTTCAGCGCGTTATCGCTGATGTCGCTGCGTGAAATAGTATGTTGGTCACGCGGGATCACCGTCAGGTTCTGACGCGTTTCCTCTGATTCGACCATTTCGTTCTCACGATTCAGTACTTTACGACAAAAATTAGCAACTCGGGAAAAGATAATACACCTCGATAGTGATGGATAAATCAACAGCACAGCATTGGCGTCGCCCCCCAAAGGGGCGGCTAAGGATGGCGCGCCATGAAAAATAGCGGCTAATCATAGCTCACCAATGCCCCTTTGAGAATGCTGATGTGATCGCGGACGCGTTTATTGCCGCCTGTAACGGGACGATATCAAGCGACCAGTGCGCGACGGACCATGCCAGCAGTGCGGAAAGCGTCATGTCTTGCGCGTTTTCCGGCAGCGGTTGATTTAGAAATTGCAGTGCGGCAAGTAGCACGGGACGCGGATCGCTGTTCGGCAGCGCTGGGGCATGATTTTGTTTGGACAGTTTATTTCCCTCTGTATTCAGCACCAGCGGCAGATGAACATAGGCAGGGATCGTGTAGCCCAATTGCTGATAGAGCGAAATTTGCCGGACTGTCGGTTCGATAAGATCGGCTCCGCGCACGATTTCCGTAATTCCCTGATCGTTATCGTCGATCACGACAGCCAGATTATAGGCAAACAGCCCGTCACGGCGGTGGATAATAAAATCTTCCTGCGCGAGAGCCATGTCGGCATGCAGGTCGCCACGTAATCTATCGTGAAAATGAAATACCGGCGCCGTCTGACGCAGGCGTAGCGCGGCGTTGTCGGCGGGCAGGTTACGCGTCCGGCAATAGCCGTCATAGTGTCCACCTAACTGCTGAATACGGCTGCGCGTACAGGTACAGTAATAGCTCATTCCCTGCTGTTGCAGTAGCTGAAGAATCTCACGGTAACGCGCATGGCGCTGTGATTGGTAAACCACATCGCCATCCCAGTGCAGGCCGTAGTGTTCTAGCTGTGCCAGTATACGGGAGGCGGCACCAGGAATTTCCCGTGGCGGATCGATGTCTTCAATGCGTACCAGCCAGCGCCCTTGTTGGGAACGAGCCTGAAGATAACTACCCAGTGCGGCAATCAGTGAGCCAAAATGCAGATCGCCAGAGGGAGAGGGCGCAAAACGCCCGACGTAGCGGTCGGTTTCAGTAAAGGGATTCGCTTCAGGAGAAGGGGGAGTTTCGGTAAAGCTATTTTTCTCTGTAAACCTACTTTTTTCGGCAAAACGACTTTTTTGTGTAAAACAAGCTGTTCCAGACATAAGGGGTCGGTGCTATCTCGTCAGCGTTTCATCCAGACAGAAAATAGCGTGATGAACATCATTATTCATCAGCGGTAGCGTGCCTGGAGTCGGCCCCTGCGACGGGCAGGAGCCGATTCTGGGCAGGAGGATTATCCTGCCATTTGCTTTTCGCGTATCTCTGCCAGTGTTTTGCAGTCGATACACAGATCGGCTGTCGGACGTGCTTCCAGACGGCGGATGCCAATTTCGACGCCACAGGATTCACAGAATCCGAAATCCTCTTCTTCGATTTTCACCAGCGTTTTGGCGATTTTCTTGATCAGCTTGCGCTCACGGTCACGGTTACGCAGTTCGAGACTGAACTCTTCTTCCTGCGCCGCACGATCCACAGGATCGGGGAAGTTAGCGGCCTCATCGCGCATGTGCGATACAGTACGATCCACTTCATCCATGAGTTGGTTGCGCCATGCTTCAAGAATACGCTTGAAATGAGCGAGCTGAGCATCGTTCATATACTCTTCGCCCGGCTTCTCCTGGTACGGCTCTACTCCGGCAATTGCGAGAATGCTCAGAGAAGATGTCTTACGGTTTTGCCCTTCTTGCATGTTGCTTCTCCTACATAACACGACACGCATAATACCCTTTTATGCAGTGAAGATGCGGCGTTGTTGACCAGAACTTCAGCTATCTGGGTATATCGGCCCCCAAAAGGGGGAAAAAACAGGCCGCTATAAATAGCAGATGAAGATGGGGTTGGCAATGCTTCCTGACACCGGCCTGATAAAGTGTGAGGAACAACCCGTATACATTAAATAATAAACAATGTGTTACGCCTTTTATGGTGCGTTTGGCGTGTTATGCAATGCTTTTACGTCATGCCAACAACGGTAGTTTGTGCGTCAATGTAATACCGTCAGGGCATAATGTGGAGCCGTAACATAAAATTTCAACCCCTGCCCGTTGTGCTTCTGTAAATAATTCCGCATAGCGTGCATCAATATGCCGGGCGGGAGAAACCTGCTGGATTCCTGAATGGAGCACGGCGAAAAACAGTACCGCGCGTTTTCCATTGGAAACCATCTGTTGCAGCTCACGTAGATGCTTCTGCCCTCTGAGTGTAACCGCATCGGGAAAGTAACCACATTCATGTTGCAATAATGTGACGGATTTCACCTCAATATAGCAGTCAATCTTACCCGGCGCCTGCAAAAGCAGGTCGACTCGGCTATTTTCCGTACCGTATTTCACTTCTGTTTTTACGTCCGAATAGCCCGCCAACTCTTCTATGCGATTTTCCAATAAGGCTTCGTACAATAATGTGTTGGCACGCAGAGTATTGACACAAATCCAGTGATTTTGTTGCGTTTCAGTCAGTTCCCAGCTCTGTGGATACTTACGCTTAGGATTATCGGACGTTGAGTACCAAACGGTATCGCCGGGCGTGGCACAGCCTGTCATCGCACCAGTATTGGCACAGTGCAGCGTAAGCGTCTCACCTTCCGGGGTCACGACATCGGCCAAAAAGCGTTTGTAACGCTTAATCAACCGGGCAGGTTGTAAACGTGGGTTATAGTCCATGCGTATCCTGTTTTATGCGTTTATCCGCCTGCTCACTTATTTAATAAATGGCCAGCTTTCCAATTGTTGATAGCGGGTTTTGCCATTGTCGAAAAGTGACTCATAAAGCGAAAAGTGCGTCATGTCGACCTGCCAACTGAAGGTGGCGGGGGGAATCGCAACGGGGCGAGTCGCGCCGCGCAATAGCGTAATGTGTGGATGGAAAGGTAATGCCGTTTGATAACAGCCGTTGCGTGCGGCCTGAGAGCGCAGCAGTTCCGCGAGCTGTAGCAGCCCACGCGGTGCACGGCGGCAGCCCAGCCAGACCACGCCGGGACGTGGCCAGTGTCCGGCGTCATCCAGCGTAAGGGAAAAGGCGGGTTGATGGATGCGGCCCGCCAATGTCTGTAGAACCTGCGCTTTTTGTTCACTAACGTCACCCAAAAAAGCCAGCGTCAGATGAAGGTTGGCCGCCGCGACCGGACGACCCGCTTCCGGGGCGAAGTGCTCGGCACGCCAGCGGATAATCTCTTGCTGTATGGTTTCCGGTAGTGATAGGGCAAAAAACAGGCGGCGGGGGGCTGACATGGCGATCTCTCTGTGCTGATTCCATCCGATGCGATATTCATCATGATGCTACAATGCTCGCCGCTGAAAGTTAACCTTATACGGAGATGTCTGTGATTTTACCGCCCGTCAGCGCTGTGCTGGATGATGTCATAACGGCGCTACATACCGCGCCTCAGGTGCTGCTCAATGCCCCAACAGGGGCGGGAAAATCGACCTGGCTGCCGTTGCAATTGCTGCAACAGGGTAAGCTGAACGGGCGCATCATCATGCTGGAGCCGCGTCGTCTGGCGGCGAAGAGCGTAGCCTGGCGGTTGGCGCAGCAGCTCGGTGAGGAACCGGGACAGACGATAGGTTATCGCATGCGCTCAGAAAGCCGCGTGAGCGACGCAACGAAACTGGAAGTCGTCACCGAAGGGATGTTAACCCGTTTGCTGCAACAGGATGCGGAACTGCAAGGCGTGGCGCTGATTATCCTTGATGAATTTCACGAGCGCAGCGTGCAGGCCGATTTGGCATTGGCGCTATTGCTCGATGTGCAACAAGGGCTGCGTGACGATTTAAAACTGCTGATTATGTCCGCCACGCTCGACAATGCGCGGCTGGCGGCGCTGCTGCCGGAAGCTGTCTGCGTGGTGTCTGAAGGTCGCAGTTATCCGGTTGAGCGGTGTTACGCGCCGCTAAATAATCAGGAACGATTGGAAGAGGGCGTGGCGCGACAGGTGCGACGCTTGCTCAGTGAAGAAGACGGCTCGCTGCTGCTGTTTTTGCCCGGTGTTGCGGAGATTCGCCGTGTGCAGGCACTGCTGGAAAATAGCGTGTCGGGCGAGACGGATCTCTGTCCGTTATACGGCGCATTAACGCTGGCGGAGCAGCAAAAGGCGATTCTGCCTGCCGAGCCGGGTCGTCGTAAGGTGGTGTTAGCCACCAATATTGCAGAAACCAGTCTGACGATTCAAGGGATCCGGCTGGTGGTGGATAGCGGTCTTGAACGTGTTGCCAGCTTTGATGTGAAAAGCGGCGTCACCCGATTGGTGACACAGCGAATCAGTCAGGCCTCTATGGTGCAGCGCGCCGGACGTGCCGGACGCTTAAGCCCCGGCATTTGCTGGCACCTGTGCTCGCGTGAACAGGCAGAACGCGCAGCGGCGCAAAGCGACGCTGAGATACTGAACAGCGATTTAAGCAGCGTCTGGCTGGACTTATTACAGTGGGGCTGTACCGATGTGGCGCAGTTAACCTGGCTGGATACACCACCCGCTCCCGGGCTGTATGCCGCACGCCAGCTACTGCGCCAGCTTGGCATTACCGATGAACAGGATCGGTTGACCGCAGAGGGGCGCAAGATCGCCGCGCTAGGTAGCGATGCTCGTTTGGCGACGATGTTGTATGCCGCTTCACAGCAAAATTCAGATGCGCTGGCCACCGCCGGATGTCTGGCGGCGATACTGGAAGAGCCGCCGCGTAGCGGGTCGATCAATCTGGCCGATTGGCTGCATCGTCCGCTGCCGCACTGGCTGCGGCGGGCAAAACAGCTAACGCGTCGTTTATCGACGGCTTCGGGGCGTATCGCTGATTTTGGGCATATTGACAGTGGAGAAGCCGACTGGCTGCTGGCGCAGGCTTTCCCAGACCGCATTGCCCGGCGGCGCAGTCAGGATGGGCGCTACCAGCTTGCTAACGGAAGCGGCGCGATGATGTCGGCTGATGACGCGCTGTCGGGTACGGAGTGGTTGCTGGCTCCGACGCTCTTACAGAACGATCGATTAGTGCAAAATAAGCAAAGCGCGGAGGCGCGGATCCTGCTGGCGTTGCCGCTGGATATTGAGCGGCTGGAACGGCGGCTACCCGGACTAATAAATGAACATAACGTGGTGCACTGGGACGAAGAAAAGGGTACTCTGCGCGCCAGCCAGCGTGACCAGATAGGTTGCCTGACCTTGAGAACACGCCCGCTGAACAAGCCTTCCGATGAAGCACTACAGCAGGCGATGTTATCCTGGATTCGGGAGCAGGGCATTGCTGCATTAAACTGGGACGAGGCGTCGTTGCAGCTACGCGCCCGGCTACAGTGTGCTCACCAGTGGTTGCCTGAAGTTGACTGGCCGCGAGTGGATGATGAAACGCTGCTGGCAACGCTGGAAATCTGGCTACAGCCGTCGCTGTCCGGCGTGCGTGATTTACGAGCGCTGCACCAGATTAGTTTGAGCGATGCGCTGCTGCGGCTGTTGGACTGGTCGCTGCACCAGCGGCTGGATAGCGCATTGCCCACGCACTACACGGCACCCGGGGGCAGTCGTTTGCCTATCGCCTATTATGACGATAAGCCACCGGTGCTATCGGTGCGGATGCAGGAAATGTTCGGTGAGCAGCAGAGCCCGCTGCTGGCGGAAGGTCGTGTGGCGCTGGTGTTGGAGCTTTTATCGCCAGCGCAGCGTCCACTACAGATTACGCGTGATTTAGCCGCATTTTGGCAAGGCACGTACCGCGAGGTGCAAAAAGAGATGAAGGGGCGTTACCCCAAGCATGTCTGGCCGGACGATCCGGCGAATACGGCTCCAACGAGGCGTACCAAGAAATATCAGAATCACTAATTTCAGACGTTTCCGCTTTCCCAAAAAAGGGGCTGGAAACAGAGTAGGCGGCTTGAGCGCACTGCAGATAGCCGTGAACAACCTGATGGAGAAGTTATTGTAATGTCTGGGGATGACCGCGAACCTATCGGACGCAAAGGGAGAGCGCCAAAACGTAAACCTGAACGCAAACAGGCTATACGACGTCGCAGGGATGACGACTATGATGATGATGACTACGATGATTATCAGGACGACTATGACGACGATGATGATGACGGCGACGAAACCATGACGCGTAAATCGCAGAGAAGGCGACGTTGGCTGGGACTGGCAATTAAACTGTTCCTGATCTTTGCCGTGGCGATGGCGATCTATGGTGTGTACCTCGACAGCCAGATCCGCAGCCGTATTGAAGGCAAAGTCTGGCAGTTGCCCGCCGCCGTCTATGGCCGCATGGTCAACCTTGAACCCGGCATGGCCTACAGTCAGAAAGAGATGATTAGTCTGCTGGAAGGCATGCAATATCGTCAGGTAAGCCGGATTACCCGTCCGGGCGAGTTTAGCGTGCGCGGCAACAGTATCGATATGCTGCGTCGGCCTTTTGATTTCCCTGATGGGAAAGAAGGGCAGATTCAGGCGCGTCTGACGTTTGCCAACGATCGCCTGTCGCAGATCCAGAATCTGGACAACCAGCGCAACTTCGGCTTTTTCCGTCTCGATCCGAAACTGATCACCATGATGCAGTCACCGAATGGCGAACAGCGTTTATTCGTGCCGCGTTCCGGCTTCCCCGATCTGCTGGTTGATACGCTGGTCGCGACCGAAGACCGCCATTTTTATGAACATGATGGTATTAGCCTGTACTCGATTGGCCGTGCGTTTTTAGCCAACATCACGGCAGGACGCGCGGTACAGGGCGGCAGTACGCTGACGCAGCAGTTGGTTAAGAACCTGTTCCTGACTAACGAGCGTTCGCTGTGGCGTAAAGCCAATGAAGCCTATATGGCGCTGATCATGGATTACCGCTACAGCAAGGATCGTATCCTTGAGCTGTACCTTAACGAGGTGTACCTTGGTCAGAGCGGTAACGATCAGATCCGCGGCTTCCCGCTTGCCAGCCTGTACTATTTTGGTCGCCCGGTGAATGAACTGAGTCTCGATCAGCAGGCGCTGCTGGTGGGGATGGTGAAAGGGGCGTCGCTGTACAATCCGTGGCGTAATCCGGAGATTACGTTAGAGCGACGCAATCTGGTGCTGCGTCTGTTGCAGAATCAGCAGGTGATTGATGCCGATCTGTACAACATGCTGAGCGCGCGTCCGCTGGGTGTACAGCCGAAAGGCGGCGTCATCAGCCCTCAGCCCGCGTTTATGCAACTGGTGCGTCAGGAACTGCAACAGCGGCTTGGCGACAAGGTTAACGATCTCTCCGGCGTGAAGATCTTTACCACGCTCGATCCGGTCTCGCAGGATGCGGCGGAAAAAGCGGTGGAAGTCGGGGTTCCGGCACTGCGCGCAGGCCGTAACGTCAGCGATCTGGAAGCGGCGATGGTGATTGTCGATCGTTTTAGCGGCGAAGTTCGCGCGATGGTGGGCGGTTCTCAAACGCAGTACGCCGGGTTTAACCGTGCGCTACAGGCGCGTCGCCCCGTTGGGTCGCTGGCGAAGCCGCCGACCTACCTGACAGCCCTGAGTCAGCCGGACAGCTATCGTCTGAATACCTGGCTGGCGGATGAGCCGCTGTCGATCAAACAGCCGAACGGGCAATTGTGGCAGCCGAAGAACTACGATCGTGAGTTCCGCGGCCGCGTCATGCTGGTTGATGCGCTGGCGAACTCGCTGAACGTGCCGACCGTCAATCTGGGGATGGCCGTGGGACTGAATCAGATCACGGAAACGTTGAAGCGTTTAGGGATTCCGGAAAACGTGATTCAGCCTGTACCGGCTATGCTGCTGGGGGCGATCAGTCTGACGCCGATGGAAGTGGCGCAGGAATACCAGACGATCGCCAGCGGCGGCAACCGTGCACCGCTTTCCTCACTGCGTTCGGTGATTGCGGAAGATGGTACGGTGTTGTACCAGAGCTTCCCGCAGGCCGAACGGGCGGTTCCGGCGCAGGCGGCCTATCTGACGCTGTATGGTATGCAGCAGGTT
The DNA here is from genome assembly GCF_028335745.1 of Pectobacterium sp. A5351. Taxonomy (NCBI): domain Bacteria; kingdom Pseudomonadati; phylum Pseudomonadota; class Gammaproteobacteria; order Enterobacterales; family Pectobacteriaceae; genus Pectobacterium; species Pectobacterium sp. A5351. Next base: position 1,091,361 of record NZ_CP116477.1, read on the forward strand.
GTCGAACGCGGTACGTCGCGTTCGCTGGCGGTGAAATTCCCGAATTATCACTTGGCGGCGAAAACCGGTACCACCAATGACCTGCGTGACAGCTGGTTTGCCGGTATCGACGGTAAAGAAGTGGCGATTAGCTGGGTAGGGCGCGATAACAACGGCCCGGCCAAGCTGACCGGGGCGAACGGTGCGCTGACGATTTATCGTCGCTATCTGGAAAACCAAACGCCTCTGCCGCTCATGTTGACGCCGCCGGAAGGCATTACGACCATGACGGTGGATGCCAGCGGTAACTTTATCTGTAACGGCAGCAGCGCCGGACGCGTACTGCCGGTCTGGACGGATAACCCGCAGGCGCTATGTCAGGCCAGCCAGCCGCAGCCTTCGGCGCAGCAGGATCAGCAAAACGGAGAAGGTGTCGCTGACTGGATCAAACAAATGTTTGGTCAATAAGCGCTTCTCACTGCCCCCGGTTAATCTATTGTTTCTTATAGATAAAGACAGGGGAATCACGTGTTTTGTCGTTATCTGGCGTAAAAAATTATGCTGAGGAGATAGCAGGCTTAGGATGAGCCGCATGGACGCGGCGAAAGCTTGCGCCACGTCGGACAAAAACGTCAAAGACGTTTTTGAACAGCACTTGTGCTGGCCCGAAGGGCGAGCCCCATTTATGGGGCGAGTAAACGTGTCGCAAGCGGTCCGTTAAGCCTGATACCGACGAAGGAACCGCGTCAGCGGCATAATTCGCGCTAAAAGCCGGGGTTCATAGGGGGCTGGCGTAGCCCCCTATGTCGGGCGCGTGCTACAAGGTAGCATGAAAATAACGGTATTATCGCGCACGAAACCGCCTCAATAGTGGCATAAAATGTTCCTAATAGGCTGAATCTAATTGGATTTTTTTTCTCTGCTATTTTGAGACGAGCACCGCATCCTGCCTGAGACCGCTTTTCCTGCCATGCCATTCTGTTGCTGACAGGTAAAAGTCTTGCGATTGGTATTCTGTTGCGCCTATCATGCTGCCTTTATCGTAATCATTATCGTTCTCTTTTAGACTGACGATTACGGGAATAGTGAATTCTGCTCACCCCTTTCCTTCGGTGACACTACAAACCAAAAACGCTATGCAAAATCAAACTGTACTGCCTGATACCACCTTCAGACTGGACGACGTCAGCTTTTCTGTCGCCGGACGCACGTTGCTACACCCGCTCTCTATCACGTTCCCTGTCGGGAAAGTATGCGGCCTGATTGGGCATAACGGCTCGGGCAAATCGACCTTGCTGAAAATTTTGGGCCGTCACCAGCCTGCCAGCAGCGGAACGGCATTGCTGGGAGAACAGGTGATTGGAAGCTGGGACAGCAAATTGTTCGCCCGTCAGGTGGCTTATTTACCGCAGCAGCTTCCTGCCGCCGAAGGGATGACCGTGCGTGAACTGGTGGCTGTAGGGCGTTACCCGTGGCATGGCGCATTAGGCCGTTTCGGTAGTGCCGATCGGGAAAAGGTCGAAGAAGCCATCATGCTGGTAGGACTAAAGCCATTCGCGAATCGTCTGGTGGATAGCCTGTCCGGCGGGGAACGGCAGCGAGCCTGGCTGGCGATGACGGTGGCGCAGGATAGCCGCTGTCTGTTACTGGATGAACCAACTTCCGCATTGGATATTGCCCATCAGGTTGAGGTGCTGGCGCTGATTCAGCGCATGAGCCGCGAGCGCGGTATCACCGTCATTGCGGTGCTGCATGATATCAATATGGCTGCCCGCTACTGCGATCACTTGGTGGCACTGCGCGGTGGCAACATGATTGCGCAGGGTGAGCCTGTCGCGCTGATGCAAGGGGACGTACTGGAAAACATCTACGGTATTCCCATGGGCATTTTGCCCCATCCGGCTGGTGGCGCACCGGTCAGCTTCGTTTGTTAACTCGGTTTCCCTGCTCATGATGCCTGAATGTTTTTCTTCTCCACCCTCTCCCGATCCGCTACGCCGTCGTTTGCTGACGGCGCTGCTGCTGTCCCCACTGGTTTATTCGGCGGCAAGCAGGGGAGGAACGCGTGATTTTCCCGATCTAAACCGCATTGTGGCGCTGGAATGGTTGCCGGTTGAGCTGCTTCTGGCACTAGGCATCACACCCTTCGCGATCGCGGATAAACATAACTACAACCTGTGGGTGAAAGAGCCTGCACTGCCTGAATCGGTAATTGATGTGGGGCTGCGTACCGAACCTAATCTGGAATTGCTGACGCAGATTCGCCCATCCATGATTCTTTACTCTGAAGGCTACGGTCCTTCGGTCGCGAAAATGTCCCGTATCTCTCCGATGCTGGGCTTTGGCTTTAGCAGCGAACAGGGAAAACCGCTGACGGCGGCACAGTCCTCGGTCATGAAACTGGCTGATGCGCTAAATATGAAGGCGGCCGGGGAACGACACCTGACGGAACTGGCGCAGTTTCTCCAGCAGGAAAAAATCACCCTTCAGCCGTATACCCAGCGGCCTCTGCTGCTGATCACGCTGGTCGACAGTCGCCATGTGTTGGTGATTGGCAAGAACAGCCTGTTTCAGGAAGTGATGGATCACATCGGGATAGAGAATGCCTGGCGTGGTGAAACCAGCTTCTGGGGCAGTACGATTGTGGGTATTGAAAGCTTGGCGGAGATCGGCGATGCCCATGTGCTCTGTTTTGAACACGGTGATAGTGCCGCGCTCGATCGGCTTGATAGCAATCCGATCTGGCAGGCCATGCCGTTTGTACGTCAACAGCGTGTGCAGCGCGTGCCGGCTGTCTGGCTGTATGGCGGAACGCTCTCGGCGATGCGCTTCTGCCGTGTATTGAATCAGGCACTGGAGGCGAGAAATCATGGCTAATCCTCTGTCTGTTGGTTCCTCGACCGCGTATCAACGCGTGAGTCATCCGCTGGTGCTGCCGGTGGTCGTGATGGGTTTTCTACTGATCGTGATGCTGGGTATGGGCAGCTACAATTTGCAGCAGCAATTACCGGTATCACAGTGGTTTGACGCGCTGAGCCAACCGGTATCGAACACGATGCAGCCGCTTCTGTTTTACTACAGCCTGTTGCCACGTATGGTGCTGGCGCTGCTGATTGGCGCGGGGCTGGGGCTGTGCGGTGTGTTATTCCAGCAGGTCTTGCGTAATCCGCTGGCCGAGCCGTCAACGCTGGGGATTGCCACGGGCGCACAGCTCGGGATCACGGTCGTTACGCTGTGGGCGCTGCCCGGCGGCGCATGGACCCAGCAGGCCGCGGCGATGATCGGCGCGCTGGTGGTTGGTGTGTTGGTGTTTGGCGTCGCCTGGGGCAAGCGATTATCGCCGGTGACGCTGATACTGGCGGGGCTGGTGCTGAGTTTCTACTGTAGCGCGGTCAATCAGCTACTGGTGCTTTTCCATCATGAGCAGCTTCAGGGCTTGTTCCTGTGGAGCAGCGGCGTACTGAACCAGCAGGACTGGAGCAATGTACAGTTTGTGCTTCCGCGTCTTCTGGCGTGTTTCTGTCTGGCGCTGCTGTTGATTCGCCCGCTAACGCTGCTGGGGCTGGATGACGGCGTTGCGCGTAATCTGGGGCTTGGGCTATCGCTGGCACGTTTGAGTGCGCTGGGGCTGGGGATTTTCCTGTGTGCTCAGTTGGTGAACGCTGCGGGGATTATCGGTTTTATCGGCCTGTTTGCACCGCTGCTGGCGAAAATGCTGGGCGCACGGCGCTTGCTTCACCGCCTTTTGCTCGCGCCGCTGTTGGGGGCGTTGTTGCTTGGCGTTGCCGATCAGGGCGTTATCTGGCTGAGTCGAGTGTGGTTTGATGTCCCAACGGGCGCGGCGACTGCGCTGATTGGCGCGCCGTTGCTACTGTGGCTGCTGCCGCGCCTGCGTAATAGTGGCCAGCCCGCGATGATCGACAGCAACAGCACGCCGACGGTTGAACGTCGCCTGTGGGGAACGTGGCTGGTACTCGGCATCATGCTGTTAGGAATGGTGGTGATCGCGGCGCTGATGGTAGGGAAAGATGCCGAAGGCTGGCAGTGGGGCGCTGGCGATGTGCTAGCGCAGTTGCTCTCATGGCGCTGGCCTCGGGTGCTGGCGGCGCTAACAGCCGGGGTGCTGCTGGCGGTGGCGGGAACGCTAATACAGAAACTGACGGGCAACCCGATGGGGAGCCCGGAAGTGCTGGGGATTAGCTCCGGTGCGTCGTTTGGCGTCATTATTTTGCTGTTCTTCGTTCCCGGTAATGCGTTCGTGTGGCTGCTTCCGGCCGGTAGTGCAGGGGCGGCGTTGACGCTGCTGATCATGGTGATTATTGCCGGACGTGGTGGTTTCTCCACGCAGCGTATGCTGTTGGCTGGGATCGCGCTGAGCATGGCGTTCACCACCGTGATTGCGCTGCTGTTGGCCAGTGGCGACCCGCGCATGGGAACCGTGCTGACCTGGCTGTCGGGCTCAACCTATGCGGTCGAGCCGGCAGACGCAATACGCACGGCGGTGATTGCCGTTCTGCTGCTGTTGATTGTCCCGCTGTGCCAGCGCTGGTTGCGTATTCTGCCGCTTGGTGCCACGACGGCCAGATCGCTTGGCGTGGCTGTCACGCCAGTTCGGCTGCTGGTTTTGCTGTTGGCATCGGTGCTGACCGCGATGGCAACCCTGATGGTTGGGCCGATGAGTTTTGTCGGGCTAATGGCGCCTCACATGGCGCGGATGCTTGGCTTTAACCGCGTGTTGCCGCAAATTGCCAGTTCGGCATTGATTGGCGGCGCGCTGATGGTGATGGCGGACTGGTTTGGTCGGATGATCCTCTTTCCGGCGCAGGTTCCGGCGGGGCTGCTCGCGACGTTTATCGGTGCACCTTATTTTGTTTATCTGCTACGTAAGCAGGTGAAATGACGCGAGCGCGGCGGGAAAGGAAACCCGCCGCAACGGGGGATTAGCTGGAGAGCTTGATGGCTTCAGCCAGCATCCAGCATGTGGTGAGTAGCAGAGAGAACGCCATTATGCCGTTGAAGGCTTTCAGTTTCCACGGTTCCTGAAGATGTTTGCCGATGCGATCGCCGAGCGCTGCCCAGACTAAAACGCAGGGCAGATTGAGTGCCATAAAGGCGATGACCGTGGTGAAAAGGCCACCGCTGGCGGTATAAAGCAGCGCGATGTTGCTGGCCATTAGCCAGGTCTTCGGATTCACCGCTTGAAATAGCGTCCCTTGCAGTGCAGTCATCGGCTGTACTCGCCCTTGTAGTTCCGGTGCCGATGAGCGCACGATTTTCCACGATAGCCACAGCAGATAGACGCACCCCAGCACGGTAAGAGGGAGGCGGATAACGCTCATCCAGCTCAGCAGAAGTTCCAGGGCCATACCCATCAGTGCCGTTTGTATCCCACAGCCAACGGTAATTCCCACCATCATCGGTAACGTACGGCGCAGGCCAAAATTGACGCCTGAGGTTGCCAGCAGCAGATTATTGGGTCCCGGCGTGATGGACATGACGGTGACGTAGCTGAAAAAAGAAGGGTCGAGCATGGTGTTATCCTGGTGATGGGGAAGAGCACTATAGTAGGCAGAAAAAATAAATGGTTACAGATACACAAAACAATTATTGTAATGGGTACAAATTGCATTAATCGTTAACTGTACTCATCGGCTGGCGGGGGAACTGTGTCCATCATCGACTCACAAGAAAGTACGCTCTATCAACAGCTCGCGGAAACCTTCGCCACGGCGATTCATCAAGGGACGTTAGCGCCGGGAAGCCGCTTGCCTTCTATTCGTCGCGTCGCCGGATCGCATCAGGTGAGTGTCAACACGGTGCTGAATGCCTGGCGTATTCTCGAAGATCGTGGGTTGATCGAAGCACGGCCACAGTCCGGCTATTTTGTGCGGGGGCGTCTGCCGTCGCTAACGGAAAGCAAGCCTCACCGAGCGCAGGTGATTGTGCCGGGCAGTGAGAAACTGGATCTGATTGATACCGTCTTTGCTGCTCAGACGCACCCTGACTACACCAACATTTCTCTGGCGTGTCCGCAGCATGCCGATTTCTACCCTACCGAAAAGATCAGCCGTATTGCCGCTTCCCTGCTGCGGCGGCAGCCTGAACTGATTGGTCGCTATGCGCTGCCGCCGGGCAGTGAGCGGCTGCGGCGCGAAGTGGCGCGGCGAGCCATGGATTTGGGTATGACATTGACGCGTGAAGATATCACGATCACCCACGGCTGTATGGAGGCGCTACAGCTGGCGCTGCGCACGGTTACGCAGCCGGGCGACTGTGTGGGCTTGGAAACGCCAACCTATTTTTATCTCTTTCCCCTGCTAGCCAGTCTGGGACTGAAAACGGTGGAGATTCCCACCGACCCGCAACGTGGCCTCGCGCTGGATGCGCTGGATCTGCTGCTGTCAGAACAGCGATTACAGGCGATTATCGCCATGCCGAACGCGCAGAATCCGTTAGGGTGCAGCATGACGCTGGCGGATAAAAAGCGGCTGGCAAAGCTGGTGAACGATTATCAGGTGCCGCTGATCGAGGATGGGTTATACAGCGAGCTTCAGTTTACCTGGCCGCTGTCGCCGACGGTGAAAGCCTTCGACCGCGAAGGCTGGGTGATTTACTGCTCCAGCTTCACGAAAACGCTGGCACCGGATTTTCGTATCGGCTGGATGGCGTCGGGCCGTTTCCGGGCCAAAGTGGCGCGGCTGAAAGCGGTATCGTCAATGGCGGAATCGGCGCTGCTATCGGAAACGCTGGCGCAGTTTCTGGAGTCCGGCGGTTACGATCACCATCTGCGCACGCTGCGCCGTCGCTATGCCGCACAGATGGATGAGGCGCGTGGGCTGATTGCCCGGCATTTTCCCCAAGGGACGCGCGCAACGCAGCCACAGGGTGGTTTTGTCTTTTGGCTGGAGTTACCAGGCAATGTGGATGGCGTTGAATTATTCCATCGCCTGCTGCAAGAGCGAATTTGTGTCACCCCCGGCGAGCTTTACACGTTGAGCGGCCGTTGTAAGCACGCGCTGCGGCTATCGTGCTGCTACCCGTTTGATGAACGCTACACGTATGCGCTTAAGCGCGCAGGGGCGCTGGCGTGTGAGATGAGCGGTATCGGGCCGGGTAGCGCGACGTAGTCTTATCCTTATGAACATCGCTTATGGCGTGCCGTTTCGTCCCCAGGTCAGGTAGCCTGCACGTGCGCTTAAGTGCTCATAGTAGGCGCGGACAGCGGGGTAGTCCGTGTGCTCTAGCGGCGTTTCATACCAGCGGTTTACCGACAGCCCGATCGGAATGTCGGCCAGTGTAAATGCGTCTCCAGCAACGTAGTGACCGGTTCGCTCCAATTGCTGATTCAAAATACCCATAGTGCGTGACCAAAGGTTGCTGGAGGCTGCCAGCAGTTGCGGATCCTGATGTGCGGGAGATTGGCGCACCAGCGACATAAAGGCGTAACGCCATGAAGGATTGAGTTCGGAGGCCTGCCAGTCGATCCATTGGTCGATCGAAGCACGGCTGCGTGGATCCTGCGGGTAAAGCCAGGCTCCGTCCTTCGCGTTGGCGAGGTAACGAATAATCGCGTTCGATTCCCACATGACAAAATCGTCATCCTGAATAACTGGTATCATGGCATTGGGATTGAGCGCCAAAAACGCGGGTGATTGCGGTGACTGATAGCCCTCACCCCAGTCTTCGCGGTCGAAGGGAATCGCCAATTCATCACACAGCCACAGCACTTTCCGCACGTTGATCGACGACGTGCGTCCTAGAATTTTTAACATAATCTCTCCGCTATTTTCAGGAACATAGACTTACTCATAACCAATTTGAGACGGCTTGTCATTCTCAAACGAGAATCCTGACGAAAAAAACGGGGGGGACGGAGGAGAGGGCGTCATGAAGGCTGAAACAACGGATGAATGCGACGGCGTCAGTGTGAGTGAATGACGCCGTCGAGATACACTTTACAGGCGTGAGAAGCAGAGCTGTGCGGCTTCGATGGTGCGGTCGATGTCCTGTGGCGTATGCGCCAGCGACATAAAGCCCGCTTCAAAAGCGGACGGCGCGAGATAAACCCCTTCTTCCAGCATCATGTGGAAGAACCGCTTAAAGCGCTCGACGTCGCACTTCATCACATCCTGATAGCAGGTGACGCTCTCGGCATCGGTGAAGAACAGACCAAACATACCACCCGCCTGATTCACGACTAGCGGAATATTTTCGGCTTTCGCGGCAGCCAGCAGGCCTTCTGCCAGCTGATTGGTCAACGCGGTGAGTTTTTCATGGACACCGGGTTTCGCGACTTCCGTCAAACAGGCAAAGCCTGCCGCCATAGCAATCGGGTTGCCGGACAGTGTTCCCGCCTGATAAACCGGACCGGTCGGCGCCAGCGCCTGCATGACTTCACGCTTGCCACCGAAGGCGCCAACTGGCATGCCGCCGCCGATGATTTTCCCCAGACAGGTCAGATCCGGCACCACGCCATAGTGCGACTGTGCACCCGCCAGTGCGACGCGGAAGCCGGTCATCACTTCATCGATGATGAACAGGGCACCAAACTCGTCGCACAGGGCGCGCAGGCCAGGAAGGAAATCCGGCAGCGGTGGAACGCAGTTCATGTTGCCTGCGACGGGTTCGACGATAATTGCGGCGATCTCGTCAGGGTATTGTTCAAATGCGGCGCGTACGGATGACAGATCGTTATAAACGCAGGTCAGCGTGTGGCGAGCAAAGTCGGCCGGAACGCCGGGAGAGTTCGGTTGACCCAGCGTCAGCGCGCCGGAACCGGCTTTCACCAACAGGCAATCGGCGTGGCCGTGGTAGCAGCCTTCAAATTTAATGATTTTGTCGCGACCAGTGTAGCCACGTGCCAGACGAATTGCGCTCATGGTGGCTTCGGTGCCGGAGTTGACCATCCGCACCATGTCCATGCTGGGCACCAGCGAGGTAACCAGACGTGCCATCTGCACTTCCATTTCGGTCGGCGCGCCAAAACTCAGGCCGCGTTCTGCGGCGGCGATCACCGCATCACGAATTGCCGGGTGATTGTGCCCCAGCACCATCGGACCCCACGACCCCACGTAATCAATGTACGCTTGCTCGTCAGCGTCGTAGAGATAAGCGCCATCAGCCCGCTCGATGAACAGCGGAGTACCGCCAACGCCGTTAAAAGCACGAACGGGTGAGTTCACACCGCCGGGAATAAGTTGCTGTGCCGCAGCATACAGGCTTTCAGATTTGTTCATTACGCGGTCCTGACTGGTCTTGATCGTAAAATGTAGGGGTATTCTAATGAACTGACCGCCGTTATGAAATCGCTGTGCGAATACCATTGAGTTTTCTTTGTTTTACGCTGAGCGATCATGGGCACCATTACCTTAAAAGGAGTAAGATTGACTTCTCTCTTATTCTGATGTGGCAGTACGACCTGTGGTTAAATTATCTACCGCTTCCTCGTCTTCTTTCTCTGCAACGCGCAAAGCCGCAATAAAACAGTTTATGCGGCAGGATAAAACGCCCGTATTGATTTTACTGCTGGCAGCCGCTGTCGGCTCTCTGGTGGGATTAGTCGGGGTCGCGTTTGAAAAAGCCGTCAATGGGGTGATGGCGTTTCGTATGACAACGCTTGCTGAATTCTCGGACCGCAGTTTTATCTGGGGGCTGGCGTTTGGGATTTCAGCACTGTTGGCGCTATGCGGTTACTTTCTGGTGCGTTACTTTGCGCCGGAAGCGGGCGGCTCGGGGATTCCTGAAATTGAAGGGGCGCTCGAAGAGCTGCGTCCTGTGCGATGGTGGCGCGTGCTTCCGGTAAAATTCTTTGGCGGCATTGGAACGCTCGGCTCGGGCATGGTGCTGGGTAGAGAGGGGCCAACGGTTCAACTCGGCGGTAATGTTGGTGGAATGATTGCCGATTTATTTCTCCGAAAACGACAGGAAGGGCGGCATACGCTTTTGGCCACGGGGGCGGCGGCGGGGTTATCCGCCGCGTTTAATGCGCCTCTGTGGACTGCACCCCAAAAGTTGGACACCCAACTGAGTAAGGTGCAGTTTTTTATGGCAAAGCCAAAATATTCCCTCGAAACCAGATTAGCTGTAGTTAATCACTACCTCGCCGGAAAAGATGGAACACATCGTACAGCTGAACGCTTTGGTGTTGAGAGAACATCAGTGCGACGCTGGGTAAGAGCCTGGCAACTCCATGGTATTGATGGCATTACCTGGAAAAATGACCGCCATTCTCCGGCGTTCCGGATGACTGTTGTCCAGACTGTTCTCAATGAAGAACTTTCGATGCGTGAAGCTGCCGCACGGTTTAATATCTCAACTGAAACCGTTGTCCGGCACTGGGTGAATGTATACAAAGACGCAGGTGAGAAAGGACTTCTGAGCATAAAACCAGGCCGGAGCAAGGACATGACAAAACCCAAAAAAACACCTCCACTTACCGATGCTGCACTGGAAAAGTTATCTCCCGAAGAACTGCGGGCTGAACTTCGTTACCTGCGCGCAGAGAATGCCTATCTAAAAAAGCTGAAGGCCTTAGTTCAAAGCGAGAAAAGCGGCAGAAAGCCGGAATAATCAGTGAGCTAAGGCTGGAGTATGCGCTCGGTGATCTTCTGCGTGCAGCGGGTATGTCCCGTAGTACGTGGTATCACAATATGAATGCGCTGAAGCGAGTGGACAGGCATGCCGGGCTGAAAGATAAAATCAGAGAGATTTACCACTATCACAAAGGGCGTTATGGCTACCGCAGGATCACACTCTCACTGAGAAAACAGGGGTTGTTGGTAAACCATAAAACTGTGCAGAGACTGATGGCGGAGCTGTCACTCCGCTCTCTGATAAGGGTGAAGAAATATCGTGCCTGGAAAGGGGAAATGGGCAAGGCTGCGCCCAATATCCTGAGCCGGAACTTCAGTGCATCGAAAGCCAACGAAAAATGGGTCACGGATGTTACAGAGTTCTCGGTGCAGGGTAAAAAGCTGTACCTGTCGCCGGTTCTCGATCTGTTTAACCGGGAGATTATCTCCTACAGCCTGTCGGAAAGGCCGGTGATGGAGATGGTTAATACGATGCTGCACGATGCGTTCTCAGCGCTCGGACCGGAGGATACACCGCTGCTGCACACGGATCAGGGCTGGCAATACCGAATGGCAGGCTATCAGGCAAAGTTAAAGGCACAGGGTATGACGCAAAGCATGTCACGCAAGGGAAACTGCCTGGATAACGCGGTGATGGAGAACTTCTTCGGCACACTGAAATCGGAGTGTTTTTACCTGAACAGGTTCAGCGATCTGAATGAACTGAGGAAGGCGATAGAGGACTATATCCATTACTATAACAACGAGCGGATCAGCCTGAAATTAAAAGGCCTGAGTCCGGTAGAATACCGAACCCGGGCCCTGATAGCCGCTTAACATGAACTGTCCAACTTTATGGGGTCAGTCCACTGGCGGGCATCCTTTTTATTATTGAGGAAATGCGTCCTCAGTTTCGCTATAACCCCATTTCGATCAAAGCTGTCTTTATCGGTGTGATTATGTCGAGCATTGTCTTCCGCGTGTTTAACGGCGAACGGGCAGTTATCGATGTCGGGCAGCTTGCTTCTGCGCCGCTGAATACGCTTTGGCTGTATTTGCTGCTCGGTATGATCTTTGGTGTGGTTGGCGTGGTTTTTAACCAACTTGTGTTGCGGACTCAGGCCGTTTTTTTACGCTTTCACGGTCAGCATTTATCTCGATTTTTACTGGTTGGCGTGCTGGCTGGTGGCGTCTGTGGCGTACTGTCTCTGGTATTCAATGAGGCAACCGGCGGTGGTTTTGCGTTAATTCCTGCTGCGGCGGCTGCGCATTATAGCATTGGCATGCTGCTCGTTATTTTTGCTGTACGTGTGCTGATGACATTACTGTGTTTTTGCTCCGGGGCTCCCGGCGGTATCTTTGCCCCCATGTTGGCATTGGGAACGCTATTAGGCGCGGCATTCGGTATGACGTCAGCGCTGCTGTTCCCTGATTATGCGATTGATGCGAGTACCTTTGCGATTGCGGGAATGGGGGCGCTGTTCGCGGCCTCCGTACGTGCGCCCTTGACTGGGATCGTGCTGGTGCTGGAAATGACGGATAATTATCAGCTGATTTTGCCGATGATAGTGACCTGTCTGGGGGCGACGTTGTCAGCTCAGTTCCTGGGAGGCAAGCCGTTGTATTCGTCCATTCTGGCCAGAACGTTACAGCGCCAATTACAGGCTGAGGCGGAGATAAATTCAACAACCGCTGTCAAATCTTGAACGTTTTCTCATCCTGCCGGATAATGAGCGTATGAATGTGGGTCTATCACCTGATAAGCCCTGAGTTGGGAGTAAAAATATGAGCGACGATATAGCAGCACTGCCTCTGCAATTTACTGATGCAGCGGCAAGCAAGGTGAAAAACCTGATTGCTGATGAAGAAAACCCAGAGCTGAAACTGCGTGTATATATCACGGGCGGCGGCTGTAGTGGCTTCCAGTATGGTTTTACCTTTGATGATCAAATCAACGACGGCGATATGACGATTGAGAAGCAAGGGGTGTCGCTGGTGGTTGACCCGATGAGCCTGCAATATCTGGTTGGTGGTGCGGTGGATTATACCGAAGGGCTAGAAGGTTCTCGCTTTGTCGTGACGAATCCGAATGCGAAATCCACCTGCGGCTGTGGTTCCTCTTTCAGCGTCTGACTCTTCATTGCGGTTATTGACCTGCTGAAAAATAAAAACCGTGTCCTGACAACAAGACACGGTTTTTTCTCGCAGATGTTCTTTTACTGTGATTACCATTCGACCGTAATCAAACGCGTTTCCGTACCCTGCGTCGTTTTTGCCGAAGCGGTAGAATATTTTGCCTGATCGACCTGAATGCGTGACTCAGTAATTTTAGGTTGAGGTACAGAGGCTACGTTACATGTCATTTGATATTGACCGAATTGTGGCGTTACGCCACACGACGGCAATATCGTCAATTGGGCATTAATTTGCCCGCCGCTACTTCCTGCATAGGCAGTCCCACAAGCTGCGATCAGCAGACTTGCGCAAAGCAACGCACTTTTCATGTTTATTTTACCTGGTGTTAAAGGAACCGATATCGGTTCAAAATTTTCTCATTTCGTACTGCTTTGGCTTTATTGCCGAGCGGTAGCTAACACCTTTTATTGGTGTCTATGATTCCACCGTTATGCTCAGATTATCGGCAATCATTGGCGAAATAAAAGTCTGCTAGTGTTACAAGTTGTATATTAATGAAGCTATTGTTATCGGAATGATTTCACGGTGTTAATTAACAATCACTTTGCTGACGAAAATGTGGGTCGTAATTCCTCTAACTGAGAACAAATTTGCCGGGCTGCCAGTAACAAACGTGGGCCACTGCGGCTAAACCAGTCTTCATTCACGGTAACTACCGGCACGGCTAGCTGCGGTTGCCAAAACGCCTGCACGCTGGCAATGCGATCTGGCGTCCCACCAACAATAATGGCCTGTGGCTGCCGCCTTAACACCTGTTCGCGGCTGACCTGCGGCCAGGGCACCGGGCTGTCGCTAAAGACATTTTCTGCGCCGCACAGTGAAACGATTTGGCTTTGCAGCGTCGCTTGCGAAGAGGTAAACAGCGGCTGAGTGCCGAATTGAATGAATACCCGCAATGGAGCGGTATTATGCCTCTCGCTGGCGCGCTGTAGCCTGCTTATTTCCTGCTGAAAATCTGTCGCAGCTTGTTCTGCTTGCTCAGGATGGCGGCTGTAGGTCGCCAACTGCCGCAATGATGCGGGGATATCGTCTAACGTTTTCGCATCCAGATAAACGATGGGTATCGAGAAGTTGGCAAGCTGCTCCAGCGGTCGCTGCGGGTTACCCTCGCGCCAGGCCAGAATCAGATCGGGCTTGAGGGCGAGGATGCGCTCCAAATTGATTCCCTGCCAGGAAGCCACCTGTTCCAGCGTTTTCGCATCTGGCGGGTAATCTGACCAGGCGCTGACCGCAATCAGCTGTTCGCCCATGCCAGCCGCATAGGCCATTTCCGTCGCGTGCGGCGCGAGGCTAATGACACGCTGCGGAATGGCATAAGCGGCGGTGCAGAGCAGTAGCCCGGTCAGCCAGCAGAAGAACCTGACTGTCACGATTAGCGTGCGGCCAGTTTGGCTAGAATGGCTTCCACCATCCGCGTGGATTGCTGTGCTGCAACGCCCAGGAATTCATCGAAACTCAGGTGTGATGCTTTATCGGCCACATCAGAAATGGCACGCACCACCACAAACGGGACGGCAAACTGGTGGCAGACATGCGCGATTGCCGTCGCTTCCATTTCCACGGCAATGGCGTTCGGGAAAGTCGTACGGATACGGGCTAATGGTTCTGCGCCGTTAATGAAGGCATCACCGCTGACAACCAAACCGCGCACGGCGTTCAGTTGTAAATCGGTAATGGTTTCCTGTGTCAGCGCGATGAGTTTTTCATCGGCAGGGAAAGCGGCAGGGCAGCCCGCCATCTGGCCGGGCTCATAGCCAAAGGCTGTGACGTCGGCATCGTGGTAACGTACTTCATCAGACACCACGATATCACCCACGTTTAAGGTGGGGGCCAGTCCGCCAGCGGAACCAGTGTTAATCACGACGTCTGGCTTGCTGTGTTCCAGCAGCAGCGTGGTGCCGAGTGCGGCGGAAACTTTGCCGATACCGGATTTCAGCAGCGCGACTTCTACGCCGTTGATGTGTCCGGTGTAAATTTCGCAACCTGCCCGCTGGAAGGTTTGACGGTTTTCAATCCGATCGCGCAGCAGCGTTACTTCTTGTTCCATCGCGCCGATAATACCGACTTTCATAAGGTTCCCCGCAAATTCTGTTATAAATGGAAGGCGTATACCTAATGTTGGTCACTGAAGTCCCATTTTAGAGGAAACACAGGGGGAGGTTCCCGCAGGGATGCCTCACCCCTGTGGTCGCACCGTGTATCTCGATCGTTAAATGACCAGCATTAGGTGTATATCGCGGACGTTAGTCTATCATGGCTAGCGGGATGAGATGGAGTGTCCATCATTGTGCTGTAGCGGGATGACATGGAGAACCGTATGTCTGATATTGATTTCGCCAAAAAAATGAGCTTTCAGCGGCATTTCAGCCGACCTAAAACGGCTGACAGTGAATATGCGATTGTGCGCCAGTTTGAGAGCGATCGTGGTCGTATTATTAACTCCGCCGCCATCCGCCGCTTACAGCAAAAAACCCAGGTCTTTCCGCTGGAACGTAATGCTGCTGTCCGTTCCCGTCTGACCCATTCGATGGAAGTTCAGCAGGTGGGGCGCTATATCGCCAAAGAGATTTTGCACCGCCTGCAAGCCGATGGACGGCTGGTGTCGCTGGGTCTGGCAGACAGACAAACGCCGTTTGAAAGCATGGTCGAAATGGCGTGCCTGATGCATGACATTGGCAATCCGCCGTTTGGGCACTTTGGCGAGTCCGCGATTAATCAATGGTTCAGAACATTGCTGGATAGCCATTATCTGGACAATGCATCCCCGGAACGGGTCGATGACTGTAACGTCCCTGTGCTGCGGATGCAGCAGGATGGGTTGGACGAATTACGTGGGCAGATCCGGCAGGATCTGAGCCACTTTGAAGGCAACGCACAGGCGATCCGGCTGGTACACACGTTGCTGAAGCTCAATCTGACCTACGGGCAGGTGGCCTGTATTTTGAAATATACCCGCCCGGCGTATTGGCATGGTGAGCTTCCGGCGGATTACCATTATTTGATGAAGAAGCCGGGCTATTATCTGGCAGAAGAAGCGTTTGTCGCCAGACTGCGTGAAGAGCTGGATATGGGGGAATTTCATCGTCATCCGCTAAGTTACATTATGGAAGCGGCGGATGATGTGTCCTACTGCATTGCAGATCTGGAAGATGCCGTCGAGAAAGAGATTCTCACGATCGAAGAGCTTTACGATCGCCTGCGTGAGAATTGGGGCGAAGGGGCAGAGAAAGACATTTTCGCTAAAACGATCGAACGGGCCTACAAAGAGCGTGAGCGCTTTCAATGGCGTAGTCATGACGATCAGTTCTTCATGAATCTTCGCGTTTATACCGTGGGGCAGATGGTGCCGCATGCCGCGCTGCGTTTTATCGACAACCTGCCAGAGGTTTATGCCGGATCGTTCAATCAGGCGTTGCTCGAAGACGATAGCCCGCAGAATCGCCTGCTAGGCATTTTCAAACACGTCGCCTTAAAGCACGTTTTTAATCATCATGAGGTTGAGCAACTGGAGCTACAGGGGGATCGCGTAATTCGCGGCCTGCTGGATATTTATAGCCCACTGCTCGAGATGCCCTATCAGGATTTCAGCCAGCTTGTCCGTGAGGATACACATAGGCGCTACCCGATTGAAACGCGGCTTTATCACAAGCTATCCAGCAAGCACTGTCTGGCCTATTGCGAAGCGGTTGCCGCGCTGGAAGCCTTACCCGAAAGTGAGCGAATCGTCCGTGAGTATTACTATCGGGCGCGTCTGATTCAGGATTACATCAGCGGCATGACGGATTTGTACGCCTACGACGAATACCGCAAGCTGATGGCGGCAGATTAGCGACGAGCAGCAATGGAAATGGTGAGTTTTGTAAAGCCGTTCAATATTTCCTTACGCTTCACGATCTTCCCCTCGGGAACATTGTTGGTCCATATTTATCTCATACAGCACGACCACTGAGTGTATCCGGTGTCGGGTACACAGGCCGTAAGACTCGCGTGTTGATTACTATGAGATAGATTCCTATGAAAAGAAAATCACTGGTTCTGAGTGCGCTGGCGTTAAGCCTGGCGATGGCGATGGGTTCCACCACGGCGAATGCGGCTGAGTCAGCGGCATCTTCCGCGTCATCGGGTCAACTTCCTAGCCTGGCCCCCATGCTGGAAAATGTCATGCCTTCCGTGGTGAGTATCTATGTGGAAGGGCATACCACCAATGCGGGAAAAGAAGGCATCCCGCCGCAGCTTCAGCCATTCTTTGGTGAGAATTCGCCTTTCTGCCAAGAGGGATCGCCGTTCCAGTCATCGCCGATGTGTCAGGGAGAAGGTGATGATGACGGCGACGCGCCACAGCAGGAAAATTTCCAGTCGCTGGGTGCCGGTGTGGTGATCAACGCGGAAAAAGGCTACGTGGTGACCAATAGCCATGTGGTGGATAACGCTGATAAGATTCAGATTCGACTCAGCGATGGCCGCAAGTATGACGGCAAAGTATTAGGCAAAGATCCGCGTTCCGATATCGCGCTGGTGCAGTTGAAAGACTTTAAAAATCTGACGGCTATCAAGGTCGCAGATTCCGACCAACTGCGGGTCGGTGACTATACGGTAGCGATCGGTAACCCATATGGTCTGGGGGAAACGGCGACATCGGGTATTGTGTCTGCGCTGGGGCGCAGTGGGTTGAATATTGAAAACTACGAGAACTTTATTCAGACCGATGCGGCGATCAACCGGGGGAATTCCGGTGGGGCACTGGTGAACCTGAATGGAGAACTGGTTGGGCTGAATACCGCGATTCTTGCACCAGATGGCGGCAATATCGGAATTGGTTTCGCTATCCCCAGCAATATGGTGAAAAGCGTCGTGGCGCAGATTGTCGAATTTGGCGAAGTGAAACGCGGTGAACTAGGCATCACCGGGACGGAGCTGAACTCCGAACTGGCGCAGGCGATGAAGGTTGATGCCCAGCGCGGCGCGTTTGTGAGCCAGGTTCGGCCGAAGTCAGCAGCCGATGAGGCGGGCATCAAGGCGGGCGATGTGATCGTGACGCTGAATGGAAAAGCGGTCAGCAGCTTCTCCGCGCTGCGTGCGCAGGTTGGCTCGCTGCCGGTGGGCAGCAAAGTGGCGCTGGGCCTGCTGCGTGAGGGTAAACCGCTGACGGTCGAGGTGACGCTGCAACAGAGTAATCAGGCTCAGGTGGCTTCCGGCAATCTCTATTCTGGCATTGACGGTGCCGAGCTGAGTAATACTCAAGTGGACGGTGAAAAAGGCGTTAAGGTTGATAACGTCAAACCCGGTTCTGCCGCAGCTAAAGTTGGCCTGAAGAAGGACGACATTATTCTCGGGGTTAACCAGCAGGTGGTACAGAATATTGGCGAGTTACGTAAAATTCTCGACAGCAAACCGGCAGTCTTGGCGCTGAATGTGCGGCGTGGTGACAGCACGATTTATCTGCTGGCTCAATAACCGCTCTGTTCAACGTGCAAGTGGATAATTGCCTTTTAAGACAACTTGTTACGTTGACCGACTGATCGGGCACTTAGGTGCCCGATCGTTTCCCGCTTTTTCATGAACGTGCTTTTGTGAGTTCTTCCACAGATTTAATCTAATTCCCGTTTCTTTGTTAATTTGCACAATGTGTGGCGCACGGTGTGGCGATATGCTGGTGCAATTGTCAATGTTCCTCTCAGAGGTAAAAATGGCGTCGTATCATCTCAATGCCAAGATGGCACAGGATATTGTCGCACGAACCATGCAGATCATTGATAGCAATATCAACGTGATGGATGCTCGCGGTAAGATTATCGGCAGTGGCGATCAGGAACGATTGGGGGAGTTACATGAAGGGGCACTGCTGGCGCTCTCGCAGGGACGGGTTGTCGATATTGATGATGCCGTGGCGCGCCACCTGCACGGCGTGCGTCCTGGCATCAATTTACCCCTGCGCATCGACGGTGAAATTGTCGGCGTTATCGGCCTGACGGGCAACCCCAGCCAGCTAAGGCAATACGGCGAACTGGTCTGCATGACGGCGGAAATGATGCTCGAACAGGCGAGGCTGCTGCATATGCTGGCGCAGGATAGCCGCCTGCGTGAAGAGCTGGTACTGAACCTGATTCGCACCGACGATCTTTCTCCCGCCCTGATGGAGTGGGCGCAGCGCTTGGGCATCGATCTGAATAAACCCCGCGTCGCGGCGGTGATCGAAGTGGACAGCGGGCAGCTCGGGGTGGATTCCGCTATGGCGGAGCTACAGCAGTTGCAAACGCTGCTGACCACGCCGGAACGTGACAACCTTATCGCTATCGTTTCGTTGACGGAAATGGTGGTGCTGAAACCGGCGTTGAATCCCCACGGACGCTGGGATGCAGAGGAGCACCGACGTCGGGTGGATACGCTGATGTCGCGCATGGCGGAAAGCAGCCGGCTACGGGTACGGCTGGCGCTAGGAAACTATTTTGCCGGCCCTGGCAGTATTGCGCGTTCTTATCGCACGGCACGTACGACCATGAGCGTGGGTAAGCAGCGTATGCCCGCTCAGCGCTGTTATTACTATCAGGATCTGATGTTGCCCGTACTGTTGGACAGCCTGCGCGGCGGCTGGCAGGCAAACGAGCTGGTGCGGCCACTCTCGAAGCTGAAAGCAATGGACGGAAATGGTTTGTTGCGTCGGACGCTGGGGGCTTGGTTCCGTAATAACGTTCAGCCTGGAGCGACGGCGAAAGCGCTGTTTATTCATCGCAATACGCTGGAGTATCGTCTCAACCGTATCTCTGAACTGACGGGGTTAGATCTGGGGAATTTCGACGATCGTTTGCTGCTGTACGTGGCTTTGCAACTCGATGAAGAAGAGTAGGGCCGAAAGAAACGGCGTTTACGCCCATCCTGACTCAAGCTGGTTTTCCCGCCGCACTCACCTGATGCCACAGGGCATCAGGGTGACCCCATCTTCCCTCGCAAAACGTCGTCAACGGCAATAAAATTGCTTAGATTGAAAACTATGACATAACCATTAACAATATAACGCGATAGCATAAATTATCGCGAAACAATATTTTTGCCCCCTCCCTATATCCACTATTGTCACTTCCATGTTGTCAGCCTGATATACCCGTCCTATTTCAAGCTGCATGTGTGCGGTGCAAAACGATCGCGTTTTGTCCTGCAAGTTGAATTATTTAAGTTATTAATCAGTCACATCCGTCATGATTTTATCTGATACTTTCGAGCATTAGGGAGTGATAAGAATGTCAATACGTCGTCTGGGGTTATCTGTTGCTACGGCAGCACTGTTGTTTTCCGGTGTGGCCTCGGCGGCTACCGAATTATTAAACGTGTCTTACGATCCAACACGTGAACTGTATCAGCAATACAATGCGGCGTTTATTAAGCATTGGAAAGCGACCACCGGTGAAGATATCACCATCAAAAACTCGCACGGCGGTTCTGGAAAGCAGGCACGTTCGGTGATTGACGGCTTGCAGGCTGATGTGGTGACGCTGGCGCTGGCTGGTGATATTGATGCATTAAATCTGAATCAACAACTGATCGATCCTAAATGGCAGGCACGTCTGCCTGACAACAGCACCCCTTACACCTCCACCATCGTTTTTCTGGTACGTAAAGGTAATCCAAAGCAAATCAAAGACTGGAACGATTTGGTGAAGCCGGGCGTTGAAGTCATCACGCCAAACCCGAAAACCTCTGGTGGCGCGCGTTGGAACTTCCTGGCGGCGTGGGCCTATGCCAAAGCGCAACCGGGCGGCAATGATGAAACTGCGCTGAAATTTGTGACTGAGTTGTATCGCCATGCGCCAGTTCTGGACACTGGTGCGCGTGGGGCAACCATTAGCTTTGTACAACGTCAGTTAGGCGATGTGCTGCTGGCATGGGAAAATGAAGCGTACCTGTCTCTGCAAGAGCAGGGCGGCGATCAGCTTGAGATCGTCACACCGTCTCTATCGATTCTGGCTGAACCGCCGGTTGCCGTAGTGGACAAAGTCGTTGAGCGCAAGGGAACGCAGAAACAGGCTGAAGCCTACCTGCAATACCTCTACAGCGATGAAGCGCAGCGCATCATTGGTAAAAATTTCTACCGTCCGCGCAACGCCAAGATTGCCGAAGAGTTTAAAGATCAGTTTGCCCCTGTGAATCTGGTGACGATTGATAAGGATTTCGGCGGCTGGAAAGCGGCACAGGACAAATTCTTTAACGATGGCGGCGTGTTCGATGCAATCTTTAAAGAGATCAATAAGTAAGTTTTAACGTCTGACGGATTAAGGCCGCTATCACCTAGCGGCTTTTTTCAGGTTAAAAGGTTGGCGACAGCGTAATACTGATCACTTAAGCCCGTTATTAGGGGAAACACAGGGGGAGGTTCCCGCAGGGAGGCCTCACCCCTGTGGTCGCCCCGTGTATCTCGATGCTTAAACGATCGGCATGAGTTGATAGCAGCCTTAAACCTTTTGTCAGGTAGCGCGTGTCGGCAAGCAGTTGTTGGCTGGGTAGTGAGTATGAAAATTAAAGGCACGGTATGTCACAGCGTTCTTCCTCAGTGATTCCCGGTTTCGGGCTAACGTTAGGGTTCAGCCTGAGCTATTTAGGATTAATTGTCCTCATTCCGTTGGCGGGGATGTTTTTATATGCCAGCCAACTAACGTTTGGTCAATTTTGGGATTTGATAACCAGCCGTCAGGTGCTTTTCTCCCTGCGGCTTTCGTTTGGTACGGCGCTGGCGGCGGCTTTTATTAACGGCATTCTCGGGACGTTACTGGCCTGGGTGCTTGTGCGTTATACCTTTCCCGGCCGTAAAGTGATCGATGCCATGATCGACATGCCCTTCGCGCTGCCAACCGCAGTCGCGGGGATTGCCCTGACGGCGTTGTATGCACCGAATGGCCTGATTGGCTCACTGTTTCCGTTCAAAATTGCCTATACCGGTATTGGTATCACGCTGGCACTTATTTTCGTGACGCTGCCCTTTGTGGTCAGAACGCTGCAACCGGTGCTCGCTGATATTCCTAAAGAAGTCGAGGAGGCCGCAGCCTGTCTGGGCGCGCGTCCGCTTCAGGTTTTCCGCCATGTGTTGCTGCCTGCGTTGTTGCCGGCGTGGCTGACGGGTTTTGCACTGGCCTTTGCGCGCGGCGTTGGGGAATACGGTTCTGTGGTGTTTATCGCGGGGAATATTCCGTTTAAAACCGAAATTCTACCGCTGCTGATCGTCTCCAAGCTGGATCAGTATGACTACAAGGGAGCAACAGGGATCGGCGTATTCATGCTGCTGGTTTCTTTCATTATGCTGCTGCTGATTAACGTGTTGCAGCGCCGCATTCAACCGAAACTGTAAGGGCCGGTCGTCATGGAACAGGTTATTTCCACTCAGGCCAACGCGGCTAAAAGAAAAAAACAGCCCGCCGCCTATTACATTCTGGTTTCACTCGCGTGGGTCGTCTTTTTCCTGATTCTGGTGCTGCCGCTGATGATGGTCGTCACTCAGGGGCTGGATAAAGGCGTCGGCGCATTTTGGGACGCGATTACCGAACCGGATGCGATCTCCGCACTTAAGCTGACGCTGCTTGCGACCGTCATTTCCGTGCCATTAAACGTGGTGTTCGGACTGGCGACGGCGTGGTGTGTGACGAAATTCGAATTTCGTGGCAAGAGCTTTTTGCTGGCGCTGATCGATCTGCCGTTTTCCGTTTCCCCCGTTGTGGCGGGGTTGGTTTATGTGCTGCTGTTTGGCGCGCAAAGCAAGATTTATCCCTTCCTGCTTGAACACGATCTGCAAATTGTTTACGCCGTACCGGGCATTGTGTTGGCGACGATTTTCGTCACGCTGCCTTATGTTGCCCGTGAGCTGATCCCGCTGATGGAAGAACAGGGGTCGCAGGAAGAAGAAGCGGCGCGTCTGCTGGGGGCGAACGGCTGGCAGATGTTCTGGCACATTACGCTGCCGAATGTGAAGTGGGCGCTGATCTACGGTGTGGTGCTGTGTACCGCGCGTGCGATGGGGGAATTTGGCGCTGTTTCCGTCATTTCCGGCCATATTCGCGGCCTGACGAACACGCTGCCGCTGCACATCGAAATTCTTTATAACGAGTACAACATCGTTGCGGCCTTCAGCGTGGCGATTCTGCTGCTGATCATGTCGCTGGTGGTGCTGTTACTGCGCCAGTGGAGTGAAGGTCGATTGACGAAGCAAATACAGAAACAACAGGAGTTGGCCAAAAATGAGCATTGAGATTCGCAATATTAATAAACAATTTGGCCAGTTTCGGGCGCTGAACGAGATTAATTTGTCGATCCACAGCGGCGAGCTGGTGGCGCTGTTGGGGCCATCGGGCTGCGGTAAGACGACGCTGCTGCGTATTATCGCCGGGCTGGAACAGCCGGATAGCGGCAGTATTATTTTCCACGGTCAGGATGTGTCCGTCCACGATGTGCGCAAACGCAACGTAGGGTTTGTATTCCAGCACTATGCGCTGTTTCGTCACATGACCGTGTTCGATAACGTCGCGTTTGGGCTACGCATGAAGCCGAAAAATATCCGGCCATCAAAGAGTGAAATCGAAAAGAAAGTGCATGAGCTGCTGAATCTGGTGCAACTGGACTGGCTGGGGGATCGTTATCCTGAGCAGCTTTCCGGCGGTCAGCGGCAGCGTATTGCGCTGGCGCGTGCGTTGATCGTCGAACCGAGCATTCTGCTGCTGGATGAACCTTTTGGCGCACTGGATGCCAAGGTGCGCAAAGAGCTGCGCCGCTGGCTGTCTCAACTGCATGAAGATATCGATCTGACATCGGTATTTGTGACGCACGATCAGGAAGAAGCGATGGAAGTCGCCGATCGCATCGTGCTGATGAACAAAGGTGTGATTGAGCAAATCGGCACGCCAGCGGAGGTGTATAACAACCCAGCTAGCGAGTTTGTTTACCATTTCCTTGGCGACAGTAACCGGTTGAAAGTGGCACAGACGGAAGAGACGATTCTGTTCCGTCCTCACGAAGTGTCGTTATCCGTTCAGGCGCAGGAAGGTTATCAGGCGGTGACGGTACGCGATATTCGCCCACTCGGTGCGTTAACGCGCCTGTCGTTGAAGCTGGGTGAACAGTCAGAGCTGATTGAAGCGGAAGTCGCCAAAGATGATGCAAGCCTGCAAGGGTTACAGAAAGGCGATGTGATTCAGTTCAAACCCAAGCGTTATAGCCACGATTGGGAAATCTGATCGGTAGATGATTGAAACAAAAAACCCGCGAAACTCACGGGTTTTTTGCTTTTATCGGAAAGGCTCGCCGTATGGCAAGGATTAGCGATAAGCGGGGTTAGAGGCAACAGAGTAACGGCCGCTGCCCACCAGCATGATGATAATGCCCGCGAAGAAATAGAGTGCTTCCACTTCCAGCGCCCAGGCACCCACGTTAGTCAGGGTGAAGAATTTACCCGTGCCAACCATCAGCGTAGCCACAACCAGCGTCAGCGCGGCAATCAGGCCGGAGATACGGGTAAATACGCCCAGAATGATCAGAATCGGGGCAACGACTTCGCCGACGTAAACGCCGTAAGCGATAAAACCTGGCAGGCCTGCGCCTTGCAGCATCTGTACAATCCAACCCACACCGTGCTCAATTTTTGCTCCGCCGTGAAACAGCAGCAGGATACCCACGGTTAAACGCAGCAAAAGTTTACCTGCATCGGGATGATCGGTTAAACGCGTGAACCACTGATTCAACTGAGAAATCATACTAGACAACCTCATAAGTGAGCAAAAAGAGCTTATTGATAATGCATTTACGTAATGCGGCAGTGTCGTCGATTTAGGGACTGAATAGAAAACCAATAAATTTGACATTTTCTGTCAAAAAATTACGTGAACATGATAAACGCAGTATAAGAATAGCACCGCGATTGCGGCGGCTAACGGTAGATGAGCGTTCAACACCCATCTATCGCTGATGTTTGAGAAGGTGCCTAATGGCAGCGCAGAACATCACGCTGCCGTATCGGCTACTTTGCGTTTCAATAGTCAATCGAATACGTCAGAGCGAACGTGCGGCCTTGCGCTGGCAGACTGGAGAGTTTGCCATAGGTGGCTTCGGCCTGTTGGCTGTAGACGGTTTTATAGTCACGATTGGCCAGATTGTAGATGCCAAAGCCGACTTGGCCGCCCAACAACGGAGCATGCGCGATGAGGTCGAACACGGTATAACCCTGAATCTTGGCTGCTGGCGTGGAGCGAATGCTTGAGCTGACAGTAGCGTATTTAGCATCATTATAAGCGCGGTCGGTTCCGCCGACGGTCAGGGATTGCAGACGTAATCCGTATCCATCAGCGAATGTCCAGTCGCTGTATAATGTGGCTTTCAGCGGCGCGACTCGGAACGCATTCAGTTCGCGCCATTCGCCAGCGGCGTCTTTATATTCGCCCCGGGTATAGGCAAGCGTGCCGCCAACATTCCAGCTTTCAGACAGCGGATATTGCAGGTTGCCTTCCATGCCCCAAATACGTTCGTTGGTATCGGCGACTGATACACTGTAGTCACGGTTGAACTGCACCACTTTATCGGACGTGTTGTAGAACGCAGTAACGCCAGCATTCAGGCCACGGTTATCCCTCATACGCCAACCGAGCTCATAGTTGTTGACTTTGATGGAGTCGATACTGTCGCCGTTAATGGTGAATGTCGCCGGTACGTCGCGCAACATGCGCTGTGTGTCGGGCAGGCTGAAGCCTTGAGAAAAATTGGTGAACAGTTGATGGGTATCGGTCAACTGGTACACTAACCCCAGGTTATACAACGTTTCGCCGTGCTTCACTTGACCGCCTTCTAGCTGCCTGGCCTGATAGCCTGCTACCCGATCTGCCGTGATGGCTTCGCTGTAAGGCGTTGAGGTGGAAACCTTGTTGCGGATGATTTCGTGGCGCAGACCTGCCTGTAGGTTAAGACGTTGAGTCAGCGCATAGTCCGATTGCAAGAATAGGCCGGTTTTGTCCACTTGAACATCCGGCCCCATGGCGTAACGGTTTTCGGCTTGATAACGCAAGCCGTTACTGGCGATGAAGGTGTTGATACCGTAGGACTGCCCATTCTGGCTGTCTTTTTCCTGTTCGTAGTCAAGACCATAGGTTAACTGTAGGTCGCGTCCTGCCAGATTCAGGTTTTTTTGCAATGCGGTATGCACGCCCCAGACATCAATATCCGTATTGGATTGCATGGCTACATACGTGCTGCCGCCTGGCAGCGCTGAGTGTGTGACCGCAGAGACGGAAGGGAACCAGCGTGATTGCTCTTTGCGATAATAAGCTTCAGCCGTCAACTGCTGGCCGCCCAGTATGTCTCGATTCTGGTATTGGGTATTGAAGCCGTAGTGCCGGGTACGGGGCTGGTCGTCAAGTTGCAGCCCTTTGATGCCCTTGAGGCTGGGCTGAAACGTTGCGGGACTGAACAGCGCGGCCAATCCAGGGCCATAATCCGGGCCGTAGTCGCTGTCTTGCTCATCATTGTAATACCTGAACGCGCCGCTCAACTGCTGGTTGTCATCCAGATTCCAGGTCAGCCGACTGTTGAAATCGAGACTGGTCGTGTTCTGACGATCGGTTTGGGCGATTTCCGGCCCGATTCGATCGCCGTGGGCATTGCGCATGTCCCCTTGTGAGGTATAGCTCAGCCCGGCAAAACCGCTGACGTCATCGTTATGGAAAGAGGCGGTTTGCGTACCGCTGTAGGCCAGATCGGATGTCGACGGCTTATCTACGCTTTTCAATCCAAACTGGCTGCTGAAAGCATAAGGTTCATCATCGGCATTACGGGTGATGATATTGATTATGCCGCCTGTAGCACCCGCGCCATAGAGGCTTGTGGCACCCGATACGACTTCGACACGTTCGATCATTGTCGGTGAGATGCTGTTGAGCTGCCGCGAGCCATCGCGCGAACCGGTCAGGGGTACGCCGTCGATCATGACCTGAACGGTGCGTCCGCGCATGGTCATACCGTAGTTACTGGTGGTACCGGAGGCGGTAGCCAGACCTGGTACCAACTGACCGAGGATATCGGCGGTAGACCTGCCTGCGGAGGATTGTTTGGCGATATCTTCGCGTTCAATGCTGTAAACCGTCCCGGCGATGTCGGCAATGTTTTTCACCGAGCGGGCCGCCGTTACCGTCATGACATCGGTGTCCTGTACGGGAGGCGTATCGGTCTGTGCATACGCCTGCGCACTGATGGCCAGACTCAAGAAGGTTACCCGCGCGGGGGGCGCAAGATATCGCATAATGTCTCCTGAATAACTGAATGATAAGGGTTAAATGGTTTTGGTCAGATGTTGTCTGATGAGCGGTCGGCACAGCAGAACGCTAAGTAGCGACAGCACGCCGAGCAGCAGATAATAAGCGCCATAGCCCAGCCCTGCGGCGAGAAAGCCGGAAAGCGAACCGCCAAGGAAAAATACCAGAAGTTCAAAGCACACCAGCACGGTGAAGTCGGTGCCAGCCTGTCGGCGGGAGCACAGGCGCATGAACAGCGCATAAAGGCTGGTCATGGCCATGTAGCGGATCGCCAACATCACGATGACCAGTGTGCCGAGCCAAAATCCTGACATCATGGCTGAGCCGCTGTAGAGCAGCGCGGCGAGCAACAGATAGACGCCGCTGCGCAGCCAGCCAGCGCGAACCAGCAGTACGTCGGACGAGTAACGTTTGAGCGCCCATGCGGTGATGACAGCACTCAGCAACCCGACTCCCGCTCCCGCCACCGACATCAAAAGGCCGATTTCCACCAGCGTCCATTGCTGATCGACCAGCAGCGGAGTCAGCATTGCCATGGCGGGGGCTTCCACCAGTCGGTAAAGCAGAATGAGCAGTAAAGCCCAGCGTATTTCACGACGCCTGAACGTATTGGCGAAATTTGGGCGTTCGGATGCCGGGGATAGCTGCGGACGTTCATTAATCCAGGTGACGGCGATCATGGTCAGCGCAGTTAATACCGCCAGAGACAGCAAGGCGCTGCGCCAGCCGGACAATTGATACAACAGCAGGATGCCAGCTCCGCCGATCATGCTGCCCAGCGCCACGCCGATGCTTTGCGCCATGCTGCCAAGGCGATGCTCGGATTCTGCCAGTGATTCCACCGTATAGCCGTCGATGGCGATATCCTGCGTGGCAGCCCAGGTCGAGATCCATAATCCAATCAGTACGAATGGAAGCAAACCGTAATCCAATCCGGTGAACGCCAGAACCAATACACCGCCTGCCAGTGCGATTTGCGTCAGCCATAACCAGGTGCGACGACGCCCCAGCACAGGCAGATAATAACGATCAATTACCGGTGCCCAGATAAATTTGCAGGCCCAGGGCAGATAAAGCAGTGAAAGCATGCCTATCCAGCGCAGATCCACCCCCTGGCTGCGCAGAATACTTGGTAGAGCGACGTTGTAGAAATACAGCGGCAGGGCATGCGCTAAATAGAGAACCACGATCGCCGTCAGTCCTAATCGGCCGATCGGCGCGAACTCATTCGTTTGTTTCATCATTCACCCATGCCCATCATGCGTTCAGCAATCCAGTGATAGCCACTGGACTTCTCCAGTGTGACGAAGTACGGCACGCCCCAGGTTCGGTGTAGGGCGGGGGCATCCAGACGAGCCTGTTCGGTTGCGTCACGGGCAATGCGCACCAGACCACGGCAGTAGCGCTGAAACGCGGGTTTGTGCTGTCGATACCAGAATGCCTGAATGGATCGGTAATCGGGGGCAAACGCGGTGTGCGCTAGCGTGCTGGCGATGAAGAAAAAGGGTTGTTTTGATTCGAGAAGGTGCTCGATGCACGCCAGCCATTCGCGTATTTCCTCTGCGCTGACGCTTTCCTGAAACACCGCGTCGACCAGCGCGGTTTGTGTGACACGTAAA
The DNA here is from genome assembly GCF_028335745.1 of Pectobacterium sp. A5351. Lineage (NCBI taxonomy): Bacteria > Pseudomonadati > Pseudomonadota > Gammaproteobacteria > Enterobacterales > Pectobacteriaceae > Pectobacterium > Pectobacterium sp. A5351. Next base: position 1,119,996 of record NZ_CP116477.1, read on the forward strand.
ACCATGCGTTGTTACCCTTAAAATGAAAAATGTCACAGACCTTAGACAGTCGATTGCCGTCATGTTACAAATGAGAATACTTCTAATTCAAATCGTTCGCTTAGGCTAAAAAAAGAAAAAGTTAGGCGCGACGATATTTATTCAGGTACGTTTCATGCGTGTATTCACCTGCGACCAATTAAGTCAGGCAGCCAGTGAACAGGGAGGAAAGCTGCATTTCGGCCAGGAGTTGCCAAGCGACCAGCCCGTGTTGGCCGGTTGGCAGCGGATTCAGTCCTTGGGTAATGGTCTGGTGTTGTATCTGAGCCAGAGTGAAGATTTGATCGATGCGTTTAGTCAGAATTTGCTGTCACCGGGGATTACTGCCGCGTTTCTGCTCCAGGGGCAAGCGGATGTGAGTCTGGCTGGTCAGCGTCTGCGTTTCGATGCTCATTCCGCCCGCCAGCGCGCAATGCTGGTTAATCTGACGGATAGCGATCAGTTTCAGCGTCATTGGCAAGCAGGCCGACGGGAAACCAAGATCTGCCTGAGTTTCAGCCCAATTTGGTTCGAACGGTTCGCCAACGAGAGCGGCCTGTGCAGCAGCAGTTTGTTGCAATTCAGACGTGCGCACTGGCAAAGCCTGTCCTGGCAACCCGCTTCGGATGTCCTGCAACGTGCCTGCCGGCTGGCTTTCGACGATCGGTCTCCGGTTTCGCTTATCCAACGTTTGCAATGCGAGAGTTTCGCGCTGGATCTGGCAACGGACATTTTACGAAGTATTGATGCGTCGCCTCGGCAAAAGCGTTTTGGTGCTCATCTTGAATGCTGTCTGATACGCTTGAAGGACTGGCTGGATAGCGGCGAAGCCGATCGCCTGAGTATCGGCCAGATGGCTAAGGCGTTGGGGACTAACCCGGTTGATTTGCAGAATGGTTTTCGTACCCGCAACGGTATCACTATTGCTGCCTACCTACGTAAGCATCGGCTGGAACGAGCCTATCAGGCGCTCCACCGACATGCCGTGTCTGTCGATGAAGCTGCCGCGCTGGCGTGCTATGAACATGTCAGTAGTTTCAGCGCCGCGTTTAAGAAGCAGTATGGATTCCCGCCTTCACAGGTCAAATAGGATAGGGGGCACTATCATGAGGTTGGGTAGCCCTCTATCCGCAATTATTTTTTCATTTTGATCTTGGTAATACATCGAAATAAGTGAGACGTGCAGGCTGATGTTACCGCTCGACTTGCCCATCGCGTTAATGCGAACGAGGTAGTCTGGTTTGAAAAACAGATGAAATAGACAAATAGAATATTTGGTGGATTTATTTCAGAGGGGAATCACTTTGCGGAAGTGGTGGGTCGTGCAGGATGACTCGGCCTTTGGCCTCGCCCCTTCGGGGTCAACGCTGGCGCGTTGCTGTCTCGCTTCGCTCGGCTCGAACCTGAACGCAGGTTCTCATCTACACGACACGTGCAATGTATAAGGTTTGGTGGATTTACTTCAGAGAGGAATCACTTTGCGGAAGTGGTGGGTCGTGCAGGATTCGAACCTGCGACCAATTGATTAAAAGTCAACTGCTCTACCGACTGAGCTAACGACCCGCAGAAGTGGTGGGTGATGACGGGATCGAACCGCCGACCCCCTCCTTGTAAGGGAGGTGCTCTCCCAGCTGAGCTAATCACCCACTTCTGAACTACCTTTACTTCAACTTCTAATAAGAAGACCAGCTGGTATGAGATTGGTGGGTGATGACGGGATCGAACCGCCGACCCCCTCCTTGTAAGGGAGGTGCTCTCCCAGCTGAGCTAATCACCCAATCTCAAATCTTCTTACTCTACACAGCGAGACACTTTTACTTTCGTAAAGAGTGGTGGGTGATGACGGGATCGAACCGCCGACCCCCTCCTTGTAAGGGAGGTGCTCTCCCAGCTGAGCTAATCACCCCCGCTGTGTGGAGTCGCATTATAGGGATCCTTGAATGTGAGTCAACGCTTTTTAAAACTAAAATGATTGTTCGTTGCAAAATTAGTCAAGACGTCGTATTTATCGCCGTTGGTGCTGCATCCTTGCGCAATTCAGCCTGTTATCTTGCTATCGCTAGCAGAATAAAAGCACGTGCGGCATGTTACGGCGTTGAGGAATCGAAGCAGAGTGATAGAATGTTGCCCACTTTTGTTCTCTGAGCTTATGTCGGTCTATGCCGACAGCCGTTGCGTAATAAGGCTGTAATCCCAAATGAAAATCAAAACCCGTTTCGCCCCTAGTCCTACTGGCTATCTTCACGTCGGCGGCGCTCGCACCGCACTGTACTCCTGGTTGTTTGCCCGTCATCATGACGGCGAGTTTGTGCTGCGTATTGAAGATACCGATCTGGAGCGTTCAACTCAGGACGCGATTGATGCCATTATGGATGGTATGAACTGGCTGAGCCTGAACTGGGATGAAGGCCCGTACTACCAGACTAAACGTTTTGACCGTTACAACGCAGTAATCGATCAGATGCTGGAAAACGGTACGGCATATAAGTGCTACTGTTCTAAAGAGCGTCTGGAAGCACTGCGTGAGCAGCAGATGGAAAAGGGTGATAAGCCACGTTACGACGGCTGTTGCCGTGGTTCTCACGAACATCATGCTGATAATGAGCCGCACGTCGTGCGTTTCCTCAACCCTCAGGAAGGCTCGGTCATCTTCAATGACCGCATCCGCGGGCCGATCGAATTCAGCAATCAGGAACTCGATGATCTGATTATTCGCCGTACTGACGGTTCACCGACCTACAATTTCTGTGTCGTTATCGATGACTGGGATATGGAAATCACGCACGTTATCCGTGGTGAAGACCATATCAACAACACGCCGCGCCAGATCAACATCCTGAAAGCGCTGGGCGCACCCGTGCCAGAATATGCGCATGTGTCGATGATCCTGGGCGACGATGGTAAGAAATTGTCCAAACGTCACGGCGCTGTCGGTGTGATGCAATACCGTGATGACGGCTACCTGCCGGAAGCACTGCTGAACTATCTGGTGCGTTTAGGCTGGTCTTCTGGCGATCAGGAAATCTTCTCTATTGATGAAATGAAATCGCTGTTCTCGCTGGACGCTGTGAACAAATCGGCGAGTGCTTTCAATACCGAGAAGCTGCAATGGTTGAACCATCACTATATTAACCATTTACCCGCAGAATACGTGGCCACGCATCTGTCATGGCATATCGAGCAGGCAAGGATTGATACCCGTACCGGGCCGCAGTTGAGCGAGCTGGTTGGTTTACTGGGCGAGCGTTGCAAGACGCTGAAAGAAATGGCGGATTCTTGCCGTTATTTCTATGAAGATTTTGCTGAGTTTGACGCCGATGCTGCGAAGAAACACCTGCGCCCGGTTGCGCGTCAGCCGCTTGAGCTGGTTCGCGAGAAACTGGCTGCGATCACGGGCTGGACGCCAGAGAACATCCATCACGCCATTCAGGGCACGGCGGATGAGCTGGGTCAGGGCATGGGTAAAGTCGGTATGCCGCTGCGCGTTGCGGTAACAGGCGCGGGCCAGTCTCCAGGCGTTGACGTTACGGTGCATGCAATTGGTCAACAGCGTTCGCTGACGCGCATTGATAAAGCACTGGCGTTCATCGCCGAGCGCGAAGCGCAGCAGTAATCGTTATTGCGTGAATAGCGTTATATAAAATGAACCCCGGCCAGAAGCTGGGGTTCATTTTTTTATGGTGTGGTATGGAGATTATTGACCGGCAATAGCAACTGCTTTACCGATGGCATCAGGGATCACGTCGCCATGTCCTTTACCGGGGAACAGAATAAAGTCGGCTTTTGTGCCTTGTTCATTGAGCTGTGCGACCAGTGCCGTTGCTCTTTCCACCATTTTTCTTTGGCTGAGCCGTTCTGCCCGCTTTTCATCAACAGGCTTACCCGCCTGCGTTTTGGCTGGCTCATCTTCATTTGCTCCTGCCGTGACGGTGATTGACAGCGGTGGTGTAGCGAGCAGCGGCGTTCTTACCGGAATCACGACGCCATTTCCCCACCAGATAGACGGGCTTGCGGCAACATAACGCTGGAAAGATTCGGTATGGTTAAAAAGCGTATAGAGCGTAAACAGACCGCCGAAAGAGTGCCCGGCCAGCGTTTGTTTTTGCTTATTTACTGCGTAGTTCGCTTCAACCCAGGGCTTTACCGTGGATTGCAGGAATTGATAAAATGCTTCGGCTTCGCCGCCTGCGGCAAAATCTGGATCGGTGAGCGTTGTCGGCGGCGTGTAGTCACGCGTTCTGGCGGGAACATCGTAAGGCTTATCGATTGGATAACCGATGGCGATAATCAGCGGTGCTGCGCCATTTTTTGCATTGTAGCTGTTTACGGCAACAGGAAACTGGGCATTGCCATCCAGCATATACAGAACCGGATAGCCACCTTCTGGTGCGGGGGGGCGGGGAAGTGCGATAAAAAGTCGATAAGCATGTTGCGCGTTGCTTTTTATTTCGACTTGCCTGATCTCAAATTGGGCTTTTGCATGTTCGGTAATATCAGGAATGGTTGGCTGTGCCCGAACGGGCAAAATACCAGACGCAGATACCATCAGAGAGAATACAATCATAGGAAAATAGCGCATGTGATAGGGCTTATAGTCGAAGGCAGAAGCGTAACGTAGAGTGATGATAATAAATCGCGTTATCGTTAGCAGCTTTTTATTGTGCTTGTGATGGGATAACATCGAAATTGTCGTCTGTTTTTTCTCACCTTTGGCGTCTTTTTCAGCGGTTAATCGGATTACCGGATTTAGCCGTTGACACTGTTAATCGGGTTTCATATTATGCGACGCGTTCGTACAGTACTTGCTTTCACGGTGATGCTGTAAGATACGGGGCTATAGCTCAGCTGGGAGAGCGCTTGCATGGCATGCAAGAGGTCAGCGGTTCGATCCCGCTTAGCTCCACCAAACACTCCCTCTGTTTGGTTGAGTATCACGAACATTCCACACATTGTGGGGCTATAGCTCAGCTGGGAGAGCGCTTGCATGGCATGCAAGAGGTCAGCGGTTCGATCCCGCTTAGCTCCACCAAATTCTCTTATCCTTTCTTATTATCCTGTTCTCTCGATTTATTTTGATTCAATCAACATCCTTAATCTGCTCAATACGTTTGTCATCGGTTGTTTGTGGACGGTTCTTTGTCAATGTTTCCTTATAAAAGATCGTTGGCCGCCCTCGTGCTTTGAAGACAACCAAACCGTCATCGTTTAAGCCTCTTCCGGGAGCCTTGGCGTCCAGTCTATTGGCGATAGCCCTTGCTGTTCGAGAAGCTGATTAGCCTGCGAAAAATGCTTACAGCCCAAGAAACCGCGGTGTGCAGATAGGGGGGAAGGATGCGGCGATTTCAGAATATGGTGGCGGTGTTGGTCAATAATGTTGCCTTTTTTCTGTGCATGCGAGCCCCATAGCAGAAAGACCAGACCTTCCCGTTGCTCATTGAGTGCCGCAATGACGCGATCGGTAAACGTTTCCCAGCCCAGGTTAGCATGCGAATGTGCCTGCCCGGCTTCAACGGTTAATACCGTGTTGAGCAGTAAAACGCCTTGCTCTGCCCAACTTTGCAGAAAACCGTGTCGTGGAATTTCAAATCCAGGGATGTCGCTCGCCAATTCTTTATAAATATTGGCCAGAGAAGGCGGAGCAGGTACACCCGGGCGGACAGAAAATGACAGCCCGTGTGCCTGATTCGGGCCGTGATAGGGGTCTTGTCCCAGAATGACGACTTTGACCTGATGCAGTTCGGTAAAGCGGAACGCGTTGAAAACATCCTTCTGCGGGGGATAGATTGTTTTACCCGCTGAGCGTTCTTTCCCTATAAATTCAAGGGTATTGATGAAATAAGGCTGCTGCTTTTCTTGTGCCAGCACGTCATGCCAAGTGAGAGAGGTCGCCATCATGCACTCTTTTTTTACAGGTTGAATGGTGTTGCGGGTAGCTTACCGATCTATCGTGCCGAGGTAAAACTGTAACCGCCGTTCTCTGAACGAAAAGGGCTTCTTTTGAAAAAAATTGAAAATTTACAAAAATATTTGCAATTTGGTGTCTTGGTAAAATTGATATAAAACAATAAATTGCCTTCATGCAGTTAAGTGGTGGGGTTTTAAAATTGATTTAAGTCAAGGATGCCCAGTTATCAGGCTGGTATATAAGAAGGCAGATACAAACGGTTTTATACGATCGTTACGAAATTCGTCAATTTTTACCGATAACGATGTTAACTAAATCAGTTTTAACTAAGACAATAACACGCCGTTTTACGGAGGCAATTATGGTTACGGGTATTCAAATCACCAAGGCTAACGACAGCGCGCTGATCAATTCTTTCTGGTTGCTGGACGAAGAAAAATCACAGGCGCGTTGCGTGTGTGCTAAATCAGGCTATAGCGAAGATCAAATCGTTCCTGTGAGCGATCTGGGTCAGATCGAGTATCGTGAAATTCCGCTGGAAATCAAACCTGAAGTGCGTGTGGAAGGCGGTCAGCACCTGAACGTGAACGTTCTGCGCCGTGAGACGCTGGAAGATGCCGTTAAGCATCCAGAAAAATACCCACAGCTGACCATCCGTGTATCTGGTTACGCTGTGCGTTTCAACTCACTGACGCCAGAACAGCAGCGCGATGTTATCGCCCGTACGTTTACCGAAAGTCTGTAAGCTGTTGCCCAAGCCTTAACAAAAAGGGAGCCGAGGCTCCTAATGCCGATCGGTTAAGGATCGAGATACCGGGGGCTACCACGATGCGAGGCATCCCTGCGGGAGCCTCATCACCGTGTTTCCCCCTAAACCCATGCTTAAGTGACTAGCATTAGCCGAGGCTCCCTTTTTTACATCTCTGTTTTATATCACTATTATTCGCCTGACGGCTCATCGGCTTTCTGCGTTGGCTGACGACGCTTACCGATATTTTTGCTATCGCGATGGCGAACTTTCACCTTAACTTTTTCTTTTTCCTTCGCTTTCTTCTCTTTTCTCTGAGCCAGCACTTTTTTCGACGGTTTGCCCGTGGTTTTAGGGCTTGGTGCCTTGGTCGTTGGGCGGAGTTCATCAATGACGCGCGGCTTTAGCGGTTCATTCAGGTAGCGGCTGATTTTTCCCAGCAGCAGATGATCGTGCGCTTCGACGAAAGAGATAGCACAGCCTTTACGACCTGCGCGGCCAGTGCGGCCAATACGGTGAAGATAAGTGTCCGATGTGCGTGGTAAATCGAAGTTGAAGACGTGGCTGACATCGTTAATATCGATGCCGCGTGCCGCCACGTCCGTAGCAACCAGAACGTTGACGCGCCCGTCACTCAGGCGTTTGATCGCTTCGTTACGTTTGGCCTGCACCATTTCACCTTCGAGATAGCAGGCGGTAATGCCCGCTTCACGCAGCCAGGCAACCAGCTCATGCACACGTTCACGTTTGCGCACGAAGACGATAGAACGCGTCACATCCGGCTGTTTTAACTGATGGCAGAGCAGGGCGGTTTTGTGTTTGATGTCGTCTGCGCGGTAATACCATTGCAGAATTTTTTTGCGTTCCCGACGAGATGGATCGGATTCGATTTCAACCGGATCGTTGAGCAAACGCTCGGCGAAATCTTTGATCGCGTCCCCTTCTAGCGTCGCAGAAAACAGCAGCGTTTGCTTACGCCAGCGGGTTTCCCCGGCGATGTGTTCAATATCCTGAGCGAAGCCCATGTCCAGCATTCTGTCCGCTTCATCCAGAATCAGCGTTTCTACTGCGCGGCAATCGAAGTTTTCTTCTTTGATGTATTGCAGCAGGCGGCCCGTCGTCGCGACGACGATATCCTGATTTTCACTGAAGACTTCAGCGTGGTTCATGTAGGCTACGCCGCCGGTGATCGTGGCGACATCCAGGTGCGTATGTGCCGAAAACGCACGCGCCTGATCGGCTACCTGCATGGCGAGTTCACGGGTTGGCGTGAGGATCAGAATACGAGGCGGACCTGATTTTTTACGAGGGAAATCGATAAGATGCTGCAAAACCGGCAGCAGATAGGCGGCGGTTTTACCGGTTCCTGTCGGCGCGGAACCCAGTACGTCGCGGCCTTCCATCGCGGGTGGGATTGCCGCAGCCTGAATCGCGGTCGGGCGTTCGTAGCCCATGTCACGCAGGGCGTCTAACAGGCTTTCATCAAGATCGAGCTCGGAAAAATTGGTTACAGTCATGGTCTACCTCTGTTTGGGGCGCCGATTATAGACGCATTGGCCGGGTTCTTCACCTGTTTAAGCAGACAACGGCGCTTTTCCTGTACTGACGTTTCACCTATGCTACTGCGGTTTGCGTTTGGAATCTTATTTTCATGAGTCATCAGGCTGATAATAAACTGACATTGCGTCGGGATGGATTTACCTTCAAGCAATTCTTTGTGGCGCACGATCGCTGTGCTATGAAGGTGGGAACCGACGGCATTTTGCTGGGTGCCTGGGTGCCTGGGCGCCGGTGTCCTCAGCTACGCGGATTCTGGATATCGGCAGTGGTTCCGGCCTGCTCGCGCTGATGCTGGCGCAACGTTCTGAACCGCATGTTCGGATTGATGCCGTCGAACTGGATAGCGCAGCGAGTCAGCAGGCGAAGGAAAACGTTGCAGCTTCGCCATGGGGCGACAGAATTACGGTCTATGCTGAGGACATCGTGGGGTTTGCTGAGACACGAATCGCCGACTATTCGTTGATTATCAGTAATCCGCCTTATTTCCCGCCGGGGATCGCGTGCGGATCGGCTGAGCGTGATCAGGCGCGTTACACCACCTTGTTAACCCATGACGCACTGTTGCTCTGTGCGCATCAACTGCTGATGCCCGAAGGGCTTTTTTGCGTGGTGCTGCCCGTTCAGGTTGCGGAGAAATTTATTCCGCTGGCACAGCAGCATAACTGGTACGTTCACCAGCAGCTTCGCGTATCGGAACAGGAAGATAAACCCGCTCACCGCGTTTTGCTGGCGCTGTCTCGGCAGGAAAGAGAATGTGTGAATGCCTCGCTGGCAATTCGTGATGGAGAAAGACGTTACTCGACGGCTTTCCAACAGCTGACAAAAGATTTTTATCTCTTTATGTAAGTGGCAGATGCCTTGTTGCTGCGTCTGCCTTTGCTGAGCGAATTATTTTTATGAACTACTTATTTTTATAAACTACGGCACCAGAATGGTTGGCGTCGGCGCGTCGAACTGTTCTGGGTAGTCCAGGGTATAGTGCAGCCCGCGGCTTTCTTTTCTTTCCAGTGCGCAGCGGACGATGAGTTCGGCGACCTGCACCAGATTGCGTAGCTCCAGCAGATTGTTGGAAATACGGAAGTGGGCGTAGTACTCATTGATTTCCTGCTGAAGCAGATGGATACGGCGCTGTGCTCGCTCCAACCGCTTCGTGGTTCGCACGATCCCAACGTAATCCCACATAAACAGACGCAGTTCGTGCCAGTTATGCTGAATCACCACCTGTTCGTCGGAGTTGTCGACCTGGCTTTCATCCCAATCCGGTAATTTTTTCACTGCTTTGATTTGCGGTAAGCGCTGCAAGATATCCTCCGCGGCGGACCAGCCGTAAACCAGACACTCCAGTAATGAGTTGGACGCCATGCGGTTCGCACCGTGCAATCCGGTGTAGCTGACTTCGCCAATGGCATACAGGCCGTCAAGATCGGTACGGCCATTTTGATCGACCATCACACCACCGCAGGTGTAGTGTGCCGCAGGGACGATGGGGATCGGTTCACGCGTCAGATCGATGCCGAGAGACTGTAGCTTTTCATCAATGGTCGGGAAGTGTTGTTTGATGAACGCTTCGGGCTTGTGGCTAATATCGAGATACATGCAGTCTGCGCCAAGTCGTTTCATCTCATGGTCAATCGCGCGGGCGACCACATCGCGCGGGGCGAGCTCGCCTCTGGCATCGAAATCGGGCATAAAACGTGTGCCGTCAGGACGTTTAAGGTATGCCCCTTCGCCGCGTAGTGCTTCCGTTAGCAGAAAATTTCGTGCCTGCGGATGGAATAGACAGGTTGGATGAAACTGATTGAATTCCAGATTCGCCACACGGCAGCCTGCGCGCCAAGCCATGGCAATACCATCGCCAGAAGAAATATCGGGGTTCGTAGTGTATTGATAAACTTTGGACGCCCCGCCAGTCGCCAGAACTACGGTTTTCGCTCGACAGGATTCCACATGTTCTCGTTCACGGTTCCAGATATAAGCGCCAACAATGCGGCGTGTTCCGGGCAAACCCAGCTTATTCGAGGTAATGAGATCGACGGCGTTACAGCGTTCCATAATCCGAATATTCGGATGGGCTAGCGCTTTCTGCACCAGCGTGTTTTCCACTTCTTTTCCGGTTGCATCCGCCGCATGCAGAATTCGACGATGGCTATGTCCACCTTCGCGCGTTAGGTGATAGCGTTCTTCGCCGCTGGTGCTGGTTTCGGTATCGAATAGTACGCCTTGTTCGATAAGCCATTGCACGCAGTGTTTGGCATTGCTAGCGATAAACTCAACGGCTTCCCGTTCACACAGGCCATCGCCAGCGATCAAGGTATCTTCGATATGGGAGTCAATCGTGTCGGTTTCATCAAAAACGGCTGCGATACCGCCCTGAGCATAAAACGTCGCGCCTTCGTTGAGTGGGCCTTTGCTTAATACCGTCACGTTGGCCTGAGAAGCTAGACGCAGCGCCAGTGAAAGCCCGGCAGCACCGCTGCCAATGATTAAAACATCACAGACGTATTCAGTGGTCGTTTGCATGGTCGTGTCGTGGATGCAAAAAGAAGAGGAAATCCGATGTTAGCACCCAATGGTTGATTGCTGTATTGGTTTTTAGCTCCCTCTCTACGCTATAAATAAGCGAATGGTGGAGCATGGTGAATCGTGCGAATACCCCAGATTTATCGTATCATCCTCGGAAGAAGAGCGTAGAGCCTCAAATGAAGACCATTTTTGATGAAGACCATTTTTGATGAAGACAATGTTTGATAAAGGCAATGTGTGATGAAGAGAATGCGTCATGATACGCATTGCAAAGACAAGTAACGGCGCGAAGCAAAAGAAAAACGATGGCTCGGAACTTTATTGGATGCCTTGGTTCTAATGAGGAGCTTGCTCTAAATATGACTTATATAGCTGGCAGTACGATTTTTTTACGCGTGGAGAACGGTTTGAGTAGAGATTACCTCGGATGAGCGAGCAACTGGCAGATCAGGTTCTGGTCGAGCGAGTCCAAAAAGGCGATCAAAAATCGTTTAACTTGTTGGTCGTTCGTTATCAGCATAAGGTAGCGAGCCTGGTATCGCGGTACGTTCCTCAGGGAGACGTGCCGGACGTGGTACAGGAGTCGTTTATTAAAGCCTATCGCGCGTTAGAGTCATTTCGCGGCGATAGTGCGTTTTATACATGGCTGTATCGTATTGCAGTGAATACGGCCAAGAATTATCTGGTCGCTCAGGGGCGGCGTCCGCCTTCCAGCGACATTGATGCGAATGACGCGGAAAACTATGAAAATGCGGGTGCACTGAAAGAAATATCGAACCCTGAGAACTTAATGTTGTCTGAAGAATTACGAAGCATTGTTTTCCGCACTATCGAGTCTTTGCCGGAAGATTTACGTTTAGCGATTACGCTGCGTGAATTGGACGGTTTAAGCTACGAAGAGATTGCCGTAATTATGGATTGTCCCGTCGGCACGGTTCGTTCTCGTATTTTCCGGGCGCGGGAAGCGATTGATAATAAAGTACAACCGCTTATTCAGCGCTAGCGAGCGTTTTCAGCTATCCGCATGACTAATGATGGATTTGACAAGGTAAGGGTATCGGTATGCAGAAAGAGAAACTTTCCGCTTTAATGGATGGCGAAGCAGTAGATTCCGAACTGCTAAGCGCATTGTCACGGGATGATGCGTTGCAGCAAAGTTGGCAAAGTTATCATCTAATTCGTGATACGTTGCGTGGTGATGTCAGTGAAAACGTGATTCATCTGGACATCGCTTCTCGTGTTGCTGCTGCAATCGAGAAAGAACCTGTTCGTCTGGTTCCACAAGCGCAGCCTGAATCTCAGCCACAACCTGTCGAATGGACGAAGATGCCGTTCTGGCACAAAATCCGTCCGTGGGGCAGCCAACTGACGCAAGTCGGTGTTGCTGCCTGCGTATCTTTAGCGGTGATTGTCGGCGTACAAAATTACCAGCAGGGTAATGCATCCGAACATGTGGTTGAATCCGGCGTATTCAGCACCTTACCTGCTATGGGCACCGCCTCTCCTGTGAGTCTAGGCGTGCCGTCAGAAAATGTTGCCCCTCACAGCGGTCAGCAGAAATCCGATATGCAGCGCAACCGCCTTAACGCCATTTTGCAGGACTACGAATTACAGCGTCGGCTGCATGCCGAACACGCTCTGCCGCAGGATGATCAGCAAGCGGCCATTCAGGTTCCCGGCACTCAATCATTAGGAACACAGCCCCGGTAATGAAGCGTGTTTGGTCCGCCGTCTGTTTTCTGATTGGCAGCCTGTTTTATTCTACTTTCGCCCCGGCTCAGAATGTTGAGCCGGTCGCATTGCTGCAACAGATGAATAGCGCCGTTCGTTCTCTGAATTACGAAATATCCTTTATCAACATTACCCTGCAAGGATTCGAGTCGGTACGGTATCGTCATGCCGTAGTCAACAATCGTTCCTTAGCGCAGTTGCTGTTTATGGACGGACCGCGACGCGAGATCGTGCTGCGTAATAATGAAGTCAGCTACTTCGATCCCGGTTTTGAGCCATTTACGCTCACCAGCGATCATATCGTTGACTCTTTCCCCGCTCTGGTCTTTGCCGATTTCCAAAAACTATCGCCTTATTATGATTTTATTCCCGCCGACGGACGGGTGCGTATTGCCGATCGTCTGGCATCAGGCATTCGGGTCATTTCACGCGATGGTACACGCTACAGCTATATGGTGTGGATTGATGCGGAATCGAAACTTCCATTGCGTATCGATTTACAAGATCGCAACGGTGACAAGCGGTTGGAACAATTCTTAACAACATCGCTGATTGTTGATGATGATGTCGTTAGCGTGATGCGTCCGCTGGAAGGGATCAAACTTCCTCCCGTGTTACCTACGCCTGCTGCGGACAAAAGTGATTTTACCTGGGAGCCTGAATGGCTGCCTGCCGGGATGAAAGCTCTTTCACACAGCAAAAAAGTATTGCCAGGCTCGTCCATTCCGATCGAAACTCGTCTCTATAGCGATGGTTTATTCAGTTTCTCCATTAACATGAGTCCGTCTTCTGATGTGAGTGAAGAACAATCGCTGCTTACGGGGCGACGCTCCATTCACACTGTCATGAAAGGTAACCGCGAGATTACCGTCGTCGGTGATATTCCACCTTCTACGGCTAAACGGGTGGCTGACAGCATTATTTTGAAGAGGCAACCGTGATCAAAGAGTGGGCGACAGTCGTTTCATGGCAGAATGGCATTGCGGAGCTGCGGTGTGAACCGAGTTCTGGGTGTGGTAGCTGTAAATCCCGCTCGTCGTGTGGAACCGGCTTATTAAGCCAGCTTGGGCTTTCTGCCGACAATACGCTGTATGTTCCTTATGAGCGGCCCTTAGAAGTCGGGCAAAAAGTCGAATTGGGGATTTCTGAGGGGCGGCTACTGTTTTCTGCCGCTCTGGTTTACTTCGTTCCGCTGGTCGGGTTGCTAATTGGTGCGGCGCTCTGTCAAACGTTATTCGGCACCGATCTGGCCGCGGTCATTGGCGCGCTGCTGGGCGGGGGGGGGGCGTTTATCGGCGTGAAGCGTTGGGCGAAGCGGCTGGGTAAGAATAAACGTTATGAGCCTGTTATTCTGCAAATTGCGTTGCCCGGCACGCTCTTACAAAATTGACCTGCTTAACCGAGCGTAAATGGCGCGCGGTGCGGAAACGTTGTCCACACGTAGATTGTCCACACGTTTGTGATTTTTCGACACGATGTTTACCACGTAATGACACTTTACTTCCTGCTTTCCTCTTGTTGTTCTGCTATTCCAAATAAAACCGTCATAATCAAGGGGAATGCACCGGACATGACTAGGTTTTCACGCCTCTCGCATGTAGAATGCTGCGATTCAGGTGGAATAACATCGCTGCTGTTTTCACCTATGCGCATGCCCATCGGCAAGAATTTCAGGAATATCAAGGTAGAAAAATTTTTATAATGAAGCATATACGAAATTTCTCCATTATTGCCCATATCGACCACGGTAAATCAACGTTATCTGACCGCATTATCCAGATTTGCGGCGGTTTGACCGAGCGTGAAATGGCTGCGCAGGTTCTGGATTCCATGGATCTGGAACGTGAACGTGGAATAACGATTAAAGCGCAAAGCGTCACGCTGGATTATAAAGCGCAGGATGGCCAAACCTACCAGTTAAACTTCATTGATACCCCAGGGCACGTTGACTTCTCTTATGAAGTTTCCCGCTCGCTGGCTGCTTGCGAAGGCGCACTGCTTGTGGTTGATGCCGGGCAGGGAGTTGAAGCACAAACGCTGGCTAACTGCTATACCGCCTTGGATATGAATCTGGAAGTGGTGCCGGTTTTGAACAAAATCGACCTGCCTGCTGCTGATCCGGATCGTGTTGCTCAGGAAATTGAAGACATTGTCGGCATTGATGCTACTGACGCCGTGCGCTGTTCCGCGAAAACGGGGATTGGCGTGCCGGATGTTCTGGATCGTCTGGTGCGTGATATTCCTCCGCCGGAAGGTAGTCCGGATGAGCCGCTACAGGCGCTGATCATCGACTCCTGGTTTGATAACTACCTTGGCGTTGTGTCGCTGGTTCGTATCAAAAACGGCACGATGCGCAAAGGCGACAAAATTAAGGTGATGAGTACCGGTCAGGTTTATAACGCTGACCGTCTTGGTATTTTTACACCGAAGCAGATTGATCGCGATGTCTTGAACTGTGGCGAAGTAGGCTGGCTGGTGTGCGCTATCAAAGATATTTTGGGCGCTCCGGTAGGGGATACCCTGACGCTGGCTCGCCAACCGGCTGAAAAAGCGTTGCCGGGCTTCAAGAAAGTCAAACCGCAGGTCTATGCTGGCCTGTTCCCGATTAGCTCCGATGACTATGAGTCGTTCCGCGATGCGCTGGGTAAACTAAGCCTCAATGATGCCTCTCTGTTCTATGAGCCAGAAAGTTCTACCGCGCTGGGCTTCGGCTTCCGCTGTGGCTTCCTGGGTCTGCTGCACATGGAAATCATTCAGGAACGTCTGGAACGTGAATACGATCTGGATCTGATCACCACGGCACCGACGGTAGTGTATGAAGTTGAGACGACGGCCAAAGAAACCGTTTATGTCGATAGTCCGTCCAAGCTGCCGCCGCTGAATAATATTCAGGAACTGCGCGAACCGATTGCCGAATGTCACATGCTGCTGCCTCAGGAGTACTTGGGCAACGTGATTACGCTTTGTATCGAGAAGCGCGGCGTGCAGACGAACATGGTGTACCACGGCAATCAGGTTGCGTTGACCTATGAAATTCCGATGGCTGAAGTGGTGCTTGATTTCTTTGACCGCCTGAAATCAACGTCTCGTGGCTATGCATCGCTGGATTACAGCTTCAAACGCTTCCAAACATCAGACATGGTGCGTGTTGATGTGTTGATCAACAACGAACGTGTGGATGCATTGGCGCTGATCACGCACCGCGATAATTCACAATATCGTGGCCGTGAACTGGTCGAAAAAATGAAAGATCTGATTCCGCGTCAGCAGTTTGATATCGCGATTCAGGCTGCGATTGGTAACCACATTATTGCGCGTTCTACGGTTAAGCAATTGCGTAAAAACGTACTGGCCAAGTGTTATGGTGGTGACGTCAGCCGTAAGAAGAAACTGTTGCAGAAACAGAAAGATGGTAAGAAACGTATGAAGCAGGTCGGTAACGTCGAGCTGCCACAAGAAGCGTTTCTGGCAATTCTGCACGTCGGCAAAGACAGTAAATAAATTCTGAGGAGTTGGCATGGCCAATATGTTTGCCGTAATTCTGGCATTGGTGACGCTGGTCACGGGGATTGTCTGGTGTTTAGAGCGCTTTGTCTGGGCACCCGCTCGCCGGAAAAAGTTTGCCGCCATGAGTGGTGCCGATCTTCCTGATGGCGCAGTTTCAGCGAAAGTCATTCAACAACCTGGCTGGATTGAAACGATCGCGTCCGTATTCCCGGTCGTGGCGTTGGTATTGGTTGTGCGCTCCTTTATTTATGAGCCGTTTCAAATTCCATCTGGTTCGATGATGCCGACGCTGTTGATCGGTGATTTTATTCTGGTGGAAAAATTTGCCTATGGCATTAAAGAACCCTTCACGCAAAAAACGCTGATCGAAACGGGGCACCCGAAGCGTGGCGACGTGGTGGTGTTTAAATACCCGTCCGATCCTAAAGTGGACTTCATCAAACGTGTGGTGGGCGTACCGGGCGATCGCGTCAGTTATAACCCGATGACCAAGCAGGTGACAATTCGTCCATCCTGTCAGGGACAACAGGCGTGCGATACGGCGTTGGCGGTCACATACAGTAACGTACAGCCTAGCGATTTTGTTCAGACCTTTAACCAACCTGGATTGGAATCGCGCAGCGGTTTTTATCAGGTTCCGGCTAATGACAATAGCGTGGATGGTGTCCGTATGGGCACGCGCAGAGAGTCACTGGGCAATGTAACGCATAATATTCTTCTGGTGCCAGGCCAGCAGGATCAGCTCGGTGGTTATTACCAGCAATCGCAACAGCAGCTTGCAACATGGGAGGTTCCCGAAGGGTACTACTTCATGATGGGTGATAACCGCGACAACAGTCTGGATAGCCGCTATTGGGGCTTTGTGCCGGAGAGAAATCTAGTCGGTAAAGCCACCGCGATCTGGATGAGCTTTGAGAAACAGGAAGGTGAATGGCCTACCGGTGTTCGTTTGAGTCGCATCGGTGCTATCCATTAACCAAAGTAAGCATTCAGCAAAATAAGATACAGGCAGCATTCTGCTGCTGTCCGTTGTAGAATATTTTTTGAAACGCTCTTTTTAAAAGAACATGCCCTAAATAATGCGAGTTGCAGAACAAAATGTGTCCGCTTTCACAACGCTAACGGACAGGCAACGCGAAGTATGGTGGGCAGAAAGGCAGGCTCCCTTGCGGGAGCCAATGCAAACGAAACAGTTTTGACCGCATTAGTAAGCAGGGCTGTTCCGTATGCTGCTGTTTTTGACGCATCGTTGATCTATTGGTAACACATGAATCCCATCCTGATAAATCGTTTACAAAGAAAGCTGGGCTATACTTTTCAGCAGTACGAGCTTTTGTTACAGGCGTTGACGCATCGTAGCGCCAGCAGCAAACACAATGAAAGACTCGAATTCTTGGGTGATTCCATCCTGAGTTTTGTGATCGCCAATGCGCTGTATCACCGTTTCCCCAAGGTTGATGAAGGGGATATGAGCCGGATGCGGGCGACGCTGGTTCGGGGAAATACGCTGGCGGAAATTGCACGTGAATTCGAACTGGGAGAGTGCCTGCGTCTTGGCCCAGGTGAATTAAAAAGCGGTGGTTTCCGTCGCGAATCGATTCTGGCTGATACGGTCGAAGCGCTGATCGGCGGCATTTTCCTCGACAGTGATATTCAGACCATCGAACGTTTGATTCTGAACTGGTATCAAACGCGTCTGGATGAAATCAGTCCTGGCGATAAGCAAAAAGATCCTAAAACGCGGTTGCAGGAGTTTCTGCAAGGGCGTCACTTACCTCTGCCGACCTATCTGGTGGTACAGGTTCGTGGGGAAGCACACGATCAGGAGTTTACTATCCACTGTCAGGTGAGCGGCTTTAGCGAGTCGGTCATTGGTACAGGATCGAGCCGTCGTAAAGCCGAACAGGCTGCGGCTGAACAAGCGTTGAAAAAACTGGAGCTTGAATGAGCGAAGTACAGACACACTGCGGTTTTATCGCGATTGTTGGTCGACCAAACGTCGGTAAATCGACGTTATTGAATCAATTACTGGGGCAGAAGATCTCCATTACGTCACGTAAGCCCCAGACGACGCGGCACCGTATCATGGGTATTCACACTGAAGGGCCTTATCAGGCTATTTATGTGGATACGCCGGGATTGCACATTGAAGAAAAACGGGCGATTAACCGCCTGATGAACCGCGCCGCCAGCAGTTCAATTGGTGACGTTGAGCTGATCATTTTCGTTGTTGAAGGGACACACTGGAACGACGACGATGAAATGGTATTGAATAAGCTGCGCGATCAAAAACTCCCCGTGCTGTTAGCGATCAATAAAGTCGATAACGTCACGGATAAAACCAAGCTGCTACCGCATATCCAGTTCCTCAGCCAGCAGATGGACTTCCTTGATGTCGTTCCGATCTCGGCGGAGAAGGGGACGAATGTCGATACGATTGCCAGCATTGTACGCAAGCACTTACCGCAGGCAACGCACCACTTCCCGGAAGATTACATTACCGATCGCTCACAGCGTTTTATGGCATCGGAAATTATCCGTGAAAAACTGATGCGCTTCCTGGGTGAAGAATTGCCGTATTCCGTCACGGTCGAAATCGAGCGCTTTGTGACTAACGAACGCGGTGGTTATGACATCAACGGCCTGATTCTGGTTGAGCGTGAAGGCCAGAAGAAGATGGTCATTGGTAACAAAGGTGCCAAAATTAAAACCATTGGTATCGAGTCTCGTCAGGATATGGAAGAGATGTTCGAGGCCAAAGTGCACCTTGAACTGTGGGTTAAAGTGAAATCCGGCTGGGCAGATGACGAACGTGCCCTGCGCAGCCTGGGTTATAGCGAAGACCTGTAAGGTTCGCGCCGATGGAAGGCTGGCAGCGCGCATTTGTCTTACATGGGCGACCTTATAGTGAAACCAGCCTATTGCTGGATCTGTTTAGCGAAAGCGATGGCCGCGTTCGCGTGCTTGCCAAAGGCGCGCGAGCCCGTCGCTCTAGCCTAAAAGGCTGTTTACAGCCTTTCACTCCGCTGTTGGTGCGCTGGAGCGGCCGGGGAGACGTGAAAACGTTACGCAGCGCCGAGCCTGTTTCGCTTGCGCTACCACTGACTGGCACGATGCTTTATAGCGGTTTATACGTTAACGAACTGCTGGCTCGCGTGCTGGAGCATGAAACCAACTACTCCGCTCTTTTCTTCGATTATCTCCACTGTTTACAACATCTTGCTGCGCAGGATGCATCCCCCGAACCGGCATTAAGACGCTTTGAGTTAGCATTGTTGGGCTATCTGGGATACGGCGTTGATTTCCTACATTGTGCTGGTAGCGGTGAACCTGTGGCAGATACCATGACCTATCAATATCGAGAGGAACGGGGATTTATTGCCAGCCTGGTGGTCGATAATAAAAGCTTTACCGGGCACGAGTTACGTTCGCTGGCATCGCGTGAATTTCCTGACAGCGGTACACTGAAGGCGGCAAAGCGTTTCACTCGTATCGCGTTAAAGCCCTATCTGGGGGGAAAACCGCTGAAAAGTCGTGAACTGTTCCGCCAGTTTGTTCCTGCTGTTAATTTGTCCAAACCCACACCTTCTGATAAATAATCCCGTCTCCTCTGTACCCTGACGCTGTGACATCGGTGTAAACTGCCACGTAACGTGCATGACTTTACCGAGGATTTATCATGGCTGAATTGCTGCTTGGCGTTAACATCGATCACATTGCAACACTGCGTAATGCGCGTGGAACGGCGTATCCCGATCCTGTTCAGGCAGCTTTTGTCGCTGAACAGGCGGGAGCGGACGGCATCACGGTGCACTTACGTGAAGATCGTCGCCATATTACGGATCGTGATGTGCGGATCCTGAGAGAAACGCTCCAAACTCGCATGAACCTTGAAATGGCTGTCACGGAAGAAATGCTGAACATTGCCTGTGAGGTAAAGCCGCATTTTTGCTGTCTGGTGCCGGAAAAACGCCAGGAAGTGACAACAGAAGGCGGGCTGGATGTGGCGGGGCAGCAGGACAAAATCAATAATGCGGTTGCCAGCCTTAGCCAGGCTAACATATTGGTTTCGCTCTTTATTGATGCGGATAAACGGCAAATTGATGCTGCCGTTGCCAGCGGTGCGCCTTATATTGAAATTCATACCGGGGCGTATGCCGATGCGCCAGATGATGAAGCGCGTCAACATGAATTCGAGCGCATTCGTGATGCGGCGACTTACGCTGCGGCGAAGGGGCTGAAAGTCAATGCCGGCCATGGTTTGACGTACCATAACGTTTTGCCGATTGCTGCGCTGCCGGAAATGCACGAATTAAATATCGGACATGCCATTATCGGACGTGCGGTGATGAGCGGGTTGAAGGATGCCGTTGCTGAAATGAAGACGCTGATGCGGGAAGCGCGCCGCTGATGGCGATTCTTGGGATCGGAACGGATATTGTCGAAATCGCCCGTATTGAAGCGGTGATTGAACGTTCAGGCGAGCGATTAGCTCGCCGCGTTCTGACGGATGCTGAATGGGAACATTATCAACAGCATCAGCAACCTGTCCGTTTCCTTGCCAAGCGTTTTGCCGTGAAAGAGGCGGCGGCAAAAGCTTTCGGGACTGGAATTCGCAACGGGCTCGCGTTTAACCAGTTTGAAGTTTTTAATGACGAACTGGGCAAACCCTGTTTGCGATTTTTTGCTAAAGCGGCAGAACTGGCTGAACAGATGGGCGTCAGACACGTCCATGTGACGTTGGCTGACGAAAGACGCTATGCCTGTGCGACGGTGATTGTCGAAAGCTGACTGTCTGTAACCGGATGCTTAAATCCTGTCGGCATGGTGCATGAGCACATATTTTTCCCACAGTTGCTCATTACCTTCAACGTGGTTTGGATCTTTAACGATCGTGTTGTCGATCGGGCAGACTTTCTGACACGTCGGTGTGTCATAGTGGCCAACGCACTCCGTACAGCGAGTGGTATCAATTTCATAAATGTCCATGCCCATGGAGATGGCCTGATTAGGACACTCGGGTTCACACATGTCACAGTTGATGCATTTATGGGTGATAAGTAACGCCATGATGTTCTTCTACCTTATAAACAGGGCGCAGATTATACCCGTTGGGGCTTGTTTAAACACGCGTAACCGTCATTGATACTGAATATACTGGCGAATCCGTTTTTGTTGCCTTTAACGCGCTTTTTCCCGGATGAGTTACCGTGGGTTTTGTGTGTTTTTACGCGCCCTCAGCATGTAACCCATTGGCTGCATAAATAGTGAGGTTACAGGGTAAAATTACTATCTGTTCGTTAAATTGGTTTCATACGCATGCTTTAGACTGTATAACTCAGCCAATGCGACTGAGTTTCTTAGGTTTTAATTTATTGATTTACAATTTAAATAAATGTAGTTGTGATATTGAAACGCTTATTTTTGTAATATCATGGGCATTGATTTAATCGGTATTACCGATGAAGTTTGTATCTGGAGAATCGATGACGGTGCATGTCCGTATGATATAATTTTATAACTAATAGTGTCAGTTTAATGGCGGAACTCATAGTGCAGCAGGAAGGTCATTTTAATCAGGTTGGGGCAGAGTTTTTCCAACAGGGAAACGAGGAGGCATTAGGTGCTGATTACTGGCATCAATGTCAACGGCGGTATACTTTTCAACCCATTTACCGAACATCAGGTAAATTAATGGCTATTGAATTACTGACTTCCGTTTTTTCTCCCACCCTGCCGCAAAAATTCATCTCTCCTGAAAAATACTTCGCAAATATTGATGTTGAAACCCGCCTGTTAATTATTGTAGAACAACTGCAACTTTTATCTCAGTGGAGTTTTCGATTTACTCGCGACGATCTTTTTGCCTCCGTTAATATTGATGGTATGACGCTACTGGCGCTGCAAAATAATCTTGAAGCCAAACGCCTGATCGCAGCAATGCCCTGGATTCGTTTTGAAATGGTCGAAAATCAGGGAGGGTTGCCAAAAGAAATATTAACCAGGCTCCCTGAAGCACAAACACTGTGGCTGGATGATTTTGGCTGCGGTATGGCTAATTTTTCATCACTGATGTTGGCTCAGTATGATTGCATTAAAGTGGCGCGTGAACTCTTTATACTCTTGCAACAAAGTGGTGAAGGGCGAATTGTGTTTCCTGCGCTGATCGCTTTGCTGTCGCGTTTTTGCAATTATGTCGTGATTGAGGGGATCGAAACCAAGGAGGAGTGGGCAATTGTTCAGGCATCGCATGCTTATGCAGCCCAAGGGTACTACCTCTCGCGTCCCCAGCCATTTGAGAATTTTGAGGCGCTGAAACTCGATTTATAGGTGTAACCTTTTGTTTAAGCTATCACTTTTTGTATTAACGTACTGCTATGTGTTCTTCCATTCTTCTCCGCGATATTCATCCATTATATTTCCTAATACTTCATTCCCGTACAAAATATCGCCTATTTAGGCGATCAGCATTCTGATCTGGTTATCAACGTTTAATGCTGTATTATTATTTTTTTTGTTATTTAATTCTTATTTGATTTGTTATTTAGGTTTTTAATTCTAAATAAATGATAAGAAGAGGGACTGATAATTTTGCATCAAATTATGACATGTATAATCAAGCGTTTATGTTAATGATTTTATTTTTTCTTTTAATTATTTGATTTTTAACGGTAAAAAAATATAATGTTTACTGTTAACGATCAAAAATCATTTTGTGATAGATTTTGCTGATTAAAACAATGATACTTATTGGTATAATTGATTTGCTTACAAAAAATTGATGTTCAGAATATATCGTCATGTACCTTTAGGGATATTTTTTTATTCCATTAGAGAAACTTATAACCCGAAAAATTATTGCTATTAATTTAAGATATTTTTTTGAATTTATTGTTTTTATCTGCGCACAGCCAATGCGAGGGCTTTATGCTGACGTTGCTATGTTTCTAAATACTCCGGCTTCATGGAGCGTTTTTTCTTTCATCCTTTCTGCTCTCCGGAAATGCAGCAGCCCCGAAAATCGGCGGGGTAGGGGGTCGTTACCGGGATTTTTCGTCATCAGCGTTGTGATTTGTACGATCAGGACCACTCGGGCCTGAGGAGAGTGTTATTGTGTATGAAATTATAATAACCATGCTATTGCTACTGTTATTTTTTTCTTCTGTAAAAAATAGAAAAATTAAACAAAAGTTTAAAGCTGAGCAGAAAAAAAAAGATTTTCTCAACATGACTTTCTTTGCGATGGAATATAGTCCTGCTTCAATTATGATCGCAGATGAAAATTGTGAAATTATTTACGTTAATCGTCAATTTATTACTATGTCAGGTTATATGCCGGATGAGGTTATTGGCAAAAAAACGAATATATTAAAATCCGGTATGACTAACGCTAGTGTCTATGAAGATCTGTGGTCTACCATAAATAAAGGTAATGTTTGGACTGGTGAGTTCGTCAACCGACGTAAAGATGGACAACTGTATTGGGAAAAAGCCAATATCGTTAAAATATATAATAAAGCGAGTAACACAACTCAGTATGTCGGCATTAAGTTAGATATCACGGAACGAAAATCGCAGGAACATCATGATAATTCATACAATCGTGCATTAGAGTTGTTATCAAGCGGTGCACCGCTGAAAGATATTCTGGATGCGATTATTTTCAGCGTTGAGGAAAAAAACCCAGGTCGTATCGTTTGCTCTGTTCTGCTGGTTGATAAAGACAAGAAATGTCTGACGCTGGGCTCGGCACCGAGCCTGCCTGGCTTTTATAAAAATGCTATTCACAATGTGAAAATTGCCGATGGCGTGGCTTCTTTTGGTACCGCTGCCTATACCGGAAAGCGCGTCATTGCTGACGACATTTCTGTCCATCCGCATTGGTCGTTATATAAAGGGCTAGCATTATATGCCGGGCTACGTTCCTGCTGGTCTGAACCTATCATCGGTCAGAACAAAGAAATATTAGGTGTTTTAAGCGTTTACCATCGTAAAGTATATGTGCCAACCGAAGAGGAAATATTTTCTATTGAGAAATCGGCACAGCTTATTGCGATCGCTATAGAGCGGTATCATGCCATTGATATGCTGCGGCGTAGTGAGGAACACTATCGTCAACTGGCGCATTATGACTCATTAACGTCATTGGCTAATGGCCTGACGTTTGCCGAACAAATGGAACAGGCGATTTTGTTATCCAAACAAACGGGCAGGAAAATCGCGCTGATGTTCCTGGATCTCGATAAATTTAAACAGATAAATGATTCGTTCGGACACGCTGTTGGCGATTTGTTACTGAAAGAAGCGGCGGCACGTATGCGTGGTGCGGTTCGTGATTCGGATACGGTATATCGCCGTAGCGGTGATGAATTTATTATTCTGCTTCAAGGAATTAAGGAAATTGACAACACACTTTATGTTGCAGATAAAATCCATAACGCGTTGAATAAGCCTTTCGAGATCGATGAGAAAACCCTGGATATATCATGCAGTATCGGTATTGCGTTGTATCCGGAACACGGTACTGACTCTCTGACATTGGCAATTAATGCTGATTCTGCCATGTATCAGGCTAAAGCCATGGGGCGAAGTCAAACTCAGGTTTATCACAATATGAACGATCATTGATGGAATGAGTATAAAAAAGGCGCCCTGTTGAGCACCTTTTTCATTATCTTTCCCGTAGTGCTTCTGCTTTTGCTCGAATAATTGGTTTTAACAAATAGCTGAGGATCGTTTTCTTTCCCGTTATTATATCAACGGAAGCCACCATACCTGGAATGATAAGAAGTGGTTTATCGGCTGAACCTAAATAGTTCTTATCAGTCCGTAATCGAATAATATAAAAGCTGTTCCCTTCTTTATCAGTTACAGTGTCCGGGCTGATTTGTTCCAACTGGCCTTTCAAACCACCATAGATGGTGTAGTCGTAGGCCGTTAATTTTATTACAGCATCCTGACCTGGGTGTAAAAACGCAATATCCTGTGGACGAATCCTGGCTTCGACCAACAGGTTGTCGTCCAGTGGAACAATTTCCACCAGGTCGCTACCCGGTTGAATCACTCCGCCGATAGTATTCACCAAAACCTGCTGCACGATACCGCGAACGGGGGAGGCGACCAACGTTCGGTTTACCCGGTCTTCGAGTGCTTTGCCCGTGGCTTCAATTTTATTCAGGTTGGTTTGTGCTTCACTAAGCTGAGATAACGCCTCGCTTTTATAACGACTGCGCGTTTCCTCTATTTTATTCTCGCTCTCTTTAATCGCAGACTCTGCACGAGGAATCGAGAGTTTGATCGAATCAAGCTGGCCCCGGATTTCGACCTCTGCGCGTCGCAGACGTAACACTTCTACTTTAGAAATGGCACCTTCCGCAATCAGCGGTTCTGACATGTTAATTTCTTGCTGGAGCAGGCTCAAACTATTGCGGAACTGAATTTCCTTGGCAGAGAAATCTCTCAATTCTTGGCGACGCTGGATCAATTGCTCTTCCAGACCGGACACCTCATTGTGGAGCTGCTGGCGGCGGCTGTTATAAAGCTCTTTTTCTCCTGCCGCGATTTTGGGCGCTTGCGTCGTAATTTCTTCCGAAAGCACGAGCTCCCTATCGTTGATTTCGGCGTTCAGACGTTCAATGCGCGAGAGCAGTGCAAACCGGTCGGCCTCGGTTTCTCCGACGTTAGAAGCAAATCGTGTATCATCAAGGCGCAGCAAAGGATCGCCCGCATTGACGACCTGGCCTTCATGAATGAACACTTTTGTGACGATACCACCTTCCAGGTTTTGGACTTTTTGCAATCGGGAAGAGGGGATGGCTTTACCGTCACCCCGGGTGACTTCATCAATATCTGCCAGCCCGGCCCACAGGATGAAAAACAAGAAAAAAGCGCCGATAGCCCATAACGTAAAGCGAATAGAACGTGGCGAATCCTCAGCCATTGCCCGGCTCACTTCAGGCATCGTTTGCAGACTTTCTTCATCTCCGCCAACAAAATAGCATTTGATTTGTTTGAGATATTTACCGAGACGCATTGATTTGCCCCTTCTTCAACGCATCCATCACGATCGTTTTCGGTCCATCCGCGATAATTTTTCCTTTATCGACAATCACTAAGCGATCGACGAGCGCCAGCATGGAAACCCGATGGGTAACCAGTAAGAGCGTTTTCTCCGCAATGACGGGTGCCAGAGCCTGTTTTAACCGATCTTCACTGGTGTTATCCATCGAACTGGTGGGTTCATCCAGCACCAGAATCGGTGGATCGAGCAGCAACGCTCTGGCTATCGCGACAGCCTGACGTTGCCCGCCGGAGAGCTGTTGACCGCGTTCGCCAACCTGAAGGTTATAGCCATCCGGGTGCAGACGAGCAAACTCGTTCACCCCTGAAATCTCTGCGGCTCGCAGCATCGCTTCGTCTTCGACATAGCGTGCGCCGCTAATCAGGTTATTGCGCAATGAACCACTAAATAGCTGAATATCTTGAGGAACATAGCCGATATTGTGGCGTAAATCGCTGACATCCAACTGACGGGCATCGACGCCGTCGATCAGAATATTACCGGTGTTAGGCTGATAGAGGTTCACTATCAGTTTTTGCAGCGAGCTTTTTCCTGAACCACTACGGCCAATAACGCCGACTTTCTCGCCGGGAGCGATGGTCAGGCTGATGCCTTGCAGAGAACTGGTTTTTTGTTCTGGGTAGTTGAACGTCACATCGCGAAATTCGATACCGCCCCGGATGCTCTCACGCTTTAGCGGGCGTTCGTTATCGCTACGCTCTTGCGGCAACTGCATCATTTGTTCGGTGGTTTGCATCGTCAAACGCGCTTGCTGGTAACGGCTGACCAGACCAGACAGTTGGCCCAACGGCATAAGCGCTCTGCCGTTCAGCATGTAGCAGGCAATCAGCCCGCCCATACTGAGCTTACCGTTAATCAGCATGTAGACGCCGACGACGATCATGGCAACGCCAGCAAATTGCTGGAACCACTGCGTCAGGTTTACTGCCAGTGAAGACAGCGCCTTGGCCCGCATCTCCAGCTTGCTCAGGCTGCCAATCGTCTGTTCCCATTGGTGCTGACGTTCACTTTCCGCATTATTGACCTTGATCGCATCCAGACAGCTCAAGGTTTCGATCAGCGTAGCCTGTCGCTCGCTGGCAAGGTGCATCGTTTTTTCAATGGTGGCTGACAGCGGCTTTTGCATCGCCCAACTCGCCAACAGGGCGATAGGGTAGACGAGGATGGAAACCCAGACCAGCGGGCCGCCGATAATGCCGATAACCAACAAAAGAAGCAGCGTAAAAGGAAAATCGATCAGCGTCGTCAGCGTCAGTGAGGAAAGGAAATCTCTGAGTGATTGAAATTCATGAATATTCTGTGCAAAGCTACCGACCCGCGCTGGCCGGGCTTTCATCGACATACCGGTAATACGTTCAAATAGCGTGGCGGAAATAATCAGATCGGTTTTTTTGCCCGCCATATCGAGGCAAATGCCGCGCAGCGTTTTGAGTATCAAATCGAAAACAAAAGCGCCGGTAATGCCGATAGCCAGCACCCACAATGTCGCCGTGGCCTGATTGGGCACAACCCGATCGTAGACATTCATCACGAACAGTGGCGTAGCCAGCACAATAATGTTCACCAGCAGCGTCGCGAGGATGGCATCGAGATAGAGCGAGCGTGAAAGCTTAAGCGTATCCCTGAACCAGGATTTGGTTCGGGGGATCAGCGACGGATTTTGCAGCTCGAACTGGTGACGAGGCTGAGCGAACATCACCAGGCCCAGATAATTCTGTTGCAGCGTATTGTGCTCGACGGAAATTTCCCCGCCTTCTGTTTCGCTGGGCATCAGGCGTGCGCTGCCGTCAGCGTTCCAGCCTAGCAGAATCGCCGCGCGTCCTTCCCGTAACAGCAACATCGCAGGGAGTGACATGTCGGAAATTTTATTTAACGAACGTTTGAGAACGCGCCCTTGCAGCCCGGCTCGCGCCGCGGCTCTCGGAAGCAGTTTTACCGATAATCGCTGGTTGGCTAAGGGTAGCCCGGCGGTGAGGGTGGTGCGGCTGACTGATTTCCCCTGCAAGGCACAGAGGATCAGTAAACTATCCAATAACGGGTCGTCATGACGGCTGCGAGGGTCACTATTATTTTCATGCGCGGCAGTCGCTTCATGAACGACCGTTGATTCATGAACAACCGCTGATTCATGAACAACAGCAGACTCATGGGCGATAGGCTCCTGGGCAACTGATTTATCAGAACCATGAGTCTCTTGTACTGAATGCAACTTCATTTAACGGAACGTTCCCTTACGCAACGTAATTCCCTCGCATATAAACCATAATTTATCGCCGTCTGACCAATGAAATATATTAATTAAGGCTCGGCAACTCTGCGTTGGTGGTCACGTTTGTCAAGCTGGTACCGGCATCAGGCGCTGGGATAGCTAAACGATTTAATAGCTCCCCCATACGTGATGCGATCCGGTATTCGGTATAGAGTGAGGTGAAGCGGACCTCGACCAGACGGCGTTGTGCGGTGAACAGCTCGTTTTCACTGTCCAACAGGTCCAACAGCGTCCTTTCCCCCAGGCCAAATTGCTTCTGATAGGCAGTACGCACTTTCATACTGCGGTCGGCATATTCGGCGGCGATCGGCAACTGTTGGCGCGAGTTATTTAACGCTGACCAAGCTAGTTTTAGCTCTTCGCTCAGCAGGCGCAGGGCATTATTTCGTACATCCTGCGCTTCTTTTACCTGGTAGGCTTTTGCTTCCATATTGGCTTTGCTGCTACCGCCTTCATACAGGTTGTAGCGCATCCGCAACATCGCCTGCCACTCATTGTTTTGGCCGCGCGTCCCGTCAACGTTGTTATCCATCGTACGAGAGAGTTCAACGTTGAGGCGTGGATAAAACTTTGATTTTGAAGCCTCATATTGCTGCTGTGTGGCTTCAATATCTGACTCTGCGGATTTCAGCGCCGGGCTGTTAGCCAGCATGATGCGCTGCGCTTCTTCCAACGAGGCAGGGAGCTTTATCACAGAAGCATCGGGCATCACCAAATTATCGGGTACTTTGCCCACAATGCTCATGTAGTTGATTTTGGCGTCGTCCAGATTGGTTTGCTCTGTCAGCACGTTGTTACGAGCCTGCGCAAGACGTGCTTCGGCCTGATCCAAATCGGCCAATCGGCCAACGCCCTGTTCGCTGCGCAGCCTGATTTGATCGTAAATGCGCTCATGGCTTGCCAGATTGGCTTGTGCCAGACGGACGAATTCCTGACGTTGCAACACATTGAGATAAACCTGAACTGTATCTAACGCTGTCGACTCACTGGTATTTAATACTTTATAGGCGCGTGAATTGACGGTGGCGTGTTGTCTGCCGACCTCACTTGAGGTGGCGAAACCATCGAATACCGTTTGGCTTAGATTAATACTCGATTCCTGACGGCTGAGTTCAACGCGTTTATTGGCGCTGGCACGCGTTGAGGGGCTATCGGTTTCTTCACGGCCCACGCCTGCGCTTAGGGTTATGGAGGGAAGATATCCCCCTTTTGCTGCGCGTAAATCATGTTCGGCAGAAAAACGACTATTAATGGATGCACTCACTTCGGGGTGGGTATAGAGCGTGCTTCTAATGGCTTCCTGAATCGTCTCGGCATGCGTCGCTGTGGAAAGAACGGTAATAAAAGGCAATAAAGCAAATTGGTATCTACGAATCATCAGCAGTCTTCCTTCACAAAAACTTTATTTGTGATTATTCCTATTAAAATTCTTGAGTGTTATATAAGCGTTTAATGAGTTTTTTTATTTTATTCTTTTTTTATCAATATCTTGGTTTGTTTTTTTTGGCGCACTTAAGGCGAAAAAATAGAAATTACTCTCAATGAGTAAAGTTCTGGAAAGAATATTCTGAATTTTTTATTATATTGTGCATTGAGTCAAGTATTTGACGCATCACAACAACCCTATCGTAACGCTTTTTTTAATAAAATGTCAGGACGAGACACAGCAAATCAACCCTATCAGGACGATAGTTAAAATCGGTATCCACAATATCGCTAAATGATGAAAATAATTATAAATATCAAGGAGAAAGAATTTTGAATGGTGTGATTGGCGTCATTAAATTCGTTATTGGACAGGTTTTTATCGTCGCGCTTGATGGAAGTCAAAGATTGCTGGTTGCTGGCGATCGGGTCTACAGCGGTGAAGAGGTCGTTACCGGTGCTAATGGCGCGGTTTCAATCACATTACCAGATGGCAAAACATTGGATCTGGGGCGGGATAGCCGCTGGAGCGATGTCAGCAATGCGTCTTCTCAAGGAAGTGCCGATGTCGCCAATGATGTTGCCGAGATACAAGATGCGATTGCTCAGGGCGCTGATCCGACACAGGTGCTTGAAGCAACTGCAGCAGGTAATGACAGCACAGGAGATGCGGGGGACGGTGGCGGTGGACATTTCAATCCCGCGGTCATTTTGAACCTGACAGCCGAGGTCGTGACGACGCCGATTGGGTATGATACCGCGGGCTTATCGTTTACTGACCGCGCCTCATCCGTTCTGGATGGTGTCGCTTCATCCACGCTGCTTACTGCCGCCGCGGATACCACTGATACCACACCTCCCTCTGTCACCCTTGTCATAAACAGTGACGGCACAATAAGTTTCGTTTTTACAAAACCGCCCGTTGGTTTTGACCTCACTGATATCACCGTAACAAACGGCTCAGTAACGAACTTGGTGCAGGATCCTAACGATCCCACTCGCTGGACGGCGACATTAACGCCTGCCAACAATTTTGAGGGTGAGGTTCGTGTCAGCATCCCTGATGGCAGCTATACCGATGATGCTGGCATTCCTGGAACAGGGGGAAGTGAAGCGGTAACCGTCGATACCCTACCTCCTGTTGCCTCAATTTCAATTGATGATGTGACGTCCGATAACGTCATCAATGCCGCCGAGTCTGGGCAGACCATTGCCGTTACTGGCAAGGTGGGCGATGAAGTCAAAGTGGGCGATGCAATCACCGTCAAAGTCGGCACCGAGACCTACCAGACCACGGTCAATGCCGATGGCAAAACCTGGAGCGTCAACGTTCCCGGTTCTGTGTTAGCCGCCAACAGTGATGTGAGTGCTACCGTCACCACACGTGATACCGCAGGCAATGTCACCACGGCGAATACTTCTCATGCTTACGGCGTCGATACGGTGGCACCAACGGCGTCGATTACTATCGACGATGTCACGTCGGATAACGTCATCAATGCCAGCGAATCCGGGCAGACCATTGCGGTGACCGGGAAAGTCGATAACGACGTGAAAGCCGGGGATGCGGTTACCGTTAAAGTTGGTACTGAAACCTACCAGACCACCGTCAATGCGGACGGCAAAACCTGGAGCGTGAATGTTCCCGGCTCCGTATTAGCCGCCAACGGCGATGTGAGCGCGACGGTCACCACCCGCGATGCGGCAGGCAATGTTACTACCGCCAATACCAGCCATGCTTATGATGTCGATACGGTGGCCCCAACGGCGTCGATTACTATCGACGATGTCACCAGCGATAACGTGATTAATGCCAGTGAGTCCGGCCAGACCATTGCGGTGACGGGTAAAGTCGATAACGACGTCAAAGCCGGCGATGCGGTTACAGTAAAAGTCGGTAGCGAGACCTACCAGACCACGGTCAATGCCGATGGCAAAACCTGGAGCGTGAATGTGCCCGGATCGGTATTGGCCGCCAATAGCGATGTGAGTGCCACGGTCACCACGCGTGATCCGGCGGGCAATGTTACTACCGCCAATACGACCCATGCCTACGGTGTCGATACGGTTGCACCAACCGCGTCGATTACTATCGACGATGTGACGTCGGATAACGTGATTAACGCGACCGAATCCGGCCAGACCATTGCGGTGACCGGTAAGGTTGATAACGACGTCAAAGCGGGCGACGCGGTTACCGTTAAGGTCGGCACGGAAACGTACCAGACCACCGTCAATACTGATGGTAAAACCTGGAGTGTGAATGTTCCCGGTTCGGTGTTAGCAGCCAATAGTGATGTGAGTGCTACCGTCATCACGCGCGATGCGGCAGGCAATGTCACCACGGCGAATACTTCTCACGCTTACGGCGTCGATACGGTTGCGCCAGTTGCCTCAATTTCCATTGACGATGTGACGTCGGATAATGTGATTAATGCCGCCGAATCCGGCCAGACCATTGCAGTCACCGGTAAAGTCGATAATGACGTGAAGGCGGGCGATGCGGTTACCGTTAAAGTCGGTACCGAGACCTACCAGACCACCGTGAATGCCGATGGCAAAACCTGGAGCGTGAATGTTCCCGGCTCGGTGCTGGCAACGAATAGCGATGTGAGCGCCACGGTCACCACACGCGACACGGCAGGCAACGTCACTACCGCGAATACGACCCATGCCTACGGTGTCGATACCGTTGCACCCGTTGCCTCGATATCTATCGATGACGTCACGTCTGATAACGTGATTAATGCGACTGAGTCCGGCCAGACCATTGCGGTGACCGGTAACGTCGATAACGACGTCAAAGCCGGGGATGCCATTACCGTTAAGGTCGGCACCGAGACTTATCAGACCACCGTCAATGCCGATGGCAAGACCTGGAGCGTGAATGTTCCCGGATCGGTATTAGCCGCCAACGGCGATGTGAGTGCTAGCGTCACCACGCGCGATCCGGCAGGCAACGTTACGACTGTAAATACCAGCCATGCCTACGGTGTCGATACGGTTGCACCAACCGCGTCGATTACTATCGATGACGTCACGTCTGATAACGTGATTAATGCGACTGAGTCCGGCCAGACCATTGCGGTGACGGGGAAGGTCGATAACGACGTGAAAGTTGGTGATACGGTTACCGTTAAAGTCGGTACCGAGACCTACCAGACCACCGTCAATGCGGACGGCAAAACCTGGAGCGTGAATGTTCCCGGTTCGGTGTTAGCCGCCAACGGTGATGTGAGTGCCACGGTCACCACGCGTGACACCGCAGGCAATGTCACTACCGCCAACACGAATCATGCTTACGGCGTGGATACGGTGGCACCAACGGCGTCGATTACTATCGACGATGTCACGTCGGATAACGTCATCAATGCCAGCGAATCCGGGCAGACCATTGCGGTGACCGGGAAAGTCGATAACGACGTCAAAGTCGGCGATGCGGTTACCGTTAAAGTGGGTACCGAGACCTACCAGACCACCGTGAATGCCGATGGCAAAACCTGGAGCGTGAATGTTCCTGGTTCGGTGTTAGCAGCCAATGGCGATGTGAGCGCCAGCGTGACCACACGCGATCCAGCAGGCAACGTCACTACCGCCAACACGAATCATGCCTACGGCGTGGACATCGTTGCACCAACGGCATCGATTACTATCGATAACGTCACGTCCGATAACGTGATTAATGCTGCCGAATCCGGCCAGACCATTGCGGTGACGGGGAAGGTCGATAACGACGTGAAAGTTGGTGATACGGTTACCGTTAAAGTCGGTACCGAGACCTACCAGACCACGGTGAATGCCGATGGCAAGACCTGGAGCGTGAATGTTCCCGGCTCCGTACTAGCCGCCAACGGCAATGTCTCTGCGACGGTGACGACGCGCGATACCGCTGGCAACGTCACCACCGTCAATACGACTCACGCTTACGGTGTGGATACGGTGGCACCAACGGCGTCGATTACTATCGACGATGTCACGTCGGATAACGTCATCAATGCCAGCGAATCCGGGCAGACCATTGCAGTCACCGGTAAAGTCGATAATGACGTGAAGGCGGGCGATGCGGTTACCGTTAAAGTCGGTACCGAGACTTACCAGACCACCGTCAATGCTGATGGCAAAACCTGGAGCGTGAATGTTCCCGGTTCGGTGTTAGCCGCGAATGGTGATGTGAGCGCGACAGTCACCACGCGCGATGCAGCAGGTAACGTCACCACCGCGAATGCCACTCATGCCTACGGCGTGGACACCGTTGCACCAACGGCTTCTATTACCATTGACGATGTGACGTCGGATAACGTGATCAATGCGGCCGAATCCGGCCAGACCATTGCAGTCACCGGTAAAGTCGATAATGACGTGAAGGCGGGCGATGCGGTTACCGTTAAAGTGGGTACCGAGACCTACCAGACCACCGTGAATGCCGATGGCAAAACCTGGAGCGTGAATGTTCCCGGCTCGGTGTTAGCCGCTAATGGTGATGTGAGTGCGACAGTCACCACACGTGATCCGGCGGGCAATGTTACTACCGCCAATACGACCCATGCTTACGGTGTCGATACCGTTGCACCAACGGCGTCGATTACTATCGATAACGTCACGTCTGATAACGTGATTAATGCCAGCGAATCCGGCCAGACGATAGCCGTGACCGGTAAAGTGGATAACGACGTCAAAGCGGGCGATGCGGTTACCGTTAAAGTGGGTACCGAGACCTACCAGACCACCGTCAATACTGATGGTAAAACCTGGAGTGTGAATGTTCCCGGCTCGGTGTTAGCCGCTAATGGTGATGTGAGCGCGACGGTGACGACACGCGATACCGCGGGCAACGTTACGACGGCAAACACGAATCATACTTATGGTGTCGATACCGTTGCACCAACTGCCTCGATTACTATCGACGATGTCACGTCGGATAACGTCATCAATGCCAGCGAATCCGGGCAGACCATTGCGGTGACCGGGAAAGTCGATAACGACGTCAAAGTCGGCGATGCGGTTACTGTTAAAGTGGGTACCGAGACCTACCAGACCACCGTCAATACTGATGGTAAAACCTGGAGTGTGAATGTTCCCGGTTCGGTGTTAGCAGCCAATAGTGATGTGAGTGCTACCGTCATCACGCGCGATGCGGCAGGCAATGTCACCACGGCGAATACTTCTCACGCTTACGGCGTCGATACGGTTGCGCCAGTTGCCTCAATTTCCATTGACGATGTGACGTCGGATAATGTGATTAATGCCGCCGAATCCGGCCAGACCATTGCGGTGACCGGTAACGTCGATAACGACGTGAAAGCGGGCGATGCGGTTACGGTTAAAGTTGGTACTGAAACCTACCAGACCACCGTCAATGCGGACGGCAAAACCTGGAGCGTGAATGTTCCCGGCTCCGTATTAGCCGCCAACGGCGATGTGAGTGCCACGGTCACCACCCGCGATGCGGCAGGCAATGTTACTACCGCCAATACCAGCCATGCTTATGATGTCGATACGGTGGCCCCAACGGCGTCGATTACTATCGACGATGTCACCAGCGATAACGTGATTAATGCCAGTGAGTCCGGCCAGACCATTGCCGTGACCGGTAAAGTGGATAACGACGTCAAAGCGGGCGATGCGGTTACCGTTAAAGTGGGTACCGAGACCTACCAGACCACCGTGAATGCTGATGGCAAAACCTGGAGCGTGAATGTTCCCGGTTCGGTACTAGCCGCCAATGACGATGTGAGTGCTACCGTCACCACGCGCGATGCAGCAGGTAACATCACCACTGCCAATACCAGCCACGCTTACGGTGTCGATACCGTTGCACCAACGGCGTCGATTACTATCGATAACGTCACGTCTGATAACGTGATTAACGCGGCCGAGTCCGGTCAGACCATTGCGGTGACCGGTAAAGTCGATAACGACGTGAAAGCCGGGGATGCGGTTACCGTTAAAGTCGGCACGGAAACGTACCAGACCACCGTCAATGCCGACGGTAAAACCTGGAGCGTGAATGTTCCCGGTTCGGTACTAGCCGCCAATGACGATGTGAGTGCGACAGTCACCACGCGTGATCCGGCGGGCAATGTCACTACCGCCAACACGAATCATGCTTACGGCGTGGATACGGTTGCACCAACCGCCTCGATTACTATCGATAACGTCACGTCCGATAACGTGATTAATGCGACTGAGTCCGGCCAGACCATTGCGGTGACGGGGAAGGTCGATAACGACGTGAAGGCGGGCGATGCGGTTACCGTTAAAGTGGGTACCGAGACCTACCAGACCACCGTCAATACTGATGGTAAAACCTGGAGTGTGAATGTTCCCGGCTCGGTGTTAGCCGCTAATGGTGATGTGAGTGCGACAGTCACCACACGTGATCCGGCGGGCAATGTTACTACCGCCAATACGACCCATGCCTACGGTGTCGATACCGTTGCACCAACGGCATCGATATCTATCGATAACGTCACGTCTGATAACGTGATTAACGCGGCCGAGTCCGGGCAGACCATTGCGGTCACCGGTAAAGTCGATAACGATGTGAAAGTCGGCGATGCCATTACCGTTAAAGTGGGCAGCGAAACCTACCAGACGACGGTGAATGCCGACGGCAAGACCTGGAGCGTGAACGTGCCGGGCTCTGTATTAGCCGCCAATAGTGATGTGAGCGCGACCGTCACCACCCGTGACACCGCAGGCAACGTCACTACGGCAAACACAAATCACACTTACGGTGTCGATACCGTCGCACCAACCGCCTCGATTACCATCGACAATGTCACGTCCGACAATGTCATCAATGCCAGCGAATCCGGTCAGACCATTGCGGTGAAGGGTAAAGTCGATAACGACGTCAAAGCGGGTGATGCGGTTACCGTTAAAGTCGGCACCGAGACCTACCAGACGACGGTGAATGCGGACGGCAAAACCTGGAGTGTCAATGTTCCCGGTTCCGTGCTGGCCGCCAATGGTGATGTGGGCGCGACGGTGACGACACGTGACACCGCGGGCAATGTCACTACCGCCAATACTACTCATGCCTACGGTGTAGACACCGTTGCACCAACCGCCTCGATTACTATCGACGATGTGACGTCCGATAACGTGATCAATGCCAGCGAGTCTGGCCAGACCATTGCGGTAACCGGTAACGTCGATAACGACGTGAAGGCGGGTGATGCGGTTACCGTTAAAGTGGGCAGCGAGACCTACCAGACGACGGTGAATGCGGATGGCAAAACCTGGAGCGTGAACGTGCCTGGGGCTGTGCTGGCCGCGAATGGTGATGTGAGCGCGACAGTCACCACGCGCGATGCGGCAGGCAACGTCACGACTGCGAATGCCAGCCACGCTTACGGTGTCGATACGGTTGCACCAACGGCGTCGATTACTATCGATAACGTCACGTCTGATAACGTGATTAATGCCAGCGAATCCGGCCAGACGATAGCCGTGACCGGTAAAGTGGATAACGACGTGAAAGCGGGCGATGCGGTTACCGTTAAAGTGGGCACCGAGACCTACCAGACCACCGTCAATGCGGACGGCAAAACCTGGAGCGTGAACGTTCCGGGCTCTGTACTGGCTGCTAACGGTGATGTGAGTGCTACCGTCACTACGCGCGATGCGGCAGGTAACGTTACGACTGCCAATACCAGCCATGCTTACGGTGTCGATACGGTTGCACCAACCGCCTCTATTACTATTGATAACGTGACGTCGGATAACGTCATCAATGCGGCCGAGTCCGGCCAGACCATATCCGTCACCGGTAAAGTCGATAACGATGTGAAAGTCGGCGATGCCATTACCGTTAAAGTGGACAGCGAAACCTACCAGACGACGGTGAATGCCGACGGCAAGACCTGGAGCGTGAACGTGCCGGGCTCTGTATTAGCCGCCAATAGTGATGTGAGCGCGACGGTCACCACCCGCGACACCGCAGGCAACGTCACTACCGCGAATACGACCCATGCCTACGGTGTCGATACCGTTGCACCAGTTGCCTCGATATCTATCGACAATGTCACCAGCGATAACGTGATTAACGCCAGTGAATCCGGCCAGACGATAGCCGTCACCGGTAAGGTGGATAATGACGTCAAAGCGGGTGATGCGGTTACGGTGAAAGTCGGGACCGAGACCTACCAGACCACCGTCAATGCGGACGGCAAAACCTGGAGTGTTAACGTACCGGGCTCTGTATTAGCTTCGAATGGTGACATAAGCGCGACGGTCACCACGCGTGACACCGCAGGTAACGTCACCACTGCCAACACCTCTCATGCTTACGGTGTCGATACCGTTGCACCAACGGCATCGATATCTATCGATAACGTCACGTCCGATAACGTGATTAACGCGGCCGAGTCCGGGCAGACCATCGCCGTCACCGGTAACGTCGATAACGACGTGAAAGCCGGGGATGCCATTACGGTGAAAGTCGGTAGCGAGACCTACCAGACCACCGTCAATGCGGACGGCAAAACCTGGAGCGTGAATGTGCCGGGCTCTGTATTAGCCGCCAATGGCGATGTGAGTGCTACCGTCACCACGCGCGATCCGGCGGGTAACGTTACCACGGCCAACACCAGCCACGCTTACGGTGTCGATACGGTTGCACCAACCGCGTCGATTACTATCGATAACGTCACGTCCGACAATGTCATCAATGCCAGCGAATCCGGCCAGACCATTACGGTGACCGGTAAAGTCGATAACGATGTGAAAGTCGGCGATGCCATTACCGTTAAAGTGGGCAGCGAAACCTACCAGACCACCGTCAATGCGGACGGCAAAACCTGGAGCGTGAATGTTCCCGGTTCGGTGTTAGCCGCCAACGGTGATGTGAGTG
Organism: Pectobacterium sp. A5351; assembly: GCF_028335745.1. Lineage (NCBI taxonomy): Bacteria > Pseudomonadati > Pseudomonadota > Gammaproteobacteria > Enterobacterales > Pectobacteriaceae > Pectobacterium > Pectobacterium sp. A5351. The sequence goes on from NZ_CP116477.1 coordinate 1,158,620, forward strand.
CCACGGTCACCACGCGTGACACCGCAGGCAATGTCACTACCGCCAACACGAATCATGCTTACGGCGTGGATACGGTCGCACCAATCGCCTCTATTACTATTGATAACGTGACGTCGGATAACGTCATCAATGCGGCCGAGTCCGGGCAGACCATTGCGGTCACCGGTAAAGTCGATAATGACGTGAAGGCGGGCGATGCGGTTACCGTTAAAGTCGGTACCGAGACTTACCAGACCACCGTGAATGCTGATGGCAAAACCTGGAGTGTCAATGTGCCGGGGTCGGTATTAGCCGCCAACGGCGATGTGAGTGCTAGCGTCACCACACGCGATCCGGCGGGTAACGTTACCACGGCAAACACCAGCCACGCTTACGGCGTGGATACCGTTGCACCAACCGCGTCGATTACTATCGATAACGTCACGTCGGATAACGTCATCAATGCGGCCGAATCCGGTCAGACCATAGCCGTCACCGGTAAGGTGGATAATGACGTCAAAGCGGGTGATGCGGTTACGGTGAAAGTCGGGACCGAGACCTATCAGACGACCGTCAATGCGGATGGCAAAACCTGGAGTGTGAATGTTCCCGGCTCCGTGCTGGCGGCGAATAGTGATGTGAGCGCGACGGTCACCACCCGCGATACGGCGGGTAACGCCACCACGGCGAACACCCATCATGCCTATGCTGTAGATACGACGGCTCCTGAAATTGATATTACGAATTTTGCCGGTAACGATGGGTATGTTAGCCAGAGTGAATCGAAAAATACGGTAATTAGCGGTACCAGTAACGAGAAAACGGTCGATCTGGTCTTTACCGATGTGAATGGTAAGTCGGTTACGCTGCATGACGTGCCTGTGACGAATGGTAAATGGCAGGCGAATGTCGATCTGAGTACGTTAGCGGAAGGCAAGATTACCGCTGGCGCGACGGCGACCGATGCGGCAGGCAATCAGGCGCATGATAACAGCCAGGCGATCATGGATATTACGCCGCCAGCTGCACACGACAATACGGTTTCTGGCATGGAAGACACGCCGCTCCATATTGGCTGGAGCGATCTGGGCGTATCGAGCGATACCACAAGCATCGTGATTTCGTCTTTACCGCCAGCCAGCGCGGGTACGCTCTATTTTAACGATAGCGGGAGTTGGAAAGCGGTCACGGTTGGGCAAACCTTTACCGCTGGCAACACCGATCTGCGCTTTACGCCAGTGGGTAATCTCTCTGGCGCATCGCTGGGTGATATTGGTTATCGGCCCGTTGATGTTGCGGGTAACACCGGCGATAAAGCCGCGCTGCACATTGGCATAACACCTGTAGCCGATGCGCCGGTAGTGAGCCTGAGCATCACCAGTGGTGCGACAACGCCGACCTCTTCGGAAATTATTAAGGTCAATGGCGGTAGTGCCAACGGCGGCTTCGATGTACAAAATGGGAAAATTGTTGCCGTAGGCAACGGTGTCCGCGTTTGGCTGACCGAGGGGGATCCGGTACCTACGGTGGTCGGCAATGGCAAGGTAGCGTACTACAGTCAGGGTAATACCAGCGGCGATGGCAGCTACAGCGATATCTTCGTTGTGCATTCCAACAGTGGGTATTTCTATCGACAGAGTGACTGGCCGGCCGATCGTAAGGATCATCGCGATCTGGATTCGTTTAACGGTAACCGGACGAATAACGGCAGCAGCGCGCATTCTGACTACGTGTTCGTTATGAAAGAGACGGGTTACACCTATAACGCAACCTATAGTACGAACAACAATCAGGATACGTCGGTTAACACGCTGGACGGACTGAAAGTTAACTATACCGATGGCAGCGGCAAGTCAGGCTCGTTTACCTCGCAGGTTAGCAACAATATTGAAGGCGTGATCTATAGCGACGGTACGACATACACCCCGGGCACCAATAGTGCGACGGTGGAAAAAGTGCCCGGTCAGGCAGGTACACAGACGCATACGCTTGATGTCTCGGCAGCCCTGACCGATCGCGACGGCAGTGAAACCCTGTCAGGGATTACGCTCACGGGGATCCCGAAAGGAACGGTGCTGACCGACCACATTAACAACGTGAAGTATACCGTTGGTGACGATGGATCGTATCTCATCAAGAACGCCAGCAATGCCCAGACGCTGGCTGGCAAGATTACGCTCGACGTGCCAGTCGATGCGGGCAAATTCAACGTAGTGGCGCAGGCGACATCGACAGAAATTGCCAACCATGATACGGCGACCGGCTACTCTGCCGGAGGCGTTGAGCAGTATGGGATGAGCGTCGGTACGATAGGCGATGACAACATGTCCGGCACGCATAGCCACGATGTGATGGTCGCGGATGTCTCCGGCTTGCAGATCATTGAAGGCAAGAATTACAACATTGCCTTTATGGTTGATTCATCCGGCAGTATGTCGTCAACGGATATCGAGAATACGCGTACATCGTTGAGCAACGTGTTCAAAAGCCTGATCAATAGTGCTAGCGGTGTGAATTCCGGTACGGTAAACGTTTTTCTGGCTGATTTTGATACGCAGGTGGGGAACACCATTTCTGTGAATCTGAACGACGCCAGCGCCTTGAATAAGCTGACCGCCGTATTGAATTCAATGGTGGGCGGATCGGAGAAAGGCGGTGGAACCAACTATGAAGATGTGTTCAAGACGACGGCTAACTGGTTCCAAAGCGATGTGGTGAAAAAGAATGTGGGTAATAACCTGACGTATTTCATTACCGACGGTGAGCCAACGTTCTATCAGAAGAATGAAGGCGATGTCGTGAAAGTGAGTGACTGGAACCAAACGCTGAATATCGATAGCTTCGCCTACAAGCCAGGTCAGTCCTACTCGATGGATGTTCGCGGTGCTGTGCGTGAAGTGATTGATAGCAAAGGGAACGTCTATCAATATGCGTGGAGTGATAAGAGCAATCAAGTCACGGGTACGGTGATTGGTCAGGTACACGCGCAGGGGGATGGAACGTATGAAATCTCCTCTCTGGGCGGCGTGGGTAATAACAGCAGCTACTGGGCGCAGGACTACCGCGGCAACTGGTACTGGGTTGATAATTCAGGCAACCGCGATGTCAGCAACACCAATGCGGCTCAGGCTTTCAGTTTACTGAAGAAGCAGTCGACCATTGAAGCGATCGGTATTGGTGCGGATTTACATGGCGATACGCTGAAGCGCTATGACACCGACGGTGTGGTTCAGGATCATATTGATCCAGCTAACCTTAATAAAGCGATTCTGGGCAGCAGTGAGTCAATACATGCAGGTAATGACCAACTGAATGGTGGGTTGGGGAATGACATTCTGTTCGGCGATGTGGTGTCGTTTCCTAATATCGACGGCAACGGTATCACCGCCTTGCAGAACTACATCGGCAAGCAGTTAGGTATGCAAACCGGCGTTCCGACGGCGAAAGAGATGCATAGCTATATTGCCACGCACAGCGCGGAGTTTGATCTGTCGTCGGCGAAAGATGGCAACGACACACTCAACGGTGGAGCGGGGAATGACATTCTTTTCGGTCAGGGTGGAAATGACACACTGATTGGCGGGGAAGGTAATGATCTACTCTACGGCGGTGCGGGAGATGACATCCTGATCGGTGGGCCGGGGGGCGATACGCTTATCGGCGGCGCGGGCGCGGATATCTTTAAGTGGCAGGCTGGCGATATCGGTAACGATGTGATCAAAGACTTTAACGCCAAAGAGGGCGACCGGATTGATCTCAGCGATCTAGTGGGCGAACTGGAGGAAGGAACCGATATTAGCCGCTATATTCGTATCACCGACAATCATGGTTCACCGACGATTGAGGTTAGCACGGAGGGGAACTTTACGGCGGATAAAGGCGGAACGGTTGCAGTGTCGATTACGTTGGAACACTATAACGGTGCATTGCCGTCGCTTGAAAGCCTGGTCAGCAAACCAGAACAGTCGAGCTGACGAAAAGGGGGAGCCTGCCCGGCTAATGCTAGTCACTTAAGCATGGGTTTAGGGGGAAACACGGTGATGAGGCTCCCGCAGGGATGCCTCGCATCGTGGTAGCCCTCGGTATCTCGATCCTTAACCGATCGGCATTAGCCTGCCCGGCTCCTTTCTTTATCAAAAACTTAAAAGGTCTCCGAGAATGTTTTATATCCAGCGCGACAGTGATGGCCACCTGATGAAGGTCGAAAAGAGTCCTTTTCCTGAAATGAACGGCGAGTTGCCGGATGATTCGCGCGAGGCACAGGCCTGGTTCCGCAGCCATCAGGCGGCGATGTCCAGCTTGCAGCAGTTGCGGCAAAGCGATCTGGAAATGGTGCGCGTGCTGGAAGATTTAATTCAGGTGTTGATTCAGAAAGGTGTGGTGAGCATTACCGATTTCCCTCAGGCGGCACAGCTGAAGTTAATCAACCGTGCGCAGGCGCGTGAAGCGCTGAATGGGGGATTGAACAAGCTGATTGGCGACGACGAAGAGGCCATGTTTTAAGGGCCGGATGTTTTAACGAAATAATGTTTTGAAGAAATAATGTCTTAGCGTTCTGTTCAGCCATTTCCGGCTTCTCCATATCGTAGCGAGAAGCCGGGGTCGTTAATGCACCGTTAACCCAAACGATGTGGCATCATACTCTGACCGCAGGTGCCGGTTCACCCAGTAGCCGTCCCATCGCGCCCTGTAATCCCATCTCCTGAAGCACCTTCAGTTCACCCGCCGTTTCAACACGTTCGGCGATAAGCGGCAGGGCAATACTGTTGGTGGCACGATACAGCGCTTCGATAAACATTTGCTTATCGTCTTCCTGATCGATATTACGGATGTAGCTGCCATCGACTTTCAGATAAGCCAGCCCCCATTGGGACAAGTTGCCGATCATATTAAAGCGCCCACCAAAATGCTGTAGCCCCAGCGCACAGCCATGTTCATTCAGCAGCTTGATTAAGGCTTCCAGTTGGGCGCTGTCTGGCAATTGGTTCTCATCCAGCTCCAGAATCAGTCGTCTGGCGATGTCAGGCTGATGCTTCAGCGGGGCAAGCAGATCGGCGATCAGGTGAAGGTTCTGGACGGTGTTGCCGGACAGGCTTAACGCCAGATTACCATCGTGCTGGCGGAGATAATCCAGTACTTCGCGCAGCATGGTCTGATCCAGCCGGGCATCCCAGCCAAAGCGTTGGATCCACGGTAGGAAGCGACCGGCGGCGATGCTGTTCCCTTGCTCGTCCTGAATGCGAGCCAGTACCTTATGGTGCAGAACCTGACTGGGATCGTCACAGGCTACGACGGGTTGCAGGAAAAGCTGCAAACGTTCCTGTTCAAGGATAGGGTCGAGCAGGTTAAACCATCTATGGCGATCGGTTTCGACCTGTTCGGCACTGACGGACGGAATCTCGTGAGGGGCGCTGGTATCGGTATTGCTTTCTGCCCGGGTGAGCGCCTGATCGCCCTGGATAAACAGCGATTGTGCGGTGTCGCCGGGGCGGAAAGGCACCATGCCGAATTGGGCGACAGGAGAGACGTCGGTTTCGCCTGTCAGATGCAAGGTTTCGATGTTGCGTGTCAATTCGCCAATCAGCGCATAGGCTTCTTTATCGACCAAACCGGGACAGAACAGCGCAAATTCTCCGCCGCGGATGCGCGCCAGAAGGCTTTCTGCATTGGTATGCTGTTTCTGCGTTTTGCGCAGGATATGCCCGACAGAGGCTAACAGTGCATCGGTACGCTGGCCGCCCAGACGCTGGTTCATACCTGCCAGATCCTGCACGCGAATCATAATCAGAAAACCAGGGGCCGTTTCTTCATCAGCCAGCTTATCGCTGAACTGCATGTCAAACGCGCGGCGGTTATTCAATCCGGTTTGAGGATCCTGATAGGCTTCCTGACGTAAGCGCTCGCTGCGTTCCGCTTCCTCTTCGAACAGCGTTTTGAGCTTGCTGACCATCAGATTCATCGCCTGTGCGACGCGGCGAAATTCCGGCGTATTGGGTAAATCTGGCTGGCTAAGGAATTCGCGGCGGGTAATCGCCAGCGACTGATCGACGATATAATCGAGCGGACGCAACTGACGGCGCAAGAACAGCGCGCCGATAAACACGCCCAGCGTGCCACAGCCGAGCAGCCACAGGAAGGTGGCTGTGCTGCTGCGCCACAGGCGGGTGACTGCGAACATCGGGTGGCTGATGACTTCAACTTTTGCAGCCTGTTCCCAGCCACGCATCACGATGGCTTCGCCTGCGCCGGGTTGCAGATTCACTAACCGGACAAACCAGGCCGGTACGTCAGGGATATCCGGCGAAGCGGTACGCTCCAGCGTGACGTTGCCGGTTTTTAAATCTCGCACGCGAATACTGGAAAAATAGCCGCTGTCGAAAATCGAGCTGACCATCAGTTCCACCATTGCCGGGTCATCGATATTCGGCGTCAGGGAAAGCCCAAGCGCGGTGGCGGCATCCTGCGCGTGAGAGTGAAGCTGGTTATTGTACTGTTCACGCGAATTTTCCAGGCTGACGAAAAAACTCCCGCTGAAAATAATTAGCACAAACAGGCAGATGGCTATCAGTAATTGTTTGTATAGAGACATAGCCTACCCTTACTCCTCAATTGAAAACCCTTCGGCACGCATTTTGGTTAATACATCCTGCCAGCGTGAAAGTCGTTTACTGTCACCGACGCGTTTGTTGCTGCCGCTAGCGCCCGGTAGCCAGAGGCCACCGCCATTAAAGGCGTACACCGGCACTAAATCATTGCGTTCTGTCGCCGGTTGGATCTTGTCGGTCAGATTATCCAGCACCAGTGGAATCGAGGTGGGCGTGGGATAATAAGTCACCACCATATGCGCCTTATTCAGACGCAGGGCTTTAACATAGGTAATACGCAATTTATCCGCCGGGATTCCTAAATGGCGCAGCGTAAAATACTTGGCGAGCGCATAATCTTCACAGTCCCCGGCACCTTTACGCAGTGCCTCAATTGGGGTTGCCCAATAATCTTCCTGATTCCAGACGACGATATCATCGCGAAACAGCATACGGTCATTGAAAAATTGGTTCACGCTGCTCAGCAGCGCCTTTTCCTCTTTATTGCGGGAATTGGCCAACAGCGTCTGCCATTCATCTATTCGGCGGCGAGCATCGGGCGTTGCCGGGCCATAAAGCTGTTCGGTTCGCTGATTAATGGTAATAAAATCCCAGTCAGCGCGTAGGGAACCCGCCAGCAGAAACAGCAGACAGCTAATAAAGAAGAGCTTGTAACTGGAGAGTCTGAACCCGGGGAGCCGCACTGAGGTTTCTCTGTTTACCTTGCGAGATAAATGTGGAGAGTGAATTCGATGCAGAATAGCGTACTTTCATACTCCCCAAAAGCAGTATAGTGGTGAAAAGGGTTGTTTGTCATAGGTGTGTAAAACGCCGATACAAAGCATGAGGTAGTGGAATGCGTTCAGATGTGATGGATGGAGAGAGTCTTAATTTAGGGAAGCTGGTTTCCGAAACGAGAAATCCGGCAACGATGGCGTTGGATCAGCTCTCTACGCTGGAGATGATGCATGCGTTTAATCAGGAAGATCGGAAAGTGCCTGAAGCCATTGCGCAGGTTTTACCCGCCATTGCCGAGGCTGTCGATCTGGCGACGGTGTCACTGCAAGAGGGCGGGCGATTGATCTATCTGGGCGCGGGGACCAGCGGCCGTTTGGGTGTGCTGGATGCCTCTGAATGCCCGCCGACGTTTGGCGTACCGCACGGGCTGGTTATCGGCCTGATCGCGGGTGGGCCGGGCGCGCTGCTGAAGGCGGTGGAAGGTGCGGAAGACGATCCCGCACTCGGTGAAGCGGATTTGCAAGCGCTGGATTTAACCGCTGCGGATATGGTGATTGGCCTTGCGGCATCAGGCCGGACGCCGTATGTGATTGGCGCGCTGCGCTATGCGCGTGGTGTAGGCTGTCGGACGGCGGCGATTTCCTGCAATCCACACTCGCCTATCGCACAGGAGGCGCAGGTGGCGATTTCTCCGGTGGTTGGCCCGGAAGCGTTAACGGGCTCGACGCGGCTGAAATCAGGAACGGCGCAAAAACTCGTCCTGAATATGATTTCTACCGGCGTAATGGTTAAGCTGGGGAAGGTGTACCAGAATTTGATGGTGGATGTGAAGGCAACCAACGTGAAACTGTTGGACCGGGCTTGCCGCATCGTTGTTGAAGCGACGGGGGCCGAGCGGGAAAGGGCGCGGCAGGCGCTGGTGCTGGCGGGTAACGAAGTGAAGCCTGCGATTCTGATGCTTCTGGCTAATATTGACGTGGCAGCGGCGCGTGAGCGTCTGAAACAGCACAATGGTTATCTGCGTGAGGCGCTAATTGGCGGATAAGATTATCTTGATGTAAGTCGGGAGAAACGTTTTGAGTGATAAGCGAGAGCAACGCATTGTTTTTTTTGATCTAGATGGCACGTTGCATCAGCAGGACATGTTTGGCAGCTTTCTGCGCTTTTTACTTCGTCGACTGCCGCTAAATCTGGTTTTGGTTATCCCGCTATTACCGATTATTGGACTGGGATTATTGATCCGTGGTCGTGCGGCGCGGTGGCCGATGAGCTGGCTGCTGTGGGCGATTACGTTTGGGCGCGATGAAGATGAGCTGGTTCAACTGGAAAAGCAGTTTGTTGGCGCGTTTCGCCATGATGTCATCCCGTTTCCGCAGGTTCAGCAGCGGCTGAAAACCTATCTTGAAGACAGCGATGCGCAGGTCTGGCTGGTGACCGGATCGCCGCAGCGGCTGGTGGAACAGGTCTATTATGATTCACCTTTCCTACCCGGCGTGCGACTGATGGGGAGCCAGATTACACGTCGCTACGGTGGCTGGGTGTTGACGTTGCGCTGTCTGGGGCATGAAAAAGTCGTTCAGATGGAACAGCGTCTGGGCGCGCCGCTCAAACTCTACAGCGGCTACAGCGACAGTAAACAAGACAATCCACTGCTTTATTTCTGCGAATACCGCTGGCGCGTCACCCCCGAAGGCAGCCTGCAACAGTTGGAGTAACGCCTTCAATACGCCATCCATATAGGTATAATGCGCCGCCAAAATGGCAAGTAAAATAGCCTTAATAGGATAGGTTCTAAGTGAGGAAACGTGAGTAGCCTGCGTAACGATGAATACTGGATGCGCCACGCATTAACGCTGGCTCAGCGTGCTCAGGATGAAGGCGAAGTGCCAGTTGGCGCGGTGCTGGTGCTGGATAACGAGGCGATCGGCGAAGGGTGGAACCGGCCGATTGGGCATCACGATCCTACCGCGCACGCTGAGATTATGGCGCTGCGGCAGGGTGGGAAAGTGCTACAGAACTATCGCCTGCTGTACACGACACTGTACGTCACGCTGGAACCCTGCATTATGTGCGCAGGCGCGATGATACACAGCCGGATTGGTCGTCTGGTTTACGGCGCGTCAGATGAGAAAACGGGGGCGGCGGGGTCGCTGGTGGATATTCTGCGCCACCCCGGCATGAATCATCAGATTATGATTGAATCCGGCATTCTGGCTGATGAATGTTCTGCCACGCTCAGCGCCTTCTTTCGCCTGCGCCGTGAACAGCATAAAGCCCGTCGTGCGGCAGAAAAAAACGAGAAAAACGCCGCGCAGGAATAGTGTAACGCCGATCTTTTAGAACCGATATACACGGAGCTACCACGGGGCGAGGTGTTCCTGCGGGAATCTCATCCCCGTGTTTCTCCTAAAATGAAGCTGACGTGACCAGCACGAGTGCAGGAGTTGCGGCGTTTTTTCTTTATGTAGTCTTACTCTGGATGTAGTCTTACTCTGGCACCTTGTTGAGAGGCACGGCTGGATAGCCTTGTGCGATCTGGGTCTGCTGCTGCGCTTTCACTTCTTTTTCTATCAGGTAACCTTCCAGACTCACCATATAACGCCGAATGTTTTCCACGTAGTTATAGGCTTCATGTCCGCGCGCGTAGCCGTAGGTGGTTTGCGTGTAATAGCGCTTTTGGCTCAGCATTGGCAGGCGCATTTTCACATCGACCCAACTGTCGGGGTTACCTTTCTGTTTTTCAGTCAATTTACGCGCGTCAAGCAGATGGGCGTACCCCATATTGTAAGACGCCAGCGCAAACCAGATTTTTTCATCTTCCGGGATGGTGTCCGGCATTTTCTGCATCATATGCGACATATACTGTGCGCCGCCGCGAATACTTTGCTCAGGGTCGACCCGATCGGTGACGTTCAGGCTTTCTGCGGTGTTGCGCGTGAGCATCATCAGCCCGCGTACGCCGGTCGGTGATGTCGCCTGCGGGTTCCAGTGTGATTCCTGATAGGAGATGGCGGCCAGCAGCTTCCAGTCGATATCGGTGGCGTATTTTTCAAATAGCGGGCGCAGGTCCGGCAGCGTGTCATCAATTGCACTCAGGAACGTAGTGGTATCGACATAGTCAAACTCGCCAACGTGACCGAGATATTTCTCTTCCAGACGTGCGAGCGTGCCGTCTTCGACAATTTGGCTGAAGAAGTCCAGCAGCGCGGCAGACAGGCTGTCATCGTGCGAACGACGCATATACCAGGTGACGGGTTCTTCGTCGCTGAGATCGAAGGCGACGGCGAGCTGCGGGTGAATTCGCTGCATCAAGCCAATGGTGACTGAATCACCCAGCGTGTAGTCCAGCTTGCCGTCGGCAACCTGCTTCAGTAATTCCTGCGTGCTTTGGTCAGAGGCGGATTCCCAACTGAGCTGCGGGTATTTCTCTGCTTTTAGATCGCGCAGCGTGGCCGCGTGCGCGGAGCCGGATGTAACGATGAGCCGACCTTGCAGCTTGTCCAGGGTTTTCGGACGGGGCGATCCAAGACGGTAGACCATCTGTTGTGAAATGGAATAGTAGGTTGGGCCGGTCCGGAAGCGTTCCAGACGTTCATGATTATAAATCAGCCCGGCAGCCAATAGATCGGCGTCGTCACCGTCCAGATCGTCAAACAGTTCGTCAAGATTCTTACGTGACGACACCACCAGCTTGACGCCGAGGTAGTCGGCGAAACGTTTTGCCAGTTCATAATCCAGACCAGTCGGGGATCCGTTGCTCAAGGCATAAGTCAGCGGTGAATTAACCGTGCTGATACGCAACTCACCGCGTGAGAGGATCTGCCTGAGCTGAACATCCTGGCTGCTGCGCCAGGGAATGCTAGGCCATAGCGCTAACGCCAGCAGTAACGTGATAATCCCGATGAAAAAATAATTTAATTTTAAAGGCTTCAAATAGTTATCTCTCGGCGGCCGTGTGGCCAGTCTGTCTGTAACGGCAGTTTTTTTATACGTCATTTCCCAGAGTGGGGGCATTTTGCTTAACAAACCGCCAGTGTGCAACTTTTATTGATTTGGTCACCGATTAATCATTCTCCTGATGCGATGTGAAATTATCGCCACGCAAACGGTTTCGTCCGGGAGAAGGATTCTCTATAATGTGCGCGTTTCCCCCCTGTTGTGCCCAATGGCTGCATCGCAGCCAGTGCATCGAAGACGAGAGAACTTTAGATTATGGAAATACTGCGTGGTTCACCTGCTTTATCGGCTTTTCGTATTAATAAATTGCTGGTCCGCTGCAAAGAGCACGTTTTGCCGGTTAGCGATATCTATGCTGAATACGTACATTTCGCCGATGTCAGCGCCCCGCTGAACACCGATGAACAGGCCAAACTGACACGTTTGCTGAAGTATGGTCCTTCTCTCGCGGAGCACGAGCCGCAAGGCCATCTGTTACTGGTCACGCCGCGTCCCGGCACAATTTCACCGTGGTCTTCCAAAGCCACAGATATCGCCCATAACTGTGGATTAAGCAAAGTGCTGCGTCTGGAACGCGGTCTGGCTTTCTATATTCATGCGCCTACGCTGAGCGATGAGCAGTGGCAGCAACTGGGGGCATTGCTGCATGACCGGATGATGGAAAGCGTATTTAGCGACCTGAAACAGGCCGAAGCGCTGTTCTCCCATCATCAGCCTGCACCTTTCAAACGCATCGAAATTCTGCTGCAAGGGCGTCAGGCGCTGGAAGAAGCGAACGTCCGTCTGGGACTGGCATTAGCGGAAGATGAAATTGATTATCTGCTGGAAGCCTTCACCAAACTGGGCCGCAATCCTAACGATATCGAACTGTATATGTTCGCGCAGGCGAACTCTGAACACTGTCGCCACAAGATTTTTAACGCTGATTGGGTGATCGACGGCGTCGCTCAGCCAAAGTCACTGTTCAAAATGATTAAAAACACCTTTGAACACACGCCCGATCACGTTCTCTCTGCCTATAAAGATAACGCCGCCGTCATGGAAGGTTCTGCTGTCGGCCGTTTCTACACCGATGCCAACGGGCAATATGCTTACCATCAGGAAGATGCACATATCCTGATGAAGGTTGAAACGCATAACCACCCAACCGCGATTTCGCCGTGGCCGGGCGCAGCAACAGGATCCGGTGGTGAAATTCGTGATGAAGGCGCAACAGGCCGTGGCTCCAAGCCGAAAGCGGGTCTGGTGGGCTTCTCCGTATCGAACCTGCGTATTCCTGGCTTTATTCAGCCCTGGGAAGAAGAAGAGTTCGGCAAGCCAGAGCGTATTGTCAGCGCGCTGGATATCATGACTGAAGGCCCTCTGGGCGGCTCGGCATTCAACAACGAATTCGGTCGTCCTGCACTGACGGGCTATTTCCGTACTTATGAAGAGCGCGTCGATAGCCACAATGGCACAGAACTGCGCGGCTACCACAAACCGATCATGCTGGCGGGCGGTATTGGCAACATCCGCGCCGATCACGTCAAGAAAGGTGAAATTAGCGTCGGTGCCAAGCTGATTGTACTGGGCGGGCCGTCCATGAATATCGGTCTGGGCGGCGGGGCAGCCTCTTCTATGGCATCGGGTCAGTCCGATGCGGATCTGGATTTTGCTTCTGTACAGCGTGATAACCCGGAAATGGAACGTCGCTGTCAGGAAGTGATCGACCGCTGCTGGCAATTGGGTGAAGCCAACCCGATCTTATTTATCCATGATGTTGGCGCAGGTGGTCTGTCCAACGCAATGCCAGAGCTGGTGAGCGACGGTGGCCGCGGTGGTCGCTTTGAACTGCGCGATATTCTGAACGATGAACCGGGCATGAGCCCGCTGGAAGTCTGGTGTAATGAATCGCAGGAGCGCTATGTTCTGGCCGTTGCGCCAGAGCAACTGGCACAGTTTGATGAGATTTGCCGTCGTGAACGCGCACCTTATGCGGTGATTGGCGAGGCGACGGAAGAACTGCATCTGACGATGAACGATCGTCACTTTAACAACAAACCTATCGATTTGCCGCTGGATGTGCTGCTGGGTAAAACGCCGAAGATGCTGCGTGACGTTGAGCGTAAGCGGGTTGAAGGTGCCCTGCTACAACGTGACGAAATCTATCTGGCCGAAGCGGTTGAGCGCGTGCTGCACTTGCCTGTCGTGGCAGAAAAAACCTTCCTGATCACGATCGGCGACCGCTCAGTTACCGGCATGGTAGCACGCGATCAGATGGTCGGTCCGTGGCAGGTGCCGGTGGCTGACTGTGCCGTGACTACCGCCAGCCTGGATAGCTATTACGGCGAGGCAATGTCTATCGGCGAACGTGCCCCAGTGGCGCTGCGTAACTTCGCTGCCTCCGCGCGTTTGGCCGTCGGTGAAGCGTTAACGAACATTGCGGCTACGCACATTGGCCCGCTTACTCGTGTGAAGCTGTCTGCGAACTGGATGGCGGCCGCAGGGCACCCAGGCGAAGATGCCGGACTGTACGAAGCGGTGAAAGCCGTGGGCGAGGAGCTGTGCCCGGCGCTGGGTCTGACGATTCCGGTGGGTAAAGACTCCATGTCGATGAAAACTCGCTGGCAGGAAGAGGGCGAAGATCGCGCGGTAACCTCGCCGATGTCGCTGGTGATCTCTGCGTTTGCCCGCGTTGAAGACGTGCGTAACACGGTAACGCCACAGCTGCGTACCGGACAGGATAATGCGCTGCTGCTCATCGATCTGGGTGCAGGCAATAAAGCATTGGGCGCGACGGCGCTGGCGCAGGTTTATCGTCAGTTGGGCCGTAAGACGGCAGATGTGCATAGCCCAGAACAGTTGGCGGGCTTCTTTAATGCCATACAACAGTTGGTCGCGGACAACGCGCTTCTGGCCTACCACGACCGTTCAGACGGCGGCCTGCTGGTTACGCTGGCAGAGATGGCGTTTGCTGGCCACTGTGGCATTACCGTCGATATCGCCTCTCAGGGTGAAGATACGCTGGCGACGTTGTTTAACGAAGAGTTGGGTGCCGTAATCCAGATCCCTGCTGCACGCCGTGCTGAAGTGAATGCCGTTCTGGCGCTGCATGGGTTAGCCGACTGTGTGCATTATCTCGGTCACGCTGAGGAAGGGACGCGTTTTACCATCAATAAAGGGGCGGAAGCGGTCTATCAGGAAAGCCGTTCAACGTTGCGCCGCTGGTGGGCAGAAACCAGCTGGCAGATGCAGCGCCTGCGTGATAATCCACAGTGTGCCGATCAGGAACATATCGCCAGACAGGATGATAACGATCCCGGTCTTAACGTGTCGCTGACCTTCGATCCGCAGGAAGATATTGCGGCACCTTATATTGCTAAGCATGTCCGCCCTAAAGTGGCTGTCCTGCGTGAACAGGGCGTGAACTCGCATGTAGAAATGGCGGCGGCATTCCACCGCGCTGGCTTTGATGCCATTGATATCCACATGAGCGACCTGCTGGCGAATCGCCGTAATTTGCAGGATTTCCAGGCGCTGGTTGCCTGCGGTGGTTTCTCTTACGGTGATGTGCTAGGCGCGGGTGAAGGCTGGGCTAAATCTATTCTGTTCAACTCTCGCGTGCGTGATGAATTCGCGGAATTCTTCCTGCGCCCGCAGACGCTGGCGCTGGGCGTATGTAACGGTTGCCAGATGATGTCCAATCTGCGTGAACTGATTCCAGGTGCCGACCTCTGGCCGCGTTTTGTTCGCAATAAATCCGATCGCTTTGAAGCACGCTTCAGTCTGGTCGAAGTGGAGAAAAGCCCGTCGCTGTTCATGAATGACATGGCTGGTTCGCGCATGCCAATTGCCGTTTCACACGGTGAAGGTCAGGTTGAAGTCCGTGACGGCGCGCACTTGGCGGCGATTGAAGAACATGGTCTGGTAGCGCTGCGTTATATCAACCACTACGGTCAGGTAACCGAGAACTATCCGGCTAACCCGAATGGTTCGCCAAACGGTATTACGGCGGTCACCAGTACCAGCGGTCGGGCAACCGTCATGATGCCGCACCCTGAACGTGTGTTCCGTACTGTTAGTAACTCCTGGCATCCGGAAGAATGGGGCGAGGATGGTCCGTGGATGCGTATGTTCCGTAATGCACGCAGACAGCTTGGCTGAGTGAATGCCTGATAGTGAAGGGGCTTCGGCCCCTTTTTTACGCCCGTTTTCTCAGTTTGTCGTTTTTTTGCGACGGACTGGTTTTTTGTTGTCTCTAATGGGTGACACTTAACTGATTGATTTATATTGGAAACATGGTGTTTTTATAAAGCTGTCTGTTTTTAGCGACATAAATGGCTGCTTTCGCGCGTATTTCCGTTATTGCTATTCCTGGATAATGGTTTTTTTGGCGAAAATTAAGTTAAATATCATTTATAATCAGTGTATTAAATTTATCCATCAATGATTGGCATGATAAGTGCTATATAACTCATGTTGCTCATTCAACTGGTTATGATTGCGTTGCTGACTGGCAAATATTTTCGCTCATAACATCTAGAATGATGCCAAAAGAAAGGGTGCCTATCGTCCACCAGACCGATAACAGGGCGTGAAAACGAACGTTATCAAGCATCGGGCGACACGTTGAGTGAGGCACCGCCTATTCAGTTATGCGGCCAGAGGGAGCGATTCTTCTGGCCGCGTGACGTTTTACTCCCCGTCACCTCTCCTCCAGAGAATCCAATCCCCCTTGATGGCCTTTTACGGCGTTACTTTCTACGTCGTGACATTGGCTACGTCGTGAAATTGGCTACGACGTTACATTGGCATACATGCCGTATTGCGAAGTGTTGCGCATGTCGCAAGGGAAAACGTTGAACTTTTATAATACTCGGTTAGCATCAATGCGGATTCGATAGGTAACGAGATGATTTCTTTGAAACGATGGCGTTTATTCCCGCGTTCCCTGCGGCAATTAGTAATTATGGCGTTCTTGTTGGTGTTGCTGCCGCTGTTGGTGCTGGCCTATCAGGCTTACCAAAGCCTGAACATGCTGAGCGAACAGGCTGCCGATATCAACCGGACAACGCTGGCGGATGCCCGCCGCAGTGAATCGATGACCAGCGTGGCGCTGGCAATGGAGCGTAGCTACCGGCAGTACTGCGTATTGGACGATCAGACACTGGCAACGCTCTACCAGAACCAGCGTAAACAGTATTCGCAAATGCTGGACTCTCACGCGCAGGTGCTGCCCGATCCCCGTTATTACCAGACGCTGCGTCAGCTTCTTACTCAGCTCGGTGAAATTCGCTGCCATAACAGCGGCCCGGAACAAACCGCATCGAGTCTGTTGGAAGGGTTTTCTCGTGCTAACGGACAGATGGTGCAGGTAACGCGTGATGTCGTGTTCTCCCGCGGGCAACAGCTCCAGCAGGCTATTTCCGAACGCGGCCAGTTCTTTGGCTGGCAGGCGCTGCTCTTGTTTCTGGTCAGCGTGCTGCTGGTGGTTCTCTTTACACGGATGATTATCGGTCCGGTTAATGGCGTAGAGCGGATGATCAACCGCCTTGGCGAAGGTCGATCGCTGGGTAACACCAGCACCTTCAAAGGCCCGCGTGAGATCCGGACGCTGGCGCAGCGCATTATCTGGCTAAGCGAGCGTCTGTCGTGGCTGGAGTCGCAGCGACATGAATTCTTACGCCATATTTCCCATGAACTCAAGACGCCGCTGGCGAGCCTGCGGGAAGGCACTGAACTGCTGGCCGATGAGGTGGTTGGCCCGCTGACTGCCGATCAGAAAGAGGTCGTCGCTATCCTTGATAGCAGCAGTCGCCACCTGCTACAGCTGATCGATCAACTGCTGGACTACAATCGCAAACTGGCGGATACGCCGACCGAGTTGGAGCGTGTTGAAATCGAAGAGATCGTCGATATTGTCGTGTCGTCCCACAGCCTACCCGCCCGTGCCAAAATGATTCATACCGATGTGACGCTGGCCGTTGGGCACTGCTGGGCGGAGACGACGCTGTTGATGCGAGTGATTGATAATCTCTATTCCAATGCGGTGCACTACGGTAAGGAATCCGGTAACATTTGGATTTATAGCCGTCAGATTGGCAATCGCGTTCAGATTGATGTCGCCAACAATGGTACGCCTATTCCCGAGGCAGAACGGAGCATGATTTTTGAGCCTTTTTATCAGGGAAGCCATCAGCGCCGTGGCGCGGTTAAAGGAAGCGGCTTGGGGCTAAGCATTGCGCGTGATTGCATTCGTCGTATGCGTGGTGAGCTTAGCCTGATTACCGTGGACTATGCTGATGTATGTTTCCGCATCGAGTTGCCCTTATTGTCCGATAACGAATAGTCCGATAATGAATAACGCCTGAGAATGAATAGATAATGAATGCATGGTTTATAAAGGGATGGCTTGAGAATAGCGTCTTTTCCCGTCTTTTGAAGGCGGCGCTTATGTCATCGCCACTCGTTTTAGCGGCGTGTAATAGCCATGTGAACCAGGGTTCAGCGCTGCTGGAAGCAGAAGCGGTGCCGCCGAAAGAGCAGGTTGCGGATTTCCGTATCGCGCAATGCCAACACCTGTGGCAGATAGACGATCGTGAATCCATGAATAACGCCCTTTATTGGTTACGGGCGATGGACTGTGCCGGGCGTTTGACGCAATCCCAGGCCCGTGAGGAAGCGGGGCAGGTTGCGGGGGAGCGTTGGGATAGCGTATTTAAGCAGGGCATCCTGCTGGATAACGCTGGTATTACTCAGGCCGAACGGCGTCAGGTGCTGGAACAGATCAATTTATACCGTCTGGCTTTCCCTGCGGCGCTGCGTCCACTGATGCAAACCTGGCGTGACAGACAAACGTTGTTTCTGGCACTGTCGGATGAGCGCTTGCGCTATAAGCGTTTACAGGAATCCAACGACAAGCAGTTAGATGCCCTGCGCGTTCAGCAAAATCACCTGCAATACCAGTTAGAAACGACCACGCAGAAACTGGAAAACCTGACGGATATTGAACGTCAACTGTCGTCGCGTAAGCAACTGTCGGGGGAAATGCCGGATAACGATACCGAGCGCCGTGGCGGCGCGGGTGTGAATCGAGACGGTTCGCGCAATTCAGCAACAAAATCCAGAAAGGAACCAGTGGATGCGGATGACACCTATACGCCACCGATGGAATCGCATACGGACAAACCGACGACGAAGAAGGAGTCAACAAGACAATGACAGCCCGCAAAACGGCAAGTTTATTGCTCGTGGATGATGACCCCAGCCTGCTGAAGTTATTGGGTATGCGCCTGACCAGCGAAGGATTTAGCGTGATGACGGCAGAGAGCGGCCAAGAAGCGTTGCGACGGTTAACGCGCGAGACGTTCGATTTGGTGATTAGCGATCTGCGTATGGACGAGATGGATGGCATGGCGCTGTTTTCCGAAATTCAGCGCTATCAGCCTGGGATGCCGGTGATCATTTTAACCGCTCACGGTTCGATTCCCGATGCCGTCGCCGCCACGCAGCAGGGGGTATTCAGCTTCCTGACGAAGCCCGTTGACCGTGATGCGCTCTACAAAGCGATAGATGAAGCACTGGCTCTGTCCGCGCCGGCGGGCGATGAAAGCTGGCGTGAAACTATCGTAACGCGCAGCCCGATAATGTTGCGCCTGCTGGAACAGGCCAGAATGGTCGCACAGTCGGACGTCAGCGTGCTGATTAATGGCCAGAGCGGAACCGGGAAAGAGGTACTGGCTCAGGCCATTCATGCGGCTAGCCCGCGTGCGAAGAAAGCGTTTATTGCCATTAACTGCGGCGCGCTGCCGGAACCACTCCTGGAATCTGAGTTATTCGGTCATGCAAAAGGCGCTTTTACCGGTGCGGTGAGCAGCCGTGAGGGGCTTTTTCAGGCGGCGGAAGGCGGTACGCTGTTTTTAGACGAAATCGGCGATATGCCGCTGTCTTTGCAGGTTAAACTGCTACGCGTGCTTCAGGAGCGGAAAGTTCGCCCGCTGGGTAGCAACCGCGATCTGGATATCGACGTGAGGATTATTTCCGCCACGCACCGGGACTTGCCGAAGGCGATGGCGAAAAATGAATTCCGCGAAGATCTGTATTATCGGCTCAACGTGGTGAATATGAAGCTGCCTGCGTTGCATGAACGTGCCGAAGATATCCCGCTGCTGGCAAATCATCTGCTGCGTGAATCCGCCAATCGTCACAAGCCTTTTGTGCGCACCTTCTCAACCGATGCGATGAAGCGCTTGATGACGGCGAGCTGGCCGGGTAACGTGCGCCAACTGGTGAATGTCATTGAACAGTGTGTGGCGCTGACCAGCGCACCGGTTATCAGCGACGCGCTGGTTGAACAGGCGTTGGAAGGTGAGAACACGGCGCTGCCAACGTTTGTTGAAGCGCGCCATCAGTTTGAACTTAACTATCTGCGAAAATTATTACAGATGTCAAAAGGCAACGTGACGCAGGCTGCGCGAATGGCTGGGCGTAACCGAACGGAATTTTATAAACTGTTGGGCCGCCATGAGCTGGATGCCAACGATTTTAAAGACTAGCGCTGAAAGCGCTGGCAGTGCGCCCGCAGCGTAATGCGGGTGGGTTATTAATCTACATTATTTGCGTTGCGCGACAAAACGTTAGTGTTTTGAACAACGCACAAGCAGTCTGAGGTGTGATGGATATAGATTGTCCGTCTGAGTTCTGACATGCTGTTCATTTGCTGATGCACGGCTTTGGCCGCAACATAGATAACACAAAGGTTCCTCCATGAAGAAAATTGATGCGATTATTAAGCCGTTCAAACTGGACGATGTGCGTGAAGCGTTAGCTGAAGTGGGCATCACAGGGATGACGGTAACGGAAGTGAAAGGTTTTGGTCGTCAGAAAGGCCACACGGAACTGTATCGTGGCGCAGAATACATGGTCGATTTTCTGCCAAAAGTAAAAATCGAAATTGTCGTAGCGGATGATATCGTCGATACCTGTGTAGAAACCATCACGCAGACCGCGCAGACAGGTAAAATCGGCGATGGTAAAATCTTTGTCTTTGATGTGGCGCGCGTTGTCCGTATTCGTACCGGCGAAGAGGACGAGGAAGCGATTTAATCGTCTCGCCTTGCATTGTTCCGTTTTAGAAGCCAGCCTGATGAGGGCTGGCTTCGTCACATTGACTTCTACTCTAACTTCTACTTCCCTTTAGGCGCGGTAGGCACCCAGCCTGCCAACACCTTATCTGCGGTGTATTCCGCTGCTTCCGCGTCGCTTAACTGACGGCGCTGATCGTTTTTCTCTGCTCCTTTTCCGCTGGATTTATACTCGAAAAAGCGTGAGTCTTGCGGATGGAACCAGATTTTCTCGCCTTGTTTATCTTTACCGGACATTTTATCCCAGCCATAGATGTGGTCGTCCATGCTGGTGTTCAGGAAGACAGTCTGGCCGATGGCGTTAGGATCGGCATAGCGGCCATCCTCAAAGGTGGTCGTTGGGTGCCAGGGGCGACCCAAACCATAGCTTTTCGCCGGGACGTCTTTCTCTTTAATCACCCGGCTATTGATAATGACCAGCCCATATTTTTGCTTAATGTCAGTGCTTGGAGCGGTGAGATAGCCAAGCGGCTGATCTTTCACGTCGGTACGGTTACGCGAGACGATGTCGCAATTGTCAAATAATGCAGTGCCGTCGCCAAAGATGAAGTCAACGGTGCCGCTTATCCGGCATTGTGAGAAGAAGCTGCGTCCCCCTTTCACATAGAGCGTGTCTTGATACCCAACCAGACTGACATCATGGAACCACGCACGATCGCTATTTTCGGCGACCAGTAGCGCAACGGCCTGCGAGTCTTTTAATTTTGTAGGATCGTCGTTGGCTTTGGCCTGATTGGCGGGGTAATCGAAATCATTGCGAATGGTCAAGGAACGGGCGCTGAAATCGGGCGCATCGACTTTCACCGTGTTGCTGCCGTAAGTTCCCCATTTGCTGCCATCGGGTTTGAGTGTCCCGGCTGCGGTGGTTGCGGTGATCACGGTGCCGTCACGGCTTTCGCCCTGGAGATGGATGTTAGGGCGCGTAATGGTCAGGCGTTCGTGGTACACACCATTTTTCACATAGATAATAAATGGTGAGCTATCTGCCGGTGCACTGGCAATCGCTTCAGTAATGGTTTTGTAGGCTTTAGTGTCCCCTGAATTGGTAGAAACCAGCGCATTGTAGTCGGCTGCCTGTGCTAGCGATAAAGGGGCGGTAATTAACATGGCTAAGGTCAGCGTCTTGCAGGGGGTTGAGGCTTTTATCATGTCTAGAATCCTGTAATCGGTAAAGGAAAGGTGTGTAACGCGCGGCAAGGTCACACCGCGCGGTTCTGTCTTATCGTTTTGTCTGACTGATCACTACTTGTGTTTGCTGGCCGTTTTTTCCGCCAGCAATGCTAACGCAGGTTCTTGCCGAATGGCGTCGGCGACAATTCCCGCCACGGCGATAGCGCCTTTTTTCTGGAAATGGGTAGTATCCGGTTTGCTCAGGCTACCCGCCTGATCGCGATAGTAAGGGTATTGTTTGGGATCGATCACTAACCAATACTGTTTCCAGTGGTCGCTGTTGCCCTGATTCGCCAGCGCGATAGTGGCAGGTTCCACGTCCAGTAAAATCACCTTGTTATCCGCTGCCGTATCCCTGATGGTCTGGCTGTAATCGCCGATGAAGGCGTAGCCGTTATCTGCATTTTGCTTGGTGAAATGGCTGTGTACGGCGGGTGTACCCTCTTTGCCTTCAGCCGTTTTCACTCGGGTAGTTGGCGTCAGCAGAACGGGGGTGAGCTTGTGCTGGCGGGCGAAGGTGATGTAGCGTTCCAGCGACGTCTGGAATGACATATCGGCTTTGCCCTGCGGGGCCTGTTTTTTCCCTGCGGCATCGTTCGGGTAAGTGCAGAGGTTAGCGACATCAGCAGGACCACGTACCGCTTTGGCCCCATTGCAGTTTTGATCGTTGTGTCCCATTTGGATAAACAGGAAATCGCCTTCTTTCATCAGTGGTTGCATCTGACGGAACCAGCCTTCGTAAAAATAGTCACGTGAACTACGACCTGCTCGTCCGCCGTTAACAACTTTTACGCCGCTGTTTTTGCTGAACTGTTGTTCAAAAACCTGTCCCCACCCCATGCGCGGGAAGCGCATTTTTTCATAGGTTGCTGCAGTCGAGTCGCCGACGATGAAAATACGGGTTTGCGCTTTCTGGATTGCGTCCAGGTTCTGGCGAGCAGAGCGATAATCCAGCGGTTCATAGTCGCCTTTATCGTTCAGACCGACAATCGGGTGGAAGGCGCTGTCGGTTAGCACCGTATGGCCTGAGTAGCCCGTATTGTTGTGATAATTGCGGTTATGATTAATGACGCTGACGATGTTGGTGACAGCGTCCTGCTGAGCGGCAGGGTAGGTAAGGGGATCGAAACGGGTAGGTGTACTGATGCCCACCTGTTTTAACGCGTCATTGAAGCCTGCGTGGAAATCCGCGTAGGCTTTTTTCCAGGCTGCGGCATCCAGTTTCGGTGATGCCGTGTCGTCCGTTAGTTGCTGTGGGCCAATGTAGCCTGCCGCCACCGCGATATCAGAGGTGATGCGGTCAGTCATCGGGTTGATATTGGCGATATTTTCTTTCCCGTCATGTAATGAAGGGGCGACAGCGGATAGGCAAATGGCACGAGGAATATTATTCAACAGGCAGTTATTGCCGCCGGACTCAATAGCTAAAAGACGTAACGGCGGCGTGAGACCTGAAATATCAAGCTGATACTTGCCTTGCTCATCCGTCTTTGTCTGTCGCTTCTGGCCTTGTTGATCCCTGATTATGATAGTCGCGGGCAGATGAATATCCCGTACGGTGACGTTACCCGATAAGCCGGTTTTTTCACCCAGCATTGCGCCTGACAGTAATTTAGCGCTGTCCGTTGTGGCGCTCTGCTGTGCAGCGGCGGAAGTTTTAGCATGTACCTGTGTGAAAGGGGCAGAAAGTATCAGAGCTAAAGCGACACTTTCTGAAAAACGTTTTGCCATGGTTAGACATATCCCTTGTTGATTAATCGAAAACAGTTAATGAACCCAAGCGTTGTCAAAGGAAGGTCGCTGTTTTTTATCGTTCTTGTCACGGCCTTTAGAGAAAACGTCGGGGGCTTTATTGTGCACCCAAGCCGACTCAAGGGCGATGCCTATATCCGTCATTCTTCAAGTTGCACGTGCGTTAGCTGCGTTCGCTCACCCGAATCACTTACCTGAGTAAGCTCATCGGGATGAAATGAGAGACATCCTGTCTCTCACCGGAGGCCAGCCTTTGGCTGGTCAAATTCGTTCCCGACGAATTTGTCCCTCGCTTGCCGCGTTACAAGGCACATAAATGCGCCTCGCCCTAACGGGCCAACGCTTTGCGTTGTTCAAAACGCTAACGTTTTGTCTTGCAACTCGAATTATTTAGGCTATATACGCAGGTCCTTTTTGGTGAAATAACTATTCATTAAAAATGAAATGTTATTTTAATAGAGCGTGTTTTTTTGTGACCCACCTCTTTTTTAGCGGAGCGCTCGTGTGTCAGCACATAAAATTGTGATCGGTAAAGTATTTTTGGGAAGGGGGACGGTCTGAAAAATGAAAAAAGGCCGCAAAAGCGACCTTTGGGTTTGATCCGTTATCAATGAGGGTTAGACAACTTTATGTGGACCAAAACATTCGTAATGTAGCTGCTCGGCCGGGATCCCCATTGCCAGCAGTTGCTGTGCGATAAACTGCATGAAAACCACAGGGCCACACAGGTAATAGTGCATATCTGGCGTGGTTAACTCCTCTTTTAGCGAGGCCAACTGCATTAGTCCACTATGGTGATAATCTTCACCCGGACGATCGTCCGGCTGTGGTTCCCGATACCAGATGTGCTGCTGGAACTGCGGCAGCGCCTGCCCCGTCTGTTTGATTTCATTCGCAAACGCATGCGCTGTGCCGTTCTCCGCTGCGTGTAGCCATAACACCTTCGCCTGATGATCCTGTTGTTTGAGCGTATGCAGCATGCCCAGCATAGGAGTTTGCCCTACGCCGCCGGAAATCAGGGCCACCGGTGTGGAAGCGGAGATATCAAGGAAGAAATCACCGTGCGGCGCTGCCAGATGAATGATGTCGCCTTCGCGCGCGGTATCATGCAGATAGCCGGAAACGGTGCCCTGTGCTTCACGTTTCACCGCAATCCGGTAGGATTTTCCATTTGGTGCGTGAGTCAGAGAGTATTGGCGAATCTCCTGATTGGCAAAACTGCCATGCTTGATGTAAACCGCCAGATACTGGCCCGGCTGAAAATCAGCAATAGGTTGGCCGTCGGTGGGTTCCAGCGTGAAACTGGTAATCACGGCGCTTTGCGATTGCTTGTTCACAATACGGAAAGGTCGCACACCGCCCCAGCCGCCGTTTTTCGCTTCGGTGTTGCGATAGATATCGCTTTCGCGCTGGATAAAGACATTCGCCAGCACGCCATAGGCTTTACCCCAGGCGTCCAGCACCGCTTGTCCTGGGCTAAACATTTCATCCAGCGTTGCCAATAAGTGATTACCCACGATCTGATACTGATCGGCCTGAATGTTAAAGCTGGCGTG
Organism: Pectobacterium sp. A5351; assembly: GCF_028335745.1. Classification (NCBI taxonomy): domain Bacteria; kingdom Pseudomonadati; phylum Pseudomonadota; class Gammaproteobacteria; order Enterobacterales; family Pectobacteriaceae; genus Pectobacterium; species Pectobacterium sp. A5351. The sequence goes on from NZ_CP116477.1 coordinate 1,183,478, forward strand.
CTTCTGGGCGATACGCTCAACCGCAGGCAGCAGAGCACCCAGATTTTCGATATTCGTCGCATACGCACAGATGGCATTGAACAGCGCTTCTCGCTGATCGCCATTGCGCTGGTTGCTCATGTTAAAAATATCTTTGAGTTCAGGGTTATGGGTAAACATGCGATCGTAAAAATGCGCAGTCAGTTTCGGGCCGGTTTCCGCCAGCAGAGGAATGGTCGATTTAACAATGGCGATAGTGTGGTTATCCAGCATGGTGACTCCTTATTATTGGCATGATTTATAAGTTGTATTTTATATGCATCTTATTGGGTTTGTCCGTCACTGTAAATTACCTTTTTAGTGGTAGGGATTTTTTAGGCGGGAACCAAAAGGAATAACATGAAGGAATAGCAGGTTGAGAATGAAGAAAAATCCGTTGACCACCACACGCCTCGAATTTGCTGAAGCCTTGTGCTGCCTGTAGTTAATCGTTTGCGTAAAAACCTCTGTCAAGACCTATCTTCATTAGGGAAAAACGGTTTACACTATACGACATTCCCCAAGAGGGTAGCCCAATTCCCAAACGGGCCATTAATTCCCAGTATATTTATGTTAGCTGAGTCAGGAGATCCGGATGTTAAAGCGTGAAATGAACATTGCCGATTATGATGCCGACCTGTGGCAAGCAATGGAGCAAGAAGTGGTGCGTCAGGAAGAGCACATTGAACTGATTGCGTCAGAAAACTACACCAGCCCACGCGTTATGCAGGCTCAGGGGTCTCAGCTGACGAACAAGTATGCTGAAGGTTATCCGGGCAAACGTTACTACGGCGGCTGTGAGTATGTTGACGTGGTTGAGCAGTTGGCGATCGATCGTGCGAAAGCGCTGTTCGGCGCAGATTATGCCAACGTGCAGCCGCACTCTGGTTCCCAGGCTAACTTTGCCGTTTACACCGCGCTGCTGCAACCGGGCGACACCATTCTGGGTATGAACCTGGCGCACGGTGGTCACCTGACGCACGGTTCTCCGGTTAACCTGTCAGGCAAACTGTATAAAGTTATTCCTTACGGTATCGATGAAAGCGGCAAAATCGACTACGACGAAATGGCGGAACTGGCACGTACGCACAAGCCAAAAATGATCGTCGGTGGTTTCTCTGCCTATTCTGGCGTGGTTGACTGGGCGAAGATGCGTGAAATCGCTGACAGCATCGGCGCTTACCTGTTTGTCGATATGGCTCACGTTGCCGGTCTGATTGCCGCAGAGGTTTACCCTAACCCGGTTCCTCATGCTCACATCGTGACCACGACGACGCACAAAACGCTGGCTGGCCCACGCGGTGGCCTGATTCTGGCGAAAGGCGGCGACGAAGAGCTGTACAAAAAGCTGAACTCTGCTGTTTTCCCTGGTGGTCAGGGTGGCCCATTGATGCACGTTATCGCAGGTAAAGCGGTTGCGCTGAAAGAAGCGATGGAGCCTGAATTCAAAGTGTATCAGCAGCAGGTCGCGAAAAACGCCAAAGCAATGGTTGAAGTCTTCCTGTCACGTGGTTTCAACGTCGTTTCTGGCGGAACCAGCAACCACCTGTTCCTGCTGGATCTGGTTAGCAAAAACCTGACCGGTAAAGAGGCTGATGCTGCACTGGGTCGTGCGAATATCACCGTGAACAAGAACAGCGTGCCTAACGATCCGAAGAGCCCGTTCGTGACTTCCGGTATCCGTATCGGTACACCGGCGGCAACCCGTCGCGGCTTTAAAGAAGCGGAAGTGCGTGAGCTGGCTGGCTGGATCTGTGATGTGTTGGACAACATCAACGACGAAGCGACCATTGAGCGCGTGAAACAGAAAGTGCTGGATATCTGCGCCCGCTTCCCGGTTTACGCATAATTCGGTCGTTTCTCTGACATCACTGTCGGAATACTTCCCAAACGCCAGCTTGTGTGCTGGCGTTTTTTATGGTGGCCATCCCTGGCCACCACCCTGCGGGCCGTCGCAAGCGACGTTGAAAATTTCTCCCGGAAATTTTTTATGCCTGTCGATCGGGTCGACATCGTTGTTCGCATTTCATTGCGAATAACGCGTTGCGCCGCCGCATGCACTCTGACAGAGTAGCCAGCAAAAAAGAGCCGAAGCTAGGAGAGTTCGTCATCGAAAGGGAGACATCATGGTTTTGCAATCGACGCGCTGGCTGGCGCTAAGCTATTTCACCTACTTTTTTTGCTATGGCGTTTTCCTGCCATTTTGGGGGGGATGGCTGAAAGGCGAGGGGCTGTCCGCCGAGTCGATCGGGATGCTGCTGGGGGCGGGTCTGGTGGCGCGTTTCGTCGGCAGTCTGGTCATCACGCCCAGCGTGAAAGATCCGTCCAAACTGATTACGGTATTACGTGGGCTGGCGTTGCTGTCACTGGCGCTGGCCGTTGGTTTCTGGCTGGGGAATGCCTGGCTGTGGCTGATGATCGTGATGATTGGGTTTAACCTGTTTTTCGCGCCACTGGTGCCGCTGACCGATGCCTTAGCCGCGACCTGGCAGCGGCAGGTCGTGATGGATTACGGCAAGGTACGGGTTTGGGGCTCGATCGCGTTTGTCATTGCTTCTGCGGCGACAGGCGAACTGGTCGCTATCTGGGGACACCCCGCGATTCTGGCCATTCTCAGCGCGGGGCTGGTTGTCATGCTGTTAGGCATGCTGCTTCGCCCCAGCGTGATGCCGCAAGCGGCTGCGTCAACCGCGCAGTCGGTTAGTGTGACGCCGTGGAAAACCTTGCTGGCTGAACCTGCGGTATGGCGTTTCCTGCTTTGCGTATCTCTGCTACAGGGCGCACATGCAGCGTACTATGGTTTCAGCGTCATTTATTGGCAGGATTCGGGTTATTCCGCCTCGATTATCGGTTATCTCTGGTCGTTAGGCGTTGTCGCGGAAATTGTCATCTTTACCTTCAGCCAACGTCTGTTTCGGCGCTGGAGCGCCAGACAGCTTCTGCTGCTCTCAGCCGTGTGTGGCGTGGTGCGCTGGGGGTTAATGGGCTCGACGGTGGCTCTGCCGTGGCTGATTGTGATACAGATATTGCACTGTGGTACGTTCACCGTGTGCCACCTGGCCGCGATGCGTTTTATCGCTGCACGTTCTGGTGGTGACATTCTGCGGCTACAGGCGGTGTATTCCGCGCTGGCGATGGGGGGCAGTATCGCGGTGATGACGATGGTATCCGGTTTCCTGTTTGAGCATTTGCAGGGCGGCACGTTCTGGGGGATGGCGCTGCTGGCGGTGCCTGCACTGTTTATCCGGCCTTCCGTCAGTCACCGTGCCGCGGTCGAAAAGGTCTAATAAAGTGCTATCTACTGTCAAGATAACGTCGTGTGGTAAAAGTAATGTTACATTATAACGCTTTGAAACGCGGGTGCGGACGGATAACGTTGCTGATGGCAGGCTTGGCATTCGGCCAACCCGTTTTCGCTCACCCACACAGTTTTATTGATATGCAGACCACAGTTGAGAGCCAGAACGACCACATCATCGGTTTACGTATGCAATGGACAATGGATCCCATCACGTCGGCCGATTTGCTGTATGACGCAGGAAAGGCGAAAACGGATTCTGAAATCTGGAAAAAACTGGCGGCGGAAGTCATGGCTAATGTCTGGGGGCAGCACTATTTTACTGATATCTATCGTGATGGTCAGCCTGTGAAATATACGCCGCTGCCAACCGAGTATCACCTTTCCCGCAAAGGCAATCAGGCGGTACTGGAATTTGTACTGCCGTTGGCACATCCACAGCCGCTGGCCGGAAAACCTTTGCTGATTTCTACTTACGATCCTACCTATTTTGTCGATATGTCCTATCAGAACGACAAGGCTGTGAAGCTCGCGCCTGAGCTAGCCTCGCGCTGTAAAACCACGCTCGTCACGCCGGAACCTAACGCTGAACTGCAATCCTATGCGCTGTCGCTGGATAAGAACGACGCGCCGGACGAAGATATGGAGCTGGGTAAACAGTTTGCACAGCGGGTGACGCTGCAATGTCAGTGAACCTCGGTTCGCTGCCGCGCCGGCGTCCGCTGTTGAGTCGGCTGTGCGATCTGTGGCCGCTGTGGCTGTTTTTGGCGCTGCTGGCCTCGGCGTTGCACTACATCGTAGGGTACTGGCCACAACTTATGCTGCAAAGCGCGATTTGGCAGAAATCGCTGCATCAGCAAATGTCGCACCTGTTGCAAATGGTGGAACAGCAGCCGCATCAGGCAGGGCTGAGTCTGATGATGTTCAGTCTGGTCTATGGCGTGCTTCATGCCGTCGGGCCGGGGCACGGTAAAGTGGTCATCATGACCTATCTGGCGACACATCCATCGAAGCTGAAAAGCAGCCTGAAGTTGACGCTTGCGGCGTCGCTGGTTCAAGGGCTGATGGCGGTAGCGCTGGTGACGGTGGTATTAGGGATCTTGCAGCTATCCAGCCGAACGTTGCACAACAGCAGTTTCTGGATGGAGAAAGGGAGCTTCGTGCTGGTGGCGGGGCTGGGGCTTTTGCTCTGTTTCCGCGCATTGAAACAGCTGTATACCGTCCTCGTACAGCAGCCTAAACCCGCGACTATTTTGCGTGTCACCCAGCTTAACGTACCAACTGATAGACGTATGATGCTTCGCCCGGTGTCTGCACCGCTCCCTTCTTTGCACCAGCACGATACCGACTGTGGTTGCGGGCACCGCCATCTCCCGAGCAATGAGGAACTTGAGCGCGATAGCAGCTGGCGTACGCGTCTGATGATTGTGCTGGCGATGGGAATGCGCCCGTGCTCAGGCGCTATTCTGGTGCTGCTTTTCTCTAAAGTGATCGGCGTCTATCTGTGGGGCGTCGCCTCTGCGCTGGTGATGGCTGCCGGAACGGCGATCACCATCTCCGCGCTGGCCGTGTTGGTTTTTTACTGCCGTCGTGTCGTGGAACGTTTAGGGGCAAATCGGGCATCGCCCGTATGGCAGCGTGCGATGTTTTCTCTTCTGGCATTTGCCGGCGGGCTGATTTTGGTTGGCTCCGGCGTCCTGCTTTACCTCAACGCACAGCCCGCGATGATGGGCGGTATTCGGCCATTCTCCGGCTAATTTTACCTTTTATTAACCTCGCGCTAAAAACCCGTTGCTTCCGATAATCACGGCGGGATATTATTTCAATAATGATAACTATTATCATTTACAACCATAATCGCAGAAGGGAATAATAATGAAGAAATGGCTGTTCTCAGTCGTTGTTCTGTTGGGGCTGAGTGCGAGTGCTATCGCCAGCGCTAACCCGATTGTTATTGAAGACGTTAGTGGCAGGAAGGTAGAAATTAAATCCGAAGTAAAGCGGATTATTTTAGGGGAAGGTCGACAGATTTATCTGCTGGCTGCCTTTGATACGGAAGCCCCGTTCCAGCGCGTGGTTGGCTGGCGTGACGATCTGCCAAAAGCGGATTACGACGGCTATCTGGCTTATGAAAAGCAATACCCGGAAATCAAAAAGCTGCCGACCTTCGGCGGCGCGAAAGACGGTACCTTCAACGTTGAGCAGGCGCTGACGCTGAAACCGGATTTGGTGTTGATGAATCTGGAGTCAAAAGCGGCGACGGATGAAGGCAAATTGATAGAAAAGCTCAACTCGCTGGGTATTCCGGTCGTGTTTATCGATTTCCGCGAGAAGCCGTTTGAGAACGCAGAAAAAAGCATTCACATCATGGGTCAGCTGGTGGGTAAACCACAGCGTGCGGAAGAGATTATTAAATTCCGTCGTGAGCAGATCGAGCTGGTCACCGATCGGTTGAAGAACTATCAGGGGCCACGCCCGAAAGTGATGATCGATCGCGCGGGCGGCTATGACGAAGAGTGCTGCATGTCATTCGGTGATGAGAACTTTGGCCGCATGGTTGAAGCCGCTGGCGGTGACAACATTGCCAAGAACATCATCCCCGGCACGTTTGGTTCGCTGAACCCTGAGCAGATTATCAGCGCTCGCCCGGATGTGGTGGTGGTGACCGGGGCGAACTGGAAAAACTACAACACGGCAAATGGTTGGGTTGGCGTTGGGCCAGGAGCCGATCAGAAAGAAGCGCTGCAACGCCTGCAAAAACTGATGGAGCGTTCAGCATTTAAAACGCTGCCTGTTGCGACCAATGGTAACGCTCATGCGATCTGGCATCAGTTCTATGACAGCCCGTATCAGTTTGTGGCGATTCAGGTATTAGCAAAATGGATGCACCCGGAGCTGTTTAATGACATCGATCCTGACGCGACGTTCCGTACCTTCCATGAGAAATTCCTGCCGCTGCCGTATCAGCCTGGTTACTGGGTTACGTTGCCAGCGAAGAGATAACGCCGTCAGGCAGTAAATCCGGTAATAAGAAGGCACTGAATCTTATCGTTCAGTGCTTTTTTTATTTTTATGCCTTTTTCACGGGTTCAACTCGCCATTGACTTACCGCATTCTTTATTCTTCGAGAGAGCAAAGCAAACGTTTACCTTTCCACTTATCTGGTTACAGGATCTTTAGATGTTTTTGACGATCAATTGTCTTTTTTTGATAGTAATTTTGTATCGATTGAATATTATTAATTTGTTTTGGCGATCGATGCTATCAAGCTACTCACTTCTGTGTCGATAATTGAGCGTAGTAAAGGTATGTGTGATGTCTACTCACTATGCTACGTAGGGAGGACGACGTTGCTTATTTGACATACCCGAATCAGTAAAAAAAGTGCGGTATAACAATTCAAGAATGGAGCGGTTATGAATATCACGCAACGCCTGCTGCTGACATTTTCACTAATGTCGCTAGCACTTATCTCATTAGTTATCGTCACTTTATCATTGTTATCAGGGTTCCAGTCTCGTTTTGAATATGTTCAGGACAATGCGATTCCGAGCATCAAAGATTTAAATAATATGGTGGATAAAAGCAATTCGCTGGTGCTTTTTTTGTATCGCCATCAAACAACGGTGGATGATGGAAAGCTCCCCGTTATTGAACAGGACATTACTAAAACCATCGACGAGTTGAAGGCGCTCAATGAGTATTACCTGAAAAATGACATATCGAGCGAAGAAGATCTTCAACTGACTAACAAGGCGATCGATCTCATTGGAAAATTGCAGGCCTCATTACCTGCTTTTTTGAACGCATCACGTGCAAATCAAAATGACACTGCGCTTGGCCTGCTCCAGGGCATGGGAGGGCCAGGTGAGGCCGTACGTAATTTGATCGCTAACTATCGCAATCAGTTTGATCTTAATATTAAAATTGGCGATGACCTGCGTCAGGTGAATCAACGGATCTATGAACAAACGTGGTTTGGTCTGCTGTCCGGTACGTTATTGGTGTTGTTGTTGATCGGCTTTTTCGCAGTGAGAACCATTCTGGGCATTAGAAAGAGCCTGAACAATATGAGCCAAACGATGGAAAGCGTGAGCACCCATCTCGACCTGACGATTCAAGCTGACGATCGGCGCAAGGATGAAGTGGGAAATACTGCCCGCGCCTTTAATAGCCTGATGCATCGGGTCTCTTCTGCGCTGGCTTCGGTGAGTGCTTCATCGCAGTCGGTGAGCAGCGCGGCGACGCAGATTGCAGCGGGTAATGAAGATTTGTCATCCCGCACCGAAGAACAGGCCGCGTCGCTGGAACAAACCGCTGCCAGTATGACGGAAATCAGCGAGACGGTGCGCCAGAACGCTGAGAACACGCAACAGGCTAGCCTGCTGGCAGGGAATGCCAGTCGGATTTCCATTAATAGCGCGGATTCAGTTAGTACGATGCTGAATACGATGGAACATATTCGTACCAGCTCAGGCAAGATCACCGATATCATTGCCCTTATCGAAGGTATTGCATTTCAGACCAATATTCTTGCCCTAAATGCGGCAGTAGAAGCGGCGCGTGCTGGTGAACAGGGGCGTGGCTTTGCGGTGGTTGCGGGTGAAGTACGCACGCTGGCACAGCGGTCATCTACGGCAGCGCGTGAAATCAAGGATTTGATTGATGCTTCAAACTCGCTGGTATCGGTGGGCGTTGATCAAGCCAGCGATGTAGGGAAAAACATGTCAGCGATGAAAGACGCGATCCAGCAGGTGACGGATTTGGTGAATGAAATCGCGGCGGCGACTGAGGAACAAAGCCGGGGTATCAGTCAGGTGCATCAGGCCGTTAACCAGATGGATGATGTCACTCAGCAAAACGCCTCATTGGTGGAGGAGGCTTCTGCGGCGTCGCAGTCGCTACAAGAGCAGGCGAGTACGCTTAGCCAGTTGGTGGGGCAGTTCATTGTGGGACAGATTACCCCTCTGGCGCTGGCTTCCACTTCTGCCGCTGTGCTACCGGGAACCTCGGCCCCACGCCTTTCTCCCGTGAGGAAAAAAAGTGCTGTTGCTCAGGATGAAGCGGACTGGCAGCGTTTCTGATCCCTCAAGCCGCATGCAGTGAGGCTGCATGCGGCTAGGAGCTCAATTGGTCAGTGGTGAAAAACCAAGGGGGACGACGATATGGAATCGACTGAGCACAGTGCGGAAAATTTGGGGGATTATGCGTCGTTATTGACGGAATTCGAACATATGACCGTGTTGCTTACTCAGCTAATGAAAAGCGATTACCGCACGTTCGAGCTCTACCTCAATAATTGCCGTCACCTTATTTTGCGGTTTACGGCAATTTATAAGCTGCTCGATAAACCAGAGTTCGAACATTATCTGAAGCATTATGATGCGCCGTTATACTACAACGTAAATAGCATTGGCCTGGCATTGCGTTTGTTTGAGAACATGCTGACGAACATGCGCGATATGCTTGGTTCTGAACGCCTGTCCTGTGTTGAATAATGGCACCGTCAGAGTAAGCGCTGCGCGTACGGTATAACGTGTGTGCGGTATAAATAGTTTGGGCGCGGTGAATTAAGCGTCGTAGTGCCTGCCGATAAGGTAAGGAAGCAAAGACGGCGAGGGCACCCACCGTCTACTCGTCGGGTGACGGGCTTAGATGGTCGGTTCGCTGATCAGGCCGTCAATAATCACCTGCGGCACGCCCTGTGAACAGCGCTCGATGCGTCCGCGTACGCCATAGACCGCAGACAGGCTTTCCGGGCTGATAACCTCAGCCGGCGCGCCATTGGCAATCAAATTACCGTTTTGCAGCATCAGTACGTGGTCGCCGTGGCGCAGCGCGATATTGATGTCATGTACCACCACCACAGTGATGATGTTGCGTTTACGCGTTTCCTTGCGCACCAAATCCATCACGTGGAACTGATAGTTCAGATCCAGCGCGCTGAGCGGTTCATCCAGCAGGAGTAGGGAAGGCTGACGGATCAGCGATTGCGCTAATCCAACCAGTTGTTTCTGTCCGCCGGAGAGTTGGTCGAGATAGCTCAACGCCAGATGTTCAATACCCAACTGACGCAACAGGCTCATCACTTCATCTTGCTTTTCGGCACTGTGCATGCCGCCGGACGCGCGCTGGGCGACGATAATCGATTCCAGTACGTGCAGGTGAACGCCTGCGGGCAGGGACTGCGGCAGATAAACGACTTTTTCTGCCCGCTGAGCGAACGGCAACGTCATCAGATTGGTGCCATCCAGCCACAGTTCACCTTCGGAAGCATTCAGACCGGCCATTGCACGCAGCAGTGTGGATTTACCGCTGCCGTTGGGGCCAAGCAGCACGGTAATTTTCCCGCGCGGCAGTTGTGGTACCGACAGATCGCGAATCACCTGACGCTTGGGGTAACCAGCGCGAAAGTGGGAAAGGCGTAATCCAGAAGAGGTGTGCTGGCTCATACGTTTCCTCTGTGGCGCAGGATAATACTCAGGAAGAAGGGTACGCCAACCAGTGATGTGACGATACCAACCGGGATAATGACGCCGGGGATGAGGTTTTTCGAGGCGACGGACGCCATTGACAGCACCAGCGCGCCAGTTAACGCACTGGCAGGCAGGTAGAAGCGGTGATCTTCACCGAAAATCATACGTGCGATATGCGGAGCAACCAGACCGATAAAGCCGATGGGGCCGACAAACGCGACGGATATGGCGGACAAAATGCTGATGCGCAACAGCGTCGCCAGACGCAGACGGCGAACGTTAATGCCAAAACTCACGGCGCGATCTTCACCCAACCGCAGTGCGGTCAGTTTCCAGGAGCTCATCAGTGAAATTGGCATCACGATAGCGAGCACCAACAGCAGGATACCCAGTTTTTCCCATGAAGCGCGGGCCAGACTGCCCATCGTCCAGAACACCAGGCCTTGCAGCGTGTCTTCGTTGGCGATGAACTGGAGCATTGAAACCAGCGCGTTGAAGGTGAACACCAGCGCGATACCGAACAGCACCACGCCGGAGGTGGCGACCTGCGTCCAGCGCGTAATCCCATCAAGCAGCAAGGCTGCCAGCAGCGCAAAGATAAAGGCGTTTGCAGAGATAAACCACTGAGCCGGAATACCGGGGATACCGATGCCGAGGACGATAGCCAGCGCGGCGCCGAACGCAGCAGCGGAAGAAACGCCGAGCGTAAACGGGCTGGCCAACGGGTTGTTCAGGATGGTTTGCATTTCTGCACCGGCCAGACCAAGCGCCAGCCCGACTACGATAGCCATCAGCGCGTAAGGCAGACGAATATCCCAGACGATCACGCGCGTACCCGCATCGGCACTGGCCGGATCGGTCAGCGTCTGCCAAAGCACATCAAGCGTCAGCCCTGAAGGCCCCATCGTGAAATCCAGCAACAACGAGCCGATGATGATCAACAGCAGTATCGCCATAACACCCACGCGGCGTCGAATGATGCCGCGATAGTTGTCCATAATGGTGTTGGCATCCGCGGCAGTATTGCGGATACCCGGTTCAGTGGTTGTACTCATGAAAAATTACTCACCTTGTTTCCAGGCAAAGATAAAGTCACTGTCAGGCAGCGAGGTAAAATTCTGAATGATATGGTGATACGTGTCATCAGGATTCAGGCTGGAAAACGCCTGAGGATAAATGTCCTTTGCCAGATATTCCATACCAACAATGTTGTAAGGATGATTGTAGAAATGGTGGTAAACACCGTAAACGTGTTTCGCCTGAACCGCTGGAATTTGGCTAATGCCAGTGCGGTTTAGCAGCGTAGTGGCCTGATTACGAACGTCTTCTACGCTGGCACCATAGCCTAACGGTAGGACCTGACTGTTACCACGCTTAGAACCCGTCATGATGTAGGCATCAGGTTTCATGCTGATAATTTTTTCCAGCGAGACAAAGCCTGACGCGCCCGGCAGTAAATCCGAACCAATATTTTTCGCGCCGACCGCTTCAATCAATCCGCCCCAGCCGCTGTTGCTGTGTGTGAAGCAGCAGGAGTCTGAGTTTCCGGCAATCGGTTCAATAAAGACGTTAGGTTTCGGGGTGATTGCAGCGGTTTTCTGCTGAATAGCATCGAAGTGTTGACGATAGAAATCGGTATACGCTTTGGCATTGGCTTCACGGTTCAGAACTTTTCCTAACAGGTCGACGCTGGGAGCGGTATCTTTAGCCGGATTCACTTCATAATCGACGAACAGCACGGGAATATTCAGCGCGCTGAGTTTGTCGATCACACCGCTTTCCTTCAGTGCTGCTTTTGCTCGCAACTGGGCAATCATCAGATCCGGCTGTTTTGACAGTACGCTTTCCAGATCGACGTTGCCTTTGTCACTGAAGCCCATATCCAGAATGCCAACGGACTGAGGCCATTTTCCTTTCAGCATATCCCAGGTTGCGGTGTCCTGTTTTTTCGCCAGATTATTCCAGGCGACCAGACGCTGAAAGGGATTATCGCGGTCAAGCAATGCCATCGTCATAATATCGCGCCCATCTTGCAGAATGATGCGCTGTGGCTCTTGTTTAATGGTGACACTTCTCCCGTCGAAATCAGTGACGGTAAGAGGATATTGGGTGGCGTAGCTGAAAAGCGGGGTGGTGAGGAGTGCGGTCAGAAAGAGCGATCTGACTGATTTTATTAACATAATAGCGATCCTAATTCACAGTTTATCAATGTGATGAAGTTATCAGTTTAATGCGGTTGATAATTATTATCGTATAAGGATAAACAATGCGTATACAGGATTCATATGTAAAGAAAAATAACAACTCCGGCCCAATGTCGTTTTTATGGAGGTGGGCCGGAGTGGGTAAGAATTAGCGTTTCAGCGCGTCGCTCAGTTCTTCACGGATGGTGGCCAGAATGGATTTCACCACACGCGGGTTACCTGCAACCAGATTGCCGGATGCCAGATAGTTATGGCCGCCAACGAAATCGGTCACGATCCCGCCAGCTTCACGAACCAGCAGCTCGCCGCCAGCGAAATCCCACGGCTTCAGGCCGATTTCAAAGAAGCCGTCAACGCGACCCGCGGCAACATATGCCAGATCCAGTGCGGCAGAGCCCGTACGGCGGAAATCCGCACAGTGGGTGAACAGCGCACCGATGGCATTGATATAGGTTTTGCTATGTTGCTTTAATTTGAAGGGGAAACCTGTTGCCAGTACGGTGCCTTCCAGATCGCGGGCAGTACTGCTGCGCAGACGGTAGCCGTTCAACTGTGCGCCTTGACCACGGGTCGCGGTAAACAGTTCATTACGCATAGGATCGTAAACGACGGCAACTTCGGTACGGCCTTTAATGCGGACCGCGATAGAAACTGCGAAGTGAGGTAAACGTTTGATGAAGTTGGTGGTGCCATCCAGAGGATCGATAACCCATTGTACTGCCGGATCTTCACCAGCCAGCTCGCCGCACTCTTCACCAATAATGGTGTGCTGTGGGTAAGATTTGCGGATGACTTCAATGATCAGACGTTCTGCATCCCGATCGACGTTGGTCACAAAATCGTTGCTGCCTTTCTGGCTGGCTTCGACGGCGTCTGGCGTTTCATAGTTCTTGGCAATTAAATTACCGGCTTTACGCGCAGCGCGTATAGCGATGTTGAGCATCGGATGCATGGTATCGGTCCACTGGAATGTTAAAGAACGGAAAGCGGCGCAGAGTATAGCAGCAGAAAAGTAAAATAGCTAAGTTTGTGTTAAAGTACGGCGGTTTCCTTTTCGCACCACTTCCTTCTATCTATCGCACAACAGAGTTCATATGTTAGACAATATTCGCATTGTTCTGGTCGAAACGTCGCACACTGGCAATATGGGGTCAGTGGCCAGAGCGATGAAAACCATGGGGTTAAGCAAACTTTATCTGGTCAACCCGTTGGTTAAGCCTGATTCACAGGCCATTGCGTTGGCGGCAGGCGCCAGCGATGTTATCGGTAATGCCACCATTGTTGATTCATTCGATCAGGCGCTCGAAGGATGTGGCTTGGTCGTTGGCACCAGCGCACGTTCCCGAACCTTACCCTGGCCGATGCTGGAACCGCGTGAGTGCGGCGTTCGCAGCGCGCAGGAAGCCGAGCACGCACCGGTGGCGCTGGTGTTCGGGCGTGAGCGCGTGGGGTTGACGAATGAGGAGCTTCAGAAATGCCATTACCACGTGGCGATTCCCGCAAACCCGGAATACAGTTCGCTCAATCTGGCGATGGCAGTGCAGATCATCGCTTATGAAGTGCGTATCGCGCATTTGGATCGGTTACAGGCCGGGCAGCCGCAGCATGAGGAATCCCCGTATCCGCTGGTTGACGATCTGGAGCGGTTTTATCAGCATCTTGAACAGACGCTGCTGCAAACCGGATTTATCCGACCGGCGCATCAAGGTCAGGTGATGAACAAACTGCGCCGCCTGTTTACCCGCGCCAGACCGGAAAGTCAGGAACTTAACATCCTGCGTGGAATACTGAGTTCGGTACAAAAAACACACGACGAATAATACTTGAGTATTTTGCTCGGTTAAATAGTTGACTAAAATACTCAGGAATGTCAGACTCGCGGTATGTTCTGCCAATACATGTTTTCATAATACATGTTTTACCTACAGGTACCACTATCATGAGACTGACATCCAAAGGCCGTTACGCCGTTACCGCCATGCTCGATGTGGCTCTGCATTCCCAGGAAGGGCCAGTTCCATTGGCGGATATTTCTGAACGCCAGGGTATTTCACTGTCTTATCTGGAGCAGCTGTTTTCACGCCTGCGTAAGAATGGACTGGTTGCCAGCGTGCGTGGCCCAGGCGGTGGTTACCTGCTGGGTAAAAGCGCGAATGAAATCGCTGTCGGCATGGTCATTTCGGCCGTCGATGAATCCGTTGACGCCACGCGTTGTCAGGGCCGTGAAGGCTGTCAGGGTGGCGATCGCTGCCTGACGCACACGCTGTGGCGCGATCTGAGCGACCGTATCACCGACTTCCTGAATAACATCACGCTGGATGAGCTGGTGAACAACAAGGAAGTGCTGGATGTGGCGGATCGTCAGGATGCGGACATTCGTCGCACTGCTAATGGACGAATCCAGGAAACGATCAACGTTAACCTGCGCGCCTGATCCACCTTCAACGTGATGAGTACCTTTACTCATCACGTTTTGTCTTTCTGATAGCCGCATAATCCTGACCACATTGCCCAATGTGGCGTTGGTGTTAGCCCGACTATCACGATGTTGTACCAACGATGACATCGTCAGATTTTTTGCATTGGCCCGAGAGGTTGCGGGTATAAACAGCCTGTCAATAAAACAAAACGCATTGTACGTTTTGAAGTGATGTACGGAGTTTATGAGCAATGAAGTTACCTATCTATCTCGACTACTCAGCCACCACGCCGGTTGACCCGCGCGTCGCTGAGAAAATGATGCAATGTTTGACGTTGGACGGTACGTTCGGTAACCCGGCTTCCCGTTCCCACCGTTTTGGCTGGCAGGCGGAAGAGGCGGTAGATATCGCCCGTAACCAAATTGCTGAGCTGGTCGGTGCCGACCCGCGTGAGATTGTCTTCACGTCAGGCGCGACCGAAGCCGATAACCTCGCGATTAAAGGTGTTGCCAACTTCTACCAGAAGAAGGGCAAGCACATCATCACCAGCAAGACCGAACACAAAGCCGTGCTGGATACCTGCCGTCAGCTTGAACGCGAAGGCTTCGAGGTCACCTATCTGGCACCGCAGCGTAATGGCATTATCGATCTGGCGGAACTCGAAGCGGCAATGCGTGAGGACACCATTCTGGTTTCCATCATGCACGTCAATAATGAAATCGGTGTTGTGCAGGATATCGAAACGATCGGCGACATGTGTCGCAGTCGCGGTATTGTGTTCCACGTCGACGCCACGCAGAGCGTAGGCAAGCTGCCTATCGATCTCAACCAGCTAAAAG
Organism: Pectobacterium sp. A5351; assembly: GCF_028335745.1. Taxonomy (NCBI): domain Bacteria; kingdom Pseudomonadati; phylum Pseudomonadota; class Gammaproteobacteria; order Enterobacterales; family Pectobacteriaceae; genus Pectobacterium; species Pectobacterium sp. A5351. The sequence goes on from NZ_CP116477.1 coordinate 1,198,733, forward strand.
TGGATCTGATGTCTTTCTCCGGCCATAAAATCTATGGGCCGAAAGGGATCGGGGCACTGTATGTTCGTCGTAAACCCCGTATTCGTCTTGAAGCGCAGATGCACGGCGGCGGCCATGAGCGCGGCATGCGTTCTGGTACCTTGCCTGTGCACCAGATTGTCGGCATGGGCGAAGCCTACCGCATCGCGAAAGAAGAGATGACCGCGGAAATGGATCGCCTGCGCACGCTGCGCGATCGTCTGTGGAACGGTATTAATGATATTGAAGAAGTCTACCTGAATGGTGACATCGAGCAGGGCGCGCCTAACATCCTGAACGTCAGCTTCAACTACGTTGAAGGTGAATCACTGATTATGGCGCTCAAGGATCTGGCGGTATCGTCCGGTTCTGCCTGTACGTCGGCCAGTCTGGAGCCCTCCTACGTGTTACGTGCGCTGGGCATGAATGATGAGCTGGCGCATAGCTCGATCCGTTTCTCGCTGGGGCGTTTTACCACCGAAGAAGAGATCGACTACACCATCGAGCTGGTGCGTAAATCCATCGGTCGTCTGCGCGATCTTTCTCCGCTGTGGGAAATGTTTAAGCAGGGCGTGGATATCAGCAGCATCGAATGGGCGCATCATTAATTCACCCGATCGGGGACGACTATCATGGCTTACAGCGAAAAAGTAATTGATCACTATGAAAACCCACGCAACGTGGGTTCATTTGACAACGCCGATCCTTCTATCGGCAGCGGCATGGTCGGCGCGCCAGCGTGCGGCGATGTGATGAAGTTGCAGATAAAAGTCAACAATGAGGGTATCATCGAAGATGCCCGCTTCAAGACGTACGGTTGTGGTTCTGCCATTGCCTCCAGCTCGCTGGTCACCGAGTGGGTAAAAGGCAAATCGCTGAATGAAGCAGAAGCGATTAAGAACACGCAGATTGCCGAAGAGCTTGAGCTACCGCCGGTGAAGATTCACTGCTCCATTCTGGCGGAAGACGCTATCAAGGCAGCGATTGCGGATTACAAAAGTAAACGCGACGCGCAGTAATCTCTGCGGCTGAACTCGGCGGGGCACCGTTTCTCCCGGTGCCTGTTCCCGTCGAGGTGGCGAACGATCGAGGTAACAGTATGTCGATTTCTCTGAGCGAAAGTGCGGCACAACGCGTGAGCGCTTTCATCGCCAACCGGGGCAAAGGCCTTGGACTGCGTCTTGGCGTACGAACATCCGGCTGTTCTGGTATGGCGTATGTGCTGGAATTTGTTGATGATTTGAACGACGGCGATACGGTCTTTGAAGACAAAGGCGTCAAAGTCATCGTGGACGGCAAAAGCCTGGTCTATCTTGATGGAACCGAGTTGGATTTCGTCAAAGAAGGGCTGAACGAAGGCTTTAAGTTCAATAATCCTAACATTTCCGGCGAATGCGGTTGCGGCGAAAGTTTCAACGTCTGACCCCTCTCGGGTAGTCGCGTGCTGTCAGTGAATGATCGGCGCTGCTACCCAGAACTCCCTGAGTACCACTATGGATTACTTTACGTTATTCGGGCTGCCGATTCGCTATGATGTGGATGGCGGCCTGCTTGCATCCCGTTTTCAGGCGTTGCAACGTCAGTTCCATCCTGACCGTTATGCTGCCAGCCCCGAGCGCGAGCGCATGCTGGCGGTGCAGCAGGCGGCGACGATCAACAATGCCTATCAGGCGCTCAAGCATCCGCTGAAACGCGCGGAGTATATGCTGTCGTTGCACGGGTTTGATGTGAACAACGAACAGCATACGATGAAGGACACGGCGTTCCTGATGGAACAGCTGGAACTGCGCGAAGAATTGGATGCGATCTCGCAGCGATCGGATGCGGATGAGGCTCTGACGGCCTTCGCTGAGCGATTGCAGGAAACGATCGTTAAGCGCCGTTCGCATATGCGTGATGAACTCGATAATGAGACGTGGACAGACGCCGCAGATACCGTGCGCAAGCTACGCTTTTTAGACAAGCTCCAGCAACAGGTTGAAGCACTCGAAGAACAATTGCTGGACAGATAACTGGTTAATCCGGCGGGTAACCCGATGGTGATTGCCATTCCGGGTTTTTCGCCAGCCAATTGATGGAAGCTCAATATGGCCTTATTACAAATTAGTGAGCCTGGCCTTAGCGCCGCACCGCATCAGCGTCGTCTGGCTGTCGGTATTGATTTAGGCACCACCCATTCTCTTGTTGCCACCGTACGCAGCGGTGAAGCTCAGACGCTAGCAGATAGCGACGGGCGCGACCTGCTGCCCTCGGTTGTCCACTATTGTCACGATGGTCACAGCGTCGGCTGGGATGCACGCGACAATGCTGCCCACGATCTGGAAAATACCGTCAGCTCAGTCAAACGCCTGATGGGGCGCTCTCTGGATGATATTCAGCAACGCTACCCGCATTTACCGTATCACTTTCATGCCAGCGATAACGGCCTGCCGTTGATTCATACCTCGGCTGGCAACCTCAATCCTGTACAGGTGTCGGCGGATATTTTGTCCGCGCTGGCTGCGCGTGCGGAAGCGGCGTTAGGCGGCGTGCCGGATGGCGTGGTGATTACCGTTCCCGCTTATTTCGATGACGCACAGCGTCAGGGCACCAAAGACGCAGCGCGTCTTGCCGGGCTGCACGTCTTGCGCCTGCTGAATGAACCGACCGCCGCCGCGATTGCCTACGGGCTGGATTCCGGTAAAGAGGGCGTGATCGCTATTTACGATCTGGGCGGCGGCACCTTTGATATTTCCATTCTGCGTCTGAGCCGAGGCGTCTTTGAGGTGCTGGCAACGGGCGGCGATTCTGCACTGGGCGGTGATGATTTCGATCATCTGCTGGCGGAGTGGCTGCGTGAACAGGCCGGCATTCACGATCGTGACGATCGCCAGTTGGATCATGCCTTTCGCGATGCCGCGGTGAAAGCCAAGATTGCACTTAGCAGCGCCGAGTCAGTCCGTGTAGATGTGGCAGGCTGGCAAGGTGATATCACCCGCGAGCAGTTTGATTCGCTGATCGCTCAACTGGTGAAACGCACGCTGCTGTCCTGTCGTCGTACGCTGAAAGACGCGGGGCTGACGCCGGAAGAGGTGCTGGAAGTCGTGATGGTGGGCGGATCGACACGCGTTCCGCTGGTGCGTGAGCAGGTAGGGACGTTTTTTGGCCGTACACCGCTGACGTCGATCGATCCAGATAAAGTCGTGGCCATCGGCGCGGCGATCCAGGCGGATATTCTGGTGGGCAACAAACCAGACAGCGAAATGCTGCTGCTGGACGTGATTCCTCTGTCGCTGGGGCTGGAGACGATGGGCGGACTGGTGGAAAAAATCATTCCGCGCAATACCACGATCCCGGTTGTTCGCGCACAGGAATTTACCACCTTCAAAGACGGCCAAAGCGGCATGATGATCCACGTTTTGCAGGGCGAGCGCGAAATGGTGGCGGATTGCCGTTCGCTGGCTCGCTTCTCGCTGCGTGGCTTACCGCCGTTGCCTGCTGGTGGAGCTCACATTCGTGTGACCTTTCAGGTTGACGCGGATGGCCTGCTGAGCGTGACGGCGATGGAGAAATCGACGGGCGTTGAGGCATCCATTCAGGTGAAGCCGTCATACGGCCTGAGCGATACAGAAATTGCCACCATGATCACCGACTCGATGCTGAATGCGAAGGAAGATGTCGGCGCGCGTCGTCTGGCAGAGCAAAAAGTGGAAGCGGCACGTGTGCTGGAAAGTTTGCAAAGCGCGCTGGTGGCCGACGCTGAGTTATTGAGCAATGACGAAAAAGGCATCATTGTCGCGGCATCCGAACACCTGTACACGATGATGCAGGGAAGCGATCCCGTGGCGATTGAGGCCGCGATTAAAACAGTCGATCAACAAACCCAGGAATTCGCCGCTCGCCGTATGGATGCTTCTATCCGTCGCGCGCTGGCAGGCCATTCTGTGGATGAGGTGTAACATGCCTAAAATAGTTTTTTTACCGCATCAGGATCTGTGCCCTGAAGGGGCGGTTTTGGAAGCGGAACGCGGTGAAAGCATTTTGGAAGTCGCCCTGCGTAACGGTATTGACGTTGAACACGCCTGCGAGAAATCCTGTGCCTGCACCACTTGCCACTGCATCGTGCGTGAAGGCTTTGACTCGTTGGTGGAAAGTACGGAAGAAGAAGACGACATGCTGGATAAGGCCTGGGGTCTGGAGCCGGAAAGTCGTCTGGGTTGTCAGGCGCGTATCGCCGGGGACGATCTGGTCGTCGAGATCCCGCGCTATACGATCAACCATGCACGCGAGCATTGATCTGAATAAGGAGAAACCGCGATGGGATTAAAATGGACAGACAGCCGGGCTATCGGCGAAGCACTTTACGACCAGTTTCCCGATCTCGATCCGAAAACCGTGCGTTTCACGGATATGCACCAGTGGATCTGCGAATTGGATGAATTTGACGATCGACCGGACGCTTCCAATGAAAAAATTCTGGAAGCGATCCTGTTGGTCTGGTTAGATGAAGCAGAATAGCACAATGACGGGGCTGCCTGGTTAATGCCGATCGTTTGAGAACCGAGATACACGGAGCGACCACAGGGCGAGGTATCCCTGCGGGAACCTCATCCCCGTGTTTCTCCTAATATGAGGCTTATGTGACCAGTATTAGGTTGGTGGCTCGTTTTATTTTTGTGCCAAAATTCGTAACATTTTCATGTCATCATGCACCGTTTATTTATCTGCAAAAATATGAAAAGCACCTGCAAACATGAAAAGTGGCAGGCATACCCATTATCGGAGAAGCACTATGACGAACAATACCATGCTGATTTCACTCTCTACCCAACCTGCTGACGCGCGCTGGGGAGAAAAAGCGACGCTGAGTGTGAATGAGCAGGGGTTTACCATTCATGCAGGGGCGTCCCTGAATGGCAAAGCTGCACTGGCGGTGATCCAGCGTGCTGCCCGCAAAATTGATGGGCAGGGGATTAAACACGTTAAGTTAGCGGGTGAAGGCTGGGATCTGGCAAACAGCTGGGCATTCTGGCAGGGATATCGCGGGCCGAAAGGGCAAAGAACGGTTGAATGGGCGGAACTGAACGACGCCGACAAGCAAGAGCTGAACGCTCGCCTGAAGATTGTGGACTGGGTGCGTGACACCATCAACCTGCCTGCTGAAGATTTGGGGCCAGAGCAACTGGCGACCCGCGCAGTTGATCTGCTGTGTGACGTAGCCTGCGATGCCGTCAGCTACCGCATCACCAAAGGTGAAGATCTGCGTGAGCAGAATTATGCCGGCCTGCACACGGTCGGCCGCGGCTCTGAACGTCAGCCGGTGCTACTGGCGCTGGACTATAACCCAACGGGTAATGCGGATGCGCCGGTGTTCGCCTGTCTGGTGGGCAAAGGTATTACGTTTGATACCGGTGGCTACAGCCTGAAGCCTAGCAGCTCTATGGACTCCATGAAATCGGATATGGGCGGTGCGGCTACCCTGACTGGCGCACTGGCGCTGGCGGCGTCACGCGGTTTGCAACAGCGTGTGAAGTTGTATCTGTGCTGTGCGGACAACATGGTGAGCGGCAATGCATTCCGACTGGGCGATATTATTCGCTACCGCAACGGCAAGACGGTTGAAGTCATGAACACCGATGCGGAAGGGCGTCTGGTACTGGCGGACGGCCTGATCGATGCCTCCGAGCAGAACCCGCAGTGGATTATCGACTGTGCAACGCTGACGGGCGCGGCGAAAACGGCGCTGGGCAACGACTATCACGCGCTGTTCAGCTTTGATGACGAGCTGGTGGCGGCATTGCAGGACAGTGCGAAAGAAGAGAATGAGCCGTTCTGGCGTCTGCCGCTGGAAGAGTTCCACCGTAGTCACCTGCCGTCCAGCTTTGCCGATCTGAACAATATTGCCAGCGGTGCGCACACCGCCGGTGCCAGCACGGCGGCGGCTTTCCTGTCGCACTTTGTGAAAAATTACCAACAGGGCTGGCTGCACATCGACTGTTCCGCGACGTACCGTAAAGGCGCGGTGGAGCAGTGGGCGACAGGTGCAACGGGGCTCGGCGTACGCACGCTGGCGAATCTCTTGCTGAGCAACGCCAAATAGTCGTTTCAGACTTATCTGCCATTTACCGAATGTGTTGAGACATAACGCCGCGCCTCATGCGTAATGCTAGTCACTTAAGCATGGGTTTAGGGGGAAACACGGTGATGAGGCTCCCGCAGGGATGCCTCGCATCGTGGTAGCCCCCGGTATCTCGATCCTTAACCGATCGGCATTAGAGCCTCACGCGTCGGTTTTTAACGTAATCATGTTGAGGGATGTATGGAGTTTTCGCCACGTAATAAACTGGAAGAAGTGCTGATTCTGGCTGCAACGGAACCCGCACATCGTCCTGAGTTTTTCAGTGAACTGATGGAAGCCACGGTGTTTGTGTTGGGCACGACCGATGACGGGGATGAATCCGGTGAGGTGGTGTTGCATGCGGGCAGTAATGTGAATATCCAACACTGGGAAAAAGACGATGGCTCATCTGCTATTCCTTTCTTCTCTTCTCTGGAAGCCTTACAGAGCGTGATTACGGAAGAAGCGTCTTTTCTGGCGCTACCGACGCGTTCGCTGTTTGAAATGACACAGGGCGTCACGCTGTTCCTCAATCCTAAGCTGCCGTATGGCAAAGAGTTTTTGCCGCAGGAAATTGAACATATTCTGTCTGGCGAAGGTCACGGTTTTGTTCAGCAGCGTATCGTCGAAGAAGAGATGCAGGTCTTGCTGAGTCAGCCAGCCGAGATGCCAGCACAGATGATTGATTCCCTGACGCAGCTGTTTACCAAGCATCGCCATGTAAAACGGGCGTTTCTGGCGCAGATTCAGGAGCCGGGCGAAGAACAGCCCCACCTGCTGATTGGGATTGATGTCGATCAGGATGAAGAAACCATCATCCGTGAAGCGGGCAGCGTCGCCAGTGATACCTTACCGGACGAGCGTCCTGTCGATCTGTGTTTGGTGAAAGAAGGCGAGCCGGGGATCAGCCACTACATGATTAAACACACCACGCCGTTCTACGAACGCAAGTGGGGGAGTTTCCTGAGGGAGTTTAAGGCCACCGGCAACGCCTGATACCGGGTATAAGTTTGATACAGGCAACGGCGGATTACGATTTTTCCGCTGTTGCCTGCAATAGCAGTAAATCGATCAGCATCACCAGATTCGATTCAAATGAGCTAATCTCACCCGCTTCCGCCGCATAGTGAACCGCATCATCGTAGAGCCGGAAGTGCAAATCGGCTAACTCGCCTAATGAATTCAACGACGCTCGGGTAAACGCAATCACCTTCATGCCAATGTTTTTGGCGATACGCGCCTTATCCAAAACCTGTTCGGTTTCCCCACTGCGGGAGATGGCGATAAACACCTGATATTTCGGTGCGTTATTGAGAAAAATACCTCGACTGTCCCCTAACCCAGAAGAGAACGCATCTTTCCCTAACACCTGCAGTTTCTTCGCTAAATACTCGGCAAACAGATGGGAAAACCCCGCGCCATAGAGGAAAAAGTGGCTTTTCTGTCGCAGGATAGCGCTGAACGTCGCTCTATCCTGATGGCTAATGTAGGCAAATGTGCGGCGGTAATTGTCGACAAAATGCTGGAAGGCATCGGGAAGTGAAGCGTCATCGGGCGTGACGGCGGGCGAGGGAGCCAGACGCGGATGATCCGTGAGCAGCGTTTTACAGTGATAAATGAATTCGCTGTAGCCGCTAAAGCCGATTTTCTGGCACAGCCGCATGATGGTTGCGGTGGAGACATAGGTTTTCTGCGCCAGTTCACGTACCGTGATTTTGCCTATCAGCGACGAATGTTCGGCGATAAAAGCCAGCACGCGGTATTCCGCACGCGTCAGCACTTGGCCGTGTTGCATTAAGGATGCCAGCCGATTATCCACCTGCTACCCCTGATTGACGGTAATAAAATACTGAACGGGATTAATCGCGTGCGATCGGAACATTATCGCGGCTACCCCAATCACTCCACGAACCGTCGTACAGCGTCACATTCGGGACATTTAACTGCGTTAGCGCCAGCACCACGACAGATGCCGTGACGCCGGAGCCGCAGCTGGCGACGATAGGGCGAGTGAAATCCACCCCATGCTTATGCAGAATGGTTGCCAGTTCAGCGTTGGGTTTCAGCGCACCGTTATGCACTAAATCGGTCCACGGCACGTTCAGGCTGCCGGGAATATGACCGCGATGCAGGCCGGGGCGCGGTTCATCCACTTCGGCATGAAAGCGCGGCGCGGGACGGGCATCGACAATCTGCTCTGATTTATCCCGACAGATGGAAAGCACGTCGTCGCGTGAGCGAATGGCGTTCTCATCCAGCGTAGCGTGAAATGTGGTTGGCTTCGGCGTTACATCGCCCTGTTCCAATGGCAGGTTCTGTGCTGTCCAGCCTGCCAGGCCACCGCTCAGGATTGAAAGGGATGTCGCGCCGAAGGTGTGCAACATCCACCACGCGCGTGGCGCGGAGAAGAGATTGCCTTCATCGTAAATCACCAGATGCTGCTGGTTATCAATCCCCAACTCACCCATTGCCCGCGCGAAGTCTTCGCGCGTTGGCATCATATGTGGCAGATCGCTGCTGTGATCGGACAGGGTTTCAATATCAAAAAAAACCGCGCCAGGCAGGTGGCCGGCGCGGTATTCGGCATGAATATCACGGGTGGTATTGCCCGGTGGCAGCATTCGGGCATCAATGAGTGTGATACTGCTGTCATTCAGGTGGCTGGCAAGCCAGTCTGCGGAAACAAACCGCTCATGAGAAACGGGCAAATCAGAAGACGATGCTGACATAGATCCTCCACGTTGGGGCCGACGAATTCAGCCCCGAATCTACCATTGATGTGCAATGGTAGATTCATTGTCAGCGATTTTCCCTCATCCGACAAGTCGCAGATTATTGGGCGATACCGTCTCTATATGCTTGTTTTAATTGCGGCCAGTAATCCTGATTGGCTTCAATCATCTCATCCAGAATGGCTTTGGCGTGCTGCATCGTCGGCACGGTACGGTTCAAGGTAAACGCCTGCAAGGCCTTCTCGTAGCTGCCTTCCAGCGTGGCTTCCACTAACAGCTGTTCGGACGCCAGCTGCTGTTCCAGCAAGGCACGGTGGAACTGTGGGACATTCCCCATCCGCACCGGCTCTGGCCCTTGCGCGGTGATATAAGCGGGCACCTCCACCATCGCGTCGTACGGCAGATTGGCGATAGCGCCTTTATTTTCGACGATCACCAGATGACGCTGACGCAGATCGAACGCCAGCGAGCAGGCGACATCAACGATGAACGAGCCGTGCACGCCAACGTGGAACGCATCCGACAGAATACCGGTTTCCTTGTAGCTGGCCGCCGCTGCAAACAGCTTCTTCTCACGCCCGTCCATCACTTCATTGGCGCGCGTGTAGTCAGGATCCTGATGCTCCACGATCTGATTCGGCATCAGGTAATACTGCAAATACGGATTCGGCACGAACTCTGGGAAATGATCCATGATGGGTTTGATGTTGCGCCAGGTTTTCACCCACGATGGATCGGCGTGCTGCGGATCGGTATCGGCGGCATCGGCGGTCAACAGGCCATAGCGGGCGATGTGTTCGCGCAGTTCCGGCATCCGATCGACGCCATCGACCAGCACGCGGGTAAACCAGCCAAAGTGATTCAGCCCGAAATAGTCCACCGTGATGTCGTGACGATCGACGCCCAGCACGGCGGCGATATTACGCATCGCGGCAACGGGCATGTCGCAGATATTCAACACGCGGGCGTTAGGGCGCAGACGACGCACGCCTTCGGCAACAATCGCGGCGGGGTTGGAGTAATTGACGATCCACGCCTCTTTATGTGCATAGCGCTCAACCAGATCGATCAGTTCGGCCATTGGCAGAATAGTACGCAGGCCGTAGGCCAGCCCGCCGGGGCCACAGGTTTCCTGCCCGACGACGCCGTGGCGTAGTGGGATTTTTTCATCCTGTTCGCGCATTTTGTACTGGCCGACGCGCATCTGGGCAAAGACAAAGTGAGCGCCGGTAAATGCGGTTTCTGCGTCGGTCGTGACGGTAAAAACGATGCTGTCACTGTGGTCGCGAATCACCTTTTCCACCACCGGCGCGATGATGTCCTGCCGCGGGCCGTCGATGTCATACAAACGAATCTCTGCCAGCGGGAAATCCGCGAGACGTACCATCAGACTCTTTACGATGCCTGGGGTATAGGTGCTGCCGCCGCCGGCAATGGTCAGAATGAATGGGGGTTTCGTCATGGTCAGTCTCCTGTTAAAGCGCGTTTTCAACTGCTTCGCGTATCGTTTTGACGTGAAGTCCGTAAACCACCTGTACGTTGTTACCCTGTCGGATAACGGCTTTCGCACCGGTGTTCTTAAGCTGTTGTTCGTCTACCAGATTCGGGTCGATCAGCGTGACCCGTAAGCGGGTGTAACAGTTATCCACCACCTCGATATTCGGTTTACCGCCTAGTCCTGCGATGATGGTGGAGCCAACAAGCAGAGCATCGCCTTTCACCGCGTCCTGCGTTTTTGCCGGATTCTCTGTCTTGGACTGATATTCGGTTTTGGAATACAGCCGCGTCTCTTCCTCATCGGTTTCACGCCCTGGTGTTGGCATGTCGAAGTACAGAATCAGGAAGCGGAAGACGAAGAAGTAAATCACCGACATAGTCAGCCCAACCACGATGTACATCGGCCAGTTGGATTTCTCGATGCCCAGCGGCAGGTTATAAAGCAGGAAATCGATGACGCCGTTGGCACCAATCGCGTGTACGCCCATGATGGAGAACAGCATCATGCCTATGCCGGTCAGTACGGCGTGAACGGCAAACAGCATGGGCGCGACGAACAGGAAGGAGAACTCCAGCGGCTCGGTGACACCCAGCAAGAAAGAGGTAAACGCAGCCGGAATCAGAATGGCTTTGGCGGCCAGACGCTTTTCTGGCTTCGCCGTGACGTACATCGCCAATGCGGCGGCCGTCAGGCCAAACATTTTACTGATGCCTCGCGCGTCCCAGACTACGGTGGAGCTCAGCTGTTTGACGTTCTGACAGGCCATTTCAGCAAAATAGATGTTGCGTGCGCCCTGATACAGCTTGCCGCATACCTCTGCGGTTCCGCCCAGTTCGGTGTACAGGAACGGGGTATAGACCAGATGATGCAGCCCGGTGGGGATCAGCACGCGTTCGAGAAAGCCATAAATCGCGATGCCAACAGGGCCTGCACCTTTAATCGCGAAGGCCAGCCAGGTAATGCCCTGTTGAGCAAACGGCCACAGCGCGCTCATCGCAAAGCCCAGCGCAATCGCCAGCGGAATCACCAGAATGGCGACGAAGCAGTGGCCGGAATAAATCGCCATGACGCCGTTAAACTGTTTACTGGAATAGCGGTTATACAGATAGCCTGCGAATCCGCCGATCAGGATACCGGCGAAAACGCCCATTTCCAGTACCTGAACGCCAAGTACCATGCCTTGCCCGGCGGCGCGCATCTCTGCGGCTGGTACGAGTTTGCCCTGTAATTGCAGCGTGATATTCATGGCGTTAATGAAGATGATGAACATCACCAGACCGATCAGCGCAGCGTAGCCCTTATCGCGTTTTGCCAATCCAATCGGGATCCCAACGGCGAAGACCAGCGCCAAATTAGCCAGAATCGCCACGGCAGATTTGGAAACCAGTTGGCCAAAATCCTGAATCAAGGGGTGATTAAGTAAAGGGACATAGCCCGCTAAATTGCCGTTACCGAACACATTCCCAAATGCGATGAATAACCCGACAATCGGGAGTATCAGCACCGGCCCATACAGGGACTTGCCGAAATTTTGCAATGCATTGACCGCTCTTTTCATTATCAGCCCTCTTACTGGCCATTATGGTGGGTACAGCAGCAAGGCTAGCAGTGAATGACAAAGAGATTCCAGTTATCTTATTGTTTTAAAAACAAATAACCTATAACGTTACAAGTAACCTTCAGAACTGTGATCGCCGATGATTTGTTACATCCCGCGCAAGGGCTATGGGGGACGAAAAAGTGCGAGGCGTAATCGTTAATGAAGAGGAAATGAGAGGTAACATTTTTTTAATAAAATGTTATTTCCTTGGTAGGCAACAAAGGTCTCTGCACCTATAATTTGCGCCACTTTCACTGGCCGGGTATACAATTCTTATAATCCGGCTGTAATCTGACAGTTTAGTTAATGAGGTCAATATGACGATAGAACGTACCTTCTCCATCGTAAAACCTAATGCGGTTGCCAAGAATGCGATTGGTTCGATTTATGCACGCTTTGAAAGCGCAGGTTTTACCATCGTTGCGGCTAAAATGCTGCGTCTGAGCCGTGAGCAAGCGGAAGGTTTCTACGCTGAGCATAAAGGCAAGCCGTTCTTTGATGGCCTGGTCGAATTCATGATGTCTGGCCCAATTATGGTGCAGGTGCTGGAAGGTGAAAACGCCGTTCAACGTAACCGTGACATCATGGGTGCTACCAACCCGGCAAACGCACTGGCGGGCACGCTGCGTGCTGATTACGCGGATAGCTTCACAGCGAACGCGGTACACGGTTCTGATTCTATCGAATCCGCTCAGCGTGAAATCGCTTATTTCTTCAGCGATGATGAAATCTGCCCGCGCGCGTAATCTTGCGGGTAATAAAAATGTTGCGTGTGATAAACAGGTTAGCGCGTGTGATGTTGCTTCTTTTTCGTTGTGTTAGTGTGCAGTGTCGAAGCAATGACACAGAAAAAAAGCGGTGATGGTAGCTTACCTGTTTTAAACTTTGTACAATGCTGCGCCCTGGATGAGCCTGCACTTATCCGGGGCGTTTCTTTGGTCATAACCATCGAATTCAACCTTCTTTTTAGCGCCATAACGTGTAATAACGAGGCCAGGATTGACAATGTCTAAGCAAATCGCGTCTGAAACCGTCGTGTCTGAAACGACGGCATCTAACACTACCGCATCTAACACTACCGTATCCGAGCAAACTGTGTCCGAATTCTCTCCGGCGTCTGTTGATGCCTCTCAATCCGTCAAAGCCAGTGCGGAAAAAATCAACCTGTTGGATCTTAACCGCCAGCAAATGCGTGACCTCTTCATGTCGATGGGAGAGAAACCGTTCCGCGCCGATCAGGTTATGAAATGGATTTATCACTACTGCTGTGATGACTTCAACCAGATGACGGATATTAACAAAGTCTTCCGCAGCAAATTGCAGGAAGTCGCTGAGATTCGCGCGCCTGAAGTCGTAGATGAACAGCGTTCTTCTGACGGCACGATTAAGTGGGCGATTCTGGTAGGCGGCCAGCGCGTAGAAACCGTTTATATTCCCGAAGAAGATCGCGCCACGCTGTGCGTATCGTCTCAGGTAGGTTGCGCGCTGGAGTGCAAGTTCTGCTCAACGGCGCAGCAGGGCTTTAACCGCAACCTGCGTGTATCGGAAATTATCGGCCAGGTGTGGCGTGCGGCGAAAATTATCGGCGCTTTTAAAGTCACCGGCCAGCGTCCCATTACCAACGTGGTGATGATGGGAATGGGCGAACCATTGCTGAACCTGACTAACGTGGTGCCAGCGATGGAAATCATGCTGGATGACTTCGGTTTCGGCCTGTCCAAGCGTCGCGTAACGCTGTCTACGTCTGGCGTGGTGCCCGCGTTGGATAAACTGGGCGATATGATTGATGTCGCGCTGGCGATTTCTCTGCATGCACCGACCGACGACATTCGTAACGAAATCATGCCGATCAACAAAAAGTACAATATCGAGATGTTTCTGAGCTCGGTGCGTCGCTATCTGGAAAAATCCAATGCGAATCAGGGACGTGTTACCGTTGAGTATGTGATGTTGGATCATATCAATGACGGCACCGAACACGCGCATCAACTGGCTGAATGCCTGAAAGATACACCGTGCAAGATCAACCTAATTCCGTGGAACCCGTTCCCGGGCGCGCCGTATGGCCGCAGCTCAAACAGCCGCGTTGACCGTTTCTCCAAGGTGCTGATGGAGTATGGCTTCACGACGATCGTACGTAAAACCCGTGGGGATGACATTGATGCGGCCTGCGGCCAGTTGGCGGGCGAAGTCGTGGACAGAACTAAACGTACGCTGAAGAAGAAAATGGCCGGTGAACCTATCGCAGTGAAAGCGGTCTAAGATCGAATGGCGCGCGGGTTAGCGTGGAATTGCTAACCCGGTGGAAGTGCTAACCCGCTGTCTGCCGCTGAGGTAATTTGCAGAACAAACGTGAGCAAATTGCGAGGCGCGCCGCGTTGTTGCCCGATCTGACTGCCACTCTGTTCATATTCAGGTAACCTCTCTGGTCTGGCAAGGATGACAAGGCGAGGAAACAGGGATGGTGGCGTCTCTATCACGGAGAATAGCGTTATTACAGGGAACGTACTGGCTGAGTGGCCTGTTCGCGGTGCTGTTGTTGGCGGGATGTGTGCATTCGCCTCAGGAAGCGACAAATCCAGCGGTTGCTCAAACCCGCTTGCAGCTGGGCTTGGCATATCTGGCGCACAATAATCTGGATTCAGCTCGACAGAATCTTGAAAAGGCGGTGGCGATTGCTCCGCAGGATTATCGAACACAATTGGGGATGGCGCTTTACGAGCAGCGGATAGGTGAAAACCGTCTTGCTGAACAGCGTTATCAGCATGTGTTGAACATGGTGCCGGAAAATGGCAGCGTCATGAATAATTACGGTGCGTTTCTGTGTAGTTTAGGGCAGTATGTAGCGGCGCAGCGACAGTTTAGTGCGGCTGCACAACTTCCTGATTACAGTCAGGTTGCTGATGCGTTGGAAAATGCTGGATACTGCTTTTTCCATGCCGGACAGACTGAAAACGCGCGCAATTTATTAAGTCGGGCGCTGAAATATGACCCGACGAAAGGCAGTGCCTTGCTGGCGGAAGCAAACAAACAGTTTGATGCCGGGAAAAATGAGCAAGCGCGGCTGCTGCTTGATGTTTATCAGCATACTCTTCCGGCCAGTGCCGAAAGCTTATGGTTACAGATTCGTTTCGCCGCGTTGGCGGGCCATGATGGCGATAAAAAACGTTATGGCAACGTGCTGGCGCGAAGTTTTCCACAATCTAAACAGTACCAGCACTTCTTAGCTAATGAATACTGAAGCCACCCAAGATACAACAGAAGCAAAACTACCCGGCGAACGTCTGCGTGAGGCGCGTGAACGTCTTGGATTTACCCAGCAAACTATTGCCGAGCGTTTGTGCCTTAAAATCTCCACCGTTCGTGATATTGAAGACGGTACGACGCCTGCCGATTTAGCGCCGACCTTTCTGCGCGGCTATATCCGTTCTTATGCCAAGCTGGTTCATTTACCCGAAGATGAGCTGCTTCCCATTGTGGATAAACAGGCCATACCTAAAACGATCTCTGTCTCGCCGATGCAGAGTTTTTCGCTGAAAAAAAGCCGCAAAAAGCGTGATGGCTGGTTGATGACAATCACCTGGCTGGTCGTGCTGGTTGTTCTGGGGCTAACGGGCGCATGGTGGTGGCAAAACCATCAGGCTCAGCAGGCGGAAATCAACAGCATGGTCGATCACGCCAGTTCTATGCAGGCGCAAACGGAAGGACAGCCCGTCCCGTTGGTGGACAACAGCGCTTCGCAGGAAACAGCGGCACAGAATTCCGCTGCGGCACCGACTTCTACGCCAGTCGACCTGTCTGCGACTGTCGCGGCGACACCTTCAACGCCTTCTTCTTCCGCTTCCGCAACGACGCCGTCAACGGTACCTTCTAGCCCATCGCCTTCACAGGAGAACGCCGCACAGTCTCAGGCTGCGGGTAGTGCGCTGTTAGGTGCCGGGGCAGTGGCACCCGCTACGGGTACGGTAGCGGAGAGCAATTCCGTCTCTGCTACGCATGCATTGGTAATGACTTTCACGGCCGATTGCTGGTTGGAAGTGACGGATGCCAGCGGCAAAAAACTGTTTAGCGGTATGCAGCGTAATGGTGGCACGCTGAATCTGGATGGTCAGTCACCCTATAAACTTAAAATTGGCGCACCTGCTGCGGTACAGATTCAATTTCAAGGCAAGCCGGTTGATTTAAGCCGCTTTGTGCGCAGCAATCAGGTTGCACGCCTGACGCTGACCGCAGAATAACGTGTTGTTTAGGTAAGACTGCAATGTTGGAGATGAAGTAATGCATAACGCTGCACCCATAACCCGTCGAAAATCAAAACGGATTTACGTCGGCAAGGTGCCTGTAGGTGATGGTGCGCCGATTGCAGTGCAATCCATGACCAACACCCGAACCACCGACGTTGAAGCTACCGTCAATCAAATCAGATCGCTGGAGCGCGTGGGGGTGGATATTGTCCGCGTTTCCGTGCCAACGATGGACGCGGCGGAAGCCTTTAAGCTTATCAAACAGCAGGTGAATGTTCCGCTCGTCGCCGACATCCATTTTGACTACCGCATCGCGTTGAAAGTCGCGGAGTACGGCGTTGACTGTCTACGTATCAATCCTGGCAATATTGGTAACGAGGAGCGTATCCGCTCGGTTGTCGATTGTGCGCGTTACAACAATATCCCGATCCGTATTGGCGTGAATGGCGGTTCGCTGGAAAAAGATTTGCAGGAAAAATACGGCGAACCAACGCCGGAAGCGCTGCTGGAATCGGCGATGCGCCATGTCGATATTCTCGATCGCCTGAACTTCGATCAGTTTAAGGTCAGCGTCAAAGCCTCGGACGTTTTCCTTGCCGTGCAGTCTTATCGCCTGTTGGCGGCCCGTATCGATCAGCCGTTGCACCTCGGCATCACCGAAGCGGGTGGCGCGCGTAGTGGTGCGGTGAAGTCGGCTATCGGCCTCGGACTGTTACTGTCGGAAGGTATTGGCGACACGCTGCGTATCTCGCTGGCGGCCGATCCGGTTGAGGAAGTGAAAGTCGGCTTCGATATCCTGAAATCGCTGCGTATTCGTGCACGCGGAATCAACTTTATTGCTTGCCCGACCTGCTCCCGTCAGGAGTTTGACGTGATCGGGACGGTGAACGCGCTGGAACAACGATTGGAAGACATCATCACGCCGATGGATGTGTCGATTATCGGCTGCGTGGTGAATGGCCCTGGTGAAGCGCTGGTGTCGACCATTGGCGTCACCGGTGGACATAACAAGAGCGGCTTCTATGAAGACGGCGTGCGGCAGAGAGAACGCTTCGATAACGAACAGATGATCGATCAGTTAGAAGCCAAGATCCGCGCGAAAGCCTCCATGATGGACGAAAATCAGCGTATTACCGTCAATCTGGTGGATAAATAACCCTGACGGCGTGGCGGCATGCCGTCACCCGCCTAATTCACGATTCCTGAACCCGATGGGGATGCCCCGCATTGAAGATGCGACGACAATCCCTCTATAATCGGGTTTATTTTTTGAAAAACGCATAGAGAACTGACGTGGCAAAAAATATTCAAGCCATTCGCGGCATGAACGATTACCTGCCAGCCGAAACGGCATTGTGGCAGCGTATTGAAAACAGCCTGAAACAGGTGCTCAGCAGCTACGGCTACAATGAAATTCGTTTGCCGATTGTCGAGCAAACGCCGCTGTTTAAGCGCGCTATCGGCGAAGTGACTGATGTCGTCGAAAAAGAGATGTATACCTTTGACGATCGCAATGGCGACAGCCTGACCCTGCGCCCGGAAGGGACGGCAGGCTGCGTCCGTGCCGGTATTGAGCACGGTATTCTCTATAATCAGGAACAGCGCCTGTGGTATGTCGGCCCGATGTTCCGCTACGAGCGTCCGCAGAAAGGGCGCTATCGCCAGTTCCATCAGTTGGGCTGTGAAGTGTTTGGTCTGCAAGGGCCGGATATTGATGCCGAACTGATCCTGATGACGGCTCGTTGGTGGCGTGTGCTGGGGATTGCCGATCACGTGAAGCTGGAACTGAACTCGATCGGTTCATTAGATGCGCGCGCGCGCTATCGCGAAGCGCTGGTTGCGTTCCTCGAACAGCATAAAGATCAGTTGGATGAAGACTGCCTGCGCCGGATGTACACCAACCCGTTGCGCGTTCTGGATACGAAAAATCCGCAAATTCAGGTGCTGCTGAACGACGCACCCGTGCTGACGGACTATCTGGATGACGAATCGCGTGAACACTTTGAGGCGTTGGGTGAACTTTTAACGCAGTCCGGTATCCCATATACCGTTAATCCGCGTCTGGTTCGTGGTCTGGATTACTATAACCGCACCGTATTTGAATGGGTCACCACCAGTCTGGGCGCGCAGGGCACGGTCTGTGCCGGTGGGCGTTATGATGGTATGGTGGAACAACTCGGCGGCCATGCGACGCCGGCGGTCGGTTTTGCGATGGGGCTGGAGCGTCTGGTACTGCTGGTGCAGTCGGTGAACCCGGATTTCAACGCGCAGTCAGGCGTAGATGCTTATCTGATTTCTTCCGGTGCTGGAACGCAGGTTGCCGCAATGCAACTGGCGGAGAAATTACGTGACGCGCTGCCGCAGTTGAAACTGATGACCAACTACGGCGGTGGCAACTTTAAGAAGCAATTCGCCCGTGCAGATAAATGGGGCGCACGCGTCGCATTGGTATTAGGCGAAAATGAAGTGGCGGCCGGTCAGGTTGTGGTTAAAAACCTGAGCAATGGCGAGCAGGATACATTGGCACAGGCCGACGTCGCATCGCGGCTGGCAACGTTACTGGATTGAGGAGAGAGACACCGTGGAAGTCTATACCACAGAGAATGAACAGGTTGATGCACTACGTCGTTTCCTCGCGGAGAACGGAAAGGCGTTAGTTGTCGGTGTTGTGTTGGGCGTCGGCGCTCTGGTTGGCTGGCGTTTTTGGCAAAGTCACCAAAATGACAGCGTGATGGCGGCATCTGCATCTTATCAGCAGGTGACGGAGCAATTGGCCGAAGGCAAAGCCGAGGCAATTGCGGCAACCGAGAAATTTACGGCTGAGAATAAAAACGCTTATGGCGCGCTGGCTTCTCTGGAACTGGCTCGTCATTACGTTGATCAGAAAGATTTTGCTAAAGCCGCACAGCAACTGGTACAAGCACAGTCGCAGACGAAAGACGCTGACTTGCTGGCGGTGGTGAATCTGCGTCTGGCGCGGATTCAGTTACAGGAAAACAAAGCGGATGACGCGCTGAAAACATTGGATGCCATCAAGCTGGAAGGCTGGGCGTCACAGGCGGCTGAAGTTCGTGGCGATATTCTGGCGAGCAAAGGGGATAATCAGGCTGCGCGTGATGCCTACAACAAAGGGTTGTCTTCCAATCCATCGCAGGCACAGCAAGCGTTACTGCGTATGAAACTGAATAACCTGTCCAGCTAAGAGGAATTCCATGCAATTGCGTAAAACACTTTTGGTAGGACTGGTTTCTGTTGCCCTGCTGAGCGGATGCTCGTTGTTTAACAGCGAAGAAGATGTCGTCACTATGTCTCCACTGCCGCAGGTGGAAAACCAGTTCACGCCAACCAAGGTGTGGAACAGCTCGGTTGGGAGTGGTATTGGCGAGTTTTATTCCAATCTTCACCCCGCATGGCAGGATAACCGCGTTTTTGCTGCCGATCGTCGTGGCACAGTGAAAGCGATGGATCTGAATGACGGCAAAGAAATTTGGCGTGCCGACCTGTCGGAGAAGACTAACTTCTTCTCTCGCAATAACCCAGCGCTGCTGTCCGGCGGCGTAACGGTTTCTGGCAACCATGTCTATGTCGGTAGTGAAAAGGCGCAGGTCTATGCGCTGAATGCAGAAGATGGTACGTCGGTATGGCAGACGAAAGTGGCAGGTGAAGCGCTGTCTCGCCCTGTCGTTAGCGACGGTGTGGTATTGATTCACACTGGCAACGGTATGTTGCAGGCATTGAATGAAGCGGATGGCTCCATCAAATGGAGCGTCAACCTGGATATGCCAACGCTGTCTCTGCGCGGCGAATCAGCCCCGACAACCGCATTTGGTGCGGCGATTGTGGGCGGTGACAACGGCCGTGTGAACGCCGTGATGATTAATCAGGGCCAGCTCATCTGGCAACAGCGTATTTCGCAGCCGAGTGGTGCGACCGAAATCGATCGTCTGAACGATGTCGACACGACGCCGGTTGTCGCGGGCGAAGTGGTTTACGCGTTGGGCTACAATGGCAACATGACCGCGCTGGATCTGCGTTCCGGTCAGATTCTGTGGAAACGTGAACTGGGCTCAGTGCATGATTTCATCATTGACGGCGACCGTATCTATCTGGTCGATCAGGACGATCGCGTTGTTGCATTGAATACTAACGGTGGCGTAAGCCTGTGGCGTCAAAGCGATCTGCTGCACCGCAACTTAACGGCCCCGGCGTTGTATAACGGTTATCTGGTGGTGGGTGATGCCGAAGGGTATCTGCACTGGCTGAATACGGCGGATGGTCGCTTCGTCGCGCAGCAAAAAGTGGACAGTTCTGGCTTCCTGAGCAAGCCTGTGATTGCCAGCGACAAGCTGCTGATTCAGGCGAAAAACGGTGACGTTTACGCGTTCACCCGCTAGGTAACCCCGATTGATGTGGAGCACAGCATTTTTGGATGTGCTCATATAACGGCTCCTGACACTATCAGGGGCCGTTTCGTCTTTTTATCGTCAGCGAGCGTTTCGCTGTAACGTATTGAAATATAAGTAATGAGGTTGTAACAATGATACCTGTCGTCGCGCTGGTCGGGCGCCCGAATGTGGGGAAATCCACGCTATTTAACCGCTTAACGCGCACTCGTGATGCATTGGTGGCGGATTTCCCTGGGCTGACTCGTGACCGCAAGTATGGTCGTGCAGAAGTGGAAGGGCACGAATTTATTATCGTTGATACCGGTGGGATCGACGGTACGGAAGATGGTGTGGAAACCCGCATGGCGGGTCAATCGCTGGTAGCGATTGAAGAAGCGGATATCGTGCTGTTCATGGTGGATGCCCGCGCGGGACTGATGCCTGCGGATGAAGGCATTGCCAAGCATTTGCGCAGCCGCGAAAAAACGACAGTGCTGGTGGCTAACAAAACCGACGGCCTTGACCCCGATATGGTCACGGCAGATTTCTACTCGCTCGGAATGGGCGAAGTGTACCCTATCGCGGCATCTCACGGCCGTGGAGTGACTTCATTGCTGGAAACGGTTCTGCTGCCGTTTGTACAGGATGGCATCGAAGAGCCGGTCGAGTTGACCGAAGAAGAAGAGAACGCGGCTTACTGGGCTGAATTAGAAGCGGAAGGGCAGGCCAGCGGAGAAGAAGCCGAAGACGATTTCAATCCTGAAGATCTGCCGATCAAACTGGCGATTGTCGGGCGTCCGAATGTGGGTAAGTCCACGCTGACTAACCGTATTCTGGGCGAAGAGCGCGTGGTGGTGTTCGACATGCCGGGCACGACGCGCGACAGTATCTACATCCCGATGGTACGCGACGAACGTGAATACATTCTGATTGATACTGCCGGGGTTCGTAAGCGCGGCAAAGTGACGGAAACGGTAGAAAAATTCTCCGTCATCAAGACGTTGCAGGCGATTGAAGATGCCAACGTGGTACTGCTGGTGATCGACGCGCGTGAAGGTATTTCCGATCAGGATCTCTCGCTGCTGGGCTTTATCCTCAATAGTGGGCGCTCACTGGTGATCGTGGTGAACAAGTGGGATGGCCTGTCGCAGGAAGTACGTGAACAGGTGAAAGAGACGCTGGATCTACGCCTCGGCTTTATCGACTTTGCCCGTATTCACTTCATTTCCGCGCTACACGGTAGCGGCGTGGGTAACCTGTTTGAGTCCGTCACCGAAGCCTATGCATGCGCCACCCGTCGCGTGAGCACGGCAATGTTGACCCGTATCATGCAAATGGCATCAGACGATCACCAGCCGCCACTGGTGCGTGGCCGTCGCGTGAAGCTGAAATATGCGCACGCCGGTGGCTACAATCCACCGATTGTGGTGATCCACGGTAATCAGGTGAAAGACCTGCCGGATTCTTACAAGCGTTATCTGATGAACTACTATCGTCGTTCGCTGGATGTAATGGGCACGCCGATTCGTATTCAGTTTAAAGAAGGGGAAAACCCTTTTGCAGACAAGCGCAACACGCTGACACCAAACCAGTTACGCAAGCGTAAGCGTTTGATGTCACACATTAAAAAAGGTAAGTGATGTATTAACGGGGCGAATAGTGATATTCGCCCCGTTTTGTCATAGACGAAGCCTGCTTAACAAAACCAATAATCATCAAGGAAAGTCATGTCCTGGGAAACCTGGAGTTTTGCATTCAACGTCACGATGCCTAATGTGCTGATGTTGTTGATAGGTATTGCGCTACGCAAGCTCAACCTGCTGAATGATGCGTTTTGTGATACGGCAATGCGGGTGGTATTTAATCTTTCTCTTCCCTGTCTGTAATGCCAGTCAGTTAAGCAACTGACTGGCATTTTTTCTCAGCTTTTCGATATTTATAAGGTCTCTCTTTCACCACTCTCGGAAAGGCTCTTTCCCTTCTTATCGGCAGCTTCACCATCTGCCCCATACTTTCCAGATCTCGCAGTAGCTCAGGGATACGACCCGGCGATGCGCCCTGAAGCGTCATCAACATTCTCATGACCAGCCCGCAGGATTCTGAGAAGCTCAGCTGATTTGGCCAGTAACCTTTCAGTTGACTGGCCATTTTAATCATCTGATAACGCACCAGATTATACGCCAGCAGCACACCCCATAACTCCTGCTCCACAAGTTCCGGTTTTTTGCTTCTCAGTGTCAGTCTGCTCAGTTGCATTGTCTGTTTGATTTCACGGTAACCCAACTCGATTTCCCAACGGTGACTGTAAAGCTCAACCATTTCACCTCCCGGATAACGCATGCCATCGGTCATCGAGGTCAGTAACTGATAGGTTTTGCCTTTACGGCTATAGGTCAGTAATCGGGCTGTCACTTCTGTACTCAGTCCCGGCCATTTTTTGCGGGATTGTGGCGTCGTTTTCAACTGTACCAGATGATCGCCTTTTCCCAGTTTCCGGACCTCCTCGTAACGGGTACCTTTCTTAAGCGGTATCATCCAGTGTCGGTGTTCTCCCGCACGCTTCCAGGCATTCAGTAACCCTAATGAGTAATACCCTTTATCGAGCAGCGTCAGCGTATTATCTGCGGTCTGGTCTATCAGTTGCTCAGCCAGGGTATATTCGCTGTCTTTCATCGTACCGAAGGCTGCGGCGGTTATCAGATGGCTGGTCAGCTCCATCTGACAGACCATTTTGACCTGCGGGTAGGGGCCAGGTTGGCCGCAGTAAGTCTGGCGCGGGAAGGCGGCATCATTTTCAGGTGTTTCCTGTGTGCGCCAGACGACGCCATCCATCGCCAGTAACGTCAATCCACACCAGTGAGGATGTGCCACAGCGTTGTGCCACAAGTGAGCAGTGTGCGTGAACACCCGTCGAACGGCATCACTTCCGAGTCGCTGGCGGGCCTGGATAACCGCGCTGGGAGCAACAAAGGGACGGTTACCGGGCAGCATAATATCCAGCCGATTGACAATCTGATGAAGCGGCTCCTTACGTTCAAGCGCCATGCCGACAATGCACCAGACCATCATTTCGAGAGGAAGACGGCGTTTACGCAGGGTGACCACGCCGGACTCAGCAAGGCAACGAGCAATAAGTTCTGGGTCAAGAAAGTCGCCAAGAGAAGTCAAAGGGTTACGGGTCGAGTCGTAACGTGAAACGAGGTCGATGGCCTGAGAAATACGCATAAAAAAATCCGGAAATGAAGAACATTTCCGGATTCTTACACAGCTATTGGATCGTTCAACTGATCCTTAACTGATCAGCATTACTTCCCTGTCTGCTGTTTTTTAGTGTTGCAGGCAATCACCAGTCTTTCGCGAGTCAGTGGCCGCTGGTGGTGTATGGCACGGTAGGGACATTGGCGACATTTCTGCTGTTGGAAATCGCAGCAGTGAAGTTGGTCAAGGATCCAAAGGAACGCGGCATCTTTGTGCAAGGTGGGTTCCGTTCGAATACCGGTGTAATGGGGCTGGCGTTTGCAATGAGCGCCTATGGCGATGAAGGCATCGCGATTGGCTCACTGTATTTGATGGTGACGGTCATTATGTTTAACGCTCTGTCTGTCATTACGCTGACGCGCAGCTTGCAGCGGCAATCACCTGAACAGAAGATTCCGGTAAGCCAATTGCTGCGGGGCATTGTGACCAATCCGCTGATTATCGGTCTGCTTCTTGGCGCGGCCTATGGGCAAAGCCAACTGCCGATGCCTGGCGTCATTAAGCAGACCGGTGGCTTTATTTCTTCAATGGCGCTGCCGCTGGCGCTGCTATGTGCCGGAGCCAGTCTGGAGTGGCGCAGTATGTTCCGTTCGTCCAATGTTGCCGTGCTGGCTTCGGTGGCGAAGATATTGGTGGTGCCGGGGTTGCTCACGTTGGGTGGATGGCTGGTTGGATTTCGCGGTGTTGAGCTGGGGATTATCTTTCTGTTTTCTTCAACGCCAACCGCAGCAGGTAGCTATGCCATGACTCGCGCGATGGGCGGAAACGCCACGCTGGCAGCGAATATTATCGGATTGACGACAGTTGGCGCGTTTTTCATGATTGCCATTGGGCTGTATGTGCTGCGTTCACTCGGTGTGATTTAACGTCTGACACCGTTCGTTATTGATAGCAAAATGGAGGAGAAAAGATGGATGCACATTGTCCTGATTGTCACCACGTGATGCTGTGGCAGCCTGATGGTTCATTCCGATGTGAAGAGTGCCAACAGCGTTATCTGCGTGAGACTGCGTGCCCTGAATGTAAGCGCTTGCTTCAGGAGCTGAAAGCCTGTGGGGCGGTGGATTACTTCTGCCAGCAGCACGGGATGATTTCCAAACGGCGGGTTGTGTTTAGCTATTTACCTGCTGATTAAGCCTATTGGCTACTCCTGTACGCCATTGCGCCACAGCTCGGTCAGCTCTGGTGGCGCGCGGTCTTCGGGGATCAGCAAAATGACATCGGCATACTGATTCTGCTGTGGGTGACGGTAGCTGATGTGGATACGGTAATAGAATTGGTCGCCACGACCTGGGCCATCTGGTTCGCCGGGTTCGCGAGCCTGAGGAAAGGCATTACGGACCGCATGACAAATGCGATCCCGTTCGGATGGCGGCACGCTGGCGAGCGCGAAGCGTCGCGGCCCCGCCAGCTTGGGGATCCAGGCGAATCCCCCTTCACGCGCCAGCTCAATGATGGCGTCCTCGTTGAGCTCCGGCAACGTCTTCATAAGAACTCCTGACGAACCTCCACGCCCACGGTTTCCCACGACTGCATGACGATGTCGGCAACGGTGTGGTTAAAACGCTTGGCGGCATGTTGAATGGTATGGCGCGCGAAAATCTCGAAGTCTGCATTTTGCGGCAGCGCTTTATCGCAGAGTGTGTCGTACCAGATGCGACCGGCTTTTTCCCAGGAATGCCCGCCCAGCGCGATGGATGTCAGATAGAATGCCCGGTTGGGAATGCCTGAGTTCAGGTGAACGCCGCCGTTGTCTTCGCGTGTGTTCACATATTCGCTCATATGAGAGGGCTGAGGATCGATACCCAACAATTCATCATCATACGCCGTGCCCGGCTGAGACATCGAGCGTAGCGCCATGCCGCGAATGCCGTCTGCCAGCAGTTCGGCACCGATGAGCCAATCGGCTTGCTCCGCGGTTTGACCTAAATGGTACTGTTTGACCATGGAACCAAAGACATCAGACAGCGATTCATTTAACGCACCGGACTGGCGGAAATAAATCAGTCCGGCTTCGTTTTCGGTAATGCCGTGAGTGAGTTCATGTGCGATCACATCAAGCGCAATCGTGAAGCGATTAAATATTTTGCCGTCACCATCCCCGAATACCATTTGTTGCCCGTTCCAGAAGGCGTTCTGGTAATCCTGACCATAATGCACCGTGCCCGTCAGAGACAGCCCCTCAGCGTCCAGCGAATTGCGTTGGAAAATCTTCCAGAAAAAATCATAGGTGATGCCCAGATAGTTGTAGGCTTCATCGACGGCGATATCACCGTTGCTGTGCTGGCCTTCCGCACGTACCTGCTTGCCGGGCAACTGTTGCTGCTGTTCGGCATCGTGGATGCTGCGATTAGCCTGTTCGGCGGGTAACTTCTCATGGGGTTCTGGCCGACGATTATGGCTGACCATTAATGACTGAACGTGCATCAGCGTTTGTTGCGCGCAGTGGCGCTGTTCGTCTGTGCCGTTTGCAATAATGCGATGCAAAATATAAGGGGGAATTACGCTACAAATCGGTCTGGACTTCATACCTCATCTCCTTGAAAACGCTCATCAGGGGTAACACAGACGATCAACAAAGTTCACTGTCTTGTCTCTAATCCGCTTCATCATGCAGAGGCCGGAACCCGTATGGTGAAAACGGTTAATATAAATTAGTGAACTGGAAATGAGTATAGTTCAGATACCGGGGGCAAGAATGGGGGTGCACCGTCGTTTTAGGATAAATCCCCATTCAACGCTTTTGATGACGAACGCCCTATTTTGGTGTCCGGGATGAGGATTTTCTCTGCTTTTTCATGGAGTCTGGATTCGGTGCCAGCGTCGTGACCTGACTTTCTACCCAGCCGTCCTGCAAACGGGTTTTCAGCGTTTCACCGGGGGTGATTTGTGTGACGTTTTTTAATACCTTACCGTCTGAGGCGGTGGTGACGTTATAGCCGCGTGCCAGCGTTGCTAGCGGACTTACGCTCTCCAGCCTTGAACTGGCGATACCCAGCTTCTGTTTGTTTTGATTTAACTGGCGTTCCACCGCGCTTTGCATTTGGTAGCTCAACTGCTGCAAACGCTGCTGCGCCCGATGAATACGGGCCTGCGGTTGTTGTTGCATCAGACGCTGTTGTAAGCGTTCACTTCGGCGTGAGGTCTGTCGAAGTTGCTGCTGCATGGCGTCATCCAGCCGCTGACGCAGTTTGACCAACTGTGCCTGCTGACGTGCCAGCCGCAACTGCGGGTGCTGCTGCTGTAAACGGTGGTGCAGACGGGTAAAGTCTCGGTTGCGCCGGGCAAGGTAATAATCCATCGCCATTTCCAGACGCTGACGCTGGGACTGTATCTGGCGCAATAGCTCCAGTTGGTTACGGCTCACTAACTCGGCAGCAGCGGACGGCGTGGGCGCGCGCAGGTCGCCGACGAAATCAGCGATGGTGACATCGGTTTCATGGCCGACGGCGCTGACGATAGGAATGTGGCTGGCGAAGATGGCACGAGCCACCCGTTCATCATTAAAGCTCCACAGATCTTCCAGCGAACCGCCGCCGCGCCCGACGATTAACACATCACACTCATCTCTCTGGTTAGCCAGCTCGATGGCGCGAACAATCTGTAGCGGCGCGTCCGCGCCTTGCACTGACGTGGGATACACGATCACCGGCAGCGACGGATCGCGGCGCTGCAATACCTGTAAAATATCGTGCAGGGCGGCACCGCTGGTTGACGTAATTACGCCGACCTGTCTGGCGGGAGAGGGGAGCACTTGCTTAAACTGCTGGTCGAACAGCCCTTCTGCGGTGAGTTTCTGCTTGAGCTGTTCAAACTGCTGCTGCAACAGACCGTCGCCGGCAGGCTGCATACTTTCCGCCAGCAACTGATAGTCGCCACGCGGTTCATACAGCGTAATGGTGGCGCGAATCAGTACCTGTTGGCCGTTTTGCGGACGGAACGTCACCCTGCGGTTGCTGGTGCGGAACATCGCGCAGCGCACCTGCGCACGCTCGTCTTTCAGCGTGAAATACCAGTGGCCGGATGAGGGCTGAGAGAGGTTGGAGATTTCGCCGGAGAGCCAAATCTGGCCCATTTCCATTTCCAACAGTTGTCTAACCGTCTGATTCAGGCGGCTAACGGTAAAAATTGCAGAGGAGGGAAATTGAGACATTGTGAGCCAGATCAAATTTTAAAACAGTCACTTAATTGATCGATACTACCTACCTGAAACAGGTAATCAAGCATTTTAGTAAAATAATGCTGGAGGCAACCGATTACGCTCTGTATAATGCCACGGCAATATTTTATCTATTCTTACATCCACCTTGGTGAGATATTGCCCATGCTACGTATCGCTAAAGAAGCACTGACGTTTGATGACGTCCTCCTGGTTCCCGCTCATTCTACTGTTCTGCCTAACACTGCCGATCTGTCCACGCAGTTGACGAAAAACATCCGCCTGAACATTCCTATGCTGTCCGCAGCGATGGATACCGTTACCGAATCTGGTCTGGCTATTGCGCTGGCGCAGGAAGGCGGTCTGGGCTTTATTCACAAAAATATGTCGATTGAGCGCCAGGCTGAAGAAGTGAGCCGCGTGAAAAAACACGAAAGCGGCGTTGTGGTTGATCCACAGACCGTGACTCCAGAAACGACGCTGCGTGAAATGAAAGATCTGACCGAGCGTAACGGCTTTGCTGGCTATCCTGTCGTGGCAAAAGACAACGAACTGGTCGGTATCATCACTGGTCGTGACGTGCGTTTTGTTACCGATCTCGAAAAACCGGTTAGCGCGTTCATGACGCCGAAAGAGCGTCTGGTCACTGTCAAAGAAGGCGAAGCGCGCGATATCGTGCTGCAAAAAATGCACGAAAAACGTGTCGAAAAAGCCTTGGTCGTTGACGACAAATTCCACCTGATCGGCATGATCACGGTAAAAGATTTCCAGAAAGCAGAACGTAAACCGAACGCCTGTAAAGACGAACACGGTCGTCTGCGCGTAGGCGCAGCGGTTGGCGCAGGTGCGGGTAACGAAGAGCGCGTTGATGCGTTGGTTGCCGCAGGCGTTGACGTTCTGCTGATCGACTCCTCACACGGCCATTCCGAAGGCGTATTGCAGCGTATTCGTGAAACGCGTGCGAAATACCCGAACCTCGAAATTATCGGCGGTAACGTCGCGACGGGCGCAGGTGCGAAAGCGCTGGTTGAAGCAGGCGTTAGTGCAGTCAAAGTGGGTATCGGCCCGGGCTCTATCTGTACGACGCGTATCGTGACTGGCGTAGGTGTACCGCAGATTACGGCGATCTCCGATGCGGTTGAAGCGCTGGAAGGCACGGGCATTCCGGTCATCGCCGACGGTGGTATCCGTTTCTCTGGCGACATCGCTAAAGCCATCGCCGCAGGCGCAGCCTGTGTCATGGTCGGTTCCATGCTGGCGGGTACGGAAGAATCCCCGGGCGAAATCGAACTGTATCAGGGGCGTTCATTCAAATCTTACCGCGGTATGGGGTCATTGGGTGCGATGTCCAAAGGTTCATCAGACCGTTACTTCCAGACCGATAACGCGGCCGACAAACTGGTGCCGGAAGGTATTGAAGGCCGCGTAGCCTATAAAGGTCGCCTGAAAGAGATCGTTCACCAGCAGATGGGCGGCTTGCGCTCCTGTATGGGGCTGACCGGCTGCGCGACTATCGATGCGCTGCGCACGCAGGCTGAGTTTGTACGCATCAGCGGCGCGGGCATTCAGGAAAGCCACGTTCACGACGTTACCATTACTAAAGAGTCACCGAACTACCGTATGGGTTCATAAGGTGATTTAACGCGATAAACCCTGTACTATTTTGCGCCGCTCTGCCTTTGCGTAAGGCCGAGCGGCCAGATGGGTTTACTTTTTTCTTTCGCTTTTGTCTTTTGCTTTTTGGAACATGCTCCTCATGACTCAAAACATTCATCAACACCGCATTCTTATTCTGGATTTCGGCTCGCAGTACACGCAACTGGTGGCACGTCGCGTGCGTGAACTGGGCGTTTACTGTGAACTGTGGGCATGGGATGTCACGGAAGCGCAGATTCGCGGGTTTAATCCGAACGGGATCATCCTGTCCGGCGGCCCGGAAAGCACCACCGAGTTTGGCAGCCCACGTGCGCCAGAATACGTGTTCAACGCTGGCGTACCGGTATTAGGCGTGTGTTACGGCATGCAGACGATGGCGATGCAACTGGGCGGCCACGTTGAAGGTTCCAACGAGCGTGAGTTTGGTTATGCGCAGGTAGAAGTGAAGACCGAGAGCGCGCTGGTGCGTGATATTCAGGATGCGTTGAGCGCCGCAGGTGCACCGCTGCTGGATGTCTGGATGAGCCACGGCGACAAAGTGACGGCAATCCCAGAAGGGTTTGAGACTGTTGCGAGTACCGATACCTGTCCGTTTGCCATCATGGCGAACGAAGAAAAACGTTTTTACGGCGTGCAGTTCCACCCGGAAGTGACGCACACCCGCCAGGGCCAGCGCATGCTGGAGCGTTTTGTCCGTGACATCTGCCAGTGTGAAGCACTATGGACGCCCGCCAAGATTATCGACGATGCGGTGACCCGTATTCGTGAGCAGGTCGGCAACGACAAAGTGATTCTGGGTCTGTCTGGCGGCGTGGATTCTTCTGTGACCGCGATGCTGCTGCACCGCGCGATTGGCGACCGCCTGACCTGCGTGTTTGTCGATAACGGCCTGCTGCGCCTGAATGAAGCCGATCAGGTGCTGGAAATGTTCGGCGATCATTTCGGTCTGAACATTGTGCATGTGGCAGCGGAAGATCGCTTCCTGAGCGAACTGGCTGGCGAAAATGATCCAGAAGCCAAGCGTAAGATCATCGGTCGCGTGTTTGTTGAAGTGTTCGATGAAGAAGCCAGCAAGCAAGCCGAAGTGAAATGGCTGGCGCAAGGCACCATCTACCCAGACGTGATCGAATCCGCGGCATCTGCCACGGGCAAAGCGCACGTGATCAAGTCCCACCACAACGTAGGTGGCTTGCCGAAAGAGATGAAGCTGGGTCTGGTTGAGCCGCTGAAAGAGCTGTTCAAAGACGAAGTGCGTAAGATCGGTCTGGAACTGGGTCTGCCGTACAACATGCTGTACCGCCATCCGTTCCCGGGCCCTGGTCTGGGCGTGCGCGTACTGGGTGAAGTGAAGAAAGAATATTGCGACCTGCTGCGTCGTGCGGATGCGATCTTCATCGAAGAACTGCACAAAGCTGACCTATACAACAAGGTTAGCCAGGCATTCACCGTCTTCCTGCCAGTCCGTTCCGTGGGCGTGATGGGCGATGGCCGTAAATACGATTGGGTTGTCTCGCTGCGTGCGGTAGAGACCATCGACTTTATGACCGCGCACTGGGCACACCTGCCATACGATTTCTTAGGCCGCGTCTCCAACCGCATCATCAACGAAGTCGACGGCATCTCCCGCGTCGTTTACGACGTATCGGGTAAGCCACCGGCCACGATTGAGTGGGAATAATCCTGCGCTGAAATAGTGTTGTGCTAAACAGCAAAAACCCGCGTGACTGCGGGTTTTTTTACGTCTTTCTGCGCTCTTGAGTGACTGATATTTTTAGTTATTGTGAGTATAGGGAATCAGTCGAACGCCTGCGGCTCTGGTGATTTCGGTGAGCGTCGTCAGCGTCGGGTTGCCATTTTCAGACAATGTTCTGTACAGTTGTTGGCGAGACAGTCCCGATTTTTTGGCTATTTCGCCCACTCCGCCACGCGCTTCAACAACACGGCGTAATGCTGTCAGGAATGCCGCGATGCCACCTTCCTCATAAATATCCTCTAGTGCTGTCTGGAGGTATATTTCTGCGTATTCAGGATTTTCTCGTAGTTCCGCAACCATTGCATCATCGTGGCTAATGGCTTTTTCGAATGTAGTGGATTGGGTGATGATTGCCATAATGTTACCTCTTTTGATAATCCCGCCAGTATCGCACCGCTTTATCTAAATCTTTGCTTTGGCTTGATTTATCGCCACCGGTGAAGAGCAAAATCATCTTATCGAAGTCCTTAGTCCTTTAATTTTTGTAACTTAAAAACGACAGTTCTGCAAGGATGCCTTCGAGCGTATTGGTACATCAGGCTTTGGAACTAAGTTTTTTATTTACGAATAGGGGGCGGTTTCGTGCGTGATAGGTAATGAATGCCCTGTTGCACAAGCACGCCTTGTCGGGTGTGTGATGAAATGACAGAGAAATACGGCGGTTATCACGAACGAAACTTTTGTACCTATTCACATAATAGATAGCCAGAGTCATAACGCTCGTCTAACGCCTTGAAAGATGTGACTCATCGTCCGTGGTCTTACTCATCACAAAGCGCGATCCTGCCCACACGGAAATCAAAAAGGGTTTTTGATAGGTGGAGGGAAATGGAATGAATCACACTGATTGGCACCCGGCGGATATCATCGCGGGATTACGGAAGAAAGGGACGACGCTGGCGGCGGTTTCCAGAGCGGCGGGGCTGGCGTCATCTACGTTGGCGAATGCGCTCACCAGACATTGGCCGAAAGGAGAACGCTTGATTGCCGAAGCGATGCGGAAAAGGCCGGAAGAGATTTGGCCGTCGCGTTATTCAGGCGTGAAGTGAGGGCGGGGAGTAGGGTAGAAAAAGGTGAAAGCGCTATTCCTCGATGTAATGTTGTTCACTTAAACATGGATTTAGGGGGAAACGCGGTGATGAGGTTTCCGCAGGGATACCTCGCACCGTGGTAGCCCCCGGTATCTCGATCTTTAAACGATCGGCATTACATTCATCGATGGCGCTTTTTCATGTCAGTCGTAAGCCCTATCGTGCAATGAAATCACGCAAACACGACTTTAACGCTATTAATCTTGAGTGCTAACGCTTTTCCTGTTGCTTCAAAATCTCCGTCTTAAGCACATCTACCTCCTTGCCGTTGATCGTAGCGGTAGCGGCGGTGACCTGATATTCCAAATCGTGGAACTGGCAAAAATCGGATTGGTACTGCGGGAGCAGGGCTGATTCCTGGGAAAAAATGAATTTTTCTCCCATCATTCCAACATCAAGGCTACTCGATCCAAAAGGCGGGAAGGCGAGTGTTTGTTCGGCCGAAGCGCCTTCACTATTTTTGAGTCGCAGCGTGGCGCGAAAATTGGCGACTTCGCCTAATTTATTCGTATTGATAGAGAAATTCAGCTCGCATTTATAGGGATTATTATTTCCACCGTATGGGCTAGATTCATGCTTTAACATTATCGTGAAATAAACAGAATGTCGGGAAAATAATTTCCCGATTTACAGTCCGGCGAATTTAAACGGTGTAGCGGGCTTAAAGTGCTCTGAAGCTTGACCAGAATAGATGGTGCTTTGGTTTGGCCCTAACTCTAACTTGCTAGCGTTGTTTCCACGCGGCGCAAAGTCAATTTTTTTCAAATCAACCCAAAAGATATTGGGGGAGACGGCAGATTCAAAGAAATATTGTAGCGATTTATGGTCGACAACGGTACGCCAGCGTGTTGAAGCGATATTTGGCATGTTCGGTAACGAATAACCATAAGGAACGGAGGCATTACGTATAATACTGAATGCGGTGGCTAAATCCGCTTTATCTTTCTCTATTTTACTTTTCTCTGCGACCCCAGGAATAAGTTTATTAGGGGCAACATTATCCACATAGAATGACGCGCGAACAAAGCGATCGGCAGCGCGGTTTGTTCCCGGTAGCATCACATTGCCACCGATCTGATCCCAATAGGCATTCAGCGTTAACTGTTGATCGAAGGTGGGAGAATTGGTCATCACCTGATAGTCTTTACTATGATGAATGACTTGTTTGCCATCGATATATTCAATAATCGCACTGTCGCCAGATGAATCAGATAAAGAAAGATGGAGTGTCGCATCCCGATGCTGCCCTTCTACAGGTTTAGTGACGACAATGAATTTCTCCTGCTGTAATGATTTTACAGCCTCATCAACGGTGGCAAAATTATCCAGCACGTATTGTGCCCAGGCGGCGACGCTTAAGCCCGGTTTTTTTGCTGTCGGTGCAGTTTTGGGATATTCAGACTCTGCCAGCCAGAGTACGTTTGCTGCTAACCCTTTTTCATTAACGCCATCAGTAGTGGAAGCCATGTTCTCTTTGCTATCAAAAGCAGAGGCAATCACACTGCCATATTTTGACGTCCATTCCAGAGAATGTGGGCCTGCGGCACCAGAGCGCTTTAATTCTCGAGGGAAAATCCACAGGTTGGTCTCGGTATCATCGGCCCAGTCCATGGAACGGGCGGTAATGGGATAATCGGGGTTATTTTGATCCTTATAAACAAGCCGTGTGCAGGCGAGTGAAACCGCTGACCCTAGCGTTAATGCTGCTAATGACAGCGCGCATACCGTAGACTTAAGATGCTTATTATTTTTTATCATTTAATTTCTCCACGTTTATTCTCAGAGGGGCGTAGATTCACTAATCCTAGTGCTGATTATAGTCAGTGATTTATTTATGGGAGGCGGTGGTCTAAAAATAAATATAACGATACGTGCTGATTAATTTATTTCTAATAATTAAATGAGAATACGATTTTTTTGGTGGTTTTTTTATTTGCAATACCGTCTCACAGTAGATCAAATTTTGTATAGAACGCTGAGACGGTGATTGCTGTACCCACGCAACGTAAAAATAGGTCAATATTTCACCTGCTATCTTAACCTTACCGACAACTGGCAGTAAACTGACGGAATGCTTTTTTGACCGATTTTCACTGTGGGCGCTCGTCCGCAGGCGTATCGATTCCGTTCCATCTCTTTTCTGTGAGCTAGCTGGCCTATGACGTACCTCAAATTCTTGGGGATTGGGTTTATTTGTGTGCTGTTGCTGTCTTTTTGGCAAAGCTGGGCGCAGTCAACGCGTAACGGTGAAACGTTTAGCGGGCAAAGCTGGTGGTCTGCCAAACGTGATTCTTCCGGCTTAGCGCCGAACCCTGTGCAATTTCGCCAAACGGCTATCGTGCAGGTTTATGCTGCACCGACTTACGGCTGGAGGGGACTGGTAGCCGTGCATCCGTGGATCATTTTCAAGAACGCGGGGGAAACCCAATATCGTCGCTATGAAGTGGTGAGCTGGGGGAGCGATAACGTTGTCCGCCTGAACCGTTCGGCGGCGGATGCATATTGGTACGGGGCGATGCCGAAACTGTTGGCGGAACACCGTGGCGACAAGGCGGAAGCCATGATTCCGCAGATTGAGGCTGCGATTAAAAGCTATCCGTGGCCAAAGACTTACCACGCTTGGCCGGGGCCGAATAGCAATACGTTTCTCGCACACATTGGCCGCGAAGTGCCTGCTCTCAAGCTGGACATGCCAGCTAATGCCATTGGTAAGGATTACCGCCCGATCACGCGTCCGGTTGGACTGTCGCCATCGGGAAGCGGCGTGCAGATCTCGCTGTTAGGCGTGCTGGGTATCACGATGGGGGTTGAAGAGGGCATCGAAGCCAATATTTTGGGGCTGAACATGGGCGTGGATATGAACCCGCCAGCGCTGCGCTTGCCTTTTGTTGGCCGTCTCGGCTATGAAAAAACGGGCCGCGAAGAAGGCTAAGCGTAGCATCTCTTCCTTACGTTCCGCATTGTCGCAGGTGTGTCAGCAGATTGGCGACTTCGGGTTGCAGAATCGCGCCGGATTTCACGCCCAGCCAGAGCTGGCGTGAAGCCCACTCGTCGGTGAGATTGATGGCGCGTAACCCGGTTCCCAGCACTTCCGGGCGAATCGCGCCCTCCGGCAAGACGCTGATCCCCAGTCCCGCTTCTATCATCCGGCAAATACCGTCAAAGCTGCTGAGCTGAACCCGCAGGCGCAGCACTCTCCCTCGTTCATCCGACGCATCTCTCAGCTGTTTCAGCAGAGAGCTGCCGCTATTGAGGCTGACGTAATCGTAGTGCAATGTGTCGTTAAAGCTCACTTCTGACCGTGCGGAAAGCGGATGTTGAGGAGGAACGAGAACAACCAGCTTGTCCTGACGGTAAGGAATCTTCTCGACGCCCTGTGAGCCGACGTTGTCCGCGAAGATGCCGATATCCGCTTCCCCATCGCCAGCGCTGTCACCACGGTTTTACTGAGCTTTTCCTCCAGGTTAATACGGATGAGTGGGCGGGTCTGGAGGAATGATGCCAGATCCTGTGGAAGAAACTGAATAACCGCCGAGGTATTGGCCCACATATGTACGTGGCCGCGCACGCCAACGGCGTAGTCGTCCATTTCGCCGTCTGGGCAACCTGCAAAAAGATGCGGAGCGACTGAAGGTCAAAATGCGCAGGATTAATCATGATGTATTGAGAGTCCTCAGCAGAGCGGGAAACCAGCACAATAGCTGGCAGTTTGATTCCGCGCAGCATGTCGTCACATGTCTTATGTCAATCTATACGTTAACACAGTTGGAGGTTTTCCTGACAGGAAAGGGTTATTGACTATTCAGGGATTATCAAGATGCGGCTCTGCGCCTAGGATGACGTTGTCCTCTCTCTTTTTACCTTACGGGTTACCTGGTTACGTTATGTTTAGCTTAATGATGTTCAGCGATATGTTGTTGTGTTTGCTTTTGGGGATTGGGCTGGGGTTTTGCGGAGGCATGTTGGGGATCGGCGGTGGGCTTATTGCGATTCCTATTCTGGGTGTGCTCTTTGGGATGGATCAGCATATGGCACAGGGAACTGCGTTAGTGATGATTACGCCTAACGTGCTGATTGGTTTTCTACGCTATCGCCAACGTAACCGTATTGATACGCGAGTCGCATTAACTATGTGCGCTTTTGCGACGGGGTCTGCCTACCTTGCCGCTCACATTGCGTCATCGATTGATGTTCACCACCTCCAGCGCGCTTTCGCCACTTTCCTGCTGGTGCTGGCGGCGTACTATATGTGGCAGTGGTATAACAAGAAGCGCAGCAAAAAGCCTGAGATTGTGTTGTCGCCCAAATATCTGCCGTTGATTGGCGTGGCGAGTGGGTTTATGTCCGGTATTTTTACCGTTGGCGGTGGTCTGGTGGTGGTGCCAGTGCTGGTGACACTCTTTGCCTTTGCGCAAACGCAGGCGCAGGGCATGGCGTTGATTCTCGTGATTCCGGGGGCGCTGGCGGCGCTACTGTCTTATTCGCAGGCGGGTAATGTTGACTGGAGTATCGGTTTACCACTGTCGCTGGGGGGGATCATCAGTGTGTCCTGGGGGGTCGCTGTTGCTCACAAACTTCCGGTCGCTTATTTGCGCCGCGCGTTTTGTCTTATGCTGGTCGGTGTGGGTATCACTATGCTGGTGCTGAGATAATGGCGTGAGACATCATCGTTATCGCTCTTAATTCCTATTTATTCCTTTAAATAGAGAGGCATTCGTCCTAAAGTTTTCAGCGCTTTCTCCATTGATATAAAGAAAATAAAACGGGATAGCGTAGTGCTATCCCGTTTATATACAGAACGTCGTTTACATTGACAGATCAATCACCATGCGACCTGTGATTTTCCCACCTTTCATTTCAGCGAAAATGGCGTTGATGTCTTTCAGCGGGCGACGCGTCACCTTCGGTTTCACTTTCCCTTCGGCTGCAAACTGAAACGCTTCTTTCAGATCTTCACGCGTACCGACCAGCGATCCCAAGACCTGAATGCCATCCAGCACCAGACGTGGAATATTCAGATCCATGGATTCCGGCGGCAGACCGACGGCGACAATTCGCCCGCCCGCGCGAACGGCATCGACCGCGGAGTTAAATGCCGCACGCGCCACGGCAGTGACCACGGCCGCATGCGCACCACCTACGTTTTCCTGAATGATTTTGGCGGCATCGTCTTTGGCTGGATTGATGACCAGATCTGCGCCCATCTCTTTAGCAAAGGCCAGTTGGGCGTCGTTGACATCAATCGCGATGACCTTCGCGTTAAAGACGTTTTTGGCGTATTGCAGCGCCAGGTTGCCCAACCCGCCCAGCCCATAAATGGCGATCCACTGTCCTGGCTTGATTTGCGAGACCTTCACCGCTTTGTAGGTTGTCACGCCCGCGCAGGTAATGCTGCTGGCGGCAGCAGAATCCAGGCCATCCGGCACTTTTACCGCGTAATCGGCAACGACGATACATTCTTCAGCCATCCCGCCATCAACGGAGTAGCCCGCATTTTTTACTTTGCGACACAGGGTTTCATTACCGCTATTACAATATTCACAGTGGCCACAGCCCTGATAGAACCAGGCGACGCTAGCACGATCGCCGGGCTTCAGTGATGTTACGCCAGGGCCCACTTCTTTGACGATACCGATGCCTTCATGACCCAGTGTAATGCCGGTAACATCGCCAAAGTCCCCGTCTTTGACGTGCAGATCGGTATGGCACACGCCGCAACATTCCATTTTCAGCAGGGCTTCTCCGTGCTGGAGGGGGCGCAGTTTTTTGTCCTGAATTTCAACGGAATGATCTTTCGTTACGATGGCTGCTTTCATTCGTCTTCCTTTTACTGAATGTGTTGTGGGGGTAATGTATTTTGTTCTACCTATAAAAGGGTACACGCTGGCCGACGAGTTGATTAATCAGGAAGTGTTTAATTTTGTTACAAAATGATAGATGGTTGGCGAGTGAGTCATGGTGAGGGGAATATCATTTTCAGTAGCTTTTATGATGATTAAGAAAGCGGTGCGTTCGTGCGACCGTGTATTGGTTCGGGCTAAAGGGGTTTTTCTTTCGGCTCAGTAGCCCATTCCACTTTGCCTGTACCGGTGTTTTTAGTCTGCTAAAGTGCGATATCCACGCGTTTCATAACGTGCTCTGTGGTGTTTTTACCCGCGCCAATGCTGACAGAAAGGTGGTTCATATTCTTGATAATGATTTTGTTCGCGTATTTTTAA
Organism: Pectobacterium sp. A5351; assembly: GCF_028335745.1. Classification (NCBI taxonomy): domain Bacteria; kingdom Pseudomonadati; phylum Pseudomonadota; class Gammaproteobacteria; order Enterobacterales; family Pectobacteriaceae; genus Pectobacterium; species Pectobacterium sp. A5351. Next base: position 1,237,442 of record NZ_CP116477.1, read on the forward strand.
TACCGGTCTTGCCTTCCTGCATACAGAATAATTGTGAACTCTTCGCCCCCGATTCGAGTTGCCACGACCTCACTGTTATCGAAACGGGAAAGAATATGGCCGAACTTACTTAATATGTCATCGCTTTTTGTATCGCCATATTTATCATTAATGACTTTGAAATTATCGATGTCGATAATAAATAGCGCGTTTTCGCGTCGAGTTTTTTAATTCATTAATAAAAATCGATGATTAGGGCGTTGAGTCAGTTCACCGCTAAATGACTGTATTCTGGCTTCGACATATTTGTTATTGATAATAAAATCGTGGTTATATTCTTTGAAAGGCATTGCGGATCTCCTCTTGCATCACCTCAAAAGTCGACGCCCGATCGCTCAGGCGTCTTTACCGATTAAAAATCGGCTTTCAGTACGACGCGGTAACGGGCTTTGCCGTCACGCACGTGCTGGATAGCTTCATTGATTTTCGACATCGGGAATAGCTCCGTTTGCGGTTTAACTTTGGCACGAGCGGCGAGTTTCATCAGAGAACGAAGCTCATGCGGCGAGCCAGTAGAAGAGCCGGAAACGCTGCGGTCGCCTGCGATGAGCGTAAAGGCTGGAACGCTAAATGGCTTCATCACTGCACCGACGGTATGGAATTTGCCGTTATAGGCGAGCGCGTTGAAGTAAGGTTGCCATTCCAGATCGACACTCACGGTGTTGATGATGAGATCGAACTGGCCTGCCAGTGCGGTCAGCGCCTGCGGGTCACGACTGTTGACGACCTTATCGGCACCCATCGCTAATACTTCCTGCTCTTTGGCTGGATTCGAGCTGAATGCCGTGACTTCACAACCCATCGCGTGCAGGAGTTTAATCGCGATATGCCCCAGTCCACCGATGCCGATCACACCGACGCGGCTGGTTGCGGTGACATGGTGCATTAACAGCGGTTTGAATACGGTGATGCCGCCACACAGCAACGGACCTGCTGATTCGATATCAATGGACTCAGGAAGCGGGATCGCCCACTGCCAGTTTGCGCGAATCTTATCGGCGAAACCGCCTTTATTCAGGATGGTTGGTACGCTGCCTTGCTGGCAGTTGGTTTGGCTGCCGCTGATACAGGCATCGCAGTGCCCACAGCTACGTGCCGTCCAGCCAATACCAACGCGCTGACCAATCTTTAGTCCCTTGTTTTTCGCCGCATCGCCCAGTGCGTGAACGCGGCCAATCACTTCATGCCCGGCAACCAGCGGATAGCTCGACATGCCCCATTCGTTATCGATCATCGACAGATCGGAATGGCATACGCCGCAATAATCAACCACGACTTCGACGTCTTCCGCATGCAGTTCACCCGCATCAAACTCATACAACTCCAGCGCTGCGCCTGCTTCCGGTGCGGCATAACTCTTGATTATCGTCATCACAATCTCCTCAGTATGGGTTTGATTAACCAGTCTAAAGGGTTATGGCGTTTTTCTCTATGTCACAACGTGCCTGTGGTTTTTCATTTTGTGTCGGGGAGAGTCGTACGGGCGATGGCTTGCTTTACTGGCGTCACTTACTTATGCTGCGAAGTCTAAGTACATGACTCGGGGTGCCCTTCTTTGTGAAGGCTGAGAAATACCCGTACCACCTGATCTGGATAATGCCAGCGTAGGGAAGTCACGGTATGCCCCACCGGTTGCCGCCTTCTTCCACGCCGGTTGGGAGACCTATGAACACTCGACCTGCCGACTTTTCTGCCGCTCAGGCAGCAACATCACTTACTCAATTCCGTTCTGCCTCGCCGCTGGTGCACTGCCTGACCAACGATGTGGTGCAATCTTTTACTGCTAACGTGCTGCTGGCTCTGAATGCGTCGCCTGCGATGGTGGTCGATCCCGAAGAAGCCGCGCAGTTCAGCGCGGTGGCGGATGCGCTGCTGATTAATGTCGGGACGTTGGAGCGTACACGTGCCGATGCGATGCGGACGGCGGTAAACAGCGCGCATCTGGCGGGGAAACCGTGGGTGCTCGATCCGGTTGCCGTAGGCGGCTTGACCTTTCGGAGCGAATTTTGTCGGGAATTGCTGGCATGGAAACCCGAGGCGATTCGCGGCAATGCATCTGAAATCATGGCGCTGGCGGGGTTAGCCGCACAGGGGCGTGGCGTCGATAGCGCCGACGATTCGCTGGCGGCGCTTCCTGCTGCGCGTGAACTGGCGAGAAAGGTGGGGACGATCGTTGCGGTGACTGGCGTGGTGGATTATGTCACGGACGGCGAACGTGATATTGCGGTAAGCGGCGGCGATAGCATGATGACGCGCGTGGTTGGTACGGGCTGTGCGCTGTCGGCGGTCGTCGCGGGTTTCTGTGCTCTGGAAGGGGAACGATTATCCCACGTGGCGGCGGCGTGCTATGTCATGGCATTAGCGGGGCAGCAGGCAGCTTTGACATCGCAAGGAACGGGGAGTTTTATACCCAATTTCCTTGATAGGCTCTATACCCTGCGCGCGGAGGATCTGGCATGAAGCGTATCAATGCGTTGACGATTGCAGGCACCGATCCGAGCGGCGGTGCGGGTATTCAGGCGGATTTAAAAGCCTTTTCCGCGTTAGGGGCTTATGGGACGTCAGTCATTACTGCGCTGGTGGCGCAAAATACGCGCGGCGTGCAGTCTGTCTACCGGATTGAACCGGATTTTGTCGCGGTGCAGCTGGATTCGGTGCTGAGCGATGTACGTATCGACAGCGCCAAGATTGGCATGCTGGCGCAGACCGATATTGTTGACGCGGTTGCCGAACGCCTGCGCCATTATGCCGTGCCTTTCGTGGTGTTGGATACGGTGATGCTGGCGAAAAGTGGCGATCCGTTATTGGCACCGGAGGCGGTGGAGTCGATCCGTCGTGAACTGCTGCCGCTGGTTTCTCTGATTACGCCCAATCTGCCGGAAGCCGCGGCGCTGCTGAATACGTCACCGGCCACCAACGAGCGGGAAATGCGCGAACAAGGTGAAGCGCTGCTGGCTATGGGCTGTCAGGCGGTGCTGATGAAAGGCGGACACCTGAGCGAAGCGGAAAGCCCGGACTGGCTGTTCAGCCGACAGGCCGAACCGCAGCGCTTTAGTTCCCCGCGCGTGAATACCCGCCATACGCACGGCACCGGCTGCACGCTGTCTGCCGCGTTGGCCGCGCTGCGACCGCGCCACGATAGCTGGAGTGAGACGGTCTACGCCGCGAAGGACTATTTACAGCAGGCATTACAACAGGCCGACACGCTGGAGGTCGGGCACGGCATCGGCCCCGTTCATCACTTCCACCGCTGGTGGTAAAACGCACATGCAGCTTGAAGTATGGCAGGTATAAGTAAATTGACTTGTACTTTACGTGACATATTTGCCAGTAATTTCAAACTAAATTAAGCGTATTTGGGCGTGACAGTGCGGGGGCATCCGGTTACTTTGCAGTGAATTCTTGGCGTTAATGTGAAATAGGATGTGGGGATAATATATGGCAGGTTCTGCTCGCAGTGCGATGGCTGCCAAGGCGCTTCAGACGATACTCAATATCGGCCTGCTGGTGCTGGCGACCATTCTGGTGATTTTTTTGGTCAAGGAAACGTTTCATCTGGCGAAAGTGTTGCTGATCTCCAACGAGAAAGATTCCTCCTATCAACTGATAGAAGGCATTGTGATCTATTTCCTGTATTTTGAATTCATTGCGCTGATCGTGAAGTATTTTCAGTCCGGCTATCACTTCCCGCTGCGCTATTTTATCTACATCGGCATTACGGCCATCATTCGCCTGATTATTGTCGATCACAAAAGCCCATCGGATACGCTGATTTATTCCGCGGCGATTCTGCTGCTTGTGGTAACACTGTATCTGGCAAACAGTAATCGCCTGAAACGGGAATAGTTGAAACAGGAATAATCGAAATTCGCCGCTATTCCAGCAGCGAGCACTGGGGCGGCAGGCGGCAGCGAATCGCGGCGGGAAGCACCTCGATACGGAAGCGTTTGGCGGTGAGCGGCTCGCCGTCCAGGTTAAATGTCATATCATCCGGAGCGGTGATCTCCAGCCAGGGCAAGGTAGCGGAAATCATGTTCTGGTTTTCGCTGCCGGTAAACCAGGCCTGAAGCATATTCGGCAGCAGCTCGGTTGCCGATAGCACGCTCAGTTCCAGTAGCCCATCGTTAATTAGGGCTTCTGGGCAAAGTTCCTGTCCGCCGCCAGCCTGACGACCATTTCCCACCGCGATGACCAGCGTATCACCTGACCAGTGAAAATCCGGCCCGCGAATCTCACAGCACTCGGCTTGCAGCATGTCCATGCGAAAGAGCGCGTGTAGCACGTAAGACGCACTTCCCAGTGCGGCCTTCATCTTGGCGGGTGTCTCGGTGGTAATGCGCGTGGCGAAGCCGCCCGTTGCCATGTTGATGAAATAGTGGCTGTCGTTCACGTTGGCGATATCAATGGCGGTGGCGCGGCCTTTGATCGCCAGCGTTAGCGCGTTGTGCATCTCCATCGGAATCTGACAACTGGTGGCGAAATCGTTGGCCGTACCCAGCGGGACAATCCCCAAACACGGGCGCACCGCTTCCGGCTGCACCGCTAACGCGGCGGCGACTTCATTGACGGTGCCGTCGCCACCGGCGGCAATCACGTTATCCGCGTTGAGCTGGATTGCCTCTTCCACATAGCGTTTAGCATCGCCGTATTCCCAGGTCACGCGGACATGCAGCGTATAGCCGTCCTTTCGCAACGCATCAATGGCCTCGCGGAGTTCTTCATTACCCGCACTCTTTCCATTCAGAATCAGCAGTGTCACCGGATTTTTTTCCATGGCCATTTCTCCTAAGCAGGATCGTGGGATTAATAATAGTCACTAAATCGATAGCTAGACATCAGAAGAGTCGGTGAATGTGTTCGTGGGGAAAATGCGTGGGCGGGAGAAAAAGAAAAGCCAGCTCAAGGGAGATTGAGCTGGCCAAGGAGGTGGTTCCTAGTAGTATCACTACGCTTATTTTTCGTTCTATGTTTTCTCAGCGACGCAATACTAACCACAAGACCGGCGAATTGATGTGATCTGTTTCTAATATTCGTTAAAAAACCCTGAGCTTTGTAACGATACCTTCGGGCGGTTGACGTACCGAGTCGCGGTTGAGAAAGGTCGATAATAGGGGAGCATACTATAAGGAAGGGATCGCCTTGTGGGAGGCATTGCCGGATGTACGGGACATCCGGCGGTATGACCGGTTTATTCCGCGTTAGGGTTACGCGTGGTGGTGCCCGGCAGATTGCGCAGCAGTAGCGCATAATCCAGCGAGACATCGTCCGGTACGGGCAGATAGACGATGTGGCCGTTACCCGGTGCCACATCGGCGGGTTGCCCTTTGATATTTTGCATGGATTCGATGGTGAATTGAATATTGCCGTTTGGCGTCATCATCTCCACGCTGTCGCCGCAGGAAAACTTGTTCTTCACCTCGACTTCCGCCAGCCCATTGCGACGCACGCCGGTGAATTCACCGACAAACTGCTGACGATCGGAAACGGAATAGCCGTAATCGTAGTTCTGGTAATCTTCATGCACGTGGCGACGCAGGAAGCCTTCGGTGTAGCCACGGTGTGCTAAGCCCTCCAGCGTTTCCAGCAGCGTCGGGTCGAACGGTTTACCCGCGACAGCATCGTCGATGGCGCGGCGATAAACCTGCGCAGTACGGGCACAGTAATAGAATGACTTGGTGCGGCCTTCGATTTTCAGCGAGTGCACCTGCATCTGCGTCAGGCGTTCAACGTGCTGGATGGCACGCAGATCGCGGGAGTTCATGATGTAGGTGCCGTGCTCGTCTTCAAAAGCGCTCATGTATTCGCCGGGGCGCATGCTTTCTTCCAGCATAAAGACTTTGTCGGTCGGTTCGCCGATGCCCAACGCAGGCTCAACATTCTTCACCGCGATAGGTTCGTGCTGATGAACGATATTGCCGATATCGTCCTCTTTACCTTCCTGAACCTTATATTCCCAGCGGCAGGCGTTAGTGCAGGTACCCTGATTCGGATCGCGTTTATTGATGTAACCGGACAGCAGGCAGCGGCCAGAGTAGGCCATACACAGCGCGCCGTGAACGAAGATCTCCAGTTCCATATCCGGCACGTTCTGGCGGATTTCTGCAATCTCTTCCAGCGACAGTTCGCGGGACAAAATGACACGCGTCAGCCCCATCTGCTGCCAGAATTTCACCGTCGCCCAGTTGACCGCGTTGGCCTGAACGGAAAGGTGAATATCTATCTGTGGGAAGTTTTCCCGCACCAGCATAATCAGGCCCGGATCGGACATGATCAGCGCATCCGGCCCCATTTCGATCACGGGTTGCAGGTCACGCAGGAAGGTTTTCAGTTTGGCATTGTGCGGTGCGATGTTAACGACCACGTAGAATTTCTTGCCCAGTTCATGCGCTTCGTTAATGGCTTGCGCCAGCGTCTGATGGTTGAATTCGTTATTGCGTACGCGCAGGCTGTAACGGGGTTGACCGGCATAAATCGCGTCCGCGCCATAGGCAAAGGCGTAGCGCATATTTTTCAGCGTACCGGCCGGAGAAAGCAGTTCCGGTTTAAACATGGTATCTCTCGATTCTGATCACAAGTCAGGCTGCTCCGCGGCGGGAGCAGTAAAGGCGGAGGATTCTAGCGCTAATAGGGGAAAATTGCAGTAGACGACACACGAAAAGTGGGGACTTTGTTTGACATAAATCAATCGTTTGACGTAAATCAATCGTTTGATGCAAATCAATTTTTTTGACCTAAATAAAGAATGGCCTGCCATTAATCGAGCAGGCCAGATCTCGTCGTATTAACGCGTCGCGAGACGGGATTTTCCAACCGTTTCACGGTTGTGGCGCTGAGACAAATCGACCAATGGGCCAACCGGTATAATTTGCGTCGGGTTCAGCCAGGCAATGCCGTAATAGCCCGCTTTGATGTGGTCGATATTGACCGTCTCTGCGACGCCTGGCCACTGGTACAGCTCGCGCAGATAATTCGACAGGTTCGGGTAGTCGGCAATACGCTTCAGGTTGCATTTGAACGCGCCGTGGTAGGCCACGTCAAAACGTACCAGTGTCACAAACAGGCGCCAGTCGGCTTCGGTCAGCGTGTCACCGAGCATATAGCGATGGCTGCCCAGATGATCGTCCAGCTCGTCCAACGTGGTGAAGAGCGTGGTGACGGCAGCGTTATAGTGTTCCTGCGTTTTGGCGAACCCGGTCTTATACACGCCGTTGTTGACGTTGCGATACACGGTTTCATTCCAGCGGTCGATCTCGCTGCGCAGCTCTGACGGATAGAAATCGAGGGAGTTGCCGGTCAGGTCGTTAAATTCGCTGTTCAGCATACGGATGATATCCGCCGATTCGTTATTCACGATGCGGCCTTCCACCCGATCCCACAGCACAGGGACCGATACCTTTCCGGTATAGTCGGGCACGCTGGCGGTGTACAACTGGTGCAGGTAGTGAATCTCCCCCACATGCTCACCCGCATCCTGCGGGGTGGCAAATTCCCAGCCGTTATCGGCAATGCGTGGGTTGGCAACCGAAAGCGAAATGATGTTCTCCAGCCCTTTCAGCTTGCGGAAAATCAGCGTGCGTGACGCCCACGGGCAGAGATAGGAGACAAAAAGCTGGTAACGCCCCGCCTCTGGCACCAGCTCGGTTTGCCGAAATTTGGTTTCTTCGCGGTGGAATGCGCCGTTTTTGATCTCTTCCGCCGCGACATCGCCGTTAACCCATTTGCCATTCACTAAGCCTGACATCTCTTTTCCCCTTGTCCGTTCTGTTGCAGGTGACCAATGTCCCGCACGGTGTGCGGGGTGATACCCGTTATTATTGTAGGCTTAAAAGAGTAACAGCCTTGGGAAAAGAGAAAATGACAAAATTTTCATTAAGTCAGACAGTATTTTTGACCAGCATGGGAAGGGGTTGGGGAGCTAGAGCCTAGTACCAGTCACTTAAGCATGGATTTAGGGGAAACACGGTGAGGAGGTTCCCGCAGGGATGCCTCACACCGTGGTCGCCCCGGTATCTCGATCCTTAAACGATCAACATTAGGCTAACGCTTAGCCGCCAGCAGGCCGTACAGCGCGGAATCTGACACCTCGCCGTCCACAATCCAACGCTGCTTTAACCGCCCTTCCTGCGTGAATCCCAGTCGTTCCAGCGAGCGGGCTGAGGCCACGTTTCGGGGATCGATTTCGGCTTCCAATCGACTTAGTCCCGCCGTTTCAAAGGCAAAATCCCGCAGGGCAGAGAGCGCTTCCGCCATATAGCCTTTGCCTTGCGCACTCGCCGCCAGACAGTAGCCGATTTCGGCGCGCTTAGACTCAATCTCAAGGTTGAACAGCACGCAGGTGCCGATCAGTTCGCCGCTCGTTTTCACCTCCAGACCCAGCTTCATGTATTGCCCGGCGCATAGCGCGCTCCAGTATTCGTCAATCGCGTCGTGCGCCTGCTCGATGTGCTGCCAGGGCGGATGGTTCCAGAAGCGCATCACGACGGAATCGGACATAAAGACGAACAGCGCTGGAGCATCATCACGATAAAGCGGGCGCAGCAGCAGGCGAGGTGTCTCGATTTTGGTGGTTTCGGAAAATGCAGTCATTATCGTGAAAGCCTCTTCTGTGTGGAACGGATTCGTGTGGAATAGAAGACGGTTATTCGGACAGATGGCCGGTTTGCAGTGCCGCAATATCGCCAGCCGCGAGGGCTTCCAGATGACGGGTGATTTTTTCTATCGGCCAGTCCCACCAGCACAGCGTTTCCAGTGCATGGATGACGTCCGGCGCAAAACGGGATTTAAGTATTTTGGCCGGATTGCCGCCAACGACCGTATAAGCGGGCACATCGGCGGTGACCACGGCACGTGACGCAATGATGGCACCATTTCCAATGCGGATGCCGGGCATGATCAGGGCGTCATAGCCAATCCAGACATCATTGCCGATGATCGTGTCGCCTTTGTAAGGCAGATCGCCAGGCTTGGGTGTCACTTTTTCCCAGCCGTTGCCAAAAATCTGAAACGGGTAAGTCGACAGTCCGGAGAGCCGATGGTTAGCGCCGTTCATGATAAATTTTGCGCCATGCGCGATGGCGCAAAACCTACCGATGATTAATTTATCGCCGAGAAACGGATAGTGGTAGAGCACATTTTGCTCGAAATTTTCCACGCCGTCGGGATCGTCATAATAGGTGTAGTCGCCAATTTCGATATTCGGGTTGGTGACAATATTTTTGATGAAACACACTTGGGGAAAACCGGCCATGGGGTAGCGGTTATCCGGATCGGGTCCGTTCAACATGGCCTCCATAAGAGCATAAGTGCCAATAACAGCATCGCGCGATTGGCGTTATACCTCATTGCAGGGTGCCGCTTCCCAGCGATAGCCGATGCCGTATACCGTGCGGATAAATGAGGTCTCTTCGTCCAACTGCTCTAGCTTGCGACGCAGGTTTTTGATGTGGCTGTCGATGGTGCGGTCGGTCACGACGCGATAATCGTCGTAGAGCTTATCCAGCAGCGCCTCGCGGGAAAACACCTTACCCGGCTCGGTGGAAAGCGTCTTGAGCAGGCGAAACTCGGCTGGCGTCAGGTCAAGGTTCTGCCCCAGATAGCTGGCCTGAAAGCCGCTTTTATCAATCAGCAGAGCCGTTTCGGTTTTCTCGATGGCTTTCATACCGTCGTTCTGCCAGCCGCAGCGACGCAGCAGCGTTCTGACGCGCACGACGACTTCGCGTGGGCTGAAGGGCTTACAAATATAGTCATCGGCACCAATTTCCAGCCCCAGCAGGCGATCGATCTCCTCGCTACGGGCGGTGACCATAATAATTGGCACGTTGGAGAACTGACGGATGGTGCGGCAGAGCGTCAGGCCATCGCAACCCGGCAGCATTAAATCCAGCAAAATGAGTGCAGGAGAGTGCTGTCGCACCCACTCGACGACATCGTGACCGTCACACAGCCAATGCGTCGCGTAGTCCGCCGCCTGAAGGTAATCCACCAGCAGTTGCCCCAGCTTGGGCTCATCTTCGACAATCAGAATAGGTGATGCCATAGCGAAATCGGGTGCGGTTGTCATAGTTCTGCTTATTTGGAGTGGATCTTAATCAGGTTCGTGCAAGGGGAACTCGATGGTAATCATCACTCCCCCTAACGGCGAATGCTCAGCATACAGCCGTCCGCTATGCGCCTCAACGATATTATTGCAGATAGCCAACCCCAGCCCAGAGCCGCCGCTGGCGCGGTTGCGTGAGCTTTCCGCACGGTAAAAGCGCTCGAAAATCAGCGTGAGCTGCTCGTCGGTCACGCCGGGGGCGCTGTCCTGCCAGATAATAGCCCAGCGTTTATGCTGCTGCATGAGGGTAATGGTCAACTGTCCCTGCTCGTCAGTGTAGCGCAGGCTATTTTCCAGCAGATTGTTAAATAGCTGGCTCAGCCGGTCTGGGTCACCAAAGACGCCAGCCTGAGTCGGTAAATCGGTGGTGAGCGTAATCTGCTTTTTCTGGAAACGCTCATGAAACGCGGCGATAGCAATATGCAGAATTTGCACCACGTCCACAGACGTTTTGCGGTAGGCCAGCGCCCCACGATCGGACAGCGTAAGCTGATGCAGATCGTCCACCAGTTTGGTCAACGTCGCGACTTCAGACTGAAGCGAATGCAGGGAATTCGAGTCGGGTTTACGTACGCCATCCTGCAAGGCTTCCAACTCGCCGCGCAGTACCGCCAGTGGCGTTCTCAACTCGTGAGAGACATCGGCCATAAACGCACGGCGAGACTGTTCGTTTTTTTCCAGCGTGATGGCAAGCTGGTTGAAATCCTGCGCCAGCCTGCCCAGTTCGTCGTGCGAGCTTGCCACTACCCGCGTGCTGAAATCCCCCGATGCCAAACTGTGCATGCCGTTGACCAGTCGTTTGACGGGGGCGAATAGGCCACGCGCGGTCAGCCAGGTGGCGATGATCGCGAGCAGCGTTGAGAGCGCGACAATCAGCCAACTGGTACGCTGCTGCTGTTGATCGAAACTGATATCGGCGTTGCGGGTCAGGCGTTCAACGGGCGAGGCGACAATCCAGCCGACCGTTTGGTTTTGTACCTCAATCGGTTGCCAGGTGCCTTCGTTCGGGATGGGGGCGGGAGATCCAAACAGCTTGCGTTTGCCGGTATCGAGCACCCACAGGCGCACGCGTAGCCCCTGCATACTGTTGTCGGTGTCGTTGTTCTGATCCAGCGAGTGCAGCATTTTGAACACCAGCCGGTCATTGTTGCGCAGGAATGACCAGTCGCCGTGCTGCTGATATTGTTCCGCCAGCGCATCGCGCAGTTGCGTGACCCGCTGTTCGTTGCCGCGCTTAATGTAGTCGATAAAGCCGCGTTCGAAGCTGACGCGCACACCCCAATGCATGGTAATCAGTACCAGCATGCAGGTGGCGAAAATCGCGAGAAACAGCTTGGCGGTGATTCCGAATTTCATAACGACCTCACGATTTGCGCGGCAGCGTTGACTGCTTGACGCTGTCCATTGGCACGCGATTAAAAATCAACACGGGCAGGGCGATGATCACGATCATGCTGAGATAGGTGTAAATAAACACCATATGGGTTTCCCCGCTCCCCGCCGCCATATGCGGTTGGGAAAACATGCCCAGCAGAATGCCTGCGATGCTGACGCCGAGGCTGGTGGATAACTGCATCGTCATCGACAGCAGGCTATTGCCGCCGCTGGCGAGCGTATCCGGCAGATCTTTCAGCGTCAGTGTGTTCATGGTGGAAAAACGAACGGCGTTCACCATCCCAAGGAAGAACAAGACAATTGGGATCATCCAGATCCATTGCATCAGCGCGACCAGTGCGAACAGCGCCGTGACCAGCGCCAGCAGCAGCGTGGAGACAATCAGCACGCGGCGGTAGCCAAGTCGGTTGACGACCTGCACCACGATCCGCTTCATTCCCATGCTGCCTAGTACCATCGGCACCATCATCAGCCCGGCGTGGAACGGAGAAAACCCCATTCCCAACTGTAAAAACAGCGGCGTCATAAACGGCAACATGCCGCTGCCGATGCGCGCCAAGAGCCCACCTGTCAGGCCGATAGAAAAGGTGGATGTGTCGAACAGATGCAGGTTAAACAGCGCCCGTTTGTTGTGGCGCGCGTGCAGCCAGTAGCTTAATAGCGCGATCAGCCCGACGGCGATTAACGCGAAAATGGCAATCGGTGGGATGCCCAGGCTGCGGTTGCCGTCCAGCGCCAGCGTTAAGGTGGCCATGCCAACTGCAAGCCAGAGGAAGCCGCTGATGTCAAAACGCTGCGTCCGCATAGTGTAATTGGGCATCAGGAACCAGGTTGCCAGCGCGCCGATAATACCAACGGGCAGGTTGATGAGGAAGATCCAGTGCCAACTGGCATATTCCACCAGAAAGCCGCCGAGCGCGGGCCCCATTAACGGGCCAATCTGGCCGGGTAGCGTCACGAATGTCATCGCCGCCATATACTGATCGCGCGGGACGATCTTTATCACCGTCAGGCGGCCTACCGGCACCATCATCGCACCGCCGACGCCCTGAATGACGCGTGAGGCCAGCAGCTCATTCAGCGTTTCCGAACGGGCGCACAGCAGTGAGCCGAGCGTAAACAGCAAAATCGCGGTGAAAAAGATGTTCTTCACGCCGATACGATCGGCCAGCCAGCCGCTGGCAGGCAGCATCACCGCAACGGTCAGCACATAGGAAACAATCACCGAATGCATATGCAGCGGGCTTTCATTTAGACTCGCGGCCATTGAAGGCAGCGCGGTATTCACGATGGTGGTATCCAGCGTTTGCATAAAAAAGCCAAAGGCAACAATCCAGAGCTGCCAGCGGACGGAGGCTGGTTGGGTCATCTTCCATGACCCTCTGGATAGTTGGATATATTCGGCATCGTCGGTGGTGTCCTCACATTGTGAATATTTTTATCTCGGCGAGGTTTCGTGCGCTCAAGTATCACCGTTTTTCTAGTAGCGTTCCGAACGCGCCCGACCAAGGGCGGCTCAATTGCCGTCGCCCTTGGAACCCTGGCTTTTGGCGGGAAATTATGCCGCTATGCGGTGCCTTCGGGAAAAGCATCCTCTTTGCGGACCGCCGCTGACGCGTTCCCTACGCGGCATCGGCTTGCGCGGCATCCATGCCGCTTATCCGAGAGTATGCTTTTCCCTCAGCATAATTTACGCCAAGGTGGGAGTACGTTGCGAGTTAAGCGCACGAAACCTCCCCAGAAATAGCATGTTATTAGATCTTTACCGTTGCTCATATTCAGTCATGATAGTGACAAATCCTTCTCCGGGGCTTTGCGACGAATATGCCTCAGCTTGTCGAAAAACAGATACACCACCGGGGTGGTGTACAGCGTGAGGATTTGGCTCATCACCAGCCCGCCGACAATCGTGATGCCGAGTGGCTGGCGCAGCTCGGCACCATCACCGCTGGTCAGCACCAGCGGTAGTGCACCAAACAGCGCGGCCAGCGTGGTCATCATAATCGGGCGGAAACGCAGCAGGCAGGCCTGAAAAATGGCGTCCTGTGCGCTCAACCCGCCGCTGCGCTGCGCCACCAGCGCAAAATCCACCATCATGATCGCATTCTTCTTCACGATCCCAATCAGCAACATGATGCCAATCAGCGCGACCAGACTAAACGGTGCGCCAAACCACTCCAGCGCCAGCAACGCCCCCACGCCCGCCGAGGGCAGGGTAGACAGAATCGTCAGCGGATGCACATAGCTCTCATACAGCATACCCAGCACGATATACACGGTGATAATCGCCGCCAGAATCAGCAACAGTTGGGAAGACTGTGATTGCTGGAACGCCTGCGCCGTACCGGAGAACTTTCCGCGTACTGCGGGTGGCACGCCCAGCGACGTCATGGTTCTTTCTATCGCCGCCGTGGCGCTGGACAGATCGGTGCCTTCCGGCAGGTTGAAAGAGATGGTCGAGGCGGCAGACAACCCCTGATGGTTCACCGATAGTGGCGCGTTGATCGGCTTCCAACTGGCGAAATAAGAGAGCGGGATAGGCTTACCTTCGTTATTGATCACGAACATCTTGTTCAGTGAATTGACGTCCTGCGTGTAGGCATCGTCCACTTCCATCACCACCTTATATTGGTTTAATGGCTGGTAAATGGTTGAAATCTGGCGCTGTCCGAAGGCGTTATTGAGCAGTGCGTTAGCGGCAGAAACGCTGATGCCGAGCTGCGCCATCGCATCGCGATCGTAGGTGAGCGCCATTTCCGCGCCTTTATCTTGCTGATCGGAGTTCACGTCGGCCAATTCAGGCAGTTTGCTGAAAGCGGTGCGAATCTTGGGTTCCCAGATGCGCAGCTCGCTCAAATCGTCAGACAGCAGCGTGTACTGATACCCGGCATTCGCTTCCCGACCGCCGATGCGAATATCCTGCACCGGCATGAGAAACAGGTTAGCGCCGGGTTCTTTTGCCAGCTTGATGCGCAGGCGGCTGATCACCTGCTGTGCCGATACATCTCGCTCGGACAGCGGCTTAAGCGAGATAAACATTGAGCCGCTGTTGGTGCGCGATCCGCCAGTAAACCCGTTCACGTTATCCACCGCCGGGTCGCTGCTGACAATGGTCATGAAGTTCTGGAGTTTTACCGTCATGGCCTGAAAAGAAATACTCTGATCTGCCTGAATAAAGCCCATCAGCCTGCCCGTGTCCTGCTCTGGGAAGAAGGTCTTGGGAATGCTGATATACAGCCAGACGTTGAGCGCGATCGTGCCCAGCAGGAGCAGCAACACCCAGCGTGCATGGTTGAGCACCCACTTCAGCGAGCGCCCGTAGCCTTGTTGCATCGCCAACAGCACGCGGTTAAAACCACGGGTGCGTGGCTGGCTACGCTTGGGAACGGCACGTAGCAGGCGGGCGCACAGCATCGGCGTCAGCGTCAGCGAGATCAGCAGCGAAATCATGATTGCCACCGACAGCGTGACGGCGAATTCGCGGAATAACCGCCCCGGCAAGCCATCCATCAGCAGCAGGGGGATGAACACCGCCACCAGCGACAGGCTCATGGATAAGACGGTGAACCCCACTTCACGCACGCCCTGAAGCGACGCCGGTAGCGGCTTCATGCCAGCTTCGATGTGGCGGGAAATATTCTCCAGCACCACGATGGCGTCATCCACCACGAAACCGGTGGCAATGGTCAGCGCCATCAGCGACAGGTTGTTTAGGCTAAAGCCGCACAGGTACATCGCTGCGAAGGTGCCGATAAGCGATGCCGGTACGGCCAGTGCCGGAATGGCGGTTGCCCGGCCGGAACGTAGGAACAGGAAGACGACCAAAATAACCAGCGCGACGGCGACCACCAGTGATTGTTCCACTTCTGCCAGTGACGCGCGAATGGTGGGAGAACGATCCTGTGCGACATCCAACTGTATTTCGGCAGGCAGGCTGGCGCGCAGTTCCGGCATGGCGGCGCGGATATTGTCTACCGTGGTAATAATGTTGGCATCCGGCGCGCGGCGAATCATCACCAGAATCGCAGGCTTCGAGTTCGCCATCCCTGCGTTACGGGAGTTCTGCACCGAATCTTCTACCGTGGCGACGTCGCTCAGGCGGACGGCGGCCCCGTTGTTGTAGTGGATAATCAGCGGCGCGTAGGCATCGGCAGTTTTGAGTTCATCGTTGGTTTGTATCTGCCAGCTTTTCTGGCTGTTTTCCACATTCCCCAGCGGCTGGCGCACGTTCGCCTGCGCGATGGCCTGCCGCACCTCATCGAGGGAAATTCCCTGATTAAACAGCGCAACTGGATTCAGCGCGACGCGCACGGCGGGCAGTGAACTCCCGCCGATGGAGACATCGCCAACGCCTTCCATCTGCGAAATTTTTTGCGACAGCTGGGTAGAGGCAAAGTCGTACAGCTGTCCCTGACTGTAGGTGTCCGAGGTCAGCGTCAGAATCATGACGGGGGCGTCGGACGGATTGACTTTGCGGTAGGTCGGGCGGCTGGACATACCGGACGGCAGCAGGTTCTGTGCCGCATTGATGGCCGCCTGCACATCACGCGCTGCGCCATTGATATCCCTGTCGAGGTTAAACACCAGAATAACGCGCGTGCTGCCGAGCGAACTGGTGGAGGTCATTTCGCTGACGCCTGCGATCCTGCCGAGCGCCCGTTCCAGCGGCGTCGCGACGGCGGAGGCCATCGTTTCCGGCGAGGCACCGGGCAGCGAAGCGCTGACCGAAATCACCGGGAAATCCACCTGCGGCAGCGGTGACACTGGCAACAGGCGGAAACCCAGTACGCCACAGAGCGCGATGGCCAGCGTCAGCAGCAGGGTGGCGACGGGCCGGTGAATGAACAGGGCGAAGAACTTCACTCGGTTTCTTCCTCCTGACGCGCTAAACGGCGGAAACGCGTCGCCAGACGGTCAAACAGCAAATAAATCACCGGTGTGGTAAACAGCGTCAGAATTTGGCTCATGATTAGGCCACCGACCATACAGATCCCCAGCGGCTGGCGCAGTTCTGCGCCGACGCCGGTACTCAGCATCAGCGGCAGCGCACTCAGCAGCGCCGCCATAGTGGTCATCAAAATCGGCCGGAAACGCAGCAGACAGGCCTGATAAATCGCGTCATATGGTTTCATGCCCTGTTCTCGCTCCGCCGCCAGCGCGAAGTCGATCATCATGATGGCGTTCTTCTTCACGATCCCGATGAGCAAAATGATTCCGATAATGGCGATCACATCCAGCTCATTCCCCGCCATCATCAGCGCCAGCAGCGCACCGACGCCCGCCGTGGGCAGCGTGGACAAGATGGTGATAGGGTGAATAACGCTCTCGTACAGCACGCCGAGCACGATGTACATCGCGACAATCGCCGCGACGATGAGCCATACGGTGCTGCTCAGCGCTGACTGGAACGCCAGCGTACTGCCCTGAAAACGCGTGGTGATATCCGCAGGCAGGTTCATCTGCTGCTCGGCCTGCGTGATGGCATCAACGGCTTCGCCCAGCGCATAGCCTTTAGCGACGTTGAAGGAGATCGTCGTCGACGGGAACTGGTCAATATGGTTGATCGCCAACGGCCCCTGACGCTCTTCAATGGTGGCAATACTGCTGAGCGGAATGGTTCCGCCGTCGCTGCTGATGAGGCGCACGTCGTTCAGCGCGTCCAGACCGGTGTTGTTGGTCGTATCGTGTTCCAGCACCACGCGGTACTGGCTAGCTTGCGTATAGATGGTGGAAACCAGTCGCTGACCAAAGGCGTTGTACAGCGCGCTATCGACCTGTGACATTGTAATACCCAAACGGCTGGCGCTGTCGCGGTTCACGTTGACGTAGGCGACCGCTGCGCCGTCTTGCCAGTCGCTGCTGACATCCTCTAGCTGCGGCAGCTTTTTCAACTCAATCATCAGCTTGGGCACCCACTCGCTCAGTTCGTCCAGCGACATCGCCTGCAACGTAAACTGGTATTGCGTGCGGCTGATCTGGGTGTCGATGGTGAGATCCTGCACCGGTTGCAGATACAGTTGGATGCCAGGGATCTGGGCGGTTTGCTGTTGCAGGCGACTGATGATCTCTGGAATACGTTCGCTGCGTTCACTGAGCGGTTTCAGGTTTATTTGCAGTCGGCCGCTGTTCAGCGCGGCATTGGTGCCGTCAACGCCGATGAACGAGGACACGCTCTCCACCGTCGGATCTTTCATGATGATGGATGCAACGCGCTGCTGGCGGTCGGCCATATTGCTGAACGAGACCGTCTGCGGAGCCTGCACGGTGCCCTGAATGATGCCGTTATCCTGTATTGGGAAGAAGCCTTTCGGGATCCAGATATAGAGCAAAACTGTCAGCAGCAGCGTACCAAGTGCGACGCTGAGCGTCAGCCACGGATGATTCAGCACCTTGCGCAGCCAGACGCCGTAGGCATCAATCAGGCGAGTGAAGAAACGTTCGCTGGCGCGGGTAAAGCGGTTCTGTTTACGCAGCGACTGATGGCTCAGCATTCGGGCGCACATCATGGGTGTCAGCGTGAGCGAAACGACGGCGGAAATCAGGATAGACACCGCCAGCGTGACGGCGAATTCGCGGAACAGGCGTCCGACGATATCGCCCATAAACAGCAGCGGGATCAGCACGGCGATGAGTGAGAAGGTCAGGGAGATAATGGTGAAGCCAATTTCTCCTGCGCCCTTCAGCGCCGCGTTAAGCGGTTTTTCCCCTTTTTCGATATAGCGGGCGATGTTTTCAATCACCACGATGGCATCGTCCACCACGAAACCGGTGGCGATGGTCAGCGCCATGAGCGTCAGGTTATTGATGGAGAAACCGAGAAAGTACATCGCGGCAAAGGTGCCAATCAGCGACAGCGGCACGGCAATGCTGGGGATCAGCGTGGCGACGGCGTTACGCAAGAACAGGTAAATCACCATCACGACCAGCGCGATAGCCAGCAGCAGTTCGAACTGGACGTCTTTCACCGAGGCGCGAATGCTGGTGGTGCGGTCAGTCAGCGTGGTGACTTCGACAGCGTTTGGCAGGCTCGCTTTTAACGCGGGCAGCATCTTGCTAATGCTGTCCGTGGTCGTGATGACGTTGGCACCCGGCTGGCGCTGAACGTTGATAATGATCGCCTGCTGCCGATTCGCCCAGGCACCGAGATGAATATTCTCGGCGGCCTGTTCAATCGTCGCGACATCCTGAAGCCGTATCGGTGCGCCATTCTTCCACGCGACAATCAGCCTGCGGTAATCATCAACGGATTTCATTTGATCGTTGGCGGAGAGCGTGACCGAGCGCGTCGGACCGTCCAGACTCCCCTTGGCAGAATTCACGTTGGCGGCGGTAATCGCGGTGCGGATTGTTTCGCTGGTCAAGCCGTATGCCGCCAGCGCTGGCGCGTTCAGCCTGACCCGCACGGCCGGACGCTGCCCACCGGCTAATGACACCAGACCGACGCCCGCCACCTGAGAGATTTTCTGCGCGATGCGGTTGTCCACCATGTCCTGCACCTGCGTCATCGACATGGCGCTGGAGGTGACGGCCAGCGTCATAATCGGCGGATCCGCCGGATTCACCTTGCTGTAGGTTGGCGGGTAGGGCAGATCGTTAGGCAGCAGGTTGCTGGCCGCATTGATGGCGGCCTGCACATCCTGTTCGGCGACGTCCAGCGATAGCTCAAGCTGGAATTGAAGCGTAATGACGGATGCGCCGCCTGCGCTCTGCGTCGACATCTGTTTCAGCCCGGACATCTGGCCGAACTGCCGCTCCAGCGGCGCGGTAATTGCGGAGGTCACCACATCGGGGCTGGCACCGGGATACAGGGTAATAACCTGAATCGTCGGATAATCGACTTCGGGCAACGCGGATACCGGCAGCGCCCGATAGCCGATGATTCCGGCCAGCAGAATGGCGATCATCAGCAGCGTCGTGGCGACCGGACGCAGAATAAACAGGCGCGACGGGCCACCGCCGCTGGCTGGAACGGTATCCTGCATCAGGATTTCTCCCCAGTGATGGCGGGCGTTTTCTCCGTCAGCGCTGAGGGCACGACTTCCACTTTCGCCCCTTCGGTCAGGCGGTCGATACCGTCAGTGACGACTTTCACATCGGCGTCTAATCCGGCCGTCACCACAACCAACTGGCCGTACTGAATACTGGTGGTAACCTGACGTTTACTGACTTCGTTTTTATCATTCAGAATCCAGACGAAACGGCCTTCATTCCCCATTTGCACGGCAGCGGAAGGGGCGACGACCGCGTTTTTCAGCGTATCGACCTTCATGCGGATATTCACGAACTGGTTCGGGAACAGGGCATCGTCCAGATTATCAAAACGCGCCTTGAGTTTGATCGTGCCTGTGGTGGTGTCGATCTGGTTGTCCATGCTCAACAGCGTGCCCTGTGAGAGTTTCTTTTGATTGGCACGATCCCAGGCTTCCACTACAGGCGGCTGGCCTGATTTCTGCGCGCTCAGAATGGTGGCGATTTCCGCTTCCGGTACGGTAAAGACGACATCAATCGGGTAGGTCTGCGTAATCACGACAAGGCCATTGGTGTCGCCGCTGGTGATGTAATTCCCGACATCGACCTGCTTTAAGCCGATCCGACCGCTGATCGGCGCGGTGATCTTGCTGTAATCCAACTGGAGCTGTGCGCTGGCGACGGCGCCTTCATCGGCTTTTAGCGTGCCTTCCGCCTGACGAACGGCGGCAGTTTGCGCATCCAGCTCCTGACGGGAGATCAGATTGGTTTTCACCAGTTGTTGGTAGCGCGCTAAATCCTGTTGAGCATTAGCCAGCACGGCCCGATCTTTTGCCAACTGCCCTTGTGCTTGCGTCAGTTCAACCTGAAAAGGACGCGGGTCAATTTCCGCCAGCAGGTCGCCAGCCTTAACCTGTTGCCCTTCCTGAAAGTGCAGCGCCATCAGTGCTCCGTTCACCCGGCTGCGCAACGTGACGGTATTGGCTGCGGTGACGGTGCCTAAACCGGACAGATAGTAGGGCACGGATGCGGATTGCGTTACTGCCGCTTGCACGGGAGCCAGCGTGCGCATAGCCGCCCGGCGTCCACCGCCATTGCCGCTTCCCGAATGTGACGTACGGGCGGCGTGCTGTTCACTCGTGCCGGGGGCGGCAGGGGGCGTCTGGGTAAAGTGGTGCCAGATCAGCACGGCAATAGCGATAACGGCGGCAAGTATCAGCAGGCCTCGGATACGTTTGGCATTCATAGTAATGGATTACTCTCTCCAGGTTGCGCGGGAAGCACGGCGTAGCCGCATACTTCACGCTGCATGTGCGTTGGCTGTCATACCCAGCGCGTTATTGGACCAATGGCCGCATTTTACTAGTTTAAACAAGGGATGCCGGACAAAAATGAAGGAAATATGGAAGATATGTCAGGGTTTGTAGGAAAAGAATCCGGCAGCACAAGGCTGCCGGATAGGGATAAAAATTCTATAACACAATGGAAGGTTACAGTACCAGACCCGCGATAGCGGCGGAAAGGATGCTCACCAGCGTAGAACCGTAAACCAGTTTCAGACCGAAACGGGAAACCACGTTGCCCTGTTGCTCGTTCAGGCCTTTAATCGCGCCAGCGATAATCCCGATGGACGAGAAGTTAGCGAAGGACACCAGGAATACAGACAGAATGCCCACGCTGCGTGGAGACAGTTCGCCTGCGACTTTTTGCAGTTCCAGCATTGCCACAAATTCGTTAGAAACCAGTTTGGTTGCCATGATGCTACCAACTTGCAGGGCTTCGTGAGACGGAATACCCATGATCCAGGCAAACGGGTAGAACGCGTAGCCGAGCACTTCCTGGAAGCTGATACCAAAAATGGCGCTGAAAATGGCGTTGACCGCGGCAATCAGTGCAATGAAACCGATCAGCATGGCTGCAACGATAACGGCGACTTTAAAGCCCGCCAGAATGTATTCGCCCAGCATTTCAAAGAAGCTCTGATTTTCATGCAGATTACCCAACTGCAACTCCGGTTCTTCACCGACTTTGTAGGGGTTAATCAGCGACAGCACGATGAAGGTACTGAACATGTTCAGAATCAGCGCAGCAACGACGAACTTGGCATCCAGCATCGACATGTACGCCCCGACGATAGACATCGACACGGTCGACATGGCAGTAGCAGACATGGTGTACATGCGCTTTTCAGACATCTTGCCCAGAATATCTTTATAGGCAATGAAGTTTTCGGACTGGCCGAGAATCAGTGAACTGACCGCGTTAAAGGATTCCAGTTTGCCCATGCCGTTCACTTTGGACAGGAGCGTACCAATGGCGCGGATGACGATCGGCAACACCCTAATGTGTTGCAGGATACCGATCAGCGCGGAAATGAAGACGATAGGGCAGAGCACTTTAAAGAAGAAAGAAATCAGGTTCTTCTCGCTATTTACCATGTCACCGAATACGAAGTCCGTCCCCTGGCCTGCAAATCCGAGTAATTTGTCGAATACCGCTGCGAACCCTTTGACGACCCCTAACCCAACGTTTGAGTACAGGAAGAAGTAAGCGAGCAAAATTTCGATGACAAGTAGCTGAATAATAAAACGAATACGAATGCTTTTACGATCGCGGCAGACAAGCAGCGCCAGCGCCGTAACAACAACCAGCGCCAGAATAAATTGCGCGATATGGGACAAGGACATGTGTGCTCCAAATATGAGGCAGGCCAAATTTTCCACGTCATTTTATGTAACGCGTGTATTAAAAGTGAGAGGAAGAACGCAAAAAAACAATTATACCTTGGGATTTTATCTAAACTAAATGCTACGTCTCGTTATTCGCACTTTTCTGGTCATTCATTATTCTTATCCCAAACAGAAAGTGGCATTGTCCTACCGTAGATGTCAGGTAGGCGGGTTTTTTTTATGATGTTTTCTGCATGATTCAAAAGGAGAGTGATTATGTCAGTATCAAATACCACACGTGAGCTTGGACGTTCTGGGATCGTGGTTCCACCTTTCTCGTTCGGCGGTAATGTCTTTGGCTGGACGGTTGACCAGCCGACATCATTCAGCCTGCTGGATGCGCTGCTGGCACATCGGCTGAATTTCATTGATACCGCTGATGTTTATTCGCGCTGGGCACCCGGTAATCAGGGCGGTGAGTCTGAAACGATCATCGGTAACTGGCTGAAAAAAAGTGGCCAGCGTGACAAGGTCATTATCGCGACCAAGGTGGGGATGGACTTGGGGGACGACAAGAAAGGGCTGTCTCCTCGCTATATTCGTCAGGCGGTCGAGGCTTCATTACAGCGTTTGCAAACGGACTATATCGATCTCTATCAGGCACACACGGACGACAAAGATACGCCGCTGGAAGAAACGCTGGCCACGTTTGATGCGTTGATTAAAGAGGGGAAAGTGCGCGCGATTGGCGCGTCTAACTACAGCGCGACGCGTCTGGTTGAGGCGCTGAAGATCAGTAAAGCCAACCATCTGGCGCGTTATGAAACGCTACAACCGGAATACAACTTGTACGATCGGCAGGGCTATGAAGCGGCGCTGGAACCGCTGGTGCGCGAACAAGGGATCGGGGTCATTAACTATTATTCGCTGGCGAGCGGGTTCTTGTCAGGCAAGTATCGTCAGCCGAAGGATGCAACGAAAAGTGCACGCGGACAGGGCGTGGTGGAGAAATACCTCAACGAGCGCGGCCGCACCATTTTGGAGGCATTGGATAGCGTGGCGAATGCACACCAGACGACGCCGTCGCAGGTGGCGCTGGCCTGGTTGATTGCACGTCAGAGTATTACCGCCCCGATCGCCAGTGCGACATCGCTGGAGCAGGTAGCCGAACTCGCGAGTGCCACGCGGCTGGTGCTGCCGGCAAAAGATATTGAGCTGCTGGATCGTGCGAGTCGCTATTAGGAAATTGCTATCTTTGCAGCGGTATTTCGTTGCATTTTTATGCAGACGTGAAGATGGTTTCGTGCGCCATCATACCGCCATTTTCATGCTACCTCGTAGCATGCGCCCGACATAGGGGGCTCGCCAGCCCCCTATGAACCCCGGCTTTTGGCGGGAATTATGCCGCTGACGCGGTGCCTTCGTCGATATCTGGCTTAACGGACCGCTTGCGACACGTTCCATACGTGGCGCAAGCTCTCGCCGCGTCCATGCGGCTCATCCTAAGCCTGCTATCTCCTCAGCATAATTTTTTACGCCGGATAACGGCAAGGTACTCATACATTCACAATATTTATCGCGCACGAAACTGCCTCAATAGTGACATGAAAAGTGACTAAGAGACCATGCTTAAAACCACTACCGCACTTCTGCGCCATCATCCTCAAACCAGGCGGCTAGTTCGCGGCGCAGGTTATCTGACTGCGTACCGAAAATAGCCTGTACCTGATGACCGACGATGATCACACCGATAGCGCCCAGTTTTTGCAGGCTGTCGCTGTTGACCAACCGCAGGCTGTGCACCTCGACCCGCAGGCGGGTGATGCAGGCATCCAGACTGACGATATTTTCTTTGCCGCCAAAGGCGCTCACCAACTGCTGCAAATTCTCTTTATCTAGCGGTGAAGCGATTTCAATCTCGGTAATTTGCTTACCCAACATTGACGCGAACAATTTCCGAAAATTGTGAATCTTGCCCATCGTAGTCACCTCTTCGTTTGTTTATCAGCGTGCATAGGATAATGCCGTTCACCTGACATTACTGTTAGGCGACACACGGTGATGAGGTTTCGTAAGTACACCTATCACCGTGACCGCCCAGTCCCGTGATGCTTAACCGGCAAGCAGGCGTATTTACTGCAACGCGCGGCGTAGGATCCGACAGCCATAGCCTGACAGGTCGATAGACCCTGAAAGCGTACTACCGGTGGTCATTTCTTCGTAGGTGGCAGGCAGCGTGACCTGCTGCGGCGTTGCCGTGTAGTTCTGTACGAAGATAAATTCACTTTCCCCGTCATCGCGACGATGAGCGACAATCCCGTAAGGCAGGTCGGTCGGCAGCGCACGCGGCAAATCCAGCGCCTGTATTAGCGTGGTGAAGAAATCCCGCTGGAAGGCGAGGTCGTTGCGTGAGGCGATGTAATAGGCCTTACCCTCGCCGTAATCATTGACTGTAACGGCGGGACGCCCGGCATAGAAATCGCTGTCATAGGCCGCCAGCGCTCTCGCGCCCTCAAGGTGAATCAGTTCGCACAGGTGCGTGACCTGATACGGGCCGACCAGACGCTGCTCGTTACCGCTCAGGCCGCTGATGCTGTTGCTTTCATGATCGTACAGTCCGTCGATCTCTTCCGCCCAAATACCCATGATCGGGCGAAGCGGCCCAGGGAAACCGTTCAGATGACACAGATCGGTTTCGTTAACGACGCCAGACCAGTAGGTGGTGACGAAGCGGCCGCCTTGTTTGACGAAGGCATCGACGCGTTCGGCAAAGCCATCACGAACCATGTAGAGCATGGGGGCAATTACAAGCTGATAGCCGCTGAGATCGGCATCAGCATTGATGATGTCCACCGCGACGCCCTGTTCCCAAAACGTTCGATAATGCTCGGTGACGGTTTTTTCATAGAACAGCCCCGCGTTGCGTGGCCCTTGGGCGTTATCCATCGCCCAGCGGCTTTCCCAGTCGAAAATGATGGCGACCTTGGCGTCAACCCGACTCCCTGCCACGGGAGCGAGTTTGTTGAGTATGTCACCCAACTCCTGCACTTCACGTCCGACGCGGGTATCAATATGCCCGACATGATCGACCACGGCGCCGTGGAATTTCTCGACGGAACCGCGGCTCTTACGCCACTGGAAATACTGCACCGAGTCTGAACCGTGCGCGACGGCCTGAAGGGAAGACAGGATATGCATACCCGGTTTTTTCAGCTTGCTGATCGGCTGCCAGTTGGTCAGGCTCGGCGTGGACTCCATCAGGTAGAAAGGCTTTCCGCCTTTCAGCGTACGCATCAGGTCGTGATACATCGCGGTATAGGCGCCCAGCGTGCAGTCATCTTCCGCGTTATGCCACAGTGGGTAGCTGTCCCAGGAGATGAAGTCGATCACCTTCGCTAATTGCCAGTAGTCGTAATCATAGAAGTATTCCATGAAGTTCGTCGTGGTTGGCAGAGACGGATTTTCGGCTTTGAGCGGGGCAATTTCTGCGGCACAGAAATCACTGACCTGTGAGGTGTTAAAGCGTTTCCAGTCCAGATTCAGGCCGTGAATCGACACCTCACCGATAGGCGACGGGGGTTCTAGCTGTGACCAGTCGGTATAGGTGTGGCTCCAGAAGGTGCTCCACCATGCTTTATTCAGCGCGTCAATCGTACCGTAGCGGGCTTTCAGCCAGCTTTGGAAGGTGCTGCGACAGGTATCGCAGTGGCACTCGCCGCTGTATTCGTTGGAAATATGCCAGCCGATCACCGCAGGATGGTGCGAGTAGCGTTTTGCCAACTGGGTGTTCATCTGTTTTACTTTTTCGCGATAATTCGGCGAGCTCAGGCAGTGATTGTGGCGACCGCCGTGCAGCGCCCGTACGCGGTTGCTACCCACTCGCAGCACGTCGGGGTATTTCTGCGACAGCCAGGCCGGGCGCGCTCCGCTGGGCGTGGCCAGAAAAACGAAGATGCCGTTGGCATACAGCGTGTCGAGGAGGCTGTCCAGCCAGCCAAATTCGTAGCGACCTTCTTCCGGCTCAAGCCCGGACCAACTGAAAATCCCCACGGACATGACGTTGCACTGGGTCTGCTTCATCATTTCAATGTCTTTTTCCAGCACTTCTGGGTTATCCAGCCATTGGTCAGGGTTATAGTCAGCACCGTGCAGCAGAACAGGGACTTTGCTGCTTAGCGGGGGGAATTTGAACATCGTTCTCTCCTAAACGGGTTGTCAACGTGTTGAATACGGCTTACTTAAACGCTTTGATGGAAGGCAGGACGTTGCCTTTGCAGTCGAACAGCGCCTGATTTTCTCGCGCGTTGCCTTCTTTCCATTCGTCGTTGTTGTATTTCATACCGGCTTTCGTCGCCCAGGTTGCGCCGGGAGTAGGCAGCCAGATGGGCTCCCAATAGAAGATGCCTTTGCCGCGCTGATTGGGGACGTTGATGACGCTTTGCATCAAATCGTGCAGGTAATTGGCCTGACCCTGAACGGAAGCGGGGTAACCGCCAGCATCCAACTCTTTTTGCTGGAAGCTGTTTTCCGCGTTATCGCAGTTTTCCAACGTGTAAGCATAGGCGGCTTCCACCACGATGATGTCTTTATTGTAGCGTTTGGTGACGTCGTTCATGTTGTACTGCAACGCGCTGATGGGGCCGTTCCAGTAGGTGTAGAACGAGGCACCGATGACATCAAACGGCACATTACGTTTGACGATTTCATCGAACCACCAGATAAAGGTGTCGTTTTTGGTGCCTTCTGCCAGATGCAGCATGATTTTGACGTTGTTCGAACCTTGTACGTCCTTAACACCCTGAATACCGGCGTTCAGCAGCGCCGCGAGGCGATCGAACTCGCCGCCACCCTGGCCCCAGCTTTTTCCTTCCGGCCACAGCATGCCGCCGTTCAGTTCGTTACCGATTTGCACCATATCCGGCATGATGCCCGCTTTCTGGAATTCGCTAATCGTGGCTTTAGTGAAGTCATGTACGGCCGTGGTGAGCTTTGCCATGTCTAGGCCAGACCAGGCTTTAGGCTTGTTTTGGTGAGCCGGGTCGGTCCAGAAATCGCTGTAGTGGAAATCCAGCAGCACTTTCATGCCGTTCGCTTTGGCGCGTTTAGCCAGCGCCAGCGTGGTCGCCAGATCGTTGTTACCGCCGCCGTAACCGTTGCCTGCCGCATCTTTCGGATCGTTCCAGATGCGCAGGCGAATATAGTTAATGCCGTTCTCTTTCAGAATCAGCATGGCGTCTTTCTGTTTGCCATGCTCGTCATAAAATTTTCCGCCGTGCTTTTCCACCTCGCTCAGCATGGAAATATCCGCGCCCTTAATGAAGTCGGCAGGGACGTTCGTCAACTTATTGATTGTCACATTCTCAGCAGCATACAGGGCTTGCGGCAGGGAGAAGGTCAGCAGGCCCGTTGCGAGCATGGCAGCCATCAGTACGCGTTTTTTCATTTTCATTTTACGTTCCTGGAGTTGTACAGATGTTGAATAATTACCCTTTGGTCCCGCCTGACGTCAGGCCGGAGACAAAGTACTTTTGCAAGGAAAGATAAAGAATGGCGACCGGCACCGCGATCAGCACGGCGCCCGCGGCGTAGGTGGTGTAGCTCGCCCCCATTTTCTGTGCGACCAGGTTGTACAGCCCGATGGGGAGCGTGTATTGATCCGGCGTACGCAGAATGGTGCTGGAGAGAATGAAGTCGCCCAGCGGACCGGTAAATGAGAACAGGGCAATTACCGCGATGATCGGCTTGGACAGCGGCATAATGATCTCGATAAAAATGCGGAAGTTGCCTGCGCCGTCCATCCGTGCGGACTCATCCAGATCTTTGGGAATGGCATCCAGATAGCCTTTCATCAGGTAGGTATTCATCGGAATCATGCCGCCGACGTAAACCAGCACCAACGCAATATGGCTGTTCACCAGCCCTAACATCTGCGCCAGCACGAAGATGGCGATCAGTGCGGAGAACTGCGGGATCATCTGCAACAGCAGAAACAGCATCAACCCGTTCTGGCGACCGCGAAAGCGGAAGCGGGAGAAGGAATACGCGGTGAAACTGACGCTGACGAGCGTCAGAATCATGGTCAGGAAGCTGATTTTCATCGAGTTCCAGTACCAGGCGGCGTAGTCAATCTGGCCGTTAAACAGCTCCTCATAGTGAATAAAGGAGAAGTTATCCGGGATGATTGACGTGTTGAGCAGACTGCTGCCGGGATTCAACGACGCGCCTACCGTCCAGATCAGCGGATAAATAATGATGATGGCCACTATCGTCAGCAGCAGGTAGGTCAGGCCGAGTTTGATAAAATTCTGGCGTTTAACGCTGTGTTTTTTCATCTGCGCGCTTTCCTAGGCCATGTTGTCTTGTTTAAAGGAATTGGTGGCGCGGAACTGCCACAGCGCGATTCCCACGACAAAGATCGACAGCAGAATGGTAATGCTGGCTGCGATCGCATATTGGGAAGAAGACATAGTCAGTTTATAAATCCAGGACACCAGAATATCCGTTCCGCCCGCGTTGGAACCGATTACCGCCGGTCCACCGTTGTTGAACAGATAGATGATGTTGAAATTATTAAAGTTGAACGTGTACTGCGTGATGATGATGGGCGCAATGGAGTAGAGCACCAGCGGAAGCGTGATGGTGGTCAGCTTGTACCAACTGCTGGCGCCGTCAATCGTCGCGGCTTCGTACAAGTCGTCAGGAATCGCCTGTAAGACACCGGTGGTCATGGCGAACACAAACGGAAAGCCTAACCACGTTTGCATCAAAATCAGTGCGGTCTTGGTCCAGAACGGATCGGTCATCCACGCCTTGGGTTCAATCCCCAGCGCGGCCAGAATGCCGTTATTAATCACGCCAAACGTTTCATTAAACATCCCCGCGAAGACCAGAATGGTGACGAAACCCGGTACTGCCCACGGCAGGATCAGGATGGTGCGGATGAGCGGTTTGAAACGCAGGCCTTTCTGGTTCACCAGAATCGCCAGCAGGATGCCTACGGCGCACTGAAGCGTGGTCGCAATCAGCGTCCAAATAACCGTCCATTGCAGCACGTCAAAGAACGTCGATCGCCAGAGGTCGAGCCGGAAGATGTTGATAAAGTTCTTTATCCCGACCCAGTCGACCAGCTTGGCAGGGGGCGTGTGGTAGAGATCGTAATTGGTAAAGGCGATGGAGAAACCGAAAATAATCGGGAACACCACGACAAATACCAGCAGGATGAAGCCAGGCGTGATCATCAGATAAGGGAAGCCTTCGCTCAGCAGCATCTGATATTGCTTCTTCACGCTGTTCAGCGGCAGGCCTTTATCGCGTCGGGTGCCACACACATAGGCATCGCGCAGGCTGCAATAGTAAACACCGATGCCAAAAGCGGCGACGATCAGGCTGATAATGCCTTTTGCCAGCAGAAAAATAGAGTGATCGCGCGGCAGCTCGGTGCCCAGCGTAATCAGCCCCCACGCGCCGTCTCGCAGGAAATCATGGAATACGCTGATGAAGCAGACCATGACGATAAAGAAAAACGCGCCTTTGACGATCTGGCGGTTATAAATCTGCCCAAGGCCGGGGATGATCGCCAACAATACCGCTGTTCTGGCATGGCGACGTTCTCTCTCTTGTGGCGCAAGGCCGCTGGCGTTGACGGTCACATCTACCTCCATTTTCTTAAAAACATGGGTATCCCCACACCCCGAAATTTATTGGGGGATAAAGGAGGAAACCCATGTTGACCCACGGTGGAGCAGGGGGATTACTGGTTACTGTGGTTAGCTTCGATCTGCATTTTTATGACTTTCACGGCGGATTCCAGCGCCGCTTTGGTGTCCTGCTTGCCGGTCACGCTCAGCTGTAGCGCGCTGTTAGCGGGCGTCCAGACTTCCTGCATTTCCGGTACGCTTGGCATAGGGACGGCATAGCCGGATTGGATCGCGACAGCGCGGGATTTTTCGTCGTCCTTAATCAGCGGATCGTCAATCAGCGCGGCGATCGGTGGGATTTCACCTGTCAGTTGGAAGCGAACTTTGGCGTATTCAGGCTGATTGATGAATTCAATGAATTTCTGCGCTAGCTCTTTGTTTTTGGAGTAGGTAGAAATGCTGTAGCCTTTCACGCCCAGCAGCGAACGTGGATGCTCACCGTTTGGCAGCAGCGGCAGTGGTGCCACGCCATAGTTTACGCCGGCGTTCTTGTACGGCTGGAACGCCCACGGGCCGGTAATCACCGCCGCGGCCTTTTTCTCGGTAAACAGGGAATCGATGGCGTTAGCGCCGGTTTCACCGACGATGCCCGGTGGGAACAGGCCATCGGCATAGAATTTCTTGATGTAGTTCACCGCATCGATGGTGGCTGGCTTATCCAGACCGATATCTTTTACATTCGGTGAACCGTTGCTGTTCTGTCCGAAAATGTAGCCGCCCATTCCGGCGATGACGCCATAGGCGTAATAAATTTCATCAAATTTCGCCAGCAGGCCATAGCGGCCTTCTGCACGTTGCTGTTTGGAGAAGGTAAACAGGTCGTCGAATTTTTCCGGCGGCTGTGGCATCAGATCTTTGTTGTACACCAGCACGGTGGTTTCAACGGCTTTCGGCACGCCGTACAGCTTCCCGTTATAGGTCTGGGCTTCCAGAGCAGGTTTGGTGAAGCTTGATAGGAACGTCTGATCCAGTTTCAGTTCGCTAATCAACCCCTGGACGACGGCGGTACCCACCTGATCGTGCGGCATGACAATCACGTCCGGGCCGATACCCGCCGGGCCGTCCAGGCGGAGTTTCTCAATTTGCTGAGCGTAAGGCGTTTCCAGCACGTTGATTTTGACATTGTTCTGTTTTTCAAAGGCTTTGATCGCATCGGCGATACCGTCGGATTTCTTGATATCTTCCCATACCAGAAGTGTTTTATCGGCTGCCAGCGCTGATTTGCTGAGTACGCCAGTGATACCCAGTGAAATCATAATGACGGTGGTCAGTGTTTTCATTTTCATCATTAGTCCTCAAAGCCCTGGTGGGCCCATCATGGTCGGAAATCGTCGCGTACTCTGTTCTCTTTTGCCCTTTTTGCGGTCTCTGTGCGGTGTTGGTGTAACGTTACACCGCACCGCAGTACAAAACAGGAAGAGAGGCATCTGACGGTACGCGTTTTCTGGTTATCGTCTCTGTATAGCGGTTGGCGCTTTATTGCGCGTTTTCCACAATGTAGGGTAACGGTTACACCAGTTGCGATTACATTAAGCAGAGTGCGCCACGTCTGCCAGCGAAACATGTAAAGGCTGTGATCTCATGCACAAAAGTAACCCCCTGTTTGTGCAAGCGGTTACACCATGCTGTTATATTGGGATTATGACCAGCGTGCAGGTCAGCCTGGCCGGATGCGGACGCGTCTGGAAGGGCTGCCGAGCCATTTTGAGTGGGTGAGCACCAGGCTATCTCGACTCAACGCTTATATACTGAAAAGTAAAATTATCAAGAGGTTACCGTTATGGCATCTATCCAGTTGGATAAAGTGAGTAAGCATTTTGGCAAAACGATTACGCTTCACGATGTGAATCTGACGATTGCAGATGGTGAGTTTGCTGTTTTTGTCGGGCCGTCTGGCTGTGGTAAGTCGACGTTGCTGAGAATGATTGCCGGGCTGGAAGATGTCACAGGCGGTGAAATCATGATTGATGAGGCCGTGGTGAATGATGTTGCCCCTGCTCACCGTGGCGTGGCGATGGTGTTCCAGTCTTATGCGCTGTACCCGCACATGACCATCGCTGAGAATATGGGCTACGGCCTGCGCGTGAATGGTGTCCCGAAAGACCAGATTAAGCACCAGATCGAGATGGTGGCGAAGACGCTACAACTGTCTCACCTGTTGGAGCGCAAGCCGAAAGAGCTGTCCGGCGGCCAGCGCCAGCGTGTGGCGATCGGGCGCGCCATCGTACGTAATCCGAAAGTGTTCCTGTTTGATGAACCGCTGTCGAACCTGGATGCCGAGCTGCGTGTGGATATGCGGTTACATATTGCCAAGCTGCATCAGGAATTGAAAACGACGATGATCTACGTGACGCACGATCAGGTTGAGGCCATGACGCTGGCGGATAAAATCGTGGTCATGAACTATGGCAAAGTCGAGCAGGTTGGATCGCCGATGGCGCTTTATTATCATCCGGTTAACCAGTTTGTGGCGGGCTTTATCGGTTCGCCGAAAATGAACTTCCTGCCTGCGCAGGTGATCGACTGGACGCCGGAGAGCCTAACGGTGAATATTGCCGAACAGCTACAGCTTGAACTGCCGATTCGTACTGGCGAGCTGAGTGTTGGCAGCTCGGTAACGCTGGGGCTGCGGCCGGAACATGTGTCACCGGAAGGCGAGGGGATTCGCCTGTCGTTCGGCTGTGAGGTCGTCGAGCGTTTAGGTAACAGCACCTATCTGTTCGGCCAATGCTGTGGGATTGATAACTTCAAACTGCTGCTGGCGGGCGACAGCGCCTTCAAGCCTTATGAACATATCGAGGTCTTCTTCTCGCCCAGTAACTGTCTGGTGTTTAACGCCGATGGGTTGCGCATCAGCGCGTAGTAAGCGGCTGCATCGCTGAATCTCAATAGCTAAAATCCCTTCTAAACATAAACAGCGCCCTTAGCGGGCGCTGGCTTTGCTTCCGCTGTCTACGGCCTCTTGTAGAAACTGTTTTTCTTTATGCTGATGCGGTGTATGTGTTTCGTGCGTGTTAGGCATCTTATTTCTCTGTAACATCGTTACACGCCCGACAAGGCGCGCTCAATCGCCGCAGCGCCTTGACCACTGGCTTTTCGGCGTGATTCGCGCCGCTATGCGGTTCCTTCGGTGTTCATGTCCGCTGCTCGGACCGCCTGCGACGTGCTCCCAGCACGGCGCAGGCTTTCGCGGCGTCCATGCCGCTCATCCGACGGCCATGTACACCTCAGCGCGACTTTTTACGCCGATATAAGAAAAACAGTGAGTGCGTAGATATCGGAAACGGGAAAAGGCCTTCGGTAGAAGGCCTTTTGGGAAATGCCCGACGGGAATGATGAGCCCGCCGAGCTGAGGGTTAGTGCTGTATTACCACCAGGCTTCTGCCTGAATACCGAAGTTCACTGAATTGCTGCGATCGTCGTTGAAGCGGTTTTTGTTTTCGTTCCCGCCGTTCAGGTAAGAAACAAAGAAGCGCAGCTCTGGACGGGTCAGCATCGGAATATCAGCGCTGAAGGCGTGCGCCAGCGTGTATTTTTGGCCGCTGTATTTGCTTTCCGTGCCGCTCGTCCAGCTATCTTTTTTCTGATAAGCGCCCGCTTCCAGATAGGTTTTCTGGTTCTTGGTCCAGGCATATTGACCGCGCCCTACCGCAGACAGTAATTCCGTACTGTCGCGCCAGCGGCTGATTTCATCCGCTTTACCGTAGGTCAGAACATGGCTAAGGGAAATATTATCAGTGATTGGCAGGTCACCGGCCTGAATGACGCGGTAGCCTTTGGCGCTGTCATTGATGCTCCAGACGTCATACCAGCCGCCGCCCTGATCGACCATGTTGTGCGCCAGCCCTTTGTCGGCATATTGCAGCACCAGTTTCTGATTGGACTTGAGGCCAGAGAAGTAATGGCTGAGTTCACCCGTGATCATCATTGAGTTTTTAGGATCGAATTTTTGGCCTTCTGCGAGGAAGATATTTTTCTGTGTGTCCGCTTCATTCGGCATCGCGTAGGAGATACCGAATTCTGTCCACGCGCCGTCCCACGGCTTCCAGCCTGCATAGCGTGCATCCAGGAAGTTGATATTCAGGTCGTTGTAGGTGTCTATTCTGTCTTTACATGCTTGAGTGCTGGTGTCGCAGCCTAAGTTAATGTCCATGTTTTCTGCATCGGCGCGGATCCAGGCAAACGAGAACGCGCCTTCACCGGCTTTGACGTTTTCGATCCCGGCGCCCGCACCGGAGATATTCCAGTATTTGGTATCGATGATGTGCAAGTCATGGCGCTGGTAGTAACGTTTCCCCGCCCAGACTGTGGCGTCCGGCAACCCAGGTACAAAGCCTTTCGCTTTCAAATTAAACTGCTGCAAGCCGAATTCTGCATCATCATTTTTTGTGGATTCGTCACCATTTGAACTGTTCGACCACATGGATACCATGCTATCAACGTAAAACGTTTTCCCATTTTCGTTATACAGCTGCTGTCCTAATTGAATTTCACCGTAGGTGTCATCTTCGTTACCCAATCTTCCTACATACTGCTTATCGGCGGTCTGTTGTTTTCCGTGGTTTGATACACCCACGCCAGAACGGAAGTATCCTGAAAAATCAACGGAATAAGAAGGGGTTGCCAGCATTGCCAAACTCAGCGCAATGGACGTTGTCAGCAGTTTTCTTTTCATAATATACCTTTCGCTTATTCGGGTAAGAATGTGGATGTTCCAAATAACATGACGTGAACGGAGGTAAAACGTTTCCACTCATGGCGAGGGATTATGGGGGAATAAAACGGTGCGCGACATGATTGTTCTCACAAAATACAAAAGAGTTACACCAAAATTTACACTGAATTAACGATGTTACAGGTAGTGCTTTGCATATTTATTAGTCTTATTGTGATGTTACTCGCTAGGTAATGGTGTGTAACTGGTTACAAGTTTTGCCGGTATGCCTCAAATGCAGCATAAAATTTTTTTATAGCAGAATCGGAAACGTTGCATAAAAGATGTGACGCGATGCGGAGTAGGAAACGTTTCAGGAAAAGAGAGAAAGGATCCCTGAGGAAGAGAAATCGAAAAAAAGGGGATTCAGCAGCCTTATTTGCCTGATGCGAATGATACTGCATCAGGCAAGCGGCGTTGATAAGAGGTGGTTACTTCTTACGAGTTGGGGGGCTGACAGAATGGCGGCGTACCAGCGTCGGGCTAAACATATTCGTGGTTTCGCTAAGTTGTTTGCCGTGGGATAACGCGATGGCTAATTCTGCCGCCTGAATGGCCATGGCGGAAACCGGATAGTGTACGGTTGTCAGGCGAGGGCGAAGGTAACGGGCGATCAATACGTCATCAAACCCGACCACTGACATATCCTGCGGTACGCTGATGCTGTTGTCGCTTAGGACGGAAAGGGCGCCAGCAGCCATGGAATCGTTGTAGCACACCACCGCCGTCATATTGCCGCCTCGGCTCAGGAGCTCCATCATGGCGGACTCGCCGCCCACTTCGTCCGGTGATGCACGCGCAATGAGGCGTTCATCCCGTGGGATGCCGTGCTCTTGCAGCGCATCCATATAACCTTGCAGGCGATCGGCGGAGTCGGAAATTTGGTGATTAGAGCAGAGGAAACCGATCTTTTGGTGCCCTTCCTGAATTAAATGACGCGTTGCCAGCCAGGAACCATAGCGGTCATCGAGCGCAACACAGCGGCTTTCATAGCCGGGTAAGGTACGGTTGATAAGCACCATATCAGGAATGTGGCTCATCAACGCGGCCAGTTCTTCATCCGACAGCATTTTGGCATGCACGATCAGCCCCGCACAGCGGTGGCGAATCAACTGCTCAATGGCTTTCTTTTCCTGCTCGGCATTGTGATAGCCGTTGCCAATCAGTAAGAAGTTGCCCGTTGCCTGAGCAATTTGTTCGACAGACTTAACCATCGTCCCAAAAAAGGGATCGGAGACATCCGCAACAACCAGCCCCATGGTTTCTGCACTCTGGTGCGCGAGTGCTCTGGCATTGGCGTTCGGATGATATTGCAGTTCCGCCATGGCCTTGTGTACGGCTTCCCTTGAGGCGGTACTGGCTTTGGGCGAATTATTAATTACGCGCGAAACCGTAGCGACTGATACACCTGATAGACGAGCGACATCCTTTATTGTGGCCATTGGCATTCCTGAACGGTCAAATGCGCTGTGAGGCGAACCGCAGCCTAACGCAGAAGTTAAAAGAAAAAATCGATGACTTATATTTATAAATGTACAGGTTTTTGGGGGATGTTACCTATCCGACCTCCTTGCCTTTTTGATCCAGACCGTACTTATGTGATCGCTATCAACAATCATCGGTCATTTCTCTCTTCCAAAATACCATCCTGAGGTTTAAATTTAGGGTAACCGATTACACTTGTGCGATGACTAAACGATAGCTAACTATCGATATTTGGCTTCATAACAGCTATTTTATCCATAACATATAGTGAAACTGATTACATTTAGAGGGTTTTCTGGCTGTGTTTACAGGCTGGCCAGATGCCTCTTCCAGGCCGCTGACGGGCTGTTAGCGCCATACAATTGGCCGCGGATGGCGACGCCGTTGTACCGAATTTGTGTTTTGTATTGAGGAATAGCTTATGCAGTTTGAGCCAACTGAACATCCGCATCGTCGTTTTAACCCGCTGAAGGGCGAATGGATTCTGGTTTCTCCGCATCGTGCGAAGCGCCCCTGGCAGGGCCAGCAGGATGAACCGGATCGTTCCACGCCGCCGTCTTACGATCCGACCTGTTACCTGTGTGCGGGCAACAAACGTATTACTGGCGATATCAACCCGCACTATCAGGGCACCTTTGTTTTTACGAATGACTTTTCGGCACTGATGGAAGATACGCCGGATGCACCGTCGGGCGACGACGAGCTTTTCCGCGTTCAGCAAGCCCGTGGCGTCAGCCGCGTCATTTGCTTTTCTCCCGATCACAGTAAAAGCCTGCCGCAGCTTTCGCTGCCAGCGTTGAAAGCGGTGATTGATACGTGGAGCGATCAAACCGAGGAACTGGGCAAGCGATATCCGTGGGTTCAGGTCTTTGAGAATAAAGGGACGA
The DNA here is from genome assembly GCF_028335745.1 of Pectobacterium sp. A5351. NCBI lineage: Bacteria > Pseudomonadati > Pseudomonadota > Gammaproteobacteria > Enterobacterales > Pectobacteriaceae > Pectobacterium > Pectobacterium sp. A5351. Next base: position 1,274,392 of record NZ_CP116477.1, read on the forward strand.
TGATGGGGTGCTCTAATCCCCATCCGCACGGGCAGGTTTGGGCTAACGATTTTCTGCCGAACGAAGTACAGCGTGAGGATGAGCAACAGCGAGACTATTTCTCCCGTCACGGTTCGCCGTTGCTGCTGGACTACGTTCGCCGCGAACAGGCTGACGGCTCGCGCATCGTGGTGGAAACGGATCACTGGTTAGCGGTGGTCCCTTATTGGGCGTCGTGGCCGTTTGAAACGCTGGTGTTGCCCAAGTTCGTCGTACAGCGGTTACCGCAGTTGAATGACGCTCAGCGTGACGATCTGGCGCTGCTCCTGAAAAAGCTGACCAGCCGTTATGACAACCTGTTCCAGTGCTCATTCCCCTATTCGATGGGGTGGCATGGCGCGCCATTTAAAGATGACGACATTGCGCACTGGCAACTGCATGCCCATTTTTATCCTCCGCTATTACGTTCCGCCAGCGTGCGCAAATTTATGGTCGGCTATGAAATGCTGGCTGAGGCACAGCGTGATCTGACGGCAGAGCAGGCCGCTGAACGTTTACGCAGCGTAAGTGATATCCATTTTCGTGAGCAAATTTGAGGTCATTTTATGAGCCGTATTGATTCTCTACGTCAGTTAACCGAGTCTGTTTTTGTCCGATTATTTGGCTATGCGCCGCATGCCGCTATCCAGGCGCCCGGCCGGGTCAACCTGATTGGTGAACACACCGACTATAATGATGGCTTTGTTTTGCCGTGTGCTATCGATTACCAGACGGTGGTCAGCGCTGCGGTGCGTCAGGATGGCATCGTGCGGGTAGTATCGGTGGATTTTGACAACCAGCAGGATGAGTTCGATCTTGCTAAAGCGATCGAGCCTCACCCGGAATATACCTGGGCTAACTATATCCGCGGCACGGTGAAGTTTTTGCTGGCGCGCGGCCTGCCGCTCAGCGGCATGGATATGGTGGTTTCCGGCAACGTGCCGTCTGGCGCAGGGCTAAGCTCATCGGCCTCGCTGGAAGTGGCGATCGGGCAAACGTTCAAAGAGCTGAATAATCTGGACATCAGCCAGTTGGATATCGCGTTAAATGGGCAGCAGGCAGAAAACGATTTTGTCGGCTGTAGCTGCGGCATTATGGATCAGTTTATTTCCGCTCAAGGGCGTGCGGGGCAAGCGATGTTGATCGACTGCCGCTCTCTGGAAGGGCGTGCGGTGCGTATGCTCGACGGCGTTGATGTTCTGATCGTGAATTCCAACGTGCGTCGTGGGCTGGTGGACAGCGAATACAATACGCGACGCCAGCAGTGTGAAACGGCAGCGCGTCACTTTAACGTCAAGGCGCTGCGTGATGTTTCCCTGTCGCAGTTTGAAGCGGGAATCGCGGGTCTGGATCCGGTGGCGGTTCGCCGCGCGCGCCACGTGATTACCGAGAACCGCCGCACGCTGGAAGCGGCCGATGCACTGGCGCGTCAGGATGCGCACCGTTTGTTCACGCTGATGGCGGAATCCCATGTCTCCATGCGCGAGGATTTTGAAATCACCGTGCCGCCGATCGATACACTGGTCGCGCTGATTCAGGATTATGTCGGCGAGCGGGGCGGTGTGCGCATGACTGGCGGTGGTTTCGGCGGCTGCATTGTCGCCCTTATCCCTTCAGCGCTGACTGACGAAGTCAAACAGGTGATTGAACGTGAATATCCGGCGCGCACCGGGCTTCAGCCGTCCATCTATCTGTGTCAGGCATCCGGCGGTGCCGGGCGCGTAAGCTAAGTTCTGGCTGGGGAAAGTGAGTAAAAAGGGCTTTGATTAAAGCCCTTTTTATATGGAATGCGTTTTACGCTGCATACGTTCAAGGCAGCAGAAACAGGGTTGCCAGCCCAAGAAAGATAAAGAAACCGCCGGTATCGGTAATGGCGGTAATCATGACACTGGAGCCGATGGCGGGATCGCGGCCGAGTTTCATCATAATCAGTGGAATCGCGACCCCCATCAGTGCAGCAAGCAGCAGATTCAGCAGAATCGCCAGCATCATCACGCCTCCCATTGCGGGGCTACCATAGAGCAGGAAGGTCACTACACCCATAATCGAGCCCCATATCACCCCGTTAACCAGCGCGACGCCGAGCTCTTTGAGCAGCAGGTACGATTTTTTACCATGTTCAAGCTGATGCAGCGCCAGTGCACGCACAATCATGGTGATCGTCTGGTTGCCGGTATTCCCGCCAATTCCCGCGACAATCGGCATCAACGTCGCCAGCGCCACCAAATGAGATAATGTGTGCTCAAACAGGCCGATAACCCGTGAGGCAATGAGCGCCGTGCAGAGATTGACGGCCAGCCATGCCCAACGATTGCGGAACGATTTATACACGGGAGCATAAACATCTTCAGAGGGCGTCAACCCCCCTGAACGCCGTAGATTACTATCGCTTTCCCGATTCACGACGTCGAGGATATCCTCAATCGTCAGGCGTCCCATGAGTTTTCCTTTGCTATCCACCACGGCGCTGGAGATTAAATCGTAACGCTCAAACGCCCCCGCGGCTTCTTCGACTTTATCTTCAGGCTGGAACCTCAGCGGCTGATCGTCCATGACGTCACCAACCTGTGTCTGAGGCGCGTGGAGCAGAATACTGGCCAGCGACAGCTCGCCAATCAGCGTATTTTTGCGATCGGTAACAAACAGTTTGTCGGTCGATTCAGGGATCGTTTTGCGATAGCGCAGGTAGCGCTGTACGGCTGCGAGCGTGACATCGGCGCGCACGGTGATGAGCTTGAAATCCATCATGTGCCCGAGGCAGTCTTCATCATAATTGATGGCGGCGCGTAGCTGCGCACGCTGCTTCGGCTCAAGCGAGGTCAGTATTCTGCCTAACAGGTGACGCGGAACGAGACGAGAGAGCTGAGCCTGTTCATCGACATCCAGTATTCGAACGGCTCTCAGGATTTCTTTATCCTGCATATCGCCGATCAGGTCGTCGGAAATGCTGTCGGAGGCCTCAATCAACACGCGACCGCGCTTCTCTATGGGGATCAGTCGCCAGAGCGCCAGACGCTCATCTTGCGGTAAAGATTCCAGTAAATCGGCAAGGTCAGCGGCGTGCAGCCCGATGATAAGCTCGCTGATTTCTGCGGTTTGGTCGAGCAGGATGCTTTTTTCACGCAGCCCGATTTTGTTACTTAATACGGCGTTGTCGCTTAACGGGGTATCATCGCGTTCTGTCACGCGCGGCTGTCGGTTGATGATGTCTTCAACCAGTTCCTTATTTTCCAACAGCAGAAGGGAGATGCGACGCCGGAGGTCGGTAAGTTTTTTTACACTCGACATAATGTTTTATGCTCGATCTGTTTTTTGTCCGTATTTTATTAAACGTAGCGCAAAATCAGTCGATTAAGAATAGGATTACTGGCGAATCGCAGTCTGAAAAACGTATTGATATCATCTGATTGATGAAAGCGGTGGCTGTGAATATTCGTACTGTCGATACCCTAAACAACTCGAGTTTCAAGATAAAATGTTAACGTGTTGAACAACGCAAAGCGTTGGCCCGCCAGGACGAGGCTCATTTATGTGACTCGTAATGTGGGAAGCAAAAGTCAAATTCGTTGGGAACAAATTTGACCAGCCAACGGCCGGCTTCCGGTGGAGACAGGGGGCTCTCATGTCATCCTGATGAACTTACTCAGGTAAATATTCGGGTGACTAGCAAACCTGCCAGAGGCAGATTTGAACGCTGTTTACAACGGCCCCAATAGGGCGATACTACGTGAGTGGGCCGAGTAACGTAGCCAACGCACGTGTAACTTGAAGTATGACGGGTATAGCCTGAATGGATGATGACACAGGCATGAATGACAGGCACGAGAACACAAAGACAATAAGCCCGATAAAGAAAAGTAGACGACTATGAAGAGCGGATGGGGTAGATGCTACTCTTTTTGACTGACGAGTACGTTAGTGGGGAGCAGTAATTGTTCAGCTTGCTGCTGTTTGTTTTGATGGTGGTCAAACGCGGTGATGGTGGAGTAAGCAAAGCGACCTAAAAGAATCATGAAGCTGATGAGCAAAACGGCACGTGCTATCCGGGAGCCACTTCGTCGTGGGCGTATTGATAAGCGTCGTCTGTGGGTAAGCGTGGACATTACCGATGAATCCTTTGTGAAAGCGAACATTCGCTGTTGTTTATTTAGGCACAAGCAGTAGGAGAGGTCAATCTGTCGCAGTGAAAAAAATGATGACCGATCCGGTTTTCGCACGTTCGGTGCAAGGAAAGAGGGGGCAGGAACAAGCGTGACGAGGGGGAGAGCGTCAGAGGGGATAGCAAGTGGCATCAAAAACCCGCTCAAACCACAGCGGGTAAGCGGGTTGTGTGGTGCAAAGGTATCACGCCGTGGTATTAACGTTACGCCCAATCGCCGGATTAGCTGGCAGAGGCGGCAACGCCTGTAAAAGACCAACAGCAACGGCTTCTTGGTTATCGAGCGCTTTTTTCATCACCAGTGTACTGGCCTCACTACTGGTTCGCAGGTTAGTGAGATCGGTCGCGAGTGATGCAATCTGTGATACATCCATTTTACTCTCCTCATAGCTGAGTGGGATTCCTATCCGACGGAAAGCAAACGTGCCGTCCCGCCGAAGTGGTATGATGTTGGTGAAACTCTCGCCAGCCATCATTTTGGTATCGGCGCTATCCCTGTAAACTTTACGTTAACTGGATGTCAGCGGCCAGCCTGAGTACACGATTTTGCGTTACTATTTCGTGCCTGCATTACCCGACAACATTTCCAACAATCAGGCTTTTTCTTCCTCAATCATCAACTTCCAACCGGTGACGTCCTGCCAATATTCCTGTTCCCGTTCCAAATCGAGCTGTACCAGCGTGTTGTTGGTAAAGAAGTCGTGTGGGAAGGTCAACGTCCAGTAGTTATCATCGGTATGCAACCGTAAGAATTCCGGCGTTGTCGTCGCCTGACGCTGGTTGTTCAACAGTGTGGCAAGGCGTAAAAGTTGCACCAGTGGCAAATACTGTTTCTTTTTGAACAGGTTCAACCGCGGCAACTCTTCCAGTTTGATCGCCTTACGGTGCAGCCGCACGATCATCGACAGCACAAGCTGCTGTTCCTGATTGAAGCCGGGTAGGTTGGTATTTTGCAGAATGTAGGCGGAATGGCGGTGCATGCCGCTATGATTAATGCCCAATCCGACCTCATGCAGCATGGAAGCCCAGTTTAAGATGGCTTCCAACTGTGGGTGCACCAGATTAGGATTCTGTTCTGCCCATTGCGCATAAAGCTGCTGCGTGGTTTCCCGCACGCGTCGCGCCTGCTCGCGGTCGATATTGTAATGGGTCGCCAGACTCTGCGCGGTACGGATGCGAATATCCTGATGGCGGAAACGGCCTTCCATTTCGTACAGCACGCCTTCGCGCAGTGCACCATCGGACAGGCGTAGTTCTTTGATCGCCAGCGCATCGAAAATGCCACACAAAATAGCCAGACCGGGCACCAGCACCGACTGACGATCTTCGGACAGACCCGGTAGGCTCAGTGATTTGAAATGCTTAAACTGCAAGATCTGCGTGCGTAGCATTTCCAGTCGTTCGGGGGTAATCAGACCGTCTTTTTCTCCCATCTCCACGAGAATTTCGTGCGTGGCTTTGATCGTCCCAGACGCGCCGAGGGCGAATTTCCAGCCGTATATACGGTATTCCCAGGACAGTGTCTCCAGCTTTTGCGCCGCGGCCAGTCGGGCGCGCTTGAAGTTGGCTTCGCTGATTTCACCGTTCGGGAAAAACTGCTGTGCAAAGCTAACGCAACCCATACGACGGCTTTCCACCAGCATCGGCTCGAAATCTTCACCGATAACCAGCTCGGTAGAACCGCCGCCGATATCGATGACCAGCTTACGGCCTTTTTCCGGCTGCGTATGCTCCACGCCCATAAAGATCAGACGGGCTTCTTCGTGGCCGGAAATGATCTCTATCGGATAGGGGATGATATCCGCCGCGCGGCGCAAAAATTCCTGCGCGTTGACCGCCTGACGCAGCGCGTGCGTGCCGACGATGGACACGTTCACGGCGGGGAAGCCTTGCAGGCGTTCAGCAAACAGCGCGAGACAGCTCAGGCCGCGTTGAATGGCCTCTTCGCTGAGTACATTTTTGTTGTCCAGCCCGTCGGCCAGATGTACCCGCTGTTTTAAACGCCCCAATACCTGAAGCGCACCGTTTACCACGCGTGCGATCACCATGTGAAAACTATTGGAACCCAGGTCGATGGCCGCGAATTCTTGCGGCTTCATCTCGGTTTTTTCATTGTTCGTTAACGGCATTATTCAGGCTTATCTCCAGGTTGCTCCAACGCCTTGATGTAGTCGTAAATGGCATTTTGCGCGCGTACTTTACGCTTGTTGCCGCGGGATACATAGCGGTTGCTCGATTCTTTATCAACGACACGGGCTTTCACCGTATCGCTGAACAAGATATCCAGCGTTTCCAGCACGCGGTTTTTCAACGTGGGGTCGAGAATTTCCACTGCAACTTCAATGCGATAATCAATGTTGCGTGTCATCCAGTCTGCGGAAGAAAGGTAGACTTTCTTGTCCCCGCCGTTGTTGAAGACATACACCCGATCGTGTTCCAGATAGCGGTCAAGAATACTGATGACCTGAATATTTTCACTGATCCCCGGTAAATTAGGAATGAGTGAGCACATGCCGCGCACCAGCAGATTAATTTTCACGCCCGCAGAGGAAGCCTGATACAGCTTTTCCGCCAGCCCCTTATCCACCAGATTATTTACCTTAAGCGTAATGCCTGCATCACGGTTCGCCAGCGCGTTCTCGATCTCGATATCGATCAGTTGGTAGAGCTTGTCGCGGGAGTTTTGCGGCGACACCAGCAAATGTTCGAAGCTAACCGGACGGTAGGGGTTTTCAATGAAGTTGAAGACGCGGCGCACTTCGTTGGTAATACGTTCGTCGGCGGTCAGCAGCGAGTAGTCCGTATACAGGCGGGCGGTTTTCTCGTTGAAGTTACCGGTACCGATGTGCGCGTAACGCACAATGTTTTCCCCCTCGCGGCGGGAAATCAGGAACAGCTTGGCGTGAATCTTCAACCCTGGCACCGAGAAAATCACGTGCACGCCGGCTTCCGTCAGGCGCTTGGCCCAATGAATGTTGGCTTCTTCGTCAAAGCGTGCCTGTAGCTCGACCACAACCGTCACTTTCTTACCGTTGTGTGCCGCATGGATCATTGAATTAATGATGCGCGAGTCTTTGGCGACGCGGTAAATATTGATTTTGATGGATAGCACATTGGGGTCGAAAGAGGCTTGTCGCAGCAGTTCCAATACGTGCTCGAAGGTGTGGTACGGATAATAGAGCAGCACGTCGCGCTCACGGATCGCATCAAACCCATTGCGAAAATGGTTGAATCCGGTGTGTCGCAGACGTGGCAACGGTTTGTTGACCAGATTGGCGCGGCCGACGTTCGGGAAAGAGATAAAGTCTTTGAAATTATGATAACGCCCGCCGGGGATAACGGAATCATAAGAAGAGATCCCCAGTTTATCGAGTAGCATGGCGACCATCGCATCCGGCATGTCGCGCTGATAGACGAATCTCACCGGCTCGGCAGTCAGACGCTGCTTCAGGCTGGAAGACATCAGCTCCAGCAGACTGGATTCCATTTCCGTCACCAGATCGTATTCCGCATCGCGCGTCATCTTCATGGAGTACGCGTTCAGTGCATCATAATCAAAGAAGCCCTTGAAGATATCATCCAGACAGTAACGCAGAATGTTATCGATGAGGATCATGGTCTTACGACGGCGCGGCGCTTCCGCTGGCAGGTTGACAAAGCGCGGTATTTTATCCGAAGGAATTTCCAGCAGGGCGTAACTGATCTCATCGCCACGAATAATTTCGACGGCAAGATAGGTATAGTTATCTTTCAGGAACTCCACCAGATCGGTTTCGTCAAAGATCAGTATTGGCGTGATATGCGGGCGCAGATATTGCCGGAAGTAATCTCTCAGCCACTCTTGCTGATTAGGGGAAACCTGACGCTCATTGACCAGAAAAATCTGGTTACGCGCCATCTCCAGCAGCAGTTCGTTGTACAGGCTATCAAAGATTTGATCGGTTTTGAGAACACGCGCCTGAATTTTGCCTAAAAGATGTCGCAGATTGCCGTCCAGACCTTGCTCTTCGTTAATCAGAATGCGTCTTTTCAAATCGGCAAAACGGACTTTATAAAATTCATCAAGGTTGCTGGAGTAGATGCCCAGAAAGCGCATGCGTTCGATTAACGGATTGCTTTTATCTGCTGCTTCCTGAAGTACTCGCTCATTAAAGGATAACCAACTTAATTCTTTCTCTATGTAGAGTTTGTCCTGACCCATTGTCACTCCGCTCAACTCATGTACTGAAGGTTCATCCAATATTCATACCCTTCCTTTGTGGAGATAGGGTACAACAACATTATGGCGTGTTGATGACGATACCCGTCATATTTCGAGCCGTCTGTACGTTGGCTACCCCAAAATACTCGGCCCATCCTAGGCCTCGCCCTAAAGGGCCGCTGCAAGCAGCGTTCAAATCTGCTCCCGGCAGATTTGTCACCCCAGTCACTTACTAAAGTAAGCTCCTGGGGACTCCATCGGTTGCCGCATTACAAGGCTCATTCATGAGCCTTGCCCTAAAGGGTCAACGCTAAAGCGTTGCTCAAAACGCTAACGTTTTGTCATACGGCTGGAACTATTTAGGGTATAAAATCTAATTCATAGACAGACTTACCATTGTCATATTATGGGCGTAAAGGCAACATATGCTACCCGCAATACCTTAACAACACGACTCTGGCAGCTTCACTCTAACGGCGAGAATAATGGTAAAAACAGTCAACACATCACAGTATCGGGATCGTCGACGAGCGTGGGTAGATCGTTTGGTTCACCGCATTGTGGCGGGCAGCGGGCTGCTGGTGCTGGCTATGCTGTTGTTAATCTTCTTTTATCTCCTGTATGTGGTGACGCCACTGTTCCTCTCCCCCACGGTTAACAGCCAAAAAACGGTGCAGCGCCACGGTACAGAACCGTCGCTGGCGTTGGGACTTAGCGACAACGGGCAGATTGGATTTCGTATCGACCGTCAGGGCTATGGGGAGTTTATTCCGTTTGCGGAAAACCAGCCTATGTCGCGCATTCGGCTGATTCCTGCGCTGAGTTTAGTGGCGCAAAGTCAGGGAGAGCGACAGACTTACGCCCTGAGCCAGCCCGATGGCCGCTTAGTTTTCGTGCAGCCCGTGTTATCGCGTACGGAAAACCGTTCTCCCGTCTGGGTTTATCCGCTCGGTGAACAGCCCTATTCGCTTGGGTTGCCTGCGCAGCCGTTGCGCCATCTGGCGGTGGCGGCGGTGGACGAAACGCATGCCGTTGTTGCGGCTATCGGGCAGGAAAATGCGTTGATTATTGCCGATGTTGATGAAAACGGCGTGCGGCAACGGGCACAGATTACACTTCCGGCTGGCGCGGTTAGCCAACTGCTGCTGACGCCAGACGGACAGCAGGTGTATTTGCTCAGCGGCAACACATTAACGCTGTGGCAGATGGAAGCAAACGCGCTGGCGCTGCGGGAAGAGCGGCAATTGCAGCTGGCGGAACCGTTGCATCTGGCGCTGCTGTCCGGCGGTCGGTCGTTGTTGGTACAAACCGCCGACGGGCAGATTAGCCAATGGTTTGAGGTGCCGAGCGACAAGGGCGCGACGCTGACAGAGATTCGCCAGTTTCCGCATGTTGCGGGGGAATCGGTGCTGTTGGCAACGGAGGCGCAGCGGCGAGTCTTCGCCACATTGAATGCACAGGGTGAACTGTCGCTGTTTGCCAGCAAGCAGTCGCATGCGCTGCTGACGCAGACGTTGCCGGCTCATGCGCAGGGACTGGCATTTTCGCCGCACGGATCTGCCATGCTGGTTGAAACGGCGCAGGGGTGGCATCGTTATCAGGTTGATAACCCGTATCCCGATATCGGCTGGCGCGGGCTGTGGCAAAAATTGTGGTATGAGAATTACCCAGAGCCTGCCTATATCTGGCAATCCACGTCTGCGGATGACAGTTATCAGGCCAAATTCAGTATGATGCCGCTGATGCTGGGTACGATGAAAGCGGCGATTTACGCCATGCTGTTTGCTACGCCGTTGGCGCTGTCCGCCGCGATTTACACCGCCTGCTTTATGTCGCCGACGCTACGACGCTGGATAAAACCCACGCTGGAAATCATGGGCGCGCTGCCGACGGTCGTCGTTGGCTTGATTGCCGCCATCTGGCTGGCCCCGCATTTTGCGACGTATCTGTCCGCCATTCTGATTATGCCGATGTTATGGATGCTGGCGGTGCTCGGTTGCGGCTGGCTGATTGAGTGCCTGCCGACGCGCTGGCGCGTCCGTTTCCCTGCGGGCTGGGACGTGCTATTCCTCATCCCCACGATCTTGCTGACATTTGTGATCGGCTGTTGGCTTGCACCACGGATGGAGATCTGGGTGCTGGGGCAGCCGCTGTACCAGTGGCTGGGTGATGATTTTGTGCAACGCAATACGCTGGTGGCGGGCGTTGCTCTCGGTTTCGCGCTGATCCCGCTGATTTTTTCGTTGGCAGAGGATGCCTTGTTCAGCGTACCGGCTCGTTTAAGTCAGGGATCGTTAGCGCTGGGCGCGACGGCGTGGCAAACCCTGTGGCGCGTCGTGCTGCCGTCTGCCAGTGCCGGGATTTTCGCCGCGCTGATGCTAAGTTTTGGCCGTGCCGTGGGGGAAACCATGATTGTGCTGATGGCGACGGGCAACACGCCGATTATGGATGAAAGCCTGCTTCAGGGCTTGCGTTCGCTGGCGGCGAATATTGCCATCGAAATGCCGGAAGCCGTGACGAATAGCGGTCACTATCGGGTGTTGTTTTTAACGGCATTAACGCTGTTTGTGTTCACATTCATCGTGAATACGCTGGCTGAAACTATCCGGCAGCGTTTACGTCAACGCTACCGTGACGAAGGAGAAAACGCGTGAAGCGCTGGTTCCGTTCGGGAAGGCCCTGGGTATGGCTGACCGCATCGTCCATTTCCATTAGCCTGCTGGCGATGCTGGCAATCATCGTGCTGCTGGCGGGGCAGGGGATGCGCTATTTGTGGCCGCAGCCTGTCTGGTTGCTGACATTACAGCCGGAACAGGGTGTGCAGCGCGCGCTAATGGGGGAAATTTATGCCGAGCAGACGTTTTCACCCCAACAGTTGGAACAGGCTGATTTAACCTCTGCGTCTGGGGAAACTGAAACACGCTATTTGATTAAGATTGGCCAGCGTGAAATTCATGGTCAAAGTTTTCGTTCGTTGCTGTCACGCGACATTGTCCGTTTTGATAAACCTGCCGACATTCTGGTGTTAAAGCGAACCAACAACGGCACCGCCTATGGTTACCTTGCCGGCATGTTGGAGGGGGAACAGCCGCTGGTGGCGACGGATCTCCCGGCGACCTTACAGCATCGCGTCGAGCAGGTGCAGGGGTTGCTCACGAAGGCGCAGGCCATCCGTATGGGGGAAATGGCGAAGATCAACCAGCAGTTTGAAGCGCTACGGCTGGAGGAGAAAAAGCGGCAGCAGACCCGAACGTTGGATAATCAGGCGCTGGCTCGTCTTCAGGCTGAACGTATTGAGCTGCAACATCGTTTTGATGAGCTGTCGCGTCAATTAACTGCACTCAATCTGGACATTAATCGCGATACCGTCCAGCTACGGGATGCGAACGGCAACATTCATCTTATTCCGCTCAGAGACATTGAGCAGGCCTGGTATCCGAATGCGATGAACCTGTGGAAAAAAGTCAGCCACTGGGGCAGTCAGGCAAAATATATGCTGGCGCACTACTCGCCGGATAGCAACAGCGCAGGCCACCTTTTCCCTGCCATCTTTGGCACCGTTTTGATGGTGGTGCTGATGTCTATTGTGGTGATGCCACTGGGCGTGATCGCTGCGGTTTATCTGCATGAATACGCAGGGAAAAATAGCCTAACGCGCTGGGTGCGGATTGCCGTGGTCAATCTGGCTGGGGTACCTTCCATTGTTTACGGGGTGTTTGGGTTAGGTTTTTTGGTTTATCTCATCGGCGGCACGCTGGATCAGTTGTTCTATGCTGAAGCGCTGCCGAATCCGACATTTGGTACGCCGGGGCTGTTGTGGGCATCGCTGACGCTGGCGTTGCTGACGCTGCCGGTGGTGGTGGTGGCGACGGAGGAAGGACTTTCACGTATCCCGATGTCAGTACGCCACGGCTCACTGGCGTTAGGCGCTACCAAAGCTGAAACGCTGTGGCACGTCGTGCTGCCGATGGCGGTTCCCGCGATGATGACCGGTTTAATCCTCGCTGTGGCGCGTGCCGCAGGGGAAACTGCACCGCTGATGTTGGTCGGCGTGGTGAAGTCGGTGCCAGTCTTACCGGTTGATGATATTTTCCCTTATCTGCATCTTGAGCGAAAATTTATGCATCTGGGATTCCAGATTTACGATCTGGCGTTCCAAAGCCCGGACGTGGAAGCCGCCAGGCCGCTGGTATACATTACTGCGCTGCTGCTGGTGTTGATTGTCGTTGGGTTGAACCTTGCGGCGATTGGCATCCGCCACGTTCTGCGTGAGAAATATCGTTCGTTATCACTTTGAAAGTAGGATGAAGTTATGGGATTTATGACACACAAGGAGATGGCACCGCTACCTGATGTTCATCAACTGAGTGATGAACAGACGATGTTAACCGTGGAACATCTGAATTTGTACTATGGCAACAAGCAGGCGCTGAACGATATTTCGATTCGTATTCCGAAGAAGCAGGTCACGGCGCTGATTGGGCCGTCGGGCTGTGGCAAATCCACGCTGTTACGCTGTTTTAATCGCATGAACGATCTGGTGGAAGACTGCCGTACCGAGGGCGATATCTGGCTGAACGGCATGCCCATTAACGATCCGCAGTTGGATGTTGCCGTGTTGCGCCGTCGGGTCGGCATGGTTTTTCAACGACCGAATCCGTTTCCCAAATCGATCTATGAAAACGTGATTTATGGCCTGAGATTGCAGGGGCTGCGCGATCGCCGTTTTCTGGATGATGCCGTTGAGCGAGCGCTGCGGGCAGCCGCGCTGTGGCATGAAGTCAAGGATCGGCTGAGCGACAACGCGCTGACGCTATCGAGCGGACAGCAGCAGCGTCTGGTGATCGCCCGGGCGATCGCTATTGAGCCGGAAGTGTTGTTGCTGGATGAGCCGACCTCCGCGCTCGATCCGATTTCGACGTTGATTGTTGAAGAGCTGATGGGAACGCTAAAGCAGCATTTCACGCTGGTGCTAGTGACGCACAACATGCAGCAGGCGGCCCGCGTGTCGGATTACACCGCGTTTATCAATCAGGGTAAGTTAATTGAGTATAACCGTACGGACGATCTGTTTACCTCGCCGACGCAGCGCCGTACTGAGGATTATATCACTGGGCGATTTGGCTGAAATTTCATCAAGCCACGGCGCGAAAGGGCTTAAAAAAATTATGGATACCGTTCATCAATTGTCCGTGCCATTTGAAAAAGTGATGATAAAATGCGCGCAAATTTTTTGACTCTGGTAAGTGGCGGGTAAGATGAAATTTAGCACCATGAACGAACGCGAAATTATTACCGAGCTGTGCCGGAGAATAAAAGACGCCAGAATCCAGCAGCGCTTATCGCAGGTCGATCTTGCCGAGAGAGCAGGGCTAGGGATTGCGACGATCAAACGTGCTGAAATGGGCGAGTCTATTACGCTCAGCAGCCTGCTTTCCATCCTGCGTGGGTTGAATCGTCTGCATCAGATTGAAGGCGTGCTCTTCGATGCTGAAGTGGAATCTTTCCATGCACAGATCAGCGGTGAGAAAAAACAGACGCCGCTGCGTATCAGAAAGAAAGCCGCAGCCTTTCCCGCCAAGGCGCTCGCGAAGCATGAAAATATCAAGAGGCCAGCTAACAGCACCGTGGACTGGTACATCGCGGCGGCCGAAAACAATATTGTCTGGTCACTGCCTGAAAGCGATAAAAAATAAAGGGTTAATGAGGTTGCTAACAAAGTCCGTATGGCGGTAGTAACGGATAGATCGTAAAGATGCTGTAAATACATCCCTGTACGCTCGGATTGCGCAGATATGAATCTCATCCCTGAGATTCACCCTTGCAGGCTGAGGAATCCCCAGAAAACAAGACAGGCATAGAGTTTTATGATCTACTGATTTTCGCCAAAAAATTCAATGAGATCACCCTATGCCTGTCCGTAAAGTATGCCAGACTTTTTTCCGTCACGCTTTAGCTTCAACACATCAATATCGACAACATGCGCTTATTGATTCCACCGCTGCGTTGATAAGCGGTGCCACGCTTTCACTCACCTGCATCGGGCGTTATTTACCCGGCCCTGCTCGCGTGAAAGATAAAATAAAACGGGTTGACCGCCTTTTGGGAAACACTGCGCTTCATCACGATATCCCGAAAATATTTAATCAGATTACATCCATGATGACCAAAAACATGCCGTGGTGTGTTATTGCCGTCGACTGGAGTGGCTATCCCTCTCAGGATTTTCATGTCCTGCGTGCCAGCCTTGTCTGTGATGGCCGCGCTATCCCCTTGATGAGTCAGGTGGTTCCGTCAGAAAAGCAAAACAATATTTTGATACAGAAAGCCTTTCTTGACGCGCTTGCCTGTGCTATTGCCCCGCAAATGAAAGTCACCCTCATCACCGACGCGGGCTTCCACAATGAATGGTTTCGGCATATCAAAGCACTGGGATGGGACTTTATTGGTCGCATCCGGGGAAACGTAAAATTTTGCCTTCATCATGGCCCGGAACGCTGGCTGAACGTGAAAGACTGTACTGGCACGGCGCGCGCGGAATATCTGGGAGCCGGAACGCTGGCGCGTTCAAAAAAGGCGCAATGCAACGGACATTTTTATCTTTATAAAAAAGCGCCGAAAGGCCGAAAAAGCCAACGTCGCAAAGGGAAACCGAGCCATCCCACAACAGAAAAAGAACAGCGTGCGTCAGCTAAAGAGCCGTGGCTGCTATTTACCAGTACTGATGAATTCAAGCCCCATGAAATTATGAAACTCTACAGCAGGAGAATGCAGATTGAACAAAACTTTCGCGATGAAAAGAGTGAGAGATTTGGCTTTGGCTTACGCGCCTGTGGAAGCAAAACGGGTGAGCGGCTTTGGGTGCTGAGTTTGCTGGCAACACTGGCATCAATTGTTCTCTGGTTATTAGGATATCATTTTGAAAATAAAGGTCTTCATCTTCATTATCAGGCGAACAGCCTTAAAAGTCGAAGAGTGATATCGTTTTTGACACTGGCGGAAAATGTACTGCGGCATTCACCGCGAATAATCAGGCGAGTGAAGCTGGAGAGTATTTTAGCCCAACTCACCAGCACCTACCGAAATATGGTGCTGGTTTATTAGCGATGATTTTGTGGGGATCCCTCAGCCTTGCAGGGCCGCCGCAAGCGGCGTTCAAATCAGTTAAGCCGATTTGTCCCCACTCACCCCAGTCACTTACTTGAGTAAGCTCCTGGGGATTCGTGTGGTTGCCGCGTTACGATGCTCATTGCTGAGCATCGCCCTAAAGGGCCAACACTTCGCGTTGTTCAAAACGTTAACGTTTTGTCCTACAACTCGAATTATTTAGGGTATGACTAGAAAATAACGTATCGGCGTTAAAGTCGAGTGGGGGGGTTACAGCAGATCGCGCAGGCTGTAAACGATGGCGGAAATAGCGATCAGTCCCATCAGGGTGACAAAGACGTTACTGATGTGGCCGCTGTATTTCTTCATTGCCGGGACTTTCTGAATAGCATACATCGGCATCAGGAACAGCAGGCATGCGATAATCGGGCCGCCTAACGTTTCGATCATACCCAGAATGCTTGGGTTCAGTGTTGCCACAATCCAGGTCGTGATCAGCATGAACAGCGCAGTGATGCGGTTCAATTTGGTGTGGGAAATGGTTTTTCCTCTGCTGCGCAGGGACTTCACGATCATGCCGTTAAAGCCTTCGCCTGCACCCAGATAGTGACCCAGGAACGATTTAGAGATCGCGATGGTGGCAATAACCGGTGCCAGATAGCCCATGACCGGGTTGTTAAAGTGGTTCGCCAGATAGGACAGAATAGAAATGTTCTGTGTTTTTGCTTCCATCAGCTCAGCCGGAGACAGGCTCAGTACGCAACTGAAGACGAAGAACATCACGGTCAGGACCATCATGATGTGGCTGTAAGACAAAATGCGTGAGCATTTTTTCTCTGCGTCATCGCCATATTCTTTCCGTTTGGCAACGGCGAAAGAAGAGATGATCGGCGAGTGGTTGAAGGAGAAAACCATCACCGGAATAGCCAGCCATAATGTCGCCAACAGACCGTTGCCCGTGACGCTGGAACTCAGAGAAATGTTTTCAAAAACAGAGGTATTCCAATTAGGAATTAAATAAAGCGCCAGCAACATCAGCACGGCAACAAAAGGATAAACCAGAATGCTCATTGCCTTAACGATCATCGCTTCACCGAAGCGAACAATAAACATTAGCCCGAGAATTAATATTAATGACAGCAGGGCACGCGGTGGAGAAGGCAGATGTAATTGGTGAGTAATAAAGCTATCTACCGTATTGGTAATGGCGACGCTATAAACTAATAGGATCGGATAAATAGCGAAAAAATAAAGCAAAGTGATTAATTTACCTGCACCAACGCCGAAATGTTCTTCAACAACTTCGGTAATATCTTCGCCACCTTTTTTGCCTGATAATACAAAACGGCATAAAGCACGGTGAGAATAATATGTCATCGGGAAAGCAATCAGCGCCATGATAATTAACGGAATTAAACCACCAATACCCGCGTTGATAGGTAAGAATAACACACCAGCGCCGATGGCTGTGCCGTAGAGGCCCAGCATCCAGACGGTATCGCTTTTACGCCATCCTGAAGTCTGTTCTAACACCTGGCTGCTATCTTGAATTGTGCTCATATACTGATTTCTCCTCGGTGAACACATTAATACCCGTCGTACAGGGGTATAAAAATTACAGTACCGGCAACTTGCCGTTACAGAGTTTGAAAAACGAACAAGACATATTGCTAATTATGTCAACAGGTCAATACTGTTTTGTGGCGGCATTCTATATCGTGGTGGTCAGCGAATAATATTGAGGCGATCACAGAAATGAATTGACGGGAAATATTTTAATAAATTTCCGCGAAAATTAAAACATCAATCCTGATACTTTATTTTAAATATTTTTAACGGCTCGTTATTGATACTTTATTTCATTGCTGAATGATAAAAAATGAACAATAAATAAAATAAAGGGTAGCTAAAATAATAAACGCAATTTTTCTGATGTCACGCGCAATGATGGTTTTTCTCTTTTTTTACGGTGCGGTATCGCGAGCGTGCTTCCTGCGCACGCATCGAATCGCGTTGTTATTCACCGTGGACGATTAACACACGAGGCGGTTATCCGACAGGCGGTAACCTGCCGGATAACAGTTACCGAGCTGTCAGGCGATGAGTTTTTCTTCTGCCCACTCCAGACCGCTGTGGTACTCCTCGGGTAAGAGAGGTGCCAGCGATTGCAGCGAGTGTCTTAACTGTGCGGCGTTCGACGATGATAGGTTGAGATGCCCCACTTTGCGACCAGGGCGAACGGCTTTCTCATACCAGTGCAGATGTACCAGCGGCAGCGTCAGCCAGTCGATATTCACGTCGGTGCCAATCAGGTTGACCATCACCGAAGGCGTTTCGACGACCGGTTCCGGCAGCGGCAGGTCGAGAATGGCGCGCAGGTGCAGTTCAAACTGGCTGATCGATGCACCATTTTGCGTCCAGTGTCCGCTATTGTGTACGCGTGGAGCCAGCTCGTTAATGAGCAGACGGTTGCCGACGATAAAGCATTCCATTGCCATCACGCCCACATAGCCCAGCGCATTCATAATCGCGGACAACATCTGCTCGGCCTGTGCTTGCAACTGCGGGTTGGGCTGAGGGAAAGCGACGCTGGTACGCAGAATGCCATCCTGATGCAGGTTATGGGTGAGCGGATAGAACACACATTTACCGTGCGTATTGCGCGCGCCAACCAGCGAGACTTCGCCTGAAAAATTAATGCCTTGCTCAACGATGCATTCGCCGTAGCAGTCAGCGGGCAGCGTCTGTTGCTCGCCGTCGCGCAAGCGCCACTGTCCGCGACCGTCGTAACCACCAACGCGGCGTTTAACGATAGCCAATTCACCTAATGAGGCGAAGACGTGTGGCCATTCATCGGCACAGGCCAGCAATTGCCAGGGTGCGGTTGCCAGATTCAGCGAATCCAGCAGTTGTTTTTGCGTCAGGCGATCGGCCAGACGCGGGAAAATATCACGGTTCGCAAACGCCGTGTGTTCGGCCAACTCACGAGTGAGGGCGGTTTCCGGCCAGCGCTCAATCTCGGCGGTAATCACACTGTTATGAAACGGCACCGATTCCGGCTCAGCATCCAGCCCCACGGGATAAACGGCGATCCCTAACGGTTCGCCAGCCTGACGTAGCATTCTGCCCAACTGACCATTGCCTAATACGCAGACCGGTTTCATGCCTCCTCCCGCGGATCGGGATGAGAGAGCACATCATCGGTTTGCGCCTGACGCCAGTCGGTCAGTCGGGTGGCGATGCCACGATCGTGCAGGGCGAGAATTTGTGCGGCCAGCAGAGCCGCATTCGCTGCGCCCGCTTTGCCAATGGCCAACGTGCCGACCGGAATACCGCGAGGCATTTGGACGATAGAATACAGGCTGTCTACACCGCTCAGCGTTGAGCTTTGTACCGGTACGCCAAGCACGGGAACCAGCGTTTTCGCTGCCAGCATACCCGGCAGGTGTGCTGCGCCGCCTGCGCCAGCGATAATCACATCAAAACCGTTCTGTGCCGCTTGTTCTGCAAAGCTGAACAGCTTATCCGGCGTCCGGTGTGCGGAAACGACTTCGGTATGAAAAGGAATGTTCAGCGTGGTGAGGATTTCCGCAGCAAACTGCATGGTGGCCCAGTCACTCTTTGAACCCATGACGATGGCAATTTTAGCCGGGGCAACGTTGGATGACATGCCTGTAACGCTCCTGTGATTGTACGTGTTCGTGACGCGTTCGCGTCGGCCAGACAGGGAGGGTCTGGCGTTGAGGGCGTAGAGCATATCACGCCATTATGGCGAGGAAAACGGTTGCGTATGCGGAAATGCTGGGGGAATGAGGTGAGAGGCCGTTAAGTCAATGTCAGGAAACGCATTAAAATGGGAAGGAAATCAGTTCGATATTTTGTGGTGTGACCTTAATCATCGACCCTTCTTCATGCCAGGCACCCAGAACGGCACGCCGACCAGAAGATTCACCGAGATCGACCTGATGAATGGCGGGGCGGTGTGTGTGGCCGTGGATCATCGTCTTCACCTGATAATACCGTAGGCGTTCAAGCACGGCGTCGTGATTGACATCCATAATCTGCTGCGATTTTTTCTGGTTTTCCTGCTGGCTGGTCGCACGCATTTTCGCCGAGATTTTCATGCGTAATGATAAAGGCAATAGCAGGAAGAGTCGCTGAATAAACGGGTTATGGACCCGGTGACGGAATTGTTGGTAGTGATGATCGTCGGTACACAGCGTATCACCATGCAGAATAAGGATCTTCTGGCCGTAGAGGTCGAGCACGGTTTCCGTTGGTAGCAGCGTCATTCCGCTTTGTCTGGCAAAACGCTTACCGATCAGGAAATCACGGTTACCGTGTACGAAATAGCAGGGAATACCGCGCTGATGTAAGGCATAGAGTTCCGCAGCAATGGTCGCATGCAGCGGCTGGGGATCGTCGTCGCCGATCCAGGCATCGAACAAATCGCCAAGAATGTAAAGCGCATCGGCATGAATCGCATCATGGCGTAAAAAACGCAGAAAACCGGCGGTAATCGCCGGTTCATGAAGACTTAAATGCAGATCGGCAATGAACAGCGTTGCCATGCCAGTCAGATTATTCGCTGACCGTTACGTGGGTAATCACCACGTCTTCTTTCGGTACGTCCTGATGCATGCCGCTGCGGCCAGTCGCCACGCCTTTGATTTTATCAACGACGTCCATACCTTCGGTAACTTCAGCGAAAACGCAGTAGCCCCAGCCATCAGCGCGCTCTGAACGGAAGTTCAGGAAGTCGTTATCAACAACGTTGATAAAGAACTGGGCAGTGGCAGAGTGTGGATCGTTGGTACGAGCCATTGCCAGCGTGCCACGCGCGTTTTTCAGGCCGTTATTGGCTTCATTTTTGATTGTCGCGTTGGTTTCTTTTTGATCCATACCGGGAGCGAAGCCGCCGCCCTGGATCATGAAACCATTAATCACACGGTGGAAGATCGTGTTGTCATAAAAACCGCTGCGGCAGTAGTTCAGGAAGTTTTCTACGGTAACCGGCGCCTTGTCTGCAAACGTATTAATAACGATATCGCCGTGATTGGTATGAAGCGTAATCATAATAATGAACCCTAGATAGCCTTAGTGATAAGAGTGCTGCTCACAAAAGGCGGTGAACAGCAAGAGCGCTGTTATAGCATAACTGGTCGATTGAGTCAGTACTTCGCGCTTACCGCACCACTGTTGGTGGTTGGATGGATGAGAAAATCGTATAAAAAGGTTTACTACTCTGATTTTGGTAGGTGTCAAATAATATGTGTGCTGAAGAATATTGCGCAATAAGGTGTTAATCAGGCAACAGGGACTTTTAAAAACAAATAAATTGATCAAAATTTCAAGTGAAAGTTAATTAATTTGAATGAGATTTTTGTTGCCCCAGATCAATATTTTGCGTAATCAACGTATTCTTTTTTTGTGGCTCAGATTAATCTGAGAGTAATTCTTATTCTTCCTACATAACTCTAAAGAGATAGGTGAACTATGCTGGGTATTCTGGATGGTGTTAACCGTTTATTAGACAAGCCGGACTTTGGCAAACTGTTTTTGCGCGTATCTTTCAGCGTGTTGATGCTGTTTCATGGCTGGCATAAGGTACACGGTGGAATCGGTGCTATTGAAGGTATGCTGACCTCGGCGGGGCTCCCTGCTTTTATTGGTTACGGCGTCTATGTCGGAGAAGTCATCACCCCGATTCTGATGATTCTCGGGATTCTTACACGTCCTTCTGCGCTGATCTTCTCCTTCACGATGGTAGTGGCGACGTTGCTGGTTCACCCAGATGGTTTCGTCACGCTGGCAAAAACCGGTGCCTGGGGTGTTGAAGGCACCGCGGTGTTCTTCTTTGCGGGCATCGCCATTGCCCTGCTCGGCAGCGGTAAATACTCTGTGATGTCGAATCCGCGCTGGCGTTAATGGTTTTCTGCCGGCGGATTCTTTTTTGTCAGTCGCCGCTAATGGTGCGAAATGGCCCGGATTTTCCGGGTCATTTCATTTTTATCCTTTCTCGCCGATTCCCTCTTCTTATTAACCTTGCAATACAGTAGGGTTCAGGTTTCAATACGCCGTTGGGTATCAACCCTGAATGCATTGATGTTACTGTCGCTAACGGCGGCTGTGATTGACCTATCGTGTGTATGCTACGTTTTTGAGTGCTATGTTTTTTAACACGATGCCTTTTGAACGTTGTGCGGTTGTGCAAACCATTTCTTTGAAAACCATTTTTTTGTGAAAACCATTTTTATAAAAACACTGGAACGCCCTGATGCTAAAGATTTTTAATACGCTGAGTCGCCAAAAAGAGGAATTTAAACCCATCCACGCCGGTCAGGTGGGAATGTATGTGTGTGGCATCACCGTTTATGACCTGTGTCATATCGGTCACGGGCGTACTTTCGTGGCGTTTGATGTGGTGGCGCGGTATTTGCGGTATCTGGGATATTCACTGAAATATGTGCGTAATGTCACCGATATTGACGACAAAATTATCAAACGTGCCGCCGAAAACGGGGAAACCAGCGACCAACTGACGACCCGTATGATTGCAGAGATGCACGCCGATTTTGATGCGTTGAATATTCTGCGCCCGGATGCCGAGCCGCGTGCGACGCACCATATTGCCGATATCATCGAAATGGTAGAAACGCTGATTGCCCGTCGCCACGCTTATGTTGCGAGTAATGGCGATGTGATGTTCTCCGTTGATACCGCGCCGGGCTATGGTGTGCTGTCTCGTCAGGATCTGGAGCAATTGCAGGCTGGCGCGCGCGTTGAAATTACCGAAGTGAAGCGTAACCCGATGGACTTCGTACTGTGGAAAATGTCCAAGCCGGGTGAACCGCACTGGTCTTCTCCGTGGGGAGAGGGGCGCCCTGGCTGGCATATCGAATGTTCTGCCATGAACTGCAAACAGTTGGGCACGCATTTTGATATCCACGGCGGCGGTTCCGATTTGATGTTCCCGCACCATGAAAACGAGATCGCGCAGTCCAGCTGTGCACACGACGGTTCGTATGTGAATTACTGGATGCACTCCGGCATGGTGATGGTTGACCGCGAGAAGATGTCAAAGTCGCTCAACAATTTCTTCACCGTTCGTGATGTGCTGGCGTATTACGACCCGGAAACGGTGCGTTACTTCCTGATGTCAGGCCATTATCGTAGCCAGTTGAACTACAGCGAAGACAACCTGAAACAGGCGCGTGCGGCGTTAGAACGTCTGTATACGGCGCTGCGTGGGACGGATGCTAGCGTTACGGCGCACGGTGGTGACGAGTTTGAAGCCCGTTTCCGCGAAGCGATGGACGACGATTTCAACACGCCGGAAGCCTACTCAGTGCTGTTTGATATGGCGCGTGAAGTTAACCGCCTGAAAGCGGAAGACGTGCAGGCGGCGAATCAGCTGGCGTCGGCACTGCGTAAACTGTCTGGCGTGCTTGGTCTGCTGGAACAGGATCCTGAGCAGTTCCTGCAAAACGGCGCGCAGGTGGATAATGATGAAGTGAAAGAAATCGAAGCGTTAATCCAGCAGCGTAAAGATGCACGCGCGGCGAAAGACTGGGCGCTGGCAGATCAGGCACGCGATCGACTGAATGAAATGGGGATCGTGCTGGAAGACGGCCCGCAAGGAACCATCTGGCGCCGTAAGTAACGCCGATCTTTCTGTCAATAAAAAGCCCGCAACTGGACTGACCCCATAAAGTTGGACAGTTCATGTTAAGCGGCTATCAGGGCCCGGGTTCGGTATTCTACCGGACTCAGGCCTTTTAATTTCAGGCTGATCCGCTCGTTGTTATAGTAATGGATATAGTCCTCTATCGCCTTCCTCAGTTCATTCAGATCGCTGAACCTGTTCAGGTAAAAACACTCCGATTTCAGTGTGCCGAAGAAGTTCTCCATCACCGCGTTATCCAGGCAGTTTCCCTTGCGTGACATGCTTTGCGTCATACCCTGTGCCTTTAACTTTGCCTGATAGCCTGCCATTCGGTATTGCCAGCCCTGATCCGTGTGCAGCAGCGGTGTATCCTCCGGTCCGAGCGCTGAGAACGCATCGTGCAGCATCGTATTAACCATCTCCATCACCGGCCTTTCCGACAGGCTGTAGGAGATAATCTCCCGGTTAAACAGATCGAGAACCGGCGACAGGTACAGCTTTTTACCCTGCACCGAGAACTCTGTAACATCCGTGACCCATTTTTCGTTGGCTTTCGATGCACTGAAGTTCCGGCTCAGGATATTGGGCGCAGCCTTGCCCATTTCCCCTTTCCAGGCACGATATTTCTTCACCCTTATCAGAGAGCGGAGTGACAGCTCCGCCATCAGTCTCTGCACAGTTTTATGGTTTACCAACAACCCCTGTTTTCTCAGTGAGAGTGTGATCCTGCGGTAGCCATAACGCCCTTTGTGATAGTGGTAAATCTCTCTGATTTTATCTTTCAGCCCGGCATGCCTGTCCACTCGCTTCAGCGCATTCATATTGTGATACCACGTACTACGGGACATACCCGCTGCACGCAGAAGATCACCGAGCGCATACTCCAGCCTTAGCTCACTGATTATTCCGGCTTTCTGCCGCTTTTCTCGCTTTGAACTAAGGCCTTCAGCTTTTTTAGATAGGCATTCTCTGCGCGCAGGTAACGAAGTTCAGCCCGCAGTTCTTCGGGAGATAACTTTTCCAGTGCAGCATCGGTAAGTGGAGGTGTTTTTTTGGGTTTTGTCATGTCCTTGCTCCGGCCTGGTTTTATGCTCAGAAGTCCTTTCTCACCTGCGTCTTTGTATACATTCACCCAGTGCCGGACAACGGTTTCAGTTGAGATATTAAACCGTGCGGCAGCTTCACGCATCGAAAGTTCTTCATTGAGAACAGTCTGGACAACAGTCATCCGGAACGCCGGAGAATGGCGGTCATTTTTCCAGGTAATGCCATCAATACCATGGAGTTGCCAGGCTCTTACCCAGCGTCGCACTGATGTTCTCTCAACACCAAAGCGTTCAGCTGTACGATGTGTTCCATCTTTTCCGGCGAGGTAGTGATTAACTACAGCTAATCTGGTTTCGAGGGAATATTTTGGCTTTGCCATAAAAAACTGCACCTTACTCAGTTGGGTGTCCAACTTTTGGGGTGCAGTCCAAACGTCTACATTGCGGGCTTTTTTTCACCATCGTCGATATCTTCAATGATCGATGTCTTAAATGATCGATGTCTTAGCGTTAGTCGGCAATTTTTACCGTTTGACCATCGAACTGAACGGTTTGACCCGTGACGATTTTGCAACGCTTACGCGTTTCCGTCTGGCCGTCAACGGTCACGTCGCCAGCGGCGATAGACAGTTTGGCTGCTGCGCCGCTTTCACTCCAGCCCAGCAATTTCAAGAGATCGCACAGTTCAACGTGCGGATGTTTTTCAAGATGAAACGTTGTCATAAATTCCTGCTTATCGGTGTTCTACCCACGGCGTTACTCGGCGTGGTCATGATACTCTTCACACGCCTGTAGCGTGTTTTGAATCAGTGTGGCAACGGTCATTGGGCCGACGCCGCCCGGTACGGGGCTGATGTAAGACGCTCTTTCCTGCGCGGTGTCAAATTCCACATCGCCGACCACTTTGCCACTTTCCAGACGGTTGATACCCACGTCCAGCACAATCGCGCCCGGTTTAATCCATTCGCCAGGGATGAAGCCCGGTTTACCCACGGCGACAACCAGCAGATCGGCGTTTTCAATATGGTGACGCAGATTTTTGGTGAAACGGTGCGTGACGGTCGTAGTGCAGCCTGCCAGCAGCAGTTCCAGGCTCATCGGACGGCCAACAATATTAGATGCGCCGACGACCACGGCATTCAGCCCGAAGGTGTCGATATTATAACGTTCCAGCAGGGTGATGATGCCGCGTGGCGTACAGGCGCGCAGTAGCGGAGCACGCTGGCACAGCCGACCCACATTGTAAGGATGGAAGCCATCAACATCTTTACTTGGCGCGATGCGTTCGATCACTTTGGTGTTATCAATGCCTTCCGGTAAAGGAAGCTGAACCAGAATACCGTCAATTGTCTGGTCGGCATTGAGCTGGTCGATAAGCGCCAGCAGCTCGGGTTCCGTGGTGGTGATGGGCAAATCATAAGAGCGAGAGATAAAGCCGACTTCTTCACACACCTTACGTTTGCTGGCGACATAAATCTGTGATGCCGGATTTTCGCCGACCAGCACAACAGCCAGACCCGGTGCGCGTTTTCCTGCGGCTAAACGCTGCGTGACTCGTGCGGCAACTTCGTCTTTGACCTGCTGCGCAATCGTTTTACCATCAATAATCTTTGCTGCCATCTGAGATGAGACCCATCAGTTTGAAATAGGGGGGAGATGGCCGCTATTCTGTCAGAAGCTGTGCGTGCTGTCAGGTATTGCATCAATATTATTGAGATTGCTTTCGCTATTCACTCACCTCGATACGGTTTTTACCGCCATTTTTGGCGCGATACAGTGCGGCATCGGCAATATCGATAACGGACGACGCTGTTGGCGGTGGGTTATCCGCACAGAACACGTAGACACCGGCGCTAATGGTGACGATTTTTTCCGGGAACAGCGTCATTTCATGAGGGATTTCTTCTGCTCGTACCAAATCCAGCGCACGCTGAGCGAGCGTGGTGGCACCTTGCTTATCCGTCTCGGTGATGATGATCGCGAACTCCTCACCGCCATAGCGGGCGACCAAATCCTCTTTGTACCTCGGCATGCTGTTCAGGATGTTACCAATCTTGTGCAAGCATTCATCGCCAGCTACGTGTCCATAATGGTCGTTATATTTCTTGAAGGCGTCGATGTCGATCATGATCAGCGCCATACACTGCCGTATTTCCGCAGCCCGCAATAGGGTTTGTTGCAGGAAAATGTCGAACTGACGGCGGTTGGCTAAGCCCGTCAGGCCATCGAACAGCGCCAGCGTTTGCAGGGTATGGTTAACCGACGTGAGTTCATCGCGCACCAGGGTTAAATCGACCTGATTTTTCAGATTCATACGAATCTGTCTCAGAACGATCAGGCCGAGCAGGGTAATAGTGAACAGCAGGATGAGCGTAATAGCGCCATAAATCAGACTGTCTGTTCGCCATCTTTCGAGGACTAAGTTGAGGTCGTAGCCTGCGGCGATCACGATGGGGTAGCGCTTTAATTTGGTATAGCCATAAATCCGTTTGATGTGATCGAGCGTGGAGACGAATGTCGCTGTTCCGCTTTCAGACTGTTTCAGATGTTCTGAAAACAGCGGGCCGTTGGACACATTACGGTTGACGTATGAATCGTCGTAAGGGCGGCCGTACAGAATCCGACCATCGGAAAGCAAAATGGCGAGCACATCCATGTTTCCCATGGCGTAGTAGCCGTAATACTGCTTGAAATAGTTCAGCGAGAGGGTGGCGAGCAACACGCCGTTAAAGCTGCCGTCGGGCTTGTTGATACGCATAGAGACAGGAATGATCAAGTCGCCCGTGGAGCGGCTCTGGATCACGCTGCCGATGTGCATGTCTTTGCCGACGTTGCTTTGGTGATATTTGAAATACTCTCTGTCAGCGTTGTTCGCCTGTGCTGGTTTGGTCACCCCTGAATTGACCAGCCACTCACCTTTCTCATCATAGATAAAGATGCCGTGCAGTTGTGGCAGCGTCGCTTTTCTGCTTTTTAAAATATCGCCTAGCCTAATGATTTGCGCAGATGATAAACCATCTTTATCGATACGCTCTTGTAAGTCCTGTAACAGGATATCGACTTGTAAAAACGTGTCTTCGGCATGGCGTGCCAGCGACAACGACAGGTTTTTGGCGTTTCGCTCAGTGGAATCGATAAGCTGTTGGTGAGAATTGAATACTGCCCATCCGTTCAGCGCCACGACAGTGGTGATGATGAATAGCATAAAAACAATCATCAATTTTTGGAGCGGCATTTGATAGTGGCTGGCCTTGTCGCGCGTGCTGACCTTCATTGTCCTTCCCATCCTTAGCCAGAGAGATGACTGATGATAAGTGTAGACGTTTCTGCCATTTACGCCGTTATTGATGAGGATTGCTTATGCTTTTTTGGCGAGTTTTATCGAATCATGAGTCGCTTTGATAATAAAGTAACGTCTCTACACACTATCTCCATGTTGCGTTGATAAAAACTCGAAAATAAACCGGTATTGTCGTGTTTATTCACGAAAACCCTCTAAGATAAATGACGTTGTGTCACATAATGTCATGAACGCTCGTTTCTATGCTAATGATTAAAGATCGTCACAAGGTGTAAGGAAATTTTTATTTTGCATTAAATACACTATGTTTAATTGGCGTTTAACTGGAATTGCTAATGATAAGGCTATTGTGTTTTTTACGTTTGGCTGATGGGTGTGACGTTTTTATGTGAATGTGGAGGGGTATCGTGAGACAGAGACATAAATTGAAATGTAACGCCGCTATTCAGAGTGAAAAATAAGAAAGATACTGCGGCGGAATATGGTTTTCAGCCAGTGATGAAATAAAGAGCCCTTCATGAAAATAGCGATTAGCGGAACGGGATATGTCGGTTTATCGAATGGATTATTATTGGCACAACAGCATCAGGTTGTGGCGTTAGATATTGTGGCTGAGAAAGTGGCGATGCTGAATCAAAGAAAATCGCCGATTAATGACACCGAGATTGAGCGTTTTTTACAACACGAAACGCTGAATTTTTCCGCTACGCTGGATAAACATGAAGCGTATGTCGATGCGCAGTTCGTGATTATCGCGACGCCAACAGATTACGATCCGCAGACGAACTATTTCAACACGTCGTCAGTAGAGGCGGTCATTCGCGATGTGCTGGCGATTAATCCGCAGGCCATTATGGTGATTAAATCGACGGTGCCTGTGGGGTTCACCGAGAAAATCAGCCAGCAGTTGGATACGGACAACATCATTTTTTCCCCCGAGTTTCTGCGTGAAGGAAAGGCGCTGCACGACAACCTTTACCCGTCGCGGATTGTGGTGGGTGAACGGTCGGAAAGGGCCCGATTTTTCGCTAACCTATTGATGGAATGTGCATTAAAAAAAGATATTCGCGTACTGTTTACCGACCCGACAGAGGCTGAAGCGATAAAACTGTTTGCGAATACCTTCCTGGCGATGCGCGTCGCCTACTTTAACGAGCTGGACAGCTATGCCGAATCGCTGGGGCTGAATACCCGGCAGATTATTGAAGGCGTGTGCCTCGATCCGCGTATTGGCAACTACTATAACAACCCTTCTTTTGGCTACGGTGGCTACTGTTTGCCGAAGGATACCCGACAGCTTTTGGCTAATTATCGCACTGTTCCGAATAATCTTATCAAGGCGATTGTAGACGCGAACCATACGCGGAAAGACTTCATCGCCGACACGATTATCCGCCGTCATCCGAAAACGGTCGGCGTCCATCGTCTTATCATGAAAGCGGGGTCGGATAATTTTCGCTTTTCCTCCATTCAGGGCATTATGAAAAGGATAAAAGCGAAAGGAATCAATGTCGTGGTTTATGAACCAGGGATTGATGGTGATGATTTTCTGGATTTTCCCGTCATTCACCAACTCGATAGTTTCAAACAACAGTGTGACATTATTATTACCAATCGTTATGCCGACGAATTAAAAGATGTGATAGGGAAAGTTTATACCAGAGACTTATTTGGTGAAGATTGATTTCTTTTCGTAAATCAATAAATCAACATCTCGCTATTCGCTAAAAGTTCATTTTGGCATTGTAATTAATTATGTCTTTGTGCCGCCTTGTCGTGTTTTATCGTTTATCGGTAGTTTTATGGTTGTCGCAATAAATTAAGGTTGGCTTAAGGCTTCGTTATTTAGACTGCTCAATGATGATTAGTCACCATTGTTTATTTTGGGAATACGTTATGACGGATTTTTTGCCTTTTTCCCGCCCGAATATGGGCGAAGAGGAAATTGCTGCCGTGGCGGAAGTATTACGATCCGGTTGGATAACCACAGGGCCGAAATGTCAGCAATTAGAACAGGCGTTTTGCCAGCAGATAGGGTGCCGACAGGCGATTGCGGTTAGCTCTGCGACGGGTGGGATGCACGTGACGCTGATGGCGCTTGGCATTGGCCCCGGTGACGAAGTGATTACGCCGTCCCAGACCTGGGTTTCAACCGTCAATATCATCACGCTCCTGGGAGCGGAACCAGTGATGGTTGACGTGGATCGGCATACGCTGATGGTGCGACCGCAGGATATCGAAGCGGCCATCACACCGAAGACAAAAGCCATTATTCCCGTGCATTATGCCGGTGCGCCTGCCGATCTGGATGCGCTGCGTGCGCTCAGTGAACGCTACGGCATCCCGCTGATTGAGGATGCGGCGCACGCCGTCGGTACGCAATATCGCGATGAGTGGATCGGCGCACGTGGAACCGCCATTTTCTCGTTTCACGCGATTAAAAACATCACCTGTGCGGAAGGCGGCATGGTGGTGACGGACGACAATGCTCTTGCTGAACGACTACGCAGCCTGAAGTTTCACGGGCTGGGCGTTGATGCGTTCGACAGGCAGCGACAAGGACGCAAGCCGCAGGCTGAGGTGGTGACGCCGGGGTTTAAATACAACCTGGCGGATATCAATGCGGCGATTGCGCTGGTGCAACTGGATAAACTCTCGGCGATCAACGCCCGCCGTCAGCAGCTTGCCGCACGTTATCTCACCCAACTCCGTGCGCTGCCGCTCCAGCCGCTGGCGGTTCCTGATTATCCCCACCTGCATGCCTGGCATCTGTTTATGGTGCGTGTGGATGAAACGCGGTGCGGCATATCGCGCGATAGCCTGATGGCGGCACTGCAAGCGCGCGGCATTGGCACCGGGTTGCATTTCAGAGCGGTGCATACGCAGAAATATTACCGTGAGCGCTATCCCCATTTGCACCTGCCGGAAACGGAGTGGAATTCGGCGTCGCTTATGACGCTGCCGCTGTTCCCCGATATGCAGGACAGCGATGTCGATCGCGTCGTTGCGGCGCTAACCTCGATTCTGGAGTCTGTTCGTGATTGATGACATCAAAAATGTGTCTGTTGTGATTCCCGTTTATAACGAAGAAGAGAGCCTGCCGGTGCTGATTGAACGCACGCTGGCGGCCTGTCGGCAGATCGGTAAACCCTGGGAAATTATTCTGGTTGATGACGGTAGCAGCGATGGCTCGGCGGAACTGCTGACTGAGGCGGCGAGCGACCCGGAAAAGCACATTATTGCCGTATTGCTGAACCGTAACTATGGTCAGCACTCGGCCATCATGGCTGGATTCCAGCAAGCGGTAGGCGATGTGGTCATTACGCTGGATGCCGATTTGCAAAACCCGCCGGAGGAAATTCCACGGCTGGTGGAGTATGCCGCGCAAGGCTATGACGTGGTCGGCACTGTGCGAGCCAACCGGCAGGATTCACTATTCCGCAAAGTGGCCTCGAAAACCATCAACCTGATGATCCGGCGTTCGACCGGGAAATCTATGGCGGATTACGGCTGTATGCTGCGTGCTTATCGTCGCCACATCGTCAGCGCGATGCTGCACTGCCATGAACGCAGCACCTTTATTCCTATTCTGGCCAACACCTTTGCGCGGAAAACCATTGAGATCGACGTGCTGCATGCCGAGCGCGAATTCGGCACGTCCAAATACAGCTTTCTGAAGCTGATTAACCTGATGTACGACCTGCTGACCTGCCTGACGACGACGCCGCTGCGCATACTCAGCCTGATCGGCAGCGTCGTTGCGCTGTCGGGTTTCCTGTTGGCGCTGTTGTTGATCGGCCTGCGTTTGTTCTTAGGAGCGGAATGGGCGGCCGAGGGTGTGTTCACGCTGTTTGCCGTGCTGTTTATGTTTATCGGCGCGCAGTTCGTCGGGATGGGGCTATTAGGGGAATACATCGGTCGTATCTATACCGATGTGCGCGCCCGGCCACGCTATTTTGTACAAAAAACAGTGAGTGCGGCAACGCCACTGACCACCAGTTTACGGGATGAAGAAGAATGAAAGCGATCGTATTTGCCTACCATGATATCGGCTGCGTCGGCCTTGAGGCGTTAAAGCTCGCGGGCTATGAGATTCAGGCGGTGTTCACGCACAGCGATGCGCCGGGCGAGAATCACTTCTATGCGTCGGTGGCGAAAGCGGCAGCCGGGATGGATGTGCCGGTGTTTGCGCCGGAAGACGTTAACCACCCGCTTTGGGTGAACCGCATTCGCGAACTGGCACCGGATGTTATTTTTTCCTTCTATTACCGCACGCTATTAAGTGACGACATTCTTCAGTTGCCGTCGTTTGGCGCTTTCAATCTGCACGGGTCGCTGCTGCCGCGCTACCGTGGACGGGCACCGGTCAACTGGGTACTGGTGAACGGCGAAACGCAGACGGGCGTGACGCTGCACAAGATGGTGTCCCGCGCCGATGCTGGCGATATCGTTGCTCAGTCTGTGGTGGCGATTGACGATGAAGACACCGCGCTGACGCTGCACGGTAAATGTCGTACCGCGGCGGCGGCTTTACTGGCGCAGCAATTACCCCTGATCCGCTCGCGTGAGATTATGCTGACGCCGCAGGATGAAAGTCAGGCCAGCTACTTCGGACGCCGCACGGCGGCAGACGGGCTGATCGATTGGCAAAAAAGCGCCCGCGAGATCAACAACCTGATTCGCGCGGTGACGGAACCGTATCCAGGGGCGTTTACGTTCCTCGGTGAGCGCAACGTGATCATTTGGCGTGCTCGTGTAGTGAAGGTTAATCGTTTCAAAAACAGTGATATGAGCGCCAATGGCGTGAAGCATAAACCGGGCTCGATTATCTCGACATCGCCGCTGGTGGTGGCCTGCGGTGAAGACGCGCTTGAGATCGTCAGCGGACAGAGTGAGACCGGGCTGTATATGTCGGGTAGCCGACTGGCAGCGGAAATGGGCATGGTGCCACAGGCGAAACTGGGCAACCTCGCCAGCCGTGTGCAACGACGCCGCACGCGCGTCCTGATCCTCGGCGTGAACGGTTTTATCGGTAACCACCTGACTGAACGCCTGCTGCGCGACGATCGCTATGAAATCTACGGGCTGGATATCAGTTCGGATGCCATCGCCCGTTTTCTTGGCGATCCGCGTTTCCATTTTGTGGAAGGCGATATCAGCATTCATAACGAATGGATCGAATATCACATCAAGAAATGCGATGTCATTCTGCCGCTGGTAGCGATTGCGACGCCTATCGAATACACCCGTAACCCGCTGCGCGTGTTTGAGCTGGATTTTGAAGAGAACCTGAAAATTGTACGCGACTGCGTGCGCTACAACAAACGCATTGTTTTCCCGTCCACCTCAGAAGTGTACGGCATGTGTGATGACAAAGAGTTTGATGAAGATAACTCACGCCTGATTGTCGGGCCGATCAACAAGCAGCGCTGGATTTACTCCGTGTCCAAGCAGTTGCTGGATCGGGTGATCTGGGCGTACGGTGCGAAAAGTGGTCTGCGTTTCACGCTGTTCCGTCCGTTTAACTGGATGGGGCCACGTCTGGATACGCTGGACGCGGCGCGCATCGGTAGTTCCCGGGCGATTACCCAGTTGATCCTCAATCTGGTGGAAGGATCGCCGATCAAACTGGTGGACGGTGGGGCGCAGAAACGCTGCTTTACCGACATTCACGACGGCATCGAGGCCCTGTTCCGTATTATTGAAAACCGCAATGGCCAGTGTGACGGGCAGATTATCAACATCGGCAACCCGCACAATGAAGCCAGTATCCGCGAACTGGGCGAAATGCTGCTGACCAGCTTTAATGACCATCCGCTGCGTGACCGCTTCCCGCCGTTCGCCGGGTTTATTGAAGTGGAAAGCAGCAGCTATTACGGCAAAGGTTATCAGGATGTGGCGCACCGCACGCCGAGCATTCGCAACGCCAAACGCCTGCTGGAATGGGAGCCGACGGTGAAGATGGAGCAAACCGTCGCGGAAACGCTGGACTATTTCCTGCGTACCGTTGATCCCCAGCACGCTGATGACGTCACGGATACGCAGGGATGACGCGCGTTGGCCTGCGAATTGATGTCGATACCTGGCGTGGTACGCGGGACGGTGTGCCCGCGCTGCTGGATGTGTTAGCGGAGTTCGATATCCAGGCGAGTTTCTTTTTTAGCGTCGGGCCAGACAACATGGGGCGTCACCTGTGGCGCCTGCTGCGTCCGCGCTTTTTATGGAAGATGCTGCGCTCCAACGCGGCCTCGCTCTACGGCTGGGATATCTTGCTGGCTGGCACGGCATGGCCGGGGCGCCATATCGGCGCACGGTTTGGTTCGTTAATCCGCCAGACGCACGATGCCGGGCATGAAGTGGGGTTACACGCCTGGGATCATCACGGCTGGCAGGCGAATGTCGCCCGCTGGTCGGATGCGCAATTAGCCACGCAGTTCCGTGAAGGAATAGATGCGCTGACACCGATGCTGCCATCACCGGTGCGCTGTTCTGCGGTGGCGGGCTGGCGAGCCGATTCGCGCGTTGTTGAGATGAAGCAGCGCTGGAATCTGGACTATAACAGCGACTGTCGCGGCACCCGACCTTTTCGACCACGCCTGAAAAACGGTGAGTTGGGTACCGTGCAGATTCCGGTTACGTTGCCGACCTACGATGAAGTTATCGGTGAGCGTGTGAGTGACGGTGAATTCAACGACTTTATTCTTGAGGCGATCCAACAGGATCGCGGCGTGCCGGTCTACACCATCCATGCGGAGGTAGAAGGGGGCGCGAAGCTGGCGCTGTTCCGCCAATTGCTGCTTCGTGCCCGTCAGCAGCACATCGAATTTTGTCCGCTTTCCTCATTGCTGCCTGATGACCGCGCCACGCTGCCCGTCGGGCGGATTGACCGTGCGCCGTTTCCCGGACGGGAAGGGTGGCTTGGCGTGCAAACGGAAGAATAAATAAAGCAGGAGATAGCATGGAAAAAGGCATGATAAAGCTAAAAAGTACCGTAATACTGGTGTTATTTGCTTTGCTCTACCTGTTGCCGCTTAACGGCCGCTGGCTGTGGTCACCGGATGAAACGCGCTATGCGGAAATCAGCCGCGAGATGCTTCAGCGTGGTGATTGGATCGTGCCGCATTTGCTGGACGTCCGCTACTTTGAGAAACCCGTTGCAGGCTACTGGCTGAACAACATCAGCCAGGGGTTATTGGGTCATACCAATTTTGCCGTGCGCTTTGGTTCGGTATTTTCTACTGCGATGAGCGCGCTGCTGGTGTTTTGGCTGGCGATGCTGCTGTGGAAAAACCGGCGTACTGCTCTACTGGCGGCGACGATCTATCTGACATCGCTGCTTGTGTATGGTATCGGTACGTACAGCGTGCTCGATCCTATGGTGACGCTCTGGATGACGGCGGCGCTGTTCAGCCACGTGCTGATTCAGCGTGCTACGCTGACGC
Source organism: Pectobacterium sp. A5351 (assembly GCF_028335745.1). Taxonomy (NCBI): domain Bacteria; kingdom Pseudomonadati; phylum Pseudomonadota; class Gammaproteobacteria; order Enterobacterales; family Pectobacteriaceae; genus Pectobacterium; species Pectobacterium sp. A5351. Next base: position 1,309,332 of record NZ_CP116477.1, read on the forward strand.
GTGAACGGCTTATGGCCTGGGGGCTGATGGGGCTGGCCTGTGGCATGGGGTTTATGACCAAAGGTTTTCTGGCGCTGGCTTTACCGGTCATCAGTGTGCTGCCGGTGGCGGTGGCGCAAAAGCGGATGAAGGAATTGCTGCTGTTCGGGCCGCTGGCGATTGTCGTCGCGGTATTGCTGAGTGCGCCGTGGGCGCTGGCAGTACATGCGCGAGAAGCCGATTACTGGCATTACTTCTTTTGGATTGAGCATATCCAGCGTTTTGCAGAAGACGATGCGCAGCATAAAGCACCGTTCTGGTATTACCTGCCGGTTCTGATTGTCGGCGCATTCCCCTGGCTAGCGCTGCTGCCGGGCGCGTTGCGTAGCGGTTGGACGGAACGAAAAGCGAACCCGGAACGGTTCCTCCTGTTGTGCTGGATGGTGATGCCGTTGCTGTTTTTCAGCATCGCTAAAGGCAAGCTGCTGACTTATATTCTGCCGTGCTTTGCCCCGCTGGCGTTGCTGATGGCGGCATGGATTTCCGGGCTGGCTCCTGCGGTACGCGAGCGTCTATTGCGCATCAATAGCTGGCTCAATATTGCGTTTGGCAGCCTGCTGGCGCTCGCCGTTGCGGCGCTGGGCCTCGGTATTATCATGCCGCATCTCTATCAACCGGGAGAAGGGTTGACCATCGTATCAGGTGTCGTCTGTTTTATCGGCTGGGTGGCCTTTGCCGCTGTCAGCCTGAAAAAGCAGCGATCGTGGGGGTATCTGGTCGCGGGTTGTCCGCTATTTCTGGCGCTGCTCGTCGGCGGGAGTATTCCGGCGAGTGTGGTTGATTCAAAGAATCCTCAAACCTTTATTCGTAGTCACCAGCCACTGCTGGAGGACAGCCGCTATGTGCTTAGCGATGAGGTTGGGCTGGCTGCCGGACTGGCGTGGGAGCTCAAACGTAGCGATATCACCTTATTCAAGGCGCGGGGCGAATTGAACTATGGGCTGGACTACGCCGATTCTACGGACCGCTTTGTAGATGAGGGGGCTTTTCCGGCCTGGCTGGCTGAGAAACGGCGTAGCGGAAATGTCGCGCTGGTGCTGAAGGTCGATAGGGATACCGATGAAGAGTACCGCAGTCTGCCTGCCCCCGATCAGTTGAAAAAATCGCACCGCTACGTGCTGCTGTTTTATAAGCAGATAGCGCCATGAGTTATCTACTGGTGGCTATCGTCTGCCTGCTGACCAGCCTGGGACAACTGTGCCAGAAACAGGCGGCGGAGTGCTGGCGGCGTTTACCGACGGATCGACGCCAGCGCGTAACGCTCGGGTGGCTGATGCTGGCGGCGTTGCTGCTGGGTATCGGGCTATTGCTGTGGCTGGTGGTGTTGCAGCATATTCCGCTCGGCGTGGCGTACCCGCTACTGAGCATCAATTTTGTTCTGGTGACGCTGCTGGCACACTACTGGTTTGGCGAACGTGTGGACCGTCACCACTGGTGGGGCATTGCGCTGATTGTCACCGGTATCTATCTGATGCAGGGGGGATAATGGCGAAAAAAAGCTATGTCTGGGCGCTTGGCAGTATTGTGTTAGCCAGCGCCGCGCAGGTGTTAATGAAAAGCGGGATGCTGGGGCTGCCGAGCATTTCCCTGACGCACTGGCCGCCGCTGAGTACCTTAATGGGCGGTTGGCCTGTGGTTGCAGTGATCGGCGGAATGATTTGCTACGGCCTGTCGATGGTGTGCTGGTTCATGGTGCTGCGCTATCTGTCGCTCAGTCGCGCCTATCCGCTCATTAGCCTGAGCTATGCGGTGGTCTATCTGGCGGCGGTTTTCTTACCATGGCTAAATGAACCGATGAGTCTGCGTAAAAACCTCGGTGTCTTGATGATCATGCTGGGCGTCTGGCTGGTGAGTCGTCACGCGCAGATGGCGCGATAAACCGCCTGAGCGCGCGGTAGTGCGGGATCATTGACTGAAGACGTGAGCGGTACCCGTGACGCTCAGGCTGACCTGTTGGCCGACGGCGAAAGCGGCGTGGCTGACGGTTTTCAGTTCAATGATCTCAGCTTCTGCGTGGTGGACGTGCAGCGTCAGCGTAGAGACGAAGCCGGAAAAATCAACTTTACGGATGGTTGCGCGAATCGTCGCTGCACGCTTTTCCCCCGCTCGGCCTATCTCTGTGCTATCAACCTCAGCGTTATCAACCCCTGCATCGTGAATCGCGATCTGTTCCGGGCGGAGCATGATGCGGGCTTTACCGCTTGCGGTTGGGCGATCCACCGCGATGTGCCCAAGCAGGCAGTCAGCCTGACCGCCAGTCACCTGCGCATCGAGAATCAGCGTTTCGCCGAGGAAGGTCGCGATGTCTTCGCTGGCGGGCTGATGGTAAAGCGTCCACGGCGAGCCGGATTGTGACAGTTGGCCGTCACGCATGACGACGACCCGATCGGCAAAAGACAGCGCTTCCCCCTGATCGTGGGTCACCAGAATCGATGCCACGTTAGCCTGTTGTAATACGTCCATCACCGCTTTACGGGTGGTGGCACGCAGGCCGGTGTCCAACGCGGAAAAGGGTTCGTCCAGCAGCATCAACGCAGGGCGCTGTGCCAGTGCGCGAGCCAGAGCGACACGTTGTTGCTGTCCGCCGGAAATCTCATGCGGCGAGTGTTTCTGTAAATGCGCGGGAAGGGAAACCAGCGCCATCAACTCATCCACGCGCTTTTGCTTTTCCGCCTTCGAGCCTTTTAGCCCAAAAGCGATGTTGTCCGCGATGCAAAGATGCGGGAACAACGCGCCATCCTGCGGGACATAGCCGATTCCACGCTGATGGGCGGGGACGGAAAGCCCGTTATCGCAGAGCGTTTGTCCATTCAGCGTGATGACGCCGGTATCCGGTTTTTCAAACCCGGCAATCAGGCGCAACAGCGTGGTTTTTCCCGAGCCTGACGGGCCGACAATCGCCGTGCGGCGGCTATTCTCCAACGTCAAATGAATGTCAGACAGCACGGTGCGTCCGTTAAAGCTTTTACTGACGCGATGAAGTTCCAACATGATTACAGCCCCGCCATTTTTTGTGATTGCGTGTAGAGAAACCAGGTCCACGGCAGCGACAGTAACACCAGAATAAGCGCGTAGGGTGCCGCCGCCGGATAATCGATCTCGCTGGTGAGCGCCCAAAATCCGGTCGCCAGCGTGCGGGTGCCGTTGGGAGCCAGCAGCAGCGTGGCGGTCAGTTCGTTAACGATCGCCAGAAAGACGAGCGTTGCCCCGGTGGCGACGCCGGGCGCGGCCAGCCGAATGGTCACGGTCATCAGCGTCTGCAACGGCGAACGCCCCAGACTGGCCGCGACCTGTTCCAGTTCCACGGGTGTCTGCGCGATACCCGCGCGTAGATTCACCAGCGCCCGTGGCATAAACATCAACAGGTAAGCCAGCAGCACGGTGAATTCAGTCTGGTAGAGCGGCCTGATGAGGTGAATCGTGGTGGTCACCAGCGCCAGCGCGACGACGATACCCGGCAGAGAACTGGTGATGTAATTGCACCCTTCCAGAAACCGATACAGGCGACTGGGGTGGCGGATCGTCAGCCAAGCCATCGGAATCGCCGCCAGCGTCGTCAGGACGGCACCGCTCAGCGCCAGCGTCATGGTCTGGCGAAACGCATCGAGCAGCTCGCGGCGCTGCCAGACTTCCCAGCCGCCAAAACACAGCCAGCGAAACAGTGTAATAAAAGGCACGCCGAGAGTTAGCAGTATCAGCGTCGTCAGTAACAGCAGAGTCAGTAACAGCGGAAACGGCGATAGATGTACCGGTGTGACAGCCTGCGGCGCGCCGGAACCGACATGCGCATAGCGGGTGACGCCGCGTAGGCGGGCATCCGCACACAGCAGAAACAGACACAGCAGCGCCAGTACGCCAGCCAGCATGTTGGCCGCCGGGCCATTAAACGTTGACTGAAACTGATCGAAAATCGCGGTGGTAAAGGTATCGAAGCGGATCATGGCGAACAGGCCGTACTCCGCCAACAGATGCAGCGCAATCAGCAGCAGCCCGCCGCCGATAGCCAGCTTTAGTTGCGGTAGCACCACACGGAAAAATACGGTCACGGGAGGCACGCCCAGCGTAGCCGCGACATCTTCCAGCGCGGGGTTAAGCCGTCGCAGCGTCGCGGCACAGGGTAAATACAGAAACGGTAAATAGGCGACGACAGATAAAAACACGCCGGCCGGTAGACCGTGCAAACCGGGAGCGGTGCTGATCCAGGCATAGCTTTGTACAAATGCGGGGATCGCCAGCGGCGCGGTGAGCAGCAGTGACCACAGACGCCGGGCGGGCAGGGTGGTACGTTCCGTTAGCCAGGCTAGCAGCACGCCTAAAACGGTGCAAATGGGCAGCGTCAGGGCGATCAGCAGCACCGTGTTAATCAGCAGTTCGCCGACGCGCGGGCGAAAGAGCAAGGCGCGCGCCGTTTCCCAACCGGTATCAATACTCACGCCAATCACAAAGCCGAGCGGAACAAACCCCAGTAGGGATAGCGTCAGGGCTATGAGGGTAAGCAGCGCGGCTGGCTTGCGTAATGGCGGAGAGGGTGCGGTGAACGGGGTCGTTTCGCTGTAGCTAACGTTTGTCATACGGCCTGTAGCTGCCTCGTCAGGACGATAGGTTAAAACGGTGAAGCCGCTATATGCGGACATTCAGGTGATGATTCGTCAGGACGCGAACGCCCTGACGAAAGGTGGGTCATGACATCTATGTGCTATAACCCATGCGCGACAATCTGTGCGTTAAAAACTACGCGTTAAAACCTATGCGTTACAGCAAGCCAGCTTGCGTCATCAGATCCACGACTTTTTTGCTGTTGAGCTTGGCAGCATCGACTTTCGGTGCATCCAGATCTTTCAGCGGAACCAGTTTGTCATTTGAGGCCGCGTTGACGCCAACAGCGTACTCAAAGGCATCGTTGGTGCGCAAGATTTCCTGACCAGATTTGCCCGTAATCCACTTAATAAAGGCCTGTGCGTCTTTTGCATGTTTGCTGGATGCCAGTACGCCGCCACCGGAAATACTGACGAACGCGCCCGGATCTTTATGTTTGAAGTAGTACAGCTTGGTGTTGTTACTGTTTTCGCCGGTTTTAGCCTGATCGACAAAACGGTAATAGTGATAGATCACGCCGCTATCAATCTGACCCGCATTCACGGCTTTCATCACCGTACTGTTGCCTTTGTAGGCGGTGAAGTTCTCTTTCATGCCTTTCAGCCAGTCTTGCGTGGCTTTCTCACCTTTCAGCTCCAGATAGGCGCTGACGATGGCCTGAAAATCTGCCCCAGACGGGGAGGCGGCCCAGCGGCCTTTCCATTCTGGCTGCGCCAGATCGGCTAAGGATTTCGGCAACTGCGCGTCGGTAAGTTTGGTTGGGTTGTAGACAAAGACGGTGGAGCGCGCGGCAATCCCGATCCAGCGGCCGTGGGACGGACGATAGTCAGACGGTACCTGCGCGAGGGTGGCTTTATCCAGTGGAGCAAAGAGATCGGCGTTATCGACCAGCACCATCGACGGTGAGTTTTCGGTCAGGAACACATCGGCAGGGGACGATTTCCCTTCCTGCACCAACTGGTTGCCCAATTCGGTGTCACTGCCATTGCGCAACGTCACTTTGATGCCGGTTTCTTTGGTAAAACCGTCAACCCAGGATTTCACGAGGTTTTCATGTTGGGCGTTGTAAATCACAATCCCTTCATCGTTTTCTGCTGCATTTGCCGATGCGCTGAGAGCCAAACCGGAAGCGAATAAAACGGCTGAACTCAGTAATCCAAAACCAAGCTTCATAATATTTACCCTTATCAATACCTGTCGTGTTTGCGTATTGCTGGCCTACATGTAAGCCCGTGTGTCGCTCACGATAGCCACGCTATTTTAGCGACACCGGCCGATATGTAGTGGCAGTCGAGGAAGGATTCTACATGTCGGTAATAATAATGATAGTTATTATTATTTCGATTTCTTAAGGTTAAATTAAGGTTCTGGTGGGTGTAACATGGTGGTCATTATTTTATTTCAGCACGTGTCACAGGGTGAAATGGTATAAATGCATCGTTTAAAAGACCACCGGGTGCGTTTGTGAAATTTATTTAACCGGAAATGAGATATAACGTCATGATTTTCAGTAACAAATTCTGGTTCATCATCTATATTTACTGTGCAGGCTGTGAGTAGCGATACCATAAATGCACCGTATTTCTTAGGTGTCACGTGCGCTTGTCTGCAATTTGGGGTTAATTGACCGGTAAAAAGGTGACACAGCAACTGATATTCGGGGGAGGGAAAAATGGATGTAGAAACGCGGATGATTGAGCTTATCGTTAAATCTGGCGAAACACGTTCCTGCGCAATGGAAGCCCTGAGATCTGCTCGCCGAGGGGAATGGGATCATGTCGATGAACTATTAAAAATGGCTGCGGTGGCGCTGAACCGGGCGCAATTGATTCAGACCGGATTCATTGGCAACCAGAGTAAGGAAAAAACGACTGTCGAGCTTATCGTGGTGCACGCACAGGATCACTTGATGAATGCGATGTTGTGCCGTGAATTGGCTGAAGAGATTATTGAACTTAGAAAAGAGGTTTCTGGCGTTAATCTCCACATACGCTAACCGCATCGCAGAGCAAGTAGAAAAGCCATTCAGTCTTTACGCTGAGTGGCTTTGCTGTTTGTGCGCCACTATTTTTCCTTATCGCCGTTTTTCCCCGTCATAATGGTTTATTTCTGTACTGTTCGCCGCAAATTTTTGCCAGCGAAAGCGATGCTGTACCTGAATCTTCATTACTCCTCCTTTTAACCTTTTCGTACCGGTTGGTGGTCAGCGCTAAACCGGAGCTAAATCGGAACTAAAGCGCTTGGTCAGGTGGCAATCTCTGAGCTTTTTTCCCCATACCGCAGACGATATAAACGAGCATAGATAGTGGAGAACTGCTCGCCAGCCTGATTATTGTGATAGACATAAACACTGTACATACCGTTACACAGCAACGCTCATCATCGGTGATAAGGCTGGTATATAATCCAAAAAATGCAGGGATTTATTTACCGTGGAGATAAAAATTCACGAATTTCAAACAATAAATATCATGTAGCCTTACTTTATAATGAAAATCAAAAATACTTTCTGTCTACATATCATGATGGCTACCCTTGCTATCCTGTTCCTTAGCGTTCCCCCGGTGGTGACGAGTATTGATCCGGCACTCACATTCCAGCCGCTGATTAAAACAATGGAAGGGACGGCAAAAGAACAAAAGGAAAAGATCGCCACCCTTTCCCATGCGTTGCAGGGCAATGCGATTTTCTTTCTCGGGGCGTCCGAGGTCTCCACATCTGAAGATGAACCTTACGCTGTCTATAATTACTTTAATAATCAGCTACAGCGTCCTGTCGTGGCCTATGGCGATAGCTATGTAGATAACGTTACGCATTTTCTACTGCTCTCACGTTTTAAAAATGAGCTTAACGCGAACAGTAAAGTTGTTTTGCTGTTGGCACCTGATAGCTTTTATTCAGACGGTATTCCACCTGCAATTTTTGCCAACAATTTCCCGGCATCTATTTTTAACCCCCTGATGCAGGATGAGCAGACGCGTTCCTTTTTGGTCAATTACTTACACGATATCGATAAAGACGAGATCAGCCATTTAACGTTCGGCCAAATGAAAGTCTATGGCTGGGATACGCAAATTATCTGGCAGGAAGTGAGTTATCAATTTGCTAATTTCTGCGAGCTGATAAAAAACGACTGGTTGGCGATGCTGGGCATTACCCCTCAATCGGCACAACCTTGGCCCCAGCGGCCAATTGCCCACACGATCCCCGACTGGAATCGCGAGTTGGATCAGGCTCGCGTGCTCAATCAATCCCGCGAGCAAAGTGCAGACACATTGTGGATGGATAAGTCCGTTTTTGCAGACGATCCAACGCGGGAAGAGTGGGACGACGCGCCGATTGTTCCTGCACAGATGGAGGCATTGCGGGCGACGATCCAACTGCTGAAAGCGCGTAACGCCCAGTTTGTGGTGATTGTCGATCCTATTAATCCGTGGGCGATTAAGAATTCCGAGAAATTCCAGTCAGTCGACAGCCAGATCCGATCGATGCTGGAAGAAAATCAGGTTCGCTATTTTGATATGTATGCCCAGCCTTATCAGAACGGCTGGAATTGGGATCGCCTGCACCCAACCGATCCGGCATGGGTCGCGATAGATCAATTTATTGCTGAGAGTTTTAAATGATGAAAACCGCTATTCGCCTTTTTTTTCTTTATCTCTTTCTGGCAGTCACTATCGTCGCATGGACCTCTGTTGATGAAAGCATGAGTTTAAAAGTGCATTTTGAATATCAAAAATTCTGAAGGATGAATGATGTACAGCTCCGGAATGTTTTTTTTCCTTCTGTTTTCATCAGCGTTACTGTTTGCGTTGGTTAATCGCGTATTCAGTTATCGACTGACGTATTTATCCGCTTTTTCCGTGCTGGCGGTACTTGGCTGGGGATATATTTTCCAGGGGGATTATGTTGTTCCCGTGGCGGTTTTCCTGAGCTTTTATATTCTCGTCACCTTAAAAGAGAAAGGCTGGTTAAAAACCTGGCAGGCGGTCAGTCTGACGCTGCTGCCGCTGTTTTTGGTGAAATTACACCTTAACAACCACTGGGGCATGATCGGCCTGTCCTTTATGACTTTCCGCGCCATTGATGTGCTGCTTTATCGCAGCAAAAAAGATGGTCAGCATTTTCTGCATTACTTCTGCTATCTCTTTATGCCTTTTATTATTTTGGCGGGCCCGATGTATCGCTGGCGGACATGGGTTAATGACATTGCTAAACCGGTTTTCATTATTACCCGTGAGCAGTTTTTAGTGGCGATGGAACAAATTTTTACCGGCATTATTCAGAAATTCTTATTTGCCATGCTGATCAATAACCTGGTGATTGAATCGTGGAACCAGCGCCCGTTTACGTTAAGCGTGGGCGTCGTGATGTCGCTAGCCTACAGCGCGTATCTCTATTTTGATTTTGCCGGCTACAGCAATATGGCTATTGGGGCAGGGCGCTTATTTGGCCTGAATATCCCAGCGAACTTTAATCTGCCTATTCTGGCTAAAAATCCGCAGGATTTCTGGCGGCGCTTCCACATCAGCCTGTCTGAATGGTTGAGGGACGTGGTCTTTATGCCAATTTATATGAATCTGATGAAGCTCGACTTTTTCCGACAGAACAAAACGCTGGCGCAGAATATTGGCATCTTCTGCACCCTGTTTTGTATGGGGGCATGGAACGGGCTTGAACGACACTATGTCATCAGCGGCGCACTGTTTGGCGCCATTTCCGTTGCTCATAACATGTTGCTGTGGTCAGCCAAACGCAGCCCGGCGCTGAGCAATTGTCTACATCATCCGGTTATTGCGTTCATCGGTCGCATTCTGACGCTGGCAAGCGCTGCGGCCTCCCTCTACATCTTTAGCGGAATGTCTCCTCTATGAACCAACACTGTGAGCTTCAGGAACTGCAAGATTTCCTCCGTGCGGCATTGCTTAACCCTGCTAACCCAGATCGGTTGGCGATTAGTGGCAGCGATGAAGCGATGACCTGGCAACAGCTATCTGTTGCGGTGACAGACTGGGCGCAGCGCTACCAGCAATGTCGGCAACCTGCGGGGCCGCCGGTCGTGTTATATGGACACCAGCAGGCGGAGTTTGCCGTGGCGATCTATAGCTGCCTGCTGCATAACATTCCGTATATCCCGGTGGACTGCATCTATCCGCAGGAGAGGCTTAACGAGATTTGTCATCTGGCGAGCGCCTCTTACTATTACGATGTCGCGACCCGACAGTTCATTGCGACCGGAGAAGCCGCACAGCCGTTGGTCGAGCAGGATCTCGCCTATATTATGTTCACCTCCGGCAGCACTGGAAAACCGAAAGGGGTGCAGATCGGACGTGAAAGTCTGTGGCACTTCATGAAGTGGGTGCGTCAGGACTTTTCGCTACCGGATGTGCCAGTGCTGATGAACCATGCGGTGTTCAGCTTCGATCTCTCGTTGATCCCGCTGCTGGCGAATCTGGCAACCGGAGGACATATCGTTCTGAATGCGAAAGAGGATATCGCGGCAGAAAACTGGCTCGATCGCCTGAAAGACAACGGCGTCTCCGCCTGGGTATCAACGCCGTCTTTCGCTTACCAGAGGCTGCTTTCCCCCCAGTTCAACAGTGAATATTTACCTGAACTCAACGTCTTTGTGTTCATTGGTGAAGTGCTGAATAAAGCGCTGGTCAAACAGCTACGCCGCCGTTTCCCGCACGCCAAAATTCTCAACTCCTATGGGCCAACGGAGGCGACTATCGCGACCACCGTCATCGAAATCACCGATGAAATCCTGCACAGCGACAACGATCTGCTGCCGGTCGGCGCGATGATGCCGGACTCCAGAATGGAAATTACCGCTGAAGGTGAGCTGATCATTTGGGGTAAGAACGTAATGCGCGGCTACCTTGGGCTGGCGAAAGAGAATGCCGAGAAGTTGCTGCATCGGGAAAGCGAAGCGTATCGGGGTTACAGAACCGGCGATCTGGGCTACGAGGATGGGCTGTTATACTGTCAGGGGCGCAATGACAGCCAGATCAAACTTAATGGCTACCGTATTGAAATCAACGAGATTGAAAACCGCCTGCTGGCGATGTCTGATATCAGCGAAGCGGTGGTTCTGCCGCTGATGAAATCGGGCGGCGGTGTGCTGCGTATCGCGGCGTTCTGCGTGACGAACTTAGCGCCAGAAGTGATTAAAACATCGCTCTCGAAGGTGATTCCGCCCTATATGGTACCTTCCCAAATTATTATCAAAGATGCGTTGCCGCTTAATCCTAACGGCAAAATCGACCGTAAGCTGCTGGACACCCATGCCCGCACGATCTAATGACTTAGGAAAAATGATGGAACAAGAAATACTCGCGCTGTTTGAAAAGATCTTATCCCGTAAAGTGGGCTTTAACGATGAGTTGATTGAGTCTGATATTCTCGACTCTATTCTGGCGGTCGACTTGGTGCTGGAAGTGCAGGACGTTTACGGTTGTGTGATCCCACCGACCGAAGTCGCTACCGTCCTGAAGACCCCGGCGGACTTGGCTCGCTATATTGAAGAGAACCGAGGCTAAACCTGAATCAGGCCTTAAAAGCCGCGTAACATGAACCGTCCAACTTTATGGGGTCAGTCCATCTTGGCTATCAGTAACCCATGCATGGAAGTACCGGGAGTAACCGAGGGTGTTAATGGCGAAGTTCACTTTGCAGCGCTGGCTGTTGACAACCGTCTCGATTTCACCCCAGTCGCGCTGGAGTTGCTGGCCGGGCTGAGTCTCGAAGCGTACGGTCTGTTTGGACGCACGCAGTATGCGTTTGGGATGCACATACTGACGTAACGTGGAGCGGCAGCCGTCATAACCCTGTTGCTTTATCTCCTGAAAAATCACTTCAGTGTTCCAGACATGCTCGCGCAGGCGCAGATCAACATAGTCCATGAACGGACGAAGTTTTCTCATCGGTTCACTCCGTCGAGCGTTAACTAGTTTTTCAGTGAGATGCCGTTGAACCGAGCGCTCCGAGCATCCAACATGGTGAGCGATGTCGATAATATGCGCGCCGTGAATACGCATCTGCTTTATCATGAGAAGGTCCCCTCTGCTTAACATGTGGCTTATCCGTCTGGTGTAGGAATCTTAAGAGAAGCCCATGTTGGATGGAGTGGACAAAATTCATGCTGTTTTCCGGTCTTATATCAGTGTTGCTGACATCCGACCTTTTCCTGCGCATCTTCCAGTGACAGGAACCAGTGGACATTCATATATTCGGCCCGAACACTGCTATTAAATGACTTGATTATGGCATTATCTGTCGATTTTCGGGCTGGGAGAAGTCTATTGTCACCTTGTTTTCATAGGCCCAGTGATCCAGCAGCTTAGAAATAAACTCGCTGCCATTGCCTGTCTGCAGCCATCCCTGCACCCGCTTCTGTAACTTCTTTAGGCGCTCCATCACCGCTACCACATCTATCTGGATTGCCAGACATTCCCTCCAAATCTTTTCTCCCAGTTGTAAACGGTGGCTTCTGGAATCCCCATCCATCTGCAGACTTCCTCCACCCGCTAGCCGCTGGTGTGCCACCGCCTGATTCTGCTCCGAGTACATTTTCAGCGGTAGTTTTTCACTTGCTGTACGGAGGGGTTTACGAACAATTGTTTTCCTACCTACTTTCGCTTACCCATCACCACAACCTTCCTTGCATCCCCATGTTCCAGCCCATCAATAAAATCCCCATACCACTGCAACATTCCCCTTCGTTGTTCCAAATACTGTGCATGGTTATATGTTCCACGAATCGTGTTTTTGTCCACATGAGCAAGCTGCAATTCGATCCAGGCAGTGTTATAGCCTTGTTCGTGCAGTATGGTGCTCATTGTGTGGCGAAAGCCGTGTCCTGTTGCTTTGCCATGATAACCAATCCGTTTCAGTACCTGATTAATACTAGCTTCACTCATCGGTTTGGTGATGTCGTTACGTCCAGGGAAAACCAGATTGTAGCGCCCGGTAACGGCATAGAGTTGTTGCAGCGCATCGATCACTTGATCGGAAAGGGGAACGAGGTGAGGGCGGCGCATTTTCATGCGTTCTTTCGGCACTTCCCAGAGCTGTTTTTCAAAATCAAACTCCTTCCATTCTGCTTGCCGTAATTCGATGGTGCGAACGCCGGTAAGCATCAGGATACGTGTAGCAAGTTGTGTGACCTTACTACCCGAATAAGTTGATAAAGCACGTAGAAAATCCGGCAGTTCATCCGATAACAGGTGAGGGTAGTGCGTGGCTTTGGGTGGAGGAAGGGCGCTTGCCAGTTCTGATGCTGGGTTGTTCTCCGCTCTGCCAGTGACGATGGCGTAGCGGAATACTTGATTACAGGCTTGGCGGATTTTGCGCAGCTTATCGAGTACGCCGCGTTTTTCCAGTTTGCGCAGCGTGGTTAGCATTTCCAGCGGCTTAACCTCAGCGACAGGGCGTTTGCCGATATCAGGGAAGATGTCGTTCTCAAACGCTTCCATCAGGTCTTCAGCGTAACCCTTCGACCAATTAGGGCGTTTATATTCATGCCATTCCAATGCGATGGCCTTGAAGGTGTTATCGATATTGGTTTTCTTTGCCTGTCTTTCGACCTGCTTTTGTTCACTAGGATCGCCACCAGAAGCGACGATTTTTCGAGCCTCTTCCCGTTTTAGTCTTGCTTCAGCTAGCGAGATATCGGGATAAACGCCGATAGATAATTTTTTCTCTTTGCCTGCAACGCGGTACTTCAAACGCCAGTATTTGGCTCCGTTCGGCTTTATCAGAAGATAAAGGCCTGCGCCGTCAGTGAGTTTGTATTCTTTATCTTGTGGCTTGGCGGTTTCTATCTGTCGAGCATTAAGTGGCATGGTGGGGGCCCCTAATAGTCATTGAACAAGAAGAGCCCCCATAGAGGCCCCCAACATCGACTTGATTTCCGGTAGGCTGGGTTGACCTCGGTGGAGCTCAGCGACAGAAAATCCTAATGGTATCAATGAATATAACGGGGTTTTGTTGAATTCGGTAGAGTCTGGGAGAACTTAAAATGGTACGCCCTACAGGATTCGAACCTGTGACCTACGGCTTAGAAGGCCGTTGCTCTATCCAACTGAGCTAAGGGCGCATTGCGCAAAGAAGTGGCTGCTGCTTGTCACAACAGTGGGCTGGATTATACCCACACGTCCCAATGAGTCAACGGGTTGGCGCTGGATTTACGCTATACGGTGAATCCCTGTACAACTTTGGCGAATGTCGCTTTTTCTGGTGTAATTTTTTTGCACAATTGCGAGCATCCTCCACATGAACAACATAGGGCAGTGAAAATTTCAGTTTTGTCTGCTGGACACGTTCAGTAATTCTTTTCAAGTTATGATCGGACGTATTCTGCATCCTGCGCTGTTGGTACACTATGCCCGCATTCGTTGGGTTTTGGATGAGTGTGGGCTGCTTTCACGCACCGGGTTTATCCTCGGTCATTTGTGGATCCGCTATTTTGTCGAACTTTGGAACCTTCTGATTTATGAATATTCTTTCATCCGCATTCTTGCGCGTTTGTTTGCTGGCAATGTTGATGCTGCCTGTTGGGTATGCATCGGCGGCGAGTGCGGATCCTGATCCACAGCCTGCACAGACCGATGCACCAGTAAAAATCAATGTTGATGCCGAGTTGATCAAGCTGCAAAAACAGTTAGATAACATTAAGCAGCAGGTCTCAGGCACCAATAACGACAGCAAATTTGGCGCGTTGAATGACACCGCGCAAGAGCTGGTGAATAACGCCAATGAGCTTGCCAATGCAGTGGCACCGCAGCGCGCTCAAATTCAGGCTCAGTTGGATGTTTTAGGGCCAGCGCCAGAACCCGGCTCTAGCATTACTGAAACCAGTGAGGTGACGCGTAAGCGAAACAGTTTGAATGCGCAAAAAGCAAAAATGGATGCGCAGAGCGAGCAGATTCAGGCGTTACGCACCAGTGCGGCCAACCTATCAGCGCAAATTGTCACTCTACGTCGTAATGCACTGAAAACGCAATTGGCATTGAATTCCGGCAGCATTCTGGGCGGGCGCTTCTGGGCACCGGTTGTGACTCCACAGGCCGAAGATGCCCGTCGCCTGAGTGCCTTTCAGGATCAAATCAGTGATGCCTTTACTGTCGCCTGGGAACCTGACTGGCGTTACGGTTCTGCATTCCTGATTTTGATCGCCATAGTCATGAGTTCGGCAGGCCGTCGGTATCTGGAGAAATATCTGGCCTGGGCGGGTATTCACTGGCTGCCGGAAGGGCGTCTGCGGCGGAGTTTTTTAGCCATAGCGTCGGTTATTTCAACCGTGGTCACGATCGGTATTGCGGTAAATCTGATCGACTTTACGTTTACGCGTCACGGCGAGGCTTCTGAACGCGTCGTGTCATTCCTTGATGCGCTGGTGAGACAGGCCATTTTCTGCTCGATGGTAGCAGGGTTAGGGCGAGCGTTTCTTTCGAATCAGCGTCCTTCCTGGCGTTTGCCTGCGATTGCTAACCCTGTAGCAAAAGCCATGAAGCCGTTTCCTGTGGTTGCCGCAGGCATTATTCTGATCTTCGGTTTTATTGAACAAGTGACCGCGACGGTGGGGACATCGGTCGCGGCAACTATTATGGTGAACGGCTTATCTGCGCTGTTCCTCGCGTTCACCGCAGGGACGATAACGCTGAAAAGCGATCAGATTCGTCGGCATATGGTGCATTCAGGGGAGCAGCCGGAGGCCCGTTCGACGTTATCCGGCGTGATTCATCTTGCGGTATTGGCGACATCGTTCTCGATTTTGGTGTCGCTGGTCATCGGTTATATTTCACTGGCTCGTTTTCTGGCGTTCGAGCTGGTGTGGATTGGTATGGTGTTTTCCTGCCTGTATTTGTTCTCAACGTTTATTACTGATATCTGCGAAAGTCTCTTTTCCCCTAACAATGCCAGCGGCAAGCGGATGAAGAATTCGCTCAATCTGGACGACCGCCATCTGGCTCAGGCCACTTTGATTCTGTCTGCCAGCGGCAAAGTGCTTTTAATCTTAATGGCGGCGGTTGCCTTACTTAACGGTACATTTGGTACCACTACGCCTCTGGAACTGGTGCAAAAAGCCGTTGAAATCTGGGGCGGAAAAGGGCTGGAAACGCTGAGCATCGTGCCTGCGCATCTGGTCAATGCCGTGCTATTTCTGGTCGTGGGGGTTTATGTTTTACGCTCATCAAAACGCTGGCTGGAAGATGAATTCCTTCCTAAAACGACGTTAGAACGCGGAATCCGTGCGTCGTTGGTGACGCTGTTCAGCAACATCGGCTACATCCTGATTATCCTGTTGACGTTGGCGACATTGGGGATTGAATGGAACAAGCTGGCATGGATTGTCAGCGCGCTGTCGGTGGGTATCGGTTTTGGTTTACAGGAGATAGTGAAGAACTTTATCTCCGGCCTGATTTTGTTGACGGAGCGCCCGGTGAAAGTGGGGGACTCGGTGAGCATCAGCGGGGTTGAAGGGGATATCCGGCGGATTAACGTGCGTGCGACGGAAATTCAGTTGGGTGACCGTTCGACGGTGATCGTGCCGAACTCTCAATTTATCTCACAGAATGTGCGCAATATTACGATGGGGAATCCGTTTGGGGTTGCCACGCTGGCGCTGACGTTCCCGCTGGATATCGATCCTGAAGAAGTCCGGGCACTGCTACTGGATGCCTATATCAACCACGATGCGATTCTGGAATCACCAGCACCGTCAGTGAAGTTCAGCCAGTTGAACCCAACGGGCATGGTGCTGAGCGTAACGGGCTATGTCAGCAGCCCGAGAATGGTATCGGAAGCGAAAAGCGATCTGTTGTTTGCGATCATCAAGCGGCTGCGGGAATCTAATATTCCGCTGGCCGTACCGCAGAAGATGGTGCTGGAGAACTCGGGGTTTGCGCTGCCTGACAGCATTTCGGGTGACGATAAGTAGTTCGCTCAGTCATCCGTTATCCGGCATTGAACGGGTAACGGATGAATATCGAAGCCGTGCTTACAGGATGTGACGCGCGGCTATTTTCCCTGCTGTTTAATCATATCAAGATAGATTTCACGCAACCGCTGAGTGATTTTTCCGGGTTTGCCATCACCGATCGTTTTTCCATCCAGCATCACGACGGGGAGGACCAGCATGGTGGCTGAGCTGACAAACATCTCTTTGGCGTGATAGGCCTCTTCCGGTGTAAAACACCGTTCTTCCAGCGTAATGCCATCCTTTTCTGCCAGCTTGAGCAGAGACTGACGGGTAATACCGTGAAGAATATCGTTGCTGAGTGGGCGGGTTACAACCGTGTTGTCATGCAGGACGATGTAGCAGTTGCAGGAACTGCCTTCGGTAATGAAACCCTCTTCGACAAAGAAGGCGTCATCAGCCTGATTGGCATGGGCGTACTCTTTTGCCAGGCTGGCAGCGAGCAGGCTGACGGTTTTGATATCTCGGCGGTGCCAGCGAATATCCTCGGTGGTGACAACATGCAGGCCGGTTGTGGCTTTCGGGTTACCGACCAGCGAACGTGCCTGAGTGAATAACACCAGCGTGGATTTGACGTCAGCAGAAGGGAAATAGAAATCACGATCGCCGGCATTGCCGCGGCTAAGCTGTAAGTATATCGCGCCTTCTTGCAGATCGTTTTTATTGATCAGCTCATCATGAATGGTTTTGAGTGCCTCAGGAGTGACGGGCAACGTGAGTGAGAGCTCGCGGCAGGAGCGTTGCAGGCGAGTGATATGATCGGGGAAATCAACCAGCTTGCCATCGATGACTGCTGTCACTTCATAGACGGCATCGGCAAACAGAAAACCACGATCAAATACAGAAATTTTTGCTTCATTTTCTTCGAGATACTGTCCATCAACATAAACAAGACGTTGCATCACAACACTCCTTAATAGTTGCTCAATGCAGGTTAACGCGCGTTATCCCCACAATAATGCGTCGGGCGGTAATATTTCGCTACCGTTATAGTGCAGCCCGTTAGTGCGGTCGTGCTGTAAAAGCAGCGGACCGTCCAAATCGACCACGGCGGTGCCTTGCGCGATGACAAAGGCGGGTGCCATTGAGAGTGATGTACTCACCATGCAGCCGACCATAATTTGTAATCCTTGCGCCTGTGCGTCGTTGCGCAGGCGCAGGGCTTCCGTTAGCCCGCCGGTTTTATCCAGCTTGATGTTGATCATGTCATAGCGGCCGACTAGAGCGGCCAGCGACTGACTGTCATGACAGGATTCATCGGCACAGACGGGAATCGGGCGTGGCAGGTCTGCCAGCACATCATCTTTGCCTGCCGGGAAAGGTTGTTCGATCATCGTTACACCCAGTGCGGCGAGTTCAGGCACCAGCGTCAGATAGCGCTCGGTGTTCCATCCCTCATTGGCGTCCACAATCAGACGGGCTAATGGCGCGCCTTCGCGAACGGCGGCAACTCTGGCCAGATCGTTTGCGTCTGCCAGTTTTAATTTGAGAAGAGGGCGATTGGCATGATGTATCGCGGCGTGCCGCATACGATCTGGCGTATCCAGCGATAGGGTATAGGCCGTCTCCAACGCCAGCGGCGAGGGGAGATTCAAACGTTGCCAAATGCGCTGCTGATGCTGTTTGCACTCCAGATCCCAGAACGCACAATCCAGCGCGTTGCGTGCCGCACCTGCGGGCAGAATGGTTTGTAGCATCTCCCGATCTAAACCGTTACGGACGTCGCTGTGCAGTGAGCCAATTTGCGCCATTACGTTGTCGAGGGACTCGCCGTAGCGTGAATAAGGGACACATTCTCCGTAGCCCACCACGTTGCCGGACTGGAGCGCTACCACAACGACATCTGCCTGACGCTTGCTGCCGCGTGATATGGTAAATGCGCCCTCTATTGGCCAACTCTCGGTGAAATATCGCATCTCGGTCATAAGCTTACTCTCGGGTTAACCGTCCTATGCTTCAGGGGATAAGCGCCTTGTCTGCACGGCCTGAGCGGGTCATCAAGTGTAATGCTTCTTCCGGCATGTATTCTTCATTTTTCGCACTTTTAGTCGGAAATCGATGAGGCTTCATGTCGGGAAGAAAAAATTTATTAAGCGTGGTATCGACAGGGTGAATTATCTGAGATAGCTTGAATACGCTCATCACATTTCAGGTTGTATGTACTGCCGTAATCAACAAAAACGGGCTTGCTGCGATTTGAATGATGTTGAGTAGAGTGCCTTTTTACCGGCACTGCGTCGCTCGGACGGTCCGGGCGCTCACGTTACTTTGAGGATGTTATGGCTGATTCTACTTCTCCGCGCCGTTTTACGCGCATCGATCGTCTTCCCCCGTATGTATTTAATATTACCGCTGAATTAAAAATGGCTGCCCGTCGTCGTGGCGAAGACATTATTGATTTTAGTATGGGTAATCCTGACGGCCCGACACCTCCTCATATCGTGGAAAAACTCTGTACGGTTGCACAACGCGAAGATACTCACGGATATTCGACATCCCGAGGTATCCCACGCTTACGTCGTGCGATCTCCCGTTGGTACGCCGATCGCTATGAAGTTGATATCGATCCTGAAAGCGAAGCGATCGTCACGATTGGTTCCAAAGAGGGATTGGCGCACCTGATGTTGGCAACATTGGATCATGGTGATACGGTGCTGGTGCCAAACCCCAGTTACCCGATTCACATTTATGGTGCGGTGATTGCCGGGGCGCAGGTTCGTTCTGTGCCGCTGGTGGAAGGCGTCGATTTCTTCAATGAATTAGAACGCGCTATCCGCGAGAGTATTCCGAAGCCGAAAATGATGATTCTCGGTTTCCCGTCGAACCCGACGGCGCAGTGCGTCGAGCTGGATTTCTTTGAACGCGTGGTTGAACTGGCGAAACAGTACGGCGTGCTGGTGATCCATGATTTGGCCTATGCCGATATCGTGTATGATGGCTGGAAGGCACCGTCGATCATGCAGGTTCCCGGTGCGAAGGATATCGCGGTGGAGTTCTTTACGCTGTCAAAGAGCTACAATATGGCGGGCTGGCGTATTGGCTTTATGGTCGGCAACCCTGAACTGGTCAGTGCACTGGCGCGGATTAAGAGCTACCACGATTACGGCACGTTTACGCCGTTACAGGTTGCCGCGATCGCTGCATTGGAAGGCGATCAGCAATGCGTACTGGATATTGCTGAGCAGTATCGCCAGCGCCGCAACGTTTTGGTGCGCGGTCTGCATGAGGCGGGCTGGATGGTTGATGAACCTAAAGCGTCTATGTACGTTTGGGCGAAAATTCCTGACGCCTACGCGCATCTGGGGTCGCTGGAGTTTGCTAAGCGGCTACTGTCGGAAGCGAAAGTTTGCGTCTCCCCCGGTATCGGTTTTGGCGATTATGGCGATACCCACGTTCGGTTTGCCTTGATTGAAAATCAGGATCGTATTCGGCAGGCGGTGCGCGGTATTAAGACTATGTTCCGCGCTGACGGTATCTTACCGACCACCAAATCCTTATCAGGCAAGGGTTCCGCTGCCTGATAGCGACTTTCTGATAACTGCGGCTCTCGCTCTGTGTTGAGAGCCGCATAAACATGCCGTGACAGCCGCTTACCATTTGTTAGAATGCCTACCGTTAATCTCAATCAGGATGAGTTTGTCATGTCGTTATCTCTGTCTAAATTTTCTGCGTTAACGCTGCTGTGCGTCGTGCTGGCCGGGTGCCAACAAACAGGATCGTCTGTCCACAAAGGAACGGTGGCAGGCCAGTCTTCTGCGGTCACGGTTTCTCCTAACGATCAACTGAATCAGTTGTCATCGCTGGTAGCGGCTACCCGTTATCTCAAATCGAAGTGTAATCGCAGCGATCTTCCCAATGATGCGACGATTGCCAATGTTGCGTTGACTGTGGCGAAACAACGAGGCTGGAATGTTGCGAGCTATCAGGCTTTACCGCAGCGCAGTGAAAGCCTGTATCAAGGGTTATTAAAAGACAGTACGCCCAAAGAGACGCAATGTTCGGAATTTAACCGTACGTTGACGCCATTTATTGATGCTATTCGCAGTCACGGTTAAGGCGCGGCGCTTCCACGTTCATCGTCGGCGGAACGTTCATTCTCGTTGAATTTTCCGCCCGGCCAATCCTCCAACGCCTCCAGAATAAACACCTCGCCCTCGACGCTGAAAATGGTCATGTCCTGCTGGATTTGTTCTATGGCCAACCCTTCTATTGGCGAATCGCCCTCACGGAATTGCAGTCCGTTGAGCGTGATACTCCGCTTGGCTTCATCCGATGTGTAAACGTGAGCACTGTAGGTCAGCGGGGGAATCTCACCATTGCTGATGGCAGGTAACGGTAGTGTGGTCCTTTTCTCTGGCGGTGCAGGCGTATCGACATGGGCTTCTTCTTGATGAGGTGTCGCCGTGGTTGTTGCTGGCGTTTGCTCTGCTGCCGCAGGCAAGGTCGCGGCTTGAGCAGCCAACGCGGTCGTAGGAGATGTAGGGTTCCCCCAACGTTGATGGCTGAACCAGCCAAGCGCGATAAAAAGCAGAGCATAAATAATCATCAAATACCCTGGCATTGGATATTTAGCAAGCAGTGCTGGCTGTGAGTGTGTTGGTGCGTCCGGTGCGTTATCCACGCGCTGATCCTTCATTTTTAGGGGGGTACTTAGGCCGTGTAGCCTCACATCATAAACGAAAGTGGAGTGAGTAGGAGAGGGCCGTCTGCCTTATTTTGCAAAAAATAGAAAGAGCCAGAAAATTGAATCTCTCGGTTATGTGACAGTTCCTCCATTTTGATTAAAAACTATTGCAATCATAATAATAACAGATGGAATCTTGATGCGGGTCGCAAAAAAAACGTGCGAATTTGCTTTAATGAAACCATGTTTTACTCTTGTGGGTATAACGTTTCTTTTTGGTTTTTGATAGTCAATAAAGATAGCCAATAAATGTGGGGGCACCATAATCATTTAATTAACCATCCTGAGTGTTAAATCGGCAGTTTTATTATGTGGTTTTTACTACAGGTATTGCGCTGCTTTTTTATCAATAAGGAATGTATCGAAATGCCGCTAAATGACGAATAAAAGCAATTTTAAAGTATGCGATTAATATCGCAGGATTTTGTGCGGATTTATTTTTCTATTTTGATAATTAAAAAATACTGAGGGATAACATGTTTAGAACGGTTATTGGGACTGGTCGTTTACGCACCTGTGCGGTAGCTATTGCCTTTTCTGGGCTCGTGCTTTCCGGGTGTGATAATAGTCAGCAGCCAGTGGCAGAAGCGGCACCACCAGATTTGCAGGTGAAAACAGCACCGTTTGGTTGGACTGCACAATATCAGAATACGGATGGTAAATTTTATGCAACAACGGGGGGCGAAGGCGCACATGAAAATAGCATTTATGTCGTGACCAGCCGCCAGGAATTAAAAGATGCGTTAAATAATATCCGCAGCCCTCGTTATATCGCAGGCGATACCGATGCGGAGTTGAGGGCAAAATTAGAGCCCAAAATTATCTACTGGCAAGGCACTATCCGCGGCGATGATTTAGGTAATGGACGCTATGCGGATGCTGAGTATTATAAAACCAAGCCGAATAAAACAACGTTTGATTTTGATTTATATGTCAAAGCGTTCGATCAGGATTATATGGCGCAGTTGAAAGCGACGGTGGATGCGGGTGGCAGCGATGCTGCGGCGGCTAGCGCTGAGCTTAGCCTGCTTAAGAAGCAAAATGGTCAACGCTCGCAGTATGCCAACAACCAGAAGGCACAAATTCAATTTCAGGTTCCGCCGAATACCACAATTTTAGGCGTGGGTAGCGAAGCGAAACTGGTGGAAGGCTATTTATCCCTCAATACCTTAAGCCACACGTTTGGCAAAACCGATAATAGCAACATCATTATCCGTAATATTACGTTCCAGGCTCCGCGCGACTTTGCCCCAGCCTGGGACGCCAGTGACGGCGATAAAGGAAACTGGAATGCCCGTTATGATGCGGTATCGATTAATGCCAGCAAAAATGTCTGGGTAGATCACTGCACCTTTACGGATGGTGAACATCCTGATTATCAGGAGCCGGTGCTATTTGGCAAGCATATCCAGCGCCACGATGGTTTGCTGGATATCGAAGATGGAGCCGATTACCTGACGATTTCCTACAACATTTTCGCTCAGCATGACAAAACGGTATTAATTGGCTCCGGTGACGGTGATAAAGGGGAGTATCGGATCACCTTTGAAGGGAATTTATGGGACAACAGCGTGCAGCGCTCGCCGAGAGTGCGTTTTGGTCAGGTGCATTTGCTCAACAACTACCATCGTGGGGCAACGGATACGAATTACCCCATTCTGTACGCTATTGGGATGGGGTTCGATTCCTCCATTCTTTCCGAAAGTAACGTGTTTAATTTCCAGGGCGGCGGTGCGGATGAAAAGCTGATTATTGGTGCCTACAAGGGAAGCAAATTTAAAGACAACGGCTCCTGGTTCAATGGCAATCCAGCAAGCAATTTGAATCAAATCGCAGTAGATAAATGTGGCACCTTGCAAGACGCCGAGAAGGCCGCAGCCACAAATGCTGGGAAAGCGGCACCCGCATGGGCACTGGAAACCTGCACCAATGAATTGGAGTGGAGCCCACCTTATGCGTATAGCGTAGGGAAATCCATCGCCACCGTTGAGAAATATGTGTTGGAAAATGCCGGGGCGGGAAAACTGGAAATTGCTCTGCCGTAGGCACCCGACTTCACTCATTATTTTTTATTTAATTTTTCATCTGTAAACTCTTAGCCGATGTGTGTTTCCCTGTGGTAATGACTACTGCCGTAGGGAGAAATAGGTCGGGTGACATAAAAATACAGGAAATGCTATGACTGACTTTTTACCTCGTGCTCGCCTGACGCTCTGCGCGACACTTGTTCTGAGCGGCCTGATTGCCGGATGCAGCGATAGCGACTCAACGCCAAATGTGGGTGTTGATCGTTCTGCGGCACCACAAAATCTTAACGTGCCGACGTTGGCCTATGATGACAACAGCGTGGTACTGGCCTGGGAAAAACCGACCAAACCTGCTGCCGGTATTAAGGATTACCGTGTCTATATGAATGGAACCTTGCTGGGCGGCACGATTGATAACCAGAACACCCATTCCCCCGCCAAGCCTTATATCGATAATTTCTACAACACGATTGATACCAATAACTGGCATGTGCGCGTCAGCTTCCATAATTTTAAGGTGACGAACCTGTCGCCGGAAACGGAATACCGCTTCACGGTGCGTGCGCTTTATGACGATGGCAAAGAATCCGTAGATAGTGAAACCGTCGTGCAGAAAACGACGGCGACGCCAGCATCACTGAATGTGACCAACTACGGTGCGAAAGGGGATGGCGTCACTAATGACACGCTGGCGATTCAGAAGGCGATTGATGATTGTACGCCTGCCGCGTATCCGAAAGGGTGTAAAGTCGTGGTTGACGGGGGAACGTTTAAAACTGGCGCACTGTTCCTGCATAGCGACATGACGTTTGAGGTTGCGAAAGGGGCGACGTTGTTGGGGTCGGCAAATGGCGACGATTACCCGCTCGCTCGTGGCTATTATCTCTACCCTTACACTTCACCTAAATTACCGAAACGTCCCCCTTCGCTGATTAACGTACTGGAAGCGGACGATCAGGGCAGTAGCCATGCTGGTACCTTTAAAAATATCCGTATCGTCGGGCAGGGTACGATAGATGGCAACGGATGGACACGTGGCATCAAAGCCAGCGATACAAACATTACTGAAACTGATGAATTAAAGAATGAATTGCCGCTCTATCGTGCGAGCAAAGCGACCAATGTTGGCAGTGACGGTATTCTGGCAAAAGACCAAACGGCAAAAGCCGTTGATGAAGGAATGTCACTGGATGAAGCGTACAAAAACCGACGCTCCAGCCTGATGACGCTGCGCGGCGTGAGTAACATGTATCTGGAAGGGCTGACGATTCTGAATCCAGCCTATCATGGTGTGATGGTGCTGGAATCCGAAAATGTGGCGATGAATGCGCTGGTACACACGACGTACGATGCCAATAATGCAGACGGTATTGAATTCGGCAATAGCCAAAACGTCATGGTATTCAATAATTTTTTTGATACCGGTGATGACAGCGTAAACTTTGCGGCAGGATACGGTGCTGAGGTGGTGACGCTGGGGCAAAAAGCGCAGAGCGGTGCCTGGATCTTCAATAACTACTTCCGTCGCGGTCATGGTGCGGTGGTCACGGG
This sequence comes from Pectobacterium sp. A5351, assembly GCF_028335745.1. Classification (NCBI taxonomy): domain Bacteria; kingdom Pseudomonadati; phylum Pseudomonadota; class Gammaproteobacteria; order Enterobacterales; family Pectobacteriaceae; genus Pectobacterium; species Pectobacterium sp. A5351. The sequence goes on from NZ_CP116477.1 coordinate 1,334,212, forward strand.
TAGCCATACTGGTGCCTGGATTGAAAAAATTGTTGCTGAAGATAACGTTATGAATAAGACGGACGTTGGCCTGCGCATGAAGAGTCGACCTTATTATGGTGGCGGCTCGCGTGACGTGGTATTCCGTAATAACGCGATGCGTGATATTGTCAACGAGCCGTTCGTGTTCACGATTAAATATAAAGCGGACGTGAACGATACCCAGCCTGCGGCTGAACCTGCACAGTTCCGTGATGTGACCGTTTCCAACGTCACGGTGGATGGTTCAGCGAAGAAAAACAGTATTCTGGTCGATGGGATGACCGTCGCTGAGATGGCTGATGCATATAAGTTCTCTTTCGGACGTGATGCTTATCATCAAGGCTTGCATTTTGAGAATGTAAAATTCAGAAGTGTAAAAGCCACGGACATTACGTTCCTGAAGAATAGTGAATTTAAAAATGTCATTTTTGAGAATGTACCGGGAGCCTGGAATTTCGGTCATATTGAAAATATCCGGCTCGAAGACCGTGTAAATAATGATGCCGCGCTGGCGACCAGCGGTGATGAAACCCTCACCCGAGAAGCCGCAACGGAATAAGGCATTTTCCCCACGTCAATGGGCGTGGGGAGTATTATGGATGATTATCTATGGCACGATTGCAAGTTTTCAAAGAACCGTCTTTTAATTCGTTGGTTGCCACTCTCCGGTCACTGCCAGCCCCTCTCATCCGACGTATTGTGTTGGGGCTGATTTTGCTGCTGATTTGTCAGCAGTTGGCCGTATTGACCTGGCGCTTTCTCCTCCCTGAAGATTCACGCCTTGTTGGCGTGTCGGTGACGCCTGCTCAGGCGAAAGAAAAGCCCGCGACGCCGGGCGATTTTACGTTGTTCGGCCATGTCCCCAATGCGGATGCTTCTGCGGCTAATGACGCCGCGTTATCCGGTGATATTCCGCTGACATCATTAAACATCAGTCTGACGGGGGTTCTGGCGAGTGAAGACGCCAGACGTTCGATTGCCATCATCGCTAAAGATAGTCAGCAATACAGCCGCAATGTTGGTGATGCTATTCCGGGCTATGAAGCCAAAATTGTGACTATCTCTGCCGATCGTGTCGTGCTCCAGTATCAGGGACGTTATGAGGCGCTGTATTTGTATCAGGAAGACTTATCTCAGGAAGAAAAAGCGGCTGACGCACCGTCATCTTCTGGCGCATTTAGTCAGGTGAAAGAAGAGATACAAAAAAATCCCGTCTCGGCGCAGGATTACCTCACCATTTCTCCCGTCACAGAAGAAGAAGTCCTGAAAGGATATCAGTTAAACCCCGGCAAAAATCCCGATCTTTTCTACCGCGCAGGCTTGCAGGATAACGATCTCGCTGTGTCATTAAATGGCATGGATTTACGCGATGCGGATCAGGCACAGCAGGCGATGGCGCAACTGGCAGGGATGAGTAAATTTAATTTGACCGTCGAGCGTGATGGTCAACGGCAGGATATATATCTGGGATTGGATGGAGACCACTAATTTGTTTAGCAAGGGACAGGGATTTTTTAAGCATCAGGTTTTTTCAAAACATAAAAACCAATGGTTTGGTCAGGTACGCCGCAAGAGCATGTTATTGCTCAGCGGAAGTGTTCTGCTGATGGCGTCATCATTGACGTGGGGCGCCGAATTTTCCGCTAGCTTTAAGGGCACGGATATTCAGGAGTTTATCAATACCGTCAGTAAGAATCTGAATAAGACGGTCATTATCGATCCGTCAGTCAGCGGAACGATTACCGTACGCAGCTATGACATGATGAATGAAGAACAGTATTACCAGTTCTTCCTGAGCGTGCTGGATGTCTATGGGTTTACCGTGATTCCGATGGATAACAACGTCCTGAAAATTATTCGCTCGAAGGATGCGAAATCGACGTCTATGCCGCTGGCTACTGATGATCAGCCTGGCATTGGTGATGAAGTGGTGACGCGTGTTGTGCCAGTGAACAACGTCGCTGCCCGCGATCTGGCACCGCTGTTACGCCAGTTGAACGACAACGCCGGTGCCGGAAGCGTGGTGCATTACGAACCGTCAAACGTGCTGTTGATGACGGGGCGCGCGGGAGTGATCAAGCGGTTGATGACGATTGTCGAACGGGTTGATCAGACGGGCGATCGGAATGTGACCAGCATACCGCTCTCTTACGCCTCATCAACGGAAGTGGTGAAGATGGTGAATGAACTGAACAAGATGGATGAGAAATCCGCCTTGCCAGGGATGTTGACCGCGAATGTGGTGGCTGATGAACGAACCAACTCGGTGCTGGTGCGTGGGGAACCGAATTCACGCCAGCGCGTGATTGATATGATCAAGCAGCTCGATCGCCAGCAGGCGGTGCAGGGCAATACCAAAGTCATCTATCTCAAATACGCCAAGGCCGCCGATCTGGTCGAAGTGCTCACTGGCGTCGGTGACAGCATCCAAACCGACCAGCAAAATGCGCTGCCTGCACTGCGCAAAGATATTTCGATTAAGGCACACGAGCAAACCAATTCCCTGATCGTGAATGCTGCGCCTGACATCATGCGGGATCTGGAGCAGGTGATCGCACAGTTGGATATCCGTCGTCCTCAGGTATTGGTCGAAGCGATTATCGCGGAAGTACAGGATGCCGATGGGATGAATCTTGGCGTTCAGTGGGCCAATAAAAATGCCGGAACGACGCAGTTTACGAATACCGGGTTACCGATCACGACAATGATGGTGGGTGCGGATCAGTATCGGCGTGATGGGACGCTTAATACCGCAACATCGAGTGCACTGAGCAGCTTCAACGGCATTGCCGCAGGTTTCTATCAGGGGAACTGGAGCATGCTGATGACGGCGCTGTCCAGCAACAGCAAGAACGACATTCTGGCCACGCCCAGTATCGTAACGTTGGACAACATGGAAGCGACGTTTAACGTCGGTCAGGAAGTGCCGGTATTGGCAGGGTCGCAGACGACATCCGGTGACAACGTTTTCCAAACGGTGGAGCGTAAAACGGTCGGTATCAAACTTAAGGTGAAGCCGCAAATTAACGAAGGTGACTCCGTTCTGCTGGAAATCGAACAGGAAGTCTCCAGCGTGGCAGATGCGGCCTCCAGCAGCAGTACTAACCTCGGGGCCACATTCAATACGCGTACCGTGAATAACGCGGTGCTGGTCAGCAGCGGCGAAACCGTAGTGGTGGGCGGTTTGCTGGATAAAAGTACCAATGAGTCGGCCAGTAAAGTGCCGTTGTTAGGGGATATTCCCGTTCTGGGATACCTATTCCGTTCCAACAGTCAGGAAACGAAAAAGCGTAACCTGATGCTGTTTATCCGTCCTTCGATTATTCGCGATCGCAGCCAATATCAGAGTGCCTCTGCCAGTAAGTATCGCTCGTTCAGTGCTGAAGAAGATAAACAGAGGGAGGTGAGTAACGGTGAAGGGGGGATTCTGAGTAACGATTTGCTACGCTTGCCGGAAGGTGGGAACGCTTATACGTTCCGTCAGGTTCAGTCCTCTATCGTGGCGTTTTATCCGGCGGGCGGGAAATGAGTGACGTTGCCTCCCAGATTATAGAATTACGCCCCGTACTGCCTTTTGCCTATGCGCGATCGCAGCAAATTCTATTGTTGCAGCGGGAAAATGACGCGAGCCTACAGACGATTTGCGTCGCGCAAACGCCAGCGGCCGCCTTGCTGGAGGCGCGTCGTATTGCGGGCCGTTCGCTTAAGATTGAACGCGTGACGGAAGACGAGTTTGAGCGGCAATTAGTTATTAGCTATCAGCGCGATTCGGAAGAAGCGCGCCGTTTGATGGAAGACATCGGTAATGAGATGGATTTCTACACGCTGGTGGAAGAGCTGCCAGACAGCGACGATTTGCTTGACGCCGATGACGATGCGCCGATTATCCGCCTGATCAATGCGATGTTAACCGAAGCGATTAAGGATAAGGCATCGGATATTCATATCGAGACCTATGAGCGCTATTTGCTGATCCGTTTCCGTGTCGACGGCGTACTGCGTGAAATCCTGCGTCCACAGCGTAAGCTGGCGTCACTGCTGGTATCGCGTATCAAAGTGATGGCGAAGCTGGATATTGCAGAAAAACGTATCCCGCAGGATGGCCGCATGGCGCTGAGAGTGGGGGGGCGGGCGATTGACGTGCGTGTCTCCACGTTGCCGTCGAACTACGGTGAGCGCGTCGTGCTGCGTTTGCTGGATAAAAATAGCGTTAAGCTCGATCTTGAACTGTTGGGCATGTCAGAGCGTAATCGGCAGCGGTTGGACAGCCTGATCCATCGCCCACACGGTATTATTCTGGTCACCGGCCCGACAGGGTCGGGGAAAAGTACCACGCTTTATGCCGCGCTCAGTCGCCTGAATGCCTCGGAACGTAACATCATGACGGTGGAAGATCCCATCGAGTATGAGCTGGAAGGCATTGGGCAAACGCAGGTCAATACCAAGGTGGATATGACGTTTGCCCGCGGGCTGCGTGCCATTTTGCGTCAGGACCCGGACGTGGTGCTGGTAGGGGAAATTCGTGATGGTGAAACGGCGCAGATTGCCGTGCAGGCATCGCTGACTGGTCACCTCGTGTTATCCACACTGCATACCAATAGCGCGCTGGGCGCGCTGTCTCGTTTGCAGGATATGGGTGTCGAACCTTTCCTACTTTCAACCTCTCTGCTGGGTGTGCTCGCCCAGCGTCTGGTTAGAACGTTGTGTTCTGACTGTAGCCAGCCGCATCCGGTCGACCCGGTCCAGGCTGCACAGATGGGGATCGCGCCGGGTACGCTGCTGCATAACCCCGTGGGTTGCTCGCAGTGTAGCTATACCGGCTATCGGGGACGTATCGGCATTCATGAACTGGTCTTGATCAATGACGATGTTCGCGCGGCGATCCATCGCAGTGACGGTGAAATGGCGATTGCGCAGATTCTGGGGCAGAGTCGAACCACTATCCGTCAGGACGGAGTGGAAAAGGTACTGGCGGGGCTCACGACCTGGGAAGAAGTGATCCGCGTAACCAAAGAGGAATGATATGGCACAGTACCACTATCAGGCGCTGGATGCACAGGGGAAAAAATGCCGCGGCACGCAGGAGGCCGACTCCGCCAGACAGGCTCGTCAGCTATTGCGGGAGCGCGGTCTGGTGCCATTGTCGGTTGATGAAGGCCGCGGCGACCAGCAGAAATCTGGTTCTACAGGATTCTCCCTCCGCCGTAAAATTCGGATCAGCACCTCAGATTTAGCGTTATTAACTCGGCAGTTGGCTACGCTGGTGGCGGCGTCGCTGCCGCTTGAAGAGGCGCTGGATGCGGTGGCGAAACAGAGTGAAAAGCCGCATCTGAGCCAGTTGATGGCCGCAGTGCGTAGTAAGGTGATGGAAGGTCATTCGCTGGCCGATGCGATGAAGTGTTTTCCCGGCAGCTTTGAGCGGTTGTATTGCGCGATGGTCGCCGCAGGCGAGACCTCCGGCCACCTTGATGAAGTGCTGAATAGGCTGGCGGACTACACCGAGCAGCGCCAGCAGATGCGCAGCCGCATCCAGCAGGCGATGATCTATCCCTGCGTGCTAACCGTCGTTGCGATTGCCGTAGTCAGTATTTTGCTGTCCGTCGTAGTGCCGAAAGTCGTCGAGCAGTTTATTCATATGAAGCAGGCGCTGCCGCTTTCTACCCGCGTGTTGATGGGGATGAGCGATGCGGTGCGCACGTTCGGGCCGTGGGTGGTGTTGGCGCTGCTGGCCGCGTTTATGGCGCTTCGCGTGATGTTGCGGCAAGAAAAGCGACGTATCAGTTTTCATCGACGTCTGCTGTATTTACCGCTGCTTGGCCGTATCGCTCGTGGCCTGAATACGGCGCGTTACGCGCGGACGCTTAGTATTCTCAACGCCAGTGCGGTGCCACTGTTGCAGGCGATGCGCATTAGCGGCGATGTGATGAGTAACGACTATGCCCGCCATCGGCTCGCGCTGGCGACGGATGCGGTACGTGAGGGGGTCAGCCTGCACAAAGCGCTGGAACAGACGGCGCTCTTTCCCCCCATGATGCGCCATATGATCGCCAGCGGTGAACGTAGCGGCGAGTTGGACAGCATGCTGGAACGAGCGGCGGATAATCAGGATCGGGAATTCAGTTCGCAGATGACGCTGGCGCTGGGGTTATTTGAACCTTTGCTGGTGGTCAGCATGGCGGCGGTGGTGTTGTTTATCGTACTGGCTATTTTACAACCGATTCTGCAACTGAATACGTTAATGAGTTCGTAAGAGAACCAATAATTGAACGAGGAAAAGTAAGGATGCAACAGTCTCAGCGTAGTTATGGTAAGCATAGTTATGGTCAGCATAGCCAACGTGGTTTTACCCTGTTGGAAATTATGGTGGTGATCGTCATTCTTGGCGTACTGGCGAGTCTGGTCGTGCCCAATCTGATGGGGAATAAGGAGAAGGCGGACAGGCAAAAAGCCGTCAGCGATATTGTGTCTCTCGAAAGCGCACTCGACATGTATAAGTTGGATAACAACCGTTATCCGTCCACCGAGCAGGGACTGAAAGCGTTGGTGACGAAGCCGACGGTGCAACCGGAGCCACGTAACTACCCAGCCGATGGCTATATTCGCCGCCTGCCGCAGGATCCATGGGGTTCGGAGTATCAACTGATGAATCCCGGCCAGCACGGCAAACTGGATATCTTCTCTCTGGGGCCAGATGGCATGCCGGGAACAGAAGATGATATCGGCAACTGGAACCTGGATAAGAAATAAAGACATGGGCGGTATACCTAATATTGATGACTTAAGCCCGTTGTTAGGGGAAACACAGGGGGAGGTTCCCGCAGGGAGGCCTCACCCCTGTGGTCGCCCCGTGTATCTCAATGCTTAAACGATCGGCATTAGGCGATATTCCCGTCTTTACTGGTGACTGTTGCAGACGGAATTGTGGATAGTTGCTATCGATGGCGGCGGGAAAAGGACGGCAAAGCGCAATGAAGCGGGAAACGAGGAAGCAGCAGGGGTTCACTCTGCTGGAAATGATGCTGGTCGTGCTACTGGCGGGCATCGCGGCTGGCATGGTAGTCATGGCGTTTCCTCCCGAACGCCAGAATGACAGCGCGTGGCAGTTGGCTCGTTTTCAGGCGCAGTTAGAGTTTGCCGCGGAAAGCAGTCAGGTTAACGACTACATGTTGGGTGTTCGCATCTATCCCGATCGCTGGCAGTTTTATCAACTCCAGCGACCCGAGGCATCGGAAGGGATGCCGATCCCGAGCGGCGATCGCTGGCAGGGCTACAAGTGGCAGCCGTGGCAACCACATCGGGTGAGCACAACGGCAACGCTGCCTGATGCATTCCGGCTTGAGCTAGTGCAGGCTGATGGGAAGAAAGTCGAGAAAACGCAGAGTGGCGACGACCCCGATATCCTGATTTTACCCGGCGGCGAAATCACGCCTTTCCGTCTGCTCGTTACGTCTAAAGACAAAGCGCTCTCGAATTGGCTCCAGGTGGATGGAACCGGACGATTTTTAACGTCGATGAGTCAGGGTAAGAAACGATGAAACGACAAAAAGGGATGACGCTGGTGGAAGTGCTGGTCGCGCTAAGCGTTTTCGCGCTTGCAGGCATTGCGGTGTTGCAAACGACAGCCAGACAGGCAAGCAGTCTGAGCCGACTGGAAGAGAAGACGTTTGCTGGCTGGGTGGCGGAAAACCAGCAGGTACAACTGCGACTGGAACAGCGCTGGCCGGAAGCCACGTGGGTGAGAGGCGAAACGCAGTTCGCGGGCATGCGCTGGCATTGGCGCTGGCAAGGCGTAGAGACGGGTGACCCTCAGACCAAAGCGCTGGATGTGGAAGTGCGGCGTAATAAAGATGCTTTTGCCGCGGATGCTTCGCTGCGTACCTATGTGGTGAAGCAATAATGTTTAATAAAATAGGGACATGCGATCAAATAAGACGGAGCCGAGAGGCAGGACGCCAGAAACGCCAGCAGGGGTTTACGCTGCTGGAGATGATCCTGGCGATCGCGATCTTTGCCGCGCTAAGCGTCAGTGCCTTTCAGGTTCTGAACGGGGTGATGCGTAACGATGAAATTTCGCAGCGCAAGGCCGAGCGTTTGGCCGAAATACAGCGCGCCTTTTCACAAATGGACAGCGATTTCTCCCAGATGATCGCGCGCGGCAGCAGAGGCAGTACCTCGATATTTTACGCCGGTCGCGATCAGCTAAAAAGCGATGACTGGGGCGTCAGCTTTATGCGTAATGGCTGGCAGAACCCGTTTGGCATACTGCCACGCTCTGAACTTCAGCCTGTGGCCTATCGGCTACGGGAACATACTCTGGAACGGTTAACCCACGTGGTGCCTGACCCCATTGAAGGGATCGATCCTGGTGTAAAACCGCTTCTCACGCAGGTCGACGGTTTCCGCCTGCGTTTTTTCAGCAATAAAACCTGGCGCGATCGCTGGGATAACAGTACGCAATTGCCACAAGGGATTGAAGTGGTGCTGACCTTAAGGGATTACGGAGAAATGTCGCGTATGTTCTTGATTACCACCGGGCCAGTTAAATGAGGTCGCGTCAGCGTGGCGCGGCGCTACTGGTGGTGCTCCTGATTCTGGCATTAATGGTGACGATTGCTGCGGTGATTACGGAACGCACTGGCAAAGCGTTTTTGCGCACTGAAAGCCATTTGAGCCGTCAACAAGCGAAATGGTATGCCTTGGGGGCGGAAACGCTAAGCGGGCAGATATTACTGAGCGACGCGAAGAATATGCCGGGGCGCACGTTTGTCGGGCAGAACTGGTCTCAGCCGGGGCATCGTTTCCCGGTGGAGGGAGGGGAAATCATCGGCCAGATTAGCGATGCGCGCACCTGCTTTAATGTGAATGCGATCAATCAAGGCGTGGATAACGAGAGCACGGTGGTGAAGACACCTTATCCGGCGCAGGTTTTCCGCTTGCTATTGAAAAATCTGGGCGAAGATGCGGATCGTGCAGAGAAAATTACTGCGGCGTTGCGCGACTGGATTGACGTGGATAACTATCCGTCGGCGAACGGTGCAGAAGATGAGCTCTACGCCACGTTGCCAGTGCCTTATCGTACTGCCAATCAGAGAATGAGTGAAATCAGCGAATTACGCGCAGTTTATGGCATGGACAGCGATCTCTATCGCCGGTTATTGCCCTATGTCTGTGCGCTGCCGATGGATACGATGTCGATTAATATCAACACATTGACTGAATTTGATGCCCCGCTGTTATCTGCTTTATTCCTGAATGAAATGACGATGTCGCAGGCGAAAGCGCTGGTGCAGCAGCGGCCTCGTACGGGATGGGCAGGCCTTGAGGTCCTGCAACAAACCGGGTTATTGCCCCCGAATAGTAAAAATACCGCGCAGCGAGTGCTGGCAGTGAAAAGTGAATGGTTCTTTGTAAAACTCCAGGTGCGTGTTGGCGACAGTGATTTTCATCAGCGCAGTTTGCTTCATCTGAGTGGACAAAAGGTACAGGTCGTGCAGCGACAATATGGAGGATATAGGACGGTGAATCCATGAAAATAGCGGAAAAATGGAAGCGAAAAGCCGCGAAGGCCCCATTAAATCGAGGTTCGGTTGTCCGACATCCGTGCCTTATTGTACGTCTTCCGGTAGAGGAACTGGGAGACATTGAATGGCAGGTGCGTTCATCCAATGGGGAAAGTTTACTGAGTCAGGGACGCGGTAGCGTAGAGCAGGTTCGTCAGGCGCTGGCGGTGTATCCGTCCGTGGCTTTCACCCGTGTTTTGGTTCCGGCAACTGACGTGACGTTTTATGCCCTGACGCTGCCCCGGCAGGCTCGGCGTCAGCTAACGCAAGTCGTGCCGTTTATGTTGGAAGATCAACTGGCGACGGAAATTGAAAAGCTGCATTTTGCCGTGCTGGAAATTCATGGCGATGACGGCACGGTCGCCGTGGTGGAACAAAGCCGGATGCAGCGTTGGCTATCGCAGTGTGATGCGCTGAGGCTCAACGTCGATACCTTATTGCCCGATGCCCGCGTATTGCCGAAGCATCAGGATGGCTGGAGCGCGTTACAGCATGATGACATGTGGTTATTTCGCCAGCCGACGGGCCACACCATGGCGGCGGAGTCCTCCTGGTGCGGTGACCTGCTGAAAGCGTCTATGCCGCTGCCAGCGATATACAGCTACAGTGCTGCATCGGTAGGCGGTGAGCTATCGCAGTATGACTGGCAGGAGGAGGGCGAGTGGAAAGCCCAGCCCGAAACGGATCTCTTCACGCTGGCGGCCATGGCGCAGCTACCTGCTTCGGTCGATTTGCGGCAAGGCGATTATGCGCCGGAGAAAGCCTGGCAAAACACGCTGCTGCCGTGGCGTGGCGTCGGGATTGCTTTTGCCTGTTACCTTCTGTTGGTCGTGGCGGATGCTGGCTGGGCGCACTATCAGCTTTATCAGCAGGCCGAGCATTGGCGGCAGGAAAGCGTTCGCGTCTATCGGCAGATTTTCCCTTCCGAGGCGAATGTTGTTAACCCACGCGCGCAGATGCAGCAGCACCTGCAAAGCACGGCAGCCGGAGGGGCGGGGAAAGGGCTACTGGAGCAATTGAATCCCTTACAGCAACTGATGACGCAGAATAGCGCCATCAAAATTCAGTCACTGTCTTATGATGGTTCCGCTGGAGAATTCCGGCTGGCGTTGCAGGCCACGTCGTATCAGGAGTTAGAGCAGTTTCAGCAGCAGGCAGCCGCTTATTATCAGGTACAGGCGGGGGAGATGCGGCAGGAAAACGATCGGGTTGAAGGCCGCTTAACGTTAAGGAGCCAGCAATGAATGAATTACGGCAACGCTGGCAGGCGATGAGCCAGCGTGAGCGTCAACTGATGGTCGTGTGTGCGGCGGTGCTCCTGCTCTGTCTGGTGTATTACGCTATTTTTCAGCCGTGGCAACTGCGGGAAGAACAGTGGGAACGCACGATTTCTCGCGAGCAACAGACCGTCAACTGGATGCAAAAACAGGCCTCATCGATTCCGCGGGGCAATCAGTTACAGGGGGAGAATAGTCAGCGCGGTGTCAGTCTGCCGATTTTGATTTCGCAAAGTACCAAACGTTACGGGCTGACTGTTGTACGCTTGCAACCGCAGGGCAATCAGGCGTCGGTGACGCTGGCCCAGAGCGACTTTACTAGCCTGCTGCGCTGGCTTAGCGAACTGGAACAGAAAAACGGCGTGAAAGTGCTGTCGCTGGATGTGAATGCCGTCGAGCAAAGTCCTGGAGTCGTGGATGTGACCAGACTGATGCTGGAACGGGCGGATGAAGCGTAAATCCGGCATTGGCACGGGTGTCGCTCTGGTTCTGGCCTATGGGCTGTTCCTCGCATATTATGCGCCTGCCCGTTTGCTTACTGCGGTGCCGCTGCCGGCTGGCATGGTGGCAGCGGAAGCTGCTGGAACGCTGTGGCAGGGGAATCTGCAACGGGTTAGCTGGCGCACGTTAACGTTGGACAATGTGCATTGGAACATCACTTTCTCGGGTTTTATGCCCGCGCTGAAAATTGCGTTTCAAAACCCAGAAGGCATTGTAGGCCACGGGATCATTCGCGGCTGGCAGCAGCCACAGTTTTATCAATGGCGGCTTTCTGTGCCAGCGGACTATTTGTTCCGCCATCTGCGTTTTATCGTGCCAATCGGGGCAGAAGGAAACGTGCAACTGAACCTGCAAGAAGCGACGGTCAACCATTCTGGCTGCCAGTCTCTGGATGCCAACATAACCTGGCCTGGCGCGCGGGTGAAAACACCGCTGGGTGGGCTTGTGCTCGCGACACCTCAGGTTACATTACGCTGCCAGCAAGGGGCGCTTGAAGCGAGCCTGCGGCAGACCTCCTCACATTTGCAACTGTCTGGTAAAGGCAGCGTCACCCCGAAAGGCGAATACCGTTTTACGGGGCAACTGAGTAGCGGAAACGGCTTGCCTGCGACCATGAAAAAATTATTGGCGACCACTGGCAAAGCGGATGAACAAGGTGCCAGAACGCTGAATTTTCAGGGATACCTGTTGTAACAAGGACGAGCGTTGTAATAGAAACGCTTGTTGTCATCACGGTGTCGCTGGCTGCAAAAAATGGATCGCTAACTTATCTCTTTTCTTTATCAACAATCAGGGACTAACGTGGACGATTTAAGGGAGTTCGCACAGGTGTTTCCAGCATGGTGGTTTGGTGCGCTTGGCGTATTGGGATTGATGGTTGGCAGTTTTCTGAATGTGGTGATTTACCGCCTGCCGATCATGCTGGAGCGGCGTTGGCGTCAGGACATCGAACTCCAGACGAGGATTACCGATTCTGATCGTGTTGAGGCGCGTTACAATCTGTGGTGGCCGCCTTCGTCTTGCCCGCACTGTCAGCGGGCGATTGCGGTGAAAGATAACATCCCGTTATTCAGTTGGCTGTGGCTACGCGGTCGCTCCCGCTGCTGTCATCAGCCGGTGTCTGTGCAGTATCCGTTGGTGGAAGTCATCACCATGCTGGCTTTTCTGGCTGCGGGGTTGCTGTGGCTACCCGGTATGGCGCTGTTGGGGGCGTTGATCCTGCTGTCCTTTCTGGTGGTGTTGACCGTTATTGATATAAAAACGCTGCTGCTGCCGGATGTGCTTACGCTGTCGCTATTGTGGATAGGGCTATTGTTTAACCTGTCGGAGACATTTGTTCCATTACGTGATGCCGTGGTCGGTGCCATGGCGGGCTATTTGTCCCTGTGGCTACTTTACTGGGTATTTAAATACGCCACAGGCAAAGAGGCGCTAGGGTATGGTGATTTTAAGTTACTGGCCGCGCTGGGAGCTTGGCTGGGCTGGCAGGCATTGCCGAATTTGGTTTTGGTGGCGGCGCTGAGTGGGCTGATCGTGACACTTATTTGGCGTGGGTTGCGTAAAGAGGATACGGCTAAGCCGCTGGCCTTTGGCCCCTGGCTGGCAATAGGCGGCGTGTTCGGCGTAGTAATGAACGGATTCAATCTGTAGAGCATAACGAAGGTAATACCGAATCATTGGCTGAATGAAGATCGGCAGGCATAAAAATAGGCTGAGGGTATAAATACCATCAGCCTTTTTTATCTCTGTGTGTGCCCTTCAATGAATAAATCTTTGTCGGGCAAATGACAGGTTATTCTACCATCAGCATAAAGGTACTCACCCAAACGACTAAACAGAATGAGATACCCATAAAAAAATACTTCACCGATTTATTCTCCAGCAGAAACCACGCCAGCAACGATCCCGATTGTGCGTTTTATTATGGAAGGAAATCATTACACAGCCGGCTATGTCACCGAAGGGTAATCTTTCCCGTTGTCATCACCAGAATCACACCAGTTATGACGGGATCGGCGCTAAATCTACGCCGAGTGAGGGGGGGAATTCAAGAGGTCCAGAAACTATATTTTCAAAATAGCATTAAAAAGCGTTGAGCCCTTTCAGCGTCTGAAAAAACGGGGGAATAGGCGTGAAAATAGCCCTCAATTCCCCCGATTCCTGATGCTGTTATCTTCGGTTTTTGACGCCTGTTGAGCAGGCCTTAGTGCGTCAGACAGCAGACCTATTCTCTCCATCCCATTGCGGGGGCTATATGTTTCAGGATCGCTTCAATAACATGCGCATTGTAATCCACGCCCAGTTGGTTCGGCACCGTGAGCAAGAGCGTATCCGCTTCGGCAATCGCTTCATCCTGTTTTAACTGCTGGATGAGTGCTTCCGGTTCGGCGGCATAGCTGCGCCCGAAGATCGCACGCGTTTTTTCATCCAGAAAACCCACTTTGTCGCTATCGTTACTGCTACCGCCAAAGTAGGCGCGATCGCGATGATCCATCAGGGCAAAAATACTGCGGCTGACGGAAACGCGTGGCGTACGTGTATGCCCCGCTTCAGTCCAGGCGGCCCGATAGGCGCGAATTTGCTGTGCCTGTTGGATATGAAAAGGTTCGCCTGTTTCATCGTCTTTTAGCGTTGAGCTTTGCAGGTTCATGCCCAGTTTCGCTGCCCAGACTGCCGTGGCATTCGAGCCTGCCCCCCACCAGATGCGTTCGCGTAATCCATCAGAATAAGGTTCCAGACGCAAAAGACCCGGTGGATTCGGAAACATTGGCTGCGGGTTCGGTTTTGCAAACCCTTCGCCACGCAGTACATCCAGCAGGACTTCGGTGTGACGCCGTGCCATGCCCGCTTCTGATTCCCCTTCTGTAGGCTGGTAGCCAAAGTAGCGCCAGCCATCGATCACCTGCTCAGGCGAACCACGGCTGATGCCGAGCTGTAAGCGTCCGCCAGAGATCAGATCGGCGGCGCTGGCGTTTTCAGCCATGTAGAGCGGGTTTTCGTAGCGCATGTCGATGACGCCAGTGCCAATCTCTATGCTTTTGGTTTTCGCGCCAATCGCAGACAGCAGTGGAAAGGGTGAACCTAACTGGCGAGCAAAGTGGTGCACCCTGAAATAAGCCCCGTCAGCGCCCAGTTCCTCAGCGGCGACAGTGAGGTCGATAGATTGCAGTAAGGCATCAGCCGCGGAACGCGTGCCAGACTGCTGTGAGGGTGCCCAGTGGCCGAATGATAAAAAGCCGATCTTCTTCATAGGGTATTTATCCTTATATTCAGGCTCGCTCTGCACAGCAAGAGTATACAAATTCAATGATGGGATCACTCTACGCGATTAATAGTGAGAATAAATATCATTTTTTTAACGTAATAATTCAGTTTATCTGACCAAACGTTAGCAGAATAAATAATCTTTTTGGTTGGGATGTCTGGCTGCGTTCACGTAAAGAGCACACCTGTTATTTAGGAAAAACGCACTCAGGCTTATCTACCCCAAAATTGGTATCTAAATATTATTATGAGCGAGATCAGTATTTTCTTTTTCGTTGTCGTTATATTATTTAATGCATAACGAAAATCAGGATACCAACATGATAAAGAAATTTGGCTACACGCTGTGGTTTACCGGGCTGTTTTTGGTGTTTTCCAACGCATGGGCGGCGCGTCAGGTGACCGATCAGCTCGGGCGTAATGTGACGATCCCTGATCATGTTAATCGCGTGGTGGTGTTGCAGCATCAAACCTTAAACCTGCTGGTACAGCTGGATGCGCAAGAGAGTGTGGTTGGTGTGCTTTCCAGTTGGAAGAAACAACTGGGTGAGCATTATTTGCGGCTGGCTCCGCGTCTGGCGGATTTGCCGGTGCCGGGCGATCTCACTCAGGTGAATATTGAAAGCCTGTTGAAACTGTCGCCGCAAGTGGTTTTTGTCGCTAACTATGCACCGCCGGAAATGATTGCGCAGATTGAGCGGACGGGAATTCCTGTCGTGGCGATTTCGCTGCGTCAGGATCAACCGGGAGAAGCCGACAAAATCAATCCTACGATGAGCGACGAAAACACGGCGTATAACGAAGGGCTCAAAGCAGGGATTCGGCTGATTGGTGATGTGGTTGAGCGCCAGAAACAGGCGGAGGCGCTGATTGACTATACGTTTACGCAGCGGCAAAACGTGAGCGCGCGTTTAGCGTCTATTCCAGAAGAGAAGCGAATCCGCGTGTATATGGCTAACCCAGACCTGACAACCTACGGTTCCGGGAAATATACCGGCCTGATGATGTCGCATGCGGGAGCGCTGAATGTCGCGGCCGCATCGATAAAAGGCTTCAAACAGGTGTCGATTGAAAATGTACTGAGCTGGAATCCGCAGGTGATTTTCGTACAGGACCGCTACCCGGATGTCGTGAAGCAGATCGTCAACGATCCAGCCTGGCAGGCAATTGATGCGGTGAAACAGCATCGTGTGTATCTGATGCCAGAATACGCCAAAGCCTGGGGTTACCCGATGCCAGAAGCATTGGCGATTGGCGAACTGTGGATGGCGAAAAAGCTGTACCCTGAACGTTTTGCCGATATCGATATGCAAAAAGCCGCCGATGAGTATTACCAACGCTTCTATCGTATGGACTACCATGAGGAAGCCTCCGCAGCGCAATGAGTTATCGTACCTACCGGATCACGCTGCTGACGGTGGTGATGTCCACGCTGTTGATTGCCGTGTGTTCACTGGGGATAGGGCGTTTTAGCTTATCCCCGTGGCGCATCGTCCAGATTCTTGTCGAACCGCTGTCTGGCAACGATCTGTTGTTCGGAAAAAAACCACTGCTTGGGGATATCGAACGGCAAGTGGTGTGGAGTGTACGCCTACCTCGCGTGCTATTAGCCTGGTGTGCGGGCGCGGCGCTGGCGCTGAGCGGGGCCACGCTGCAAGGCGTTTTCCGTAACCCGCTGGTCGATCCGCATATTATCGGCGTGTCTGCTGGCGCGGCCTTCGGCGGCACGTTAGCGATTTTATTAAGCTGGACGCCGCTGTTTTTGCTGCTGTCTGCATTTACGTTCGGCATGCTGGCGCTCTTGCTGATTTTCATGATGGCCGCCGCATTCGGTAAGCAGAACGTGCTGATCCTGATTCTGGCCGGTGTCATCCTCAGCGGCTTTTTCGGCGCGCTGGTCAGCCTGATGCAATATCTGGCGGATACCGAAGAGAAGCTGCCAAGCATCGTTTTCTGGCTGCTGGGCAGTTTTGCCACCGCACACTGGAACTCGCTGGTCGCAACGGCGGTGCCGCTAGGTCTCGCGGGCGGACTATTGCTGCGACTGCGTTGGCACATCAACGTATTGTCGATGGGTGAACAGGATGCGCAAGCATTGGGCGTTGTCGTGCAGCCCTTGCGCTGGTTGATTTTGAGTTTGTGTGCCGCGATAGTCGCCGCTCAGGTGGCGGTCAGCGGCAGTATCGGCTGGATTGGGCTGGTCATTCCCCATGTCGCACGTCGGTTGGTGGGGGCCGATCATCGTCGCCTGCTGCCGGTGTCATTGTGGCTGGGCGGCGGCTTTATGGTGCTGGTGGACGATCTGGCGCGCACGCTCAGTGAAGCCGAGATTCCGTTAGGCATTCTGACGGCGCTACTTGGCGCGCCACTTTTTGCCGTGCTGTTATATAAAACGCAGCGGCAGGAGAGGGGACGCTAGCATGCCTGCTATCAGGTTATCGACAGAAAGGCTGGTGTATGGCTACCGCCAGGGGCAGGGCTTTTTTGCACCGCTGAATTTGTGCTGTCGGGAAGGGGAGATTACGGCGATTCTGGGCGCGAACGGCAGAGGAAAAACGACGCTGCTGAATACGCTGATGGGGCACTTATCCCCGCTTTCCGGGACGATCCAGCGCAAGGGGCACATTGGCTTTGTGCCGCAGATATTTACACCGCCGTTTTCCTACAGTGTTCTGGATATGGTGCTGATGGGGCGTGCGGCGCATGTGCGGCTGTTTGCCATGCCTTCCGCGCATGACATCACCGTTGCCCGGAATGCGCTGACCATGCTGGGGATCGCGTCCCTTGCTGAATGTGAGTTTAGCGCGTTGTCCGGCGGACAGCGGCAGCTCGTGCTTATCGCGCGTGCATTAGCCTCGGAGTGTCAAATGCTGATTCTGGACGAACCGACGGCAGCGCTTGATGTGCAAAATCAGGCGCAGGTGCTGCGGTTATTGAAGCATCTGGCTAAAACGCAGCACCTGAGCATCCTGCTGACTACACACGATCCCTCCCACGCGCTGGCCATTGCGGAGCAGGCGCTGCTGCTGATGGATCATCAGCATTACCTTTATGGTCGCTGTGATGAGGTTGTGACGGAGGAAACGCTATCGCGCTTGTACGGCATTCCTATGTGGCAGGTCTGCGTGGAGATGTCACCGCAGCCTTATCGTGCGCTGATACCGATATTGACGATGACGGAGCTACCATGACCGATCCCCTTCGCTTATATGCGGCTGGTAGCCTGCGCCTTGCCTTGACGCCTTTGTTGGCGACGTTCGGCGAACGCTATGCGGTGGATGTCGCGCCGACTTTTGGCCCAGCGGGACTGCTGAGTGAAAAAATAATACATGGCGACGCGGTAGATATTTTCGCATCGGCAAACTGCGCGCATCCTTTACGCTTGAAAGCGCTGGGGCTGGCGGAGGAAACCACTGTGTTTACGCGCAACCATCTTTGTATTGTGATGCGTAACGTGCCGGAGCTCACCGCGCAATCCTGGCTGATGGCGCTCCTTGACCCACGTTTTGTGCTGTCAACTTCCACGCCCGGCAGCGATCCCGGCGGGGACTATGCGTTCCAGCTCTTTGATCGCATCGAACGTTTACATCGGGGCTGGGGGAATCAATTGCGTGACAAGGCGAAACCGCTGGTGGGCGGGGGGCTCGATCAGGCGATCCCGGCGGGCATGACGGCCGCAAGTTACCTGATTCGGAGCGGGCAGAGCGATATGCATATTAGCTATGCCAGCTATCTGCCGTTACTGCTTAATCAACCTGATCTGCATGTGGTTCATTTGCCCGATCCGTATCGTATCGATGCCGAATACATGTTGGCTATCATGAAACCGGCTCGGCGTGAGGCGCGGCTGCTGGCGAACTACCTTTTATCGCCTGAAGGGCAGAGTTTTCTGGTGAACAAAGGATTCGCCTCACTGTTTTAGCCGTGGAGCGAGAGGTAAATCGGTCAACGATGACGAACTCTGCTATGATTGCGGCATATTTGCGTCGCTCTTTGGCTCGGCGTCACCTTTCGTTATCTCGTCCTTGGTAGAGTAATCACTGTGAGTACAACCTCTTTTTCTTCCCTCGCGCTGCCAGCAGAGCAGTTATCCAATCTTAATGAACTGGGCTATACCGAAATGACGCCTGTTCAGGCGGCGACGCTGCCAGCCGTTCTGAGCGGTGCAGACGTGCGTGCCAAGGCGAAGACCGGTAGCGGCAAAACGGCGGCATTCGGCATCGGGCTGTTGGATCGTATTGTCGTGAGCGACTTTACCACGCAGGCGCTGGTGCTGTGCCCGACGCGTGAACTGGCCGATCAGGTCAGCAAAGCGCTGCGTCGTCTAGCTCGTTTTGCGCAAAACATTAAGATTCTTACGCTATGCGGCGGTCAGCCGATGGGTCAGCAGCTCGACTCGCTGGTTCACGCACCACATATTGTTGTCGGGACACCAGGACGTATTCAGGACCATTTACGCAAACAGTCACTGTCTCTGGATAGCCTGAAAGTGCTGGTGCTGGATGAAGCAGATCGCATGCTGGACATGGGTTTCACTGACGCGATTGATGATGTGATTTCTTATACGCCGTCCGATCGTCAAACCCTGTTATTTTCCGCCACGTACCCGGAAGAGATCGAACAGATCAGCGCGCGCGTTCAGCGTCAGCCGCAGCGTTTTGAGGTTGCTGATGATGTGGAAGAGTCGGCCATCGAACAACGTTTCTATGAGACGACGAAAGAGCAGCGCCTGCCGCTGTTGATTGCGATTCTGGGTCATCATCAGCCTTCGTCCTGTGTGGTGTTCTGTAACACCAAGCGCGACTGCCAAAGCGTGTTTGACGCGCTGGATATGCGGGGGATTAGCGTATTGGCGCTGCATGGCGATCTGGAACAGCGCGATCGCGATCAGGTTCTGGTGCGCTTTGCTAACCGCAGTTGCCGTGTGCTGGTGGCAACCGATGTGGCGGCCCGCGGTCTCGACATCAAAGAGTTGGAACTGGTCGTGAATTTTGAGCTGGCTTTCGATCCTGAAGTCCACGTTCATCGCATTGGCAGAACGGGTCGTGCGGGTATGCAGGGGCTGGCCGTCAGCCTGTGTACGCCACAGGAAATGAACCGCGCTAATCTGATTGAAGACTATCTCGGTATGCGCATTAAATGGGCATCGGCGGATAGCCTTGATCGCAGTGGTGAGGTTACGCTGGAACCTGAGATGATGACGCTGTGTATTGATGGGGGCAGAAAAGCGAAAATCCGTCCCGGCGATATCCTCGGCGCATTAACCGGCGATGCGGGATTAACGGCAGCAGAAGTCGGGAAGATTGATATGTTTCCGCTGCATGCGTATGTCGCTATCCGTAAAGCCAGTGCTAAACGCGCGTTTCAGCAGTTCCAGAAAGGTAAAATCAAAGGAAAAAGCTGTAAGGCCAGATTGTTAAAGTAACCAGTGGTTGATATACCAGGCAGTGTAAGATGACGTCGCTGGGTAACAGACCGGGGTGTTAAGTGCGTACAGACAACAGAAATCGATCGGCGGCTGACGGAAGCGAGCCAGCAGCTAACAATGGTGCTGGTGCTGGTGCTGGTGCTGGGACTGCGAGACAGCGATGACGAGCATTGGCAAAGCCATTGGGAACGGCGTTTTCCTCAC
Organism: Pectobacterium sp. A5351; assembly: GCF_028335745.1. NCBI lineage: Bacteria > Pseudomonadati > Pseudomonadota > Gammaproteobacteria > Enterobacterales > Pectobacteriaceae > Pectobacterium > Pectobacterium sp. A5351. Next base: position 1,354,467 of record NZ_CP116477.1, read on the forward strand.
TGGCACCGTATACGCCAGCGGGAATGGTATCAGGCTGATCTGGATCGTTGGGTGTTGGCGATCCGCCGTGAGCTTAGCGTCTGTACACAGCTCGTGATTCTGATCGGCCATAGCTTTGGCGCACTGGCTTCCTGTCATGTGGTGCAACAAGGTCAGGAAGGGATTGCTGGTGTGATGCTGGTTGCGCCTGCCGAACCCATGCGCTTTGAGATTGACGAGCGTATTCATGCTACGCCGCTGCCGGTTCCGGCACTGACCGTTGCCAGCCATAACGATCCATTGATGAGTTTTATTCGCGCCCAATACTGGGCGCATGCGTGGGATAGTGAACTGATTGATGTCGGTGAGGTGGGGCATATTAATGCAGATGCGGGGTTTGGCTCATGGGAGTACGGCCTGACAAGATTAGCTGAGTTTTCAGAGAAACTCATTGCTAGTCGTTAATAGGCCAATTTTCTATCGAGTAGCCGTGTTCCATTATTAATGGTAACGTTATATTTTTCTTTAATGCCAAGGCAACGAGTTTATTTGTCTTGGCATTTATCTCTTATTAAGACACTTCTTCCATGTTGCCCGAACCGTGCAACATTTCCTGAATCTGCTGATAAACTTCGGCCGCAGATAAATTGCTATAGGATGTTTTGCTCTCAAAATGTAATACTTGTTCCCCACCGGAACTATGAAGTGCCCCCATGAGTGCCAGATCTTCTTGTGTAATACGTTCTCCTGTAAAAGCATCAAACATTTCGGAGTTGCCATCCGGGTATTTAACTACGGAAATGAGTTTGCCGTTGTACAAAGGAATGCCTGTCATTGCCAGAGAGTATTCGGTGGCGGCTTTCTGCTGTGTTTTGATCTGTTCAGGCTGGAGGGTATCATTCTCCTCAGACGCCCGTTTCTTTTGAGAAGACAGTGTGACTTTGGTGCTCTCGTTCGAGCCTTGCATATTTTGAGAGTCGGAGTTTGTTGATGTGTCAGTTTTATTTCCCGCGCTGATAGCTGCAACGACCGTTGGGTTGGCTGCAGCACCAATAGGAGGCATGGTCGCTGGGGTTGTTGCATTCACTATTTGAATATCTGGGATCACCACAGTATAACTCCTTCTTATATCTATTTAATGCTGGTAATGGCTTTTACCAGTGAGTTACTTTAGTGTGTTAAAACCACGTACGAATACCGCAATCGCTGAAATATCAGGCTATCAACACTTGCAGGGAAATCGTCTTCCCTGGAAAAGAAGAGGCATCAATCTGCTGAGTATAATTTCCTGTTATTCAACACTATGACGTTAACGAAGTGGTTCATTCAGAACACGGTTAATGTAAAACAGTATTTATGCCAAGCACTATTTATGCAAAATGCAATTGCATTAAAAAAAACCTATCGCAAAAGGTATCGGCTGTTTTTTCTGCTTCATTAATATCCAAAAGGTATAAGATTTAACCTTTTGATTACCAATCGTGCGATCTTATGTGACCAAATGTCTCTATTTTTGAAAAATAGCAAATTATCATGGTATTAGCATGATGCAGTGATATCGTTTGAAACGTATGTGCTCTACAAGCGCGGGGGAACGCTATACACTGTTTTCCTCGTCTTTTTCCTGTCTTAAGGAGCCTTATGTCTAGCATTAAACTAACGGTTAACTATCTGTATAGGCAATCTGGTGAAACGCGTGAAGCGTCACAAGCGACAGCCCGCGTTTTTGTTGGTGATGAACTCATCGCTACCGAGGTGATTACCGGTATGACGGAAAGTCCGGTTAATAAATATTTGCACCACTCAGGGCCAGAATCGCTCCCCTTGCGTATTGAATGGGATTGCGAGGGAACAACAGCGATGACGGTGTCTGAGGTGGAAATTTGCTCCTGCTGCCACCATGATTAGCCTGATAAACTAAGCCGTTTTTGAACGGTTTTGCTTCATGATTTACAGATAACCAACACAATGCGAGTTGTAGATAAACCCACGCACGAGCAGCTTGAAGGATGACGGGTAGACAAGGTGAATATGATGAAATTAGCGGTATCAACCTTAATAGCCTGTGGACTGTGGACGGCAACCGCACATGCCGGCTGGTATGTCGTGAGTAACTACGAGGGCCAAATCGGGCCTTATCCGGTACATTTCTCATTGCAGAAATACAGTATCGACCAAGAGAAGAACCTTCTGGGCAGTTATTTTTACGATAAATACAGAGCGCCGATCCCTTTGTATGGGCGCATCTCGGGAACGTCGCTTCAGCTTTGCGAAATCCATACCCCGCAGGATTATGATAAGTATATCGTTCAGGGTGTTAAGTCTGACACCGACATAACACATTGCCCGTTTGCATTGACGGAAACGGGGGAGGATCTCCGCGGCGTGTGGTCGAACGGGAAAGCGCGCTATGATGTTAGCTTACGCCGTGTGGCATCCTTTGACGATAGCACGCAGCCTGCCAAGATCGAAGGGCAAGTCGATATTCCTTTCTGGGGGCAAACGGCGACTCACAGCTTCGTTGGTGTGTATCAAAACAGCGATACGGGGATGGTTGTTGAGGGAATTAAGGCGATTAACAAGAAGAATGGCAATGTCGATCAGCTTCTTGAGCCTGATTTTCAGCAATGTCAGTTTGGCTTTTTCATGACCCCGGTTTATATGAATATTGAAAATGGTGGAGATAATCGCAGCATTATGCTGAATTGTTATTCCCACGGCGGAGGCGATATTCTGCTGGAATATCGTTTCGATACGGCAACGCAGCGTTATAACGTGGTCGGAGAATAAAAGCTCTAATCGGTAGGGGCTTTCCTGATGTTATCTATAAATATCTGAATTATTTTGCAGGCTAAATATATGTGTTTTTATTGTTGGAAATAAATGATTTTCCTTTTCTTTTTTTTCTTGTTACAAGTGTTGTTTCCTACACTTTAACCATGGTCCATGACTATGGCTGCATTTTTTTAAAAGGACTATTTTTATAAAGGAGTTAATATGCTTTCAGGAAAAAAAACGATTCTGGCAGGCTCAATATTGTTCGCGACTTTTTCTTCACATGCAGATAATTTCCCTAAACTGAATCAGGCTTTGCCATCAGGAATTGATGCGCGAGCGATTGCGCCGGTATTTGACTTTGATACGGATGGCTGTCTTCCAAGTGCTGGCATAAGCCGTAACGGTTTGCAGAATGGCGGATTGAAGCCATCAGGAAATATAACGGGAGGGTGCCGATGGAGTAACTTTCTCGACTCATCAAATACATTGCACCGATACGCCTGTGTTAATTCCGGTGGTTCTCGCTATTGCGGTAGCTTCTATGCACTCTATTTTTTGAAAGACCAGATATTAAGTGGAATAAATTCGGGCCATCGTCATGATTGGGAACATGTTGCAATCTGGACTAAGAATGGCGTCGTGACACATGGTAGCTACAGTGCACATGGTAAATTAACGACCAAAGATGCGTCGAGTATAGATAAGCAGGATGGTCATCTAAAATTTGTTTATCACAAAGACGGCATATTAACCCATGCCTTCCGTTTTTCTAAAACGAATGAAGAGGCGGAAAATCCATACAATAAATTTGTTACACCAGATATTATAAGCTGGTATTCAATGTATGGTGATGGCATTAATAATCAAGAGTTGCGTAACCGATTAAACTCGTTTGACTACGATTCAGCCTCTATTCCGCTTAAAGACAATAATTTTCTGAATAACTTGAATAATGGCCGACCAGCCGGTTACCCGGAATTTACAGATGCCAGTATAGCGGCGTCGAAATAATCACGATCGAAGAGGTATGGTTAAGCATGCCTCTCTGTGCTCCAGCAGCGGCAACGGTGGATCGTTGGGGCCGGTAGAGCGGTTACGTGTGATCGGAGCCTGATAGGTGGAACCATCTTCCCGTGTCACGGTCACGCCAAAGTAAAAATTATCGCCACCGCGCGGATCGGGCATGATGTGAGTCAGCTCCCGCGCTTTCATTGGCTTGCCATCATCGGCCAGTTCATCAGGTCGTATCGCTAATTCAGGCTGAAGAATGCTATTGGTGGCGGCAATCACTTTCGGGTCATCTGGGTTGATTTGCCCTGACATCAGCGCGGGTGCGCGTGATTTGAGGTATAAGGCGCTTTGTGCGGCATTGGGATTGGTCAGAAAATCAGGATTTAGCGCGGTGTAAAACTGCTGTGCATCAGGGGGAAGCTGTGACCATAAACGGGTTGCGGTGTCTTTATCGTTGGCGCGGGCGGATAGCGTGATGCCCTCAGCCGGATTCCCGTAGCGTGTGGTCATTTCCTGTAGTTGCTGCTGGCGCTGCTGCCGCTTTTCACCCGCTTGGGAAACGGCTAGGGTTCCCGCTGAAATATCGACGCGGCGTTTGTCCAGTGCGCGATCCTGAACTTTGTTTTCCTGCTCGATACCTTGCTGTTGAAGCAGGTTATTGTAATCGCGTTCATCGGTAGGCTTTTGCCAGTTCTGGGTGTTAACCGCCATGTCATAGTTTCTGTCGGCGTTTTTCTGCTGAGATTTAAGCTGTTCATTAGCGGCCTCCCGCTGCTGCTCCAGCCCTGCCGCCTTCTGCATACCTTGTAACCCTTGCTGGCGCGTTTGTGCCGTAATATCAATTAAGCCGTATGACATCGTATTTACTCCTGCTCAAAAAGAGGTTGTGCCAACATGCTCACTGCTTCTGGCAGGATCGGTTCTGGCTTTTCCATGGCTCTACGGGCGATCACCGCCGCGCGGCGTTTCGCTCTAGACTGTTTGACGATCCATTCGTCGACATCAGCTTCACGCCAGCCAATAGCACGGCCTCCGGTTATGCTGAACGGTGCAGGGAATTGGTCGTTTTCCCACATCACGCGCAATGTGCCGCGATCAAGGGAGACTTTTTCACATACCGCTTTTCACGTAATATTTTCTCGCTCATGCCAGCGTGTTCCGTTGATTGAAGTGATCAACCAGATAGCGGCGCATATCGTTTAATTCGTTGGGTTCCATCGTATTTATCCATTAAAAAAGCCTGCTGGGCGAACCATGCAGGCTTGGAGGTTATGGCAGATTTTGGGCAAAAAAATACCGGAGCAGCTTTTAAGGCATACTCCGGTATCTTTCGCGAATTTAGCGCGTATTGATGAATGGGGCAAGAAGGATGTGGATTATTGTCTGGCTGGATTTGACATGCGGATACTTATTGTTATGATTGGGTCATAACAATAGTAGGGTGACATATGGAACGTGATAGTGCTTTAGATTACCTGCTGTCATTGCATGGCGAGACGGTATACCGAGAAGATGGATACTGGTGGAAAGTGGATGCCTGGGAAGTTAAAGCGACGGCTTTCATCCCGCACGGTATGCGCTGACGTTGCATGACAAGCACAATACACGGGTATTCGGAATGGATAACGCACACGCCATTAAGCCGCCCAAGAAAGGGAAATTTTCGGGTCGTCTGGTCTATGACCATGTACACCGAACGCCTGTGGATAAAGGTTATCCGTATGAGTTTGTGTCTGTCGCGCAGTTACTTGAAGATTTCTTTACCCGAATAGATGAAGTTATCGCAGAACGTGAAAAAAAGAGGTTAATACGATGAAAGCTCTGATTGGCGTTATGCCTGAAGCCGTGATCCGCGCAAGAATGCTTGCCATCGTCAAAGGTCAGTACAAGCCGGAAGAAGGGGAGCCGAAAGTCTGGTTTACTTCCATGAACGCGCTGGCGCAGGTACTCAATAATGAGAATATCGCTTTGCTGCGACTTATGGATGAACAAAAACCCGAAACCCTCACCGAACTGGCGGAAATGTCTGGTCGTCAGAAAAGCAATTTATCCGTGACGCTCAAGACACTGAATTCGCATGGTTTTGTAAGGCTGGAAAAAGTGGGCAGAAGCGTTAAGCCGATAGCCATGTTCACTGATTTTGATATTCAGGTGAAACAGGAGTTTATTGAGAAGTTTTCACCGAAAGCCGCCTGAACGTAGCCCAGCTTGCTGGGCTGTTGCTCCCTGTCTTTTTATTCCCGCCAAATTTCCCTATAGATCAGCAGAAAGGTGTCAGTTCGGTTGGTTCAGTTGGTTCACGGGCTGCTAAGCCGCGCCAGCACTGGGTTTATGTGAACCAACATAGCCCTTATTGCGTTGGTTCAGCGGTGATTTTTGTTGGTTCAGTGTGGGTTCAAAATAGAAAAAATTTTCCTTATAAAACAATGAAATTAATAAATTGAACCAACTGAACTGACTGAACTAACACATTTTCTCGCACGTAGGGGTTATTCCTGCGTAGTGTCTTCCTCTGGCATGTAGTGGATCACGTATACATTAAACTGTCGCCCATCAATACGGGTAATGCTGCCGTTGTCTGTGGCACTGTGCACACCGTTGATCCGCCGCTGTTCCCTTATGAACTCGTAAGCCACCAGCCAGCGCCACATTTCTAAATTTTGCTGATCATTAGGCTGGAAATAGCCTTTCGCTTCAGCCTTTGCCAGCGCATGGAGCACTCGCAGCCTATTCAACGGGTCATGGTCATAATGACCGCGATTCAGGCTGGAAAGGGCATAATCAAACGGGTGACACGTCGCTGCCTTGTATTCGCCTTCATGCGCAGATGCCCAATGATCGGCAGAATGTCATCATCGAACATGCGGCCCAGTTCCAGTGCGTATCCCTCTGACCACACTTGCCGCTTGTGGGCATACCATTCTTTGAAGATAACGCCGAATTGGTCGCTGTGATTTTCTTTCTTCTTGCGCTGCTGTTTTGCCTCTGCCGGATCAGAGCCAGACTTTACCAGTATCTTTGCGTCTGCTGTTTTTGCTCTTGCCTCTGTTAGAGACATGTCGGGATATTCACCTATGACCAGCGTTTTTTCTTTCCCGTCGAACCGGTAGCGCAACCGCCAGACCTTCTTTCCGGCAGGAGTAACAAACAGGAATAATCCCCCTGAGTCTGCAAGGCGGTAGCCCGAATCCTTGGGCTTGGCGATTTCTATCTGTTTGACGGTCAGCATGTGGGCATAATCTAGCGGGCATTTTTAACTGTGCCCACAATATGCCCGCAAAAGTTTGAGGCAGTCAACGAACTTTAGCGAACGATGACGAACGATGATTTTGTGTGATTGTTGTTTTTACAGGGATTTTGTGGGCTTCGGCGGAGGTGTGCGAACTTGCGAATGGTGTCCCCAGCAGGAATCGAACCTGCAACTAGCCCTTAGGAGGGGCTCGTTATATCCATTTAACTATGGAGACGTGAAGCCAAGCTATTATACGCATTTTCACTCTGAGAATAAGCACTTAACGGCGCGTTTGCTCAAAGTGTCGGCAATCGGCGTGCTTACGGGCATTCTTTTTCCTCGTTTTTATGCCTTTTTGGGGTTTTTGTGCGGTATGGATGGCTCATGTCGCTACGAATTTTCGCATGGCTGATGAGTGCGAAAATAAAGGTGCCGCCGATGATATTCCCCACCAGCGTGGGCAAGGCAAACGGCCAAATGAACGCCTGCCAAGATATTTGGCCAATGAACACAAGGTAGAAAATCTCTGAGGCACCAGCGACGATGTGGGTGAGGTTACTGAAAGCAATCATCCAGGTCATGATGATAATAATCCACAGTTTGGCGGAGTAGGCACGCGGCAGCATCCAGACCATAGTAGCAATAATCCAGCCGGAGACGACGGCATTGGCGAACATCTCTGTTGGCGAGTTTTTCATGACCTTCATGGCGATATCAACTAATGCCTCTCGCGTTTCGCCATCAAAAACGGGCATGTAGGTGAAGGCGAGGGCGGCCAAAGCTGTACCGATCAGATTACCAGTCAGCACGACGAACCATAATCGACCGAGCAGATAGAGATTGCTGCGTGTGGGTTTATGCATGATGGGAAGCACCGCCGTGACGGTATTTTCGGTAAACAGTTGCTGGCGTGCCATAATGACAATCACAAAGCCGATGGTGTAACCGAAACACTCCAGTAGAAAGCCGCCGGGTACATCAACCAACGGGTTGTGGAGCATGCCGACTGCCATGAATGAGGTACCCATGGAAATCCCTGCGGCAATTGCCGACCACAATAGCGCCATCGCATCGCGTTCCAGTTCTTTTTGTCCCTCCTGACGGATCTCTTCATGGATCGCGGCGGCAGGAGAAGGCAAATGATCTTCATCCACATCGATCGCTTTTCCTTGCGTGCTTTCCTCACTCTCTACCGCAACGTCTTTCTCTTGCCGGATTTGCCTGGATTCTGAAGATGGATTCATCGCGATTCTCTCGACGAGTGGGCGGTTAACGGTACTGACGTTGAGGTGCGAACACCGACAACTCTGATGATAAGCGTAGTCAGTTTTTACATTATTGGATGGGCAGGGTGGCTCACTGATTTAGGCTGGGAGTGCTATGCTGTGAAGGGAGCGATGAAATACCGTGCTGTCGTCCACGCTGGAACGCGTGTCGTACCGATGCCGCGAGTTGCCCCGATAAGAAAAATGGCAAACCTCTGAAAATGCAGTAATACGTAAGCCAACGTAGCGATGGAGCCATAAAATGTTACACTGTTGGCCGATATCCCGTCCTTGTCGCTCAGCCTGATAGGCTGGGGCTGATACTGGGAATACCCATTTTCGGTCGCGGGTATAGCACACTATAAATCAGGGAGAACAGATATGAATTACCGCCTGAGTGGGGTGGTGTTTGCCAGCGTGTTACTGATCGGCTGCGCCAGTTCCGGGGATCGCGATCAAGAAGGTCGTTCCGATCCGCTTGAAGGCTTTAACCGTACCATGTTCAGCTTTAACTATGACGTTCTGGATCCTTATCTGGTGCGTCCTGCGGCTGTTGCCTGGCGCGATTATGTGCCGACGCCTGCGCGTAACGGATTGGGAAACTTCTTCAGCAACCTGGAAGAGCCAGCAACGATGGTGAACTACTTTGTTGAAGGTAAACCGTATAAAGCGATGATTCACTTTAACCGGTTCTTCCTGAATACCTTACTTGGGATGGGCGGTCTGATTGACGTTGCGTCAATGGCGAATCCGAAACTGGCGAAAGAAGAGTCTCGCCGCTTTGGTAGCACATTGGGTAATTATGGCGTGGGGTACGGGCCTTATGTCGTGGTGCCCGGCTATGGTAGCGTGACACCCCGTGAAGACGGCGGTGGTGTAGTGGATACGCTGTATCCGATGCTGAGCTATCTGACGCTCTGGATGTCTGCGGGCAAATGGGCTATCGAAGGAATAGAAAGGCGAGCGCAATTGTTAGATTCCGACGGTCTGCTGCGTAACTCTTCCGATCCTTACCTGATGATGCGTGAAGCCTACTTCCAGCGGCATGATTTCCTTGCCAGTGATGGGCAAATCACCCCGCAGAAGAACCCGAATGCGGCAGCGATTGAAGACTCGCTCGACGAGATCGATTCAGCGAAATAGTGTTGCATCGTATCGCCCCCTTTCACAGGCACCTTCGGGTGCCTGTTGCTTTTATAAAACATGGCTAAACTTATTGTTACCCTACTGCTCCTGTGGTTTGTTTCTCAAAAGTTATTACTTTGTTGTCCATTTATTTACTTACTAAAATTTATTTCCTTTCGTCAGATAACAATAATGCAACGTCGTTAACCGCTACTGATGCCCGTCACGGCTGAAATGTGTCAGCATGCTGATTTTTTTGTTAGCAAGGTGATTAACAAAAAGGTCATAAAAATGATGCCTTTGACTGATGGTGGTGCGGTCGTGTGTTAATGAATGCCTGGAATTCTATTTACCTGCACTGATAAAAATAGAGATATAAGCATGAAAAAACTACTTGCTATGTTCTTCTGCCTGAGCGTGGTGATTAACGCCCCACTGGTGATGGCTGAAGAAGCTAAAACGACAGAGAAGACAACGGATGTGGTACTGATCGGCGGGGGCATTATGAGCTCTACGCTGGGCGTGTATTTACAGGAACTGCAACCCGATTGGTCTATCGATATGGTTGAGCGTATGGACAACGTGGCGGAAGAGAGTTCTAACGGTTGGAATAATGCCGGTACGGGTCACTCGGCCTTTATGGAACTCAATTACACGCCGGATAATCCCGATGGCCCAATCAATATCAGTAAAGCGCTGGAAATTACCGAGTCTTTTGAAGTCTCACGCCAGTTCTGGTCCTATCAGGTGAAAAATGGCGTGCTGAATAATCCGCACTCTTTCATCAATAGCGTGCCGCACATTGCCTTTGTCTGGGGGGATGAGAACACCGCTTTCCTGAAACACCGCTATGATGCGATGCAACATAGCACGCTGTACCGTGGCATGGAGTTCTCTGACGATCCCGATACGATCAAAACGTGGGCGCCGCTGGTGATGGAAGGTCGCGATCCGGCTCAGAAGATTGCGGCGACCCGCATGCCTATCGGTACTGACGTGAACTACGGTGAAATCACCCGCCAGTTGGTTGGTGCGATGAAAACCAAGTCCAACTTTGCGCTGCACCTGAATTCAGAAGTGCGTGATATCAAGCGTAATGCGGACAACACCTGGAGCGTGACTTACGCCGATCTGAAGAACGGCGAGAAAGAGAGCGTGATTAAGGCGAAGTTCGTCTTTATCGGTGCGGGTGGGGCAGCACTGTCGCTGCTGCAGAAATCCGGTATTCCTGAGGCCGATCTGTACGGTGGCTTCCCGGTTGGTGGCGAGTTCCTGGTGACAGAAAACCCGGAAATCGTGAAGCGCCACATGGCAAAAGTTTATGGTAAAGCTTCCGTGGGTGCACCGCCGATGTCCGTTCCTCATCTGGATACGCGTATTTTTGATGGTAAGCCAGTACTACTGTTCGGGCCGTTTGCTACCTTCTCCAGCAAGTTCCTGAAAAACGGTTCGCTGTGGGATCTGGTTGGTTCCGTGACCTTCTCCAACATTATGCCGATGACGCACGTCGGTCTGGATAACTTCGATCTGGTGAAGTATCTGGTCGGTCAGGTCATGATGGATGACGATGATCGTTTTGCCTCGCTGCAAGAATACTTCCCTAACGCGAAGAAAGAAGACTGGAGACTGGCGATTGCTGGCCAGCGCGTGCAGATTATCAAGAAAGATGATGAGAAAGGCGGCGTACTGAAGCTGGGTACGGAAATCGTCAGCTCTCAGGATGGTTCGATTGCGGCACTGCTGGGCGCTTCTCCGGGCGCGTCTACCGCCGCGCCGATTATGCTGAGCCTGCTGGAAAAAGTGTTTAAAGATAAAGTGGCGACGCCAGAATGGCAGGGCAAACTGAAAGAGATCGTTCCATCCTATGGTCAGAAGCTGAACGGTAATATTGAAATGACCAATAAAATCCGCAGTTACACCAGCAGCACGCTGGGCCTGGACTATATTGAGGTTAAATCTGAGTAATCGGTATTAGCCAGAAATAACGATGTAAGGCCGCGAAAGCGGCCTTTTTTTGTGCTTTCGCATCGGTACATGCAAGCAATAAAAAAGCAGGTAAGTTGCCTTACCTGCTTTATCACATTCTATGCGGTAGAGAAATAAGAACGTCTGTTCTTATTTAGAACGCATCGTTTTTAGAACGCATAGTTGAAGTTTACGCCGTACAGCCAGGCTTTACCTTTGGAGCTGAACGTGTAGCTTGGCGAACCTGCTCTATCAGAGATAGGTTCGCTGATATCAACTTGTTTACCGTGCATGTAGGACACGCCAACGTCCACAGACGCGTCTTTATTAAATGCATAGGTGGTACCTGCGCTCAACCAGAAACGATCCTGATCCGGGATGGAAATAGAACGTTTGTCAGCGGGTACCGGGCTATCATCAAACGCGATACCGCCGCGGAACGTCCAGTTATCGTCATGATAGTAGGTGGTACCGAGTGCGATACGGTAAGCATCACGGAAGCTTTCATCTTTATGGAACAGAGTCTGGCCGTTGCTGCCCGTCGCTTTCAGTTCCTGGAATTGGCTCCAACTGGTATAGGCCAGACTGTAGTGCACTGCCCACTTCGGTGCTACGCGATGGTAGGCTGAGGCCTCCCACATCTCTGGTAGGTTGAGCGTTAGCTTGCCAGGAATTTTCGCACCACCAGTACCGTTCAATGCTGTTGCTGCTGTTGGGAGGTTGTTGCTGTAATCGCCGTTAAAGTCGATATCGACTTTAGAACGATAGGTCAGGCCGAATCGGTTATTTTCGTCCACTTCATACAGAATACCTGCGTTCCAGCCGTATCCCCATTCTTTACCTTCCAGACGAGCCACTTCTGAGGAAGGGCCAGCGACCACCCCTTGTAATCCACCCGCAGCGGTAGGTACATTTGCCAATTCACCTGCCCGGCGAACAATCTTGGCATCAGCATAGACAGCATTGACACCCAGCCCGAAGCTGAAATGCTGGTTAAGACGGTAGGCGGCGCTCAGGTTCAGATTCGACGTCACCAAATCGGTTTGCCCGCCGATAGAGCCCGCGGCATAGTTATCATTGAACTCCGTCGCCAGACCGTAGTTGGTGGTCGCAGAGGCACCAATTGCCCACTGCTCATTGAGCGGCATGATGAAATGCAGGTTCGGTACCCAGGCGTGCGGCGCGATATTCTTGGCGCTGGTATTCTGCCCCGTCAGGGAGTTTTTGCCCTGAACATCGATATCCGGGTTGATATAGGTAACACCACCAGAGAAGGACGGGCGGTCAAACATGGTCATGGTCGCCGGGTTACGGCTACCGGAGGCCGCATTATCGGCTACGGCACCTTCACCAGAAAATGCACGTCCCAGACCCGATGAAGAGTATTCATTTAGCTGGAAACCAGCTGCTGACACATTTGCTGAAAACAGTGCCACCGCAACAGCAATTGTGGATTGTTTGAACAGGTTTTTCTGGTTCATGACCAAAACCTCTTTATATGCTTGTTATTTAACGTTGTTACACGGGGTAACAAGGGACGCGCATTGTAGGGGGCGCACTCAGCCTGACAAATCAGACCAGTTGCCAAAGTATAAGTTGGGAATACGATAATGTTGCGTTCGTGTATTAAGAATATTTCCAAAATGATGCAAAATTTAGATCTGCTTAACGTTTTAGTTAATTTGTGTGAAGAGATATTACTCGGTTTTTACTGCCGTATAACACCTTAATGTGATTGATATCACTAAAATTACTGGCTGGCATGAAGTGCTGGCACTGCTTTGGGATGAGGGAGTAAAATATAAAGAAGATAGAAAATATTTGAACTGGATCATAATCTCCCGCGTCTTAAGAGTAAGAGGAAAGTAGCATGGCGAACGTAATCAACAAATGCAGTGCTGAAGAAACCGCAGCCTGCTGCTGTGTCGATGTTGGCACAATCATGGATAACACAGATTGCACAGCGTCTTACAGCAAGGTTTTCGGCGATCGTTCTGACGCGGAAGCGGCGCTGGCCGCCCTGACGGCAAAAGCGCGTGCGGTAGAGTCTGACCCTTGCGACATCGTTAGCACACTGGAAGACGTAGACGGTGGCGTTAAACTGGACATCGATTTTACGTTCAGTTGCCAGGCTGAAACGATGATTTTCCAGCTCGGCCTGCGTTAATTTTTGTCCCGGCAGGAGCCTTCTGTGGCTTCTGCCCGTCACGGTTTCCACTAATGCATTACCTCGCCTCTATTCCTTCTGTTGCTGCTATTTCTTCACTTTTGTTCGCTGCTACTCGCTGCTCTTCACACTTTTGTGTTGCGTGACTTTGCGTAATGTAACCATCTGGTTAACAATGAAATCAGGTCTGACCTGTTGTGCGCGCAATTTATTTTTGGCTAACGGAAGTATTTTTGGTTAACGGGAGTATTTTCGGTTAACAGGAGTGTTTATGAGTGAGGTATTACCTCTGATAACCCGCCGTGGCGATCGCATTGCGTTCGTGAGCGGATTACGCACCCCATTTGCCCGGCAGGCAACGGCCTACCATGGCGTACCGGCCCTCGAATTAGGGAAGCTCGTCACCAGTGAATTACTGGTTCGCACCGGTATCGATCCTGCGTTGATCGAGCTAGTGGTGTTCGGACAGGTTGTCCAAATGCCTGAAGCGCCGAATATCGCCAGAGAGATCGTGCTTGGCACGGGAATGAGTGTGCATACCGATGCCTACAGCGTGTCACGCGCCTGTGCGACCAGTTTTCAGGCGGTTGCCAACGTGGCAGAAAGTATTATGGCGGGTACGGTGGAAGTCGGTATTGCTGGTGGCACGGATTCCTCTTCTGTGCTGCCTATTGGTGTCAGCAAAGCGTTGGCCAGAACGCTGGTGGATATGAACAAAGCCAGAACGCTGGGCCAGAAGTTAAAGCTGTTAAGCGGCCTGCGCCCGAAAGACCTGCTGCCGGTTGCCCCCGCCGTGGCGGAGTATTCCACCGGGTTGCGTATGGGCGACACCGCTGAACAGATGGCAAAAACCTACGGCATCACGCGTGAAGAGCAGGATGAGTTGGCGCACCGTTCGCACAAGCTGGCGGCTCAAGCCTGGGAATCCGGCGTGCTGCGCGATGAAGTGATGACGGCTTACGTTCCACCTTATGAGAAGGCGCTGAGCGAAGATAACAATGTGCGCCATGATTCCGCACTGGAGCAGTATTCCCGTTTACGCCCGGCGTTTGACCGCCGGCATGGTTCGGTCACGGCGGCCAACAGTACGCCGCTGACGGATGGCGCGGCGGCCGTTTTAATGATGAGTGAATCCAAAGCGAAAAGTCTGGGGCTTACGCCGTTAGGCTACCTGCGCAGCTATGCATTCAGCGCCATCGGCGTGCAGCGCGATATGTTGCTGGGGCCGGCTTATGCCTCTCCGCTTGCGCTGGCAAGGGCTGGAGTGAAGCTGGCTGATTTGACGCTCATTGATATGCACGAAGCCTTTGCCGCTCAGACGCTGGCAAACCTCAAACTGTTTGCCAGCGATGAGTTCGCGCGTCATCAACTGGGTAGGAATGCCGCGCTGGGTGAGGTAGATCGCGCTAAGTTCAATGTGCTGGGGGGCTCCATTGCCTATGGACACCCCTTTGCGGCCACCGGCGCGAGGATGATTACCCAAACGCTGAATGAACTGCGCCGTCGCGGCGGCGGACTGGGATTAACCACCGCCTGCGCGGCGGGCGGGCTGGGTGCGGCAATGGTACTGGAGGTGGCGCCATGAACGATCAACAGCCTTTCTCTGCCATAACGGAAAGCCCCTCTGCCTTTTCCCTCACGATTCGGCCGGATAATATCGGTGTGATCGGCATTGACGTGCCCGGTGAGAAGGTAAACACGTTAAAAAGCGAATTTGCGCAGCAGATTCTTTCGGTCTTCGAGCAGGCGCGACAACATGCGACGCTCAGGGGGCTGATCCTGATTTCCTCCAAACCTGATTCGTTTATCGCGGGTGCGGATATCACCATGTTGAATCAGTGCCGCAGCGCTGAACAGGCTGAAAATCTGGCAAAGCAGGGGCAGGAAACCTTTGAGCAGATTGCTGCATTACCGTTCCCCGTGGTGGCCGCGATTCACGGTGCCTGTCTGGGCGGCGGGCTGGAACTGGCATTAGCCTGCGATTATCGCGTTTGCTCGCTGGATGAAAAAACGGTGCTGGGGTTACCGGAAGTGCAGCTTGGACTCCTTCCCGGATCAGGCGGAACGCAGCGTTTGCCGCGGTTGATTGGTCTGGATAGCGCGCTCGATCTCATTCTGACCGGTCGCCATCTCCGCGCGAATCAGGCGTTACGGCAGGGGCTGGTCGATGAGGCAGTTCCGCACGATATCCTGCTGGATACCGCAGTCGAGATGCTCAAAAAAGGAAAACGTAAAGTGGAGCCGCTAGGCTGGCGGTCGCGCCTGCTGAGCAGTCCGGGCATTCGCCATGTACTTTTCAAGATGGTGAAGCGTAAAACCCGTGCGAAAACACACGGCAACTATCCGGCTACCGAAAAAATTATTCAGGTGGTACGCCGGGGAGTGGAAAAGGGCCGTGAAGAAGGATACCGACAGGAGGCGCGGGCGTTCGGCAAGCTGGTGATGACGCCAGAATCTGCCGCGCTGCGCCACCTGTTCTTTGCTTCCAACGCGTTAAAGAAAACTACCGGTGCGGCTTCTGATACCAAGCCGATTCACCACGTCGGCATTCTTGGCGGTGGGTTGATGGGGGGAGGGATCGCCAGTGTGACGGCGACGCGCGGGCAGTTGCCGGTGCGTATTAAAGATATCAATGAGCAGGGCATCAACCATGCGTTGAAATACAACTGGCAACTGCTGACCAAGCGCGTCCAGAGTAAACGAATGAAGCCGACGGAGCGTCAGCGGTTGATGACGTTGATTTCTGGCAGTACGGACTATCGCGGGTTTGAACATGCGGATATTGTCATTGAGGCTGTCTTTGAAGATCTGGCGCTGAAGCGGCAAATGGTGGCGGAGATTGAAGATCACGCCGCGCCGCATACGATATTCGCGTCAAACACCTCATCGCTGCCAATCCACCAGATTGCGGAGGGCGCGCGTCGTCCGCAGCAGGTTATTGGCCTGCACTATTTTAGTCCGGTGGACAAAATGCCGCTGGTTGAGGTGATTCCTCATGCTCACACCAGTGCAGAGACGGTTGCAACGACGGTTGCCCTGGCGAGAAAGCAGGGGAAAACCGCGATCGTCGTGGGCGACAGCGCCGGTTTTTATGTGAACCGCATATTGGCGCCTTATATCAACGAAGCGGCTTACTGCCTGTTGGAAGGGGAGCCGATTGAATCGATTGATTATGCGCTGGTGCGTTTTGGTTTCCCCGTCGGCCCGCTTGCGCTGCTTGATGAAGTGGGCATCGATGTTGCGACCAAAATTGTGCCGGTATTACGTGAAGAGCTAGGCGAACGCTTCACCTCCCCGCCCGCGTTTGATGCGATCCTGAAAGACGGGCGCAAAGGACGTAAGAATGGGAAAGGGTTCTATCGATACAATAAAACGCGCCGTTTCTGGCACGTGGAGAGAGAGGTCGATAGCTCGATTTACCCGCTGCTGGATGTGACGCCGAAAGCCCATATCGACCCCGCGCTCATCAGTCAGCGTGGTGTAATGATGATGTTAAATGAGGCCGCGCGTTGTCTGGACGAAGGGGTAATCCAGTGTGCCCGCGACGGTGATATCGGCGCGGTATTTGGCATTGGTTTTCCCCCTTTCCTCGGAGGGCCATTCCACTACATGGATCGTCTGGGAATGGAAACGGTGGTGAAAACGCTGCTGGTGCTGCAACAGCAGTATGGCGATCGGTTTGCCCCCTGTGAACGTTTGCTCGCGATGCGGGAAGAACGGCTGACGTTTTATCCGCCAACCGATGTGGACGGTAGCGCTAGTTGATCGTGACGTTGATCGTCACCGTGTCTTTATACGCCCCCTCCGGTTTGCTGGCCTGACTGGCGTTAATGCGGGCGGTGTACGGGATACTCTGTGTAATCCCCGTACCCGTTCCGCTGTAATCGTTTGTTTCGGTCCAGGCGATATTACCGGTGCGGTAGAGCTGATATTGCAGGTAGTAAGGGGTGCCGCTGACGGTTGCCGTCATTCTGCGCCAGTTGGCATCGTCGGGATGCGTACTGACGAGCTTGACGGTATACGCGCCCAGCAGCGTACAGCGCACTCCGAGGCTATTGCTGACTGCCGCAAAATCGGCGGGAAACGCCGCTGTGCCAAAGCTGATATTCGGTGCACTGGTGATCTGGCAATCATTGGTGATATTCATGGTGATATTGAGGGTGGAAACTAATGTTCCTGTGTCATACGCACACAGTCCCAGTAGACCAAGGGTACAAATACTATAATCCCATTTGATGGTGACCGTATCCGTGTAACTCCCTGCGGCAACATTGTTGCCTATACTGGTTCGGATAAAGAGTGGCATGGTGCCATCAGGTGAATTGAAGAGACCGAATAGATCCAAAAGTGTTGTGCGGGACCATGTGTAGGTCGAACCGATGTTATAGAGCGTCCCGCAACCAGAATCTATACACAGGCTGTAGGGAACATAATCGGTGCTTGTCCCCCTGCGCATTCGCATGGTGGTACCGCTGGGGTTGCTGTCAGCCTGTATGGTGGCGGTAATCGTGTTGGTACTGACTAAACTCAACAGACTTCCCGTACAGCGAAAACCGCTCCCTGACTGGACGACCTGCGGTGTGCCGTTAACGCCGACAATGGAAGATGCATATGGCCCCAACGTGGTAGAGCTCGGGGGAATGGTACAGTCGGCGTAGCTAGAAGGCGCGTAATACAGCGCTACCAGCAAGAAAGCCAGACGTAGCCAGCAGGCGGATCGCCGATTGGCGGGGAAGACGTGCTGGATTGTCGGTATCGTGGTCAGCATCATGTTATCCTTTTGGGTCAGTCGTCTGGCAGGTGAGTGGGCCGATGGTTGCCATCATGGTCTGTGATTCCGGCAGTGAGAATTCCACCCGGCAAAGCCGCCCGTCTTCTTGTTTAAAACGTAAGCGGTTAGCGGTTCCCAGATTGGCGAAGTAGGCCAGACCATCGTAGCCGCTGATGGTAGTGTCACCGCTGATTTCGTCGGTGATCCAGGTGCCGATGGTGAGCGGGTTGCCCTCCGAATTGCGCAGCCTGATGTTGGCGGAACGCACGACATGAATGGGGAATTTCACGATGGTGCCGCTGCCTTCTTTGACCGACACGTGTGATTCCACCTGTGGTGTGGTGACGTTGGCTGGCAGTTGTAACGTATCGATTTCCAGTTTCGCGGGGTAGTTGGATACCACCCATGGTACGAGTAAGTGGCCGCTTTTGTTGGTTTTCCCTACCAATTGGTTTTCATATTTTACCGGGACATCGGGGTATCCTTCGGTATCGACCACAATAAAGGCGTCGTTGATGCGGTTGCTGGGAAAAAGCCCTCCGTTCATGTAGATCAGCGAGCCGCTCAGTTCCCCCCACTGCGTGGTATCGCCTTCGTTGCCATAGGTTCCGCCAGCCATCATGGCATAAGGGCCGCGCCAGTTCAGTGAGCCCTGGTGATAAGGGTTTCTTCCCGCGCCATAGGCGGCGTTCCAGCCAAATCCACCTTCTGTCGGCGCGGTGCGGTTTACCCCTACGCGCGGTGAATAATCGCCATTGCTATCGCGCTGAACGCCGGCATTGATGCTGCCGTTTCTACCAAAAGGCATCACGAACTGGAGCTGGGCGCTGTAGCCGTTTTCTCCCAGTGCCTTGTTAAAGGCGAGGTAAATGGAGCTGTCTTGCCAGACCTGACGGCTGAAAGAGAGATTCAGCAGACGGGTACGGGTTGAGTCGTACGCGCGGATGTCGAAGTAACCCACGCCGAATGAGCCATTGCCTTCACCAAACAACTGGCTGCTGAGCGTCGCCTGATAGCTTTCCCGACTGAGGCGGCCTTCCGTGAGTACGGCGGCTAAATCGCGGTACTTCTCACTGCGTTTAGCGTGTTGAACGCTCAGGCCAAAGGCGGAACTGTAGTAAGAATAGCCTGTGGTGTATTGGTGTCCGGTGGCTTCCTTTTCGCTCTGGCTGTAGGAAGAACTCAGCGTTCCCCAGCGGCCGACGGTAAAATCCCCCCCTGCGCCGAGCAGATACAGATCCTGTACGGCCTCCCCATGTGCCGATAGCGTCAGTTTATTGGTCAATCCGTAGCGATAGATACCGCTGACGGCAGGGTCGTCAGTGTAGGAATTATTCCGTATGCCATAGTCCCGGCGCAAAACACCAACGGACAGATCGAAATCGCTCAATCCCTCTCTCAGCAACGCGTTGGAGACATAAAAAGGAATCGTGGTAGAAACCTGCCGCCCTTGAGCGTCCGTGGTAATCACCGTCGCTTCCCCTGCGCCATTCAGGTAAGGCGTATTGGTGAGGGTGAACGGACCCGCGTTCAGGTTCGTGCTGTTGGCTTTATAACCGTTAATAAACAAGTCAAGCGTGCTGGGTACGGCGGCCGTACCGGTGTATTGCAGCATTGGATAGGTCACGATATCCGGGCGAAGGCCAAAATTGCGGGCGACACGCAGGCCGCCCATGCGTACCGAGTTACTCCACGTCAGGGCGTTGCTAATCAGGTCGCCAACCTGATAGGTGATCATGCGTTCGTTATCGTTATAGCGCCAATAGGTATCAAAGCGCTGATAGCCATCTTGCTGCGAGGTGCTGTTGCCCGATGTGAAATAGTAGATCCCCGTATTGGATAAGGTTCCGTAGGGGCTGAAAAAGCGCTGTTCCATCCAACTGCTGAGCGAATCTGAACTGCCGCGGGGCGAGGTGTAATAAAGGTTATAGTTGAATAGCAGGCCGGGGCTACTGCGGGCGGGGAAACGTGCCGTATCCTGCCCTCCGCCTTCAACGGATTGCTCGGGTAGCCAGTGCATGGGCACGGTGAGTTTTAGCTGCTGTATGGCCTGATCGTAATCGACGGTGACGTCTGGCAGATCGCTGATATTGACCAGCCCCACGCTTTGCTCTGACAGGCGAATGTGATTCTGGCGCAGCGCGGCCGCATCCACATAATAGTTCCCGGCACGATACGTGACAGGGACTACCGCGTTATCGCTCTGTCCGTTGACGGAAAGTGTTAAATAATAGACGGATTCGCTGAGCGAGGGCATCGCGCTGGGGGGCGCGGGGAGATCGGTATACTCTTCCGCGAGAAGGGTCGCAGAATAAAACAGCGCAAGCGGGGCGCACATGAGCAGGAGAAAGGCACCTGTTTTGTGCGTCATGCTACATCTCACCATGGCCGGACAGCCAACAGACTCGCCTCTGTTATTAACCGATCCATCATTCGCGTTTAATCAGTATGGGATCGGTGATATCGATCAGATTGGTGAAGAGCTGCATCGCTGCGCTCGGGGTGGATACGCCAGCAGGTAACGGCCAGCGCATCTCTTGCCCCGGTAGCACATAGCCTAAAAAGCCGTCGGTTATCTTTATTCGGCTTCCTTTCCCGCTCTGGTCGGCTGACCAATAGACGTTACTCAGGCGGGCGTGCACTACGCCACGGTTGCGGACATACAGATAGTTTCTCCCCCCCACCGCGCTGATTCGCCAACTGAGTACGGGCAGCGTCGGTTCGGCGTTGGCGCGTCGTTTCTCTGGCCGACTATGCGTCCAGACGCCTTCACCATCAAGAAACAGAGGCAGCAGATAGCGCATCTGGAATTGCAGCCCCATCTGCGGAGCATTTTGTTGATAGGGCGCGGAAATCTCATCAACGATGATGCGGTAAGCCTGTTCGGTATTGGTGGGGGCTGAGTTGACGCGAATCAGGCGCACCATATTGCGTTTACCCGGTTCCAGCGTCATGAACGGCGGTGTAGCAATCACATTACTTTGTTCGGCATAACGATCCTGAAAGTCTATTTGCTTCCAGGACATGATGCGGATTTGCAAACCGACGGGCGCATTGCCTTTGTTTTCCAGCCACAGCGCTGAGCTGTTCTCATCGGCTTCAATCACCTGATAAATCGGCCACACGAGGATAGAGCTGGCGGCAAAGCAAAACGCGCTGAAACCGCTTAATAAAAAGGCCATTGCCCGAATAAAAAATGTCATTTTCCTCTTCACCCTGTTGTGTTTTTAATAAGTCAGGCTGACGGTCACGTTATCGGTATAAACCCCTGCGGGAGGCAGAGGCGTGCCGCCAAAATAGCGGGCATAGACGGTATAGGTCTGGGTTGTGGCGGGAAAGGAGACAATACTGAGCGCCAGACTTCCCGTTCCCCACACCTGCGTGCGTGCAGCATCGTGGTAAAGCTGATAGGCCAACAGACGTGTTCCTGCTGCATTTTTCAGATAACGCTGTGCGCTGCTACCGCCATTGGCACCGTAGCTCAGTTCAATGGTGGCGCTTGTGCCTGGTGTGCAGGTGGCAACAATCGAGCCGCCGCCGCTCGTGCTGGCGACATCCACGTTGGTCGCCGTGGCGCTGCGCGTTCCGAAGTCAAGCGTGCCCATATTGGGCTGACTATTTGCCGTGCTAGTGCCAAAAACACAGCCTCTTTGTATCGTTGCCGTGACATCGAATGTGCTGCTAACGGTGAGCGCCATCGCCACCGTGGGGATGATGGAGGCGGACAGCAGAAATGAAAAAATTAATGCCGATGGAAAACGCATCGCAATACCAATGGTTACCGGGCCTGAATGGCGATGTGCAACACACCCAACGCAAGGGTGAACGGCAGAGTGCAGTCAGTAAACGCGATAACGCGTATAAGGCGTGGTGACATAACGGCTCCTTTTCTTGCGGATCAATTTCTTGTGGATCAATGATCCTAAAAAGGCCGACATGTGAGCGTGCCGGCCTGTAAAAATTACCATTCGATAGTTGCAGTGACGGTGTCGGTATAAGACCCAGCAGTAGGTGCCAGAACGGTCTGATCTGACGGCTGAATACGCGCATAAATCGGAACCATTTGCGGGTTGCCCGTTGCCACAATGGCAATGCCGGTGGTACTACTCAGCGGTATTTCAGTGGTGCGGGTTGAGTCGCTATATAAACGGTAAGGGACATTATACGTTCCTGTACCCGGTGCCAGCCTGCGTAGCGAGGCGGTGGCGTTTGCACCTGCACCTATCTTTAATGATGCGGGGGTGCCTACAGAGCAACTGACCGTAATTCCGTTGCCCCCGATGCTGGTTGCCTGACTATCTATCGCGGTAGTCAGATCGGAGTGGGAGCCAAAGTCTATTGTTCCCCATGTGGTACCTGCGCCTCCCCCGTTGTTGACCGTGCAGGCGGCGGTAATGGTAAGTGATACTGGAATCTGACCATTAATCGTCACGCTGCTGGCTGTGGGGGATAGGCCGAATGTGGTGAATAGTGTCGCCAGAATAGATAATGTGATACGTTTAGAATTCATAACGATTCCTTTATAGGTCTCTCACTTATTTTCATCGAAAGTGTCTTCACGAAAGTACCGTGGTTTCCGTGAAAACTGCTCGTCATGGGTGACTATTACGAAAAAAATCATAACGAGTCGTTTGAATCAGTACGGGTATTTATAGGGCATAGTTTCGACATGTTTGGGAAAATGCAAAAGAGATATTCTTTTTCCTGACAGCCTAAACCATAGACACAAAATATCGCACTGCTGAAATATATATCACTACTATTTTCAGTGCTTTCCGTATGGTGAAAATAATCTACAAAGAAATGTATTACTGTTTTTTCTTCCATGGTGTGAATAATGGCGGGCATATAAATAAAAGAGAGGTTCTTCGGACTTTATCCTGAATTGCACATTCGTCCATAAATATACCCGTCATACTTCAAGCTGCTTGTGCGTTGGCCGCCCTTACTCACCCCAGTCACTTACCTGTGTAAGCTCCTGGGGATTCGCTCGGTTGCCGCCTTCACGCCACTCGAATTATTTAGGGTATAGAAGAGCAATCTATTTTTATTATATGACGTTATATTCTGTGTAATGACCTTATTTATATAAAACGAATAGTAAAAACGCTATTTAAGATAAAGATAGAAGTAGAGTGGTTTTTTAACAATATCACAAAATTAATATGTGTTAAAAAGGTGTAAAAAATTGACTTTTTTTATTTTTTTGGTTTTTTATGCTGATTTGTTTTTGTTTTTTGAATTCTATATCTTATTTATTCGTTTTATTGTAATTGATTATAATGACCATTTTAAAATTATGGTCATTTTCTTCGGATGGGGAATGATCTCTCAAATGTCTTTAAATATTTTATTTATCAATATTTTATTGAGAAAAGCCGAAAGCTGAGTGCGCCTTCTGATTTTATCGATTCATAATGATAATTGACTCTTTGGCGACGGATCGGCTAAAAACGCGGCATTGAGGTGGTTAATTTTGCAACAGTATTCGGTCGTATTTTGTCTGACTACGGTTGGTTGCCTGTGGTAAGAGGCGGCGAGGATGCGTTTTTCTACCGAAACCTGATCTCAGGCGAGTTTACATAGCGAGAAACTCAGGTAACCTACAGCAAGACACTATACCTTATATGGCTTATGTTACGGGCATGCCCAATTGCAGAAAAGCCAATCCTCATACCGACAGGGTTATGAGGATATACCATATATTTCATTAACATAGCGGTGTGATATGCAAGTGTTGATAATGCGTCATGGTGATGCGGTACTTGATGCAGCGAGTGATGCCGTTCGGCCACTGAGCGACGCTGGTCGCGATGAATCTCGCCAGATGGCGTATTGGTTGAACGAGAGAAATATTGATATTGAGCGCGTTTTGGTGAGTCCTTATTTGCGCGCCCAGCAAACGCTCGACGTGGTGAAGAATGTTCTGCCGCTGCCGGAAGAAGCGGATTGCTTAAATGAACTGACGCCCGGCGGAGATGCCCAGCTTGTCGGTTATTATCTGCAAACGCTGGCGCGAGAGGGGGTGGGGGCGGTTCTGGTTGTTTCGCATCTGCCGCTGGTGGGCTACCTGGTCGCCGAATTATGCCGAAATGAAACGGCTCCGATGTTCGCCACGTCCGCTGTCGCCTGTGTGCTGGTGGAGGCGGAATCGGGCAATGGTGTTCTGCACTGGCAAGTCAGTCCGGCACAGCTGACCGCAAAACCCTGATACGACTAACACCGAACGCCTGAATTCATACGGTATGAGGCGTGTAACGAATTTACACGCCTCATCGTTCGTTGACAAAGGACTGGGTTACTCAAGCGAAGGTGCCTCCAGTGCGACCAACACCAGCAGCGCGGCATTCCCCCCAAACTCTTTCGGTGCCTGATGAAAAGCCAGCACGTCAGGGTGCTGCGCCAGCCAGAGCGGCGTTTGCTGTTTCAGTATATGTTTGCCGTGCCCGTGCATCACGCAGGCGCAGTAAACGTGCTCCCGTCGGCAGGCCGCCAGCAGTGCACCCAATTCCTGTTTCGCCTGAAGCTGCGTCAAACCGTGCAGATCCAAAAACAGCTCCGGTGAATAGTCTCCCCGGCGGAGTTTCTTCAATTCATAGTGGCTGGCACCGGGGCGGACATAGCGCGTCGGGCCTTCTGCATCCAATTGGGGCTGAAATTCATCCGAAAAATAGAAACTGGCATCAACCTGCTCCTGCAATGCCCGTTTTGCCGGTAATTCGCCTATTTTCCTGCGCAGCGGTTTGTGGGTATAGGTATCCTGACGCAACTTTTTTGTGCCAGTGATTGACGTGCGAAAAAGCTGTAATTCGTCGTCATTCAGCGAATATTTATTACTCATATTTCATTCATCTTGCGTCAACATTCGATCAGTTTACCTTGTCTGCCTGCTGTCGCTAAATAAAAGTCTGTATCGGGGCGCGTTCAGTCGGTTATATCTGCTGATTTGTCGCGGGCTTCATGGCAAACTAAGCGCCAATTTCCCGTTCAGAACTGTCTGCGGAGGACACCCTTGGACAAAATTTTCGTCGATGAGGCCGTCAGTGAACTTCATACCATTCAGGATATGTTGCGCTGGGCTGTCAGCCGGTTTAACGCAGCCAACGTCTATTACGGTCACGGGACGGATAATCCCTGGGATGAAGCCATACAGCTGGTATTGCCTGGCCTGTATTTGCCGCTCGATATTCCTGAAGATATGTACACGTCCCGTTTGATCACCAGTGAGCGGCAGCGCATTGTGGAACGCGTGATTCGCCGCGTCAATGAGCGTATTCCTGTCGCTTATCTGACTAACAAGGCCTGGTTCTGCGGTCTGGAATTCTACGTTGACGAACGCGTGCTGGTGCCGCGCTCTCCTATCGGTGAATTGATCAATAACTATTTCGATGAGCAGTTGCCAACTGCGCCAAATCACATTCTGGATCTGTGTACGGGCAGCGGGTGTATTGCGATTGCCTGCGCGCAGGCATTCCCCGAAGCGGAAGTTGACGCTGTGGATATCTCCGGCGATGCGCTGGCGGTAACCGAGCAGAATATTCAGCAGCACGGTCTGGAATACCGCGTGACGCCAATCCGATCCGACCTGTTCTGCGATTTACCGGCGATTCGCTATGATCTGATCGTGACCAATCCACCGTATGTGGATGAAGAAGATATGTCCGATCTGCCGCAGGAATTCCGCTTCGAACCTGAACTGGGGTTGGCAGCGGGCAACGACGGTCTGGATTTGGTGCGGCGTATTCTGGCCTGTGCGCCAGACTATCTTAGCGACGACGGCGTGCTGATTTGCGAAGTGGGTAACAGCATGGTGCACCTGATCGATCAATACCCAGAAATCCCGTTCACCTGGCTGGAGTTTGATAACGGCGGTGACGGCGTGTTTATGCTAACGCGATCACAGCTGGTTGATTGCAAAGATCATTTTAGCGCTTACCGTGATTAAACGGTCATAACGATATTCATTAGTCTTACCGTTTATACTCTAAATAATTCGAGTTGCGTGAAGGCGGCAACCGTACGAATCCCCAGGAGCTTACACAGGTAAGTGACTGGGGTGAGTAAGGGCAGCCAACGTACAAGCAGCTTGAAGTATGACGAGTTTAGGCGGTAAGGCAGAAACAGAACACATGCGAAGGAGTTGTGATGGCAGGCAACAGTATTGGGCAATTTTTCCGCGTCACTACATTTGGTGAATCCCACGGTATTGCCCTGGGGTGTATTGTTGATGGCGTACCGCCGGGGATCCCGCTGACGGAAGCGGATCTGCAACACGATTTGGATCGCCGCCGTCCGGGAACATCCCGCTATACGACGCAGCGCCGTGAGCCCGATCAGGTTAAAATTCTGTCCGGCGTTTTTGAAGGTGTGACCACAGGGACCAGCATAGGTCTGCTGATTGAAAACACCGATCAGCGTTCTCAGGACTACAGCGCGATTAAAGATGTTTTTCGCCCCGGTCACGCCGACTACACCTATGAACAAAAATATGGCCTGCGCGATTATCGCGGCGGCGGTCGCTCTTCCGCGCGCGAAACCGCGATGCGTGTTGCCGCAGGGGCGATTGCGAAGAAATACCTGCAACAGCAATACGGTGTGAAGGTGCGCGGCTATCTGTCGCAGATTGGTGATGTTACCTGCGAGCTGAAAGATTGGGAGCAGGTGGAGCAAAACCCGTTCTTTTGCCCGGATGTCGATAAGCTGGACGCCCTGGATGAACTGATGCGTGCGCTCAAAAAAGAGGGCGATTCCATTGGTGCGAGGGTGAGCGTCGTGGCGGAATCTGTCCCCGCCGGATTAGGTGAGCCAGTGTTTGATCGTCTTGATGCCGATCTGGCCCATGCGTTGATGAGCATCAATGCCGTGAAAGGCGTCGAAATTGGCGATGGTTTTGCGGTTGTAACCAAACGCGGCAGCGAAAACCGTGATGAAATCACGCCGGACGGTTTCCAGAGCAACCACGCTGGCGGCATTTTAGGCGGGATCAGCAGCGGTCAGCACATCGTCGCGCATCTGGCGTTAAAGCCGACCTCCAGCATTATGGTGCCGGGGAAAACGATCAACCGTCAGGGTGAAGCGACTGAAATGGTCACGCGCGGCCGTCACGATCCCTGTGTGGGTATTCGTGCAGTGCCGATTGCCGAAGCCATGATGGCGATTGTGTTAATGGATCACCTGCTGCGCCAACGCGCACAGTGTGGGGATGTGAACAGTCAGGTTCCTCGCTGGTAAAACATAATGAAACAAGGGTTAATCGGGGTTCTCGCGCTGGCGCTGAGTGCGCCGCTGTGGTCGAACGCCGCGTGGGCGAAAACGCCCTGGCAGGAGATCACGCATCCGGTTGCGGGCACGCCGCAGTCGATTGGGAGTTTTTCCAATGGCTGTATCATCGGTGCCCAGCCGCTGCCGTTGCAGTCGCTGGATTATCAGGTGATGCGTGTCGATCAGCGCCGCTATTTCGGTCACCCCGATCTGCTGGCGTTTATTCACCGCCTGAGTAACGAGGTGAAGCGTACGACCTCGGGTAATGTGCTGGTGGGGGATATGGGGATGCCCGTCGGTGGACGTTTCAGCAGCGGCCACGCCAGTCACCAATCCGGGCTGGATGTGGACATCTGGCTGCAATTGCCCAGACAGCGCTGGAGCGAGCAGCAGTTGCTGAAGCCGCAGCCTATCGATTTGGTGAATGCCAGCGGGCTGAGTGTTAATTCGCGCGTCTGGCGACCAGAAATCACGACCCTGATCAAAACCGCCGCGCTGGATAGCGATGTGACGCGTATCTTCGTCAATCCGGCGATTAAAAAACAGTTGTGTGCTGAAGCCGGACACGATCGTGACTGGTTGCGTAAAGTTCGCCCCTGGTTTGCACACCGTGCGCACATGCACGTGCGTTTACGCTGCCCGGCAGACAGCCTGGAGTGTCAGGAACAAAGCGATCCGCCACTCGGTGATGGATGCGGTGCCGAATTAACCAGTTGGTTCCAACCGAAACAGCCTAGTAGCGAAGCACCGGACAAGACTACACCGCCGCCGTTGCCTCCTTCTTGTCAGGCATTGCTCGACAAACATTTTGCCGCGAGATAACAAATAACGATGGATTGGTTAGTGCTTGGGCCAGAAACGCTGGCCGTGCTGTTTTTTGTCGGGGCGTTGGCAGGGTTTATTGATTCGATTGCGGGTGGCGGCGGTTTGTTAACGATACCTGCCCTGCTGGCGGCGGGGTTATCCCCGGCGCAGGCGCTGGCAACGAATAAACTTCAGGCCGTCGGCGGATCCTTTTCCGCCAGCCTGTATTTCATTCGTCGTCGTGCGGTGAATCTGGGCGAGCAGAAACTGGCGATTGCGCTGACGTTTGCGGGGTCGACCTTTGGTGCCTGGCTGATCCAGCAAATTCATGCCGATTTTCTGCGCCAGCTGCTGCCGGTGCTGATCATTGGCATCGGCCTCTACTTTTTATTAACGCCAAAAATAGGCGATGAAGATCGGCAGCGTCGCCTGTCGCCACTTCCGTTTGCGATTCTGGCAGGCGGCTGCGTCGGCTTTTATGACGGTTTCTTTGGCCCCGGTGCGGGGTCATTTTATGCGCTGGCGTTTGTTACCTTGTATGGCTTCAATCTGGCTAAAGCGACAGCGAATGCCAAGATCCTGAACTTTACCTCCAACTTCGGCGGGCTACTGTTTTTTATGCTGGGCGGTCAGGTTGTTTGGGTTGTTGGCGGTGTCATGCTGGCAGGGCAGATTATTGGGGCGCGACTCGGTGCCAGAATGGTGATGACGAAAGGGCAAAAGCTGATTCGTCCTATGCTGGTGCTGGTTTCCGCCACCATGAGCGGCAAGCTGATTTATGACAGCCACGGTCACGCGATTGCTGTCTGGCTGGGACAGTTTTTATGATAACAATTTTATGATAACAACAGATAACATGACAACGACGCACCATTATCAACAACTGATTGATATTTTTAATGATTGCTTTGGCGATGAATACAATACTCGCCTGGTAAAAGGCGACGATGAGCCGATTTACCTGCCAGCGGATAATGACATCCCGTATCACCGGATTGTGTTTGCTCACGGTTTTTATGCCAGTGCGCTGCACGAGATTTCTCACTGGTGTATTGCCGGCGCCCAGCGGCGCTTGCAGGTTGATTTCGGCTACTGGTACTGCCCTGATGGTCGCGATGCGGCGACGCAAAGTCAGTTTGAGGGAGTGGAAATCAAACCCCAGGCTTTCGACTGGCTGTTCTGCGTCGCCGCAGGCTTTCCGTTTAACGTCAGTTGCGACAACCTGAACGGCGACTGCGAACCGGACCGCATTGATTTTCAGCGGCGTGTGCATGCGCAGGTGATGCAGTATCTGGAAGAGGGTATTCCCGCTCGTCCGGCATGCTTTATTCGCGCATTACAATCGTTTTACAATACGCCCCCGCTGACGGCGGCGAGCTTCCCGTATCCAGCCGATCTGTGATGCACGGGAAATGCAAAAACTTGAGGATAAGACATGATCGCAGAATTTGAAACGCGCATTCTGGCGCTGATTGATGACATGGTAGAGCATGCCAGCGACGACGAACTGTTTGCCGGCGGCTACTTGCGCGGTCATCTGACGGTGTCGGTGGCAGAGACAGAAGAGCACGGGGAACAGACGCTGGAAGCCCTGCACGCGCGCGTGAGCGACAGTATTAAGCATGCTATTAAAAACGGTGAACTGTCGCCACCGGATCAGGTACTGGTTAACGGAATGTGGGAACGTTTGTTCCAGCAGGCACAGAATAGTACCCACTGATTTTCATATGGGCTAATCGTTAATCTGTCAGTGCTGGCTTTACGTGCTCGTGTCGTCGAGCCAGCACATTTTCTTTCCCATTAATCCTGAGCGACGGGTTTGCCTTTCAGCAGTTTTCTTATCCAGAAACGATTCGGATTGAGCGCGGCGAGCGTATTGCGATCCAGCGGCAGTGGTTCACCATAGACCTGAGAAGCCAGAATTTCCGCGGCGAGCGGAGCGGAGCAGAGCCCGCGTGAGCCTAACGCACCGATAATAAACAGATCCTGCCAGTAAGGCGCGTTTGGGACCACATCGGCACGGTGCTGGGGATGCAGTCGTTCTTCATATTCTGCCAGCGTTTGTTCGTAGTCCGGCACGGCCCCTAAGAGCGGCAGATGATCGCGTAGCGCACAGCGTACGCCCTGACGCGCTTGTGCATTGCTGACATCGATCGCCTTGATCCACTCTGCGTTGGGCAAGCAATTCAGCAGCCGTTGGCGGTTCTCTTGCTGCTCGGCTTCCCGATAATCACAGCGCGTGTCTCCCCGCACATAGCTTGCCCCGATGCAGTGCGTTTGATGACGTGGGCTAACCGGCGTCAGATAGCCGTCGTAGCACAGCACCTGTTTGAGCTGCCCTAGCACGGGGTTGGTGGGACTATGGCTGACCTGTCCGCGCACGGCGTAGGCGGGCAAATGGCGGGTTTGTGGCCAGTCAGTGATGCGATAACCGTTCGCCAGTACCACGACCGAATGATGTACCTTCTGGCCGCTGCTCAGGGTAAGCGCCCAGTCGTTGTCCGTTTTCTTCAGTGCGGAAACGGCAGTATTCATCTGTACCGACAGGCCGTTTTGCTCTGCCAGCTTCAGTGCAGAAGCCGTCAACTCCGCCGGGCACAGCCAGCCACCGTCGGGATAGGTGATGCCGTCTACGCCGGGATTCAGGCCGCTCTGTTTTTCCAGTTGTTGCGCGTTCACGCTAACGACCAGCGCTTCCGGCCACTTTCCTTGCAGAATCTGCTCGATCTTACGCGCGCTTTTTTCATCCCAAGCAAGCTGGCTGACGCCACACCACTGGTGCTCAAATGCCAGACCCTGCTGCGCCAGTGCCGTATAGCTGCGGCGGGCAAAGTCAAAAGCAAGGGAGAAAAAGCGGGATACCGCATCGTGCCGGTTATTCAGCAGAGGATACAGCGCCCCCTGACGATTGCCGGAAGCGCCCGTGGCCGGCTGTGCTTCCTCGCAATAAAGCGTGACGTTTGCGCCGCGTCGTTGCAGAGCAAGGGCTGTCAGTACGCTGGCAATGCCGCCGCCGATAATCGCAATATCGTCAGTCGTACTGGCCGCAGGGCGCGCATACCACGGCGTTGGCGATGTTACGGGAAGCGTGTCGGGAAGGATACCGCGCAGCATCTCGCGTTTCTGCCCGAATCCTTTGATTTTGCTGACCTTAAACCCCGCCTGTTGCAGGCCGCGACGCACAAAGCCTGCGGCGGTAAAGGTGGCGAACGTGCCTTCTTTACGGCACAGACGAGCCATTGCCTGAAACAGATTCTCTGTCCACATGTCCGGGTTCTTGGACGGCGCGAAGCCATCCAGAAACCAGGCGTCGACCTGATGGTTCTGAGTATCATCCAGCTCAGGCAGTAAGACGTTAACGTCACCGAACCACAAATCGAGCGTGATAGTACCCTGCGCCAGTATCAGACGGTGGCAGCCCGGCAGCGGTAGCGGCCATTGCTCACGCAGTTCATCTGCGAACGCTGCCAGTTCCGGCCATTGGGCGTGCGCGGCAGCCAGATCGTGACGCCGCAGGGGGAATTTCTCGAAGCTAATGAAATGCAGGTGGCGTAATGTCGCCTGCAGCTGCTGTTGGCGAAACGCGGCAAAGGCTTGCCACAACGTGAGAAAATTCAGGCCAGTGCCAAAGCCGGTTTCTGCTACCACGCACGCAGTGCGCGGGTGCGTGGAAAAACGCTCAGGAAACTGATTGCCTTTTAAAAACACATAACGGGTTTCAGCCAGCCCATCCTGATTCGAAAAATAGACGTCATCAAACTGTTGCGATACAGGTGTACCCTGAGCGTTCCAACTTAACGACGCATGTTGGATGGGAAGATTAGCCACGACAAAAGCTCATTATTCAAGTGATGGCAAGATTTTAACGAGCGGAATATCGTGGCGCAAATTTAGCAATAATTTCTCGATAGTTCGGCTGATCGGACTTGTTCAGCTTACAACTGTACGCTAAAGTGCGAGGCGAAATCCCAAACTCTATAAGTGGAAAAGAGGTATTAAATGAAACGTGCAGTGATTACTGGCCTGGGGATCGTATCAAGCATCGGTAATAACCAGCAGGAAGTTCTGGCATCATTGCGGGAAGGCCGCTCGGGTATTACTTTCTCTCAAGAGCTGAAAGATTCCGGTATGCGTAGTCACGTCTGGGGGAATGTCAAACTGGACACCACTGGCCTCATCGATCGCAAAGTTGTGCGTTTTATGAGTGATGCATCGATTTATGCCTACTTATCTATGGAGCAGGCGATTCAGGATTCCGGGCTGTCCGATGAGGTTTATCAGAATAACCCACGTGTTGGTCTGATTGCCGGTTCCGGCGGCTCTGCGCGCTATCAGGTGTTCGGTGCTGACGCGATGCGTAGCCCGCGTGGCCTGAAAGCCGTTGGCCCTTATGTCGTGACCAAGTCCATGGGTTCAGCGGTATCTGCCTGTCTGGCAACGCCATTTAAAATTCACGGCGTGAACTACTCCATCAGCTCTGCCTGTGCGACTTCTGCACACTGTATCGGTAACGCGGTTGAGCAAATCCAGATGGGCAAGCAGGACATCGTATTCGCCGGCGGTGCTGAAGAGCTGTGCTGGGAACTGGCCTGTGAATTTGACGCCATGGGCGCACTGTCAACCAAGTACAATGAAACCCCAGAAAAAGCATCCCGTACTTATGATGCCGATCGCGATGGTTTCGTGATTGCAGGCGGCGGCGGTATGGTCGTGGTTGAAGAACTGGAACACGCATTGGCGCGTGGCGCACACATCTATGCGGAAGTGGTCGGCTACGGCGCGACGTCTGACGGTGCAGATATGGTTGCCCCATCGGGTGAAGGTGCCGTTCGCTGTATGAAGATGGCGATGCACGGTGTGGATACCCCGATTGATTACCTGAACTCTCACGGTACCTCTACGCCGGTTGGCGATGTGAAGGAACTGGGCGCGATTCGTGAAGTGTTTGGCGACAACTCGCCAGCGATCTCCGCGACGAAAGCGATGACTGGTCACTCTCTGGGTGCCGCAGGCGTTCAGGAAGCCATTTATTCATTGCTGATGCTGGAGCACGGCTTTGTTGCACCGAGCATTAACGTGGAAAATCTGGATGAGCAGGCTGTCGGCCTGAACATCGTGACGACGCCGACGGAGCGTAAACTGACCACGGTGATGTCTAACAGCTTCGGTTTCGGCGGCACCAATGCGACGCTGGTCATGAGAAAGCTCGATAAATAATCGAATTATTCTTCGGCATTATCTCAAATAAATAAAACCCCGCTGGCGCAAGCCGCGGGGTTTTTTGTCGGCGATGGTTTTGTTGAGAGAATGATGAGCGATAAGCCTGCCTTTAACGGGCTTAGCGGTTAGATCAGAACCCAGAGCAAAAATGCCGCCACGCAGGTGCTGACAATCACCAGAAACATCGGCTTATGGAACAGGGATTGCCAACTGAGCGGCAGTGAGGCAATCAGAGGATTAAATAGCGGATGCAGCAACTGTGAGGTTGTCGTCCAATCTGTTTCCTGCGCGCGCTGAATACGCTGTGTAAACAGAAACGTCAGCAGATCGCTGACCTGCATCGGCGTCAGCGGCGTTTGTAATCCGATATTGAAGCGATTCTGTGTGTAATCCATCAGCAAGTGCTGTTCCTGCGCGGTCATGGGCTGTTGTAGCAAAGCCTGTAACGGGGCAAGGTTCGGGGAAAGCAGCGCGTTCTGTGGCGATAGCGACTGTGATGATAGATTCGCTGTGGACGACGGATTCG
Organism: Pectobacterium sp. A5351; assembly: GCF_028335745.1. Classification (NCBI taxonomy): domain Bacteria; kingdom Pseudomonadati; phylum Pseudomonadota; class Gammaproteobacteria; order Enterobacterales; family Pectobacteriaceae; genus Pectobacterium; species Pectobacterium sp. A5351. The sequence continues at coordinate 1,388,571 of NZ_CP116477.1, forward strand.
CGTTAGCAGTATTGGTGGTGCTGGCTGTCAGCGGTTCTGACGCTGCACCTGCATTTGTTGATGTTCCCTGCTGCGCCGGCGGGGTGGCGCGCAGCAGCGTCTGCGTCTGTTGCAGCTCAACCTGCGCTTGCAGGAACTGCGTGATCAGCGGCAGATGTTTTAGCGGGATAGCGTCGCCCGGGCTAAGATTCTGCATCATCATCAGATTGTTCAGTACTCTTGCAGGCTGTTCCCCAGTCATAGTCGCTAAGCGGGTGACTAACTGATTCAAGCCGCGCTGTTCCGCAGGAGAGAGCGGACGATCGGGCGAGTTGGCGGCCTGAGCGGTTTGCGATGCTGTGGCTGATGCCGTTGACTGCGGGATTTGCCCGTTTTGCAGCAGCGTTACAACCTGCTGCAACTGCGTTTTATTCAATGCGCTTAGCGTAGTGCTGCCGAACCGTTGCTGGATGAAATCACTGACCGCCTGACGATTATTTCCCTGAGACAGCATATCCGTCAGGCGTTGAAGCAACTGCTGACGCCCGCCGTTATCTTGTGCCTGCGTTAAACGCGTCTGGAGTATTTGCTCGGCAGGCTGGTAGTGGCGGGATTGCAGTTCGCTATTTTCTGCCAGACCTAATCCCTGTTTTACCGTTGTCCAGACTTCTGCGGCCTTTGACGTTGTCAGTGCGGCAACTTTGAGCACCAGATTTTCCAGCGTTGTCCGTTGTGCCAGCGTGAGCGGCCGATCGCCGTTGGCTGAACCCGTGGTATTCGAGGCGGATGAAGCCAAAGATGCAGTTGTCGGCGTAACCGGACGTTCGCCGGGCAGCGGGGCACCTGGGCCGCTTACAGGTTGCATATCGGTTATCCTCACTGCCGTCATGATTGAGATGAATCATAGCAATCTCCTGTGACGGCCGATAGTCATGCATCGCGTAAAACACACGAATATCATGGTGGGCGCTTAGGAGGGACGTCCTAGCGGGGTGCGCAAACGTTGGGCGAGGATAACACCGAGTAGCGTGATACCACCGCCAACCAGATGATAGTGATGCAACGGTTCATTCAGCAAGCCAATCGCAATCATCGTCGTAAAGATCGGCGTCAGATTCATAAAGATGGCGGTCTTGTTGGCTCCCAGGCGCATCACCCCCCTGAATCCACAGAAAAGGCGCGATGATTGAAGCCATGATGCCAGCGAAAATCACTAACGACAGATTTTGACCGTTGAGTTGCACATTGTCCGTCAGCAGGAAATTGGGTACCAGTAACACCACACCAAAGGCAATCTGCACATAGAGCGAAACCCAATTGGGCAGCGGGATGTGCCAGCGTTTGGTTAATACGCCATAAAGCGCATAGGACAATGAGGCACAAAACATCATGAATTCACCGGGGCCGATGCCCTGCACCAGAATCTGTTCAGGATGTCCCGCACCGATCAGCCAGACAATCCCCGCCATCGACAGCAGGCTACCGAGTAGGACTCCGAGTGTGGGAGCCAAACGAAGCAAAGGGATGCTGAGTACAACGGTGAGAAGTGGCACTAATGAGCCCATGATTCCCATCATCACTGCGCTGATAGTGTGTGCTGCGTAGTAGGCCAGGCTTTGATACAACACCATGCCGAGCAACCCCAGCACCAGCAGCTTCCAGGCATGTTGGCGAATGGCCGCCGCATGATGGCGCAGGGTTGGCAGCATGAACGGCGTCATGACGAGGAATGCCAGTAGCCAGCGATAAAACGAGATGGCGGCCGGATCGATAACGTTCGCAGAGAGTTTGTTAACGATGACGTTAATTGACCAGATCAGGACGGCAATAGTGGGAAATAGGGCGTTCAACGTTGGGTCTCTCATCGCAGACCAGACGGAAAACGTACCTATTGCCAGTCTGGTCGATAAAAATGGGGCAAGTGTGACATTGGCAAACAACATAACAGAGCCACGTGGCGGCTATCAACCTTGTATGGCGATCGGCTGTTTATGACTCCTCTCTTGTAAGGCCTTCATTGATGTGAACTGATAGTGTAAAGACGTCGTGTCGTAATTGCCTTGGGTTTCTGCACCATTCGGTGGCAAAATATCTCCCCGCTTTTTTTGGCTGGCTACCGATGTCGGAGAAGACAATGAAGATTCTGGTTGATGAGAACATGCCGTATGCCCGCGAGCTTTTTAGCCGTCTGGGTGAGGTGCAAGCCGTGCCGGGACGCCCTTTGCCACGTGATTTACTGGCAGATGCGGATGCGCTGATGGTGCGTTCGGTCACGAAGGTGAACGCAGATCTGCTGTCGGGTACGGCGGTGAAATTTGTCGGCAGTGCGACGGCAGGCACCGACCATGTTGATGATGTCTGGCTTAACGACAACGGTATCGCATTTTCTGCTGCGCCCGGCTGCAATGCCATCGCGGTGGTGGAGTACGTGTTTTCTTCTTTGCTGATGCTGGCCGAGCGTGATGGCTTCCAACTGCGTGATAAAACCGTCGGGATTGTCGGCGTGGGGAACGTTGGCAGACGCCTGGATGCGCGTCTGAAAGCCTGGGGCGTGAAAACGCTGCTGTGCGATCCGCCGCGTGCCGATCGCGGTGATGCAGGCGATTTTCTGCCGCTAGAAACGCTGGTGCGCGATGCTGACATTCTGACGCTGCACACGCCGTTGTATCTCGATGGCCCATACCGTACCCATCATTTGGTTGATGCCAGCGTGCTGGATGCGTTTGCGGACGGGCGTATTTTGATTAATGCCTGCCGCGGCCCGGTGGTGGACAATGCGGCACTGCTTGAGGCGTTGCAGCGGGGTAAAAAACTCAGCGTCATTCTTGACGTATGGGAGCCTGAGCCCGAGTTATCAACCGATCTGCTGGCGCGAGTCGATATTGGTACGGCGCATATCGCCGGTTATACGCTGGAAGGGAAGGCGCGCGGCACTACGCAGGTTTTTGAAGCCTGGAGCGAGTTTATCGGAACCCCTCAGCAGGTGGCGCTTTCGTCGCTTTTGCCTGAGCCAGAGTTTGCCGAAGTGACTCTGACCGTACCGCTGGATGAGGCGCTGCTAAAACGTCTGGTGCATCTGGTGTATGATGTGCGCCGGGACGATGCACTGTTGCGCCACGTTGCGCATCAGGAAGGCGAGTTCGATCGCCTGCGCAAACATTATCAGGAACGACGCGAATGGTCGTCACTCCATGTTATCTGCGCCGATGCTGACAGCGCAGATTGCCTGAACGCGCTGGGGTTCACGGCGTCAGTGCGGGGCGCACGCTAACGGCGTTTCGCGCGAGCATCACTTTTTTTATTCATGAACTGACAGACGGCGTCGCTATCGTCTGTCGGTTCCATTTATGATTTGTGTTTCATTCAAAATTTGGGAGAGAACCAAATGTCTGACGGCTGGAATATTGCTCTACTGGGCGCAACGGGCGCAGTAGGCACGGCGTTACTGGAATTATTGCAGGAACGTGAATTCCCGGTGGGTGAACTGTATCCGCTGGCCAGCGAACGTAGCGCGGGTGAAACCATACGTTTTAACGGAAAATCCTGTCTGGTCACCGATGTGGCTGATTTTGACTGGTCACAGGTGCAATTGGCGTTTTTTGTCGCCAGTCAGGATGCCAGCGCTCGCTACGCAGAAGAGGCGGGAAATGCAGGTTGCCTGGTTATCGACAGCAGTGGTTTGTTTGCTCTGGAACCGGATGTGCCACTGGTGGTGCCCGGCGTGAATACGCATACATTGGCGGATTATCGTAACCGCAATATCGTTGCGGTGGCAGACAGTCTGACCAGCCAACTGTTGACGGCGATTAAACCGTTGACCGATGCCGCGGGGCTTTCGCGCCTGCACGTTGTCAATATGTTGTCGGTTTCCGCACTCGGTAAAGCGGCGATAGACGATCTGGCTGGGCAAAGTGCCCGTCTGCTGAATGGTATTCCGCCTGAGGCAGGGCTTTTCCCGAAACAGTTGGCATTCAATCTGTTGCCTTTACTGCCTGATGATGCGGGCAGCGTGCGTGAAGAGCGCGTTCTGGTCGATCAGGTGCGTAAAGTCTTGCAGGATGAAGGATTGCCGATTTCAGTGACCTGCATTCAGTCTCCTGTGTTCTATGGTCATGCGCAGGTTGTTCATCTTGAATCACTGCGTCCGCTGTCTGCGGAAGAAGCGCGTGACGAATTGCTGAATGCCGGGAATATTGAGGTAAGCGACGAGCAGGATTACCCGACGCAGGTTGGCGATGCGTCCGGCAATGGGCAACTGAGCGTCGGCTGTCTGCGTAATGATTACGGTATTCCTGAGCTACTGCAATTCTGGTCGGTCGCTGATAACGCTCGCTTTGGCGGCGCGCTGATGGCGGTGGAAACGGCAGAATGTCTGGTGCAGGAGTATCTCGGGTAATGTCGGAAACCACTCAGGCGGAGGCGGTTCAGGCCGACGCCGTTGCGGAAAACGAACGCGCCCTGCTGAAAATCGCGTTGGGCATTGAGTATGACGGTAGCCAGTATTATGGCTGGCAGCGCCAGAGTGATGTCGCTAGCGTGCAGGCTTGTCTTGAAAAGGCGCTGAGCAAAGTCGCGGATGAACCGATAGAGGTGTTTTGTGCCGGCCGAACCGATGCTGGCGTGCACGGTACCGGGCAGGTTGTGCATTTTACTACGCACGCCGTCAGGAAAGACGCGGCCTGGACGATGGGCGTGAATGCGAATTTACCGCCGGATATCGCCGTGCGTTGGGTGAAAACGGTGGACGAGGATTTCCATGCGCGCTTCAGTGCGACGGCACGTCGCTACCGCTATGTCATCTATAATCACCGCTATCGCCCTGCAGTGCTCTCACATGGCATGACGCACTTTTATCATCCGCTGGATGTGGAGCGGATGGAGCGTGCCGGGCAGTGCCTGTTGGGGGAGAATGATTTCACCTCTTTTCGGGCGGTGCAATGCCAGTCGCGCACGCCGTGGCGCTATGTAAATCATTTAAAGGTTACACGTCACGGTGACTATATCGTGGTAGATATTAAGGCCAATGCGTTCGTTCATCATATGGTGCGCAACATTGTTGGTAGCCTGATGGAAGTCGGCTGTGGCAATCGCCCCGAGTCGTGGATTGCAGAGCTGCTGGCGGCCAAAGATCGTACGCTGGCCGCAGCGACGGCCAGAGCAGAAGGGTTGTATTTAGTGGCGGTGGATTACCCGGCGCGTTTTGCCTTGCCACGGCCCACGATGGGGCCGCTCTTTTTGGCGGACTAGTACTTATTGGTGTGATTTACCCGTTTTTTGTCGTATCGCACGCGCCTGTTGACCTACGGCCATCTGACCGCGTGCGGTGCGTATTAAGGACGATGCTGTTTGGCGTGCTATACGCAAGGCAACGCGGGAATTCCGGCTGCCTTGCGTATATCGACCGCGTGCAATCGGTATACACTTTGGGGAGAAGAAGTTGTGATGGAATTTATACAGTTTATTATTGATTTTATTCTGCACATTGATGTGCATCTGGCGGAACTGGTGGCGCAATATGGTGTCTGGGTTTATGCCATTTTGTTCCTGATTTTGTTCTGTGAGACCGGGCTGGTGGTGACACCGTTTCTGCCGGGCGATTCGTTGCTGTTTGTTGCAGGGGCGCTGGCGGCGCTGCCGTCGAACGATCTGAATGTACACACGATGGTGTTCCTGATGATTGTTGCCGCGATTACGGGCGATGCAGTGAACTACACGATTGGACGACTGTTCGGTGAGAAGCTGTTTAGCAACCCGAACTCGAAGATTTTCCGCCGCAGCTATCTGGATAAAACGCATGCGTTTTACGAGCGTCACGGCGGTAAGACGATAATTCTGGCGCGCTTTGTCCCGATTGTGAGAACATTTGCGCCGTTTGTCGCCGGGATGGGGCACATGAGCTATCGGCATTTTGCTGCCTATAATGTCATTGGTGCGCTGCTGTGGGTGCTGTCATTCACCTATGCGGGCTACCTGTTTGGCGATTTGCCGGTCGTGCAGGAAAATTTGAAATTACTGATTGTCGCGATTATTTTCCTCTCTATCCTGCCGGGCATTATTGAGATTGTCCGCCATCGTAGAGCGGCCGCGCGCGGCAATGTGAAATAAGTGAAGTATTTTAACATCCGGTTTGACCAGTTTTTTATCCACAGTACCGGAACGTTATGGTTTAATGGGCAGCATTTATGGTCTGTTCTTGGGAACACCCTGGGTGCCGATGCCTTTGTACCGCGATTGTCGTGCGTCTCAGGCATTTTTTCATTGGCAATGTTGTCAGGGAATAACATGAACAGCGGACTGGCATTTGCCAGGTTCAAGCAGAAAGGTTATCAATGAGCTGGATTGAACGAATTCTTAACAAAAGCAACATCACACCGACCCGTAAAGCGAACATCCCTGAAGGGGTCTGGACAAAATGTGATAGCTGCGGTCAGGTTCTTTATCGTGCCGAGCTGGAGCGTAACCTGGGGGTCTGCCCGAAGTGCGATCACCATATGCGTCTTTCCGCACGTAACCGCCTACAGGCGTTTCTGGATAAAGAAAGCACTGTTGAGCTGGGAAGCGAACTGGAGCCGAAGGATGTCCTGAAATTCCGGGACTCCAAAAAATATAAAGATCGTCTGGTTTCTGCGCAGAAACAGTCCGATGAGAAAGATGCGCTGGTCGTCATGAAAGGCACGCTGTACGGCATGCCGATTGTTGCCGCGTCATTTGAGTTCTCTTTCATGGGCGGTTCAATGGCGTCTGTTGTGGGTGCGCGTTTTGTGCGTGCCGTTGAGCAGGCATTGGAAGACGGCTGTCCACTGGTCTGCTTCTCTGCCAGTGGCGGTGCGCGTATGCAGGAAGCGCTGATGTCGCTGATGCAAATGGCGAAAACCAGTGCGGCGTTGGCAAAAATGCGTGAGCGCGGCTTGCCTTATATCTCCGTGCTGACTGACCCGACGATGGGCGGTGTTTCCGCGAGTCTGGCGATGCTGGGCGATCTGAACATTGCCGAGCCGAAAGCGCTGATCGGTTTTGCCGGTCCACGCGTTATCGAACAAACCGTGCGTGAAAAGCTGCCGCCGGGCTTCCAGCGCAGCGAATTCCTGATTGAAAAAGGGGCGATCGATATGATCGTTCGTCGTCCGGAAATGCGCTACAAGCTGGCCACTATTCTTGCCAAACTGACGAATCATCCAGAACCGGGCAACGATGACGTGGAAATCCGCAGCGATGCGCCGTCTGAATCATCACAGGATGACGCATAATTGACATGATGGGCAGGACGTGTGGTACTCGACCACGTCGTTCTCGACCGAGTAGTAACGCGCACGCTCTGCCCGCAATGAACCGTAAGCCAGTGAACGGGACTCATGGATACTCTTCAAATACCTCAAGCCACGTCACCTTTGGTCACGTGGCTTCATTATCTTGAGCACCTGCACGCTCAGGCCATTGATTTAGGCTTGGATCGCGTTAAGCAGGTTGCTGAACATCTCCAACTGCTCCAGCCTGCCGCAACGATTTTCACCGTCGCGGGGACGAACGGCAAGGGAACCACCTGCTGTACGCTGGAATCCATTCTGCTGGCCGCAGGGCTGCGGGTTGGCGTGTACAGTTCCCCCCATCTTGTTCGCTATACCGAGCGAGTACGTATTCAGGGCAAAGAATTGCCTGAAGCGCTGCATACTCAAGCGTTTGCGGATATCGAAGCCGGAAGAGGGGCGGTATCGCTCACCTACTTTGAATTCGGTACGCTGTCGGCGCTGCAACTCTTTAAGCAGGCGAATCTGGATGTCGTTATTCTGGAAGTCGGGCTAGGCGGGCGGTTGGATGCCACCAACATTGTGGATGCGGATGTCTCCGTGGTGACCAGCATCGCCATCGACCATACCGATTGGTTAGGTAACGATCGGGAAAGCATTGGTCGCGAGAAAGCCGGGATATTCCGGCAGGGTAGACCAGCCGTTGTTGGCGAGCCGGATATGCCGGGAACGATTGCCGACGTTGCCGCGGAGAAAGGGGCGCAGTTGCGCCGTCGTGGTCGCGACTGGGAATATTCAATGCAGCGCGAGACGTGGAGCTGGCAGGATAAACAGCGCGAGCTGTCACGACTGCCGTTACCCAACGTTCCGTTAGCCAATGCCGCAACGGCACTGGCTGCATTGCAGTACTCTTCACTCAACGTGACTGAGGAAGCTATTCGACAAGGCTTGCAGCACGCAGTATTACCCGGTCGTTTTCAGACTGTGCAGGAGTCACCGCGATTGATTCTTGATGTCGCACACAATCCTCATGCAGCAGCGTATTTGGCAAACCGTTTGGCCGGGCTGCCGAAAACCGGAAAAGTGCGGGCTGTCGTTGGCATGCTGTCGGACAAAGACATCGCCGGTACGCTGGCCCACTTAACACCGGTGGTAGATGAATGGTATTGCGCACCGCTGGAAGGGCCGCGTGGCGCAACGGTGCAGCAGATTGCCGAGCACCTGACGCGCAGTCAATCGTTCTCCGATGTTGTTGCCGCCTGGCAGCAGGCGATGTCCGAGGCGACGGAGCAGGATATCGTCATTGTGTGTGGATCTTTTCATACGGTAGCGCATGTGATGGAAGCGCTGGATGAGGAGAAGGCGAATGGCGAGTAAATTTCAGAATCGGCTGGTCGGCACGGTTATTCTGGTCGCGCTGGGCGTGATCGTCTTACCTGGCTTGCTGGACGGTAAGAAGAAGCACTACGAGGACGAGTTTGCGTCGATTCCGCTGATCCCTAAACCGGGTGACAGTAATGAGATGGAATCGCTGCCTGCGCTGAACCCGTCGTTGCCACCGGAAGGGGCGGAGGCGGCGATGCAGAACAATTCGGAAGCCGAAGCCCCTGACGCGAGATCGTCGACAGCTCATTCAACGACAACATCTGAAACCACGACGCAGACGCCGCCATCATCCCATTCTGGCAGTACGTCAGCCATGACGGCCCCGCCAGTGGTGGTTGAGCGTCCACCGGTTCAGACCCCAGCGCCAGTGACGCCAAAGCCTCAGCCAAAACCTGAGGTGAAGCCAGAAGTAAAACCGAAGCCTGAGCCTAAACCGGAACCCAAGCCGGAAGTGAAGCCTGAAACACAGCCGACGCAGCAAGCGCCTGTCGGACAGGCCTACATTGTGCAGCTTGGTGCACTGAAAAATGCAGATAAGGTGAACGAGATTGTCGCCAAATTGCGTCTTTCCGGCTATCGCGCGTATACCGTGCCGTCAACGCCGGTTTCAGGAGAAATTACCCGTATTTACGTGGGGCCAGATGCCTCGAAGCAGAAGCTGGAGTCCTCGTTGGGTGAGCTGAAACAGCTCAGTGGGTTGAGTGGGCAGGTACGTGCGCACGCGGTTCGTTAACGGTCGTTGAATGTGAGAATAACGAGGTAGATGAGTCTGTCGTCGCCACGTAGATAAACAGAAACAGGTCGCGGGGATGAGGCTCATAGGCGTGATGTTTCGCCCCGCACCTGTTTTAAGACGGTTGTTGTTGATTTTGTTGTGCCGACAGTTAATAGACTCAGGCATGGTGTGTTGCTGATTTTTTCGCCTGATTATCTATTGATGAAATCGGCGGAAATACGCTACGCAAACGTTTTCTTTTTCTGTTAGAATGCGCCGCGAACAGGATGACGTAGCGGCTTATCGGTAGCATCGTTCATTATTAGGATAGTTCATGGTTTGGGTTGATTACGTCATTATTGGCATCATCGGATTTTCGGCTCTGGTTAGCCTGATCCGGGGGTTTGTTCGTGAAGCGCTGTCGTTAGTAACTTGGGGATGTGCTTTTTTTGTCGCCAGCCATTACTACGCTTACCTCGCGGTCTACTTCACCCGTTTTGATGATGAGCTGGTGCGTAACGGTATTGCGATTGCCATTCTGTTTGTTGCAACGTTGATTGTGGGGGCTATCGTCAACTATGCGATTAGTTCGCTGGTTGAGCGTACCGGATTATCCGGCACCGATCGCGTTCTGGGCATCTGTTTTGGTGCGCTGCGCGGGGTGCTGATCGTTTCCGCACTGCTATTCTTTCTGGATACTTTCACCGGTTTTTCACAAAGTGATGACTGGAAGCAGTCCCAGTTAATCCCGCAGTTCAGTTATATTATCAGGTGGTTTTTTGACTACCTGCAAAGCACGTCAAGTTTCTTGCCGCAGCATTTACCGCTGCGGTAGCGCTGATGAGGAAAAGACACCATGTGCGGTATTGTCGGTATCGCCGGTTTTACACCGGTCAACCAGTCGATTTATGACGCGTTAACGGTGTTGCAACACCGTGGGCAGGATGCAGCGGGTATTGTAACCATCGATGCCTTTAATTGTTTTCGCCTGCGTAAGGCCAATGGCCTGGTGAAAGATGTGTTTGAAGCGCGGCACATGCAACGCTTACAGGGAAACATGGGGCTTGGTCACGTGCGTTATCCAACCGCGGGCAGTTCCAGCGCCTCGGAAGCACAGCCTTTCTATGTTAACTCTCCTTTCGGTATCACGTTGGCTCACAACGGTAACCTGACTAACGCCCACGAGCTGCGTAAAAAGCTGTTCGAGCAGGAGCGCCGTCACGTTAACACCACGTCTGATTCTGAAATTCTGTTAAATATTTTTGCCAGAGAGTTGGATCGTTTCCAACATTATCCGCTGGAAGCCGATAATATTTTTGCGGCCGTTGCCGCGACGCACCAGCAAATTCGCGGTGCCTATGCCTGTGTCGGCATGATTATCGGTCACGGTATGGTGGCTTTCCGCGATCCTAACGGGATTCGTCCGCTGGTGATTGGTAAGCGCGATCTGGAAGATGGCCGCAGCGAATATATGGTGGCGTCGGAAAGCGTCGCGCTGGATACGCTGGGCTTTGAATTTTTACGCGATGTGGCGCCGGGAGAAGCGATCTACATTACGGAAAAAGGGCAGCTATTTACTCGCCAGTGTGCAGAGAATCCAAAGAGCAACCCGTGCCTGTTCGAGTATGTCTACTTCGCTCGCCCGGACTCTTTTATCGATAAAATCTCGGTTTACAGCGCACGCGTTCGCATGGGCCAGAAGCTGGGTGAAAAGATTGCACGTCAGTGGGAAGATCTCGATATTGATGTCGTGATCCCGATTCCTGAGACATCGTGTGATATCGCGCTGGAAATCGCGCGTATCATCAACAAGCCGTACCGACAGGGATTTGTGAAAAACCGCTACGTTGGCCGTACCTTTATCATGCCGGGGCAGCAGGCGCGTAAGAAATCGGTGCGCCGTAAACTGAACGCCAACCGTGCCGAATTCCGTGATAAAAACGTGCTGCTGGTGGATGACTCGATTGTGCGCGGTACCACGTCGGAGCAGATTGTGGAGATGGCGCGTGAAGCGGGAGCCAAACGTGTTTATCTGGCCTCGGCGGCACCGGAAATTCGCTTCCCTAACGTGTATGGCATCGACATGCCGAGCGTGAATGAGCTGATTGCTCACGGTCGTGAAGTGGATGAAATCTGTAAGATTATTGGCGCTGATGCACTTATTTTCCAGGATCTCGACGATCTGATCGAGGCGGCGCGTGAAGATAACCTGGATATTGCTCAGTTTGAATGCTCGGTGTTCAACGGAATTTACGTGACGAAGGATGTCGATCAAGGCTATCTGGATTATCTGGAAGTCTTGCGCAACGACGACGCCAAAGCGTTACGTAGCCAGAATGAAGTCGAAGATCTGGAATTGCACAACGAAGGCTAACGGCTAACTGCACGTTAAAGCTTCATCGAAGGGGGAAGGCACGAAAGTGTCTTCCCTCTGTCGTATATCGAAATGACTTGTATAGAGAAAACATTCTGTATCGAGAAAATAGGGTTTCGGCGCTTCTCCTTGCTTATCGCCAATCAATGCGGCAAAGTTTGCGCAGATGATTTTTCCGCGTTTTTGCTTACGCGGTCAGCCAGAGGCAGTACGAATGAAGCGACTCATTGTTGGGATTTCCGGCGCCAGCGGCGTTATTTACGGCGTCCGGCTGCTACAGGTTTTACAGACGCTGGAAGGTATCGAAACACATTTGATCATGAGTCAGGCCGCTCGGCAGACGCTGGCGTTAGAAACCGATTTTAGCCTGCGTGATGTGCAGGCGTTAGCTGATGTGGTGCATGACACGCGTGATATCGCTGCCAGCGTCTCTTCGGGGTCGTTTAAAACGGCGGGGATGGTGATTTTACCCTGTTCGATAAAAACCCTGTCCGGCATTGTGCACAGCTACAGCGATAACCTATTAACCCGCGCGGCCGATGTGGTGCTGAAGGAGCGTCGTCCTTTGGTGCTGGGGGTTCGTGAAACGCCGCTGCATCTAGGGCACTTACGGCTGATGACGACCGCCGTTGAGCTAGGCGCGATCATCATGCCGCCTGTGCCTGCGTTCTATCATCGCCCAGAAAGTGTGCAGGACATTGTCGATCAGACGGTGAATCGTATTCTGGACCAGTTTGATATCGCGCTGCCGAAAGATCTCTTTATCCGCTGGCAAGGTGCGTCGTAGCAGGATAGACGCTAACGTGCGTCATTTTCTTCTTTCCGGGCAGTAAAGCGTTACTGCCCTTTTTTTGTGCCTTTTTATCACATTGCACCAATTTTGCACGCAAGGGCACTTAAATGGTGCATTTAAGTTTTTGTATTCATAGCAATGCTATCTATCCTTATTATTGCATGCCAAAAAATTTTTATTAAAATATTTAATAATCAATTGGTTATTTATTATTTCTCGCATGTATTGCCCATAGGGGTTTTACAATGTCCTTGCGTTCATTGTGGCATGAAAACTGCTATGAAAAAGGTAATCGTCGGCGTTAGAAAGCAAATAGCATTCATCTCGTTCATTTTTAAAGCAATAAATCGATATCTGTTCCGACATTGACGACACATGACATCAATCACTCATGATAAGGGTAGCAATATGAAGACACTGATCAAAGTTTTGCCGTTGGCACTCATTCTGGCTGCGGGCAGCGCGATGGCGGAGATTCCTAAGAATATTAAAATCGGCACCGATCCGACCTATGCTCCCTTTGAATCCAAAAATGCCAGCGGCGAACTGGTTGGGTTTGATATCGATCTGGCAAAGGAGTTGTGCAAGCGTATTCAGGCTAACTGTACGTTTGTGGAAAGTGATTTTGATGCGTTAATCCCTTCCCTTAAAGCTAAAAAGATTGATGCCATCATCTCTTCCCTGTCCATCACCGAAAAACGCCAGCAGGAAATTGCTTTCACTGAGAAGCTGTATGCGGCTAACGCGCGTCTGATTGCGAAGAAAGGCGCGAGCATCGAACCCACGTTGGCTTCTCTGGGCGGCAAGCGTGTAGGCGTATTGCAGGCATCAACGCAGGAGGCCTTTGCCAACGCGAACTGGCAGCCAAAAGGTGTTGAAGTTGTTGCTTATCAAAATCAGGATCTGATTTACGCGGATCTGGCCGCAGGCCGCATCGATGCTGCTTTTCAGGATGAAGTGGCGGGAAGCGAAGGTTTCCTGAAGCTTGATATGGGTAAAGACTACGCATTTGCTGGTCCGGCGGTAAAAGATGATAAATTCTTCGGAGTGGGGACGGGGATGGGCTTGCGTAAAGCGGATACCGAACTGAAAGCTGCACTGGACAAGGCTTTTGAAGAGATGCGTAAAGACGGTACCTACGATTCCTTCGCGAAAAAATACTTCGATTTTGACGTCTACGGCGGCTAATGTCGCCACAACGATGCATATCGTTATCACGGTACATATTTCTTTATCACAGTAGATTCTTTATTACAGTAGATAGTGTGTAGCGGGATCGCAGGATAATACGGCACGGGATCGTTCCTCCCGTGCCGTGTTCCTGATGATGACGCACCGTGCCATTAACCGCTATTTCAACGGATATCATTGATGCTTTATGGCTATTCCCAGCTAATTCTGGATGGCGCCATCATGACGCTGGAGCTGGCAGCCAGTTCGCTATTGTTGGCACTGGTTATCGGCCTGATTGGCGCATCGGCGAAGCTGTCTGCCAATCGTCTGCTGGCAGGGTGTTTTTCCTGCTATACCACGCTGATTCGTGGCATTCCCGATCTGGTGCTGATGTTGCTGATTTTCTATGGCCTGCAAATCGTCTTAAACGGCGTGACGGAGTCGATGGGGATGGCGCAGATTGACATCGATCCTTTAACCGCCGGGATTATTACGTTGGGCTTTATTTACGGCGCGTATTTCACGGAAACCTTTCGCGGTGCCTATCTTGCCGTGCCGCGTGGACAAATCGAAGCGGCTGTGGCGTTCGGTTTTTCTCCCATAAAGGTGTTCCGTCGTATTCTGTTTCCTTCCATGATGCGCTTCGCGCTGCCGGGCATTGGCAATAACTGGCAGGTGATCCTGAAAGCCACGGCGCTGGTGTCATTGCTTGGCCTGAATGATGTGATTAAGGCGACGCAACTGGCTGGCAAGGGCGCACATGAACCGTTTTATTTTGCGCTGGTTGCCGGGGCGATGTACCTGATTTTTACCACCGTTTCTAACGGCGTGTTGTGGTGGCTGGAAAGGCACTATTCGCAGGGAGTCAAGAAAGTAAACTATGAGTGAGATCCTGCAACAATATTGGCAGCCGCTACTGTGGAGCGATGGTTACCGTCTGACCGGGCTGGCGATGACGCTCTGGCTGCTCATTTCTTCGGTGATCATCGGTGGGCTGATGGCGTTGCCGCTGGCGATTGCCCGGGTGTCGCCGCGACGCCGATTCAGTTTTCCGGTATGGCTATTTACTTATATATTCCGCGGTACGCCGCTCTATGTGCAGCTTCTGGTGTTCTATTCCGGCGTGTATAGCCTGGAGATTGTGCGCGGTACCGACCTGCTGAATGCCTTTTTTCGCAGCGGACTAAACTGTGCCATTTTGGCGCTGGCGCTCAATACCTGTGCGTATACGACAGAGATTTTCGTAGGCGCCATCCGCGCGGTGCCGCATGGGGAAATTGAAGCGGCCAGAGCATACGGCTTCTCTCGCTTTAAGCAGTATCGCTGCATTATTTTGCCGGGGGCGCTGCGTATTGCGCTGCCTGCCTACAGCAACGAAGTGATTCTGATGCTGCATTCGACGGCGCTGGCCTTTACCGTGACCGTACCGGATATTCTGAAGATTGCCCGTGATATCAACGCCGCAACCTACCAGCCGTTTTATGCATTTGGTATCGCTGCGGTTATCTATCTGGCGATCTCGTTTGTGTTAATCGGGCTGTTCAGAAGAGCGGAACGGCGCTGGTTACGTCATCTTTATACCCGTTCATCCCATTAAACGCAGGAAAAAGAGCATGTCGAATAACAAACTGATGGTGACGGAACTGCGTAAACGCTATGGCCAACATGAGGTGCTTAAAGGGATCTCATTACAAGCGAAAGCGGGTGACGTTATTTCAATTATTGGCTCGTCTGGTTCGGGAAAAAGTACCTTACTGCGCTGCATTAATTTTCTGGAAAAGCCCTGCGAAGGGGCGATTTACGTCAGCGATCAGGAAATTCGCATGGTGCGAGATACGGACGGGCAGTTGAAAGTGTTTGATAAAAAACAGCTTCAGATGCTGCGGACGCGCCTGACGATGGTGTTTCAGCACTTTAACCTGTGGAGCTTCATGACGGCGTTGGAGAACGTGATGGAAGCGCCGATTCAGGTATTAGGACTGAGCAAAGCGGAAGCGTGCGAGCGGGCGGTGTTCTACCTGAACAAGGTTGGGATCACGGATGCTGCTCAACAGAAATATCCGTCGGATCTTTCTGGTGGTCAGCAGCAGCGTGTTTCCATTGCACGGGCGCTGGCGATGGAGCCGGAAGTCTTGTTGTTTGATGAACCTACGTCAGCGCTCGATCCCGAACTGGTCGGCGAGGTGTTGCGCATCATGCAGCAGCTTGCGGAGGAAGGGAAAACGATGGTGGTGGTGACGCATGAAATGGAGTTTGCCCGCCATGTTTCCAGCCACGTTATCTTCCTGCATCAGGGCGTAATCGAAGAGGAAGGGCCACCGGATCAGCTGTTCGGTAGCCCGAAAAGTGCGCGTTTGCAGCAGTTTTTGTCAGGGGCATTGAAGTAGATTTTGGGGCTGATGATGCGCATTGAGCGATGATAATGGGTAGATCGTAAAGACGCTGTGAATACATCCCTGTACGCTCGAGCCGTGCAGATATGATTCACCCTTTCAGGCTGAGGAATCCCCAGAAAACAAGACAGGCATAGAGTTTTATGATCTACTGATTTTCGCCAAAAAATTCAATGAGATCACCCTATGCCTGTCCGTAAAGTATGCCAGACTTTTTTCCGTCACGCTTTAGCTTCAACACATCAATATCGACAACATGCGCTTATTGATTCCACCGCTGCGTTGATAAGCGGTGCCACGCTTTCACTCACCTGCATCGGGCGTTATTTACCCGGCCCTGCTCGCGTGAAAGATAAAATAAAACGGGTTGCTCGCCTTTTGGGAAACACTGCGCTTCATCACGATATCCCGAAAATATTTAATCAGATTACGTCCATGATGACCAAAAACATGCCGTGGTGTGTTATTGCCGTCGACTGGAGTGGCTATCCCTCCCAGGCTTTTCATGTCCTGCGTGCCAGCCTTGTCTGTGATGGCCGCGCTATCCCCTTGATGAGTCAGGTGGTTCCGTCAGAAAAGCAAAACAATATTTTGATACAGAAAGCCTTTCTTGACGCGCTTGCCTGTGCTATTGCCCCGCAAATGAAAGTCACCCTCATCACCGACGCGGGCTTCCACAATGAATGGTTTCGGCATATCAAAGCACTGGGATGGGACTTTATTGGTCGCATCCGGGGAAACGTAAAATTTTGCCTTCATCATGGCCCGGAACGCTGGCTGAACGTGAAAGACTGTACTGGCACGGCGCGCGCGGAATATCTGGGAGCCGGAACGCTGGCGCGTTCAAAAAAGGCGCAATGCAACGGACATTTTTATCTTTATAAAAAAGCGCCGAAAGGCCGAAAAAGCCAACGTCGCAAAGGGAAACCGAGCCATCCCACAACAGAAAAAGAACAGCGTGCGTCAGCTAAAGAGCCGTGGCTGCTATTTACCAGTACTGATGAATTCAAGCCCCATGAAATTATGAAACTCTACAGCAGGAGAATGCAGATTGAACAAAACTTTCGCGATGAAAAGAGTGAGAGATTTGGCTTTGGCTTACGCGCCTGTGGAAGCAAAACGGGTGAGCGGCTTTGGGTGCTGAGTTTGCTGGCAACACTGGCATCAATTGTTCTCTGGTTATTAGGATATCATTTTGAAAATAAAGGTCTTCATCTTCATTATCAGGCGAACAGCCTTAAAAGTCGAAGAGTGATATCGTTTTTGACACTGGCGGAAAATGTACTGCGGCATTCACCGCGAATAATCAGGCGAGTGAAGCTGGAGAGTATTTTAGCCCAACTCACCAGCACCTACCGAAATATGGTGCTGGTTTATTAGCGATGATTTTGTGGGGATCCCTCAGCCTGTAAGGGTGAATCTCAGGGATGAGATTCATATCTGCGCAATCCGAGTGTCCATATATGTATTTACCGCGTCTTTACGATCTATCCGTTACTACCGCGCTACAGATTTTTGTGTGATGCGGTTATTCGGTTTCGTCGCCGTAATACAGTTTACCGATACGAATAATATCGCGTCCCTGTGATTTTCGATGCTTGTTGGAGTCGCGCAGAGAATAAATACAGCCGCAATACTCCTGTTGATAGAAACGTTCGCGCTTGCTGATTTCGATCATACGCGACGAGCCACCGCCTTTGCGCCAGTTGTAATCCCAGTAGGTGATGCCGGGATATTTCTGCGCGGCGTTCTGACCACATTCGTTAATCTGCTGCATGTTTTTCCAGCGGGAAATCCCCAGCGAACTGGAAATAACGCTAAAGCCGTTTTCTGCGGCGTACAGCGCCGTGCGCTCGAAACGCATATCAAAACACATGGTGCAGCGAATGCCGCGTTCGGGCTCCCACTCCATGCCTTTGGCGCGTTCGAACCAGTTGTCCGTGTCGTAATCGGCATCGATGAACGGCACGTTATGCTGTTCAGCGAAACGGATGTTTTCCTCTTTGCGGATCAGGTATTCACGCTGTGGGTGGATGTTAGGGTTATAAAAGAAAATGGTGTAATCGATGCCAGAAGCGGTGATGGCTTCCATGACTTCACCAGAGCAGGGCGCGCAGCAGGAGTGCAGCAACAGCTTGTCTGCGTTATTCGGCAGAGAAAGCTGTGGACGTTGCAGCGCGCCTATTTTGACGTTCTGCATAGTTTTGATGTTCGACATAAGAAATAGTCACTTCGTTGTGGCCCGTTAGGACAGTGTCGGCACAAATTCGTCACGAATTATTGATGATATGCTCACAAGAGGCAACCTCTGCGCCCGTCCTGCCTTATCTTTCCCGTTGCGTTCCTCGTACAATACCCCCTAAGATTGCCGGCCTCCGATCGTTTAGGCACCGAGATACACGGGGCGACCACAGGGGTGAGGTGTCCCTGCGAGAACCTCCCCCTGTGTTTCCCCTAACAACGGGCTTAAGTGACCTGTATTACTTTAAGATTGCCTGCTTTTTTAGCCGTGCAATGAATGGCTGTGATTAACGATAAAATGGTTACCGAGTAGCGTTATGCGTGTTCTGCTTGCCCCGATGGAAGGGGTTCTCGACTCATTAGTGCGGGAACTGCTGACTGAAGTAAATGATTATGACCTGTGCATCACCGAGTTTTTACGCGTGGTGGATCAGTGCCTGCCAGTTAAGTCCTTTTATCGCCTTTGCCCGGAGCTACACCATGCCAGCCGCACGCCGTCAGGCACGTTGGTGCGCGTACAGCTACTAGGGCAATATCCACAGTGGCTGGCGGAAAATGCCGCGCGAGCGGTGGAACTGGGCTCGTATGGCGTCGATCTCAACTGCGGTTGTCCGTCGAAGCTGGTGAACGGCAGCGGGGGCGGAGCGACGCTGTTAAAAGATCCCGAGCTGATTTATCAGGGCGCGAAAGCCATGCGTGAGGCGGTGCCTGCCCATTTACCGGTTACAGTGAAAATACGGCTGGGCTGGGATTCCGGCGATCGCCAGTTTGAAATCGCCGATGCGGTGCAGCAGGCGGGTGCGAGCGAACTGGTCGTGCATGGCCGTACCAAAGAGGACGGATACAAGGCGGAATGCATTAACTGGCAGGCGATAGGGGAAATCCGCCAGCGATTGCGGATTCCGGTGATCGCCAACGGCGAAATCTGGGGCTGGCAGAGTGCGCAGGACTGCATGGCGACAACGGGTTGCGATGCGGTGATGATCGGGCGGGGGGCGCTGAATGTGCCAAACCTGAGCCGCGTGATTAAGTATAACGAACCGCGTATGCCGTGGCCGGAGGTTATGCAGTTGCTTCAAAAATATGTGCAGTTGGAAAAGCAGGGTGACACGGGAATGTATCACGTTGCACGTATCAAACAGTGGCTCGGCTATTTGCGTAAAGAGTACGACGACGCCACCGAGTTATTTAGCGAAATCCGTACGTTGAAGACCTCAGCGGACATCGCACGTGTGATTGGTAATGGAGAATGATATGAACCTGAAACAGGCGTACTCGCTTGCCAGACAGCGCGTCGCGCCCGATGCGCCGGTAACGGTGCTGTGCATTGGCGAACAGCAGACGACGGTTGTCTGCGGGACGGCATCACAACCGTCGGCAACCCTGCAACTGACCATCGGTTTTGATAAAACGGCGGCGACGTTTTTTAAACATCTTCCTCCGACGCCAGACGAAATGGAATTGGCGATCATGGCGGTCGAAGATGAAGTGACGCGCATTCGCCACGACATCCCAGCGGGTTCCGCTCTGTTTGCTTTTGATCCCGCCTTGGTGGCTATCGCTCAGATTTCGGGAGCAGAAAAAGAGGACGCTGGCTGGCGTCTGCCGCAGGATGATATGGAACGGACATTTAAACGTCTGGAACGCGTCATGCTCGGGAGTCCGGCAGCCTGGGAGGGGATTCCGCTTGAGAACGCTTTTTCCGCCCGGTTGCTGATTTTGCGTGAGTTTATGCACCATCACGGCTTCGATTCTGCACTGATTTTGCTATTACCTGAGGTTGTTGCGTGAAGAACTAGCGGTTTTTGTCTTCTCAGCTACTATTAACGGCGGTCAGCGTCCAGTAAAGGCACTGACCGCATTTTTTTGTTGGGAAATATCCGAAGGTATTCGTCAATGTGCATGCTCTGACAGAAAATTGCGCTCAGGATATCTGACGTTGTAAGGTAATAATGTGGTTTTATTATCAAGGTCGGCATTGCTATCGCGGTGACAGCTTGTGACAGGACGTAAGGTATGAATCAGGGAGGATAAGAGGACGGCCACTGAGCCATATTATGTTACCTGTATGATCTATTTTACGGATGACTGAATCATTATTATCTTGAATTTCCGTATGGCAGCGTAATAACACACTGTTTTATATGACGGATGTTCAATGCTATTTCAGGGAGTCCAGTGAGGGGAAAGAACATGGTTGAACATTTCACAGGGAAATATGAAGTTGAACTTAAATTCCGCATTGACGATATAGCCATTTTCAGGAATACACTTTTTAGTCTTCATCCTGAGGCTTTTGTCTTTGAAAATAAAGAGCACGACGTTTATTACGATGATGCAGAGAATCGCCTGCGGCAGGAAAATATCAAAATGCGGGTGCGCCGCATGGAGCCATCGGGTATTAAGCTCTGGATCGTGAAAGGGCCGGGCGTCGATCGCTGCGAAGCGGTTAATGTCGAAGATTTTGAAAAAACCCACAGCATGCTACAGACGTTAGGGTATCAGCCTCTTTTTGAAATTCATAAAATTCGCAGCATCTACTTTTTAGACGCCTTCCATATTACGCTCGATTATATTGAGACCTTGGGTTATTTCGTAGAAATATCGGTAATGACCGATGATGAAACCCAGTTGAAAGCACTCAGGGATAGGTGTATAGAGTGTGCGATACGACTTCAATTGTCATTGGATAATATTGAAACGAAATCCTATTATCAATTATTAGGCTTTAACTAACTGTTATTTTCTGGTTATTGAATTGTTGTTTTTAGTGTTCGATTTACACATGGGGAAATGATGGAAAAATCTATTTCGGCGGCGTTGGCCACGGTAGTGATGGCTTTTTCTCTGTCCGTTCATGGCAGCGATGTGGCGCAATATAAAGACGGCAACTATATCGGAAAAGCGCAGGGTAAGGCGGCAGACGTTGAGGTTACGGTCAGCATTAAAGACGGGAAGATCGCTAATGCTGAAGTGCTGAAGCACGGCGATACCGAAGCCATGATGCTGAGCGCGACGGATCAAATTGTGCCGGAACTCATTGAGAAGCAGGATATTAACCAGGTGGATGCGGTAACAGGGGCGACGTTATCGAGCCAGGGCGTGATTAATGCGGTGAAACAGGCGCTGGAACAGGCAAAAGTCACACCGTAATCGTCACTGTCACCGTTGAGGAAGGAATCTACTGCCGTGGAAGACCTGCTGATTATTCTGCGTCATACACCTTACTGGGTGTGGATTGTTTTGGGTTACCTGATTTATGCCGGAATAAAAGCCAGCCAGCCGAGGCGACAATCGCTGACGCGGATGCTGGTTGTGTCAATCGTTTTCATGGTGTGGGGCGTTAGCGCCATTTTTCATACGCTGCTGTTCCCGCTTGCGGCGGCAGGAGGATTTCTGCTGACGTTGATCGTTGGGCTGGGTATCGGCTGGACGTGGGGGAAAACGTCAGGCGCTTATCTGCCAGAATCACGCGTTTTTCAGCGCACGGGGTCATGGTGGCCGCTGGGCTTAATGCTGCTGACGTTCTGTTCTCGTTTCTATTTCTCCGTCCAACTGGCTCGGTTTCCCGCGTTGGCGAATGATCCCGCATTCTGTCTGTTGTCCGGCGCGGCAAGTGGGATTACCGCGGGAATATTTAGCGGCGTCAGCCTGCGTTTGCTCAACCAGATGCGCAAAATAAAACCGTCTCTGACGTAATGCGATAAAAAACAGTGGGTTGACAAAACCGTTTGTCAAAATTTGTCACAAAGCTTTTTCTGCTGCATGAGTGCGTGGGGAAGGGCGGTAAATTATAATGCCGATGCCTATCCCTTTCATTTAACAGAATACTGTTTAAGTTATTGAAGAATGACTAAAAATTTTAAGCTTTCTCTTTGTGGCCTGTTGCTGCTGTCAACCCATGCTGTGATGTTGCCTCAGGCTGTGGCGAAAGCGCCGACGTACTCCGCCGGCACTGCGCATCAGGAAATTGCTTCCGGTAGCGCTATGGTGGTGGATTTGCGTGATAACCACATTCTGTATTCCAGTAACCCAGATGTGGTAGTGCCGATTGCTTCGGTGACGAAATTGATGACGGCGCTGGTAGTGCTGGATGCCAATCAGCCGCTGGATGAAATCATCTCTGTGGATATCAGCCAGACGAAAGAAATGAAAGGGGTGTACTCGCGCGTTCGTCTGAATAGTCAGATCAGCCGCCATGACATGCTGTTACTGGCGCTGATGTCCTCAGAAAACCGGGCCGCAGCGAGTCTGGCGCACCACTATCCAGGCGGCTATCAGGCGTTTATCCGCGCGATGAATGCCAAAGCCCGTGCGCTAGGCATGGCTCACACGCGCTATGTCGAGCCGACCGGGCTGTCCATCAATAACGTCTCGACCGCCCGCGATCTCACCAAACTCCTGATTGCCAGCAAGCAATATCCGCTGCTGAGTCAACTGAGCACCACGCAGGAGAAAACGGCGACGTTCTCTAATCCGACGTACAGCCTGCCGTTCAGAAACACGAATCATCTGGTCTATAAAGCGGACTGGAGCATCCAACTGACCAAAACGGGCTTCACGAATCAGGCGGGACACTGTCTGGTGATGCGGACGGTCATTAATCAGCGGCCTGTGGCGCTGGTGGTGCTGGACGCATTCGGTAAATACACGCACTTTGCCGATGCTAACCGTCTGCGTAAGTGGATGGAAACCGGCAAAGTTAGCGAGGTGCCTGCCGCAGCATTGAGCTACAAGAAACAAAAATCGTTGGCTTCTCGCCAACCGCAGAGCATGGCGAGCATCGAAACCGAATAACGGTTCAGACCGTTGACAAACCTATTTGCTGAATGAAAACGGGAGTAACGGAATAGAAGAGTAAAGCGTTTGCGCCAGGGATGGCGCAATCCGAGCGTACAGGGAGGTACTTGCAGCGTCTTTACGATCTATCCGTTACTCCCGCTCTACGGACTTTGTCAGCAACCTCAACCGAATAACGGTTCCTTCTTTCTAATGCTTTAGAAGGGAATATTAACGGTGGCCGAACGGGCCACCGATTGCTACAGCGCTACGCGCGAGCGCGCCGATCTTCTATCACTTCTCCCGCTTTTCTCACTTCTTCGTCATGTTCATCTTCACGCCAGGTTTCCGCTAAAGCATCTTCCAGCCAGCGCTGCATAGCAGGTTGCGCCAACAGATGGTCGCAATAGGCAGTGGCTTCCGGCGATACGGGAAGCTGATAGGTTTTGATACGGAACACAACTGGCGCAAAGAAGGCGTCCACTGCCGAAAACTGTTTTCCTGCCAGAAACGGCCCGCCAAAGCGCGTTAGCCCTTCCTGCCAGAGTTCACAGATGCGGTTAATGTCGTTGCTGAGGGCGGGAGATATTTCGTTCATTTTGACGCGCACGCCGCAGCTCATGGAACAGGTATTGCGCAGGGCGGTAAAACCAGAATGCATTTCGGCCGCGGCACAACGTGCCCAGGCACGGGTTTTGGCCTCGGCAGGCCAGACGCCGGGATGCTGCTCAGCCAGGTATTCGGTAATCGCCAATGAATCCCAAACGGTGATATCGCCGTCGATCAGGCAGGGGACTTTTGCCGTCGGTGAAAAAGCCTTAAACGCCGGCTGTGCCATGCCCGGTGCAAACGCCACCAGCTTCTCTTCGAAAGGAATCGACAGTGTTTTCAATAGCACCCACGGACGCAGTGACCAGGACGAATAATTTTTATTGGCGATATACAGCTGATACATGTCTGATGCTCCTTGTGTTGACGAAGCCCTAGGATTAGCACGAAAGGCGGTAGAAATCATCCTCTTCACCGCTGCTCTGCCATTGGTTGAATGCGCTATTCGTAGGATTATCATGCGGGCTGAAAGCGGGAATGTGAATTATGCGTGTCGCTTAGCATTATTCTTGCAGTTTTTATTAAATGAAATCTCAATAAATGCACTATATTACGCGCTGTGCATTTGAGTGCGTCGGTGCGGCAGCCACTATCGGGAAGCCTTATTCGCTTAAGGCAGGAGAAGGTGTTTTTCGCCTTGTCAGAGAAGGGATGTGACCGTCGGAATCTTCAACCTGTCTTGTGCTTCAGCGCCTTATTCTGTTTTGCTCTGACGCCTGGATTGACTGGGTCTTTATAACGAATGAAATGGCTTACTTCACTGACTATAGCAATTGGACTTGCTTGTAATCCGGCGTTTGCGCAGGAATTGACGTCTGCGCCGGCATCAATATCGCCTTCACATCAGCAACGCGACGCGTTTGTCACCGATCTGCTGAAGAAAATGACGCTGGAAGAGAAGATCGGCCAGCTCCGATTGATCAGCGTCGGGACGGATAACCCGAAAGAAGCCATTCGGGAAATGATCAGAAACGGCCAGGTTGGCGCGATTTTTAATACGGTAACCCGCCCGGACATTCGTGCAATGCAGGATCAGGTCATGCAGCTCAGCCGCCTGAAGATTCCGCTATTTTTTGCCTACGATGTGGTTCACGGCCAGCGCACCATTTTCCCTATCGCACTGGGGCTGGCTTCCAGTTGGGATATGAGCGCCATTGAGAAAAGCGCACGCGTGGCGGCTTATGAAGCGACGGAAGACGGCCTGAACATGACCTGGGCGCCGATGGTGGATATCACCCGCGATCCGCGCTGGGGCCGCGTGTCGGAAGGCTTCGGTGAAGATACCTGGCTGACCAGTAAAATTGCTGGTGTGGTCGTGAAAGCCTTCCAGGGCGATGACGTCACCGGACGCCACTCGCTGATGACCAGCGTAAAACACTACGCGCTCTACGGCGCGGTGGAAGGTGGGCGCGACTATAACACCGTGGACATGAGTCCTCAGCGCATGTTCCAGGACTATATGCCGCCTTATAAAGCGGCGATCGACGCGGGCAGCAGCGGTGTGATGGTGGCGCTTAACTCCATCAATGGCACGCCAGCGACTGCAAACAGTTGGTTGCTGAAAGATGTGCTGCGCGATCAGTGGAATTTCAAAGGCATCACCATTACCGATCACGGGGCGATTAAAGAGCTGATTAAGCACGGCGTGGCCAGCGATCCGCGTGATGCATCGCGTCTGGCGGTGAAATCCGGTATCGGCATGAGCATGAGCGACGAGTATTTCGTCCGTTATCTGCCCGATCTGGTGAAAAGCGGGGCGGTGAGTATGCAGGAGATTGATGATGCCTGCCGTCAGGTGCTGAACGTAAAATATGATATGGGGCTGTTTGACGATCCGTATCGTCATCTGGGGCCGGCAGGTTCCGACCCGGTGGATACCAATGCGGAAAGCCGTTTACACCGTCTGGATGCTCGTGACGTGGCGCGTAAGAGCCTGGTGTTGTTGAAAAACCGTCTGCAAACGCTGCCGTTGAAAAAACAGGGCACGATCGCCGTGGTTGGTCCCTTGGCTGACAGCCAGCGCGATACGATGGGAAGTTGGTCTGCCGCAGGCGTCACGAAACAGACGATTACCGTTTATCAGGGCTTGAAGAATGCCGTCGGCGATAAAGCCACCCTTCTCTATGCCAAAGGTGCCAACGTCAGTAATCACAAAGGCATTATCGATTTCCTTAATCAGTATGAAGATGCTGTGCAGGTGGATAAACGTCCGCCGCAGGTGATGATCGATGAAGCCGTTGAAGCGGCGAAGAAGGCGGATGTCGTGGTTGCGGTCGTCGGCGAAGCGGCAGGCATGGCGCATGAAGCCTCCAGCCGCTCTAACATCGATCTGCCGCAAAGCCAGCGTGACCTGATCGCCGCGCTGAAAGCGACGGGTAAACCGCTGGTTCTGGTGCTGATGAATGGTCGTCCTCTGGCGCTGGTGCGTGAAGATCAGCAGGCCGATGCGTTACTGGAAACCTGGTTCAGCGGCACGGAAGGTGGCAATGCAATCGCTGATGTGTTGTTTGGCGACTATAACCCGTCCGGCAAGCTACCGATGTCCTTCCCGCGTTCTGTTGGTCAGATCCCAATTTATTACAATCACCTGCCGTCAGGCCGTCCTTACACGCCGGAAAACCCAGGCAAATATACGTCTCACTACTACGATGAAGCCAATGGGCCGCTCTATCCGTTCGGTTACGGCCTGAGCTATACCACTTTCAGCGTGTCAGACGTGCGTTTGTCGAGCCAGACGATGAAGCGTAACGGAACGATCGACGCCAGCGTGACAGTGAAAAACACTGGCAGCCGCGCAGGGGAAACCGTTGTGCAGCTGTACGTGCACGATGTGGTGGCTTCCATCAGCCGTCCGGTGAAAGAGCTGCGTGGTTTTGAGAAAGTGATGCTCCAGCCGGGAGAGTCCCGCACGGTTACCTTCACGCTCGATCAGGATGCGCTGAAGTTCTACAATGCCCGCATGCAGCAGGTGGTGGAACCTGGCAAGTTTGACGTGATGATTGGTCTGGATTCACAGCGTGTGAAGAGCGAGAGTTTCACCCTGCTATAATGATGGTTGTCTCGCCGCCGGGAGCAAGTGCCGGCGGCGAGTGAATACGAAGGGTGATTATCGTCATACCGCGTGATTGCGGGAAATAGGGTATTGCGGGAGAGTAAGGTATTGCAGGAGAAAGGTATGCCGTTGACTGAAGTGGTTCTTGTTGATGAAAGTGACAAGCCAACGGGCGTAATGGAAAAGCAGGAAGCGCATGTAAAAGGAGCCTTACATCGTGCGATCACCGTCTATATTTTCAACTCTCGCCAGCAAATGTTATTGCAGCAGCGGGCGGAGGAGAAATACCACAGCGGCGGTTTATGGAGCAATACCTGTTGCAGCCATCCTGCGCCCGGTGAAGAGACATTACAGGCGGCACACCGCCGTTTGTATGAAGAAATGGGATTACGCTGTGTGCTAACGCCGATGTTCACGTTGACTTATCGCCTGCCGCTGGATAACGGGCTGATTGAGCATGAGCTGGGGCATGTGTATTTTGGCGTAACGGATGACCTCCCGCGGATGAATCCCGATGAAGTGTCGAACTATGAATACCAATCAATGGACGACATTGCACAGCGGATGACGGCGACGCCCGAACAGTTTACCGCCTGGTTCCAACTGACCTTCGCGCGTATTCCTGAGTACTGGCAGACGTTTCAGTCTGAGCAATCACGCTAGCCAGAACGGCCGTGTTAGCTAAACCACTGCGTTAATTGCCGCGTTTCCATGCGGCACTGTTCGTGCATTCTTACCGTAAATTTGTGCCGTAGGGATAGAGGTAACTCTGCGAGTAGAATGCTTCAGCCTGAGTGCACGATAATAATGTAACCCACCAGCATCATACCGGAGATGCCACCTAAGGAAAGCAGGGCAAAGAGACCGATAATACCGATTTTTTGAAGAGTCATCAGGTTATCCTTTTGTTAATTGCCCCGAATTATAAAGCCTTCCGCCCATGAAACAAGGTTGAAACGCACCTTGTTTCTGATTAGTGAAATACTGGCTTCTGATTAGCGAAATAAAAGTAGCAGGCCGAAACACAGCAGAATGACGCCAGCACCGCGTTCAATCGGGTTAAGCCAGCGGGTTAAACGCTGCTGAATCAACGGACGAGCGATCAGTGCGGCGATCAGCAGATCCCACACCAGAACGACAGAAAACATCCAGCCACCGCTGACGAATTGCTGCGTGGGTGTCACATTCTGCCCAAGAATACTGGTCATCAGGCTGATGTAGAACAGCATGTTTTTGGGATTCAACAGCGCCGAGCCGAGTCCCAGCAAAATTTGTTTACGCAGTGTCGGGCAGTGGTCGGACGGTTGTTCCACCTGTAGCGAGAGCACTGAACGACTTTTCACTATCTGATAACCCACCCAGAGCAGATAAGCCGCCCCGGCTAACTCGATGAGGGTAAACAGCGTAGGCGAATGTTGAATGCCTGCCCAGCCAATCGCCGCCAGCAGAATGTAAATACTGTTACCCAGCGCGATGCCAAAACAAATTCCCGCACTGCCGCGCAGTCGGTAGCGAATAGCGTAGGCCGTCAGCAGGAAGAAATCCGGGCCAGGGCTCAGTAGCGCGACAAAATGCGCCAGTGCCAGAGCGGGAAAGTGAGTGGGAAAGAGAGCCTCAGCGGAAAAAAGGGTATTGATAAACGGGGCATCGATAAACGTGGTATTGGTGAACGTAGCATTGATAAACATGGTATATCTGACCTCAATAGGTAATAGAGGCCAGTCTAGACAAGGCGTTCCGCTATTTATTGTCAAATATTGATCGCGCGTACTGACCCGGCGTCGCGGCGGTGTATTGCACAAATGTTTTGTGGAAATGGCTTTGATCGCAGAAGCCGCTTTGATAGCTGGCATCAACCAATGGCGTGCCTTGTTTCAGCAGTGATTTAGCATACTCAATGCGGGCATTATTCAGGAATGCCATCGGTGTAATGCCGGTATCGTGACGAAATTGTCGCACGATAGTTTCACGTCTCAGGCTTAGCTCCTCCGCCAGCGTTTCCAGCGAGGGCGCTTCTTGCAAATTATTCAGCAAACGTTCGCGCACATGGCGCGTCGTGGTTTGCGACACCTGATGCGGTAATGCTGGCAAACAGGATGGCGCGGGCAGGCAATATTGTTGCCAGATGGGTGCCAGCATCGCTTTGAGTTGGTTATCTGCCGACGCAATGTCCCCCCGAGACAGCAGGGCAATGACGTGTTGATAATGTATAAACAGGTCGGGATCGCACAAGACGACGCAGTTGCAACGCAAGGTATCTACTTGATAACCACAGTGAGTAGAAATTTGAGCGAGACACCATTCCGCATCCAGGTACAGCATGTGATAACTGCGCGTTTTGCCGGGCAGCGGATTACAACTGTGTGGCTGCTCGGGATCGATAAAGATCAGGTCGCCAACCTGTAAGTGGTGAATGTCGTTACGGTAATGGCAAAGCGTTTCGCCGTGTTCTATCGCCCCCAATCGAAAATTGCGCATGGCTGTGTATTTTATAGGCATGACTGCTGTTGCGCGTGCTGCGGCTTTCAACGTGCGGTAATCGTGGTGAAAACCAGTACGATTGGTTAATGGCATGGACTGAGGACATAATTTACCGAAGCTATTGTTTACGAAAATAGCATTTACCGCTCGCGATAAAGGTCGTGTTTGATAAACATATGTGTCTGGTAAAAAGAATAACTTACCCTAATCGTTGGGCGGAAGATTGTCGAGGTTGGAATGGACGGTGATATCGGCTGACGTCGCCGAGCGTCTGTGGGACAATGGCGGTCAGATTACACAAATACAGAGTATGCATGACGCTGTCCCCCGCAATAAAATTGCAGATTGGTCAATGGTATAAGGCCCTGCAAGAACAAATCCCGGATTTTATTTCCCGCGTTCCCCAGCGACAGATGATTGCCGAAGTGGCGAAAACGCTGGCGGGGGATTACCCGCGCCATCTGGCTATTGAAGCGCCAACCGGCGTCGGGAAAACGCTTTCTTACCTGATTCCGGGCATTGCGGTGGGGCGTGCGGAGGATAAAACGCTGGTGGTCAGCACGGCGAATGTGGCGTTGCAGGATCAGATTTACAGCAAAGATTTGCCGCTGTTGCAGAAGTTTATTCCCGAACTGAAATTTACCGCCGCATTTGGTCGTCGTCGTTATATTTGCCCGCGCAATCTGGCGATGCTGGCCACCGATCCCGATGCGCAGGGGGATTTACCGCTCTTTCTGGATGATGAACTGATGTCCGCCAGCAAGGAGGAAAAGCGTACCTGTGTGCGGCTCGAAAAGGCGCTGCAAGGTTACGCCTGGGACGGACTGCGCGACCATTATCAGGATACGATTGACGATAGCCTGTGGCAGAAGCTAAGTACCGACAAAGCGAACTGTCTCGCGCACAACTGCCATTACTATCGTGAGTGCCCGTTCTTCATCGCACGGCGTGAGATCGAACAGGCCGATGTGGTTGTCACCAACCATGCGCTGGTAATGGCGGCGATGGAAAGTGAGTCGGTACTGCCTCCCCCTAAGAATCTCCTGCTGGTGCTCGATGAAGGGCACCATATTCCTGACGTTGCCCGCGATACGCTGGAGATGTCCGGTGATATTCATCCCGCTTATATGATGGCGCAGTTGGAACAGCTGGTGCAGCTCATCGGGCAATGTATGGCGCAGTTTGCCCCTAAATCACCACCGCGGCTCGCTAACAGCGAACGGTTAACCAGCCACTGTGAGGAGATCCGCGAGTGCGTGCTGTTTTTCTCGCAAATGTGCGGTCTGTTCCTTCCGCCTGACCGGCAGGAAACCGAGTACCGCTTTGCGATGGGCAAAATGCCGGATGAAATGCGCGAACTCTGCGTTCGGTTGTTCAAATTGACCGACACGCTGCGGGCGCTGGCTGAGTATATGCTTAACGACCTGAGTGAGAAAACTGGGAAGCATGATGTGGTGCGGGTCTATCATGCCTTGTTGAAAATGAGCCGCCAGCAGGGCTACCTTGAGTCTATGAGTAAACTGTGGCGGCTGGCGGCAATGGAAAAATCCTCGAATGCGCCGGTTTCCAAATGGATCACGCGGGAAATGCGTGATAACCAGCCGCATCTTCACCTGCACTGCGCGGGAATCCGCGTCTGCGACCAGCTTGAAAGGCTACTGTGGAGTAAGGTGTCGCACGTCGTGGTGACCTCGGCAACGCTGCGCTCGCTGAACAGTTTCGCGCGCCTACAGGAACTTTCCGGTCTGGGTGAGCAGGAAGGCGATACGTTCATTGCGCTGGATTCGCCGTTTAACCACCGTGAGCAGGGGCGTTTGGTGATTCCCAAAATGCGCTATGAACCGCTGATGGAATCGGAAGCGCAGCATGTTGCTGAAATGGCGCAGTTTTTCCGGGCGGAGTTAAAGCAGGATAAGCATAAAGGGATACTGATGCTGTTTGCCAGCCAGCGTGCCATGCAGCTATTTCTGACGCAGGTGACCGATTTACGCCTGATGCTGCTGGTTCAGGGAGATAAGCCGCGCTACAGGCTGGTTGAGTTACATCGTCAGCGGGTACAGGAAGGTCAGACGAGCGTGCTGATTGGCTTACAATCTTTTGCGGAAGGGTTGGATCTGAAAGGGGATCTCCTTTCTCAGGTGCATATCCATAAAATCGCGTTTCCGCCCATCGACAGCCCGGTGATTCTGACGGAAGGCGAGTGGCTAAAAAGCCTCAAACGGCACCCGTTTATCGTACAAAGCTTACCCAGCGCCTCATTTAACCTCATCCAGCAGGTTGGACGCCTGATTCGCAGCCATGACTGCTTTGGCGAAATCGTCATTTACGATCGCCGCCTGTTGACTAAAGGCTATGGCGCACAGTTGCTCGCGGCGCTGCCCGTCTTCCCGATCGAACAGCGAGATATGCCATAACAAATTCCTCTCTATCCGTTCGCTGAATAAAGGCGTAATTAATCCCTAATTTAACGCTATATTTTTTTATTCTTATTTGTTAGATTTGTCTCCGAACAGCAAGGATGCCGTTAATACGTGTGACAAAATATGTCATTGCTCGGCACAATTTTTATCAACCATGGAAGGGTATCACGATGAGAATTAACGCAGTTAATAAAAATCCCTTACTTTTCAAAAATGAATGCTGTTTAGCATCCGTCTCTCTTGCTGTTCATATCCATACTAATAATAAAAACTAGTCACTATGGTCTTATTATTTATCATTTGATAATAACGAAATTAATTGGCTTTCTTTCTTAATTATTTCCTTATAGAGATAATTTTTATTTATATGAGTTTTTTATATAAATATTTTTATACCCTAAATAATTCGAGTTTCAGGAAGGCGGCAAGCGAGGGAATCCCGATGAGCTTACACTGGTAAGTGATTCGGGTGACTGAACGCGGCCAACGCACATGCAACTTGAAGTGTGACGGGTATAGTGAGCTTTATCTACCCAGGAGACGATTAGCCCGCTACCACGCGCGGTACATGCAATATAGCCATTGCATGAAGGGATTTAGGATTCTGATCATCCCGATCAGACTTATGGAGAAGAAAAGATGGCTTTACGAGATGAAGATAAGGATACCGCTGGATCGGCATTGCATGCAGCGGGTACAGGATATAGTGATGTGTACGATCTGTATAATTATCATTCCCGTGGCGATGGACAGCTTAATGGCAAACCCTCGTTCACAAGCGATCTGGCAGCCAAGGAAATTGTCCGCGACGGTCTGACCTGGAATGGCACGAACGTATTCGGCAAATCCGCTAATCTGACCTATTCGTTCTTACAGAACGTGCGGTCTATCCCTTCTGGCGATCAGGGCTTTGTGAAATTCAGCGCAGCCCAAGAGCAGCAAGCCAAACTGTCTCTGCAATCGTGGTCAGATGTCGCCAATATTACATTTACCCAGGTTAGTCCTACCCAAAAAGCCACCATCACGTTTGGTAACTACACCCGTGATTCAAGTGGTCGTCTGGACTACGATACTCAGGCTTACGCTTATATGCCGGGTAACCACTCGGCGGCGGGCAGTGCCTGGTTTAACTACAACTCCGACACGGTGCGTAACCCGGCGACGGAATACGGTAAGCAGACGCTGACGCATGAAATCGGTCATGCGCTGGGCCTGAACCACCCAGGTTCTTACAATGCTGGCGAAGGCAATCCGACCTACCGCGATGTGACTTACGCTGAAGATACGCGCCAGTTCAGCCTGATGAGCTACTGGAGTGAGCAGAACACTGGAGGGGATTTTCAGGGGCACTATGCCGCAGGTCCGCTGATTGATGACATCACGGCAATCCAATATCTTTACGGTGCAAACATGAACACGCGTACCGGTGACACGGTATACGGCTTCAACTCCAATACTGGCCGTGATTTCTATTCAGCGAATAGCAGCAGTGACAAACTGATCTTCTCCGTTTGGGATGCGGGCGGTACGGATACGTTTGATTTCTCTGGCTACAGAAACGATCAGCGTATTAACCTGAATGAAGGCGGATTCTCTGATGTTGGCGGCCTGAAAGGTAACGTCTCTATTGCCCATGGCGTCACGATCGAAAACGCGATTGGTGGCTCCGGCAACGATATTATTATCGGCAATGACGCGAATAATATCCTGAATGGTGGCGCGGGTAATGACGTTATTTACGGTGGCGGCGGTGCGGATACGCTGACGGGCGGTGCGGGCAAAGATATTTTTGTTTACGCCAGCGCGAGCGACTCCTCCTATAAGAATGGTTATGACACCATCACGGACTTCCAACGCGGCATCGACAAAATCGACCTGTCAGCGTTGAATCAAAATAAAGATTTGCAGTTTGTTGATGCGTTCACCGGACGTGGCAATGAAGCACTGCTTAACTGGAATGCAGATAGCAATACCACTGATCTATGGCTGAATTTTGCGGGTCAGACCACGGCAGACTTTGTTGTGCATATTGTTGGTCAGCCTTCTGCGGCAACCGATTTTATCGTGTGATGTAGCAAGGACGGGGAAACCCCCGTCCTTTTCTGTTATCGACTAGGGGCCACTATGAAAAAGTTAATCATCGCGGCGTTGTTAAGTGCAATAAGCGGAGGATGTATGGCAAGTAGTCTGAAATTGCCTTCAGCAAGTGAACTAAGCGGCGTATGGCAATTGCGTGGCGGAGAACAGCAGTGTGAGGTTGTGCTGCACAATACACCGTTAGTGGATAATACCTGGCGTCTTGAGGGTGATGCACAGTGTTTAAAAGTGCTGCTGCCAGATGTGCCTGCCGGGTGGCGGCCGACGCCGGACGGTATCACGCTGACGAAAGCGCAGGGGCAGTCCGTCGCGTTTTTTAGCAAGGAAAAAGAGGGCTATACGCTGACATTGCCTGATGGCAGTACACGGACGTTGCATAAACAGCCCTGACAGGAGAGGCAAACGCAGTGAGTCAACTAGCAAATAAGGAACGTTCGTTGTTGAGTATACTGCGTCCTTTCCGGCGCAGCTTTTGGAGCATTGGGATTTTCAGCGCCATCGTTAATCTACTGATGCTGTCGCCTTCTATCTATATGCTTCAGGTTTACGATCGCGTACTGGCGTCGGGGAATGGCACTACGCTGCTGATGCTTACCCTGCTGATTGCTGGGCTAGGGGTATTCATGGCGGCACTCGAATGGGTGCGCAGCCTGCTTGTTGTCAGACTCGGAACCCGGATCGATCTACAACTGAATCAACAGGTCTTCAACGCCGCGTTTGAGCGCAATCTGGAAGCCGGTGAGGCCAAAGCGGGTCAGGCGCTGAACGATCTCACGCTATTGCGGCAGTTCATTACGGGCAATTCACTGTTTGCCTTCTTTGATATTCCCTGGTTTCCCTTCTTTTTATTGGTGCTGTTCCTGATCCACCCGGTTCTCGGTCTGGTGGCGCTGGGAGGGACGGTGGTGTTGGTGCTGCTGGCGTGGCTGAATCAGTATCTCACCACATCGCCTTTGGAAGAGGCTAACCATGAAGCGCTACAGGCGACTCATCTTGCGGATACGCAACTGCGCAATGCAGAAGTTATTGAATCGATGGGGATGCTGCCTAATTTGCGCCGCCGCTGGCTGGGGCAACACTACCGCTTTATTACCTTGCAAAATCTGGCAAGTGAACGGGCTGCGGTTGTCGGCGCGGCATCCAAACATGCACGCGTTTTTCTGCAATCGCTGATGCTCGGCGTGGGTGCCTTGCTCGCGATTAAGGGCGAGATTACGCCGGGCATGATGATTGCGGGATCAATTCTTATCGGGCGTGTGCTGAGTCCTATCGATCAGTTTATTGGTATTTGGAAACCGTTAAGCAGCGCTCGTCAGGCCTGGCATCGACTGAGTCGTATCATGGCGGCATATCCGCCGAAAGCGACGCCGATGGCGTTGCCTGCGCCAGTTGGCCAGCTCAGCGTCGAGAATCTGCTGTTGCAGACGCCACAAGGGGCGGCCAGGTTGCAGGACATCCATTTCTCGCTTCAGGCCGGAGAAACGCTGGCGATTCTGGGCGCATCCGGTTCGGGGAAATCGACACTGGCACGTCTGCTGGTGGCGACACAGACTCCGACGCGCGGCAAGGTTCGACTGGATGGCGCCGATCTCAGCCAGGTAGATAAAACCGCGTTTGGCCCGGCGATGGGCTACCTGCCGCAGGATGTACAGCTCTTTAAGGGCACGCTGGCGGAGAATATTTCTCGCTTTGGCGAACATGATGCGGAAAAAATTGTGGCGGCGGCGAAGCTGGCTGGTGTGCACGACATGATTCTTAGCCAGCCGCAGGGATATGACACCCCTCTCGGCGCTGACGGCAACGGGCTGTCGGGCGGGCAGCGGCAGCGCATCGCTCTGGCGCGTGCGGTGTATGGTGACCCTTGTCTGCTGGTGCTTGATGAACCGAATTCCAGCCTCGATAACGAAGGTGAAATGGCACTGGCGCAGGCGATCTCGCATCTTCAGAAGCGGGGGGCGACGGTGGTACTGATTACACACCGTCCTGCATTAACGACGCTGGCGCATAAGATTCTGGTGCTTAATCAGGGGAGGCAGCAACGCTTTGGCCCTGCGCGCGATATTCTGAGCGAACTGCAGCCGCGTCGTGCCGCCAATCAGGCACAAATGGCCCCTTCTGCCGCTGTCCAGCGGTAACATGGAATGACGACAACAGGGAAAAACATGTCCGCATCAGAAATAAGCGAAGAGAGTATGAACCAGACGGCGCAGCGCGATGAAAAACGTGCCGTGCGTCTGGGGTGGTTGCTGGTGCTTGCCGGGTTTGGTGGCTTTCTCCTGTGGGCACTGTTTGCACCGTTGGATAAGGGCGTGACGGTGAATGGCAGCGTGGTGATTTCCGGTAATCGCAAGGTTGTGCAGCACAATCAGGGCGGCATTGTCGATAAAATTCAGGTGAAAGACGGCGACAGAGTCGAGGCCGGCCAGATTCTGCTCACGCTAAATGAGGTTGATGCGCGTTCGGCGAGTGAAGGGCTGGATGGGCAGTATTTACAACTGGTGGCACGGGAAGGGCGACTGCTTGCCGAGCAGCAGCGTCTGAGCGACATGGTGATGACGCCCCGCCTGAAACTTCTCGCTGAAAGGCCGGAGATGAGCGTAATTACGGCATTGCAGCGTGATTTACTGCGCAGCCGTCAGCAATCACTCAGGCTTGAAGCTGAAGGAATGCGTTCCAGTATTGCAGGCATGGAGGCGTCACTCAGCGCTCAACGTCAGGTAATGTCCAGTAAGCAGAAGCAGCGGGAGACGCTGGAACAGCAACTGCAAGGGCTGCGTTCACTGGCGGCGGAAAATTATGTCCCGCGTAACAAAATGCTGGAAAACGAGCGTTTGCTGGCGCAGCTTAACGGCGACATCGCTCAGTTGGCGGGGGATACGAACCGTATCCGCCGTGATATTGAGCAACAAACGCTGTTGATTGCACAGCGTCAGCAGGAATACGACAAAGAAGTGAACAGCGAGCTGGCGGAAGTGCAGGCGTTGCTGAGTGATGTGGGCAGCAAGAAGGAAAAAGCCGATTTCAATCTGGCGAATATCCAGATGCGCGCGCCCGTTTCCGGCACGGTGGTCGGGTTGAAAGTGTTTACGGAAGGCGGTGTGATTGCGCCGGGGCAGACGCTGCTGGAGATCGTGCCGGACGATCAGCCGCTATTGGTGGATGCACGCCTTCCCGTGGAACTGGTGGATAAGGTCTGGCCGGGGCTACCCGTCGAGTTGCAGTTCGTCGCGTTTAACCAAAGCACAACGCCGCGCGTAGCGGGAACGGTCGAGCTGTTGTCCGCCGACCGCCTGCTGGATGAGCGAGACGGTTCCCCTTATTACAGCCTGCGCGTGATGGTGGATGATGCAGGAAAACGTGCGCTGGAGGGACTGGAAATCAAACCCGGCATGCCGGTACAAGGGTTTGTGCGTACTGGGGAGCGGTCGTTCGTCAATTATCTATTTAAGCCTTTAATGGATCGCCTGCATCTGGCATTAACGGAAGAGTAATCATGCAAAGGATCGCGATAATCGTGCTGTTTGGGCTGCTCTCTTCGGGCGCGAGCGCATTAGGACTGCTTGATGCTTGGGAGTTGGCGCTGCGTAACGACGCTCAGTTTCGTGCGGCGGGGTTTGAACGTGCGGCAGGTCAGGAAGAGGAAAACATCGGGCGTGCCAATCTGCTCCCCAATCTCCAGTATGGCTATAGCGCTAACCGCAGCCACTCCAAAGTCACCCAAACGGATAGCTTCACCAATAACACGCTAAAACGTGATTACAACAGCTACACGTCCACGCTGTCGCTGCGTCAGCCGCTGCTGGATTATGCAGCCTGGGCGCGCTATCAGCAGGGCGTTGCCCGCACACTAATGGCCGACCAGCGTTTTCGCGATCGCAGTCAGGATCTGATGGTACGGTTATATAAAGCCTGGAGTAGCGCGCTGCTGGCGCAGGAAAAACTGCAATTGCTGGATGCGCAACAGCGGGCGTATCAGGAGCAGTTGGCGCTGAATAAACGTCTCTTACTGGCGGGCGAAGGGACGCTAACGGACGTGCGGGAAACGGAAGCGCGTTTTACGCTGATGGAAGCACAGCGGATTGAGCAGCAGGACAATCTGGATGCCGCGATCACCGATCTGGAAAATATGACGGGTACAGCGCTGGATATCACGGCGCTGCATCCTCTGACGCTGACTCAACTGCCGTCTACGGAATCAGGCAAGCAGACGCTGGCGCAGTGGCGCGATCTTGCCGTGCAACATAACGCCAAACTGGCGACGCAGCGCGAGGGGTTGTCGGTCAGCCGTTATGAAATTGAACGCAGTCGCGCCGGGCATTTACCCACGCTGTCGCTGGTGGCATCATCGCGCGATAGCCGTTCGGAAAGTGAATATAACTACAACCAGAAATACGATACACAGAGTGTCGGTTTACAGTTGAACGTACCACTTTATTCCGGCGGTTCCGTCTCGGCATCGATGCGGCAGGCCGCAGCGGAATATCAGCAAAGTCAGGCGGAACTGGACGATCAAACCAAGCAAACGCTGGCGGAATTGAAAAAGTACTACAATCTGTACAACAACGGGTCGGCGAAAATTAAGGCCTGGCAAATGACCGCCTCGTCGGCACAAGAAGCGGTCAACGCCACGCGATTAAGCGTCGCGGGCGGCGAACGCATCAATCTGGATATTCTGCTGGCCGAACAGGATTGGTATAACGCCCGACGAGAGCTGGCGGAAGCGAAATACAGCTGGCTTCAGGCGTGGCTCTTACTGCGCTATACCGCAGGGACGCTGAACGAGAAAGATATTCTGGAACTGGCGGCCTGGTTTCAGCCAGCAACGAATCCCTCATTTTAAATGGTTCAATTTTGTAGGGTATTGCGCCTCAGTAATACTTAAACTCCTTTAAAATCATCAAACATCCGCATTTTGCATAATGGCCTCCGTTCTTATCAGGAGGCTTTATCGTGAAAAAAATCAAAAAACCGCGTCTTACCGGCTGGATTGTGACATCCGCTTTTCTCTTTGCTGTCATCGGGCTGATTTCACCACAACAGCTTCCCGTCACCGTCTATAAGCTCTCGCTTATTTCACTCGCCGCCGTACTCGGTTACTGGCTGGATCGTTCGCTATTTCCTAAAGCGCGCCCCGGTTTGTTCCTCGAACAAGGTGATGAACCTGTGCCGCGCGGACGTTTCCCGGTTCGGGACGGCCACCACACCGTGTTTGCTGCTGCGATGCTGCGGCGTGCGCTGATTGTGTCAGCCGTTTGCATCGGCGTAGCGATGGGGCTGTGATATGCGCTACTTTCTCATCATTCTGTTTTTTAAAACAATATTGTTAAGTGCTGTGGCCTGCGCAGACACGATCCCTCGTGCCGCGCAGGCGTACCGCAGTGATGTCATCCGCAGCGCACGGCTGGATTGGGGCATGAATGCCCCGATTGCAGACTTTGCCGCGCAACTGCATCAGGAAAGCGGCTGGAATCCACGGGCCGTCTCGCCCGTCGGTGCACAAGGGCTGGCGCAGTTTATGCCGACAACCGCTGACTGGTTTAGCGGTATCGTTCCTGAGCTTCGGGCAAACCAACCGTTTAATCCGGCTTGGGCTATCCGCGCGCTGACGGGTTATGACCGCTGGCTGTGGACACGAATCAGTGCCAGCAATGATTGCGAACGCATGGCAATGACGTTGTCGTCTTACAACGGCGGACTTGGCTGGTTACAGCGTGATAAACAGCGCGCGAAGATTGCCGAGAAGGACATTCTTCGCTGGTTCGGCCATGTGGAAACCGTTAATGCCGGGCGCAGTGCCGCCAACTGGCGTGAAAATCGCCATTATCCTGACCGTATTTTGCATCAGTTGGCACCACGGTATTTGAGCTGGGGGAGGGCGAGCTGTGTGGAATAGTCTGTTTCTCAATAGTCTGAAGTCCCTTCTTTCGCCACGCGTGGTCACTGTCCTGCTTGTTGTTGTGTTGCTACTCGCGGTCTATCTGACCGGTCGTCATCAAGGCTATCAGCTTGCGCAAGCGTTGGGGGATGCCGAGCTGGCGAAACAGCAGGCAGCATTCAATTTGCTACAGCAACAGCAGGCCGAAACCCAAAACCAGCTATTACGTGCGGCGGCAGAACAATATCAGCAACAGATAGAGCGTGGGAATCAGCTCGAACAGCGCTATATCGCAGCGCGTCAAAAACTGGCGGCGGATAACGTCGCTCTGCAACGGAAAATCGACCATGTTACTCAGCAATATATTGACGAAAAAGGCAAAGTTCAGCCTGTGCAGTGCGTGTTTACTCGTGGCTTCGTGCAGCACTATAACGCCGCTTTCGGTCTGTCCGCCAATGGTGCCACAGACATTACCGCCGCTGCCCGCCGCACTGGCGCAGCGTCCGCTCTCGGCGCAACCGCTAACACCGAATTACAGCTTTCAGGCGTCTCCCAGAGCGATATTCTCGCCAACATCAGCGACAACGGAGAGCGGTACCAGGCGCTGAGTGCGCAGGTTAACGCGCTGCTGGACTACATCGAAGCGTTACAACAGGCAGGGGAGGTAACACGTGAAGATTGAAGTGGAATTCTGGTCGCTGGTCGGCCTGCTGTTGTCGTTTATGAGCTTCCTGTTTGCCGCTGGGCGGATTCTGCTTACCCAGATTGAAAAACGGCTGAACGAGCGTTTTGCCGCGCTGGAAAATGCACGCCAGAAGAGCGAGCAAGGCTGGACGCGGCTGGAGCGTGAGTTTCTGGAATTCCGCGCTGATTTGCCACTGACTTACGTGCGGCGTGAGGATTACATCCGTGGTCAGACGGTCATCGAAGCCAAGCTGGATGCACTTTATAACAAGCTGGAGTTAGTGCAGCAACGGCATGTGGGAGGCAATCATGGCTGATACGCAGCGTATCCGACAGGAATCGATGCGTTGGCACTTGCTTATCGCATTAAATAAAACGCGGCCTTACACCGCGAATGAAATGTTCCTGCTAGCGCTGATGCAGCGGCTGTATGCCGATGCCTCAGAGCCGGAGTTGCGCCATGCGCTGGATTACCTGGCCGATCGAAAGATGGCGGTATTGACCAAGGAGGTAGGCGGCGTCTGGCTGGCGAATCTCACCCGTCTTGGCGTGGACGTCGTGGAATATGCGGTTGACTGTATGGTTGGCATCGCCCGGCCAGAAAAATATTGGGATCGGTAATCCCATTTGGATTGCTTTTACTTCTGTCTTTGCGCGTTATCAGTGTCGTCATATTTCTCTGCGCCAGTACGATTGTGCTGGCGTTTTTTATCGAAGTAATTTTTATTTTTCATTGTGTTATGTGTATTTCTTCAAGTGAGTCATTTCTCTGTTTTTTCTAAAACAGATTAAAAGCCGCAGCCAACCATTATCCGGATACTAGCGCCATCAACACGATGTGCCACCAAAACAGAGCGCCATCAACACTGCGGGTGAACGGATATGAATACCAGACCAATTATCGATGCGGTGATAGCCCGCCTCAAGCAGCACTTGCCGGCACGGCGGATTGCGTCCTGCCCAGAAAATATTCTGCTCGGCCCCGATCTCCTGACACCTGGCGATGTACTGGTGGGGTATCACGGTTCCGAATTTTCCGTACCGGAAGATGCGGATTCTCCGGTTCAGACGCAGCGACCACAGCTGATGGTTGCCGTGCTGCTGCCGGAGCTGGATGGCGAAGACGGCGTGCTGGCCACGCTCGATACCGTCCGTCAGGCGCTGGGGGGATACCGACTGCCTGACTGTCATCGCGGTATTCGGTTAGTTCGTGATCGTTATGTTGGCTACACCGAGGGACGCTGGCACTACGCCATCGATTGCACCACAGAAACCCTTTTTATCGAAGACCGCGAGCAGACGGATGGTCCGCTGCTTACCACGGTTAATTATGAGGAGAAAGACGCATGAAGTATCGCTATACCGGCCCCGCCAGCGGCGTCACGCTGGCAGATGGTCAGGAAATCCTGCTTTGGCCCGCTCAGGTGACTGAACTGCCGGCAGATCATGAGTACGTGAAAACGCTGATCGCGCTGGGCTATTTGCTGCCTGTCGCAGATCAGGTTCTGGCTGATAGCGCAACGGAGGTGACCCTTGGCCGCTAATTATTTACACGGTGTAGAAACCATTGAAGTTGAAACCGGTGCTCGTCCGGTGAAAACCGTCAAATCTGCGGTGATCGGGTTGATTGGTACGGCGCCGCAGGGTGCGGTAAATGATGTCACGCTGTGTCTATCCGAAAAAGATGCGGCACAGTTCGGTAGCCAGTTCAGCGGTTATACCATCCCACAGGCGCTGGATGCCATTTACGATCACGGAGCAGGTACGGTTCTGGTCATCAACGTGCTGGATCCGGCGAAACACAAATCGTCGGTGAGCGCAGAAAAAGTCACTTTTGACAAAGCGACCGGTACGGCGCAACTGGCTAACCGTGTGGTTGCCAAGCTGGTGCTGACGGCGGCAGAAGGCGGTCAGCCGTTTGTCGAAGGTCAGGACTATACGCTGGATGCACAAACCGGCGTACTGAAAAATCTGGGTAAAAACATCGATGTGACCGCTGTGGTCAGCGCGTCTTACGACTTTGCTGATGTCACGAAAGTGACTGCCGCCGACATCATCGGCAGCATCAACGCCGCGGGCAAACGCACCGGTATGAAGCTGCTGAACGATACCTACAACCTGTACGGCTTCTTTGCCAAGATTCTGATTTCGCCGGTGTTCTGTACGCAAAATAGCGTAACGACCGAGCTGATCGCACTGGCCGACAAACTGGGCGCGATTGCCTACATCGATGCGCCAATCGGCACCACCTTTGCGCAGGCGCTGAGCGGCCGTGGCCCGGAAGGCACGATCAACTTCAACACCAGCTCTGAACGCGCTCGTCTGTGCTATCCGCACGTAAAAGTGTACGACGCGGAAACCAACAGCGAACGTCTGGAACCGCTGTCGGCGCGTGCTGCCGGCCTGCGTGCCAAAGTCGATCTGGAAAAAGGTTTCTGGTGGTCGTCATCCAATCAGGAAATCAAAGGGATCACCGGCGTAGAGCGCCAACTGTCCGCGATGATTGACGATCCGCAGAGCGAAGTGAACCTGCTGAACGAGCAGGGCATCAGCACCATTTTCAACAGCTACGGCTCCGGTCTGCGTCTGTGGGGCAACCGTACCGCAGCCTGGCCAACCGTGACGCACATGAAGAACTTTGAAAACGTGCGTCGTACTGGCGATGTGATTAACGAATCCATCCGTTACTTCAGCCAGCAGTACATCGACATGCCGATCAATCAGGCGCTGATCGATGCGCTGGTGGAATCCGTCAACGCCTATGGCCGCAAGCTGATCGGCGATGGCGCACTGCTGGGCTTCAAATGCTGGTTCGATGCTGCGCGTAACGAGCAAACCGAGCTGGCGGCTGGGTACCTGTTGCTTAACTACAAATTCACTCCGCCGCCGCCGCTTGAGCGTCTGACCTTTGAGGCGGAGATCACCTCGGAATACCTGGTAACGCTGGAGGGCACTAACTGATGGCCGGGAAAATTGAAGTAAACCGTATTACCAACGCCAACATCTACATCAATGGCACCAACCTGCTGGGACGTGCGCAGGAAATCAAACTGCCGGATGTCTCCATGATCATGCAGGAGCATAAAGCGCTGGGTATGGTCGGCAAGATCGAACTGCCTGCGGGCTTCGACAAGTTGGAAGGTGAGATCAAATGGAACTCCTTCTACCGCGAAGCGATGCTTGCGGCGGCGAACCCGTACCAGTCGCTGGCGTTACAGTGCCGCTCCAGCGTGGAACGCTACGGCTCTCAAGGCCGCATTGAAGAAGTGCCGCTGGTGACGTACATGACCATCATGTTCAAAAAGAATCCGCTGGGCACGTTCAAGCAGCACGAAAACCCGGATTTTAGCAGCGCGTTCAATTGCACCTACATCAAGCAGGTGATGAACGGTGAAGACCTGCTGGAGCTGGATTATATGTCCAACATCTTCATGGTGGGCGGTATGGATCAACTGAACAGCTACCGCGCCAATATCGGCGGTTAATTTATCTTCCAGGCCCGCCAGTGGGTGGACTGACCCCATAAAGTTGGACAGTTCATGTTAAGCGGCTATCAGGGCCCGGGTTCGGTATTCTACCGGACTCAGGCCTTTTAATTTCAGGCTGATCCGCTCGTTGTTATAGTAATGGATATAGTCCTCTATCGCCTTCCTCAGTTCATTCAGATCGCTGAACCTGTTCAGGTAAAAACACTCCGATTTCAGTGTGCCGAAGAAGTTCTCCATCACCGCGTTATCCAGGCAGTTTCCCTTGCGTGACATGCTTTGCGTCATACCCTGTGCCTTTAACTTTGCCTGATAGCCTGCCATTCGGTATTGCCAGCCCTGATCCGTGTGCAGCAGCGGTGTATCCTCCGGTCCGAGCGCTGAGAACGCATCGTGCAGCATCGTATTAACCATCTCCATCACCGGCCTTTCCGACAGGCTGTAGGAGATAATCTCCCGGTTAAACAGATCGAGAACCGGCGACAGGTACAGCTTTTTACCCTGCACCGAGAACTCTGTAACATCCGTGACCCATTTTTCGTTGGCTTTCGATGCACTGAAGTTCCGGCTCAGGATATTGGGCGCAGCCTTGCCCATTTCCCCTTTCCAGGCACGATATTTCTTCACCCTTATCAGAGAGCGGAGTGACAGCTCCGCCATCAGTCTCTGCACAGTTTTATGGTTTACCAACAACCCCTGTTTTCTCAGTGAGAGTGTGATCCTGCGGTAGCCATAACGCCCTTTGTGATAGTGGTAAATCTCTCTGATTTTATCTTTCAGCCCGGCATGCCTGTCCACTCGCTTCAGCGCATTCATATTGTGATACCACGTACTACGGGACATACCCGCTGCACGCAGAAGATCACCGAGCGCATACTCCAGCCTTAGCTCACTGATTATTCCGGCTTTCTGCCGCTTTTCTCGCTTTGAACTAAGGCCTTCAGCTTTTTTAGATAGGCATTCTCTGCGCGCAGGTAACGAAGTTCAGCCCGCAGTTCTTCGGGAGATAACTTTTCCAGTGCAGCATCGGTAAGTGGAGGTGTTTTTTTGGGTTTTGTCATGTCCTTGCTCCGGCCTGGTTTTATGCT
The DNA here is from genome assembly GCF_028335745.1 of Pectobacterium sp. A5351. Lineage (NCBI taxonomy): Bacteria > Pseudomonadati > Pseudomonadota > Gammaproteobacteria > Enterobacterales > Pectobacteriaceae > Pectobacterium > Pectobacterium sp. A5351. The sequence goes on from NZ_CP116477.1 coordinate 1,433,439, forward strand.
CAGAAGTCCTTTCTCACCTGCGTCTTTGTATACATTCACCCAGTGCCGGACAACGGTTTCAGTTGAGATATTAAACCGTGCGGCAGCTTCACGCATCGAAAGTTCTTCATTGAGAACAGTCTGGACAACAGTCATCCGGAACGCCGGAGAATGGCGGTCATTTTTCCAGGTAATGCCATCAATACCATGGAGTTGCCAGGCTCTTACCCAGCGTCGCACTGATGTTCTCTCAACACCAAAGCGTTCAGCTGTACGATGTGTTCCATCTTTTCCGGCGAGGTAGTGATTAACTACAGCTAATCTGGTTTCGAGGGAATATTTTGGCTTTGCCATAAAAAACTGCACCTTACTCAGTTGGGTGTCCAACTTTTGGGGTGCAGTCCAGGGGCGGGCGTTTCTATCAATCAGTGAGGTGGCTATGTCAGCAAAAGTATTTGATATTATCGACTTGGAAAATAATATTCATTTCCAGTGCCGTGAGGATGTCTACATTTTGGATGCAGGAGAAGAAGCGGGTTTTACTTTACCCTATTCGAGTCGTGCTGGCGCAGACCCATCATCGGCAGCACGTTTGATTTCTGGTCAGGTCGATCAAAGTATTTAGATGACAACCAGAAAGCGGCCGGCTTCTTTCTGACGGATACCTCTTACCCGCTAAGTAACTGTGTTGTTCGCTTCTTTGCAGAAGATGAGCTGCATCGTTAATTATCAATATTCACGTTATCGTAATGAAAGGGGCTTCGGCCCCTTTCTTATGCCTGCCCCTTTCGTTTTCTAATTCACTTTAAAATCGTTATTCCTCGCCGCACGCGATACTGCTCCCGACATTTACTAAGGAGCCGTTATGCACACTGAAACCTATTCTCTGCAATTCCCTTACACCACCTCTGCCGGCCAACGCGTGGAGTCCATTTCGCTCAAGCGTTTGAAAGTCAAAGACATCAAAGCGGTGAAAAAAATCAGCGATGACCCAAGCAACTGGGACGACGCGCTGCTGTCACGCATGACCGGTCTGGTGCCGGAAGACATTGATGAGATGGACGCGCAGGACTACATGGCGCTGCAAAAACGATTTCAGCAGCTACTTGGGTTGGATAACGCAGCCGGCGCTGCTGTGGAAAGCGCAGGCGCTACTGGCGAGGTGGTTTCGCTTTCAGCCGAGTGAAATTGATGCGCTGGAACTGGACGATTTTGAACGCTGGCTGGATGAAGCCAGCGAACAGATAAAACGTGAGAACGGTGAGGAAGACTGATCACTGACAGGATTACTGAGTCCACCATCCACCCTAACCCGGCCAGCGATAGGACGCTGGCCGTTTTACTCCCTCACCACCTGTCTTCTTCTCCTGCTGATTACCGCCCTTTTCCTCGTTTTATCCCCGGTTTGTGATGGGGAAACCAAGCTGGAGCGGCGCAAGCCGCCGTCTCCGATCCGCCCCGCAAGGGGTTTTTCTAAATGAGAGTGAACCGTGGATATGCTTTTAAACGGTGTCATGCTGGGTAGGGCGTTTGGCGCCACGCTGGATGACACAAAAAAATCCCTGCAGCCACTTAGCGATAAACTCAAACAAGCTGAGGAGTGGCAGCGTCTGTTTAATCAGTCGCTAGAACGTTTTGGCAATGTCAGTTTGCACAGCACACAAGTGACATCCCGACTGAGCCAGTCACTAAGTAAATTGGTAACCAATCAGGAACGGCTGGAGAGTAGCCAGTCACGTCAGGAAACGCTACGTAGCCGTCGAAGTGAACTCGCTAGTGACTTTAAGACTAAGCGCGAACAGTTTGGTTTTGTCATGAAACCGATTGTGGCGTCGGTCACACGCTATGCGTCGTTTGAAGCGCAGTTGCGCGACATCAGCATTGCTCATGGGATATCGAGCGAGCAGGAAAAGTTGATGGGGCAGAAGCTACGTCAATCTTCTCAACGAGTAAACCAAACGCCGGATGCGCTGCTCAGTACTACAGGACAGCTGCTTGCTCGCGGTATGTCAAAAGAGCAGGTAACGGATGTGGCCGAGGTGCTGGGGAAAACGTCAACGGCCTCTGGCGCGGCGCTTTCCGATCTTACCGCGCTTTCGGCCACATTGGATGGCGTGTTTAACCTGAAAGGGGCGAAAGCGCTGGAGGAATCCTTCTCCCGCATGCTGACGGGGACTAAGCAAGGGTTTTCCATGGCGTCGATGGCGCAATACGCGACCGCGCTGGCCCCAGGGTTTACAGTGATGGGGGCGACGGGTAATCAGGCGCTGAGTCAGTTGGTTTCCAGTCTGAGTGCGACAAAAGGCACGGATACGGAAGCGAATACGGCGGCTCGACTGGGGAGTTTCATGAATGCCGTGGGACGAACCGATATTGCCGGCAGTTATTACAACGCGGGTGTAGATTACAACGCATCGCTAAAAAGCTATATGAAAGGTGGCTACTCACAGTACGACGCTGCGGTTCAGATTAGTAACCGATTCATCGACAGCAAAGGCAGCCAATTCCAGCAACGGTGGGATAGGGCCAGCAAAGCGGGCAACATCGACGCACAGCAAAGCTTAATGCAGCGTTACGGCTTGCAGGAGGTGTTCCGAACACCAGAAGCGGTAAACCATGCGATGTCGATGAAGCAGAACTGGCAGAGCTATCAAGCGAACCAACAGCGGATGAACAGCCCAGAAGCCACGCAAGTGTTGGGTCTCGACTTCGCCCGACAGAATGACACATTAACCGCGCGCTGGAATCGAATGACAACATCAGTGATGAATATTGCGCTTAATGTGGGTGAAGCGCTGACGCCGGTATTGGTTTCTCTGAGTGATGCGCTGATCCCTATTCTGGATCAATTGGTGACCTGGACGGCAGCGAACCCTGAACTGGTTCGCGGGATCGTGATGGCCGTCGCCGGTTTCTTCGCGTTCAGAATGGCATTGAGCGGGGCGAAGTTGGGGATGACCACGCTGTTATCGCCTTTGCAGAGCGTTTGGGGCGGTATTTTGCAAGTTCAGCGCGGCTGGCAATTGTTCAATGCGGGATTAAGAACGACGGGCGTATTGCAAGGTGTGGGAGCGGCGCTGAACTGGTTGGTTGGCGGAGCCGGAACATTAGGGCGCATGCTTGGCGGTATGTTACGTAGTGGCTTGATGATGGCAGGCCGAGCGGTTTTATTTCTGGGGCGTATGCTGCTGATGAATCCGATTGGGTTAGCAATAACGGCAATCGCGGGTGCAGCTTACCTGATTTACCAATATTGGGAACCAATTATCGCATTCTTTAAAAACCTCTGGTCACAAGTCAGTCAGGCTTTTAATGCGGGGTGGGAAGCACTCAATAATGCGGTATCTGGTGGCGTAGTGGGTATTACAGCCTTACTGCTCGATTGGTCACCCTACGGTGTGCTGTATTCCATCTTTGCTGATACCGTTAGCGAACTGGGTATTCAGCTTCCCAGCAGCCTCAGTGAGCTCGGTGGCGTGATTATTGACTCCTTGGTTAAGGGGCTGGTCAGTTATTTCCCCGAGCTAAAAAATGTCCTGAAAACGATCGATGAGTTTATTCCCGATAGTGTTAAAGACTTTCTGGGTATCGGCTCGAAAAAAGTGTCTGTAGAAGCCAGCGGTCAATCTGTGGCTGCCAGTATTATGACTCCACCCGTTCTGCAACCCACTCAAGTATCTGCATTGTCGCTACAGCCGACGCAGCATGTTGAATCACCTAAGGCTGAAAAGGACGTGGTGCTCGTAGCAACGCCGCAACAGCGGGTTGCAATGACATCATCTGTCGGTGGAGCGAAAGGTAAGTTAGTCTCTGGAGCCCCTTCCGAGCGTGTTCAGGTCGCTTTCTCACCCACCATTTATCTCAACGGCCAGAAGGCCGCGCCAACGCCTGAAATGACGAAGACGCTGACGCTTAGTATGAATGAACTGGAAAATATGTTGAACAAGCTGCTCACTCAGCGTGAGCGCAGGGGGTATGCCTGATGTTTGCGGTATTAGGAGATATTGAATTTAAAGTGACGGCCTACTGGGACGGCTTTAATACGTCATTCGGGGCAGATTACGCCGAGCATAGCCGTATTGAAGGTAAACCTGGTCTGCAATTCATCGGCGCGAAGCTGGACGAGATTCGCATTAGCCTGGTGTTTCACCAGCAATATTGCACGCCGGATGTGGAACTGAAGCGCTTGAATGAAGCGATGCGAGCGCATCAGGCGATGGCGTTGGTCTTCGGTAATGGGGACTATCGCGGCTGGTTTGTGATTACTGCACTGACCTCGACCAGCCAACATACCGACGCGAAGGGTAACGTATTGGCTATGAATGCCGAGCTGACGCTGCGCGAATACATTGGCGATCCGAAGAATCCGCTCAAGCCGCCGGCGATACAGACGCCTGTTCCTAACGTCAGCGCTATCACCAGGGCTGTCGAGAAAGTGAACGACTTTGCGACCTCGTTACGCACGGCCGTTACGTATGCCAAGAAGGCGCAGTCTGCCTTTAAAGCGGCGAAAACCACGGTGCAGATTGTCAAGCGGATGAAGAAAAATCCCGAAACGGCGCTGTTGCAAGTTCCCGGGCTGTTAACGCAAGTCGGGAATGTATTGACGCCGCTAAGTGAGGTGGAGCCCGCGTTTAAAAAAACGGCAGAAGCCATTTCTGATGCCGCTGTTCAGGCAGAGAAGATGATGCCTGAAATTACGGCGGTGAATAAAGCGGCGAATGATGTGCTGAAACAGGTCAGGCAAGTTGCCGACTTGTTGCAGGGCGTCGACAGTAAAAACGTCATCGAGAGGGTGGAAGCCATCAGTAAACATGTTGATGCAGCTAGCGACACGTTTAAAGGCGCGGAACCTGCGCTGAGCAAACTGACGGCGGAAATCGTGAAGAGGGTTGAAGCATATGCACCTTGAACATATCACTACACAGGGCGAACGCTGGGATACCTTGTCCTATCGGTATTACGGCGATCCGCTCGGCTATCCGCGGATCATTGCCGCGAACCCGCATATTCCGATTGTGCCGCTGTTGCCATCAGGCCTGTTGGTGCTGATTCCGATTATTGAACAGGCAGAAGCCAGCAATGCGGAGGACACCCCACCATGGCTGCGTTAACGGAAGAATTAACCTTGCTCTCTCCCGCCGTGTCGGACGTGCTGCAACCCGCGTTCACCCTGTGGTATCAGCAAAAAGACATTACCAATGATATCGCGCCGTATGTCACCAGCGTGACGTATACCGACAGCATCAAGAATGAATCGGATTCGATCGAGGTCAGGCTCGACGATACCGACGGCCGCTGGATGGATAAGTGGTATCCCGGTACGGGCGATACGCTATCGCTCAAGCTAGGCTATCGCGGTGAAACGCTGTTTAACTGCGGTACGTTCTCGATTGATGAGATTGAGGTTAGCGCACCGCCGAGCGAGGTGATGATTCGCGGCGTTGCGACATCGGTCAACCGTGCATTGCGAACCAAGTCAAACCGCGGTTTTGAAGATACGACGCTAGCCGCCATTGCGACGCGCATCGCGAAAAAGCATCAGTTGATGCTGGTAGGGAAGATTCAAATCATCAAGATCGATCGTGTGACGCAATATGCGGAAACCGATGTCGCTTTTCTAAAGCGGCTCGCCAGCGAATATGGCTATGTTGTGAAAGTGGTCAGTGACCAGCTGATTTTTTCCCATCTGGCAACGCTGCGCAGCCAGGCACCTATTCGACAAATCAAGCCAACGGATGTCGCGCGTTTTTCACTGCGCGACACCATCAGCCACGTCTATAAAAACGCCAAGACGAAATATCAGAAAGGGAGTGAAAAGAAACTGATGGTTTATGAAGCTGACGGAGGCGTGAAAAGCGAAATGAAGTCTGCTGGCGCCGAGACCAGCGCGGATACGCTGAAAGTTAACGCCCGCGCGGCGGATGCCTCTGGTGTGCGGATGAAAACGGATGCCGCGTTGGATGCGCATAACGAAAAGCAACAAACGGGATCGATGACGCTGATGGGTAGCCCACAATTGGCGGCGGGGAATAAAGTTGAACTGGTGTCGTTCGGCCAGCTTTCTGGTCAATGGTTGATCGAATCGGCGCGCCATGTTCTGGAACGAGGTAGTGGTTATACCACCGAGATCGGTGTGACGCGCGGACCGATTACGGCAGGCAAGCGTAAGTCGGACAGCGGAAAAACGCTGGTGACGTACCATCCTGATGGCAGCCAGACAACACAAACGGTTAAGAGTAAAAAGGATGTGGGGTTATGAGTTTATCTCGTCGAATTGGCACGATCAGTGCGCTGGATGAGGTTCGCGTGATGGTGCGCGTTCGTCTACCAGAGTGTGACAATCTGCGTACGGCCTGGCTACCGGTGTTACAGTGCAATACGCAGAACAATAAGGATTATTGGTTGCCGGATATTGGCGAACAGGTTGAAGTTCTGCTGGACAGCAACGGCGAAGATGGTCTGGTGCTGGGAGCGATTTACTCCGCTGTTGATGTGCCAACGCTGGCAGATAAGGACAAAAGGGCGGTAACGTTCGCTGACGGCGCGCACATTGAATACGATCGCCGAACGCATACGTTAACGATCAACGGCGGCGTGCAGCATATTGCGATTAGCAGCGGCACAGACGTGGTGGTTAACGCGCAGCGCGTCACTATCAATGCGCCAGAAACGACGGTGACGGGCAAGCTACTGGTGCAAGGGCAACTCACCTATGAGAGCGGGATGTCCGGTTCCGGCGGTGCCAGTCTCAGCGGTGATGTCAGTATCTCTGGTAACGTCAGCGCCAGCGGCAGCGTCATGGACGCTGGCGGCAACTCCAATCACCACTCGCACTAACGTTTCCCTAAACCGCTTTAATATTCCTTTCTCTCACCGGGGGCGACAATAGCCCCCTATGAAAACTCAATCTGTTTTTTGGCAACCGGCGCTGCAACGTTCTGGCGACATCGTCGAAGGAACGGCAGATATCATGCAGGCGATTCACATCATCCTGCGGACACCCTGCGGCAGCGACCCACATCGGCCTGACTTTGGTAGCAATCTACATCTGTATCTCGATTATCCGATCGATCGTGCGATCCCGCATGTCGTCAGGGAATCGGTAGAAGCGATCAAACGATGGGAACCTCGCTGCCAGTTACTGGCGGTTAAACCTTCTGTGAATGGGGCTCACCTGACGCTGCACGTTAGCTGGAAAACCGCTAACGGCGCGACACAGACCACGGAGTTGTTATGGCGCTGACAGAACCCAATTTTATTGAACGCGACGCGGCGAAGATTACCGCCGAAATGATCGCGAAATATGAAGCTGACTCAGGGAAAACACTCTATCCAGCGCAGGCCGAACGCCTGCTGATCAACCTCTTTGCTTACCGGGAAACTTTATTGCGTAGCGCGGTCCAGGAAGCCGCCAAGCAGAACCTGGTCGCGTTTGCTCGTGCGCCGATGCTGGATTATCTGGCAGAACTGGTCGGCGTCTCCCGTTTGGCGGCGCAGCCGGCGCGTGCAGAGCTGCGTTTTACCCCCGAAGCGCCGTTAGTCAGCGATTTGCTGATTCCGGCAGGTACCCGAGTTAGCGCATCGGACAGCGTGATTTTCACTACCGACAGCGATGCGCTGCTGAGAGCGAACGGCAGCGGCGTCACTGTAATGGCGACCTGTACTGAAAGTGGCGAAGTGGGCAATGACTGGCTGCCAGCCCAGATCAGTACGCTGCTGGATGATATTGGCGACAGCGATTTACGTGTCGTCAATATCACCAAAAGCAGCGGTGGGTCTGCGGAAGAGGATGACGATCGCCTGCGGGAACGCGTTCAACTGGCGCCGGAGTCGTTTAGCACCGCGGGATCGAAACTGGCGTATCGCTTCCATGCGATGCGGGCGCACCAAAACATTGTTGATGTCGCGGTGATGTCACCGGAACCGGGTGAGGTGGTGCTGTACCCGTTGCTCAGCACTGGTCTGCCGGACAACAGCCTGCTCTCGCTGGTGGAAAGCTTTTGCTCCGACGAGCAGGTGCGCCCGCTGACGGATTTTGTCTCCGCTAAATCCCCCACGCAGGTGGATTACGCCATCAATGCCAAATTGACGCTGTTCAACGGTGAACAGGCTAGTGTCGTTCAGGCTGCGGCGGAGAAAGCCGTGCAAGCCTGGGTTGAAACCCGTACCGCCACACTGGGGCGCGATATTGTTCCGAGCCAGATTATCGCCACGCTTTCCATTCCCGGCGTGTATCAGGTGGAACTCGTTTCACCGTCATTGATGGTGCTTGATGACAGCGAATGGGCGAACTGCACGGGCATCAATGTCAGCGTCGTCGGGGTGTCGAATGGCTGATTCACTACGACTGCTGCCACCGCCTCTTGCTGCCGACGCCCGCTTTCGCTCGTTGGCGGAGTTAGCCGACCGTTTCGATGACATCGATCTGAATACCTTACTGGTTTATCTGATCGATATTGCCGATAGCAGCGCATTGCCTTGGCTAGCCGAACAGTTCTCGCTGTTTGGCGACGGCTGGGAACTGGCGGAATCGGATGATTCCAAACGTGCCTTGATCAAGGCCGCTATCGATCTGCATCGCAGCAAAGGAACGCCGTGGAGCATTAAAGAGATCATCCGCCGTTTCGGCTTCGGCGAGAGCACGCTGATTGAGAACATCGGTCGCCTGAGTTACGACGGGGAAACCACCTACAACAACCTTTATGTACACGGCGACAAAGCGGCGTGGGCGGTCTATCGCGTGCTGCTAAAACAACCGATCACCAACGATCAGGCCAGAATGTTACGCAATGCCATTGGGATGTTTGCCCCGGCACGGTGTCACCTAGCCAGCATCGAATATTGGGAAGTGCCTATCCGCTACAACCGGACGGCGACATACGACAGTAACTACAATCATGGGAGCGCTTGAACATGGCGAATTTGTCAGAGAACCCGCAATGGGTTGACGGCATTTACCAAATCGAAACGTCGGATCCGGTCGTGGGTGGACCGGACGGCGTTTCAAACCGACAGGCTAAAGAATTGGCCAATCGTACCCGCTATTTGAAAAAAGAGCAGGAAAAAACGGGCAGCGATCTGGCGACACACGCCGCCGCTGCCGACCCGCATACGCAATATGCGCCGAAGGATAATCCGACTTTCACTGGCACGCCGAAAGCGCCAACACCTGCAACCGACAGCAATAGCCAGCAGGTGGCGACGACGGCGTTTGTGAAGTCTGTTGCGGCGGCATTAGTTAATGGTGCACCAGCAGCATTGGATACGTTGCAGGAATTAGCGAAAGCGATGGGTAACGATCCAAATTTTTCGGCTACGGTGCTGGGTGAGTTAGCTAAAAAACTGTCATTGTCAGGTGGGACTCTGACAGGAGAATTGTTGTTATCAGCGGCGAATGCGTTGCGTCTGATTTATGGTGACTATGGTGTCATCATACGTAATGACGGTAACCGCTTTTATCTCTTGTTGACGAACAAAGGTGATAAAACAGGGAGTTATAATTCGTTACGCCCACTTGATATTAATCTGGCAACGGGTGATATAACAGTTGGGCATAACCTAAACGTTACTGGATTACTCAACGAAAAAGGCCAGCGTGTTTATAGCCCAAATAATAAACCTACAGCTGCAGATGTTGGTGCTATAACGAAATCAGATGCCGACAATAATTATGTTCGACAGGGGCTGTCCGGTGTTATTTATCAGAAAGATGAGTTGCCATGGAACAGCCCTACAGGTGTCTATTTAAAAGATAATGTCACCCATTCTTCTCTTATCTGGCATATGGGGGCAAATACTGGTTCTGCATCAGCAGCACAGTTCTATTTTGACTTTGCCAATGGTGGGATAAAGTATCGTAGCTCTCGGGATAATTTTGGTTTTGAAAAAACGTGGGCGCGTATTTATAGCGATCAGGATAAACCTACCGCCGCTGATGTTGGTGCTGTGGCTAATGCTGTCGGTGCTATCGGCGCAAACCCATCCAATACGGATGAATATTTATCTCAATTAGCTCAGCGACAAGAGATGGGGAGTAGACGATTTGCTGACGGAGTTTGGAAAACACATATTTCCGTCCGGCACCTCGGCGGAATACCGGAAAACGGGGATGCCAATAATACGCTATATGGCTTTGCTGTTATTGACGAAAATTTGCAGTCAAATTCATATGATATATCGATATACAAACAGAACAATGGTACGTGGCTTAAGCCCGTACAGATCTACCACTCAGGTAACAAACCCTCTGCATCTGATATTGGTGCATTGACGTTAACGGAAGCTGATGCTCGTTATTTAGGGAAAAGTAGTGGTATTCAAGATGTTCGTTTGGGTGCATTAAGTTCTATTAATGCTTGGCGTGGACCTGGTTTTTCAGATTCTGCTGGATATGTAATGACGGCAATAATAAATCAGAATCATGATGAATACATTGACACACTGGCCCGCAGACCATTTCAGAAATTGGTTAATGGTACATGGCTAACAGTAGAGGTTGAATGAAGTGAATAATTTTATGAAGTTTAAAAAATACACACCCAAAAATAAAAAGGAACTATTAAATTACAACGCAATATTTTTAATCAGTGATTCAGGAGATGACTGGTATGAGTGCCAAAATAGGTTTTCAAAAAATACAATCAAAGTGATGTATGATGAAAATAATGTTGTCCGCTCTTTATCAAAAGATGTATCTTCATTTTTTCCTATCGAAATGAGTGTAGCGGAATTAACCGATGTGCCTGATAAGGCTGATATTAATGGTGGGTGGGTTTTTGATGGAAATTCAGTGATTCCACGTGTTTACACCCTAGCTGAAAACATCGAAAGGGCAGATGATAAAAAGAAATTACTGTTGAATCTCATTAACCAAGATGTTATCCCCTTACAGGATGCCGTAGATTTAGGTATTGCAAGTGAAGAAGAAGAAAACAAGTTAAATGCATGGAAAAAATATCGGGTGCTGCTGATGCGTCTTGATACATCAAAAGCCCCCGACGTTGAATGGCCTGAAGAACCTGTTAGTTAAATTATGCTAAGGATGGCACATCAGGGAAAATAATTTCATCTGAATTAACATCAACTCGACTGAGCTGTAAGCGGTAAGTTTTCCACGCTTTCAGCTCATTTTTTTCTTCTTCCGTTGCCAGGTTTAGCTCAACGGCGTCACTGAGTACCTGAATGCGCTCACTTGCTTGAGATAATCTGGTTGATCCTACCCGCCAATAGTGGACACGCGACTAAGTGAGTAAACTCTCTACCAGAGGTGACTCATGACGAAACCCGTATCAACCAATAAAAAACCACGTAAGCAGCATACGCCTGAATTTCGCAACGAAGCCCTGAAGCTTGCAGAACGCATCGGTGTTGCTGCCGCTGCTCGTGAACTCAGTCTGTACGAATCCCAGCTTTATAACTGGCGTAGCAAGCAGCAGAGCCAGACAATTTCCTCTGAGCGAGAGAGTGAGCAGGCAGCAGAAATTGCCCGCCTCAAGCGCCAACTGGCGGAGAGGGATGAGGAGCTGGCCATTCTCCAAAAGGCCGCGACATACTTTGCAAAGCGCCTGAAATGAAGTATGTCTTTATCGAACAACATCGGGCTGAGTTAAGTATCAAAGCCATGTGTCGGGTGCTCAGAGTCGCGCGCAGCGGTTGGTATGTCTGGCGTTGTCGCCGTCATCAGGTCAACTCGCGTCAGCGATTCCGGATTGTCTGCGATGCTGCCGTCAGCAAGGCATTCAGTCACGCCAAACAGTGGTACGGCGCCCCACGACTGGCAGATGAACTGCCACACTATAACGTGAAAACCATTGCTGCCAGTCTTCGCCGTCAGGGGCTGCGGGCAAAAGCCGCCCGGAAGTTCAGCCCGGTCAGCTACCGGGAGCACGGGCTACCTGTGTCTGAAAATCTGCTGAAGCGAGACGTTATCGCCAGCGGCCCGAATCAAAAATGGGCAGGAGATATCACTGACTTACGTACGGATGAAGGCTGGCTGTATCTGGCGGTGGTCATTGACCTGTGGTCGCGTGCCGTTGTCGGCTGGTCGATGTCATCGAGAATGACGGCTGAGCTGGTATGTAATGCCCTGCACATGGCACTGTGGAGACGAAAACGGCCTCAAAATGTCATTATTCACACCGATCGCGGCGGTCAGTACTGTTCAGCAGACTATCAGACCATGCTGAAAAGCTATAATCTGCGAGGGAGCATGAGCGCAAAAGGTTGCTGCTACGATAATGCCTGCGCGGAAAGCTTCTTTCACTCACTGAAAGTGGAATGCATCCACGGTGAGTCCTTTGCCAGCCGGGAAATAATGCGAACAGCGGTGTTTAATTATATCGAGTGTGATTACAATCGGTGGCGTCGCCACAGTGCATGCGGCGGTATCAGCCCGGAACAGTTTGAAAACCAGAACCTCGCTTAGGGCTGAGGGATCCCCACAAAATTACCATTAATAAACCAGCACCATACTTCGGTAGGTGCTGGCGAGTTGAACTAAGATACTCTCCAGTTTTACACGCCTTAATATTCGCTCTGAATGTCGCAACACATTTTCTGCCAACGTCAGAAACGATATCACTCTACGCTTTTTGACGCTGTTTGCCTGATAGTGGAGGTGAAGTCCTTTATTCTCAAAGTGATAGCCCAATAACCAGAGGACTATCGATGCCAGTGTTGCCAGCAGGCTTAGCACCCACAGTCGCTCCCCGCTTTTGCTTCCACTGGCTCGTAGTCCAAAGCCAAATCGCTCGCTTTTTTCATCTCGAAAGTTTTGTTCAATCTGCATTCTCCTGCTGTAGAGCTTCATGATTTCACGGGGCTTAAATTCATCTGTGCTGGTAAATATCAGCCACGGCTCTTTGGCTGACGCACGTTGCTCTTTTTCCACGGTCGGATAGCCCGGTTTCCCTCTGGCTCGTTTGCTTTTTCGCCCTTTTGACGCTTTCTTGTGAAGAAAAAAATGTCCATCGCATTGCGCATATTTAGCGCGTGCCAGTGTGCCCGCTCCCAGATATTTTGCCTGCGCTGTTCCCTCGCAGTCTTTTACGGTCATCCAGTTCTCTTTGTCATGATGAAGGCTAAATTTAACCGTCCCTCTGATTCGACCAATAAAACTCCATCCCAGAAATTTGATATGCCGGAACCACGCGCTTTGAAAACCTGCATCGGTAATGACGGTGACTCGGGTATTCGGCGCGACAGCTTCCGCAAGGGCGTCAAGAAAGGTATTTTGTATCAGTACATTATTTTGTTTTTTTAACGGGACAACCTGACTCATTAAGGGGATGGCGCGCCCATCACAGATAAGGCTGGCACGGAGAACATGATATTCCTTACAGGGATAGCCGCTCCAGTCAACGGCGATGACGCACCACGACATAGGTTTCGTCATCATAGAAACAATATTATTAAATATCAGAGGGATATCACGATGAAGCGATGTGTTGCCGAGAAGACGGTCAATGCGTTTTATTTTATCCTTGACGCGAGCGGTCCCCGGCAGGTGACGTCCAATGCTGGTAAGGGAAAGTGTCGCGCCGTTCATCAGGGCAACGGTGGAATCGATAATGGCATTTTGCCGATATTGGTGCGTTGAGGCTAAAGCGTGACGGAAAAAAGTCTGGCATACTTTACGGCTGAGGGATCCCCACAAAATCATCGCTAATAAACCAGCACCATATTTCGGTAGGTGCTGGTGAGTTGGGCTAAAATACTCTCCAGCTTCACTCGCCTGATTATTCGCGGTGAATGCCGCAGTACATTTTCCGCCAGTGTCAAAAACGATATCACTCTTCGACTTTTAAGGCTGTTCGCCTGATAATGAAGATGAAGACCTTTATTTTCAAAATGATATCCTAATAACCAGAGAACAATTGATGCCAGTGTTGCCAGCAAACTCAGCACCCAAAGCCGCTCACCCGTTTTGCTTCCACAGGCGCGTAAGCCAAAGCCAAATCTCTCACTCTTTTCATCGCGAAAGTTTTGTTCAATCTGCATTCTCCTGCTGTAGAGTTTCATAATTTCATGGGGCTTGAATTCATCAGTACTGGTAAATAGCAGCCACGGCTCTTTAGCTGACGCACGCTGTTCTTTTTCTGTTGTGGGATGGCTCGGTTTCCCTTTGCGACGTTGGCTTTTTCGGCCTTTCGGCGCTTTTTTATAAAGATAAAAATGTCCGTTGCATTGCGCCTTTTTTGAACGCGCCAGCGTTCCGGCTCCCAGATATTCCGCGCGCGCCGTGCCAGTACAGTCTTTCACGTTCAGCCAGCGTTCCGGGCCATGATGAAGGCAAAATTTTACGTTTCCCCGGATGCGACCAATAAAGTCCCATCCCAGTGCTTTGATATGCCGAAACCATTCATTGTGGAAGCCCGCGTCGGTGATGAGGGTGACTTTCATTTGCGGGGCAATAGCACAGGCAAGCGCGTCAAGAAAGGCTTTCTGTATCAAAATATTGTTTTGCTTTTCTGACGGAACCACCTGACTCATCAAGGGGATAGCGCGGCCATCACAGACAAGGCTGGCACGCAGGACATGAAAATCCTGAGAGGGATAGCCACTCCAGTCGACGGCAATAACACACCACGGCATGTTTTTGGTCATCATGGATGTAATCTGATTAAATATTTTCGGGATATCGTGATGAAGCGCAGTGTTTCCCAAAAGGCGGTCAACCCGTTTTATTTTATCTTTCACGCGAGCAGGGCCGGGTAAATAACGCCCGATGCAGGTGAGTGAAAGCGTGGCACCGCTTATCAACGCAGCGGTGGAATCAATAAGCGCATGTTGTCGATATTGATGTGTTGAAGCTAAAGCGTGACGGAAAAAAGTCTGGCATACTTTACGGACAGGCATAGGGTGATCTCATTGAATTTTTTGGCGAAAATCAGTAGATCATAAAACTCTATGCCTGTCTTGTTTTCTGGGGATTCCTCAGACTTTACGGGCAGGCATAGAGGTGATCTCATTGAGTTTTTTGGCGAAAATCAGTAGATCATAAAACTCTATGCCTGTCTCGTTTTCTGGGGATTCGTCAGCGCTTAGGGCTGTGTCCACATTACGTGGGTAGGATCAGGTATTAAATTCCACTTTTTTATTTGCAATTAATACCTGGCGTTGAGCTTCCAAATCGGTTACCCATTTTCCATCTTCCCATTTATCAAATTCAGAGGTCGGTACCAATAAAGTCTGATTGGCTTGCAATTCGCCCATATCCGTAACCTTATGGGGTTGACGGGTTTCCGTATTATAAACAGTCTGCCCACGGTAGTCAGATACGTGCTCCCACTGCTTTCCATCTGCACTGCGCCTTAGAGCCAAATCTGCCTGAGGAAGTTCTGGAACATCAATGTAACTCCCTGCAGGCACACCTACACCAATAGGCAAATATTCATAATTCGCACTAATATACTCTCGACTTGTTGGATGAGTCTGATAAATAGTAATCCAACCCGCCTGAACACTAAATCCTGATTCATTCATTTTTGCTGCTTTCACTTCAATAGAATAATTTTTCATTATGCTGCTCTCACGATGTAGTTAAATGCGATATTGCGGGGGCGGTTTTCGGTTGCCGTTGGTACAACACGGGAAGCATCCAACTTCGCTGGATACCATGAATTTGTCACCGTGTTATTAGTAAGGGTTAAGTAATTATCTCTATCGTAGATTTTCTCATTTAAATCATAATACATGGCCCCCGATGAAGCATTTTTAGTCGGTACTGTAACATCAGCATCATGACCATAGAGTAAACTCCCAGTTATATTTCTGATTGCATCACTCTGCTCTGAAAATAATCCACGCCCCACATCCACACCGCGTCCATCATCCCAACCGCGAATAAACTCACCGCGAAGATCAGGTAATATCCCTGATGGATAAGCTTGCCCTAAAATCGGGTAAGTATTTTTATCAAATGTCTGCCTATTACATTTTAACCAACCAGAAGGTGCTGTTGACTGTGGCCAAGGCATAGGGATCCCAACAATTTCATTGAGAGATAATGCACCAATATCATCAGCTGTTGGCTTATCCTGATCGCTATAAATACGTGCCCACGGTTTTTCAAAACCAAAATTATCCCGAGAGCTACGATACTTTACCCCACCATTAGCAAAGTCAAAGTAGAACTGTGCTGCTGATGCAGAACCAGTATTTGCACCCATATGCCAAATAAGAGAAGAATGGGTGACATTATCTTTTAAATAGACACCTGTAGGGCTGCTCCATGGCAACTCATCTTTCTGGTAAATAACACCGGACAGCCCCTGCCGAACATAATTATTGTCGGCATCTGTTTTTGTTATAGCCCCAATATCAGCCGCAGTGGGTTTAAATCCTGTATGGTAGCCTTTATGCCATTTATCATTAACTAAAACATTGAGTGAGCCTTTTGTTCTAATAGCAATCTCACTCTTCACATCCCCAACCTGAATAGAGTTATCAGATGCAAGCCAGAGCATTTCACGATAGGTATTATCTGGAAAAACTCCTGCTATACGTCTTTCCAGAGGTAAGTCAAGATTACCGCCTAAACGAACCCCGCCTGACATAACGCCGCCAGTTTTTGGTAATGCCCCAGCAGCAAGATTAACTGTTTCAGTTAAACCGAGGTTTGTGAGAACCTTGCAATGAAAATACAATGAACAATTTCATGGGGTTATCGAATGCTGATTGGCTATGCGCGCGTGTCTACTACCGATCAAAATACGGAATTACAGAAAAAAGCGCTGATTCGCGCAGAATGTGAGCTGATTTTTGAGGATACCGCCAGTGGGAAGAATGCACAGCGGCTAGGGTTAAAAAAGGCGATCAGGCGGTTGCGGCGTGGCGATACGCTGATGGTATGGAAGCTAGACAGACTTGGGCGCAGCGTGCGTGATTTGATTGAGTTGGTATCTGCATTGCAGGCCAAAGGCATCCATTTTCGCAGCCTGACAGATAGTATTGATACTTCTACCCCCGCGGGTCGTTTCTTCTTTCATGTGATGAGTGCATTGGCGGATATGGAACGGGAACTGATTATCGAACGCACGCGGGCTGGCCTCGATGCCGCTCGGTTACAGGGGCGCATCGGCGGGCGTAAACGGCTTATGACGCAAGATGTGCTTTTCCAAGCCGAATCAATGTTGGCGACAGGGGCTACGCATCTTCAGGTAGCAAATATTGTCGGTGTGTCAGAAAAAACCATCTATAAATACTTTCCCGCCCGGAGTCAGGGCGACGTTCCTGCTGCTGGCTAACACGCGGCGTGATAGTAATTTCCTTTGCACCAGAATCACCAGAACCTCACCAAACATGTTATTTTCATTGATAAGTTCTTTACTGTGTCGCCGAAAATAAGAGGCCAGCATGGATTACACCAAAATTATCAAAGAAGTGGGGCGCGGGAAAAATCATGCGCGTGATATCGATCAAGCCACGGCTTATGAACTGTATAGCGCGATGCTGCGCGGTGACGTGCCGGATCTGGAACTCGGTGGGCTGCTGATTGCATTTCGCATCAAAGGCGAATCCGAATCTGAGATGTTGGGTTTTTATCAGGCGATGAACGAACATGTATTACGCCTGACGCCTCCCGTGGGCTTCCCCATGCCCATTGTGCTTCCCAGCTATAATGGGGCGCGCAAGCAAGCGAACCTGACCCCACTGTTAGCGCTGCTGCTGGCAAAACTGGGCTTTCCGGTATTGGTACATGGTGTGAGCGAGGATCCGACTCGCGTCACCAGCGCGGAGATTTTGCGTAACCTCGGCGTGACGATTGCAGAGAATGCTGAACAGGCTCAACAGGAGCTTGATAACGGTAGTCCAGTATTTATCCCCGTCTCGACACTATGCCCGGCCATCGAGCGCCAGTTACAACTGCGCTGGCGGATGGGGGTGCGTAATAGTAGCCACACGCTGGCTAAGGTGGCGACGCCGTTTGGTGAAAGCGACGCGCTACGCGTCGCCAGCGTTTCTCACCCTGAATATGTTTCCCGCGTGGGAACGTTTTTTAATGACATCAACGGGCGTGCGCTTCTGATGCACGGCACGGAGGGCGAGGTTTACGCTAACCCGCAACGTTGCCCGGAAATTCATTTCATCCATCAGCAAAATACCAAAGTGCTGCAACTTCGGCAGGATATCAGCGTCGCACCTGACGGGCTGCCGATTGCGAAGGATGCCGCCACCACCGCGCGCTGGACGGTACAGTGCCTGACGGGTGAAATTGCCATACCGCAGGCGATCCGTCTGCAACTGGCGTGTTGTTTAGTTGCTGCCGGTGAAGCGGCGACAATGGAACAGGCTGTCGCCACGATTAAAAAACGCCTTGGCTGATCGGTTTGCCAGAGCGGATATGGACGCGTTTATCGCGCCACTTCACGCAGCCAGACGGCTGTCATTGGAAGAGAGAAGGAATAGCATGCAACAGGTAGCGGACTATTTTAACGCTTTGAATCGCGACTATCTTGCGGTTCATCAGGTGAAAGAAGAACTGTTTTGGCAGCTGTATATGGGGACGGGCAACGATGAGGTGTCCGAGCGTTTCTCCGCCGCAGAGAGTGCGTATAAGCGTTTTATTTCACAGCCGCAGCGTCTGGCTGAGCTAAGAGCCCATCTTGCGACACTGGAAAACAGCCCGTGTAATGAACAACAGCAGGCGCTGTTACACGGCTTGCAAGGCTGGTATCGGTTTTTCGATTGTAATGTGATTGAAGATCCACAGGCTCAGGTGCTGATGGATGAGATCATTGCCGCCGAAAGTGCGCTATACGCCAAGCGTAAATCCTATGAAATGACGCATCTGGATGCGAAGGGTGAACGGGTTTCCGCTTCGCTCGGGGAACTGCTGACCAATCAGGCGACCAATGATACCGAAGCCTATCGTCAGAGTTCTCAGCAGGCGTTGCGCGATCTGGAGCAGTGGCTGTTGCAGAACGGCTTCCCCGAGCTGATTTCACTACGTAACCGCTTTGCTCGTCAGATGGGCTACCGGAATTATTTTGACTACAAGGTTAATAAAACGGAGCGGATGACGCCGGAGCAGCTTTTTGCCATCCTCGATCCTTTCGAAGAACAGACCCGTGATGCGAATGCCCGCAGCCTGAAAAATCTGGCGAACGAAAAGGGCGACGATGCGTTGCAACCGTGGAATATTCGCTATGCCAGCGCGGGTGATGTAACGCGCCAGCTCGATCCTTATTTCCCTTTCTCGGCGTCGCTGGAACGTTGGATCAACAGTTTTAAACGTTTGCGCATTGGGTTTAACGGTGCAGAAATGCAGCTTGATTTGCTGGTGCGTAAAGGTAAATACGAGAATGGCTTTATGCACGGCCCGGTACCGCCGTTTGTCCAGGAAGGAAAATGGGTGCCGGCACGGATCAATTTCACCAGCCTGGCAAAGCCGGATCAAATTGGCAGCGGATCCAGCGGCATTAATACGCTGTTTCATGAAGGTGGACACGCGGCGCATTTCGCCAATATCCGGCAGAATGCGCCCTGTTTTTCACAGGAATTCCCGCCTACCTCAATGGCGTATGCGGAAACACAGTCCATGTTCTGCGACAGCCTGCTGGGTGATGCCGACTGGTTAAAACGCTATGCAAAGAATGCGCAGGGAGAGACGATTCCTGATGCGTTGATTCGTGCGGATATCAGCACGCAGCAGCCAATGCGCGCTTTCAATGAGCGACACATCCTGCTGGTGCCGTACTTTGAGTGGCAACTCTATTCATGGGACGACGAGGCGCGTACGCCGGAAGCCATGACAAAACTGGCGCGCGATACCGAGCAGCGCATTTTGGGTATTAGCGGTAGCCCGCGCCCGACGCTGGCGATCCCTCATCTGCTGTCAATGGAATCGGCGTGCTCTTATCAGGGTTATCTGCTGGCGTTGATGGCGGTGGAGCAGACGCGCAGCTATTTCCTGCAACGCGACGGTTATCTGACGGATAACCCCGCTATCGGGCCTGATTTAGCGCAGCACTATTGGCTGCCGGGTAATAGCGTCAGCCATGACGATACGCTACGTAGCCTGACCGGTGAGGGTTTCAACCCCGCTTATCTGGCGCAGGCCTGCAATCTGACGGTCGATGAAGCCTGGCAACAGGCGCAGGGCACGATGGCGCAGTCCGCTGCGCGTCCTCAGCCTGCCGCGGATTTCGATCTGTCAGCTCACATTCGCGTGGTCGATGGTAGCCGCGTGCTGGCGGATAATGCGCAAGGTGATGAGAAGATGTGTCAGGATTTTGCGGCGTTTATTGAGCGGGAATATCCACGCTCAGAGGCATAATGTTCGCTAACATAGCGAGTAAGAAAAAGGGGGCGAAAGCCCCCTTGTTGATCAAGATACGTGTTGCAAGAATTCGCGCAGGCGGTCGCTGGGCGGATTCGTAATCAGCGTTTCTGGGTCGCCATCTTCTGCGATGCGACCTTTATCAATAAAGATCAGACGCGAAGCCACTTTATGGGCAAAGCCCACTTCGTGGGTGACGATAACCATCGTCATGCCTTCTTCGGCCAAATCTTTCATGACGGTCAGCACTTCGTGACGCAGTTCTGGGTCGAGGGCTGACGTCGGCTCATCAAACAGCATCAGCTTCGGTTTAACTGCTAACGCGCGGGCGATGGCGACACGCTGCTGTTGACCGCCTGAAAGCTCGGAAGGGTAGTGATGCGCGCGTTCTGACAGACCCACTTTCGCCAGCAATTCCAGCGCCAGTTTCTCGGCATCGGCTTTATTCGCGCCGCGTACCCGAATAGGGCCGAATGCGACGTTTTCCAACGCGGTAAGATGCGGGAACAGATAAAACTGCTGGAATACCATCCCGGCTTCCTGACGGATCAAACGCTCGTCAACGCGAGGATCGTTCACTTTAAGGCCGTCAACAATCAATTCGCCGCTGGTAATTTCTTCCAGCTTATTGATGCAGCGCAGAAGGGTAGATTTGCCCGAACCGGAAGGCCCGATAATGACCACCACTTCACCCTGGCCGATAGTGAGATCGATATTGTGTAAGACCTGTGTCTTGCCAAAGTGTTTGGATACGTTTTTAAATTCAATCATATAATCTTAAGTCTTCTTTCCAGACGACGCAGAATAAAGCTGAGGATCAGCGTGATGCACAGGTAAATAATGGCAACCGCAGTCCAGATTTCCAGCGCACGGAAGTTACCCGCGATGATTTCTTGCCCGGAACGTGTCAATTCAGCCACGCCGATAACAATAAATAGCGAGGTATCTTTGATGCTGATAATCCACTGGTTACCCAGCGGCGGCAGCATGCGGCGCAGAGCAAGCGGAGCAATCACATGGCGTAGCGTCGCGCGACGAGACAGCCCAAGCGCCAGACCCGCTTCGCGAAAGCCGTTGTGAATTGACAACACCGAACCACGCGTAATTTCTGCGATGTAAGCACCGGAGTTAATCATGATGGTCACCACGGCGGCGGCAAAAGGGTCAATCCGCACGGACGTGAAAATCATCGGCAGGGCGAAGTAAATAAACATCACCTGCACAACAATCGGGGTACCGCGAATAATTTCAATAAAAACGAGCGAAATGCGGCTGGAAAACCAGCCGCCGTAGGCGCGGGCAAAACCCGCGACCACGCCAATCACCAGGCCGCCAAGCAGACCCAGAACAGAAATCAACAACGTCATTTTTGCCCCTTCCATCAGGAGGGGCAGAGAAGGCCAAATGGCACTCCAGTCAAACTGCATGGAATATCTCCAGATTAAATCGGCAATTACTTAGGTTCTACGCCAAACCACTTCTTGTAGATCTCAGCATAAGTGCCGTTTTCACGCAGTGTTTTCAGGGCGCCATTCACTTTTTCACGCAGTTCGTTGCTGCCTTTTGGGAACGCGATGCCGTATTGCTGGGCTTTAATGGAATCACCTACCGCTTTGAACTGGCCGTTGCCCGCGGTTTTGATGAAGTAGAGAATATTTGGTGTGTCGTGCAGCACGGCGTCAGCACGGTTGGTGCCCAGTTCCATATAGGCGTTGTCGATGTTCGGGAACTGGCGCAGATCTTTGGTTTTGATATTGGCTTTCGCGTAATCAACAGAACCGGTACCGCTCTTCACCGCCAGCACTTTACCCGCTAAATCCTGCTCGCCTTTGATGTCGTTGTTGTCTGCTTTGACCATCACCAGCAGGCCGCTGTTGTAGTAGCCGTCAGAGAAATCGATTGCTTTTTTGCGCTCTTCAGTAATGGTAATACCTGCCAACGCCAGATCGATGTTACGCGTTTGCAGTGCAGGAATAATGCCGCCGAAGTCCATTGGCTTCAGGGTGTACTTCAGGTTGAGCTGTTTAGCGATGGCATCCCAGAGGTCGATGTCAAAACCGACATATTTGTCGCCTTGTTTGAACTCAAAAGGGACGAAAGCGGTGTCTGTGGCGACAATCAGTTCTTTCTCAGCAGCATAGCTAGATACGCTCATCATCAGTGTCAGTGCAGCCAAAGAGGCCTTAAGTAGTGATTTCATTAAATCCTTCCTATTAGCAGTTGTGGGAGCTTTTTGTTTTACAGGCGTTTTACGCTTTGTTTTACAGGTGTTCTAAGCATAGTACATCGCACAAAAATGAAGCCTGAGCCCGTTACCCTGCGTTGTGCTTAACCTGTTGCTTTTATTTATTGCCCTGCCAGCGGTGAAACTTTCACCTCCGATTCGCTCAGGCAAGGCGCTGCTATGATTAACTGATTTATACGAGGGAAACAACCGTTGATTGGTGTTATGTCCAATTAATGCAGGCAAAAGCTAATTTTTTGAGCGTCTTAACGGATAAAATGCGTGGTTTGTGCAGGTTGTACTAGGAAAGGGGGCGGCTTGAGCGGGAGAAATAGCAGTAAAAAGGCTGCCTAAGCAGCCTTGAAAGCGTTCGTCAGATGATAACGCCGATTATTCAATGTTTGATTCAATGAACCACAGGAATTGATCCAGATCGCGCGATGCAGCGGTCAGGATATCCGCAGAGGCCTCATCTTCCGTTTTACCAATTGCTTTGCGTACGTTGTTGGCGACAATCGCATAACGTTCTGCCAGCGCCTTCAAGTGATCCTGAACGCTATGGATGTTGGTTGGATAGCTTTTCAGCGAGGTTTGTTTACCCACAATTTGCACGGTACCCAGCGCCACACCGCCTATCTGCACCACGCGCTCGGCGATGGTGTCCTGATGGTCAATAATCGAGGTGCGGAAGCCATCCAGCATTTCATGAACGGCGATAAAATTTGCACCGCGCATGTTCCAGTGCGCCTGTTTGGTAATCAACGACAGGTCGATGAAATCAACAACAAGTTGGTTTAACAGTGCGATCGTCGAGGTTTTAACGCTATCATCCAAATCATTGCGAGTATAAAGCAGTGCGGACGGTGCTGATTTCACGAGTTTGGCGGTAGACATAATAGTTATCCTCTCTTTAATTATTCATAGTCTTACTGTTCAATGTGATTAATTATAGCAGTGATAAAAATTAATATTGAAAAGAATTGCCTATCAAATGAATAGCTCTAGCATAACGATGTTTTGGGTATTTGTAGGCAGGATTTATCTGATATCGATAATGCGGTAACCCGTAATGTAAGTGCAATGTTTTAATTACGTTTGAAACATCATTTCATATATTGATAAATATCATTATCACTTAGGTGAAAATAGTTATTATTCGTCCGCTATTCTGATTGAAATAGAATGACCGCGTTGTTTTCTCCTTAAAACATATGATGCGCAGTAAAGGGAGTCGTGCAGAATGAGAGTAAATATTATTGGCACCAGTGGAAGTGGCAAATCGACGCTTGCTCGCCGCTTGTCTGGAAAACTGGCTATTCCGTACATTGAAATGGATGCATTGTTTTGGCTTAAGGACTGGCAGGGGCGGGGGGATGCTGATTTTTTTCAACGACTTGAAAGGGCGCTGGAGCCTGAAAGCTGGGTGCTGGATGGTAACTATAATCGAACGCGTGAGATCAAATGGCGCAATGTTGATGTTGTGATTTGGGTCGATTACTGTTTTACCCGCACGCTTTTTCAGGCGATACGGCGTGCCTATGTACGGGCATGGCGCAAAGAAGAGCTCTGGAGAGGTACGGGGAATAAAGAATCTTTTCTCCGCAGTTTCTTTAGCCGGGATTCCATTATCCTGTGGACAATAAAAACCTATTCAAAAAACCGGAAACGGTATTTAGCGGATTTAGCCGACCCGCGCTATCGTCATATTTGTTTTATTACTCTGCGTTCTCCTCGGGAATGTGACACTTTTCTGCAACATTTTCCCGAGGATATACGTATTCATTCTGTTTGAGTTGTCACTTTGGCCGCGCCCGCGGGTTTTATTGTCAACGTTGCACCTATTGATGCGATGATAATAAAGATCAGCGCCATCCACTGTATGAACGAGAGATGTTCATTGAGGAAGAGAATCCCGGATAGGGCGGCAATCGCGGGTTCCATACTCATCAGGGTGCTGAACGTTCTGGCGGGCAGGCGAGTCAATGCCACCATTTCCAGAGAATAAGGGAGTGCGGTGGACAGAATTGCAACGGCAATACCGAGCGGAAGTATTGATAGCGAAAATAGCGTGCTCTCCGCGTAATACGCACCAATAGGGCAGAAAATCAGCGCGGCAATGCAGGAACCGATTGCGACGGTGACAGGCCCATGATTCGCGCCCGCTTTTTGCCCAAACAGAATATAGAACGCCCAGCAAGCACCGGCACCCATGGCGCAAGCTGCCCCCGCCAAATCAACATTGCCGATATTGTGGCTCAGTGGTAATAAGAACCACAGCCCGGCAACGGCAAGAAAAACCCACAGAAAATCAATAGGTCTGCGTGAGGCTAGCATCGCAACGGCAAGCGGGCCGGTGAATTCCAGTGCGACAGCAATGCCGAGTGGTACCGTCTGCAATGAGAGATAGAAAAGGAAGTTCATCCCGCCCAGTGTGATGCCATAAACCAGCAACGGCAGGCGGTTACTGCTAAAGTGCATACGCCACGGCTTGAAGATGATGCACAGAATGATCGTACCTATTCCCAGGCGCAACGCGGTTACGCCAGTAGCGCCAATGAGTGGAAACAGACTCTTGGCCAGTGCCGCGCCGCTTTGGATAGAAAGCATGGAGATAATGATGAGGAATACGGGTACAAATGATGACGAGCGGTGGAGAAATAAGGTCATTCTTTTGGCCTTAAAACAGGTATAACATTCCGTTGCTATTATATCCAATTGTAAACAATTTGTCTGGTATGAATTGACTTTTATTGACCTTTATTTACGCATCATTTAATTGCTTTATTTTTGCTCAATTCAGTTAGCATACAAACTGAGCGGGAAATTAGGAATTATCTGTTTTACAGCCTTGCAGTGAATTTATTTTTAATCTAACTGTCACAATAAAAAAGCTAATATAATTAGTGTTATAGCTTGTTTTTGACAATATTTGTTACATCTAAAGGCTAATTGATAAATATTTATAGGGCGGCAAGCCTCGAACTTCTTTGTTATATTTACAGCGTTAGTTAGTCTTTCATAAAATGAATTTGAGGCTGTAAATATGAAAAAAATCGCGTGTCTTTCCGCTCTGGCTTGTGTATTAGCCGTTGGCGCAGGTTCTGCATTTGCTGGTCAAAGCACTGTAACTGCAGGTTATGCTCAAGGTGATGCTCAGGGCGTACAAAATAAAGTTAAAGGCTTTAACCTGAAATATCGTTATGAGCAAGATAATAACCCACTGGGCGTTATTAGCTCTTTCACCTACCTGGAAAAAAATGGTAGCGATGGCAGTGACTACAGCAAAGGCCAATACATGGGCTTCACTGCTGGTCCAGCTTATCGTTTGAATGACTGGGCAAGCCTGTACGGTGTTGTTGGTTTCAGCCACGGTAAAGTCACCAATAACGCGACCAACGGCCTAGACAACAGCAGCAATGACGACTACGGCTTCACCTACGGTGCTGGTGTTCAGTTCAACCCAATCCAAGACGTTGCTCTGGATGTCGGTTACGAACAAAGCCGTATCCGCAGTGTTGATGTAGGTGCTTGGGCTGTTGGCGTAGGTTACCGCTTCTAATTTAATCCTGTAGGGGTTATTTACCCTCAGCATTGGTTGTTAGATGTGTCGGAAGAATCCGCTCTTTTCAGGGCGGATTTTTTATGGCGAACTTCCTGCCCGCTACCCTGCGGGACGTCGCAAGCGACGCTTTTCTATGACTGTTTGTCAAACCTGCGACGAATTTCGCCAGTCTTTTAGCCAGTCACTTTCCCGTCGGTCGCTATTCGGTGTTCTTGCCACGGTTGAGCAAAAGCATGTGTATCGGTCTGTCATCACATTTTACCTTGACGTTAAGATTCTTTATGTGAAGATATTGACCATTAGGCAGCAGTGATTTGCTCAAGTTATTGAGGTTATACATGGTAGTGACATCAACGGCCCGCACGCGGGCTTTTCTTTTCTTCACGATTATCCTGTTGGGATTGAATTTACGCCCCGTACTGGCGGGGATTGGCCCGCTGCTGAATCAGATTCAGGCCGCAACGGGTCTGGATGACAGCATGGCGGGCATGTTAACCACGCTCCCCGTATTCGCTATGGGATGGTGTGCGTTATATGGCGGTCAGTTGCAGGCACGTCTTGGGGAATATCGTGGAATCACATTGGGCATTGTGGTGATTGCCTTGGCATGTGGTGCCCGCTGGTGGCTGAATAGCGGTATTGCTCTGCTGGTGAGTGCCGCACTTGCTGGGATCGGGATTGCTTTAATTCAGGCGCTGGTGCCGTCGTTTATCAAACTCCATTTTGGCCGTCATAGCAGTCTCCTGATGGGCTTTTATACCACA
Organism: Pectobacterium sp. A5351; assembly: GCF_028335745.1. Classification (NCBI taxonomy): domain Bacteria; kingdom Pseudomonadati; phylum Pseudomonadota; class Gammaproteobacteria; order Enterobacterales; family Pectobacteriaceae; genus Pectobacterium; species Pectobacterium sp. A5351. The sequence continues at coordinate 1,460,252 of NZ_CP116477.1, forward strand.
GCGATTATGACCGGCGCGGCGTTTGCGGCTTCATCGGTTTCTCCGCTGGCCAATGCGTGGGGCTGGCAACGTGCGCTGGCCTGTTGGGGGATCGTGGCGTTGGTTGCCACAGTAGCCTGGCGCTGTGTGCCTAAAGCGTATACTGTGAAACAAGAGGCTGCGGTCGTTCTGGCAACGCGCAGAAGCGGGATGGACTGGCTGCTGATGGTGTTCTTCGGTATTGGTACGGGCGCGTATACGCTGGTGCTGGCATGGCTGCCACCGTATTACATTCAACTGGGGCTGGATGCGACGCAAAGCGGCTTGATGTTAGGGGGATTAACGCTGACGGAGGTGATTTCCGGCTTGCTGGTGTCCACGTTTATCAACCGTTTTCCCGATCGGCGCAGGCTACTTATCCCTATCCTGATTGTGATGTTGGCAGGAATGATTGGGCTGATCGTCGCGCCACTGACGTTCACGTATCCCATTATTATCATGCTGGGGATTGGCATTGGCGCATTGTTCCCGCTGTCGCTGATTGTGGCGTTGGATCAGGTGACGGAGTCACATAAGACCGGTTCACTGATGGGCTTTGTGCAGGGCGGCGGCTACACCCTTGCCAGCCTGATGCCTTTGCTGGCTGGTTTTATACGCCAGCATACGGCGGGGCTGGAGCAGGCCTGGATGATTATGACCGTTGGTGTGGTCGTGTTGATTCTGATGGCGACCCGTTTTGCTCCGGTGAAAAGCCCGAATCGCTAAGCCATTTGTGGTGTTATAAGCGAGCGGAAACCCGCTCGCTATCATTGGTCTGCCGGTGGACGATAGCGCCATAGCCAGCGCCCGCTCATCAGACGGCGGTAATAAAAGAAGCCGCGTACAATCCAGTCAAAGAACATCCCCATCCACACGCCAATCACGCCAAAACCGAGCATCACGCCGAGGATATACCCCGCGATGACCCGACATCCCCACATACCTGCCATTGCCACCCACATGGTGTAACTGGCGTCTTTCGCGCCTTTCAGACCGGCAGGGAGCACCCAGGACGCCGCCCAGATTGGCATAAATAGCGCGTTGAGCCACAGGAGATGTTTTGCCACTTCGATCACTTCCGGCTCATTGGTGTAAAACGACGCTAAAAAGCTGGCGCTGGGCACCGACAGTACGGCAAGCACGCACAGCCCAATATTGGACAGCCAGAAGATGTGCTTCAACTGGCGAGTGGATTGCATGATCTGGCCTTTCCCCAGCCGTGTGCCAATAATAATCGTGGCGGCGGCGCCGAGCGAATTGCCGGGAAGGTTGATCAGCGTTGAGATGGAGAAAGCGATAAAGTTTCCGGCAATGACTTCGGTTCCCATACCTGCCACAAAACGCTGGGTGATCAGCTTGCCGATGTTAAACATCACCGATTCTATGCTGGCGGGAATACCGATACTGAGCACTTCATAGAGAATCGTCAGGGTAAAAGGTGCAAAGTAAGACTTGAAGGGAATACGCAACGCGCCGTTAAAACCGTGCATCAGCGTCAAAATCACGAAGACCGCACCGATATAGCGTGAAATGGTGATCCCGATGCCAGCACCAATAAAGCCGAGACCATCCCAGGAAAAGGCACCGTAAATCAGAAGGCTACTGATGGCAATATTGAGGATATTCATCCCAATGTTGATGACCATGGGCAATTTGGTATTGCCCGCACCCCGCAACGCACCACAGCCTACCAGCGCGATGGCGACGGCAGGATACCCCCACACCGTCCAGCGTAGGAACGTGAGAGCGAGAGCTTTAACCTGTTCGTCGGCCTGTCCTGCGATCAGATCGATAATCGCTGAACCGGCGAATTCAACCAGTGCGACTAACAGAAATGATGACAGAACCAGTAATGACATCGACTGGCGGGCGGCAGATCGCGCCTGCTTTCTATTGCGCTGCCCCAGGCTGAACGCGACAACCACGGCAGTTCCCAACGCGACGGCGGTAAAGAAGGCGATGATGACCATATTGAAGCTGTCAGCCAGGCCGACGGCCGCCATGGCTTCTTTCCCCAGCCAACTGACTAAGAAGGTGCTGAAAACCCCCATCAACACGACGCAAAGGCCTTCAATAAAGATAGGGAAGGCGAGCGGTGAGATTTCTCTCCAGAAGAGAACTCGGTTGGAGTAACGCTTTTTATACCAGTCAGTATCTTTTAGTTTTTTCATGAAACGATCTTGGCGGTATCTCAAGTTTCCCTGTCGGTACGGTAAAGAGAGCCACAAGGTGGCTCGCAAATAGCATTGTTTTTGCACAGTATCGTGCTATCCATTTTGTGCAATTGTGACAGCATGGCTGTTTTTTAAAATAGCGTTCCTATTTACAGAGTATCAGTCGCCAAATCGATGTCCAGCCTGGATTGCTGTCCCCGCATGGAAAGTTGTTGCATGTCTCTATTACTTAGATTCATCTTGATTAGATTTTTCTAAATTAATGGTGGAACGCATATACCCAGCATTATCACCTTCTTTGCCGACTGAAGATGGCTGCATTATGACGGGTTTAAGCGGCTCAAAAGAGGATCACGATCATGCCAATGCCACTTGCTACCCCACCCGTTCAGATCCGCACATTGTTAGGTGAAGGGGCGATGGTAGTGATGTGATGGACGTCCCTCCCTGAGTACAGGCCCTGCCACACTTATGCTCAGTGTTCTTCTTTCAGAGATACTGCATCATGAACGCGATAACAGTCATCGGTATCGATTTGGCTACATCTGTCTTTCAGGTCTGTGTCTGGATGAATGACGGAAGCATTGCATTTAACTGTAAAGTTTCCCGCGCTAAATTGCTGGATAGCATGCGTCAGTTAATGGTAGAGCAGCGCACATACTCTGCTGCGTTTTCGGGGTTCATCGCAGCAGCTATAAATACTGGAAATGCCGTCCTGATGAGTCGGACAGAAGACGTACCGAGTTGCGCAGTCAGGTTCAGGAACTGCACAGCATCAGTCATGGCTCAGCCGGCGCAAGGAGTATCGCCACCATGGCAACGCTCAGGGGTTTCTGGATGGGGTGCTGGCTTGCCGGCAGGATCATGAAGGAACTGGGTCTTGTAAGCTGCCAGCAACCGAAACACCGATATATACACGCTGGTCATGAGCATGTCGCCATACTGAATCACCTTGAGCGCTAGAAATGGCCTGGGAAATGTGCGGTAAACCAGCAGGTGTGATGTTCCACCGCGATCAGGGCAGTCACTATACAAGCAGGCCGTTCCGGCAGTTACCGTGGCGTTATCGAATCAAACAGAGTATGAGTCGACGCGGAAACGGTTGAGATAACAGTCCGATGGAGCGCTTCTTCAGAAGCCTGAAAAACGAGTGGGTACCCGTGACAGGTTACATGACGTTCAGTGATGCCGCTCTTTTTCAAACTGACACTGATTGATGCTGCAACAGGAACGCTAACGGCAACGTGCCAGATTAATGGTGCCGGTTTGCAGCCTGCACAGTTAGGGGGGGAATGGCGGTTAAGCCAGTGCGCCTTTATAACAGTGGCGGACTCATCTCTCTAAAATACAAAACGCCCGATGCTGCGCATCAGGCGTTTCAATACTCAAACTTATTAAGTTATATCAGAACCAGTCAACTTTATGCAGTAGAAAATCAAAAAATAACATTTAATTCATTGATCTTTCAAATATGGCGGTGAGGAAGGGATTCGAACCCTTGATACGTTTTCACGTATACACACTTTCCAGGCGTGCTCCTTCAGCCTCTCGGACACCTCACCGGGGGTTACCTACAAGGGGCAACGGGGCGCTACTATAGGGAGTCGCTTAGCTCCGGTCAAGCAGTATTTAGCGCGAACGGTGCGTCTGGCTAAGCATTGAACGGTAACGGATAGTCCGCGTAATAGTGTCGTTAAGATGTAGGCAAAATGGGTGGGTAATGGGCATAAAAAAACCACAGACCGCGATGGCCTGTGGTTTGTTTGTCAGCGAGCGGACGATTACGCCAGCAGCGTTTTAATGTAGCTGGTCAGTGCTTCGTCTTTGCTGTTAGCGAAGAAGTATTCCTGGAATTTAGGACCTGCAACGGCGCCTTTAACCAGATCCTGATCGAGACCTTTCAGAATGGTGATCAGGTCGTTGTAGGTCACTTCTTTTACGGCATCCAGGATTTTCTTGTTACGTTGTTGAGGAACAACGCGATCGCTCGGATAGCCTCTGCCGCCTTCTTCTTTGAACAACTGAGTAAACAGGTTTTCCAGGTTCAGCTCAGCGCCCCAGCCAAAGCCTTTAGCGTAAGGAACGGATACGGCGTTACCGTTGTTGATCTGAGAGAACAGGTAAGCATCAGATGGGTCAACAACCAGACCACAGATTACGCCTGGGAAAGAGTTACAAGCCAGCATCGCGCCCTGGCCAGTACCGCAGCCGGTCACAACGAAATCAGCCGCGCCTGAGTTCAGCAGGATTGCAGCCAGAATACCGTTCTGGATGTAGGTCAGCTGTGCGGCATCTTCAACGGCGTATTGACCGTAGTTGTGTACAGTGTGGCCCAACGGTGCAACCGCTTTGGTCAGAGACTCGGCGATGATGGCGTTTTTAGCAGCCTGGCTGTTCTCGTTAATCAGTGCAATTTTCATGTTCGTTCCTTTTCTGTGACGGACAAATACATTTTTTAAAACTGTATTTCAAATTGATGGGAGCAGTATACCGTTTCAAAAGTAAAGCGCAAATCGTCGAAGCAAAGAATGCGGCACAGCCCATAGATTCAGGAAAAACACGATGAACGGAAAAGCGATAATAAAGGCATAACATATTGAAAAATGGCGCTGTATTTCAGCGCCATAGCGTAGGGGATTATGCGTCAGGGAAGGTCAGCGTATTGCCCGGTGCCTCTCGATTAAGATGAAGAAAATTCAGGTGTCGCTCGTACTGATCCAAAATATCGTTAATCACCTGCTCTTTACTGTAGTCCATCAGGTCATTCCCCTGACTTCCTTCCAACAGGAAAGTCTCAAGGCGGTAATAATCTGATTTCCCCGAGCGGGCGCGGTAGGTAAACGCAGGGACGCTATAGCGCTGTGGCCAGATTTGGTAAAGGAAATTCTGCTCATCACCCAAATTCACCAGCAGTTCGAGATGGTTTAGGCGCTCATCTTCGACAGGTGGCAATTCGCTGACTTCAACGCTGGCACCACGCAGGCGCAGTTCACGTGCGACATCCTCCATCGCAGCTTTACAGACGTTATCCAGCATTTTCTGTGTATGCGTTGTGCCAGGGAAATTCATGACGCGTGAGATACGTTGTTTCCAGTTCAAACGATCGTCGCCTGAAATTGGCATCGGTGCCGAGGTTTGCAAGGAGCTGGCTTTACGGTAATCCTCGACCCGCAGTGATTTATATAACCCCGCCATAATAAAGAACATCACAAAGCTAAACGGCAATCCCATGATGACGGTCGTGTTCTGTAATGCTGACACACCGTTTGTCATCAACATACCCAGCGTCAACAGGCCAATCGCGACTGACCAGAAAATCCGCAGCCAGTTTGGTGCATCGTTGTTGATGTCACCAAGGCGAGAGGTGAAATTGCCCAGTACCAGCGAACCGGAATCGGCAGAGGTGACATAAAACAGTAAGCCGGTAATGGTCGCGACAGAGGCGCTCAGGCTGAAGCCGGGGTACTGCGCCAGCAGGCTGTAGAATCCTCGCTCCGGGTGCTGCATGACTTCATTGGCAAAGTCCAGATTACCGTGGATGACCTGATAAAGCGCGCTGTTGCCGAAAATGGAGAGCCACAGCAGGGTAAAGACAAACGGAATGATCAGCGTGCCGACAACGAACTGCCGAATCGTTCTGCCGCGTGAGATACGTGCCAGAAATAGCCCGACAAACGGTGCCCATGCTACCCACCATGCCCAGAAGAACAGCGTCCAGCTATTCATCCACTCGGTTGGGCGATCGAACGCAAAGCTATTGAGCGTCATGCCCGTAAAGCGGTTGATGTAGTCTCCGACGTTCAGCACCAGCGCATTTAGCAGAAACTCGGTATCGCCCCAGAAGAGCAGAAAGAGAATCAAACCCAGCGCGAGCAGGACGTTAAGCTCGGAGAGGAAGCGAATACCGCGATTGACCCCGGACGTCACGGAAACGGTCGCCATGATCACGGAAAGCAGGATGAGCGAGGCCTGGACGGTGAGATTCTCTGGGATCTGGAACAGGACTTTCAGCCCATAGTTCAACTGAACGACGCCGATGCCCAGTGTGGTGGCGATACCGAAGATGGTTCCAAGTACGGCGGCGATATCAACACTGTGTCCAATCGGGCCATTGATGCGTTTACCAAAAATGGGATACAGGGCAGAGCGAATCGTCAGCGGCAAATTATACCGGTAGCTGAAGTAGCCAAGCGCAATGCCCATCAACGCGTACATTGACCAACCGGTTAATCCGTAGTGAAACAGCGTCCAGACCATGGCCTGTCGCGCCGCTTCCATCGTCTGACCTTGTCCTTCCGGCGGCATCATATATTGCGTAATGGGTTCCGCAACGGAAAAGAACATTAAATCGATGCCGATCCCCGCCGCAAACAGCATCGCTGCCCAGCTCATCAAGCTAAATTCAGGTTTCGACTGCTCCGGCCCGAGCTTGATTGAACCAAAGCGAGATGAGGCGATGAAGATGACGAAAACGATGTAGAGCGTGGCGGCGAGCAGATAGTACCAACCAAAGGTAGCAGAAACCCAGTTAAGCGCATGGGTAATCCAGGCATTTGCTTCTTTGTTAAACAACATGGTCATCAGCGAGAAGGTCAGGATGAGTCCCGCTGATGTGTAGAACACGACAGGATTCAGGCGATCCTGTTGGGTGGTCGTTTCTGATGTTGGCATGGTTATCCCTTGCGTTACGTGAACAGATACTCTGATTCCTCTCTCCACGAAGCGTGCTTAGCGCATACCAAGAATGGGGCGCAGGACATCCGCTGAGTACGCTTTCCGTTGAAGATGGTCATCAGAACAAAAAAGAAATTATTCTTTTTAAGTTAGAGTTATCGTCTGAACTCAAACTGCTTTTCGTGATAACTGATACAGATTTTTAACCTTTCAGCAATAAAAGATATTCATTTTTTATTGAACGTTCAATCAAAAAAAAGTTTAATGGGATAAATCGGATCATGAATCATCGTCTTTTACCGTGATTCATCACTCAAAATGAAGGGAAGAAAATGAAGGGGAAGTGCAGTGCCTAAAGTCGGAATGCAGCCCATCAGACGGCAGCAACTCATCGAAGCGACGCTGGCCGCGATCAATGATGTGGGGATGCATGATGCCTCGATCGTACAGATTGCCCGACGTGCTGGAGTGTCGAATGGCATCATCAGCCATTACTTCCGCGATAAAAATGGCTTACTGGAAGCGACGATGCGCTACCTGATTAGTCATCTGGGGCTGGCGGTGAAATCAAGGCTATTGAGCCTGACAGAAAACATGCCTCGTGCACGTTTGCGGGCAATTGTTCAGGGAAATTTCGATGATAGCCAGACGAATAGCGCAGCGATGAAAACCTGGCTGGCGTTCTGGGCCAGTAGCCTGCATTCCCCGATGCTCCATCGGCTACAGCAAGTGAACGATCGGCGGCTTTACTCCAACCTGTGTGTCGAATTCAGCCGCTGTTTGCCGAAGGAGAACGCGCGTATTGCGGCAAAAGGGTTGGCGGGTCTGATCGATGGGCTGTGGCTGCGCGGTGCGCTAAGTCATGACGCCTTCAACCGCGAAGAAGCGTTGAGCATTGCCTACGACTATATCGAGCAGCAGCTCACTCTCGCGTAATCCTTCCCTATCATTTTGCCTTTTCTGCCTGGAATGCATATCCGGGCAGCCACCAGACAGGAGAATTTATGTCTTGCTACGGTTTACAACAGCTCTATATCAACGGCTCATATGTTGATAGTACGGGTGACGAGACGTTTGATGCGGTAAACCCCGCGAATGGCGACATCATCGCCCAGCTCCAGTCGGCCACTGCCGCTGACGTTGATCGGGCGGTCAGCGCCGCCGCCGCAGGGCAGAAGATATGGGCGGCGATGACGGCGATGGAGCGCTCGCGTATTTTACGCCGTGCCGTGGATATCCTGCGTGAGCGTAACGATGAACTCGCGTTACTTGAAACGCACGACACCGGCAAGCCGCTCTCAGAAACGCGCACCGTCGATATCGTGACCGGTGCGGATGTTCTGGAATATTACGCGGGGTTGGTTCCCATGCTCGAAGGGCAGCAGATTCCCCTGCGTGAAACCTCGTTCGTCTATACCCGCCGGGAACCGCTGGGGGTGGTCGCTGGCATCGGTGCCTGGAACTACCCCATTCAGATCGCATTGTGGAAATCGGCCCCTGCGCTGGCGGCTGGCAACGCGATGATCTTCAAGCCCAGTGAAGTCACGTCGCTTACCGCGCTGAAGCTGGCAGAAATCTATACCGAAGCTGGCTTACCTGCGGGCGTATTCAACGTGCTGACGGGAACAGGGCAATCCGTTGGTCAGGCGCTGACTATGCATCCGGGGATTGCCAAAGTCTCTTTCACCGGAGGGATCGCCAGCGGGAAAACGGTAATGGCCAATGCCGCAGGCTCGACGCTGAAAGCGGTTACGATGGAACTGGGGGGCAAATCACCGCTGATCATTTTTGCTGATGCCGATCTGGATAAGGCGGCAGATATCGCCATGATGGCGAACTTTTTCAGCTCAGGACAGGTGTGCACCAACGGTACACGTGTCTTCATTCCACAGGCATTGCAGGCGCAGTTTGAGGAAAAAATTCTGGCGCGCGTTCAGCGCATCCGTATCGGTGACCCGACGGACGAACAGGTGAATTTTGGTCCACTGGTTAGCTTCCCGCACAGAGAATCCGTACTGCGTTACATCGAAAGTGGAAAACGCGAAGGCGCTCGCGTGCTGGTGGGCGGCGAACTGATGACTGACGAGAAATATGCACAAGGCGCATACGTTGCCCCTACGGTGTTCACGGATTGCCGGGACGAGATGAAGATTGTGCGGGAAGAAATTTTTGGCCCGGTCATGAGCATTCTGACGTATCAGAATGAGGATGAAGTCATCCGTCGCGCCAATGATAGCGAGTATGGGCTGGCGGCTGGCATAGTGACCAGCGATTTGAATCGGGCACATCGGGTTATCCATCAGCTTGAAGCAGGGATTTGCTGGGTCAATACCTGGGGCGAATCCCCGGCTGAGATGCCTGTGGGGGGCTACAAACATTCGGGTGTCGGACGTGAAAACGGCATAACAACATTGGAACACTATACGCAAATTAAGTCTGTACAGGTTGAACTGGGTGAATTCCGCTCGGTATTTTAAACGAAGGGGAGAAAGCCTAATGGAATATGATTACATCATTATCGGCGCGGGTTCCGCTGGCAATGTGCTGGCAACGCGTTTAACAGAAGAAAGCGACGTCAGCGTGCTGCTGCTTGAAGCCGGTGGCCCGGACTATCGGTTGGATTTTCGCACGCAAATGCCTGCCGCATTAGCGTTCCCACTGCAAGGGAAGCGTTATAACTGGGCTTATGAGACTGACCCTGAGCCTCACATGAATAATCGCCGTATGGAATGTGGCCGTGGTAAAGGGCTGGGTGGCTCATCACTGATTAACGGCATGTGCTACATCCGTGGCAATGCGATGGATTTTGATAACTGGGCGACGATGCCCGGTCTGGAAGACTGGAGTTACCTTGACTGTCTGCCGTATTTCCGCAAAGCGGAAACGCGGGATGTGGGATCGAATGACTATCATGGCGCGACGGGCCCTGTGTCGGTGACCACGCCGAAGATGGGAAACAACGAACTGTTTCACGCTATGATTGACGCGGGTGTACAGGCGGGTTATCCACGTACGGACGATCTTAATGGCTATCAGCAGGAAGGGTTTGGGCCGATGGACAGGACCGTTACGCCGAAGGGGCGCCGCGCCAGTACCGCCCGAGGCTATCTGGATCAGGCGAAAGGTCGTAAAAATCTGACCATCGTGACGCATGCCTTAACCGACAGGATTCTCTTTGACGGAAAACGTGCCGTCGGTGTCGCTTACTTTAAAGGCGAAAATGCGCAGACGGCGAAGGCACGTCGCGAAGTGCTGCTATGTGCGGGAGCGATCGCCTCGCCGCAGATCCTGCAACGTTCCGGCGTGGGGCCGAAAGATCTGCTTCAGCGTCTCGATATTCCCGTCGTGCACGAGTTGCCAGGCGTCGGTGAAAATTTACAGGATCACCTGGAAATGTATTTGCAATACGCTTGCAAAGAGCCGGTATCGCTGTACCCCGCGCTGCAATGGTTTAATCAGCCGAAAATCGGGGCGGAATGGCTGTTCAACGGCACAGGCATTGGTGCCAGCAACCAGTTTGAAGCGGGGGGCTTTATTCGCAGCAGCGATGAGTTTGCCTGGCCGAACATTCAATACCATTTTCTCCCTGTTGCGATTAACTACAACGGCAGTAACGCGGTAAAAGAGCACGGGTTTCAGGCTCATGTCGGCTCCATGCGCTCACTGAGTCGGGGGCGTGTGCAGGTTCGATCCAAAGATGCCCGTGAGCACCCCAGCATCCTGTTCAACTATATGTCGACTGAGCAGGACTGGCAGGAGTTTCGCGATGCAATTCGCATTACACGTGAAATCATGGCACAGCCCGCGCTGGATAAATACCGTGGGCGAGAAATCAGTCCTGGGTTAGAGGTTCAGACCGATGAGGAACTGGACGAGTTTATCCGCACCCACGCCGAGACGGCATTCCATCCCTCTTGTTCCTGTAAGATGGGGGAGGACGAGATGGCGGTGGTTGATGGGCAAGGCCGGGTCCACGGTATGGAAGGGTTACGAGTCGTGGATGCCTCCATCATGCCGCAGATTATTACGGGGAATCTGAATGCGACAACCATCATGATTGCCGAGAAGATTGCCGACCGAATCCGCCGTCGGCAGCCGTTGCCGCGCAGCAAAGCGCGTTACTACGTGTCGGGAAACACGCCGGTCAGAAAAGCGCCGCTGAAACCCGCCTCATAACGCTCCCCGCATCGCCAGATGGGCTGCCCAAAAAGGGTGGTCCATACTTTTCATTGTTATACACAATCTGACAAACAAAGGCCTTCCGCACCATTACTATGGGTGATAACACCATCAGTGATGTCACTTTTCCTTGAGGAATGAAAATGAATAATTGGCTGCAACAGATTCAGGGCTTATTAAACTCCGGTAGTAAGCAGGGGAATCATCATCAAGGGGGCAAAAACGGCAATTTGGGCGACATGCTGAAGCCCGCTGCACTGGGCGGTTTGGCTGGCGTCTTGCTGTCGAATAAGTCCACGCGGAAGATCATTGGCTCATTGGGTAAAAATGCGTTGATCATTGGCGGCAGCGCCGCGGCGGGCGTGGTGTTGTGGAACCAGTACAAGAAACGCGTTCGCGACACGCATCAGGACGATCCGCAGTTTGGTAGCCAGTCCTCAGCCGACACTATTCGCGCCCGTCGTCTGATTCAGGCTCTGGTTTTTGCTGCTAAAAGTGACGGCCACATTGATGCTACAGAGAAACAGCGTATTGATGAGAACATTCAGCAACTGCAACTGGGCAGTGAGGCACACCGCTGGGTGCAGGAAGCGATAGAGCAACCGCTTGACCCGGTTCTGCTGGCTAAAGACGTGAAGAATGAGGAAGAGGCGCTTGAGATCTACTTCCTAAGCTGTGCGGTCATTGACGTCGATCATTTCATGGAGAAAAGCTATCTGGATGCGTTAGCGACCGAATTGAAGATACCGCAAGATGTACGGCAGTCGATCACCAATGAGCTGAAAAGCCCGTCATGATAGGGCGAGTGGTTTAAACCACGTCCAGTAAGTGATTCGGGTGACTGACAAATCTGCCAGAGGCAGATTTGAACGCTGCTTGCAGCGGCCCCAGCGGGGCGAGGTCCACGTAAGTGGACCGAGTAACGTAGCCAACGCACATGCAACTTGAAGTATGACGAGTATAACGCGGGCGAAAAATTTTTCGCCCGCAGTGCTATCTGACGCTTAGAAAGCGCTGGTGTCTTTGAATAGACCCACTTTCAGTTCGTCAGCGGTATAGATCTGCTGACCGTCAACCAGTACTTCGCCATCAGCAATACCCATCACCAAACGGCGATTGATCACACGTTTGAAGTGAATGCGATACGTCACTTTCTTCGCCGTCGGCAGCACTTGTCCGGTGAATTTGACTTCACCCACGCCGAGAGCACGGCCTTTACCTTCGCCACCTAACCAGCCCAGATAGAAACCAACGAGCTGCCACATGGCATCCAGACCGAGGCAACCAGGCATCACCGGATCACCGATGAAATGGCAACCGAAGAACCACAGGTCAGGCGTGATATCCAATTCGGCTTCCACATAGCCTTTGCCATATTTACCACCGTCTTCTGTCATCTTAACGACGCGGTCCATCATGAGCATGTTAGGGGCGGGTAACTGAGGGCCTTGCGGGCCAAACAGCTCACCACGACTGGAGGCAAGGAGGTCTTCTTTTGTATAGGATTCGCGTTTATCTACCATGGTCTCTGTAAGCCTTATTTTAATGAAGCACGCAGGTTAGCGTACACCTGTACGCTGGGCAAGTCTGTTGCGTCTGGTTGAACCAGTTGGTTTAACGGAAAAACCAAGGGAAACGTCTGCGTTCCTGCGGTGCAAGTTGTCCAATTCGCTCACGAATCGCGGTTAGCAGGTTTGGCTGCTGCTCATCGTCATACGCGAAGTTGGTCAATAATGACAACGCTTCTGGCGCAGTTTCTACCGGGAAAAGATGGAATTTCCCTTCGCGTACGGCTTCAACGACATCTTCCTGTAAACAGAGATGACGCAGGTTAGCCACAGGTAAAATCACGCCCTGTGTTCCCGTCAATCCGCGACGCTGGCAGACCTCAAAGAAACCCTCGATCTTCTCATTTACGCCGCCAATTGGCTGCACGCGACCAAACTGATCGACGGAACCCGTCACGGCGAACTGCTGATTGATTGGTCGCAAGGAGAGGGCGCTGACTAACGCACACAGCTCTGCCAGAGAGGCACTGTCACCATCAACTTCGCTGTATGATTGCTCGAAAACCATGGAAGCGGAGAAGGGAAGCTGTTGATCAAGCTCCAGCTCCGTAATCAGGAATGCCTGCATGATCATCATGCCCTTCGCGTGCAAATTGCCAGCAAGCTCGGCTTTGCGCTCGACGTCCGTGAATTCACCGTCGCCAGCGTGCACGACGCAGGTGATGCGCGTTGGTTCACCAAAGGCAACCGGATAGCCCGGGAACTCGAGTACGGATAGGCCGTTAACCTGGCCGACGACTTCGCCTTCCGTTTCAATCAGGATCTGGCCTAATTCTATTTCATCCTGCATACGCTCACGCAGGTAGCCTTCACGCCATTGGCGCGCGGCAATGGCATCAACCAGCGCCTGCTCCGTGATCTGACCATCTCTGGCATACAGCGAAGCATATTTTAGCTGGCTGATTAACCAGCGTGGGCATAATGGCAAATTGCCTTGATCGCCGCTGTAGCGTACTGCGACGTTGACTAAGGCTGGCCAGGCATCAGCGTCCAGTAGCGGTAGCTGATTTTCGCTGCATAGTGCATTGATGTAGGCGCACCAGCGAGCCATGTCATCCGTTTCAATCAACTGTAATTGTGCTTCAAACTCGCCGTAAATCGCGTGCTCGCCTAATTCCGGCTCCATGTCATGAATGTCAGCCAGACTTTCCCGATCGCCGAGAATAATCAGGCGAATCTCAAGCGGCATCGGGGGCACATTAACGGGCAGTGGCTTGCGCTCATCGGGTGATAACCAATGATAGAGTCTTTCAGACATAATCTGCTTCAGACGCAGCCACATTAAAGGTTGAGCCAACAGCGCTCTGGCCGACAGGATCAGCGTCCCGCCATTAACCTGATGAATCAGACCAGGGTGCAGCGTGATTTCATCGTGAAAACTGCGTACACAGCCGAAGAGCTGTTCAGGTTCTATCCATTCCTGATAGCCACAGAACTGCTGTGCGGCAAAATTATCCGCAGGCTGTGTGGCTGGCTCGACCCGGATATGACGCCCCTCGATGGTATATTTACTGCCATGTATCGCCTCGGAGTCTGGCCTGATTGCGCTTAGCGCACGGGCGATCAATGCCATATATTCATCGTTCTCCTGCGCTTTTAACAACATAAAGCGGGAAGGCGATCGAGGGTGGCAAAAGAGCGTCAGACTGTCTGCCAGACGCGACTGAATAGCGGAGAATTCAGCAGGAGCAAGCTGAGCTGCCTGAGTGAATAGCGTTTGATAAGGCGTATTATTGGGCAGTAAATGCTGCCATGAGAGTCGGTTACTGGTCAAAGTATCAATGTAATCGTCTAATGGAAAAGCGTGATTATACAAGAATAATGTCGAGTGCGCATAAGGAGAGTCATCTCCCCGTCATCTTTAACATATTGAACCCCGAGCCGCGCTTGGCTGATTGTCTTAAAAGTTTGTCAAAAAACCGCCTGAAAGCGGTCAAAATCGGGGAAAACTGTTATGCTGAAAGTAACGTTACGCGGTCACTGAAGAATTTAATATGAAATATCAACAACTAGAAAATCTTGAGTGCGGATGGAAATGGAAATACCTGGTGAAAAAACACCGGGAGGGAGAGGAGATCACGCGCTTTCTGGAGCAAAGTGCTGCGGACGAGGCGGTACAGGCATTGCTTAAAATGGAAAACCAGCCGGTGAAAGTGCTGGAGTGGATTGCGCAATGTATGAATCCCACCTTAGAAAATCGGATGAAGCAGACGATCCGAGCACGGCGTAAACGTCATTTCAATGCAGAACACCAACATACGCGCAAGAAATCGATCGATCTGGAATATTTGGTCTGGCAGCGTCTTGCAGCTCTGGCTCAAAGACGCGGAGTGACCTTGTCAGAAACAATTGTCCAGTTAATTGAAGATGCTGAGCATAAAGAGAAATACGCCAGCCAGATGTCGTTGCTCAAGCAGGATCTTAAAGCCATTCTGAATAATGACGAGATGTGATCGGGTTTGTCATTTATCTTGCCGATAAACAGGCATAAAAAACGCAGGGAGTGTTTTTCAACGTTGTACAGCAACAGCGCGTAGAGTGATGGGCGAGGATGTCGGTCATAAAAAAACCTCGCCGGAGCGAGGTTTTTTTCGTTAATAACTTAAGCCTGAGGCTGAGTTACAACGTCTTTGATGCCTTTAACTTCGATCTCTACGCGACGATCTGGTGCCAGGCAGTCGATCAACGCAGCACGAGGTTTCACGTTGTCACAGGTTGAACCGGTAACTGGTTGAGATTTGCCTTGGCCACGAGCAGAGATTTTGTTCGCAGGGATACCTTTAGAAACCAGGTAATCAACGACGCTCTGTGCGCGTTTTTCAGACAGAGCCTGATTGTATTGCTCTGAACCTAAACGGTCAGTGAAGCCCAGAACAACAACAGAACCGTCTTTCGGATCCAGAGAGCTCAACTGAGTGTACAGTTGATCCAGTGACTGCTGGCCTTCTGCTTTCAGCGTTGCTTTGTTGAAGTTGAACAGGACGTCAGACTTGAGTGTAAAACGCTTGGTTTCAACAACTGGAGCAGGAGCTGGCGTCGGAGCCGGAGCAACAACTGGTGCTACGCGGTCATCCTGGCCGAAACGGTAAGATACACCAACGCTCATCAGCAGGTTGTCTGGACGGGCACCAACGGTACCAGCATCACCAATATTGCTTACCCATTGGTAATCAACGCGGGTAGCCCAGTTTTTGTCGATAGCGTATTCAACACCGATTGCAGCCAGCGGAGAAACACCTGTGTCGTCGTTGTTAAGATGAGTACCGCTTCTGTCAGCGTGGCTGTCAGTCCGCCATACCAAACCGCCCAGACGAGTGTAAACGTCCAGATCAGGCGCAACTGGGTAGCTCAGTTTAGTAGCCAGTTGGATGCCTTGTGCCTTGAAGCTAGCGCTGTCTGCTACGTTAGAAGTAGAACCTGCATATTTCATGCGACCCAGCCAGTCGTAGCCCAGTTCAAAGCCCAAGTACGGGTTAGCTTGATAGCCAACAAATGCACCAGCACCTAACTTGCTTTTGATTGGGTTGTTGTTGACACCAGTGTAACCATTTCCGTAGAAACCGGTATCGTGGAATTGAGACACACCCAGTTTACCACCGGTGTACCAGGTATTGTCTTTAGGAGCTGCTTGCGCGACGGTCGCGAAGCTAGCCAGTGCCACTGCAACTGCGATAGCTGTTTTTTTCATTTTACGCCTCATTATCATCCAAATCGGTAATTAACCTGGAGGGCTAATAAACCTTTGGTTAAAATCCTTTGGTTGGATACTTTGCTCTTATTTATGACTTACTGCCAGTCAACTGACGTTATAAAAGAGCAACTCCAGCGAGCTAAAGTCTACAACGTGATGAGAAAGTTACAAGTATGATGTGATTTGCGTCATAAGAAAATCGCACGATTCATACATACTTGCTAACAAATAGTAGATGCTTTTGACAGATCTTACGCCATTTAGCTGTATTAAATATACCCAAAAAGGCCCACAGAATACCGCTCTGCGGCGATCTGTATAGCACATAACCAGATAGGGCTGAGAAAATTCTTAATTTACTTAATGATACAATGTCGAATGAATTTTAAGGCTGGGAAATAGTCTATAGGCGTCACCGCCAGTACTTTCTGGCCGCATAATAAAGCCGTACGTATTTCCTGCCTGTGCGGCGCGGCGTAGCCGGACTTTCTCTTCTTCCGTTAATTCGTGTGGTAGCCAGCATAACACCGCGCTGTAATTTCCTGTCAGCAAGGCTCTTTCCATTGCATCCACTGCAAACAGCGGATTGATGTGGTGAAGTTGCACCATTTTATCCAGCGGCAAGCCAGATTGCTGTACCCAGGGACGGCTCAATTTTTGTTGAGGAGAAAGCCACAACAGCCAACGTGATTGCGTACCTAGCTGCTGTAAGAGCGGCAATAGCAGGTGTGTGACTATGGGCTGATCGGCGTTGTACACGATTTCGCTGATAATTCCGCCGGTGCTGATCGAGGTTTCCGCAGCATGCTGATTTGCAGAAAACGATGACGACTGAATGTTGTGAGAGCTGATTGATTGCGTACGCATAATGAGTTCTACCCATAGTGTTACTGTATGGGTATACAGTATCCGCTGTGTGCGTGAAAATCAACCTGATTTTTTGAAAGCGCTTCGCATATTCCTTATGCAAGAGACAGTAAACACATTTACTGTTTGAAGCCGCATCGGGGCTGTGTTTAATTATTTGCTCCTGCTACAGATATTTTTAATTGTTCAGGAAGAAATCATTTTAATACTAAGGATTATGGCAATGAAGCAATTATGCAGAAAAAGGATTTTGCAATCTCAGCATTCTTTTTCATCTTTGGGGGAGATCACCTCACGTTCCCAATTTGGTGGCTACAGCATCGCAGCAAATAAAACGATTTTTGGGCTGGTGTCAGAAGGGGAGCTTTATCTTCGCGCCAGTAAGAAGGATGAAAAATATTTTCAGCAGCGTGATATGCCTAATCTGATTTATACCAAGCGCGGTATGCCAGTTCCGTTGAATTATTTTCTTGTTGATGAAGCATTATGGCAAGAACCTGTGCAGCTCCTGTATTTTGCCCGTTTGGCGTTGGTTGGCGCGCAGTATGATAAAGCTGTCAGAAACACCAACGGACGGCTAAAAGATCTCCCGAATCTTAACCACGATATTGAACGCCTGTTGTGGAAAGCAGGAATAAGAAATGTCGATGAATTACAGCATTATGGCGCGAAAAACAGCTATCTTGAGTTGCGGAAGGTCCGCACTAATCTGAGTGTCAACGTGCTATTGGCGCTTGCTGGTGCCATTTGTGGCACGCATCAGGCGGCGCTTCCTCGAGGTATCCGCAACGAACTGTTGGAATGGTATAAAAATAATGCTGTCTCCAAAGGATCCAAGCACTAAGAAATTCGCCTTATTCTTACTGTGTAATCATGTCATTTTTTAGTTGTACGAGTTCAGGCAAAAGATCGAGCAGCAGGCCGATTTGCTGAATAACTAATGATTCTTTACTGTCTGACTCAGGTGAAAGGGATTGAATGCTGGCGGTAATAGTTTTCAATCCCTGATTGATACGCACACTTTCCTCTTCGCTACCGTGTAGCGCGTCATCAACATGGCAAACGGCATCATCCAGCAACAGCAGCGTTTCCGACGAAGTAATTTTCCCGCGGTGTGCGCCGAGCGTTGAAATATAGCTTAACAACGTATGATTCAGACACATGAAGCGAAATGCACTGTCCAGTTTGCTCCGGGTTGCGTGAGGTTCTGAAGACATATTCGACACAACGGATGCCAGTTCGGCATCGCAGTTATGTGCATCCCGGCGGGCGATACGATAAGGCAGGCTATTATCTTTCCCCTGATGATATTGCACCATAATTGCGTCCAGATAACGGCAGTTGGCGTCTAATGTCTTATTAATGACGGTTGTCAGACCGCGAAAACGCCAGTCCGGCCAGATAAAGCTCACCGCAGCCCATGCGATGGCACACCCCAATAAGGTATCGATAATACGTGGCACCGTGACTTCAAAGCCTTCGCCCAACAGGTTGAAGCAGAGCAGGACAAGCAGCGTAATAAACATGGTCGCGTGTGCGTACTGTACGTTGCGAAAGGCAAAGAACAGCACGCCGCTGATGACGACTAACGTGAGTTGTCCTTCCAGTGAAGGGACGAAATATAAGACAGGCAAGCCGAGTAAAATACCGGTCAAAGTCCCAATAATCCTCAACGTCAGCCGTCGCCGGGTGGCGTTATAGTTTGGCTGGCAAACAAACAGGCTGGTCAGCAGAATCCAGTAACCGTGCTGCATCCCCGTGACCTGAATCAACGCGTAGCCGCTACAGAGTAGTATGGACATACGGATAGCATGCCGGAACAGCGCCGACTGGGGCGTCAGGTGGCGACTAATGCGCAAGCGGATGTCGCTCCACCCCGTGATTTTGTCATCTGCCAGCGTGTTTTCCGGGTTATTTTCTTGCTCAATAGCCTGTTCGGATTCGATTGTCGCTAACTGGGCATCAATCGCGCGCAGGTTATTTAATAAATAAGTGAGCGCTTTGATTTGCGTAGCATCCGCCATGTTGTTGGCCGCGATGCGCGCAATAGCCGATTCAAGGTGCACGAAAGCCCGCTCAAGGCGGCTATCATGCTGATATTTTTGCTGCAACAGAATGGATTGCGACAGTTGCTGACAGGCTTTGGCCTGCATGCTCAGCAGGCGTTGAAAGCGGAATAAGACATCGCTATAGCGCAGCTTTTCACGCAGCTGCGGATAGTAAACATGCGACGAACTGGCCCGTTCGTGAATATCCTGAGCGACAAAATAGTAGTGCAGTGTTTGACGCGTCCCACGTTGTCCGCGATCGCCACGCAGACGGGTTAACAACGAAGACTTGGTCTGGTTGAGTATCGCAACCAACTGGCTGTTTGCCATCGCGACATCAATCAAGGGTTTGTCGGTTTCTTCTTCAATATCGGGATCGAATAGGTTGGCTTTTGCATCCAGATAGCGGGCCAACTGTTGATAACACTGCGCGAGGTTGTCCTGTAACGGGCGGATTGGGAAGATCAGATGGCCGAACAGTGTAAGCAGGTTGTACCACGATGCGCCGATCAGCAGCATGATGGGCTGCTGATACCAGTTGTCATAAAGAGAGATGCCCAGCATAGTGTAAATCGCGATCAGCAGTGCGCCGAATGCGATTGTCGCATAGCGCTGCCCTAATGCGCCGAGCAGAATAAAGCCGCAGGTCGATACCGCTAGGCCAATCCCGAACAGCCAGGGATAGGGAAAAAGCAGTTCGATCGAGACGGACGCGACAAAAAAACAGGCCAGCGTAATGAACAGATTACGTAGACGCCCGGTGAGGCGATCGTCAAGGTCGGTGAGGGCGGCCGCGACGACACCAAGCGTGATGGGAATGGTCGATGTTGGCTGACCTAGCCACCAGGGAACTGCTGCCGCACCACTGAGTGCAATGAGGATACGAATGGTGTATAGCCAACTGCTATTGTACACATAGCGGCGAATTCCCGGGGCAAAGGTGAGCAACGTAATATCCTTAAATGCCGTTAGCGAAAGCGGCGGCGGGCATTATTTTCCCGCGCAGCCTGTGCAAGTTCGACGGAAACTACGCGACGTCCTACTGGCCACAGCGCGATGGCAGCGATCTTAAAATTGGCGATGCCAACGGGAATGCCAATGATCGTAATACACTGCGCGATACCTGTAATGATGTGCGACAGGCAAAGCCACCAGCCAAAGAAAATAAACCAGAAGATATTCAGCAGAGAGCCGCCGGCGTTGAGAATCGTGCTCTTTTCATCCGGTCGCAGTTCATCAACATGGATGGCCTCATTACCATAAGGCAAGAGCGACAGCTTAGTGATTTCCCAGCATGAGCGTGTTAGCGGTAAGGTAAAAATCAGCAGCACGCTGACGACCGTCGCCAGAAGCCAGGCTAGTGTGGTGAAAAAACCACCTAATACGAAGTTAAGGATATTCAACACAGTACGCATAATCTCTCCTGTACGTGTAAGGTAACCCGGTAAAGTAACCAAACTCGCTGATGGTAAAAGAATTATCACATTAAGCATTAGGATATTCTAACCTGTTTTTAAGGCTAGAGCGTGAAGTCTGATAACGGGTAAACTAGGGAACAGATAAACGACGAAAAATGGACGAATAACCTCTCACATAGTCATGGCGCGAACATCATGGAACTGAAATCCACCTCGTTAGGTAAACATCTGGCCCGGCATCCTTACAATCGGGTGCGGTTACTGAATGCCGGTGTCGAAGTGAGTGGCGATAAACATCAATACCTGATCCCCTTTAACCAACTGCTGGGCATTCACTGTAAAAGAGGGCTGGTGTGGGGAGAGCTGGAATTTGAATTGCCAGCCGGGAAAGTGGTGCGCTTGCACGGAACAGAATGGCAGGAAACGCAGGCTTTTTACCGCTCTCTTCTCAAGTCTTGGCTTGGCTGGAGCGAGGCGATGAGTCTGGTCAGCGCCGAGGTTTTGCAGCGTCAAACGGACAGTATTCAAGCGCTGATGCAGCAGGATAAATGGTTTAGCCGTCAGGCGCTGTCAACGTTGCAGAATGCTATCCGCGATTCTCTGGCAGCGCTTCCCCTGCCTGTTTCTCGTCTGGAAACCTTTGATAACTGCCGTGATAACTACCGGGACTGCCTGCGCTGGCTTGAGCTGGGCGATGAGATGCGCACTGCGGCGAATCAGGCATGGATGGATCGCACGTTGGCGGCAGAGCAATCTTTCTTTGAAACGGTGGAGAGTTCGCCATTAAACGTGTCGCAGAGTAAGGCCGTGATAAATGGCGAAGAGGGCGTACTGGTGCTGGCGGGCGCAGGCAGCGGGAAAACCTCCGTGCTGGTGGCTCGAGCGGCGTGGTTAATGCATCGGCAGGAAGCCATGCCCGATCAAATTTTGCTACTGGCGTTTGGTCGTAAAGCAGCAGAAGAGATGAATGAGCGCATTCAGGAACGACTCCACACGAACGACATTCAGGCCAAGACGTTCCATTCGCTGGCATTGCACATCATTCAGCAGGCTAGTCGTAAGGTACCGATGATAAGCCAGTTGGAAAGCGATGCGAAACAGCGTCGGGAACTGCTGATTTCTCACTGGCAGCAGCAATGTGCCGAGAAGAAAACGCAGGCTAACGGATGGCGGCGTTGGTTAATAGAAGAGCTGGAGTGGGATGTGCCAGAAGGTGATTTCTGGCATGACCCGAAACTCGCGGGGCGACTGGCCGGGCGACTAGAGCGGTGGCTAGGGTTGATGCGTATGCATGGCGGCAGTCAGAGCGAAATGGTTGAGCTGGCACCAGAATCCATTCGGAGCGAATTTCAGCAACGCGTTCGCCTGATGGCGCCGTTGCTGAAAGCCTGGAAAAAGGCACTTAAGGATGAAAACGCGGTCGATTTCTCTGGCCTCATCCATCAGGCTGTAAACCTGCTGGATAAAGGGCGTTTTGTTAGCCCCTGGAAACACATTCTGGTGGACGAATTCCAGGATATTTCGCCACAGCGTGCGAACCTGCTGGCAGCACTGCGTCGACAGAATAGCCGTACCTGTCTTTTTGCCGTAGGGGATGACTGGCAGGCCATTTACCGCTTTAGCGGTGCTGAACTGACGTTGACGACGGCTTTTGAAGAGCATTTCGGCGTAGGTGAGCAGTGCGCGCTGGATACTACCTATCGTTTTAATGAGCGCATTGGTGAAATTGCCAATACGTTCATACAACAAAACCCGTATCAGTTGAAGAAACCGCTTAATAGCCTAAGTAAGGGGGATAAAAAAGCGGTGACTATCCTACCTCAGGATCAACTTGAGCCACTTCTGGACAAACTGAGCGGCTTTGTAAAAGCGGATGAACGCATTCTCGTGCTTGCCCGCTACCATCATTTACGTCCTGCCATTTTGGATAAGGCCGCGACCAAATGGCCGAATTTGCATATTGATTTCATGACCGTGCATGCCAGTAAAGGGCAGCAGGCGGAATATGTCATTATTGTGGGTATGCATGAAGGGAAAGACGGCTTCCCGGCACCGGCAAGGGAATCTGTGATTGAGGCGGTGCTGTTACCTGAACCGGAAGATTTCCCCGATGCGGAAGAACGTCGCTTACTGTATGTGGCGTTGACGAGAGCGAAACATCGCGTCTGGTTGCTACAGGATGTGACGAATCCCTCGGTGTTTATTGAACATCTTCATCGCTTAGACGTGCCGACGCAGCGTAAGCCAGGATAACGAAAAGCGAAAGTAGAGAGGTGGAGCAGCAGAAACCAGCGTCGACGGTGTGGCTCGCCGCTGGTCCATGGTGATGTGCGGCTACGACTTCAGGCGGTCTTGCAGATAGCGCTGATAATCAGGGATGGCGATCTCTACAGGTTCTTTAAATAGCGCTGAGTTGACCAGAAAATCCGCCGTTGCACGGTTGGTGGCCACGGGAATATTCCACACTGTTGCTAGCCTCAGCAGCGCCTTCACATCGGGGTCGTGTGGTACGGCGTTAAGTGGATCCCAAAAGAAGATCATTAAATCGATTTTTCCTTCGGAAATGAGTGCGCCAACCTGTTGATCCCCCCCCATTGGCCCGCTCAGCATGCTTTTTACGGGCAGTCCCGTATTCAACTGAATCAGGTTCCCGGTGGTTCCGGTGGCGTAAAGCGTGTGCGCTTCGAGCTGTTCTTTATTCGTACCAACCCAATCCAGGAGGGATTGTTTACAGTGGTCGTGTGCTACCAGCGCAATATGTTTTTGCGCGGCGATGGTACGGGTGGTGAACTCCATGGTTACGTCCTTCAATCTGGTGTAGTAAAGCTGACGCTAGGGTACAGACAGATTACGGAAACGCTGTTTCAGTGCAAAGCGATAAAAGCAAGAAAAGGCGAACGGGTATCAAAAATCTGATGTGACTGCGCGTAAAATCACCAGGTTACGGATTCATTCAGTGCACTGGCAAAACCTGCAACGGAAGCCCCTTTTGCTGCCGCGTTGTACTCCGACATTTTCCGCTCTATATCGAGCAGGTCATTGTCAGCAATGACAAGTGCATCGGTACGTACGGGGATAACCTGATTTTTTTCATCAAGTAGTTGATATTGAGGCTGAGCAGTGAAATTTTTGCGATCCTCAAGGGTGTGCAGCGGAGGGAGTTTAAATGACACCGATGCCACTTTTTCTGTGTTAAACGCTGCAATCAACGTGGAAGGGAAATAGGTCACAGGTACACCAGTTTGGGCATCGACGGTATCGACAACTTTAAACAAAATCTGGTGTTGCCCACTACCAAGTTCGAGGCTATCGGCACCTTTCAGCAACGAACCTGACATTTTTTGCCCGTCAACCATCAGGAGATCGATTTTCTGATCTAATTTCAACGTTGTTGCCGCAATTGCAGAAGAACTGAAACCTGCAATAAAGAGGCAGACAGTGATGAAGTCGAATTTCATAATTTTCCCAAATGGCACGCAATCCAAGTATTGTTGAGGAATTGTCTGAATGTGTCAAAGGTTTCAATTTGAAACAGGCTGTTATGGCATTTTTCGTTCTATAGGGTGTAGACGGTGAGTCTTTAAGCCATTTCCTGCTATTCGTAGAATGTGCGATACACTGTAATAAATCACGCAACAGAGGCGGAATAGCATGAATGACAGTGATATTGAATCTGTACTGAAAACGGTAAAAACCATTGCACTTGTGGGTGCCAGCAATAAGCCTTCCCGCCCGAGTTATGGTGTGATGGCGTATTTGCTTGAGCAGGGGTACGACGTTATTCCCGTTAGTCCCAAATTGGTTGGCCAGACGCTCCTGGGCCAAAAAGCGTATGCCAGCTTAGCGGATATTCCTAAACCGGTTGATATGGTCGATGTCTTTCGCCAACCGGAAGCGGCTTATGAGGTTGCCAAAGAGGCAATCACCATTGGCGCTAGTGTGCTATGGCTACAGATCGGCGTCATCAATGAGCAAGCGGCAATTTTGGCGAACGATGCTGGGCTGAAAGTCGTGATGGATCGCTGTCCGAAAATTGAAATCCCACGGCTGGGTCTGGGTAAATAAGCGTTTGGGGAAACTAGGTCACAGACGCAGGGCGATGTTGAGTATCACGACATCGCCAATGTCTGTTTTCAGTAGCCAATATTTGCCGTCGGGAAAAGCTAATGGCGCAGATGTGGCGCACGGCGCTGAATGACCTCGGCTAATTCATTGAGCGAAGGATGTTCATGTTCAGAAAGCTCCTCCTTGATTAACTGTGCTTCAGCCAGATAAGTATGTATCGGTTGGCCTTCATCATCTTCCATCACTACGTGATACCACGGTTCAGAACGCGGCGTGTCGTTGCCGCTAATTTCTTCCCAGGTGGGCGTTTCTAATGAGTATTCGGGATCGATATCAATAACAACCCCCGGAAACCCCAGCAGCTTATGACGAATCTGTTGTCCGATGCCAAATTTACAGATGATCATATAACCCCCTGGAAATAGATTACACTTTCTATTCGCTGCGGATTACGTGGAGGATTACCGCATCCGATAACGCCTTTTAGCGTACAGCGTTTTTTCAAGCGATCTGTTCATTGATGAACTACGGGCTGAACATATTATTAATAGTATGGTGTAAATTTTTAGAAGATACAGCCCAGTTAGTGAAATGTTGTTTAGCCTATTGGGATGGAAAAAGGGGGAAATATGGCAAATATAGCAACTGTCGCCTATGTCTATGGCATGGTTCAGGGGGTGGGATTTCGCTACAGCACGTTGCATCAGGCCAGGCGACTGGGGCTCAATGGGTATGCGCGCAATTGCGATGATGGTAGCGTGGAAGTGGTAGCAAACGGCGAACCTCATGCGGTAGAGGTGTTGATCGAGTGGCTGAAGCAAGGAGGCCCACGAAGCGCCAGAGTGGATAAGGTGCTTATTGAGCCACACGGCAAGACGGACTATGAGGGTTTTACGATCCGCTATTGAAAGCGGATGACGCTAGATGCATTTGACCGGTTTGGGTAAGCCGGCAATTTTCGTTGCCTGCTTTGCAGGCCCTTTCGGGAACAGTTTATACAGGTAGCGACTGTTTCCTTTCTCTTCGCCATACTTTTGCGCCATCGCTTTAACCAACATGCGTATCGCGGGTGATGTATTAAATTCCTGATAAAAATTTCGTACAAACCGGACAACTTCCCAATGCGGTTCAGTTAGCGTGATGCCTTCTTGTTCTGCTAACACCTGAGCCAACGCTTCACTCCACGCGGTGCTATCCATTAGGTAACCTTGCGCGTCTGTTGCGATTGTGCGTCCTTCAAACTCCAACATTTTCTCTCCACCAGCGATAAATCAGCCCGCAGTTTAGCAAATTTTTCTGTCTACGCCGGAATAAAAAAAAGCCCCGACAGGGGCTTTCTCGGTGTAGTGCTAAACGAGACTTAGTCGTTACGCATGATGCCCAGAATGCTCAACAGGCTAACGAAGATATTATATATCGCGACATACAGGCTAACGGTTGCCCGGATGTAGTTGGTTTCGCCACCGTGAATGATGTTACTGGTTTCCCACAGGATGGCACCCGCAGAGAACAGAATAAACAGGGCGCTGATCGCCAGATGTAATGCCGGAATCTGCAAGAACAGATTGGCGATGACGGCAACAATCAGAACGACGAATCCTGCCATCATCATGCCTGACAGGAAGGACATATCCTTACGTGTCGTTAAGACATAGGCTGAACAGCAGAAGAACACCAGTGCCGTGCCGCCTAGCGCTAGCATAACAATGTCGCCTGCGCCGGAAGAAATTAGCGAGCTTAAAATCGGGCCCAGCGTATAACCCATAAATCCAGTCAGAGCGAATGCCGCCAGAATACCCGCAGGGCTGTTTGCCAGTTTGTGCGTCAGGAACATCAGGCCATAAAACCCAACCAGCATCAGAATCAAGCCAGGGGCAGGCAGGTTAAGTACGGTACTTGCCGTTGCGGTAACGGCGGAAAAGCCCAGCGTTAGCGACAGCAGGAAATAGGTGTTGCGCAGCACTTTGTGCGTGCTGAGTAGCGAGCTTTCACGAGTAGAAGAAACAACAATACGATCCATATCAGCGACTCTCTCTTCAGGTGCTATTATCCAATGCCAGAGAATAAATAGTTTCGGAACGTTATTAAAGGTGGTTTACCCTTCTTTACTCTACAAAACTCTACAAATTTTTCATCCTTCCAGCCTGTGCTCGCGTGTTGTTCTGCAATTTGTAGAGTGCTGGAGATAAGTTGCGCTATTTTATCTACTGTGTGACGGTTTTACGTTCAAATACGCTACGTTAGATTATTTTTCAGGCAATTGAGCGTAGTGATACTTTACAAGGCCTCATTCACTGTTTATAGTTCGCGTCGTTGCGGAGGAGTGGCCGAGTGGTTGAAGGCACCGGTCTTGAAAACCGGCGACGCGAAAGTGTTCTAGAGTTCGAATCTCTACTCCTCCGCCAAAAAATTCAACGGGTTAGCTTAGGCTAGCCCGTTTGCGTTTTTAGGTGTTGGTATTGGTTTGGTATATTTTATTGATATGGGCTATTTAACCCATTGTAGCTGATTGAATCGTATCTTTCTTGGGTATTAATCTTGGCTTGTATTTCATCTGGGTTTTGGATATAAAGACAGCTATCACTGTAAGTGATCCTTCGTAAGCGTTCACGTTAATCAACGCAAGTAAATATGTGCTCTATATTGAGTATATAATTGTGCACGATTATTTATATGTTGGAGATGCTGTGAACGCTTCTAAAAATGATATTATATTTTTTGGTATACCTAAACTCCCTGCACGATATGCATCATTAGTGATGCCATTGTTACTATCAATCCTAATGACATGCTTGGTCTCATTAATTAGTACATTTAAAGGGGTTGGTTTATCTTCACAATTTACAGAAAAATGGCTGAGTTCGTGGGGTATTTCTTGGCTCGTAGCCTTTCCTGTGCTGCTTTTTGTGTTACCCATTGTTCGAAAGATTACTACTAGCGTTGTTAAAGTTGTTTAATTAGTTCCTCAAACCGAGCCATGCAAAGCTCGGTTTGCCCTGTTCCCGGCAGTATTTGGTTTAATGATTAGGTTTAATGATTAGGTTTAATGATTAGGTTTAATGCCTAAAAGTTCAGCGCTATGACTTAAGGCATTTATCATAACTACAAACAGCGTTCGTACCGAGCTGCTGTGAACGTGTAGCGACGCTGCGATTCGAATTATTTTTATTGCCTATTCATTTAGAAACAAATATTAACGATTGGTAAAATAAATAGTTATCGCTTGTGCTCTTCGTCATTAATAAATCGCGAGTTGTTGGTCATAAATAATAATGCAAATATTTGTGTTGTTTATCGCGGGCGTATCCATTAATAGGCGCACGTATTAAATAAAATTCTGACCGATAAAATATAAGCGTACCGGAAAATAATAGCGTAGTACTTTGACCTTACATTAAATCAGAAAGTCGTCCTGAGTTTTATAAACAACTAACTCCAGCAATGCTCGATATTTCTCCTGAAAAGCGGTATTGGCCTCGGTTTCAATCTTGTGAACTAATTTAGCAATGATGGCCTTGTTACTGACGGAAAGGCCTGATTGAATGATTTCTTCCACAATGTTGCCGAGCATTTCCATGTCACTGACCCGAGAGTCAGGACCGAAAGCGTCAGATATCGGGAGCTCATTTTGGGGCACCTCTGAATGCATTATTTTCCTCCCTTGCCTTGTGCGTTTTCTGACGTGGTTAATGCACATCTTGCCAGACAGCACGAATCTGCTGTCCGCCAGATATGAATAAATGGTTAGTTAACTTTAGTCGATCATTCGCATAAAACCAGTCGATAAGATAAATAAACGTAATGTGGCCTGGGGATACTGCCAAACGCGAAAGGGTGATGCCGATCAATGGTCAGACGGATAAATATGAATGTATCGTTCCCCACTCGTATTATGTCTGAAATAATTGTGTGAGATGCATAGCTTCAATAAGTTAAACATGACGAGATAAAAGGAGGAAGAGAAAAACATTCACTGAACATAAAAATTATTAATGCATTTTGATTAAACGCTATACAGATTTTTATCTCTACAAAAAGATGACATTTTGTAGGGTTATACACCTTTTATCAATCCATGTCATTCTGTTAAAAAATGTGCGTTTATCAGAAAATGTCTTTTATCAAAAACGTCTTTTTATCAAAAGAGTGCTGTAGTTTACCTGGAGCGTTGGTATGCAAAAGATCAGAACAAAAGCAGTTTGTCTTTTCCGAAACAATGGCAAAATTCTGTTAGCAGAAGGATATGATCCTATAAAAGATGAGCATTACGTGCTGCCACTTGGTGGCGGCGTTGATTTTGGCGAATTGTCTCAGGCAGCAGCGGAGAGGGAAGTTCAAGAGGAAATTAGCGCGGCGACCAAGGATTTTTCGCTGTTAGGCGTTTCAGAAAATATTTTCTCCTACAATGGCAAACCTGGGCATGAAATTGTCTTTGTTTATGAGGCACGTTTTCAAGATGAGTCGCTTTATCAACAAGATATCATTCATGGCATAGAGACAAACGGTATGCCGATCGTTACCCGCTGGTTTGATATTGATTTTCTGCGCTCAGGGAAAATCAAGTTTTATCCTCATGGTATAGTGGACATGATCTAGCCCGAGTCAGCCTGGCTGGCGTGATGGCCGGTTGTTACCTTCGTGATGATAATGTGTGCCGGTGTTACGTGCCAACATAAGGAAAAAAGATGCAGGTTTTGATGGTCATTGATATGCAAAATGCGGTGTTTGCAACGCCAAGAGCGCGACAGGCGCAGACGGTTGCATTGATAAACCAGCTTTCAGACGCAGCAGATCGGACTATTTTCATCCAGCATGAAGAAGAAGGTATGTTGTCAGGCAGCGAGGGGTGGCAATTATTGCCTGAACTGAACCAGCCAGAGGGCTGTTTGTCCATCACGAAAACGGCGTGCGATGCGTTTTATCGTACGCCGTTAGCCAATGTGTTGGCGGAACTGGGGGGTGACCACCTTACGATTTGCGGATGTGCGACGGATTATTGTGTTGATGCAACTATTAAAAATGCGGCCAGCCGAGGCTACACGTTGACGATTGCCGCTGATGCACACACGACGGCCAATCGCGGTGAACTGGAAGCAGAGCAATTAATCACACATTACAACGATGTGTGGCGGAATTTTATTATTCCAGGTAACACGATTACGGTAGAAACAACGGAGCACATCGTTGCTTCATGGAAGAGGCGTCGATAATCCTATGGTGAATATTATGTCTGTCAGACATCACCCTGAATATAAAGAACGGGCGATTCACTACTTCCAACACCACTGGGCATCCGATGAGACGTTGATGCTTTACGAAGACTGTATCAACCACTGCATTGGTGCCGAAAACCCATTACCTGATTGGTATTTGCTGGAAAAGGATGGGCATATTATTGGTGGTGCAGGATTAATTACCAATGATTTCATCAGCCGTATGGATCTTTATCCCTGGCTGTGCGCGCTTTACGTTGAAGAGGATCATCGCGGCAATCGGTATGCGGGACAGTTGATAGAACACTTGGCGCAGGAAGCCCGTCGTGCGGGTTTTTCTAAGCTGCATTTATGTACTGAGCTGCTCGGTTTTTATGAACGCTATGACTTCCACTTTAGCGGAATGGGCTATCACCCTTGGGGTGAAGCGTCGCGAATATATTCGCGGTCGCTTTAAAGGAAAGTCACGATCGCTTTAAAGAAGCGCTGGGGTGAGTTAATGGGCGCCTGACTGGCTAAAAGTAGCGAGCAACATGTGTAAAAGTGAACGGGATCATATTCTGCTGACGATAGACGAACTACGCTTCTTACATGCTGACAGGTAATCAGTTATCCACATTGGGAGAGGTGATTATGTACACGAGCATTCTGGTGCCAGTAGATATAGAAGAAGATGAACTCACCAAACACGCGATTACGCATGCAGTCAGGTTGGCCAAAATGTCAGGTGCCGCAATACACCTCTTTCATTCTCTCCCAGATGCGTCGGCGTTCTTATCTGCGTATTCTTTTGGCATAAAAGAGTTTGAGAATGAGGTGGTGGTGAAAGCGAATGACAAGCTCAAGTCATTGATGAAAACAATCGATCTTCCAGCATCGCGTTTGTCATACAGCGTCAGCTTTGGTTCGGCCAGAGATGAAGTGCTTACGCTGGCGGAGGAGGTTAATGCGGATTTGATCGTAATCGGTTCGCGACGGCCAGATGTAAAAACCTATTTACTTGGCTCAAATGCCGCTGCTATCGTTCGCCATGCGAAAATATCCGTATTAGTTGTCCGTTAGTTTTTTGGCATAACGTCACTGCCGCATTGTGGTGATGGGGCAGTGGCGATGTTACGCATCAGCGTGGCGATCGCAGTATTCAACACGTTCGATTAACTGCTCGATCTCACGATCGGAAAACACGTCGATACCGTGGCTAATCAGCAACCCTGTGGTAACGCCGCTTCCCGCCGTTTGTGAACCATCAAATCGTCCACCGTATATAATGCGCTGCCGCAAGATGGGCTTCTTTCCGTAAGGAGCGCGAAGCGGCAGTTATGTTGTTGCACCATTTGCAGCGTTAGCCAGGCGCTGAATCAGAATGTTACTCATCGTGGGGCATACTCTCTAAAAGGTACGAATAGGTGTTGCAGTGCTGATTCAGTATGCCGGTTATCTGGAGGAGTTCAAAAAAGGGAGAACAGCAGGACAACAGGAAAGCTCAGCGGCCAGGTTAGGCCGATAATTAACGAGGCAAAGAATCGGATGAACAGAGACTTATCTTTACTTAACAAGAAAGTCACGATCAGGGCGATGACAAAACCGATCGTGTAGGTAAGTTTAATGAGTTCCCATAGGGAGTGATGTGGCACGTTTGTTTCCTTTTATCCTCAGAGCGCCTGCATTTTATGTTGTTAATATTTTATGATCAATTTTTTAACCCATAATGGGTGTCTGGAAGACCGCGTTCTGCGGGGCGTATTTTGTACTACAGTTATTATCCTTTGGCTAAAATGAGACCCTCGGTATGAAAACGACGCTGGTTGTTGCGATGGTGTGTGCTGTGGTGCTGTTTCCTTTCTCTACGCCTAGTATGGCGAAAAACACCCGGATTTCTGATGAACAGATCAAAGAACGGATCATTCAGGAGTCACCTTCTTCTTATTCCGGTAATTGTCCTTATAATTCAGCGCGTAATGGCAGCAAATGTGGCAAGCGTAGCGCATGGAGCCGAACAGGGGGATATCCCCGACCTGTTACAAAGATGAAGTGACCCGAAAAATGATTGATGACTGGAGAATGAGAAACAGAAATACATAACATTTGGCAGGGAAATAAAAATAGTGAATGAATAATATTCTTGCTAAGAAATTAATTGTGCTATTTTTGTGATGGAAATATTAAATTTTTATTTCAGTATGGACATTATAGGCCGCCTGTCATAGTTTACTATTTTACCCCATTAGAAAGGTAATAAAATGAGTGAGATATCTAGCCTGTCCTTGAAGATTTCCCCAGAGCTGAAAGAAAAAATCAAAGCTGCTGCCCTGGAAAACGAAGTATCTATCAGTGCAGAAGTCAGTGCTCGGTTACTGCGGAGCTTTGATTACAGCCATCAGGCCTCTGAGCTGTCTCCTGAACTTGTGGACAGTCAGGGCACAGAAGAGATCGGTACAGAAGCACCGTTAACGCAGAAAGAGATAAAGAAAATCCGAGAATTGCTGAAAGGTAAATCCAAAGCCACTTCCAAGAAAAAGTAATGCTGGAATGTGGCTCTGCATCTCTGATAGATTCAAAAAATAAATAGCAAAATTAAATCACCCTGGCGTGCTGATGAAAATGCGTCCGGGTGAGTCTTTTTTCTCAAGGCATACAGTTTGTATCGATTGCGGAAAATGACTGGAAACACGCTATCGTACGTCATTCATCTCACCCTGTCTGTTTTTTACTTCCCATTCGTGACATAATATAAATGTGGAAAGAATTTATTCAAATGTATGACAAATTGTTATTATTTGTTTTCGTGTTTATTGTTATATTTTAAATGCCACATTTCCCTCACTTAAAAAATAATATCTTATAAAGAGATAGATTGTAAGAAAACGATCGATTAAATAGATATTAATACCATTAGTTAGAAAATATAAAGATTATCTACAAAAGGACGATACCGCCTTCGGCGTCGGGGGGGATTTATTCTGCCGTGTATTTTCTCCTTGCCGCTGCTATTAAACACTATGTTTAGTGACGATAATTCTCTTGGGTTTTGCAAGACATGAGAATGTAAAAAATTAGGTCATGGTACGGGAAAGTGCGGTGAAAGATGAGGCGTAAAAGATGACGTTTTTTCGACTGCCAGAATCTATAGAGGCCTGGTATCGGCGTTGTATCTCGCTAGACCCATTCACCCCTGTCACGGTGAATATGGTTTGATGAGTATGTCTACTTACATATTGTTTACGTTTCTCACCAGAGCATATAAATGAAATTATCTGTTTAGAGATGTGTGTAGGTTTGTATTAAAAATACAAATTGTAACTTTTTGTATTTTTTTGATAAATATTGATTTGAAATTTATTGTTTTTATGTGGATAGAGAAAATTAATTAAGGAGATGTAAATGAGTTTTTCCAACTGGCGTATAGGATATCGATTAGGAGCGGGGTTTTCTTTTCTGGTATTAATGCTTTTGGTCATTGGCAGCGTTGCTATTTCAAAGTTAAGTAACTTTCACGAAAAGGTGGATGAGATCGTTTCGAAAAATTATCCGCTGACCGCCAAAAGTAATAAGTTGATTGATGAACTGAACGGTTATCTCAATAATCAGCAACTATTGCTATTACTTAAATCAGAAAGTGAAATCAATAAACAGTTGGCGCTAAACAAAGAGCGTTCAGGGAAAGTATCTGAACTCATGGAGTATCTGAACCAGTCCGCCAATGACGATAAGTCTGTTGCAGTACTACGTGATATTGGCGACATCCGACGCGATTTTCTTGGTTCAGCGAACAGGCTCTCTTCACTGATCTTGGCAGGTAACACAGAAGCGGCTGCCGAAGAATACTTCAAGGTAACGCGTATCACCCAGGAGAAGTATATCAGCAAAGTCAACGAGTTCATCGATATACAGGATGATAAAATGTCATCCTCAGCGCAAGAGGTCGGAGACAGCTATAAAAATGCGCTGATGGTACTTGCTACGGTTATTATCATTAGTGCGCTAGCCGGGTTGATTATTGCTTCATTGATTACCCGTAGTGTAACCCAGCCGTTACAGGCAGCACTGGGGATTGCCGAAAATGTGGCGAAAGGCGATCTGACTTCTGAGATTTATACTGACCGTAAAGATGAAACTGGTCAGCTCCTCTCTGCCTTGAACAATATGAGCAGCAGCCTGAGGCAGATTGTCAGTCAGGTACGTGATGGTGCAGAAACGATCTCCAGCGCGGCATCGCAAATTGCGGCGGGGAATCAGGATTTATCCGCCAGAACGGAAGAACAGGCTAGTTCGTTGGAAGAAACCGCGTCGTCGATGGAACAATTGACGTCAACGATAAGAAATACTGCAGACAACACGACGCAAGCGACAGATCTTGCGGCCAGTGCGTCTGAAACGGTGAAGAAAAGTGGTGCAATGATGGAAACCGTAACGCAGGAAATGCGTGGTATCCGTGATTCATCACAGCGTATGGCGGAAATTATCGGTGTGATTGATGGTATTGCATTCCAGACCAACATCCTGGCACTGAATGCGGCCGTTGAAGCGGCTCGTGCCGGTGAACAGGGAAGAGGGTTTGCCGTTGTCGCCAGTGAGGTACGTGCGCTGGCCCAGCGAAGCGCGACGGCGGCAAAAGAAATCAAAGAACTTATCGATGATTCTTTCAAGAAAGTGCAGGGCGGAATGGGGCTGGTAGAAGAAACTGGCGTCACGATGAACTCGCTGGTAACGAATGTGCAGGGGGTGACGGGTATCATCAGTGAAATTGCCCAGGCCAGCCGTGAGCAAAGCGATGGTATTAACCAGATCAACCTGGCCGTCGGACAGATTGACACCACAACCCAGCAAAACGCTGCACTGGTTGAAGAATCTGCCGCTGCCGCGCTCTCTTTGCAGGATCAGGCAAATAGCCTCGCGCGTACGGTTAGTGTATTCAATCTTGGTGAATCTTATAAAAGTGCTGCGTTAAATAAAAAAGTGGAAACGCCTGCGCTGTCTGCCCCTAAAAATAACCGTGCAGAAAGAAACGTTGCCAAAGGTGAGTTAGCGGACTGGAGGACATTCTAACGTAACCATTAACCGGGATTGCTGATTGACCGCCATTATGTTGCACAAATAGTGTTACACAATGGCGGTTTTTTTATGGCTATGCAGGGATAATCGCCACGCGGGAATTAGCTTTTGAGAATGCCTTGCTTTGGATGGCTCATATACCACCGAACCGTGTCAATCAGCAGGAAAATAAGCAGGCTGATCCCCATGACGGGCAAACTCATCGCCAACAGCACCGTAATGAGCACAATGAGCAAGCGGTGAAAGATAGGAACCCGAAGCAAGGCAGCAGTCAGCGTGTTCACCGGATTCGCACTATGACGAGATTTCGGGCGACGTATCCACCACATTCGATAGCCCCACACGATCATTGCACAGAGCCCAAGCCCAAACGCTGCGAGGATGAGCTGGTTTGGCAAACCGAATAATACGCCCATATGTGCATCCACGCCCCAACGAGTGAGCTTGGCGGCCATCGGGAAAGTGTTGAAATCGGTTTGGTCTACAATCTCCAGCGTATCAGGATTTACTGACACGGCATCAACCTGTGTTGGCCAGGCGCGGTCGATCTCAGTGACGGTCCAGGCGCGGTGCGGTTTAGTGGCGGGGCGAATTTCGATTTTATTGGCATCAATCCCGGCATGACGTGCAGCAGCCAGTACCTCGTCAAATAACGCGGGTGAAGAGGCGTCGACATTTCCTATCGGCATGGACGAATGGTGTTCTGCGTGCTCATCCGTAGCCATCGTCATATCGTGACCGTGCATCATGTCATTGTGAGGCATTGGCTCGGGCAACTGGGTTTTTACCGATGGGGTCTGCCATCCTAGCGCGGTACGCGCGGCAGAAATGTTACCTCCTGCCCATTGCGACCAGGTTAACCCTGTCGCAGAGAAAAAGAGTAAACCAAGCACAAGACTTAGCCCCATAGTGGCATGCCAGTGACGCAGGCGCTGTGTCTTCGCTGCCGTCGTCTGGCTATTTTTCAATTTCTGCCGTTTGGCTGCGGATGACAGATGTCGGGTTGACCACCAAATGACGATGCCGCCTAGTGCTGCAACCCACAGCCATGATGCCGCCAGCTCACTGTAATTACGCCCGATATCGCCTAGCAGTAGCCCACGGTGCAGGTAATCAAGCCAGATACGAAATGGTAGGATGCCACTGGTGCCGTAAACAATCTCACTGCCGCGATTTTCCAGCGAGACGGGATCGATGAAAACGGCGCGGCTTTCCGATGGCCCTAATTCCGGTAAGGCAAACATGACGCGGGTGGTTTCTCCTGCGGCAGGCGCGGGGCGTATTGCCAGTAATGTTGCACCCTGATGAGCGATAACTGCCTGAGCGGTACGAATTTGCTCAGCCAGTGAATGCGGCGTGCCCTGACTTTCTGTGAAAAGCTGGTGTGAATACAGCCGATTTTCAATCTGCGGCGTCAGGACATACAGCGTTCCTGTCAGGGCGGCGATAAAAATAAAAGGACCGACAAAAATACCGATATAGAAATGCAGTCGGATGAATAAGGCGACGATTGTGGCACGTGGCGATATGTTATCTATCGCGCGTTGGTCTGACGTGGTTTCTCCTGCAAGGCGAATGCTGGAGGCGGCAGCCGTGGCTGATGCTTTATTAGGCTGTGACATAAAACCTTCTGAAATCATTTAGCAAAAAAATGATCAAACGCTACACCTGAAAGGGTATAGCGCGACGCGTTATAAATGCACATGAGCATGATGATGCGTGATTCAGAAAGGTGGGGCGCGTACCACCGGGGAAGCGTAACGTTCGGGAAGCACAATACGGGAGATAAAATGGATAACCCGTGCTTCAGGTAAAAATGTGGTCAGTATGGGGTTGGGAGATCCTGCCGCGAATAGCGCTGGCGTATACAAAAAAAGTACGCAATAACCGCAAGCGGCATGATCCATCATCATCGACGGTGATGACGGAGAATGGTGTGATGGCCTTGCGTGGTGCCCGGACATCGTGTGTCCGGTATGCGATTGCTCCGCTAGATTGCCGCTGTGGTTGCCTGGCAGAGTTGCGCCATGCTCGTGAAGCACCTGTGTTTGTGAAATCACGGGTGCAACGAAGATGGTCAAAATAGCGAAGATGCCGACCCAGGCCGGGAAACTTCGCCGTCGTAGCGCGGACAAAAGCATAGCAGTCTTAATTCAACAATACCGGGCTCAGCCAAGGAGTGTACTTTACTTGCCCCTACATTGTTACACAAATGTTTATGTTGATGGGCTTCAGGCAGTATGTGAAACGATATTGATGTTCGTTTCCGTGTTGATCCATGGCGCACCAGAAAATTGCACTGACGTAAACAGAATAATCTTACGCACGCAAAGTTTGATATTCGCTATAGTCCGTGACTGTTTTACATTTTTACAACTCGATTTATCATGCCTTAGCGTTCTCGTTGTTTAAACGCTGACCTATTATGATGAACAATATCTTTATCAAGTTGTCTGGAAGCTAACTTATCCATTAATATGGATTTTAGTTGATTGAAGCACACGAACAGGGGGAGCTGTGCTGGATAATAAATTTGGGTTTAAACTGCGGGTTGCTAGCCTTCGCTGGCTGTCCGTCGCCGTTATGCTGTCTGTAAGCGCAGTGCCAGCGTGGGCATTCTCTATTGATGATGTGGCACAGCAGGCTGAAAAGCTGGCTGAAAAAGGTTTTGAAGCGCCGAAAAGTAATCTTCCTGCGCAGTTCCGTGATATGAAATTTGCAGACTACCAGCAAATTCGGTTCAATAACGACAAGTCATACTGGAATAATGTACAGACGCCTTTCAAGATCCAGTTTTACCATCAGGGAATGTATTTCGATACCCCTGTGAAAATTAATGAAGTCACGGCGACCACGGTTGATGAGATTAAATACTCGCCTGAGTATTTTGATTTTGGTTCCGTCAATCACGATCCTGAAACGGTTAAAAATCTCGGCTTTGCAGGTTTTAAAGTTCTCTATCCAATCAATAAAGCCGATAAGAACGATGAAATCGTCAGCATGCTGGGTGCCAGCTATTTCCGTGTGGTAGGTAAAGGCCAGATTTATGGCTTGTCTGCGCGCGGTCTGGCGATCGATACCGCGTTACCTTCTGGTGAAGAGTTCCCTCGCTTCCGTGAGTTCTGGATTGAACGTCCAAAACCGAATGATAAACACCTGGTGATTTATGCGCTGCTGGATTCACCGCGTGCGACGGGGGCTTATCGTTTTGCCGTTTATCCCGGCCGTGACAGTGTTGTAGACGTTCAGGCTAAAGTGTTCATGCGTGACAAAGTGGGCAAGCTGGGTATCGCTCCACTGACCAGTATGTATCTGTTTGGGCCTAACCAGCCGTCGCCGACGCTGAACTATCGTCCAGCGCTGAACGATTCTAACGGTTTGTCAATTCATGCCGGCAATGGCGAATGGATCTGGCGTCCGCTGAATAATCCGAAGCACCTGTCCGTGAGCACCTATTCGGTAGAAAATCCGAAAGGGTTTGGTCTACTGCAACGTGGTCGTGATTTCGCGGCTTATGAAGATCTTGACGATCGTTACGATCTGCGTCCAAGCGGCTGGGTTGAACCGAAAGGCGAGTGGGGCAAAGGAAAAGTTGAGCTGGTTGAAATTCCTACTGCGGATGAAACCAATGACAATATCGTTGCCTTCTGGACGCCTGATGTATTGCCAGAAACAGGCAAACCGCTGGATATTAAATATCGTCTGCACTTTACGCGCGACGAAGATCAACTGCATTCCCCGAACATTGCCTATGTTCAACAGACTCGCCGTTCTGCCGGTGATGTTAAACAATCTAACTTGATCCGCCAGCCTGACGGCACGATCGCGTACATTGTAGATTTTGTTGGACCGAACTTAAAAGAGCTTGATGAGAGCACTCCGGTAGACTCTCAGGTCAGCATTGGCGACAACGGCGAGATTGTAGAAAATAATGTTCGCTATAACCCGGTCACTCATGGTTGGCGTCTGACGCTGCGTTTGCGTGTGAAAGATGCGAAACAGCCGACTGAAATGAGAGCTGCGTTGGTTAATGGCGAGACGACATTGACTGAAACCTGGAGCAATCAGCTGCCTGCTAATGAATAAGTCAACTTCTTCTCTCGATTATATTGAGAAACTACCTCTGCCTGCCGAACAGGCAGAGGTTCTTCGCGAAAAATTACCGCAAGCGGCCTGGAACGATCAGGCCGTTTTGCATCAGACCTTATCTGAAAATAGCCAGTCTGAAGGCCATCAGGTTAATGTTCAGGCCGAAGATGATGTTGCACTGCATTCTGTGCAGGCACGTCTTGAAATGGCCTGGGAAGATGGCCTGGACAACGGTAAGCAACTCGGCACTGACAGAGAAGGGCGGACGGCATTAAAAGCGATGCCCGTTATTACACGCGCTTCCATGTTCCCTGACGTCTGGCGGACGAATCCGTTGGTTCGTTGGTGGGAAAGTCTGTTGGGCCGTACTGTGCCGCCTCGGCCTCATTACAGCCCGGAAGAGAAAATTTCCGAAAACCGCTGGCGTCTGGTGGGAACAATCCGTCGTTATATTCTATTGGTGTTAACGCTGTTCCAGACCGCCATCGCGACCTGGTACATGAAAACTATCCTGCCTTATCAGGGATGGGCGCTCATCAATCCTTTTGAAATGGCGGGGCAACCGTGGACGCGCTCGCTGATGCAACTGCTTCCTTATGTGTTGCAAAGCGGCATACTGGTTCTGTTTGCAGTGTTGTTCTGCTGGGTGTCTGCCGGGTTCTGGACTGCACTGATGGGGTTCTTGCAACTGCTTATTGGTCGAGATAAGTACAGTATCTCTTCCACGACGGTAGGTAATGAACCGCTGAACCCAGAACATCGCACGGCGTTAATCATGCCGATTTGTAACGAAGACGTAGAACGCGTGTTTGCGGGACTGCGTGCGACGTATGAATCCGTTGAAGCGACGGGCAATCTTGAGCATTTTGATATTTATGTTCTGAGCGACAGTAACGATCCCGATATCTGCGTGGCAGAGCAAAAAGCCTGGATGGAGCTGTGTCGTGATGTCGGCGGAGCAGGGCGTATTTTCTATCGTCGTCGCCGTCGCCGCGTTAAACGTAAGAGTGGCAATATCGATGATTTCTGCCGCCGCTGGGGTAATCAGTACAGCTACATGGTTATTCTGGATGCCGATAGCGTCATGAGCGGTGAATGCTTGACGTCTCTGGTTCGGCTGATGGAAGCGAACCCGAACGCCGGTATCATCCAGTCTTCGCCGAAAGCGTCTGGCATGGATACGCTGTATGCGCGCTGTCAGCAGTTTGCTACGCGTGTTTACGGCCCGCTGTTCACCGCTGGCCTGCACTTCTGGCAACTGGGTGAATCGCATTACTGGGGACATAACGCGATCATCCGCGTTAAACCGTTCATCGAGCATTGTGCTTTAGCACCGTTGCCGGGTGAAGGGTCGTTCGCCGGTGCGATTCTTTCTCACGACTTTGTTGAAGCGGCGTTGATGCGTCGCGCAGGATGGGGCGTGTGGATCGCCTACGATCTGCCGGGAAGCTATGAAGAGCTGCCGCCTAACCTGCTGGATGAGTTGAAACGTGATCGCCGCTGGTGCCACGGTAACCTGATGAACTTCCGATTGTTTCTGGTTAAAGGTATGCACCCGGTTCATCGCGCTGTTTTCCTTACTGGAGTGATGTCTTATCTGTCGGCACCGCTGTGGTTTATGTTCCTGATGCTCTCTACGGCGTTGCAGGTTGTGCATACGCTTATGGAACCCCAGTACTTCTTGCAGCCTCGGCAGTTGTTCCCCGTCTGGCCACAGTGGCGGCCTGAACTGGCTATTGCACTGTTCTCGACGACATTGGTCTTGCTGTTCTTGCCAAAACTGTTGAGCGTGATTCTGGTGTGGGCGAAAGGGGCAAAAGAGTACGGTGGTGCTGTCCGGGTGTTTCTTTCGTTGCTGCTGGAGATGCTGTTCTCGGTCCTGCTGGCACCGGTTCGTATGCTGTTCCACACGGTGTTTGTTGTCAGTGCGTTTCTCGGTTGGTCAGTGCAGTGGAATTCTCCGCAGCGTGACGACGATGCAACCCCGTGGAGCGAGGCGTTTGTGCGCCATGGTTCCCAATTGATTCTGGGGCTGGTCTGGGCGATTGGTATGGCATGGTTGGATCTGCGCTTCCTGTGGTGGCTGGCTCCAATCGTCTTCTCGCTGATTTTGTCGCCGTTTGTTTCGGTTTATTCGAGTCGCGCATCATTGGGGCTGTGCTGTAAACGTGCCAAGCTGTTGATGATACCGGAAGAGTTCAATCCACCGCGTGAATTGGTCGCGACCGATGAATATTGCCGACTGAATCATCAGCGTAGACTGGACAACGGGTTTATGCAGGCTGTCTTTGATCCGTCAATTAATGCCCTTGCCAGCGCAATGGCGACGGCGCGTCATCGCTTCAGCCGAGCGATTGAAGATGTACGTGAGGAGAATGTGCGTGATGCTTTGAGTCGCAAGCCGGAAGAGGTGAGCAATAATCAACGTCTGGCACTGCTCAGCGATCCTGTGACGATATCGCGCTTGCACTACCATGTGTGGCAAAAACCGGAAACGTATGCTGTGTGGGTTGAGTCTTACCAGAAACTTCCCGCTCCTCATATCAGAAGCTAATTTCGCGTTGGCGTGAAAGATAAAGCGACGGCAATCAATCGCCGTTGCTTTTTTTTCGTCTGTCGCAGGGGGGCGCAATTCCTGAGATGAGAAACCGGTACAGAAAGGCGTTCGTTAATACAGCGATGGCTCGCCTTCCGGGCGGGTTTTGAAACGGCGGTGCAGCCACATATATTGGTCACGCGCGAGCAGAATATTCTGTTCAACGACGTTGTTCATCCAAACGGCAGTCGCGGTTTCATTATCTACGGGTGCATCCTGCTCCGCAGGTTGGATAAGCAGTTCATAGCCTTTTCCGTCAGGTAGACGACGTGGCACAAAAGGAATGACGGCAGGGCGTGCGGTCTTCATCAGCATATAGCTACCGCGGGTTGTCGCTGCGCTATCGACGGCGAAGAGCGGAGCAAAGACACTGCTTTGTGGACCGTAATCATGGTCGGGAGCATACCAGATGATCTCTCCCTGTTTGAGTGCGCGGATCATACCTTTGAGATCTTTACGATCCAGCATGGACTTATTGGAGCGTAGTCTTCCCCATGTCTGTAACCAATCGATCAGCTTGTTATCGTTTGGGCGGTATACCCCGATCCCCGGATTGTGTATGCCAAAGATGCGAGCACCCAATTCCAGCGTTAGGAAATGTAGACCAATGAGCAGCACGCCTTGCTGCTTTTCCAATACAGGGCGAATATGTTCAAGGCCAGTCACCGTAAACCAGCGTTCGATACGCCAGTTTGGCCAAAACCAGGCCATGCCGGTTTCAATCACACCCATGCCGACAGATTCAAAATTTTTCCTGACTAATGCTTCACGCTCAGTCTGCGGCATTTCGGGAAAACACAGTTCAAGGTTACGGGTGGCAATGTTGACGCGTTTTGGCAACAGGCGCATAGCTAAATGGCCAAGTGCGGTACCGATACGATACAGAGCGGGATAGGGAAGCAAAACGATAAGGTAAAGGATGCCGATGCCCAACCAGGTAAACCAGTAGCGCGGATATAGCAGTGAACGATTAAAAGAAGGGATTTGTGTCATGGTCTCAGTATCAATGTGTTTGTGCTGGTCGGCACGCGAACTGTTAAAAAACGCGTTAATGATTAACTGCAAGATAGATTATTGTGGCGCTTTGCCGATAAAACAAATTACCGTCGCGTTATTGACTGATTTTCATACATAAAAGGCCTTAATCATATCATTTTAAGAGAATAAGTTTTAACCTTTGGTGGCATACCGAGTAATGAGATAAGGGAAGAGGTGACCCTGCCAGGACCGCCTGACACGGCGTATTATCGTTATTGTTTGAAAATTCCTCTGGCATAGCATGGCTCACTACGCCAGTACTGTGTCGATAAGGATACCCGGGTAGCACTACATTTCATGCCCTGACAGCCTCAACGCTATCAGGTATGATGCCGGGCGATTCAATGTGTTGAGCTATGTCTCGATGATGAACGTCACACGCTAACCTCAATGAAGACAGGAACGTACACCATGCCAGTGTTACATAACCGGATTTCTAATGAGGAACTGAAGGCGCATATGCTTGCGGAAACCGAGCCGCGTACCACAGTTTCCTTCTACAAATATTTCGCCATTGACGATCCAAAAGTATTTCGCGATCGTCTGTATATTCAGCTTGAGCAATGTAAGGTCTTCGGCCGTATTTATATTGCGACTGAGGGGATTAACGCACAAATCAGCGTGCCCAATAATCAGTTCGAGGCCTTTAAGGCAGTATTGTTCAGTGCGCACCCGGCGCTCGATCAGATTCGCTTAAATATCGCTCTGGAAGATGACGGGAAATCGTTCTGGGTATTGCGTATGAAAGTACGCGAACGGATTGTCGCTGATGGGATTGACGATCCGACATTTAACCCAGCGAATGTCGGGCAATACCTGAAAGCCGATCAGGTTAATGCGATGGCTGACGATCCCGACACCGTGTTCGTCGATATGCGTAACCATTACGAATATGAAGTCGGGCACTTCGAGAATGCGCTGGAAGTGCCGTCGGATACGTTTCGTGAGCAGTTGCCGATGGCAGTTGAAATGCTTGATGAGTCGCGCGACAAAAATATTGTCATGTACTGCACAGGCGGGATTCGCTGCGAGAAGGCCAGTGCCTACATGTTGCACCACGGCTTTAAGAACGTATATCACGTAGAGGGCGGTATTATTGAATATGCGCGTCAGGCTAAAGCCCAGGGACTACCGCTGAAGTTTATCGGCAAGAATTTCGTGTTTGATGAACGAATGGGAGAGCGTATTTCTGATGACGTCATCGCGCATTGCCATCAGTGCGGAGCGTCGTGTGATAGTCACACTAACTGCCGTAATGAAGGGTGCCATCTTCTGTTTATCCAGTGCCCTGCCTGTGCGGCAAAATACGAAGGTTGCTGTAGCACGCAATGTCAGGATGAAATGAAGTTGCCGCTGGAAGAACAAAGAGCGATACGCAGCGGGCGTGAAAATGGAATGAAAATCTTCAATAAATCCAAAGGATTATTGCAGTCAACGTTGCACATTCCAGCTCCTGTAGCCAAAGACAAAGCCGAATAATTAGCGGCTAATCGCGTAATAGAAAAAGCCCTTTCCACAGGAAAGGGCTACATAACGTTGATGCGTAGTGCTGCCTTATTTCTGGCGAATGCCTTCAACGGAAATAATCAGTTCTACATCCTGCGAAGCTGGGCCCAAATCGGTCGTAATGTTGAAGTCTTTCAACTTGATAGTGCCTTCAGCTTGAAAACCTGCGCGATAGTTACCCCATGGGTCATCACCTTGGCCGATCAGTTTGGCATCAAGCTTAACTGGCTTGGTGACGCCATTTAAGGTCAGGTTGCCGGTAATATCGTAATCTTCACCGTCTTTCTTCACTTCAGTGGACGTAAATGTTGCCTGGGGATGCTTGGTTACGTTTAAAAATTCTTCACTGCGAAGGTGCTTGTCACGTTCAGCGTGGTTAGTGTCAACGCTGTTGGTGTTAATCGTGACATTGACTTTATCCGTTGATGGATTTTTCTCATCAAAGGTAAA
Organism: Pectobacterium sp. A5351; assembly: GCF_028335745.1. NCBI lineage: Bacteria > Pseudomonadati > Pseudomonadota > Gammaproteobacteria > Enterobacterales > Pectobacteriaceae > Pectobacterium > Pectobacterium sp. A5351. The sequence goes on from NZ_CP116477.1 coordinate 1,504,898, forward strand.
AGAGCCGTTGAAATCATTAAAGCTTCCGTAAAGCCAGCTGTAACCGAGGTGTTTAATGCGGAATTCAATAAACGCGTGCTGGCCTTCTTTATCGAACTTGTACTCTGCCGCGAGTACAGAACCGGCAGAGGCAAGCATAGATACTGCGGTGAGGCTCAGTAGTGTTTTCTTCAGCATTGGTATTTCTCCATAAAATCCATAAGGTTAATGAATGTTGCGACCCAACATTCGTTTCAACGTATTATCACCATCTATAAAGTGGTGTTTTAATGCGGCTAAACCATGCAGCGCTGATAAGGCAACCACCGCCCAGGCAAGATAAAAATGCACGTCACCTGCTATATCGGCCTGATCCGTCAAGCCGCTGATAATGGCCGGAACAGAAAACCAGCCAAAAACGGGAACTGAATGTCCTTCCGCGGTGGAAATAAGATATCCACTAATCAGAATTGAGAATAAAATAACGTAAAGCGCGATATGAGCGAGTGTGGCACTCACGCGAGTGACGGTGGAGTAACTTTTCAGCGGTGGCGGTGGTGGAGAAATAAAGCGCCATATAACGCGAAAAATCATGACGGCAAAAAGCAGTACACCAATCGCTTTGTGAATTTCAGGGGCACGATGATACCAAACACTATAATAGTTAAGTGTCACCATCCAGAGTCCTGAGGCGAACATGCCATAAACGGTTAACGCTGCAATCCAGTGCAGAAAAATGCTGATATGGCCGTAACGGGATGAGGAATTACGCCAAGTCATATTATGATTCCTTCAAGTTGAGTGCGTTTGTTAAATAAAAGCTAAACAGAAGTGAATGCAAAATCAACATAATATTTGTGATTATCACATAACTAAATTATGTAACGATTTTTTTGATTTTATTATGAAGGTGCATTCAATTTTTTTGATGTTCAAAGAGGAAAAGCAAACGATTTAGCAGGAGAGCAGAGGTAATAGTAAACGAGACAGGTTCTCTGCCTCGCATTATGGGGAGGAGATATGCTTCAGTCTGCGAGCCTTAAAACATGAGGAAATACGGTATTCTGAAATAACAATACCGCCAGTAGGACGGTATTGTTATGAATGCAAATGGTATTAACGCAAATTCGTGGGTATTGAATATAATATTAATAACGCTATCAATGACTAATGTTTTCGATAATCACTGAGGTCACAGTCTGTCGATTCGATTTTCGCAATGCCAGCTTCAAGTATATGTATCAGTTGTCTGGCAACATCGGTCGTTAGCCAAAGGGTTCGATCAACATGAGCTTCGTTTGGTGCTTGATCCGAGGTGGATAAGTAGTGTAAACGGATCATCATGGCGTCATAACTGTCAACAGTGCTGATGTCCCAACCTACAAGAGGATGTGTCTGAATAACTTCATTTTTTCTATCCATAAATACCCCTTATTGACTAGTTACTAACATGAGTGACTAATGAGGCTTCTGGTAGCTCATTATTTTTGAACGAGCATTATGAGTATACTGCTGCTTATTTGTTTTATGGGAAATATTTTCATTTTTTGTGTAAAAAAAATTACACAGGCAGGTATGACGAAGGGGTAACTGATATCTCTGATGAAATATCGGGACGAATAGATTTTCATCCCGAGGGTGTTGTCACTGGGGGGAGAACATTATTCCGCGCTGGTTCCTGTGTTGTTCTCTAATGCAGCGGCAAGCCGAGCAAGGTATTTCTTCATCGCGGGGTCTCGATTCTCGTTCTGAGATTCCAATGTTAAATTGTGAATCATCAGTTTGTTGGCTTTTTCGTCAAGGCAGAATGCCAGAGACGAGAAGGCGAGTTCCAGAGCATCAATTTTACGTTGCTGCTCGCCAATTAGCTCCAGCAGTTCCCCGAATGTCATTGCCTCTTCTGGTTTTTCTACCGTCATAACAGATACCCTCGGTCATAGCACATGGCGAAATGCCGCTTTAAACTGCCATTACAGCCTATATCTTCCTTATCTTTCAAGTTTTAGATTACTCTGCCGTAAACCAGTCGTCGGCGCTTTCCCAGGTTTCCTGCAAGATTTCAGAGATACGATCTTTGTCATCTTTACCTGCACCCATGACCGTCAGGTTATTTGCGGATGCATAACGAACTTGAATGGGGGTATCGGGGTAAATTTTGTGAATACGCTTTTCCAGCTCATGCCTGAGTGCTTCAATCGCACCGGCGGGTAAAGGCGTTGTCTTTGCAAGAGTGATTTCTACGCGCATGCTGACCTCCAAGGTTTAAACTGTTTATTTATACAGTTATTGCAGGTGGAGAACAAGACGCGCAATAAAATTTAGCCCATCGGCATAATGCGGATGGGCTTATTGATTAACGGACTGACCAGTTAAGGCTTTGTCCCGCCAGGAAGGGGATAAGCGACTCGTTGCCGAGAGAGATTGCTTCCGGGAACGTGACCGTTTCACGGTGAAGTTCAATCCAACTGTCGTTCACCGGTAGGCCATAAAAACGTGGGCCGTTCAGGGAGCAGAAGGCTTCGAGTTTATCAAGCGCGTTCATTTCTTCAAAAACGGTGGCGTAGGTACTTAATGCCGCCTGGGCATTGAACACGCCGGCGCAGCCACAGCCGGATTCTTTCCGGTGTTTTGCGTGAGGCGCGGAGTCAGTACCGAGGAAAAGGCGTTCACAGCCGCTGGCTACGGCTTCACGTAGCGCCTGCTGATGGGTATTGCGTTTTAAGATCGGCAGGCAATACAGGTGAGGGCGAACGCCACCAACCAGCATATGGTTGCGGTTAAACATCAGGTGCTGTGGAGTAATGGTGGCGGCGAGATAATCATTACCTTCAACAACATACTGCACCGCTTCTTTTGTCGTAATGTGCTCAAGGACGACTTTCAGTTCAGGGAAATCTTGGCGCAATGGCTCCAGCACCGTTTCGATGAAGCGCGCTTCCCGATCGAAAATATCAACGGCAGCGTCGGTAACTTCACCGTGGATGAGCAGCGGCATACCCATTTTTTGCATTTTCTCCAGAATACTGGAGACATTGACGACGCTGGTTACCCCATGGCTGGAATTTGTTGTGGCGTTGGCTGGGTATAATTTGGCTGCGGTAAAGACGCCTTGCTCAAAGCCATTCACGATTTCCTTGACATCAAGCGTATCGGTCAGGTAGCACGTCATCAACGGGTGAAAGTCATCGCCTTGCGGAACCGCGGCCAGAATACGTTGACGATATGCGATAGCGCTGGCCACGCTGGTAATCGGCGGTGTCAGGTTAGGCATAACAATCGCACGGCCAAAGAAACGGCTGGTATAGGGGAGAACGGTTTCCAGCATCCGATCGTCACGCAGGTGAATGTGCCAATCGTCAGGGCGACGGATTTTAAGAATAGTGGGCTGTGCGGTCATGGAATTGCGCTCCGGCGGTCAGTAGAAAAACATCGTCTTTCGGTTGGTTTTGGGACTGATACGGCGGGGGATAAGGATAAGCGTAAAGCCATTCGAATGCATCCGTTTGTTGATGAATGCTTGAAATTAACCGTAGATTGGCATCTGATAGCATTATCTTTTCATTGATAAATAAGGGATGTATATGGAAATTCGTATTGTCGCCACCATTCAGGCAAAAGCAGAGTTTATTGAAGACGTTACCGCAACGCTAAAACGCGTGGTGGCGCCCAGCCGACAGGAAGCAGGTAATGTGCAGTACGATCTGCATGAAGTCGTAGATAAAGCGGGTTCGTTTGTGTTCTTCGAGCGCTGGAAAGATCGAGAGGCTTTGACATCACATGAGCAGAGCGAGCACTTCAATAGCCTGTTGGCTGAACTGGATGGTAAAACGGACAGTGTAGATATCAAGCTATTAAATTTTTTAGGCTAAAAACAGGTAGTGCATAAAAAACACCCGCCAATTGGCGGGTGTTTGTCTATAAAAGTCAGGATTACTCGCTGACTGGCGTAGGCTTGGTTGCTGGCGCAGTTGACTGATTAACTGCGGCATGGCCACCTGCTGAACCTTTTCCAGAGAACGGATAGGCAGGGCGAACCCAATCGCTTTGTCTGGCAGGTTCCGCGTGGTATGCCGGCGCTGGTGCTTTCGTCATTGGCGCTGTCGCATGGAACTTATAGCGAGGTTGCTCAGCAATAGTTGCTGCTTTTGTTACGCTCAATACAGGTTCTTCCGCAATCGGCTGTACGCTGGTCGCGTTTGCCCATTCATCCTGAACGGTCTGTGGCAGGTTGGTTTCCTGTACGGCAGAACCCGCCGGAGTAGAAACGGGTTCTGCCACATCTGCGCTCTCGGTTGCATCAGCAATGCTATCCACCTGCTTGTCTTCTGCTGCTGCTTCTGTAGCGACATCGTCAGCCACTACCGTTTCAGCGACTGTGCTTGCAGCAGCAACAGGTTCAGCGATCTGCGCATCTTCAGCAGTCAGTGCCGTATCCGCAGCCTTTGCTTCCTCAACGGCATTCACGGCAACCGCCGCGATAGCATCATCGATCGCGGTGTTCTCGGTAACGGGCTCGACGACAGTTTCTTCGTCTGCGGCACTCACCTCGACATTTGTGACATTGCTATCCTGAATCACGTCGGCAGATTGTGCTGTTGCGGTTACAACAGTGTCTTCCTGAGCGACGGATTCAGCTAGCGCCATGTTTTCCACTGCGTTGGATTCCGCTGTATCGGCCAGTGTAGTCACTGTGGCTTCAACCACGGCAGGTAGCAGCGGTGGTGTTTCAATCGCTGCAACGTTTTCGTCCTGCTGTTGGTTTTCAGCCTGCTGTGCAACAGGATAGCTAACCCACACTTTTCCTGATGCCATTTCCGGTGATGCGGCGGCAAATTCCAACTGCATTGGTGACTGAGACGGGTAACGCTCATCACGATAGCGGCGACGGCGCTGGCCGCTGACGCGAAGGTGACGTGGCGAACGACGTGAACGACGCGGCATACCGCCATTCTCGGCATTGGCACGATTAGCATCGCTTTGCTCGTTATCGACCTCGTTATTGTCTACCGCAGCATCGCTAGGCTTGACGTAAGATTGAACCTGCTCAGATGGTGCCGCAACAGGCGCTATGCTATCGGAGAGGGTATCTTGTTGCGCATCAGACTGAACGCGTACTTTCTGTGTCAACTGACGGCGCTGGCGACGCGGCATAACCTGAGTCGGTTTGTCCTCTGCTGCATTGTCATCGGAATCATCAATAACTGGCTGTACTTTTGCCTCAGCCGGAACTTGACGACGATCATCTTGACGACGACGCTGACGTTCAGCACGTGGTTCGCGACGCGGCTGTTCTTCCGAACTTGATTTCTCCGCATTTTCCGCTGACCGGGTGTCAGTAACCGCGTCCTCGTTTTGTCGCTTATTACGGCGCTGATCATCACGCTGTTCACGATTGTCACGATTGTCACGATTGTCACGAGAGCCACGATCGCGGCGATTATTACCCTGACGGCGTGAGTTCCGGCGTTCAGGGCGCTGACCTTCAGTGGATTTCTCTTCTTCGGCCTTCTTATCGTCAACGCTATCCGCTGCTTTTGTCGCAGGCTCGGAAGCAAAGACGCTTTTTAAGGCGCTGAACAAACGGCTAACGAGGCCCGGCTGAGCGACTTCCGCAGGTTTCGCCGCAGCAGACGTCGCTTTAGCTACCGACGGTGCGGTTTCCTCTGGCATTTCAGCCATGCTAAACGTTGCTAAAGCGGGTTGCTCAGGCTGTTTACGCTCGATCGTTTGTTCGTCTTGCAGTTGCTGCGTTTCCGTTTCCAAACGCTGAGGCAGCAAATAGCTGAGCGTTGGTTTCTCTTCGCCTTTACGGACGCGAACAACGGAGTAGTGCGGTGTCTGCATACCGTCGTGTGGCACGATGATCGCGCGCACGCCGCCTTGACGTTTCTCAATGGCGTTAACGGCGTCACGCTTCTCGTTCAGCAGATAAGATGCAATCTGGACCGGAACAATCGCGTGGACTTCTTTGGTATTTTCTTTCAGCGCTTCTTCTTCAATCAGACGAAGAATAGACAGTGAAAGTGATTCATTGTCACGAATCGTGCCTGTACCGCTACAGCGTGGGCAGACGTGGTGGCTGGATTCACCCAGTGAAGGGCTCAGACGCTGACGCGACATCTCCAGCAGACCGAAGCGGGAAATTCGACCGATCTGAATACGCGCGCGATCCTGACGCACGGAGTCACGCAGGCGGTTTTCAACTTCGCGCTGGTGACGAACCGGAGTCATATCGATGAAGTCGATAACGATCAGGCCACCGAGGTCACGCAGGCGCAATTGGCGAGCAATTTCGTCTGCGGCTTCAAGGTTGGTATTAAACGCCGTTTCTTCAATATCGCCACCGCGCGTTGCACGGGCGGAGTTGATATCAATCGCCGTCAGCGCTTCGGTGGTATCGATAACGATAGAACCGCCGGACGGCAGGCGAACCTCACGCTGGAAAGCCGACTCGATCTGCGATTCAATCTGATAGTGGCTGAAAAGCGGGATTTCACCACTGTACAATTTGATTTTGCTGCTGAAATCAGGACGACCCAGCGCAGAAATGTGTTCTTTCGCCAGATCGAGAATTTTCGGATTATCGATCAGGATTTCGCCAATATCTGGGCGCAGATAGTCACGGAAGGCGCGAACAATCACGTTACTTTCCTGATGGATCAGGAATGGTGCAGGGCGGCCTTCGGCGGCTTTTTTGATCGCGTCCCAGTGTTTCAGACGGAAAGCCAGATCCCATTGTAGGGCTTCAGCGGATTTACCCACACCAGCAGTACGAACAATGAGACCCATACCATCGGGCAGTTGCAGCGACCCCAGAGCTTCTTTGAGCTCGGTGCGATCGTCACCTTCGATGCGACGGGATATTCCACCGGCGCGCGGGTTATTCGGCATTAAGACCAGATAGCTACCCGCCAGGCTGATAAAGGTAGTCAGCGCTGCACCTTTGTTGCCACGCTCTTCTTTGTCTACCTGAACAATGACTTCCTGACCTTCACGTAACACATCTTTAATGTTAGGGCGACCATGGGAAGCATAGTTGCTGGGGAAGTATTCGCGGGCGATTTCTTTAAGAGGGAGGAAACCATGTCTTTCTGCGCCGTAATCAACAAAAGCCGCTTCAAGACTGGGTTCGATACGAGTGATTTTACCTTTGTAGATATTTGCTTTCTTCTGCTCATGACCCGGACTTTCGATATCCAAATCATACAGCCGTTGACCATCAACCAAGGCAACACGCAACTCTTCCTGCTGAGTTGCGTTAATTAACATTCTTTTCATCTTCAACTTACTCGTTATTTTTACTTGCATTATTGATAGAGCTGCGGACAAAAGAACCGCATGACCGGAGTGAACCGATGGCCTCGTGGCTTATCGCAGGGACGTCAACCTCCCGGTTGTCGCCTGCATAGAGACGCATGTTTCGGTAGCCTGTGTTTCCTGATGGAAAACAGCGCATTTACTGAGGGAACAGCTTCTGAATAATGTCGCCAGATCTGATTCCATTTGCCGGCCAAGCTGCAATCCGCAGCCCGCTAACTGCTTGATTTCGCATTACGTCTTACGCCATTGCTGCGTGTGTGCGTCATCAGGCAAATTTAATAATTTCGCAATTTCCCCGTGTTTTATCGGAAATCCGCGTGGGAAACGCAAAAGCATTATTCCACTGCTGATACCGTTATAGCAAGGTGACTTTGCCTGTCTGTATAAAGATAGTTGTGTCGTTATCGCCAAAACGGACAGGGTTTGATGCTACTGTGCAATTCACCCGTTACTTACTCGTGTCACTTACCCGCATTACTTACCCGATAGTGCAACAATATCTTCATAAGTCAGACACACAGTTAAGCACAGAAAAAGAAGTGGCGCTATCGGGTTGCTCTATTTAGAATCGCGCATCATGAAAACAGATAATCCTTCAGTACAATTTGTGACGATCTCCGCAGATGAAGCGGGGCAGCGCGTCGATAACTTTTTGCATACCCACTTAAAGGGTGTGCCTAAAAGTATGGTTTACCGTATCTTGCGTAAAGGCGAGGTAAGGATAAATAAGAAACGGGTCAAGCCTGAGTATAAATTGCTCGACGGCGATGTCATTCGTATTCCGCCTGTTCGGCAGGCAGAACGTGATGAAACGCCTGTTTCTGCGAGTCTTGGTAAAGTCGCGGCGTTGGCCGAGTGCATTATTTACGAAGATGACTACCTGCTGGTGCTGAATAAGCCCTCGGGTACCGCTGTGCATGGCGGAAGCGGTCTGAGCTTCGGCGTGATTGAAGGGCTGCGTGCTTTACGCCCGGAAGCGCGTTTTCTGGAACTGGTACACCGCCTCGATCGCGATACGTCAGGTGTTTTGCTGGTGGCAAAAAAACGCTCGGCTTTGCGTTCTCTGCATGAACAGCTGCGGCTAAAAGGAATGCAAAAAGATTATCTGGCGCTGGTTCGCGGACAATGGCAATCCCACTGCAAGGTTGTTCAGGCGCCGCTGTTGAAAAATATTCTGCAAAGTGGTGAGCGTGTTGTGCGAGTTAACAGCGAAGGTAAGCCGTCGGAAACGCGCTTTAAGGTAGAAGAGCGTTTTGAGCATGCGACTTTGGTGAAAGCGAGTCCTGTCACCGGACGTACGCATCAAATTCGTGTACATACTCAGTATGCTGGACATCCGATAGCATTTGACGACCGTTACGGCGATCGCGAATTCGATGAACAACTGGCGGACACCGGTTTAAAACGTCTGTTCCTGCATGCGCAGGCGCTACGTTTTGAACACCCAAATACCGGTGAGACGATGAGAATTGAAGCGCCATTGGATAGCGGGCTGCGTCGCTGTCTTCAGGCGTTACGCAAGACAAAAGCATAATGAGGCGTATAGCTATACGCCTTTGTCTATCGGGATAGCGCGTCATTGTGCTATCCCGATTTGTATTACGCTGTCAAAGGATTCACGCCTTCCTTTTGTAGCATCTGAATCAGCGCAATCAGCGGCAACCCAATGAGCGTATTTGGATCGCGCCCGGATAATCGCTCAAAAAGGGCAATGCCCAGCCCTTCGCTTTTGAAGCTGCCCGCGCAGTTCCACGGCTGTTCCTTCTCCAGATAGCCGTCAATTTCCGTTTCCGTTAGCGTTCTAAAATGCACGTCAAATGGCTCTGCGATGCTCTGTATTTCCTGAGTCGCACTATTGAAAAGCGCTAAACCGGTAAAGAAGGAAACGCATCTCCCGCTGGCCTGCTGTAACTGTCGTGTTGCATTACCCTTATTATGGGGTTTTCCCGTAATGGCATTCCCCAGAACGCACACCTGATCGGAGCCGATAATCAGGTGATTGGGGTAGTGCGTGGCTAACGCTCGGGCTTTGCTTTCAGCAAGGCGGATAACGAGATCGACGGCGTCTTCACCCAAGTGAGGGGTTTCATCGATGTCCGGCGACGCGCAAACAAAGGGGAGGCCCAGCTTTTCTAATAAGGCCCGGCGATACGGTGAGGTTGAGGCAAGAACGATCTGCTGCATAATTTTTTGATAAACCGTAGCGTAATGATGAAAGGCATTTTAAACTGTGCGCCGCTCTGGAAGCGAATATTGGTGAAAGGTGGTGCCTCACTGCCTTTTTCTTTGACTCTATGTCGTTACGACGTTAATATGCGCGCCCTATGCAAAAGGTAAAATTACCCTTAACCCTTGATGCGGTCCGCACTGCTCAGAAGCGTTTAGACTATGTTGGTATCTATTCGCCGGAACAAGTAGAGCGTGTTGCCGAATCGGTGGTGAGTGTGGATAGTGATGTTCAGGCCTCTTTATCTTTCAATATTGATAATCAGCGTCTGGCAGTGATTGACGGTAACGCCGATGTTACGGTCACACTGATGTGTCAACGTTGCGGAAAGCCGTTTGAGCATCAAGTCCATGCGACATTCTGTTTTAGCCCGGTCGTCAATGATGAGCAGGCCGAAGCGTTACCGGAAGCGTATGAGCCGATCGGCGTTGATGAGTTTGGCGAAGTCGATCTGCTGGCAATGATTGAAGATGAAATTATTCTGATGTTGCCTATCGCCCCGGTGCATGATTCTGAACACTGTGAAGTGTCCGAAGCGGACATGGTGTTTGGTCAACTGCCTGAAGAGGCGGAAAAACCAAATCCGTTTGCCGTATTAGCCAGTTTAAAGCGTAAGTAATTAAGGAGTAAGGTCCATGGCCGTACAACAAAACAAACCTAGCCGTTCCAAACGTGGTATGCGTCGTTCACACGATGCGCTGACTACCTCTTCTGTATCCGTAGATAAAGTTTCTGGCGAAACTCACCTGCGTCACCACATCACTGCGGATGGTTACTACCGCGGTCGCAAGGTCATTGCTAAGTAATTCTTGCGAATTATTTGCAAGGCAATACCTTGACACGCCTAACTCTGGCGTTAGATGCGATGGGCGGGGATTTTGGTCCCTGCGTAACAGTGCCTGCTGCATTGCAGGCACTGGCTTCTAATCCAGCTCTCAATTTGTTATTAGTCGGCGATCCTGCTGCGATTACACCATTACTTGCCAAAGTCGATTCTGATTTACTTTCCCGCTTAGAAGTTGTTCCGGCGGAGTCGGTTATTGCGAGTGATGCGATGCTGTCGCAGGCTATTCGTGCGAGCCGTGGTACCTCAATGCGTATAGCGCTTGAGTTGATTAAAGACGGCAGGGCACAGGCCTGTGTGAGCGCAGGTAACACGGGTGCGCTTATGGGACTGGCTAAGCTCCTGATTAAGCCACTTGATGGTATTGAACGACCGGCATTGGTATCGGTCTTACCTCACCAGCAGCATGGAAAGACCGTCGTGTTGGATCTGGGGGCGAATGTTGATTGTGATAGCACGATGCTGGTTCAGTTTGCCGTGATGGGTTCAGTGATGGCAGAAGAAGTGCTGGAACTGAAGAACCCTCGGGTCGCGTTGTTGAATATTGGTGAGGAAGAAAGCAAAGGGCTGAGCACTATCCGTGAAGCAGCGGCACAGTTAAAAGAGGCACCATCAATAAATTATATCGGTTATCTGGAAGGCAACGATCTGCTGACAGGGAAAACGGATGTGATGGTCTGTGATGGCTTTGTGGGTAATGTCACACTGAAAACGGTGGAAGGCGTGGTAAGGATGTTCCTGTCACTGCTGAAATCGCCAGCCTCAGGCCCGGGGCAAAAACAAAAACGGTCTTGGTGGTTGAAATGGCTGGGACGTTTGTTACAAAAGCGCTTATCAAAGCGTTTCGGTCATTTGAACCCCGATCAATATAATGGCGCATGCCTGCTAGGATTGCGGGGAACTGTAATCAAAAGCCATGGTGCAGCAAACCAGAGAGCGTTTGCGGTTGCTATTGAACAGGCAATGCAGACGGTACGGCGGCAGCTCCCCGACCGGATTGCCGCCCGTCTAGAAGCGGTATTACCCAAGAGTGACTAAGCGTACATGTATACAAAAATAATCGGAACGGGCAGCTACCTGCCTGAACAAATCAGGACGAACGCTGATTTAGAAAAGATGGTGGAAACGACGGACGAATGGATCGTCACACGTACAGGAATCCGTGAGCGCCGAATTGCTGCGCCCGATGAAAATGTTGCGACCATGGGATACCGCGCTGCGCAGAAAGCGTTGGAAATGGCAAATGTCGATCCTTCTGAAGTCGGCCTTCTGATCGTTGCTACAACATCATCAAGCCATGCTTTCCCGAGCTCTGCCTGCCAGATTCAGCAGTTGTTAGGGATCAACGATACGATTGCCTTCGATTTGGCCGCCGCCTGTGCCGGTTTTACCTATGCACTGAGCGTTGCCGATCAATACGTTAAAAATGGTGCGGTGAAATACGCACTGGTGATCGGTTCCGATACGCTGTCTCGGACATTGGATCCTGAAGATCGCGGCACGCTAATTTTATTCGGTGATGGCGCAGGCGCGGTACTGTTAACGCCATCAGAGCAGCTGGGTATTCTTTCTACCCACCTGCATGCCGATGGGCGCTATGGTGAACTGTTGGCGTTACCGCATCAGGATCGTAGCCATGTGGATACGCCTGCTTACCTGACGATGGCGGGTAATGAAGTCTTTAAAGTGGCCGTGACTGAACTGGCGCATATTGTTGAGGAAACGCTGCAAGCGGCTCAACTGGATAAAAGTGAATTAGACTGGCTGGTGCCTCATCAGGCTAACCTGCGAATCATCAGCGCTACGGCGAAAAAGCTGGGCATGGGGATGGACAAGGTGGTTGTGACGTTGGATCGTCATGGTAATACCTCCGCCGCTTCCGTGCCTTCAGCGCTTGATGAAGCCGTACGTGATGGGCGTATTAAACCAGGGCAACTGGTGCTGCTTGAAGCTTTCGGCGGCGGTTTTACCTGGGGCTCCGCGCTGGTTCGTTTTTAATTAAACAGGATTGTGATATGACGCAATTTGCAATGGTGTTTCCCGGTCAGGGATCACAGACGGTAGGTATGTTGGCTGAACTGGCGGCAGAACACCCCATCGTCACTGAAACCTTTGCTCAGGCTTCTGAAGCGTTAGGCTATGACTTATGGCAGCTCACCCAGCAGGGGCCGGCCGAAGAGTTGAATAAGACCTGGCAGACGCAGCCTGCGTTACTGACCGCTTCTGTTGCTATCTGGCGTGTCTGGCAGCAGCAGGGAGGAAAAACGCCTGCTCTGATGTCTGGTCATAGCCTTGGTGAATATTCCGCACTGGTTTGTGCTGGTGTTCTGGATTTCCAACAGGCTGTCCGCTTGGTTGAGCTGCGTGGCAAACTGATGCAGGAAGCGGTACCGGAAGGAACGGGCGCAATGTATGCGATTATCGGGCTTGATAACGCAGCCATTGCCAAAGCGTGTGAAGAATCCGCGCAAGGACAGGTAGTCTCTCCGGTAAACTTTAATTCACCGGGTCAAGTGGTGATTGCGGGCAATAAAGATGCCGTTGAGCGTGCGGGGGCCGCGTGTAAAGCGGCGGGGGCGAAGCGTGCTCTGCCGTTGCCTGTCAGCGTGCCGTCACATTGTGCGTTGATGGAACCTGCCGCGAAGAAACTTGCGGTTGCTCTGGAGTCCGTGACGTTTAATGCTCCGATCATCCGGGTTGTCAATAATGTTGATGCGAGCGTCGAAACCACACCGGAAGCGATTCGTGATGCGCTGGTACGCCAACTTTATTTCCCTGTACGCTGGACTGGCTGTGTTGAATTTATGGCCTCTCAGGGTGTTGAGTCACTGTTGGAAGTCGGGCCGGGTAAAGTATTAACTGGCTTAACCAAACGAATCGTCGATACCCTGACAGCAGCGGCGGTGAACGATCCTGCTTCTCTATCAGCGGCGATTGAGAAATAAGAACGGAGAAGACAATGAGTTTTGAGGGGAAAATTGCACTGGTTACTGGTGCAAGCCGTGGTATAGGGCGTGCCATCGCCGAGACGTTGGTTGCCCGCGGGGCAAAAGTCATTGGTACCGCAACCAGCGAAAAAGGTGCTGAAGCGATCAGCGGCTGGCTGGGTGAGAACGGTAAAGGTTATATGCTGAATGTTGCTGATGCAGCATCAGTAGAAAGCGTATTGGCAGATATTCGCACGGAATTCGGGGAAATTGATATCCTTATCAATAACGCTGGCATCACGCGTGATAACCTGCTGATGCGAATGAAAGATGATGAATGGCATGATATTCTGGATACCAATCTGACGTCGGTATTCCGCATGTCTAAAGCAGTAATGCGTGCCATGATGAAGAAACGTTTTGGCCGTATCATTACCATTGGTTCCGTTGTAGGAACCATGGGCAATGCAGGGCAAGCTAACTACGCGGCAGCGAAGGCAGGGCTGATTGGGTTCAGCAAGTCCCTCGCGCGTGAAGTGGCTTCTCGTGGTATTACGGTCAACGTCGTTGCGCCTGGATTTATCGAAACAGATATGACTCAGGCATTGACAGAAGAACAGCGAGCAGGCATTTTGACGCAGGTTCCAGCTAACCGACTCGGTGATGCTAAAGAAATCGCCAGTGCTGTTGTATTTTTAGCCTCTGATGAAGCTGCTTACATTACTGGCGAAACATTGCATGTCAATGGCGGCATGTATATGATCTAAAAAGCTCGAAAACTATTTGCATTATTTGCGGTGATAACCGCAAAATAGCACAAAATCGTGGTTCGACCAGCCGAGATTTTGTTGCATCTTTTCAAACATTTTATACACTACGAAAACCATCGCGAAAGCGAGTTTTGATAGGAAATTTAAGAGTATGAGCACTATCGAAGAACGCGTTAAGAAAATCATCGTTGAACAGCTTGGTGTTAAGCAGGAAGAAGTCGTAAACAATGCTTCTTTCGTTGATGACCTCGGCGCTGATTCTCTTGACACTGTTGAGCTGGTAATGGCGCTGGAAGAAGAATTTGATACTGAGATTCCAGACGAAGAAGCTGAAAAAATCACGACTGTTCAGGCAGCCATTGATTTCATTCAGGCTAACCAGCAGTAAGCGAACATATCTAGGCGGTCATTCGACCGCCTAAGTTTTTTGTCCCGCAGTGTCTTTTTTTCCCTCCCTGGAGGATAAGCGTGTCTAAGCGTCGAGTAGTTGTGACCGGACTGGGCATGTTATCTCCTGTCGGCAATACAGTTGAGTCTACCTGGAGTGCTCTTCTTGCCGGTCAGAGTGGTATCAGCCTGATCGACCATTTCGATACTAGTGCCTATGCAACGCGTTTTGCTGGCTTAGTAAAGGATTTTAATTCTGAGGAATTCATTTCGCGTAAAGAAGCTCGCAAAATGGATGCCTTTATTCAATACGGTGTTGCTGCTGGCGTTCAGGCCATGCAGGATTCCGGTTTGGAAGTAACGGAAGAGAACGCGCCGCGTATCGGTGCGGCGATTGGTTCCGGCATCGGCGGTCTGGGTCTTATTGAAGAGAACCACACTGCGCTGGTGAACGGCGGCCCGCGTAAAATCAGTCCGTTCTTCGTGCCGTCAACCATCGTCAATATGGTGGCTGGGCATCTTACTATCATGTACGGACTGCGTGGCCCGAGTATCTCTATTGCTACGGCCTGTACGTCTGGCGTGCATAATATTGGTCAGGCAGCTCGCATCATTGCTTACAACGATGCGGATGTGATGCTGGCCGGCGGTGCAGAAAAAGCCAGTACGCCATTAGGCGTCGGTGGATTCGGCGCTGCTCGTGCGTTGTCTACGCGCAATGACGATCCTCAGGCGGCAAGCCGTCCGTGGGATAAAGATCGTGATGGCTTTGTACTGGGTGACGGTGCTGGCATCATGGTGCTGGAAGAGTATGAACACGCGAAAAAGCGCGGTGCGAAAATCTATGCAGAAGTTGTTGGTTTTGGCATGAGCAGCGATGCGTATCATATGACGTCTCCGCCAGAGAACGGTTCGGGTGCAGCACTGGCTATGGAAAACGCCCTGCGTGATGCGGGTGTATCAACGAGCCAGATCGGCTATATCAACGCGCATGGCACCTCTACGCCTGCGGGGGATAAAGCGGAAGCACAGGCGGTGAAATCCGTGTTTGGTGCGGATGCCAGCAGCGTGCTGGTGAGTTCGACAAAATCCATGACGGGTCACTTGCTCGGTGCGGCAGGTGCCGTGGAGTCAATTTTCAGTATTCTTGCTCTGCGCGATCAAGCCGTTCCACCAACGCTTAATCTGGATAACCCAGATGAAGGCTGCGATCTGGATTTCGTACCGCATGAGGCGCGTCAGGTCAGCAATCTGGACTATGTATTGTGTAACTCTTTCGGTTTCGGCGGAACCAATGGTTCTCTGATCTTCCGTAAGATTTGATCGCAATAGTGTCTTAAAAAAGCCGGTTTCCGGGTTTTTTTAAGGCGGTTAATGAACCCCACATTTTTTCGTGGGGTTCTGTTTTATAAGTGACCGCAGTATTTTTTCTTTCAGCCCATGACTGGGTTTAGTCTCGTCATCTGTGTCTTATTGCACCTTATCAGGCCACACTCACCCTGCAACAACGACAATGCAACTTCCAGCAGCGCCATCTTCTTCATATTCTATGTTGTCGCTGCCAGCAGGCGCTGCATCTGCACTTTCATCAGACCCCGCAGCCACGCATATCGATCACCATGATGCTGTTTTGCATCCTCGAAGCTCTGCTCCATCGTCTGCTCCACGATATGATCAAAAGTCTGCTGGAAGATATCGCTGCGATTAAAGTGGAGGATGGGGTTGTGGCTAAGGGTAGAGGCGTCAGGTACTTTCTCGGTAGCCCCATGCGCAGGAACCAGCGGTAGGCGACGTTGGTCAGAACTTCCCTGACCAGACGGCGCACCGGCCAATGGCAGGGCGACCGTTACCGTGGCAATAGAGATTTCCAGCCCCATTGGCGTAAAACCAGAAAAAGTGTGTTTAGCCTCATCAATATTGCGCAACCTAGTCTCAGTAGATTGAGCCATCTTAGCCTGAAACGCAGACGCTTGCGCCGCTACCAGGGAAAGAAACAGAACTGACAAACCTTTTTTCATTGGGTTTATCCGCTATGGAATTGGGGGGCGTTATAATATAACGTGTTTAATCACGCCAGAGCAGCCGACTTCCTGAGTAGGGCCGGCTGTCTGAACAACGTCGTTCGATTAGCGGAACGGCGGCTCATTAAAGGTACGAAGCTTGCGCGAATGTAGCTTGTCGCTTTCTGCCCGCAGCAGGTCGATGGCGCAGATGCCAATCTGCAAATGCTCCGAAATTGCCCCTTCATAGAAACGGTTAGCCTGTCCCGGCAGTTTGATTTCACCGTGCAACGGCTTATCCGAGACGCACAGCAGCGTGCCGTAAGGAACGCGGAAACGATACCCCTGTGCGGCAATGGTGGCACTTTCCATATCTACCGCGACGGCGCGGCTGAGGTTAAAGCGCAGGGCGGAGGCCGCGTAGCGTAATTCCCAGTTGCGGTCATCGGTGGTCACCACCGTGCCGGTACGCAGGCGCTGCTTAACTTCTTCCCCCGGCATGCCGCTGACCATCTTGGTGGCGTCGTACAGTGCGCGCTGCACTTCGGCGATGCTGGGAATCGGGATGTCAGGCGGCAAAACGGCGTCTAGGACGTGATCGTCACGCAGGTAAGCGTGCGCCAGCACATAATCACCGATGGACTGGCTTTCGCGCAGGCCACCGCAGTGGCCGATCATCAGCCAGGCATGCGGACGCATCACCGCGAGGTGATCGCAGATGGTTTTCGCGTTGGATGGCCCGACGCCAATGTTGACCATCGTAATCCCTTTCCCCTGACGAGGAATCAGATGATAGGCGGGCATCTGGTGGTTCTTCCAGGCGAGATCGGACACCGTTTGTTCAGGGTTAGGCGTGTCGGCCGTGATGTAGATGCCGCCTGCGCAAGATAGCGCCTCATACGGGCTATCGGGATCGGCAATCTGCGCACACGCCCAGCGCACAAACTCATCGACATAGCGTGTGTAATTCGTGAAGAGGATGAATGGCTGAATATGTTCCACCGGTGTGCCGGTATAGTGGCGAAGCCGTGCCAGTGAGAAATCGGTGCGCAGCGCGTCGAAGTGTGACAGCGGCGACGTGGTGGTGGCGTGGAACAGACCATCTGCCGTCTCGTCCCCAATCTGTGACAGTTCTGTGGTGGGGAAATGCTTGGCGATGCCAGCGCTCATGGAACGGTCAAGAATCAGGTCGGAACCGTCGAGCACGTAGGGAAACGGGATTTCCTGCTGAGACGCGCTGACCTCGATGGTGACATCATAATCCCCCTCCAACAGCATGAGTTGTTCTGCCAGATAAGCGCGCAGAAAGGCCGGGCGGGTGACTGTGGTGGAGTAGCTACCCGGATGGGTAAAACGCCCATAGGCCCGATGTTTGGGATGGCCGGTCGAATTGCCACTCCAGCTAACGCGCAGAGCTGGGTAGGAAAATAATCCTGCTGCGCGCGCGTTGGCATCGGGCAGGGTGCCATCATTGATGAAATCGCCAATGGCGTCGCGCAGCGCTGAGACGGCATCATCATACAGCGCTTCCAGTTTATCCAGAGTTTGCGTGACGGTAAGACTGACGTGGGACCCGCTGTTGTGCATATTCTCTCCTTTAAATTCTGTACTTAGGCAGAAGTTAGCCCACAGCGTAACTGAAGATGCACAGGCCCGCCATCGTGAAATCCAGCGGGTCTGCGAGCGTGAAGAGAGGCGGGCGCGTAGGCTGCATGTCGAGATAGCATTTTCTCGCGATAGATTTGTCCCGCGATAGATTAGTGCTTGTGGCGACCGGAGAGATTCGCCGCGCTCACGGCCAGTATCGACAGCACGCCCAGTGCGGCAGCAGGTGCCAGCACGCCCCAGAAAGCACGTTCGATATATGGCATCCCTTCTGCCAGTACGCGTCCCCATTCCGGTGTCGGCGTGGATGCGCCCAGCCCTAAAAAGCCGAGCAATGCCAGTGCCAGCGCGATGCCCGGTAACCGCAGCATTGCATGGCGAAAGAGTGGGCCAACCAGTGCGGGCAGTACATAGAACAGGCTGCGGCGAATCGGCCCGACGCCGAGAATCGGCAGCATCCGAATATAAGGGCGTGCATTAATTTCGGCGACCAGCGCCGCCGTGTGTGCAGCCAGCGGTGCCCAACTCACAGCAATCACGGCAATCGCCGCGCCTGTTGCCGTCGGACCATTGACGGCGGCAACCAACAGCCCGGCAATCACCGGCGGCAGGGCGTTAGTCACTTCGATGGGGCCGGTGAGCAGACGCGGGAACAATCCAATCAGCAGGCCTATTGCCAGACAGGCCAGCGATACCACCAGTGCCAGCAGGCAGGTATTTAGCGTGCCGTGGGCGACGCGCGCCAGCAAGTCACGTCCCATCGCGTCCGCGCCAAAAGGCAGCAGCAACGATGGCGGTTGCAGGCGCAGAAAAGCGGAGGTATAGGGATCGCGTGGTAAACCTGCCAGCAACAGCAGCGCCAGCAGTAGCATACAGATAACTGGCAGCCAGATGGCATAGCGAGACTCGGGGCTGCTGCGCTTCCGGTACGTGCATCACTCCACTCCGCAACGCGCGCCCGAGAATCAGCAGTCGTACGCCGCTGGCGGCCATCCCCGCCAGCGTCAGCAGCCATGACAACAGCGGAATCAGCAGGCCGTATCGCGGACGTTGCGCCTGGTTGAAGGTTGCACAGGTGCGGCAATAGAGCGGTTCGCTCATAAACTCGTCATCTTTCTGGTTACTGGGGCGTGTTACCCGTTATTTTGCGTCGGCGACAATGTGCGTAGCGGCGTTAATCAGCGTACGTTCACGCGGGTCGCGCAGGGCGTCTTTGACCTGTGCGCTCTCACCTTGAATAACGCGCTCATGCAGCATCGGAATCGCGGCATCGCTGGCAAGGATCAGATTTTCTGCCTGCATGATGGCCTGACGGCGTGCAACGCCCGCAGGAATCGTGGCCGCTTTTTGCAGTGCCAGATCGATGTCCGGGCGGCACAGCTGCGCGATGTTGAATGACCCTTCGCAAGCAAAGTCACTGTACAGGTAAGCCACCGTATCGCCGGAATCCAGCACGGTGGCGCGGGATAAAATAAAGGCGTCAAACTTGCCTGCCAGCGCGTCGGACTCAATCTGTGCATACTCACGCACGACCTGTTTCACCGTAAATCCCGCGGCGGTAAGCTGCTGTGCCAGATAGACTGCCACCTCAGGCAGCTCGGCGCGATCGCTGAAGGTTGCCAGCGTGATGGTCGCACCCGCAGGCGTACCGGCTGACGCAGTTCCGCTGCGGCAGCGCAGGACCTAACAGGCCCTGCGCGATATCGGCACGCTTCTCATAGATGTTATCCACCAACTGTTGGGGATTGATCGCATCACGCACGGCGGCGCGCATCGCGGGATCTTGCATCACGCCATGACGCGTATTCAGATACAGCGTATTGGTGCGCGGCATGGGGACTTCATGCACCAGCGATTGATCCAGCAGCGGTGCCTGAGAAACCGGAATGGCTTCGACAATGTCTGCCGTACCGGTACGTAATGCAGCCGCACGCGCTGCACCGTCAGAGACAAAGCTGACGTCGATCCCGCTGGCCTGCGCTTTTTCACCCCAGTAACCGTCGAATCTATCTAACACCGCGCTGCTGGTGCCGGTGACGCTACGCAGAACAAACGGACCGCTTCCGGTATTGATCGGATTGACCACGCCATTTTTACCGTATGCCGCGGTGGAGAGAATGGCCAACTGTGTGCTGGATAAGCGCTGAGGCAGCAGCGGATCCGCTTTAGCGGTAGAAACAATCACGGCGTTATCGCCATCGGCTTTCACCGTTAACTGCACGCCGTCCAGAATACGCGGCTTGGGAGCCGCGGTGGACGCTACGGTGAGCGCGTTAACCACCGTGGCGGCGTTCAACGTGGTGTTATCGTGAAAATGGACGTTGGGGCGCAGTTCAAAACGCCAGGATTTATCATCGATCTGCTGCCATTTTGTCGCCAGCGCAGGCTGAGCTTCGCCGAGCTTGTCGAGCACCACCAGCGTTTCTGCCGTGCTCCAGCGCGACAGCTTAAAGGCATCATCGCTCAGCGGCGTCAGGCCGGAGCGTGGCGGTTGAAGCATTGCCAGTTTGATTCGACCGTCATGATGCGAGGTGTGCTTTTCCTCCTGCTCGTTGAAGCAGCCTGAAAGCAGCAGCGTGGCTGATAGCAGGCCGGAAACAGGCCACAGGAGATTACGCATATTCATCAGTCTGTCCTTATTCATTCACGGTTGAAGCGGATTTAAACGGGCGGCAGATGACCATCATCGCCAGCGAACTGCACAGTGGCACCGCAGCGAGCAGCACCCACGGAATCGCGGCCTGTGGCGATGGCGTCAGCGCGCGATCAAGCTGGCTGCCGAGTACAAAGTTACCAAGCAGAACAGCGATGCCGCCCATCGACGCCAGCGCGCCATAGTGCGCCCCCAGATTCTGGTTGTTGGCAAAACGCGGGATGAGATCCATACCAACAGGGACGATTAACATCTGTCCCAGTGTTAACAGGGTAATCAAGGAGATAGCCGGAAGCAGGCGCTGCCATCCTTCTGGCGGTGTGCTGGAAGCAAACAGGGCGACACTAAGGAACGAGGCAGACAGCAGCGCGAAACCCAGTGGCAGCATACGCGCCGCACCAACCCGGCGGGCAAAGCGCGCCAGCGGAAGCTGTAATCCGATCACCAGCAGCGACGCCAGCACAAACAGCGGGCCGAGGTCTTTCTCGCTGCTGCCGGAGCGGTGTAGTTCAACCGGCAGCGCCAGATAGAGCTGGTTGTAGCTGAACAGGTAAGCGCTGTAGGCAATGATGAACGCCACAAAGCGCCGCTGACGGAAGGTTTCCCACCACGGGGCGATATGTAATTCACCCTGATTGCGCTGCGTCGGCGGCAGGCTGAAAAACAGGACGATGAGCGCGATAACAAAGACGCCTGCGCCTGCGAGTGCCACGCGCTGGAATCCGTACCCGGCCAGTACCGAACCGAGCAATGGCCCTAACACCGCGCCTAGCTCGCCGCAAATCGCAAACAGAGCGAACCACTCGGAGCGGCTGCGTTTTCCCTCTTTTTCACTTTGCGTACCAGCTTGCGCCATTAATGCTTCAATCGCGGGGGAGAACAGGGCACCGCCAACGCCGGTCAGGCAGGCGCCGAGAATAATCGGCCATAGCGAATCGCCCAGTGCCAGCAGCAGATAGCCGCTGATGCGTACGACACAGCCACACAGGATGATCACGCGAGCGCCAAAGCGGTCAGCCAGCGCCCCGCCGACTAAAAACATGCCCTGTTGAGAGAAGGTGCGTAGGCCAATCACCAGCCCGATGGCCCAGCCAGAAAGCAGCATGTCGTCGCGCAAGAAAATCGCCAGAAACGGCACGACGGCATAAAAACCAATGTTGAAAACAAGCTGGCTGCCCAGAAGCAGTGACGGGTAAGGCCGTGGAGTGCGGCTGGCGGTAAGGTCTGACATTCAATCATCCGTTATAAAAATCCCGTTATGGGGGAATGTGTTATCAAAGCGATATTTTATTGTAAAAAGCGCGTTTTCGGCGAGCTAATCGCCAAAGGTCGATAGCGCGGGCACCGCCTGCAATAGACGGGCGGTGTGCGCCTGCTGTGGTGAGGCCAGCACGTCAGTTGTCGGGCGATCTTCGATGATGCGGCCGTTATCCATGACCAGCATTCTGTCGCACAGCCCGGCGAGCATGGAAATATCGTGCGATACCAGCGCAGTGAACGCACCGAGCCGGACTTAATCAGGTTACCGTCACAGTACACCACGCCACTTTCCGGCGCTTCAAGCGCGAGCAGGGTTTTCAGCAGCGTGGATTTGCCACAGCCGGAAGCGCCAACCAGACTGACGCGTTCATGCTGTTGCATATTCAGCGACAGGTCGTGAAAAATTGCACTGGCAGGATCGATCTTTTACCACGGCAAACGCGACGTTTGACGATAGCGGCTGACGTGTTCGAGGCTTAAAAACGGTGTGAGAACCGCATGTAGGTGGTGGTTCATCCGGCGAGTGCTCCGGCAACGGTTGCAGGCGATACATTTGTCGTCAATAACACATTGTCGGATAAAAGCGTGTCAGCGCGACGTGCGGCGGCGACCAGACTGCGGGTATACGGCTGCTGTGGCGCATTCAGCAATTGCAGCATACTGCCGGATTCAACGATCCGACCGTTTTCCATGATCAGACCGCGTTGGCAAAGCTGGGCGGCAACGGCGATATCATGCGTAATAAACAATAGAGCGGGGGCATCCGGCTGCGAACTACGCTTCTGTAAGACCTGCAAGACCTGCTGCTGAGTCATGACATCCAGCGCGGTAGTGGGTTCGCCCGCCACCAGCAAACGCGTCTTGCCGAGCAGCGCAAGGGTAATACAAATGCGCTGACGCTGGCCGCCGGACAGTTCGGCAGGATAGCGTTGCAACAGATTGGGGATATCATCCAACTGCATGGCGCTAAGGAGCGCAGAAAGCTCAACGGAAGAGGTGGTCTTCAACGCCAGTGACAGTTGTTTTCCTAACCGCATGAGAGGATTAAGCGCCGTTGCCGAGTCCTGGAACACGGCAGAGACGCGTCCGGCCTGCGGGCGCGCCAGCGCTTTCAATTGGCTGACGTCTTCGCCATTGATTCGAATACTGCCTCGACTCTGACAGCCTGCTGGCGGTGTGCCGATGATCGCTTTGGCGGTGAGAGACTTACCGGAACCGGATGCGCCGAGCAAACAGACACGTTCGCCCGCGGACAGCGTAAAGCTGATATCGCTGACTTTGATTTCGCCGCCAATAGACAGGTTAAGGCTTTCTACCTGAAGAATAGCGTCTGTGTGTCTGTTCCAGTTAATCATGGCTAACGTATAGGGTTAGTGTGAATGGTTATGTAATAACATAACAAATTGCAATGAAGTGATGCAAAGGAAATGTGATCTAACGCGTATAAATTGGCGCAACAGCGCCGTCTTAGCCGACAGCGTCGATGATGAAAAGAGGGGGAGTAATAAATTGTCGGAAGGTGCAGACTATCTTTAGAGCCTACTCATTCGATGAATCAACAAGTTGTGCCAGTTCCGCCGTGCTCAACTGAGTAATCTGACAAACCTGAGCAGGTTCCATACCGCTTAACAAAAGCTGACGAGCAATGTTTCGAGCACTGGTTTTCATTCCCTGTTCCATGCCGCGCTGTATCCCCTGCTGCATGCCATGCTTGATGCCTTTTTCAAACCCGATTTTCTCAAGCTGCTGTGCGATGGTCATGATCGCCTCCCGATCTGTTGACAGAGATTGCGCGACGGCCTCAATAAACTCTGCTGGCCTTGAGGTGTTGCCGCTCCGCGCGATGTAAAACAGTATCGCTCTTTTTTGCGGCAGTGGTACCTGCCAGCGCTCAAATAATAGCCCGATATCCTGCGCCAGTTCCAGCATATCTCGCGTGCGGATGTGTTTTTGTACCAGTTCCAACAGCGCCATGCGGCGATGCGTCTTGATATCCTCATCTGGTATCACCGTCAGGTCAACCAACGGAAAGGGGGCGTTGTAGAGCTTTTCTGCCTGAATGGCATCAGCAAAACCGTCGAGCCAGCGTAGCGTATAGGGATAAGGGCTACGCTGGCCGTGGTAAAACAGCAAAGGAACAACGAGCGGCAACGTATCGTGGCCTTGAGAGAGGTGTTGCTGCATGGCCGCAAGCGCGTAGCGCAGTAGGCGAAATGGCATCAGCTTTTCTGGGCGACTCTGATGTTCGATCACGCAATAGATATAACCTTGCCCTGAGGTGGTATGAATCGAGTACAGCATATCCGATATTCTTGCGCGTAGTTCCTCATCTACAAAAGAGGCCGATTGCAGTTGTAGTGAGCTGAAATCGCAGATAGTCCTGATTTCCTCTGGCAGATGGATAGAGAAAAAATCCTTTGCGACGGTTGAGTCGCTGAGAAACTGTTTAAAAATCGCATCATGTGCGGCCATGCTGTGGTTCCGTCCCTGAGTAATCTGTAGGCAATGGTAAAGAGACAGATACTTGCAGGGAAGAAACTCGGAGGACAACTGCGTCGGTATGGAAGGTTGTACGCAGGAAAAGTGAGAAATGAAAGTAACAAAGCGATCTCACTGGGAGCGAGATCGCGTTAAGACGTGAGATTTATCTCTGTCGCTCTGCCAGCCATTGCCGCAAGCGTTCGGGCTGCTGTGCGCCGCTCAAGCGAGCAAGCTCTTCACCGTTTTCGATCCAGAGTAAGGTCGGCAACGTTCTGACCGCCAATTTCTCCGCCAGCGCAATGTGATGATCGGCGTCCAGATAATGGCTCGGCAACTGACGGTATTCCTCTTTACCCAAAATTGCTTCTAGCTGGCGGTAGAGGCTTTTGCAGTGGATGCAGCGCTCCGCGCCGACCAGTAGCAACTGTGGGCCTTGTTGGGCTGCCAGTTCAGGCCAGTCGTCGGCGGTCAGTGGAGCAAAGCGCTCTCGGTTGACGACAAAGAGCTTCGGACTGCGCTTGAGGTCTTCGCTGTCGGTTGCGACGCACAGGGCATCGCCGCTCTTTTTATAAGGGCGCGTACCGTCAATACGAATCACGCTGGCGAAGCCAGGTGCGGCGGCACCGGGTTGACGTAGCTGGGTGTTGTCGGGGGCGATCACCGGGGTTTCCTGTGGACGCGGCAACTGTGGCACCCACTCGTAGGGCACGCGGTAAGCGCGATATAACATGTTGGTATTCACCGTCTTGCCCCAATACGGGGAAATAAACTCCCAGACAATCTCGTGATCGACGGTGACTTCAAATAGTCGACCGTTGGCGCCTTCATTAATCAGCGTATTGCCGTTCGGCAGGCGTTGGATATTACTGATGTACGGGCTGTAAAAACGGAAGGCATCGGTCGGGTGCGGGATGCCTGCTTCGTAGGGCGAATAGCGCCAGACAATATCCAGCGTTACCGGGTTGATTTCCAGCACGCGGGAATAGTCACGCCAGGCGTTTTTCACCCCGTCGGCCGACATCGGATTGGGCGCGCCGTAGCCTGCCCAGCCGCCGTTATCAAACACCAGAATATTGCCCGCGCCTGGCAAGCCCGCGGGGATCATGTGGGCGTGGTGCTGGCCGATAATCCAGCCAATGTGTTTGAATTCCGGCGTGTTGTAATTCGGACCAAGCTGCCAGACGATATGGCCGCTCTGCTTGTCGATGATGGCGATGATGTTGGACTCGCGCGCGTCCCAGATGATGTTATCCGGGTGGAAACGGGTATCGCCTTGATCGAACCACGGATTGGGGCCGAGTGCCGACATGGAGTTGATGTGCATCCAGTCGCCCATCCCACCGCCGCTTTTGCGCAGGTTAGGATTGTTGTACAGCGCGGTTTTCGCGTCGTCGTCAAAGCCCAGCTCATCGAAATGGTCGCTGCAACGCCATTCCCACAAGATATTACCTTCCCAGTCCACCTCGATGATGGTGTCGTCGAGCAGCAGTTTGTCGCTGATGCGTTCATTGTGCAGGTTGGTGTGCGCCAGCAATAGCGTGTTACCGCCAATCGACTGCGGTTCCTGACCTGGTGCGTAGTAGCCGACCGGATTACCGCTGCGTTGATAATCATGATGGACGCGCGCCATCCATACAGGCGGAAGGTCGGGGTCGGTGATGTGTTCATAGCCGTTAAATTTCCAGACGACGTTGCCGTCCCAGTCTACCTGAATCAGATCGACCATGTCCTGCATGCCGTAGCGCGAATCTCGTTCGCCGCTGTGCCCGAGGATGTAACCGCCGGGCAGGATTTTGTTGGGGAAGCCGTGCAGGCCTTCCCACAGGCGCAGTTCGGTGCCGTTCATATCCACCAGCACCGCGCCGCGTTCCAACGCCTGAAAGACGGTGTAGCCGCCCCAGGCTTTTTCCGGGTTGTAAATTGTTGTGCCGGTCGGGTAGACGGAAGGGTGTCCCATAATGGTGCTCCAATAGTTACGTGTTCAGAGAAGAAAGTTCAGCCGTATCGGCAGGCAGCGTCAGCAGAGCGAGCAGGTCGCTGCACTGCTGGTGGAAGTGCTGGCTGTCACGCTGGCGCGGATGTGGTAGCGAAATCGTCGCAATCTGGCGGATACGACCCGGCCGCGGTGCCAGCACGACAACGCGATCGGCGAGATAGACGGCTTCTTCGACGTCGTGTGTGACCAGCAGCGTGGTGGTGCCCTCCGCCTGATGAATGCGGCGTAGCTCCTGTTGCATCTGCTGGCGGGTTAATGCATCCAGCGCACCAAACGGTTCATCCAGCATCAGGATGCGCGGATTGGCAACGAGTCCGCGTGCGATGGCGACACGCTGCGCCATGCCGCCGGAAAGCTGGGCGGGCAGGGCATCGGCAAAATCCTGCAAATGCACGAGTTGAATAAAGTGGTCGATCAGGCGCTTCCGTTCTTTGTCGTTGATTGACTCATTCGCCAGCCCGAGCGCGATGTTTTGCCGTACCGTCAGCCACGGAAACAGGCGTGGTTCCTGAAATACCATGCCGCGCTCACGTCCGATGCCGCGTACGGTTTTGCCTTCCACCAGCACACGTCCCTGATAGTCGTTGTCCAGGCCGACCAACATACGCAACAGCGTGGATTTGCCGCAGCCGCTGCTGCCGACAATCGCCACCAGTTCGCCGCTGTGAATCGACAGGGAAAAGTCCTCAATCACCGTCAGCGTCTCACCCTGAACGCGAAACTGTTTACGCAGGCGATCGAACTGCACCACCGGCGGCGGCACATCAAGGGGAGTGGACGTCATGCGATTTCTCCTGCAGAACGCCAGCGCGTCATCCGCTGTTCCAGACCGAATCCGACACGGTCGAGCACCGCGCCCGTTAATCCAATCAGCAGCATGCCGCTGATAATCAGAGGCATATCGAGTAACTGTTGGGCGTTGATCATCAGGCTGCCGATCCCGGTGCCGGATGACATGAAATATTCTGCGCCGATAGTCCCAAGCCAGGCGTAAATCAGCGACAGGCGCAAACCGGCGAAGATCGCGGGGGCGGCTCCAGGCAAAATCAGTACCCGCAAGCGGGTCGAGAGACGGAGCTGCAACACCTGTGCGACTTCCTGTAACGCCTGAGAACGCTGGCGGATACCCCGATGGCTGGCTACCAGCATCGGGAAGAAGGAGGCCAGTGCGACAAAGGTGATTTTCCCAGCTTCATCGTTACCAACCCAGGCGGTCAGCAGCGGCAGCCAGGCAAACAGCGCGATCTGGCGCAGCGTCGCGACCGTAGGGGTAACGAGGGCATCGCTGGTGGCATTCAGTCCCAGCAGCACGCCGCACACGAGGCCTGCGGCAATGCCGCATAGTGCACCGGCGAGCGCACGGGTCAGGCTGGCCTGCATCGCCTCGGTGAGCGAACCGTCACGGACGCCTTGCTGCAGCATGTTCCAGACATCAGCGGGCGGTGGCAGCAGCAGCGGGTCGATCCAGCCAAAACGGCTGGCCTGTTGCCAGAGCAACAGAAGCAGAAAGGGTAAAATCAATGCGGATAAGCGGCGAGACGGTGCGGCGGTTAAGCGGCCAAGCGGCGGGTGCGGCCAGAAAATCAGACGGCGTTCCAACTGGTTGATTGCCCACTCCATCGCCAGTCCCGCCAGCCCGATGATGGCGATGCAGACAAATACAATGTCTAGCTGGAACAACTGGCGTCCCCACACCAGCAAATAGCCAATGCCCTGCGATGATGCCAGTAGTTCGACCACGATTAGCGATACCCACGCCTGTGAGAGCGCCAGCCGTAAGCCGGTTAGCCAGGTGGGAAATGTGCTAGGCAGTGTTAA
This sequence comes from Pectobacterium sp. A5351, assembly GCF_028335745.1. Taxonomy (NCBI): domain Bacteria; kingdom Pseudomonadati; phylum Pseudomonadota; class Gammaproteobacteria; order Enterobacterales; family Pectobacteriaceae; genus Pectobacterium; species Pectobacterium sp. A5351. Next base: position 1,533,165 of record NZ_CP116477.1, read on the forward strand.
CTTGATGAGGCGCTGGTGCCACGGCAGGCGCAGGGTACGAGCGACTTCTTGTAGCGCAGGCGGGACATTACGCACGCCCGTTTGCGTATGCAGCGTCACAGGGATAATCACCGCCTTGATGATGACAGCCAGCTTCAGGCCGTCATCAATGCCGAACAGCACCATAAACAGCGGGATCCAGCCCAGCGTCGGGATCTGCGCCAGTGCGTAGATCGTCGGGTGCAACAGATGTTCAGCGCGACGTGAAGCCCCCATGAGCGCACCGAGCAGTGTTCCTGCGAGTAACCCCGCCAGCAGGCCGCTGGCTAACCGTTGCAGGCTAATGAAAAGCTGCGGCAGAAGATCGTTATGCCAAAGCTCGACGGCGGTTTTAGCGACAGCGTCGGGAGCGGGGAGAATCTGTGTGGGCATCCAACCGTAGTGGTTACTGATATACCACAGAGCCAGCAGTAGCAGCGGTACAATTAGTGGTACGACAAGCGACACGACTATTGGCACGACAAGCGAATAGACCCGTGCTATCGGCAGAGCAGGCCAAACGATCGCGTTTTTTTTCAGCAGCATCGACTTATTCATATTTTTCCCGAAAACCATCGCATTTTGATGAATAGGGAATAAAAAACAGGTTTCGGCGTTGAACGCCAATGCAATAAAGCGATGGTCGCCGTGCAATAAATGCATATGCGTAGCCTGAGCCCGTCAGCGCTGATTTATGCTTTTTTCCGCTGAGCAAACCTGTAAATGTTATTTAAGCCTGATGCCGACGGTTCGTTAGTTTTCATGGCAGATGAAACGGATTACTGAGGAAACCACGATGCAACAACCATCACTCCCATTGATAACTATTTTGTCGGTAACCCCTTTTGCTCGCTGGCGACGGCGGCTGCGTGAGATCATGGGCGTTACGCTGCTGATGAGTGCTGCGCTAACGGCATCGACCGTTCAGGCGAACGATGCTGTTCCGCAAGATGTACAGAAGCCGACGGAGATCCGCATTGGTTTACCGGATCAGAGCGCGGGCAGTAAGCCTTTTATCCGCGGGCCGCTGGGGTTGGCACATATTCAAAAGCAACTGGAGAAAGAATTTGAACCGCAGGGTATCAAGATTCAGTGGTCGTTCTTTAAAGGTGCGGGGCCGGCGGTGAATGAGGCGCTGGCGAACAAACAGCTGGATGTGGTGTATCTGGGCGATCTGGCGGCCATTATTGGTCGGGCGGGGGGATTGCCGACGCGGGTGCTGGTGGGGTCGCGCGGCTCTAATTCTTATCTGGCGGCGACGCCGGAATCGGGTATTCAACGCATTGAAGATTTACGCGGTAAGCGGATTGCGGTCTACAAAGGAACCGCCGATCAGCTGTCGTTTGAGCGCGCGATTAAAAGTGTCGGGCTGAACGAAAGGGATGTACGGGTGATCAATCTGGACTGGACGGCAGGCAAAGCTGCGCTGGCGGCCAGACGCGTGGATGCGGTGTGGGGTGGAGTTTCTCTGCTGGCGTTGCGTAAGCAGGGCATACATATCGTGACCACCAGTCGGGCACTGGGCTGGGCGAATACCACGCAGGCTGCGGTGCTGGCGACGCAGGATTTTATCGATCGCTACCCCGGCACAACGCAGCAACTGGTGAATGTGCTGGTGGACAATGCGCAGTGGATCGGCGAGGCGCAGCACCTGCCGGACTATACCGCGCTAATGGCAGAACAGAGCCAGATTCCTCAGGCGATCTTTCAGGAAGAGCTGAAAGCGGAAGATCTCCCGTTTCAAAGCTCACCGCGTCTCGATCCGTTCCTGCTTAGCAGCTTGCAGGACAGCATCGATCGGGCGAAAGCCGCCGGACTCATTCGTAACTCGTTTTCAGCCAGCGACTGGTTTGCTGGCGAGTTTGCCGATCGGGCATTGAAGGCCAAAGGACTGGAGTCAAATTGGTCGGTGTATGACGCCAGCGGCAATCCCGCGAAATAATCACGAATGCGCTCACAGGGTCGGTAGTGCCGGAGCGGGTGAGCGCAGCTTGTCCTGCGCCAGTATGCTTTCGATCATCAACTCAGCCAGCGGTGGCAGCGTTCTCTGCAAACAGGTGACAATACCGAATCGGGTTTGCATATTTCCCCATTCCGGCGGCGTGCCCGTCAGCGGAATTTCTACCAACTGATGGCTTAATCGTCCCAGCGCAAAGCCATCCTCGCTGGCAAAGCTGATGGCCTGAGTGTGCCGCAGGATGCTGAAGACGGAATAGATATGGTCACACTGAATCTGCGGCCGATAATCGGGCTGGCGCGTTAAGGCGGCCAGCACCTTGCGCATACCGACGGGCATAAATGGGGACGCGAGCGGAAAGCGCAGCAAATCGTCCGGCGTCACGGTTGCCTGCTGTGCCAGCGGGTGTGAAGAGTGGCAGATAAAGAAGCAGCGTTGCTGGCTTAATGGTTGCACGTGGAGATGGGTTTCCATTTCAGCCTGCCAGGTATCGGCAACGATAAAAGGCCATTCGTCGGCCAGCAGTCGCTCACGCAGAGACTGCCAGTTATCCACGCTGTAGGTGACTCTGGCGCGTGGGCGAAGGGCATGGAAATGTGCGACCGCTTTGGGAATTAGCGTAGTCGACGGTGCGGGGCCACACCCAAACGTCAGCTCACCTTCCTGCGCCTCGCTGATCTGCCGCATGTCGGTCATCAACTCCCAGGACAGCTCCTGCATGCGGCGCGCAAACGGCAGCAGCGTATTGCCTTGCCACGTTAGCGCGAAGCGACGGCTCTGACGATCGATAAGCGGATGTCCCATCGTTTGTTCCAGCGCCTGAATGCTGCGACTGAATGCCGACTGTGACAAACAGACGGCTTCTGCGGCCTGTACAAAACTCCCATGTTCGGCCAGTGCAAGAAAATTGCGTAATTGCCGTAAATCCAGATGCATGTTGCAGCTACCTAACATATCGATTTTTCCCACTTTTTAGGCGGAGGTCGGTTGGCAATGCAATGAACAAAAAGTCATAAGTTATAGCGAATTGATTGCTATAGGACTTTCAGTCCTCTGAACCTGTCTTCTGGCGCGGTCAGCGGCTATTTCGCCAGCGCGCAGGAAAAGTCCTGAATTTCTTCCACCGATCCGAGGCTCATATTGAACACGTCAAGACTGCTGGCGAGCAGCACCTTTTCGCCCGCTGGCGTGGAGACCATCGCAAGGCCGTATTTGCCGATCGACTCATTCCGCTGCTGGGCGTAACGATCTAACGTTTTAAACGGGTCGCTTTGCGCCCATTCGTTCGCCGTGAGCGTTTTTGCCAGATAGACGTGCCCGTTAATTTTCACCGTCAGCGGTTTCCAGTCGGCAGAGAGCGTTGGAAACTGCTGGTTCAACGTCTGATAAATCTCCGGGCGCAGGCAGGCGATGTGAATATGCAGCTGGTTTTGCGTGCGGCCATAGCGTGAGTTAATCGCCAGCGAAAGATAGTCATCTCTGATCGGTTTGCCTGCCTCGCGGGAAAGGTGGCCGCGGCGCGCCCAGGCCTGTTCAAAGAAATTGGGTATGTTTTGCTGCAAGAGTTCAGGGCTTTCGATGCCGCTGATTTTATCCGTTGGGAGCAGCAGGTCGTGATAGGGACCGTTTCTGTCATCAAAAAGCACGTAACCTTCCGCCAGATTGACTTCCAGACAGGGAGCGGGATTGCCGCTGCGCTGCTGATTGGGCACACACTGTTCGCTGACGATCTCCCACAGTGCATTGCTGTTTCCTCGCCCGAACGACCACCACAGCACGGCAATCAGCAAGGCCACAACAGGAATCAGAAGGAGGAGAAGCTTATTACGCGTCATGATGGATCTCCGGCAGAATGCGGCTGGCGCAAAACATCAGGATAAACGGAGCATGAGAAAGTCGCGACGCTCAGTATGGTGCAGGAGCGATGTCATTAATATGACCCCGCGGCAAAGGCGAAAGCTTAATCGGTAACGGATTGAGGTTATCAGTAACGGATTGTAAGAGGGATAATCGGCAAGGGGAATATGCGACAAGAAGAGACGGCCTGCGGAGATGACAGAAAGTTATCCCGGCAGGCCGTTGTGCTACGAATGTGCGATGACTGAAATCAGAACAAAAATCAGAATAAGTCGACCCGCACGTCCACGCCAACCGTTCGGCCTTCATTGACCTGTGCGTAGCCCGATGTACCGCTCATGAAGCCAAAGGAATGCACAACAGAAAGGTAAGCACCTATCTCATCATGCCGATGTGTAAGCTAGGGGAATCGGCATGATGACAATTATAAGGGTTCCGGCTTGATGAGCTGTAATTCGACACCGAGCCTTATTGCGTGTTTGGCATTCAGCACGCCGAGTTTTTTTACCACATTGCCAATGTGGAATTTCACGGTGCTGATTTTGATATCCAGAATCAGCGCAATTTCCGGGTAGGTTTTGCCCATGCTAGCCCAGTAGAGAATTTCGTTTTCGCGCTGGGAGAAAATCTCTTTATCACCTTGTTTTTTGCTCTGGGGACTTTGCGTCATCTCTTTGTAAAGCGTAGTGATTTTCTCATGAATGACAATGAGCAGCATTTGTAGTTTGTCTCTATTTTCCTCAACAATTCCTTCCATATCTGTTGGCGTATTTTCTTCAAACATAATCGATAGAGCCGCCAGATTATTATTGTTATCGTGCAGGACAAAGGTATAGCCATTAACAATATCGTACTCTTTTGACAGATTAAAAATCTTGGAGAATTTCAGCTTAGAGTTAATAACGATGTTGTCTTCCCAGGAGAAAGGCGAAACTTTATTTATCGCTGTCAAAATAACGGGATCGATATGCTGATAGTTATTTTCTTTGTAGGTATTAACCCATTCTTGCGGATAATTTGAGATGATCACAACCTGAGACGGATTTTTCTTGTTCATGATCATGTAGGCGTATTTCAAGTCGCCATATTGCTTTAACTTTCGGCCAAGATAGCTTTTTATCGTGTTATTGATAATTTCATTATCAGAGCAAAATGCAGACATGTAACAGCCTCAATAAAAAGCGATAATGTACCTAATGATATAGATGACGTCATAAAAGTATAGTGCTGACCTATACCTAAGTCTAACTACTGTTACCCCATGATATCACTTATAATTTTTCCATGAACAGGGCAATTTATAAAAAATTTAAGAAAGTAAATTTTAAAAAAATTGTTACAAATTGATTTGCCAACCCAGGGAATTATCCATAACTTTGTTCCTGTTCTGTATACTGAGTTTAGGGCGTGTGGTATCAAGCCACGCGCCCTAAAAGCAGCAATCTCGTCATACGAAGTTGGATAGTAAATAATCCGTTTTCACTTATCAACCCCGCCGTTTTTTGTTGTTAATCGTTGGGCAGCCTTCTGAACTAATGACCGCGGCGATTGCGCGGCACGGATTTCCTCTCCCTGCGGCTTGAGTCAGCGTTTGCTATCCAGCACGGCAGCGCTGCTATCTCCCTGTCTAATCACGAACTGCGATGTATCAAGCTGCACTGGTTCGCCAATCGGCAGCACATTGATGAAAAAGTGGGGGCGTGAGTTGAATTTCCGGTAATAACTGCGTTATGCCCCGTTGCATCGGCGAATCCTCTCCCTCGCGACGTAGATATCGAGCAGTTTGTCGGTTTCTTTAAAACTGAACCGTATGGTGTGGTTTTAGTTTTTTTCTGCTTGTAGTATCAAGAGCGGAGTGGGGTTTTCTTATCAGGTAAAATTTCTGTCATGATTTGGGATAAGGTGTTGGCAAATGCTGCCGATATTAATGATTCAGGAAAGGTTATTTGCCCCTTGAGGATGCTAGCCTTCAGTTATACTGAAGAGGGCTGATATTAGACTACTGACCCGATGACTGTCATCGTTGGATGATGAAGCTGACACACTTAAAAATATTTTACGTTTGACACTGGATAAGATTGAAGAACACGACTATCACGTACAGTGGAGCGGTCGGATGTTGGTTCCTGTTTGCTCACATCTTGAATGCTACCTTGTTACGGTATACCTATAATGACTCGCACTGAGGAAAGCATGGATAATTTTCAAAAAGAAATCGATGAGAGAACAAACCTCACCTCTGCTAACAAATTTGAACTCTTATTATTCCAGTTGGGCAAATCACCCGAAGGCGGCAAATCTGAGCTGTTTGGCATCAACGTATTTAAACTGCGTGAAATTGTGCCGATGCCTACGTTGACCAAAGCCGCTGGCATGAAATCGCCGATGTTGGGTATGGTCAACATTCGTGGGCAAATCATTCCTGTTATCGATCTTCCAGCCGTGGTCGGCAGTGCGCCGGAAACCGGACTGAATATTCTCCTGATCACTGAGTATGCGCGCAGTACGCAAGCGTTCGCGGTGGAATCGGTCGATGATATCGTTCGTCTGGAATGGAGTCAGGTTCTGGCTGCTGAAGCGGGTGTTAGCAGCTCCTACATCACAAGTATCGCGCGTCTTGATACTGATAAAGACAGTAATCGTCTGGCGTTAGTGCTGGATGTCGAACAGATTCTGTTTGATATCATCCCCGGCGAGCGAGAAACCAAGCTCAAGAATTCAGAGGATAAAACCTATCCCTACACGCCTGGCGCTATTGCGATTGTAGCAGAAGACTCCAAAGTCGCTCGCTCACTGCTTGAACAGGGGCTGGCCCAGATGGGTATCCCGTTTAGTATGCATATCACTGGGCAAGATGCCTGGAATAAGATACGGCAAATTGCGCAAGAATCGCAGTCGGAAGGCCGTCCTATTTCGGATAAGATCTCGCTGGTTCTGACCGATTTGGAAATGCCGGAAATGGACGGTTTTACGCTGACCAGAAATATCAAGCGTGAAGAGTTCCTGAAGAACATCCCTGTGGTTATTCATTCTTCACTGTCTGGCAGCGCGAACGAAGACCACGTACGCAATGTTGGCGCGGATGCCTATGTCGCGAAATTCGAGATCAACGAACTGTCGTCGGCGATTCAGACGGTACTGAATAAAGTGCGTCGTTAATCATTCTGACAGCGACAGCATTCGGCCTTTGCTTCCCTTTAGAGAGCAGAGGCCGATTTTTTTAGCCGCTTCACCGTGGGTGTAATTCTGGTCGAGGAGCTGTTTTGCCATTTCGAGTTTAAATTTAGCCGTAAACGCTTTGCTTATTGGTTCACCCGTAGAATATTGAGGTGAGTATATCTCCTCTATATTGAGGTAGCCAAATTCAGTGTGCTCTACAACGTGCACCGGAAAAGAAAGCGAACGAAAGGTGAAGTGGAATGCCACCTGCCTTGATTGGCTGGTGGCAGAGGATTAATCCAGATCGGATGCCTGATGGCGTTCGGCGACTTGCTCAGATTCGTCCCCCCAGGTACGGTTGACTTTCCTACCGCGAATCACCGCAGGGCGGGCGGCAATTTCGTCGGCCCAGCGTTTCACATGAGTGTATTCGTGCACGGACAAGAACTCTGCGGCGGAGTAAAGCGCGTTCTGTACCAGTCCTCCGTACCACGGCCAGACGGCGATATCGGCAATCGTGTAGCTATCACCTGCCAGATAGCGATTTTTTGCCAGTCTGAGGTTGAGTACATCTAACTGGCGCTTGGTTTCCATCGCAAATCGGTTGATCGGGTATTCCAATTTCTCTGGTGCGTAAGCGTAGAAATGGCCGAATCCACCCCCAACGTAAGGGGCAGAGCCCATCTGCCAGAAGAGCCAGTTCAGTGTTTCAGTGCGTGTCGAGAGGTCGTTTGGCAGCAGCGCACCAAATTTCTCCGCCAGATACACTAGAATTGAACCTGACTCAAACACGCGAATCGGTTTTTCGCCGCTTTGGTCAAGCAGCGCGGGGATTTTGGCGTTCGGATTGATGTCGACAAACCCGCTCGAGAACTGGTCGCCATCACCTATCTTAATCAGCCAGGCATCGTACTCGGCACCCGTATGGCCTAGCGCCAGCAGTTCTTCCAGCATGATTGTCACTTTCACGCCATTCGGCGTCGCCAGCGAGTAAAGTTGAAGTGGATGTTTGCCAACGGGTAGCGCTTTTTCGTGGGTCGGTCCGGCTATTGGTCGGTTAATATTGGCGAAGGCACCACCGGAAGAGGTGGGCTGCCAGACCTTTGGCGGCACATAGGGTGTGGTCATTCAAAATCTCCTTGTGTATGAAAAGATAGCGGGCTAAGTCAACACCATAACAAGCTCACGTGGTTTACTGCTACCGTTCTGTTCTATCTCTGCTACATATTGATATATATCCTAATAATTCGTGTTTCAGTCAGTCAACGCACATGCAACTTGAAGTATGATGGATATATCAATGTCCTTGTTTTCTTCGGGCTATATTGTCGAAATTGTGTCTGATGATATCAGAAAGTGATTGCCACTAACGGGGGAATATCCGCTAAATGTGCATATTTCCCCGATGCTGAGGGAATGTTTTTTCACAGACCAGAAATTTATCGTCCAGACTTAACCCGAAGGCATAGTCTGTGCAGGCAATGTGCTTTACACTGCGCGCTGAAAATACTGAGTAGATAAAACGATCAAGTAGGCGGTAATGGCGATGAACGGAACGATCACAACCTGGTTTAAAGATAAAGGTTTTGGATTTATCAAAGATGAAAATGGCGATAACCGTTATTTTCATGTGATTAAGGTCGCCAACCCCGACCTGATTAAGAAAGATGCTGTGGTCACTTTCGAACCCACCGCGAATAACAAGGGGTTGTCCGCTTATGCTGTGAAAGTCTTACCGGAAAGCAAATACATCTATATTGCAGGTGAGCGTCTTAAGCTTACGTCGATCAAGTCTTATCTGGTTTACCGCGAGGACGTCCCTGCCGATACCCACATTGATAAAGAAAATGCGGTGCTGTCTGTAGGAATACTGATGAATAGCATAAAGCCGAAACCAGCCGCTAAGCCTGGTGAAATGCGTTCGCTGAAAAAACTGGTAATCACCACCTTTCAGGGAACGACGTTCATCTTCTCGGAAGATGAGATAGACATAGACGCCACGGTAAAATTGCTCAAGGTCTGAAATCATTCGGACTGACCCTGTGCCGATGTTCCGCGCTATGTAGACTCCAGATAATTCGGGTTTCAGGAAGGCGGCAAGAGAAGGACAAATTCGTCGGGAACGAATTTGACCAGCCAACGGCTGGCCTTCGGTGAGAGACATCCTGTCTCTCCCTCATCCCGATGAGCTTACTCAGGCAAGTGATTCGGGTGACAAATCTGCCGGGAGAAGATTTGAACGCTGCTTGCAGCGGCCCTTCAGGGCGAGGCACACGACGGGCCGAGTATTTGAACGTAGCCAACGCACATACAACTTGAAGTATGACGAGTATATAAGAAGAATGCTGGCATCGCTTCTGATAGACCCCTCCAAACGCAAGCCTCACCGCGATCGCGTCCTGCAATCTGGTACAGCCTCAAAAATTACAGGTATAATCCCATAAATTATTTAACGGGTTTAGAAACGAAAATGACAAAACTCACCTTACAAGAGCAGATGCTAAAAGCTGGATTAGTGACCAGCAAGAAAATGGCCAAAGTCCAAAGAACGGCGAAAAAATCACGCGTTCAGGCTCGTGAGGCAAGAGAGGCGGTGGAAGAGAATAAGAAAGCACTGCTTGAGCGTGATAAACAGCTAAGTGAACAACAAAAACAGGCTGTGTTATCTAAAGAATATAAAGCTCAGGTGAAACAACTCATTGAAATGAATAGAATCACTATTGCAAAAGGCGATATTGGTTTTAACTTCACAGATAACAACGTCATTAAAAAAATAGAAGTGGATAAGCTGACTCAGTCCCAGCTGATGAGTGGTCGTCTCGCTATTGCTCGTTTGGTGGTTAATAGCAATGGCGAGAGTGAATACGCTATTATCCCGGCGATCGTAGCCGATAAAATTGCGCAGCGAGATGCGAACAGTATTGTACTAAATAGTACGCTGAGTCAGGAAGATCAAGATGAAGACGATCCGTATGCGGATTTTAAAGTACCTGATGATTTGATGTGGTGAGAGCCTGTAAATAATTCTGTGTTATTGCCATCTGGTCAAAGGTGGTCGCTCAGGCGACGAGAGAGATTGGATTTTTAATTTAACGGTTTGTATTTTAATGAAATGGTTGTTTTTTATTGGCTATATATATGCCTATCTGTATGCCTAAAAACAAAACTCACTGAGTTTTAGAGCCATTTTGACTTTGTTACATGAGGCGTAACTTTGCCTGGCGACGCGCCAATACCATCATTTTTCGGGTGTGTTGCCATAGAATCCCATCGAGCAACATAAACTCACGCTACTCGGCTGTCTGACGGGAAAAACGTTGATGTGCGAACGAGATATCATTAACGCCGCCCGCATGCTTCTCAGCGATAAAACGTGGATTTATCTAACTCAGTTACCGTAAAGAGAGAAACATGAGCAACAATCAGGCTATACGCATCGCATCTGCCATTATTACTGACGCATTCGGGCGCTGTCTGCTGGTCAGAAAACGCGGTACGACGCACTTTATTCAGCCTGGCGGGAAAATGGAACCCGGTGAATCACCTGTCACGGCATTATTGCGTGAGTTGCAGGAGGAGCTGAACCTCAACCTGGGTGGTCAGGACTTCAGCTACGTCGGTCATTTTACCGATGAAGCGATAAACGAGCCGGGATGCGTCGTTATTGCTGAGATTTATCACAGCGCCATTGCTGCAACCGATTTTCAGCCTGCGGCGGAGATCGAAGAAGTTATCTGGTATTCCCCAGACAGTCCGCAACCGGTGTTACTGGCACCTTTGACAGAAAATCACCTGATGCCACTGGTAGCAACGTTGCACCAGAGTCATTCAGCACCACTTCGGGAAGATGGCTGAAGTGACTAGCTTGGTCACTCATGGGGAAAATCACGCGCTCATTTCGGGCAGGATAAACGGCATGCTCGGTGTCTGTATTTTCAATGGTTCGCTACCCGCCACGCACATCGCGGTAATGGACATCGATCCGTTTTCTTTAATTTATATATACGCGCGGCATTCTGACCTTTGCGTTGCTGTCTCTGTTAAAAGTAAAACGTCTACAAACATCGCATGTGATATCACTGATTACGGTTTCTCTGGGGGCTGCCATTGAGTTTCCACGTTTGGCGGCAATGGCGCTTAAACACATTACTTCGGCACATTCGCTGATTTTCACCGGTCAGTTGCCACTGTCGCAGTATTTGGTGTTATTCGCGCTGGAGAAAGGGCGTAAGGCATTCTGGGTATGCTCAGCGATTGGCAGCCTGCTGGTTGCGGGGTTTGCGTTTACCGGAGATGTCTCTTATCTGCTACCGATGATGTACTGATGCTTGCCGCTGTGGTAGCCTGTGACCTTGGTTATGGCTAAGGTGCCAAGCTCTCACGCGAAATAGGCGGATGACAGAGGTTATAAGCTGGGCCTTAGCACATCGCTGCCTTTCATGTTCCTGGCTGTTTACCTGACTCTGCCGCAGACCTACTCACAGAAATGGCAGCTTGGATTGCGCTGGGTTATGTTTCGCTGTTCAGCATGTTCCTGGGATTTGTCTTCTGGTATAGGGGACTTGTACTCGGCGGTATCGCCGCAGTGGGACAGCTCCAGTTGCTGCAACCCTTCATTGGTCTGTACCTTTCTGTCGTTGTTTTTACATGAAACCGTTACACCGTTGATGGGACTCGTCACGCTGGACGTAATATTTTGCGTCGTGGGTTCCCGCAAATGTTCACATAAAAGAAAAGCAAATTAATTCATACTGACAGGTTTTTTTATGAACAATGCATCGGCCGCTGTGCGGCCCAAAACGTACCTGAACGTCTTACTTATCTTAGGCGTTACACACCTGCTTAACGATCTGATCCAGTCTCTGATACCTGCCGTGTACCCGATACTGAGAGATAAGTATCAGCTCGATTTTATTCAGATCGGGGTTATCACACTGACATTCCAGATTGCGGGATCGCTGCTGCAACCTGTTGTTGGCGCAGTCACTGACCGCCGCCCCTTCCCGTACTCAACTGTAATCGGAATGCTTTTCACGTTATCAGGGCTGATTGGGTTAGCTTTCGCTCCCACTTACCACCTCATTCTGGTATCAGCCGCTAGCATCGGTATTGGTTCTTCAATCTTCCATCCAGAAGCAACACGAATGGCGCGCTACGCATCCGGTGGAAGACAGGGGCTTGCTCAAGGGATATTTCAGGTTGGTGGACAGGCTGGCGGCGCGATGGGACCACTTTTTGCCGCATTGATCATTGTGCAGCGTGGGCAGCAGAGCCTTGCATGGTTCGGCGTTCTGGCGGTCATTGCCGTTGGATTGATGATCTGGACCGCCAGACGGCACGACGTTATTAAGACCAGCTTCATCGAATCGGCACAGGTTAAGAGCAAAAGCGGCCATAAGGTGAAAACCTACCCGAAGGCGATGGTGACTACAGGCCTGATCGTTCTGACTTTGCTGATGTTCTCTAAAAATGCCTACGTTGAGAGTTTCCGCTCTTTCTACACTTTTTACCTTATTGATCACTTTGGCGCTTCAGTCCGAACGTCACAGTTCATGCTTTTCCTGTTCCTGCTCTCATCTGCAGCAGGTGCTTTGCTGGGCGGTATTCTGGGAGATCGGATCGGGCGTTATAAAATTATCTGGATTTCAATACTTGGCCCTCTGCCACTGACGCTGATTCTGCCTTATGCAGATTTCCAGTGGACGGCTGTCCTGACCGTCGCCATCAACCTGATCATGGCAAGTGCGTTTGCTTCCATCCTGATTTATGCGATGGAGCTTGCACCGAACCGTATTGGCCTGGTGGGCGGACTCTTTTATGGGTTGAACTTTGGTCTGGCTGGAATAGCGGCAGCGGTGCTGGGTGCGCTGGCTGATAAGACGGGGATCGAGAACGTTTACTGGCTGTGTTCTTTCTTGCCACTGGCGGGATTGCTTACGTGGTTCCTGCCAAAAATTGAAAATAGTTAGTGGTGCGCCATGTGACATATTGGCTCATAATTCATACGTTAAATATGCCAGGGATTAACGGTGGAACATTCAGAGAGTTCCTGAGTCGGTAAGTGTCAAGGTCGTTGGCACCCCGGATAATTTAGGCTGCCAGTTTCTCGCTCCGGATTTAGCATTACCTTGCCTACCTGATGCCAGTTTCGTGTCCTGCCTGACCAGCGTTCAGGGTGTTACGCTTTTGCCTTTTGGTACACGTCATCCCGATTTTTCAGCCGCGTACGCTCTTCACACCGGTGCCGTTGGCCTGGCGTCACATACCTGATAGCGCTGTGTCTATGCGTTTCTTTATACCACTGGGTAAAACTCTCGGCCCATTCACGCGCTTCATCCAGCTTGCCGAACCCCGATGACGGCCACTGCGGTACATATTTCAGCGTCCGGAACAGTGACTCCACATACGCGTTGTCATTGCTGACTCGTGGTCTGCTGTGAGACGGCGTTATCGCCAACTCGTGAAGCTTCATGTGCAACGTCTGTGACTTCATCGCTGCGCCATTGTCTGCATGCAGTACCGGTGGGTATTGCCAGCATCCTTCCCGAAATACTGTACGTTGTATCAGGGCTGCTGCCTGCTCGCCACTCCATGGCGATGCAGTACACGATAAAAGGTTGATTCACTCGCCAGATAAATCCCCTTATCGGACAGCTCCGGTACGATTTGTGAGGGGGGCAGGCTGGCATAGGCTGGTTGATGGCACACGTCCAGTATCTGTTGCTCTTCTTGCGCACTTAGGATCACTGTGCATCAACTCGCCGACACGTTCAGCAAGAAGCAGGTTTCTTACTCGTAGCAATTGCAACGGCGTGAATCGCCCATCATCACTAGCCAAAGGAAAGAATGCCTGGCGGCTGCGTTCCCCATGTTTCACCGCGTTGGTGTTACCAATAGGAGCACCTGCACCGGTACGTTTTCCTCCCCAACCGGACGATCTTGATTGTTGGTTGTGTTTTTTGTCGTCTTTCATGGTTGAGTGACGGTTAGTTAGTGGATGTACGTTCGTCAAAATTCAGAAAGGCAGTTGTTCACCATTTTGCGGGTAAATGCCTGTGTGTATGAAAAACGCGCAAAATCTGAATCATATTATCTTTCACGCGGTAGGGGATGATGTAGGGATAGTGCGTTAACACCAGCTCACGCGTTCCCGGAACACGGCCAGGTCTTCCGATTGCTGGCTGTTGCGGTAGTAATTCCGTTAACTGTTGGACTTCATTTACAAACTGGTTGGCAGCCTGTGGATCGTCTTGAGCGATATAAAGGTACTCGGCTTCCAAATTGGCCGCGGCTTTACGCAGCCATTTAATTTCCATGTCTTGCCGTACTTAATTTTTTAAAGAGATTGTTCATCTCATCTGATGAGACAAAATCACCATCATCGGCTTCTTTAATGGCTTGCTCGATATCTGCTATCTGCCAGGCTTCCCGCGCAAGATAGTCTTCAATAGCTTGTCCGGCCAGAAAAGAGCGGGTACGTCCCGTAGCTTTAGCCAACGCATCAAGTTGCGCGGTTGTTTCATCATTTAAGCGAACGGACATGACACCCATACGCCACCTCACTACATTGTATGTTTTGTATACATTGTAGTTATTGAGAGAGCGGGAGGCAAGTGGCTACTTAATGGTATACGGGATGTTGCTTCCAATTCTGAAGTCGATTATTCGTTATTTAATTTGGCTGTCTGCTAAGAGCTATGAGTTTAGCGGATCGATGAACTGCATTGTAAGAAGTGGTTGCGTTATTGAAACGCAGCCACTGACACTGAGAGGTGTATGAATGGCACGATAAAAAAAGAGGGCTGAAATACCGAGAAGCCTTTGCTACAAGGGCTTCTCGCCGGTTACGTTGGTTGCAATTATCTTACGTCTGATGTAGATTTAATCAACAGGTGTCAAGAGAATCATCCGTTAATTTATAAGCTGCGACGGCATTATCGTAGCCTCTCAACCCCGATGGGGTCGCCGTAATGACATTTGTGTTAACGGCTAAGGTGGAAACATGCTCAACTATCATGACAATACGCGTTCAATGCAAACGATCCGTACCAATACTGCGGTTATCGACAGCTTTCCGATGCGTTTTCACAATAATGAAGATGCTGTCGAAGTGCGCCGTATGTTGTCCCGTAAAACAGCTGACCGCCAGCACTTCATCGTCACGTTCAAAAGTGATGTAGCTCGTGCAGAACAAATTTCTAATAGTACCTCTCTTGTTACTCCGTTGGCAGAAGTGGTTGTTCGCAACAATAAGTTGCGCTTCGTCCTAAAGCCACAAGAGCAGTATCCAGAGATTGCGAACATTAAAGAGTCAGTAGTTCCTAAAAGAGTCAGTAGTTCCTAAAATTGAGTCTGCTGTTGTACAATTCATGAATATGAACTGACCCCCAAATGTTGGATACCCAACAGAGTAAGGTGCAGTTTTTTATGGCAAAACCTAAGTATTCCCTCGAACTCAGACTCGCAGTCGTAAACCACGTTCTCTCGGGCAGCGACGGAACCCATCGCACTGCCGAAATTTTTGCCGTCGAAAGAACCTCAGTTCGACGCTGGGTCAGAGCCTTCCAGCTTCACGGTATTGATGGCATTACCTGGAAAAACGATATCCACTCTGCAGAGTTCAGACTGGTGGTTGTCCATGCTGTGCTCAACGACGCGCTTTCAATGCGTGAAGCTGCAGCCCGCTTTAATATTTCCAATGAAACGGTTGTTCGTCGCTGGGCCTCCGTGTACAACGATGCCGGACCGGAAGCACTCCGGAATATGAAACGCGGCAGGCCTCGGGAAATGACCAGGAAAACCCCCCCTCTTTCTACTGATACCGATATGGAACAGCTGTCTTCTGAAGAACTCCGGGCTGAGCTTCGCTATCTGCGGGCGGAGAATGCTTATTTAAAAAAGCTGAAAGCCTTGGTTCAAAGCGAAAAAAACGGCAAAAAGCCCAAATCATCAGCGAACTAAGGCAAGAGCATGCCCTTAATGACCTCCTGCGTGCCGCAGGCATGTCCCGGAGCACGTGGTATCACAACATCAGAGCGATGAAGCGAACGGATAAACACGCCGGACTCAAGGCCAGAATCAGTGACATATACCGCCATCACAAAGGACGTTACGGCTATCGCCGAATCACACTCTCTCTGAGAAAAGAGGGAATAGCAGTGAATCACAAGACAGTACAACGCCTGATGGCAGAACTGTCACTCCGCTCTGTTAGTAGAGTGAAGAAATATCACTCGTGGAAGGGAGAAACAGGTAAAGCAGCACCTAACATCCTTAAGAGAAACTTCTGGGCGTCAAAGCCTAATGAAAAATGGGTAACGGATGTTACCGAGTTTTCATTGCAGGGTAAGAAGCTGTATCTGTCGCCAGTTCTCGATCTGTTTAACAGGGAAATCATCTCCTACAGTCTGTCCGAAAGGCCGGTCATGGATATGGTGAATGCGATGCTGAGAGAGGCTTTATCAGTGCTCAGTCCGGAAGACACTCCGCTGCTGCACTCGGCTCAGGGATGGCAATACCGAATGGCAGGTTATCAGGAAAAGTTAAAAGCAAAGGGCGTCGTGCAAAGCATGTCGCGCAAAGGAAACTGCCTGGATAATGCGGTGATAGAGAACTTCTTTGGTACGCTGAAAACGGAGTGCTTTTACCCTGGCCAGTTCGGCAGCATTGAAGAGTTGAAGCAGGCGATAGAGGAATATATCGATTACTACAATAATGAGCGGATAAGCCTGAAGTTGAAAGGTCTGAGCCCGGTTGAATACCGGACCCAGGCCTTAAAAGCCGCGTAACATGAACCGTCCAACTTTATGGGGTCAGTCCATCTTTAGCCTGTGGCTTTCTGACTTCGATGAAGGTGCAGAACAACGCTTTACATTGATCAATGACCTACCCACTGGTATGTAACATGTCATAAACTGAATATGAGTTAGTTCAAATGAACTAAAGTAATATTATTACCTTGCTATTATTTTCATCCAAAACTCTTGGATTGATTATTTTTTAGTTTTCGCATGGATCTTTTTCAATAGTAGAGCTATATCGTATAAGCAGTATTTTAAAAATCATTAGCATAAAAATATTTTAAATCTGTAATTTTTTCAATTGTTATTAATTAGACAGGACAGCAATGTTTATAAAAACTATAGAAAAAACAAACCATTCTGAGTGGGTGGTGAGAAATAGTTTGTATTGGATGTCTGCTTACACAAGATGGCAACTGGGGGCAGATGACAACGACTGGATCGTCTCTTTTGAGTCTTTTGACGACACCATCAAGTTTGAATTTGAACGCCTCCTGAATGATTACAAGCTCCGCGAAGCTCATCAAAGCCATACCGGACATATCAGGGCTTCAATCATCTCCACGGTGCTGAGAAGCATTGATGCGAGGCTGACCGAATGAAGCCAATGCCATTTAACTTTGACAGGTTGAATGATGGCAGGGTATTCATCAGCAATCTGGCTGGTTTCCATCACTTCATCACTAACGATGAATTAGAAAGCCTTTCCTGCAATAAATGGTCGCCGGAGTTCCGGTCTAGCGACATTCTGGAAAGTAAGCTTTTCATTGCCCACGATGCTTCGGAAGACCTCGCTTCTGCTTCACTCAGTTCAGGATTTGCTAAACGGCTGATGAGTGATCTGGCTGTCAGACCGATTTTCATGATTGTGCCAACATTGCGGTGCGATCATACCTGCAAGTATTGTCAGGTCAGCCGGGCGGCAATCGGGGCGGAAGGTTACGATCTTGATCCGCTTCTCATCCCTGATATCGTTCAGACCATTAAAAAACTGTCTTCGCCTCCCTATAAGATAGAAGTGCAGGGCGGGGAGCCTTTACTCCGGTTTGATCTGATCCAGAGAATATACGCTGAGTGTGAAAGAACTCTGGGTCAACAATGCTTTGAAATGGTGATTGCCACGACGCTCTCACTGCTTGAACCGTCCATGATGGACTGGGTTAAAGAGCGCAATATCACATTCTCCGTTTCTCTGGACGGTGGTGAGGATATCCACAATAAAAACCGTCTCCTTGCCGAAGGTAAATCCTATTCAAAAGCCGTTGCGGGGATGCTGGCGGTTCGGGAGCAGCTTGGTGCAGGTCGCGTGGCGACAGTCACGACCGTTACCAAGGCATTGATCCAACATCCGGGGTCAATTATTGATGCCCATCTGGGATTAAGCTTGACGGATATCTTTGTCAGACCCGTTAGCCCCTACGGATTTGCCCATAAAGAAAGTTTCACTTTCTCGATGCAGGAATATTTCGACTTTTACGCCGCGTTGATTGACGAAATTCTGTGGCATAACCAGAAAGGCACTGCGGTGGTTGAACACTCAGCCGCGATACATTTAAAGCGGATTTTCAATCCTGGTTTTAGTGGCTATGCCGATCTGAAATCCCCCAGTGGCGTCGTATTGAACTGTATTCTCTTTAACTATGATGGCCGTGTTTATGGCAGCGACGAAAGCAGAATGCTTCAGAAGGTGAATGCAGATGCAGATTTTAGTGCCGGGGCTGTTTCAGAATTGTCTTTTTCTCAAAGTCCCTACTATCAGTCAGTCCTGAATTCATCGTTCAATTTTGCTCTACCGGGTTGTGATACCTGTGCTTACCAGCCATTTTGCGGTGCTGACCCTTGCCAGAATATCAGTGTTCAGGGAGAGCCGGTAGGCGACAGAAGCCGCTCCATCTTCTGCCAATATCATAAGGGAATGTTCCGGTTCCTGATGAATGCCATTGCTCAGGATGGACCTACCGCAACGATGCTGAAAAGGTGGGCTTATGTCTGAGGTGCTAAGAAACGATATCTTCCGTTTTACGGTAAAAAACACGGTTGAAATGGGTTTCTATCGGCTGTGCAAAAAGAAGCCCGTTGACCCACAGTTTTTTCTGCCAAATTTACTGATCCAACCTTCTTTTGATGATGGTGCGGCTGCCCCTTATTATGCAGGCTCTATCGTCAGTAATCAGCTATACGAGTCCGTAGAAGATGGCGATATTGGCGTTGTGAATAATGGCAATATGCTCAGAGTGATTTTGTCTCGCAGAGCGAATCATAATACGGTCCTTGTGACGGAAAGATGTAATAACCGATGCCTGTTTTGTTCTCAGCCACCAAAAACACCCAATGATGACTGGCTTCTTACACAGTCTGCCCTTGCGATTGCGGCATTTAACTTTAATGGGCTTGTCGGGGTCAGTGGTGGTGAACCGCTGCTATATGGCGAAGAATTTCTCTCGTTTCTTGATTTCGTTATTGATAATGCTCCTGATACCTCTCTGCATGTATTAACCAATGGTCGACAGTTTGCTGATGCTCGGTTTGCTGAAAAGGTGAGGGAACGAAGCAAAAGAATGAACATCACCTTTGGGATCCCACTTTATTCTTCACGACAACACATTCATGATCATCTAGTGGGGAGTGATGGTGCTTTCAGGGACACCGTTAAAGGTTTAATTAACGCTGGAAATTCAGGTATCAACATTGAATTAAGGATCATCCCAACAAAGGCGAATTACCACGATCTTGCTGACGTGGTGGAATATATTGGCAGGGTTTTTTCTAACATCAGTCAGATCTCCATTATGGGATTGGAATCTATTGGCTGGGCAAGAAAGAACTGGGATGAGATTTTTGTCAGCCACGATTCATATGCGACCTCTCTGTCCTTAGCTACCGACACGGCCAACAGAGCGGGGATCCCGTTGGTGATATTCAATTACCCATTGTGTCACTTACCTGAATCTCTGTGGGATTATTCAACACAATCCATTTCTGACTGGAAAAACTACTATCCAGAAGCGTGTGAGCCATGCAGTAAAAAATCATCCTGCGCAGGTTATTTCTCCTCATCAAAAGGCCGTTTTCATCAAATGCCGAGACCAATACTATGAAAAGATTAAAGTTAGCCTCTTTATTACCTGGGTTTTTAGCACTCAATAACTCTGTGTGGGCCAGTGATGCCGCGATGAATATTGAAGAGTTTGGCTACTCTTCGTTAAATGATCACGACCTTGTGCTTGCACCGCTCAATACCGAAGTGCCTTTTTATATTGCCGGTCATCGAAGCCACAGTTCTCATCGTAGCCACAGTTCGCACAGTTCTCACCGTTCTTCATCCGGTGGTGGATATTACGGCGGTAGTGCTACGCCATACTATCCCCGCAGTAGTGATTCATCTTCCGGGAGTAGTAGCTCAGGAGTGACGTCATCACCGTCTTCGCCAGCGGCATCTTCACCTTCGACGAGAGCACTACGTTCAGATAGTGGGAACTCTGTAAGCTCTTCAAGATCGGGAACGAGCCAAAATACCAATACCTCCATGAATGGTGTCTCTTCCGATCAGGAAAAGAGACGCAGGCTTATCATGCGTGTGCAATTTGCCTTGTTTGATAAAGGCTATTATGAGGGCATCATTGATGGCGTTATGGGACCAGGAACCCGATCTGCTATAAGAACATATCGAATTAATAAAGGTCTTCCTTTACCAGCCACTGAAACGTTAGATACCCAGTTACTGAATTCATTAAATGTGCTTGCACGGTAATTATTTTAGAGAAGGTTATTTATGGCTCACAACTGATGATTCTATTGATGGAAAAGGATCTGGCTAGAAATATAAATATATACCAGATCCATTTAACAGAGGGGGATTGAGATGCATTTACATCATTGGGCTGGTATAGCTTCTGTCGAATGAAAATCCTGATAGAGCCAGTCGAGCCTTTCCCAGAGGATGAACGTCAGAATTTCTTTGACCTGTGGCTGCTTGGTTTCGATAACGGCATAGATCAACGCTCTGCACTGGTCGATGATTTCTTCCTGCTCTAAAGGCGTGTTATCGAACATAGCCCACCTCCACAACCTCTCGCCAGAACAGATTAAAATAACGTTTAACGTGTTTAAGGTGCTTATCCAAAAGGGAATTGCTAAACTTACTGATAGCCATGTCGTTAGTTTCCTTAACGGTGTGGTTAGCCCCTGCCTGGTAGTCGCATACCTTTCAGGCTGAGGAATCCCCAGAAAACAAGACAGGCATAGAGTTTTATGATCTACTGATTTTCGCCAAAAAATTCAATGAGATCACCCTATGCCTGTCCGTAAAGTATGCCAGACTTTTTTCCGTCACGCTTTAGCTTCAACACATCAATATCGACAACATGCGCTTATTGATTCCACCGCTGCGTTGATAAGCGGTGCCACGCTTTCACTCACCTGCATCGGGCGTTATTTACCCGGCCCTGCTCGCGTGAAAGATAAAATAAAACGGGTTGCTCGCCTTTTGGGAAACACTGCGCTTCATCACGATATCCCGAAAATATTTAATCAGATTACATCCATGATGACCAAAAACATGCTGTGTTATTGCCGTCGACTGGAGTGGCTATCCCTCCCAGGCTTTTCATGTCCTGCGTGCCAGCCTTGTCTGTGATGGCCGCGCTATCCCCTTGATGAGTCAGGTGGTTCCGTCAGAAAAGCAAAACAATATTTTGATACAGAAAGCCTTTCTTGACGCGCTTGCCTGTGCTATTGCCCCGCAAATGAAAGTCACCCTCATCACCGACGCGGGCTTCCACAATGAATGGTTTCGGCATATCAAAGCACTGGGATGGGACTTTATTGGTCGCATCCGGGGAAACGTAAAATTTTGCCTTCATCATGGCCCGGAACGCTGGCTGAACGTGAAAGACTGTACTGGCACGGCGCGCGCGGAATATCTGGGAGCCGGAACGCTGGCGCGTTCAAAAAAGGCGCAATGCAACGGACATTTTTATCTTTATAAAAAAGCGCCGAAAGGCCGAAAAAGCCAACGTCGCAAAGGGAAACCGAGCCATCCCACAACAGAAAAAGAACAGCGTGCGTCAGCTAAAGAGCCGTGGCTGCTATTTACCAGTACTGATGAATTCAAGCCCCATGAAATTATGAAACTCTACAGCAGGAGAATGCAGATTGAACAAAACTTTCGCGATGAAAAGAGTGAGAGATTTGGCTTTGGCTTACGCGCCTGTGGAAGCAAAACGGGTGAGCGGCTTTGGGTGCTGAGTTTGCTGGCAACACTGGCATCAATTGTTCTCTGGTTATTAGGATATCATTTTGAAAATAAAGGTCTTCATCTTCATTATCAGGCGAACAGCCTTAAAAGTCGAAGAGTGATATCGTTTTTGACACTGGCGGAAAATGTACTGCGGCATTCACCGCGAATAATCAGGCGAGTGAAGCTGGAGAGTATTTTAGCCCAACTCACCAGCACCTACCGAAATATGGTGCTGGTTTATTAGCGGTGATTTTGTGGGGATCCCTCAGCATGAAGGGGCTAAAAGGGCAGGGGTTATTGCTTCCTGTTGGCAAACTCAAACGGGCTAACTACTCCATTGCGGTTCGCATCCAGAAAATCAGCCCACCATTGCAGCATCAGTTTACGCTGGTCAAGATGACTGACTTTATGGGTGCAAGCAGATCTAACGGTGTTTTTCTCTTTATGGCTCATTTGAAGCTCAACCGTGTCTTCGGACCATAATCCTGATTCTGTCAATGCACTACAGGCTAACGTGCGAAAGCCATGCCCACACAGATCCGTTTTAGTGTCGTATCCCATACGCTGAAGGGCTTTATTGATAGTGCCTGAACTCATCGCAGAATCACTGTCGTAAAACCCGGTGAAAATAAACCCGTCACCCGCTTTTTCACCATAGGTAATCTGTTTAACCTCTTTCAAGATCTCAACCGCCTGCCTGCACAGTGGAACAAAATGCTTTCTCTTCATTTTGGCACCACGACCAGAGAGTTTTACCCCTTTAACTTCCTTCCGTTGTTCAGGGATAACCCAGAGCGATTTTTTGAAGTCGATTTCACTCCATCGGGCAAAACGTAACTCACTTGACCTGACAAAAACCAATAATGTGAGCCTGATCGCCAATTCTGTTAAAAGCCCCCGACCACGGTAGTTGTCGAGTTTTTGTAAGAGATCGGGAATTTCATAGATTTCGATAGAAGGGCGGTGTGCTGTCTCACCTTTTTCGATAGTGCCTTGCAAATCATAAGCAGGGTTATAACTGATGATCTTCTGCTGGACGGCGTATCGCATGATAGAGGTTGTATACTGCTTCAGGCGCATGGCGATGTCGAGATAGCCTAATTTCTCAACTTTTCTGAGGGGGATGAGTAAATCGCTGGCATCAAGACCTGATACATCACGATTTCCCAGATCTGGCAGGAGGTAGTTTTCAATGCGTCTCCAGACCTTAACTTTGTAGTCTTCTGACCACTTGGTTTTGGTCTCAGCCCATGCACGAGCCATTACAGCAAAGGAGCGAGGCTCATCGTGTGTTCCTTGTCGCTCCCGGCCTGATTTTTTTCTGGCTCCGGGATCAATCCCATTAGCAATCAGCTTACGCGCTTCATCACGACGCTCCCTTGCGTCAGTCAAAGAAATAGCAGGGTAAACCCCCAACGCTAACAGTTTTTGCTTCTGTGCAAAGCGGTAGGAAAGCCGCCAGTATTTAGAGCCGTTCGGGTGGACAAGCAGGTGCATACCAAGACCATCAGTAAGCTTGTATTCTTTCTCAAGAGGTTTAGCTTTTTTTACTTTGGTGTCAGTAAGTGACATAGATTCTCTTTCCTTTTTGTTGGTATAAGGAAAATCTAACCAGAACTACCAAGAAATCTACCAACAAAATTGCTGGATATAGGTGTATTTCAGTGGATGTTAGTAGACAAGAGAGGGGAGACAACTGATTGATTAAATGCAAAAATGTAGACGCCCGTAGGCATCTACATTCTTTAATTTGGCTCCTCTGACTGGACTCGAACCAGTGACATACGGATTAACAGTCCGCCGTTCTACCGACTGAACTACAGAGGAATCGTGTGAACGGGGCGCATAATATCTGCCACCCGTGGCACTGTCAACGGCAAAATCAGCTTTATCGTCTGACTGTCTAGGCTATGTACAATTTGCTGTTTTTTTATGAGTTAGTAGATGGATGGCGCACGGTAGTTGACGCTGCTTTGCCAGTTTTTTAGGCGAGTGAGCGGATCTTGTCGATAGAATTTTTGGAAGCAGCGATACAGATCGGGGAAACGATCGTCGAGCAGTTCAGGCGCGCTGAAGAAGTATTCCGACAGCACCGCAAAGCACTCTGCCGGATCGTGGGCGGCATAGGGATCCATACTGGTGGCTTCTTCACCGACCAGATCGATCTCTTCCTGCAAGGCATCCATCGCGCCGTGCAGATGTTGTTCCCAGACAGCAATATCGCGCAGGGGAATCAGGGGAACGCCGGTTGCTTCGCCGCTGCTGCGAATATCCAGCTTATGTGCGACTTCATGGACGATGAGGTTGAAACCGGAGAGATCGAAGGAGTCTTGCACTTCTTGCCAGTTGAGGACAATCGGCCCCTGATCCCAGCTTTGGCCGGACTGCACCATCTTCCCCTTATGCACGAGCCCGATGTCATCCTGCCACTCTTCCTCAACAATAAACGGGCCAGGGTAAATCAGAACTTCATGGAAGCCATCCAGCGCATCCATTCCCAGCGACAGCACCGGCAGGGAAAACAGCAGGGCGATGCGCTGCTGCATGATGTCCGTTAACGCCAGCTCCTGCAACGGAATCAGGCGCTTTTGCTTCAGAAACTGCTCGGCAAGGGCGACCAGTTGCTGAAGCTCTTCATCGCTTAAGGGCGCGAGAAGCGGAATGGAAATCGCAGCTTGCCAGTGTTCAAGCGTCTGCACCTGAGGTTGAGTGTTTTTCCACGGCCATTTAATCATTGTTATTGCTCGTTAAGTCGTCACTTGAATTTAAAGGCGAGGCGTGTGTTGTTAAACCAACTAGCTGTTAACATGCCGTAAAAGCGCGCATCATGGCAACTGCTAAACGGAGAGATGCCGGAGCGGCTGAACGGACCAGTCTCGAAAACTGGAGTAGGGGTAACTCTACCGGGGGTTCAAATCCCCCTCTCTCCGCCACTATTCAAACACTTACCGCGCGTTTAGTCTGTGACGCTTTCCACACTTGGCAGTGGCTTAAAATGTGCAGCTCAAATCCCCTTCTTTACAACTTAGTATGCTTTTGAATTCTTTTACACGATCGGCGGTTTTCTGCGTCAGGCACTGGGAATACAGCATGCCATGGATCGAACCTCCTGTTGTCTGGAAAGACTGAAACTCACAGTCAGCGTTGCGATAGGCAATCCATTTTCTCTGGGCTGATTTGAGCAATGCTTTGTGCTCTTCAATCACCAGGCGTTTGACGACATCCTTAAGTTCGCCATCCACTTTTTTATACTCATTAGCCGCACACTGACCCATGTCTAGCTGTGTACTGACGTGGTCACAGTCTGCTGCTATGGCTTAAGCTAAGGGTAGTAGAGCAAAGAGGGCAATAGCGAATTTTTTCATTCTTTACCCTTTGTAAACAGTCGCTACGTATAAACATTTATTATACCAAGACTGCTCATTTTTCCACCTGCCGCAAAGATTAATCCCAATTATTTCGGTGGATACTGACAAATCCCAAATGCTGAACTATTTTCAAAATTAATTATCACGTTACGGAGGTTGATATGGGATTTTGGCGCATCGTTTTTACTATTCTTCTGCCACCACTGGGCGTGTTATTGGGGAAAGGTGTTGGTGGGGCATTCATTCTGAATATTATTCTAACGCTGTTAGGCTATTTTCCTGGGTTGGTGCATGCGTTTTGGGTTCAGACGAAAGATGATGGTATTTAATGACCGAAAGTCTGACGAGTATGACGAAATAACGGGGAGGCATGTTGCCTCCCCGTTATTTTTACGGATGAGCCTAGTAGGCGATTAATAATAGTCAATCAGTTTCCACCACGCTAAGCCGACGATAAAGATCAGGGCAACGTTAAACGTGAATGAGGCCGTTTAGCAGGAGGCCTGATGAGGCACGCCTGCGCGCTGGTCGGTGCGATTTCTACTTCCACATACTTACGGACAAGTTCCCGGTCATCGAAGATCGCCCGCATTTCCGAGGTACCAAATGAATCACGGAAGAGAACTGAATTAAGTACATTCGAGTCCATAATGTCTCCTGAAACGAGTGTATTAGCGATAAAATGCAGGCTATATGCGCGATAATAAGATGAAACGTGCTTACCTGTGTAGCGGTATGGCCTGAAAGGCTAAATGTACGGACAAGTAAGAAACGCAGTTGAATGTCATTTTGTAATGCAGGGCATCAATCTTGATTAAGAGCGTGAGCCGATGAAAGAACCCTTGTATAAGCGTATTGCCCGTGAACTCAGCTAGCATATTATGCCAGGCCGGTATCCGGCGGCCATTGATCCCCCCCGAGTTGGAACGCTGTGTGCAGTATCCCGTGAACCTGCATATTGCCAGTATTCGTGAAGACAGCGAGAAAAAAGACGCTCCGATATGCTGGACTGATAGCTACGTTAGCCCGGATTATGCCAAGGTCAAAAGTCTGGTACGCAGCGACCCGTTTGCTTTGATTAGCGATTTGATTGAAAAGCATTACGGCGTACAGGGTGAAGAGGTGCGCCAGACGATTTCTGTCGTTGGCGTACCGGCCAAAATAGTGAAAACGTTGGGCGTTGACGCAGGCTATCCGGCATTAAAGATAGTTCGCCATTATCTGGACCCCTCAGGGAACGTCTTTGAAACCACGGTATCGATTCATCCGGCGGACCGATATACCTGCTCTATTACGCTGAAACGCCAAACTGAGCATTATCGGGTTGATGCCTGCATGATGCATGCCGGCACGATTTTTTCCTTGTCTCTACTGCGCGTGTACCACTCGATTGCGCCCCTGTTGTTTAGCCTGATAAAGCGCGATATCGGCGCGGTTTATCAGCATACTGAGCGTTTCGCCTGCCCGATATTCCGCGACACCGCAACTGACCGTCACCTGAATGGTGCCTTCACGATAGGGAATTGGGGCTATCTCAATACTATGCCGTAGCGCTTCGGCGCGCTGAAGCGCCGCGTTGATATCACAATCGTCGAGCAGAATAACGAATTCCTCACCTCCCCAGCGACAGGATTGGTCGCTGGCGCGAGTGTTGCCTGACAAGAGGGACGAAACCCCTTGCAGGACGAAATCGCCGACGTTGTGGCCGTACTGGTCATTAATTCTCTTGAAGTGGTCAATATCAATGAGAAGAATGGAGAGCGATTTGTGCTGTAAGGCATTTTTCGCACCGAGGCGGCGGAATAAATAATCAAATGCCTGACGGTTCATCAGGCCCGTTAATTTATCTGTTGTGGCCATTTGTTCCAGTCGGCGTTGATAGCCGCCAATGGTCAACCACAGCAGGAAGAGGAAGAGAACGCTGACGAACGTGCTGATGCCCAGATTTTTAAGCAGCGTGGCGAATAGCCGCTTCTCACTGGGGTGGCTGGTTTGCTCTACCATCAAATACCAGTCGAATTCAGGGATTAGGCGGGTGTTAAGGAAAATATGTTCCCCGTTTGACTGGTATTCATACGCTCCGCCGGGAGAGGTCAAAATCGTGGTCGCGATCCGATTCAGCCCCGGCTGTTGCTGAATTTGCAGCGGGCGAGTGTAGGTTTCCCCGTGTAGCGTAATATCGCCTTCTTTATTAATGAAATAGATTGTCCGGCTATAGCGCTGTTCGTATTTCTCAATGAGGTGTTTAACGCGCTCAACTGGAATGCCTACGCCAGTAATGCCAATAAAATTGTCTTCATAATCCATGACCTTATGGTTGATGAAAATGTCGAGACGCGTGCGTTCTTCTGGGTCGACGCGGAGGTCGATGGCATAAGGCATCGTGTCGGATAAGGTTTTGTACTGGAAATACCATTGGTCGTCTGGGGAATCTTCCGAGACGGTTTTGAGAATGCGCTGAGGATCGTAGTAGCGCTTGGTTTTATCTGAAATAAAAAACGAAAATACGGTATCGAAACGGCGATCGATCTCTCTCAGATAGCGGAACATGGCCTGCGGGTCGCTTTCGTCTTTCAGGACCCAATCGCGTAAAAACGTATCGTGCGCCATCAGCGATGAAATAAAGATAGGCTTTAACAAATCCTGCTGGATTTCAGAGTAGACATTATCACTGGTCAGCGGCAGGGTATTTTCTTCGATTTCTTCTTCCAGTGATTCTTTCGCCACTTCATAGCTAGTCCAACTGATCACTAAAAATGCGCCGAGCAGCATGGAGCCGAGTATGACGATTGCGCGTGTTTTATCCAGCCAGCGTGAGTGATTGATGAATCCGGTCTGCAAAATGATCTCCCCAAAGAAGCATTGATGGGATAGGTGAATAAGCCTCTGTTTTCACCTAAAAATAGTGGTGCACGTGCTACTGGAATAACGGTGTAACAAAGCGGGCAAAGGAATCACTGACTCGTAGGGTTCAGTATAGTGGTTTCAGTGTGGAAGTATTAGCGCAGATTGTCGGAACGTAATGTTTTGTATTTTATTGTGGGCTTGTTAAAGCTCTCTTGTCGGTTTGCTCATCCCTATGGTTAGATTTAATCAAACAGTGACGTTGGGTAGATGACCATGAGCCATTATTCAGCAGTGAAGGAATCAGGCCCAACAGCGCTTTTATTGATTAATAAGCAGGCGCGGAATGGCGATTCCTCTGCGCGCTATGTGAAAGAGCTATTACAGGAAAGCCGGATTAACATCGTCGAACCGGATGAAAACGCGCTGGGTTCATGCAGCGATATGATACGCGCGTACGCGGGTCGGGTGGATTTTGTCATTATCGGCGGTGGCGATGGGACATTAAACTCCGCCGCGCCCGGCCTGGTAGATACCGGGTTGCCACTGGGCGTGCTGCCATTAGGGACGGCGAATGACTTTGCCCGTACGGTGGGGATCCCCAGAGAGATTCGGCAGGCTGTGCAGGTTATCGCCAACGGGCAGCGGCGCGCCGTTGACTTGGGTGAGGTCAACGGGCATCTGTTCTTTAACGTTTCCAGTATTGGGTTTTCTGCTGCATTGGCGCGCGGGCTGTCGGCGAAATCCAAGAAACGGTGGGGGACATTAGGCTATGCGCTGGCGGCTTTTAAACTCTTGAAACAAAGTCGTCCTTTCCGCGTGGAGATTGAGCATGACGGCATCAAAGAGAGAGTGAGAACGGTACAGGTGTCGGTGGGGAACGGGCGTTTCTACGGCGGCGGCATGGCGGTGGCAGACAGTGCTGCGCCCGATGATGGCCGGCTGGATGTATATAGTCTGGAGGTGTCCCACTGGTGGGAAATAGTGGCGCTGATTCCCTTTATCCGTAGGGGAACGCACGGGCGCTGGCGTAAAGTCCGTGCCTTTTCCGCCAGACAGCTTACGTTGAATACCCCGAGTCCGCACGATATCAATGCGGATGGCGAGCTGATTGGCAAAACGCCAGCGGTATTCGGGATCAGAGAAAAGGTGATTCAGGTTTTTGCCCCACGGGTGCCTGGTTAGCGCCTGAATCTAAAACCAGCAGGGGCACCCAATGGTGCCCTGTTGGTTTATAAAGAATGCGTCAGCGGATTATTTAAATACGCGGAAACGTTCTTCAAAGGAAATATAGGTTTTCTCACCAGCCGGCTGCTTGATTGAGCCAAATGGCATTTGAGCACGCAGCTTCCAACTGGCTGGCAGATTCCACTGTGCTTTCACATCATCGTCGATCAGTGGATTGTAGTGCTGGAGCGAGGCACCAATTTTTTCCTGCGCCAGCGTAGACCACACGGCAAACTGGGCAATACCGGTTGAATGTTCAGACCAGACCGGGAAGTTATCGGCATAAAGCGCGAATTTTTCCTGTAGTGCTTCGATCACGGCGGTGTCTTCAAAGAACAGGACAGTACCCGCGCCAGCGGCAAAGGAGGCCAGTTTGCTTTCTGTTGAGGCGAAGACGTCCGCGGGCACAATTTTTTTCAACTGCTGTTTAACAATATCCCACAGTTTGTGATGCTGCTCGCCGAACAGAATCACAACGCGTGAGCTTTGCGAATTAAAAGAGGAGGGGCTTTCATTAACGGCTTCGGTAATGAGGGCGGTAACCTGATCTTCTGATATCGGTAATTTATTGCCGATGGCATAGATTGAACGACGGGCCTTGATTGACTGCAAAAAAGCATTACTCATGGTGTGTTCCTCAGTTTACGTGATGACTTACCTTAATACTGTGTCACCGATTTTTCTGGTGTTCAATGGGTTATCGTGCCGGGGGGGAGTCTTTTCCTTCTGCGGCTTGTTCGCCGCAGACGTTGCAGTGCGGGTTTTTTGGCAGCACCATTTCACGAAATTGCAGCGTCATCGCATCGAACATCAGCAATCGCCCAGTGGCCAGTTTGCCGTAACCGGCCAGCAATTTAATCGCTTCCAGCGCTTGTAAACTCCCAATAGTGCCTACCAGAGGGGACATCACGCCTGCTTCGACGCAGGTTAGCGCGTTGGCACCGAACAAACGGCTGAGGCACTGATAGCAAGGTTCATCGGGCTGATAGGTAAAGACGCTGATGTGGCCTTCCATCCGAATCGCCGCCCCGGAGATCAGCGGTTTCCTGAGCTGAAAGCCAATGCGGTTTAGACGATTGCGAATGGCGACATTGTCGGTACAGTCCAACACCGCGTCGTGTTTGCTGACGAGTTCGCTCAGCGCCTCGTCATCGAGATCGCCATCAACCGTATCGAGCGAAAGGTGCGGATTCATATCGGATAGCGTCAGACGCGCTGACTCGACCTTTGCCATACCGATACGGGCATCACGATGCAGCACCTGGCGTTGCAGGTTAGACAGAGACACGGTATCAAAATCCAGCAGCGTCAAATGGCCGACGCCGGCGGCGGCCAGATACTGCGCGGCGGCGCAGCCTAGCCCACCGAGTCCGACAATTAACAGATGCGAAGCCTTCAGTTTTTCCTGTCCGTCAAAATCAAAGCCGCGCAGCACAATCTGTCGATTGTAGCGCAGCGTCTCTTCATCGCTCAGCTCCGGCAACATACTCAGTGCCCCAGCAGCGCGTTGAAGGGCTCGATTTCGACCCATTCGCCAGCGGCGACGCGACCGCGATCTTGCTCCAGTACGATGAAGCAGTTACCGAGGCTGAACGAGCTGAAAACGTGTGACCCTTGATGCCCGGTGGTTCTCACTTCCAGTTCACCCTGTGCGTTACGGCTGAAAATGCCGCGCTGGAAATCGGTACGCCCCAGTGTTTTTTTCAGTGTGCTGGTGGTTTTGACGCGAACCCGTGGCGGCAGACGCCATTGCGTATAGCCAGACAGGCGGGCCAGCAGTGGCTGAACCAGTTGATAGAACGTCAGCGCAGCAGAAACCGGATTCCCCGGCAGGCCGCAGAACCAGGCGTGTTGCAATTTGCCGAAGGCGAAAGGTTTACCGGGTTTGATCGCCAGCTTCCAGAAGTGGATATCGCCCAGTTCATCCAGCATTTGCTTGGTGTAATCCGCCTCGCCAACGGAAACGCCGCCGCTGCTAATCACCAGATCGGCAAGTTGATCGGCCTCGTGGAACGCAGCGCGCAGCGCGGCCGGATCGTCGCGGATAATCCCCAGATCGTGCACTTCGCAGCCCAGCTGTTCCAACATCAAACGGACGGCGAAACGGTTGGTGTCATAAATCTGGCCGTCTGCCAGCGGTTCGCCGACGGGTTGCAGCTCATCACCCGTTGAAAACACCGCGACTTTCAGGCGGCGCACCACGTCAATCTGCGCAATCCCCAGTGATGCCAGCAGCGGCAGCTCCGCCACGCCCAGCTTGGTGCCTGCGGGTAACACGCTGGCACCCGCCTGAATATCTTCTCCCGCCAGACGAATATTCTGGCCGGGTTTTACCTCATGGGGAAAGCGGATGCCGTCCTCGCTGACTTCAGCCTCTTCCTGCATGATCACCGTATCAGCTCCTGCGGGAATCGGCGCGCCGGTCATGATGCGAATACAGGTTCCGGCAGGCCAGTCGCCAGTGAAGGGCGCGCCAGCGAACGCTTTTCCAGCTAGCGGCAGCGTTGTTGAAGCGGACAAATCGGCGCAGCGTACGGCATAGCCATCCATTGCGGAATTGGCGAAAGGTGGGACGTTAATCGGGGAGGCGATGGCATGGGCGGTAATCCGTCCTGCGGCGTCGAACAGGGATACGCGCTCTGTCTCGGTAAGGGAAGGAACCTGAGAAAACATGTTTTCCAGAGCTTGTTCAAGAGTCAGTAAACCTGCGTTAACGCTTTCCATCTTCACTCCACAGTGTGTTTCATCAATACGACTGATTTTATTAATATGACTTATTCCATCAGTAAGAATCGTGTTGCGGCAACGCGCCGTTCATAGGCGAAAACCCGTTTCCTATGCCAGTATTAATTATGTCAGAGTTCGTCACGGGGGTGAATGTATGCAGGTCAAGGAATGTGCCTTTTGGCGCATGAATCCTCGTTAGGCGGTAAACTACAGAGCCTCGGTGCCAAAGCGTCGGTTTTTGCCCACAACGCGAACCATTTCGGGCAAAAATGGGGGAATTTGTATGAGGCATCGTGCCTGATGATACGTCTTTATTTCAATTAACCTAATGTTATAAAAGAAATTTTTCACTGTATTGATTTCAGTTTCCGCTTTACATCATACCTTGCGCTAAATATAGTCGAAAATCGCTGGTAATTTGCCCCTTACCGCGTTGTGCTGATTCCAGCCACATTTATATGGAGATTCGCCGTTCATGTTGCCCATACAGGATCATTATGCCTCGTTGTCTTCCCCTGTCCCGGGGCTTGTTTTGCCTGAAAAACGGGTGGTGGAAGTACGCAACCTGAGTGTGTGCTTCGAACAGCAGGGGCAGAGGATGGACGCGGTACGCAATTTGACATTCTCTGTCGATCGGGACGAAACGCTGGCCATCGTCGGGGAGTCGGGGTCGGGTAAGTCAGTGACGTCGCTGGCGCTGATGCGGTTGGTTGAGCATGCGGGCGGTGTGATTCATCAGGGCGATATGCTCTTTCGCCGCCGCGATGGGCACGTGCTGGATCTCCGTGGAGCGCGTCAGCGGATGATGCGCACATTACGTGGCGCGGATTTGGCGATGATTTTTCAGGAACCGATGACGTCGTTGAATCCGGTTTTCCCCGTTGGTGAACAGATAGCCGAGTCGATTCGTTTGCATCAGGGGATGGATAGACGCGCTGCGCGAGCGGAAACCCTGCGTATGCTGGATCTAGTCAGAATACCGGAAGCGCGCAACGTGCTGGGTCGCTATCCTCACCAGCTTTCTGGCGGCATGCGCCAGCGGGCCATGATTGCGATGGCGCTCTCCTGCAAGCCGTCGCTGTTGATTGCCGATGAACCGACGACCGCGCTGGATGTCACCATTCAAGCGCAAATTCTGCAACTGATTCGCGTGCTACAGCGTGAAATGGAAATGGCCGTGATTTTCATCACCCATGACATGGGCGTGGTGGCGGAAGTGGCTGAGCGCGTCCTGGTGATGCACCGTGGGGAAAGCGTCGAGGCGGGAAGCGTTGGGCAGATTTTTACTGCGCCGCAGCACCCGTATACGCAGGGGTTATTAGCCGCGGTACCCACATTAGGGGCTATGCGCGGTCAGCCGTTTCCGGAAAAATTTCCGCTGCTGGCTCAAAACGCAGTCCGTATTGCGGATAACCTGCCGCAGGATACGGTGCTCGTGGATGCGGCTCCGATCTTACAGGTTAGCCATCTGGTGACGCGTTTTCCGATTCGTAGCGGTTTGTTGAATCGCGTGACGCGGCAGGTACATGCGGTGGAAAACATCAGCTTCGATCTCTGGCCGGGCGAAACGCTATCGCTGGTTGGTGAATCAGGGTGCGGTAAGTCTACGACTGGCCGTGCGCTGCTCAAACTGGTTGAAAGCCAGCAGGGCGACATTATCTTTAATGGGCAGCCTATTCATCAGTTGAAAGGGGCGGCGTTACAGCGCCTGCGGCGTGATATTCAACTGATTTTTCAGGATCCCTATGCGTCACTGGATCCGCGTCTGACGGTCGGCTTTTCGATTATGGAACCGCTGCTGGTGCACAACATTTGCCGTCGGCAGGAGGCGGAGAAGCGTGTGGAATGGCTGTTGGCACGCGTAGGGTTAGAACCGGAACATGCCCGGCGTTACCCGCATGAGTTTTCCGGTGGTCAGCGTCAGCGCATTTGCATCGCCCGAGCGCTGGCGCTGAATCCGAAAGTGGTGATTGCGGATGAAGCGGTATCTGCATTGGACGTGTCGATTCAGGCACAAATCATCAATCTGATGCTGGAACTGCAACGTGAGTTCGGCATCGCGTTTTTATTTATTTCACATGATATGGCGGTGGTCGAGCGTATCAGCCATCGCGTGGCGGTGATGTACATGGGGCAGATTGTCGAGATTGGCTCACGGCAAGATGTCTTCGAGCGGCCTCGTCATCCTTATACCCGCAAGCTGATGTCGGCAGTCCCGATTGCCGATCCCTCATGCCGCCAGCGTGAGCAGGTGCTGCTGGTTGATGAAATACCCAGCCCGATTCGGGCGCTTGGCGATGAGCCGATCACGGTGCCACTGGTGCAGGTAGGTGAACGACACTTTGTTGCGCACCATCCGATAGCTGGCGCTTATTGACAGGGATTCACAAGGAGAACGTAGCATGAGCGTAATGACGATAAAACGGCGCTGGTTCGTCGCCGCAGGGGTAACCGCTGTCATGGTGGCTTCACCCGTCTGGGCAGCCAAAGATGCGGTGATCGCCGTGGGTTCCACTTTTACCAGCCTGGATCCGTACGATGCCAACGATTCGCTATCGCAAACAGTCGCGAAGTCCTTCTATCAGGGGCTATTTGGCTTTGATAAAGACATGAAGCTGGTGAACGTGCTGGCGGACAGTTATGACGTAAGCTCAGATGGCCTGACGTATACCGTTAAGCTGCATCCTGGCGTCAAATTTCACGATGGATCGGCGTTTAACGCCGTCGCAGTGAAAGTGAATCTGGATCGCGTCAGTAATCCAGACAACCGCCTGAAGCGATATAACCTGTTCAAGATGATCGAAAAAACCGATGTGGTTGACGATTTGACGGTGAAAATCACACTGAAGACGCCATTCTCGGCATTCGTTAACAATCTGGCGCATCCGGCGGCGGTGATGATCTCTCCGGCGGCATTAACGCAGTACGGCAAGGAAATTGGCTTCCATCCGGTAGGCACTGGGCCGTATCGTTTTGTGACCTGGAATCAGACCGATTTTGTTAAAGTCGAGAAATTCAGCGGCTACTGGAAGGCGGGATTACCGAAGCTGGACAGCATTACCTGGCGCCCGGTAGTGGATAACAACACGCGTGCGGCACTGCTGCAAACCGGCGAAGCACAGTTTGCTTATCCCATACCGTTCGAGCAAGCCAAGGTGCTGGAAAAAAATGACAAGCTGGCGCTGGTGGCGTCGCCGTCAATTCTGCACCGTTACATCAGTATGAACGTGACGCAGAAACCGTTTGATAACCCGAAAGTCCGGCAGGCGCTGAACTACGCGATCAACAAAGAGGCGCTGATTAAAGTCGCGTTCTCTGGCTATGCGACGCCCGCCGAAGGGCCACTGCCGGGCAGCATTGATTATTCAGTAAAATATCAGCCGTGGCCTTACGATCCGGCGAAGGCGCGTGAGCTGCTGAAAGAAGCTGGCTATCCTGACGGCTTCACCACCACGCTCTGGTCGTCGCATAACCACAGTACGGCGCAGAAAGTCTTGCAGTTCACACAGCAACAGCTGGCGCAGGTCGGCGTGAAAGTGCAGGTGACCGCCATGGATGCAGGGCAGCGCGCCGCGGAAGTGGAAGGTAAAGGCGTGAAAGAAACGGGCGTTCGCCTGTTCTACACCGGCTGGTCAGCGTCGACGGGGGAGGCGGATTGGGCACTGTCGCCGCTGTTTGCGACGGCTTCCTGGCCACCCGCGCAGTTCAACACGGCATTTTACAGCAACCCGCAGGTTGATGTGGATCTGGCGAATGCCCTGAAAACCACGGATCGGACGGAGAAGCAGAAACTGTATCAGGATGCACAGGACAAAATCTGGGCGGATGCGCCGTGGATTTTCCTGGCGACAGAGCGTTTAGTTTCGGCCAACAGCAAAAAACTGACCGGGTTTTACGTGATGCCGGATACCTTGTTCAGTTTTGAAGAAGCCGATCTCAAGGAATAATTCGCCGCAACAGAATGACCAAGGAGTCGGGTGGCCGTAAGGCTGCCCGCAGTGGTCAATACACGTCCACTTATAGGGAGTCTGACGCATGTCTGTGGAAAACCGTTCATGCTGAATTATTTTATTAAACGACTACTGGGACTAATTCCCACGCTCCTGATTGTCATGGTGGTGGTGTTCCTGTTCGTTCATCTGTTACCCGGCGATCCGGCGCGTTTAGCCGCTGGGCGCGAGGCGGATGCCGCCGTCATTGAGATGGTTCGGCAGGATCTGGGATTGGATAAATCGCTGCCGCACCAGTTTTGGCACTTTTTCACCAATATCCTGCAAGGGGATTTGGGGACGTCGATGGTGTCGAAGCGCCCGGTCACGGAAGAGATCGCCATGCGCTTTATGCCGACCTTTTGGCTGACGGTGTGCAGCATGGTGTGGGCGGTGATTTTTGGCATGGCGATCGGCATCGTATCGGCCGTGTGGCGCAACGGCTGGCCGGACAGAATCGGGATGACGCTGGCGGTCTCTGGCCTTTCTTTTCCCGCTTTTGCGCTCGGCATGCTGTTAATGCAGATTTTTTCTGTCGAACTGGGGTGGTTGCCGACGGTGGGCGCGGATACCTGGCTGCACTACATTTTGCCTTCGCTGACGCTGGGCGCGGCGGTGGCGGCAGTGATGGCACGTTTTACCCGCGCGTCGTTTGTCGATGTGTTGCAGGAAGACTATATGCGCACGGCGCGGGCAAAAGGCGTGCGTGAGTCGCTGGTTGTGGTGAAGCACGGGCTGCGCAATGCGCTGATTCCCGTGGTGACGATGATGGGGCTGCAATTTGGTTTCTTGCTCGGCGGCTCAATCGTTGTGGAGAAGGTTTTCAACTGGCCGGGGCTGGGGCGGCTGCTGGTGGATGCGGTGGAGATGCGTGACTATCCGGTGATTCAGGCCGAGGTGCTGCTGTTTTCGCTGGAGTTTATTCTGATCAATCTGCTGGTGGATATGCTGTATGCCGCGATTAATCCAGCCATTCGTTATAAATAAGGAAAGGGAATGAGACACTGGCGACGTAAAGCTATGCTGGCGACGCTCCCTGTTATTAGGGATAAACCTGTTCGTACGCCGTGGCGTGAATTCTGGCGGCGGTTTCTTCGGCAGCACGTTGCGGTCACCGCGGGTGTGTTTGTGCTGTTGCTGGTTGCGATCGCGTTTCTGGCACCGTATCTGACGCCTTATGATGCCGAGAACTATTTCGATTATGAGCGCCTGAATGAAGGCCCGTCGTCGGCACACTGGCTGGGGGTGGATTCATTAGGGCGTGATATTTTCAGCCGGATCCTGATGGGAACGCGCATTTCGCTGGCCGCGGGTATCCTTTCGGTGCTGGTGGGGATGATTATCGGCACGATGCTGGGCCTGCTGGCAGGCTACTACGAAGGGTGGACAGACCGTATTATCATGCGCATTTGCGATGTGCTGTTTGCTTTTCCCGGTATTCTGCTGGCGATTGCCGTTGTGGCGATTATGGGCAGTGGGATGGCGAATGTGGTTGTCGCCGTCGCGATTTTCAGCATTCCGGCGTTCGCCCGTTTGGTGCGAGGCAACACGCTGGTGCTGAAACAGCTAACCTACATCGAATCTGCCCGTAGCATTGGTGCCAGCGACGGGACGATCCTCTTTCGGCATATTCTGCCCGGCTCGGTGTCTTCCATCGTGGTGTTTTTCTCGATGCGCATTGGGATGTCGATCATCACGGCAGCCAGCTTGTCATTTTTAGGGCTTGGCGCACAGCCGCCGATGCCGGAGTGGGGAGCGATGCTGAATGAAGCGCGATCGGATATGGTGATCGCACCGCACGTTGCGATATTCCCGAGTTTGGCGATCTTTCTGACGGTACTGGCGTTTAATTTATTGGGCGACGGCCTGCGCGATGCGCTCGACCCGAAGCTGAAAAGCTGAATAAAAAAAGCGCGACAACCAGTGCCGCGCTTTTTAGCAGTAAGCCGTTAATGCTTAGAATGAGGTGCGTTTGTAGCTACGGTACTGCGGCTGCCAGAAGTTGTGCTCAATCGCCTTTTGCAGCGCATCCGACGAGGTCACCACGGCGGCACCTTGCAACTGTGCTGCTTTACCCACTTCCAATGCAATACGCTTAGACACCTGCTGGATATCAGCCAGATCCGGCAGTAGAGCGCCTTCACCGTTATTTGCCAGCGGCGAGCAGTCAGCCAGCGCGCGGCTGGCGGCCATCAGCATACCGTCAGTGATACGCTTGGCACCTGACGCCAGTACCCCTAACCCGATACCTGGGAAAATATAGGAGTTGTTGCACTGCGCGATAGGGAAGACCTTATCCTGATAGTTAACCGGAGAGAACGGGCTACCGGTTGCGACCAGCGCAGCACCTTCCGTCCAGCGAATGATGTCTTCCGGACGAGCTTCCACGCGGGAGGTCGGGTTAGACAGCGGCATCACGATAGGACGCGCACAGTGTTTGTGCATTTCACGGATGATTTCTTCCGTGAACAGACCCGGTTGGCCGGATACGCCGATCAGGATGGTTGGCTTGGCATTGCGTACCACTTCCAGCAGTGAAATGGCGTCGCTGTTGCAATCCCAGCCCGCCAGCAGGTCGCTTTTCTGCACCAGCTTGCTTTGGAAATCGAGCAGGTTCGGCAGTTTGTCGGTCAGCAGACCAAAGCGGTCAACCATGAAGACACGTGCGCGCGCTTCTTCATCGCTCAGCCCTTCAGATTTCATCTGTGCGATGATTTGTTCAGCGATACCGCAACCCGCAGAGCCCGCGCCCAGGAAGGCCACGGTCTGATCGCGCAACTGTGTGCCTGCTGCACGGCTGGCGGCAATCAGGCTACCCAGCGCAACCGCCGCGGTACCCTGAATGTCATCGTTAAAGCTACAGATTTCATCACGATAGCGGTTCAGCAACGGTGTCGCGTTTTTCTGCGCGAAGTCTTCAAACTGCAACAGCACGTTTGGCCAGCGACGCTTAACAGCCTGGATGAATTCATCAACGAACGCATAGTATTCGTCATCGGTGATACGTGGGTGACGCCAGCCCATGTACAGCGGATCGTTCAGGCGCTGCGGGTTGTTGGTACCGACATCCAGAACCACTGGCAGGGTGTAGGCCGGGCTGATACCGCCACACGCGGTGTACAGGGAAAGTTTACCGATTGGAATCCCCATACCACCAATGCCCTGGTCGCCCAGACCCAGAATACGTTCACCGTCGGTCACCACGATGACTTTCACGTTCTGTTTGGTGGCGTTTTGCAGCATATCGTCAATATGTGCGCGGTTAGGGTAGGAGATAAACAGGCCACGGGCGCGGCGATAGATATCGGAGAAGTGCTCACAGGCTTCGCCAACGGTCGGGGTGTAGATGATGGGCATCATCTCACTGAGGTGACCGTCCAACAGGCGGTAGAACAGGGTTTCGTTGGTATCCTGAATGTTGCGTAGGTAAACGTGCTTTTCAATATCGTGCTTGAATTCCTGATACTGACGCCAGGCGCGTTCTGCCTGTTCTTCGATGGTTTCGACGGCTTCAGGCAGCAGACCATGCAGGTTAAAGTTAGCGCGTTCTTCTTCGGTAAATGCGCTGCCTTTATTCAGCAGGGGGAATTCAAGCAAGATTGGACCAGCGTAGGGAATATGGAGAGGACGTTTGCTTTCGTATTCTAATTCCATGGCTTTTTACTCTTCGGATAGCAAAAAAGAAACTCAGGTGTTGTCGATAAGAAACTGCTGCGAATCTTAAATTACCCAGAGAATATGTACAGAAATTGTTAATTAAAATAGTTACAGATGGCTTGCATCTTAGTCGAAATGCAGGCTTTATCGATTCACCTCTCTTTTTTCACCCTTCCCATTGCTGAAAGTCTGCGCTTATCGCTGTTACTATTCCTCAATAAAGTGGTGTTCAACATCGGTGCAGCCCAATTCGGCCAGCATAATTTGAGAAATTGCCCAGTGGCTGACAACCGCATTGCGACGTTCAACGACAACGGCATGTTTCACCGTGCACAGATCTTCGCCGGCAAGGTTCATCAGATTTAACACGGCTTGCAAAGGTGGCAGGCTAGGATTGAACGCCGCATTTTCCGCATAGCGTCCGGTATAGGTGTTGCCGCCTGATGTCTCCAACGCAATACCGCTAATGGCTTTGCTGTAGGGTGCATGGCTACGGTTGGCGGCATCCAGCGCCTGACGCGCAAGTGCATTCACATTCTGCAAGGTTGCACCGTGGTTGACGTCATCCATCAGTAAAGTATCGATGTGTAGATCGACGGGGCCAAAGGAATCTGGCAGATAGTGGCTGAGCACGGCGGGCTGGCGACCCGGTAGTTGAATCCGCAGCGATGCCGCATTGCGCAATTCGTTCATAAACTGGCGGCAGTGTCCGCATGGCGTGTAGTTCACGGTGACGGCTTGTAATCCGCGC
Organism: Pectobacterium sp. A5351; assembly: GCF_028335745.1. NCBI lineage: Bacteria > Pseudomonadati > Pseudomonadota > Gammaproteobacteria > Enterobacterales > Pectobacteriaceae > Pectobacterium > Pectobacterium sp. A5351. The sequence goes on from NZ_CP116477.1 coordinate 1,573,758, forward strand.
TCATTGCGCAGCCAGGCATGGCTGACGGCGCTTTGTTCGGCATGCACCGTTTGCTGAAGCTGAACGGCGCTGAACTCCATGTTGGCACCAAAGTAGAAATTGCCGCTAAGCCCTTGCGCAATCGCGCCAACCTGAAAATTCGAGATAGGCGCTTGTGCGCAGGCGGCTGCCAGCGGCAATAGCGCAAAGGCTAATGTATCGGTGTCTAACTGGCTGGCTTCACCGACGGCATTCACCTCGTCCGCGGTTAGCATGGCGGCGAAATCCGGTTTATCGAGCAATGGGCGGATCGCGGCTTGCAGACTGGCAGGTAATTGCTGGAAGGCGTTTTCAAATCGTGGATGCATAGTGGCTTACTCTTTTTACCCGTCAATAACATCATGTTAGGTAGCAGAGTAGCAATAATTTGTGATCAAAATCTCTTTGTTGAATGAAATGGATGCAAATTAACTTCTAAATGCGAGATGTATCTCAATTTTATAGTGGGCGGTGTGAAATACACACCGTCCCTATTTGGCCTTAACTAACGACGAGCAGGAGTACAGGGAAGACGAACGGCGCTATCAACGACGTGATGATCCCGCAGATGACCAGCGCCAGTGAACTGAATGCCCCTTCCTGATAATCAACCTCCGCGCAGCGCGCCGTGCCGAGGGCATGCGAAGCGGTGCCCATCGACAACCCGCGAGCAGCTTTGGTTTTGATGCCCACGCGGTTGAACAGGCTGTGGCCTAATACGGCGCCGAGAATGCCGACAAAAATCACGCAGACGGCGCTGATAGCGGGGATACCGCCAATAGAACTAGCGACGGCCATCGCAATGGGGGTGGTGACTGATTTAGGCAGCACTGAGGCGGCGATTTCCGGCGAGGCCCCCATCCACAGCGCTACCAGCGTACCGGAAATAATGGCTGCCAGACTGCCGATGAAGCACACGCTGATGATCGATTTCCAGCGGGCGCGAATTTGGTGCAACTGTTCATAAAGGGGGAACGCCAGTGCGACCACTGCCGGTTGCAGCAGGTCGTTAAGGACTTTGCTGCCTTGAAAATAGTGCTCGTAGGGAATCTTCAACACCAACAGCAGCGGGATAATAATCGCCATCGACACCAGTAGCGGATTCAACAAGGAGATCCTGGTCAGCACGGCCAGTTTACGCGCGGTGAAAAACACAATCAGGGTGAGAGGGAGTGACCACCACAAATAGCTGAACATTATTCTTTATCCTTCGGCGGTGTGCGGTCACTGGCCATGGTGCTTTCACGCTGCATTACCTGAGTACTGAAACCTACAACCAGCATCACAATAAAGGTACTGACCAAACAAGAAATCACGATGGGGCCAAACTGTTGACTGAGCAGATCGTAATAATTCATCACACCGACGCCAATGGGGACGAACAGCATCGCCATATGGCGAATAAGAAGGTGGCAGCCTGATTTCACCCACTGTGCGGGCAGGATTTGTGAGGCAAGAAGCGTGAACAAAACCAGCATGCCGATGATACTGCCAGGGATAGTGAACGGAAGTAACGCGGATACCGCATTGCCTGCCAGCAGGCAGAGATAAATCAATGCGAAAGCGCGTAAATACTGCCAGCAAACAATGAACGTATTACGCATGGGAAATTCCTGATTAGCTGAGAGTATTATCATAACGCTAATGGAATTAATGTGCCACAGCTCACACTGTTAACGTCATATGGCTATGCTGGCAGATCGGCACAGCGATAAGGGATGCAATGCAGATTGCGTTGCATCTTAAATTATTACTTAGCTAAAGAGCTGTTCGTCACGGATAGCGGAACAGACGGCGTCGGTCAGTCTACGCAGCTCATCAGGCTGAATGATAAACGGCGGCATCAGATAAATGAGTCGACCAAAAGGACGAATCCAGACGCCGCGCTCGACGAAGAAACGCTGTAGTCGTGCCATATTAACCGGACGCTGTGTTTCCACTACGCCGATAGCGCCCAGCACGCGAACGTTCGCCACCAGCGGAGAATCCGCGCAGGGTTGCAGTGCTTCTCGCAACTGCCGCTCAATCTGCTGTACCTGCTGCTGCCAGCGGTTCTCCGCCAACAGCGACAGGCTGGCGTTGGCCGCCGCGCACGCAAGCGGATTACCCATAAATGTGGGGCCGTGCATAAAACAGCCTGCCGAGCCATTGCTGATCGTTTCGGCGATCAACCGGGTGGTCAGCGTGGCGGAGAGCGTCATATAACCGCCGGTAAGCGCTTTTCCCAGGCACATAATGTCGGGCGAAATTCCTGCATGTTCGCAGGCAAACAGCCTGCCAGTGCGGCCAAACCCGGTGGCGATCTCATCGGCAATCAGCAAAATATCCCATTGGTCGCACAGTTCCCGCACCCTGCTCAGATAGGCTGGGTGGTAAAAGCGCATTCCGCCCGCCCCTTGCACGATGGGCTCCAGAATCACGGCGGCGATTTCATGAGCGTGCTCTGACAGCATCGCCTGTAGCGGCGCGATATCGGTTTCTTGCCACTCGTCGGCAAAAGCGCCTTCGCTGAGAGTATCGCAGGGCGGTGCATCGACAAACAGGTGGGTAGGCAGATAACCCTGATACAAACTGTGCATCGAATTTTGTGGATCGCACACGGACATCGCACCGAAGGTATCACCGTGATAACCATGACACAGGGTGAGAAAGCGCTGGCGGGTTTCACCACATGCTTGCCAATATTGCAGCGCCATTTTCATCGCCACTTCGACAGCCACTGAGCCGGAATCCGCCAGAAAAACGCATTCCAGACCATCGGGCGTGATGTCCACCAGTTGACGACACAGCGCTACCGCCGCCGGATGGGTGATGCCGCCGAACATCACGTGCGACATCTGGTTGAGCTGCGTCTGCACCGCCTGATTGATTGCCGGATGGTTGTAACCGTGAATCGCCGCCCACCACGATGACATGCCGTCGATCAGGCGACGTCCGTCATCCAGATGAAGTTCGACGCCACAGGCCGCGACCACCGGATAGCAGGGAAGCGGTTTGGTCATTGAGGTGTAGGGATGCCAAATGTGGCGCTGGTCAAAAGCAATGTCTTCCAGGTTCATGATGATCTTTCGTAAACTAAAATGGTTTCTATTTGGTTGACAGTATATCGGGTTAATTTACACTGGAGAAACGTTTTTAGTTTGGAGATGCCGCGATGGCTGACCGCATTTACTGGACGCTTGAGCAAGTGCAAGACTTATTTAATAAACCTTTTCTGGAACTGATGTTTGAAGCGCAGCAGGTCCACCGCCTGCATTTTGACCCCCGTCAGGTGCAGGTAAGCACGCTACTGTCGATAAAAACCGGCGCCTGCCCTGAAGACTGCAAGTATTGCCCGCAAAGTTCCCGCTATCGTACCGGGATTGACACCGAACGTCTGATGCAGGTTGAACAGGTGCTGGAGTCGGCCCGTCAGGCGAAAGCGGCAGGATCGACGCGTTTTTGTATGGGCGCAGCGTGGAAAAATCCGCACGAGCGCGATATGCCGTATCTGGAACAGATGGTAAAAGGCGTCAAAGAGATGGGGATGGAAACCTGCATGACGCTGGGAACGCTGCATAACGATCAGGCCGAGCGTCTGGCCTCTGCCGGGCTGGATTTCTATAACCATAACCTCGATACCTCGCCGGAGTTTTACGGCAGTATCATCACGACTCGTACCTACCAGGAACGTCTGGATACGCTGGATAAAGTGCGCGGGGCGGGCATTAAAGTCTGTTCCGGCGGCATCGTTGGATTGGGGGAAACCGTACGCGATCGCGCCGGTCTGTTGGTGCAGTTGGCTAACTTGCCGACGCCGCCGGAAAGCGTGCCGATCAACATGCTGGTTAAGGTGAAAGGAACGCCGCTGGCGGAGAATGAGGACGTCGATCCGTTTGATTTCATCCGTACGATTGCCGTGGCGCGTATCATGATGCCGGCTTCCTATGTGCGTTTGTCCGCCGGACGCGAGCAGATGAGTGAACAAACGCAGGCGATGTGTTTTATGGCCGGTGCGAACGCTATTTTCTACGGTTGCAAGCTGTTAACGACGCCAAATCCGAAAGAAGACAAAGATCTGGCGCTGTTCCTCAAGTTAGGTTTGAACCCGCAGCAGACGGCGACCGAATACGGAGATAACCAACAGCAGCAGTGGCTGGCAGAACAGCTGATTAATGCCGATAGCGAGCAGTTTTATAATGCTGCGGTATAACGCCCTGCGAGTGCGCCATCAGGTAAGGCGTGTTGCATCATGAGTTGGCAGCAACGTATTGAAGCCGCGCTGGCACAACGCCAGCGTGATGATGCTTATCGCGTGAGGTTGGCGAATCAAGGCGGCAGCGGGCGCTGGCTGATGCAGGGCGATCGCTGCTACCTGAATTTTTCCAGCAACGACTATCTGGGGCTGAGCCACCACCCGGAGATTGTGCGCGCCTGGCAGCAGGGGGCAGAGCAATACGGGATTGGCAGCGGCGGTTCCGGGCATGTGACCGGGTATACCGATGCCCATGCGACGCTGGAAAGTCAGCTTGCCGACTGGCTGGGCTATCCGCGGGCGCTGCTGTTTATTTCCGGCTATGCCGCGAATCAGGCTGTCGTCGCTGCACTGGCTCAGGCGGAAGACCGTATTTTGGCCGATAAACTCAGCCATGCGTCGCTGCTGGAAGCCGCGGCACAGTCACCTGCTACCTTGCGACGCTTTAAACACAATCAGGCCGATAGTCTGCAAACGCTGCTGGAAAAGCCTGCCGACGGCCAGACGCTGGTGGTGACCGAAGGTGTTTTCAGCATGGATGGCGATACTGCGCCGTTATCGGCGCTACAGGCTCAGTGCAGAACGCACGGTGCCTGGCTGATGGTGGACGATGCACACGGGATTGGCGTGCTGGGTGAGGAAGGTCGTGGGAGCTGCTGGCAGCAAGGCATTAAACCTGAGCTGCTGATTGTCACGTTTGGCAAAGCGTTTGGCGTGAGCGGCGCGGCGGTGTTGTGCGCTGAACCGCTGGCCGAATACTTCCTGCAATTTGCCCGTCATTTGATTTACAGCACCTCAATGCCCGCGGCGCAGGCCTGTGCGCTGAGCGCGGCACTCCAGTGTGTCCGGCAGGGCGATGCGCGGCGTGATGCACTACGGCGTAACGTTGCGCAGTTCCGCGCGGGCTTTTCCAACTCGTCCTATCAACTGATGGATTCACAGAGCGCGATTCAGCCGCTGATTGTCGGCGAGAACGCACGAGCGCTGGTGTTAACGAACCACCTGCGTGAACAGGGCGTGTGGGTTAGCGCCATGCGACCACCGACGGTGCCGCCCGGCAGCCCACGCCTGCGGATTACGCTGACGGCGGAACATCAGCCAGAAGACATCAGTCGCTTGCTTACGGTATTACATCATGCTGACAGAAAACTATAACAAGCAGGCGATTGCGCAGGCGTTTGGACGTGCGGCAGGGTGCTATGACCGCTTTGCCGAACTGCAACGCACCAGCGGGGAACGCCTGCTGGCACTGATGCCGTCGCACAGTGGTTTACAGGTATTGGATGCGGGCTGTGGAACTGGGCACTTTAGCCGCCGTTGGCGTCAGGCCGGTAAATCGGTGACCGCGCTGGATTTGTCGGTGGACATGCTGGCGCATGCTCGTGAGCAGCAGGTCGCCGATCGTTATCAGGAAGGGGATATCGAAAACCTTCCGCTGGCAGATTGCTGTGTAGACATCAGCTATAGCAATCTGGCTATACAGTGGTGCGACTCGTTACCGCGTGTGCTGGCAGAGCTGTATCGGGTCACGCGGCCGGGGGGCGTGATTGCCTTTTCGACGCTGGCAGACGGCTCCTTAAGCGAACTGTCGCGGGCGTGGCAGGCGCTGGATGGCACGCAGCGGACAAATCGCTTTCTGCCGCTCTCTGCTATCGACGCGGCCTGCCAGCCTTATCGGCATCACCTGGTACAAGAACGTGAGGTCTGTTTTTTCCCTGATGTATTGGCGTTAATGAAATCGCTGAAGGGGATTGGGGCGACCTGGCTGCACGAAGGGCGCACGCCGGGGCTATTGAGCCGGGCGCGTTTGGCGGCGCTGTCTGCCCACTATTCGCAAGAGCAGGGCGGCTACCCGCTCAGCTATCAACTGGTTTATGGAGTGATTTATCGTGATTGAGCGCTGGTTTGTGACAGGCACGGATACTGAAGTCGGGAAAACGGTCGCCAGCACGGCGCTACTTCAGGCGGCGAATCAGGCCGGATACCGCACCGCAGGCTATAAACCCGTGGCGTCCGGCTGTGAAATGACAGCCGATGGCATTCGTAACAGCGATGCGCTGGCACTTCAGGCTAATAGCCGCGTCCGGCTGGATTATCAGGCGGTGAACCCGTTGGCGTTTATGGAGCCGACCTCGCCACATATTATCAGTACGGTGGAGCAGCGGCCTGTTCATCTCTCTGCATTGTCCGCAGGCCTGCGGGCATTAGAAACACAGGCGGATTGGCTGCTGGTAGAAGGCGCTGGCGGATGGTTTACGCCGCTGTCGGCGCAGAATACGTTCGCCGACTGGGTCGTTCAGGAACAGCTTCCCGTGATTTTGGTGGTCGGCATCAAGCTGGGTTGTATTAATCACGCAATGTTGACCGCCCACGCGATTCACCACGCTGGCCTGCGCCTGGCTGGCTGGATCGCAAACGACATCACGCCACCAGGAAAATGGCACCAGCCGTATCTGCAAACGCTGCAACAGCGCCTGCCTGCGCCAATGCTGGGCGAAATTCCTTATATATCGGATCTTCAGCAGCACAATCTGGGGCAGTATATTGATGTGGGGTTATTAGACAGGCAGGCCTCCGGGTCACAGATAATGACTCAAATTAGTAGAAAATGTACTTTTCAATGAAGGCTCCGATGACCTTTTCATGCAACTCAATCGAGCGTGAAAATTAGATTGGCTTGCGTGCAACCGTTGTTGAAGTGAACATATCAAAAACAGGCAATGACACAATTCAAATTACAGTCTCTGTGGTGATTAACGTTTTGCAGATGCTTATCGATGAAAAGCCCTGACGGGCTTTTCATTTAGGCTGATGTTTCGCTCAGTCCTGCTGGTGGGATGGGACCGTTGGCGATGAATTGGATCGCCAACCGGACTGAGTTTGTTTCACGTGGTCAACGCTTTGGCGACGTTATTTAGCCAGAAGTTCTCTGCGAACGATTTCCGCGCCTGCACTTAGCGCATTGAGTTTGCCTCTTGCGACGCGGCGAGACAACGGAGCCATGCCACAGTTGGTAGACGGATAGAGCTTGTCAGCATCCACAAACTGAAGTGCTTTTCGTAGCGTATCGGCGACTTCCTCTGGTGTCTCAATAGTATTGGTTGCCACGTCAATAGCGCCTACCATCACTTTTTTACCGCGAATGAGTTCAATCAGATCCATGGGAACACGGGAGTTCTGACATTCCAGTGAAATGATATCGATGGTCGATTTTTGCAATTTAGGGAAAATTTCTTCATATTGTCGCCACTCGGACCCCAGCGTCTTTTTCCAATCGGTATTGGCTTTGATGCCATAGCCATAGCAAATGTGCACCGCCGTTTCACATTTAAGCCCTTCAACGGCTCTTTCTAACGCGGCAATTCCCCAATCATTCACCTCATCAAAAAAGACATTAAATGCGGGTTCATCAAACTGGATAATGTCGACACCCGCCGCCTCTAACTCTTTAGCTTCTTGATTCAGAATGGTGGCGAATTCCCAGGCGAGTTTTTCGCGACTTTTATAGTGGCTATCATAAAGCGTATCGATCATTGTCATGGGGCCAGGCAGGGCCCATTTGATCGGTTGAGTCGTGTGCTGACGTAAAAATTTAGCGTCTTCAACAAAAACAGGCTTTTGGCGAACCACTGCACCAATGACTGTCGGCACACTCGCGTCATAGCGATTACGAATTTTAACGATCTCACGTTTCTCGAAATCAACACCGCTGAGGTGCTCAATAAACGTCGTGACAAAATGTTGGCGCGTTTGCTCGCCGTCGCTGACAATATCAATCCCTGCCTGTAGTTGATCTGCCAGGCTCAAACGTAGCGCATCTTGTTTGCCCTCAATCAACTCCTCACCTTGTAATTTCCAGGGTGACCACAGTGTTTCAGGCTGTGCCAGCCAAGAAGGTTTAGGTAAGCTGCCTGCGGTTGAAGTGGGTAGCAATATTTTCATAATAATCAGTGACCTTGTGTGTTTGGTTAATCAAAGAACGTAATTAGCAGACCATTGCTCAAGAATAGCGTGGTATGGTTTGATGAAGTTTTTCTCCGTAAACTTTCCCTGCTCGATAGCCAACAGGCTACGTTCTTCTCGATCATAAACAATTTGAGTGAAGGAATGATCCTGATGATTCAGGCTCGGCTGATAGCATTGACCTGCCGGAGAGTTTGCATTGTAAATCTCAGGTCGGTAAATCTTTTGAAACGTCTCCATCGTGGAGATGGTGCTGATCAGCTCAAGATTCGTGTAATCACTCAGTAAGTCACCAGAAAAATAGAAGGCCAAAGGTGCAACGCTATTTGGCGGCATAAAATAGCGAGCCTGTAACCCCATTTTATGGAAGTATTGGTCGGTCAATGAATATTCATCTTGCTGGTATTCGATGCCTAATACAGGATGCTGGTTTCCAGTCCTGTGATAGGTATTTTTACTTGAAACGCTGAGGCATATCACTGGCGATTTACTAAAACTCTCTTTATAGCTCTTCGAATTCACGAAGCATTTAAAGATATTTCCATGCAGATCGCCAAAGTTATCGGGGGTGCTAAATCCAGGGTTGCTCTTATTATGATCTGACAGCAATACGCTAAAGTCATAATCTCGCACGTAGGAGGAGAAATTATTCCCTACAATCCCTTCAATACGTTCGTTGGTTTTTTTATCAACAACATTCGTTTTCAATATTTCGATGACAGGAAAGGTGTTGCCATTGCCTTCAATATCAATTTCAACGGAAATGATATCGAGCTCAACAGCGTAACGATCGCTTTTAGAGTTATCCCAATGCGCCAGAGAATTGAAACGGTTGTCAATCATTTTTAAGGCGTTGCGCAAGTTTTCCTGGCGGTTCTTTCCTCTCGCCAAATTCGCAAAGTTGGTCGTGATACGCGTATTTTCGGACGGGTTATAATTCTCATCGAAACGCGTGTTCTTAATCGTAAATGTAAAATTCTTATTCATCGCGATCTAACATCCTAATTGTTGATATCAACCTGATTTTATGTCTTTCTTTTCGAAGATTTTCAGGTCTTATCATTCAGCAGATTTCATATTGTCTGCACAATTTATGCCAGACTCATCGAGTGAGTAAAAGTGATTTAATTTCAATAGACATGAGCCATCTTCATGACTTGATGTACGGTTCGAATCGACGTCGTCGCAGTGGTCACTGTTATACAGAATTTATAATTGTAATTCATATGGTTATTTGAATTTGACTGCATGGACTTATGGTAAGACTAAAACGGAAAAGCGTGCTCTGTTTTTCGTATCTAAGAGATTGAACCAACCTCTTTTGGCCCCTTTCACCTAGATGGATGACAGGAAAACGACGTAAGAATGGTATGATCCCGGCAAGACGATGCCAGCATCAACGGACATAGACCTGAATCCCTGAGGATGACTTATGAACAATGAAATACCGCCTAAATTTTATGACATCACGGATGAGTATGCGACGGAATCTGAAAAACCAGTGAGTGAGTCAGAACGTGACGCTCTGGCGCGCTATTTCAAACTGCTGCTCACCCGCTTAATGAATAACGACGAAATCAGTGAAGAGGCGCAGAAGGAGATGGCCAGTGAAGCGGGTATTGACGAGCATCGTATTGATGAGATCGCGACGTTCCTGAACCAATGGGGCAATGAGTAGCGGTCGTTGAGGGCATGTTGAAAAAGATGCAAGGTGAGTATGGTGATATCCGCTTCCCATCTTAACCCACGGTCATAAGAGGCTAAAAAAGCATCCCGCTGTGTTTCCCTCAGCGGGATTTTCACATTGCCTTTCCTTACTGGTATAGAGCAGGGTAGAGAACGTATTTGAGCTATATTGCTTAGGGGCCTGTTTGTGGCTGTAGCTGATAAACCCAGGCTGTAATCTGCGAGCCTTCCTCCGTGGTAACCACAACTTCAACGCGATCGTAGCCCTCTTCAAATTCATCCAGCATTGGCCAGTGCGCCCCAAGGTTAGCAGATAAAAACAGATAACCGCTGACGCGTGGCCCAGTATCATTCAGGACTACCCCTGGAAAATCCGCGGCGGCACCCCAGCCACGCTCATAAAACATGCCTGTCACGTAGCCCGGCAACCATTCTCCACCGATGTTCTCCAGAATATAGGCATTTGCGTGACCCGGACGCAGCGTACCGTAGACAAACAAGCGTTCCATTTTTCCTCATCAATCAAAATAGTGAATACCCAAGGGCGAACAAGCTACATGAACTGTGCCAAACCTGTTGCAGGTCAATCATACTTAAACTTCAAGATACAAGGGCGAAGAGCAATACTCACGTTAGGGCTTAATAAAGCGGTTCGCAACAGGTTCTTCAGCGCCGCTATTGCTCGGGGGCTGAGTAAATCGTGCTTTCCGCACCGCGAGCTTCTCCGGGAAATATCATCAGTATGCCAGCAACACGGATATAAGACCGTAAATCACCATAAATTTTGTCCACTCCACCCAACATGGTCTTCTCTCAAGGTTCCTACACCAGACGGAGAAGTCGCATGTTAAGCAGAGAGGACCTTCTCATGATAAAGCCGATACGTATTCACAGCGCGCATATTATCGACATCGATCAGCATATCGGCTGTTCTGAGTGCACAGTTAGACGACATCTCACTGAAAGCGCTGTTGTTACGCGTAAACGTGAATCCATGAAAAAACTCCGCCCGTTTATAGATTATGTTGACCTACGTTTGCGTGAGTATGTCTGGAATGCCGAAGTCATTTTTCAGGAGATAAAACAACAGGGTTACGACGGATGTCGTTCCATACTGCGTCAGTATCTGCATCCCAAACGGGCTCTGCGGGCGTCCTTCGAGACCCTGCCCGGTCAACAACTCCAGCACGACTGGGGGGAAATCGAAACGGTTGTTGGCGGTCAGCGCTGCAAGGTGAACTTCGCTGTTAATACCCTTGAGAGTTTGAAAAATGAGTGGGTACCCGTAATGGCTACATGAGCTTCAGCGAAGCCGCTCACGCTATTACAGACGACATCGTGGGATATTACAGTTCACTCAGGCCGAATGAATATAATGGTGGGTTACCGCCAAACGAATCTGAAAATCGATTCATGAAAAACGCTAAAGCCGTGGCCAGTTTTAGTTGACCACTACAGTTGATATTCTGCGCCAGCAATTTGCGGACTCCGTCACGTTGTTGACGAGCGTCGGCCAGAGATACATCAGGGTAGGCACCTAAGCCGAGGCGTGATTCTTTTCTATTGATGCGATATTTGAGATACCAGAGACGTGAACCGCCTAGATTAATTAAAAGATATAGACCGTGAGAATCGGAAACTTTGAAGGGTTTTGCTGATGGTTTTAAGTTGCGGATTTTTGAGTCGTTAAGAGACATTTGGGGGGGCACTTCGTCATCGAACCAATTTGACCCCAAATCTGACCACCAAGTTCTCCCGATGCGGAGGGTAAACTGAAAATGCATCGGGAAGACCTTTCACGCTAACCTATTGAATCTGAATCAGATAAGGATTCGTAAAGCGGCATGAAAACAAGAATTTGGCTCCTCTGACTGGACTCGAACCAGTGACATACGGATTAACAGTCCGCCGTTCTACCGACTGAACTACAGAGGAATCGGTTAAGTGCGAAGGATAATAGCGGGAGCGTTTCAGGTTGTCAAAGGCTGTTATCGCTTGGCGCGCTTGATTGCCGAACTAATGACCAACATATTGAAATTATTGCTCAAGTTGAGCACAGGAAAGCCGTGAGATGCGTCGATTAGCGGGCAGGATTGCACTCTAAAATAGCAGGAGTTGCTTTAGGATGGTGCAGATGAGTCGTGGGCCGGAGGCGGATTCTCCAGACAAAATCAGGGGCGTTGGTTAGCAGAATCATTGCTTTTCCTTATTTTACCTGTGGCTTATCAATGAGGTATCACTTTTTCTTAGGGATGGGTGCACAATATGGCGCGCTTCTTGCTACCTCTTTAGAGTAACTACTCAGGAGGCAGACATGAATCTTAGACGGCTCAAATATTTTGTGAAAATCGTTGATATCGGTAGCCTGACTCAGGCTGCTGAGTTGTTGCATATTGCACAACCGGCGCTGAGCCAGCAGGTCGCGACGCTGGAGAGTGAACTCGAAAAACAGCTGTTGGTGCGTAGTCGACGCGGTGTGACGCCTACCGAAGCAGGGAAAATTCTTTATTCTCATGCACAGACGATATTGTCACAGTGTGAGCAGGCAAAGGATGCGGTGAGTGGCGCACGACAATCAATGAGCGCGTAAGCGTTAACTATCAGGGCCAGCCGTTTTTCGATGGCTGGCTACTCGATCTGACTTTCTTTTCTAATGTTCTGCTAGAAATCTATGTATTTTTATTTTTTTTTCGTGAACTTTATCACGGTTTATCACCTTATCGATCTTGTTCAAAACAGAGAACATTGGTCTCAAAAATAAAATGGGTTTTTATTTATTTGGTTTATTTATATGCCACTTCACTTTATTGCCGCGATGTGAATATGATTTCCTTAAAATGGTAATAGACACTAGCGATCAGGCCATTCACAGTGTTACATTAATCTTCGTTATGTTTTCTCTAATTCTGTCCGTCACGACAGGTGTTACCTTATGGGTGTATGACGGTTATTTTTTTGATTAAGGAGTTCAAATGAATAATATCCTCTCTCATCTTTTAATAAAGCTGGCAGAAAAAGAAGCTGGAGAAAAAGCGCTTAGCGCGAAGATTGAATCGTTGGAGATGCTGATTTCTGCTATTGTTTTAACATTTGATGACGGTAAAATCAATGAGTTAAATAAAAAGATAGAGGGTGTGGTTGCTGATGCCTATCAGCGGAAGGATGGCTATGATTACTTAGCTTTCGAACTATTGACGAAAAACATCAATCGAATCACAACCGTTTCATCACGGGAATAACTTTCTGATATATCAATGGTGACGATATTAATTGATCGCATATTAATTTCCGCATATCCAATTGAGAATTGTTTATATCTAATAATAGAGAATACTTCTGCTATGTGTAATTTTGCTGAAAAAAACTGAAGGCGCCGACGTTGTCCGCGCCTTCCTTGCATTTATATACGCTTTACTCCGCGCTAACAGCCTGTTTTTTCCGCCGAATAAACTGATAAGCAATAGCCAGAACAATAAACCACAGCGGTGTGACAATGAGCGCCTGCCGTGTATCTGGCTGTAATGTTAACAGTACAATAACAAAAGCGAAAAAGGCCAGACATATCCAACACATGAAAATACCCAATGGCATTTTATAGGATGACTCGGCATGTAGCTGAGGGCGCTTTTTACGATAGGTCAGGTAAGAGCACAGAATGATGCTCCAGATGAACATGAATAAAATTGCGGAGACGGTGGTCACCAGCGTAAAGACGGTCATCACGTTTGGAATCAGGTAGATCAACACGACGCCGGAAAGCAAACAAATACAGGAAAACATCAATCCTGCCGAAGGAACCGCGCGTTTAGAGAGCATGCCGAAGCTTTTCGGTGCATCGCCTTGCTTAGCTAGACCAAAGAGCATGCGGCTGGTGGAGAAAACGCCACTATTCGCCGAGGATGCCGCAGATGTCAGGACGACGAAGTTGATCATACTGGCAGCCGCAGGTAATCCGACAAGCACGAACATTTCCACAAAAGGACTACGATCCGCCGTAATCGCGCCCCAGGGCGTGACAGACATAATCATGATAAGCGCAAAAACATAAAACATGATGATGCGAATCGGGATGGCGTTAATCGCGCGTGGCAATACGACTTTCGGGTTTTTCGTTTCAGCAGCCGTTGTACCAACCAGTTCGATGCCGACAAAGGCAAATACGGCTATCTGGAATCCGGCAAAGAAACCGCTGATTCCTTTGGGGAACATGCCACCATCATTCCAGAGGTTGGTAAAAGAGGCGACGTTGCCTGATGGGGAGGAGAATTGCATCATTACCAGCACCGCGCCGACGGCGATTAACGCCACTATGGCGACAATTTTTATCATGGCGAACCAGAATTCCATCTCGCCGAACAGTTTCACTGTTGCCAGATTTAGCGTAAGTAAGAGTAGAACGCAAAGCAGGGACGAGATCCACTGTGATAAATCGGGGAACCAAAACTGAGAATAGGCGCTAATTGCGACGACATCGGCGATCCCGGTTACGACCCAGCAGAACCAGTAAGTCCAGCCAGTGAAGAAACCTGCCCATGGCCCGAGCAGGTCGGCCGCGAAATCGCTGAATGATTTATAGTTGAGGTTGGAGAGTAATAGCTCTCCCATTGCACGCATGACGAAAAACAGCATAAAGCCAATGATCATATAAACGAAAATGATCGAAGGGCCTGCCATGCTGATTGTTTTTCCTGAGCCCATGAATAGCCCAGTACCGATCGCTCCGCCGATGGCGATGAGCTGAATATGACGATTAGTCAGATTCCGTTGCAGTCCCTCTCCCTGTTCAGGGGCAAGGTCTGCGGCTTCTTTTGATTGTTCGACCATTTTAAGTACAGGTTCCTGTTTCTGTCTGTGATGTTTTTTTGAGCTCTTTGGCGGCTCTCGTTTGCGAAAATCGAAACAAATAAGATAGCGCAACCGCGGTACTTATTACAGCGGATGTCTGAGATAGCCAGGTATAAAGAGGGCAGATAATGGTGTAAAGTAGTGTTGTATGTTTTTCGCCCTAAAATGAAGAGGATATAAACGATGAGAGGCATAGATAAATAGGCTGAGCAGGTTAACAAATTTACCAATCTCTAACAATGCTATTATCGCGTATAAAAAATTAATATGAAGTATTTGACAGATGAGTCGGGGAAGAGAATAATCCTTCCCGTTGGGTCGTTAGCTCAGTTGGTAGAGCAGTTGACTCTTAATCAATTGGTCGTAGGTTCGAGCCCTACACGACCCACCAACAGTTTCAATGAGTTACGATAATTGTACTGTTTTTTACTATTATTTTTCTTTTTAGTTAATTTCTCGTTAATTATATTTTCTCTTGGGTTTTCTCTTACTTTTTTCATTAATTTTTACTCTCCTAAATTTTATTCTTCTGATTTTAATCACCATTTTTTTCTTAACAGATTAGATTCTCTCGGTGTCTTTTTATTCATATGGAGCGTTAACATCGAAGGGGAATATAGCGGGGATGATAGTATTGCTGGCAGTCATCGCTCTGCTCGGTGAGAATGTGCCTCACGTGTCCTTAAGCGTCGCGAGAAAGTGCTATGCTTAACAGACGGAATGGCCGACAGAGTGTAATACTGACGCACGGTTGAGTTGCTCTAAACAATTCGAGTTGTAAGACAAAACCTTCACTTTTTGGACAACGCAAGGCACAGGCCTTTTAGGCTGA
Organism: Pectobacterium sp. A5351; assembly: GCF_028335745.1. Taxonomy (NCBI): domain Bacteria; kingdom Pseudomonadati; phylum Pseudomonadota; class Gammaproteobacteria; order Enterobacterales; family Pectobacteriaceae; genus Pectobacterium; species Pectobacterium sp. A5351. The sequence goes on from NZ_CP116477.1 coordinate 1,589,336, forward strand.
AGCACACAGAAGTATGTGTCAGTGTGCCGGGTCGCGTAGCCAGAGCCTATGCAGCTTGAGTATGATGAGTTTGCTCAGGGTTGTGTTCACATCCACTAGGGCGGCGTTTAGAGGTAGCTGAAGTTTCCTGGTTTGCCATACGCAAGTTTCTGTTTGATTTAGGAGGTTCATATGGGATTCGAAAAATTACTGGCTGTCATAGAAAAAAGTCACCAGGATCCAAAATCGGTTATCTCATTGTCTGAACTGAGTCAGGCAATCCATGAGATAATTTGTACGGAAAGTTCTAAAGAGTACAAGATAAATGAATGTTTCACCGAGCTGAGGGAACTGGTTGATGAAAGAAAAGCACTTTCGCGGAAACAGCTCCTGGATAAAGCGTTGGTGACGGAATTAACGCAATATAAAAAGAAAGAAGAAGCGCTACTTTTGAAGCTCATCCGTGTCGGAAATAAATAGACGAGCGTCTCTATTTTTTAATCAGTAGCACAATGTTAAATATCACTACACCGCCAGAGATAATTATTAAGATGGCGGTGTAGCAAATAGTGCTATTTACGGTAGCTGGTTTTGATTTGTTTAATCGTGTTATCAAAAACAGCGGCTTGCTCGGCATCTTCCAATTGAGCAATATATCTTTCCATATTGATGATAACTTTACCGGCGTCTGCCTGACCGATTGACTTTAATAACAGTGTAACCATCGCCTTCAGGCAGGTAACTTCATGGGCCAGTGTTCCGGCGGATGCGGCAGTAGAAAAGTCTGCGTTGCTCATGTTGTCTCCTCAACAAGAAAAAAGTGTTTTTCTTCGCCTGCTACGGGCGTTACCGCTAACGCGACAGGCTGAACCAGATGTCAGGAGTATACCATACAGCATGTTGTGGATTGATATTATTCGCGGATAACGCCATTTTAGTGGCTGTTTTTTATGCATTTAACTTATTAAAATAGCATCTATATTCTTGGTATTTTTTCGTGGTAAAGACTATGGATGTGTTTCGTTTAATACATATGATGTTCACTATGGACGTGCTTCACTGAATATATTATTTGTATAATAAAGCAGTAGGCGATGATAAGATTTCTAACAATACCCTGCTTACAATAGTGATTTTTTGTTGACATTTGAAATGTGAAGCCAATTGCATGCCATTTGATTTTCATTTTTTTTATACATTTTGTGCCATCGAACTGTTTATACTGTGTGGCTTATTTGAAATGTTAAGAATGTGATCGACATACACCATCAGGTTGACGATATATTGTTATGATCGAGAATATGCTTTATTCCTTCTCTGCATATTTTAAAATACTTATTCATATAAATCAGTGTTCATTATTTTTTGAAACCAACGTAGTATCACCTGCAAGCAACTTTTTATGTAAGTGTTACTCCCTTTTTTGGAGAATTATTCTTTGATTAGCGTTTTTCTTGTTGATGACCATGAACTGGTGCGGGCAGGGATACGACGCATTCTTGAGGATATCAAAGGTCTGAAAGTGGTTGGTGAGGCATGCTGTGGTGAAGATGCCGTTAAATGGTGCCGAAGCAATGACGTGGATGTTGTCCTGATGGACATGAGCATGCCGGGTATCGGTGGGCTTGAAGCAACGCGTAAAATCCTGCGTTTTACGCCAGATATAAAAGTCATCATGCTCACTATTTATACGGAGAATCCGCTACCCGCAAAAGTCATGCAGGCCGGAGCTGCGGGATATGTAAGCAAAGCTGCAGCCCCTCAGGAAGTCATCTCCGCCATTCGAGCAGTACATGCAGGCAAACGGTATATAGCTTCTGATATTGCTCAACAGATGGCACTAAGCCAGTTGGAGCCACAGACGGACGCGCCGCTGGAGTGTTTGTCTGAACGCGAATTACAGATTATGCTAATGATAACGAAGGGGCAGAAAGTGACTGAAATCTCAGAACAGCTTAATCTTAGCCCTAAAACAGTGAACAGCTATCGTTACCGTATGTTTAGCAAGCTGAATATTAACGGTGACGTAGAGTTGACTCATCTTGCTATCAAGTATGGGCTTTTTACCGCGGAGACATTGTTAAGTAGTGAGTGAGAGTTTCGATGCTTCGGCATTTTTAAAAACGGTAACGAGCCAGCCTGGTGTCTACCGTATGTATGATGCAGGCGATACGGTCATCTACGTTGGTAAGGCAAAAGACTTAAAAAAACGGCTTGCCAGCTATTTCCGCAGCCATGTCGCCAGCCGTAAAACCGAGGCATTGGTCAAAAGCATCAAGCATATTGATGTCACGATCACGCACACAGAAACTGAAGCCTTACTGCTGGAACACAACTACATCAAGCTTTATCAGCCGCGTTATAACGTCTTGCTGCGCGATGATAAATCCTACCCCATGATTTTCCTGAGTAGTGACACTCATCCGCGTCTGGCGGTGCACCGTGGTGCCAAGCATGCGAAGGGCGAGTATTTCGGCCCGTTTCCCAACGGCAATGCCGTGCGTGAAACGCTGATATTACTTCAAAAACTGTTCCCAGTACGGCAGTGCGAGAATAGCGTTTATCGCAACCGCTCTCGTCCTTGCCTGCAATATCAAATCGGTCGCTGCCTCGGGCCTTGCGTTAGCGGTTTGGTTAGCGATGAGGATTATCAGCAGCAGGTTGACTATGTTCGTCTGTTTTTGTCTGGCAAAGATCAGCAGGTACTGAATCAACTCATCTCTCGAATGGAAGCCGCTAGTCGCGATCTGAATTTTGAAGAGGCAGCCCGGATACGCGATCAGATCCAGGCGGTTCGGCGGGTGATGGAAAAACAATTTGTTTCCGGCGACGGCGAAGATCTGGATGTGATCAGTGTGGCTTTTGATGCTGGCATGGCTTGCGTCTATGTCCTGTTTATCCGACAGGGAAACGTGCTTGGCAGCCGGAGCTATTTCCCCAAAATCCCTTGTGGTACGGAATTAGGGGAAGTAGTGCAAACGTTTGTCGGGCAGTTCTATTTGCAAGGAAGCTTAGTCCGATCGCTTCCAGCAGAAGTTCTGCTTGACTTTAGCTTGCCCGATAAAGACGTGCTGATGGCATCCTTGACGGCGGTTGCGGGGAGAAAAGTGCAGATTCAGACGAAACCTCGTGGTGACCGTGCTCGCTATTTAAAACTGGCGCGGACGAATGCTGCGACTGCGTTGGTCACCAAACTGTCTCAGCAATCCACAATTCATCAGCGCTTGGATGCATTAGCAAGCGTCTTGCAACTGCCTGAAATCCATCGCATGGAGTGTTTTGACATCAGTCATATGATGGGGGAGCAAACAGTGGCGTCCTGCGTGGTATTCGATGCCAATGGTCCGTCACGTTCGGAATATCGCCGCTATAATATCAGTGGTATTACGCCCGGTGATGATTATGCGGCCATGGCGCAAGTCCTCCGACGCCGGTACGGTAAAGCGCTGGATGAAAGTAAAATACCGGATGTCATTGTCATTGATGGTGGGAAAGGGCAACTCGGTCAGGCTCAGGCCGTGTTTGACTCGTTACAAGTACCATGGGATAAAAATAAGCCTTTGCTACTTGGTGTCGCGAAGGGCAGCGATCGTAAAGCTGGGCTGGAAACCCTGTTTTTTGAAGCGACGGGCGAGGGCGTGGCCCTGCCGCCTGATTCTCCCGCGTTGCACGTTATCCAGCATATTCGCGATGATTCGCATGACCATGCGATTGGCGGGCATCGCAAAAAGAGAGCAAAAATAAAGAATACCAGTACGCTGGAGCTTATCGACGGTGTCGGCCCTAAACGTCGTCAAACCCTGCTGAAATACATGGGGGGGTTACAGCCTTTGATGAATGCCAGCATCGAGGATATTGCAAATGTTCCTGGAATTTCGCATACATTGGCAGAAAAGATCTTCCATGCATTGAAACACTAGGGACAATGTAGCAACATACTCCTAGTATCCACTCCAGTCAGATAGTTACCTAAGCGCTATGCAATTTAATATACCGACGTTGCTTACCCTGTTTCGTGTTGCTCTTATTCCGTTTTTTGTGCTGGCATTTTATCTTCCATTCGTCTGGGCACCGCTGCTTTGTGCGCTGATTTTTGTATTTGCTGCCGTGACGGATTGGTTTGATGGTTTCCTTGCCCGCCGTTGGAAACAGACCACGCGTTTTGGTGCTTTCCTCGATCCCGTTGCAGATAAAGTGATGGTGGCTGTCGCGTTGGTGCTGGTTGCGGAACACTATCATTCGTGGTGGATTACGCTGCCAGCAGCAACGATGATCGCGCGGGAAATCATTATTTCCGCCTTGCGCGAGTGGATGGCTGAAATTGGCAAAAGAAGCAGCGTTGCCGTGTCGTGGATAGGAAAGGTGAAAACTACGGCTCAGATGATGGCGCTTTTTGCTTTGCTATGGCGGCCGGAACGCATTGTTGAAGGTGTGGGTGTTGTGGCGTTGTACATCGCGGCGGTGCTCACTTTCTGGTCCATGTTCCAATATTTGAACGCGGCGCGTCACGATTTGCTTGAACCTTGATCGAAGCGCCGTAAAAACCAGCAAACGAACATGGTTGCTTGATAATTCTGTTGACTCATCGTGTCAGGTCAGTAGAATGCATCGCATCAAGAGCAACGTTGGTTTGTAAGAAGTTAGAAAAATCAGTAAGTTCTGCATTGCGGGAATAGCTCAGTTGGTAGAGCACGACCTTGCCAAGGTCGGGGTCGCGAGTTCGAGTCTCGTTTCCCGCTCCAATTTAAAACATCGGCAATAGCGGATGTTGGTCACTAAGACCTAAATATTTTGGCGCGTTAACAAAGCGGTTATGTAGCGGATTGCAAATCCGTCTAGTCCGGTTCGACTCCGGAACGCGCCTCCAAAATTTATGCCCGGGTGGTGAAATCGGTAGACACAAGGGATTTAAAATCCCTCGGCGTTCGCGCTGTGCGGGTTCAAGTCCCGCCCCGGGCACCATTGATTTAAAAAGAATTAAAACAAGCACTTATGTGCAATGTCGTAGACCGCCGAAAGGCGGTTTTTTTGTGCCTGAAAAAGGGCAAGTGGCAGCAAAATGGCAGCAGAGTGGCAGCGCTGATTTTAGGCATGAAAAAAGCGGCCAAGAATTTAGCCGCTTTTGTTAAGTAGGATTGAACAATCTACAGCGCTAAATCCAACTGATTTTCCCCCTTGTGGCTACGGGGAAAGATATTGGTGGGGACACATGCGCCAGGCGCGGGCTTCGTTTCGTTCAGTGCTTCATCAATGTGCGTCATGCTGGTAAAGCAGTAGCCGCACATCATGTTTTGGCACTGGTGATAGCTACGTCGAACCAATGGGCTAAGTTCTACGCTGGTACGTGTTTTTGCAGTTGCGCGGCACTTTGGACATTTGATCGCCATGACAACCCCTCAAACGGTTGGTGTTACTGTCATTATACACAGGCGTTGTATTAATCATCATTATCGTCTGCTGCCCAATCCGTTATTTTCACTTCAAATTCCAGCGATGTCGTAAATCCCGATTGGCTGATTTCATGTACGCAGCGTGTAATTATCCAATCGGCATTATCGATAACCGTTTTAAATCCAGACATACGGGCGTGTAATTCGGGATATAAATCGGCACGGCCTCGCGCTAACGTCATACTGAATTCTGCGGCACCACGCTGTAACGTCGACCATTTGGCCGCAGCGGCGCGTTTTGCCGCTTGCTCGGTTTTAAACGTCGAACGCATAACATAGACATTACCTTCCGTTCCCTTCAGATAATTCCCCTCTTTACTGCTTGATGCCGGTTCTTTCTTTTTAGCTGGCGTACTGGTTTTGCGTTTATTTTTTACCTTTGTCGTTTTGGTCTTGCCAAAATTCAGATCCAGCCAATACGCCGTAACGCCGGTGTACGCGTCGCGGTCAGCAACGCGGAAGCTGTGACTGTCTCCGCTACTGCGTGTAATGGTGATGGCCGGTAGTGGCTTGCCACTTTGTGAAACCGCCTGTCCTGGGACAATGAACAGCAACATACCGTTTTTTATGGTTGTGATTGCCCCAACCATTTCTGCCATGCGAGTAAGGAAGCTGATATCTGATTCATTCGTCTGGTCAGCATGATCAAGTTCCAGCTTCGCCAGCCGTTCCGTTACACCGGCTTTCAGTCCGTAACGACTGGCGATAGCAGAGACCACAAATCCGACGGTCACATTGTGCCAACTGTATTCACGCTTAACGTTAAATGTTTCTCTGAAATCCGCGCTGCGGGCGCTGATAGTCAACTGATCAGGCGGGCCACGATGCGCAATTTCATCAACCGTGAATGTCCCCTTGCTGATTAGCGGCTCATTCGCCCAGCCCAGTGCCACGGTTACCTTTGCGCCGCGCTCCGGCAGGGCTAATTTTCCGTCTGCATCGTCAAGCACCAATTCCAGTGAATCCGCTTCAAACCCGCGATTATCCGTCAGCGATAACGATATCAGCCGATCATTCAGCTCTGTAACCTGCTTATCGCCAACCCTCACCATAAACGCCGGACGGGGTGAGTATTCATCCAGTCGTCCAGAAATAGCCCCTAACGTGTCCATGATTGACATTGTTACCCCCTGATCTCTGCCTGAATACTCGCGTTACGCGCGCGTAGGGACAATCGGCGCTGGTTGTCGCGCTCCTAAAACAAAGCAAACGCCGTGCGCAACCTGTGAAATCTCGCAATCATGAAGCCGGACATTTGACCCATTGAGGCAACAGTATGGCGACTAATTATCATCACGGTGTGACCGTCCGAGAAACCACGGATCTCAGCACCATCATTAACGATATCGACTCGGCAGTGATCGGCGTGGTGTGTACCGCGGATGATGCCGATGCTGATACGTTCCCGTTAAACGAACCGGTATTGCTAACCCGCGTATCCAGCGTGTTAGGCAAAGCGGGTAAAACAGGCACGTTGCACACTACGTTAAAATGTATTTCCGATCAGGCCAGCCCTCAAACGGTGGTGATCCGTGTGGCAGATGCGGCGAATGCACAGGCAGAAGGCAATGAACCTAAACCGACGCAAGATCAGTTAGTGATCGGCGGTTCCGATGCTAACGGGCGCTATACGGGGCTGTATGCGCTGCTGTCGGCAGAGGCGCGGATTGGTGTCCGCCCACGCGTACTGGCCGTGCCGGAACTGGATACACAGGCCGTTGCCGCACAACTGGCTGTGATGGCTGAAAAGCTAAACGCATTCGCCTATGTCAGCGCGCATGACTGTGCAACCATCGCGGCAGCGAAAGCCTACCGTGAAAATTTCTCCCAGCGTGAACTGATGGTGATCTGGCCTGACTTTATCGCCTACGACACCGCTAAAGGGGAAAACGTGACCGTACCCGCGCCAGCGTTCGCGGTTGGCCTGCGCGCCAAAATTGATGCGGAAACCGGCTGGCATAAAGTGTTATCCAACGTTGCGGTAAACGGTGTGCTGGGGCTGAGCAAAGATGTGTATTTCACATTGCAAGGCACCGATACCGACGCCGACGAACTGAACAGTAACGGCATCACCACGCTGATTAAGCAGAACGGCTTTCGCTTTTGGGGATCGCGCACCTGTGACCGTGAAACCTATCTGTTTGAAAGCTATACCCGTACTGCGCAAATCCTTGCAGATACCATCGCAGAAGCCCATTTCTTCTACATTGATAAGCCGCTTACGCCCTCACTGGCAAAGGATATTGTGGACGGCATCAACCGTAAGTTAACGGCGTTGGTCACTGCTGGCCGTCTGCTGGGGGCGAATTGTTGGTATGACAAAGAAACCAACACCGGCGAAACGCTGCGCACCGGAAAATTAACCATTAAGTACAACTACACACCCGTTCCGCCATTGGAGCATTTGGATCTGGTGCAAGAGTTTACTGACGAATACTTCGCGACGTTCGCCAATACGTTCAGCGGGTAAGGGGTAAATCATGTCTCTGCCAAAAAAACTTAAATACTTCAATCTGTTTATCGACGGTGACAACTATTTCGGCCAGGTGCCGGAAGTGACACCGCCCAAACTCACGCGCAAGACGGAAGACTATCAGGCGGGCGGAATGCCTGGCTTTGTCGCGATTGACTTCGGTTTTGATGCGGGCGCGCTGGATATGGAAATCACCCTCGGCGGGCTGGATGCTGGCTTGTTGAAAAAGTGGGGCGTCTCCACTGTGGACGGTATGCAAACGCGCTTTGCAGGTTCATATCAGGATGAAGCCACAGGCGAAGCGGTGCCGTGTGAAATCCAGACGCGTGGCCGGTTTACCGAGCTTGACCCAGGCTCCGCCAAAGTGGGTGAAGATACGGCACATAAATACACCCTGAAAAATACCTACTTTAAGCTGACGATCAGCGGTGAAGAGGTCATGGAAGTGGATGTGCTGAACATGATTTATAAAGTGGCCGGTGTCGATATGCTGGAAAAACACCGCGCTAACGTTGGGCTATAGAGGAATTTTTTACCATGACTGAGAAACAAAATAACGTCGTCATTCTGCAAAACCCGATTGCGCGTAAAGGCGGTGACGTCAAAGAAGTCACTATTACTGGCGCGCTAAAGCAGGCCGGATCGCTGCGTGGGCTGAAGGTCTACGATGTGATGACGTCCGATGTGGATAGCCTGCTGACGTTGCTCCCGCGCGTTACCAGTCCGGCGCTGACGAAAGAAGAACTTACCACGATGGATACCTGGGACTTTTGCCAGCTCTCCAATGCGGTGGCCACTTTTTTGCAACCCTCTTCCCCAGCGAACGAGACGGGCGCGGTAACGGCGTAATTCACTGCCCGTTTAACTGTGTTGAAGAGGTGATGGCCGACATCGCAGCAATTTTCCATTGGTTGCCGTCGGCGATGGATGCCATGCCAGTAGATGAACTGCTGGCATGGCGCAGCCGAGCGGCCGTTAGAAGCGGAAACTCGGAATGACAGATCGCAATCTCAATATTCGCGTGGCGTTCAGCGCGATCAATAATATGGCTCGGCCCGTCAGTGCAGCACGTAGCGGCACTGCGGCGCTGGCCGATCAAATTAAATCCACGCAAAACACCCTCAACGGATTAGGACGGCAGGCCAGCAGCTTTGACCGCCTGAGCGCTGCATCGGCTAAAACAACCCGCGAACTAGAACAAGCTAAAGCCAAAGCCGCCGCGATGCGTGCCGAATTCGGTGCCGCCAGTGCGCGAACGGACGAACAAAACGCGGCACTGAAACGGCAACGTGAGCTGATCAGGCAATTATCAACGGCTCAGACCAACGAAACCGAACAGTTAACACAGCTACGGGCAGAGCTGGCGCGGCACGGCGTGATACTCGATCGCAGCCGCAGGGCAACAGACCAGATTAGCGACCAAACCGCACGCTATAACCGCCAGTTAGCGGAACAGCAACGGCGGTTGGCGGCAGTGACGCAGGCGCGTACGCGCTACGATCGGATGCAGCAGACAGCGGGGAACCTGCGCAGCACAGGTGCAATGGCAATCGGTGCCAGTGCAGCCGGTGCGTATGTCGGTGCCAGAATGATGGCCCCTAATTTGCAATCAGATAAAAGCGGCGCGGTGATTGCTGCACAAAATGCCGAAGCCCCTGCAATGGGGTCGCAGTATTCGAAAATCATTAAAGGGATCAATAGTGCCGGTGTGAGCAATGACCTTGCCCAGATCGCCAGCACCGTATCGGCGGTGCGTAGCTCACTGGGCGCATTAGGGGAAGTCGGTGAAGCGGAATTAGACCGGATCTCGCGCAAAGCGTTGGATATGCAATCTGTGCTCGGCGGCGATACAGCAGAACATATCCAGATTGCCGCCATCATGATGAAGAATGGTCTGGCTCGCAGCAGCGATGACGCATTCGATTTGATGGCGGCGGGTATGCAACGCGTATCTACCCAGATGCGCGGCGAGTTACCTGAGATATTGCATGAGTATTCAACGCATTTCAGGAACATGGGCTACAGCGGTTCTGAAGCCATGACGCTACTAGTCAATATGGCGCAGCAAGGCAAATTCGCGCTGGATAAAACGGGCGATGCCGTCAAAGAGTTCTCAATCCGTGGCTCTGATATGTCCAAGTCCAGCATCGCGGCGTATGACGCCATCGGCTTGAATGCGAAGCGCGTGTCATCAGCCATCGCCAGCGGTGGCGCACAAGCACGTAACGCGATGCAGCAAACTGCGAAGGGGTTATTGAAGATTAAAGACCCAGCAGAGCGGGCAAATGCGGCCATTGCATTATTTGGCACACCGATAGAAGACCTGTCTATCGATCAGATCCCTAATTTCCTGTCAGCGTTGGCGAACACTAAAGACCAGTTCAGTGATGTCAGCGGAACAGCCGAACGAATGGGCAGTACGTTACGCGATAACCTGTCGGGGGATATCGACAAGCTGGGTGGCGCACTGAGTGGGCTACGTTTTGCCATCTTTGAAAATGATTCAGGTATTTTGCGTACGCTGGCTCAGAGCGCTACAGGGTTAGTGAATAGCGTCCGTGAGTGGGTAACGGCTAACCCTGAGTTGGCTCAAACGCTGCTCGTTGTTGTTGGCGGTGCACTGGCGCTCACCGCAGCCATCGGCACCATTTCTCTCGCGACCGGCATATTGATGGGGCCATTTTCCAAACTGCAACTTGGCCTATCCCTGTTAAGCGGTGGCAAGGGTATTGGCACCGTTACAAGTATGTTCAGCAGGCTTAGCGGCGTTATGACGGGTAGCCTGTCCAGCACTCGCGCGTGGGGGGGCATCCTTACCAGTATACGCAGTGGCATCGGTGGTATTGGCAATATCGCTCAAGGTGCTGGCCGTGCGTTGTTGATGGTATTCACTCAGCCAGGCGCGGCGCTATCGGCGCTGGGTAATGGCATGCGGATGCTGGCGACATCTGGATTTTCTGCGCTGAGTGGGTCAGGGATGGCAGTATTTAACATCTTGCGTACTGGCTTCATGTTGTTGCTCAGCCCAATCGGCATTATCGGCGCGGCAATCGTTGCGGCAGGTGTGTTGATTTACAAATACTGGGAACCGATTAAGGCGTTTTTCAGCGGTTTTTTCAGCGGTCTGAGCGCTGGTCTTGAACCGGTTAAACAATCTTTCTCAGCGTTATCACCGATTTTTGACGGGATCGGACAGGCTATTAGTGGCGTATGGGACTGGTTCAAAAAACTGTTTGAACCGGTCAATGCCTCATCTGAATCGCTGAAACAATGCACAGAAGCGGGGAAAGTATTTGGTGAAGTGGTCGGGATGGCGATTAGTGGCGTAGTCACTGTTATTTTAAAAGTCGCTGAAGGCATTGGTTGGATACTGGAAAAATTAGGGGTGATCCCTGAAGCCGCAAATGCCGCCGTCTCTGCATCAAATGCCATGAACGGCGCAATGCCGGAAAAAGGCTATGAGCCTAAAAAACCCGTGATGTACATATGGGATGAGAAACAAAAGAAAATGGTGGCGCAGGAATGGAAGCCACAGCCCCCCAAAGAAGCCGAGGCGGTTATTAAAACCGGTGAGGCAGCAAAACCACCGGCAGGCGAAGGCAATAAGCCTAAACAAACTGGGGCGTTGCAGGACCTGACGGGGAGCAATCCCAAAACAGAAAAAACAGGCAGCACAGCAAAGACCGAAGACAAGAAAGACCCGAACAAGCTGGGTGATATCATTTTTAAAAACGTACCGCCTGCCGTCATGCTGGCGAACGGCTATAGTGAATCACAGGTTATGCCTGCACAGCCCAAAATCCCCCTACTTGAGCGGGTGAAGCAAACCGCCGGCGTGCTGGCCGCGTCTGTCCTGCCGTTCACCGTGCAACCTGCTGGGGCAGACGTTCCGGCTATCAATTCACCTGCAGCACAGATGAAAACGGCGATGTCTGCCGGTATGGCCAACACAGACAAATATGAAATCAATATCACGATTCAGGATGCACGCAGCCTTGATGAAGACAAACTCGTCGCCAGATTGCGGCGGGAAATAGACGATATTGAACGTCGTAAGCAGAGTCGCCAGCGCTCACAACTAACTGACCACGTATAGGGCTTTTATCATGATGATGATACTGGGTATGTTCGTTTTCATGCGGCAGACTGCGCCGTACCAATCCCTGAGCCATGACAGCAGTTGGAGGCATGTTAAAAATGACCGAGTCGGCAAATCCCCGCGTTATCAGTACATCGGCGCGGGTGAAGATAAAATCACGCTGGCCGGTGAACTGTATCCTGAAATAACCGGCGGTGATGTGTCACTAAACGTGCTGCAAACGATGGCCTACACAGGGAAAGCCTGGCCGCTAATCGAGGGGACGGGGAATATCTACGGTATGTATGTGATAACCAGCATCAACGAAACCCGCTCTGAGTTCTTTAATGACGGTAAAGCACGGCATATCTCATTTACGCTAAATCTTGAGCGGGTTAGCGAGGATTTGCGGGAAATGCTGGGTGATATGGATATCGGCTTACCCTTGTGACACAGACGCTTTTAACTGTGCTCGATAAAAAAAGCCCACTGTCTCGCTAACAGTGGGCTTCGCTTTCCCTGATGGCTCATTATTATTTTAAAACCAACAACATAATGACATCTGGGATGGTTATTTTATAAACGTTTATACAGATCGATTATGCGTTATTGATCGGTTGTAGCGATCAATTTACTATCCGGCACAGTCGGCCAGTTGATATCAGCACTATTCACATCAACACGGCTCAGCAACACGGCATAGGTCTGCCACACCGTCAGCGCGGCTTTCTCTTCATCGGTCGCAATGTCCAGATTGACCGCATAGGTCAGTTCATTAATGCGCGATGTTGCTGCCGCTTTACGTGAGGCTAACTCGCTCTGCGCCGCTTTTACTGTTGCCGCTGCCTGCGCTACTTTGTCGATCACCCATTTTTTCCCGTTCCAGATGTCAAACTCGGTGGCAGGTTTCAGCAACGTGGCGTTATTAGGCAATTCGCCAAACTGTGTAACCGTCTGCGGCTGGCGCGTTTCCGTGCTGTAAATGATTTGACCGCGATAGTCTGGCACCTGCTCCCATGATTTACCGTCAGCCGTTCGGCGCAATGCTTGTCCGACTGGCGGTAATTCCGGTTCGTCTGCGTAGCTGTCAGCGGGCAAACCAACACCCAGCATGACGTACTCGTAACTCGCTGACTGATATTCGCGTGTCGTTGGGTTAACGTGATAAACCGTAATCCAGCCTGCATTGATGGCTAACCCATGTTCGTTCAGTTCGGCGTTTTTGATTTGTGTTGAATAGTTGCTCATTATGCGGCTCTCACGATGTAGTTAAGTGCGATGTTGCGGGGGCGTGTTTCGTTTCCACCCGTTTCTGCGGTCGGCAACGTAAATATTGTTGGTTCGATAGTGTTACCGCCGTTTGCTATGTGGTCATTTAACGCACCGGATTCTGCGTACATTTGCCAGTCGGTCGCGTGCGAGTGCGATTTGAACATATCCGATTGCGCTGACATCAACGCCCGCCCAGCATCAACTCCACGCCCATCATCCCAGCCGCGAACGAATTCGCCGCGTAAATCAGGCAGGAAACCGCTCGGATAACGGGATGCAAGAACAGGGTATTGCACTGTGTCGAACTGTTGACCGTTGCATTTTAGCCAGCCCGCTGGCGCTACTGCGCCAGGGAACAACTGCGGCATTCCAACCAACTCAGATGTAGGCATTGCGCCGATTGTTGACGGGGTGAGGTTTCCTGAATGATATAACTTGACTGCACCTAACCATCCATTACTCGTCTTTTTACGTAACGTAAAATAGTCATACGAACCGCCCGTCATATCTTCATCAGCAAGAATCCACCCCCAATCATGCCCATCATGCCCACCCCCAGAGCGGTGGCGTACTGATAAAAACGATGCCCAGCCAGACCCTTCAAATTCAACTGAACCACATAAATTATTTCCAGAGCGGTCACATACATAGAGCCAGTCAGCAATAGTCGCAAACTTGGTCGTTATTGCGTTTCCGACAGCACCCGTTTCCATGCCGCTGCCGCCGTACTCCTTGCGCAGCGGTAACGTAAAGTCACCTTCAGTCCAGACCCTTGCAGAATTCACAAGAAGTTTACTAGCGGTGATATTCAGCAGTGATAAGGATTCGCCAGGTGCAGGCGGCGGGGCAGCAATACGGACGTTATAGTCAGTGCTTTGTTTTCCATCTGTATGAAAATCAACATAACAATATGATGGGGTGCCGTTCGTTCCGCCGTACTCAATGACATAATCACCATTTACATTAGGTTCATTGATTTCAATGATTCGAGTCGGGATACGAGTTGTACTAGCATGAGACACGACGGGCGTTACCCAGCCCTGCCAATTACCATTACTCAAGACAACACATGCCGTTCGGGACGGATTGGTCACATCTACAATGCTCAGTACGCCGAACCCGTCAGCCGATGATTTCCATTCAATAATGCTAGGACCAAAACCAGCAGGTAACCCCGTCACGTTAGCGGAATCACATTGATACAAGTCTGACGGGCGATTCGTTTTAAAATAGTCTTGGATATTGACGTCGCGTAATTGCACGGCTTTTCCGCCCCACGCAGATTCGATTATCCCGATGTTTTTACGGAACAATGCAGGATTGGGGATATCCGCGCCGTTCTGGTCTTTTGCCAACTTGCCAGCAATCGCATTCAACATCGAAGTGGAAAAGTTCGGGTCATTCCCCAGCGCGTTAGCCAGCTCTTGCAGCGTATCCAGTGCCGCAGGGGAACCGTTTACCAATGCAGCTACCGCTGCTTTTACAAAGGCTGTGGTCGCTATTTGCGTATCATTTGCCGCTGCTCCGGCGGTTGGTGCTGTCGGCGTTCCGGTCAGTGCGGGACTGACTTTTGGCGCGTATTGGGTGTGCGGATCTACCGCTGACGCATGAGCATTCAACTGATTGGCTGCATCAGCCTTAACGTTAGCAATCGCATTCAGCATCGTTATCGAAAAGTTCGGGTCATTGCCGAGCGCGTTAGCCAGTTCTTGCAGCGTATCCAGTGCGGCAGGAGAGCCGTTAACCAATGCCGCGAGTGCCGCTTTCACAAAGGCCGTGGTTGCCAGTTGCGTGTCATTCGATGCCTGCGTAGCTGTAGGTGCCGTGGGTTTACCTGTAAGGGTTGGACTGGCCTTTGGCGCGTACTGCGGGTGAGGATCAGCCGAGGCAAGGTGCAGCTTCATCAGATTATCCGCATAGGCTTTCACCTCAATCACTGCGTTATCTACATAACTCCGCGTTGCAAGCACGATAGCTGGATCGATTTTCAGCGTCACAGCATCGGTACTGCTGACAATCAGGATCATGCGCACGGTCTGGATGCGGCCGCTACCTTCCTGTAGCTGCGGCTTGTACGTCTCAGGGCAGTTGGCGATAGCAATCAAATTGCCGTCATCGTCAAACAGGCCGATTTCACGTATCCACCATCCTCCCTCGGTTTCTGGGATCACTTGCTCGGCAATAATCTGACTAGGGTTTTTCGTGTCAACACTCAGAGTGTTGATAGCCGCCCTACGTTTTTCGTTTATCAACGCGATTTGTGTCGGATTCGGTGTCGGCAATACGCCGCCGCCGTCACCCACGGCCATCTGGGTGATGTTCAGGCGGCTACCCAGCGCGGTAGCGTTAGCCAGTCTGGCCGCGCCGATGTTGGTTAACAGGGCAAAAAATTTTGCACTCATGCGGTTATGCTCACGTTGTCGATTAAATGAAGTGCTGCGCCTGTCACATCCAGACCGGACACAGTAATAGTTTCAGGGAAATAGGGATAAATGGTCAGGTCGTCACCGCCGTAGGACATGGCCGCGACATAGGCCGCGCCTTGTGTGTCGAGGTTGATATTCAGCCCCAGCAGGTGACGGGACGCGGGTTTGGCGTCGGCAATCAGCCGCTCCAGCTCGTAAAAGGTTTCTTCGGTGATTCCGCTATCCTGCACGCCAATGTCCAGCCGGAACGTGCCAGGCTCTTCGCCGTTCTGCCACCATTCGATAATTCTGATCAGGTAGCCGAACGGCTCAACAACGCGACGCAGTGCGCCGACAGTGCCTTTGTGGCGATGAATGAACCAGGCGTCTTTTATCGCCTGCCGCTTGATGATTTCAGGCCATTTTTCATCCCAACGATCAACAGAGAATGCCCATGCGAGATAGGGCAGTAGGCCTGACGGGCAGCTGTCTGGATCACATAACTGGCGTAACGGGATCGGCGTGCGGGATAATTCTGCGCAGGCTTTTGCGGCGGCAATTTCCAGATCAGACGAACCGACGGGTAACAGGCTGTTATTCATCTGAGCCCCCGACACTCAGCACCCAGCTATCGCAGTAAGACGCCTGGCTCTTATCCAGCACGATATCTTCTACAGGGCTTTCCAAATCAACGCGTTGCACGCCCTCAACATGGAGTGCGGCAAAGATGGCAGAGCGGCGAATATCACGGCCTAACCGATGCTGTGCAGTGATATACGCCTGCAATCGTGTTTCTGCTGCAATTCGGATCGGCTCAGCTTCAGGCCCTGGATAGACGTACAACGTTGCGGCAATTTCATAAGCAATGATGGCGGCGGATTGAACGGTTACACGGTCTGCAACCGGCCGCACATTCTCGGCGTTCAGTGCAGCATTAACGGCTTGCAATAGCTCATCACTGGCGCTGCCATTTCCTTCACGTGACAGCACGGTTACCGTGACGGCGGCAGGGCTGGGGCTAACTGCTCTGGCGTCAGCTACTCGCCCATCGGCACTACGTGCGTGAAACTCATAGGCTGCGGTTGGCCCCGCGACGCTTAATCCCTCAAATGCCTGTTGTGTGCGGGTGCGTAGGTCAGCATCGGATTCCATGACTGCTTCAACAGGTGGGATCGCCGTTGTATCTTCTGCGGTGATAACCAGTCGCTGCACGTTAACGTTAGCAGCAAGCTGATCAAGGTCATTTCCGGCGGCGTAGGCCAGCATGTTAGCGCTGGCCGCTTCATTAACCCGCTGGCGCAATAACAATTCATGATAAACAGACAGTTGCAGCAACTTGGTTAGCGGCTCGGATTCCAGTAATAGCGTGCGCGTGATGGCATCCCGTTGCTCGACTGGAAACAGGGCAATAAACATCGCTTTACGTTCCGCATACAACGCTTCGTAGTCCAGCGTTTCAACGACATCAGGGGCAGGCAGCAGGGATAAATCAATCAATCCGCTCATCATGCCCCCTGTAGTGAAATGGTGGCGCTAAATGCCGCCAGATTGTCTGTGCGCTGTGCCTGAAGTGTGACTGCAACGAGTCCGGCACCACGGGTTTCCAGCGTGATTTTTGTTGGGGTAATACGCGGCTCCCAACGCATTAATGCGCTGTAGATCGCTGACGTTATCTTGAGCTTGATTGCTGGCTCGTGAGGTTCGTCAATCAGCGAAAAAAGCTGTGAACCGTAACTGCGCCGCATTAGGCGGCTACCAACAGGGGTGATTAAAATATCGCGTACTGACTGGCTAATATGCTCATCATCAGTAATTGCACGTCCGTTACTGGCGTTCATGCCGATGTATTTTTCATTGCTCATTGCGGGCCGTCCGTTTGGCTACCGCCACGCTGTACGCCGCCGTGAGTATGACTGTCTACGACCACGCCGTTTGATGACATTTGGCCGCCGGTGTGGGTGATATCGCCCTGCATCGTGCCGCCTTTTTCTACGCTGAGCGTTTGCGTGCTGAGATGCTGGGTGCAAATTACTTTCGGGGTGTCCAGCGTGATAGATTCAGCCGCTTCAATGATCACCTTTTTGACGCCTTTAACGATCATCATTGAGGTGTTTGCATCATACGTTTCGCTGGCTCCATCGGGATAAACGGTGGTGTGTACCTTTTGGGTATTGCTGGGCGCACTGTGATTACGGGAATACAGGCTTAACACGATCACAGCCGTTGCCAGATCGCCGCCTGGTGCTGCGATAAGCACTTGTTCGCCTACTGACAGCGGCCACCACGATGTAGCATCACCCGCGCGGGCAACGCCCCAGCGTATCCAGTCCGTGGTATTGCCGCCGGTTTCCACTCGTGCCAAATGACGAACGAGATCGACATCGACAACCGTACCGATACGGATCAGGTTATGCAGCAGGCGGTCAAACTCATTGGAGGTCATGGCTGGCGCTCGGTAATTGATTCATAGCGCCAGTTTCATGTGTCGCGCGCGGGCGCACAACGGAAGGGGATTGTAGGGGGACGGGGACAACTAATCGGGTTGAATGAAGTCCGTGATGGTATCGGCCACCCAGTCCAGATCTGTGGGCGTTAAGCCCAGCAACTCACGAATAGGGTAACGTACGGACGAGCGTCCTATTTTGTCAGTCTCGCCGAACTGGTGAACATGGGCGATACTGGCTGCATGACCACTGAAACCAACAGCCGCGCTATTGGGTGACGTGTCGATGCGTAAAAAACGGACGGTACGCAACTTGCGGAACATCTTTTCTTTACGTGTCGGTGTAGTGGATACACTACTAACGTTAATACTGAGATAGTGATCGATGTCAGCACGCAGGAACGAGCGCAAACCACCACGCTCAACATCAAAGCCGGTAATCATTCGCTCACCGCTGCGGCCTTTGCTGCTGTGCCAGTTACGCAGCTCTCGCGCCTCCCCCTTCCACAGAAACCGGACGCCGCCCTGTGTGCGGCGCGTTTTCTTTTTGCGCCCTTCGTAAGACGAACCATCAGGATTCTTTTGCTGTGCAATCCGTTGCTGCTGGCGCTTACGCAGCCCCGTCGCGATCTGTCGTGATAAGCGACGTCGTTGATTCGCGGCCAGATGTTCGACAACAGATTGCAGATATCCATCCAACTCCCGAAACAGTGCATCGTTCTGGCTCATCATTGACCTGCTGTCGAGTCATGAACAACCATGTTGGTCACATCGCTATTTGTCAGCAGTGACCATCCGTCCATACCTTCCATCGGGTCGGGAGGCGGGTCAGCGCGATGACGAGTGTTGATTTCGCCAGCCTCATCGCGAGTGACGATAACAGCCTCATCAGCCTGGATGCGGATCAATAAATCGGCCGTACTATTACTCAGCAAATCAGCCTCAAACGTAATACCCGTTTTACGCCGTTCTGGGTTGAGTAATAAATCTGGTTGATAAATTCGCGCCCACATCAGTATTGGCACCATCAGCGTATCAATAGAATGCGGATAGTCCATTGCCAGCACTTCCAGCGTGTAGCGATATTCAAAGGAAGCAGAACGCGCACCGGTACTGATTGCATTCCCTTCCTGTACATAGACAACCAGTTGATCGGGGTTTTCCCGCAACCACGGCACCTGTTCGCTAATGGCTTTTCTCAGTAGTTCCGCTTTTAGCATGTTGTTGCTCTCTTTGTTGTTCAGCCTGTCGAATGAGCGCTTTATCTTTATTGGCGCTCTCCAGCGCAGCCAGCAGCAGACCATTCCAGCCAACGGACTGGCCGTAGGTCAGACGGTTATTGACTATTGCGCCCTGCGGCATCGGTATTACCGTCGGTGCGGTTAGGTTCGCTGGCAGGGGAACGCAAGCTATCGGCACGTAAACGGTTCGCGTAGTCGAGCAACTGCATAGCAGCGCCATCAGGCACAAACTCATCAGTGCAGACTTGACCGGCCAGCGCCTGATTAATCGTCTGACTACGTGTATCGGCATCTTGTTGTATCTGGCGTTTACCATGTTCAGCCTCACGGGACAGCGTGTTGAAGATTTGAAAGGTACGTTGCTGATTGTTAATAACCTGCTCGGCGCTGTCCCGCTCGTTGATTAAGGTTGCCACTTCGCCGGAAAGGCGCCGTGATTCTTGTCGATAGTAGCCAGCCAGTGCGATAGCAGTGATAAACAGCAGCGCGGCGGCTAATGTCGCTATAACTTTTCCAGACATAGCACTCTCTCGGCCTCGCGGCGGTTGGTTAACCCCTGCCAGACCTGACCAGCGGCTTTATTCCAGCGGCGTAATTCGTTACATGCGCCGGTGAGATCGCCACGGTTCAGTTTTTTAAGCAGGGTCGAACGCTCAAATGCCCCCGTCCCGACGTTGTAGATAAAACTTGCCAGTGCAGCGCGCTGTAACTCACTGAGTGGAACCGTAACTAACCGATCGATGGCATGAAAAGCAGGCTTTAAATCCTGCTGTAACAATGCTTCGCACTCAGCATCTGTTTTGTAGTCGCCGGCCTTTACATCACCGGTATGCCCGTAGCAAATTGTCCAGACTCCCGCGATATCACGGTAAGCGGTGTTCTCTTTGCCCTCAAAAAAGCCAACAAAGACGGTAGCTATCGCCAATGCGCACGCGGTAACGACGGGAATGATTCGCTGTTTCAGTACTTCAGGTAACATCGCGACCTCTACGCCCTGTTTCCTGCCCATTCATCACGCGCAAAGCGTCCAACGTTTCTGGCAGATTTTCATGATCAACTTTCCTGACCAGCTCTCGCATTAAGTCTGTGCGCTGTGCCTGGTCACGCTCTATGTTCTTTTTGTGGTTGCGGTTCACCCAAAACGTGAGCAACCCGATAGCAATCCCTATTAGTGTTGCCCAGTCGCTCAGCGTCATTCGTCCTGCGGTAGCGATCAGCGTGGCAAGTAGATAGGTGATTGCCGATGCCACGCGATCTGTCGTCAGTCCCATAGCTGTATGATTTCCTGTTGTGTTGCTGCGGTGACGTCTGGCAGCGTGACCAGCAGGCCAGCCGGTAACAGTGGCCCACGTTCGCACAAGCCCGGATTGGCCGCGTAAACCCCTTCCGTAACACCGTCTGTTCTGCCGTAGTAGCGCCAGCACAGTAGATCGACGGTGTCATTTTGCTGCGCACGAACCTCCATCAGACCAACTCAGCCAGACCACGATTAACGCCGAGGATGTCGCGTATTGCCCAGCGGCCGTCGCGCCACAGCGTGTCAATCTGTGAACTCAACGCCTCTGCGTGTTTTTCCCCTTCGCGCGTGGTGTCGATATCACGGTAGCCCTCTATCAACAGCGCTTTGGTGATGGAATACACCGCACGGCGATAGCGCCAGACCAAAACGGACTCGCCATTGATCTGGTCGATTTCGCCAGCGCTATCGGGTTTAACCTCTGACAGAACGGCAAAACCACGTTGTTCCTGACTGCTTCGCCAGTCTGCTAACTGGCCGTTAACGTGTGCTACCGCTTCGATAGCCTTATCCATCAGGCGATCCGTCGTCACCTGACCATCGAGACGCATCGCACGACGCAGGGCAGACAGGACAATCACCGGCCAGAATGCATGGCTCGTCACTGTCGCATCCCCATCGTTGATGGTTTCCTGCGTGGCTGGCCTTACCGGCTCTGTGGCAATCAGGCTCATGGCATTACCTCAAAAGACAGGCGGTGGACGACGCAATACGACACAATAAATTGCCCGTATTACGCCGTGCCGCCTGGTGCGCGGGGGCACGTTGGGTTACGACGCGCTTTTTTTGGCGCGTGGTGTCGTAGTTCGTGATGCTTTCGCCGTCGATTTACGCGGCGCTCTCGTTGCTTTGGCTACTGGCTTGTCGGCTGGTTTATCCGCAGGTGGCGAAGGTGGGGCGTCCGTGTTTTCTGCCCCCGTTTCTGGCTCAGTTGCTTTCTTGAGCGCCCGCCCCAGTAGCTCGATGTCGCGTTTAACCCCGATGCCATCAAACAGCGTGACAGCGCGTTGCAACCAGTCGCGCGCGGCGCTCAGCTCGTTGGTATCCAAACGCAGGGTGTAGCCCAACGTCTTGTAAAGTTTGGCGCGCACCTGATCAGGCATGTCTTCGCTAGCGGTAAGCCGTTCCAATTGCAACAGCAGGTCAGCAGCCAGAGGCGCAACGCTAACATCGGTTTTAAACGCTGCCAGTGCGGGATCGCAAATCTCATCAACCAGCGCAGTGGCAACCGTGCGGGTGTACTGGTCGGGCATTGGCAGGCGATGGCGCAGGACATAATCAGCAATACGCAGCGCATCACCCACCAATCCAGCATCAATCGACCAGATCATGATTGTGGTCAGCACTTCATCAGCGTGGCCGCTATCTGCCGCCAATACGCCATTAACCCAGCCCTGATAGTCGGGTAGCAGTTCGCGCTTTAGTTCGGCCTTTGTCGTGGCAGACTGCACCTGGCTTAAACGGGATTTATCCATCCTCAGCCGATGCAATTGCTGTTCGTAGGCGGTGCGCTCAACATCACCGCCGTTTGATTTGCCGTGGCGCTGGGCCATGACAGTTTGAAAATGTCGCTGCGCAGGTGTCAGCATGATGCCCCCTTGATGCAGGCCGAGCGTTATCGGCCTGCTTGCCGTTGAAATTAGCCTTGTGCCGCTTCAGCAAACGTAATGCCTTCAATCAGGCACCCTGTGCCGTAGTCTTCAATGACATAGGCGTCATTGGATGACTCATAGGTCGCAATACGATTGAGCTCAGGCTCATCACGCACGGCACGGCGCTGCTTATCTTCCTGCCAGTAGATCGACAGGTTGCTAAACGGGGTGACGAACATACTGCCGTCGGGGAAGAACGGCGCAATGAAGGTCGGCAGGTTGCCGACAGCCTTACGCGATACCAGCAACTGACCGGCCAACGCTTCAGAGTTGGGGTTGTTGGTATTGATGGCGTTAATCAGTGGGTATTCTTTGCTGACCATGATCTGACGACCACAAATGACCACTAAATCTTGTGATGACTTAAACCACTCATCCAGCAGCGAGTTAACGGCGTCATAGATCACGGCGTCGAGGTTGCCATAATCGCCTTTCGCGATGATTTTATTTTCATCATCACGGCTGGTGACGGTGATATTTTTCATTACGCGCTGTGCGGCATGGAGACGATATTTCTCCAGCCAGCCGATATTCACATCCTGCAACAGCGGATTGTTTGCCAGATCGGATTTAGCGGCACGCGACGTACCGTTAAAACCAATCATGATACGGTCGAGCGCCTTACGCTTGATGATCTGGTTGCTAATGCGCTGTTGGAAGTCGGGGAACTTGGCCCACATATCCAACTGCGGGTAGCTGATAAAGGTATCCGTATTAGTTTGCTCACAGCGGAATTTATCATCATCCAGCGTGTGAACCGATTTCGGTTCACGCCGCTCGGTGCTTGATGTGTTTGAACTTGAAATAGGGCCGCTGATACCTAACCCCAGCTTTTGCCCCTCTTGATCGGATACACCGGTGATGTTGATTTTTTGCAGCAATTCACTGGATTGCTGAACCTTATCTTCCAGCTTTTGCTGGATTGACGGTGCAACACTGAACTGCTTGGTAACATGATCAGGTTGGACGCCGTTAAGCTCAGCCTGGCGGTTAATGTAAGCGTCGTACAAAACGCGGGTTTCATTCTTCATGTTAGGTTCCTGCGATAGTCGGTTTAAAGGGTGATTAGCAGTCAGCTAACACGATGCCGGATTGCGGATTGCCGCCGGAAGCTGGGGGGCGCTGGCTAAAGTTGCCATCCTGTCCGGCAAGCTGTTCTTTCAGCTCGGTTAATGACTTATTCAGCGTTTCCACGTTGCCTTTCAGCTCGGTGTTTTGCGCTTGTAACGCGCTGAATGTTTCGGTTTTATCCAGCAGTTCACGTTGGCTTTTGGCGATCAGCTCAACCGCCTGTTTCAGCTCTCCATTTTCCTTACTGAACCGTTGCTGACTGCCGGTTAGCAGTTCGGTGATGCGGGAAAAGAAGTTTTTGCCCGCTTCGCCAGCGGGTGCCTCTTCTTCAAATTCCAGTGTGATCGGCGTATCAGCGGCCGTGAAGAAACATTCAGGGCTGGTTTTTCGCCCGTCCAACGGGCCTTTGCCGCCGCACTTGGCGTTAAACTCCAGAATGCCGACGCCCAGACTGGCGGGATCGTCCGTCATTCCTAATCCCATCAAATAGGCTTCGCCGGTGTCAGCAAAAGACGGGTGAATTTCAACGCTGGGGTAAATTTTCTGGCGTTTTTTGTTCAATGCCACCATGTCATCAGTGGCATCAATCTTGATTTGTAGCGCCAGCTTGCCTTTGAGCGGCCCGTCCTGGATCTCAAACTCGCTCACTTCTTCCACGTCGCCATATGCCCGAAAATCGCTGGTTGGTGAGTAACCGCGAATGTGTTCAAGGTTCACGCGAGCACCGCGCACCTGTTTGTTGAAGTTTTTCGCCATTTGCGAAATGTGCGCACGTTCAAGGGTACGGCCGTCGCAGGTCGCGCCTTCAACAGCGGCAAGAAACGGTTTTGAAATCGGCATGGTAATGCTCCGGTGATAACAGGGTGTCTGTCTGATACCCCTATCATCGCCACGCTTCACCGCAGGCGCTATCAGTGCGGGTTGTTGCGGAACCACGACAACGGGGGCCGATATTTTGCCGCGCGCGGGCGCGATAGCCTGTATGTATGAATCTACTTCCCGATATCCGCACAGAAGCCAAAAGCCTTTACTGGCAGGCCTATAGCATCCCTCAAATCGCGCAGCGGCTGGGGGTGAGCAACAACACGCTGTATTCATGGCGGCGCAGGGATAAGTGGGACGACAGCACGCCGATCCAGCGGGCGCAGGAGCGCACAGAAGTACGCTATTTACGGCTGATAGAGAAAGACGACCTCACGCCGCATGACTTTAAAACCATCGACCTGTTAGGCCGTCAGATGGCGCGTTTCTCACGCGATGAACGAAAAGATCAGGAAAAGGATACTCGGAAGAAAGCGCCGAAGAACCATTTTACGGACGAACAGATCGCAGAGTTGCGCGCCCTGGTACTGGAATCACTCTACGAGCATCAAAAGCGTTGGTACAAAAAGCGCAAGCAGCGTAACCGCGCGATACTGAAAAGCCGCCAGATAGGCGCAAGCTGGTATTTTGCGCGTGAAGCGCTGTTAGATGCGCTGGAAACCGGCACTAACCAAATCTTTCTGTCGGCCAGTCGAGCGCAGGCTTACCAGTTCAAACGGTTTATTCAACTGCTGGCGTCCAGCATTGGCGTAGAACTGAAAGGCGGGGACGCGATTGTGCTGTCGAACGGCGCAACGCTGTACTTCCTCGGTACGTCAGCGGCAACCGCACAGAGCTACACCGGTAATCTGTACTTTGATGAGTTCTTTTGGGTTAGCAACTTTCTGAACCTGCGTAAAGTCGCGGCGGGGATGGCGACGCAAAAAGGGTTGCGCCGCACGTACTTTTCCACGCCATCCAGTGAAGAACATGAAGCCTACACGTTCTGGACAGGGGATTTTTTTAACAAAAGCCGCCCTAAAGCGGAACGGGTAGAAATCGACGTCACTCACAAGGTTCTAAATAAAGGACTGCTGTGCGGGGACAATATCTGGCGGCAGATAGTTACCATTCATGACACGTTAGAGCAAGGTTTTGACCTGGTTGATCTGGATGAAATTCAGTCTGAAAACAGCCCCGACGATTTTGAAAATCTCTACGCCTGCCGCTTTGTCAGCGTCGGTGAGCGTGCCTTTGACTACACCGCGCTGATTAACTGCGGTGTTGATGGCTACAACGATAACGTATGGCCGGACTGGCGACCCTACACGCAGCGGCCATTAGGTAACCGCCCCGTATGGATAGGCTACGATCCGAGCGGTGACAGCGGCACGGGTGACAGCGCCGGTCTGTCTATCGTATCCCCGCCCGCCGTTCCTGGCGGCAAGTTCCGTGTGATTGAGGTACGGCAGTTACGCGGCATGACCTTTGAAAAACAGGCCGAAGTCATTAAGGAGCTGACACGCCAATACAACGTGCAGTTTATCGGCATTGATAGCACCGGCAACGGCAACGCCGTGCATCAGCTTGTCGTTAAGTTTTTCCCCGCCGCCGTGAAATATCAATACTCGCCCAGCGTGAAACGTGAACTGGTACTGAAAGCCCAAATGCTGATCCGCGCGGGGCGGTTTGAGTATGACGCGGGGATGATGGAGCTGGCCCGTTCCTTTATGACGGTACGGAAATTTGTTACGCAGGGCGGCATGACGTCGTATGCATCAGACAGAACAAAAGGCAGCAGCCACGGTGACATTGCCTGGGCAACCATGCACGCGTTACACAACGAACCAATCGGCAGCGAGTCGGGCGGTAATGATGGATTTATTCAGGAGTTCTAACCATGTCACGTAAGAAACAGCACTCGCGCACGGCCAATCTACGAGCCCCAGCCGCACAGGCACCCGTAACAGGGGAATTGATCCAGCAGCCGATTGAGTCACTACAGTCTTTCTCGTTTGGTGATGCACAGCCCATCATGGACAGGCGCGACCTGTTGGACTGCATGGAGTGCGCCAGAAATGGCCGTTGGTATGAGCCACCGATCAGCACCTACGGCCTAGCGCGAATGTTTGACGTTGCCGTGCATCATCAGTCACCGATACTGTTCAAGCGTAATGTCATTATGTCCTGCTACGAGCCACACCCGCTGTTATCGCGGCAGGATGCCAGCGCCTTTGTACTCGACTGGCTGGTATTCGGTAACGCGTATCTGGAACTGAGAAAGAACCGTTTCGGCCAACCGCTGAAGCTGAAGCATACCCATGCCAAGTACACCCGACGCGGTGAGAATCTGGATCAATACTGGTTCGTGACGTACTACGCCAACGATCACGAATTCGAGCCAGGCTGCGTGTTTCACGTTAAAAGCCCCAGCATTCACCAAGAAATCTACGGCACACCGGAATATATGGCGGTAATTCAATCAGCGATGCTGAACGGTGAAGCCACGTTGTTCCGGCGTAATTACTACATCAACGGTAGCCATGCGGGGGTGATCGTCTACCTCACTGATCCCATCACCAACAATGCTGACGTCGAGCAACTAAAGAAGTCACTGAAAGATGCGCGTGGCAATGGGGCATTTAAGAACCTGTTTGTTTACGCGGCAGGGGGGAAGAAAGACGGCTTACAAATCCTTCCGTTCAGCCAGATTGCGGCCAAAGATGAGTTTACTGGCATCAAGGATGCAACACGCGACGATATGTTAGCCGCGCACCGTGTTCCGCCTAATTTAATGGGGATTATGCCGAATAATGCGGGCGGATTTGGTGACGTGGAGAAGGCAGCGAAGGTGTTCGCCATCAACGAACTCATGCCGATAATGGAAAGCCTGAAAGAGCTTAACGACTGGCTGGGGATCGAGGTACTTCGGTTCAAGCCCTACGCACTGGCCGAAGGTGCAATGTAACCGCGAAAGTCATTCAAAACCATTCACCTAGCCACCAAACGCAAGACCGGACAGCCGCAAAGTTGCCCGGTTTTTTTACGCCTGCGTAAAAGCGCCTGAATGCCATTTTGGGCACTGCAACAACCGAATGATGCCGCGATTGACCGAGATCGAAACGGCGCAATAGCGACGCGATGAGGATGCAGCAGCATATGAACCAGCATACCCCCTATATCCCCCTCAGCGCGCGAGGGTTCCCCCGCCACGCCCGCACACGAAAATAGTGCGTTTTTATGCAGTTGTGCAGCAGAGGTAAACCCGCGCCAGATCTGGTGCGGGAAGGGGATAATAGCATCAATAAATTTGTGCATTGGTGTGCGGGGTTGTGCAGTAATTTTTAGACAAACGAAAACCCGCCGGAGCGGGTTAGTCGCAATACAATCAAAGCGTCATTTGTTCAGGGCGGCAGTGATAAAGTTCAGCCAGTTTTTCGCGGGTCTTTTTCTGTGGTCGGGAATCTTTTGCTTCCCATTGTGAAACCGCTGATTGTGTCGTACCCAGCTTTTCCGCCACATCATATTGTGATAACCCGCGATGGATGCGCCAGGCTGCAAGCAGGCTGACATCATCACGGAACATGATTTCTACCACGTCATTAGGCACGGTTTCGTCATCGTGTTCGTCAGCAAGATAGGGAATGTCTTCATAGCCCACATCGCTATCAGACATCAGTTTTTCATATTCAGTAATCGGCAATACCACAAACTGAGGCTTACCGTTTACATCATTGATAAATTGTAGTTTTGACATAATTTCATCCGGGTGTCAGTGAGTCGCGGTGTATGTCATAAGGAAACTGGCGGGTTACCCCGCCTGATAATTAGTAAGTTGTTGATGTTCTGCGTTTGACCGCCTGAACTTCACAGACAACTGGCTCACCTTTGATGATTTCGAAAATTACCCTGTAGTCTCCAACCCGTAGTCTGAATTTACCCGCTTCACCCTTCAACGAAGTGATATCCAGTTTGACAGCGGGGAAGTTCTTCAGCTCGGCAACTTTCTCACTTATGGTGTCCTGATATCTTCGGTCTATCGTTGAACGTTGTTTCAACGCTTTCCTTTTCCAGATTACCTTTACCATCAGTTTCCTCGGCTTTTTAAAGAGCATATCCGCTTGGGATGAAATAATAATAAGATATTTATCTAATTGTGGCAATAATATCTAATCTTAAATCTAATTATTTTGCCTTCTTCCATCAACTTCACATAACGCAGCCATCACCGCCAGCCGTTCCGCTGGCGTCATCGCCTGATACTTAGCCGCCCATCTTTCCGCTTTTCTCTTGATGCGCTGCCGATCGATATAGTCTTTACCAGCAAACGCCGCACTATATGCCGCACCTTCTGGGAAATTCATCCATAGCTTTTCCGTCCTGACACCACCACGCGTCATTACTTGAAACTCGATAGCGCGCCAGTCGTGCAATAACTCGTCGTAAAGCGACGACGGATAGCCGGAAATCATCACGTAATACGGGCATTGCCGCAGAATAGCGATCAACTCACGATGATCATCAACCGTGTATTCATGCCGATAACGTGCGTTGCCGGTTCTGGTTTCTGGCAAATACGGCGGGTCTGCGTAAATCAGCGTGCGACCCATTGCCTCAAGGTCGTGACTTTGCAGAAAATCAACAGCATCCTCATTGATGATCCGTAGCTGAGTATCTAGCGTGTCTACAAACTCAGGATTAAACTGACAAAACTCTTCAACGGTGATCGGGTCAATATCAACACCAACATTCAGCCGCGCGGGCGGCTTATTCAGCATGACGGCACCGCCACCCAGGTGA
Organism: Pectobacterium sp. A5351; assembly: GCF_028335745.1. Classification (NCBI taxonomy): domain Bacteria; kingdom Pseudomonadati; phylum Pseudomonadota; class Gammaproteobacteria; order Enterobacterales; family Pectobacteriaceae; genus Pectobacterium; species Pectobacterium sp. A5351. The sequence continues at coordinate 1,618,298 of NZ_CP116477.1, forward strand.
GTTTCAACGTAAATATCATGCGGTGGCATGTTGGAAATTATTTTCTGATACGCGCCTGACGCGGCCTTACTTCCCAGATATCCCATTTTTTCCCCTTGTGGTACCACATAGCTATTTTCATCTGTGCTGCAGCCGCGTCATTTCTGACTGTGATCGATGTTCTGGCCAGCACAGCCGGTTATGACTATGAAACGTCACGCAGCGTCGCGATCCGCTGTAACAGCGACGCCGCTCTATCCTGATATTCCGCGTCTTTTTGCTTTTTCGTCTGTGCTCGATACAGACAGCCGTCAGCGCTAGCAATGTATGCATAGCCAGCGAGCGCGATTGCATTGCCTGTTTCCAGCCGCCGCAACTCACCGTCGCTGATATCCCAACCCAATGAGCGGGCGAAATCGGCAACGCTGGCACGCCAGTCGTCCGACCGTTTACTAACAGTCTGTTTTTCACTCTCTTTGTGCGGCTGAGTTGTGGACGAGCGTTCTTTATGTCGCCTATCCGGCGGTTGAGATCGAAGTCGATTGAGCAATCCACGCCGTTCCATATCAGTCATGTGCTCAAAGTCGATGTTTTCTGGCTCTGACGTACTGCCAATCTCTCTATCGGCCGGTTCGGAAATGCTTATTTTTTCGTCGCCCGTAGAGTTATTGACAGAACTCCAAGCGTCGCCGGTTGGCGACGTAACAGCCAAACCACGCCCAGCGCTATCATTAGCGCCTGCGTCTGCGGCCTGTTTTTTGCGGATTTTCCACTTAACGAGACGGGTACAGATGCGCGATAGCTCACCCAAACGTGGGGAGAAAACACCAAAGATTTTTTCTGGTGTCTCACCGTAGTCGTTTTGCTCGTCAGCTTCCTCATACGCTATGCGCACGGTATATAACTCACGCGGGATCAGTACGCCGCCTTGCTTTTCGATGTAAGTGGCGAAACAGCCTGCGTCCGCAGATGCCAGCACGGCATCCATTGCCGGATCAGCAAGCTGTGCCGTGCCACGTTTGAAGGTTCCGGCTTCTTTCTGCACTGCGGTAAGTTGGTTCGCCAGTTTGCGCAGCTCGCGCCAGACTGTGACTGGCGGCAGGCCGAACGGCTGAAACTGCCGGATGTTATGTTGAGACGCCCAAGCCATCGCAAACTTTGCGGTTTCACGCAGAGGCTTTCCTGTTTCACCGTCCAGCTCGCCATCCAGCGCGTAGCCATCAATGTTTTTGCTGATGTATTTCGCCACATAAGCAGTGGCGCTACCTTTCTTGGGATCAAGACGCTTCGCTTTAAAGCGCGCGCCGGTATTACGCCCCAGCTCGGCACGGTCTACAGCGATGAAGTATTCACGCAGAATTTCAGTGATTTCTTTCCGGTCTTCGGGCGGCATGAATAGTAATACGTGCCAGTGCGGCGTAGCGTCGTGATGCGGTTCTGCAACGCGAAAGCCATACGGACGTAGGCCGCGCCGGTTCAGTTTCGACATGGCCTTAGCCCACGTCTTACATAAATAACGCTGCCCCTGCCGAGGTGATGAGGTATCCCACTTGGGATTTTGATGACCGCTCTGAATTGTGGCGTGATAGCGCGACGGGCAAGTGATAGTAAGAAAAACCCCCTCATCACTGCGCGATATGGCAACCATTTCAACGCCAGCCATACGCGTCATCAGTTCGTGACGGCGAATAACAGGATTGCTGATGCTGGCGTATACCATGTTTTCCAGCGATGCGACGTTGCCATCCTCATCAACCAGTTCATGCGCCTTAAAGAATTCGCGGTTTTTACGGCGTTGCTCTTGCCACTGGTTCAGTGCATCGATACTGACATACGGCATACGTTTCTTGTGGATCACGCCGATGGCGCGGAACTGGTTTTCTCGCCATTCGCAACGCAAACGCCATAACTTACGCCCCCACCATTCGGGGCTGATGATGCGCAGAATGGCGGAGCAAATACGTTTTTTTGATTCGTTATCGCCAATGATCACGCCCCAGCATGGCGGCGTTACACGTAGCGCCAGCATTTCACGGCCTAAATGCCAGAAAAGCGCCTGAATCTCGTCGTTGGTCATATCAGAGGGCAAAGTATTGCCGCATTCGGTTTCAAACATTTCCGCGATGCTGGCTGCGATAGCATGACCGGCGTTAATCGCCTCATGTTTCGTAAACTCGGCAAGATGCATCCACCGTGCGCGCCAGTAGCTGGCAAGCTCTGACGTAAAACCATTACGCACACCTTGCTTGGCGCGCACGGCATCCAGACGCAGCAGGGCTTTTTTCACGGTTCCCATGAAAAAGGCGCTGACGTGTCGCGGCTCGCGGTTCTCGCGCAGCCATTCGATTTTTTTCCTGTAGGTATCGCGGATAAAAAACGGCTGTTCAAGCAAGCGGCATTCGACACCTTCCGGTGTTTCCATCCAGTTCTGCAATGTTGATTGATGCTCATCCCGCTCAGCTTCAGCGAACTGACGGCGCATCGTCAGTAACGTTGCATTAGGCTCGAAATAGTCCAGCCGCGCGACGGCCTGATCAAAATCCAGATCGGAGAAAGCAGCGCGTGATACCAGTCGCTTAAGGTGTTGCTCGACTGCTGGGTGTGGCTCGGTGGTATTTGTGGCAAAGGGAGAAAAGGAATCAGCGATCCCCTGTGGTATGGAGATCGCTGGACGTGGCGCATTCCACGGATAAGCCCATTGTTCGGACATTACTCACAAACCCCAGCATAAACGCTGTTGCAAACCATCGGATCGACAGCTTCGCCCAATAAATCGAACTGCTGCCCCCCCCTAGTTGTTAACGCCCAATCTCTGTACGTGTGGATGCCGTGCGACTCGACACTAATACACTCAATGCGCCGTTCCGCTTTTTTGGGATCGTTTGTTGATGGGAAGAAAGTGGAATTCTGACGACGAGAACATGCAGCAACGAGGTTTTCCCAGCGCGCCACTCGCTCTACTTCTTCCGGCCAGCGACGAAAGATTTCAGCAAGCTCGGATTTTCTGGCGTGTATGCACGGCATACATCCAACGCGGCTACACCCCTGCTCATAAAGGGGGTTTGGCTTGATACCGTGCCGCTTTGCCAATGCAAAGACATCAGCATGTTTCCAGTGAAGAATGGGGCGATAGATGCTTATACGCGGCCCCAAATCAAAACCGGATTCCCATTCTGAAAGAAGCGCACGCGATGCGGATTCTTCGGCGCGAACACCTTGCCAGGAGACCACTTCAAAACCCGCATCAGTGATCGGCTCAACAACCTGTAACCGGATAGGTTCGTGTTTTAATTCTGTTGAGCAAAAACGCCGTTTCGTTGATGGAAATCTGCCTTTCCACATACACAGATCGAGAAACGGAATACCAGTTGGATGCAGGGTATCTAACGCAGTAGCGATAATGCTTGCGGCCTGTTCATCAGTAAAACCACATTCTGAAACAAGCGTCGTAGGCCACTTTTCAGCAATGAATTTCCTTTTGCCTTCTATTTGCCGAGAAAAGTCAGCATGGACACGCCTGATTTTCCCTAGCTTAGATTCCAGATAATCCAGATACTCCATCGTCTGAGGGTGTTCGTGTCCGGTATCAGCAAATGCGGGAATATGATTAATGCCGTTCTCTACAGCTAATAGCCATTGAGCCAGGCTATCTTTACCCCCAGAGACGCTAATAACGTTGATGGTGTCATCATGAAAACAACGCGCATCAATCATCAGAACCCCCCAGCACGCCGATCACTTCTTTTGCAGCACCGCGCGTGATGCCGTTTGCGCTGATAGATCGCTGAACCGCGATTTCATGGAACTGATAGTGTTGATAAATCTCGCGCGTGGTGGGAGTGTCGCTATTTGAGATAACTACAGGCGTTGCGTATTGGCGGTGCATGTCCCATAGCAACTGAGCCAACTCGCTGTGTTGTGCGGAAGTAAAAGCCGATGTGTAGTACTGAGTGAAATTATCCGTTTCGCTGGCTGGCAGATATGGGGGGTCACAGTAAATGACGAAGCCTGGCTCTGTATGAGCCAGCAATGTTTCTTTAAAATCAGCACAAATAAAGATAGTTGCCGTGTCATTAGCTTTTTCAGCAAACAACCGTATTTCATGCTCAGGAAAGTATGGTTTACGGTACTTCCCGAACGGTATATTGAAATCCCCAGCATTGTTATAACGGCACAGTCCGTTGAATCCATGCCGATTCAGATATAAAAATAGCGCTGCTGTAAATATGCTGGGGTTTGATTTTTGATAGTTAAAGCTCAGTCGATGGCCGTTATACGCATCTACATTATTGCCGCTATTAAATAGACCGCGCGCCGTGTCTATTAACTGCTCTGTATCATAAGCAGCGTACTGATATAGGTTGATCAAATCAGGATTGATATCACCTAACACATAACGGCGATAGTCTGTATTCATGAATACAGATGCACCGCCGATAAACGGTTCTATCAAACAATCACCCTTCGGAAGAAGCGGGAGCAAATCGGGCAGGGCGCGGGTTTTACCCCCCGCCCATTTGATGAACGGGCGGATCATAATTCACCGCCGCTATTCTGAACCAACCGAGACATAACCGCAGAAACCAACGCGACCTGACTGATCGCATCATCCAGCGCGTTATGTTTAACGCCGATGGTTTCTGCTGTGCTGAGAAAGCGCCCCATATCCATGATGGCGAACCCAGCTTCTTTCATCGTTCTGACGTCACGCTCATTCCAGTAATTCCACGGAACATCAATATCCGTTCGCTCAAATGCTGTTTTCAGGATCGTGCAATCAAACGACGGGCTATTCGCCCACACATGCAATGTTTCTAGGCTTTCAGCGTGATCTGTCAGCCAGTCGCTAAATGCGCTGAGTGCGCCCCAAATAGGGGTAGCATCATCGCTAATTAATTCAGCACGGGCGTCTGATGACTGACGCAACCACCACTTAATGGTGTTGCCATCTGGCACAGCACCATTGAGCATGTCGTTTTCAAAATCGACGCGGCAATAAAAACGCTCACCCAATTCACCTGTTACAGGATGAAAGAACACCGCGCCGATTGAACCCACCGGCGCGTTGGCTTTTTTCCCCAGCGCTTCAATATCAATCATGACGTTGTTCATACGATGATCTCCTGTGACGAGTGCTCAAACCGCTCAGCCTCTTTGCGCATCAACTCGATAACCTCTGCGGCTGAAAACTCTTTTTGCTGTGCGTGGAGTGCCAGCGCTGCAAGACGTTGAGCAAACGACCAATGCTGGTCTTTTTTTTCCTCCAGACGTGCTTTTCCCAGCAGAGCGACAAGCGCCTCACTACCAGCTACTTGCATCGTTTTAACTTCTGCATTTCTCATCGTGATTTCCTTTTTTCAGGTAATAGAAAGCCCGGCGGGTTTACGCCTTTAATTAATTTACGAAGTGGTTATTTGAAATTAAAAAACGCCGTATCTCTTATTTCGGCTGACTTCAATCAATCGTTTTTCAAACTCGTTTTTTAATTGAGAAATAAATTGCTTTTGTGCTTCTGATTCACCATCAAGAGACAACTCCCCGCAGGCTGTTTTTATTGAAAAGCCACGTTCGCACATTTCAGGGATTATATTTCCTAGCACATAACGCAACTGACTTTCAGTCATAACCCCTGCCTCTCTCGGCTTCTTAATCAGTTACGGCGTTACGCCGCAATACCCATTAAACGGGCGAACCAGCGACGCTTTTTAGGCGCTGGCATATACGGCCTTCTGCTCCACGGTGCAAAATAAGCCTGCGCTGGGGTTGGCTGGAAACGCTTGCCGTTTGGTAATTCCAGCCAGCCGTTATTATCTTGCGGGGATGGTGATTTTTCTTTTAATAAACGCGCTGTGCTAATCATGCTGAATTCCTCATGCTGTGCAGTTCGTTGATATAAGAAGTCGCTTGACCCAGCGCATCAAATAGCCCGAATGACTGATCGCCTTGACTTATGCGATAACGAGTTATCGGGTTGGTTGCCGTTCTGGGGCAGCGAATAATAGAAAAACCGCGATAAACGCTGGTATGTTCGCTGACTTTAATTAACGCGTGATCAATACCAAAAAATACCAGTCGATTTTTTTCCATGATTAAATTTCGCTATTGGTTATCGCATCCCGAAGCATGGCGATTAAATTAACCTCGACTTTTTCCATTCGCGCCTTTTTGGGACGAATGATAATTCTTCCGTCAGAAACCATTCCTTCGCAGGTACGCAATGGAATACCCGTCATTTCTGAATATGTTTTTAATGAAACATATGGGGTAGGGACGGTGATATTAATGTTTAATGCCTTAGCCATTTCACCACCTACTATCCTTGTGCGTTAAAAGATTCCAGACCCCGCAGAAACACCAGGCGGGCCATGCTTGACAGTGAACGGCTTTCTTGTGCTGCCAGTGCCGCCAGTTTGTTGCGCTCATCGTCCGATAAGCGCATTGGGGTGGGGTTTTTGGACGCGATACCACGCGGTAAACGCGATCTCTGATCATGATTTTCTTGTGTCATAATGGTATGTTGTGATCCACTAAGTTCCTGTTCAACACAATCTAGTGAAGAAAACTTCCTATGTCAACTTCGAAAGAGGAATTTTTATTCCTTATTGGTGGGCGTTTGCGCGAAGAGCGGGAAACGATTGGTAAAAGTCAGAGTGCAATTGCAGAAGAATTAGGCACGACAACAAGGACTTGGGGAAAATACGAGCGTGGTGAAACTGCGCCTGATGGTGCAACGCTTGCTTTTCTTAGTGAAAATTACGGCATGGATACTTTGTATATCCTCACTGGAAAAAGAACCCCTGACCTTGGTGACATTTCTAATGACGAATTAGAACTGATCAAAATCTATCGCGCTGCACCATTGGCGATAAAAGCTGCCGCCTTAGCCGCGTTGACGGCGGGTAGTTCTGCAACAGCATCGATAAACGTAACGGGTAGCGGCCAGCGCGTAGCGGGCAGGGACTATCACGAAGGCAAGAAGTAGCGAAGCATCAAGGATGTAATGGATGACCGTAGAGGCTCAAGGGGATAATAATCGGGTCGCAGGACGTGATTATTACGAAAAAAATATCAATATTGCTGCACCAGAATCTAAAGAAGATTTGCGCCCATTGGTTAGCGCACAGCGTTCCCAATTAAACCAGTTGGTGAAAGATATTGCGGAAGCAGGGCGTGAAGATGTGCGTTTTGTTTGGCGTCGGTTACATGCTGAGCTTGGCGTTAATGGTATTGAAGAAATCACCATCAGCCAGTATTCCACGGCGCTAAGTTTCCTGAATGCATTACATGATCGCAGTCGGGAAAAAGATGCTAATAAAAAATTAGTGTCCCAATTATTAAGAAGCACACAGCAGAACGAATTACGCGAACAGCTTACGAGGTTCTGTCATATCAATTTTGGTACGAGCCGGTTAATCGATTTAACCCGTCCCCAGCTTCAACAGGCTATGGGGTGGTTGGATGAGCGGCAGGGCAGAACTACACCCAACGCATCACCCCCAAAAGTGCAGACGTGGCAAGATGCGGTAAATACCCTAAAAGCAGAACCACGGATTTTTGGCGCAGTGCTGGTGGCGGGGATCGTGCTAGGGATGTTGTTGGCGCATTGATATTTTTATAATTCACACAGCAATTTAGTAATCATGGAGATAGATCTATGCTATTTGATGAATGGAAAGTGAGTGATAATAAAGAAGCCTTTTTTATTTATGTTAATGCTAAAAATGAAAAATCCCCTAATCACATCGTTAACTTGGTACATAAAGATGGTTTTTTACAAGGGTACTCAATAAATAAAAGAGGCTATAGAACTTATAGCACTGACAGAATAGTTAAGTTTTTTAATTCAGAAGATGAATTGTTTTCATTCGATGAATCTTTTGACAAAAATGAATACAAGGAAAACCCCGTATCTAGCAAGGTAAAAACTAAAAAACATGGCTTGGAAATTTGCTTTACTGGGTTTGATAAAAGTGACAAAGATGAGTTAACTAAATTAGCTAAGGAAAATGATTTCATCGTGAGGGCTGGTGTTACAGCTAAACTTTATTTTCTTTGCTGTGGTGCCAACGCTGGTTGGAAAAAAATAAAAGAAGCTAATGAAAAAGGATGCTTCATCCTCACTAAACAGCAATTTCTCAATTTCATTGAAACGGGTGAAATACCATTAGATCCTACCGATGATTATGAAATTGATTCAGGGGATATTTTAGAAAAAATAAAAAACGTTCATGATGAGGTGATAACCACCTTTAGGACAGTAAGGGAACCACGAAGAAGTAGTGCGCTTCTGGCTGTATTTGTTGATGGCTATGCTTCCGGATGGAAGTTTGCAGTTGGCACCGCATTTAGGGATGCTCTTGACATTAAGTTAACTAAAGTCACCTTTGACGGTGTTCAGCATGATACCTGGACTCAAGGAAATTCTTTTGCTTTCCATCGTGGCGATTCATTCTACAGTGATAGATTAGGTTATAGCGATTGGGCTTCATTCATAAAATTACCACATGCCGTATTGTTGAAAGTTAAATATGACTGTTATGCTGGATACGAAACGTTAGCATCTATTGATGGAAAATTCACAGGGGATTTCATCCCGTATAAACAACTCACCCCTAAGCCACTAGTTGATTTGCCAATATTAATTGAAAGCCAGTCATATGATGCCGGCGTGGTTACTCTTGAAATATACAAGCCCAATGATGAGAAAAATAAAGTTACTTTGTGGGATACGGTGACTATGACTCAAGATGATCTAGTTGCATTATTGCAAACAGGTTTTTTTTGGAAAAAAGAAGAAGGAAAAAAAGCCGAACGCATTAATTTATTTTCTAACAAAGAAATCATTTAATTATGGCTGTAAGCAAACTCCCATCTGGCAAATGGCTTTGCCAGTGCTTTCCTTATGGCCGCGATGGTAAACGTGTCCGTAAACAGTTTTCTACCAGAGGCGAAGCGCTCTCTTACGAGCGCCGCCTTATGGCCGATAAAAAAGGCATCGATACCACAACCAGCAACATCACTCTGAAAGATTTGGTTCAGCGCTGGTATGACATGCACGGTAAAACGCTATCATCAGGCGATTCCCGCTACACAAAATTACTCTCCATTTGTGAACGGTTAGGCGATCCGTTTGCTATCGACGTTGATAAAAATATGTTTGCCGTGTACCGAGAACGACGCCTTAAAGGCGAGTGGAATCCGAAGGGGAAAGCCGTTCTGAAAGAAGCAACGGTTAACCGTGAATACTCTTACCTGCGTGCGGTCTTTTCCGAGCTGAAAAGGATGGGGGAGTGGGACAAAGAAAATCCGCTGGATGGCATACGCCAATTCAAAGAAGGTGATCAGGAGCTGGCATTTCTCTATCCAGACGAAATAAAGCGCCTGCTGGCCGCGTGTGATGAATCAGATAATAAAGATTTGGGTATCATCGTTCGTCTGTGCCTGGCTACTGGAGCACGATGGAGTGAGGCGCAGGATTTAAAGCAATCTCAAATCCTGCCAAACCGCGTTACTTTCACCAGGACGAAAGGCAACAAGAATAGAACAGTGCCAATTTCGGAAAAGATGCGCAGCCTGCTGCCGAAAAAACGCGGAGCGCTTTTCACCCCAGCCTATGAGTCTTTCAAGTACGCCATTAAACGGGCTGGCATTGAACTACCGAGCGGGCAGCTTACCCACGTTTTACGTCACTCATTCGCATCACACTTCATGATGAACGGCGGAAACATTCTGGTACTACAACAGATTTTAGGTCACAGCACTATCACGATGACGATGCGTTATGCCCACTTTGCTCCTGACCATCTGGATGCGGCTGTTACTCTAAATCCGTTTGATTCATTAGAAATAGATAAGTAATCAGATCGTTGCCATCGGTGGATTTGGTGGCAGCAAAAACGAGCGTAGCGCAGTATTCCGTACAATTCCGTAATCGCAACTCGTTGATATCATTTAACCTATTGTTTTATTTAATGCGGTGTAACTTTTTAAAATCCCTCGGCGTTCGCGCTGTGCGGGTTCAAGTCCCGCCCCGGGCACCATTGATTTAAAAAGAATTAAAACAAGCACTTATGTGCAATGTCGTAGACCGCCGAGAGGCGGTTTTTTTGTACCTAAAACCGCCTTTCCTAATATTCTTCCTAATATGATTTTTGCGTGTTTGGTGAATATGCAATTATCTTGAATTTTTATTCTGACCACCCACGACAGGAACGATCGGTATTTTTCGGTCGTATCGTGCTGTCTGGCTGATTGTCATGTGTCCCGATATTGCCTGTTTTTCTGCTAACGTCCCATCGAGATCTGAAACCCCTTTAGCCTTGAGATCGTGAAAAGTGAAATCAAAGCTCAAGTGTGGGAACGCCGTGGCCGCATCTTTTTTGGCTTGCTGCCAGCGGCTGTTGAATCCGTCGCGAGTGTAGCGCCCTCCGGTCGGTTGATGGATTATGTACATACTGCTGATGCCCGGTTTTATTGGCAAGTTACGTGCATTTGTTACAGCGGCTCTCAGCCTGTCCGTCCATGCCTTGATTTGTTTTGCGCCCGTTTTTCCCTGAGCGATAAAAATCCCCTGATCTAATATTTGCCCCTCAGTCAGCGAGAGAACATCACCTTGCCGAGAGAGGCACAGATAGGCTATTTCCATAGCCACCTGGACAACTGGCGCCGCGACGGAGTACAGCGCGTTATACTCGTCATCAGTCACGTAACGATCTCGCGCCACTTCTTTGAACTGTTTAACGCCCTGGCATGGGTTACTTTTACACAATCCCCGTTCGTATCCCCACCTGAATACGCGTGACATAAACGCCTTTTCCCTGTTTGCCTGTGTTTTGCTTTTCACCCCACGCTTATCCATATATTTCCTGATGTGTTCGGGCTTGATTGAGTCCGGCGACATCCCCCCAAAAACTGGAATTATTTTCGCAGAGTATTTCCGGTAGTCCTTTTGTGTTTCACTCGCTAGGTCGAGGAAGTCCGGCGATTGCATAAATCGTTCGGCCATTCTCTCCAGAGTGAATTTTTCCTCACGATAATTATTTGCCGCGTCGTATTTCTCCCAGATTAATGGAATGGGGGAATCGAGAGGGCATAGTGAAATAGAGCCGCCGCCAACGGGATGAAATTCATATTTGCTTTTCCCGCGATACACGCGCGGCGGCAATGCGTTATCGCGGGGATCTTTGCGTTTACGAGCCATAATTAAATTGCATCAAAATTAGGCTGTTCAACTTCTTTATGCTCAGCTTTCGCAGCGGATAGGCTTGCGTTAATTGCTGTCCACGTAACACCTGGTCGCCCATCTCTACGGGTAATAAAAGAAATGCCGGAGCGGGTGAGGGCGGCACACTGTTTTGATGGGTATTTATACCCCGTCAGTTCTATTAGCTCGTCGTCGGTTAATAGGTCGGTCATGGTCTTGCCTTAATTTATCAATGATTGCGTCGGCTGCTGCACAAGACTGGTCTATATCCTGTTGCGTTAGAGTGATTTTTCTAACGCTCGCAGACAGCCGACCGATTTTAATATCGAACTCAGATAACAGGCATTTGCCCGGTTTCCATACTTGCATTGTGACCCCCGTAAATTGAGGTCACACGGTATTGCTAATGGCGGGTTATTTCTGATTATCGTTAATCAGTTTTTCCTGCCGGCGACGTTCACGCGTTATTTTCACATCAGGCGGGAAATGGAACGCAAACACACTGCGTGATTGAACTGCGATCATTCCGTTCCGACCGTCTGGTAAAGCTACGTGAATGACGTCCCCGCGCTGTGCGGACATTTTTAGCATTGGTCTTGCCTCGCTTGATATTGACGGTTGTCAGTCGCCTTACCGAATTTGCAGAGCGCGCGCGCCAATCTCGATGTGCGCACCGGGTACCGGATTTAACAACTCATCAGGCGGGATTTCGCCACGTGCGGTTATTTCCACGACCGCCGCCTCTGCGGATTCTATCGCCTCCTTAATGGCTTTCTTGTCTGGCGTTGTGATTGTCTGTACGTTAACGAAGTCGTCAGGCACAAGTGATTCATTATCGATAACCACATTTACCACGCCTTTTCGCGCAGTAAATGTGTTCTTTGTTGTTTTGATTTTGTCGAGATTGGCCGCCAGCAGGCAATTTAAAATGTATTGCTTCAGGTGCTTTGCCTGATTGCCAAATGATTTTTTACGATCACTTAAGCGCTTAATTTCTTTGTCGCAGGTTTCCTCTTGGCCTTCCAGGTTTTTAACGTGAATCAGAACGGAATCTAATTTAACCGATGTCGCTGCTGACTTTAAAACGGACAGTGACATTTACCGCATTGCAACCCGCTATTTTGCCAACATCCCGAAACCACCAGCAATCACCGTGTGGATGAAGAACGCGAACGATACGCTGCTGGAAATCATCAACAGCGCTAACGATCGCATTTGGCGCTATCACTATTTTCTCAAGAACGCCGATGTGACAGCGGCAATTCTGCCAGATTTATCGGACTGGTCGGATGCTGCCAGCCATCCGCTATGGTTCACGTTTAGCGCAGATATCCGTTAGAGACCGGTCAAACAGCGAATGACAACGCCGTTACTCGTCCGATGACAGTAACGATGACGGTCGCTATATCTGATAACCCAGTAAAAGCGCTGATGGCTGAGGCTGGTCAGTTTTCTGGCATTGCGGGGATTGGTGCTGGTGTTGCAGTCGGTGCGGTCGGTTCGATTCTGGGAGGCGGTGCGGCAGCGCTGGCCGGACTGGCAGCATCTGCTGGCTTGGCGTTCGCCGCGTCAGGTAGCAAACGATCCGAGTCGGCACTGCTGGAAATACGAAAGTTACAGGTTGAAAAGTCGATTCTGACGGTTGTCGGCGTTAATTCATCCTACGACGACATGATCATTACTAATACGCGAGTCCAGAAAAACAAACAGAACGAAGGGGGGCAGGAGATCGTCGTAGAAATGCGAGCGCTGCTGATAAAAAACAGAAATGACAGCGCCGCGACTACAAACCGGAATCTACCTGCTGGAGACTCGGCAGCTACTCAGGGGCAGGCGAACGTTAATTTAGGCGAGGTAACACCGCAATGAAAATAGTCCCCCTCACGCGCGGTCTGGCTGACTTCTCGTTTACGTCAACGCTCAATAGCGCAACGTTACGATTCAATGTGCGATGGCTAACGCGGTACAGTTATTTCGTCGTAGATATTCGTGATGCAATGGGTAGCCCGATCACATTGGGGCGAGGTCTGCACGTTGGCGTCAATTTATTGGCGGGGCTGAATACCGACATCGGCAGATTGGTGCTGGATGGCGAAACACCAACAATGGAAAATCTCGGTGTCACAAACAATCTGAGGTGGTACCCAAATGACTAGATTATTCGGGCGAACGTATAACCTCGAAGTGACATCGGCAGAAGGGAATAAATTAACGTGTGAGCCACCGACACAGGTCAAATTTCTGATTACTAATATGCCAATGAATCAAGTCGCCACGGCCACGATTATGATTTACGGCGTGTCTGATCAGTACCGACAACTGATACAGAAATTCGATGAAACTCGCCAGCGTTTCGGTACCGTCCGCCTGACTGCTGGATACGACGAATCATCCGGGGAATTATTCACCGGGCAGATAAATAGCGTTGAAGTGGGGCGCGATGGTGTGAACGTTTATCTGCGCCTAAACTGCTGGTCGGTGATCTGGGCTGACGCCACTATCGGAAAGACGTGGGGCGAGAAGACGCAGGCAATAGAAATACTACAGGACGTGGCGCGATCGTTCGGTCCACCGATCGAAGTCGTTGGAAACTTCTCCGACTTGCCGATGTTTAACCATGGCTACACATTACCTCATACATCAAGCAGGAATTTTTTAAACGCTATGAAAGCCGCGTGGCGTTATGACTGGCTGCTGTCGGACACTAAAACCACGCTGATTCGTGATGGAGCCACACGACCAACAACCTACGAGCTGAATTCAGATAACGGCATGGAGAGTTCCCCGCGCTGGTACCAGAAAGACATGGAGGTTGATTCACGTCTCAACCACATCATCCAACCTGGCGATTTGATAAAAATCCGTTCTGATTTTTGGACTATCAACTACAGCGGCATGTACAACACCGGACTAAATGACACGTCGAATATTCAGCGCCGAACCGGTTCATTCAGGGTGCTATCAACGACGCATCAGGGTGATTTCTGGAATGACGACTGGCGTACAACGTTTCGGTGCCAGTGGAGCGCTGCATAATGAAAAGCACAAACCCGCTATTTTCTGCGATTCAATCCGCCAGCTTGAACATGATCGGGGATTTAATGATCGGCATGCCCGGTCATGTTGTGGCCTACGACCCAGATAAACAACGCGCTCAGATCGAATGCGGCATTCAAAGAAGAATGCCTGATGGCGCGATTGAAACTTTATCTGTGTTGATTAACGTTCCTGTGCAATTTTCCGGCTCCGCTGATTGGGTTCTGTTCCATGAGTTGCCCGCGGGTACCGAGGGGTATATTCATTTCAGTCAGCGATCTGTTGATGCGTGGCTCGATATGGGCGGTCCGGTACCGCCAACCGGCCCCGAAATGTTCAGCGCCAGCGATGCTTTTTTCTCACCCGGTTATCGGTCACTGAAAACCGCGATTCCCGATCTGCCCAATTCAGGTGTGGGCATGAGCAACCGTGACGGTTCTGTGCGCATCCACCTGACAGATGACGGCATAACCCTGACATGCGGCGGCGTTTCGTTGACTGTTTCGCCTGAGGGCGTGACAGCCAATGGAAAAACAACACTTAATGGCCGGACAGAGGTTACCACAGGTGGATTAGCTGTCGGTGATATCGAGTTTGATGATCACGCGCACGGAGGCGTTGAGCGCGGCAGTGGGGTATCTGACGGCCCTCAATAAATTTGAAACCACATTCACGCCCTGGCATTCGTGGACTGCACCCCAAAAGTTGGACACCCAACTGAGTAAGGTGCAGTTTTTTATGGCAAAGCCAAAATATTCCCTCGAAACCAGATTAGCTGTAGTTAATCACTACCTCGCCGGAAAAGATGGAACACATCGTACAGCTGAACGCTTTGGTGTTGAGAGAACATCAGTGCGACGCTGGGTAAGAGCCTGGCAACTCCATGGTATTGATGGCATTACCTGGAAAAATGACCGCCATTCTCCGGCGTTCCGGATGACTGTTGTCCAGACTGTTCTCAATGAAGAACTTTCGATGCGTGAAGCTGCCGCACGGTTTAATATCTCAACTGAAACCGTTGTCCGGCACTGGGTGAATGTATACAAAGACGCAGGTGAGAAAGGACTTCTGAGCATAAAACCAGGCCGGAGCAAGGACATGACAAAACCCAAAAAAACACCTCCACTTACCGATGCTGCACTGGAAAAGTTATCTCCCGAAGAACTGCGGGCTGAACTTCGTTACCTGCGCGCAGAGAATGCCTATCTAAAAAAGCTGAAGGCCTTAGTTCAAAGCGAGAAAAGCGGCAGAAAGCCGGAATAATCAGTGAGCTAAGGCTGGAGTATGCGCTCGGTGATCTTCTGCGTGCAGCGGGTATGTCCCGTAGTACGTGGTATCACAATATGAATGCGCTGAAGCGAGTGGACAGGCATGCCGGGCTGAAAGATAAAATCAGAGAGATTTACCACTATCACAAAGGGCGTTATGGCTACCGCAGGATCACACTCTCACTGAGAAAACAGGGGTTGTTGGTAAACCATAAAACTGTGCAGAGACTGATGGCGGAGCTGTCACTCCGCTCTCTGATAAGGGTGAAGAAATATCGTGCCTGGAAAGGGGAAATGGGCAAGGCTGCGCCCAATATCCTGAGCCGGAACTTCAGTGCATCGAAAGCCAACGAAAAATGGGTCACGGATGTTACAGAGTTCTCGGTGCAGGGTAAAAAGCTGTACCTGTCGCCGGTTCTCGATCTGTTTAACCGGGAGATTATCTCCTACAGCCTGTCGGAAAGGCCGGTGATGGAGATGGTTAATACGATGCTGCACGATGCGTTCTCAGCGCTCGGACCGGAGGATACACCGCTGCTGCACACGGATCAGGGCTGGCAATACCGAATGGCAGGCTATCAGGCAAAGTTAAAGGCACAGGGTATGACGCAAAGCATGTCACGCAAGGGAAACTGCCTGGATAACGCGGTGATGGAGAACTTCTTCGGCACACTGAAATCGGAGTGTTTTTACCTGAACAGGTTCAGCGATCTGAATGAACTGAGGAAGGCGATAGAGGACTATATCCATTACTATAACAACGAGCGGATCAGCCTGAAATTAAAAGGCCTGAGTCCGGTAGAATACCGAACCCGGGCCCTGATAGCCGCTTAACATGAACTGTCCAACTTTATGGGGTCAGTCCATTCGCTGGGGCTTTTTTATGGGCGCTAGTGGGATTCCCTTTTACCAGACCTCTTTCATATCCCCATCTGTAAACGCGAGACATAAACGCTTTTTCTCTGTTGGCTTGTGTGCGGCTCTTAATGCCACGCTTGTCCATATACCGGCGAATATGCTCCGGTTTAATAGAATCGGAGGGCATTTGTCCAAATACAGACAAAATTTTTCGAGAATACTTTTTATAGTCCTTCTGTGTTTCAGTGGACAACTCAAAGAAATCACCAGACGTGAAGAATCTCTCAACCAGACCGGAGAATATGGAGTCATTTGGGCGATCATTGATCAATGCTTCCCATGCGGTCCAAACTTGTGCTTGTGTGCAGGTTTTGTCGCATAGTCGAATGTTACCGCCTCCTTTTGGATGATATTCATAAGCTGAGCGCCCCAGATACACCCTTTTGGGCATCCATGCGTCTTCTTTATTTTTTCTGGCCTTTGGCATTAATCAAGAGCTCCAAAATTTGGTTGTGGTGCGTCACTTGAGATTATTTTTTGACGCTGTGATAGGGGATTATTGAAGTGCGTCCACGTGGTTCGGGGGCGCCCATCACGACGAGTAATAAAGAAAATACCGGCGCAGCGTAATGCCTCGCATTGCTTGGATGGAATTTTGTAACCAGTTAACTGTAGTGGCACACTGAATTTGGCCACCTGAATAGAGGTGATATCATCACCTCACAGTCAAAACAGGTGACATTATGACCGGACGTAACAGACGTAATTTTAGCCCCGAGTTTCGCCTCGAAGCTGCCCAGCTTGTACTCGATCAGCACTACACCGTTGCCCCGCTGCAACGGCAATGAATGTCGGCAAATCCACGATGGACAAATGGGTTCGACAACTGAAAGAAGAGCGAGCGGGAAAATCACCCACTGCTTCACCCATGACACCTGAGCAGATTGAAATACGTGAGCTAAAGAAAAGACTTCAACGCGTTGAAATGGAAAGGGATATATTAAAAAAGGCTACCGCGCTCTTGATGTCAGACTCCCTGAACAATTCTCATTAGTTGAGAAACTCAGGGCGCGGTTTCCTGTTGCCGTTGTGTGCAACGTGTTTGGGGTTCATCGCAGCAGTTATAAATACTGGCGGCAGCCCAGGAAGCCTGACGCCACGAGAGTGGCATTACTGAGCCTTGTGCGTGAAGTTTATCGCGAAAGTAACGGCTCAGCAGGAGCGCGAAGCATTGCCGCGATGGTCACCACCAAAGGTATAAAACTGAGCCGCTGGCGGGCAACAAAGCTGATGAAAGCGCTCAATATTATCAGTTGTCAGCAACCTGGCCATCGTTATAAGAAGGCGTCTAAGGAACACATTGAGATCCCTAATTATCTGGCTCGCCAGTTTGCTGTTACCGAGCCTAATCAGGCCTGGTGCGGTGATGTGACTTATATCTGGACGGGAAAACGCTGGGCTTATCTGGCTGTAGTACTCGATTTGTTTTCCCGTAAACCGGTTGGCTGGGCGATGTCATTTTTCCCTGATTCAGCACTGACAGGTAAAGCCCTGTCGATGGCCTGGGAAGCACGGGGAAAACCGGCTAATTTACTGTATCACTCGGATCAAGGCAGTCACTATACCAGCAGGAATTTCAGGCAGTTACTGTGGAGATATCAGATAAAGCAAAGTCTGAGTCGCCGGGGAAATTGCTGGGATAACAGCCCAATGGAACGGTTCTTCAGAAGCCTGAAAACAGAGTGGGTACCGGATAATGGCTACACGAATTTTAGCCAAGCCAGCACGGCAATAACGAATTACATCACAGGATATTACAGCCAGCTCAGACCCCATCAATATAATGGTGGTTTGACGCCGAATGAATCAGAAAGATTGTTCTGGAAAAACTCTAAAGCCGTGGCCAGTTTTTGTTGACCACTACAGGGAACTGTATGAAGATATTTCCGGGAAATGGTGCTTCAGGGAGGTCGAAACTACGGATGAAGCGAAACGTCTCCAGATGGAGTTCGAAATAGAAGTAAGGAAAGCTTCTCAATTAACTTCTCAGGAGCGTAAACAGCATTTAGCGGTAAGTAATATGCCGGAAATGAAGGAAGTTATTACTAAAGTCTTTGTTCGTAATCCGTATGTGGTGGCTGAGGTGCTACATAGAGCACAAGGAAAATGTGAACTTTGCAAACGTAATGCACCATTTCTTCGTGGTAAAGATGGCACCCCATATCTTGAAGTTCATCATTGTGTTCCGCTATCTCAAGGAGGGGAAGATACGGTTGAAAATGCAATAGCTGCTTGTCCAAATTGCCATAGACAAGCCCATTTTGGTTGAAGTTATCATTTAATGGTTTAAAAAATATCCCTATCCACACACGAAAGTTCATTCATGTGCGAAATTCAAGAGTTATCTCCCCATACTTCTCAGTATTAGGAGAGATAAATTATATGGCTATGACCAATTGGCAAACTCAAACGGCCTAACCATCCCGTTGCGGTTAGCATCCAGAAAATCAGCCCACCCTTGCAACGTTAAGCGGTATTGCTCAAGATGTTTAGCCTTATGGGAGCAGTCAGCGCGTTGCCATGTGGATCACTATTATACTTACAATGGCTGTATAGCCTGAACTTCATGCTGAAAAACATAAGGGTCAGATAAAAGACAAAATCTATCATCTTCGGGGTAGGTTACGGCGATATGATAGTCCTCACCAGCAAAAGCCTTAACTGCATCAATGTCAGACCAGTAAGTGGCAAGGAAAAAATGTTCCCAACTTCCCTGAGTGACTCGCTTAACAAAAGCGCCCTGATTACCTGTTATGCCTTGCGAATGTTTCACACCTGTTAATTGAAGATGAGTTGCAAAACCCTCTGCATGTTCCAGTGGCACACACCCATGCCATGTTCTTACTATCATTGCTCGACTCCTGTCGCAGTAAAGTCAATAAATTAATCAGATGAACAAATAACGGGAAAATATTATCATTGTTCTCGCTACATCTTCTGAAAAGATGCGGTAGAGTAAATTTAATACTACTATTTGGCATATTAATAATATATAGGCCATCCGTGGCCTTTCGCTATTCACCCCTTCTGCGCAAACTCAAACGGCCTGACCATCTCGTTGCGGTTAGCATCGAGAAAATCAGCCCACCATTGCAACATTAGGCGGCGTTGTTCAAGGTGCTTGGCCTTGTGGGTATAGGCGGCGCGAACGTTATTCTTTTCCATATGGCTCATCTGAAGTTCAACCACATCTTCAGGCCAGATACCCGATTCAATTAAGGCACTACACGCCAGCGTTCGGAAACCATGACCACACAGATCGGTTTTGGTGTCATAGCCCATTTTGCGCAGTGCCTTGTTGATGGTGTTCTCACTCATAGGCTTCATCGCATCATAACAGCCTGTCAGGATAAAGCCGTCATCACCGTTAACGTCATAGGTGAGGTCTTTAAGCTCTTCCAAAATTGCCAGTGCTTGATCGCATAGAGGAACATAATGTTTCCTGCGCATTTTTGCACCACGGCCTGAATGTTTGATCCCTTCAATAGCTTCACGCTGTTCAGGGATAACCCACAAGGCGCTTTTGAAATCGATCTCTGACCATCGGGCAAAGCGGAGTTCACTAGAACGCACAAAAATCAGCAGATTGAGTTTTATCGCCAGTTGAGTCAGTCGGCTACGGCCTTTATAGCCTTCAATGCGTTCCAGCAGGGTAGGTATCTCTTCCAGTTCAATAGCAGGGCGGTGTTCTGTTTGTGGCTTCTGAACAGCACCTTCCAAGTCATAGGCCGGATTGAAACGGATCATCTTTTGCTGGACGGCATAACGCATGATGGCGGTCGTGTACTGTTTCACCCGCATAGCAATTTCCAGATAGCCCAGCTTCTCTATCTTTTTGATGGGAACCAGCAGATCGCCAGTATCCAGTTCAGCAATGTCTTTTTCACCTATGTCAGAGAACAGGTAGGTTTCAAGACGGGTCCAAACAGAACGCTGATAATCTTCTGACCATGTGGTTTTGGTGGAAAACCAGCTTTTGGCAACGGTCTTGAAAGCGCGAGTATTGTTACGCTTCTCTTGAATGGTTTTGTTGTCAGCCTGTTTTTTAGCACTGGGGTCAATGCCAGCGGCTAACAGCTTTTTTGCTTCATCCCGGCGTTGTCTGGCATTAGCCAGAGATACGGCAGGGTAGACGCCGATGGAAAACACCTTCTGTTTCCCTTCAAAGCGATAGCCCAACTGCCAGTATTTTGAACCGTTGGGATGTACCAGCAAGTAGAGGCCGAACCCGTCAGTGAGCTTCACCGCCTTTTCTGACGGCTTGGCATTTTTTACTTTAGTATCAGTAAGTGACATGACGGTTCCCTCCGATTGCTGGTAAAAACGAAATCGAACCAGCTTTACCAGTATTTTTACCAGCAAAAGGGTATGGCTTCGCGTGTTTTTTGGTGAACGAGGGCGAACCTGAAGAAGGGGATAACCAATTGATAAAAAGCAAAAAAGCAGACGTCAGTGAACGTCTGCTTTCTTTAATTTGGCTCCTCTGACTGGACTCGAACCAGTGACATACGGATTAACAGTCCGCCGTTCTACCGACTGAACTACAGAGGAATCGTGTGAACGGGGCGCATAATAACGGCGTGTGCCGCGCATGTCAAAGGCGTAAACCACAAAATTGCACTGTTCGGTGAGAGAATGTGCAATCTGCCGATATTTTTGGCAAATACCGGTGTTTTATCGTGTTCTGACATCGCTAGAGTGTATTCACCGGCGCTTTTTGTTTGTCGGAAAAGGCATATAACGGCCCTTTTCCTGACAGCGTGAATAGAGATACCGTCGTGAAGGAGAGAGCGATGCCGCCTAAAATCAGGTAAGTGCCATGAAAACCGATACTGTCATACATATTGCCGGCAAAGACGGACATGAAAATGATTGATATCTGTTTAAAGAAGCAGAAACACACCAGGTAAATCGTCGCGGAAAAGCGGACTTCAAAGACCGTTGTGATGTATTTGAAGCAGCCGACAATCAGGAAAGGCACTTCGAACATGTGCAGCATTTTCAGCACAATCACTTCCAGCACTGAACTGGCAAAGGCAGAGCCAATGATACGTGCGGACATAATTGTCCCGGCGATGAGCAGGGCGTTTTTACCGCCGATACGGTTCACAATCAGCGGCGCAAAAAACATGATGCTGGCATTGAGCAATTCACCCAGCGTGGTGACATAGCCAAATACTCTCGTCCCTTCCTGCCGGGTCTCGAAAAACGAGGTGAAGAAGTTGGCAAACTGCTGATCGAAGACATCATAGGTGCACGACACGCCGACGACATAGAGGGTCAGGAACCAGATCTTGCGTTCTTTTAACAGCTCGGCCGCCATTTTCAGGCTAAAGGGTTTCTGATTGGAGCCAACCTGATCGGCAACGATAGCGCTGGAAGAGACCTCCGGCTTCGCCAACAGTAGTAGGATGGCGAGAATGACGGCACACGCGGAACCAAGCCAGAAAACAAACTGGTTATTGATGGTAAACATAATTCCGACGATAGACGCACAGAGCGCCCAGCCGAGGCAGCCGAACAGGCGTGCACGGCCAAATTCAAACTGGCTGCGACGGCTGACTTTCTCGATATAGGCTTCAATGGCCGGTGCGCCGCCGTTGTTGATAAAGCCCAGATAAATTCCGCCGACGATAGAGCCTAAAACGATATTGTATTTTAGCAACGGGCCAAAAACATAAATAAAGAACGGGGCAAAAAACACGAGCATGATGGTAATAATCCACAGCAGGTGTTTTCTCAATCCTAATTTATCGGATAGCAAGCCAAATATAGGTTGAAATAGCAGGGCAAAAAAGGAAATACAGGCGAAGATAATTCCCGTATCACTTTTACTTATTTGGTTGATATCGTGAAGCCAAATTGGAAAGAACGGAAAATAAGCCCCCATGATGAAGAAGTAGAAAAAGAAAAACAGGCCGAATATCCAGAAATTCTTATTATGTAGGTAGTACATGTTGTCTTCTCCGATATGCATAATATCCGCAACGTTTATTTTGACGGCGGATATATACTTGCTGGACACAACCAGGATGGAAAGAGGAGGTATACCCGCTCTCTTTCATTGTTTTTTAATACTGTTTTTTCATATCAATACGGTTGGTGATGTTGAAGAGCGACGTGATAGTGATAATGTGTCGCCGTGAGTAAATCATCGCGATGAACGCTAGGGCTCCAGGAATCATCGCCGCCAATTCCCATATGGAAGCCATCCAGATTGAGCCAAACGCCTTTTTCCTTTTCTAATAAATGATGGTGAGTACACGTCATTAACTGGGTTAACCCATAGCGGCTTAACCCAAAGTGGAAATGTCCAGTGATTGTCCATTTGCCGTACATCAGCGCTCGAGTGTTGCAACGCAGGCCGTTTTCTGACGGGAAAATGTAGGGCGTATGAAGGTCATCCAGCGGCAGGCTCCAGTGTCCATGCTGTGCAGCCAGCTGTCGGTCTGGGTAATTCTCATGTGGCCCAAGTCCGACCCAACTGACCTGAGGGGCGACGTCGGCGAGCTGACAGCTCAAGCCTACTCTGGCTAATGACGGCAGCGCGGTGGCAACATCAACGTCGACATCAACGGTCATCACGCCATGCGCATCGATCCGCCAGCACTTTTTACTTCGTAGCAGGATTTGTCCGGCATGGCTGAATATGTGCTCGGTAGTAACCTGCACGGCATCGTCGAGTTGATCAGCCTGAATGGCCACACACTGCGTCTGTAATTGATAAAGCCCGGCGGATTTCCAGCGTTCGGCCCAGGCACGCGGATCGATGCGATCCACCTCGCTGATACCGATGTCGTTATCCAGCGGTGCCCGAACAAACTGATCTTGCAACGGAGTTAACAGCGCTGGCGTGTCGGCTGTCCACCACTGTTCAAGCCAGCCGCTCTGGCGGTTAAAGCGCCAGTGTTGTTCGCCCTGAACGATATCGAAGTACGCATCGGACGATCGCAAAACGGGAGGTTTCTTCTGCCCGGAACAGGAAGCATCGGGAAGATGAAGTGGTACAGGAAGCTGCCATTGATCCCAGGCGCAGCGGTGGTTTGCCTCTGACCAGGCGGTGGCTTTGGGCTGTACGACTTCAACATTGAGCCAAAGCTCCCCTGAACGTTCAACGGCGGGAAGCGCCTCCAGCAGCGTGAGAGCCAGGGTGGCCTGCGGCGCGAGTGTCAGCGGCAGCGAACCTTCTGCGAGCGTTTTATCGCCCAGCGTGATGCTCCAGTTCAACTGCTCATTGTCCGTATGGCGAAACAGGTATTCGCTAGTGACGCGCAGCTCACACGGGGACTCAGCCTGCCAGGTGAATTGAATAGGCTGCTGTGCCCGTTGGGCTTCATATAGGCTGGGATGTGGCGTGCGATCGGGAAAAAGCAGGCCATCCAGACAGAACTGGCGATCGTTAGGCGCGTCGCCAAAATCTCCGCCGTACGCCCAGTAGGGATTGCCTTGTTCGTCGTAGCGGGTCAGTGCCTGATCGACCCAGTCCCAGATGAATCCACCCTGTAACCGAGGATATTGTCGGAATGCCTGCCAGTAACGAGCGAATCCCCCGAGGCTGTTGCCCATCGCGTGAGCGTACTCGCAAAGGATGAGCGGCCGATGTTCGTCTGGCATACTGATCCATTTTGTGATCGACCATTTGGGCACACTGGGGAAGGGTTGATCCTCATCAACGCGTGCATACATGGGGCACACAATGTCGGTTGCACGGCTATTCGCGCCGCCGCCTTCATAATGTACGGGGCGAGTCGGATCGTGGCGTTTTATCCATTGGTAGAGCGCATCATGGTTTGCACCGTAGCCGGATTCGTTCCCCAATGACCAAATAATGATGCAGGGATGATTGCGGTCACGCTGCACCATCCTCGACACACGCTCGCTGTAAGCGGGTAACCAGACGGGATCGTCAGACAGCCGATTCATCGGTTGCATGCCGTGCGTCTCAATGTTCGCTTCATCCACCACATACAGGCCGTAGCGATCGCACAACCGATACCAGAGCGGATGGTTGGGATAATGTGAGCAACGCACCGCGTTAAAATTATGCTGCTTCATCAGCATAATATCGCGCCGCATCGTGTCTTCATCCATAACCTGGCCGTGCTGCGGGTGATGTTCATGGCGGTTAACGCCGCGGATCAGCAGCGGTTGACCGTTCAGCAACAGCAGGCCGCTGCGGATTTCCACTTTTCTGAAACCGACATCATAGGCTTCCGCTTCGACCAGCCCGCCCTCCGATGTTTCCAATGAGATGACAGCACGATAGAGGTGTGGCAGTTCGGCGCTCCACAGGTCAGGCTGTGGCACGTCAATACGGAGAAAAGCCTTATCGTGGTAGGCACCGCGTTCATCGACAATATTGCTGCCGAACGCCTGTCGTGTGTCGCCGATGAGTTTATTACCACGCCAAAGCTGTGCACGGACGCGGTGGCTTTTGGATTCAACGTCGGTGAGCGTTGCCCTAACTTGCACCTCCAGCGTACCGTGGCGGAAATCGGCACTCAGCGGCGTAGTCAGTTGGATATCGCTGAGGTGAACGGTCGGTTTATGCAGAAGCGTGACGTCGCGGAAAATACCGCTCATACGCCACATGTCCTGATCTTCCAGGTAGCTGCCGTCAGACCAGCGTAACACCATGACGGCCAGCCGATTCTCTCCGGTCGTCAGATAGCGGCCAATATCAAACTCTGCAGGCAGGCGGCTATCCTGCGAATAGCCTACCCAATGACCGTTACACCAGAGATAAAACGCGGAGTTCACGCCATCAAAGATAATCCGGGTTTGTCCGCTGCTGAGCCAGTCATGATTGACCTTAAAAGTGAGCGAGTAACAACCGGTGGATTGTCCTCCGGCACATAAGGTGGGGTGACCGGAATCGGGTATTTTACATTGGTATAAATCGGAGCGTCATAGCCCTGTAACTGCCAGTTCGAAGGAACGGGAATGGTATCGGAACCAGGTAGATCCCGCTGTAACCAGCTTTCCGGCACGGCTTCCGGGCGAGTGAAATAACTAAACACCCATTCACCATTCAGGCGGCGCAGCCGCTGAGATGGTTCATCTTGCTGTGCGGCAGCCACGCTGCGCCAGCTGTTAAACGGCGGATGTGCAGGAAGCCTCTGGTAGTGAGTACAGGTTGGGTTTTCCCAATCGCGTCGGGAAAGGATTTCTTGCAACGTGACGCGATGGCGTATTGGATGCGGCAAAACGGTATCGCTCATGATGGCTTGGCTCCTGAACGTTTTGAGGCTGTCATTGTGATGGGGCTTTAAATTGTTATCCGTTCACAATTTGTGTTGCTCATAACATATCGACTCGTCAGGGCGAGTAAAGTGGCGCGTGACAATAAAGTGGAAGCGATCACAAAGATCGTTTGTAAAAAGAATGAGAGAACATCGAATCTGGAAAGCGCTACGCAACAATTCAATAAGGGGTGACAAATAACTTATTGTTTACCATGTTATTTGTTAGGGTTTTGGCACTGGGGTGAAAAAGGTACTGTGGTGTAAAGGGTTACAAATGGTGTAAAGGGTTACAGCCTCTGGAGCTGGCGTGTAATGTCCAGCAGATTTTTGGTGAGTTCTTGCAGGGAAGCATGTGTCGATGAATGTACAGCGGTGCTATGGCGTACGATCAGTTCGGTGGGTAACAGTAGTGACGTACTCTGGGTAGGGTCGCGCAGCGTAGTGAGCAAGCGGGTGACGCCTTCTTTACCTAAGAGCCTGAAATCCTGGCGAATGGTTGTCAGTGGCGGAGTGTAATATGCGCTG
Source organism: Pectobacterium sp. A5351 (assembly GCF_028335745.1). Classification (NCBI taxonomy): domain Bacteria; kingdom Pseudomonadati; phylum Pseudomonadota; class Gammaproteobacteria; order Enterobacterales; family Pectobacteriaceae; genus Pectobacterium; species Pectobacterium sp. A5351. The sequence continues at coordinate 1,644,472 of NZ_CP116477.1, forward strand.
TCCTGAGTATCGTCAAAACCGATCACCGACATCTGTTCCGGCACGCGAAGGCCATACTCATGCAGCGCGCGCAGAACGCCAAGTGCCATTTGATCGTTCGCTACAACAATGGCGGATACGCGCAAAGATTGCCCCAGCAGTGCCAGCGTCTGGTGGTAACCGGAAGCGGCGCTCCAGTCGCCATGCAGTACTGAAGCGGGAGAAAGTTGCTGTTTTTCCAGCTCGGCTAGCCAGCCTTCATAACGCAGTCGGGCGGAAATCGAGGTCATTGGCCCCGTCAGCAGGGCGATATGCTGGTGCCCCAGTTGCACGAGATGTGTGATAGCCAAGCGTGCGCCGTGATCGGGATCGAACATGACGTTGAGTATGTCGGTATGCGGATCGGCATCCATAAACAGGACGGGCGTATCGGCACAGGTCTGGTTAATGTGTGCGACATCATCCGACGAGAGTGGGACATTGACGATAACCCCGCTGACCCGCTGAGAAAGCAGGTCGTTAACCGCGTTATTGCAGGTGTTGACATCCGGGCTGCTCAGCATGGACATCACGATGTTGATACCTAACTGACTGGCGGTACTTTTGATCGCCGCGGCAATTTGGGAAGGCGCGTGCAGTGAAAGATCGGAGGTAACGAGCCCCAGCGTGGTGATGGTTTTCCCTGCCAGTTGCTGTGCGACGCGGTTAGGCGTGTAGTTAAGCGCCGCCATCGCCTCTTCTACTTTAGTGCGAGTGCGAGATGAAACATGAGGTGCCTGATTCAGCACGCGGGAAACTGTCTGATAGGAAACCCCGGCATACTCGGCGACATCATTTAGTGTTATGGGTTTCTGTTTCATAGCGGCTATTCCGAGCGTGATTACATGCGTGAAAGAGCATCATCATAACAAATCGCGTGGGTAATCCGTAACAGGCGTATGTATTCCGGCGCAATCAAAGAAGGCCAAAGGGAAACTGACGTTTGTAGGCGTTTTTAGATGTTTGTAAAAAGTAAAACCGGGAACAAGGGTTCCCGGTTTGTAGTGGATAGCTACCCGATGTTTACTGCTCGGACAGTACAAACATGCCGTAAGGGTGAATTTGCAGATAGTAACTGTCGCCCGGATTCGGCTGAAGTTGGGTCGCGTTAACCTGCAACAGCATCGACTGTCCGTGCCAGTCTACCTGCACTTCGTACTGCGGCCCCATGTAGGCGACCTGCGTGATCGTGCAGCGCTGGCTTTCTTCGCCTTGATGGCTGAGTGTAATGGCTTCCGGGCGAATACCGACGGTCGATTCGCTTAATCCGGCGGCAAAACCCTGCGGACGCGGAATGAGATAGCCATAGATGTTCACGCTGTCTGCCGTGAAGGTGGCAGGGAAGATATTGGCATCTCCCATAAAGCTGGCCATGAAGCGGGAAGCCGGCTGGCGGTAGAGCTCCTGCGGCGCGCCCAACTGCATGATTTTGCCTTTGTTCATGACCAGAACCATGTCCGACACCGCAAAGGCTTCGCTCTGATCGTGCGTCACATACAGCGAGGTGATATTGAACTGCTGCTGAAGCTCGCGGATTTTCTCGCGCATACTGCGGCGCAGGTTAGCGTCGAGGTTACTCAGCGGCTCATCGAACAGCAGGACTTTCGGTTTGAGGATCAGCGCTCGCGCCAGCGCGACACGCTGCTGCTGTCCGCCGGAAATCTGGTCGACGTAGCGATCTTCAAACCCTTCCAGATCGACCAGCGCCAGCGCTTCTTTTACGCGTTGATTGATTTCCGCCTTCGGGCGACCGAGCATTTTCAGCCCGTAACCAATGTTTTCCCCTAGCGACATGTGTGGGAAGAGGGCGTAAGACTGGAACACCATGCAGATATCGCGCTGCTGAATGGAGCGCTCGGTGACGTCTTCGCCATCGATAAAAATTTGTCCTTCCGTCGGTTTTTCCAAACCGGCAACTGCACGGAGCACCGTGGTTTTACCGCAGCCAGACGGCCCCAGCAGCGTGACCATTTTTCCCTGTGGGATCGCCAGATTCAAATCATCAATGACGGTGTTGTTGCCGAAACGTTTAGTGACGTGCTTCAGTTCAACAAAGTTTTTTTCAGTATTCAAAGTAATCACTCCGCTTAGTCACTATTCTTGGCTTTTGAGCGGGAAACCCGCGCTTCACCGACCAGATAATTGAACAGGAAAATAATGGCCAGCATGACCACAATCAGGATGGAACCGTAGGCAATCGCCATACCGTATTCACCGTCTTCCACACGGTTAAGAATGTAAGACGTGGCGACGCGGGTATCTGGCGTAACCAGGAAGATAATGGCGCTGACGGTGGTAATAGCGCGCACGAAGCTGTAAATCAGCGCGGACAAAATGGCCGGACGCAACAGCGGGAGCAGAATATAGAACACCGTACGCATCGAACCCGCTCGCAGACTGAGCGACGCCTCATCGAGCGATTTATCCAACTGTCCCAGTCCGGCGATACCGGCACGGATACCAACCGGTACGTTACGCATCACCATCGACATGATGACGATCACCGCCGTTCCCGTTAGGTAAACTGGCGCACTGTTAAAGGCCAGAATATAAGACACACCGGCAACGGTGCCCGGCACCGCAAAGCACAGCATGGTGGTGAACTCGATGGCTTTCTTGCCGTAGAATTGCTGGCGTACCACGATGTAGGCGATAAGCAGTCCGAACAGTGCCGTAATTGGGGCGGCGATGCCCGCGAACAGCAGCGTATCCAGCAGGGAAGGCCAGGCGCCGTCACTAAAGCCTTGTCCGAACAGCTTGCTGAAGTTATCCAGCGTCAGGGTGTAATCCACGCCCCAGTTAACGGTAAAGCTGCCGTAGAAAATGCTGCCGTACAGCAGGACGTTAAAGGCAATCCAGACATAGAGCAGGATGCTGACGATCCACACCAGAGAAACGGGTAGCGGCTGCACATCACCCCGGTAAGATTTACCGGAAATCGTGACGTAGGAGCGTTTACCGATCCACAGATATTGCACGCAGAACACCGCCAGTGAGAACAGTAGCAGGATAACGCCGAGCGTACTGGCTGACTGATAATCCAGCTGCGCGCCGGTGATGTAGAAGTAAATCTGGGTGGCGAGTACGTCGAAGTTACCGCCCAGCACCAGTGGGTTACTGAAGTCGGCCAGCGACTGGACGATCACGATCAGGAACGAGTTAGCGAGCGCCGGTTTCAGCAACGGCAGGAAAACCCGCTGAAAGGTTTGATAACGGTTAGCACGCAGGGTGTACGACGCTTCTTCCAGCGACGGATGAATCGTCTTCATCGCGCCTTCCAGAATCATAAACGACATGGGCGTGAAGGCGAGCACCTGCGCCAGCCAGATGCCGGTAAAACCGTACAGCCAGTTGGTGTTCGTCAGTCCGAACCAATCCACCATCAGCTCGGTCATGTAACCGGAGCGGCCCATCATCAGCGTCACGCCTAACCCGACGACAAACGGCGGCGTAACGATAGGCAGAATGGAGAAAATACGGCCGATAATCGCGGATCGGCGGGCGATGCGCGAGGTGTAGATCGCCAGCACCATACCGAAAAAAGTACAGCCGATACCGACGGCAACCGACAGCAGGAATGAGTTCCAGATCACGCGTAAAATGTGCGTCTGACCCAGAATCTGCATAAACGCCAGCGGCGCGAATTCACCGCTGTCGTTGGTGAACATGGGAATAAAAATGGCGATGCTGGGGTAAAGAATAAACACGCCAATCAGCGCGATGATGCTGATGAGCGAGCCGATGACGAAGCGATCGCCACCCAGCCAGTCAAGCCTAGAGAGCGCCAGCGTAATAATCGCACTCAGCGCGACAAACAACGCGATGGTGCCATAGCCCATTCCGCGACCTTCAACTGTGGCACTGATGACCACGAAAAGGGCACAGAACAACGCGTAAGCCGCATCAAAACGGTGGCGACCGCGTTGTTCCCGGCCGGGCGTAAACAGCGGACGCGCCAGCAGTCCCAACGGGAGCAAGAACCAAAGCAGGCTGATATTCAGGTTCGACCAGCTGTAAGCGGCCAGCAGTTCATCGCGTGAGGCATCCAGCAGGCCGTAATCCAGGCTCCACGCTGGCAGCAGCAAAAATGTTGCTGCAATCAGCGCCAGCCACAGGAATATAGGATCCCGCTTAGGCGTCGGTGAAAGCGTTCGTGTGTGTGACATAAGGTTCCCTGGTGCTTTATAGCGTTGTTTTATAAGATTGAATCGTCACAGGTATTGGTTGGTGAATAATATTGAGTAATGGCTAATCAGCGATGCTGAGAACACGGCGTTAAGCGAAATATGAGCAAGCTGCCGCCGTGTTCCCGTTGTTTTTGTCATCAATAAAGGTCAATGAATCAAGGGCAATGAATCGAGATTATTGGCCCATTTTGACTTCGTTAACCCACTTGGAAATCAGCTCTTTACGCACGTCTGCCGCGCCGTATTTGTCCATGTCGTAGTTGATCAGTTTCAGATCCTGCAACTTCAGCGACAGTGGAGAGGCTTCGGCGGTGGTGTTGGTCAGAATCTGGTAGGACTGACCTTTCTTCCAGGAGAGCTCCTGTGCTTCTTTCGACAGCGCCCAGTCAACGAACAGCTTGGCGTTATCCATATTGCGCGCGCCTTTCAGTATGCTGACGCCGCCAATTTCATAACCGGTACCTTCACAGGGGGAGATCAGCGTCAGCGGGGCGCCTTTCTCTTTTTCCAGTGAGTAGTCATGCAGGAAGCCGATGCCGATAGCGGTTTCGCCACGTGCGGCGTTGCGTGCCGGGGCAATACCCGATTTGGTGTACTGCGATACGTTGGCATTCAGTTTTTTCAGGTAATCAAAGGCCTGATCCTGACCCCAAAGCTGGGAGAAGGTCGCCAGTGCGGTATAGGCCGTACCGGAGCTTTGTGGATCGGCAATCTGGATTTCGCCTTTGTAGACTGGGTTGGTCAGATCTTTCCAGCACTGTGGTACTGGCAGGTTTTTCTCTTTCAGGCGATCGGTGTTGACGCCAAAGCCGAGGATGCCGACGTAAACGGCAGATGAGTAGTTGCCTTTACGTTTAGCGGGATCGCGGAACTGCGGCATGATCTGATCGAGGTTTTTAGACTGGTAGGGTTCCAGTAGATCCATTTCGCCCGCTTGGGACTGCGGATCCAGCGTGCCGCCGTACCAGACGTCAGCCTGCGGGTTTTTCTTCTCCGCATCGACTTTCGCCAGCGTACTGCCGGAACCGTTGCGGATAAAGGAGGTTTTAACGTCGTATTTTTCACCGAAGGCCTTGGCTTCTTCCTCACAGAAGGCGTTGGTGGCGCTACAATAAATCACTAAGCGCCCTTCAGCACGTGCGGTGCTGGTGGTAACGGCAGCAACGGTCAGTCCAGCGGCGATGAGGGTAGTTAAGGTACTTAGTTTCATGATGTTTTCCTTAGTATATCCCCGTCATACTTCAAGTTGCATGTGCGTTGGCAATACTCGGCTCATCTCTGAGCCTCGCCCTCACGGGCCACCGCAAGCGGCGTTCAAATCGGCTAGCCGATTTGTCCTCGCTCACCCCAGTCACTTACCTGAGTAAGCCCCTGGGGATTCGCTGTGTTGCCGCCTTCCTGAAACTCGAATTATTTAGGGTATAATTATCGATTGTTATCGCTATTTTGATGTCATCAAACGTTCCCGGCGGCTGACACCTGCCATCAGCAGCGGCATCAATAACAGCCCGATGCAGGCTGAAGCCAACGCCAGCAGAGTAAAAAATCCCGACCATCCGTAGTGTTGCAGCACCTGTGCCAGCGGCCAGCCCGCCAGCGCCGCCCCCAGATAGGCAAACAACGCCAGAAAACCCGTCACCGTACCTGCGGCATCCTTATGGCTGTATTCCGTCGCAGCCAGGCCGATCAACATTTGTGGTCCAAAAACAAAAAAACCGATACTGAAGAAACAGGCTGCGAGCAGCGAATAGTGGTGAATCGGTGCCAGCCACAGCGCAGTCATGGTTAAAAACAGCCCAAGTGCAAACAGCAAAATCATCGGTGCGCGCTGACCACGGAACAGCAGGTCTGACCCCCAACCGGCAAACAGCGCTCCCAGCAATCCACCCAGTTCAAACAGCGACAGCGTGGCGTTCGCGCTCAGCAGGTTGAAACCGTGGCTCTCCGACAGCCAAATGTTCCCCCAGTCATTCAGTGCGATACGAATCAGGTACACCAGAATGTAGGAGAACCCGAGCAGCCAGATGGTACGGTTACGCAGAATCGCATCGCGCAGAATCTGGCGCATCGGCATCGTCGGACTCTGCTGCTCCTGACGAATCTCCAGCGCATCGCGTCGCCACTGGCCGACACTGGGCAAACCCTGTTGCTGCGGCTTGTCGCACAGTTGCCAACACAACCACAGCCCAATCACAATGCCGATGATGCCCGGCACTAGCAGCGCTGCCTGCCATCCCCATTCGGAGGCCAGATAGCCTGCGAGCAGAGGAACCGCAGCGCCGCCAATATTGATCGACGTATTCCAGCATCCCCACCAGAGACCGCGCTCATTGCGCGAATACCAACTGCTCAGCAGCCTGGCGCAAGGGGGCCAACCCCAGCCCTGAAAGAACCCGTTCAGCGCCCAGACAATCAGTAACCCCGTAAGCGACTGGCAGTACATGAACAGAATGTTCAGCACCCCGGTAATCATCAGCCCGACGCCCATAAACCAGCGCACCTGACTGCGATCGCACACGATGCCGGAAATAAACTTGGACGCGCCGTAACAGAGATAAAACAGCGTTCCCAGCAGACCGATATCGCCTTTGCTTAACCCTAATTCCAACTGCATCACTGGCATGACAAAGTTGATGCTTTTACGCGTCAGGTAAAACGTGGCGTACCCGATGACCATGGAAATCAGCAACCGCGGCCGCCAGTAGCGATAGCGCTGGCTGATTTGTGTGGGTGAAAGCTGTCCCGTTGAAACCTGTCCCGTAGAAAACATGGGTGCCTGCATGGGGTTCTCCGTCGCGTTGAGAGAAGAGTAGGGGGATGCGAATTAAAAAGGATGAGACAAGGTTTTAGGTGACTAGGAATAATTCCTAGCTAATCGTCTTTTTGTTTAAATTTTGTGGGCAGGTTAACAATTATGTGTGTGCCGTGCGGAATGGCGGATTCGCCGCTGGCTGCGGCCTTCACCAGCCAGTGGCCGCCCAGCGCCTGAACGCGTTCCTCGATGCCCCGCAGGCCGAAGCCGCTGCTTGTGGGGTTTGACCTGTCTTTTTGTGCAATGCCCACGCCATTATCAATGACGTCAAGTGTAATCAGATTATCCTGCTGAGAAAGCCGAACCGTAATCTGCGTGGCGCTGGCGTGTTTATTGATGTTATTCAGCAGTTCCTGCACCAGTCGGTAAAGGGTGAAAACCACTACGTCATCGTGCGGAGGAGTGGGAAGCTGATAATCCAGTTGAAACTGGATGCCGCGTGCCGCGAAGGCGAATTCATCCGCCAGATGATGCAGCGCTTTATCCAGCACCATCTCATCCAGCACTGGCGGGCGCAGTTGGCGCAAAAGCTGGCGCGTGGTGTGGTGGATGCGACGCGACAGCTCGCTGATTTGTGCGGCAGCATGCTGGGCTGCGTCGGCAGGCGCGCTGTGTTTTACCAGCATGGCCTGAATCTGGATGGCAGTGATGTTTTGGCCGATATCGTCGTGCAGTTCGCGTGCGATATCTTTGCGCACAGCCTCTTCGGTATGGATGATACGCTCCATGAGTCGCCGCCGGGTTTTCAGCTCCTGTTCCAACTGCTGACGATAGCGTTGAAGCCGCTGTGCCAACTGTTGCTGGCGGCTGATGGCGATCCCCAACCCAATGCCGATCAGCGCCTGCGTGGAGAGAAAAAGCTCCAACTCGCGCAGATCGTCGAAAGCGCCGCTCACCTGACGGGTGACGGCAATCATCAGGCTGCCAAGTACGGCGGAGAGCACGCCGCCTTGCCAGCCGAATTTATATGCCATGACCACATTAGGCAGAAAAACGCAGATCAGCAGCAGGCGTTCCATCTCGGGTGTGAATGCCATTTGCAGGCAAACGCCGATAGAAAAAAACAGCGAGCACCAAATCAGCAGCGAGGTACGCAGCGGCGGATCGGGGATCTCTTGTGCCAACAGCGTCTGCAAGTGCTGCTGCTTGATGTATTCGTACAGCAGGTAGATAAACGGGATCAGCAGGATGCCGCCAGTAAACGTGGCCAACAGTGTCTGCGTCAGCGGCGAATGTAACCAGGGGCCAATGGCGATGCCGTGCAGAATGGTGTTGAGCGTCAGCGCTGCCAGTAACAGCAGGAGACGTTGCCAATAAAGCGTATAGCGATGCCAGATTTTATGCGTGACGATGGCTGGGACTAGGCTGAGGAAGGGAGAAAGCAGTAGCAGCGAACGCATCATAAGCTGTTCACTGACCAGCCAGCTCTGAATGGCAATTTCCGAAAGTAGCAAGGTCGGCCAGTATTTGCGCGGCAGCAAAATCATCAGCGCCAGCCGTAACCCTTGTGGTAACAGCAGCAGTGCCTGTTGGCCGTTGTTGCTCAAATAGAAGCTGATAGTCCACAGCGCCAGCCAGGTCAGACTATAGAAAAAGGCCAGAAACAGCGTCATACCGATGACGTGCAGGCGGCGCATAGTTTATTTCCCGGCCAGAAGTTGGTGCTGTAGTGCAAAGTGCACCAGTTCTACCGTGGATTCACACTGCAATTTGCTGAGAATGTTGGCGCGGTGCACGTGGACGGTTTTATGGCTGAGTTCGAGCTGTTCAGCGATGCTTTTCACACTAATCCCGTTGATCAGCAGGCTGAATATTTCCCGCTCGCGTGGGGTCAGTGCCAGCAGCTCCTTCGGTGGCTGCTGCTGGTGGCGGATGGCGTGCAAGGCATCAGCACACAGGTAAATGCCGCCGCTGCTGACCACGCGAACCGCCTGCACTAACTCTTCCGGGCCGCAGCGCTTTGTGAGATAGCCGCCCGCCCCTGCGTCCAGCGCGCTTTGTACAAATGCGGTGGTATCGTAAATGCTCAGAATAATGGCGCGAAACTGAGGGCGCTGCTGACGCAGGCGGGTTAATAACGACAGGCCGCTTTCATCCGGCATGGCGATATCAATGACGGCGACGTCAATCGGCTGTTTGAGTAGATGCGGCCATGCCTGTGCCGCCGAGGCATATTGTCCAACGACCTCAATGTCAGTCTCTAATGCCAGAAGCTGTGCAAAGCCAGACCGTACAACGATGTGATCATCAACCAAAGCCACATTAATCATGGTTTCGCCGTGTGAATTCAAAGTCATCAAAATGTCATAATGCGGGGGAATCAAGAGGTGAGCAATAGCAGATAATTAAAATGGAATCGGCTTAACACATTCACCACACTTATTGAAAGCATGGTGAAAAGCATATTGATAGAACGCGGAGTTATTTGACTCGCTTAATCGAGGGACATACTGTTTTTTCTTTAAATCAATATATTGAGAAATCAATGTATTTACGATATCAGGGAATCAGAGTGATGAAGACATGGCGTGTAGCGTTGGTGGTGGGAATGGTCACGGCTGCGATGGCACTAACCGCATGCGATAACGCAAGTAATTCTGCCAACCACATTAAAGTCGGTGTGATTAATGGCGCAGAGCAGGATGTCGCGGACGTTGCGAAGAAAGTGGCCAAAGAAAAATATGGTCTGGATGTCGAGCTGGTTGGATTTAGCGGTTCGCTATTGCCGAACGAGGCGACGGATAAAAGCGATCTGGACGCGAACGTCTTTCAACACCGTCCTTTTCTGGAACAGCAAAATCGCGAACACGGCTATAAGCTGGTGGCAGTAGGAAATACCTTCGTTTTTCCGATGGCGGGCTATTCGAAAAAGATAAAAAATATCAATGATCTGAAAGATGGCGATACCATTGCGATTCCTTTCGATCCGACGAATCTGGGGCGAGCGCTGTTATTGCTGGAAAAAACCGGATTAATTACCCTGAAGCCTGACACGGGGTTATTGCCGACGGTGCTGGATATCACCACTAACCCGCACAACCTGCGTATTATGGAAGTAGAAGGTGCACAACTGCCACGTTTATTAGATGACCCGAAAGTGGCGGTGGCGATCATTAGCACAACCTATATTCAACAAACGGGATTAATGCCGACGAAAGACGGTATTTTTATTGAGGATAAAGAATCGCCATATGTGAATATCATTGTCACTCGTAAAAATAATAAAGAGGCGGAAAACGTCAAAAAATTTATTCAAGCCTATCAATCTGATGAGGTCGAACAGGCGGCTAACCGTATTTTTAACGGTGGCGCAGTGAAGGGATGGTAATAATAGTTGTAGTACTGCCATCTTGACTACAAAGATGGCAGTGTATTAATTGGTTATTAAATTATTCGCAAGGTTATTTTTTTATTAAACTCAATTAATAAGCTTAACGAAATCCCGTCTATACAATTTTAATTGTCGAATGCGTGTTGTTTTTTTCAATTAATTCATACGCGGAAGACATGACTATTCACTAATTGTAAAGAGGGAAATTTATGGCTTATCCAACAACAAATCTTACTGGGATTATTGGTTTTGCAAAAGCAGCGAATGTTACCGGAGGCACAGATGGTAAAGTTGTCACGGTAAATTCTCTGGCCGATTTTAAATCCGCAGTAAGCGGTTCTGCAAAAACAATCGTAGTACTGGGGGCATCTTTAAAAACATCCGCGCTGACCAAAGTGGTATTTGGCAGCAATAAAACCATCGTCGGTTCTTTTGGTGGAGCGAATGTATTGACCAATATTCACCTACGTGCTGATGCCAACTCTGCCAATGTCATTTTCCAGAATCTGGTTTTTAAACATGATGTTTCCATCAAGGATAATGACGATATCCAACTGTATTTAAACTATGGTAAGGGGTATTGGGTCGATCACTGCTCATGGCCTGGACATACGTGGAGCGAGAACGACGGTAGCCTCGATAAACTGATTTATGTCGGTGAAAAAGCGGATTACGTTACGATCAGTAACTGCTTATTCTCGAATCATAAATATGGCTGCATTTTCGGTCACCCGGCGGATGACAATAATAGTGCTTACAATGGCTATCCGCGTTTGACTATCTGCCATAACTATTACGAAAATATTCAGGTTCGTGCACCTGGCCTGATGCGTTACGGTTATTTCCACGTATTCAATAATTACGTCAATAAATTCCAGTTGGCTTTTACGGTCGCGCAAAATGCCAATGTTATTTCTGAACGCAACGTATTTGGTAGCGGTGCGGAGAAGAAAGGGATGGTTGATGATAAAGGCAATGGTTCAACCTTTACCGATAATGGCAGCTCACCGGCTGCGGTGGCAACTAAATCACCTGCGGCTAAATGGACGGCGTCATCTAACTATTCATACAGCTTGATGACAACGTCGGCAGCTCAATCCTGGGTGGTTTCGAATGCAGGGGCACAGAATAGTGCGCTGAAATTCCCGTTATAATTGTTATTTTGAGGTCATTTTTCTATATTTGTGTGTCATGCGTATATTTTTCTGAGATTAAACACTACGCATTTTGAAACACTGCATATTAAAACTATACCACCCAACATAAAATTTTATGTTGGGTGGTATTTTTATTTGCAATTTTCAGAACGATTCTTACACTAAAGAATAAATTTACGGAGATTGGGCAGACGAATTCCTGTCATCAATAGCTAAAATTGTAAGAAATCTATTCCGCACCATCAACATTGCATGAATTTGTCCGATAATAGGTGCGTTGATAACACCGTTTGTGGTGGTTATCAGGGAAAGACGCTGGATTTTGTGGGGATGTTTTCTTTTTTCAGAAGTCATGGAGGAGTGATGAAAAGCAAAGAATTTCTCTATTCAACCATGCCTACGTTTTTACTGCGTAGCATTAGCGATGAACTTTTTAATCAAGGTATTGATCCTGGAAGAGCTTTTGTAGGACTGCCTATCACACAGCAAGATGTCAATGATCCTTATGTCCGGATTCCAGTACTTCATGGACAAAAAATTATCCAGAGAGCCTTACAGCTTTGCCAGTCTGATGGGTTTGGATTACGGATTGGAGCCAGTCATACTATCTCTACAATGGGGCCACTCTATTTTGCTTTTATTACTAGCCCAACGCTCCATCATGTATTGGATACTGGATTAAAATACCAAGGCCTTATCCATGGATTACTGAATTTCTCATATAAGAAAGAAGAATCGAGAAATTTTGCATTATTTGCGTACAGTACATTTCATCAGGTCGATATTCTGACCTTTCTCATTGAGGAGGCCTTTTCATTCTTACTCAGAATGGTTCAAGAGATATCTGCGAAAAATATGCGCTTGATAAGGGTTGATTTTAGTTTTCCTCCTCCTTCTTATGTAAATAAATACCGAAAACAATTCAACTGCGATTTGAATTTCAACCAGTCACATAATGCATTATATTTTCAAGAATCCATTCTACATTTACCGATTCCTACTCATGATCGTGTCAATCATAAGTTGATGTTGACGTTTCTTGATCAACAGCTTGAACGCTATTCTGTTCAGAAAGATATTATTAATGATGTATCCCTTATCCTATATCAAACGCTGGAAAAACCACCAATGTTTGATGCAATAGCTAGGCAACTTGCATTGAGTGAACGCACTTTACGGCGTCGACTCGCGGATTGCGGCAAGACGTATCTCACGCTATTGGACGATATACGTAAAGAACGTGCCTTAGCATTGCTGTATACGTCCCAATTATCAATAGAAAAGATTGGTCTTGCGGTGGGCTTTGATGACATCCGTAGTTTTAGGCGGGCGTTTACTCGCTGGACTGGCAAGACACCTCGTCGACTTCGGGCAGAACGTCATACCTAAAAATGGCCGGATTTGTCCTCAATTGACCGACTTACGTCCTTTTTTATTGTAATGACTATTGTAACCTCATTATGGCATATGCCATTCGTAGTAAAAAATATTAAGATGAGGTATAACACATGGATGTTATTATTCGTAAAAGATTATTAATTGCTCGCTTCCTGAATGCCATTTTTCTATTTATCCCTGTTTTATTTTCACCTGTAACGTCGGCAGAAACATTAGGTACTGTGACGGTAACACCGAAAGTCATGTCTCATTCTCCCTGGCAGGATAGCTGGGGGACCGCATGGGATGAGTGCCGCTCCAGGCACCCAGGAACTAAAAGCATTGAATTTAAAGGAGCAATTCAAGGCGTCGCTCAAAGAACAGGTGGAGTATACTGGATGGCTACATGGGATTGCCGCGATAAATAATTAATCGATGTACAATCATAAACGTCAGTATTTTCTATTTAACTTTATGCAGCATGAAAAGGATATACGATATGAAATTAGGAAGATTTCGTACTCTCGCTTTTTTTCTCTTTGGTGCCACATTGACGGCAAGCTATATTCCCCAAGCTAGTGCTGTAATATTTGGCATCGTTAATGTTTCCGATCAGGCTAAAATAGTCTTTGATCGCTCAACCGGGCAAGCAAGTTATACCTACACATTACCCCCAACCGAGAGTTGGGGGAGGGCGTGGGATGCTTGTCGGAAAGCCTATCCTCAAACCAAGAGCGTTCATTATATAAAGGATACAGCAAAAATTAATGGAGACAAAGTGTCATCTAGTTGGGTTTGTGATAGTAATCCATAATAGCACCTGCTAGATATATCAACCCTATTTAAATGACATATCATTTGGCCAGTTCTTTTTGACTATCATAAGGCTGGTCAAATATTTCTGTGAATTTTATTTTCATAAGCCAACGCCAGGTATTTTCTGAGTATTGAGTGTTAAATATGGGATCAGGAATAGATAGACGACAGAAAAAGCGATTGATCGGCCTGTTGTTGGTGTTGGGGGGACTCGGAATTGTTATTGCTTTTTTCGGGGGGGGTACCTTGTTCCGCCAGACTGAGTTTGCGAACCGCCACAGCGTTGAGGTTGCCTACGCCGATATTGAGGATGTTGTGACCGCAGCAGGGCAGGTAAACCCGATGCAATATGTCGATGTCGGTGTTCAGGTTTCTGGACAAATTCAGAATATTGCTGTGGCAGTGGGATCGAACGTCAAAAAAGGGCAGATCGTCGCGCAGATTGATCCGGCATTACAAATCGCGACGGTTGAGGCGAATCGTGCATTACTTGATAGCCAGAGAGCCGCTATTCGCCAGCAGATGGCGCAATTGACATTGGCTAAGCACCAGAATACACGACAAAGAAAAATGTGGGCGGAAGGTGCTGCCAGCGAACAGGAAGTGCAGATTAGTGAAGCCAATTTACGGGTTGCACAAGCGCAGTTGGAAAGTCTTCAGGCGCAGATACGCCAAACGGAATCAACGTTAAAAGGGGACGAAGTCAAACTGGGGTATACCCAGATTTATGCGCCAATTGCAGGTACTGTTGTGTCATTACAGGCCAGGCCTGGTCAAACGCTCAATGCAGTACAACAAACCCCTGTCATTATGAGAATTGCCGATCTGACAAAGATGACAGTATCCATTCGTGTTTCTGAAGCGGATATTCCCCGGCTCCGTATCGGAATGCCCGTCTATTTTAGTGTTCTCGGTTATCCGAAAGCGCGCTGGACGGCCAAGTTACAGCAGATCATGCCTGCACCTCAAGGGAGTCAGGACAGCACGATGAACGGCGGAAGCATGGGGGGAAACCCCATGATGGAAACGGTGTTTTACATCGCTCTTTTTGATGTTGATAACGCAGATGGTCGTTTAATGTCACACATGAGTGCTCAGGTTTACCTCGTTGTGAACGCGGTGAAGCAGGCGATTAGCGTTCCAATTTCTGCATTGACGCTACGTCCTGATGGTCATTTTCAGGTTGAGGTTCTTCCCTCTGGAGGCAGCAGTGCCAAGGCAATTCCTCGTTTGGTGCAGGTGGGTATAAAAGGCCCTGTGCTGGCTCAAATTACTTCTGGGCTGAGTATTGGTGAACATGTTTTGTTGCCAGCGCTACCGCCAATTGTGGAAAGTCATCCCCTATGGTAAATCGCCCCCCTTTAATCACGTTATCCGGTGTTAGCAAGCAGTATGGTAATGATGCTCATGGCTACGTTAGCGTACTGCAGGATATTAATCTGACGATTAATGCAGGAGAGTTTGTCGCCTTGGTTGGTCCATCTGGGTCGGGTAAGTCGACACTCATGCACATCCTTGGTGCTTTAGACCGTGCGAATCAGGGCGCTTACCGATTTGCCGGTCACGATGTCTCCCGGCTCAGTGCCGACCAATTATCACAACTTCGTCGTACGGTTTTTGGTTTTGTATTCCAACGTTATTTTCTTATTCCTGGTATGAGTGCACAGGAAAATGTTGAACTTCCCATGGTCTATTCGGGCCTGGAAAAAAGATTGCGCCATGACCAGGCGCAAGCATTGTTAGGGCAACTTTCGTTATACGATCGTTTTGACTACAAACCGGAACAGCTTTCGGGGGGACAACAGCAACGCGTGTCTATCGCCCGTGCCTTGATTAACGGGGGAGATGTGTTGTTTGCCGATGAGCCGACAGGTGCGCTTGATAGTGTTAACGGTGAATCGGTACTGGAGTTGTTGGAGGCGCTGGCGGACTCGGGAAGAACCGTTATTTTAGTAACACATAACCCAGATGTGGCGAATCGCGCCCGTCGCGTGGTCGAATTGCGCGATGGACGCATTGTCTCTGATACTGTCCGTACTGCTTCTGCCCCGGCAGCGGCGACACACACACATTGGCTTATAACGGCAGGGGGGAAAACTGACCGCTATACGTTACTGCGCCAAGCCTGGAAGACTCTGCTGTTTTCCCCCTTGCGCAGCGCGTTGACATTGCTGGGTATTGCCATCGGCATTGCCTCTATCCTCGTGATGCTTGGGATTGGGGAAGGGGCTAGACAAGAAATGTCAAAAACCCTCTCGCGGCTGGGCAGCACGTTAATGACGGTAATTCCGCAGAGCTTTGATGCTGATGTGGCTGCGGGTCGCATTACTGATGCGGATATTGATGCGCTTAAGCGTCTACCAGACATTGACGCGGTCGTTCCCATCCTGACCGGGCAGGCCACGGTGCGGCAGGGAGCGTTTAATTTAAAAAGTGCCGTTATTGCTACAACGGCCGAGGCGATGGCGGTTAATAATTGGGGACTGCGTGCAGGGACGTTTATTATGCCTTTACACGAATACGCGAATATGTCTGTTTCCGTGTTAGGGGCAGAGGTCGCGCAGCGCATTTTTCCTTCAGGAAACGCGGTAGGTAGCGACATTCTATTGAACAATATTCCGTTCACGGTGGTAGGCGTTCTTGCTTCGCAAGGTGGAGCCGATATGAACGGTAATCTTGATCAGGCTGTTATCATTCCTTTTGGTACTGGAAGCTTACGTGTTATTGGACGGCAGAATGTCGACAGCGTGACATTGAAGGCTCGCTCTTTACAAACGGTCAGACGAGTGGAAAACGAGGTTAACGATCTGCTGACTGCACGTCATCAACGCCCTGATTTCACTATCATCAACCGGGCGGCTATTTTGCGTTCTCAGAAAGAGTCAATGGATATCATGACGGCCATGTTGGGTTCAATTGCCGCGATTTCATTGCTTGTAGGCGGTATTGGCGTGATGAATGTGATGTTAATGTCTGTCGCTGAACGGACGCGGGAGATCGGTATTCGTCTGGCTGTCGGTGCCCGGCATCAGGATATTCAGTTCCAGTTTCTCTGGGAGGCTGTCATTCTGGCCTTGAGTGGTGGAGTGCTCGGGGTACTGGCAGGATGCTTTCTTGCGTATGTTGTTCACACTTTCGGAAAACCCGTCGCACTAAGTTTTTTTCCTGCTTTATTCTCCTTTTGTAGTGCGATTGTCACCGGGCTTCTGTTTGGATATTTACCGGCACGTAAAGCGGCACGGCTTGATCCCGTTATGGCGCTGAATCAGGAATGAGGACACTCGCGAAAGTCAGCCATATACTGATGTGCATGCTGTGCGCGGGCTGTACGTTATTGCCAGTTCCTGATGATGTCGCTCCCGGGTTACCGGGTACCTGGTCAGTGGACGCCGTTTCAGCGCTGAAACCTCCAGCTAAGGGGTGGTGGAAGGCTTTTGGTAGTCAGGAGTTGAACACGCTCTTGGAAGGGGCGCTACTGTCCAATCGCAATCTCGATAATGTTCGCCAGAATATGGAGCAGGCTCGTATCCAATGGCAGAGTAATCAGGTGCCGAAAATGCCAGAGGTAAATAGTGCATTTTCTAAAAACCTTTCGGGCGTTTGGGGAGAGCATCAGCGGAACAAAAGCTACGGAGCCAGCGTGTCGCTATCTTATTCCCCTGATGTCTGGGGAGCGAAACGTGCCGCGTCTTATAGC
The DNA here is from genome assembly GCF_028335745.1 of Pectobacterium sp. A5351. Taxonomy (NCBI): domain Bacteria; kingdom Pseudomonadati; phylum Pseudomonadota; class Gammaproteobacteria; order Enterobacterales; family Pectobacteriaceae; genus Pectobacterium; species Pectobacterium sp. A5351. The sequence goes on from NZ_CP116477.1 coordinate 1,661,867, forward strand.
AATGAGGCGTTGTGGCGAGCGGCATCTTATGATGTTTCCGCGACAGCATTAATGTTGCGTTCGTCGGTAATTACCCAGTATTTAGCGCTGCTCGGCATTCGTCGTCAGATCACACTGGCTGAGAAAAATCTGATCATTAGCCGTAGACTGCTTGCCCTTGTAGAGACTAAATATGCCGCTGGTGCTGTCGCGAGACTCGATCTTGCTCAACAACAATCCTTTGTTGCGGGAATGGAAGCGATGCTTCTGCAACTGCATCAACAATCTCTACAGGTAAGTAAAACGCTGGCGGCGTTACTCGATAAAACGCCGCAGGAATTACTACAGCCCAGCCAACATATTGAGGATCTCCACGTTCCAGATATTGGCAGTGGTCTTCCTGCGGATCTCATGCGCAAGCGCCCCGATCTGTTAAGTGCAGAGGCCAAATTGGTTGCTGCGGGTGCCAATATTGATGCGGCACGAGCGGCGATGTTTCCCTCGGTTTCCCTGTCAGCAGCCTCCAGCGTAAGTGCTACGGCGATAAATCAGCTATTTCGGTTAGCGCCTGGATGGGGAAGTGGTCTGGATATCTCGTTGCCGATTTGGGATCGTTCCGTACGTATTAATAACCAGCGTCTCGCCCTCATTAACCGAAAAATTGCAGTTAATACCTATCGTGAAACGCTGTTGAGGGCTTTTGGTGAAGTTGAAACGGCGCTCAATGCGATGTTGAGTTTACAGCAACAGCAGCGCTGGCAAGATGCACAACTGGCGGCGGCACAAGACTCGCTAAAGCTCGCTGAGATTCGCTATAGAGCGGGTGCTGATGACTTACCGCGTTTGCTAAACGCACAAAATGCATTCTATAGCACGGAGTTGGCATCCAGCACATTGTGGCAGCAGAGGCTGCAAGCTGCCAACGATCTTGCGGTAGCACTTGGCGGCAGCGAGTTGCAGGATTGACTTTCACCGTCGCGTATTAGGCGGCAATCTCATTTCCTGATGAGCGAGTAAAATACCACTCGACCGTTTTCTTTATTAACTCTTCCGTCGCATCGACATAATGCTGGGGTGACGTTTTGACTTCCTGCTCCAGAATCAGAGGAAGCTCGGTGCAACCCAGAATAATTTTCTCGACGCCAGCCTGCAACAGGCGATCTTTTACGGGGGACAGCATGCTATAGGCCCCAGCAATATCACCGGATTTATACGCGTAGATACTTTCCATTACCTGGTGTTGGTCTGCATCATCCGGCGTGTAGCACTCAATATTATCGCTAATCAGGTTGTCCTGATAAATTCTCGCTTTGACCGTCGCTGTCGTCGCTAACAGGCCGACGCGTGTAGTGTTGGCATTTTTAATCGCCTGACAGGTCACATCAATAATGCTGATCATTTCCGCCCGGCATTGCTGTTTTAATTCATTAAACCAATAGTGTGCGGTATTGCACGGGATAATGATGCATTCAGCGCCTGCATTTTCGAGAATTTTCATATATTGCAGCATTTTTTCCAGTGGTGACGCGCTGTGCTGAAGAATGCATTTTGTTCTGTCAGGGATATCAGGAATAGAAACCGCAATCATGGGAATATGGTCTTGATCCCGATACGCTGGTGTGTTTTTGATCAGTTTTTGCATCGCATCGACGGTAGCACCCGGCCCCATACCGCCAAGAATTCCCACGAGACTGTTCATACTGTTAACCCTGTAGCATTATGAAATTAAAAGGATAATCGCACACTGCCGGGCAATGTGAATTGCTAAATTCCCATCTCCTATGTGGGATTTGCATAACTATTAGCATCCCTATGCTTTTATTGGTTTTAACGGTGTATAGTGGGCAGCAGCTTTATTGGCGATGTAGGTCGCTGGCAGAGATAGAACGTTGGCATAGGGAACGAAAATATGACGCTGCGCGTTTTGAGTGAGGGGTGATGCTGAACAATATCGAAACCAAGTGGCTCTATGACTTTATCGTGCTGGAAGAGTACCGGAGTTTTACGCTGGCGGCCGAGAAGCGAAATATCTCTCAATCCTCATTTAGCCGACGTATTCAGGCGTTGGAAGCGGCGGTTGGGTTTGACATTTTCGACCGTAGCGCGCTGCCGCTGCAATTAACTGAACAGGGGCGTGTGTTTCACGCCTATATCCGCAATACGCTGGATGATTTGGAGTATCAGCTCAATAAACTGCACGGCGGGGATAATTACAAAAACAAGATCACCATTGCTGCGGCGCATTCGCTGTCGGTCTTCATCATGCCGGAGCTGTTAAAAGACGTACCGGATCCGCAGGAAAAAATCTTCTATGTAGAGTCGATCGATGTAGATGAAGCGGTGCTGAATCTCAAAGAAGGGCGCAGCGACTTCATTTTCTCATTCTACAGTGAGGATCTGATGGGGGAGCCCTTTATGCACGAGAAGATACTGGAATCCCGGCTTTATCCGGTCTGCGCGTGTGATAGCGCAGGGAAGCCACTGTTTGATGTAAGCGCCTCATCGGTGCCGTTACTCAACTATACCGAGACGAGTTATATGGGGCGTCAGGTCAGCCGTTACTTATCCAGCGTCGACAGCGATAAGTTTACGGTCAACTTCGTCTCTTCTATGAGTGATTTGCTCAAACGCATGACGAAAAAAGGCTACGGTATTGCCTGGCTGCCGGATTATTCCATTCAGGAAGAGCTGAAAAACAAAGAGCTGACGATCCTGAGCATGGAAAACGCGGTAATCCGCATGGGGGTTTATCTGTATCGCCTTGATGCACGGCTGAATGTGGCCTCTGAGAAATTCTGGCGCTACATGAAAGGGCTGTCATCGTCGTCTGGGCTCTAAGCGGTGCGATTGAGGAACGGAGTCATGCAACCAGCACACGGGTCCCTTGAAGTATGACGAGATAAAAAAATAGCGGCCCGCAGGCCGCTATGATCACATATTCACTTACCCAGCATTAGCTATTTTGCGTGGCCTGCTGAGGTTCTTTATAGGCGACAACCTCGTCGGCTACCTCTTCCTCATCATCATCGTGGATGTCTTTTTCCATACTGGCCACAACGGCAGTAGAGATACTGTTACCGATGACGTTAGTTGCAGTACGGCCCATATCCAGGAACTGGTCGATACCGATAATCAGCAGGATACCGGCTTCCGGTAGGCTGAACATTGGCAGCGTGGCGGCAACCACCACGATGGAAGCACGCGCTACACCGGCCATCCCTTTACTGGTGATCATCAGCGTCAGCAGAATCAGGATTTGCTGGGTGATGCTCAGATCGATGTTGTAAGCCTGTGCGATAAACAGAATCGCAAAGGACTGGTACATCATGGAACCGTCAAGGTTGAACGAATAACCGAGTGGCAGCACAAAGCTGGTGACTTTTTTCGGCACGCCGAATTTGGTCAGCGCTTCCATGGTTTTCGGGTAAGCAGACTCACTGCTCGCCGTGGCGAAAGCCAGCATGGTCGGTTCACGAATCAGCTTCGCCAGCGTAACGATGGCTTTGCCCAGGAACAGGTAGCCAACCAGGAACAGAACGCCCCACAGTACAGCCAGGCCGAGGTAGAACTCACCGATCAGTTTACCAAAGTCATAAAGCAGCCCCAGGCCTTGCGTGGTAATCGCGGAAGCGATTGCGGCAAAGACGGCAATAGGAGCCAGCGCCATGACGTAGTCGGTCACGCGGAACATCACTTTGGTTAGTTCTTCGATCATGGAAATGATCGTGGTCGCGTGCTTGTTTTTGCCTTTGACATAAGCCAGAGCAGAACCGAAGAACAGTGAGAACACCAGAATTTGCAGAATTTCATTGTTCGCCATCGCTTCTACGATACTTTTCGGGAAGATATGGCTGATGAAGCTCTTAAGCGTAAATCCGTCAGTGTTCAGACCCGTAGCAACCTGTTGTACAGGAATCGGCAGATTCATTCCTGCTCCCGGTTGGAACAGGTTTGCGAACACCATACCAATGAGCAGAGAGATGAACGATGCGCTGACAAACCAGATCATCGCTTTCATACCGATACGACCAACGGCAGAAGAATTTCCTCCCATGCTTGCCAGACCGGAAACCAGCGTAGCGAAGACCAGTGGCGCGATAATCATTTTAATCAGGCGCAGGAAGATATCGGTAACCATGTTGAAATACGATGCCACTTCTTTTGCTCGACCGCCATCAAGATATTGATGGCAGGCCCAGCCGATTAATATTCCCAGGACGATAGCCAAGACTATCTGTACAAGTAACTTCTGCCTTTGCATATAAACCTCATGTTGATGAATTGATTCAGACAACACAATATTATTACCGCGTGGTGGCTGATGTTTCCCTGAATACACCAAGCCCTCACCCGAATCTGTTATTGGGGTGTTGTGTCTGCCCGCCGATATTACAACGATTCTTGCTTTTTACATTTTTTTTCTGTGGATTGTTATGTAATTGTGATCTTCGTCATGCGAAAAATGCATGTACCTGCAGTGTGTAATGATAAATGAGGATGTGATACGTAGATTACGTAAAAGGCGATTTTTTTATTAGTTGTTTATTAAACAAAGGGTTGCTTTGGTTTTCTGCTATCGAGAGCTGGTGGGATAATGTGTTGAATTAGTGTTGCTAATGATATGCGGCTATACATCAATAAAACATATAGTGAATTACTTAAAGATTAAGTAAAAATAAAAGAACAATTAACGAAAACTTTATATACTTGCCATTTTATCAAAAAAATTAATTTTTTAACTATTTAAATCGTGATTTTATTTTTGTGATTAAATATTTATTTTTGTATTGTTGATTTAAAGTTTAATTATTGTTCTATGTGTTTCTTTTTGTAACTGTTTGGGCATTTAGAGTATGTAAAATGGTGTTTTTTATTTTTTAACCCTATGTTATCGATGATTTTAGACCTCGCTGTTGGTTATTTCAGCGAAAAAGCTCGGTGCTTACTTTACCGTGGCACGATTTTTCCAGATGTTTTTCATCCGCTCTGCCGCCGTTTCGCACTCTCCCGGTTGCAGACAATCAAGAATGTCCAGATGTTCTGTAATCGGTTCCCGCCGCCTGGAGTTGGAGGTCGGACTGCTTTGCCGATATTTCACCAGACGGAGAATAAAACGCACCAGCGGATCGAATAGCCCCGCATCGACCATGATGCCGAAGTAGAGAGTAGAGAACGTCAGCACAACGCCCGTCGGAGCTAAATGCTATTTAGATTGTACGTATTTCCTAAACCGCCGAGGCTTGTACTCGACGGCTTAGGTAATAGAAATTAGCTGACGTTTTCTGCGGTGGAACGCAGCCGATCTTTCAACTGGCTGTATTCCTGCTGTACGTAGTTCTCCGCCGCTTGCTGGTCGTCAATTGCCTCCAGCTTAACGGCACAGTGTTTGTATTCCGGCGTCTTAGAGACCGGATCGAGGTGATCTAACGTCAGTTCATTACAGGCACCGATCCACCATTGGTAGGTCATATACACGGCACCTTTATTGATGCGCTCGCTGACGGCCACGCGAGAGATAACCTTACCGCGTCGCGACGAGATCCAGGCCAGTTGCTGATCGCGGATGCCTAAACGTTCGGCGTCATATGGGCTAACCTGCACGTAGCCGGGTTCATCCGCCAGCGTTTGTAATGCCGTACAGTTGCCTGTCATGGAACGGCAGGAATAGTGGCCGACTTCGCGCACGGTGCACAAGACCAGCGGATAATCCTCATCCACCCGCTCCATCGGCGGTCGCCATTCGGCCGTCATGAGCAGGCCTTTTCCGCCGGGACGATCGAAGTGATTACCCGCATACAGCCACGGCGTTCCGGGGCTGTCTTCTGTCGGGCACGGCCAGGGCACGTAGCCCAGCCCCGCCATTTTCTCGTAGGTCGCGCCGTAATACAGCGGGCAGAGTGCTCGCAGTTCGTCCCAGATCTCCTGCGTGTTGTTATAGTGCATGGGATACCCGAGCGCCGTTGCCATCAGGCTGATGATTTCCCAATCGGGTTTTACATCGCCCTGTGGTTCCACTGCTTTATAAAAACGCTGGAATCCCCGGTCGGCCGCGGTATAAACCCCTTCGTGCTCGCCCCAGGAGGTCGCAGGTAAAATCACATCGGCAATCGCGGCGGTCTTGGTCATGAAGATATCCTGCACGATCAGCAATTCCAGCTCGTTGAAAGCATCGCGCAGCATCGACAGGTCCGGCTCGGTTTGCAGCGGGTCTTCGCCCATCACATAGTTAGCCTTGATTTTCCCTTCCTGTATTTTGTGCGGAAGGTCGGTCAGCGAGTAGCCCACTTTGTCAGAGAGTTCGGGCACGCCCCAGGCGTCGGCAAATTTCGCCAGCACCGCCTTATCCGTGACGTTTTGATAACCGGGGAACATATTGGGCAGCGCGCCCATATCACACGCACCCTGCACATTGTTTTGCCCACGTACTGGCCCAACACCGACGTTCGGACGACCCAGATTCCCGGTCAGCAGCGCCAGACCGGACAGTCCTTTGACCACATCCACGCCTTGCCCCCATTGCGTCACGCCCATTCCCCAGAGAATAGTGGCGGACGGCGCGGCGGCATAGATCCGCATCGCGTCTCGAATCAATTTCGGCGACAGGCCGGTGATATCGGCAACATATTCCGGCGTATACTTCGCGACGGTTTGGCTGAATTCCTCAAAGCCTTCGGTATGGCGGGCGACATAAGCCTTATCGTAGTGGCCTTCGTTAATCAGCACGTTGGCGAACGCGTTGACCAGCGCCATATTGGAGCCATTTCTCAACGGCAGCCACAGATCGGCGATGCGGGCGGTTTCAATATGGCGGGGATCGCACACGATGATTTTTGCCCCACGCGCTTTGGCTTTCAGGATCCGGCGCGCCACGATAGGGTGTGAATCGGCGGCGTTGTAGCCGAAAATCAGGATGCAGTCGGTCTTTTCAATTTCACAGATGGAATTACTCATTGCGCCGTTGCCCAGCGTAACCTGTAATCCGGCAACCGAAGGGCCGTGGCAGAGTCGGGCGCAGCAGTCGACGTTATTATTCCCGGTGACCGCACGGGCGAATTTCTGCATCACGTAGTTCGTTTCATTACCGGGGCCGCGGGACGATCCCGTGTGCATAATCGACTCGGCGCCGTACTTCTCTTTAATGGTTTTTAATCGCGAGCTGGCGAAGTCGATAGCCTCATCCCAGGATACCGCTTCAAAGGGCGCGCCTTTCTGACGTCGGATCAGCGGCTGTTTTAAACGCGGCGTCAGAAGTTTCGTATCGTTGAGAAAATCCCAGCCGTAATAGCCTTTCAGGCACAGTTCACCTTCGTTGGTGATGCCGTTTGCCCCTTCTGCACCAACGACTTTGCCATTCTCTACCAGCAGGTTAATTTTGCAGCCTGACCCACAATAGGGACAGACGGTAAGCACTTTCTGCATGATTATTCTCCAAAGCTGAGTCTTGGATCGTAAGAACTGCATGCTTATGGCTGGCTGTTGATGCAGTCATTTATACCCGTCATACTTCAAGTTGCATGTGCGTTGGCTACGTTCACTCACCCGAATCACTTACTTGTGTAAGCTCATCGGGATGAAATGAGAGACGTCCTGTCTCTCACCGAAGGCCAGCCGTTGGCTGGTCAAATTCGTTCCCGACGAATTTGTCCCTCGCTTGCCGCGTTACAAGGCTTATAAATAAGCCTCGCCCTAGCGGGCCAACGCTCTGCGTTGTTCAAACGTTAACGTTTGTCCTGAAACTCGAATTATTTAGGGTATAGCTCTTGATAATCACCGATAAAGAAAATTAATTTACTGATCGTGGTCATGCTCAGTGCGATGAAAAATCGGCCTAACGCGTTGAGCGCTGTGACCTTTTGTCCATAGGGCATCTGTCAGGAAAATAAGGTGACAGCATATTCCTCCTCTTTATCTGTTAATGCCTATACTGTTTTTGATGATATTAATTCTACATGCCACCGATTTGGCTGTGGTAGTGACGCCTATCGGCCGTTTAAAACCATGGAGACAGGCATCTCAAGGAAGATAACGCATTCTATTTGTTAGTATTTAGCGTGACTTCCCATCTGATGGGGGATGAATCAGGGAATTCCAGAACGTCTGTTAGATCGTGTGGGATAAAGGACGCGATACAACGGGCGGCACCGTCATGAGTAAAAAGTAAATACTTTTCCGGCAGAGTGTGCGGGCGGGAAATATTTGGTTAATGTCGCGGAGTGCATTATGGAATTTCTAAAAAATGTCAGCATAAAAATAATGGTGCTGGCCATAGTGGCTTCCCTGCTAGTGGCGTGGGGAGTAGCATCTGGATTCAGTCTTTACTCGCTTTATAAAGTCACTAATTTGCTTGATAAAAGCGAGACTCAGCGCAAAACGTATTCCCATTTGGTTTATGGTGCCGATCAATATTTTCGGGCCGTGACGCGTATGGAAAGAACCATGGACTATTTGCAACGCGGTGAGCCAGAAAACGCCAAACAGACATTGGAAATGGCACAGGTTGCAATCAAAAATACCAAGGATTCGCTGGAGAAATTCCAATCGGGGGAACACATTGGTGTCGAACCGGCAACGGTTGATGCAGTAAAACGGACTTGGAATACCCTGATATCCTCTTCTATCGATCCGATGAATTCAGCGTTGCAACGCAACGATCCTGAAGCATTCCGGCAGATTTTCCGATCCGTTTACCCTCCCATCAGTCTGACATTTGGGGACGATATCAAACGTTATTCGGACGGGATTACCGCCTCGTCATTGATTCCCAGTGTGAATGAACACAATGATAAAAACCGTAATGCACTTATTGTGGTTATGTTGATTGGGGTTATTGTGCTGATTTTCACCGAGTATTATCTGAGAAACTATCTGGTGATACCGATTGCCGTACTGAAATCGCACCTGTCGCAGTTGACCGCAGGGCGCTTAGGCTGTGAGCTGGCGGAATTTGGCCGAAACTGTGCGGGGCGATTGATTCCGGACATTAAGAAGTTGCAGAAAAGCTTGCGCGATACAGTGACCGTCATCCGGCAGAGTACGACAGAAATTAACAACGGGACGTCGAACATTAAGGACGGCAATGATGATCTTTCCAGCCGCACGGAGCAGCAGGCGGCGGCATTGCAGCAGACGGCTGCCAGTATGGAAGAGATTAGTTCGACGGTGCGTCAAACCACCGATCACGTACATCAGGCACGTAAGTTGGCGCAGGATGCGGCGGATATGGCAAAAAAAGGCGGAAATATCAGCACCAACGTAATGACGACGATGGAAGGGATCAGTGCCAGTTCCCGGCAAATTTCCGACATCACCTCGGTGATTAATAGCATTGCATTCCAGACTAATATTTTGGCGCTGAACGCAGCGGTTGAAGCAGCACGTGCGGGTGAACAAGGTCGAGGGTTTGCCGTCGTGGCGGGTGAAGTGCGTACACTGGCGCAGCGTAGTGCGCAGGCGGCGAAAGAGATTGAAGCGCTGATTGCGGAATCGGTTTCGCGGGTTGAAACCGGGGCAGGGCAGGTTCGGCAGTCCGGTGAAGCGATGACGGCAATTATTTCTTCCATTTCGCATTTTAACGATCTGATTGGTGAAATTGCCGCAGCAACGGATGAACAAACACGCGGTATTACGCAGATTAGCCAGGCAGTGCACGAAATGGACAGCGTCACGCAGCAAAATGCGTCGTTGGTGATGCAGTCGGCCGCCGCGGCCGCCCGCCTGGATGAACAAACCAGCGAGCTGTCTGCTGTGGTGGATGTGTTCGATCTGGATTCAGATTGCGATCCGGCAACGTCTTTTTCCCGTCCAGCGGTCGCCGCCCCTGTTCATCGCGCTGTCGGACAGAGCACCACGCCGCTGCTGTCGGCACATGGCCGCAACGGTGAAGGATGGGAAAAATTTTGATCCGCTACGGGTTACATACGTGACAGAGCGTGGCCGCTCGGGCAGATGCTGAAGACGAGATAAGCCATGAGGCTGGCGATGAACCGGGCGGAAAGACGCCGTCGGGTTCTGTTGGTCTCTGGTTATCGCCCGAATGCCAGGTTTATTTGAATGCTATGGTTAACCGCCCGAACAGGGTGGTGAAAAGCGCGACTCGTGACGCATGTAATGCTTTGGATTACAGAGGGAAAATGGCATTTCTCTCTGTAAACTTGACTTTGTTAGTGTAAAGAAATGCTATTTTAAGATGGGGGTCTCTAGCGGGAAGGTGGTTTTTTACTGTTTTTGGCATATTTATTGCTTTATTTTTTATGGAGTGTTTTGCGGTTTTTGCGATCAAAAAAACCGTATTATTCTGGGATTATGAGAAGGTGATGGTTTTTTGGGCATCAAGGCAGTGTTGAAATTATTTGTTACAAACTAAAGTCTTTATTGCTGATATTTTCGTGACGTAAATCAAGACAGATCGTGACTTCAAAGTGATAATAAGAATAAATATCATTTGTGCTTCATCACTCGCTTATGTCTATCTGGCAAAAAACGCTTCTGTTGTTGTGTTGGCTGTTTAGTTGTTCAGCGGCAGTTGCCGCGACCGATTACGCTTCATTTATTCAGGATATCGAAACCCGGCTGGATAAAACGGCGCAGCTCTATGAGCAGCACAAGCCGGATGATGCCCGCACCGAAGTTCAGATGGCCTATTTCGAGGTGTTTGAAAACCTCGAAGGTCCTATCCGCATCAACATTTCCGCACAAAAAAGCTATCAACTGGAAGCCACATTCGGTGAAATTCGCCGCATGATTGGCGAAGGAAAGCCGCAGGCCGAGGTACAGGCAAAGATATCATGGCTGAAAGGCGAGCTGGATGCCGTGCTGCCCGTGTTGTCGGAAGGGCACAAGCTGGTTGCACAGGAGCAGCACGGTGCCTATGACAACACCGACATCGCACCGTACTGGCAGCAGAGTTTTAAAATCATCGATGACCAGCTCGCGCAGGCCGTGACTGAATATCAGGCTGGTGATTACAAAAAGGCCAGCCAGAGCGTGCAGCAGGCGCACTATCAGGGGTTTAAAAACTCTGAAATGGAGATGTCGGTCAGGCAGAATCGCTCGGCGCAGCAGGCTGCTTCCATTAATCAACAATTCTCCGCACTGATTACGCTAGCTGGTCAGCCCGATCAACTGACGGACGTCGCCTATCGGGTGACTACGCTGTTACAGGACATCGAAGATGTCTTACCGGGATTGCCGACTACGCGCGACAGCCAGCAGGCGACGGCAACGCCTGCCGCGAATGCCGATACGAGTGCCGTACCGGATGCCAACTGGGCGAAAATTTCTGATGATATCAATCAGGCCATTGCTGCCGCGATTGCGCAGTACCGTCAGGGCCAGGTCAAACCCGCCATCATGGCAGTGCAGGACACCTATTTCGATCTGTTTGAAGCCACCGGCATGGAGAACAAAATTGGTTCTCGTGATGCGGCGTTCAAATCTACGCTGGAAGGGTATTTCACTCGTCTGGTAAGCCTGATGAACGCCAGGCAGCCAGTTGAGCAACTGCAAGGGCAAGCCGATGCGTTGCAACAGGAATTGGCGAAGGCGGTCACCATGCTGGGCGATGGTGATGAAACGCACTGGAGTCTGTTGATCTACAGTTTGCTGATTATTGTGCGCGAAGGTCTGGAAGCCTTGCTGATTGTGGCGGCGATCGTGGCCTATCTGGTGAAAAACAATCAGCAGGACAAACTGCCGCTGATTCGCCAGTCGGTTTATGTCGCGCTGCTGTGTAGCGTGATTACCGCTGTCATCTTCCAGCTTGTGTTCACTAATTCCGGTGCCAGCCGTGAGTTGCTGGAAGGCATTACGATGCTGATCGCCGTGGTGATGCTGTTCTTCATGAGCTACTGGCTGTTGTCCAAAGTTGAGGCGCGACACTGGAAGGCCTATCTGGAAGGCAAGCTGTCCCATTCGCTGAGCAGCGGTTCCATGATCGGCCTGTGGCTGACCAGCTTTCTGGCGGTGTACCGCGAAGGCGCGGAAACCGTACTGTTCTATTACGCGCTGGTCGGCGATGCCAGCAATATGGCAGGGCACCTCTCTATTCTGGCCGGGTTTGCCATCGGCTGTGTGATTCTGTTTATCGCTTATCTCCTGATGCGTTACACCATCGTCAAACTGCCGCTGAAGCCGTTCTTTATGTTTACCGGCTGCTTTATGTACCTGATGGCGTTTGTGTTTGCGGGTAAGGGCGTGTTGGAACTGATCGAAGGAAAACTATTTGAGCCGACGCTGTTGACCGGCGTACCGGAGATCAGTTGGCTGGGCATTTATCCTTATGTGGAAACGCTGATTCCACAGGGTGTACTGGTTGTCGCGGCGTTAATCGCCCTGTGGGTGATGCAACGTAGAGCGTCTGCCGTCTGATAAAGAAAGCATCCGACGGTAATGTAATACTGAAAGCAATAAGAGCAGAAAATAACCATAACAACCCCAATCGCTTAGCGAATTAAGTGAGTAGGGACGACTGAGATGAGGATGGGTTTGATGAATATGCAAAAAAGTCTGATCGCGGGTGCCGTTATTGCCGGTATTTTCACCGCGCCTGCCGCGCTGGCGTTTAAAGAATATCCAGCGGGTGAGCCGGTTTCCATGAACGAAATGGAAATTGCTGCCGTTTATCTGCAGCCTATCGACATGGAACCACGTGGAATGGGGCTGCCTGCTGCGAAAGCGGATATCCATCTGGAAGCCGATATTCACGCTGCTGAAGGTAACAAGAATGGTTTCGGCGCGGGTGAGTGGATGCCGTTCCTGACCATTGCGTACACCCTGACCAACACCGATACCGGTGCGAAGCAGGAAGGCACCTTCATGCCAATGGTTGCCAGCGATGGCCCGCACTACGGTGCGAACATCAAAATGATGGGCGTGGGCAACTACAAAGTGACCTACCACATCGAACCGCCATCAAAAGCCGGTATGCACCGTCACACCGATGGCGAAACGGGTGTCGGCCGCTGGTGGAAACCGTTTGATGTCAGCTTTGACTTTAAATACGTCGGCTTAGAATAAGGTCTTCTGTCCGCGATGTTCTGTCGCGGTCATGTTCACGCCTCTGCGGGGATGTTATTGATCCTGTAGAGGCGGTGATCTTTCGGTCAGGGCACTGATGCCACCCGGCATCACGCTCAGCTAATGCACTTCTGGTCAGTGATTCGGGCGACTGACAAATCTGCCAGAGGCAGGTTTGAACGCTGCTTGCAGCGGCCCCAAGGGGGCGAGGCACACGTGAGTGCGCCGAGTAGCGCAGCCAACGCACATGCAACTTGAAGTATGACGAGAATATGAGTTATTTCTTTATCACGACCCTCCAATCCTTCCTGCCGATAGCGCTCTTGCTGGGGTTGAACTGGAGCCATCGTTCTACGCCGACAATCAGGCCGCTGGGCTGGATCACGCTGCTGGCGCTGTTCGCCGGTACGTTTATTGGCGTGCATTTTCCTAACGGACAGGCGTTTCTGCTGGGCTTTACGGCGCTTCAGGCTCTTGCCTTGATCCTGTTTCTGGTCTGTCAGTGTTTTTCCCACCCGCGTCTTGGCTACCTGTGGCAGGCGCTGCTGGTGGCGGGAGCGGCGGTGCATTGGGGCAGCGATCCCAATCTGACCGCGCTGACGACCACCCATGTGGTGAATACCGATCTGCTACTGAATTTTAGCGCCGTGGTGCTGGCGTTTGGCTGGCTGGTGTTCTGTGCCGCGCTGTGCGGCATGATCGTGCGCCGCATTCGCTTACTGCGCTGGCCGCTTCTTACGCTGCTGGTTGTACTTCTGCTGCTGCCGATAAGCGGCAACCTACTGCTGCTGTTGATGAAATTACAGGTGCTGGGGCTGACCAAGCCACGCCTGAGTTATGTGGCGCACGTGACTAACAGCGCGTATTTACTCAATTACCTCAGCGCGTTGTTTATGGCGGTGTTGGCTGCCGGACTGGTTTGGCCGCTGCTGCATGCGCGTCGCCAGATGCTGGTTGAGCATGAAGCGATTGAAAAGCGTAAAGCCACCGCGGGCTATCTCACGGTGCGTCGTACGCTGCTGTCAACCGTCGCGGCGCTGCTGGTGGTGGTGGTGGCACAGCTCTATTGGGACAAAGTTGCATCACAGCCGCCTCGTCTGTCGGAAGCTCAGCCGGTGACGCTGGCGGCGGATGGTAAAGTACATATTCCGATTGAACAGGTGCGTGATGGCAAGCTACATCGTTTTGTATGGATTGCCGATGACGGCAAGGCTGTACGCTTTTTCATCATTAACCGCTATCCCGATCGTTTGCGCTTAGGCGTGGTGTTTGATGCCTGCCTGCTGTGCGGCGATCAGGGCTATGTGATGGAAGGTAATCAGGTGATTTGTGTCGCCTGCGGCGTGCATATTTTCATTCCTTCTATCGGTAAGGCGGGGGGCTGTAATCCGGTGCCGATTGAAGGGTGGAGCAACGACGATAATGAACTGGTGATTGGACGAGCATCACTGGCGGCAGGCACGAATTACTTCTCGACGGTGGTGTCGATGGACGTCATCGATCCGGTTGATGGTTCCAAACTGACCAACGTGAACGCGGAACATAAATATCGCTACGGCGGTAAAACGTACTTCTTCTCGTCGGAGGCCAACTATAACCGCTTCCGCGAAAGTCCCGCAAAATTCGCCACCGCCAAAGCGACGGCTGACGAGCAGGCTGAGGGGGAATAATCATGCTGTGGCGACTGTTACGTCAGTCCTGGCGCAGAAATATCCGGCGTAAATCGCTGGCGGTGCTGACCGTGTTTTTGGCGGCGGGGTTGATCTCCGCGCTGCTGGCGGTATCCATCGACATCGGCGACAAAATGGCGCGTGAGCTGAAGTCCTACGGCGCGAATATTTTGATTGAGCCAGCAGGGCAAGCGGCGCTGCCAGCGCTGTTTGGCGAACGCAGTAATCCGCTGGAAGGACAGGATTTCCTTGATGAAGCCGAGTTGCCGAACATTAAAGATATTTTCTGGCGCAATAACATTGTCGGTTTTGCGCCGCTGTTGAGCGGTGATGTTGAAATCAATGGTCAGCCGATTGCCGTGCTGGGCACCTTCTTTTCTCAGCCTGTCGCGGTGCCGGATGAGGAAGACTATCGCACAGGGCAAATGACCGTTAGCCCTTACTGGCAGGTGGCGGGGCAATGGCCACAGGAACCGATGACGGCGGAACATGTGGCACAGGCGCTGGTGGGAAAACAGCTGGCGGCGCAAATGGGCTGGAAAGTCGGGGATAAACTCGCGCTGCACGGCGCAAAAGGGGATGCAACGGTAGAGGTGAGCGGCATTCTGAGCAGCGGTGGTGATGAAGAAAGCCGTCTGGTCATGCCGTTGGCAACGGTGCAATCGCTGCTGGGGCTAACGGGTAAAATTCAGGCGATTCGCGTATCGGCGCTCACCGTGCCGGAAAACGAACTGTCGCGTCGGGCGCGGGAAAATCTGGAAGCGCTGAATGCCGAAGAATATGACCTCTGGTACTGTACCGCGTATGTCTCTTCAATAGCGCACCAGTTGGAAGAAGCGATTTCCGGCTCGGTGGTGCGTCCTATCTGGCAGGTTGCTGCCTCGGAAGGCGTGGTGATCGACAAGATCCAACTGCTTCTGGCGGTGGTGACGTTTGCCGCGCTGGTCGCTTCTGCGATGGGAATCGCCTCGCTGATGACCAGCACGATTATGGAACGTGCCAAAGAGATCGGGCTGATGAAAGCGCTGGGTGCCCGCCAGTGGCAGATCATGCTGCTGTTTTATCTCGAAGCGGCGCTGAGCGGGTTGCTTGGTGGGATTGCGGGCTGCGTCGCCGGCTGGGGGCTGGCGAAAGCGATTGGCCTGATGCTGTTCGGCGTACCGTTGAGCTTCGCGTGGATCGTGATTCCCTGCGTACTGGTGATCTCGGTGTTGATTGCCATCATCGGGACGTGGTTCCCGGCGCGCCGGATTGCCGGGCTATATCCGGTGGAGGTGTTGTATGGGCGCTAACGGCTGGATGAACAGCATGTTCTGGCGGCTGGTATTCCGCGCGCTGCGGTTGCGTATGCAGCGCGTCAGTGTGGTGTTTGCGGCGCTGATGGTTGGGGCAGCGATTGTGACGGCGATGTCCGCCGTCTATTTTGATATCAACGCCAAAATGAGTCAGGAACTGCGTACCTTCGGCGCGAATTTTTACATCGGTCCGGCGCGGGGCAATACGATTCCACAGAGTACGTTTCAGCCGATTATCGACAACGCACCCGCTGGGTTGATTAATGCATCCAGCCCTTATCTGTACGGCATGGCACGTACGGAGCTGGAAAAAGTGGTGCTGATGGGCGTGTGGTTTGAATCGCTGAGACAGTTGGCACCGTACTGGCAGGTCACGGGTAACTGGATTGGCGTGAGTTTCGATGACCGCAATGCGATGATCGGGGTGAAGCTGGCGGAGCGACTGAACGTCAAGGTCGGCGACAGCATCACGCTGGTGGGGGATGGCGGGAAACAGCGGTTGCAGATCAAGGGTATCGTGGAATCCGGCGATGCGACGGACAACATGCTGATCGTGAATCTGGAGCTGGCGCAAAAGTGGCTGGATAAAGAAGGCGCGATCAGTAATGCCCTGTTGAGTGTCAGTAACGATCTGGGGCAGGTGGATCGCTTCGCCGCCCAACTCCAACAGCAATATCCGCAGTTGGAGATTCGCCCGATTCTGAAAGTGTCGGCATCGGAAGGCCAGGTGCTGAATAAAATCAAAGGGTTGATGGGGCTGGTATCGGTGGTGATCCTCGTGCTGTCTTCCCTTTGCGTGAATACCACGCTGATGGCGATTGTCGGCGAACGTGCGCGCGAATTTGCGCTACAGAAGGCGCTGGGCGCGAGCGGGCGAGATATCATCCGGCAGATGCTGGCGGAAACCGGCATTATCGCGCTGGCGGCCGTGGTATGCGGCTCGATTCTGGGGTATCTGCTGGCACAGGTGTTGGGGATGGCGGTATTCAACGCGACCATTTCCCTGCGTTTGCCCGTGTTCCCGCTCACGCTGGGGCTATCTTTGCTGGTTGCTGCTGTGGCGGCGGTGGTTCCCACACGGCGAGCGATTTATGTCGAGCCGGCCAAAGTCTTGAAAGGAGAGTAGGTCGATGTCTGTAGAGGTGAACGTGCAAGAAAGGGCGCAGGCAGCGGAGGCGGTGATTGAAACTCGCCAGCTCTATAAACGCTTTGGTCAGGTTACCGCGTTGGAAAACATCAATATCCGTATTGGGCGCGGTGAGTTTGTCGCCATCATGGGCGCGTCCGGTTCGGGTAAAACCACGCTGATGAATATTCTCACCTGTCTGGATACGGTGAGCGAAGGGCAGGTATTGCTGGATGGTGTGGACGCTGCGGCGCTCGACGAGGAAGGACGACGCCGGTTTCGTGCCGACAAGATTGGGTTGGTCTTTCAGCAGTTCCACCTGATTCCGTTTTTGACCGCGTTGGAGAACGTGATGCTGGCGCAGCATTACCACAGCGTGGTGGATGAAGCGGCGGCGCAGCGCGTGCTGGAGCAGGTTGGTCTGGCGCATCGAGTGAATCACTTACCGAGCCAGCTTTCCGGCGGTGAACAGCAGCGCGTGTGTATCGCCCGCGCGTTGGTGAACGAACCTCCCGTGATTTTCGCCGATGAACCGACGGGAAATCTGGATGAAGAGAACGAACGGCGGGTGCTGGATCTGCTGCAAGATCTGCATCGGCAGGGGCGCACTATCGTGATGGTGACGCACAATCCTGAGCTGGGGCGGTTTGCTGACCGTATTATCCGCCTGCAACACGGCAAGTATTTTGGTGAAGAGGTGAATCATCATGAAATGGCGTAACGGAATTACCGCACTCTGTCTGCTGGGGGCAATGGCGCTGACTGGTTGCAAGGAAGAACAGGTGAGCGTCGGGGCACAGGCACCGGCTCTGGCGGCCTACGATTTAGCCGGCCAGCAGGTGGATCTGTCGCGCTGGCAGGGGAAAAGCGTGTACCTGAATTTCTGGTCATCGGGCTGCGGCGGCTGCATGGTGGAAATGGGCGCGTTGGAGAAGCTGAGCCAAGAGTATGGCGATAAAGTCGTGGTGGTTGCGGTTAATACCGATCCTGACGGTGTGGATATCACCTCAATGCTGGCGCACCATAATGTGACCTATCCGGTGGTGCGCGATCAGTTGGGCATTACCAAAGAGCGCTATCAGGTTAGCGGTACGCCGACCTCATTTATTATTGATGCCAGCGGCAAGGTAACCGATCTGCATCAGGGCGCGAGGGATGAAGCACAACTCACTGCGCTGTTTCAGAAGCTGGCAAGCCGGACATAAAGACCGGCTGCCCCGATTTTCACACCGTTTTTTCACGATAGCCACGGTGTGCCTTTACTCTGCCCGTGAAACCGGGACTGCTACCACTGTTGATTTTTTCACAACGACAGGTTCCGGTTTCACCCGCATGGCGTAAATCACCCCGACAATCAGGCAGGTGATGCCACAGAGCGTCAACAGCGGCGGCCAGGATTGTCGGATGATGAAGGCATAAGTCAGCCCCGCCAGCGTTTCAAACACAATCAGCGGCCCTACCAGCACCGTCGGCAGGCGCTGGCTGGCTTCATTCCAGCACAGCGTACCGATCCATGAGCAAAACAGCCCAATCGCAATCATCAGCGGAATAAAAACTTCAGGTCGCGGGCCGAACGGCTGCGTAAAGGTACTGTCCGTTAGCGCCAGATGGACGCACACCAGCAGATAACCCAACAGCGCCAGCGGTAGCGTGACCAGCCCTTGCGCCGTGGCCCAGGTGGTTGGCGTATTGCCTTTGTGGTCGCGCAGCCAGCGGGCGTTGCGCAGCGGATACCAGGTCCAGCAAATGACCGCGCAAAATGCCATCGCAATGCCGCTGGCATAACGCCATAAATCGAATTCAACGGTCGTTCCTTTCAGTTCCGCAATGTTGACACAGATCAGACCGGCCGCAATCATCAGCAGCGAGGGTAGTAGTCGACGCCAGGCCACGCGGCCATCATGCTTGCTGTACAACACGTTGGCGGTAACGGAAATCACCACGGGAAGGGTGCCGATAATCATCGTCGAAATCGGCGCACCAGTACGCTGGATGGCGCTGGTGAGCAGGAAGTAGTACAGCAGATTACCGATAACCGTGAGCTTCGTGGCTTCCAGCCAGTCGCGGCGGGTTAACTGGCGCAGACGACGGCGATCGAGCCACGCCAGCGGTAAGGCAATCAGTCCAAAGGCCAGATAGCGTCCGGTGGACTGCAAGGCAGCAGAGTAGTCTGGTACGATCAACGGCCCAACGAAAATTAGCCCCCACATGAGCCCGGCGGCAAGCGCAAATAAAACACCGATTAACATAATAAACCCGTTTGTTCACAATAGTGCATCGCGCCAGTCTAGGGAGAGTCGGCGGCAAATTATTGTAGGATATTGCTGTTTATTATCCGAGGGTGGAGGTTAGCGCCTAACCGGATACACCTGCTTTTGGTAGCGAATGGGCGTGACGCCATAGCGCTGAGCGAAGGTGCGGGTCAGATGTGCCTGATCGGTTAGCCCGACGGCGATGGCGACATGGGCAGCCGGCATACCACGCGTCAGCATCTGTTTGGCTTCATATAGGCGAATCGCCATCAGCATTTGGTGCGGTGTGACGTGAAACTGGGCTTTGAACTGGCGCAGGAAATGGTACGGACTCAGGGACACCAGCGCCGCCAGATCTTTTAAGGTAACGGGATGAGCGAAGTTTTCCCGCAGATAGGCTTTCACTACATCAAAGCGGTGCAGCGGTTCAATCATCTGGCGTTGCGCGATGTGCGCGTGTGGTCGGAAAAGTTCAATCAACGACAGCAGCAGGCTTTCACTCGCTAACGGGTCGGTTGTCTGCCACATCGCGGCCAGCGTCATCGCCAACTGACGTGCCGTTGCGGGATCGTGGCGCACGACATCGGTAAACCACCAGCCTTTCTCACCGGAGACGTTCTCCAGCACATCGGGTGGGATGTAGATCATACGATAGCGCCAGCCGTCTTCCGTCGCGGATTCCCCCGTGTGTAGTTCATCAGGGTTCATCAACACGAGTGAATCGACAGGCGCAATATGCTTGGCGCCACGATAGCGGAATTGCTCTGCGCCGTCGTCAATGGTGCCAATGCCAAACGCCTCATGCGTGTGCGGCTCAAAGGCATAACGGCAGATATGCGCGTGGTAAAGCTCAATGCCGGGCAGCGTCGGCAAATGCCGGAACTGGGCATAGTCTCTTTCATCGGTAAACTGTTCCGGTACGCCCTGCATGCTGTCACCTTGTCTCTCATTCTGATTTCCATCATAGCAGCGATAGCACATCAGCTTGAAGTGGTGCGTCTTATTTAGCAGGTACGGAAAGTGTGAAAACAGGGAATAAAAACGCGGGGATAAATAGATCAGAAAGGCATAAATCATAGCGAAATGGTTGATTGATGGCACGCGAGTGACAAAAACGACTTCATCTAACTGTTTGATTTTAAAATTTATGTCTATTCCTTGTTAGGTAAGATAGTGCGGTAGACATACCGTTAGTATAAAAAAATATAATCAACTCCATTTGCTTATTTGTTCTGGCTCTCATTACTTGCATCAATATTGCTATCTGTAATAAAGGACAAGGGAGTGAAAGGTGAACTTTCAGCAACTGAAGATTATTCGTGAATCAGCACGGTGCAATTACAACCTGACCGAGGTGGCGAATACGCTGTTTACCTCTCAATCCGGCGTGAGCCGACATATCCGCGAGCTGGAAGAAGAGCTGGGGATTGAAATCTTCATCCGACGTGGCAAACGTCTGTTAGGTATGACCGAACCGGGAAAAGAGCTGCTGGTCGTGGCGGAGCGCATTCTGAATGACGCCAGCAATATCCGGCGGCTGGCGAATGTTTTCACCAATAACGATACCGGCCAGTTGGTCATCGCGACCACGCATACGCAGGCGCGCTACAGCCTGCCGCCGGTGATTAAAGCCTTCCGTTCGCTGTATCCGCAGGTGCGTCTGGTGCTGAATCAGGGCACGCCGGATGAGATCGTGGCGATGCTCCATTCCGGTGAAGCGGATATCGGTATTGCCAGTGAGCAATTGATTAACGATCCCTCGCTGGCAGCGTTCTCCTATTATCGTTGGCACCATTCGGTCATTGTGCCGGAGGATCACCCGCTGACGCAGGAACGGGTTATTACGCTAGAGATGCTCAATGCGGAGCCGTTGATTACCTATCGTCAGGGAATTACCGGTCGCTCGCGTTTGGATCGTGCGTTTCAGGCGGTGGGGATGTCGCCGGATATTACGTTGAGCGCGCAGGATTCGGATGTGATTAAAACCTATGTTGAGCTGGGGCTCGGCGTCGGGATTGTGGCCGATATGTCGTACGATCCCGCGCGCGATACCGGGTTGGTGCGGTTAAATGCCGAGCATTTGTTTGAAGCGAATACCGTCTGGCTGGGGTTAAAAAAGGGTCAGTTACAGCGTAACTATGCCTGGAAATTTATTCAGCTGTGTAACACGGAACTGTCACTGGATGAGATTAAAGATAAGGTGTTCTCGGATAACGATGAAGCGGTGATTGATTACCAAATCTGAGTAACAGCATCGTTTCCTAACCCGATGCCCAGCCAGCGTTTTTTCTGACTGGGCAGGGTTTTCCCTTTCGATGTCGTTGCGATTTTTTGTACCGCGGCGTCCGCCATTTTCTGTGTTCGATTCAGCATAAATATGGCTTATCGTGCCGACAATCTGCTTGATCTGATCGTGCTGCAATAGTAGTATTCCAGACATAACAACAACTTATGTCTGAATTTTTGTTAAGTGATACAAATACTTGTGCGTTTTTATTGAATAATTATGTTAACGATTTTTGTATCGCAATAGAAAGTTTACCCTAAATAGTCCGAGTGGCAGGACAAAACGTGTGCGTTTTGAATAGTGCGCATGCAGCTTGACGTATGACGGGGTAATTCATCAGACATCTTTCTCAATAGTCAGTTACCTCCACGTTGATTTTTTCGGTTCGCAGTGCGCCGGAGTCGCGCTAGCGCCATGTTCGTCATGGCGGGGAGTTTAAAACGGAAAATGACGATGAAAACACAAAAAATCAGCCTTGCCTGGCAAATCCTTATCGCGTTGGTACTGGGTATTGCACTCGGTGCCGTGCTGCATGAACAGCAAGAAAGCCGCCAGTGGCTCATTAGCAATATTCTTAGTCCTGCCGGCGACATCTTTATCCGCCTGATTAAAATGATCGTTGTCCCGATTGTGATCGCCACGTTGATTGTCGGGATTGCGGGCGTAGGGGATGCCAAAAAGCTCGGACGAATCGGCTTTAAAACCATCCTCTATTTTGAAATCATCACCACGGTGGCGATTATCCTGGGTATCACGCTGGCGAATATCTTCCAGCCGGGTCACGGTATCGACATGTCGACGCTGACCGCCGTGGATATCTCGCAGTATCAAAAGACCACCGAGCAGGTGCAGAGCGGCTCGCACAGTTTGGTGGGGACGGTACTGTCGCTGATCCCGCCGAATATCTTCGCGGCGATGACTCATGGTGACATGCTGCCGATTATTTTCTTCTCCGTGCTGTTTGGTCTGGGGCTTTCTTCGTTGCCGAAAGAGCATCGTGACCCGCTGCTGAACGTCTTCCGCGGCGTGTCGGAAACGATGTTCAAGGTGACCCACATGATTATGCGCTACGCACCGGTTGGGGTGTTTGCGCTGATTTCCGTCACGGTTGCCAACTTCGGTTTTGCGTCGCTGTGGCCGTTAGCCAAGCTGGTGATGCTGGTGTATGCCGCGATTTTCTTCTTCGCGCTGGTGGTGCTCGGCATCGTCGCGCGGTTGTGTAAGCTGCGTGTTACGATGCTGATCCGCATACTGAAAGATGAGCTGATTCTCGCGTACTCCACCGCCAGCTCTGAAACCGTGTTGCCGCGCATCATTGAAAAGATGGAGGCCTATGGCGCGCCGAAGTCGATTACCAGCTTCGTGGTGCCGACCGGTTACTCCTTTAACCTTGATGGTTCTACGCTGTACCAGAGTATTGCGGCGATCTTCATCGCGCAACTGTACGGTATTGAGCTGTCGATTGGGCAGGAAATCGTGCTGGTGCTGACGCTGATGCTGACGTCCAAAGGCATTGCTGGCGTACCGGGCGTGTCATTTGTCGTGCTGCTGGCTACGTTGGGCAGCGTTGGTATTCCACTGGAAGGTCTGGCGTTCATTGCGGGCGTTGACCGTATCCTCGATATGGCGCGTACCGCGCTGAACGTAGTGGGAAATGCGCTGGCGGTGCTGGTCATCGCCAAGTGGGAACACCAGTTTGATGAGAAAAAAGCGCAGGCCTACGAGCGCGAAATAAAGGGAATCAGTACGCAGCCTGCCCAGCAGGGATAGTCCCGGAAAGAAAAAGAGAAACGGGTGCATCGTTTATTCGATGCACCCGTTTCCATTTTGAAGGGTGATTATCAACTAGGCCGCGTGGCTATTTATCACACCCGCTTCTAACGTTTGTGTGCGCCACAGCGCCTGTTGGATTCGTTCGGCATCTGTGGCGAAAGGCAGCCGTGAGGCAATTTTCGGTGCAATTTTCACGTGCTGCGCGATGTTTTCCACTAGCTGTGGGCGTTCGTTCAGACCGAGAGCGCTTAGCGTTATCGGACTGCCGTAGCGACGCAGTTGGGCGAAGAGTTCTTCGCGGTCGGCATCGTTATCGTGTTCCAGAAAAGCCTGTACGGCCAGACCAAAACCTACTTTCTCACCATGCAGCCAGTCGTGCAGTTCCGGCAGGCGCGTCATGCTGTTGTGAATAGCATGTGCGACGCCGATACGCGGCACCTCATCTTTCATACTGTTCGCGACCCCTACCAGCGCGATAACGGCATCGATCACACGGCGCAGCGCCGGCGTGATCAGACCTTGCTCGTTATCCGCGATAGCCTGTTCGCCATACGTATTAAATGTTTCCACAGCCAGTTTCGCCGCCTGTGCTTTAAGCGCTAATGCCAGCCCGTCATCGCCGTGGCGCAAATAAGGTTGGAATTCATACCACTTCGCCAGCGCATCCACGATACCGGCTTTGAGATAACGCGAAGGGCTGTGAGCGATGATCTCGCTGTCCACCAGTACCCACACCGGTAAGCGCGTCAGCGGAAAGGGGCCGTTGTGCGCACCGCTGTCGCTGTATATCACGCTGATCGGTGACCAGGCGGCGCAGGTAGCGGCAATGGTGGGTACGGCGATGACGGGCAACTGTCCCACAATGTCGCCGACGGCTTTGGCGACATCCAGCACACGCCCGCCGCCAATGCCTAAAATCAGTTCTGCGTTGAAGGCGCGTGCCTGTGCGGTCAGCGCCTCGATCGCGGGTTTGGTGCAATCACCCGGCAAAAATTCGACCTGGTAGCGCAAGCCGTGCTCATTGAGGCTGCGTTCGACAGCATCCGCCGTCGTTTTCCATGCCTGTGGACTGGTAATAATCAGTATTGTGCTGGCGTAAGGGGCTGCATATTCGCCGACAGAACGAATGACGCCATCACGATTCAGATAGGTTTGTGGCGCGTGTATTGCAATCATGGTCGCGATCTCTCATCTCTGTGGGAAAAGATAAATCAGTTGTAACAGCGATAGAGAACGCCGCAAAAGAATAATTCTGGCTATGAATGGGCAGATTCCGCATAACCAGAATGAGGTCTAGCGCTGCATTCCCCAGCGTTTCACCGTGACGCGTTCGATAGTGGAAAATACCAGCCCTTCGACCAGCAGCCCGATAATGATGACGGAAGCCAGACCGGCGAAAACGCGGTCGGTGTAAAGCTCGTTACGGTTCTGGAAGATGTACCACCCCAAACCGCCATTGCCGCTGGATGCACCGAAGACCAGCTCAGCGGCGATCAGGGTGCGCCAGGCAAAGGCCCAGCCGATCTTCAGCCCGGAGATGATCGACGGCAGCGCGGCAGGAATCAGAATGGCATTGATGTAGCGAAAGCCAGTCAGGCCGTAGTTACGACCCGCCATACGCAGCGTTTCCGAGACGCCGAGAAAGCCAGAATAGGTATTCAGCGCCATCGGCCACATCACAGAGTGAATGAGAACAAATACCAGACTCTTCTCTCCCAGACCAAACCACAGCAGCGCCAGCGGCAATAATGCAATCGCGGGCAGCGGGTTGAACATGGAGGTTAATGTGCCCAAGAGGTCTCGCCCAAAACGAGTGGAAACCGCCAACGCGCTGAGCGCCAAGGCCAGCAGGCTGCCGATGACATAGCCTTTCAACAGCGTACCGAGTGAAACCACCATCTTATGCGGCAGTTCGCCGCTGGCGATATCGCTGCGAAAAGCCTGAAAAGTTTGCAGGAAACCGGGCAGCATCAGATCGTTGTTTTGCCAGCGTGCGGCGAACTCCCACAGAATAAGCAGCCCAGCCAGCAGCACCAATTTGCGCAGCCAGGTCTGGTTCCACAGGCGTGTTGTCAGCGGCAGAGGCTGAGTAAGGGTAAAATCTTTCAGCGGTGCCAGTTCACGCTGATACTCGGGCCGCACGGGGGGTTGGATGCTCATAACGTTGACCTTGTGTGGAGATAACGGGTGAAGGCGCATCGACATCCGTTGGAAAAAGAAGATGATGAATACGCTGTGCGGTGGCTTGAAAGGCTTCGCTGCCCTGATCGTTCAGCGCAAACTGATGGCAGTTGATTTCCGCCCGAACGCGACCTGGATGTGGTGAGAGCAGTAAAATCCGGTTGCCGACGATGAGCGCCTCTTCAATCGAGTGAGTGACGAACAGCAGCGTGAAGCGCACCTCTTCCCACAGCGCCAGCAGCTCTTCCTGCATTTTGCGGCGAGTCAGCGCATCCAGCGCGGCGAACGGCTCATCCATCAGCAGCACTTTTGGCTGCATGGTGAGCGCCCGTGCGATGGCGACACGCTGCTTCATTCCGCCGGATAAGGTGTGCGGATAGGCATCGGCAAATTTCGCCAGCCCAACCTTATTGAGAAAATAGCGGGCGCGTTCTTCTGCCTCGGCGCGCGTCGCCTGACGGCTGGCAACCAGCGGAAACAGCGTATTTTCCAGCACGGTTTTCCACGGTGGTAACTGGTCAAATTCCTGAAAGACCATGATGCGATCCGGGCCAGGACGTGTGACGGGCTGGCCGTCAAGGCGGATTTCGCCGTCTATCGGTGACAGAAAGCCGCCGATAGATTTGAGCAGGCTGGATTTCCCGCAGCCGGAAGGCCCTAATAGCACAAAGCGCTCGGCGGGAAAGACGTCAAAACTTACATCATGAGTGGCGCGTACCAGACTGCGCCGCGTCCGGTATTCCAACCCGACGCCGTCAACCTGCAACAGCGGTTGGGTGACTGTATCCGGGGAGTCGTGTGTCATGCTTATTCTCCTGCGTAGCGACGAGGGATATCGTCGAATGAGCCAGAGTCTGGCCGCTTAACTTAGCTGCCCGGCTGGTCGTGGATTTCAGCAAAGAAATAGTCTTTCCAGGAGGTGGGTTTGTTTTTCAGCACGCCAAGCTGTTGCAGCTTTTCGGCATAAACATAGGTGCGCTCTGGAGTAATCGTGAAGTCGATCTCGGGATCGGCGACGATGCGTTTCACCAGTTCAGGATCCAGCTTCGATTTCTCGACCCGAATATAGGTTTCAGCCGCTGCGGCTTTATCAGCTTTGATGATCTGCGAGGCTTCCTTCAGGGCTTCATAGAAGGCGCGGTAGGTTTTCGGATTCTCATCATGGAATTTCTGCGTGGTATAGAGCACGTTGAACGTTGCCTGACCGCCCAACACGTCATAAGAGCTCAGAATTTTGTGCACATTGGCATGTTCCAGCGCCTGATATTGGAACGGTGGGCTGGAGAAGTGGGCGTTGATTTCAGAACCGCCGGCAATCAGTGCCGCGCTGGCATCGGGATGGGGCAGGCTGACGGAAATCTTGTCGAAGCGTTTGAAATCCTCCGCGCCGTAGAGCTTCGCGGTTTCTATTTGCAGCGTGCGCGACTGGAAGCCGACGCCTGCGGCAGGCACGGCGATACGGTCTTTATCGCTCAGGTCGCGAATAGTTTTCACCGCCGGGTTATTGCTAAGCAAATAGTTGGGCATGGAACCGAGTGAGGCGATGGCTTTCACATTCTGACGCCCCTGAGTGCGATCCCATACGGTCAGCATCGGCGGAACGCCAGCGGAGGCGACATCCAATGCGCCAGACAGCAGCGCTTCGTTGATTGCTGTCGCCCCCGAAAGCGTGCGCCAGTCTACCTTGATATCCAGACCTTGCTGCTTGCCGTGCTTCTCTATCAGATTTTGGTCGCGCACCACATCCAGAATCAGGTAACCAATGCCAAACTGCTGCGCAATGCTGATGCTGCCTTCCGCACTGGCACCAAATGCCGTTAAGGTCAGGCCAATCATGGCGGCAAGACGCGCGAAACGCGTCGATTTTTTCGCGGGTATTGTATGGTTCATTATCGTTTTCTCATTATTAATAGTAATAGGAACTGGCAATAAAATAAGAGGAATGACAAATTATTATTTCAGTAAATAACGCGTCACGAATAATTGAGTAACGAAGGCATCCTATTTTCTTGTGACGTCGTGGATAAAGTGTTTTTTGGAATAAGTTAGAATGAATATGATTTAAATGGCAGTGAATGCGAGAAATCAAGTAAATAACGGCTTTAGATAAATATCGACTATGGATAGTCTTATTTTTCAGTTATGAATAAAAACCATCACGTTATAGTGAAAGCCAATAAAAGTGGCGATCTAATATAGAGAAAACGTATGCCTGTTTTTACGCATCATTATTTACGCGATTATTTACGCAACCGGTTGACGGATAATGACGTGGACGCATCAATTGCAGCAATTGTGGCGGACAACCTCGTCGAATCCAGCCTGAAAGGACATGATTCCCACGGCGTAAGCATGCTGCCGCGCTATCTCGAGGCGATTCGAGAGGGCGGATTGTCGCCTCATGCGCAGGCGGAAAAAACGCTGGATTTCGGCCCGCTGATCTCGTTTGACGGCCAGCAGGGCTTCGGACAGGTGGTAGCAAAACAGGCTGTGACAGAAGGCATTGCACGTGCGCAAACGCATGGCCTGGCGGTGGTCAGTTTAGCTAATGCTCACCATCTGGGGCGCATCGGCGCATGGGCGGAACAGGCCGCAGAGGTCGGGCTGGTGTCACTGCATTTTGCCAACGTGTATACCAAACCGGTGGTGCTGCCGTGGCAGGGACAGCAGGTGCGTTTTGGGACAAATCCGTTCTGTGCCGGCATTCCGGTTGAGCATGACGACCCGGTGATTCTGGATTTTGCCACCAGTGTCATTGCGGGTAACAAGGCCCGTATCGCGTGGAACGAGGGCAAATCGGTAGCGCCCGGCTGTATCGTTGATAACGAAGGTAACCCGACGGTGGATCCCCGCTGGCTGATGGAGCAGCCTCTGGGGGCACTGCTGCCGTTTGGTGAACATAAAGGCTCTGGGCTCTCGCTCGTCTGTTCTCTGCTTGGCGCGGCGTTAACGGGGGGTAAAACCGAACGTACGGCGAAAGGTGAGGGCAAGCAGATTATTAACAGTATGCTGTCCATTCTAATCGATCCGCAGAAATTAGGCGGAGCAGCAACCTATCAACAGGAAATCCCGGCCTTATTGGCGTGGGTTCGCCAATCCCGTGATGACGATGCGTTATTACTGCCGGGCGATAAAGAAAAACAAACCTATCGTCAGAGGCTGGAGAACGGCATTTTTGTCGATGATGTCAGCTGGGGGCAACTTTCTTATTTAAAGAATAACGTCGCCTGAGTGCTGAATTAATTATTTTTTAATTTATTTAACTGATTTTATTTATCCCAATGAGGGACATGTATTTGGCGCACTCGGCTTAATACGTTGAAATCACGTTTATACAAACCGCACGTCGTCATCTCAACCTGTCATTCGTATTCCAGGAGATTATTATGCACCTTGCCCGATTCCCCCGTTTGTCACTGGGGCATTTTCCGACGCCGTTGGAGGCGTTGCCGAACCTGTCTGCCTATCTGGGGGGGCCGACAATCTATATCAAGCGCGACGACGCTACAGGGCTGGCGACGGGCGGGAATAAAACCCGCAAGCTGGAGTTCCTGCTTGCCGATGCGCAGCAGCAGGGGGCGGATGTCATCATCACGCAGGGGGCGACACAGTCTAACCATGTTCGGCAAACCATCGCGGCGGCGACAAAGCTGGGGCTAAAAACCAAAGTGCTGCTGGAAAAGCGTGTGGAAGATTACGGTGAAGATTATCAGCGCTCCGGTAACGTGCTGCTGGATAACTTGCTTGGTGGTGAAATAGTCGATCACCTGCCTGCCGGTACAGACATGCAGCAGGCGATGGAAACGCTGGCGGCGTCGCTGCGTAAAGAAGGGTTTAAACCTTATGTTATCCCCGGTGGTGGTTCCAGTCCGGTAGGTGCACTGGGCTATGTCGCCTGCGCAGAAGAATTGCTGTTTCAGTCCAGCCAGCAGCGCCTGCGCATCGATCATATCATTCATGCGACAGGCAGCACGGGAACACAGGCGGGGTTGGTTACCGGACTGGTTGCGACGCACAGCCAGATTCCCCTGTTAGGCATCAGCGTCAGAGCGCCAAAAGAGAAGCAGGAAGAGAATGTTTACGCGTTGGCGCAGCGCACCTGGCAGCTGTTGGGGATTCCGGGTGAGCTGGCGCGCAGCGCAGTGCAGGTGAACAGCGACTATGTCGGCAAAGGCTACGGTATTCCAACCGAAGGCACGCTGGAAGCGCTCAGACTACTGGCGCAACTGGAAGGGATTTTGCTCGATCCGGTCTATTCCGGCAAAGGTATGGCAGGGCTGATCGACCTGATTCGCCAGGGGCATTTTCGCGCCGATGAAAACATCGTCTTTATTCATACTGGCGGTTCGGCGGGGCTGTTTGGCTATCGTCAACTGTTCGAACAGACGGCGGCACAATGAGTACACCGCTGATTGGCGTGCTGGGCGGCATGGGGCCGCTGGCAACGGTCGATTTGCTGCATAAAATCATTGAAGAAACGCCCGCCAGCCGCGATCAAGATCATGTGCCAGTGGTGGTCTGGAATGTGCCACAGATTCCCGATCGTCAACAGGCGCTGGCAGGAACGGGTGAATCACCGTTGCCGACGCTGTTGCATGCTATCCGGCAGCTTAATTGTCTATCAGTCAGCCATATCGTGGTGCCGTGCAATACGGCGCATCATTGGTTTGACGCGCTGGCTGAGGCAAGCCATGCGCCGCTGGTGCATATTGCCGACACCACGCTGCACGCCATTGCACAGTCTTTGGAGATGAAGCAAACGCCGCACAAGATGGGTCTGATAGCGACACACGGGACGCTCAACGCCGGGTGGTATCAGCAGCGTTTTGCCGCGCAGTTAGAGGCTGAAACCGTGGTGCCGAATGAGCAGGAGATGACGACGCTGTTTGTTCCAGGGTGCTATGCGGTAAAACGTGGCGAGCTACGACAGGGTGGACGCTTACTGGATCAGCTTGCTGAACAGCTGGTGGTGCGAGGAGCAGAGTGTCTGGTGCTGGCCTGTACGGAAGTGCCTCCGGCGCTGGAGGTGGTGTCGTCACGCTGGCGTGACATCAGTATCGATCCAACACGCGCGCTGGCACAGGCCTGCGTGCGCATCTGGCAACAGAAATGAAAACACCCTGTCAGCGGCTGCTAGTAGGGTGTAGCGACTATCGCATGAAAGCCGCCCATTGCTGAGCGACTTTTCGGCTGATTACAGGAAGCCGTACATGGCGGCGAATACCCAGCCAAAGATACAGGAGGTGGTTACGCCAATGAGTCCCGGCAGGATGAAGCTGTGGTTGATAACGAAGCGGCCAATCTTGGTGGTGCCGGAGCGGTCAAACTGGATAGCAGCCAGATCGCTTGGGTAGGTTGGCAGAATGTAGTAACCATAACAGGCGGGTGCGGATGCCACGATGTACGCGGGATCCACGCCGATAGCCAGCGCAACCGGAACAATCGCCGCCAGCGCTGCCGCCTGCGAGTTTACGAACTTCGAGACAATCAGCAGGATAATGGCGTAAGCCCAGGGATACACTTTCACCAATGAACCCAGCGTCGCTTTGATCTCTTCCAGATGCGCGCCAAACATGGTTTCCGCCATCCAGGCAATACCATATACCGCGACGATGGCGATCATCCCTGAACGGAACACCTCATTCTTCGAGATGGATGACGGATTGGTTTTGGTCGCAATAATGATGATGGCACCAGACAGCAGCATAAACATCTGAATGACCAGCACCATCGACAACGGCTTCCCGCCAAAGGCCGGACGTAGCCCTTCAACGGCACCCAGAATCGCTACCGCCGCGATGGTTGCCAGAAAGATCCACATAGCGACCCAGTTGCTGCGTGGCAGTTTTCTGTCCAGCAGGGTGGCGGTATCACCATACACATACTGTTTGTTTTCTGGGTCGGCGATGAATTTCTGAAAATCCTCATCCTTGTCCAATTCCTTACCGCGGAACCAACTGAAAATCCCAATTGCCAGAATACCCAACAGGGTAGAAGGGATGGTAATAGACAGCAGGTCGAGGAATCCCAGATGTTTACCCTGGAAGGTGAAATTCGCCAACATGGCGACCAGCGACACCACCGCAACAGACACTGGGCTGGCGATAATCCCCATCTGGGCACCAATGGAACTGGCGGCCATCGGCCTTTCTGGGCGGATATTATTCTTGATGGCGACATCATAAATAATCGGCAGAATGGTATACACCACGTGGCCGGTACCACACAGGATCGTCAGAATACAGGTGACGAACGGTGCGATAATCGACACGTATTTCGGGTTACGCCGTAGCATACGTTCCGCGATTTGCAGCATGACATCCAGCCCACCCGATGCCTGAAGCGTTGCCGACGCGGCCACCACGGCAATGATGACCAGCATGACATCGACGGGAGGTTTACCCGGTTGCAGTTTAAAAATAAAGACCAGAATAACAAGTCCAATCCCGCCTAATAAACCCAGCGCGATCCCGCCTTTTCTTGCCCCGTAAAAAAGGCAGATCAGGACAATGACTAATTGAATGATGAAGTCCATAGTAGCCCCATTGCATTGCTTTATAAGATGAACTAATTAGTTAGAATTAAAATAAGTGAGTTTTTACTGTGGGTACTATATGGACGGGTTGTTATTTATTTTCTTGATCTAAATCTATTAAATTTTATCTTTGCCTGCTTTACTGAAAATAAAAGATCTCGCTCGCAATAATGGAGATTTTTTGGTTTCTTTAGTTATTTAAGTGTGACTTTAATTTATTAAAGATTATTTTATGCGTCAGTTGGCGAAATTGTTAATGAATAGCGAGGTGTTTTTAAAAGTGATTAAATTATTGTTCTTATTTTGTTGTGTCTTTTTTATTTTATTTTTTATTTTCGTTAACGATTGCCGTAAAAAATTATACTTTAATGTCATTTCATCTACCTCTAATGAGGTATTTTTTGCTATTGTGTTGTTTTTAAATGATTAGGTTTAAAAATGATAACATGAATCCCTTTTTGACAATGAAGTCAACGCCAGGTCGTCGAGAGATTGTCGGTAAATAAAAATGACTGTCGCGCTACCGCTATTTACACCAGAAATATAGCTGACGGATTTACAGCGATTTTCACATCGAATGCGAAGCAAGACAGCTTTTATAGTGTGATTGGTTATTAATATAAAATCTTTATAAATATTTTATAATATCTGGAGGCGGCTTATTTTCCTTTCTAATCGGATATGGCCGCACATTCGCGTTATCTCCAATGTTGTGTTCTGAATTCACGTCGTTAGCGGTGTACGAAATAGGTCGCTAACTGATGCAACGTCTGTTCGTCAAGCGTTCCGGCGTAGTAGCGCAGTTGTAGCCACGCCGTCAGCCAGGTATAACGCGCTTCAGTCAGATCGCGCCGTGCACCATAGAGCTGCTGTTCGGCGTTCAGCACGTCAAGATTCACGCGCTCTCCGCCCTGAACGCTTTTCTGGGTGGCGGTAACCAGCGCCAGCGCCGACTTTTCCGCTAGTTCATAGGCGCGGATTTTCGCCTGACTGCTGGTGACCAGATTAAACTGGCGGCGCAGTTCCGTCTGGATTGTCGCCGTCTGTTCGTCTTTCTCCAACGCCGTCTGCTGATAGCGCTCCTGTGCCTGACGCGTCGCGGCAGAGACGCCGCCGCCGGCAAAAATCGGTACGCTGACGCGGATGCCAATCGATCGCGTATCGTATTTTTGGTTGTAGCTGTTTTCGGTGTCTGACTGTGTATTGCGCGTGCTGGCGACCAGCGTGACCTGCGGCAGATGACCTGCCCGGTTACGCTCAATGCCGTACTTCGCCACGGCTAGCGACTGGTTGAGCGCCAGTAGCTGCGCGTTGTGACGCAGCGCCAGCGCTTGCCAGTGCTGATAGCCCGCAGGCTGAAGCGGCTGCGGCGTAAAGCGTGGCGTTAGCGCTGCAAGCTGATCCACACCAACGGGCATCCCCAGCAGCGTTTCCAGTTCACGCAGGCTGATATCCAGATTGTCCTGCGCTTCGATGAGCTGCGCTTCGGTCAGATTGACGCGCGCTTCGGTTTCCAGCATATCGGTGCGCGTGCCTTCTCCCTGCTGGAAGAGGCGTTGATTCAGCTGATATTGCTCGCGATAAGCGCGCTGCTGTGCCTGAACCAGCGCAATCTGCTCGCGGCTAAATAGCACGTTGGCGTAAGCCTGGAACAGACGTACCAATAACTGCTGGCTGGCATCGCGTAGCTGTTCGTCTGCCAGCACGGCGCTGGCTTCACCCTGCTGATAGCGTGACCACGCCGCGTAGTCGATCAGCGGTTGTTGCAGAGAAAAGCTGGAAGCCCGACTGGTGTAATCCCGTTCTGAGTGCTGGCCACCTGTCGTCACTGTGGAATCGTTACGGGACTGGCTGTAATCATAGGTGACTTTCGGCAACAGCCCGGCGCGCCCGATGTTTTTCTCTTCGCTATCGGCATTACGCGCATGTACAGCGGCCTGAAAAGCGGGGTCGTGCGTTAACGCATGTTGCCAGGCTTCCATTAACCCTAATGCCTGACTCGGTGTGCTGTAGAGCAGCGTGAAAACAAGGGAAACGGCATAGCTGGAGCGGATCGCCACGCGATAAACGGATGAATGGCGCAGCATGATTACTCCTCGGTTAGTGCCAGATGCAGGCGATCGGAAAGCGGTTTGAACAGGTAGTTGAGCAGGGAGCGTTCACCGGTACGAATAAAGGCTTGCACCGGCATACCGGGGCGTACGTCTAGCCCGGCAAGCTGTTGCTTACCCTGTTCATCGACGTGAATACGCAGGGCGTAATAGGGTTTTCCGGTCTGCTGCTCGACGAGTTGGTCGGCACCGATGAGTGCGACAACGCCAGAAATACGCGGTGTGGTGCTTTGGTTGAACGCAGAAAACAGCAACTCGACCGGCAGCCCGTTATTGACTCTGTCTACCAGCTCGATAGGCAGCTGCGCGTCAATCAATAGCGGTTGCCCATCAGGAACAATCTCCATCAACATCTGCCCACTATTGACCACGCCGCCTTCGGTATGCAGCGCCAGCCCGACGACTGTACCGCTGGCGGGCGCGCGAATATGCGTGTGCTGAAGTTCATACTCCGCTGTTTTCAGTCGCTGGGTGAGATCCTGAATGGAACGCTGGGTATCGGCGAGCTGGGCGCGTACCTCTTTCTGATATTCGTTCTGGCGCTGTTGGATCTTTTGCTCCAGTTCGACGACCTGCTGCTGAAGCTGCACCTGATTATTCCGTTCCTGAGCAATTGCGCCTGCCAACTGGGCAGCCTGCCGCTCGACGTCCAGCAGGCGGTTACGGGCGATATAGCCTTCCTGCGCCAGCGGACGCAGCCCGCGTAGCTGCTCGCTGATAATCTGAAATTGCGTTTGGCTGCTAGCCAGCAGTGCCTGTGAACCCTGCGACTGCGCCTTTGCCCCGATGATGGCAGCCTGCATCGCCGCGCGTTCCTGTTGCAGTGCGGCGCGACGGCTGATGAAGAGCTGCTGCTGGGCGATCTGGATCTGCTGCGTGACGGTGTTGTGTGGTTCTGTGGAAGCAGGGAAAGGGATCGTACTGAGATCGTCACGTTCCGCCAGCAGGCGCGTTTCGCCCGCGTGTGCTTCCTGAAGCTGAGTGACGAGATTGTCGCGCTGTGCCTGAGCGGGTGTCTGATCCAGCGTGGCAAGAATTTGTCCGGCCTGCACGTGGTCACCATCTCGCACGCTGAGCGAGGCGATGCGTCCGCTACTGACGGGCTGCACCGCTTTGCGGTTGTCTGCGACAATGACCCGACCAGATACGGCGACGCCTTTATCCAACGGTGCCATGCCGGCCCACAGCAGCAGGCCACCAAAGCCGATAAGCACCAGCCAGAGGCCGTGCTTCAAATAGCGCCCGGCATCGGTATGTAACGGCATCGCCGCAACGTTATCCTCCACCTGAGGGAGAGGAGCGGTTGGCTGTGATGTGACTTCGCGTAACGCGGACATGATTATCCTCTTCTTTCCATGATGCTTTTCTGACGGCAGGCGTTCGTTATCAATGCGCTATGCCTCATTTATCCGGTGCGGCACGGCGCGGCGTCGGCGTGCTGTACACCATGCTCAATCCGGCGGAACCGGGCTCTTTTGGAGCAAAGGCATTTGCGGCGTCAGCGGTATTAACCGATGTAGGTTTAGGGCTGGTGGGTTTCGTCATCGGTTTGGTCAGAGAAGCATTGGCGGGCTTGGCGCGCTGTAGCTCTTTCAGTACCTGCTCCGTTGCGCCGAAATACTGAATCTGCCCTGCGCGCAGGACTAACAGCTTAGTGGCGCAGGACAGTAGGGCGGGCTTATGTGTGATCAGCACCTGCGTGCTTTTGGCCTCCTGCTGAGCGGCAATTGCGGCCAATAAGGCTTTCTCGCCGTCGTCATCCAGGCTGGCATTAGGCTCGTCCATCACAATCAGGCGTGGCTGGTTGTAAATGGCTCTGGCGAGGGCAACCCGCTGCTTCTGTCCACCAGACAGCCCGGCACCGCCTTCGCCCAGTGGTGTATCGTAGCCTTGCGGCAGCCGTAGAATCATCTCGTGCACGCCTGCTGTGATGGCAGCGGCAACGATCTTCTCTGCGTCCGGCTGAGCAAAACGCGCGATGTTTTCGGCAATCGTCCCGCTGAAAAGCTGTACATCCTGCGGCAGATAGCCGATGAAGCGACCCAAATCACCTTTGTCCCACTGATGCATGTCTGCGCCGTCCAGCCTGACTTTACCGCCGAGAGCGGGCATGGCGGCAACCAGCAGGCGGGCGAGGGTGGATTTACCTGAACCAGAAGGGCC
The DNA here is from genome assembly GCF_028335745.1 of Pectobacterium sp. A5351. Lineage (NCBI taxonomy): Bacteria > Pseudomonadati > Pseudomonadota > Gammaproteobacteria > Enterobacterales > Pectobacteriaceae > Pectobacterium > Pectobacterium sp. A5351. Next base: position 1,698,253 of record NZ_CP116477.1, read on the forward strand.
CAGCACGCCGAGCACATCGCCGGGAGCCAGTTCAAACGTGATATTGGCGAGTATGGGGGTACGCGTGTTGGGGGCGTTAGCGCTGAGCTGTTCCACCTGAAGTTTACCTTCCGGGGGGGGCAGCGCCATGCCAGCGGCACGCGCCGGATGCGCATCGAGCAGGAGATTGACCCGTTGCCAGGCAAGACGCGCCTGCATCCACTGCTTCCAGACGCCAATGATCTGATCGATTGGGCTGAGCACGCGGCTTACCAGAATGGATCCGGCGATCATCATGCCGGGCGTGATATCCCCGTTGACGGCCAGCAACGCGCCCAGCCCCAACATCAGCGATTGAAGCGCCAGTCGGGTACTTTTCGTCAGTGAGGTAATGTTGGCGCTCTTTTCGCTGGCAACATTCTGATAATAGAGAAAAGATTTGTGCTGCGTCAGCCAGCGTTCGCGCATGGCGGGCAGCATTCCCATGGCTTCGATGGCATCGGCGTTGCGCAGGTTAGCGTTAGCCTGTTGCGTCGCCTGAACGGTGTTTTGTGCGGCTAAGGCCAAGGGTTCGCGCGTAAGTTTTTGATTCAGCCAGGCCAGCACAATCAGTATGATCGCCCCCGCCAGCGCCATCACGCCGAGCCAGGGGTGAAGTAAGAAGATCACCAGCAGATAAACGGGAAACCACGGCGCATCAAAGAAGGCGAACAGCGCGTTTCCAGTAGCGAACTGGCGCAGGGCGGTAAGATCGTTTAAGGCTTGCCCTGCTCCCGCCGTGCCGTTCCTGAGATTGCTTTCAAACGCCGCATTGTAGATACGCTGATTCAGGCGCATGTCCATCTGTGTACCGAGGCGGATCACCACTGCGCTGCGTATCCATTCCAGTAATCCCATCAGTAAGAACAGACCCAGCATAATGATCGTCAGCATTGCCAGCGTCATGGTGCTGCTGGAAGGTAATACGCGATCATAAACCTGAAGCATATAAATCGCTGGCGCCAGCATCAGCAGATTGATGACGGCGCTGAACAGGCCAATTCCCCAAAATCCCTGACGGTAGGCGGCCAGCGCGTCAATAATTTCCCTGCCTGATGAAGCCGGATGGGATGCGGGCATGGGAGGTTCCTTCTTCAATAAAGTCGCCATCGTTCTCACCGTGGTGTCCCCACAAGGTGGAAGAGGGGGAAAACGGTTAGCCGTACCGCTATTGACGCGGTTTGCCAACGGTTATTACACTCAATAGACCGCCGCGGTGCCGTGCCCGTCATATTTCACGCTGCATCCGTGCAACGCGAAATATTCAGGGGTATCTCTACTCTCTCCGTACCGCGACGGTGTTCACTCAAACGGCTAAAAGCGTCATCTTTTAGCCGTTTTCTTATGCCGCCAGCAGATCGGCGGTTTCGGCGACGCCAACGACGTCAACCACGGTATCCGCAGAAAGCGCAGCATCGGAGGTCGCCGTGGCGAAGCTCAGGCTATCCAGGCTGGCGTTAATATCGATACCGGCATTGGTCAGCGCATCCAGCAGTGGCTGAACCTGTCCGCTCATCAGACCGTAGACGACCTGATGCACCACGCCTTCACGGCCACTATCCACGATGCTGGAGAGATCCAGGCCGCTAAAGGTGACCTGAGGTTCTTGAATGGCGTATGCGGTGCCGGTGCCGCCGCTCAGACCGTCGCCGAAGGTCAGTGAATCCAGTTGGCCGTGCAGAACGTGGTTAGAGAATTGATACGCCAGATTGCCTTCGGCAACGAAGGCGGAGGTATCGTTATTCGGGCTGACCAGAGAGTATTGTGTCCCGTTATTCCAGGAGGTGCCACCGTAGAAACCTCCCGAGTTGCTGTCGGTAACGTTATCGTTGGTGTGGTTAGCATCGCCGAATAGAGAGGACCACTCGGTCAGATACTGGGAGATAGAATAACTGGAAAACTCGGTGTCATACTGAATACTTAAACTCATGTTTTATTCCTCATTAATACTCTATCTGATAAACGGAGGCGTTTTGTGCCTCCTCTGACAAACCGCGCATCGTGATGACTCGCGGTTGATTCACACGCAGGCAGCCCCTGCGAAGAATGCTTAGAAGCGATATTCCATTCCGCCCTGGATGGTTCTTCCTCTCCCCAGCGTGTATGAAATAGAATCACCATAGCTAACGATGTACGCACGATTAGTGACGTTTTCTATCGCCCCGCTGACCTTTAAATTATTCGTGATTTGATAGCTGGCGTAGAGATCGAATAGGGTATATTTGGGCCAGTCGGCGACGTAGAAATTGCCGGTTCCTCCCGCCTGATTGACCGCTGAACGATCCTGATAGCCTCGGTTGTAGCGAATCACCGCGCCGGCATCTAATTTACGATCGAACGCTCTGGTGCCAATCGTGAGACTTCCCCGATCGCTCGGCATATAGGATGACGAGCTAAAAACGGTGCCGTAGTTGCATTGCACGTAGGTGTTCACGTCATCGTAGGGGGTGGCGTAGTAATTATTTCGTCCGCCTTCGCGTATGACGACGCCACCAAGCCAAGCCGTGTTTGAGCAAAAGTCATTTTTGCCAATCATTCGGGTGTAAGTCAGGTCGGCATAAAATCTGCCCGTGTCGTAATTCAATTGATACTCAATGCCGCGGAAGCGGGTTTTTGCCAGATTATTGACATAGGCGGCGTTACCGGAACCTGCGCCAGTGCAGACACCAGGTTTAACTCGCCCGATCTCCATATTGATGTAGTTGCTTATCTTGGTATCGAAATATGCCACCTTGGCAACCAGACGATCGGATTCTGTCAGCAGTTCGCTGGCCTTAATATTGAACCCCGTTTCCCACGCAGTTGACCGTTCCGGTGCCAAATAAGGGTTGGGATATTGCGTTGATGTGGGGTGTGCGCTGCCGGTGGTCAACGTTTCGGTAATAGCGGGTGGACGCCATGATTTCCCATAATTGCTGAAGAGCTCCAGCCACGTTATTCCGGGTTTAACGGCAATAGCCACGGTGGGAGAAAGCTTGCCGGTTTCGCTATCCACCTTCCAGAGGTGAGTGTTTCTGACGGTCGGGCAGAGTGTTAGACGATTTGCCGTGCAGGGGCTATTCACCGTATACGGGAACTCGGTGATCTCCATGCCCGTTGTACCGCGCAGGCGATAGCGGTCATAACGTAGGCCGCCTTCTAACGTCAGGAAATCATCATAGTCGTAAGTCAGGTTGGCAAACAGGCTGGCGAGGGAACGATTGCCATCTGGCGTGACGCCCGCCATCGACTCACGCGTGGATTCACTGCTGGCCTTGTCGTAGAAAACGTCAAGGCCGTAGTTGGCGCTTAGCTCATGCCGAGTTGGTAAACTGAAGCGCGAGGTATTCTGTGCTTGCACGCCGTAAGTGCGCATGCGGCTGCGCGTCCAATAGCTATTATCGATGATAGTCGTACTGTAAGTGTCTGATTTATCTGTCGTGTCGACGTAATAAAGTTTGGCGCTAAAATCAAGCCAATCGCGATCGTCCGGGTTCAGGTGGTAATCCAGTGCGCTGCTACGCGACATGATGTTGCTAAACCCGCTTTTTTTCCAACCCAGTTCGGGAAACGTGGTGTTCGTTAACATGCTGGGATTGGGCGTGTCTGTCTGCGTCTGCAAATAACTGAACTGGATACGTTGGTTGGCGGGAAGATTCCAGCCTACTTTAGCCAGCCGGGAACGCATCGTGTGGCCTGAGTCAGTCACTTTGCTATGTTTCAGCGAATCGCTGGCGCGAAGCGTGTTCTCATCGCTTCCCGATGCGGTGCGAATATCGCCGATTTTGCCTTTATTGCCCGGCCAGTAATCGCCCAGATGACGTTCGCTGGCTCCGACTAAAATATCACCGCTTTCGTTACCGAGTGCGAGAATCCCGCTGCCGATAAAATGCGTTCCATTGTCGCCCGTGCTGGCGTGCAATTTTCCGCCCAGTTCTTTACCCGGCACCAGAAAATCACTGGCGCTGACGGTATTAAACGTGGCGATACCTCCGAACGCGCCTGCACCGCCCATGCCGCTTGTGGCACCTTTCTCAATCGTGGCGTGAGAGAGCAGTTCTGAATCAATATACATTTGGCCGTTACGTTGCCCGTGACCGCTTTTCTGGAAGTTCTGCCGCATACCGTCAATGTTCATATTGACGCGGCCATAATCCTGTATGCCACGAATATTCACCGAGAGGGCGGGATCTTGCTGGCTGACGCTGGAGTAAACGCCAGCGGACTGCTCCAGCATATCGGCGGCGTGGCGGGCAGGGCGGTTGTCCATCTGCTCGCGTGAGATGACGCTGATGGCGCGTGGTTGTTCGTAGATCCAGTCACCCGGATTAGCGACGGTAAACGCCCGTACTGTCATCACGTCATCTATTTTTACCGTATCGACGTTGACTGAACGAGGGCGCAGAGTAATGACGCCATTGCTGCCGATTTGGAAATCGATCGGGTTGGCACCGATCAACTGACGCAGTCCTTGATCGGGTGCGAAACGACCCTGAAGGGCAGTGGCTTGCATATTTTCCAGTTTGACGTCGGCAAAAAAGACCTGTAGCCCAGCCTGTTCGGCAAAGCGGAGCAGCGCGCTGCTTAGCGGCTGTGGGCTGATGGAAAAAGCGACGCTGTGGCGAGCCGCTTCCTGAACGTTGGCAGTCTGGGTTTCTGCTTGTGCATAGTGGAATGAAGCAGGCAGCGACAGTGCGATGCCGACGGCAAGAGAAAGTGGATTACGTTGTAACAAGCGGCTGTCTTGCTGTTGTGTTCTTTTAAACATTTTTCGCCTGGTCTGCCATTCGTTAAATTACCAATAAGCATTAATAAACAAAGGGATAATTAACCCTGTTTTTCTTAATGAAAATGATAATAAAAATCATTACCTAAATATGAAGACGGCTGAGAAGACAGAACCCGTAAAAAAATATTTAAATTTTTTCTACGGCGCGTTGCGGACTTGTGAACGTAAAGGAAGTGGGGGTGACGATCACCACGCCTGAGCGGCGTGGCAGGGGGTTAAGACAGGAGGGTAAGACAAGGGGAGAGAGGGATCAGTACAGAACGGTGACGCCGGGCAGTGAAACCGTTTTGGCACCCAGTTCGCTGGTGATGGTTTGCAATGCGCCATCCAGCTCGCTCAGTGAAAAAATGCCGCTGACCTGACGCTGACGTAGTGTTGAACTGGGAATGACGATCGTACCCGTTCGATACTGATTGATACGGGCGATCACGATAGCCAGCGGTTGTTGATCAAAGATCAGCAGGCCGCGTCGCCAGTCGCCGCGCTCGCGGCTATTCCAACCTGGAAGACGCGTCATCCCTTGTTCGGTATAGCGCGCGGCCTGTTGTTCATCAAGCCGCAGTGTTTGCCCGTTTACCGTGACCTGAACACTGTGTTCCACCACGCCGACGGTCGTGGTCTGTGAGGCATTCTGCACGATGAACTGTGTGCCCAGCGCCTGTGTGGTGCCTGAGGCGGCATCAACCAGAAAAGGCCGTTTTTCCTGTGCGGTTGTTGGGGCGACGGTGAACCAGGCGGAGCCTTGCAGCAGCGTGACGCGCCGCTCTTGTGGTGTATAAGCGAGCGCAATGGCGCTGCCTGCATCCATATCGACCTGACTGCCGTCCGGTAGCGTAACCTGTTTAACCTGATGGTCTGCACGATAATCCGAGCGCAGCATGAGGATGCCGTCGGAAAGCCACGTTGTGCCGATACTGAAACCCAGCAGCAATAACGCGGCTATTTTCCACTGTGTCGCGCGATTGACGCGTCGGCTGGGCAATGTTGCTGGCGGCTGTGGTTGCAGCATCTGCTGCTGTTCGGCGCTGAGCGATCCGAGCCCGTGCCAGAGCCTCCCTGCTTGTTCCAGTGCGTGGCGATGGCGCGGATCCTGTGTCAGCCAGCGCTGGAATGTTAGCTCCTGTTCATCGTCCAGCGGCGCTTCGGCCAAACGTATGGCCCACCGTGCTGCCTGCTGATGGATTTCAGGGGGATAATCGTTCATGTTGTAGGCCTGGAGTAGGTAGGGTCTCTAAATAAGTAGACGTCTGACGGCAATAAACCCGTAAATAATTTGTGATTATTTCATGGTGGTCGATGTTTTTCATGATAATGACCGCTTTCACGAGGAGCGACTCGTCATCATCGCAAGCGTCATGGCAAGGTGTTTCTCAACGGTACTGAGAGAAACCTCCAACTGCTCAGCAATTTGCGCCTGCGTCATGTGTTCAAACCGGTGCAGATGAAATATCAGCTGCGTGCGCTCTGGCAGCGTTGCCAGTACGTTCGCCAGACGTTCCAGCTCCTGTTGAGCGATGGCCATTTGATCGAGCTGAGGCGCGGCATCCGGCAGGTATTCCAGCGTCGCTTCCACGTCGTCAACAGACGTCGCCATCTGCCAGCGCTGCTGGTGACGGACATGGTCGAGCAGCAAATTATTTGCTGTCTTATAGAGATACGCTTTTTTATCGTCTACATCATCCTGCTGTTCCAGTCGTTGCGCCAACCGTAAAAAACTCTCTTGCACCAGATCTGCCGCTGCCTGAGGGTCACGCAGTTTATGATTGAGATAGCGTTCTAACCGTTCCGCGTAGTGCTTGAACAGCATTCTGAGTTCAGACTCTGACATGCCAACGTCCCGTCAGGTGACCTTCCCGCCGCCTTTGCGGCAACAGAACCCCTTTCCCTTGTCATTGCGCTCTCCATAGCGATCTTGTCCGTTGATATCGACGGGGTAAGGCCCTGAATAATATACCCGTCATACTTCAAGCTGCTTGTGCGTTGGCCGCGTTCAGTCACCCGAATCACTTACTTATGTAAGCTCATCGGGATTCCCTCTCTTGCCGCCTTCACGCAACTCGAATTATTTAGGGTACAAATTTAATGTAATTGATAATTATTATCACATATGACGAACCGGAAAGCAGAGTTAAATCTTCTTCAGATTGGCGGATTTTCGCCGTCGACTACACTTATCTTTGTTGACGTACTATTTCATTGAGAGGAATGACGATGGCGACGAAGGACGATCCCAAAGAGGTGACGGTCAGTGAAGGGCTGGCAAAGGTGCATGAGGCGTCAGATCAACTGACGGAAGAAGAAATTGAGGCGTTGGCGGAGGAAGCCAGACAGGCCGCTACGCAGACGAAGAAAGAGTCGGGTAACGCGCCTTAGCGTAAGGCCGCCGGTTGCAGAACGGATCGGCAGGTAGACGCAACGTGGCAGGTTTCTTGCACAGACATTTTGCAGATAGTGGTGAAAAACACGACGGTTTTCTCTCTGTAAGGAAAATGTATGCACAACAAATTACTGATAGAAGGCAAGCTGGTAGCAGGGAAAGGTGAAGCGTTGCCAGTATTCAATCCCGCGACGGGAGAGCAAATTGCCGCCATTGCGCAGGCCGATCTGCACCAGGTTGATGCAGCGGTTCTGGCCGCAGAGTCTGCCTTTGCACACTGGGGGCAGACCACGCCGAAAACGCGTGCGACACTGCTGCTACAGATTGCCGATGCCATTGAAGAACACGCTGAGGAATTTGCCAAACTTGAATCGCTGAACTGCGGTAAACCCTATCATGCGGCGCTGAATGATGAAGTGCCCGCGGTCGCCGATGTGTTTCGTTTTTTTGCCGGTGCGGCGCGCTGCCTGAGCGGTTCGGCGGCGGGAGAGTATCTCGAAGGGCATACCTCCATGATCCGGCGCGATCCGGTTGGTGTTGTCGCCTCCATCGCCCCGTGGAACTACCCACTGATGATGGCGTCGTGGAAGCTGGCTCCCGCGCTAGCGGCAGGAAACTGCGTGGTGTTGAAACCGGCGGAGCAAACTCCACTGACTACCTTCTATCTGGCTCATCTGCTGGCGGAGATCCTGCCTGCGGGCGTGGTGAATATCGTGTTTGGGCGCGGGGCGGATATCGGCGATGCGCTGACAGGACATAAGAAAGTGAATATGGTGTCGCTGACCGGTTCAATTGCGACCGGTGCGCATATTTTGTCGCATACCGCCGCGAGCGTAAAACGGACGCATATGGAGTTGGGCGGCAAAGCGCCAGTGATTGTCTTTGACGATGCGAATATCGATCAGGTCGTTGACGGAATCCGCAGCTTTGGTTTCTACAATGCGGGGCAGGACTGTACCGCGGCCTGTCGGCTGTATGTGCAGCGAGGGATCTACGATGAGGTCGTAGAAGCATTAGGAAAAGCGGTAGCGACGCTGAAAATAGGCGATCCACATGATGAAACGACCGAGCTGGGGCCATTGATTACCGAGCCGCAGCTTGAGCGCGTTATCGGCTTTGTAGAACGCGCCAAAGCGCTGCCACATATTACGGTGGTGACGGGGGGCGAGCGGGTGAAAGGGCAGGGATTCTACTTCCAGCCCACGGTGCTGGCGGGGGCGAAGCAGGAAGACGAAATCGTCCAGAAAGAGGTGTTTGGCCCGGTGATCTCCATTACGCCATTCGATGACGAGGCACAGGTGATTGGCTGGGCCAATGCCTCGCATTACGGGTTGGCCTCGTCGGTCTGGACGCGCGATATCGGGCGGGCGCACCGTCTGGCCGCGTGCCTTCAATATGGCTGTACCTGGGTGAACACCCACTTCATGCTGGTCAGCGAAATGCCACACGGCGGGCAAAAGCTATCGGGCTACGGCAAGGATATGTCGATGTACGGTCTGGAGGATTACACCATCGTGCGCCATATCATGATCCGTCATTGAGATGACGCACTCCGTCTCAGGAGCCGCTTGTCTTGAAAAAGACGTCAGGTGCTGAAATAGCGAGTTTGTCCAGCCTCGGCGTGCCCCAAAAGAGGGCATGCTGGGCACACGCGGGGCATCATGAGATTTTCCACTTACCTTCACTCTGACATTTACTATTCGGATTGGTTATTAATTTTGAATATTAAAAATTATTTCAAATTATATGCTGTATTTTTGGTTTAGATCGCGTTTTTGTATTTTATTATGATTTGGGGCGGGCGACTGGCGTGTTATGTGCATTAATTAAATTGGCATCACGTGATGTCCGTTTTCAAGGAGCGCATTTTGTCCAGATCAAACGCCCACCTTACCCCGCTAGAGTGTACTCAGCAGGCACTGCATTGGATTCATAGTGACACGCTATCCCACGATGACATGGCGGCACTGAATCGAGAAGTTTTGAGTTGTTTCCGTGAATACGTCAACCCGGGTTTTCTGGAGTACAGAAAATCTGTCACTACCGGCGGCGATTACGGCGCAGTCGAATGGCGCGCCAGTGGCCCAAATACGCTGATTGATACCCAAGGGAATGAATATCTGGACTGCCTCGGCGGTTACGGCATTTTTAACGTCGGGCATCGCAACCCCAACGTTATTGCCGCCGTTGAACGCCAGCTTGCCAGACAACCGTTGCACAGCCAGGAGTTGCTCGATCCGCTGCGGGGGCTGTTGGCAAAAACGCTGGCGGCGCTGACGCCGGGTAACCTGAAATACAGCTTCTTCTGCAATAGCGGAACGGAATCGGTTGAAGCGGCGTTGAAGCTGGCGAAGGCCTACCAGTCGCCGCGCGGCAAATATACCTTTATCGCGGCGACCGGCGCGTTCCACGGGAAGTCGCTAGGGGCACTTTCCGCCACTGCCAAACCTGCGTTTCGTCGTCCTTTCATGCCGCTGTTACCCGGTTTCCATCATGTTCCTTTTGGCGATATCAGCGCCATGCGCAAGCAGGTTCAGCAATGCCAGAAGACCGGCGATGATGTTGCTGCCATCATCCTTGAACCTATTCAGGGGGAAGGCGGCGTGATTGTACCAGCGGAAAATTACTTGCCTGCGGTCAGAGCATTATGCGATGAGGTCGGGGCATTGCTGATTCTGGATGAGGTGCAAACCGGCATGGGGCGCACGGGCAAGATGTTCGCCTGTGAGCATTATGGCGTGCAGCCTGACATTCTGTGTCTGGCGAAGGCGCTGGGCGGTGGTGTGATGCCGATAGGCGCCACGGTGGCGACGGAAGAGGTCTTCTCCGTGCTGTTTGAAAATCCGTTCCTGCACACCACCACGTTTGGCGGCAACCCGCTGGCCTGCGCGGCGGCGTTGGCGACCGTCAATGAGTTGCTGACGAAGAATCTGCCGGAACAGGCGGCGATACAGGGGGCGTTTTTGTTACAGGGCTTGCAGCAGTTGGTGGCCGAGTATCCTCAATTGATTATCGAAGCGCGAGGAATGGGGTTGTTGCAGGCTATCGAGTTCAGGAAAAACGAGATCGGGTATGCCTTCGCGAAAGAACTGTTCCAACGTAATGTTCTGGTTGCGGGCACCCTGAATAACGCCAAATCGGTCAGGATTGAGCCGCCGCTTACCATCACGCGCGAGCAATGTGCCCGAGTGCTGAAAGAAGCGAAGGACGTGCTCAAGAAGCTCAATGGCACGATGCCTGACGAAAATAAAATGAAGGAATATGCGGTAGAGTGAAAAACGAGACGGCAACACGCAGCACCCTCCGATTAGGTTCATCCCGAAAGCCAGTCAGCCCTCACTGACTGGCTTTTTCTATCCTCATGCGATACGCAGGTGGGATATCATTGTGCTTTAAATCTCATTAATTCAGTCACGTTACGCTGGATTGCGCGCTCTGGAATGTAATGATAATGAGGATGTTGTTACTCAATTAAGATTATTAGCATTCTAACTTATAAGTCTGGTTTAATTAATGGAAATAAGATTTTTCCCTTTATTATTTTTTGATAGAAAAAAACGATCGAATAAAGAAAATTGAATGGTCTAATGATCGTTATTTCCGATCGATCTTGCGATTGTGATAGTGTAGAGTTATAGACTGTAGCAAGTATCGGATTGATGCTCTTTTTATCTATGCATTAACAATTAATATGTGAAAAATTAATTAAGCGTAACACTAACTCGGATTGGGTAGATGAGGGGTAAAGTTTTCGGCTTTCCTTAAACGCTTTGGTTTCTTTTAAACGAGAGTTTACTTTTAACTATGCATAAATAATGTGATGTTCAACGAGGAATAAAAATAAAAAAGGGGGGGTAAATTACTTTATCAAGTAAACCGTTTCAGTCAGTAAGCATCACCAACACACAGGCAATGTGAGATATAACAATATATGGCCAAATGGATTTCTTATGCCAGTATTCTGTTACATGCATCAGAAAATAAGAGATTTAGATAAGCCAGGGTGCCCTGCGCGATAATGGTTCGCGTTACCATCTGTGACGTTCTTTCGTTAAACAGACGGTGGCTGAGCATGTTAGCAATCGTGGTTGGGTAACGATTTTTAAAATGTAATATTCTGGTGTTACTATGATTTTTTTTAAAAATATAAAAATTGGCAATCGGCTTTTTCTGGGATTTGGCTTATTAATTGCGCTGACACTGACTTTGTCATCTATTAGCTATTATTTCATTAAAAACATTGGTGCTGAGTTTGATGGAGTCACTGAAGATAGAATGGTTAAGGTCGATATGCTGCGCGATATTCAAGACGTATTGAATACTAACGTCCGTACGCTACGGGATATTATTCTCCTCCCTGTAGATAGAACTCAAGAAAAACAAGAACTGAAGTCGACCATAGCAAAAACGACTGACGTGGCAAGCGAAATATATAAAAAACTTGATGGTATGGTCAATTCGGAACAGGCGCGGGCGTTATTTAATCAACTTATCGATATCAGGAAACAGTATAGCCTGAGCATTAATAAAGCGATTGGCTATGCGATGAACGATGAGGATGCGCTGGCAACAGAATTGGTATTTGGTGAGATAGCAAATATTCAAGCCGTTTATTTTGCCAAACTGAGTGAATTTACTGAGCTACAGGTCTCGTTTGTTGACCATGCCAAACAAGTGACGAGAACATATATTACGGATGCGCTGTTATGGATGCTGGTGCTATCGGTCTTCTCAACCGTTTTAGGATGCCTTACCGCCTGGTCATTAACCCGTAGCGTTACCCTACCGTTATCCACTGCACTCTCTTCTGCGAAACGTATCAGCGCGGGCGATTTGAGCGGTTCAATTGATGTGAATAGCCGTGATGAAACGGGTCTGCTGCTGGAAGAAATGAAAGAGATGCAGGCTGCGCTGACGCGGATGGTGATTGGCGTCAGAAATAATGCAGAGAGTGTCGCGACAGCCAGCATGCAGATTGCTCAGGGTAACGCGGATTTGTCATCACGGACCGAAGAACAGGCGAGTGCACTCGAAGAAACCTCTTCAACCATGACGCAATTAGGGATGACGGTAAAAAACAATGCCGACAATGCCCGTCAGGCTAACGTGCTGGCGCAAAATGCGAGTAGCGTTGCGCTTCAGGGAGGGAATGTTGTCAACGACGTGGTGGATACGATGAAGTCTATTAATGAGAGCTCGCGCAGCATTGCGGATATTATCAACGTTATCGACAGCATTGCGTTCCAGACGAATATTTTGGCGCTTAATGCCGCCGTCGAGGCTGCCCGGGCCGGCGAACAAGGGCGAGGATTCGCCGTTGTGGCGGGGGAAGTGCGTAATCTGGCACAGCGTAGCGCAGAAGCTGCGAAAGAGATCAAAAACCTGATTACTGCGAGCGTTGAACGCGTCGAACTTGGTTCGGTATTGGTGAACAAAGCGGGGGAAACTATGCAGCAGGTGGTGATGTCCATCCGCCAGTTGAGCGATACCGTATCAGAGATTAGCTCCGCAAGTGCCGAGCAGTCGACGGGGGTTGAACAGGTCGGCATCGCGGTTAGTCAGATGGATCAAACAACACAACAAAATGCCGCGCTGGTGGAAGAGTCGGCAGCGGCAGCGCAAAGTCTCAAGGAACAAGCGGATCAACTTGTCAGAGAAGTCTCGGTGTTCAGGATTGCCGGCTATGAACGTCCGGTGCCCAAGCAGCCAGCAACGGAGACGCTGTCGCTTGTTGCGATGCTTCCAGTCTCTTCCAAAGCATCAGCCCTTGGTGCATCTGACTGGACCCGTTTCTGATAATGAAAAATATGTCGTCAGCACGTCAGGGATAGCGTGAGAATAGGGAATTATAAAACAGAGAGTGTTATTGAAGGTGTTGTTTGCCAGTCAGCTTTTGCTGACTGGCTTTTTGCATTATGGGGGCTTTTTACATTCAGGAAGCATGAGCTGCGAATGCGCGGTTATTGGTGTTTACGGGCGATCAACACATTCAACGGCGCCATGGGAAATGCCTGATGGCGGCGAATGTCGACAGAGGTAAAGCCGGCAGCCAGTAGCCACTGCGTTAGTTGACCTTCTCGCGTGACGTGGCGTCCACTCATTTGCATCGGCAGGTAGAACGGCAGAACCGGCGTGGCATCATCGGCCTTGTCCGCGATTTCTGCCTGTGCCAGCACCAGCGTGCCTTCTGACGTTAGCGCGTTGTGGAGCGTAACCAGCATGGTGGGAATATCTTCGACAAAATGCAGGAAAGAAGAACTCCAAATCAGATCATACTTTTCGGCAGGGAACGCGCCGCTGTGTGCCGACAGCCTTGTTGACAATCCGGCGGCATCGATATTGCGCTGCGCCACGGCGGCGGTTTGCGGCAGATCATAGACCGTGCCGGAGATCTGCGCGTGGCGCAGCGCCAGCGTAATCGCCACCCAACCGGGGCCACCGCCCAGATCGAGAACGTGTCTGATGTGTGGGAAATCTGGCAGGCTGGAGAGCAGACTATCGGCAAGGTCTGCCGTTATCGAACGCTGCTCCTGAGCGATCTGCTGCTCTGCCGCATTGGCCCATGCTGCCTCGCGCGGTAACTCGCTCAACTGTGTCGGCAGAGGCTGACGCATGCCGTCACCAAGCCCCTGACCAAACTGGCGCAGACTGGTGAGGCGAAAACGCCAGGCGTCGCCCAGAAAACGCGAACGACTGCGACAGAGTACGGCAGCGCAGGCCGGGGCAGTGCGATAGCCGTCGTGATGGCGCGTCAAAAATTGCATACTCCACAGAATCTCGAGCAAAAATCCGGTTTTCTCTGGCTGCCAACCCAACTCTGCCGCCAACTGTTCCGGTGTGGTGATCGCCTCCAGTCGGTCAAAAATCTGCTGCTCCAACGCCAAATGTAAAGCATCGGCTTGCACGCTGCTGGCGGCAAGCTGCCATAATGTCTCTAATGGATTCATAAGCGGTCCGTCTCATTGATGGTCAGTCGATAGGGAATATGCTATCTATAAATGAGAATCGTTATTATGTTCATTGTTATGCGAGACGACGTTTTTCCTATGCGAAACGGCAGGGGAAGGGGATGAAAAGGCGACAAGGGCAACGTGAAAAACCAGCAGACGAGCGGTGCGGTACTCGCGAGGTGAGTATCTCAGGCTCTCGCCGTCTCCTGCCGGATAATATCGGTGAGTGTTGGTCGGATTTCAGCCGTATTGATGCGGATCTGTCGCTGGCACGTTCGCAGTACCGTCCGCGCTGTGCCTTAGTGGAAGAAACACAGAACCCACATTCGCAACCGATGCTGGTCATGACGTTTGCGCTGGCAGGGGAATCCGCCTATTGCGATAGCAGTGGTTCGCAGGTCTGGTTTCGTCAGCAGCATGTCACGATTACGACGTTTGGCACCAGCGTGGGTGAACGCCATTATCAGGCTCAGCAGCAGGTCGATCAGCTACGGCTGCTGGTGGGGAAAACGGCAGCGGCGCGTTATTTTGGCACGGACTGTGCGGAACCGTTGTTCAGTGGTGATGGGGTGCAGCAGCGCGTATTTACCTCTATTTCTGCGGCCAGCCAGGTGCATGTGAATGCGCTGTGTGGCGACGCCGATCCGCTAAATCGTCATATCCACGCCTTAAGTCTGCTGGCGCAGTATCGCCACTTCCTACAGCCGGAAGAGAGGCGTGGTGCTATTCATCTACAGGAACGGCAGCAATTGGAGCAGGTATGCCGCTGGATGCGTGAACATTTGGCTGAACCGTTGACGCTGGCCTGCATTGCAACTCAGGCGGGGATGAGCGAATCCAGACTTAAACTCGGGTTTCATCGCTGCTTTGCGACGACGCCGGGTCAGATGTTATTGCGGATGCGGATGGAGCGGGCGCATCAGTTGCTGGAGCAGGGATTTCAGGTGGCGCAGACGGCCTGGCAAGTCGGCTATCGACACCCGGCTAATTTCAGTCTGGCATTTACGCGCTATTTTAACCGCAACCCGAAAATGATTACGCCGCGTAAGTAACAATATCCTCCGACGTTAATGTGACGGCTTTGTCATAATTATTTACCGTTATTGATAATGCCCGGCTTAAAAAAGCCATTACCGCTGCCGCATTGGGTAATGCGATGGAATGGTTTGATTTTGGTGTATATGGCTTTGTGGCGTATGCGCTCGGACAGGTTTTTTTCCCCGGCGCTGATCCCGGCGTACAAATGATTGCCGCGCTGGCAACATTCTCGGTTCCCTTTTTGGTGCGGCCACTCGGCGGGCTATTCTTTGGGGCGATGGGCGATAAATTTGGTCGCCAGAAAGTCTTATCGATCACCATTATTATTATGTCGGTGAGCACATTCTGCATAGGCCTGATTCCTTCCTATGAATCGATCGGTATTTGGGCACCGGTATTACTGCTGTTGGCGAAACTGGCGCAGGGATTCTCCGTTGGCGGGGAAAGTCGACCGGCAATCTTTATATGCCGGCGTATTACCTGATGGTGCTTGGACTGATCGGCCTGATTACCGGGATGTCGATGCGCGAAACTGCTAACCAGCCGCTGAAAGGTGCAACGCCAGCGGCGTCGGATCGGACGGAAGCCAAAGAGCTGTTGCAGGAACAGTACGACAATATTGAACAGAAAATAGAAGAGATTGATGAGAAAATTGCCGATCTGGAGAAGAAAAGGAAACGGCTGACCGAACAGCATCCTGAAATTAATTGACGCAAGTTAACGGTACTAAGTAAGCGCCACGCATGTGGCGCTTCAGGTTGTTGACGAAACCTACGTTTTTTGGACTGACCCCATAAGGTTGGATGGTTCATATTAAGCGGCTTTCACAGCCTGGGTTCGGTACTCTATCGGACTCAGGCCTTTTAATTTCAGACTGATTCTTGCGTTGTTGCAGTAATGGATATCGTCCTCTATTGCCCTCTTCAGTTCATCGATACTGCGGCCTCAGGTAAAAACACTCCGATTTCAGCGTCCTAAAGACGTTCTCCACCACCGCATTATCCAGGCAGTTCCCTTTGCGCGACATACTTTGGTCTTTAACTTTGCCTGATAGCTTACCATTCGGTACTGCCAGCTCTGAGTCGAGTGCAACAGCGGAGTTTCTTCCGGCCTGAGTTTTTTTGCCTGCATAAAATCAGACACACCTGCTTGTCTGCAACGCAGCTTTACTGGCAAGCTGACGATGAGAAATGATGCGGAGCTTATTATGCTGTGGATTAATGGCCAGTTACAGGAACAGCTTTCGGTGCTCGATCGGGCTACGCAATATGGCGACGGCTGTTTTACGACCGCCAGAGTCAGTGCTGGCGAGGTTGTCTGGCTTGATCGACATATCACACGCCTGCAACAGGCTGCTACACGCTTGTTATTCCCGATGGTTGACTGGGAAAGCCTGATGGCGGAAATGAAACAGGCTGCCTTGGGGCGGGCGGATGGCGTAGTAAAAGTGATGCTAACGCGCGGTGCTGGCGGGCGTGGTTATAGCCCTCAGGGCTGTATGCAACCAACCCGAATCGTCATGCAGGTAGGTTATCCCACTCACTATGCTGACTGGCGCGAGCAGGGTATTAGCCTGAATCTTAGCCCCGTGGCGCTCGCTAAAAACCCGCTGTTGGCGGGCATAAAACATCTGAATCGGCTTGAGCAAGTGCTGATTCGTGCGCATCTTGACCAGACTTCAGCCGATGAGGCCCTCGTACTTGACACCTCCGGTGCGCTAGTGGAATGCTGTGCCGCTAATTTATTCTGGCGTAAAGGAAATCACGTCTATACGCCGGATGTCTCTCAGTCTGGTGTGGATGGTGTTGCCCGGCAGCACATCATCGCCTCGCTGGCAGAGGCTGATTTTGAGCTAGAGATTGTTAGTGAAGCCGTGACCACACTGTCCGATGCGGACGAGGTGCTGGTTTGTAATGCATTAATGCCGATTGTCCCCGTGAATCAGGCGCATGTCTGGCGTTACCACTCCCGAGAGCTTTATCGATTCCTGAGTTCTGACTGCTAGTAGATGGTTGATTTATGAAGAAAAAGAAAGTTGGTCTGCTGATTATCGCTGCCGTTGTTCTGCTGTTGTTGGTTGCATGGCAGAAAGTGCAGCGCTTTGCTGGTTCTCCATTAGCTATCGAAAAGGAAACCATTTTCACGCTTCCTGCTGGTACGGGAAGAGAAGGACTGGAAACGTTGCTTCTCGAGCAGCATGTGATTACCGATGGCACATTTTTTCCGTGGCTGCTGCGTATTGAGCCTGAATTGGCGAAATTCAAAGCGGGTACGTATCGCTTTACAGCAGGAATGACTGTACGTGAGATGCTGGCGTTACTGTCCAGCGGAAAAGAAGCACAATTTTCCATCCGTTTTGTCGAAGGCTCACGCTTGAAAGAGTGGTTAACCACGCTGCAACAGGCACCTTACATCAAGCATACGCTTGCTGATAAAACCGAACAGGACATCGCCACGCAGTTGGAAGTCAACGATAAGACGAACCCAGAAGGCTGGTTTTATCCTGATACCTATTCATACACGGCGGGTACGAGCGATAGCGCGCTGCTGCAACGTGCGCATCAGCGTATGAAAAAAACGGTGGATGAGGTATGGAAAGGGCGCGAGGACGGATTGCCGTATAAAACGCCAGACGAATTGCTGACGATGGCGTCAATTATTGAAAAAGAAACGGCCATCAATGAAGAACGTACTCAGGTCGCTTCCGTTTTTATCAATCGTTTACGGCTTGGCATGCGTTTGCAAACCGACCCCACGGTGATTTATGGCATGGGGGATGACTATAAAGGCGTGATAACCCGTAAAGCATTAGACACACCGACGCCTTACAATACCTATATTATTTCTGGTTTGCCGCCAACGCCAATCGCGATGCCGGGGAAAGCCTCATTAGATGCGGCTGCGCACCCAGCCAAAACGTCATACCTGTATTTTGTGGCGGATGGAAAAGGCGGACACAGTTTTACCACTAACCTTGCAGACCATAATCGTGCTGTGAGGGTATACCGCTCAGCGTTAAAGGAACGGGATGAACAGTAAATTTATCGTCATTGAAGGGCTGGAAGGCGCGGGAAAGACCACCGCGCGTAATATCGTGGTGGAGACGCTGCGGTCACATGGCGTGAAAGAGGTCGTGTTTACGCGAGAGCCCGGCGGCACGCCACTGGCGGAGAAGCTACGCGAGCTTATCAAGCAAGGTATGACGGATGAGAAGGTTACCGACAAAGCGGAAGTATTGATGCTGTACGCCGCCAGAGTTCAACTGGTGGATAATGTCATCAAACCCGCGTTGGCTAACGGACAATGGGTTATCGGCGATCGTCACGATCTGTCCTCACAAGCTTATCAGGGCGGTGGACGTGGGATCGATCAGCAGCTATTGCGTTCGCTACGCGATACCGTGCTGGGTGATTTTCGTCCTGACCTGACGCTCTATCTTGATTTATCACCCGCTATCGGTTTGCAGCGCGCGCGCCAGCGGGGAGAATTGGATCGAATTGAGCAAGAGTCGCTGGCTTTCTTTGAACGTACCCGTGCCCGCTATCAGGAACTGGCGGCGGAGGACGACAGTATCCTGACGATCGATGCTTCACAGTCTATTGACGCCGTCAGTGCGGATATTCAGGCAGCGCTACAGCAGTGGCTACAGCAACAAGGCTTGTCGCCTGTTGCGCAGGAGCAGCACTGATGGATTGGTATCCGTGGCTGAATGCATCCTACCGACAGCTCATTGGTCAATACCAGGCGGGCAGGGGACACCATGCCGTGTTGCTCCATGCGCTGCCGGGCATGGGCGATGAATCGCTGATTTATGCGCTGAGTCGCTGGCTGATCTGCCAGCAGCCTGATGGGATGAAAAGCTGCGGGCACTGTCACTCATGCAATCTGATGACCGCGGGAACGCACCCTGACTGGCATGTGTTAAGCCCAGAGAAAGGCAAGCAGAGCCTGGGCGTTGATCCGGTGCGTGACGTTGTGGAAAAAGTGTATCAGCATTCCCGGCAGGGCGGAGCAAAAGTGATCTGGCTGGTTGCTGCTGAGCAACTGACAGAGGCGGCGGCGAATGCGCTGCTGAAAACGCTGGAAGAGCCGCCGCAGAATACCTTCTTCTTGTTTGGTTGCCGTGAGCCAGCCCGGTTGTTGGCGACGTTGCGTAGCCGTTGTTTGTATCACTCTCTGGATGTCCCGGATGAGACGCAGAGCGTGCTGTGGCTGAATGCTCGTCATCGCCATGACAGCCAGGCGTTGCGCACGGCATTGAGATTGCAATCGGGTGCGCCGCTAGCCGCCGAGGCGCTCTTACAGCCAGAGCAATGGAAACAGCGTATTGGGCTGTGTCAGGCATTTTCTGCTGCCTTGACTTCACGGGATCAGCTTTCGCTGATTTCACTGCTGAATCATGACGATGCAGATGTTCGCATTCACTGGCTGACTGCGCTACTGCTGGATGCGATGAAGTGGCAACAGGGAGCGAGCGAGCACTTGGTGAATCAGGATCAGCTCGGACTGGTTGAGCATCTGGCGCGTGAGCCTTCCGTACATTTGCAGTATGAGCTGCAACAGTGGCTGGCCTGCCGACAAAAATTGCTGACCATCACGGGTGTCAATCGTGAGCTATTGCTGACGGAACGCTTGCTTGATGGGGAACGCACGTTTGCCTCATTGGTTAGGCGAGACAGCCATCCTTTTTCTGTTTAATTATTATCGAGTAAATATCATGTTGTTAGTGGATTCCCACTGTCATCTTGACGGTCTGGATTATCAGTCATTGCATAAAGATGTCTCCGATGTTCTGGAGAAAGCGAAACGTCGCGATGTCGGCTTCCTGTTGGCGGTGGCGACGACGTTGCCTGGCTATCGTGCCATGTTGGAGTTAATTGGCGAGCGCGATAATGTGGCGTTTTCCTGCGGCGTGCATCCGCTTAATCAGGAAGCGCCCTATGACTATGCCGAGCTGCGTGAGTTAGCCAGTGCCAGCCGCGTGGTGGCGATGGGGGAAACGGGTCTGGACTATTTCTACCAACAGGAAACGAAAGCCCAGCAGCAGGAGTCCTTTCGCGAACATATTCGTATTGGCAATGACCTGAACAAACCGGTCATCGTGCATACACGCGCTGCCCGTGAAGATACGTTAGCGATTCTGCGTGAGGAACAGGCGGAAAAATGCAGCGGTGTTCTGCACTGTTTTACGGAAGATTTGCCGACGGCAAAAGCCCTGCTGGATATGGGATTCTATATCTCGTTTTCAGGCATCGTGACGTTCCGTAATGCCGAAGAATTGCGTGACGTCGCGCGTTACGTGCCACTGGATCGGATGCTGATTGAAACGGATTCCCCCTGGTTAGCACCCGTTCCATTCCGGGGTCAGGAAAACCAGCCTGCGTATGTGCGTGATGTAGCGGAATATCTCGCTGTGCTGAAAGGCACATCGTTGGAAACCCTGGCTGCCGCCACGACAGAAAACTTCTCCCGCCTGTTTCACATCGATCCGGTTCGGTTGACCGCCGCGCAATAGTGGCTGAAAATAGCCGACTTTTTTTTATCTGCGTAATTAATAGCGCTGCATAATCCCCTTGATCAGGTTTTTCCTTTTCAGGGGGACGCGTTTTTTAGCGATATATCGCAAAAAAGTGCAATATCTGTTCGATTTTAGCCTGTTGGCTTATGGAAACGTGATAGCAATCAAACATTGTGGGTGCTATTTATTTTACTCTGCGTAAAAATTAAAGAGGGCTAAAACACCCCTATTCCCAAAGGCTATCCTCCCCGCCTTTGCTTATATATGAAGTATCAGAAGTAAAAGCACTATTACTCAGGAGCACACTCAATTATGTTCAAGAATGCATTCGCAAACCTGCAAAAAGTAGGTAAGTCGCTAATGCTGCCCGTATCCGTACTCCCTATTGCAGGTATTCTACTGGGTGTCGGTTCGGCTAATTTTAGCTGGTTGCCTCAAATTGTCTCCAGCGTCATGGCACAGGCTGGCGATTCGGTATTTGCCAACATGCCGCTGATTTTTGCTATTGGTGTTGCCCTGGGCTTCACCAATAACGACGGTGTTTCTGCACTGGCGGCGGTGGTGGCTTATGGCATCATGGTAAAAACCATGGCTGCGATTGCGCCGCTGGTTCTTAATCTGCCGGCCGCCGAGATTACGGCAAAGCACCTGGCGGATACCGGTGTTCTGGGCGGGATCATTGCCGGTGCGATTGCCGCGTATATGTTTAACCGTTTCTACCGCATCCAACTGCCTGAATATCTGGGCTTCTTTGCCGGTAAACGCTTCGTGCCGATTATTTCCGGCCTGACGGCGATCGTTACTGGTGCGGTACTGTCTTTCATCTGGCCACCTGTCGGTAGCGCTATCCAGACGTTTTCACATTGGGCGGCGAATGAGAACCCGATGTTAGCATTTGGTATCTATGGGGTCGTTGAACGTTCTCTGGTGCCGTTTGGTCTGCACCATATCTGGAACGTACCTTTCCAAATGCAAGTCGGTGAGTTCACCAACGCGGCAGGTCAGGTTTTCCGTGGTGATATCCCTCGTTATATTGCGGGTGATCCGGAAGCAGGTAAATTGTCCGGTGGTTTCCTGTTTAAAATGTATGGTCTGCCAGCCGCGGCTATTGCTATCTGGCATTCGGCTAAACCAGAGAACCGCGCGAAAGTGGGCGGTATTATGATCTCTGCGGCACTGACCTCGTTCCTGACGGGGATCACTGAGCCAATTGAGTTCTCATTCATGTTTGTTGCGCCGATCCTGTATGTCATCCATGCGATTCTGGCAGGTCTGGCGTTCCCAATCTGTATCCTGTTGGGTATGCGTGATGGTACAAGCTTCTCCCACGGTCTGATCGATTTCGTGGTGCTGAGCGGCAATGGCAGCAAGCTGTGGCTGTTCCCAATTGTGGGTTTGTGCTATGCGTTAATTTACTACACCATCTTCCGCGTTCTGATTGCCAAGCTGAACCTGAAAACACCAGGCCGTGAAGATAGCTCATCTGAGCAAAACTCGCAGGACAGCACTGAAATGGCTGCCGCTCTGGTGACTGCATTTGGTGGTAAAGACAACATCACTAACCTGGATGCCTGCATCACTCGTTTGCGCGTTAGCGTGGGCGATGTGGCTAAAGTGGATCAGGCTGGCCTGAAAAAACTGGGTGCAGCGGGTGTCGTGGTAGCTGGTTCCGGTGTTCAGGCCATTTTCGGTACCAAGTCCGATAACCTGAAAACCGATATGGACGACTACATCCGTAACCACTGATGTGTTATAGGGGAGGGGCAAAAAGGGGCGAAAGCTCCTTTTTTATTGTCGGTAACAATCGGTGTTCAATAAAAGACGCGTCAAGCCGTGGGAGCCTTTAGGTACTAAAGCGGGTTTTTTCTGGGTGTCGTATTTTGACCACCTGCACCAGAAATAGACGAAGAAGGTTGAAAGAAATGGAATATGTCACTCATACTGCCTACACGACGTCGTTTAACGCCAGCTTTAACAAGGAAATCGATCATGGCTGAAGAAACCATCTTTAGTAAAATTATTCGCCGGGAAATTCCTGCGGATATCGTCTATCAGGATGAACTGGTCACCGCTTTTCGCGACATCGCGCCGCGCACGCCAACCCATATCCTGATTATCCCGAATGTTTTGATCCCGACCGTTAACGATACGGCACCTGAGCATGAAGCTGCACTGGGACGTATGGTGACGGTCGCGGCGAAGATTGCGCAGCAGGAGGGTATCGCAGAGGATGGCTATCGTCTGATCATTAACTGCAACCGACACGGCGGACAGGAGGTGTATCACATCCACATGCATCTGCTTGGTGGTCGCGCACTCGGGCCTTTGCTGGCGAACTAGATTTGATGATTATGGTTGGGCAATCATGTGAAAAGCCCTCATGCGAGAACATCATGCGTAACCCGATGCTTTTTCTGTCCGCGTGTCTGATGGTCGGGCTGCTGGCAGGCTGTAGCACGCCAAAGGTGTTGACCATCAATGAACGGCAAACGCTGGTATTGGATGCCCCCGTGCTGTCGGCGGGCATTACGGCGGGGAATCCGTCGCTGGATTCAGAAAATGGTCGACTGCGTGCTTCTTCTGTCGTCAGCAATGATGCTTCACACACGGTGACCGTGCATTACCGTTTCTATTGGTATGATGACAGCGGACTGGACGTGCTGCCGTTTGAAGACGTGCAGTCCATTGAAATCCCGCCACAGACGGAAATGACGGTGTTTTCAACGCGTAGCAGTCCCACTGCGCGTCAGGTCCGTCTTCATCTGTTTTTGTAATGATGTGCTGAGAGAGAGAATATGAAAAAGTACCTAGGGGTGATACTGGCGGCATTGGTACTAACAGGGTGCCCCAGCCGTCCACCGGAACCGACTGAACCGCCAGCGACTATTGAGCCCGTTGAGCCTCAAGTGCCGACCACGCCAACGCTACCGCCGGGGGAGTCTGTACCGCAACCGCCGAAAATCCAGACGCTAAACTGGGAAGCCAGCATTAATCCGCTGGTGGCGCAGATGCTGAAAGCCGATGGCGTCACGCCGGGCAGCATACTGCTGGTGGATAGTGTAAAAAACACCACCAACGGTTCCTTACCGATCGCGAAAGCGACAGGCGCGCTGTACAGCGCGTTATCGTCAGGTAAGGCGTTTACGCTGGTACCGCGCGAGCAGTTGGCCTCTGCGAAACAAACGCTGGGTCTGTCGGTTGACGACAGCTTAGGATCGCGCAGCAAGGCGATTGGCCTGGCACGTTATGTCAGCGCGCAGTATGTGCTGTACAGCGACGTCAGTGGTGATGTGAAATCGCCGCAGATCGACATGCAACTGATGCTGGTGCAGACCGGTGAAATTGTGTGGTCCGGTAATGGCGCCGTTCAGCATTAAGCAGGCGGGTATTCAGCAACAGCTGACTGCGGCGATCCAGAAGCATTTTCCCGCCGTGGAGATAGCGGATATTCGCTTTGAGCTGGTTGGCGGGTTGAGTAATAAAAGCTGGCGTATCCGTGGGCCGGGCATCGAATGGCTTGCGCGCAGGCAGTCGCCAACCGAGCGGAAGATGGGCGTCGATCGCCAGCGAGAGTTCGCCCTGTTGCGGCAGATGTCCGCGAGAGGGCTTGCGCCACGGCCGCTGCTGTGGCGCAACGGTTGGCTCATTGTCGAGTGGGTGCCGGGGCGCATCGCCACATCTGATGAGTTTCTGATGCTGTTGGCTAATGGTGAAGTGGCGCGGACACTGTCTCAACTTCATTGCCTGCCGCGTAGCGGCCATCCCCTCGATCTCAAAGTGCTATTCGCGCAACACTGGCAGTTGATGGATCCCCACCGCCGTACGCCCGCGCTGTTGCGCGCCCACCATTATTTTCAGCATGCGGCATTACCCACCCCTCTGGCGCTGGCTCCTCTCCATCTGGATGTGCATGCGGAAAACCTGCTGATTACGCCACAAGGAACGATGCTGATTGACTGGGAATATGCCTCAGATGGCGATATTGCCTTTGAACTGGCGTTTATTGTGCGAGCTAATCAGATGGAAAGTGGGGCGCAAACGCATTTTCTACAGAGCTACCAGCGGCATCGGCGAGGGTTTTCCGTGAA
The DNA here is from genome assembly GCF_028335745.1 of Pectobacterium sp. A5351. NCBI lineage: Bacteria > Pseudomonadati > Pseudomonadota > Gammaproteobacteria > Enterobacterales > Pectobacteriaceae > Pectobacterium > Pectobacterium sp. A5351. The sequence continues at coordinate 1,723,010 of NZ_CP116477.1, forward strand.
CCGCCTTCAGCAACAGATGATGCAGTGGTTTCCCTGGGTCGATTATCTGGTATTGATATGGTTTGAAATACGCTGGCAGCAAACGAAGAACCCCGAATTTTTAGCGGACATTCCCGCACTCTATCATCGGTTACAATCAGGCCACCGATGACGGTGTGGCTTTTGTCATCGTCGTTATTTTACTCAGTCGTACATGTTAAAGAATGAGGTTTTTGTGGGTCCGGTAATGTTAGATGTCGCCAGCTATGAGCTGGATGCGGAAGATCGTGAAGTGCTGGAACATCCGCTGGTTGGCGGCGTTATCCTGTTTACCCGTAATTTTCATGATGCCGCGCAACTGCGTGAACTTGTGCGCCAAATCCGCGCGGCATCGCGTGAGCGTCTTGTGGTCTCTGTCGATCAGGAAGGCGGTCGCGTTCAGCGTTTTCGTGATGGCTTTACCCGTCTGCCTGCCGCGCAGGCGTTTGCGGCATTAAATAGCGCGACAGAAGCCCAACGTCTGGCGGAAGAGGGCGGCTGGCTAATGGCGGCAGAAATGATCTCGATGGATATCGACATTAGCTTTGCACCGGTGCTGGATATCGGCCACCAGAGCGCGGCGATTGGCGAACGTTCGTTTCACGAACAGCCGGAGATCGCGCTGGCGGTAGCGCAGAGCTTTATTCGCGGTATGCACAGCGCAGGCATGAAGGTCACGGGTAAGCACTTCCCCGGCCACGGTGCGGTCAGCGCCGATTCACATAAAGAAACGCCGCGCGATCCGCGTCCGCTCGCGGAGATTCGCGCACATGACATGCTGATTTTTAAAGAACTGATCCAGCGCCAGCAGTTGGATGCCATCATGCCTGCTCATGTGATTTACACGGAGGCCGATCCGCGCCCAGCCAGTGGGTCGCCCTATTGGCTCAAAACGGTGCTGCATGACGAACTGGGTTTTGATGGCATCATTTTCTCTGACGACCTTTCGATGGAAGGCGCGGCGGTGATGGGGAGTTACCCCGAGCGGGCGCAGGCCGCCTTGCAGGCAGGATGTGACATGATTCTGGTCTGCAATCATCGGGAAGGCGCGGTCAGCGTGCTGGATAACCTGTCCCCGGTCAAAGCAGAGCAACTGACGCGCTTATATCATCAGGGTTCGTTTTCTCGTCGGGAACTGCTGGATTCGCCACGCTGGAAGCAGGCTAATCAGGCGCTCACATTACTCAGCGAGCGCTGGCAGGCGCATAAGAATGGCGAGAAATAGGCAACCCAGTCTGTGGTGAGGATGAAAGATGATTATCTATTTACACGGTTTTGACTCGACCAGCCCCGGCAACCATGAAAAGGTTCTGCAACTTCAGTTTATTGATGAAGATGTCAGGCTGATTAGCTACAGCACGCTGCATCCACGTCATGACATGCAACATCTGTTAAAGCAGGTGGACAAGATGATTCAGCATTCTGACGACGATCGTCCGCTGATCTGCGGCGTGGGGTTGGGCGGTTTCTGGGCTGAACGGGTTGGTTTCCTGTGTGACATACGACAGGTCATCGTCAATCCTAACCTTTTCCCGCAGGAAAACATGGGCGGGAAAATCGATCGTCCGGAAGAGTATGTGGATATCGCCACCAAGTGCGTGGCGAATTTTCGTGAAAAGAACCGCGATCGCTGCATGGTGATGCTCTCCCGTCATGATGAAATGCTTGATAGCCAGCGTAGTGCGCAGATGCTGGGAGCGTATTACGAGATCGTTTGGGACGATATTCAGACGCATAAATTCAAAAGTATCTCCCCCCATTTGCAGCGGATCAAAGCCTTCAAAACGCTGGGTTAAGCCTGTCTGCGCGATGATGTGTTAATCGCCGTGGGTCGTTCCTTCTGATGCCTTCGTTTGAGGGCTGTCAGGAGGAATAACGCGATTTATTTACTTTCCTTAGTGCGTATAGCGACGCATTTGCGCACGATTCAGCATTTTTTCTTCACACCGACTTCCGCTAATTCACTGAAATAAAGATGGAATTTTCCTGATAAAAACCTGGGTGACAAAGTAAATTGATATATATCAATTTTGGTATGACCAAATAACCTAGCGTGCTATTCTTGCTGCAGATATCAGGCTTAACTTACGCGAACCCTATGTTATATAAGGATATTATTTTTTACTCTTTATTAACTATTGGTTCACATTTTTAGGGGGTCATTTTGACATCACCAACCAAAAAAATTGTCATTGTCGGCGGGGGAGCTGGCGGACTTGAACTTGCTACGAGTTTGGGCCACAAGTTAGGACGCAAGAAAAAAGCGGAAATCACGCTGGTGGATCGTAACCACAGCCACCTGTGGAAACCGTTGCTGCATGAAGTGGCGACGGGTTCGCTGGACGACGATATGGATGCGTTGAGCTATCTGGCGCACGCCCGTAATCACTATTTCCAGTTCCAACTGGGCATGCTGACGGATATCGACCGCGAGCAGCAGCAGATCCAACTGGCTGAAGTGTGTGACGAGCAAGGCGAGGTGCTGGTGGCGGCACGTCGTATCCCGTATGACATTTTGGTGGTGGCGTTAGGCAGTGCCTCAAATGACTTTGGCACACCGGGCGTGAAAGATCACTGCATCTTCCTGGATAACCCGAAACAGGCCCGCCGTTTCCATAACGAAATGCTGAATTTGTTCCTGAAATTCACGGCGAATCAGGACGAAAAAGAGCGAGTAAATATCGCGATTGTGGGCGGTGGCGCGACGGGCGTTGAACTGTCTGCGGAACTGCATAACGCGGTGAAACAGTTACACAGCTACGGCTTTGACGGGCTGGATAACCAAACGTTGAATGTTACGCTGGTAGAAGCGGGCGAACGTATTTTACCCGCGCTGCCGGCGCGTATTTCCGCGGCAGCACATCAGGAACTGACCAACATCGGTGTCCGGGTGCTGACGAAAACCATGGTGACCAGCGCAGAAAGCGGCGGTCTGAATACGAAGGACGGTGAGTTTATCGAAGCCGACCTGATGGTTTGGGCGGCGGGCATCAAGGCTCCTGATGCGATGAAAGAGATTGCCGGACTGGAAACGAACCGGATTAACCAGTTAGTAGTTGAACCGACGCTACAAACGACGCGCGATCCCAACATTTTCGCCATTGGTGACTGTGCCTCCTGCCCGCAGGAAGGCGGCGGTTTCGTGCCACCACGCGCGCAAGCGGCCCACCAGATGGCGTCACGTTGCCACAGCAACATCATCGCGTTGCTGAACGGACAAGCGCTGAAATCTTACGTTTATAAAGATCACGGTTCGCTGGTCTCGCTGTCTAAATTCAGTACGGTTGGCAGCCTGATGGGGAACCTGATGCGTGGCTCCGTGATGGTCGAAGGGCGGATTGCACGTTTCGTTTATATCTCCCTGTATCGCATGCATCAGGTTGCGCTACATGGCTATGTCAAAACCGGTCTGATGATGCTGGTCGGTGGGATCAACCGGGTGATTCGCCCGCGTCTGAAACTGCATTAATCCACCGCTGCTGACCGCTTTCTGATACGGGCGTGAACGCGATTTCATGCCCGTATTCTTTTTTATCATCGGCTTGTTATCCTTGCGCTATCCCTTCCCCTTTCACGAATCTGCCCATACTTGCTGCATCCTGGGCGTAATGCTATTTGCGACTCCTCAACGATGCCACTGCTATAACAGTATAAAATATCGTCCTATTACCAATTCCAGTTAAGACAATTCCCAAATGGCGCTTTTGTGTTACGAAACTGACACTTTTGGTTAATTAGTCTTATTGCGAGAGTGTGAAACATTGTGCAGACTTTCCACTGTTTACAGATGGCGTAGCACGCACGCCGAAAATTCTGAATGCTGATATTCAGAAGGAACCATCGGATTTATCGCGTTAAACGCGAGTCGGCGTAAAGCAAATCTTACGGCGGAATTGCAGATGGGGAATGCGTGAGAATAGATTCGGGAGGTATCCTGTGAACAAATCAATGTTAGCGGGTGTAGGTATTGGTGTGGCTGCGGCATTGGGTGTGGCGGCGGTGGCGAGTATGGATGTGTTCTCCTCTAAACCTCAGTTTGCACAGGTGCTAACGGCAACACCAATCAAAGAAACGGTAAAAACACCTCGTCAGGAGTGTCGCAATGTGACGGTTACGCATCGCCGTCCGGTACAGGATGAACACCAGATTGCCGGCTCGGTTCTGGGTGCGGTGGCTGGTGGCGTTCTGGGACACCAATTCGGTGGCGGGCGCGGTAAAGATGTCGCGACGGTAGCGGGCGCGTTGGCTGGTGGTTATGCCGGTAACCGTGTACAAAGCGGCATGCAAGAAAACGATACGTATACGTCACAGCAACAGCGTTGCCAAACGGTGTACGACAAATCACAAAAAATTTTAGGCTATGATGTCACCTATAAAATCGGCGACCAGCAGGGTAAAATCCGCATGGATCGCGACCCGGGCACACAAATTCCAGTGGACAGAAACGGCCAGTTGATTCTAAATCAGCAGAGCTAATTTACCCTGACGTCCACGTTTTTGCGCTGGCACCACCTCTAAAAACCGCGAGCCACCTGAAGAAGGTGCTCGCGGTTTTTTTCATTATATGTTCTGGTACGGTCGTAGAGGAAGAACGGAGTCCGAGTCGTCTCTGGCTTAGCCGCGAAAAATGATCTCTGCCCAGCGCGCCAGACCGGCGGTAACGGAACCAAAGTCGTTGCCGCTGGCGATAGGAATATCCGGAAGCAGTTGTTGAATAGCCTGACGCAGCAGGGGAGAACGTGCGCTACCGCCGGTCAGGTAGATCACTTCTGGACGGGTCTGACTGGTTTCTAACGCCAGCGTTACCTGCTGCTGAATGCGGCTCAGAGGATTATCGATTGCGGCGTTGAGCTCATCCGCATGAATGCGTGTCGCCAGACCCGATTCAATAAAGTGTAAATCGGCTGCCGTTTCCGACTGATTGGACAGCGCAATTTTGCTCTCTTCCGCCAGTTGGATCAGACGGTAGCTCAGGCGCTGTTGCCACACGGTCAGCAGTCTTTTTACCAACTCAGGCTGGCGCGCATCGCGGATCATTTCAGTGATTAACATGCGGCTGGCGGTGCTATGAAACTCTTTTTGCGCCGGAATATCGTTAATCGCGACGGCATTCCACCAGGTCATGATCGGCAGGGCGATGCCTTTTTCCGTCTCGCTATTCATGCCAAGCAGCGGCATGAGCTGTTTGAATGCGAGCATAATATCCAGATCGTTACCGCCAACGCGGCAGCCGCTGTGCCCTAATAGACTCCGCGCGCGTTCGTGCTGCTTATGCCACTCTGGCCCCATCAGCAGCATGGAACAGTCGGTGGTTCCGCCGCCGATATCCACGACCAGCACACGTGTTTCTTTCGTCAATGTTGATTCGAAATCCAGCCCGGCGGCGACGGGTTCAAACTGAAAGACGACGTCTTCAAATCCGGCGCGGTGTGCCGCGCGATCTAAAATCCCTTGCGCCTGCTGGTTGGCTTCTTCGCCGCCGATACTCTGGAAGTTAATCGGACGACCAATCACGGCCTGACGAATAGGCTGGTCAAGCTGGCTTTCTGCCTGCGTGCGGATATGCAGCATCATGGCGCAAACCAGATCTTCAAACAGCGCAATCTGCTGCGCTTTTAGGCCGACAGCCCCGAGGAAGGACTTCGGCGATTTAACGAACCACGTCTCTTCCGGGTCATCCATATAGTGGCGTAACGCCTCACGCCCGAACTTTACGCTATCAGCTTGCACGCGAATATCTTCTTCGCGGTTGTAGCTGATGGCGCGCTTGAGCAGCAGCGCGTTCTCGCCCTCCGCGTTGACCTGATGGTGCCGCCATAACCACTCGCTCACGGCTTCACGTACGGGCGCGCACAGCAGAGAGGAAAGATAAGGCGAATCCTTTTCCAGCGACAGGAGCCGTGGTGTACCTGAATCCATCACTGCTACGGAACAGTTGGCTGTACCGTAGTCAAAGCCGATAAACATAGTGAGACCCCATGCCATGAGAAATTTTTGGGAGAGATTTTTAACGTCGTACCAACAATGGCCCAGAGTGAGCAGACAGAAGTGGTGGGCGATAAAAAGGGGGGCGACTTTACTGCGTTACGGCAGTGCTTGTAAAGGTGGATGAGATGAAAGAAGGGGATTCACTAATCAGATGTTTAATGGGAACCCGCAGGTTCCCGTTTAGTATGGTGAAAGTGAGTTACGCCGCCAGCGTATGCTGGGCCATGTTCCCCAGCAGCGAACCGATGAATTCAATGCGTTTTGGACGATCGCTCAAATCCTTCATGAATTTCAGGCGGGTTGGGCCATCAAGGCGGTAGGTGCCCGGATCGCGCTGTAACAGACCGATGAGGTGAGACGGATCAACACGATTGTGCTCGCTGAATTCGATAAATCCACCTTTCTCATTGCCTTCAATGCGGCGAATACCCAGCGCCTGTGCCTGCTGGCGCAGGGCGGCAATCTGCAACAGATAGCGGCTGGCATCCGGGAGGAGACCGAAACGATCGATCAGCTCGACTTTCAATTCATCCAGCTCGTCGGTGGTTTTCGCACTGGCGATACGTTTATATAACGACAGCCGCGTATTGACGTCGGGAATGAAATCGTCGGGCAGCAGAGCAGGCAAACGCAGTTCGACGTCAGTCTGGCTGTTGATCAGATCTTCCAGCGACGGTTCCCGGCCTGCTTTCAGCGCATCGACGGCGCTTTCCAACAGTTCCATATACAGTGAGAAACCGACGCTGGTCATCTGTCCGCTCTGGTCTTCTCCGAGCAGTTCGCCTGCGCCACGGATTTCCAGATCGTGCGTGGCCAGCGCAAAACCGGCACCGAGGTCTTCCAGTGAGGCGATCGCTTCCAGACGTTTCTGCGCATCGGTGCTCATCGCTTTGGGGTTCGGCGTCAGCAGATAGGCGTAAGCCTGATGGTGGGAACGTCCGACGCGACCGCGCAACTGATGCAACTGCGCCAGACCGAAGTGGTCGGCGCGCTCGATGATGATGGTGTTGGCGCTCGGGATGTCGATCCCGGTTTCGATGATGGTGGTACACACCAGCACGTTAAAACGCTGATGGTGGAAGTCGTTCATGACTCGCTCCAGTTCGCGTTCGCGCATCTGACCGTGGCCGATAGCGATGCGCGCTTCCGGCACCAGTTCCGCCAGTCGCTGGGTGGCTTTCTCGATATTTTCGACGTCGTTATAGAGGTAATACACCTGTCCGCCGCGCAGAATTTCACGCAGGATGGCTTCGCGCACCACCAGATTGTCATATTCACGCACGAACGTTTTCACCGCCAAACGACGGGCTGGCGGCGTGGCGATAATCGACAGATCGCGCATTCCACTCATCGCCATGTTGAGCGTGCGCGGAATCGGCGTGGCGGTGAGCGTCAGGATATCGACATTCGCCCGCATCGCTTTGATACGCTCTTTGTGACGCACGCCGAAGCGGTGTTCTTCGTCCACAATCAGCAGCCCTAAGTCGCGCCAGCGCACGTCGCTCTGCAATAGCTTATGGGTACCGATCAGAATATCGACTTTGCCTTCCTGCGTTTCTTCCAGCACCTGAGTTTGCTCACGGGCGCTACGGAAGCGGGAGATCATTTCAATCTTTACCGGCCAGTTGGCAAAGCGATCGCGGAAGTTGTCAAAATGCTGCTGAGCCAACAGCGTTGTCGGTACCAGAACGGCAACCTGCTTATGGTTTTCAACCGCCAGAAACGCGGCGCGCATTGCCACTTCGGTTTTACCAAAGCCGACATCGCCACATACCAGACGGTCCATCGCCAGCGGCTGGCACATATCGCTCAACACGGCGTTGATAGCCTGCGCCTGATCGGGCGTGGTCTCGAAGGGGAAACTTTCGCAGAAAAGCTGATATTGCGTTTTATCATGCTTAAAGGCAAAACCGCTTTTCGCCGCGCGTTGCGCATAAACATCCAACAGTTCGGCGGCGACATCACGCACTCTTTCTGCTGCTTTTTGCCGCGCGCGCGACCACGCATCGCCACCCAGTTTATGCAGCGGCGCATTCTCATCGGCACCGCCTGCGTAGCGGCTGATCAAATGCAGTGAGGAAACGGGGACGTACAGTTTGTCTTCGCCCGCATAGGTCAAAATCAGGTATTCGGCTTTGATGCCGCCTGCTTCCAGCGTGGTCAGCCCGGCATAGCGGCCAACGCCGTGTTCGAGATGGACAACGGGCTGCCCCAGTCGCAGCTCCGCCAGATTGCGGATCAGCGTATCGGTATTGATCGTGCGGCGATTATCCTGACGACGACGGCTGACGCGTTCGCCCAGTAGATCGCTTTCGCAGATTAAGGCCCGCTGGCGAAGCGTGTCGATAAAACCGTGTTCACTGGCACCGATGATCAGGTAAATGCCACGCTCCTGAGCCTGCTCGAGCGTGCTGATGAGCGTAGGGTTCAGTTTGATGCGCGCCAGCAACTCTTGTAGCGTTTCACGACGACCTTCACTCTCAACGGAGAAAATGACCTGACCGTCGGACTGTTCGATAAAGCGGCGCAGCGCATCCAACGGGGATTTCTGCTGGTGCTGAATCGCCAGCGCCGGCAGCGGCAGATAGGCCAGATTCACGTTAGCGGCTTTTTCCGGCAGCGTATCGGTTCTCAACTGCACGCGCGGCCACGCTTTCAGCTCCGTGAACAGACCGTCTACCCGTAACCAGAGTGAGTCTGACGGCAGCAGCGGGCGCATGGGATCGACACGGCGGCTTTCAAAACGCTGCTGAATATCCTGCCAGAAGCGCTCGGCGCTCTGTTCGATATTGCCGGTGTTAACGATCAGCGTGTTGTTCGGGAAGTAGCTGAACAGCGACGGTAGCGGTTCACTGAAGAATAACGGCTGCCAGTATTCGATCCCTGCCGGCCAGACGCCTTTGCTGACCTGTTGGTAAATGTGCTCTGCGTCGCGCCGTACCTCAAACTGTTCGCGCCACTGGCTGCGAAAAAGCTCGATGGCGGCTTTATCCGTCGGAAACTCATGCGCGGGCAGCAGATTAATGTGCGGCACTTCATTCAGCGTGCGCTGCGTATCCACATCGAACAGACGCAGGCTGTCGATCTCGTCGTCAAAGAAATCGATACGGTAGGGCTCTTCGCTTCCCATTGGGAACAGATCCAGCAGCGCGCCGCGCGTGGCATATTCACCGTGTTCCATGACCTGATCGACACTGCGGTAGCCCGCCTGCTCCAACTGCGAACGCAGTTTGTCGCGCGAGAGGCGCTGGCCTTTTTTCAACACCAGCGCATGGCCGTGCAGGAAATTGTGCGGACAAACGCGCTGCATCAGCGTGTTGACCGGCAGTATCAGAACACCGCGCGTCATGTTGGGCAGTTGGTACAGGGTGGAAAGGCGGGTCGAAATAATTTCCTGATGCGGAGAAAAACTATCGTAGGGCAGTGTTTCCCAGTCAGGCAACGTGGTGACATGCTGGTAGGTAAATTGCTGAATCTCATCGCGTAAGCGCAGGGCATTTTGCATATCAGGGGCAATAAGTACCACCAGCCCGGCGTGGCGTTCAATAATTTCTGCACATTCAACGGCGCAGGCAGCGCCGGTTAACTGGCCCAGCAGGCGCTGCTCACCGGTTTTGGATGGCAGCGAATAACGGTAATTTTCAGGCATCATCTGATTATCGGGTCTCGCCCCCCTGCATCCGGCCAGGAATAAGAAAAAGCCGTAGAGTGAGGGTGTTAGGGTTCCATAAAGCAGTACTACCCTTTATTATCCTTGATCACTTTGCTTTGGCAACCTTATCCAGACGGATTTCATGTATCAACCTGTCGCTTTATTTATTGGCCTACGCTACATGCGTGGGCGCGCATCAGACCGCTTCGGCCGGTTTGTCTCCTGGTTATCCGCCATTGGTATCACGCTGGGCGTGATGGCGCTGGTCACCGTGCTTTCCGTGATGAATGGCTTCGAGCGCGAACTGGAAGGCAATATTCTCGGCGTGATGCCTCAGGCGGTCATCACTACGTCGCAAGGTTCGCTGAGCCCGGCGCTGATTCCTGCTTCCTCGTTAGATTCTCTTGATGGTGTGACGCGCGTTGCGCCGCTGACGACGGGCGATGTGGTGTTGCAAAGCGCTCGCAGCGTTGCCGTGGGCGTGATGCTAGGGATTGATCCTGACGAGCAGGAGCCGCTGTCGCGTTATCTGGTTAATGTCAAACAGCAGCAACTGCAATCCGGTCACTATCAGGCCATTTTGGGCGAGAAACTGGCCGAGCAGTTGGGGGTTAACGCGGGCGATCAGATTCGCATGATGGTGACGAGCGCCAGCCAACTGACGCCGATGGGGCGTATTCCCAGTCAGCGTATCTTCACCGTTGCCGGCACCTTTGCCGCGAACAGTGAAGTCGATAGCTACCAACTGTTGGTGAACCAGCAGGATGCCTCTCGCTTGATGCGCTACCCGGCGAACCACATTACCGGCTGGCGTCTGTGGCTGGAAAAGCCGCTGTCGGTCGATACGCTGAGCACGCAAACGCTGCCGGAAGGCACGGTCTGGAAAGACTGGCGCGAACGTAAAGGAGAACTGTTTCAGGCCGTGCGTATGGAGAAAAATATGATGGGGCTGTTGCTCAGCCTGATCGTGGCGGTGGCCGCTTTCAACATTATTACCTCGCTGGGTTTACTGGTGATGGAAAAACAGGGTGAAGTCGCCATTCTGCAAACGCAGGGGCTGACTCAACGCCAGATTATGGCGGTGTTTATGGTGCAGGGGGGCAGCGCTGGCGTCATTGGCGCGTTGTTAGGGGCATTGCTGGGGACGCTATTGGCCAGCCAACTGAATACGCTGATGCCAATTCTGGGCGTATTGCTGGATGGTGCCGCGTTGCCGGTGGATATTGACCCTGCGCAGGTGGTGACCATTGCCATTTCCGCGATGGTGATTGCCCTCTTATCAACACTTTACCCGTCATGGCGCGCTGCCGCCGTTCAACCCGCTGAGGCTTTACGTTATGAGTGATTTACCGTTATTGCAGTGTAATAATCTGTCCAAGCGCTATCAGGACGGCAACCTGTCTACCGACGTGTTGCGCGATGTCTCTTTTGAGATGAGCAGCGGGGAGATGATGGCGATCGTCGGGAGCTCGGGCTCGGGCAAAAGTACGCTACTGCATATGTTGGGGGGGTTGGATACGCCAACGTCAGGCGAAGTCATCTTCAAAGGTCAGCCGCTAGGTACGCTCTCGTCAGCGGCAAAAGCCGATTTGCGTAATCGTGAACTGGGCTTTATTTATCAGTTTCATCACCTGCTACCCGATTTTACCGCGCTGGAAAACGTGGCAATGCCGCTACTGATTGGCAAAGTACCAACGTCGCAGGCGCAGAATAAAGCACGCGACATGCTGGCTGCTGTCGGGTTGGAGGCGCGCAGCCACCACCGTTCGTCGGAGCTGTCCGGCGGCGAGCGGCAGCGTGTTGCCATTGCCAGAGCGCTGGTTAACAGCCCGTCGCTGGTGCTGGCGGACGAACCGACCGGTAACCTCGATCAGCGCACGGCGGATACCATTTTCGAACTGCTGGGAGAGCTTAATGTCCGGCAGGGCACCGCTTTTCTGGTAGTGACGCACGACCTGCAACTGGCTAGCCGACTGAACCGCCAACTGGAAATGCGCGACGGTCAGTTGCAGCAGGAGCTGACCCTGATGGGAGCGCGGCAATGACATTTCCTCCGCTCTCGTTGCTGATTGGCCTGCGATTTAGCCGTGGCCGTCGGCGTGGCGGCATGGTTTCGCTGATTTCGGTCATTTCGACGCTGGGAATCGCCCTGGGCGTCGCGGTGTTGATTCTCGGCCTGAGCGCGATGAATGGCTTTGAACGCGAACTGAACAACCGCATCCTCGCCGTCGTGCCACATGGCGAGATCGCGCCGGTCAATCAGCCTTTCGACGGCTGGCAGGATATCTTGCCTAAAATCGAACAGGTGCCTGGTGTTGCAGCCGCAGCGCCTTATATCAATTTCACCGGTCTGCTGGAGAACGGCGCCAAACTTCAGGCAGTTCAGGTGAAAGGCGTCGATCCACAGCAGGAAACACGCCTCAGCGCACTGCCCAACTATGTGCTTAATAATGCCTGGCAGCGGTTCCGCGCGGGTGAACAGCAGGTCATCATTGGGCAAGGCGTGGCGAAGGCGCTGAATGTGGCGGAAGGCGACTGGGTTACGGTGATGATCCCGAACAGCGATCCGGAAATGAAGCTGATGCAGCCTAAACGTATCCGGCTGCACATCAGCGGCATCTTACAACTGAGTGGTCAGCTCGATCACGGGCTGGCGTTGATTCCGCTTGCCGATGCTCAGCAGTATCTGGATATGGGGCAGAGCGTAACGGGGATCGCCATCAAGGCTAACGATGTCTTCTCCGCCAATAAACTGGTGCGCGATGCGGGTATGGTCACAAAGGCTTATGTCACTATTCGCAGCTGGATTGGCACCTATGGTTATATGTACCGAGACATCCAGATGGTCAGAACCATCATGTATCTGGCGATGATCCTGGTGATTGGCGTGGCCTGTTTTAATATTGTTTCAACGCTGGTGATGGCGGTGAAAGATAAAAGCAGCGATATCGCCGTCCTGCGTACGCTGGGGGCGTCGGACAGGCTGATTCGGGCTATCTTTGTATGGTACGGGCTATTGGCCGGGCTGCTGGGCAGCGTGATAGGCGCGGTGATTGGCGTGATCGCCACCTTGCAATTGACGCCAATTATTCACGGCATTGAAGCCCTCATCGGCCATAAGCTGTTGTCTGGCGACATCTATTTTATCGATTTCCTACCGTCAGAATTGCACCTGATGGATGTCTTTATCGTATTAGGAACCTCGCTGGTGCTGAGCCTGATTGCCAGCTGGTATCCGGCACGGCGCGCCAGCCGGATTGACCCTGCCCGCGTCTTGAGCGGACAGTAAGCCAAGCCAACGCACATGCGGCTTGAGAGATGACGGGGATAGTCCCTATCGTGTGGGAAAGCGATCACACCCTAAGGAGCAGTCATGTACTACGGTTTTGACATGGGCGGAACGAAAATTGAGCTGGGCGTGTTCGACGCCGAGCTGAACAAAGTATGGCAAAAGCGGGTGCCGACACCGCGCACGCATTATGATGAACTGCTTGCCACACTGGTTGATCTGGTGCATGAGGCCGACGCACAGGCCGGCGTTCAGGGGAAGGTCGGTATCGGCATACCGGGAATGGAGACGGGAGACACCGGCGTGCTATTTACCGCTAACCTGCCTGCGGCGATGGGGAAGCCGTTACGTACGGATCTGTCACAGCGTTTGCAGCGGGATGTTCGTCTCAGCAACGATGCCAACTGTTTTGTGCTGTCGGAAGCCTGGGACGCGGAGTTTCGTTCGTATCCTGTCGTGCTGGGGATGATTCTGGGCACGGGGTTGGGGGGCGGTCTGGTAATTAACGGGCGTCAGGTTGAAGGGCACAACGGTATTGCCGGTGAGTTTGGCCATATCCGCCTGCCGTCCGATGCGTTGGATATCATCGGTGTCGACATTCCCCGCGTGAAGTGTGGCTGCGGGCAATTTGGCTGTATTGAGAATTATATTTCCGGGCGCGGTTTTGAGTGGCTGTACGAGCATCTGTATGGTGAAGCCCTGCCAGCCGTGACCATCATTCGACACTATCGTGGCGGCGAGGAAAAAGCGCTGGAGTTTGTCGATCGCTTTATGGATTTATTGGCGGCCTGTCTGGGTAATCTGTTGACCCTGTTCGATCCGCATTTGCTGGTGTTGGGTGGCGGTCTGTCGAATTTTGATGAAATTTATCAAATTTTGCCAACGCGTCTTCCTCCACGACTTTTACCGATTGCGAAACTGCCACGTATAGAGAAAGCGCGTCACGGTGATGCGGGCGGCGTACGTGGTGCGGCGTTGCTACACTTAATGGATAACTAGCTGGAGAACGTATGTATACGCGTCAACGATTAGGGCGGTTTCATAAGGGAAAGCGACTGCGGCAACAGCGTCTTCGTGCGCGTATTTTCCATCGTGATTATCTGGCAGCAAGCGAAGTGAAAAAACCGCGCGTGGTGGTACTGACGGGCGCTGGCATTTCAGCGGAGTCCGGCATTCGTACCTTTCGCGCAACCGATGGCCTGTGGGAAGAACACCGCGTCGAGGATGTCGCCACGCCTGAAGGCTTTCAGCGTAACCCTGAGCTGGTGCAGGCGTTTTATAACGCCCGTCGCCGTCAGCTACAGCAGCCGGAAATTGTGCCGAATGCCGCGCACCTGGCATTGGCGAATCTGGAAGCGATGCTGGAAGATAACTTCCTGCTGATTACGCAAAACATCGATAACCTGCATGAGCGTGCTGGGAGCCAGCGCGTCATTCATATGCACGGTGAACTGCTGAAAATACGCTGTAGCCAAAGCGGGCAGATTTTTGAGTGGACGGACGATCTCGCCGTTGGCGAACGCTGCCACTGCTGTCAATTTCCCGCACCGTTACGCCCGCATGTGGTGTGGTTTGGTGAAATGCCGCTGCACATGGACAAGATTTACCATGCGCTGTCGCAGGCAGATTACTTTATTGCGATTGGCACATCGGGACATGTGTATCCCGCTGCTGGCTTTGTCCATGAGGCCCATTCGCACGGTGCCTACACGCTGGAGCTGAATCTGGAACCCAGCCAGGTAGAAAGCCAGTTTGATGAAAAAATTTACGGCCCCGCCAGTACCGTCGTGCCTGAGTTCGTCGCGGCCTGGCTGACGCGTGGTCAAAGTATCAAGTTTTAAACGTCAGCAAAAAGTGAAAACGTCATGAATCGTATGAGGGCGGCGTTTTCTCTTGCCTATCGTTGCCGCAGCAACACTCGTCAAGCTGATCGAACGGCAACATGGCGGTGTGGTTAAAGAAACAATATTCACTCTCGCTACAGCGCGTATGTGCAGCGGGTTCTGTCGGCGCGTCCGCCTGCGGATGCGCCGACTGCGATGTTCCATGATGTGACCGTGTTCCATGAAGAGATAAGGTTCGTCGGAAAAAGCCCAGCATAGCGTTACCCTCACGGTATCTCATCACGAAATGAATGAGATAATTATGTTAATGAGAATTATTAACAGGTGTAAATTACTCTCATCAATGTAAGCTAAGCGTAGTTGATTATCCGGTAAAGCGGGAATGACAATTGTCAAAATGTATATCCAAAATTGTTCTATTCGCTCGTCATGCCGAGTCGACAAAGGGTTAGATCGATTAGAAAGTCCGTCTGGCTTCTGCCGCCAGCTCTTTTAGATAATGCAGATTGCACAATTCCACCAGATGACCCCGATAGGTAATGTGGCCTTGTCGCTTCCAGTCGGACATCAATCGGCTCAATGTTTCACCGCGCATGCCTAATGAGGTCGCCAGTTGCCCTCGGCTTACCGGTAATGTCAGTTGCTGGGTTTGCTGAATATGGTGCTGCCGCAGCAGATAATCTGCCAGACGCTGTGGCGCGGAGCTGGACGTCAGCCAGTCGATTTGGTTGATGGTCGAGTAGAGCTTCTTACCCAGATAGTTGAGCAAACGCAGCGCCAGCTCCGGGCGCTGCAAACAGAACTGGTGAATATCCTGCCGTGGAATCATCAGCGTATGGCCGTCGCTCAGCGCGCGGATATTCATCGGGAAGCGGCCGTGATCCATAAACACCGCCGCGATGGCGACAAATTCTCCGCGTTCAAACTGGCCGAAAATCTTCTCATCGCCGCCATAGGTATGGCGAAAAGCCTGCAACTTTCCCGTTTCAACCAGCAAACAGTGCTGCATTTTGTCGCCTTCGCGAAACAGGATGTCA
This sequence comes from Pectobacterium sp. A5351, assembly GCF_028335745.1. Taxonomy (NCBI): domain Bacteria; kingdom Pseudomonadati; phylum Pseudomonadota; class Gammaproteobacteria; order Enterobacterales; family Pectobacteriaceae; genus Pectobacterium; species Pectobacterium sp. A5351. The sequence continues at coordinate 1,738,838 of NZ_CP116477.1, forward strand.
TCCTGCCGGAAAAATAGACGTTCGCTTTTTGCCAATAGTTCGCACACCACATCGCTGGGTTCATCGCGCATCCAGTCATGCTGAAACAGCACCTCGCCGTATTCATCGGGCGATAGCGCCTTTTTGACAAATGTCATTTGTCCTCCCAGAGGCTGGTATTACCATCAAGTTGGTAAATGAAAATAATAATCACTTGCATGAATTCGGCAAGCAAAATCACGGCGCGCTGAATCGAGAATAGCGGAGCGTTTCCATGAAAGAAAATACCCTTCCAGCGGCACAGGCGCTGGTTCTGCATGAGTCGATTACCCCACCGAATTAAGGAGTGACAGTATGAGCGATCATGAAGCAGGACATAAATTTTTAGCCCGGTTGGGGAAAAAACGTCTGCGCCCCGGCGGCAGGAAAGCAACCGAGTGGCTGCTCAGTCAGGCTGGGTTCCGGCAGGATAGCGTAGTGCTGGAGGTCGCCTGTAATATGGGCACGACGGCGATGGAAATCGCACGCCGTTTTGGCTGTCAGGTTATCGGCGCGGATATGGATAAAGCGGCGTTAGAGAAGGCACAGGAAAATGTCGCGGCAAACGGCCTGGCATCGCAGGTCACGATTATGCAGGCGAATGCGCTGGAGCTGCCTTTTCCCGATAATCACTTTGACGTAGTGATTAATGAAGCCATGTTGACGATGTATGCCGACAAGGCCAAGAGTCGTATTATTGCCGAATATTATCGCGTGCTGAAACCGGGTGGCCGCCTGATTACCCACGATATTATGCTGCTCTCCGAGAAGGATACCGGCGCATTACAGGCGGTGGAACAGATGCATAAAGCGATCAACGTACATGCTCAGCCGATGCTGCGTGAGTGCTGGGTGACGTTGTTTCAGGAATGTGGTTTTAGCAAGGTCAACTACGATAACGGTGCCATGACGCTGCTGACGCCACAAGGGCTGATTTATGATGAAGGGCTGGCTGGCGCGGCACGTATCGTAAAAAATGCGCTGAAGAAAGAAAACCGCGATATGTTCTTCAACATGTTCCATACCTTCCGTCGCAATCGCAACCAGCTTAACTATATTGCGGTATGTAGCACGAAGTAGTTGTCGTATTCCTTTTGGCTGCATAGCGATAACAATGAAAAAGCGTGTAAGGCAGGCGAAATCGTTTAACATACGTGACAGGACGTTATCTTAACTGCGCTCTTTTATTGCGCTGGATTCCTTGTTACGGTGAACAATGCAGCCATTATCGCCGGGTGATATCCCGCTAAAGCACGCGACGCCGTTGCCTCACTACAGCCAGCTAAAACAACAGCAGTACAGACGCGATCGTCGGAGTCTGGTACTGCTGTTGGTGTTTCTTGCGCTTGCGCTGACCGTCAGTCTGTGCGCCGGAGAGCGCTGGATTTGGCCGACGGCCTGGCTGGATGACGCTCAGCAACTCTTTGTCTGGCAATTGCGTTTGCCGAGAACATTGGCTGTGATGCTGGTGGGCGCTAGTCTGGCGATGTCAGGCACCGTGATGCAGGCGGTTTTTGATAACCCATTGGCGGAACCGGGGTTGCTGGGCGTCGCGAACGGCGCGGGCGTGGCCTTAGTGCTGGCGGTACTGCTGGGGCAGGGATTGCTGCCCGTCTGGACCTTAAGCCTGAGCGCCATTGCTGGCGCGCTGCTGATTACCTTTCTGTTGCTCCATTTTGCCCGCCGTCATATTTCCAACACCCGTTTATTACTCATTGGCATTGCGCTCGGGATTATCTGTAGCGCGGTGATGACCTGGACCGTCTATTTCAGTACCAGTCTCGATTTACGCCAACTGATGTACTGGATGATGGGGGGCTTCAGCGGTATTGACTGGCGGCACGGCTGGCTGATGTTGGCGCTCTTGCCGCTGCTGCTGTGGCTGAGTCGTCAGGGGGCCGTGCTGAACGGGTTGACGCTGGGTGAGATTCAGGCGCGTCAGTTGGGTATTCCGGTCTATCGCTGGCGCACGATTCTCGTGTTGGTGATGGGTGTACAGGTCGGGCTGAGCGTGGCGCTGGCCGGCATCATCGCGTTTATTGGCTTGGTGAGCCCACACATGTTGCGGCTGTGCGGGTTGACCGATCAGCGCTATTTATTGAGCGGCTGTGCGTTGGCTGGCGGTGGTGTTCTGCTGCTGGCGGATACGGTCGCGCGCGTGGCGCTGAGTTCAGCCGAGTTGCCGATAGGCGTGGTTACCGCTACGCTGGGATCGCCATGGTTTATCTGGTTGTTATTACGTAATCGGCTGTAGCGATAGGTCCTGTTTTATCCATTCTTATTGATCATTAAAGGGAGCAAAACGATGAGCACTGAAATCTATGCTATTCCGCTGACCACTATCGACGGGAAAGCGACAACGTTTGAGGCGTTTAAAGGGCAGGTGGCTTTAGTTGTTAATGTCGCATCGCAATGCGGCCTGACTAAGCAATACGACGCGTTGGAAAAACTCTATGAGACCTATCGCGACAAAGGTCTGGTTGTGTTGGGATTCCCTTCCAATGAATTTGCCGGGCAGGAACCGGGCTCGGAAGAAGAGATTCAGGCATTCTGCCGTGGGACGTTTGGCGTTCAGTTCCCGATGTTCAGCAAGATTGAAGTGAATGGCGAGAATCGTCATCCACTGTATCAGCGGTTGATTCGTGAGCAGCCGGAAGCCAACGGAACCTGGAAAAGTGATTTTTTTGCGCGTTTGGTCAATAAAGGTCGTAAGCCTAAGAATCCGGAAGACATCCTGTGGAATTTCGAAAAATTCCTGGTGGATCGCGAAGGGCGTGTGATTGATCGTTTTGCGCCGGATATGGCACCTGACCATGACACCATTGTGAAAGCGATCGAAGCGGCGTTGGTAAAATAATTGACGCAACAAACTTCCCCGGTATTGCAGCTACGGCAGGCTGGCATATCGCCGCGTTTGTTGCCGACAACGGCGGCGTGTCGTCGCGGTGAGTTGCTGCATATCATTGGCCCGAACGGGGCAGGGAAGAGTACCCTGCTGGCAAGAGCGGCTGGCCTGCTGGCGGGGGAAGGCGAGGTCTATCTGGCTGGTACGCCGCTGTCGCAGTATACGGCGGCGGATTTAGCCGTACGACGCGCCTATCTGGCACAGCAGCAGCCTCCTCTGGCGCTGATGCCGGTATTCCAGTACTGGCAACTGCATCAACCGCCGCTGGCTCAGGAATACGCGGTCGAAAAGGTGGTGCATTTTCTGGCAGAACGCCTGATGTTAACCGACAAGTTGGCGCGCCCGCTCACGCAATTATCGGGCGGCGAGTGGCAGCGCGTTCGGCTGGTGGCGGCGCTGTTGCAGATTTGGCCGACGATCAACCCGCATGCGCGTTTGCTGCTGCTGGATGAACCGACCAACAGCCTCGATGTGGCGCAGCAGGCGGCACTGGATGCGTTATTGAGTGAACTCTGCCATTTTGGCATCACGGTCATGGTTTGCGCCCACGATCTGAACCACAGCGCCCACCATGCGGATCGTGTGTGGTTGTTGTCAGAAGGCGTACTGGTGGCACAGGGCGAGACGGCGGAGGTGATGTTGCCTGAGGTGCTTTCCCCTGTGTTTGGTGTCGCGTTTCAGCGGCACGTGGTTGATGGCAGAAATTGGATCATCACGCGCAGCGCCTAGCGCCGCTCGTTTAACTATCGAGATACCGGGATAGTCCCCTCAATCCATGCTTAAACGGCCAGTATTATTCAGGCCCCTGACTCCTGTTGCGAGGGGATGACGTCGTCAGAAAATAGGAAAAATCGCCTTTACTTGCCAGTTACCCCGATTAAACGCTAAATTAATCCAATACCTAGCATTTTCAAACGCTAGAGGTCTATGGCTTCGGCGGTTTTATGGTAATTGCGATGATACGTTTACGACATGCTTTGATCCTCGCCAGCCTGATTTTGGTCGGCTGTAGCAGTAGTCGGCATAATAATCCGCCGCCGAATGCGCGCCTGAGCGATTCGATCATGGTGATGGTGCAGCTAAACGATCAACTGGGGCAATGGTACAGAACGCCTTACCGCTATGGCGGACTGGATCGTAACGGCGTCGATTGTTCCGGTTTCGTCTACCTGACGTTTCGCGATAAGTTTGGCATGCAGTTGCCGCGCACCACGGAAGAACAAACCGAACTGGGCGAGCGCGTTGACCGCGATAATCTGTTACCGGGCGATTTGGTCTTTTTCAAAACGGGCAGCGGCAGTAGTGGGTTGCACGTCGGCATTTATGATAAAGACGATCAGTTTATTCATGCCTCCACCAGCCAGGGCGTAATCCGCTCGTCGTTGGATAACGTGTACTGGAAACGGGCTTACTGGCAGGCTCGACGCATCTAATTTTCCTTCCTTATTCTGTTTTGTTGACAGCATGGAGCTATCCACTCATGTCCTCTCTGCGTTTACTCATCTCTGACTCTTACGATCCCTGGTTTAATCTGGCCGTTGAGGAATGCATCTTTCGCCAGATGCCCACCACGCAGCGGGTGTTATTTTTGTGGCGCAATGCAGAAACCGTGGTGATTGGTCGCGCCCAGAACCCGTGGAAAGAGTGCAATACGCGGCGGATGGAAGAGGATGGCATCAAACTGGCACGGCGCAGCAGCGGCGGTGGGGCGGTCTTTCACGATCTCGGGAATACCTGTTTTACCTTTATGGCCGGCAAACCGGAGTACGACAAAAGTGTTTCAACGCAGATCGTTCTGGATGCACTCAGTGCGCTTGGGTTAAAGGCCAGCGCGTCGGGTCGTAACGATCTGGTGGTGGAAACCGCAGACGGCGTGCGCAAGGTATCCGGTTCTGCCTATCGCGAAACCAAAGATCGCGGCTTTCATCATGGCACGCTGTTGCTGAATGCAGATCTCAGTCGCTTAGCGGACTATTTGAACCCGGATGTTAAGAAGCTACAGGCGAAAGGGATTACATCCGTGCGTTCCCGCGTCGCTAATCTGGTGGAATTGCTGCCCTCTGTCGATCACCAGATTATTAGTCAGGCAGTGACGCAGGCCTTCTTTACTTATTTCGGCGAACAGTGTGAACCGGAAATTATCTCGCCTTCTGCCCATCCAGATCTACCGGGATTCAGCGAACAGTTTGCACGTCAAAGCAGCTGGGAATGGAATTTCGGTCAGGCACCAGATTTCTCGCATTTACTCGATAACCGCTTTACCTGGGGCGGCATTGAATTGCATTTCGATGTGGAACGCGGCGTGATTGTCCGTGCGCAGATTTATACCGATAGCCTGAATCCCGCGCCGTTAGAAGCACTCGCTTGCGCATTACAGGGAACGGCATATCGCCCGGAAAATATGGCGGCTACGTGTCAGACGCTGATTAGCGTTTTCCCCGAACAGCAAAATGAATTGCAGGAACTGGCCGACTGGCTGGAGCAGAGTTTGCGTTAACGCGTGACGTTCGCTGCTAAACACGTCCTGTTACATAGCAGAAAGGTGATTTTTTGTGCGTTATGCGGACAAGCGTTGTAGATTCACCTATAATAATAACGTAATGTGATTATTACTAATTGCTATGCAGTACAGGATCATGCGTATCCATCTTGCTGTTGACTACACCAGTGACTATGTTTTTTGGCCGATATTCAGGTTGGATGGAACGCTACTGGCTGTCGAAATGATAAGCCATTTTAATGGCCTTTCGGGCAAGTTGAGCATGCCTGCCGATATCCTCCTCATGCAATTGAATCCGCGTCAGAAGCAGGATTTGATTCATGAACAGCTGCTTTTTATCAAAGAAAAATCCGCATGGTTTATCGATAACCACATTCAACTGGTGCTGAAGGTGGGGCATGAAATAGCAGAAATTTTACTCAATTCTGACGTGCTGCGCGACGAAATCAAACGTCTCGATTTTGTTCTGTTGGAAATTAATGAGTTTTTCCCACAACTTTCACAGGGAAAAGAAAACGCCGCGCTACTGAATTTGAGCCGGTCTGTTCCTTTATGGCTGGATAATTTTGGTTCTGCAAAGACAACGCTGAAACCTTTGCACGATGGGTTAGTGCGCGGAGTGAAACTGGATCGTCAGTTTATTGGGCAGCTTTTATCGCGTCCGGCCAATACGCTGATGATGGAGCCGTTATTACGGACGATTAAAAACAGTTATTCAGGCATCGATATTGTTGCCAAAGAGGTCGATAGTATGGCGATTCTGAATAAAATGAGGCAGCTAAATATTGATGCCGTTCAGGGCCAAATGTGGCCCGCCGTGCATTTCGAGCGACTTGAGCAGCGTACGACGCTGCTCAGCTAACTCAAGAGATTCACGGTCTTTGAGTGTGAGCGTTCCTCCTGAATAGGCGTGGTGCAAATAATACCCCTGTGTTTCCTCCGTGTTAATTTCATTGCCATCCCTCTACACTTTCTGCATACCCGTTAGTCGATGTGTGGTGAGCGTATGGCTCTCTTCACCTGAACAGGGTGGTACTAGGGAGACAGGATGCAGCAGACACCGTTATTCAAAAATCACTATTTTCACCAACTGCCGGGGTTCTATACCGCGCTACAACCTACGCCGCTACATGGCGGTCGCCTGCTTTATCACAGCGAGGGGCTGGCCGCCGAACTTGGCCTGTCTGCCGACTGGTTTACGCCGGAACAAGATGCTCTCTGGAGCGGTGAACGCTTGCTGCCAGGAATGGCACCGTTGGCGCAGGTTTATAGCGGCCATCAGTTTGGTATGTGGGCCGGCCAACTGGGCGACGGGCGTGGCATCCTGCTGGGAGAACAACAACTGCCGGATGGCCGCAGCATGGACTGGCACCTGAAAGGTGCAGGGCTGACGCCGTATTCACGCATGGGTGACGGTCGTGCCGTGCTGCGTTCAGTTATTCGCGAATTTCTGGCCTCGGAAGCGATGCACCATCTGGGGATTCCCACTACGCGGGCACTGACGATTGTCACCAGCACACATCCGGTGCAGCGTGAACAGGAAGAAAAGGGTGCCATGCTGCTGCGCGTGGCGGAAAGCCATGTGCGGTTTGGCCATTTTGAACACTTCTACTATCGCCGTGAGCCGGAAAAAGTACGCCAACTGGTGGAGTATGTCATTGCCCGCCACTGGCCGCAGTGGGAGCACGACGAGCGTCGCTATGAGCTGTGGTTCGGCGATGTGGTAGAACGTACCGCCCGGCTGATTACGCATTGGCAGGCGGTCGGGTTTGCACACGGCGTGATGAATACGGATAACATGTCGATTCTGGGGCTGACGATCGACTACGGTCCTTACGGCTTTTTAGATGCCTATCAGCCTGATTTCATCTGTAATCACTCCGACCATCGCGGGCGCTACGCGTTTGACAATCAGCCTGCCGTAGGGCTGTGGAATCTGCATCGTCTGGCGCAGGCGCTGTCGGGGCTGATGGACACCGACACGCTGGAGCGTGCGCTTGCCCGCTATGAGCCAGCGCTGATGCAGCACTATGGCACGCTGATGCGCGCCAAGCTGGGCTTGTTTACCGCGAGCGCGGAGGATAATGATGTGCTGGTCGGGCTGTTGCGTCTGATGCAGCAAGAGGGCAGCGATTATACCCGCACATTTCGTCTGCTGGCAGACTGTGAGAAACAGGCATCACGCGCGCCGCTCCGTGATGAGTTCATCGACAGGGCTGCGTTCGATAGCTGGTTTGCGAGCTATCGCCAGAGACTAATGCAGGAAGAACAGAACGATGAGGAACGTCGCCAACTGATGAATGCGACGAACCCGAAGTACATTCTGCGCAATTATTTGGCGCAAATGGCGATTGAACGGGCGGAAAGTGATGATATCAGCGTGCTGACTCGTCTGCATCAGGCACTGTGTCGACCGTTTGACGAACAGCCGGATAAGAACGATCTGGCAGCGTTACCGCCAGAGTGGGGTAAGCATCTGGAGATTTCCTGCTCCAGCTAAGCCGGAGCAGGAATGATGGTTATTGCCGCAGATAAACCTGCGGAATGGTGTAGTCTGGGTGTGAACCGACGCTGAGGTCGGCGCGATACCAGCGGGTCAACGTCTCAGCCTGTAGCACCTGCTCGGGCGAACCCTGTGCGACCAGCTTCCCTTCGTGCAACAGCAGGATGCGATCGGCATACAGTGCGGCCAGATTCAGATCGTGCAGAACACAGCACACGGAGAGCGGTTGTTCACGCGTGAGCTGCTTGAGCAACCGCAAGAGATGTTGCTGATGATACAAATCCAGCGCTGAAGTCGGTTCATCGAGAAACAGCCAGCCTGGTGTCGGTTCTGGATGCCACAGCTGCGCCAGCACGCGAGCGAGCTGTACACGCTGCTGCTCTCCGCCGGAAAGGTGGCGATAGTCGCGCGCCGCCAGTTCCAGACAGCCTGTTTGCGCCATGACCTGCTGAATAACATCATCATTTTTCGGGTAGCGACCATGCGGGGAACGCCCCATCGCGACGACATCCCGTACGCTAAACGCGAACGCCATGCCACTATGTTGACGCATCACCGCGCGCGTTTTTGCCAGCGCGCCGGGCTGCCAGTGTGAAAACGGCTGTCCGGCTAACAGACATTCGCCGTCATCGGGCGTCAAATAACCGGTCAATAGACGGAGCAGGGTCGACTTCCCCGCGCCGTTAGGGCCGATAATCGCGACGATTTCCCCACAGTGTAGCTTCAGCGAAACATCATCCGTCAGAGTACGGCCGTTGGTCTGAAAGCGTAGATGACGTGCGACTAACGTCTGGTCGAGCGCTGAGTCAGTCATTGCTACGTCCTTTGTGCTGAACGATCAGCCATAAGAAATATGGCCCGCCAATCAGGCTGCTTAACAGCCCAACGGGCATTTCTGCCGGCGCAAGCAGCGTGCGTGCCAGCGTATCGGCAAACAGCAGCAGGCAGGCACCGCCGAGGATGGAACCGGGAATGAGCCAGCGATGATCGGCACCCAGATGCAAACGTATCAGGTGCGGAATGATGAGCCCGACAAATCCGATCACGCCGCTGACCGCCACCGCTACACCGACCAGCAGCGAGCTGAGCAGCAGCAGAATGTGCTTGGTGCGCTTCACGTTAACGCCAAGGTAATGCGCTTCTTCGTCCCCTAGCTGCAATAAATTCAGACGGCATGCGTAGTACAATGTCGCAATCATGGCAGGGATGGTCAGCGTGCTGGCAACCAGCAACATCGGCCACTGCGCCTGCCCGAGGCTACCCATGCCCCAGAGCGAAAATTGGCGTAGTTGTTGGTCGGTACTGATATAGGTCAAGACGCCGATCAGCGCGATACACAGTGCATTGAGCGCGATGCCAGCCAGTAATAATCGGGTTAATCCACCCTGTTCGGTGCGGCTGAGGATGAAAATGATCGCGGTCACCGTCAGACTACCGGCAAAGGCGGCGAACATCGGACCGTAAAGTGCCAGAAGTGGCGGAAGGCCGAGCGGCAGCACGATAGTCAGCGCCACGCAGAGTGCAGCACCGCTGCTGATCCCAAGCAGACCGGGATCGGCCAGCGGGTTGCGAAATAACCCTTGCATGATCGCGCCGGAACAGGCCAACGCGCCGCCGACGAGGATCGCCAGCAGCACGCGGGGAACGCGGATATTCAGCCAGATATGCCAGAGCGGATCGTCAAGCGGTGTTTGCCATAACATCTTGAGCGATAGGGTCAGTGCGCCCATGTTGGCGGCCCCCACCATCAGTGCCACCATCAGGAACAGCAGCGCGATCAACCAGGTGCGCGGATGAAACCGTGACGTCATTTGATCGCTTCGGCGGTCTGACGCAGCGTTGCCATCAGCGCCGGCGTATCGAGCGTAAAGCCCAGCATTGCCATATCGTCGACGACCAGCAGACGCTTGTTCTTACCTGCCGGCGTCAGCTCTAGCCCAGGTAATTTCCAGACCTGCGCTTCGCCGCCCAGCGTTTTCAGCCCCTGGCTGGAGATAAGAATCAGATCCGGTGCGCTGGCAACCACGCCTTCTTGTGACAACGGCTGGTAGCGTTCAACGTTCTGCATGGCATTCTTCAACCCAGCATGGCGGATAATGGTATCCGCTGGAGTGTTTTTGCCAGCGGCCATCGCGGTCATGCCGCCGTGGCTGAGAACAAACAGCACGTTAACCGGTAGCGGTGACGTTTTGACTGCCGCCAACTGCTGCTGATAGGTTTCCGTCAGCTTTTTCCCTTCGGTGTCTTTGCCCAGCGCTTGTGCGATGACATCGATTTTCTGCGGCACGACATCCAGTGAAGGTTGGGCAGGCACATGCACCACTTTAGTGCCGCTGTCCGCAACCTGTTGCAGGATAAGCGACGGTTGAGACAGATCGCTGGCAACGACCAGAGAAGGTTTCATCGCCAGAATGCCTTCGGTGTTGAGCTGACGCATGTAACCGACATCAGGCAGTTTCTTCACGGCTTCCGGGTGCAGACTGGTACTATCACGTGCAACAAGGTCTTTCTCTGCGCCCAGCGCATAGATGATTTCCGTGACGTCGCCGCCGATAGAAACGATACGTTCGGCAGCAGACACCCCCAGCGGGAGTGTCAAAAGCAGGGGGAATAACCAGTTTTTCATGCAGCGAGATCCTTATGCGGTTTCAGGGCATCGATTTGGTTGCGCCACTGTTGTTGTTCCGGCGTACCTTCGGTACGTTGCCCGAAGAGCTGTGCAATTTGAGAGCCGTCTGCGGCATAGAGTTCGAGGCTGGTCACGATACCGTCAACCGTCGGTTTGCGCGTCACCCAGCTTTCAGCGATCGCGCCTTCGATCAGATGCAGCGTAAAGTCTTTATTAAAGATGTTAATCCATTCCGCATGTTGCTCCATACGCTCTACGCGCTCGAGCGTACCGGTGAAGATTTGCACACAGCCGCGGTTGCCGACAAACACCATGATTTCGTTCTGATCTTCACGCGCGGCAAACAGAATCTGTGACAGCGCATCGTTGTCTACCCGGTAAGCCAAGTCGTCAGCGACTGAGTTAAATGCCTGCTGGCGCGTCAGGTTATAGCGCTTGAGCAGGATGAAGAAATCATGCACGTCCTTCATTGCACGCCAGTCTGCTTCAAACTGAGAATTATGGGCAATGGCCTGTTCAGCCGCCGCACCATTGGTGGCCGAACGACGTACCAGCGTGGGATTTTCGCTGCTAGTGAATTTCTCAACAAATAGCTGCCAGGCGGCCATGTCCGTGGTGTCGGTCGTGTAGACCTTCAGAATCGCATCGCCCTGATGATCAAAGAATTGAATGCTTTGACGCTCTCCGCGCGCGGTGTTTTCACGCAGCGCAAAGGCTGAAGCCCATTGAGAGAGGAATAAACGCAGATCCAATCCGCGCGGGTTGAGGATAAGGCCAGCATGTCCATCCAACGTCTGGTTTTGATAATAGCCAGTATGCTCATGCACGGCGTACTCGTTGCGCGTGATCGACTTGGTATTACCAACCTGCTCCAGCGCGCTTAACCAGACTTTAGCATCACCCTGGAGGCGTTGCGCATCGTGTCCGACACGTGCGTGAGTCAGTTCCGCTTCGCTGATGCCGAGTAGCGCAGCCAGATCGCGAGCATATTTACGCGGATGTTCAACTTTAGCCTGAAGGTATTGTTGGTAAATAGACGTCTGCATCTCGTTCGTTCCCTTAATCGTTGTCGTATTGATTATAGCAATGAATGAGAATCATTTTCATGTAACAAAAACGCAACCTCAAGTGAAGTTTTCTTAATAAGTGGAATAAGAGAAATCGTAAGAGGAATTTACGTGCTGCGAGAGTGTGGGAGAGGTGGCGGGAAAAGAGGAAAACGGCTGGCACACGACCGGAGAAGGTGAGTGTGCCAGCGCGTATCGGATTAGAAACGGCTGTCGACGGCGTCTGCCAGACGAGCCAGCAGCGTTTCGGTGTCCTGCCAGCTCAGACAAGGATCGGTAATGGATTGCCCATACGTCAATGCCAGAGGATTGATAGCAGGCTGGTTGCCTTCAATTAAGAAACTTTCCGCCATGATGCCCGCGATGGCACGTGAGCCCGCACAAATTTGCTGGCAGATGTCATCGGCTACATCGAGCTGGCGACGGTGCTGTTTCTGACAGTTGGCATGGCTGAAATCGATCACCAGATGCTCGGGCAGTGAGAACTCACGCAGATGAGCGCAGGCGGCAGCGATGTCTTCCGCGTGGTAATTCGGTTTTTTCCCGCCGCGCATAATAATATGACCAAACGGATTGCCCTGCGTTTTGTAGACCGACATGAAGCCCTGCTTATCCGGCGAAAGGAACATATGCCGGGCACGGGCGGCACGAATGGCATCAACGGCGATACGCGTGTTGCCGTCTGTGCCGTTCTTGAAGCCGACGGGGCAGGACAGCGCCGAGGCCATTTCCCGGTGAATCTGGCTTTCGGTGGTTCTTGCACCAATCGCACCCCAGCTAATCAGGTCGGCAATATATTGGCCGGTGACCATATCGAGGAATTCCGTCGCGGTTGGCAGCCCAAGCTGGTTGACATCCAGCAGCAGACGGCGGGCAATCTCCAGCCCTTCGTTTACCTGAAAGGTGCCATTCAGTGCCGGATCGGAAATGAGTCCTTTCCAGCCTACGACCGTGCGCGGTTTTTCAAAATAGGTGCGCATGACGATTTCCAGTCTGTCCTGATACTGCGTACGTAGCGCAGCCAGACGGCGTGCATAATCTAACGCGCTGTCGGTGTCATGGATCGAGCAGGGGCCAATCACGACGAGCAGGCGAGGATCTTGACCGGTTAGAATGGCTTCAATTTTCTTACGTGACGAGGTGACATTTTCGGCAACGGCAGGGGTAATCGGGAGTCTGGCGAGTAACGTTTGGGGCGTCACCAGACTCTCGATGCGCGCGCTCCGCAGTTCATCTGTTTGTAGCATGTTTTGTCTCTGAATGCGGTCAAGCCGAAAACCTGTCTTTACTGAAAAAGCGTGGACATGATGGGTCTTTCAGACCACGACACTGTTTTCGAATCACGACACTGTTTTCGAATCACAGCAATGTTTTCGAACCACGACAATGTTTTCAGACAGAGTTTTCAGGCTATGTTTCCGACTAAAAGGTTGCTTCGCAGCGGCGAAATGCCGGGAAGTGATGGTGCACACAATAAACGAAATGGCGCACATTACAACCGCATCAGGACAAAAAAACTATCGTGTACTAGTACATTCTTCGACTCATGCCGAGAATGTCGATGATTTTGGCGGAAATTTCCTCAACGGAATAATTGGTCGTATTGAGATATTTAATCTGGTGTTTGCGAAATAGCGCCTCAACTTCGCTCAGCTCCATGCGGCACTGACGCAGCGACGCATAGCGACTATTGCCCCGACGCTCTTCCCGAATGGCTGCCAACCGTTCGGCATCAATGGTGAGCCCGAATAGCTTGTGCTGGAAGGGCTTCAACGCATCGGGTAGGCGCAGGTTGTCCATATCGTCGGCAATAAAAGGATAGTTGGCGGCGCGAATGCCGAATTGCATCGCCAGATACAGGCTGGTCGGCGTCTTGCCACAGCGTGACACGCCCAGCAGAATGACCTGCGCCTGATCGAGATTACGCAGCGAGATGCCATCATCGTGTGCCAGCGTGTAGTCGATGGCCGCAATACGGGCGTCGTATTTGCTCAGATTATTGGCGGTCAAACCATGAGTACGGTTAGCAACCGGCGTAGGCGGCGTGTTCAGTTCTTCCTGCAAAGGGGCAACCAATGCCTGCACGATGTCCTGACAAAACCCTTCACTGCGGGTAATAATGTTACGCACGGTCGGCGTGACGATGGAGTAAAACACCAGCGGACGCACACCGGTTTGGTGATACAACGTATTGATTTGTTCACACACGGCTTTAGCGCGTGCTTCACTTTCAACGAAAGGTAAGGTATAGCTAACGGTGTTCACGGGGAACTGGGACAACACCGCATGACCGAGTACTTCAGCCGTAATGGCTGTACCGTCCGAGACATAAAATACGCTTCTTTCCACATAACCCCCTTGTGATATTTCCGACAGTTCGAACACGTTAACCTCGTCAAAAATTGTGTTTTGCGAATACTTTTATTAAAACGTCATTTCATTATCTTTATGATAAAGAATGCTAATCTTCTACGATATTGGATTTTTACCGCATTAAGCAGTCATCTGCCGTGAAATCAGTTTTTTTTCATAGGTTGATCGATTCACCTATCTATGTTCATCAAAACGCTATGCTAACCTGATTGCGTTGAGGCGATTCTCAACCACACTCTTTCATACCCTAATTGTATGCAGAAAGGATTATTTTCGATGTCCAATAACGGCCCTGATTTGCGTAATGTCCTTTGGTATAACCAGCTCGGTATGCACGACGTTGAAAGGGTGGGAGGCAAAAATGCCTCTCTGGGTGAAATGATCACCAACCTTTCAGGATTGGGCGTAGCCGTTCCCAACGGCTTTGCGACAACGGCGCAGGCGTTTAATGATTTTCTTAATCAAAGTGGGATTAACCAGCGCATTTATGAGCTGCTCGATCGCACCGACATTGACGATCTGAACCAACTGGCTAGCGCCGGTACGCAAATTCGCCAGTGGATTATTGATACGCCATTCCAGCCAGAGCTGGAGCAGGCGATTCATGATGCCTATCAGCAACTGGCCGATGGTGAGAAAGACGCCTCGTTTGCTGTGCGTTCCTCTGCCACGGCAGAAGACATGCCGGATGCGTCCTTTGCGGGTCAGCAGGAAACTTTCCTGAACGTGCAGGGCATCAATGCGGTGATGGTCGCGGTGAAGCACGTGTTTGCATCGCTGTTTAACGATCGCGCGATCTCTTATCGTGTGCATCAGGGCTATGACCACCGCGGCGTGGCGCTGTCGGCGGGCGTACAGCGTATGGTGCGCTCCGATCTGGCGTCTGCGGGCGTGATGTTTACCATCGATACCGAATCTGGTTTTGATCAGGTGGTGTTCATCACCTCGGCTTACGGCTTGGGCGAAATGGTGGTGCAGGGTGCGGTGAACCCGGATGAGTTCTATGTTCACAAGCCGACTTTACAGAACAACAAGCCTGCGATTGTGCGCCGTAATATGGGATCGAAAAAAATCCGTATGGTGTATGCCGCGAGCCAGGAACATGGCAAGCAGGTGCGGATTGAAGATGTGCCAGCAGAGCAAACGACGCGTTTCAGCCTGACGGATGATGAAGTGCAGGCACTGGCGCGTCAGGCGCTGTTGATTGAGAAACACTACGGTCGCCCGATGGACATCGAGTGGGCGAAAGATGGCCACACCGGTAAACTCTATATCGTGCAGGCACGCCCGGAAACGGTTCGTTCCAACGGCCAGGTCATGGAACGCTATCATCTGCCTGCCAGCGGTACCGTGCTGGTGGAAGGCCGTGCGATCGGTCACCGCATCGGTGCGGGCGAAGTCAAAGTGATTCAGGACATCAGCGAGATGCACCTGATCAACGCGGGCGATGTGCTGGTAACCGACATGACCGACCCAGACTGGGAACCGATCATGAAGAAGGCCGCGGCGATTGTGACCAATCGTGGTGGACGCACCTGTCATGCCGCCATTATCGCGCGTGAACTGGGCATCCCTGCCGTTGTGGGCTGCGGTGATGCGACCGAGCGTTTGCGCAAGGGGCAAAAAGTGACCGTTTCTTGTGCGGAAGGCGACACGGGTTATGTGTATCAGGATCTGTTGGACTTCTCCGTGAAGAGCTCACAGATTGATGAAATGCCGGCTTTGCCGCTGAAAATCATGATGAATGTGGGTAACCCTGACCGTGCGTTTGATTTTGCCTGCCTGCCAAACGATGGCGTCGGTCTGGCGCGTCTGGAATTCATCATTAACCGCATGATTGGCGTGCACCCACGTGCACTGCTGGAATTCGATCAACAGACTCCAGAACTGCAACGCGAGATCAAAACGCTGATGCAGGGCTACGACGATCCGGTGGAATTCTATGTCGGCCGTCTGGTGGAAGGGATCGCGACGCTGGCCGCAGCATTCGCACCGAAGCGCGTCATCGTCCGCCTGTCCGATTTTAAATCCAACGAGTACGCCAATCTGGTTGGCGGCGAGCGCTATGAGCCGGAAGAAGAAAACCCAATGCTGGGCTTCCGCGGTGCGGGTCGCTATGTCTCTTCGGACTTCAAAGCCTGCTTTGCGCTGGAGTGTGAAGCGGTTAAGCGCGTGCGTAACGTGATGGGGCTGAAGAACGTCGAGATCATGATCCCGTTTGTTCGTACCGTGGCGCAAGCGGAGGCGGTGATTGCCGAACTGGCGAGTCAGGGTCTGCGCCGTGGCGAAGACGGCCTGAAAATCATCATGATGTGCGAAATTCCGTCCAACGCGCTGCTGGCCGATGAATTCCTGCAACACTTTGATGGTTTCTCCATCGGCTCAAACGACATGACACAGCTGGCGCTGGGGCTGGATCGTGATTCCGGCGTGGTATCGTCGCTGTTTGATGAACGTAATGATGCGGTGAAGGCGCTGCTGTCGATGGCGATTAAAGCCGGCAAGAAACAGGGTAAATACGTTGGTATTTGCGGTCAGGGTCCGTCAGATCACGAGGATTTCGCGCTCTGGCTGATGGAACAGGGCATCGATAGCCTGTCACTTAACCCAGACACCGTGGTGCAAACCTGGCTGAATCTGGCTGAGCACAACTAGTGCTGCGATGAATTTTTAGATATCAATGTATTGTTTTTAAAGTTTTTAGTCGCGTAATAATCGTGCTGAGGTGGGAGTGACTGCCGGGTGAGCGGCAAGGACGCCGCGAAAGCCAGTGCCGCGCAGGGAGCGCGTCAATGGCGGCCCGAGTTGCGGTCACGAACGCCGAAGGTATCGCGTAGCGACACGATTTCGCGAAAAGCCTGGGGTCATGGGGCGGTGGCGATTGAACCGCCCCATGTCGGGCGCGTGCTGCGACAGTTGCAAAAATTGACTGAAGTTAGTGCGCACGAAATTTTCACTGTGGTTACAGAAATTTATTTCCCGGATTTGTGGGGTAACCCTCAATTTCCAGGGACGTATTCACAGCGTCTTTACGATCTATCCATTACCACCGCTCGACCGCTGCTGATCGCAAGCTGTGCTGAAAATCACGGTGCCGCAATCAGGAAGGATTTAAACTGCGGCGTCATTACCGCGCTAAAGCCCTTATCCGTTTTGGTAATCAGATAAACCGCCAGCCCTTGCTGTTCCGCCAGCTTTAACGCTTTCTCCGTGCCCAATACCATCAAACCGGTATCCCAGCCATCGGCTTCCAGTGCGGTCGGAGCAATCACGGTTGCAGAAACCAATTGATGAGTAATCGGTCTGCCCGTCTCGGGATCGATAACGTGAGAATAGCGCTTGTTGTCCTGCTCAAAATAATTTCGGTAGCTGCCGGAGGTGCTAATGGCATAACCCTGCAAATTCACCGCTGCCTGTGCCGCGTTTTCCTGGTCGGTTGGCTTCTGAATTGCTACACGCCACGGCGTCCCTTCGGCGTTCACGCCACGGCTGGAAATCGCGCCACCGACGGAAACCAGATAATTGGTGATCCCTTTACGCGTCATTAACTGCGCAAGAACGTCCGCACCGTACCCTTCACCCAGCGTGGAGAGATCGACATATAAATCCGGGAGATCCTTCTGAATCCATTCTCCTTTTTCGTCGCCGATCAGTTTCAGGTGACGCAACCCAACGTTTTGCCGCGCTAAGTCGATCTGCTGCTGGCTAGGGATGCGCGTCGGCTGCTTCTGCGGGCCGAATCCCCAGAGGTTAACCAATGGGCCAACGGTGATATCCATCGCGCCATGCGTGGCTTTACCGATACGCAGTGCGGCCAGGATGATATCCGCCATGCCGTTGCTGATAGGCTGTGGATCCGTTCCCCGATACTGATTAAAACGCGACAGCGCGGAATCGTCACGGTAGGTGGAAATGTCGTTATTAGCCTGCTCCAGCAGAGCATCGATTTCTCGTTGCAGTTGCGTTTTGTCTTCGGTGACGTCGCCGCTAATTTTTACGCTGTAAAACGTCCCCATCGTTTTACCTTCAATGGTTAACAAGGGGCGCTGTGCTGTCGGTGTTGGATTGTCGCAGGCGGTCAGAAAGCTGAATAAGCCACAGAGTAGTAATCTCTTCGCGGCGAGAGGCGTCATGAAAAACTCCTGAAAAACTGAACTGAGAGTAGGCAGACAGGAGAGTAACAAAAAAGGGAGGAAGCGTAATTGAATGGAAGAGAAATGAAAGGAAAAAAAAGGCCCATCTCAGGGGATGGGCAAAGACTACACACAGCAATTCGTTACTAACTCTGACGAGGAGGAAACCTCATTGACAAACAGGTAGGTTACTACTGGCTCCTGTATTTATCCTATTGATTGTGCTCTATTCAGTCATTAAGAATCATCCTAATAGTTAATGATCTTTTAAGGATTGGGCTCTCAGAGTTTTTATATTGTCAATAATATTGATGCATTAGAGAAATGATATCAAAATTTTTAGGAGGAATCCCTAAGAATAGAAGGTTAATCATTAGTTATTTTTACCTATTGAAAAGGTATGGGAATATACCGCCACAGAGAAATGATGGTGAGAATGGGCAAGGCGCGGGCGGCGCACCGCCCACGGGGAGACGAGATGGTGTTTACCGTCGTTATTCTTGCTTTGATTTGCTGGACGTATTAACGGAGAGGATGCTTTGCGGTTCGGGGATTTCACGCATCCAGGCAAACAGCAGACGATAGGAAACGGCGAGGACGACCGGGCCAATGAACAGCCCAATCATGCCAAAGGCCAGCAATCCGCCAATGACGCCGGAAAGAATCAGCAGCATGGGAAGATCGGCTCCCATCCTGATCAATACTGGACGGATCACGTTATCGATAGTGCCAACGACGCAGCTCCAGACCAGCAAAACTGTGCCCCAGGTGGCATCACCCGTCCAATATAGCCAGATAATGGCAGGAATCAGTACCGGAAGTGGCCCCAACTGCGCCAGACAGGATAGAAACATCAGCACAGTCAGTAGTGTGGTATGGGGAATACCGGACAACCCCAGCCCAATTCCGCCCAGCACCGACTGCACGATAGCGGTAACCACCACGCCTAGCGCGACAGCACGAATCGACTGTGCTGCCAGAATTACAGCAGCATCGCCGCGCTCTTGCCCCAGCCGGATAGCGAAATGTCGCACGGCTTTCGCCACGGCTTCCCCTTTGTAATACAGCAGGGCACTGAAGATCAGCATCAGGGAGCAATGCATCAAAAAGCGCCCGATATTGGCCGCTTGTGCCACCAGCCAGGTCGCTGTTTTACCAAAATAGGGTTGCACCTTGGCGAACAGACCGCTACCGCCGCTTTGCAACAACGTCTGCCAACTGTTGAATAATTTTTCACCGACGAAAGGAATAGACGTCAGCCACTCCAGTGTCGGTGGCGAAAAGTTTTCCTGCCGGGCTCCCCAACTCATTAACGCTGAGCTGTTATCCACTACGCTGCTGACAAGAACGGCAATCGGGACGATAAATAGTAGAATAAGCAGCAGCGTCATGACGATCACGGCCAGAGAACGTCTCCCCCACAATAGCGCCTGAAACTTAATCAGCACTGGCCAGGTGGCAATCACCACCATACACGCCCAGGCGAATCCCAGAATAAAAGGCTGCACCACCCAAAAACAGGCAATTATCATGATGGTAATAAACGCCAGACTGAACAGGATTCTGGCCAGGTCAAATCGTGGCGGCTGAGAATATTTGCTCAATGAATCGTTCCTTAATAGCAAAAGGGAAGGCTGAAGGCGAGCTGGCCTGCGCTAAGTCATGTCATCACCGATCATCATGAGATATTTCCGGGGGTTTTGACAGCCTGCTGAACATTTTGTTGGTGAAACGGCAGTTCGCCAACACGCTGTATGTTTTTGCCGATCCGGGAGCGCACACGATTGCGAAATGTGATAAAACGTGATGTCCCCGATGAAAGGGCGGCTATATACAAATGCTAGTCACTTAAGCATGGCTTTAGGGGAAGCACGGTGATGAGGTTCCCGCAGGGATGCCTCACACCGTGGTAGCCCCGGTATCTCTATCCTTAAGCGATCAAGATTAGGCTATATACCGCGCTTCACAGGCATATCACGACATATTGGCAAACACATCATGTACGGACAGGGTCAAAAAATAATGATCCCACAGATCACGCAATCTCCCGGGCTGGTTCAGCCGGTGCTTAATTTTCTGGAAGCATTGAAGAAAAATGGATTCACGGGCGATACGGCGACCAATTATGCCGATCGTCTGACGATGGCAACGGATAACAGCATCTATCAACTTTTGCCGGATGCGGTGGTTTTCCCCCGTTCAACCGCCGATGTGGCGATGCTATCGCGGCTGGCCGGTGAGGAACGTTTTTCAGGGCTGACGTTCACCCCGCGCGGCGGTGGGACGGGAACGAACGGGCAGGCGCTGAATCGCGGCATCGTGGTCGATATGTCGCGTTATATGAACCGCATTCTGGAAATTAACCCTGAACAGGGGTGGGTGCGCGTCGAGGCTGGCGTCATTAAAGATCAGCTTAACCAGTACCTGAAGCCTTATGGCTATTTCTTTGCGCCAGAGCTGTCGACCAGTAACCGGGCGACGCTGGGTGGCATGATCAATACCGATGCATCGGGGCAAGGTTCATTGGTATATGGCAAGACCTCAGATCATGTGCTGGGGCTGCGTGCGGTTCTGCTGGGCGGCGAGATGCTGGATACGCAGGCGATGCCGGTAGCGCTGGCAGAGAAGCTGGCGTTAGAAGATTCCTCTATCGGTCGCATTTACCATACGGTGCTGCACCGCTGTCGCGAACAGCGCGCGTTGATCATCGACAAATTTCCCAAGCTGAATCGTTTTCTGACGGGTTACGACCTGCGCCATGTGTTTAGCGACGATCTCCAGACCTTTGACCTGACGCGAATTCTGACCGGTGCTGAAGGCACGCTGGCGTTTATCACCGAAGCGAAGCTCGACATCACGCCGTTGCCAAAGATTCGCCGTCTGGTGAATATCAAATATGACTCCTTTAACTCAGCGTTGCGCAATGCGCCGTTCATGGTGGAAGCGAAGGCGCTGTCGGTTGAAACCGTGGACTCGAAGGTATTAAACCTGGCCCGTGAAGATATCGTCTGGCATTCCGTTAGCGAACTGATTACCGATGTGCCTAATCAGGAAATGCTGGGCCTGAATATCGTTGAGTTCGCGGGCGATGATGAAACCTTGATTAACGGGCAGGTTGACGCGCTCTGTCAGGGGCTGGATACGCTGCTGGCGAGCGGAGAAGGCGGGGTGATTGGCTATCAAACCTGTAACGATCTGGCCGGCATCGAACGTATTTATGCCATGCGGAAAAAAGCCGTCGGTCTGCTGGGCAACAGCAAAGGGCTGGCGAAGCCGATTCCGTTTGCGGAAGATACCTGCGTGCCGCCACAGCATCTGGCCGATTACATCGAAGAATTCCGCGCGCTGCTGGACAGCCATAACCTGACGTACGGTATGTTCGGTCACGTGGACGCCGGGGTGCTGCACGTCCGTCCGGCGCTGGATATGTGCGACCCACAGCAGGAAATGCTGATGAAGCAGCTTTCCGATCAGATTGTCGCGCTGACGGCTAAATATGGCGGCCTGCTGTGGGGGGAACACGGCAAAGGCTTCCGCGCCGAGTACAGCCCTGAATTTTTTGGGCCGGAGCTGTATGCCGAACTGCGCCGCATCAAAGCGGCGTTCGATCCAGATAACCGGCTTAATCCTGGGAAGATTTGTGCGCCGCTGGACGTGGATGCGCCGATGATGAAAGTCGATGCGGTCAAGCGCGGCACGTTCGACCGTACGATCCCGCTGACGGTGCGTACGGCGTTCCGTGGCGCGATGGAATGTAACGGTAACGGGCTGTGCTTTAACTTTGATGCCCGTAGCCCAATGTGCCCGTCGATGAAAATCAGCGGCAACCGTATTCATTCGCCGAAAGGCCGTGCGACGCTGGTGCGTGAATGGTTACGCCTGCTGGCAGAGCAGGGCGTCGATCCGGTGGCGTTGGAGAAGGCATTGCCGCAGCAGAAACTGAGCCTGCGGGCGTTTATCCAGAAAACCCGCAATACCTGGCAGGCGAAGCAGGGGGATTACGATTTCTCCCACGAAGTCAAAGAGGCGATGTCGGGCTGTCTGGCGTGTAAAGCCTGTTCAACGCAGTGCCCTATCAAAATTGACGTGCCCGGTTTCCGCTCCCGCTTCCTACAGCTTTATCACACGCGCTATCTGCGTCCGGTTCGTGACTATTTGGTCGCCGGCGTTGAAAGCTATGCACCGCTGATGGCGCGCAGTCCGAAGACGTTTAACTTCTTCCTGAAAATGCCGCTGCTGAATAATCTGAGCCGCAGCCAGATCGGCATGGTTGATTTACCTTTGCTGTCATCGCCGTCGCTGCGCCAGCAGTTTGCCGGACATAGTGGCGTCAACACCACGCTGGAACAGTTGGAACAGTTGCCGGAAGCGGCGCGTCAGCAGTACGTGTTAATTGTGCAGGATCCGTTTACCAGCTATTACGATGCGCAGGTGGTGGCTGATTTCATCCATCTGATCGAAAAACTGAAGCTGAAACCGGTGCTGTTACCGTTCTCACCGAACGGGAAGGCGCAACACATTAAGGGCTTCTTGCAGCGTTTTGCTAAAACTGCGTTAAAGACGGCTGATTTCCTGAATCGCGTGGCTAAACTGGGGATGCCGATGGTAGGCGTCGATCCGGCGTTGGTACTGTGCTATCGCGATGAATACCGTGAAATCCTGGGTGAGAAACGCGGTGATTTCCAGGTGCAACTGGTGCATGAATGGCTGGTGACGGCACTGGCCGACAGCTCGTCGCAGCCTGCCACTGGCGAATCCTGGTATCTGCTGGGACACTGTACGGAAACCACGGCGCTGCCGATCAGTACGAAACAGTGGGCTGATATCTTCTTGCGCTTTGGTGCCAAACTGGAAAATGTCAGCGTCGGATGTTGCGGTATGGCGGGAACCTACGGTCATGAAACCAAAAACCTCGCCAACTCGCAGGGCATTTATGCACTATCCTGGCAACAGGTGTTGCAGAAGTTACCCCAGAAACGCTGCCTGACCACCGGCTATTCATGCCGCAGTCAGGTGAAACGTATGGAAGGCAGCGCATTACGCCATCCGCTACAAGCCCTGCTGGAGATTATCTGATGCTATGGAAACGACAGGTTACGCTTGAGCAACTTAATCAACAGAGTCAGACGTGCATGGTGGGCCATGTCGGTATTCGCTATACCCATATCGCGGATGATGTTCTGGAAGCCGTGATGCCGGTGGATGAACGCACGCGCCAGCCGTTTGGCTTACTCCACGGCGGTGCGTCTGTTGTGCTGGCGGAATCACTGGGTTCCGTCGCGGGCTATTTGTGCTCTGAGGGCGATCAGCAGGTGGTGGGCCTTGAAATCAATGCCAATCATCTGCGAGCCGTGCGCGAAGGTGAAGTGCGTGGCGTGTGCCGCGCGCTGCACGTTGGCCGCCGTAGCCAAGTGTGGCAGATTGAGATTTTTGATAATCAGAATCGCCTGTGCTGCATTTCTCGTCTGACAACATCGGTTATTACACCGTAAACACAGAGCAAACACCGAACCAGACTGCCAGCCGGTCTGGTTCGGTTATTCAGGGAAGAAAAGGCACGCGCTTAACGAAGTCGGTCTGAAACGCGGTGGCTTTATCCCATGAACCTTGCATGCTTAGCTGATGGCAAATCGACTTCAGCGTGTTACGGGCAAAGTAGTAGCTTTGCACCCGAAAGAGGTGGCAACGCCCTTCATTATTGATCTCTTTAATCAACCGATTGTGTAGCTTGACCAGCGCATGCAGATAGCTGTCGTCATCGCCATTTCTCAGACAGAGTTCAACCATGTCCATGCAGACGTTATGATAGCGACGTAAATGGTCAATATTGCTTCCGGGGCGATTCAGGCGCGCTTCCGCCATGTAAAAATCAACGGTGGCATCGCGAATCTGGAATTTATATTCGTCAATCTGGTGGTGCAGCCAGGCAGTCACGGAAAACATAGTGAACGATCCTGAATATGAAATGATAATCATTATCATATTGATAAAAAAGGCGGCGATCAATGGGAAAAATGTGCTTTAACGCCAAAAAATACGATCGGGAATCACATAAATCTTCATATACCTCCCCTGTTTTATAAATAGGTATCACCGATAAATGTTATAATAATGATAACGAGATGATAATTATTACCTGGCCGTAATATGTCGGGGTGATGATGATAATTATTTTAAAATCAATGTGTTAATTGATCTTTTGTCATATTGTTTGCTGCGTTCGAGATGTGTAAAATGATGCTATTGGCTTGCTAAAAACTGAAATGTTACGAATAGCCCTGCGAAACAAGAGGTTGAAGCTAGTTTCATTATCACTAACATTAGGGGAAACCAGCCTAAAACTGGTACCACACGTAATGAGGTATTCCATATGCAAGCGGAAAATATAGGGACGTTTTCACTGGATGAAAATGTCTGGCAAGGATTGACGCTGACAGAAAGCGCCGTGAAGCAGATTAAGAATCTGATGAAGCAGGATGAGGCCGTGCAAGGACTGCGGCTCAGCGTTAAACAATCCGGCTGTGCGGGATTTGGCTATGTGCTGGATCTGGTTCAGGAGTTCGAAACCGACGATCTGGTCTTCGAACGTGATGGTGCAAAACTGTATGTCCCACTGAAAGCAATGCCTTTCATTGACGGCACAGAACTCGATTTCGTCCGTGAAGGGCTGAATCAGATATTCAAGTTTAATAATCCCAGAGCGCAACATGCTTGTGGATGTGGCGAAAGCTTTGGCATTTAAGTGATGAAAAATTATGGCACGTAGCACGGTAGATGTACCTGATGATGTCCAGATCTGGATGGGTGATGGACGCTATAAAGAAGGTTTCTTTACGCAATTGGAAACTGATGAGCTGGCGCATGGCATCAATGAAGATGTCGTACGGGCGATCTCGGCGAAGCGTAATGAACCTGAGTGGATGCTGGAATTCCGTCTCAACGCCTACAAGGCGTGGCTGGAGATGGAAGAACCGCATTGGCTGAAAGCCCATTACGAGAAGCTCGACTATCAGGACTATAGCTATTATTCCGCGCCTTCCTGCGGTAACTGCGACGACAGCTGCGGCTCTGAGCCCGGTGCCAAGCAGCAATCCGGGATTACGGACGTGAATAATTACCTGACCAGCGAAGTAGAGAATGCGTTTAATCAGTTGGGCGTTCCTGTCCGTGAAGGCCAGAAAGTCGCCGTCGATGCGATTTTCGACTCCGTATCCGTTGCGACCACGTATCGGCATGAGCTGGCTGAAAAAGGCATTATCTTCTGTTCATTCAGCGAGGCGATTCAGGAACATCCCGATCTGGTGCGCCAGTACCTCGGTACGGTCGTACCCGCCAACGATAACTTCTTTGCGGCGCTGAACTCGGCGGTCGCTTCTGACGGCACGTTTGTGTACATCCCGAAAGGCGTGCGTTGCCCGATGGAGCTGTCGACGTATTTTCGCATCAACGCGGCGAAAACTGGTCAGTTCGAACGTACGATCCTGATTGCCGATGACGACAGCTACGTCAGCTACATCGAAGGTTGCTCCGCGCCCGTTCGTGACACCTACCAGCTGCACGCCGCCGTGGTGGAAGTCATCATCAACAAGAATGCCGAAGTGAAATACTCCACGGTGCAGAATTGGTTCTCCGGTAAAGATGACGCAGAAGGCGGGATTCTGAACTTCGTGACCAAGCGCGCACTGTGTGCGGGCGAGCATTCAAAAATGTCATGGACACAGTCGGAAACCGGCTCTGCGATCACCTGGAAATACCCAAGCGTCATTCTGCGCGGTGACTACTCCGTGGGTGAATTCTTCTCTGTCGCCTTGACCAATGGCCGTCAGCAGGCCGATACCGGCACCAAGATGATCCACATCGGTAAAAACACCCGCTCGACCATCATCTCTAAAGGGATTTCAGCCGGACGCAGTGAGAACACGTACCGTGGTCTGGTGAAGATCATGCCGAGTGCGGCTAATGCCCGTAATTTCACCCAGTGTGACTCCATGCTGATCGGTAGCGAGTGCGGTGCGCACACGTTCCCGTACGTGGAAGTGCGCAACAATACCGCGCAGTTGGAGCACGAAGCGACGACCTCGAAAATTGGTGAAGACCAGCTGTTCTACTGTCTGCAACGTGGAATCAGCGAAGATGATGCCATCTCGATGATCGTGAACGGATTCTGTAAGGACGTCTTCTCTGAATTGCCGCTGGAATTTGCGGTAGAAGCACAAAAGTTACTGGCGATTAGCCTGGAACATAGCGTGGGTTAATTCGGCGGTTACCGGGATTTTCACAGACGAATAATGAGAATCATCGGTCCCGGAATTCATTAAGCGCTCGTCGCATTGGGCGTTGGAAGGAATAAGCATGTTAAGCATCGAAAATTTAAAAGTCAGCGTAGAAGGCAAAGAGATCATCAAAGGGCTTAATCTCACCATTAAGCCAGGTGAAGTTCACGCGATTATGGGCCCGAATGGCTCAGGTAAAAGTACGCTCTCCGCGACGCTGGCTGGACGTGAAGAATACGAAGTGACCGACGGTTCGGTGAGCTTCAAAGGGAAAGATCTGCTGGAGTTGTCCCCAGAAGATCGTGCGGGTGAAGGCGTCTTCATGGCGTTTCAGTATCCGGTAGAAATCCCAGGCGTCAGCAACCAGTTCTTCCTGCAAACTTCCGTTAACGCGGTGCGTAAATACCGTGAGCAGGAACCGCTGGATCGCTTTGATTTCGCCGATTTTATCGAAGAAAAGATCAAGCTGTTGAATATGCCGGAAGATCTGCTGACCCGTTCGGTCAACGTGGGTTTCTCCGGCGGTGAAAAGAAGCGTAACGACATTCTGCAAATGGCGGCGCTGGAGCCGGATCTGTGCATTCTGGATGAGACCGACTCCGGGCTGGACATCGATGCACTGAAAATCGTCTCTAACGGCGTGAACTCACTGCGCGACGGCAAACGTTCGTTCATCATCGTCACGCACTACCAACGTATTCTTGATTACATCAAACCGGATCACGTCCACGTTCTGTATCAAGGGCGCATTGTGAAATCCGGCGATTTCTCGCTGGTGAAACAGTTGGAGGAGCAAGGCTATGGCTGGCTTACCGACGGGCAATAATGTGACGAGCGAGAACGCGGCGGGTAAAACTGGCATCGCACAGAAACAAGAGAAGGCATTGCAGCAATGGCATGGCTTGTTTGAACGCGATGCGTCACGCCGTTCTGAAGAAGCGAACCAGCATTGGCAGGACGTAGTGCGTCTTGGCTTACCGCACCGTAAGCACGAGCACTGGAAATACACCCCGCTGGATAGTTTACTGAGCAACGAATTTGTTGCACCGCAGGCCCAGTCTATCGATCGCGCAGCGGTGGAGGCACTGGCCTTAGCGGTGGATAGCTGGCGTCTGGTGTTTGTCGATGGTGTATTCAATGCTGAACTCAGCGACAGCGCATGGGGCCCTTATCAGGTTGATGTGCAGGCGTCGCGTGCGCAGGGCGTGTTGCCTGCGGCCATCCAGTCTGAGGTGTTCCTGCATTTGACCGAAAGTCTGGCTAGCGAAAGCACGCTGATTCGTCTGGCTGCTGGGCAGCAGGCGGATAAACCACTTTACCTGTTGCACATCAGCAGCAGTCAGGCGGCGGCATTGAATACAGTTCACCACCGTCATCATCTGAACGTTGAACGCGGCGCGAGTGCGGAAATTATCGAGCACTACGTCAGTCTGGATGAGCATGCTCACTTTACCGGCGCACGCCTGACGGTGAATGCGGCGGAAAATAGCCAGGTGAGCCACTATAAGCTGGCGTTTGAAGCGGCAGCGAGCTACCACTTTGCGCATAATGATTTGGTGCTGGCGCGTGATGCACGGGTTCGCAGCCACAGCTTCCTGCTGGGGGCAGGGCTGACGCGTCACAACACCAGCGCTCAGTTGAACGGCGAAGGCACCAATCTGTCCATGAACAGCCTGATTCTGCCGGTTGGCAGCGAAGTGTGCGATACGCGAACGTATCTTGAGCACAATCAGGGCTATGGCGAAAGCCGCCAACTGCATAAAGTCATCGTCAACGATCGCGCCAGAGCGGTGTTTAACGGCATGATTAAGGTTGCGCCGCATGCGCTGAAAACCGACGGACAGATGACCAACAACAACCTGTTGTTAGGTCGACTGGCTGAGGTAGACACTAAGCCGCAGCTCGAAATCTATGCGGATGATGTGAAGTGCAGCCACGGTGCGACCATCGGCCGCATGGACGAAGAGCAACTGTTCTATCTGCGTTCTCGCGGGATTACCCAACAGGATGCGCAGCAGATGATCATCTTCGCCTTTGCGGCGGAGGTTACAGAAGCAATTGAAAACGAATCTCTGCGAGATGTGGTTCTGCAACGTATCGCGCAGCGTTTGCCAAACGCGCTGGCGAATGCCGGCAAGGCGGTATGATGAGTTATCCTATCGAACGGGTTCGCGCTGATTTCCCGGTGCTGGCAAGTGAGGTTAACGGCCAGCCGTTAGCCTATCTGGATAGCGCGGCGAGTGCGCAAAAGCCGCATTCGGTTATCGATCGCGAAGCCGAATTCTATCGCCATGAATACGCTGCGGTTCACCGCGGCATTCATACGTTGAGCGCGCAGGCGACCAGCGCGATGGAAGCCGTGCGCGAAAAGGTGGCGTCCTTTATCAATGCCGCCTCGGTAGACGAGATTGTCTTTGTTCGCGGGACGACGGAGGCCATCAATCTGGTGGCCAACAGCTATGGCCGTACCTTCATCCAGCCGGGCGACAACCTGATCATCACCGAGATGGAACACCATGCGAATATTGTTCCCTGGCAGATGCTGGCGGAAGCGCGTGGCGTTGAAGTTCGCGTATTGCCGCTGGCCGAAGATGGCTCGCTGGATGTTGCGCAGCTTCCCGCATTGCTGGATGAACGTACTCGCCTGCTGGCGGTGACGCACATATCTAACGTACTCGGTGCGCTGAATCCGGTTAAAGCCATGATCGCGCAAGCAAAAGCGGCTGGCGCAGTTGTGTTGGTTGATGGCGCACAGTCGATTATGCATCAGCCTGTTGATGTGCAGGATCTGGATTGCGATTTCTTTGTCTTTTCAGGACATAAAATCTACGGCCCTTCCGGTATTGGTGTGTTGTATGGCAAACGTGACCTGCTTCAGGCCATGCCGCCGTGGGAAGGCGGTGGGGCGATGATTCGTCAGGTTAGCCTGCGTACTGGCACCACCTATGCGGATTCTCCATGGCGCTTTGAGGCTGGTTCGCCCAATACTGGCGGTATCATGGGCTTAGGCGCTGCGTTGGACTATGTGACGGCGTTGGGGCGGGAAGAGATTCAACGTTATGAATCCTCGCTGATGAAGTATGCGCTGGAGGCACTAACGCAGGTGCCCGATCTGACGTTGTACGGCCCTGCTGAGCGTCACGGCGTCATTGCGTTTAATCTTGGGCAGCACCACGCCTATGATGTTGGAAGTTTCCTCGATCGGTATGGTATTGCGATTCGCACCGGCCACCATTGCGCGATGCCGCTGATGGAACATTACGGTGTTCCCAGTATGTGCCGCGCCTCGCTGGCAGTTTATACTACGCGCGAAGAAATTGACCGGCTGGTTGCCGGATTGCAACGTATCCATCGATTGCTGGGCAGTTAAGCGCCGCGCGCGAATCTGTTCGGGGAGGAAACCATGGCGAGTCTGCCAGAACCGCAGAAACTGGCGCGCAACTTTGCGCGCTGTAATGACTGGGAAGAAAAATATCTTTATATCATCGAGCTAGGGGAGCGTCTTGATCCGTTGCCCGATGAATGGCGTAATCCAGATAACCTGATTTCGGGGTGCCAGAGCCAGGTTTGGATTGTGGCGCAGCCTGACGAGCAGGGCGTTATCGTTCTGCACGGCGACAGCGATGCCGCTATTGTGAAGGGGCTGATTGCGGTGGTTTTCAGCCTGTATCAGGGGTTGACAGCGCAGGAAATCGTTGAGCTGGATGTACGGCCTTTCTTTGAATCGCTGGCGCTGAACCAACATCTGACGCCATCCCGCTCTCAGGGGCTTGAGGCGATGTTACGCGCAATTCGTGCGCACGCCGCCGCACTGCTTTAATTTTCTTCCCTGTTTTCTGCTTTCCTAGAGTGTAAAAAAGCGCTGTGACGGAAAAAACGTCCAGCGCTTTTTTGTTTTTTCCATTTACGGTTTTTTACCAACGGCACGTTATTGTTTTCCGGCATATTTATTAACTCGCTGATATTTCAGAATTCGTCCCGTATATTTATTTCCCGTTAAATTTTATGCTGACTCTGCTTTGTAAAGAATTGAATATCAATGCTTTGATTTTTAAATAAAATATTCTTTTGTTACAACAATGCTAATATATACCCACGTTCGGTGGAGAGTGGCAGTAATAGTCGCATTGACACCAGATCAAGAGGTATAGCCGGATACTGCATTCTGGGTACATAGCCAGATGTTATTGATTGTAGGGAATCTAATATGAAACGCGCGTTAACTTTACTTGGTATGGCTTTCGCGGCATACCTGACCAGCACCGCCGCTAAAGCGACGGAATACCCGCTACCGCCACCAAATAGCCGCCTCATCGGCGAGAATATCGCTTATACGGTCCCCAATGATGGTCGTCCGCTGGAAGCTATCGCGGCGGATTTCAAGATTGGTTTATTGGGCATGATGGAAGCGAACCCTGGTGTGGATCCTTACCTGCCGAAAGCGGGTTCCACGCTCACGATCCCCACGCAAATGCTGCTGCCGGATACCCCGCGTGAAGGTATTGTGGTCAATCTGGCGGAGCTGCGTCTCTACTACTACCCGAAAGGGAAGAATACCGTCATCGTTTACCCGATCGGTATCGGTCAACTGGGGCGCAATACGCCACTGATGACGACCAGCGTGAGCGAGAAACGCGAGAACCCGACCTGGACGCCAACGGCAAACATCCGCAAGCATTATCTTGAAGAGCAGGGCATTAAGCTGCCAGCTGTCGTTCCGGCTGGCCCAGATAACCCAATGGGATTGCATGCGCTGCGTCTGTCCGCGCACGGCGGCGTTTATCTGCTGCACGGTACGAACGCGGACTTCGGCATCGGTATGCGCGTAAGCTCCGGCTGTATCCGTCTGCGTCCGGATGACATTAAGGCGTTGTTCGACAACGTGCCGGTTGGTACGCGAGTTCAGATTCTTAACGATGCAATTAAAACCTCCGTTGAACCGGACGGCAAACGTTACGTTGAAGTGCATCAGCCTCTGTCGAAGACCGATAAAGACGATCCACAAACCATGCCGATTCCACTGACGGCGAAGACGCAGAAGTTTGTTAAAGATGCGGAGACGGACAGTAAAGCGGTTGCTGATGCGATTGTGCGCCGTTCAGGCATGCCGATCGTGGTGAGCGTAGGACAAGATATCAATACCTACCAGCCACCGGTAGAATCAGTGCCAGAAGCGCCTGAGACGCATCAGGCTGCACCGATCACGGCTATCAGTACTACCTCGCGTTAATCATGAAATAAATCGGCCAGATGCGTTCAGGCGCATCTGTGCTGGCTCCAGGGATAGTGCTAAGGGATGACGATGCCTGATCAGGCGAAAAAAGGATTGAAAGGGAAAGCTGAAAAGGTAAAACGCAGACAAAAAAATGGCGCACATTGTGCGCCATTTTCACTACTTAACCAGTTCGATTACTTTTTGTAAGTACGAACTTGGTTGTCCAGACGCTGGTTAGCACGAGCTGCGTCGTCTTTAGCAGCTTGTACGTCAGAGCGGATTGCGTTCACGTCGTTGCTCAGTTGGTCAACTTTAGCGTTCAGAGTCTGAACGTCAGAAGACAGCTGATCAATTTTAGCGTTGCTTGAACAACCAGCAAGCAGAGTAGAACCCAGGATTACCGCGCCCAGTACCAGTTTAGTACGATTCATTATTAATACCCTCTAGATTGAGTTAATCTCCATGTAGCGTTACAAGTATTACACAAACTTTTTTCTAATGAGAATAAATTTTTGATGAGAACATGCTTAATTTTGATCGTTCGCTCAAAGAAACAGCGAGTTTTACCTATTCATTAAAAAAGTAAGGAAAACAGTGCTATTTTTATCGGATAACTCCGAGGCTTTAGGCTATTAAATGGCGTGTTACGCAAACGCATTAATTAGGTTATCGCGCTGTAGGAAGTCGTTTCAAAATATAAAAAAAGCGCCATTAAGGCGCTTTTTTCCGATCTGATTGTTGGGATCAGAGACGGTGTACGGAAGAGGTGTTGGTTGTGCCGCTGGAAACCAGTGCGCCAGAGACCATCACCACAACGTCGCCAGCCTGCGCATAACCGCTGTTCAGCGCCGCTTCTTTACCGATGCGGTAGAAATCATCGGTAGAAGCGATTTCTTTCACCAGCAGCGTATCAATGCCTTTGCTCAGCAGCAGCTGACGCGCGGTGACTTCGTTCGTTGTCAGCGCCAGAATGCGGGCATTTGGGAAGTATTTGCGGATAGATTTGGCAGACTTACCGCCGCTGGTTGCAACGACAATCAGCGGTGCATCCAGTTTCTCTGCAGTTTCTACCGCACCGCGGCAGACGGCTTCGGTGATACGCAGTACGCCAGGCGTCTTGATGGTATCCAGACGGCTTTTCATCACAGAATCTGTACGCTGACAGATGGTCGCCATGATGGTAACGGATTCCAGCGGGTATTTACCCTTAGCACTTTCACCAGACAGCATAACGGCATCGGTGCCGTCGATGATGGCGTTCGCAACGTCGCCAGCTTCAGCGCGGGTAGGGCGTGGGTTTTTAATCATGGAATCCAGCATTTGCGTCGCGGTGATAACCACTTTGCGTGCCAGATTACATTTCTCGATCATCATTTTCTGCGCGAAAATGACTTCTTCAACCGGGATTTCAACGCCCAGATCGCCACGAGCAACCATGATGCCGTCAGATGCTTCCAGGATTTCGTCGAAATTGTTCAGACCTTCCTGGTTTTCGATCTTGGAGATGATCTGGATGTGCTCGCCACCGTGTGCTTTCAGGTGAGCACGAATCTCTTCAACGTCGGAACGTTTACGGATAAAGGAGGCAGCAACGAAATCGACACCTTGTTCGCAACCGAAAATCAGGTCGCGTTTGTCTTTTTCGGCCAGCGCAGGCAACTGGATGGAAACGCCAGGCAGGTTAACACCTTTATTCTCGCCCAGATCGCCGTTGTTCAGCACTTTACAAACAATATCGTTGCCGTTGATTGCCGTAACTTGCATACCGATCAGACCGTCATCAACCAGAACGGTGTTGCCGACGCTCAGATCTTCAGTGAAACCCGCGTACGTGACCGCGACGCGATCTTTGTTACCTACCACGCTCTGATCGGTGGTGAACGTGAACGTCTGACCCGCAGTCAGCGTTACGTCAGCGCCGTTTTCCAGCTTCATGGTGCGGATTTCCGGGCCTTTGGTGTCAAGCAGGATAGCGGCTTTCTTGCCGGTTTTTTCCATAACGGCACGCAGGTTCTTGATGCGTTGACCGTGTTCTGCGTAATCCCCGTGCGAGAAATTCAGGCGCATAACATTCATGCCAGCAGACAGCAGGTTGCTTAGCACTTCTTCTGACTCTGTTTTCGGCCCGATGGTACAAACAATTTTTGTCTTTTTCATACGATAGTTTCTACAAGTTGTGATGGATAAAAAAACGAGTGAACCAGTGGCGATGTGAGACAAGCCGCTGGAAAGAATCAATGAGGAAACAGTATAGAAAAGGTAAGTATAGATGGTCGTCGTGAATGGATGATGAGGTGCGCAGCCGCTCGTCGCATGAGATTAGCGGAGTTCGCGTTGGCGATGCCGTTGATAATAATGTTATTGATAGTGGCACGTTGTTTAGCTGAAACCATTCAATTGAAACGACGTTCCGTATTATAGTTATTAAGCGACGAGAAACAAGGTGGTAAAAGGAATGAAATTGAATATTTTGTCGCGTTTACGCAAAGAACTGAGCGATTTGGTGTTTTTCCCCAACTTTGTTGCGCAACTGCCTAAGCCATTCGCGGCAGGAATGCGCGATTACAGCGAACCGAGGCAAGTGAGAGATTCTTGTAACGGCTGGCAATAAATAAAGAAAATACGTGTAAGCAGCACGCTTTTCTGTCGATCCGTATCACGTTTTTGTGTCATGCTTCTTGAGAAGATGAAGGCAGATGGTAGTTTACCTGCCATTGCGGATTGTTACTGCGTAAGCAGGCAAAACCAGATGCTCGTTCTTGCTACGGGTGTCTGGTTTTTTTGTTTCCAGGGTTTGAAAAATGAAGATTGCCAAAATACTCAACAATAATGTCGTTACCGTAATCGACGAAAACAATAATGAGTCGGTTGTGATGGGACGCGGGCTGGGCTTCAAAAAGCACTCTGGCGATCTGCTGGACGAAACGCTGATTGAACGCGTGTTTGTGATGAAATCCGGGGAACTGACATCACGCCTACAGGAGTTGCTGTCAGAGATTCCGATGGAGGTCATTACGACAGCAGATAAGATCATTTTGCTGGCAAAAGACCGTTTGCCGGGGAAATTGCAAAACAGCGTCTATATCTCTTTAACAGATCACTGCCATTTTGCGATAGAACGCCATAAACAAGGGGTGGATATCCGCAATGTGCTGTTATGGGAAATAAAGCGCCTGTATCCAAAAGAGTTCGCTGTCGGCCTGGAAGCGCTGGATATTATTGAGCAGCGTTTGGCCGTGCGCTTACCGGAAGATGAAGCCGGGTTTATTGCTTTGCATTTGGTAAACGCGCAGCTCGACAGCGAAATGCCGGAAGTCCTGCAAATTACCAAAATCATGCAGGAAATACTGAATATTGTAAAATATCAGCTGAATCTGGATTATAACGAACAAGCATTAAGCTATCACCGCTTTGTGACGCATTTGAAGTTCTTTGCGCAGCGGTTAATAGGAAAAAATACGGTATTTAGTGATGATGAGTCATTACATGATGTCGTGAGAGAACGATATCAATTGTCTTATCGCTGTGCGGAAAAAATACAGGCGCACATTATTCAAAAGTACCACTACACGTTAACGAAAGAAGAGTTGATGTTTTTAACGATTCATATTGAACGTGTGCGGACAGAAGGTCAGGATAAAATAGAACCCGGTGATGGGGAATAATTTCTGCTAATTTGCTTTTCGTCACAAAATAGCCGTATGGCAAGGTAAATGTACTTGCATACGGTGAAAGTGAAAGCATAAAGTATGTGGAAAGCAAATTATCAGATGAAGTAAGTTTTATTGTCGGCACAGTAGTTGTGCGGGCGCATAAACAGGATTGTTACTGTCAGGCTAGTCTCGGCGGGCAGGCAAAACCTAAATCGTTTTCTCAATGCTTATTGGGAAAAGCGATTTAGGTTTTTTTTTGTCTCAAACAGAACTTGCAATATTAAATTATTGATATTTAAGTATTTTTTTATCCTAAATAATTCGAGTTACAGGAAGGCGGCAAGAAAGTGAATCCCGATGAGCTTACTCGGGTAAGTGATTCGGGTGAGCGAACGCAGCCAACGCACATGTAGCTTGAAGTATGACGGATATAGCATTAAGGATAGACGATGGAATACAAAGCATTAGCAAGCGAGATACTCGATGGCGTCGGCGGACGCGGCAACATCATTAGTGTAATACACTGTGCAACCCGATTACGTTTTAAACTAAAAGATAACAAAAAAGCGGATGCCGCAGCGCTGAAAGATAACTCAGGCGTGATCATGGTGGTTGAAAGCGGCGGACAATTTCAGGTCGTCGTAGGTAATCACGTCAGCGATGTCTATCGCAGCTTACTGGATATTTCCGGATTGAGCGACCAGACTGATTCCGCAAATGTTGGGGATGAAGATGAGAAGAAAGGAAATCTTCTTTCCCGCTTCATCGATATTATTTCTGGAATATTTACACCGTTAATTGGTGTCATGGTTGCTTCCGGTATTTTAAAGGGGTTTTTAGCACTGAGTTTAGTGTGCGGATGGATGGTTGAAGCCAGCGGAACGTATAAAGTTCTTTTTGCGGCAAGCGATGCATTATTCTTTTTCTTCCCGGTGGTGTTAGGGTATACCGCAGGGAAAAAGTTTGGTGGAAATCCATTCGTTACCATGGTGATTGGCGCCACGCTGGTTCATCCTTCCATGATTGCCGAATTTGGCGCGATGCAAAATGCGAATTATCAGCAACTGTATTTCCTGGGCATTCCGATCACCTTTATTAATTATGCTTCTTCTGTTATTCCGATTATTTTCTCAGCCTGGCTCTCTTCGCGTTTGGAAAGGCCTCTAAACGCCATATTGCATATCAATATTCGCAATTTCTTCACGCCGCTGCTGTGCCTCTGTATCACTGTCCCCGTCACGTTCCTGCTGATTGGGCCAGCGGCAACCTGGCTTGGACATATGCTGGCTGGCGGCTATCAGCTGATCTACGGGTTGAACTCCACGATTGCGGGTGCACTGATGGGCGCGCTGTGGCAGGTGTTCGTGATCTTTGGTCTGCACTGGGGCTTGACGCCGCTGATGATCAACAACCTCAGCGTGTTGGGCCATGACACACTGCTGCCGCTGCTGACTCCTGCGGTATTAGGGCAAGCGGGAGCGGTGCTGGGCGTGCTGCTGCGTACGCGTGATATGAAGCTGAAAGGGATTTCTGGTTCGGCATTCTCGGCAGCCATCTTTGGTATTACAGAACCTGCGGTGTATGGCGTCACGCTGCCGCTGAAGCGTCCTTTCATCTTTGGCTGTTTGGGCGGTGCAATCGGCGCCGGTGTGCTGGGGTATTTCAACACTACGATTTATTCCTTCGGCTTCCCGAGCATCTTTACCTTTACCCAGGTTATCCCACCGACAGGCGTCGATAACACGGTCTGGGCCGCCATTATTGGTACGGTGATTGCCTTTAGCTTCGCGGCGATAGCAACCTGGGCGTTTGGGATTCCGGCGCAAGAAAAAACGACAGATGCTAATGCTCCTGTGGCTGCACCGCAAGCGACACCACGCCAGAGTGATGCGACGCGTAAACAAGAGATAAGCAGTCCAATCGAGGGCACGGCGCTGCCGCTTGAACAGGTTGGTGATGAAACGTTCGCCAGTGGGTTGATGGGAAAAGGCATTGCGATTAAACCGCAGGCCGGGCGCGTGGTTTCACCTGTGAATGGCACGGTCGCCTCGCTGTTCAAGACCAACCATGCCATTGGGCTCGAATCGGAAGAGGGCGCCGAGGTGCTCATTCACGTCGGTATCGATACGGTGAAATTGGATGGTCAGTATTTCACTGCACACATTAAGACTGGCGATGTCGTGAAGCAGGGCGATCTTCTGGTGGAGTTTGATTATCAGGCGATTGAGAAGGCCGGTTATGACACGACAACGCCCGTCATTATCACCAATAGCGAAGATTACGTTGATGTTCTGCCTACCGCCGGAAACACCGTGCAGGAACAGGGCGCTTTGCTGACGTTAATCCGCTGACATTGAAATTTATGACCCAATTGGGAGGAGAAAAGATGAGCCATCAGTTTCCGAAAGCATTCTTGTGGGGCGGCGCGATCGCAGCCAATCAGGTTGAAGGCGCGTATTTAACGGACGGAAAAGGGTTATCGACGTCCGATTTACAGCCGCAGGGTATTTTTGGCGAGATCGTCACGCGCACGCCGGGCGACAGCGGAATTAAAGATATCGCGATCGATTTTTATCACCGTTATCCCGAAGACATCGCGCTCTTTGCTGAAATGGGCTTCAAATGCCTGAGAACCTCAATTGCCTGGACGCGTATTTTCCCGCAGGGTGATGAAACCCAGCCGAATGAAGCAGGGCTGGCCTTTTACGATCGCCTGTTTGATGAAATGGCAAAGTACGGTATTCAGCCTTTGGTAACGCTGTCCCACTATGAAATGCCGTATGGTCTGGTGAAGGATTACGGCGGCTGGGGAAGTCGTGAAACGATTACGTTCTTTGAGCGCTACGCTCGCACGGTATTCCAGCGCTATAAAGACAAAGTGAAATATTGGCTGACGTTCAACGAAATCAACTGTGCGTTACATGCACCTTTTACAGGAATTGGTTTACCGACCGAGAGCAGTAAGCAGGATATTTATCAGGCGATCCATCACCAGCTCGTGGCGAGTGCTAAAGCCGTGAAAGCGTGTCATGACATCATTCCTGATGCCAAAATCGGCAATATGATGCTGGGTTCCATGTTCTATCCATTAACCTGCAAGCCTGCGGATGTCATGGAAACGATGCAGCAGAATCGCGATTGGCTGTTCTTTGGCGATGTCCAAGCCCGAGGATATTACCCGGCGTACATGAAGCGTTTCTTTGCGCAGCACGGTATTACGCTGACGGTAACGGAAGACGATCGTCAGTCGCTGAAAGAAACCATCGATTTCATTTCTTTCAGCTATTACATGACGGGCTGTGTGACCACGGATGAAGAAGTGAACCAGAAAGCCCGCGGCAATATTTTGAACATGGTGCCGAATCCGCATCTGGAAAGCTCCGAGTGGGGCTGGCAGATCGACCCGGAAGGGCTGCGCTATCTGCTGAACTATCTGTATGACCGCTACCAAAAACCGCTGTTCATTGTGGAAAACGGTTTGGGTGCCAAAGACAAACTGGAAAGCGATGGCAGCATTAACGATGACTATCGCATCAAATACCTGAACGATCACCTCTATCAAGTGGGTGAGGCGCTGGAAGATGGCGTTGAGGTGATGGGTTATACCTGCTGGGGGCCTATCGATCTGGTGAGTGCGTCAAAGGCCGAAATGTCTAAGCGCTACGGCTTCATTTATGTCGATCGTGATGATGAAGGGAACGGCACATTAGAACGTCGGCGTAAGAAAAGTTTCTACTGGTATAAAGAGGTCATTTCCTCTAATGGTGAAACATTGAAATAAATCATCGCATCGATGAGTCATTTACGCATTCATTCTCAGAGAAATACAATCTGGAATGAATGCGAACTCTATTTTTTACTATCCATGGGAAAGATGGCAGGGGAATAAGATGAAACGGGAGGGAATGAACTAGCCATTAAATTATATAAACGGTCATGTGGATTTTACAAAATTTTTATAAATAGGCGGACTTGCGGCTAGCGTCGCGAGGGAGTTTTTTCAACTTAAAACCGCTGTTTCAATGTTAACATGTACCCTACTCGGATAATAATCATGCGTAAAAAATTCCCTGTAAAGATGATGGTATTACTGATGTCGTCAGTGTTTTTGTCTAATGGTGCTATGGCCGCAAAATTGACCGTAGAAGAAAGACTGAAACTTCTGGAGAAAGAACTGGCGGCAAATAAAGCTGAATTGCAGTCAACGAAAAAAGAGTTTCGTGAATATAAGACGAACGCAGAAAATAAAGCACGTCTTGCAGCAAACTCTGTGGCAAAAGATAAACCGCTGGTTGTTGCTTCTTCTGGCACGTCATCGGTTAATCAGGTGGTTCTTGCGCCTGTTGCCCAACCCGCCACAAATACGACTGATGGCGCGACAAGTGCACAACAGAAGCCATTAACGTTAGCAGAAGTGAGTAAGTTCGTTAAGGATGATATTGGCTTTAGCTATACGGGGTATTTCCGTTCTGGATGGGCAACGGCCGATCATGGCGCACCAAAATCGTATGCGATTGGTTCATTAGGGCGTTTTGGCAATGAGCACAGTGGTTGGTTCGATCTCATACTGAGCCAAAAAGTTTATGCCGAAGGGAATAAACGTGTCGACGCCGTCATCCAATTGGATGGTAACGTGGGGATGCAGTACAACAGTGCCTGGTTTGGCGAAGACGCCGATAATGAAAATAAACTGCAATTCTCCCAGATGTACGTCAATACGAAAGGATTTTTACCATTCGCCCCAGAGGCTGATTTTTGGGTAGGTAAAAATACCCTGCCAGTCTATGAAATTCAGATGCTGGACTGGAAAAGCCATCGTTCAGAAGCGGCGGGCGGTGTAGGTATTGAGAACTGGCAGTTGGGCGTGGGTAAACTGGATGTCTCTTTGAACCGTGAAGACGTTAACGCCCGTCATGCATTATATAACCCGCGTAACAGCAGCTCGCCGCAGAATAAACATCAGGTTAATACCAACGCGATTGATATTCGTTATAAAGGCATTCCACTCTGGGATGATGCAACCTTGTCGCTGATCGGTAAATATGCACAGGCCAATAAAGATAATACGCAGAAAAATGACGAAAGTGATGGTTTGTCTTATAAATTGAAAGATGCCTGGACCGCGGGTGTCATTTTACGTCAAGGATTATATAACGGTGGATTTAATGAATTTACCGTTCAAGGTGCGAGTAATGCTATTGCCAGCGGTTTTGCTAATATCTCTGATGCTAACCCAACGTATAGCCGAAATGGTGATTATTACGGCAATCATTCAGGAAATGCATTCCGTGTGATCTCGCAAGGAGAAATGTATTTGCGTGATGATGTTATTATGGCGAATGCATTAGTCTATTCAAAAGGTAATGACATTTATAGCTATGACACGGGTGCAAATACCGACTTTGACAGTATTCGTGCTGTACTTCGTCCGGCCTATATTTGGGATAAGTTTAACCAAACGGGCGTGGAATTGGCGTACTTCAACCAAACCAATAAAACGAACGGCGTGAATTACCATGAATCGGGTTATAAAACCACGCTGTACCATGCGCTTAAAGTTGACACGAGTATCTTGAATTCTCGTCCAGAGATTCGTTTTTATGGCACGTATCTGAAAATTGAAGATAACGGCATCAGTAAAGCCACCTTTAACGACAGTAAGAGCGATCAATTCTCCGTGGGTGTTCAAGCGGAAGTCTGGTGGTAATACCAGCCACCACATCGGCACCGCTTCGGCGGTGCCGCTACATTTAGCAAAAACAGACTCGATTACGTGATATTCGGGATGGGATTATGCGAATGAACATGAAGAAAATAGCGTTATCATTATTGACTCTGGGTGTATTGGCGGGTGTTTCTGGCAACGCTTCTGCGCTGCCTGCCGATTTTCCTGTTATGCCGGCGGCCACGGTCCCTGTGAGCCAGTATGTTACGGCGGTGAATGCGGACAGCAGCATTACCTTCCGCCTGTTTGCGCCAACGGCGAAACAGGTCAGTGTTTTTACCGGTTCGACGCCTGAGAGCATCG
Source organism: Pectobacterium sp. A5351 (assembly GCF_028335745.1). Taxonomy (NCBI): domain Bacteria; kingdom Pseudomonadati; phylum Pseudomonadota; class Gammaproteobacteria; order Enterobacterales; family Pectobacteriaceae; genus Pectobacterium; species Pectobacterium sp. A5351. Next base: position 1,780,135 of record NZ_CP116477.1, read on the forward strand.
TGTCCCATGCGATGACGAAAGATGACTCTGGCGTGTGGTCGTTCAAGACGCCTGCGTTGGCACCGAACCTGTATGAATATTTCTTTAGCGTGGACGGTTTTCGCACCATCGATACGGGCACGGCGTTTACCAAGCCACAGCGTCAAGTGAATACCAGCCTGATTCTGGTGCCGGGGAGCATTCTGGATGTGCGTCAGGTGCCACATGGCGAGCTGAGAACGCTGACCTATCACTCCAACGCGTTGAAATCAGAGCGTCAGGTGTATGTCTGGACGCCACCGGGCTATAGCGAATCGTCAAAACCATTGCCGGTACTCTATTTCTATCATGGCTTTGGCGACACGGGGGCATCGGCCGTAGTACAGGGGCGGATACCGCAGATGATGGATAACCTGCTGGCAGAGAAAAAGATTGAGCCAATGCTGGTTGTTATTCCGGATACGGAAACGGACGTTCCCGGCATCATCCCTGAAGACTATCCACCGCAGGAGCGCCGTAAGGTGTTCTATCCGCGCAATGCGCTGGCGGCGGACAGGGAACTTATTCATGACATCATCCCCGAGATCGGCAAACGCTTTAACGTCCGTCAGGATGCAAACGGCAGGGCGCTGGCCGGGCTGTCTCAAGGCGGCTATCAGGCACTGGTATCCGGCATGAGCCACCTGGATCACTTCGGCTGGCTGGCAACGTTCAGCGGCGTTACCACTGAAACGGTGCCAAACACGGCCGTTGCCGCGCAGCTTGAGCGGCCTGAGCAGATTAATCAGCAACTGAAAAACTTTACGGTGGTGATTGGCGAAACGGACAACATCACGGGTAAAGATATTGCCGGTCTGAAAACGACGCTGGAGAAGAAGAATATCCGGTTTGACTACCGCCATTATCCGAATCTCGGTCATGAAATGGATGTCTGGCGACCGGCCTACAGCGAATTTGTTCAGAAGCTTTTTAAATAGCGTCTTCGTGCTGCGGGCCGCGTCGTCGCATGCCCGCTTTCTTTGCTGACGGCCAAAATCGCGTGGCTGACACACCAATGGCTCTCACCACGTTTATTAACGAATCGCTATATACCTATACCTATACCTATACCTCTTACAGGCTTCCGTCACTATTTTTATTCATCATCACCGCTTTCATAGATAGAGCGGCACGATGATGACGTCCTGTTTATTGAGATACGCCTCATATAACTTTCGATACGATTCATTACTTTTCTTTACCTTTGATCAAAAACAATATTTTTAATGCATCTTTTTGTTATTCATAGGGCGAGTAATGTCACGACAGTTGTTGTGGTTTCTGTCAAATAGATAACTAAAATGACCGCCAGCAGGCGGCTTAAATTGGACACAAACGCATGGTCAGGATAAGCACGTCAATCTCCTATCTGTGGGGCATGGTAGCCAGTTTTTTTCTTATGATGCCAGCCTATTCCGCTGATGCTCCGGCGTCCCCCCCCCCCCCGCTCCGATAGAAGCAAGAAATTCCGTCTTCACCGCTCAACACCCCGACCAATTCAACTCGTGGAAGGCAACCCGCGAGCAGTCAGAACGTCACGATGCGCTGGCAGAAGACCCTATGATGGTGATCCTCTGGGCGGGGTATCCTTTCTCCAGAGACTATAACAAGCCGCGCGGCCAAGGACGTTGGTCATCTGCGCAGCGTATTCTTCAAACAGGCCTTTTTGCAGGTAAAAACCGAATTCGCGAGATTCATCGTTCAACTGATTTTCTGCTAATTCGCTGAGTGGGAAACGCGTGGTGACATCGTTAGCAAACAACACGTCGTAGAGTGTCTTACCACGATAGGCTGGTTTTTGTGCCAGAAGCGCTTCCGGCCAGACTTCTTCTATGGCGAAGCGCTTGGCAAAGCTCACGACCTGCCACAGATCCGACTTGGATTCGCCCGGTGCTTTCACCTGCTGACGCCAGAACTGTGTCCGGCGTTCGGCGTTGCCGTAAGCGCCTTCTTTTTCCACCCACATTGCCGTCGGTAAAATCAGATCGGCAGCCAGCGCGCTGACGGTCGGGTAGGGATCGGATACCACGATGAAATTGCGCGGATCGCGCCAGCCTGGCATGCGTTCCTGATTGATGTTCGGGCCGGCCTGCATGTTGTTATTACACATCACCCAGTAGGCATTCAGCGTGCCGTCTTTCAGCGCCCGATCTTGTGCGACGGCGTGCAGACCGATCTTGTCAGGAATCATGCCTGTCGGGAGTTGCCACAGTTTTTCCGCTGTCGTGCGGTGTTTCTCGTTGGTGACTACCATATCCGCAGGCAGATGTTATAAATCAGATTGTTCGCCCAGACACCGCGGGTGTGCTGGTTAAAGCCCATCGTCCAGTAGGAGATCACTTTCTTATTCGGATCGGCATAGAGTTTTGCCAGTGCTTCTAACTGGTCGGCGGGAACGCCGCTGATCGCGACCGTTTTTTCCAACGTATAGTCGGCGACAAAAGCTTTGTACTCTTCAAAACTCATGGGTTCAGACGCATCGGAACCGGGATTTTTCGCCGCCTTTTCCAGTGGGTGCGTTGGGCGCAACCCATAGCCGATATCGGTCGCGCCTCGGCGCAGGTTCACGTGGCGGGTAAAGAAGGCCTCGTTCACCGCATTGTTTTGAATAATGTAGTTGGCGATGTAGTTGAGAATGGCCAGATCGGTTTGCGGCGTAAACACCATACCGTTATCCGCCAGCTCAAAGCTGCGGTGCTGATAGGTAGACAGCACGGCGACGGTCACATCGCTGTTCGACAGGCGGCGGTCGGTGATGCGTGACCAGAGAATCGGGTGCATCTCCGCCATGATGTCGAACGCTTTATCCCAGGAGATCGGAGTAAATTCGCCTTCTTTATCGAATTTGCCGTCACGCATGCGCAGCAAAGGTTGGGTCAGGCGATCCTGCCCGTACATGATTTTTGGCAGGAAATAGCCTTTGATGCAGTTTAATCCACGGTTAACCGGCGCGTCGGGATCGCCCTGACTGGCAACGATGCGGCCGTTTTGCGTCCCGACCAGCACACCGCACCCTACGCCACAGAAGCGGCAGGCGCTTTATCCCAGTGGATAGCCTCTGACTGTTCGGTCACGGCGCGCACCGCAGTCGGTATGGTGATGCCTGCGACTGCGGCCGCCGCTGCGACAGCGTTCGCCTTCATAAAGTGTCGTCGACTGAGTTTCATGGTATTTCCTCACCCTGAGCTTGTTGATCAAGAGGTTGTTCATCGAAAGCAAAAGATTGTTCATCGCAAAATTGTTCATCGAAAGACGGTTCATCAAGCTGGTGATAAACCAGCGAAACCGCCAGTACGCCTGTAAGCTCGCGTATTGACGCTATTTGTTTTAACAGCGTGTCTTCTGAATCTGATTCCAGCACCACGGCCATTTTTCCGGTATCGCTATCGCTGGCGGCCACCTCGACATTGGGGCGAACCGCTATCGCTTCGCCTACGGCCGCCATCTGTGCTGTATTGACGTGAACCACGACACTGCAAACATGCCAGACTGTGCTCATCGGTTTTCCTGTGGCGTCGGCAGACGCGTTGGCGCGGTGTGATATCCCGCGGTGATTTTTTTCATCGACAGGGCGCCGACAGGACACCCGGAAATGCAGGCTCCGCAGGTGGTGCAGGCGTCGTTGTCGATTGACGGAGCAGCAACGCGTCCGAAGGTGGGAAGAAACCGTATCGCCCCGGTTTCACACGCATCCTGACAGCTACGGCACTCCACCTGATGTAGCGAGAGGCAGGTGCCCTGAATCGTCAGGTGGTATTCCCACGGTACGGTGTGGCGCTCCGCGAACAGCGACTGTGGACAGGCTCGCGCGCAGTCGTAGCAGAATGTGCATTCGCCGCGCTGAAAGTCGACGGTGGGAAAACCGCCCGAACCGCGCTGGATAATCCCTGCACCGCAGGCCTCAACGCAGGCGTTGCAACGTGTGCACTGATTCAGAAAATGGCTTTCCACGCCACTCCACGCCACTCCACGGCGGACGCAGCATGTTGTCGGTACGCTTTAGGCCACCAGTCAGTAGGGAACGGCGGGAGAGGTTAGTCATGGCAGTTTGTCGTTCTGGCACGCGGTGAAATATCCAATAAAAAACACGCTGTTTTTGTAGGGGTTACACTATTACTCCCATGCTGTATGAGATAGAGGTAAATGGTGGTGCCGGATCAAGCTTATGTGGGATTCGTGCCTTATCGGCTTGCGGGAGCGTGTGGGGATCGTGATAGTGCACAGAGGGCTAACTCGAATTATTGAGGGTAGTAGAGTCTGTATGATGCCAAAGAGGATTATTCGTTGTGATGGTTAAACGTCTTGTTTCTACCAGTCTGGCGCGTGCGTTTTTTTATATCGCGCTACTTTCATTCCTGACGACGGGTATTGCGCTACTGACGCTGGCCAGCGGTTTACGCGATGCGGAAGCGATCAACGTTGCCGGATCGATGCGTATGCAAAGCTATCGCATGGGATATGACCTACAGGGCGATCGTGCCGCGTTAGAACCGCATCGCCGCCTCTATATTCCGAGCGCAAGATGATGATAGTTGTTGCGACATCAATAATGGGTTCGATCACGATCTATATACTGATCTTCTTTACGCTGCGTCGCATTCGTCGTCAAGTGGTCGTGCCGTTGAATAAGCTGATGGCGGCTTGTTCGTCCATCGAGAAAGGGCGTTTTACCCATTCGCGGCTGGATGTCAATTTGCCTAACGAATTGGGATTACTGGCGCAAACCTTCAGCAGCATGACGGACGAACTGCAAAAGCTTTATCGTTCTCTGGAAGACAAGGTGCGGCAGAAAACGCTGCGCTTGCAGGAAGCGAACCGCATGCTGAAGGTGCTGTACCACTGTTCTCAGGCGATGAACGTCAGCACGATTGACAGGCATTGTTTTCAGCAGATTTTGCAAATTGTGCGCCGCTATGAAACGGTCGGCTGCCTAGAAATGCAGGTGGGAGAGAACTGGCGGTTATGTGAAGGCCAGCCGGACGAGCAGGCTGTGTGGCAGGCCTTGCCCATCTGTTTGCAAGAGGTCGAGTTCGGGTAGTTGCGTTGGCAGGCATCCACACAGCAACCGTCGGCGCAGCTGATGGAAAGCGTTGCCAACATGCTGGGGCGCGGTCTTTATTTTAATCAGGCGCAGAAGCACTACCAGCAGCTGTTACTGATGGAAGAACGCGCCACCATTGCGCGTGAACTGCATGACTCACTGGCTCAGGTGCTTTCTTATCTGAATATCCAGATGACGTTATTAAAGCGCACGGTAGCGGAAGAAAATGCGCAGGCCCGGCAGATCATTACCGATTTTGAACAGGCGCTCAGCGATGCGTATCGCCAACTGCGGGAACTGCTGAGCACGTTCCGGCTGACGCTGCAACAGGCCGATTTGCCAGCGGCGATGCAGGAAATGATCGAGCCACTGCGTGCGCAGACCCCGGCGACCATCACGATTGACTGCCGGATCCCTACACAGGCGCTGGATGCCTCACAGCAGGTTCACTTGCTGCAAATCATCCGTGAAGCGGTGTTGAACGCCATTAAACACGCGCAGGCGACAGCGATTACCGTCCACTGCCGTACGCAGCCTGATGGCCGTCATTGTGTGGATATTCGTGATGACGGCTGCGGTATTATCGATCAGGAGGAGCCCGCAGGACATTACGGTTTAAATATTATGCAGGAACGCGCCGAACGGTTAGGAGGAACGCTGTCTATCGGGCTCCACCCTGACGGGGGAACGCAGGTTAGCGTCTGTTTCTCGACGCCAACGGCAGCGCGTGAACGTGATAACACGAACGATTTCTATCCAGAATAATTCACAAATAAAACAATAATAAAATTCATATTACATTGGGGCTGGGCATGTCAGAAAAACCATCTTATCGTGTGTTGATCGTCGACGATCATCCTCTTATGCGCCGGGGAATCCGTCAGTTATTGGCAACCGATGCCATCTTTGACGTGATAGGGGAAGCCAGCAACGGCATGGAGGCACTGAGCCTCGCGAATCGAGATGCTCCCGATATCATCTTGCTCGATCTTAACATGAAAGGATTGAGCGGGTTGGATACGCTTCACGCGCTGCGGCGCGATGGGATCTGTGCCCGCGTGATTGTGCTGACGGTCTCCGATGCGCCCAGCGATATTTATGCGCTGATGGACGCGGGGGCTGATGGCTACTTGCTAAAAGACAGTGCGCCGGAACACTTACTGGACGCCATTCGTCACGATGATGCTTTCAGTGAACAGGTGCGCGAGGTCTTACACCATCGTATTGCTATCAAGGATACGCCGTCGCCCTTTACCGTATTGACGGAACGTGAACTGGACGTGCTGCAAGAAGTGGCCTCTGGGTTATCCAACAAGCAAATCGCAGGTGTGCTGTATATCTCAGAAGAGACGGTAAAAGTGCATATCCGCAACATGCTGCGCAAGCTAAATGTGCGCTCCCGCGTCGCCGCCACGGTGCTTTATCTGGAGACTCGTGGCCAGTAATAATAAACGCATGATGGAAATTTTTCGCGTATTCAATATGGTGAACGGCACAACAATACATAATGCTCGCGCTAAATAACTATATGGACACCGACCTGGTACTTGTACCGGGTTGGTGTCTGTTCGTACAGCTATTTAGATAAACGTACCAATGATTTCATCATGTATTTCTGCCGATTTTGATTATCCCAATGCACAGGGAAGCATTCTCTTGCTCTTACGACAAAACAATGGTCAATGAAGAATGAGAGAGAAGGTTCCGATGTATATCCACAGCTAGCGTGCATCTTTATTACATAAGCAGGAGGGAGTTTTATTAGAAATACTGTTATATTTATCACATCTTTAAAACTTAACATCCAGATACTGATAATGTCAGCATTGAGTTTTTGTTAAAATTTCAACATTCAAAGAATAAACTCATAATAATTAAAATTTTCTGATTTATTTTAACAGTTTTTTCATTTAATTGATTTATATAAGAAATTATTGATATTAAAAGGTTAAGCATTCTCCATGTCGAGAAAATTAATACCCATTTAGGAATGTAAAGTTTAGTTATTAATTTGGGGGCGGGATGTAATTAAAAACCATTCGCAATAAAGGAGATGCCCGTTAAGTGAGGGGGAAGGGACTGTGATATATTCCGCAAATTTTGACTTTTCTAATACCCATACCTTTTAAAGGGCGGTTTTTGAGGGGTATAATGCATTGTGTTTTATTATTATATAATAATTAAAATAAAGTTAATTTGTAACCAAAAAATAACAAACTAAACTCCGGGGGAATTATGACTTCACCGTTTATAAATAATACTATATCACGAAGGGCATTGCTAAAAACGGCGACCTTAACGGGTATGACGTTTCTGGCAAGCAATTTGAGTTTGCCTTTTTCTTGTAAAGCTGACTCAGCGAAGCCACAAAAAATAAATGATAAGACGGTATGGGGAGCATGCTCAGTCAACTGTGGTTCCCGGTGTCCTTTGAAACTTCATGTTAAAAATGATGAAGTTTATTGGGTTGAAACCGATAATACGGGTTTGGATATATACGGGAGTGGCGAGCATCAAATCAGAGCGTGTCTAAGAGGAAGGACAATACGCCGAAGAATTAATCATCCGGATAGATTAAAATACCCGATGAAAAGAGTTGGGAAAAGAGGTGAAGGTAAATTCGAAAGAATTACCTGGGAAGAAGCTTTGGACACCGTTGCAGGATCTCTGAAGAACATTGTGCAGAAATATGGTAATGAAGCTGTTTACCTAAATTTCGCTTCAGGCGTTATTGGCGGTAACATCACATTCTCCGAACCATTTGAATCATTATTTGCTCGATTAATGAATTGCTATGGAGGGTTCCTCAATCAACATGGAAGCTACAGTAATGGTCAAATAAATTTGGCTATGGAATACACCTATGGTAGTAACCAGGGAAATAGCCTTTCTGATATTGAGAATACTGAACTGGTTGTAATGTTTGGAAATAACCCTGCTGAAACACGAATGAGTGGTGGGGCGGGAACGTATTATCTGGAACAAGCCCGTTTGCGTTCTAAAGCAAAAATGATTGTTATTGACCCTCGTTATACTGATACTGCGGCAGGTAGAGAAGATGAATGGATTGCAATCAGGCCGGGTACTGATGCTGCACTTGCGGCAGGTATTGCATGGGTTTTAATTACCGAAAATTTAATCGATAAAAATTTCTTAGATACTTACTGCATCGGATATGATGAAACAACCCTCCCCAGCGATGCAAAGCAAAATTCTCACTATAAAGCATATATTTTGGGCCATGGAGATGACGGTTTAGCTAAAACGCCAAAGTGGGCAGAGAAAATATCAGGAATCCCAGAAGATAAAATAATAAAACTTGCCAGAGAGATCGGCAGAGCTAAACCAGCATTCATTTGTCAGGGATGGGGGCCGCAAAGACATGCTAATGGTGAATTAACTGTGCGGGCTATTGCTATGTTAGCAATTCTTACCGGGAATGTTGGTATCCGTGGAGGGAACAGTGGTTCTCGAGAGGGATATTATCAAATCCCAGTAGAGAGAATTCCTGTATTTGAAAACCCAGTTAAAGCCAGTATCCCATGTTATAAGTGGGCAGATGCCATCGATCACGGTATGGATATGACATCACTAAGTGATGGCGTGAGAGGTAAAGACAAACTCGATGTTCCAATAAAATTCCTATGGAATCGAGCAGGCAATACAATGATTAACCAGCACTCCGATATTAATAGAACACATGAAATTCTTGTTGATGAGAATAAATGTGAAATGATTGTAGTTTCAGAGATATTCATGACGTCAAGTGCTAAATATGCTGACATTTTATTGCCTGACCTAATGACAGTTGAACAAGAAGATTTTATGCCCAATAACCATGCAGGTAATATGGGGTATTTAATCTATGTACAAGCAGTAACCGCACCCAAGTTTGAAAGAAAGCCTATCTATTGGACTATAAGTGAAATAGCCAAAAGATTGGGTGAAGACGTCCATAAAAAATTCACTGAAGGTCGCACACAAGAAGAATGGCTTGAGCACCTTTACAATAAAATGAAAATTAAAGACCCAACATTGCCTGATTTCAATGATTTCAGAGAGATGGGGATTTATAAACGAGCTGACCCGAATGGGCATAAAATCGCGTATGAGGATTTTAGAAAGGATCCTGTAAATCATCCTCTTCGAACGCCTTCAGGTAAAATAGAAATTTACTCTTCTCGGCTAGAAGAAATTTCACAAAAATGGAGTTTAGAAAAGGATGAAACAATAAGTCCTTTACCTGTCTATGCTTCAACATTTGATGGTTGGGATTCGCCTGAACGGCATAACTATCCTTTGCAAATGACAGGCTTTCACCACAAGGGACGTGCGCATTCAAGCTACGGAAATATCGATGTTCTCAATGCAGCGTGCCCTCAAGAAATATGGATAAATCCATTGGATGCCCAAAAAAGAAATATCGCACATGGTGATATGGTTAGGGTCTTCAACAATAGAGGGGAGATTAGAGTAAAAGCCAAGGTTACAACAAGAATTATGCCAGGTGTTACTGCCCTTGGTGAAGGTGCCTGGCACAATGCCAATATGAATGGTGACCGAGTTGATCACGGCGCGTGCATTAATACATTAACAAGCCACCGTGCTTCTCCTTTAGCTAAGTGCAATCCTCAGCACACTAATCTTGTTGAAGTTTCTAAGGTTTGAGGTTGAAAATGACTCAACAATATGGTTTTTATATTGATTCAGAGCGGTGTACTGGCTGTAAAACTTGCCAGTTAGCGTGCAAAGATTTTAAAAATTTGTCTGCAGATGTAAATTTCCGACGTATATATGAATACTCAGGTGGTAGTTGGGTAGAAGAGGACGGTTTATATAAACATAATGTGTTTGCATACTACTTATCAATTTCCTGTAATCACTGTGCAGATCCTGCTTGTGCCAAAGTCTGTCCAAGTGGTGCAATGCATAAGAGAGATGATGGATTTGTAGTCGTCAATGAAGATATTTGCATAGGATGCCGTTATTGTCATATGGCCTGCCCGTATGGCGCACCTCAGTTTGATTCCGCTAAAGGTCATATGACTAAATGTGATGGTTGCTATGAACGAGTGGCAAAGGGTCAGAAACCTATTTGTGTTGAATCTTGTCCTCTAAGGGCTCTCGATATGGGGCCAATAGATGAATTAAGAAAAAAATATGGCACGTTAGCGGAAATTGCGCCATTACCTTCTGCAAAGTTCACTAATCCAAGTATTGTACTCAAACTTAATGCTAACAGTCGCCCTGTCGGAGATAGAAGCGGTTGTGTGGCAAATCCCGAGGAGGTATAACATGGGTATGGGTCTTCATGAATGGCCATTAATACTTTTTACGGTTATCGGCCAAACCGTTTCGGGGGCATTTATTATTCTAGGTTTAGCTATTCTGAAAAATATCATCCCTGAAAATCTAAATCTTAAGGTACATCACAGTATGTTAGGACTTTGGTTATTAATGGGGGTTGGTTTTTTATTATCGATGATGCATATGGGATCGCCTCTTCGTGCGTTTAATTCTTTGCTACGTATTGGGCATTCTCCATTAAGTAATGAAATAGCTGCCGGATCTCTATTTTTTGCATTTGGAGGAACATACTGGCTCATCGCATTGAGCAATAAATTTTCAACATTATTTGTTAGAATAATGTTAGTAACAACCATGTTACTTTCTCTTCTATTCATCATTGCTATCACTCGTGTGTATCAAATTGAAACAGTGCCAACGTGGAACAATGCCTATACTACTCTTAGTTTCATTCTTACTGCATGCATAAGTGGGCCAGTTTTAGCCTCTTTATTATTGCGGATTGCAGGGGTTAATTTGATCTCGATAAGGTTTTTGCCATTATCCTGTATTGTAGCTGTGATCTTTAGCGCAATGATTATCTTTAACCAGACTATAGATTTAAGTAGTATTGAGACTTCGGCTCAGAAGGCTTTGGATTTGGTTCCAAATTATAAGCTTCTAATGAGCCTTAAAATAATACTTTTAATTTCAGGTATTGGTATCTGGTTAGCATTTATTCAAAAAGAACGAAATCCTTCTGTTTCAGTCATGGTTTTTTGTTTTTTCGCTGTATTTTTTGGTGAATTAATTGGTAGAGGTGTTTTTTATGGGTTGCATATGACAGTGGGGTTATTTGTTGTTGGGGTATAAATTTATTTTTTAAAGTTTTGTGCGGGATGGATGTTGGTAATGACTAACGAAATCCCGCGTTTTTATATAAGGGCATAATAATGAAGTTATTATATGAAGCTATCTCTATGACTTCTCGTATTCTTGGATTCACCTATTTTTATAATCCATCCCATAATAGCGAAATTATAGAGTATTTTACCGAAAATATTTGGCTTGAAGAGTGGCCTTATGGCACGGTTAATGAAAAAAAAGAAATTAATGTATTTTTCAATCAGAAAAATTTCGAGAATGAATCAATTGAACAGGCTTATAAAAGGCTTTTTGTAGGCCCTGAACTACTGGCTGCTCCACCATGGGGGTCTGTTTATCTTGATCAGGAAAATGTTTTGTTTGGGTGGTCAACAATAGAGCTTCGAAACTGGATGCATGAAAATAATATCGAGAATTTATTATTATGTTCAGAACCAGAAGACCATTTTGGATTAATGCTGATGCTGGTTTCCTGGGTTGCTGAAAATAACCCTAATAAATTAAATGAATTATTAAATGAGCATTTATTACCATGGGGTTCAAGATACCTTGAAAAGCTATTTGCATGTAGCGATTTCCCTTTTTACGAGGGTATTGCTATATTAACTAAACTCACTCTTAAATCATGGCAAGAAGATCTGAATTTACAACCTGCGAAAAAAGAATTGTTTTTTTGAAACGTCATGTTAGCCATTTTTGACTTGTTATCAGTGTTTACATTTTCCATTGCATAAAAATTTTTTATGGTTTGAAAATAAATTATATATACTCGTTATACATTGGGTTGCATGTGCTTTATCTATGTTCAGTTACCCGAATAAATTACCTGAGTAAACTCATTGGGGTAAAATAGGAGGCACGATGCCTCTTACACGAGACCAGCCAACGGCTGGTCAAGTTCGTCAGGAAAAAATTCGTCCTTATCTTATCACATTACGATGAGTATGACTGAGTATTATTCTGCTCTATGTTATTAAAAAAATTAACACTTTTCCTCTGCTAGAGTTATTTAGTGAGCGAAATATACATGACTAATAATATCGAAGATATAAGAATATTTTTTGCCGATTTTGATTGAGTTTCAGTCACCTGACCTTTACTAATGTTCTGTTTTTCATGATAAGTACGTTATGTGTAAGGTTTATCTATGGTTTTTTTATTCGGCAACATACCTGAATGAGATAATATTTCTGAACTCCCTTCCTTTTTTATATATTTTCAGCGGTGAGATTATCTTATAGGATGTCATTTTACCTCAATCTTATTTATCGGTGCCCCTTCGACAAAAACATATGTTTTTCATTATGTTAGATAGGGTTAATGCAATGAAAAAATTTTCTTCCGAGTATCCGCTTCGGTAATGTGCGTCATCGTGCGAATGTTTTTGTAGCGGTGCGAAGTTTCCTTCTTCTATACCTTTAGGTATATAGCAGAGAATAATAATGCGGCAGACACATTACTGACAAGGTGATAAGAGGAGTCTATATGAATAACGAGAGAAATATCCTGACGCTTAATACTACGGTATCTAAATACTCTACCCTAATGATGGAGTTGGATATTGCTCGAAACGCCGGATATCGCTCCATTGAAATTATCAGTAGCAAAGTATGGGATTATCTGGATGCTGGGCACTCTCAGTTTGAGTTGAAGCAGGCTCTCGATGGCTTTGTTGTTCAGGGAATTGGTGCCTTGTTGGATATTGAGCGTCAGGGGGATGATGCGAAAAAACTGTTTAAAGATGCTGAAGAGCTATTCCAGCTTGCCCATGTTATAGATGCTAAAGGTGTTCAAATTGTCACGGGACCATTAGATGTCAATGCCGTCATCAGGTATAAAAATAATAGGTCAACATCTGAATACACGGGGCTGTTGTCATCATCACTTGATGAACAAATTGCACTAACAGCGAAGAACTTACGTGCATTAGCCGATCTGGCTCAACAATTTGGACTACTTATCTATTTTGAAGCACTTTCCTGGACCCCTCTTAATACATTGGCTAAGCAGGTACGGCTGCTAGAGCAAACATCTCGTGATAATGTGAAAATGGTCATTGACTATTGGCATTGCTATACGTCCGGCGATACACCAGAAACGTTGGCTAAACTGGATAAACAGTGGATTTATGGCGTACATGTCTGCGATTCATTAGCGTATGACGGCGGTATCCCCGATGAAGTCGTGCTGAGAGATGTGTCAACGGGACAAGGTGTGTTGGATCTTGTGGCGTGGACCGATGCTGTTAAAGCGACAGGCTATGATCATTGGTGGAGCAGTGAGACGTTTTGTCGAAAACAGCAGCAGCAAAACAGTTATCACGTTGCTAAACAATTAAAAGCTCAGCTAGCCGCGTTGATAGCATCATAGGCATCTATACCCTAAATAATTCGAGTTTCAGGAAGGCGGCAAGCGAGGGACAAATTCGTCGGGAACGAATTTGACCAGCCAATGGCTGGCCTTCGGTGAGAGACTGGATGTCTCTCATTTAATCCCGATGAACTTACACTGGTAAGCGATTCGGGTGACTGACAAATCTGCCAGAGGCAGGTTTGAACGCTGCTTGCAGCGGCCCCAACGGGGGCGAGGTACACGTAAGTGTGCCGACTAGCGCGGCCAACGCACATACAACTTGAAGTATGACGGGTATATATAGGATTAGGAGAAGAGTGCAAATACAGGCGAACTCTTCTCCTTGCTCATAGGAAGGGAGCTTAACCTTCTCCTCCCCAAACCGTCGTGGAATTGTCGCCCGTCATATATTCTCGAACTTCAAGTGGCAGCGACTGATCGCTGGGTAATAGTACGGTGGCATTACGCAAATGCTGTTTTTTAATCATGCCTTTATCAGAGAATCCCAATGCCATTCTGGTTGAAAACGGTTGTCTGAAAGAAGAGGATGCGACACCGCTCACCGTACCATAAAGAAAACGAATTGGTCTTCTGTGTTGCGGAGTTAAAATTGAAAAGGTGATCTCATTGCGTTGTTTTCCTTCAAAATCCACCATGAAAATACGGTCGCCCAATAAAAAGCAGAAGCCATGATAGTTGAATGAATAACCAATTTTTCCACTACCATCGAGCAGTGGAAAACGTTCAATCGTGACGTATTGCACCATCGAGTCTGATCTGTAGAGACAGGTGACAGAACGCAGAATTCTTCCCTTATAGATAGAAGAGTTATGATAGCGGTAATAAACGCCAAGATAGTCTTCCAGATAATCAGGGGTGCTTTTAGCTAATTGCAGAAAATCGGTAAACTGTGACGATGAACGTAAACTCATCGGCATCTCGTTTTCAAACCCTTCGTAAAACTTCTTGAAATCTGACGGTGAACGGAATAGATCGTCGACTTCCATCATGAAGTATCTGCCGATCTTTTGTAGTACTTTCTGAGAAGGAATATGCTGTCCAGCCAGGTATTTATTGAACTGCTGACGGTTGACGTCCACTTTACGACATAAGTCGGCAACTGACCGGCAGGATTCGACCAGCACAATCAAATTTTTTTGCAGGTTATCCTGAAGTTCATTTCTGAACTGGAAGCGACTGGTTGGATTAATATCGACAACTAATGACATTCAATAGCCTCCTGTGGGACTTATCTTTCACAACGGTATCGGACTGCACTAAGGCCAGAGATCACCGAAGCGGGACTTTTGTATAACAAGCAAAGCAATAAGGGTGCCAAGGTTCCATAACGCCGTATTTCGCCGCCCTTAGTCATATGCTTTAGCGCTGTGATGGTTATATCGTTACGTTTTTGCATAAAAAGAGTGCTTTTGGGGGACACTTGCATCGCTATGGTGCATTCAAATGATCGTTACCGCGTTAAAATGCTGTGTGGTATTTAACAGATAGTTTACATGTCATCAGAGATATGTCTCTTCGCGACATCACATAATTGATAATAAATAGCAATGTTTGTTAACTTCACTGAATCACATGTAATGTAACTTATTGAAAAATAATATTTTATATTTTATTTTTTTCTCATATTCAAATATTCATCAAAAATTAGAAAAAATGACATAAAAAATTAAAGAGGGAAAATCTTTATTTTACAATGTGTTATTTGGTTTTGCTGGTATGGCTGCGTCATTATGCGTCGTTTTTGTTCTCACTGCGAAATTGAGGGTTCTGTATCTATCACGAATATTAACTTCTATAACTAGTCACTAACGTTGTGATGACAATATCCTTATCTGGGTATGGTGCAAGGGGAACGTGATGAAACTAAATTGCAGTCAAGTTGTTGCAAAAATGCTGAAAAATCATGGCGTGCATTACGTGGCTGGCATCATGGACCAACAATTACATGAGTTGGTGAAGTCACTCTCTGGCGCTGATGTTCCCTTTATTCAGGTGATGCAAGAACAAAGCGCAGTTCTGGTCGCAGATGGCTATTTTCGTGCTTGTGGTAGACCTATGGCGGTTTTTTTGCCAACAACATCAGGGGTATCAAAAGCGCTGGGTAGTATCGCCACAGCATATACCGACTCATCAGCAATCCTGATTTTCAGTGGGGGATATTTATCACCGCCACTACAACAGAGCGGTAATGCTCATTCTGGTTGGTATGCTACCGTCACGCATCACGGCGTGAGTAAAGCTCAGTTAAGTGTTTCTAACCCCGATGAAATTTGGGAAACCATGAAACATGCGATGACCCTCATGTTGCAGGGACGGCCTGGGCCCGTGATTATTGACATTCCTCATACGGTTCAGATCAGTGAAATAACCAGCAAAAGCGAAACCATTCAGATTAACCGGGCAAAAAACCCTAGTAGTCCGAAAAATGAAGCGATCGAACAGGCCGTTCTGTTGTTGCAGAAAGCCAGACGTCCTCTGATCATCGTGGGAGGTGGCATGAATGTTTCCAATGCAACAGATGCATTGGTGACATTTGCTGAAAAATTGAGTATTCCGGTTGTGAATACGATGAATGGAAAAGGCGCATTTCCTGAGGATCATGTCTTATGTGGCGGCCCTATCGGACGTAATGGTAGTACTTGCGGTAATCATTTCTTGTCAACGGCAGATGTGGTGCTCTCGATAGGAAGTCGTCTGGAAAACTCTCTGCACTTTACGCCTAAACCCTTAGCTCAGGTACAACTGATTCAAATCGACATTGATCGACAAGAAATAGGTAGAGATCGTCAGGTTGATATTGGCATCGTTGCGGATGCGAAAAGCGCGTTATCCGCAATGAATAGGGTAGTGTCTACTTTATATTGTGATGTGATAAGCCTTGAAAGAAAAGCGTATCGCAAAGAAGTGCTAACAATGCGGAAGGCGTGGGTGAATCATCTGGCCGAATGCTATCAGATCGATACGTCGCCTTTTACTGTACAGCGTTCCTTAGCCGAATTAAGACGTATTACAGAACAAGATGCGATTGT
Source organism: Pectobacterium sp. A5351 (assembly GCF_028335745.1). NCBI lineage: Bacteria > Pseudomonadati > Pseudomonadota > Gammaproteobacteria > Enterobacterales > Pectobacteriaceae > Pectobacterium > Pectobacterium sp. A5351. The sequence goes on from NZ_CP116477.1 coordinate 1,796,767, forward strand.
TATTGTGGGGCCAGGATATATTCAGAAAGCCGTTTATCAACTCTTTCCCGTTTATTTACCTCGAACCCATATTACATCGAGAAAATTTGCTCCCAAAGGGTGGGCAATACCTGCTGCTATTGGTGCTAAACTTGCTATGCCTGCGCGACAGGTCATTTGTTTGATCTCCGAATCTGATTTTATGCAATCAATGCAAGAGTTGGCTGTTTGTGTCATGCATACTATTCCTGTCGTATTTCTTGTTTTTAGTCATAGTCATTCAGAAAAAAATAAAAATACGAATATAGGAGAGGAGACTTTCAATGAACAACTGACTATGCCTGATGGGAAACCTTATGCGCCTGATTATACTGACATCGCGAGGAGTTTTGGCCTTGATGCATGGAGGGTTGAGCATGCATCACAATTAAACAAGATACTGACTAAAGCAGTTAATTTCCCCGGACCGTCTCTGGTTGAAATAGTAACAGCTTTAGATGGGGAAAATGCATCGATTGAACATAATAATTCATTTCCAGCTTCTGCTTATCTCAGCAACGAGTCTGAATTGACATTTGATGATTGAAAATTAACGCCAGGAAGTTATTTTCTCTGTTGAAATAATAATATGTAAGGGGGAATATTTATGGGTAAAGTTACCAAGGCAGGAGTGACATCAACTTCCGTTGATGAACAGAATAACGCTCCTGTTATAAACACCAAAAAAAACAAATCAAGCCGATTTAAGTTAAATGTTTCTATGTTGACGATCTCGCCAACGTTTATTCTTATGGCTATCTCTGTTTATGGTTTCATCGCCTGGAGTGTTGTCATTTCATTTACCAATTCTCGTTATTTTCCTCAGTATGACTTTGTTGGTCTTTCCCAATATGAAAAGTTATGGGAAATGGATAGGTGGAATGTTGCTGTCATTAATTTAATCCTCTTCTCCGTTGCGTTTTCTTTGATATCGCTGTTACTTGGATTAATTATCGCAATTTTTCTTGACCAGAAAATACGCGCAGAAGGCACATTGCGAATGATCTATCTTTATCCTATGGCAATTTCTCTGATTGTCACAGGGATTGCCTGGAAGTGGATATTGAACCCCGGCACAGGTATTCAATATATGCTACATTCATTAGGGTTTGAGAATGCGCGTTTTGACTGGCTTGTGGATCCAGAGATGTCGGTTTATACCTTGGTTGTTGCGGCAGTATGGCAAACTGCAGGATTTGTGATGGCGATATTTCTTGCCGGGTTGCGTGGAATAGATGGGGAAATTATTAAAGCCGCTCAGCTTGAAGGTGCGAGCGCCTTTCGGATATATACTAGAATTATTATTCCGATGTTAAGGACTTCAATGTTCACGGTTATTGTTATTCTGGTTTATCAAGGTGTTCGTTCTTTTGATCTGGTTGTTGCATTGACCAATGGCGGGCCAGGATACTCAAGTGATTTGCCTACGACATTTATGTTTAACCTTACATTTGTCCGTGGTCAGATGGCTCAAGGGTCAGCCAGTGCGGTTATGATTTTACTGGTTGTTGTTGCAATCGTCGTTCCTTACCTGTATTCGGAGTTTAAACGTGAACACAATGATAGCCACTAATTCTACGACGCTTAATCCGACACCGAATGTACGTTCACGACGTATAAAAAAGCTATCAAGTCGAATTTTCGTTTATCTGATATTAATAGGGTTTGCTGCGTATTTTTTAATGCCATTTATTGTGATGTTATTAGCATCGTTCAAAAATATGAATGAGGTAAGCCACTCGTCAATATTGTCACTTCCATTGGAACCAACGTGGCAACCATGGCGAGATGCTTGGAATTCGGCCTGCTTTGGTACGGAGTGTACAGGGTTAAAAGTTTATTATTGGAATACGCTATTAATGGTTATTCCAGCGGTTATAATTTCTACAATTATCGGGGCTATCAATGGTTATGCGTTATCGAAATTTAAATTTAAGGGTTCGAACATTATTTATGGATTGATACTGTTTGGAAGCTTTGCTCCCTTTCAGGTTATGTTGATTCCTATTGCGAAAACATTGGCTGTGTTCGGTTTATCCAACAGTATTATCGGTTTGATTATATTACACACCGTGTATGGACTACCGATAACAACCATGTTTTTCCGGAATTATTTTGTCACGGTTCCTCAAGATTTAGTTAAAGCTGCGCAGGTTGATGGTGCTGGTTTTTGGATGATATTCAGACTGATCATGCTGCCTCTCTCCATTCCTATGATTGTGGTGACCGTGATCTGGCAATTTACAGGGATTTGGAATGATTTTTTGTTTGGTGTTTCATTCACCAGTGGTAGCAACTCTCCGATTATGGTTGCGTTGAATAACATGGTTAACACGAGTACCGGTGCTCGGCCTTATAACATCCATATGGCGGGTGCAATATTGGCTGCTTTACCCACTCTGGTTGTTTATGTATTAGCAGGAAAATACTTTGTGCGTGGCCTTATGGCTGGCGCGGTTAAGGGGTAAGAATCATGGCGTCATTACATATTCGCAATGTAGAAAAGCATTATGGTCCGATCAAAACGCTCAAAGGTGTCAGTATTGATGCGGATGATGGTGAGTTTCTTGTTCTGTTAGGGCCGTCAGGCTGTGGAAAATCAACCCTGTTAAGCGCGATTGCTGGTTTGGCTCCGGTAAGTAGTGGCGAAATCATTATTGATGGTGTCGTCGTCAATGACATCGAAGCTGCGCATCGTGATATTGCAATGGTGTTTCAGTCATATGCACTTTACCCGACAATGACTGTGCGTAAAAACCTGACTTTCGGTATGCAGGTTCGTGGTGTTCCTCGTCGTGAACGAGAGGAAGCGGTTAAGAGAGTCGCGGCGATTTTGCAACTCGATAATCTTCTGGAAAGGAAACCATCTCAACTTTCCGGTGGTCAGCGACAGCGTGTGGCGATGGGGCGGGCAATGGTTCGTCAGCCCAAAATATTTCTTTTTGATGAACCTCTATCTAATCTGGATGCGAAATTACGTACTGATATGCGTGCAGAGATTAAAAAATTGCATCAGCGTGAAAAAACAACGACGGTTTATGTTACGCATGATCAGATAGAAGCAATGACGTTGGCGACCAAGATCGTTGTCATGCAGGGGGGGGAGGTTAATCAGATAGGAACGCCACAGGATATCTATGAGAATCCAGCAAATTTATTTGTGGCGAGATTTATAGGTTCTCCGGCTATGAATTGTATCCATGGGATTTTGAACAATAAAGATGGAAAAACCACCTTTACAGCAACGCACCTTGCTAAAGGTAAATTGAACATTTATTTAGGTGACACCACCGAAATTTATGAGAGCTACTCAGGAAAGCATGTTGTGCTTGGTGTTCGCCCTGAGTGGTTTTCTATTTCAACTGATTACGATCAATGTGAAATGAATAGTATAGATTGTGTTGTTGAGGTTGTGGAGCCGACCGGAGCTGATAATTTTGTGATCGTAAATGCTAGTGGTGAATCATTAATGGTTCGTTTTTCTCCTGGCGTTGGTGAAGTGGGGGATGTAATGAAAATAAAAGTTGATTTATCAAAGGCGCTTATTTTTGATGGTGCCACTGAAAAACTAATTCCTAGCAAATAATTTTTTCTGCTGAGTATTCTTTGACAGCAGTTAGTATCTGCCAGGATTTATTTTCTGGCCGGTGTTTTTACCTGTGTAATAATTAATGGCAAGCATATTTATCCGCGAATTTTTACTTTTATTATGAGGAAAGATATGAATATTAAATCATCTAGTGCAAAGTCAAAAATATGTCTGGCAGTACGTACTCTTATTCTATCCTCACTGGGTACGGTATTATATTCAACGCTAGCATCAGCGGCAGAATTGAAACCGATTGAAGTGTTGCATGCCTGGTCGTCTGCGGGAGAAGGATTTGCGCTTTCGGCAATAAAAGATGCTGATGCTAAAAAAGGTTTGAAATGGAAAGAAGTGGCTGTTGGCGGTAATAATGGCACTAACCAGATGCAGGTCATTCAGTCACGTATTTCTTCTGGCAACCCTCCGGATGTGACACTCACGACACCAACAGTGATGTTTAGTTATGTCGATCAAGGAGCACTTGTCAATCTTGATGATATCGCAAAGGCAGGGAATTGGGAAAAACGCATTTCACCAGAATTGCTAAGAACGGTGAAGTATAAAAATTCATTCTACGCCATACCGATTGGTGAACACCGTGAAAATGTGATGTTTGCTAATAAGAAAGTGTTAGCTAAATATGGCGAAAAAGTACCTGAAACTTGGGATGAATTTAATGTTCTGGCAGAAAAAATGCAGAAGGATGGCATTATTCCCGTTGCACTAGGCGGTGAGGACTGGCAAGAGACGCAACTTTTCTCCTCAGTGATCGTTGGCGTTGGGGGGAAAGCATTATGGAAATCGGCAATTGAAGAACATGATGCGAAAGCGATTCAGAGTCCTGAAATGCTGAAAGTGTTTGAGCAGTTTCGTAAGATAATTAATTTCTCCGATCGTAACCGTGCCGGTCGGGACTGGAATGTCGCAACACAAATGGTAATGGATGGTAAAGCAGCCTTCCAATTTATCGGTGATTTCGCTAAAGGTGAGTTTACTGCCAGAAAATTACAACCGGGTGTAGATTTCCTGTGTGCGACTCCGCCGGGGAACGGCCGTGAATTTGTTTATATGGTCGATGAGGCCGTTATCTTTAAAAAGGATGATCCAGGTATTCTGGCATCACAAAAAATCTTTTCTGAACAGTTACTTGACCCTGAAGTTCAGCAAGAGTTCAGTATCCGCAAGGGATCAATACCCGTCACTATTGACGCGAAAACCGACCGTCTCGATAGCTGCGCGCTGAAAAATCTTCAAGATCGTGCCGCGAATCAGGCGGATGGAGGAAATTTACCCTCTTTCGTACAGGATATTGCTCAGGATCGTGATGTTAGAGGCGTTTTTGTCGATGCCATCACGAAATTTGCGAATACTCCAACCATGACAGCAAAAGAAGTTACTGACCGTATTGTCAAAGACTTAGAAAATCTTTGATCTGCCAGTAAGGACGCTATTTGGCGTCCTTATTATTTCTGTTCGCTAACCCACTACTTATTAATTATTAAGCTTCGGGAGTTTCTGTAATGACAGAGAATAGGCCGGTTCATGCTACCTATGTCGTCGTCGGAGGGGGTACTACAGGGTGTGTTATTGCTGCTAAATTATCCGAAGATCCCTCGGCGACCGTTATTTTATTGGAAGAGGGGCCAAGGGATTCGAGTCCATGGATTCGTTTTCCTGGAACATATTACAAGACCGCACAAGGGAATCTGCTTAAGCGTTACCCGTGGGAATCTCCAGCATTTGAACGCGCACCGGGTGACACGATGATTCAGGCGCGTGTACTCGGCGGAGGGAGTTCCGTTAATGGCATGGTATACGTGCGTGGCAATCCGGAAGACTATGATCGTTGGGAACGTTCAGGTGCAACCGGTTGGGGTTATCAAGATGTATTACCATATTATATCCGTTCTGAGTCGAACAGCGATTTCTGTAATGACTCCCATGGTATTGATGGACCGCTGGGCGTTTCTTTCCCCGGTAGCGTTCACCCTTTAACTCGGAAATGGTTACAGGCGTGCCAGCAATATGGGTTCAGCTACACTTCTGATTTTAACAATGGTAAACCTGATGGTTGCGGTCTGTACCAGATAGCGACGAAAAATGGCTACCGTTCAAGTTCTGTGAGTGCCTATCTGCGCCCCGCGATGAAACGAAAGAATCTGCGAGTGATTACCGATGCTTTCACAACTAACATTGTGATTAAGAATGGTCGAGCAAGAGGGGTAGAGTATGTGGTGAAAGGCATCAAATATTATGCTGGGGCTGATACCGACATTATTCTTTCTTCTGGAACTATCGGCTCGCCTAAGTTATTGATGCTTTCAGGGATTGGCGATGCCGATGCATTGAGAGATCTTGGTATAACGGTTCATGCCGATTTACCTGGTGTTGGTCGTAACTTTCAGGACCATTTGGAAATGTCGCAGGTCTACCAGTTGAAAAATGTGGATAGCTACGATAAATACAAAAAAATGCATTGGAAAATCTGGGCTGGTTTACAGTATTTGGTAAGCCGTGGCGGGCCGATCGCATCTAATTTGATTGAAGGTGGCTTGTTCGCACGTGGCACGCAATTAGAACAGCATCCTGATTTGCAATATTTCTTTATTGTGGGGGCGGGGATTGAAGAGGGAACAGATAGTGTTCCTGGTGGAACGGGGTGCACGTTAAACTTTGAGCATGTCCGGCCTAAATCACGAGGCTTTATCACGTTAAAAACAAATAATCCCGCTGATTTTCCACGTATAGTGCCAAATTATATGACGGAGCAATACGATTTGGATCGTCTGACCGAAGGTTATATGATCGGGCAGGATATCATGCAGCAGCCGGCCTTCAGCCAATATGTCGAACGACAACATTATCCAGGGCAACATTTTTCCGATAAGAAAATGTTAGGTGAATACTTACGACAGAATGCGCGAGCGGCGCTCCATCCTGTAGGGACATGCCGGATGGGAACGGACGATAAGTGTGTCGTTGATCCTGAGCTTCGCGTTAAAGGAATTGAAGGATTACGAGTCGCCGATGCATCTATTATGCCGAATATCGTTTCGGGTAATACCAATGCGGCTTGTACCATGATTGGTGAGAAAGCATCCGATATTATCAGGGGACTTATGCCGTTGAGAGCGGCGGGCAGTGCTCCGTGATCGAATGATTTGCCGTGTAGTTTTCCTCAAACAACGAGGAGAACTACACAGATAAATAAGAGGTATATCGTATTGCGAGGTGAGTCTGAATCCGTTGAGGTTAGCAGCAGAAGTCGAGCATCTATTCACTAAATGAAAACGCGTTTCCCATCCTCTGCGGCACTACGTAATACCGCATCAATAAACTTCATCCCTGCCACGCCGTCATCTACGGTAGTTAGCATCCGGCTGGACTCTGGAATCGTGGTTCCGTTTTTTAGCGCGTTGATTTGCAGCGCGGCATCTTTATACAACTGAGCGAATGCCTCGAAGTAACCTTCGGGGTGACCTGCCGGAAAACGTGTTGCATGAACCGCCGCCTGACTCTGAGCTCGTCCTTTTGTTAACCGCAGCGTATGACTATTCAGAGGTGTGAACCAGAGGAAGTCAGGCGTTTCCTGATCGAAGCTAATAGCCGCTTTTGTACCGTACACGCGCAAGCGGAGCGCATTACCTTCACCAGTTGCAATCTGACTCGCGACTAACGTTCCACGTGCGCCACTGTCATAGCGCAGCATTGCTTGTACGTGGTCGTCAATGGTTCGGCCTGGAACCATTGTCACTAAATCTGCCGTTATCTCTGTCGGCAGCATTCCGCTGACAAAAGCGGCAAGATGATAAGCATGAGTTCCTATATCGCCCAGGCATCCTCCAGGGCCTGCCAGAGCAGGGTTGGTACGCCATTCAGCTTTGCGATCGCCCTCACGCTCAACAGGGGTTGCCAACCAATCCTGCACGTATTCGACATGAATATAACGTATGTCTCCTAACTCGCCAGATAGCACTAAATCACGAGCATGACGTACCATAGGGTATCCAGAGTAGGTGTGTGTCAGGGCGAACAACTTCCCTGAGGCGTGTGCCAGCTTTTGTAACTCCAGAGCTTCTTCCAGAGAGATGGCCAACGGTTTGTCGCAAATAATATGAATTCCGGCACGGAGAAATGCTTTTGCTATCGGCGCATGGAGATGATTCGGGGTGACAATCACGACGGCATCAATACCATCATCACGTTCGGATTCCAGACGTGCCATTTCATTGAAGTCGGTATAACAACGATTTGGTGAGAATCCTAATTGCTGGGCGCTTTTTCTGGCGCGCTCAGAATCAGAAGATAATGCGCCAGCCACCCACTCGAATTCATCGTCAATACGAGCTGCGACACGATGCACCTGACCAATATAGGCGCCGATTCCACCACCTACCATGCCCAATTTCAGACGTGATTTCATTTCGATTTTTCCATTAGGTATTATGGCCTGGCTTGAGATATTCATCGAGTCAGGCATAAGGAGAGTATTAAAGGGGGTGGAATTCGATAGCGAGCCAGATTGCATCTGAATCCGACCAATAACGATGCCAGGGATAACGTGGTAACCCATCTTCAGCAATATACGCGAAAGGATCGTGCGTATAACCCGGTGCCATTGTAATTTGCCCATAGAGCGTTGCGTCATCACGTTCACGGAACTTTTGAATTCGGCCGGTTCCATATATCTGAGTATGAATTTCGATGAACGGGTGCTCATTATGCATGTAGCAATCGGTATTCGTAGGCGACCACCATAAATTGAGTCGTAATTGGTATTTTCTGATATCGTCGCTTTGTTTTCGCTGATTAGCGAAAACAAAAGGATCTAATTTTATTTCGGTAACATAGTCGTATTGAGAAATGTAAAGTGGGGTGGTACGTGGAAATTTTGCAAAACGGTTGCCGAACCAGTCCCATTTGCCGAAAGTTAAACCACCCAAATTGGTTTCGCTGCGTACATTAAACACGGCGATTCTTTTTGCATCGGATACAATGCCATTATGGAGAATAGTCGATTTCCAGGCTGGAACGATGGTGGGGATAGGCCCTCCAATTTTGGCTGTGTCATTATCAAGGTTAACGACAATTCCATCTTCAACAATGAAATCTTTCACATTCTCGACAAGATAAGCTTCAATAAACTCATCTGAAAATTCAAGCTGGCGTATTTGGTTGGGAGTCGACATAGATTTATCCTTAGATAGATAAAGGTGGCCGTCGGTCACTGTGGTTATGGGGGAGAAAGGTCGTTGAACTCTGGCCAGTAAACGTTGCCGCATCAATCCACTGTTAGTCCCCTCAGTTGCCCCTTTTATCTGAACCGATAGAGAAAAGGGGCTAGTTGCGATACTATTTAGAAACCGCGTTGTTTCACATATTCGTCGCGATTCTCACCGAGGTAAGCTGGTACGGTGATATCCCACCAACTGGTTGGATGCATATTGCTATACGGACGTTCGATAGAGCAAATGGCTTCAATCAGGTACGGTTTGCCAGAGTCCAGAGCACGTTGTACTGCAGCACCGATTTCCTGAGGGTCAGAAACCGTTTCAGCTTCTGCACCAAGTGATTTCGCGAAATTAGCGATTTGAGCGGAGTATGGCTTGCCATCTGGTGTACAGAATCCAGTAATTAGCTCACGATCTTCACCAAACATGTTTAGCTGCAGATTACGAATAGCCCCCCAACCACCGTTGTTGATGATTAAGAAAATAGCAGGGACACCCATCATCACGGCAGTTGCCAGCTCCTGACCAGTTTGCAGGAAGGCACCATCACCACAAATCGCGACGACGGGTTGATCGGCAGGGACACCTAGCTTGGCACCGATGGCTGCTGGAACGGCGAACCCAATACCAGAGAAGCCACCTGGGGTGATGTGCTGTTTAGGACCATACACGGGAAACTCATTGAATACCTGGTTTTGCGGATTAGAGGAGTCAGTCACCACGATGGTATTGCGCGGAAGAACTTTACGCGCTTCCACTAACACTTGTGAAACGGCCATGGGGGAATGGTTACAGGTACGCAATGGTTTTAAGTGTGTTTCCCATTCGGCTTTGAGGCTCTGCAGGCGCTTGAACATGTCTGAATTGTGGTAATCAGCGGGTTCGGAGGTACCTTTGAGATCTTGCAGAAGTGCAGCCAAAATAGGGCCGGCATCGCCAACGATGCCCACTTCTGTCGGGTAGTTTTTCCCGATTTCAAAACCATCAATATCTATCTGGATCAGTTTGGTTTTGGGGATGTCAAAGGTTAATCCAGGGATGTACGACGATGTGATTCGGTCACTAAAACGACAACCTACAGCAAGAATAACATCAGCTTCACGCGTCATCGCGTTACCGGGGATTGAACCCAGATCGCCGCACGGCCAGGCATACAGTTCGTGATCCTCAGGAATTGACCCTTTACCCATGAAGGTATTGGTTACTGCAGCCCCCACATGCTCGGCAATCGCCACAAGATCGTCACTGGCATTCGCGGCAATGACACCACCGCCTGCAATGATAACCGGCCGTTTGGCGGAAAGGAGTAATTTCGCTGCTGCGGCAATGTCAGTTGGGTCACCATGCAAGCGGCCATGTGCGCGGAAACTTTGCGGTGGTGGCAACGTAACTTCCGCGGCGTCTGCCTGTAAATCTTGTGGCAAGTTAATAAGTGCAGGACCGCGGCGACCTTCTAGCATGACGTTGAATGCTTTGGTCATGACATCTGGAATTTGGGCAATCGAATTTGGCTGCCACCAGCGTTTTACAACAGGCTCTGCCATACGGGGGAAGTTATCACCATGCGGACGGTCAAGTTCTTGTAAGACACCTTTGCCGTGCATATAAGTATGCACTCCACCCGTGATGAGAAGCTGTGGGATAGAATCAGCAAACGCCGTCGCCACACCTGTGAGTGTATTGGTTGCACCAGGGCCGATAGACGAACAAACGGCGGCAATCTGACCGGTAGCACGGTAGTAACCATCCGCCATATGAGAGGCACCTTGTTCGTGCATGGCGGGGACGACCGTTATTTCATCCTTACGGTCAACGAACGCATCCAGCAGGGCGGTATTACCATGGCCAGGGATACCGAAAACATAAGGCACTTTCTCACGGATCAGATATTCGACAACAATCTGGCCGCCGGTCATTTTCTGTTTTTTATCAGTCATTACTTGCTCCTGTTATCACCTAAGATTGAGATGCCCTGCACTGCAAAGCCTTTCGCAATCGCTTAAAACTCAATGAGTATAAAGTCACTAAAAAGCAACCGTTTCTGTTTCCCTGGTCTTTGTGCGTTTAACTACCGGCTGTATTCCGAATTCATGCTCAAGAATATGCTCCGCTGAACGGATAGCCTGAGCGGCAATGGTTAATGCCGGATTAACCGCTGCTGAAGAAGGCATAAACGACGCATCGATGACAAACAGGTTATGATGGTCATGGCTGCGACAATAAATATCCAATGCACTGTTTTGGGGATCATGGCCGAATTTAATCGTGCCACATTGGTGCGAGGTAGAATGTTTCAATAACGGTTTCGTCAGTACAATTGGGTAGCCGCTTGCACGCAGTAACGAGGCGAATTTTTTTACCAGTTTACGGTGTGCGTGCAGGTTATTACGGGTGATCGACATTTGGATCTGGCCATCTTTTAACTGAATACGGCTGTTTGGATCAGGAAGATCTTCCGAAAATGCAATCCAGTCGACGCTGTGTTTGGCCATCGTGCTCCCAACGATCTTCGGCAGAAAAGGAACATTTGCTGATAGCATTCCGCCCTGAAGCTTGCCTAACATCTGTACATGTCCCAGAGGGTAGGGGTAGTCAGGTGCGTTGAAGTAATACTCATTCATCGCCAGCGTCTTCTGAAAGACAGTATTATTCTCCTCTAAAGATAACCCCATCAGCGCGGTCTGGTTATGCGCCATATAGTTGCGGCCCACGACGTCAGAACTATTGGCTACCCCGTTGGGGGCTACCGGACACGCTGAGCGCAGCAGCAACGCGGTACTATTAATGGCACCGCAGGACACAATAATCAGTTTCGCGCTAAGCACTCGAGTCTGCCCGTCCTGTTCTATTTCAACGCCTGTGACCGTTTTCCCGTCTTCTGACAGTAGCAACCGTTTGGCCAGCGTATTCGTCATCAAACTGACATGTCCGGTTTTCAAGGCAGGCGCAACGAGCGCGGTTTCTGCATCATATTTCGCGTCAATCTTGCAGGGAAAGCCGTCACAAGTTTTACAGCGAATACAATTGCCTTCTGAGCCATAGTTGATGGCTAACGGCAGTGCTGATGAACGGGCCCCAAACTGCTCCATTTTAGATGCCATTCTGGCGATAATCGGTTCTGTTACCAATGCGGGTTGCGGATACGGTGCGCTACGCCACGGTGCGGTAACATCATTTTCATCATTGCCGTGGACATTAAAGATTCTTTCCGCTTCCGTATAATATGGTTCAATATCGGAGTAGCTGATAGGCCATGCGGGAGACACTCCGCCTTCATGCACTAATTCTTCAAAATCCCGTTCCCGAAAACGGATCATGGAACCGCCGTAGAATTTTGTGCAACCTCCTACGTTGTAATAAATGCTGGGTCGAAAGGTATCGCCTGACGCATCTAGCCAACTGTCATGGGCTGTGTATTTTTTGTCGAAAAACACAGAGGCGACGTTCCAGTTATCCTTCTCCTTTGCAACCCAATCTCCACGTTCAATAATGAGCACATTGATACCATTTTCAGCGAGACGACGTGCTGTCATTCCTCCGCCTACTCCACTTCCAATGATGATGACTTCTGGTAATTGATTCGACATTATTGCCTCACCTCTACATCGCTTTGCATTTATTGTGCCGTTTCTGCTATCTGGTTATTTATCTGACTATTTTAATCTACCGTTTATAAATACTTTGCCAGCAATTGAATTTGAGTATTTGCGCAATTGTTGATTGTCTCAATTTCGCAACATAGCCGAAAGATGACGCACCATGACGCACTTCCCGTTGTAAACCTTATCGTTACAGGAAGAATGGGGGATCAGGAAAAAAACGTGCGTCACTCTGCGTCAGTTGTGAATGATTTGCGAAGTTGTTTCTGGCGTTATGACAGAACGATACTCATTCGACGTTAACCGGTTGTTACATGATATCCGGACACTATTCCTCCTCACCTACAGGTCAAAAAGAGAATAACGGTATGAATACGGTCAATCATTTTATCAATGGTAAAGTTCTCTCTCAGAATGGACGCTGTACTGATGTGTACAATCCATCAACAGGGGACGTTATCCGTCAGGTCGAACTGGCGAGTATGGAAACAGTGCAAGAGGCTATTACCGCTGCGAAGCACGCTTTTCCACAATGGCGGAATACACCGCCGTCCAAGCGTGCTCAGGTCATGTTTCGATTCAAACAGTTGTTGGAAGAGAATGAATCGGAAATTGTTCGTCTTATCAGTGAGGAACACGGTAAAACGCTGGAAGATGCCGCAGGTGAGTTAAAACGCGGTATTGAAAACGTAGAGTTTGCCTGTGGCGCGCCGGAATTGCTGAAGGGCGAATTTAATCGTAATGCTGGCCCCAATATTGATAGCTGGAGCGATTTTGAGCCTGTCGGTGTCGTTGCCGGCATTACTCCGTTTAACTTCCCGGCGATGGTGCCGCTGTGGATGTACCCATTAGCGATTGTTTGCGGTAACACATTCGTTCTCAAACCCTCAGAACGCGACCCCAGCTCAACGCTGCTCATTGCTCAATTATTGCATCAGGCGGGGTTGCCTGAAGGCGTTATCAATGTCGTCAACGGAGACAAAGAAGCGGTTGACGCACTGCTTTTCTCCCCTGATGTGAAAGGGATCAGCTTTGTGGGCTCCACTCCTATCGCTGAGTATATTTATAGTGAGGGAACGCGCCGTGGCAAACGCGTGCAGGCACTCGGTGGTGCGAAAAATCACGCAGTGTTAATGCCTGATTGTGATTTGGATAATACCGTCAATGCATTGATGGGGGCAGCATACGGCTCCTGTGGTGAGCGTTGTATGGCGATCTCCGTAGCTGTTTGTGTGGGTGATGAGATTGCTGATGCATTGGTAGATAAAATTTCACCTAAAATTAATGCATTAAAAATCGGTCCAGGTACGCAAAGCGGATTAGACATGGGGCCTCTGGTGACACGTGCGCACCTTGAAAAAGTGAAAGGATATGTAGACTCTGGTGTGGCGGCTGGTGCCAGACTGGTTGTTGACGGGCGCGATTTATCTGTATCCGATGGCGAAAACGGTTTTTTCGTTGGCGGTTGCCTGTTTGACCACGTTAAAACCGATATGCGTATTTATCAGGATGAAATCTTTGGCCCTGTGCTGTGTATTGTCAGAGTTAACAGTCTTGAAGATGCTGTGCAACTTATTAATGACCACGAGTATGGTAACGGCACTGCTATTTTCACTCGGGATGGTGAAGCGGCGCGCCTTTTCTGTACCGAGGTTGAAGTTGGTATGGTCGGCGTGAATATTCCGCTTCCTGTCCCTGTTGCTTATCACAGCTTTGGCGGGTGGAAGCGCTCACTGTTTGGTGATTTGCATGCCTATGGTCCGGATGGCGTTCGTTTTTATACACGTCGTAAAACGATCACTCAGCGCTGGCCTGCGAGAAAGAGCCATGAAGCGGCCCAGTTTTCCTTCCCTAGCAATAGCTGATTGAGACTTTTCCGGGGGAGGTCATCTCCCCCATCCTAACCGGACGACCTAAGAGGTTAACTATGTCAGTACAGGCAATTCTTCCTCGGATTATGGAAGTTGGTGCACATTCCAGTGAAAAACTCCCTGACGTTTTGAAAATGTTGGGCTGCCAGCGACCATTGATTGTTACCGATAAGGTCATGGTAAAGTTGGGGCTGGTGGAGCGGCTTGTCAGCTTACTCTTAAACCATAACATCACCAGTCAGGTGTTCGATGATACGGTGCCAGAACCTACGGCGAAATCGATAGAAGCTGGCGTGCAAATTGTCCGTCAGGGGGATTTTGATGCTATTGTCGCGTTGGGCGGCGGTAGCCCCATAGATAGTGCTAAAGCGATTGCCATTCTTGGCAAATACGGTGGTCAGATCCGCGATTATCGTTTCCCAAGGCAGGTGAATGAAGCTGGACTGCCGATCATCGCGATCCCGACAACGGCGGGCACGGGCTCTGAAGTCACTCGGTTCACCATTATCACTGATGAAACCAATGATGAGAAATTGCTCTGTTCAGGTATTGGTTTCATGCCTATCGCTGCACTGGTGGATTATACCCTGACGTTGAGCTTACCAGCGCGAACCACTGCGGATACTGGGATTGACGCTTTAACGCACGCGATGGAAGCTTACGTGAGTCGTAAAGCCAATCCTTACAGCGATAGTCAGGCTATCGCTGCTATGAAGCTGATTGGACCTAATCTGCGGCGGGTTTATGCTAACGGTCAGGATGTCGAAGCCCGTGAGGCAATGATGATTGGCGCAACGTTGGCTGGTATTGCCTTTTCAAACGCCTCTGTTGCTTTAGTGCATGGAATGAGCCGACCCATTGGTGCTTTCTTTCATGTTCCGCATGGGTTATCCAATGCAATGCTGTTACCTACTGTCACAGAATATTCGTTGTCATATGCGGTGGAGCGTTACGCCGACTGTGCCCGTGCTATTGGTATTGCCGAAGTGAACGATGCTGATTCGGTGGCAAATGAGAAATTGCTCACTTTTCTACGACTGCTGAATAACGAACTGTCTGTTCCTACTCTTGAAGAGTTTGGCGTTAAACGTCAATTCTTTGAGAAATCGATAGAAACGATGGCCAAACAAGCATTGGCTTCAGGTTCTCCCGGCAATAATCCTCGTGTGCCAGATGTCGATGAGCTTGTCGGACTATATAAAAAGTTGTGGTTGTAGTGGCTCAACGTTCTGGCGTGGTCATTTCCTTGTCTGAACACTCATCTTGGCTCGATATTGTTGCTAAAGAAGAATAGCTATTCTTTTCGTTCGCCGCACTGTGTTGGTGCGGCGAAGTTATTTTCGCGTCACTGTGCGTCGCTTGTTAGTAGACTGCGAACTTGTCGATGCCGCTATTAGCGGTTAATACTCAAATTATCTTATTTAGTTTTTTTAAACACCAATTAGCATAAATCGCTGATAACAAGGGGAGTGGATGGATGTCTTTTTCTAATAAAAAAACACGAGATGATAAATGGGTAACGGATCGAATTAAAAAAGCGAGAATAGCAACATTTATTGGCTTCATGCTAATGGGAGCTATGTTATATGTATGGTCGACCGGGGTTAGCAGTTTCCGGACGAAAGTGGGATTAGTAGATGCGCAAGGCGATATTGCATTTGGTATGATTACGCTTGGGTTAGGTGCAGGTGGCGCTATTGGGTGTTTTATTATTGGTAAATTTATTGATAAATGGGGGGCTAAGAAAGTTGTAGGTGCAACGACGATCCTCTATCCCTTATCCATAATTCCATTAGGCTATGTTGATGGTTTCTATTTTGCGCTAATTTTTGCTTCGTTATATGGTTTTTTTCGTGGCACGATTGATACCGCATTAAATACTCATGGTGTACAGGTTGAACGTTTTTATCAACGCTCAATTATGTCTGCCTTTCATGCTTTCTTTTCATTCGGTGGTTTTATTGCAGGAATGATTTGTAGCTGGCTTATCGGATTTAATCCTGAAGATCCTGCGTTTACTTTTACGGTCATGGGGCTTGGTTTATTTGTTGTCGGGTTATTCATTACTCACTGGATGTTAGATAAAGATGATGTGCCGCCGGATACTGATAGCCAAAATTTTATGGTGGCTTCGGCAACGCGTACGCACCAACAGATGCAGCCTAAAAAAGTTGTCATATTGATGGTGGGATTTGGTGTTGTGCTTCTGGCTGGAATGGTGAGTGAAGGGGCCGTATGGGATTGGGGGCAGGAGTTTGTGCGTCGTGAACTGGACGCTAGCGTTTCACTAGCGGGGGTTGCTGTCTCTGTGTTTATTGGCGCGGAGTGTTTTGGTCGACTCGTGGGTGATCGTCTGGCGGAAAAACTAGGCGCACCACAAATGGTATTCTGGAGTGGGGTCACATCAGTTATTGGTCTGTTACTGGTTTCTATCGGTAATTCTGCATTCATTGGTATTATCGGGCTTGCATTAACTGGATTGGGATTAGCATGTATTACGCCTCTGATGTTATCTAGCGCAGGGCGTAAGGATACGGAAAATGCAGGTCGTAACATCGGGATTGTTAATTGTATTGGTTATACAGGTATGTTAGTTGGTCCTATTACTATTACTGCGGTTGTAGGGTATTTCAGTCTTTCCTGGTTGATGTTATTTCCCGCAGCGTTGATGGCATTGTTAACCATATTTGGCCCAATGTTGATGAGCGATAGAAAAACAAAGGAAATGAAGAGGTTTACTCAGGTTAAGAAGGAATGTTAAGTCAATATTTTTACGATTGAATTATCGGGTTGTCATATTGTTTTTTTTAGCACTGTATGGGAGTGATTATTACGTTAAATCTGATATGGATTGTTAGTTATGGTTAATGACAGTCTGTTACCAGCAGACGTTCGTTTTCTTAATGAATAAGACCTGATGATTTCAGACGTGCGTCACAGTGCGTCACTTGTTGTTCGGCTGCGAAATTGTCTGACGAAGCGAGACGAATGATACTCCGACTATGAATAGTCTGATGCAGATTTCTCAGAACCAAGACATTGACGATTCTGTTGAAGACACAAACAAACCTGTCTGTAAGAGAGAAGGAATTTTAATGTCATATTATCTGAAGTCTTCTACAACTCAACATGCTGGTGAAGCTGATATCACCCAGGTTCGCCGTACTGTCGAAAATATGATTGCGGATATAACCGCACGTGGTGAAGAAGCTCTCCGAGAGTATTCTCTGAAATTTGATAAATTGGCGCCAAAAAGTTTTCGCCTTAGTCAGGAAGAGATTGATGCTTGTCTGGCAGAATTAACTTCCCAGCAAATTGATGATATTAAATTTGCGCAACAACAAGTGCGTAACTTCGCACAACACCAACGCGATTCCATGAAGGATATCGAAGTTGAAACGTTGCCTGGCGTCATTTTGGGCCATAAAAATGTTCCCGTAGAAACCGTTGGCTGCTATATCCCGAGCGGAAAATATCCCCTCCTGGCCTCTGCGCACATGAGTGTCGTTACCGCTAAAGTGGCAGGTGCGAAGCGTGTCATTGCCGTATCACCACCTTATGCGGGTAAACCGAGCGCCCCTGTTATTGCGGCGATTGCGTTGGCGGGCGCCGATGAAATTTATTGCATTGGCGGTGTACAGGCGATTGCGGCAATGGCGCTGGGTGTTGGTGAGTTCCCTGAAGTTGACATGATTGTTGGACCCGGCAATGCCTATGTTGCTGAAGCCAAGCGTCAACTTTTCGGAAAAATTGGCATTGACCTGATTGCAGGCCCAACAGAAACGTTGGTTATTGCCGATGATACCGTTGATGGTGAGCTTGTTGCTACCGATCTACTGGGTCAGGCAGAGCATGGGCCGACTTCTCCGGCTGTGCTGATCACAACCTCGCGTAAACTCGGAGAAGAGACACTTAAGCAAATTGAACGTTTGCTCGGCAAGCTGGATACGGCAGAAATCGCACGCAAAGCCTGGGAAAACTACGGTGAAATAATTATTTGTGAAAGTGATGAAGAAATGGTGGTGGAAGCCAATCGTGTTGCGTCTGAGCATGTCCAGGTCATGACTAAGGATCCAGACTATTTCCTTAACAATTTACAGAATTACGGCGCACTTTTTTTAGGGCCTCGAACCAATGTCGCTTATGGCGATAAAGTCATTGGCACGAACCATACGCTGCCGACTTCCCGTGCTGCACGTTATACTGGGGGGCTATGGGTGGGTAAATTCCTGAAAACCTGTACTTACCAGCGTATTTTGACGGATGAGGCTTCAGCAATGGTTGGCGCTTACTGTTCGCGTCTTTGTGTTCTGGAGAAATTTACAGGTCATGCTGAGCAGGCTAACATTCGCGTCCGCCGTTATGGTCATCGCGATGTGGCGTTTGGCGAGGCGGTTGATGCCGAATAATTTCATGCGCTAACTCTACCCTGATAGGCTGAGGAATCCCCAGAAAACAAGACAGGCATAGAGTTTTATGATCTACTGATTTTCGCCAAAAAATTCAATGAGATCACCCTATGCCTGTCCGTAAAGTATGCCAGACTTTTTTCCGTCACGCTTTAGCTTCAACACATCAATATCGACAACATGCGCTTATTGATTCCACCGCTGCGTTGATAAGCGGTGCCACGCTTTCACTCACCTGCATCGGGCGTTATTTACCCGGCCCTGCTCGCGTGAAAGATAAAATAAAACGGGTTGACCGCCTTTTGGGAAACACTGCGCTTCATAACGATATCCCGAAAATATTCAATCAGATTACGTCCATGATGACCAAAAACATGCCGTGGTGTGTTATTGCCGTCGACTGGAGTGGCTATCCCTCTCAGGCTTTTCATGTCCTGCGTGCCAGCCTTGTCTGTGATGGCCGCGCTATCCCCTTGATGAGTCAGGTGGTTCCGTCAGAAAAGCAAAACAATATTTTGATACAGAAAGCCTTTCTTGACGCGCTTGCCTGTGCTATTGCCCCGCAAATGAAAGTCACCCTCATCACCGACGCGGGCTTCCACAATGAATGGTTTCGGCATATCAAAGCACTGGGATGGGGCTTTATTGGTCGCATCCGGGGAAACGTAAAATTTTGCCTTCATCATGGCCCGGAACGCTGGCTGAACGTGAAAGACTGTACTGGCACGGCGCGCGCGGAATATCTGGGAGCCGGAACGCTGGCGCGTTCAAAAAAGGCGCAATGCAACGGACATTTTTATCTTTATAAAAAAGCGCCGAAAGGCCGAAAAAGCCAACGTCGCAAAGGGAAACCGAGCCATCCCACAACAGAAAAAGAACAGCGTGCGTCAGCTAAAGAGCCGTGGCTGCTATTTACCAGTACTGATGAATTCAAGCCCCATGAAATTATGAAACTCTACAGCAGGAGAATGCAGATTGAACAAAACTTTCGCGATGAAAAGAGTGAGAGATTTGGCTTTGGCTTACGCGCCTGTGGAAGCAAAACGGGTGAGCGGCTTTGGGTGCTGAGTTTGCTGGCAACACTGGCATCAATTGTTCTCTGGTTATTAGGATATCATTTTGAAAATAAAGGTCTTCATCTTCATTATCAGGCGAACAGCCTTAAAAGTCGAAGAGTGATATCGTTTTTGACACTGGCGGAAAATGTACTGCGGCATTCACCGCGAATAATCAGGCGAGTGAAGCTGGAGAGTATTTTAGCCCAACTCACCAGCACCTACCGAAATATGGTGCTGGTTTATTAGCGATGATTTTGTGGGGATCCCTCAGCCTGATAGGGGGGGTAATACAGGCCAGGACTTTGTCAGCAGTCTGAGGATGGGTACAAAAATGTACCCATTCTATTAATTGCTAGACGGTGTTATCTTTGAATTGTTTTTTCATACCTCAAACTGTGCACGTTGGATGACGTCAGCGTAGAGGAATACCTTGCTGCATTTGCCACAATTCGAATGAATTAAGTAGTATGTTATTAAAATCAGAGGTTATCGCTGTTAGTCAATTATCTATTTTTATTATGTTCCTTTAATTACCATCTGGTTGTTAATTTATGAGTTTTGAATTATGCCTGAGAGTGTTGCTTTGCCTGTAATTCCTCTTTTCGCATTGTTCTAACAATTTTATAAATCCATTGCAGCGAGACATTATATTTTTTAGCCAAGGCGCTGTAATTGCGTCCGTCAAATTCTGCATAGATTTGAAGATCGCGTTGAGAAGCGCGCCAGGATATTCCCATTGGGAAATAAACGTTTTGTCCGCCCCATACGGTCATCATATGTTTGGCTACAGCATTACCAACCAGCTCGGCGGTTTGCAGATCCAACTCTGTGACGTTTTTGACTGTATCGGCCACGTGTTGAGAAAGTTCGACCAGAAGTTCAGGACCCTTACTGCGAAATTGTGGTTCAGTCATAAATCACCTTATTGTTATTCCTGTGTGTTGTTACTGACGTGAATACTGGGTTGTTGTTTTTGCAGAGATTGCCCTGCTGCTATGTGTTATTTAAAACTATAGTTGTTTTTGTGTCAACATCTTTAGTTTTAATTTGAGTTTTTTTTGGTTGTAAAAAGAAATGACAACCTGCGGGGCTGCGTGCAGAAGAGGCCAGATGAAGGGCAAAAAAATCCCGCCATAGGGCAGGAAAGGAACACATAGACAGGATGAATAACACAACATCAACAAGGGTTGATGAAACAATAGCATGGTGATTGTATAAAACTGTTACGTGTGGGTAAGGTTATCTGGGTGAGGGTAAACGTTTTTTAGTGGCGCAACGTTTATTCGTAACGCGGCGATTGGTAACGCCAACATAAAGCCGGTGTCCGCATCGGCCCACCGGCCTTGGTGAAAGGAAAACAGAGACGGCTATAGCACGAGATACTGCCAGTATAGGAACTAGAGCAGTACCGAATACCAGAACACGCGGCCAATGATCTCGACTTCTGATTCGTAAGCTTCTTCGTCAGCCTCACGATTGAAGCTATGGATGACGAGAAGGCCGCCAGGTTTGCGGTAGAGCTGCTTGATTCGCTTGAGCTTGTCGTTACCACCGCCTTCCTGAGCGATAGCGTAGAGCTTTCCATCAATGATGCGTTTGTTGTTGGTATCAACCGCGACGGTGGTTCCATCAGGAATGATGGGTTCCATACTGTCGCCTGCTGCCGGGAAACAAAGCACGCCCGAACCATCCGTATTTGCGCCAACCTTACGCAGCGTAGCTTTAGAAAAACGGAGTTTAAAGCCGTTGTAATCCTCACTTTGAACGCGTCCGTCGCCGCAGGCAAACTCAATATCCTTTAAAAAGGGCACTTCCACCTCGTCCTCTGATAGTTCTGTCGTGCTGTCCCAAGCTGATACGGTGCCCCATTCTGATTTTGGAGGAATGCTCGATTCCTGGACAGGTCGAGTTACCCCGTCGCTACGCATTGGGTCTTCGCCGTTTGCCAACCATTCAGGGCGAACATGTAGTGCATTGGAAAGCTCAACAATTTTGGTTGTCTGCGACGCTTTCCCCACCTCGATCTTCTGTATGGCGGCCTGAGATACGCCAATCATGTCGCCAAGCGCTTTTTGGCTAAGCCCCTGTGCGATTCTGGCGGTCTTTAATCGTTCTGCAAGTGTCGTTTTCATCCGTTTAATGTACAACTTAGGTTGTCACGTATCAAGCGGGTATTAATCTTGTTTAAAAGAACCAAAGTTATCTTTCATCGGCGTGTGTAAAAATTGCTCATAAGTACAACTTTGAAAACGATTTAAGTTGTTATCTAGGGCGGCAAACCCGTTTGGGTCGATGAGATAACGTCGACATACGCAGGTGCGATTGCTCGACTATCAAAAATCCTAATAAGTATCAGGCAGTCATAGTATCATCTTATTCCACGCCCTGATTTGCTTTAAACGTGTGTGTCACTTGATCTAAATCACAATCCGACCATATGTATTTTGCTCTTATGGAAATCCCGTTATGGGAAATATAACCAATAAATTCGTTTCATTAAGCATGCGCATGATTGCGTGTCGCGGAGGATGTATGTCTGTAATTCGCACGTGTTTAAGTCTGTTTGGTGGTGATACGGTAATTGTTCGGTGTGCAAATACATTTGAAGTGCAAATGAGCAATGGTGAGCAGGAAGCATTGACTGAAGAGAATAGTGTTACGCAGGATTCTATTTGCCGCCATGCCGAAGACGAAGTGTATTTAACGGTGCCTTATACCGGAATTTGGGATGTTGTGATCCGAGCCAAAAACGACACGCCTGAACATTCAATAACCTATTTCCCTGCTTGATGATTGCCTGGTTGGTTATATTCTGTTAATAATTTGATAATACTTTGTCGTTATCCAGTCGTTAAGATTTGAATATACCAACCGCGCCCTTTCTTTTTTGTTCCCATCGTTTAACGTTGTGAGTGCATCGGTATCTTTCTATTTCGCTTTTCATCTATTATCTTAATTGATGCTTCCACTTGTTATTATTAATGATTCGAAGGGATGATAGAGTCTGGATCTTTTGCCATACTCAACACTTAGCCACTACGCGTCATGGTTCTAGGCAAGAGAAGGGGCGTTGGTTTGATCACACTGGCCTGTTGTTCTTATCGTGCTCATTGCTGCAATATTTTGGATTTATAGCTAAATTTTTGTCTAATTTGAACATTAATACGATGGGAGGGGGGAACCCATGAGCCGTGCCCCGGTAAGCAAAAAAGATGAAGACAAACGTCTTGCTGCTCTTCGTGAGTATGGAATTAAGAACGTATTATTTGACCCGAATTTGAGTAACCTGATTAGTCTGGCCGCTAACATTTTCAGTGTGCCTATCGTTTTGGTGTCGTTGGTCGAGTCTGAGCGCCAACTGTTTGCCGCCAGCGTAGGCGTTCCTTTTTGCGAAACACCGCGCGATATCTCTTTTTGTGCACATACGATCCTGAAGAAAAAGATCATGGTGGTGCACGATGCCCTAAAAGATGCGCGTTTTAAAAATAACCCGCTGGTTGTGGGCGTTCCTTACATTCGTTTCTATGCCGGCATTTCCTTAAGTACGCCGTCCGGGCATGCCATCGGTACGTTATGCATTATCGATTTGAAGCCTAGAGCCACATTCACCAAACGTGATGAGCACAATCTGCAGGATCTGGCGTCATTGGTCATGGACAAGCTGGAGATGCGTCGTTTGGAACTGGCGCGTAAAGCCAGTCAGATTCGTTTTGAGAATATTGCTAATACCTCGCCGGATACGATCCTGTGTGTAAATGAGAAGGGGATGATCACCTTCTGGAATGCCGCCGCGAAACATATGCTGGAATATACTGACGAGGAAATTATTGGTCGCAGTATTAATACTATCGTACCCGATGCCTTTGTCGTACAGCTTAATCACCTGGTTGCCGATCGTGATTCGCTGATGAAAGGCGTGACACTGGAACTGAATGTACAAGCCAAAAGCGGTAATTTGGTTCCGGTTGAATTGTCGGTTTCGATGTGGGAAGACAATGATAATGTGAGTTACGGCGCAATATTGCGCGACATTACAGAGCGACGACGCAATGAAGAACGCCTGTTTTTGCTGGCGCATCTGGATCCGTTAACTGGCTTGGCCAACCGGACGCTACTGACATCCAATCTGGAAACGGCGTTAAAGAATGAACCCGCGGTCTGTATCATGATGGTCGATCTGGACGGGTTTAAAGATGTGAATGACAGCCTAGGGCATTCCAGCGGTGATAATATCCTGGTGCACGTCGCCAAAAAAATAAAAGCTACGGTTCGCTCTGGTGATGTTGTGGCGAGAATGGGTGGGGATGAATTTGCGCTGTTGTTTCCCGGCCTAAATGATAAAAAAGTCGCAGGAAAAATTGCTGAGCAAATTATTCATGAAATTTCTCAGGCGATGATTATTGACGATCATCAAATCAATATTAGTGCCAGTATTGGAGCAGTGCTGTACCCAGAATACGGGTTGACCGTACAGGATCTTTTGACTAGCGCGGATTTAGCGCTGTATCAGGCGAAATCCGAAGGTCGAAACTGTTACCGCTTTTTTACCCGCGAACTGCTTGAAGTCTTTCAGGCCAAACATGCCTTCCAACTAGAGTTTGTGCGGGCTTACGAGCAGCATGAATTTGAGATGTTCTATCAGCCACAGGTAAAACTGGCGACAAATGAGATTGTTGGCGCAGAGGCGCTGCTGCGCTGGCGTCACCCGGAAAGAGGATTGCTTGGCCCCGCCGCTTTTCTTACCGCACTGGAAAATGGCCCGTGGGCTGAGCGAGTCGGTGATTGGATCGTCGAAACAGCATGTCAGCAGGCGGCGGAATGGTGTCGGGCGAGTAATCGCTATTTTCGCATCAGCATTAATCTGTTCAGCGCACAGTTTCGTACCGGTATGCTGGCGCAAAAGATTATGGATATTCTTGCGCGTACAGGATTGCAGCCAGGTTCGCTAGAACTGGAAATCACGGAAAATATCATCCTGCGTTATGATGAAAATATGCTGCAAACGTTAAAGGCGCTGCGCGAAGCGGGAATCGGTATTGCTTTTGACGACTATGGAACCGGCTATGCCTCGCTCAGTATGCTTAAAAACTACCCGGTTACTCGCTTGAAGATCGATCAGACCTTTGTCAGAACGATGTGTGAATCGCCGCCGGATGCGGCGATTGTCCGGGCGATCCTGTATCTCGGGAAAAGTTTTGGGTTGGGCGTGATTGCAGAAGGGGTAGAAACATTAGAACAGAGCGAACGACTGCGGGGCAAAGGGTGTGAGGAAGCACAGGGATACCTGTTTGGGCATCCGATACCAACGGAGGAATTTACTCAGCTACTGAAATTGAATAAGCCCATAGACGTGTAAAACGGTTGTGCTATACCTCTTTTGGGAGTGTTAGAAATTCTGTGTCATTCCAGTAATATACAATCAAAAAGGAATGACACATGTCCCAACCCTTCGATTTCGACAAAGCACTTAAGGCACTCCAGTCCGGCTAGGCATTAACGGGCAAGGATGGCATCTTAACGATTTTAATCAAACAGTTAACTGAAGCAGCTCTGGCTGCTGAACTCGACTCTCATCTGGCTCAGGATGTTGAAGCCAACCGTAAAAACGGCTCTGGTAAAAAGACCATCAAAGCGCCTACTGGCAACGTTGAACTGACTACCCCGCGCGATCGTAATGGCTCTTTTGAGCCTCAGTTAGTCAAAAAGCATCAAACTACATTGTCTGACGAGATCGAACGCAAGCTCATTCGCCTGTTTGCTCTGGGAATGAGTTATCAGGATATCAGCCGGGAGATTGAGGATTTATATGCATTCAGTGTTTCCACCGCCACCATCAGTGCAGTAAACGATAAAGTCATCCCTGAACTAAAACAGTGGCAACAGCGCCCGCTGGAGAAGGTTTATCCCTTCGTCTGGCTGGATGCCATTCACTATAAAATCCGTGAGGATGGTCGTTACCAGAGCAAGGCTGTTTATACCGTTCTGGCGTTGAATCTGGAAGGCAAAAAAGAAGTTCTGGGCCTGTATCTGTCGGAAAGTGAAGGCGCTAACTTCTGGTTATCCGTATTAAGTGACCTGCAAAATCGCGGTGTTGAAGACATTCTGATTGCCTGCGTAGACGGGCTGACTGGGTTCCCCGAGGCGATAAACAGCATTTATCCACAGACAGAGGTGCAGTTGTGCGTCATTCACCAGATACGTAACTCGATTAAATACGTGGCCTCAAAGCACCATAAAGCCTTCATGGCTGACCTGAAGCCGGTTTATCGTGCGGTGTCAAAAGAAGCCGCGGAAACGGCGCTGGATGAGCTGGAGACGAAATGGGGTCAGCACTATCCGGTGGTGCTCCAGTCATGGCGGCGAAAATGGGAAAATCTGTCAGCGTACTTCCGCTATCCGGCCAATATCCGTAAGGTCATTTACACCACGAACGCGATTGAATCGGTGCATCGTCAGTTCAGGAAACTGACCAAGACTAAAGGCGCTTTCCCAAATGAGAACAGCCTGCTGAAACTGCTTTATCTGGGGCTAATAAACGCACAGGAAAAATGGACAATGCCCATCCAGAGCTGGAATTTGACATTGTCGCAGTTAGCCATTTATTTTGAGGGACGGCTAAATAATGTGATGACGCTGTAGCATTTTTAACGTGACACAGAATTCTGAACACTCTCCCTCTTTTTCTCAAAAGCCAGCCTCCGCTGGCTTCCATACTTTTCGCACCGCTATGAGGTGGTTCTACCACTGAACTTCTCTTCTCGCTGAAATATCGCGATACAGTTCATCACTTACCTAGTCATCTACGTGTCACAGGCGAACCCTAGCGTCGTTACCAGCACTGCGTTTCCCTAAAACTTGTTTTCCCAAACGAGGCTTTCCTCAACGCCGCGATATTTTCCTAAAAATTGTACCGGAGAGAACATCATGATGATTCGGTTTAGGTTCACGTCTGTTTTTCTGCTGTTGTTAAATATGGTCTTGTTCGTCCCGCTGTCTGCCAGAGCCGCAGTCGAACTGACGTTTTGGCATGGCATGGACAGTAATCTGAACACGGAATTGATTCGGTTGGTTAACCGATTTAATGAATCTCAGACGATATATCATGTTGAATCCATCTATAAAGGCAGCTATGAACAGACGCTGGCTGCGGGGATTGCTGCGTATCGCACCGGTAACGCACCGGATATTTTGCAGGTTTATGATGTCGGTACGCCGAATATGATACACAGCGGGGCGATTATCCCGGTGTTCGAGCTGTTCAAACAGGTCGGTATCGAGAATGACGAAAAAGCCTTTCTGCCCGCGGTGGCGCTGTTTTACAGCGACAGCCAGACCGGGCATCTGATTTCCCAACCGTTTAACAGCTCAACCCCCGTTCTCTACTACAACAAAGATGCGTTTATTAAGGCGGGGCTCGATCCTGATAAGCCGCCACGGACCTGGAATGAGTTGGCGTACGATGCGGCGCGACTGCGCCAGAGTGGGATGGCGTGCGGCTATACGAACGCAGGACAGCAGGGTTGGATATTACTGGAAGCGTTTAGCGTGTGGAACGGACTGCCGATCGCGACGAAAAACAATGGCTTCGACGGCATTGATGCGCATCTGTTGGTGAACGGTCCGTTGCAGGTCGCACACATTGCCCAGCTTGCGGAGATGATGAAAAAGAACGAATTCAGCTACTTCGGCCGCAATGATGAAGGCACCGCCCGCTTTTATAATGGTGACTGCGGCATATTGACCACCTCATCAGGCGGGCTACGCAAGATTCAGAACTATGCCAAATTCCACTACGGTGTTGGCATGTTGCCTTACAGCGAAGAGGCCAACGGCGCGCCGCAGAATACGTTTATTGGCGGGGCAAGCCTCTGGGTCATGAAAGGGAAAGCGACCTCGCATTATCAAGGCATTGCTGAATTCCTGCATTTCCTGACGCTGCCGGAGAATGCCGCTGAATGGCACCAGATGACGGGCTATCTGCCGGTGACACAACCTGCTTACGAACTCACGCGTGAGCAGGGTTTTTATGCCAGATACCCCGGCAGCGATGTTGCTATGAAACAGCTCACCAATAAACCGCCGCTGTCTTATACGCGTGGGTTCCGCTTGGGCAATATGCCACAAATTCGTACCATCATGGATGAAGAGCTGGAAAAAGTCTGGGCGGAGCAGGAAACGCCACAGCAGGCGCTGGACAATGTGGTTTCGCGGGGCGATCTCCTGTTGCAGCATTTCGCGCAGTCGGTTTCCCGTCATTCGTGATATTCCCCGTTTATTTGGAGCTTTTGATTGATGACAAAGCAAAACAAAGGTATGACTCAGGACGTGATCGCGGCGCAAAACGCGACGGTTTTGGCAGTGGCGCATCGCGGCGTTTGGGCATCGGCGCCGGAAAATTCGCTGGCGGCGCTGCGCGAGGCGATTCGTCTGGGCATTGATATCGTGGAGATTGATGCGCAATTGACGGCAGATAGCCACGTTGTCGTGATTCATGATGACACGCTCGATCGTACGAGCGATATGCGAGGTCGCATTAGCCAGATGACGCTTGCGGAAGTCCGTCAGGCTCGTTTGCGCGGGAGTGACGGCGGCTCGGCATGGCCATTGAGTGACGAAAAGGTGCCGCTGTTGTATGAAATTCTCGAAGAGGCGCGAGGGAGAGTTGTCATCAATGTGGATGTTAAACATGAGCACGAATTTGGTGTGATCGCCCGCGATATTCGCGATAAAGGCCTGAGTGCGGGGGTGATCATGAAAAGCCCGGTTGATCTTGCTTCTGCCCATTTTCCCATTACATCGCCGTCGCGGGGTACCCAGATACCCTATATGCCGATGATTCACCTCAAACGGGGGAAAACTGTTGATATTCTACGGCAGGTTGATGATGTTGGCATCGCGATTGTTGAAGCCAATTTTGATCATATTGATGCGGTGACCGAAGCGTATGCCGAGTTTCAACGGCTTGGGGTGCGGATTTGGGTGAACACGCTGGATTGCTCGCATTCTCTCGACTATAGCGACACGCGCGCCTTAGCGGACCCTGACGCCGTATGGGGAGCATTAATTCAGGCTGGGGTGGGCGCGATACAGGTCGATCACGTCGACGCGTTTATCGATTTTCGGTCAACGCTGTCACGCTGACGCATCAGGATTAGCATCAAGCAGGACGCCGCTTTCCTTTTGAAAAGTGTAAAGTTATGTGGATTTAGTAACTGAAAAGTTAAGAATGCTTGAAAATGCCACGGCAACCCATACGATGTATGTGTTGCAAACTTTATCTTTCTGCGAGAGGAAATCAGACCTTTATGATGCGTATTGCGCTTTTCCTGATCACCAACCTGGCGGTGATGTTGGTTTTCGGGCTGGTACTCAGCCTGACGGGAATTCAGTCCAGCAGTGTCCAGGGCTTAATGATTATGGCTGGGCTGTTTGGCTTTGGCGGTGCGTTTGTTTCACTGCTGATGTCTAAATGGATGGCGTTACGGTCCGTTGGCGGTGAAGTCATTGAACAACCACGTAACGAAACCGAACGTTGGCTGATGGAAACCGTTCGTACACAGTCACAGCAGGCAGGGATCGCGATGCCGCAGGTGGCTATCTACCATGCGCCGGACATCAATGCCTTTGCGACGGGCGCTCGTCGTGATGCATCGCTGGTGGCGGTCAGTACCGGTTTGCTGCAAAACATGAGCCGTGACGAAGCGGAAGCGGTTATTGCGCATGAAATTAGCCACATTGCGAATGGCGACATGGTGACCATGACGTTGGTGCAGGGCGTGGTTAACACCTTCGTTATCTTTATCTCTCGTCTGATCGCTCAGGTCGTTTCCGGTTTCCTGTCCGGCAATCGTGATGAAGGGGAAAGCAGTAACGGCAACCCGCTGGTTTATTTTGCTGTTGCGACCGTGCTGGAACTGGTGTTTGGTATTCTTGCCAGCATCATCACCATGTGGTTCTCACGCTACCGTGAATTCCATGCGGATGCGGGTTCAGCCAAGCTGGTGGGGCGTGAGAAAATGATCGCTGCACTGCAACGCCTGAAGACCAGCTATGAACCGCAGGAAGAGAGCAGCATGATGGCTTTCTGCATTAACGGAAAATCGAAATCCTTCAGCGAACTGTTTATGTCTCACCCGCCGTTGGATAAGCGTATTGAAGCGCTGCGTTCCGGCGATTATCTAAAGTAATTCACGATATTTTCTTCCCAAAGGCCCGTTCGGGCCTTTGTTATTTCTGCGTTTATTGATCCGGCAAACCCGCGCTTTCTCTGTTCATGTGTTTTCATTAGATCTGAAACAGGTGGTGAAAACATGAAGAATGTTTTATAAAATAAAATCACGATCACGGAAAAATGAAACATTGTTTCTATAATGCCGATATAACAGGCGTCTCGCGTGAGATTGGTGGCCTGATTTTTGAACAACCGCTGTCGGGGTAACTCGCTTGTCGGGCGGTCGGAATGTCAGGTTATCGAAGAGTATGCGCGTGTGGCGTCAGATTCTTCATGATAAGTTCTAAGGATTTACGGATGGCCAAAGGTAACAAGATCCCCCTAACGTTTCATACCTATCAGGATTCAGCAACTGGCACCGAAGTTGTGCGTTTAACCCCGCCCGATGTTATCTGCCACCGCAACTATTTCTACCAGAAGTGCTTCTTCAATGACGGCAGCAAGCTGCTGTTTGGCGCGGCGTTTGATGGCCCGTGGAATTACTATCTGTTGGATTTAAAAGAGCAGAGCGCTACGCAGCTGACGGAAGGCAAAGGCGACAACACCTTTGGCGGTTTCCTGTCCCCGAATGACGATGCGCTGTATTACGTTAAAAATACCCGTAATCTGATGCGTGTCGATCTGGAGACGCTGGAAGAGAAAACGATTTATCAGGTGCCTGACGACTGGGTTGGCTACGGCACCTGGGTCGCCAACTCCGATTGCACCAAAATGGTCGGTATTGAGATCAAAAAAGAAGACTGGAAACCACTGACCGATTGGAAAAAATTCCAGGAATTCTACTTCACTAACCCTTGTTGTCGCCTGATTCGTGTCGATTTGGTTACGGGCGAAGCGCAGACTATCCTTCAGGAAAACCAGTGGTTGGGTCACCCAATCTACCGTCCGGGTGATGACAACACCGTGGCTTTCTGCCACGAAGGCCCACATGACCTGGTTGATGCCCGTATGTGGTTCATCAACGAAGATGGGACCAACATGCGTAAAGTGAAAGAGCATGCTGAAGGCGAAAGCTGCACCCACGAATTCTGGGTACCAGATGGTTCAGCGATGATTTACGTCTCTTACCTGAAAGACGACAGCAATCGCTATATCCGCAGCATCGATCCGGTTACGCTGGAAGATCGTCAACTGCGCGTCATGCCGCCGTGTTCTCACCTGATGAGTAACTATGATGGCACGCTGTTGGTCGGTGATGGTTCCGATGCGCCGGTCGACGTGCAGGACGATGGCGGCTATAAAATCGAGAACGATCCGTTCCTGTATGTTTTCAACCTGAAAACGGGCAAAGAACATCGTATTGCACAGCACAATACATCCTGGGAAGTGTTGGAAGGTGATCGTCAAGTGACTCACCCGCATCCTTCTTTCACACCGGATAATAAACAAGTCCTGTTTACTTCTGACGTAGATGGCAAACCTGCGCTGTATCTGGCGAAGGTTCCTGATTCAGTCTGGAACTAATAATACTAATAAATCCGCGTCACATTTTATGACGCGGATTATTTTAAAATATTTGCTTACATATTATTTTATTAATTCTCTGACGCGGTTATTTCTCAAACTTAACTTGATTATCGTTGTTGTTCCATTGCCATAATCAAAGCGTTCCCTTTATACTAAAACCATTGTTCTATTTTTTTTAAAACAAAAAAAACTGAGTAGGGTAACCACAAAAATGGCTATTGCAGATTTAGATAAACAACCCGATTCCGTGTCGTCCGTTTTAAAGGTTTTTGGTATTTTGCAGGCATTAGGTGAAGAAAGAGAAATTGGTATTACCGAGCTTTCTCAGCGAGTCATGATGTCCAAGAGTACCGTTTACCGCTTCTTGCAGACGATGAAATCCCTGGGCTATGTCGCGCAGGAAGGTGAATCAGAGAAATATTCGCTAACGCTCAAGTTGTTTGAACTTGGGGCAAAAGCATTGCAGAACGTCGATTTAATCCGCAGTGCGGATATACAGATGCGGGAGTTGTCTACGCTAACGCGGGAAACGATCCACCTTGGCGCGTTGGATGAAGACGGCATCGTTTATATCCACAAGATTGATTCGATGTATAACTTGCGGATGTATTCTCGTATTGGTCGCCGTAATCCGCTGCACAGTACCGCAATCGGTAAAGTGCTGTTGGCATGGCGCGATCGTGGCGAAGTAGAAGAGATTCTGTCGACAGTTGAATTCACTCGCAGTACGCCACACACGCTATGTACTGCTGAAGATCTTCTCAACCAATTAGACGTTGTTCGCGGACAAGGCTACGGAGAAGATAACGAAGAGCAGGAAGAAGGGTTGCGTTGTATCGCTGTGCCAGTATTCGATCGCTTTGGCGTTGTGATTGCCGGCCTCAGTATTTCTTTTCCGACGATTCGTTTTTCGGAAGAAAACAAACACGAATATGTGGCTACACTGCATACTGCCGCCAGAAATATCTCTGAGCAAATGGGCTACCACGATTACCCGTTCTGATATTCGCTATTGATACCTGAGCCTGTCCTTACCGACAGGCTTTTTTATGGCGTGTCATCCCCCGGCCGCCAGCCAGCGGGCCGTCGCAAGCGACGTTGAAAAACGTTCCCCACGTTTTTTTACCAATACCATAGCGATGCGTATCAATACGATATGGAACGGATAGGGTTGGGTATCGAATTTGGCTACGTCACGGTGTTAAGATAGCCCACAGGTACCTGTCATCAGTGGTTATAAGTGGAGTCGTTGTGAACATATTAGAAGTTGTTTTTGTCTTGCTGGTTGTGCTGCTGGCCGCGCTGATCTGGTTTTTTGTTAATCGGGCGAGCGTCAGAGCGAATGAGCAAGTGAAATTGCTGCAAGAGATTGTAGAGCAGCAACGCCAGCAGTTAGCGTTATTGAAAAAATTACTGCCCCAGAATGCAGAGAAAAGTACACCTGAAACGCTTACCGCCGATCTCGAGAGTGATGATGTGGAGTTAACGTTTAAAAGTGTCATTCCTGAACGTTAATGGCACCGTCATGGTATCGCGTTTAAATCTCTATCCTTTGCCCGCTCGCGTCATCCTTCGTGAACGAGCATGGTTATAAAAATGAAGAAGGCTTTACAGGAAGCACAAAAACAACATGGCAAATGCGCAAAACAACACAGCAAACAATCAACAGGAACTGGTTTTAAAACGAGGGTTAAAGAATCGGCATATTCAACTGATAGCGCTGGGTGGCGCGATTGGTACCGGCTTGTTTTTAGGGATATCACAGACTATCCAAATGGCTGGACCGTCCGTTTTATTGGGTTACGCGATTGCCGGAATGATTGCGTTTCTGATTATGCGACAACTGGGCGAGATGGTGGTGGAAGAACCGGTAGCGGGTTCGTTCAGCCATTTTGCCTATAAATACTGGGGTGATTTTGCAGGCTTTCTGGCGGGCTGGAACTACTGGGCGATGTTTATTCTGGTAGGAATGGCTGAACTGACGGCCGTGGGGATTTATATCCAATACTGGTGGCCTGAGACGCCAACCTGGCTGTCCGCCGCAATATTCTTCGTACTTATCAACCTGATCAATCTGGTGAATGTGCGGATGTTTGGGGAAACTGAATTCTGGTTCGCCATTATCAAAGTGCTGGCCATCGTCGGGATGATTGTCTTCGGCAGTTGGCTGCTGCTGAGTGGTAATGGCGGCGAAACGGCAACGGTGCGTAATTTATGGATCCATGGCGGATTCATGCCGAATGGCGCAAGTGGATTGATCATGGCCATGGCGGTGATTATGTTCTCATTCGGTGGTCTGGAATTAGTCGGTATCACTGCGGCAGAAGCTGCCGATCCGAAACGTTCTATTCCTCAGGCGACCAATCAGGTGGTCTATCGTATCCTGATTTTCTATATCGGCGCGCTGTCTATTTTGTTATCGCTTTATCCGTGGGGAAATGTCGTTGGTGGCGGTAGTCCGTTTGTTCTTATCTTCCATGCGCTGAATAGCAATATGGTGGCAAACGTACTGAACATTGTGGTACTCACGGCGGCATTATCGGTTTACAACAGCGGCGTGTACTGTAATAGCCGGATGCTGTACGGTTTGGCAAAGCAGGGAAATGCGCCGAAGTCTCTCGCGAAGGTCAATGCGCGTGGTGTCCCCGTTCGCTCTATCGCGTTGTCAGCCTTAGCGACATCGTTCGGTGTCGCGATCAACTACCTGATGCCAGGCAAAGCTTTTGAGCTGTTGATGGCGCTGGTGGTGTCGACGCTGGTGATTAACTGGATCATGATCTGCTTTGCACATCTGCGTTTCCGTCAGGCGATGATGGAGAAGGGGATTGTTCCTGCATTCAAAGCCTTCTGGTATCCGTGGGGCAACTACCTGTGTCTGGCGTTTTTGGCGGGGATTTTGGTGATTATGCTGCTGTCGCCGGGCATTCGCATTTCGGTCATTTTAATTCCGTTCTGGATTGCCGTTATTTGGCTGGGATTCCGACTTTCCCGTAAAAATAACGGGGCGCTGAAGTCGGCGCAAACACAGTAAACACGTCCGTGGCCTGTTTATCATGCGGTAACGATTTGCAGGCTACCCATCCGGCTTTAATATACTCGTAATACTTCAAGTTTCATGTGCGTTGGCCGCGTTCACTCACCCGAATCACTTACCTGAGTAAGCTCATCGGGATTCCTTCTCTTGCCGCCTTCCTGAAACTCGAATTATTTGGAGTATACAGCACTTATAAGGTGTATTATTGTCCCCGACGTTATCCATGTCACGCTAGTGCACGCCTTTAGTCGTGTGCACCATGTGTATATATTTCACAGAGTACAGAGGAATAGCATGGTTAACACTTTTGATTTTCAATTGATAGACGATTTTTTGCATGTGAGCTTTCGTGTGGTTCACCACTGTAAATAAGGGAATTATAATGCCAGTTATCACCCTTCCTGATGGAAGTCAGCGTCATTACGACCACGCCGTTTCTCCCCTGGATGTTGCACTTGATATTGGTCCCGGCCTGGCAAAAGCCTGTATCGCCGGACGCGTCAACGGCGAGCTGGTTGATGCCAGCGATAAAATCGATACCGATGCGCAGTTAGCTATCATCACTGCCAAAGATGAAGCGGGTCTGGAAATTATTCGCCACTCCTGTGCGCACTTATTGGGCCATGCGATCAAGCAACTGTGGCCAGATACCAAAATGGCGATTGGTCCGGTTATCGACAACGGTTTTTACTATGACGTAGATATCGACCGTACCCTGACTCAGGAAGATATTGAGCTGCTCGAAAAGCGTATGCACGAGCTTGCTGACACTGACTATGACGTCATTAAGAAAAAAGTCAGTTGGCAGGAAGCGCGCGATGCCTTCGCTGCGCGCGGTGAGACCTACAAAATGGCGATTCTGGATGAGAACATCAGTCGTGATGATCGTCCGGGTCTGTACCACCATGAAGAATACATCGATATGTGCCGTGGCCCGCACGTACCGAATATGCGGTTCTGCCACCATTTCAAATTGCAGAAAACGTCGGGGGCTTACTGGCGCGGCGACAGCAAAAACAAAATGCTGCAACGTATCTACGGCACGGCATGGGCGGACAAAAAGCAGTTGGCTTCTTACCTGCAACGTCTGGAAGAAGCGGCGAAGCGTGACCATCGCAAAATCGGCAAACAGCTGGACCTGTATCACATGCAGGAAGAAGCGCCGGGTATGGTGTTCTGGCACAATGACGGTTGGACGATCTTCCGCGAGCTGGAAGCATTTGTGCGCATGAAGCTGAAGTCGTACCAGTATCAAGAAGTCAAAGGTCCATTCATGATGGATCGCGTGATGTGGGAAAAAACCGGTCACTGGGAAAACTACAAAGAAGCGATGTTCACGACCTCATCAGAAAACCGTGAATACTGCATCAAGCCGATGAATTGCCCGGGTCACGTACAGATTTTCAATCAGGGGTTGAAATCATACCGCGATCTGCCGCTGCGTATGGCTGAGTTTGGTAGCTGTCACCGTAATGAACCATCAGGCTCTCTGCATGGCTTAATGCGCGTGCGTGGCTTTACTCAGGACGATGCGCACATCTTCTGTACGGAAGAACAGGTTCGCGATGAAGTGAATAGCTGCATCAAGATGGTGTATGACATGTACAGCACCTTCGGTTTTGAAAAAATCGTGGTGAAGCTGTCTACGCGTCCTGAAAAACGTATCGGTAGCGATGAGATGTGGGATCGCGCTGAAGCCGACCTGGCCGCCGCGTTGACTGAAAATAACATCGAATTTGACTATCAGCCGGGTGAAGGGGCGTTCTACGGTCCAAAAATTGAATTTACCCTGCATGATTGTTTGGATCGTGCGTGGCAGTGTGGTACGGTGCAACTCGACTTTTCATTACCGGGTCGCCTGAATGCGTCTTACGTTGGCGAAAGCAACGAACGTCAGGTGCCGGTTATGATTCACCGGGCTATTTTGGGATCAATGGAGCGTTTCATCGGTATTTTGACCGAAGAATTCGCCGGCTTCTTCCCAACCTGGTTAGCTCCGGTTCAAGTGGTGATTATGAATATCACCGATACCCAGTCTGATTATGTCAACGAATTGACCCAAAAACTGCAAGAAGCGGGCATTCGCGTAAAAGCAGACTTGAGAAATGAGAAGATAGGCTTTAAAATCCGCGAGCACACTTTACGGCGGGTTCCCTATATGCTGGTTTGTGGCGACAAAGAAGTTGAGGCAGGAAAAGTTGCTGTCCGTACTCGTCGCGGTAAAGACCTGGGGAGTCTGGATGTCAGTGAAGTCATCAGTAAGCTGCAGCAAGAGATTCGCAGCCG
Source organism: Pectobacterium sp. A5351 (assembly GCF_028335745.1). Lineage (NCBI taxonomy): Bacteria > Pseudomonadati > Pseudomonadota > Gammaproteobacteria > Enterobacterales > Pectobacteriaceae > Pectobacterium > Pectobacterium sp. A5351. Next base: position 1,833,557 of record NZ_CP116477.1, read on the forward strand.
TAGTCTTCATCAATTGGAGGAATAAGGTATTAAAGGCGGAAAACGAGTTCAACCGGCGCGTCCTAATCGCATCAACAGAGAAATTCGCGCACATGAGGTACGCCTGACAGGCGTCGAAGGCGAACAGCTTGGCATTGTCAGTCTGAATGAAGCATTAGAAAAAGCCGAGGAAGCAGGTGTTGATTTAGTTGAAATCAGTCCGAACGCCGAGCCGCCGGTTTGCCGAATCATGGATTACGGCAAGTTCCTCTATGAGAAGAGTAAGGCCACAAAGGAACAGAAGAAGAAGCAAAAAGTTATTCAGGTCAAGGAAATCAAATTCCGACCTGGTACTGATGATGGCGACTATCAGGTCAAACTACGCAACCTGGTTCGCTTTCTGGAAGATGGTGACAAAGCCAAAATCACACTGCGTTTCCGCGGTCGTGAAATGGCGCACCAACAGATTGGTATCGAAGTGCTTAACCGCGTTCGTGACGATCTGAGTGAACTGGCTGTCGTCGAATCCTTCCCAACGAAGATCGAAGGCCGTCAGATGATCATGGTGCTAGCACCGAAGAAGAAACAGTAAGGCACTCAAGTAACAGAACCGCGCTGCTTTTATCTTGCGTTAAGCAAAAAAACTGTGCGGTTTTGTTCGCCTTATCTGATTCGTTTTATTAACAATGCGAAGTGGAAATAAAAATGCCAAAGATTAAAACAGTACGCGGCGCCGCTAAACGCTTCAAAAAAACTGCCGGTGGCGGTTTCAAGCGTAAGCATGCCAACCTGCGTCATATTCTGACCAAAAAGTCGACTAAACGTAAACGTCATCTGCGTCCGAAAGGCATGGTCTCCAAAGGAGATCTGGGCCTGGTTGTCGCATGTCTGCCGTACGCATAAGTAACCTTTTTTTAATTCAGAATAAGACTTTAGGAGAGAGCATATGGCTCGCGTAAAACGTGGTGTAGTTGCCCGTGCACGTCACAAGAAAATACTGAAACAAGCGAAAGGTTACTACGGTGCCCGTTCGCGTGTTTATCGTGTTGCCTTCCAGGCAGTAATCAAAGCTGGTCAGTACGCTTACCGCGACCGTCGTCAACGTAAACGTCAATTCCGCCAGCTGTGGATTGCACGTATCAATGCAGCAGCCCGTCAAAATGGCTTGTCTTACAGCAAATTCATCAACGGCCTGAAAAAAGCCTCTGTTGAAATTGACCGTAAGATTCTGGCTGATATCGCAGTATTCGACAAATTAGCGTTCAGCGCTCTGGTCGAAAAAGCGAAAGCAGCACTGGCGTAAGTCAGTTGAGAGAGGGAGCTTTAGCTCCCTCTTTTCGTCAGATATCATAGATTTTTTATTGTTTTCAACCATTTTTATTCACAAGGCTTCTTGTGATTCTCAAGACTGTGATTCTCAAAACATTGACTTTTAAAACAAGGTAACGCAAGTATGAATGCTGCTATTTTCCGTTTCTTTTTTTACTTTAGCGCCTGAATTCAGGGGGCTTTGCGCGTAAGAAAAGAAACGAAAAGTAGCGCTTGAGCCTCCCTAAGGGAGGCTTTTTTGTTTACGATAATCGGCTTTTGCTATTGTTTTTAGTAATATTTATCGCTTTAGTAAAACGATATTCTTCAATCATGACCGTTGGCCACTTAGGCAGAAAAAGAGGAACACAATGCCACATCTCGCAGAGCTGGTTGCTAAAGCCAGAACAGCTATAGAAGAGGCCCAGGATGTTACCGCACTGGAAAATGTGCGTGTCGAATATCTGGGTAAAAAAGGTCACTTAACCCTTCAGATGACCTCGCTGCGCGAGTTGCCGGCTGAAGAACGCCCTGCTGCCGGTGCTGTCATCAACCAGGCGAAGCAAGACGTTCAGGACGCGCTGAACGCCCGTAAGCAAACGCTGGAATCCGCCGAGTTGAATGCGCGTCTGGCGCAAGAAACCATCGATGTCTCGCTGCCGGGCCGCACGATTGAAAATGGTGGCTTGCATCCAGTGACGCGCACCATCGATCGCATCGAAACCTTTTTTGGCGAACTGGGTTTCTCAGTCGTAACCGGGCCGGAAATCGAAGATGACTATCACAACTTTGATGCGCTGAATATCCCAGGGCATCACCCTGCGCGTGCTGACCACGACACGTTCTGGTTCGATGCGACACGCCTGCTGCGTACGCAGACGTCTGGCGTCCAGATTCGCACGATGGAAAAGCAGCAGCCGCCGATTCGTATCATTGCGCCGGGTCGCGTTTATCGTAACGATTACGATCAGACCCACACGCCAATGTTCCATCAGATGGAAGGGTTGATCGTCGATAAAGACATCAGCTTCACCAACCTGAAAGGTACGCTGCATGATTTCCTGCGTAATTTCTTTGAGGAAGATTTGCAGGTCCGCTTCCGTCCGTCTTATTTCCCGTTTACCGAGCCGTCCGCTGAAGTGGATGTGATGGGTAAAAACGGCAAATGGCTGGAAGTTCTGGGTTGCGGCATGGTGCACCCGAATGTCCTGCGTAATGTCGGTATCGATCCGGAAGTGTATTCCGGCTTCGCGTTCGGTATGGGTATGGAGCGTCTGACGATGCTGCGCTATGGCGTGACCGATCTGCGTGCATTCTTCGAAAACGATCTGCGTTTCCTCAAACAGTTTAAGTAAGGCGGGTATACATCATGAAATTCAGTGAACTCTGGTTACGCGAGTGGGTAAACCCAGCGGTTGACAGTGAAACGCTATCCGATCAAATCACGATGGCAGGGCTGGAAGTGGATGGCGTTGAGCCGGTTGCTGGCGCATTCCACGGTGTGGTTGTCGGTGAAGTGGTTGAATGCGGGCAACACCCGAATGCAGACAAACTGCGTGTAACGAAAGTCAATGTAGGCGGCGATCGCCTGCTGGACATCGTGTGCGGCGCGCCGAACTGTCGTCAGGGGCTGAAAGTAGCGGTGGCGACGGTAGGAGCCGTGTTGCCGGGCGATTTCAAAATCAAAGCCGCCAAGCTGCGTGGCGAGCCGTCTGAAGGCATGCTGTGCTCATTTTCCGAATTGGGTATTTCTGACGATCACGATGGCATCATCGAACTGCCAGCAGATGCACCGATTGGCACGGATATTCGTGACTATCTGAAGCTGGATGACAACGCGATTGAGATCAGCGTGACGCCAAACCGTGCTGATTGCCTCGGTATTATCGGGGTGGCGCGTGATGTAGCCGTGTTGAACCAGTTGGCGTTGAATGAACCCGCTATTGAGCCCGTTGCCGCAACGATTCAGGATACGTTCCCGATTCAGGTTGATGCGCCGCAGGCATGCCCGCGTTACTTAGGCCGTGTGGTGAAAGACATCAATGTTAAGGCAGCAACACCGCTGTGGATGCGTGAAAAACTGCGCCGCTGTGGTATTCGCTCTATTGACCCAGTTGTTGACGTGACGAATTACGTTCTGCTGGAACTTGGGCAGCCGATGCACGCATTCGATCTCGACCGCCTGAATGGCGGCATCATCGTGCGGATGGCGAAAGAGGGCGAAGCGCTTACGCTGCTGGATGGCAACGAAGCCAAACTGAATGCAGATACGCTGGTGATTGCTGATCAGCAGAATGCGCTGGCGATGGGCGGTATCTTTGGCGGCGAGCATTCTGGCGTCAATGAGGCGACGCAAAACGTTCTGCTGGAATGTGCCTATTTTAATCCACTGTCGATTACCGGACGCGCACGTCGTCATGGTTTGCACACCGATGCTTCTCATCGCTACGAGCGTGGCGTCGATCCGGCGTTGCAGCATAAAGCCATTGAGCGGGCCACTCGCCTGCTGATCGATATTTGTGGCGGTGAAGCGGGCCCCGTCGTTGATGTGACCAGCACGGCAGACCTGCCGACGCGTGCAACGATTACGCTGCGCCGTGAGAAGCTGGATCGTCTGATTGGACATGTGATTGCCGATGAGCAGGTTAGTGATATCCTGCAACGTCTGGGCTGTAACGTCGTGAAAACCGACGCAGGTTGGCAGGCAACGGCACCAAGCTGGCGTTTCGACATGGAAATTGAAGAGGATTTGGTTGAAGAAGTCGCGCGTATTTACGGCTACAACAACATTCCGAATATTCCGACTCAGGCTCCGTTGGTCATGACTGCGCATTGCGAAGCGTCATTGTCATTGAAGCGTGTGAAGACCTTATTAGTCGATCACGGTTATCAGGAAGCAATTACTTACAGTTTTGTTGACCCTAAAATTCAAGGATTAATCCACCCTGATGAAGCGTCGTTGAGTCTGCCGAGCCCCATTTCTGCTGAGATGTCGGTGATGCGTTTATCTCTGTGGAGTGGCTTGCTGAGCGCGGCGGTGTATAACCAAAACCGTCAGCAAAGTCGCTTGCGTCTGTTTGAAAGCGGCCTGCGTTTTGTACCGGACAGCAGTGCTGACCTGGGTATTCGTCAGAACCTGATGCTGGCAGGAGTCATTACCGGCACTCGTTATGAAGAGCATTGGGATCTGGCGCGTCAGGCTGTTGACTTCTATGATTTAAAAGGCGATTTGGAAGCGGTACTGGCATTGACGGGTAAACTGTCTGAAATCGAATTCAAGGCCGAAAATAATCCGGCATTGCATCCGGGACAAAGTGCTGCTATTTATCTGGGCGACGAACGTATTGGATTTATTGGCGTTATTCATCCGGAACTGGAGCGCAAGTTGGATCTCAACGGGCGCACCGTGGTGTTCGAACTGTTGTGGGACAAGGTTGCAGACCGCGTATTGCCTGAGGCTAATGAGGTTTCCCGCTTCCCGGCGAACCGCCGTGATATTGCTGTTGTGGTCGCTGAAAATGTCCCCGCAGGAGATATTTTGGCCGAGTGTAAGAAAGTTGGCGCAAATCAGTTAGTTGGCGTAAACTTATTCGACGTGTACCGAGGTAAGGGCGTAGCGGAAGGTTATAAGAGTCTGGCTATCAGCCTGACCCTGCAAGATACCACGCGTACACTGGCAGAAGAGGAAATTGCCGCTACCGTTGCAGAATGCGTAGCAGCATTAAAACAGCGATTCCAAGCATCCTTGAGGGATTGAACCTATGGCGCTTACTAAAGCTGAAATGTCAGAATACCTGTTTGAGAAGCTCGGGCTGAGCAAACGGGATGCCAAAGAGCTAGTCGAGCTGTTTTTTGAAGAAGTTCGTCGCGCTTTGGAAAATGGCGAGCAGGTCAAGTTGTCAGGTTTTGGCAATTTTGATTTGCGAGACAAGAACCAACGTCCGGGACGTAACCCAAAAACTGGCGAAGATATTCCGATTACGGCGCGCCGTGTGGTCACGTTCCGTCCGGGGCAAAAGCTAAAAAGCAGGGTAGAGAACGCCTCTCCCAAAGAGTAACCGTGTCACCCCAAAAGGCCGCGCAAGCGGCCTTTTCCTATTCGATTCGCTTCACCTTACCTATTTCAACGCCGGGTCGATATCCGTCGGGGCAGTTTGCTGCACGGCTAAACGGGTTGCCCGCTCGTTTGACGCTTTTGACGCTGCTTCTTTTTTCGGATAATCCGGCACCGGTCGATGATCGTCAATCAAGTGGCGTATTGCCAGAATGGGGTGACGTAACAGCATCCGTGGCCCTGACCAGCGCATAATCGCTTTTATCGCTTCGCGTCTGGCGGGTTGATAGCAGTGGATAGGGCAATGCTTGCAGGCGGGTTTATCTTCACCGAAATGGCAGCGCTCCAGGCGCTTGATGGCGTAGTTGACTAAGTCTTTATATTGCACGTTATCGCCGGTTTCAGGGTGGTGCTTTTCATACAATTCGATCATTAATTCGACGGTACGGATCTCCCGCTGTCGGTATTTTCCCAGGGGTTTTCTCGCCATGTACGTCATGTCCTGATGAAATCATAATTAATGTATTTTAAATGCAATTTTTAATAAGGAAAACCGCTGAAATCACATCTATGTGGGAAAAGGCAGTGAATAACACAGTTTGAGGATGTTGGCAAAACAGTGTGGCGGTAGTAACGGATAGATCGTAACGACGCTATAAACACATCCCTGTGCGCTCGGATTGCGCGGATATGAATCTCATCCCTGAGATTCACCCTTGCAGGCTGAGGGATCCCCACAAAATCATCGCTAATAAACCAGCACCATATTTCGGTAGGTGCTGGTGAGTTGGGCTAAAATACTCTCCAGCTTCACTCGCCTGATTATTCGCGGTGAATGCCGCAGTACATTTTCCGCCAGTGTCAAAAACGATATCACTCTTCGACTTTTAAGGCTGTTCGCCTGATAATGAAGATGAAGACCTTTATTTTCAAAATGATATCCTAATAACCAGAGAACAATTGATGCCAGTGTTGCCAGCAAACTCAGCACCCAAAGCCGCTCACCCGTTTTGCTTCCACAGGCGCGTAAGCCAAAGCCAAATCTCTCACTCTTTTCATCGCGAAAGTTTTGTTCAATCTGCATTCTCCTGCTGTAGAGTTTCATAATTTCATGGGGCTTGAATTCATCAGTACTGGTAAATAGCAGCCACGGCTCTTTAGCTGACGCACGCTGTTCTTTTTCTGTTGTGGGATGGCTCGGTTTCCCTTTGCGACGTTGGCTTTTTCGGCCTTTCGGCGCTTTTTTATAAAGATAAAAATGTCCGTTGCATTGCGCCTTTTTTGAACGCGCCAGCGTTCCGGCTCCCAGATATTCCGCGCGCGCCGTGCCAGTACAGTCTTTCACGTTCAGCCAGCGTTCCGGGCCATGATGAAGGCAAAATTTTACGTTTCCCCGGATGCGACCAATAAAGTCCCATCCCAGTGCTTTGATATGCCGAAACCATTCATTGTGGAAGCCCGCGTCGGTGATGAGGGTGACTTTCATTTGCGGGGCAATAGCACAGGCAAGCGCGTCAAGAAAGGCTTTCTGTATCAAAATATTGTTTTGCTTTTCTGACGGAACCACCTGACTCATCAAGGGGATAGCGCGGCCATCACAGACAAGGCTGGCACGCAGGACATGAAAAGCCTGAGAGGGATAGCCACTCCAGTCGACGGCAATAACACACCACGGCATGTTTTTGGTCATCATGGACGTAATCTGATTGAATATTTTCGGGATATCGTTATGAAGCGCAGTGTTTCCCAAAAGGCGGTCAACCCGTTTTATTTTATCTTTCACGCGAGCAGGGCCGGGTAAATAACGCCCGATGCAGGTGAGTGAAAGCGTGGCACCGCTTATCAACGCAGCGGTGGAATCAATAAGCGCATGTTGTCGATATTGATGTGTTGAAGCTAAAGCGTGACGGAAAAAAGTCTGGCATACTTTACGGACAGGCATAGGGTGATCTCATTGAATTTTTTGGCGAAAATCAGTAGATCATAAAACTCTATGCCTGTCTTGTTTTCTGGGGATTCCTCAGCCTTGCAGGGCCGTCGCAAGCGACGTTCAAAGGCGTTCCTGACGCCTTTGTCCCTGGCGCAAGCGCTTTACTTTTCTATTCCGCTACTCCCGTTCTCGTTCGATAAATAGGTTTGTCAGCAGTCTGAGGCGAGGAGGTAATCAGGCCTGACCGAACTGCGCCTGATGTAAGCGGGCATAGATGCCGCTTTGTTCCAGTAGCACCTGATGACTACCTTGCTCAATGATGGTGCCGTTATCTACCACCACAATGCGCCCTGCATTCTGTATGGTTGCCAACCGGTGGGCGATGACCAGCGTGGTACGCCCCGTGGAAAGCTCGCTGAGCGACTGTTGTATTGCCTGCTCCGTTGCCGTATCCAACGCGGATGTGGCTTCGTCGAGAATCAGAATCGGCGGGTTTTTCAGGAAGATGCGCGCAATAGATAAACGCTGTTTTTGCCCGCCCGACAGCTTAACACCGCGCTCACCCACCACGGTATCCAGCCCATCGGGCAGATTCTCGAGCAGTTCATCTAACCGTGCGCGACGTGCAGCTTGCATGATGTCGTCATCGCTGGCATCTAGTTTGCCGTAGGCGATATTTTCACGAATGGTGCCGCCGAACAGGAAGACATCCTGCTGTACGATGCCAATTTGGCTACGCAGCGACGCCTGTGTCATCTGACGGATATCCATGCCGTCAATGGTGATGGCTCCGCTGGTTAAATCGTAGAAGCGGGGAAGCAGAGAACAAAGCGTGGTTTTGCCTGCGCCGGACGGACCGACAAATGCCACGGTTTCCCCGGCGCGAATCGATAGATCGATATTACGAAGAATTGGGCGTTCGGCGGAATAGCCAAAGCTCACCTGATTGAACCGGATATCACCTTTCAACGGCCCGGCATCGTGCGCGTCGGGAGCATCGGTAATCTCAGGAACGGTATCGAGCAATTGGGTAAAGCGTTTGAAGCCTGCAATGCCTTTAGGGTAACTTTCCAGCACCGAAGTAATCTTGGCTATCGGGCGGAAGAACACTTCAATTAGCAGCAGGAAGCCGATAAAACCGCCGTAGCTGAGTTCGCCCTGAATGACATACCAAATACCTGCCAGCATCACAATAAGCTGTATCAGACGCGTGCTAAGGTAGCTGAGCGTCATGCTGGCGGTCATGATGCGATAGGCCTGTAATTTGGTTCGACGGTAGTTTTCGTTATCGTGGGAGAACAGCTTCTTCTCATGCGCCTCATTAGCAAACGCTTTAACGACGCGGATCCCCCCAACGCTCTCTTCAATGCGGGCGTTGAAGTTACCAACCTGGCCGAAGAGCTGACGCCAGGTCTCCGTCATGCGGGCACCATAACGGCTGACGAGATACGTCATAAAAGGCACGATAATGATCGTCAACAGCGCCAGATTCAGGTGAACGGTCGCCATAAGGATGAACGCACCGATAAACGTCATGATCGCGAGAAAGAGGTCTTCCGGGCCGTGGTGGGCGATTTCCCCGACCTCTTCCAGATCTTTGGTGACGTGGGTGATGATATGCCCGGTCTTCATATTGTCGTAGTAACGGAACGGCAAATTTTGCAGGTGTTCAAAGGCCTGCCGCCGCATATCGGTTTCAATCCCCACGCCCAGCGCGTGTCCCCAATAGTTGACGATGGCCATCAGCGCGGTATTCAGCAAATAGATCGCCAGTAGCGCCACCGACGCTAGCAGGATTAGCGACCAGTCCTGAGCCGGTAACAGTTTGTCGATGAACGCTTTAATCGCCATCGGAAACCCTAATTCAAGCAGGCCAGCGATGATGGCGCAGCCGAAATCGAGAACGAATAACCCTTTGTAAGGGGAATAGTAAGAGAAGAAGCGTCTTAACATGTGTGACTGTTTTTAGGTAACCAAATGTGAGGGTGACTATAACAGCTTAGCGAGAGGAATGTGACCGTGCGCAGATTAGGGTTTTATTGACCTGGAAGCGCGATCGCATATCAGGGTGATGCAGCGGTTCAGCCAGTAGAAGAACGCGTCGCATACCAGCAGAGTAGTGAACCTGTGGTGATCATAGCGACGCCTTGCCAGAATGACATAGCGGGCGTGATGTTGAGCCAGAGTGCGGCCAGCAAGGTGGAAAGCACGGGGGTAAAGTAGGAGGCGGTTGCCAGCAGCGTCAGATTGCCATGCTGAATGCCGACATTCCAGGCAGAATAGGCCAGCGAGGTTGAGGCACCCATAAAGAGCAGTTCCAGCGAATTTGGTAAAGTGAACGCAATGGCACCTTCATCGCTTAAGGCATACTTTATCCATAGCACAAGGGACGTGATGAAAAAGAACAGCGATACACCGCTTTTTCCCTGTCCGTAACGCTTGGTGATATTGCAGTAAAGCGCCCAGGTCAGGGCAGCAGAAAACGCCAGGCTGTAGGCTAGCGGATTAACAAGAATATTGTTCCACAGCAGCGTTGGCGTCCAGTTACTGTCCCCTTTCATTATCCACACAATGCCGCTCAGCGAGAGTGCGAGGCCGGGCCAGAGCAGAAAACGGCTTTTTTGCTGATTGATAAAAAGCGAAAAGAATATGGTTAAACTGGGCCACAAATAGTTAATCATCCCTATTTCTATCGCCTGCATGCGGCTATCCGCTAACCCGATGGAGAGTGATAAAAATATCTCGTAGCAGACAAACATTGCACCGCCTGCGAACAAATAGACGCGGGGCAGCGTTGTAATGCGGGGAAGGCCATAAAAAGCCAGTAGACATAGCGTGCTGGTGGAATAAATCATCGCCGCGCCGCCGATGGGGCCAAGCGCTTCTGTCAGGCTGCGGATCAGCCCGACGGAGGTGCTCCATAGCATGATAGCCAGCAAGCCCGTGAATGTGGCGCGCTGTGGCGTCATATTTATTCCTGTCATTCTTCCAATTGCCTGTGCAGAAGAAGTCAAGAGCAAACCGGACGCCGTTATTTGCGTCCGGTGGTGCTCACCGTGCTGGTTTACCGCCAGAAGTCATCAAAAACGGTAATCGGTGGGCGGCGCTTGTGCTCGGTTTTGCGATACCAGTTTTCAATAATGGCTGCATCATTCGCATTGACCTGTTTGCCTTCCAGATAGTCGTCTATCTTTTCATAGGTCACACCCAGCGCGACCTCATCGGGGAGGGACGGACGGTCTTCTTCCAGATCGGCGGTGGGCGCTTTGGTATAAAGATGAGAAGGGCAGCCCAGTTCACGCAGTAGCGCTTTGCCCTGACGCTTGTTCAGTCGGAAAATCGGATTGATATCGGTACCGCCATCACCGTATTTGGTGAAGAAGCCCGTTACCGCCTCTGCCGCATGATCGGTACCGACGACCAACCCGGCGTTCATCCCCGCAATACTGTACTGCGCTTTCATGCGCTCTCTGGCTTTTTCGTTGCCTTTGACAAAATCGGACAGCTCTACGCCAATGGCGCGCAAGGTGGCCTCACTGGCCTCAATGGCGGGTTTGATGTTGACGGTTAATACGCGGTCCGGTTGGATAAAGGCGATGGCGTCTTGACAGTCGGCTTCATCCGCCTGTACGCCGTAAGGCAGTCGAACGGCGATGAACTGATAGCGAGAGTTTCCCGTATCATTGCGTAATTCCGTGATAGCCGTCTGACACAGTTTGCCGGTCAGCGTGGAATCCTGACCGCCGCTGATGCCCAAAACTAACGACGTAACAAACGGATGAGCGTTCAGATAATTCTTTAAAAAATCAACGCTAACACGGACTTCCTGTGCTGGATCGATGCTGCTTTTCACTCCCAACGCAGTGATAATGTCGTTTTGTAATGACATGTCATCCCCTCCTGAACTTATTGATACTGCAAAAGAATTATTACGATTGCCTGAGTGTAAAACGAATTGGTGTGAAGAAAAAGAACAAGCTGTCAGGTAATCATTTTCCCTATAGATGACCGGTTTTGGCTATCGACCAATAGGTTACATAAGCGCGCTATGATTTGAAAAAGTGGTCGCCGCCGACTAGCCTTAGAGTGAACTATAATAATGAGGTGATGATATGAAGAATAACAGATTACTGGTATGTATTGCGGCAGCAGGTGCCGTCCTGCTGGCGGGATGTTCGGCTTATAACAAGGCAGAAAGTTATGTCAATGAGCCCGTGGTGAAAGATGTGAAAGTGGGAATGACGAAGCAGCAGGTTCACCAAATTGCCGGGAGTGGCGGTACCGAAAAACGTCTGGTGAATGCCAAAGGAACCTGTAGTGATTATCTGCTGAAAAACCGCGATGGCACCGCGCAGAACTATTTTGTGAGCTACAACGACACGGGCCATGTTCTCAATAAAGGCTTCCAGAGCTGCCAGGCTTACGACACTAACCCGCAGCGTTAAGTCACCTGACAGCACGATATCGTCATAAAAAAACGTAGGGAACGTTTTTCAACGTTGTGTAGCAACGGCCCGTCATAAAAAAACGCCGACAGCATCAGCCGTCGGCGTTTTTTTGCATGGCAAACGTGGCTTAGTGATGTGTCAGCTCAGCGTCATCCTGCGCGTTGAAAACCGTTTTATCCGTCTGCTTCATCAACTGGCTGGTGACGGTACCGGCCGTCATCGAACCGCTGACGTTAAGCGCCGTACGGCCCATATCGATAAGCGGCTCAATGGAAATCAGCAGCGCAACGAGGGTCACCGGCAGCCCCATTGCAGGCAGGACGATTAACGCGGCAAAGGTTGCGCCGCCGCCCACACCGGCTACGCCGGCAGAACTGATGGTGACGATACCGACCAGCGTCGCGATCCAGACGGGATCCAACGGGTTAATGCCGACCGTTGGGGCGACCATGACGGCCAACATGGCTGGGTAAAGCCCCGCACAGCCGTTCTGACCGATGGTTGTACCGAAAGACGCGGCAAAGCTGGCGATAGATTGCGGCACGCCAATACGGCGCGTTTGTGCCTCAATGCTGAGTGGGATTGTCGCCGCGCTGGAACGGCTGGTAAACGCGAACGTCAGCACTGGCCAGACTTTGCGGTAAAAATGTGCTGGATTGATGCCAGTGAAAGACAGAATTAGTGCATGGACCCCGAACATAATCGCCAGCCCCAGATAGGAGGCGACAACAAAGCTGCCCAGCTTGAGGATGTCTTGCAGGTTAGAACTGGCGACCATTTTGGTCATTAACGCCATGACGCCGTAAGGGGTCAATTTCATCACCAGACGAACGAGTTTCATCACCCAGGATTGCAGCGTGTCAATGGCGGTTAACACACGTTCGCCTTTCACCGCGTCATCTTTCAGCAGTTGCAGAGCCGCAACGCCCAGAAACGCCGCGAAGACGACGATGCTGATGATGGATGTCGGGTTTGCGCCGGTCAGCTCAGCAAACGGGTTTTTAGGAATGAATGACAGGATAAGCTGAGGCACGTTAAGGTCTGCAACTTTACCCGCATAGTTGTTTTCAATCGCCGTTAATCGCGCGGTTTCCTGCGCCCCTTGCACCAGCCCGGTAGCCGTCAGGCCAAACAGGTTAGTCACAAAGACGCCGACCAGCGCAGAAATCAGCGTGGTGAGCAATAGGGTGGAAAGGGTTAATAGACTGATTTTCCCTAATGACGACGCATTATGCAGCTTGGCAACGGAATTCAGGATGGAGATAAAGACCAGCGGCATGACGATCATCTGTAACAGCTGCACATAGCCATTACCGACGATATTAAACCATGAGATGGATTGCTTAATGATCGGGTTGTCGCCGCCATAAATCAGATGCAGCGCCAGGCCAAATAACACCCCGACAACCAAACCCAGCAACACTTTCTTTGCCAGACTCCAGGAGGCGTTACGGCTGGCGTAACCAAGCCCGAGTAGTAATACGACAAATAGCAGAATATTTATGAGTAGCGGAAAATTCATCCGGCTTTGCTCCCTATCAGTGAATCGCGCCACATTGCCCGCAACCCAGCGCAGCAGCGTAAGTCGGTGGAGGCAGTGTGATTTTTTGCGATAAAAAATAACAAACGCGCACAGGATAACAGGTCTTTTGCCATCATGTTATAGAGATATGTCTGACGGTAAGTAACGCCGTTATTTCACGTATTGCAAGAGGTACGTTTGCGTCGACTGCAAAAAACGAAATGACTGCTCGTAGGTGCAGCAATTCAAATTCTTCTGCGGCTGATACAGTGAAAAACCGATACAGGCAATACACAGGAAGCGTTCCAGTTGATTGCCTTTTTGGCTGTTTAAGAGCGGTAAACGGAAACGCCAGCGGCAGGGCCAAAGCAGGGGAACGCCGGAGGGGGTCAGCATATCGGCAAGGATGTGGCTCAGATAACCGACGATCATGGCATGGTAGGCATCCGTCGGGATCGGCCAATCTGGCGGTAGGCGCGTCTGGATAAAGAAAATACCGGCGGCGATGGCAAGGAGGCTGTGGGTAAATCCACGATGACCAAAGAGGCGGGCAATAGGCGAAGAAAGCCACTTCAGGCGCTGCCCGAGGACGGATTTGGGGTGATCGATATCGGGCAGTAGCGCGGTAAGGAGTGCTCCGGGAATAATGTGCCACCAGTCTCCGGTAGCCAGCGCTGGCGATAGCTCAACTTTTTTAGCCAGAATCGCGCAGGCAACAGAAAACAGCAGGTGTCCTTCCGCAGTCATGAAACGTCTCAAATAAAACTGTTATTTTATACAGTATAAGAGATTATTCCTGCCTGCGGAAGCGGTGACGGCGTAACGATTTATTTCGGCTAGGGTGTGTGACGCCTTTTATGGCGCGGCTTTCGGCTGTTCGTTGTTTACCGGTAAAACACGTAGCCAGTTGTCCAGCAGTTGAGGCCAGGCAGCGGCAGGCAGCCCTTTGGTACCGCGCAGGCCGAAACCGTGTTTACCTTTCTCAAAGAGATGCATTTCAACCGGAATTTGTTTTGCCCGCAGTGCGCTGAACATTACCAGACTGTTATCAACCGATACCGAAGGGTCATCAACCGCATGCACCAGAAATGTAGGGGGCGTTTGTGCGGTAACCTGTTTCTCTGGAGAGTAACGTAGCACCTGCGCTTCCGTCGGCTGTTCGCCGATTAACTGTTTGCGCGAGCCTGCATGCGCAATATCCGCCTGCATCGAAATCACGGGGTACATCAGCACCATGAAATCAGGACGTGCACTTACGCTATCAATGGCATCGGTCGCGGGGTAAACGGACTGCGCAAATCGGGTTCCGAGGCTGGCAGCAACATGACCACCTGCGGAAAACCCCATAATACCGATGCGCTGTGGGTTAATGTGCCATTTCTCAGCGTTGGCTCTCAGGGTTCTTATAGCACGCTGTGCATCGGCCAATGGAGCATCAGCGCCTTCTTTATGGCCTTCACCGGGCATACGGTAGGTCATCACAAAAAGCGTGTATCCCTGCTGATTAAAGAAAGGGGCCAGATCGCTGCCTTCCTTATCCAACACCACGCGCTGGTAAGATCCGCCGGGCGTAATGAGCAATGCCATGCCATTAGGCTTCTCTGCTGGATAAACGGTAATTTCGGGGCTGCGAATACCGGTTGCTGCCCGATCGGGAAGAGAGGGATCTTTGCTTCGTTCGACCAGTTGCGGCTGTGCCGTTGAAGAAGAGGCACCCGGCGCTTCGCCGTGTGGCCAGATAGGAAAAACAGGTTGGGCGTAACTGAATCCATTTACAGACATCATAATGGCCCCGACAAGCAGAGAACGAACAATCATGATAGATCACCTGACAAAGGGAAGGAGGGGGGAAATCGTTGGGCGATGGTAAAAAAATAGGGTAGCCATCACATCGGAGAAAAAATGACCACCCTGAACCGCAAATTTTAATAAAGAAATAACATTCATACACGAAGAGGGTAAATCAGACACAGCCATTCCAACAGCTAAAACGCATGTAGCTAAACCGCAGCTAACGACACTACATGTAACAATGAAACGTAACTAACTTGCTAAACCTACGACGGACATAATAAAGAGATGTTAATGATAAAAATAAAACAGGTGAATCCATTAACACTAACATCCCTTTTGCTAACTCATAACGCTTATTTAAATAATAAGGCCGTTATTAGAAGCTGTATTGCACACCAACACGGTAACGAGTTTGACGGTGGTCAGTGGTGCCGCCAGATTCTGCAACGTTACCGACTGCCATATAAGGTTTCCAGTTTTTATCCAGTTTATAGGACAATTTCACATCATGGTCGAAATTGTATGTTTCATTGTCGTATTGATAGGCGAAAGCTCTATTTACTTTCTTATAATCCAGTTCGTAATCAACCTGGAAGTCTTTCAGGAATTTATAGCTAACAACGGCGGTTAAGTTATATCCGTTTTCTGAAGTGTTTCTGCCACCAATGCTGCCACTGTTGCGTTTGTAATATGGGCGATAGCGTAATGAAGTAGACAGATCGTCAGTGATATTGACTTTACCGCGTAAATAAGGGCGGTAGTTGTTAGAGGTAGAGCTTGAATCTAAAGAGAAACCTGGTTCCAGAGAAAAGGTTTTATTGAAGTTGTAAACATAGCTGGCAACCACTTCAGTGCCATTACTAACCGTCTCATGGTACGGTTTATTTGGGGTTATGCGGTTTCCAACCGTATTATTGTTTGGTTCGCCATTTTTCCATTTTGCTTCGACTGAAAGTCCGAATCCATTAGCAAAACGGTGAGACATTGAAATACGGTCTTTATGGTCGTTTTTGGCAGTGTCTTGCATTTCATGACGATAATCAATTGTCACAGCCATTGCATTTACACTAATTAATGACGTAACAGCCAGAGCGAGTAATTTAAATTTCATTGTTATATTCCCTATTGGTTAGGATATTGCTTAATAAAAACGCGCATTATGCTTTTTGGGACAAGTTCTATTTTATTTATTATTAAGCTGCGTTCTGTGATCGAGATCGTCTTGAGTAACAAAAAGTAAAATGGGGTTTCAAATTGTGAGGGAGATCGAATTGAATATAGCGGTTGTTTTAATTTAAATGAAAAATCCCTGCCGTCAGTACGGCAGGGATGAATTACAGGGTAAATCGGGTATTACATTATTTCATTGCGCGTTTCAGAATACGCTCAGATTGACGCTGGAAGTATTTCGCTGCGTCTTCCACAGATTTCTGGCCGTAATCGATAGACTGGATGGTATCACCAAACAGAGAAACGATTTGCGGATCGTCGAAATATGGAGAAACGGCAACGTCATGTGGCAGAGACAGCGCCAGTTTCAACCCGGCAACTGCTGGAGCATCGTCTTTGATGACACCATCAGCAGTCAGCTGAGCAACAGCCGCTTTACTCAATGGAACACCACGTTCCAGACCCAGAGCCTGAGCACCTTCTTTGCTGTTCAGCAGGAAGTTGATCAACTGAGCAGACTCTTTAGGATACTTAGTCGATTTACCGATAGACAGCATCTGTGCAGGTTTGAAGAACAAGCCGGCATCTTTCGCACCTGGCAGCATTGGGTAGCTACCCAATTCCAGTTTTGCTGGTGGTTGCAGGTTGTCAGAGTATTTGGTAATGGTGGAGTTCCACATGTAAGTACCAGACCATTCGCCTGTGATCCATGGCTTCATTTCATACATGTTGCTCTTGCCGAAAGAGGCATAGTACTTCGCATCAGGCATGACATGGCTGTCGATCAGTTTTTTGTACATGCCAAAGAATTCAGCCCATTGCGCATCGCTGTAGGCGAATTTTTGAGCTTTTACATCAATCGCTGGAATGTTGTACTTCTGAACCATATAAGAGTTCAGCAGCGCCAGAGAATCCTGATGTTCCAATACGATAGGGTAGTATTGGTCGCCCAGTTTTTCTTTGAACACTTTACCGGCGTTCAGCAGCTCGTCCCACGTTTTCGGATATTCCAGACCGGCTTTTTTCCAGCTTTCGGTGTTGAAATAGAACACGCGAGCAGTAACGGAAATTGGAATACCGTTCAGTTTGCCGTTGACCGTGGTGTTTTGCAGCTCTTTGGTTTCGAACTGGGTCAGATCCAGAGAATCTTTCACTTTGTTCAGATCGTAAAAACCATCGCCGTTTTTAGAGAAAATTGGCAGCCAGTTCCAGTTGGTCTGCATCACGTCTGGCTCGGTATTACCGGCGATCTGTGTTGTCAGACGAGACAGGTGACCATCCCAGCCAGTGTATTCCGCTTTCACGGTGATGTTCGGATGCTGCTTATGGAACTCTTCAATAGCCTTGAGCGTCTGTTGGTGACGGCTGTTGCCGCCCCACCATGACATTCTCAATTCCACATTATCAGCGGCCAAAGACGGCATTGCCACTAACGCCAGAGATGAAGCTATTAACGTGTGTAGGATCGCTTTTTTCATCGGTTACTACTCCTGTTAAAGAGAGATATTTTTTTCTGTTTTTGCATCAAAAATATGGCATTTTTCCATGTCGAACTGGAAATATACCGGACGATGCAGTCCCTTCTCGATAATCAGCCGACCTTCGTCATAAGGAATGCGGCTGGTTAATTCAAAGCCATCGACTTTAATGTACATAAAGAATTCGTGACCCATGTTTTCTACGCGAACCAGCTCACCCTGTGAGTGGCTGCCTTCAAATGGCGTATCTGACACGGAAACATAGTCTGGGCGAACGCCGAAGAATACGTCTTGTCCGATATAGCTGCGGACTTTATCTTGTTTTTCAGCACTTAACACCAGCGCGTTATTACCCACAACAACGCCAACCTGACCGTCTTTCTCGACCAGTTTGCATGGCTTGATGTTCATTTCTGGTGAACCAATGAAGCCAGCAACGAACATGTTGACAGGGTAGTGGTACAGGTTATCCGGCGTATCAACCTGCATGATGTGACCGAGTTTCATCACGCAGATACGGTCGCCCATGGTCATTGCTTCAGTCTGATCGTGGGTAACATATACGCTTGTCGCCGCTTTACCGCTTTTCTTCAACTGCTTATGCAGGTCGGAAATACGGATACGCATGGAAGCACGCAGTTTGGCATCCAGGTTTGACAACGGTTCGTCAAACAGGAACACATCTGGTTTTTTAACGATGGCGCGGCCTACGGCCACACGCTGTGCCTGACCACCAGACAGCTGGCGCGGCAGACGATCCATCAGTTCTTCCAGCTCCAGAATTTTGGCCGCTTCTGCTACCTGCGCTTCGATTTGCTCTTTAGGAATTTTGCTCAGCTTCAGACCAAACGCCAGGTTCTCTTTTACCGTCATGTGAGGGTAGAGGGCATAGTTCTGGAACACCATCGCAATCCCACGCTCTTTTGGCGCCAGATTGTTAACAACGCGTTCACCGATGCGAACTTCACCGCCGCTAATGGTTTCCAGGCCTGCCAGCATGCGCAGCGTAGTGGATTTCGCACAGCCAGACGGGCCGACGATAACCATGAATTCGCCGTCTTTAATCGTCAGGTCGATGCCGTGAACGGCTTTGAAACCGTTGGAGTATACTTTTTCCAGTTTATTGAAAATAACTTCAGCCATGATAAATCCTCTATTAACCTTTAATTCCGCTGCTGGTTACGCCTTGTACGAAGTAGCGCTGTGCCAGGAAGAAAACAATAATGGATGGCAGAATGGAGATGCTGGACATGGCCAGAATTTCATTCCACGGAGCGCCTTCTGTAACGTCGATAGACATTTTCAGCGCCAGCGCAATCGGATATTTATCCACGCTATAAACATAAATCAGCGGACCGATGAAGTCGTTCATTGACCACATGAACTGGAACAGCGCAACAGAGATGATGGCTGGTTTCAAAATCGGCACGACCACATACCACAGAACCTGGAAAGAGTTACAGCCATCGATCTGGGCGGCTTCTTCCATATCACGTGGTACACCACGCAGGAACTGGATCAGCATGAACACAAAGAACCCTTGTGTTGCAAACGCGACCGGCAAGTACAGTGGCAGATAGCTGTTCAGCATGCCCATTTCACGGAACATGAGGTACTGCGGAATCAGCAACACGGTGCTTGGCAGCAGCATGGTGGCAATCAGCGTGGCAAACCAGAAATTCTTCCACGGAATGTCAAAGCGAGCGAAACCATAAGCCACAATCACCGAGGAGATGACGGTCAGAACCACTTTCGGAATCACATACTGGAAAGTGTTAATCATGTAGTGACCGAAATTGTATTCCGTACCGGTTTTCCAACCGTTAACGAAACCGTCCCAGGTGGCGTGAGCAGGCCACAGACCCAACGTCGTGAAGATCTCATGGTTCGGTTTGAACGACGCCGAGAACATCCACGCTAATGGATAAAGCATCAGTAAACCAACAAACAGCAGTATCACGTAACGGATAGCGGCACTGAGTTTTTCTTTACGCAGCGTGCGGCGTACTTCTGCAGCAGCAACTTCTTGTGCTGTAGTCAGGTTTGAATGCATGTCAGCCATTTTTTCCTCCTTTATCAGCGGAGTAGAACACCCAGTATTTCGACGACTTAAAGGAAATAGACGCAAATACCGCAACAACCAGGAACAGAACCCATGCCAAGGCAGCACCGTAGCCCATATCGAAATACTTGAACGCCGTATCGTAGATATAGAGCGAGAACAGGTAGGTGTAGTGCGTTGGACCGCCGCCAGTGATGACGTAAGGTGCCGTAAACTCCTGGAATGCCTGAGTGGTCTGCATGATAAAGTTAAAGAAAATAACCGGTGTAATCAGCGGTACCGTTACTTTCAGGAACATTTGCCATTTGGATGCACCGTCGATCATTGCCGCTTCATACTGTGATTGCGGAACGTTCTGCAATGCAGCCAGGAAGATAACCATCGCTGAACCAAACTGCCATACGCGCAGCAGGGTTACCGACATCAGTGCCAGAGACGGTTCGCCCAGCCAGTTGATGGCGTCAAAACCAAATACGCCGAGAAAGCTGTTTAACAAACCATCGATGGCGAACAGTGCACGCCACAATACGGCGATTGCTACGCTGCTGCCCAGAATAGAAGGCACATAGTAAGCAGTACGGAAGAAACCGATACCACGTAATTTGAAATTAAGTACAAACGCAATTAACAGTGCGAAGATTAATTTCAATGGAATGGTCAGAAATACATAGGCAAAGGTAACGCCCATTGATTTCCAAAAGAGATCATCTTCCAGGAACATACGGTGATAGTTTTCTAGCCCCGTAAATTCAGGTGAATTTATCAAATCATACTCAGTAAAACTGAGGATAAATGACGAAACAAAGGGGAAAGCGGTAAAAACTATCAGCCCTATAATATAGGGGGAGATATAGGCTAACCCCAGCATTCTGTTTTCATTCATAATGCTTACCTATTGATTAATTGTGAACCATTAAAAAAATATAAAATTAAGATGTTAATAACTCTGGATAAATTAATTCCACGTCATAAACAATTCTATTTTCCCCGTTAACGTGAAAATCACCGTGAACATATCCACCCTGTGTCAGGTACGGCGGGATATCGTTTAATTTGTTGCGACAAGCGGCAACGAAAGTCAGTAAAGCCAGCGGATAGGTATCATCCAGACGAACATAACGATGCTGTGAGGAGCGAACAAACAGACCACGATGGAAATGTTGTTCAAACAGAACGCCAGCCAGTTGCGCGGCGTAATGTGCCCAGGATTCGGATTGTTTGTGGTCGGCCAGTTCGATGACGGTCAACAAGAGTACCGGGCTGGCGATGGATTGAATGTCTTCTTTGTTCAGTCGCGTCAGCATGGTGTTAACCAGTGTATGCAATTCCTCATCGCCGCTCAGACGATAAGCACGAACCAGTGGTAATAAATAATCACCTTCTAATGCAAACGGTTTTAATTCTGTTCCCGCCTTGCCGTAATAACCATCGCGTTTAAAACGGTAACCTGTCATGTCCTGGCCGTTATTCCACATAGGACGCAGCGTATTACTGGTGACATCATAGGCGTACTGATAGTAATTCTTTAACCCTGAAATCACCCAGTCCAGCATTTCGGCATCGGGCTGTGTACGCAGGATATCCAGTATGGCCAGAGGATTATCAATCAGCAGCGGACGCATATCTCGGAATAACACATTGGCTTCACGTGCGATTTCACCAAACTCTGCACCAAACTGACGTTGCGCGCGATCGCCAAACCAGGACTGCGTCTGGTTATCGTCTTCCGGCACGGGCTGGCGCTGCTGTGGTGAACTGAACTGATACACCGGCATACCGGTTTCTGGGTTGCGTGCCAACACGTATTGGCGATAAAGGTGTTTACCCCAGGCCGCAGCATGGCTATCGCCCGTGTATTCGGCATATTTGAACGCGGCATAAATCAGATCTGTGCCAGCATTAACAAAAGTCAGGCCCTTCGTTAACGGCAGAAGAGGCCACCGTACCGGATCGACGACGTCATGGCGAGCATGCAGGAAAACATTGGGATCGCGTTTCTTGGCGTAGTCGCCATGGCGACCCAGATCCAGTGAATCCCAGTCTTCAACATGCGCGTTCCAGAAACCCTGAAAGAAATTCAGTGTCTTTTCTGCATTAACACGGTGTAAAAGTGCGTAATAGGGCAGATGGTGCTTTAATTCATGCACCTGAGCTTTGGATTCTGGCCCTTCTCCTGCCAGCGTATCCAGATTAATAAAACGGTGACCGCCCCAGTAGAACAGGCCGCTGTTATCATCAACGAAGTGATGCAGGAAATATTCGCTTTGTGCGATAGCGTGCTGCTGATAGCTATCATTACCGGTAACTACGCTCATGGCACACAGCGTTCTTAACCAATTTTGCTGGCTAGCAAAATTAGAAATAGGTGCGCTATGTCCATCAGGGAATTGCCACATCGCAGGGGCATAATTTTCCACATCAAAACCATCAGCCAATAATAACGTCGGCTTAGTTTGGCTGCGGCCTTTATCCTGAACGCAGGCAATGTGGCTATCGAGTGCTGCAACCCATTCGTCGAGCTGCGATTTCCTGCTGGTGTATAAGTTTTCAAAAATACTCATGGAGTACCTTCTTATGGAACCGTGTGAACAGTTCCTTATAAATAGAAACACTGTTTTGATTGATTATATTGCGCTATTAACCTTGTCGTCATGCACGCAATATCGAAAGTGTGATCAAAGTCGGAACGTTGTTTTGATTTTTTTTAAGAAAGGATTTTGGCAGGAGAAAGAACCATAAAAAAGAAATAACGGATTGAAAAATAAATAAAAAGCACAACCGAAATTGTGCTTTTTATCGCAAGTTGGCTAAATGCCGCTTAGCGAGCCAACCAGCCACCATCAACAGCAATCGTGTAACCGTTGATGTAGTCAGATGCGCTGGAAGCCAGGAATACGGCTGGGCCCATCAGGTCCTGCGGTAAACCCCAACGGCCTGCCGGGATACGATCCAGGATTTCTTTACTGCGTTCTTCATCGGCGCGCAGTTGCTGGGTATTGTTGGTCGCCATATATCCCGGTGCAATTGCGTTGACGTTGATACCGTGTTTTGCCCACTCGTTCGCCATCAGACGCGTTACGCCCATAACGGCGCTTTTGGATGCGGTATAAGAAGGTACGCGGATACCCCCCTGGAAGGACAGCATAGAAGCGATATTGATGATCTTACCGCCTTTACCTTGCTTGATGAACTGGCGAGCAACGGTCTGAGACATAAAGAAAACGCTCTTAATGTTCAGGTTCATTACGTCGTCCCAGTTTTTCTCGCTGAAATCGATCGCATCTTCACGACGGATGATACCGGCGTTGTTGACCAGAATGTCAACGTGGCCAAATTCAGCAACAGCTTTTTCTACCAGTTCTGCGTGACCAGCGACATTGCTCATGTCAGCAGTCAGGCTGAGGAAACGGCGTCCCAGTGCAGTGACTTTTTCGATGGTGTCTTTCGGTTCAACGATGTTGACGCCGACGATATCACAACCAGCTTGCGCCAGACCGATAGCCATACCCTGACCCAGACCCGTATCACAACCAGTGATAAGAGCAACTTTACCTTGCAAATCAAAAGAATTTAAAATCATATCTCTAATCTCTCTATAAGCGACAATAATTAGTCGTTAGCTGTTACTGTAGGGAACATCGGTAATTCCGGTTGAAAGCGATTAACGTAACTCGCTAACCTTGACGTGATCCATGTCACCGAAAACCTGATTCTCGCCAACCATGCCCCAGATAAAGGTGTAGCGTCTGGTGCCAACACCGGAATGAATCGACCAGCTCGGTGAAATCACCGCCTGCTCGTTTTTATAACCATTTCATTTTTTATCACTCTGTGACAGGTTTCCTGCGGTTGCCCATCATGCCCCTGACAACAGAAATGGTTTCTGGCGAAAGCGCCGGGCGAAACAGATGATGTCGCGTGGCAGTGACAACGTCACCTGTTCCTCTGCATGCCCGGTTCTTTCATGTTATGCGGGATGATAGTTTGGATGGGATGTGAATTCAATAAAAATGAAATAATGTTTTATTTATTTCTTGAGGGCCGTCATGGTTTTGCTTATTTTATGTTTCTTCTGGTACTGATGTGGCTAAAATGTCGCAATCCATAGTCATACACTCGTTGTCGTGCACGGTTTGTTGACACAATAGAAGGTATGGGCAATACAAGCGTTAGAGGAGAGATGATGATGAGAAGATACTTTATTGATGATGAAACGCCATGGGAAGAACTTGGCGGTGGGATTAAACGTAAGATCATGACCTGGAGCGATGAGCTGATGATGGTCTACGTGCACTTTGATAAAGGTGCGATTGGTACGCCACACTTCCATGAAATTCACGATCAGATTGCTTATGTTGCTGCAGGCAGCTTTGAAGTGGAGATCGAAGGTGAGAAACGTATCCTGAAAACCGGCGACGCTTATCTGGCGGTGAAAAACGAGATGCATGGTGTCGTCTCGCTGGAAGATGGCAGCGTCCTGATCGATGCGTTTTCGCCTAAGCGCGCTGACTTCCTGTAATACCTCAAAGCGTGGCCAGTTGTTGACTGGCCACGCTTTCGAATTCTCTTGCAACGTCCGCTTTTCTATTTTCCTGCTTCTTTATTCCTGCGTTAAATGCTTTGCAGTCAGTTGGTTCAGCGAGTCCAGCTTATGATCGGCCAGTACCCAACGGGCGTCAGCGCGGAACTCTGCCTGCGGAATAACGATTGAACGCATGCGTGCTGCCTTGGTGGCGATCATCCCGTTCACTGAATCTTCCAGCGTAACGCATTGTGTGGGGGAAACGCCAAGCGCATCTGCGGCATTCAAATACACTTCCGGATGAGGCTTGCTATACGGCAGCGTCTCAGCGGACATTAAGACATCAAAGTAGTGCTCCAGATTAAACATTTGCAGCACCTGCTGCTGCATGTGGAGCGGCGACGCGGAAGCCAAACCAATTTTGAGATTCTGTTCACGGCACAGTTGCAGCGCATGTTCGACGCCGGGCAAGAGCGGGCGCTGTTCGGCAACGAGTTCGATGGCGCGATCGATAATACGGCGGACAACCACATCCCGACCAGGTGTTGTCCAGGGGGAATGCTGATACCAAAGTTCGACAACCATATCGATGCGCAGGCCCAGCGTATCTTTCATTGACTGCCGTAACGAAATATCGACGCCCAGTGAGGCGATCACTTCCAGTTCTGCTTTATCCCACAGCGGTTCTGAATCAATCAGCAGCCCATCCATATCGAAAATCGCTGCGCGTAGAGAAGAATCAAAGGACATACCACGGGCTCCATCAGCAAAGAAAAAGAACGTTTAATGGTAAACTATACCCTAAAGAAGGTTGCCGATCAGGCGGTGTGGGAGATAAAGAGTTGACTGCGCGCAAACTTACAGTAGGCTACCCGTCGTACTAAAACGATATATTACCGATGTTGCGTCGCTAAGAAGGGGTTCTCATGACGTATCAACAGGCTGGCCGTATTGCCGTCGTTAAACGCATTGCCGGATGGATCCTTTTTATTCCCGCGCTGCTTTCAACGTTCGTCTCGCTGGCTAACTATCTCTACGCGTATACCCAGAAAAAACAGGGCATTGACGCCGTTCTCCTGGATTTTCTGCATCTGATGGTCGACATGGTGCGTTTTAATACACCTTTCCTGAATATTTTTTGGTACAACTCGCCGGTACCGGATTTTACGCGCTTTTTCAGTGGGGCGACGCTGATGTTTTGGCTGATCTACATTCTGATTTTTATTGGCCTGGCATTGCAGGTTTCGGGGGCCCGGATGTCTCGTCAGGCGAAGGCAATAAAGGAAGGCATTGAAGATCAGTTGATTCTGGAAAAGATGAAAGGGGATGGTGGGAACACGCGTGAAACGCTTGAATCGCGTGTGGTGGTGCCTGGGCACACGATTTTTGTGCAATTTTTTCCGCTTTATATCCTGCCAGTGATTATTGTTGGCGTTGGCTATCTGGTATTGCGTTTATTAGGTTTGCCAGTCTGAGTAACCGTCTGGCGCAAAGTCTGCGCCAGACGCTGAAACATCCTTCCTATCCGTAGATCAAACTGCCTGTATTAACTCAAGAGTTGTCGCTCGATGAGTTGCTGTGTTTCAACGATGTGTTTACCGCCGAAAAGATTGGCGCGGTTAAGCAGATAATAAATCTGGTAAATGGGTTGACGATCGATAAAGCCTTTATCCAATGGCCACACGCTCTGGTAACCATCATAAATCTGTGCGGGCAGGGCTGGGTAGCGCGGTAGCATCGCTAAGTCGCATTCTCTGTCCCCCCAATAGCAAGCTGGATCGAATAAATAAGCGCCATCCAAACTATTCGCACAGTTATCTGGCCACAGGTCACCGTGCAAGAGTGACGGTTGGGGTTGATGCCCCGCCAGACGTTCCTCAACGCGAGCGATCAGCGTTTCAATGTGACCAAAGTGCATCCCTTTTTCCGCAGCCAACTGTAACTGCCATCCAATACGCTGTTCGGCAAAAAAGGTCGCCCAGCGCCGTTGCCAGCTATTTGGCTGAGGCGTTGTCGAGAGGTCGTTATCGAAATCCAGACCAAATTGCGGCTGATCGCTCCACTGGTGCAGGCGAGCTAGTTGTTCACCCAGACACCAGGCGCTGTGGGCATCCAACGGTTTGACGGGCAGGTATTGCAGAAGCAGGAAGCTGTGATCGCGTGAACTACCGACACCGTATACGGCTGGCACTCGCACGGTATTGCTGCGGCTCAGCAGGTAAAGCTGGTCGGCTTCAGCGGTGAATTTGGCTAGCATTTCGCGACTATCGCATTTTACGAAGACGTCATGCTCGCCGTAGCGGACGTACCAGGCAGGGTGTATTTCACCGCCGGACAATTCGCGGTGTTCCTGAATATCCGCGGTACCGTGATGCTCTTCCAAAAGTCGGCTGATAGCTTGCCACATAAGGTCATCCTCCCGTTGATGTTGCCCGATACCCTGCTATTCACTGGGGTGATTCGCTTACGGTAACCCATTGAGTGCAATAAAAATGGAATCTATAGCACACTGATAACAATAGGCGCAGATAGCGAGAAACAAGTATAGTCGGAATTAAAAATAGCGGGGTTAGGATAACGCCCAATCCGCCGGATGAAGGCAGGAATCGTGATGAGTGACGTAACCGGCAGCGGTCTTCCGGTTACGTCATTGTTAAGCAGCAGAAAAGCGGAGGGGATTACAGCGCGTCGGTGGCAACCTGAGATGCCGCCTGACGACGCAGTTTAAGCTGGTGGTACGTTAGCGCCAGCGTAAAGAACAGAGCCTGAACGATGACGATACAAGGGCCCGTCGCGCCGTCGATATAGAAACTGATCAAGGTGCCAGCAATGCAGGAAATGACGGAAACCAGCGTAGCGACAAGCACCATACGCTCGAAGCGCTTACAGACCATGAAGGCAATAATGCCTGGCGCAATCAGCATCGCAATCACCAGAATAACGCCGACGGCCTGCAATGATGCAACGATAGTCATTGCCAGCAGGCTTAATAACCCGTAGTGCAGCAGCTTAACGGGCAGGCCAATGACGCGGGCATGATTGGGATCGAAGCAGTACAGCATGAAATCTCGCCGTTTTAACAACATGATGGCTAACGTCACTCCGGCAATCAGTAAGATTTGCGTCAGCTCTTGCTGAGTGATGCCTAGCACATTACCAAACAGGATATGGTTCAGGTGCTGGTCGGTATCGATGCGCGCAAACATGACGAGCCCCAGCGCAAACATACCGGAAAAGATGATCCCCATTACCGTGTCTTCTTTGACCCGGCTGTGTTCTTTCACGTATCCCGTTGCTATCGCACAAAAAATACCGGAAACAAAAGCCCCGATAACCAGCGGAATCCCCAATAAAAAAGCGACAACAATACCAGGCAGCACGGCGTGGGAAATGGCATCACCCATTAGCGACCAGCCTTTCAACACCAGATAGCACGACAGCACCGCGCAAACCGTACCCGTGACGACGGCGGCGAGTAGCGCACGCTGCATGAACGGATAGGACAGGGGATCGAGTAACCAGCTTATCAGCGTCATAACGCATCTCCTGATTGATCGCGTAACCGCAGGCGGCGCGAGGCCAGCAACCCATGTTTTGGCGCAAAAACAAACGCCAGCAAGAAGACAAGGGTTTGCAGCGTAACAATCACGCCACCGGTTGCGCCATCGAGGAAAAAGCTCAGATACGCGCCCACGGCGCTGGTGATTGCCCCAAGTGCAATGGAAATCACCACCAGACGCCCAAACCGATCGGTGAGTAAATACGCGGTGGCACCCGGTGTAATCACCATCGCGATCACCAAAATCGCCCCGACCGTTTGCAACGCCGCGACAGTACAAGCACTCAGCAGCGTAAAGAACAGAATTTTTAGCTTCAGCGGAGAAAGGCCAATCGAACGGGCGTGGTTCTCATCAAAAAATACGGCCAGCAGATCTTTCCACAGCAGGCAAAGAATCACGAACGTCACGCCGATGATGATTTCAACTTGCAGGATATCTTCGTCGGCAATGCCCAAAATATTGCCGAAAATGATGGACTGCACGTTAACCGATGTCGGGTTGAGAGAAATAATCAGCAGGCCGACAGCGAAAAACGTTGAGAAAATAAAACCGATAATCGCATCTTCGCGCAATCGGGTTATGTGACGGATCAGGGTCATCGCCAGTGCGGCGAGCATTCCGGTAAAAAATGCACCCGCTGCGTAGGGCAGGCCTAATGCATAGGCACCGGCGACACCCGGTACGACGGAATGGGAGAGCGCATCGCCCATCAGCGACCAGCCTTTCAGCATCAGGTATGCCGAAAGAAAAGCACATACGCCGCCGACAATGGCGCTGACCCAGATCGCTTTGACCATGTAGTTATAGCTGAATGGCTGCAACAGGATATCGATCATCAGGGCTTTTTCTCCTCCGGTATGGTGCGTGAAGCCGGAGGGTCGCTCTTGGTCGAACCATAGAATACGGCTGGACGCTCATCGTCTGTCAACACCGTTACTGAGCGGACGTCATCGTCATCATGCAGATGAGATCCCCCGAGATTGATGTGTCGCAGAACGCCGCCGAACGTTTTCTCCAAATTGCTTTGGGTAAAGGTGCTGTGTGTGGGGCCTGCGGCTAAAACGGTGCGATTGACCAAAATAACGTTGTCACAAAACTCTGGAACGCTACCGAGGTTATGGGTCGCGACCAGTATCAAATGGCCTTCATCACGCAAGGTGCGCAGCAGATCGATAATGGCATTCTCTGTTTTAACGTCGACGCCAGTGAAAGGCTCATCCAGCAGCAACACGCTGCCTTGCTGAGCCAGCGCCCGCGCCAGAAACACGCGTTTTTTCTGACCGCCGGAGAGCTCGCCGATCTGGCGCTGTTGCAGCGTCGATAGCCCGACGCGTTCCAGCGATTCCGCCACAATGGTGCGATCTTGCTTGCTCGGTATGCGCAGGAAGTTCATCCTCCCGTAGCGCCCCATCATGACGACGTCGGAAACCAGAACGGGAAAATTCCAGTCCACATCCTCCGTTTGTGGAACATAAGCAACCAGATTCTGTTTCAGCGCCTGATAGATCGGTTGCTGGTTGAGCAGTACCTGCCCTGAGGTTGGTTTGACCAACCCCATGATGCTTTTGAACAACGTTGATTTCCCACTGCCGTTGACGCCAACCAGGGCGCAAATCGTACCGCCGGTCAGGGAAAACGAGGCGTGGCGAATAGCCTGATGCCCGTTGCTGTAAGTAACCGAAACATCATTGACGTCTAATGACTGTACTGCTCGATCGCTACTCATTGATTAAATCCTTTCGCGATGGTTTCCACCGTCACTTTTAACAGGTCGATATAGGTTGGCACAGGGCCTTTTTCTGTAGACAGCGAATCAACATACAGCACGCCGCCGTATTTCGCCCCCGTTTCTTTACTCACCTGTTTTGCCGGTTTATCGGAAACGGTGCTTTCGCTGAAGACCACAGGGATAGCCTTCTCACGCACGGTATCGATAACCCGACGTACCTGCTGCGGCGACCCTTGCTCGTCGGCATTGATTGGCCAGAGATAGACTTCATTGAACTGATAATCCTTCGCCAGATAGCTGAATGCGCCTTCACTGGTGACGAACCAGCGCTGCTGTGCTGGGATACGGGAGAGACGCTCACGCAGCGGTGCGTCGAGAGCCTTAATTTTTTCCGCATAGGCTTTGGCGTTACGATTATACGTCTCTGCATTGGCAGGATCGGCTTGCACCAGGCCTTTGCGGATATTTTCAATATAGATTAATGCATTGGAGGGAGACATCCAGGCATGTGGGTTTGGGTTGCCATTATAGGCACCTTCGCGGATAGGAAGTGGTGTGATGCCTTCTGTTACCACGACGGCGGGCACATTTTTTACGTTTTCGAAAAAGCGTGTAAACCAGCGCTCAAGATTCATTCCATTCCACAGTACCAACTGCGCAGACTGTGTTTTAACAATATCGCGCGGTGTCGGTTGATAATCATGAATTTCTGCACCGGGCTTGGTGATGGAATCGACCGTTGCGGCATCGCCAGCAATATTCTGTGCGATATCCTGAATGATGGTAAAGGTGGTGATGACTTTAAGCTTTTCAGCCGCCTGAGCGGAGGTATTAGCTAAAAGCAGTAAGGCGCACGGCAGCGCGATGCGGCGGAATAGGGCAGGTAAACGGGCGTTAAAACCAATCATGCGGATATCCTTACAAGCCGTGAAAGTTTTATTTGAGAATAATTATCAATATCATTTAAGTCAAGGAGCAAAGAAGGGTGGGGAGTCAATAGTGGAGGGTGTCTCATGACACAAGAAATCACTGTTCGCAGGCTCGTGGCACGTGCTTGCGCAGGTAAGGAACGCATCATGCACCTTTAGTAACAGAAATGTTGCTTTAATTTAATGAATCCTACTTAAGGTTACAACGAAAGTCTAACGGTAACAGTGGTGAACCGTCGCGCGACTATACATAGTTATACCCGCCATACTTCAAGCTGCATGTGTGTTGGCTTCTCTTACTCACCCCAGTCACTTACCGGTTTAAGCTCCTGGGGATGAAATGAGAGACATCCTGTCTCTCACCGAATGCCAGCCGTTGGCTGGTCAAATTCGTTCCCGATGAATTTGTCGTGCGATTGCTGCTTGCCTGCAACTCGAATTATTTAGGGTATATGCGCATGGCGAAATTTACGCCAAAAAAAGAGAGACGTCCGATACACCCTTAAGAAAATATCAATGGCTGCCGATAAACCATAAAGAATGTGAGAGATGTCTCTATTTTATACGAAAGGATCGCAAGTGATATGAGCACAAAATCAGAACGACGCTGGAAGCTGGCAAGTTTAGTGTTATTGATTTTCCTGATGGCACTATTAGTGTTGCTAGTTAAAACAAGTTAATTTCTGGCCTAGCGAAAGGTTAGGCTATAAATAATTTCTATTATGTGATGTATTAATGCAAAAGTTATAGATAGCATAAAAATGACAATCGATTTTAAACATTGATATAAGATATAAGCGCGCTCACTGTTGGGCGCGCCTGTCGTTAATGTTCAATATCCCTTCATCGTCGCACGCCAATTATAGCTTTTTGTTATGATTGCTGGTGCACCTGAGTCAGAAATGCGACGGCTGTCGCGTATTTTTTTTGCATAATAGAATCTGCCGTGTGCTTATTGTGTGATGTCAGACGCCGCCTGTGAATATAGGCATCAACGAACACTATCGTGTATTAATGAATCAGGAGGGCGTGAATTTGTGCGGCATGTTCACGACTGATAAAAAATGCCTTGCCATTGATTACATAGTGTGTAATAACGCTTCTGGGTAAAACGAGGTACAGTTCTGTATATGAATGGCATTTTCAGTAAAGAAGACTTAAGTACAACCTTTAGCGTTGCATGCTGCTTCTCTGCCGATCCTTATCTTAGTGCCTCAAGCAGTAACGACTTTGGTTTGTCTGTATAACGCCTTTTGGGCGGTTTAAACAATTAAAGGAAATATTTGAAATGGCAAAGATTAAAGGTCAGGTTAAGTGGTTCAACGAGTCTAAAGGCTTTGGTTTCATCACTCCTGCTGACGGCAGTAAAGATGTGTTCGTACACTTCTCTGCAATTCAAGGCAACGGCTTCAAAACTCTGGCTGAAGGCCAGAACGTAGAATTCGAAATTCAGGATGGCCAGAAAGGTCCTTCCGCAGTAAACGTCACTGCGCTGTAATTTTACAGCTCTGTTGCAAAACCCGCCATGGTGCGGGTTTTTTGTTGCCTGCGTTTTATCTCTACCTGTGACGCAATGAAGATGTTTTTAATGAGGAAAATGTGCCGATGAGTTATCAGTGTCCGCTATGCCAGTTACCTCTGGAGCGACACCCGCGGCAATGGACGTGTGGTAAACATAGCTTTGACTGTGCGAAAGAAGGGTACGTCAACCTGTTGCCAGTACAGTTCAAGCGTTCAAAACAACCAGGCGATAGCGCCGAAATGATGCAGGCACGGCGCAGCTTTCTAGAAGCCGGTCACTATCAACCGCTACGCGACGCCGTGGCGCAACGCGTTGATACTATTGTGGCTGATGACGCTGCTGCGCTGTTGGATATCGGCTGTGGCGAGGGGTATTACACCGCGGAGCTGGCCCAGCGTCTTACCTCGCAC
This sequence comes from Pectobacterium sp. A5351, assembly GCF_028335745.1. Taxonomy (NCBI): domain Bacteria; kingdom Pseudomonadati; phylum Pseudomonadota; class Gammaproteobacteria; order Enterobacterales; family Pectobacteriaceae; genus Pectobacterium; species Pectobacterium sp. A5351. The sequence goes on from NZ_CP116477.1 coordinate 1,865,974, forward strand.
AGAGCGATGACGATCTACGGACTGGATGTGTCCAAAGCGGCGATTCAGCGTGCGGCAAAACGGTATGAAAATGTTGAGTTTTGCGTTGCATCCAGCCAGAGACTGCCCTTTCGCGACGAATCCCTTGATGCTGTGGTAAAAATCTACGCGCCGTGTAATGACGCGGAGCTACAGCGCACTATTAAGGTTGGCGGTTGGGTGGTGACGGTGTCTCCAGGGCCTCGACATCTTTATCAACTGAAAGCGGAAGTTTACGATGAGGTGTTATTGCACCCGAGCAAAGATGAAGCGCTCGTCGGCTTTCAGCTTATGGATCAGCAAACGCTCGCGTACCCGATGCAGCTATCCGGGAACGAGGCTGCGGCGCTATTGCAAATGACGCCTTTTGCCTGGCGGGCAACGCCAGACGTTAGCGAGCGATTGCGAGCGGCTACCGCGTTTAGTTGTGAAACGGATTTTATTATCCGCTTACATCAGCGTATTGATAGCGGTGCGGTAGCATAATCGGGCTGCCCGTTGATGTGAAATGTGTTTTATACCCTAAATAATTCGCGTTGCGGGAAGGCGGCAACCGCGCGAATCCCCAGGAGCTTACACAAGTAAGTGACTGGGGTGAGTAAGAGCAGCCAACGCACAAGCAACGTGAAGTATGACGGGTATATCAGGCAGTGTAGCCGAGGTGTTCGTACAGGATATTGCAGCCGATACCAATCAGAACCAACCCGCCAATCACTTCCGCTTTTTTACCGAGAATCGGGCCGATGTAGCGGCCAATCATCATACCGATTGTCACCATGAGCATGGTGGCAAAACCAATCACCATCGCGGTATGAAAAATATTCACCTGAAGGAAAGCCAGACCGACGCCGATTGCCATGGCATCCAGGCTGGTGGCGACAGCGGTGCAGATCAATAACGCCAGACTATGATTTTTGACTTTCTCACAACGGCAGTCGTCGGAGCCTTTGAGCCCTTCAATGACCATCCGACCACCGAGAATAACTAGCAGCGTAAACGCAACCCAATGATCCCATTCAAGAATATATTGGCTGGCAAAAAAACCAAGAGCCCAACCGATGAGGGGGGTGATAGCCTCGATAACGCCAAAAATGAGCCCGGTACGGATGGCATCGCGGAAACGAGGATTATGCAGGACGGCACCTTTACCGATTGACGCGGCGAAGGCATCCATTGACATACCAAATGCTAGGATAAGTGTTGCTGACATATTCATTGTAAATAGCCTCGGCTGGACGATTAACCATATACACGCAGATCATCCCCAACCCGAATGATGACCTTACGTGTCTATGGTCTCGCCTGCCAATCACGCTTGGCCGCCCGCACCACGCCTATGCTCCGATAATAGGAGATAAACGAGTATGTTGATACGAGCATTTCTGATGAATTATTGTGAATATTAATTAATCAAAAATCGGCTACTCCCCAATGACGGCGCAACCTTACCATATTATTTATGCTGTAAACAACACTAAAAGTTTTACGTGTTAATAATGCAATTGATAATTATTTTCATTTGTTTGCCAAAGTCGACTAATCGTATAAAATAACGTCAAGGTTATTGGGGTTAAAATACCACCAGAAAATGAGGTGTATATCCGCGGTTATTTAAAATAATTCGCCTGATAAGTTTACCTCATTGATGCTCAATCATAAACTTATATATTTTTTCTAAATCATCAAGCTGAGTAACCTGTATCAATAAACGCCGTTTCTCAAGTTCGATGACTAATATGCCATCCTCAGATAAATTCATATTTTTAATTCTGGTATAAGGAATGAATATATTCGCATAAAAGAAGCCGGTTGATTTAAAAACCAGTTTAGGACGACGAATATAGGCCAGATAACACGCCATGAAGGCCAAAGAAATCAAAAGATAGGTGGTAAGAATAGCGCCATTATTCATCACATTCTGATAAATAAGAATCCCCACTAAGCCGATAAAAATGAGCGTATCGAGCCGATTCGCCCGCTTCAAAGGGATGAGGAGCTGGGTTTTCCCTTTGAGTTTGTCCATGATGAACTCATCATAAATGGCATAAACCAATGCTAACGCAATCAACACGACCAGCGTGATATTCGTCATTGTCATCTGTATTATCCTTGCCTGTTAAGTATCCATATTTGTTAAAAACCTGATAATAAAAAACGCAGGAAACGTTTTTCAACATCGCTTGCGACGGTCCCTAGGGTCACAGACAAGGGGGCTGTCATAAAAAATGGCCGGGCATATTGACGCCCGGCCATTGACTATTACACGCCGAGCAGGCCGATCCAGTACCCTAAGATACCAATGACGAAGAAGCCTATAATCAGCCACAGTGCGTTTACCTTGCGCCGTAACAGCCACATACAGCCGAACGTCAGTAATAGGGGAACGAGTCCCGGCATAAGCTGGTCAAGGATGGATTGCACAGTGGTTACCGTTGTCTCTCCGTTCTGATTCGTCACTGTCGACACCACCATCGGAATGTTGACGTGGGTCCATTTATTGACCAATGCCCCCATGACGAACAGGCCGAGAATAGAGGCTGCCTCGGTCATTTTTTGCAGGAAACCGCCGCCCATATCGCTGACGATATCGATCCCTTTACGGTAGCCGTAGGCGACGCCGTAGTAGCGTACCAGCAGACGAACCAGGTTAAACAGAACGAAGAAGAGGACGGGCCCTAACAGGCTGCCGCTCATGGCAATCCCTGCACCGAGTGCGGCGAAGACCGGACGGGCGGTGCCCCAGAATATCGGGTCGCCGACGCCAGCCAGTGGCCCCATTAACCCGACTTTCAGGCCGTTTATCGCTGCATCGTCAATGGGAGCGCCGTTAGCGCGCTGTTCTTCCATTGCCATCGTGACGCCAAGTACCGGGGCAGCAACAAACGGCTGTGTGTTGAAGAACTCCAGATGGCGCTTGATCGCCTGTTTGCGCTCTTCCGAATTTTCAGGATAAAGACGGCGAATCACCGGCACCATGGAAAAACAGAAGCCGAGTGCCTGCATACGTTCAAAGTTCCAGGAACCTTGAAACAGGTTGGAACGGATAAACACCGCGCGGATGTCGCTGTCAGTGAGTTTTTTGACATTCGTGTTTTCGACCATTTTGCTCACTCCTGTTAATCCAGTTCGTTATCAAGGTCGTTATTGCCTGATGAAACCGGCTGGCCTTGAACCTTGTTATATTTCGGGCTGAGCTGGATATACAGCACCGCCATCACAATACCGATTACGCCCAGCGCCACCAGATTGAACTCGGTGAACGCGGCGGTCACGAAGCCAAGATAGAAGAATGGCATCAGGTAGCCTGCACGCATCATATTGATGACCATCGCGTAACCGACGACGACAATCATGCCACCGGCGATATTCAGACCGTTGGTGACCACTTCCGGGATGGCGTTCAGCATGGTGTGAACGCCATCGGTGCCGACGGAAATGGCGACAATGACCGCAGGGATCGCGATACGCATGGCCTGTAGCAGCAGGGCGGAGACGTGAATCCAACTGATGGCCGTCAGGTTACCTCGCTCTGCTGCGCTATCTGCCGCATGCTGGAACGCGACCGTGATGGTACGAACGATGATGGTTAAGACTTGCCCGGCCGCAGCGAGTGGAATCGCCAGCGCAATCCCGGCGCCGATCCCCTGACCGCCGGCAATAACCAGAATGGTTGAAATAATCGAGGCCAGGGCCGCATCCGGTGCGACCGCCGCACCGATGTTCATCCAGCCTAACGCGATCATTTCCAGCGTACCGCCAATAATGATCCCGGTTTTTAAATCACCTAATACTGCGCCAATCAGCGTACAGGCGACGAGTGGACGGTGGAACTGGAATTCATCAAGAATTGAACCCATCCCCGAAACACACGCGACGAGAAATATCAGCACAATTTGAAGTGTGGTAATCTCCATCGTACTTCTCCTATAAACGTGTCTGAGTAAAAAATTAATCGCCATCCCCGTTGTTTTTCAATGTCAACGTAAAACCTTCGATGTCAACGTAAAGCTTTCTATGTCGGCATAACGCTTTTCAATATCGACATAAATACCTATCTTGAAAATCGTCAGGTCTATAAAGCGATTATTGATGGTGACGTTCGCGTTAATTACATTTGCATTGCGATAGGTATCAGCGCGGCATTTTGTTAATTAAATCCATCATTTTAAGTCGAGTATCGGTTGAGACTTTCCGAACCTCCAATTCAATGCCGTGTTTATCTAACTCCCGGAATGCAGCGATATCCTTTTCGTCGATAGAAACGGCATTATTGACCTGCGTTTTTCCCTGTTTAAATGCCATCCCGCCAATATTAACCGAGGTGATTTTTACGCCATTCTCGATCAGCGTTAATACATCCGTCGGATTGGTGAATAACAACATCACCCGGTCAGCGGCATATTTGGGGTTGTCGTAAACACGGACGGCTTTTGCGACATCCACCACGTGAGCGGTAACGCCCGGCGGCGCAACCTGAGTCAGCAACGTTTTACGCACGTTATCGGCGGCGACTTCATCGCTGACGACAATAATGCGCGAAACATTGGTTTCTTTCGTCCAACGGGTGGCGACCTGTCCATGAATCAGACGGTCATCAATACGCGCCAATCCGATCTTCATGTGTTCACCGGAACCAGCTGGTGTGGGAATGGCCTTGGCTTTTGGCGGCGGTGGAGGAGAAGGGGGCGCGGCTTTGGGCGTATCCTGATGCTTCAGCGCCTTGACGCCATCCCTGCCGGCTTCCAGAGCGATAGAAATCAAATCGGAAAAGGACGGATTATCATCCCGAGCCATAAAGGTTTCCGCCAGCATCGGAATATTGACGCCGGCGATAACGTCATGGTTTTCTTTGTTGGTGACGAGACGACTGGCCGCGTTGAATGGGCTACCGCCCCAAGTATCAACAAGAAACAGCACGCCTTGCGATGTGTCTAACTGCGTGAGTTTTTCCTGATATTTTTCTATCAATGTTTCGGCGTTTTCTCCAGGAACGAAATCGATCCAGGCGATATTGCTTTGCTCGCCAAGGACCATTTCTGCTGTCTTTAACAGCGGTCCCGCAGTGGCGCCGTGAGTGCATAACATGATTGCAATACTCACTTGCTACCTCCTCACGTTCACGATCAAAAAGAGTCAATGTGTCAGGAAACCGGGTTATAACCGTCGCGGTATTAGTATGGCTGCAAGAAAAAATTTACCGTGGATTCATGACATTCACTGTGTTCCTCCAGGTTGTCAGGCGATAAATTGTGACTGACAGATTTATTTTAGTTATCGAAAAAATAAATAGTGTGATGACGCTCTAATGCTGACCAGTTAAGCGGGCTGCTAAAAGGGCGCGGAAGCGGAAAATTTGAGCGTGTTATCAATGCGAAGCCGAACGACGAAATTCTTTGTGAAAATTGGTAACAACCTGTTAAAGTAAACGTCCCTTGAATTGCTTAGGAGCACCGGGCATCAGCCCTTCCCATGGACTGTCACCGACAAAACGTTCTCTGTTTCCCCGCTAATGCTGGCGGTTTTCTGTACTCAACGGGTCATTCAGACCACATTCAGAATCTCTCTGATTCACATCAACTCTTTTTATTACCATTCAATGCGGCTCATGCATTGATGTCATCTGCTCGTTCATTTTCTGGAGTCTGACATGGAATTTTTGCTAGATCCTTCAATCTGGGCAGGCTTATTGACGCTGGTGGTACTTGAAATTGTTCTGGGTATCGACAATTTGGTGTTTATCGCCATTTTGGCGGATAAATTACCCCCCAGGCAGCGAGATAAAGCCCGCATTATCGGTTTAAGCCTGGCGTTGTTAATGCGTCTGGGCTTGTTGTCTTTGATTTCCTGGATGGTCACACTGACGCGTCCACTGTTTAGCCTTGGCGATTTCAGCTTCTCGGGTCGCGACCTGATTTTGCTGTTTGGCGGTATGTTCCTTTTGTTCAAGGCCACGATGGAGTTGCATGAACGGCTAGAGAACAAAACGCACGACGGCAATGGCAATCGCGCCCACGCCAGTTTCTGGGCTGTGGTGGCGCAGATCGTTGTGCTGGATGCTGTGTTCTCGCTGGATGCCGTGATTACCGCAGTGGGAATGGTCGATCACCTGGGCGTGATGATGACGGCGGTGATCATTGCGATGGGTGTCATGCTGCTTGCTTCTAAACCACTGACCCGATTCGTCAACGAGCATCCGACGGTGGTCGTCCTGTGTCTCAGCTTCTTGCTGATGATTGGTCTAAGCCTGATGGCGGAAGGTCTTGGCTTCCACATTCCGAAAGGCTACCTGTACGCCGCGATTGGTTTCTCTATTCTGATCGAGCTGTTTAACCAGATTGCCCGTCATAACTTCATGAAGCACCAGTCGCACCGTCCTTTGCGTGAGCGTACCGCAGAGGCCATTCTGCGTCTGATGGGTTCACGAAAAAACACGGATGATCTGGATGTGGATGAACCCCAGAAGAAGCTCACGAAAGAAGAGTTTGCTGAGGAAGAGCGCAATATGATCAGCGGCGTGCTGACATTAGCGTCGCGTTCACTGCGTAGCGTGATGACGCCACGTACTGAAATTTCCTGGGTGGATAGTGAAAGTTCCGTCGATCAGATTCGTATGCAATTGCTGGACACGCCTCACAGTCTGTTCCCGATATGTCGCGGTTCTCTGGATGAACTTATCGGCGTCGTCCGGGCTAAGGATCTGCTGGTGGCGCTGGAAACGCAGACGGATGTAGAAAGCTTCGCTGCGGCGAATCCGCCCATCGTTGTGCCTGAAACGCTGGATGTGATTAACCTGTTGCCCGTTCTGCGTCGTGCGAAAGGTAGTCTGGTTATCATCACCAATGAGTTTGGTGTAGTGCAAGGGTTGGTGACGCCGCTGGATGTGTTGGAAGCGATTGCGGGTGAGTTCCCGGATGAAGATGAAACGCTGGATATCATCCCGGACGGCGAAGGCTGGCTGGTGAAAGGCGGAACAGATCTGCATGCCTTGCAGCAGGTCGTGGATAGCAGCGATCTGGTTGACCCGAAGGAAGATTATGCTTCACTGGCAGGTCTGCTGCTGGCGCATAGCGATGAATTCCCGAAAGTTGGCGACATTATCGAATTGTACCACCTGCGCTTCCATATCGTTGAGGTTTCCGAATACCGTATCGATCTGGTGCGAGTGGAACGCATTGTGGATGAGGAAGACGCTGAAGAAGCGTAATGCGATCCGAGTAAGTTCGTTGCAAGATAAAACCCCGCTAAATTTGGACTGCATCCTAAAACTTGGACACCCAACTGAGTAAGGTGCAGTTTTTTTATGGCAGAAATAGAAATTCCCTTGAAACCAGACCGCCTGAGCGACCACCTTTAACCGGATGGCAATTACACCGAATTATTTACAGGGTCCTGCGGAAAATTAGTGCGTTTTGGGCGTCGCGGTGCCTGATGCGGCGGGAGTGAAATAATCGCTATCGTCCACAATCGGAATATAAATTCTGACCCACTCGGTGCCTTCAACCATCTCCCAACTATGTCCTTCCCCCTGCGTATCGGCGGCAATCAAAACCGTTCCGGGAGAAAGCAGGAAAGTAGAACCATCGCTGACCCGAAATTTCAATGTGCCCTTCAGCGTGATGACATATTGCTTGCGCGGGGCTGGGTGGACGTTCATCTCCCAGTCTTCAGTAGAATTACTGAGCCAAAATTTCTGTGCGGTGATTTTTTCCAGCGCAGGCACGCTGCCTGTTACGAAGGCCGAGTGATTATCGGGTGTATTGATCAGTTTGATGGCCGGTATTCGTGCTTCCTCGGCGTGAGTCGAAGGAGGCACAGCCGAATAAGCCGTAATGGAAACCAACAATCCGGCAAGTGCCAGAAGAAAACGCGATGTCTTTTTCATTTAAATAAAATCCATATTATCTATGCCCGATAAGTAGGCAACCCTATCTATGTCAGCCGTCTCTGTGTACGTCTTACAACGTCGGGGATGGTACTGCTGGGGGAGATCCTTCACCAGATGGTTAAAGCAATCACACTGATTGGTATATCGCTTGATTTGTTTATATTTTATTCATTCCTGTTCCGCAGTAGGATGAAATCTGTGAACAATAAATCAGTAGATGAAGGGAAGAGATATGCAGATTTCAGCCAATCGTCTGATGGCGACGATGCAAAGCGTATTGCAAAAAGCAGGATGTGAAGAGAACGAAGCCCGTATTGTCACCGAACACCTTGTGGCAGCAAACCTGAAGGGACATGACAGCCATGGCGTAGGCATGCTGCCACACTATGTGGAATTCATCGAGAAAGGGATTATGCACCCGAATACCCCTGCGCGTTTACTGCGTGATAGCGGGGCGGTGCTGCAATTTACGGGCGATCGCGGTTTTGGTCAGCGTACGGGAAAAGAGGCGATGCAGGCGGCCATTGAACGGGTGAAAACGACGGGCGTGTGTTTAATGACGCTATCGTCTACCTGCCATTTGGGACGCATTGGCACCTATGGGGAAATGGCGGCGGATGCCGGCCTTTTGTCAACGTTAACGATCTCGACCCGATTGTGGCGCCCTGGTGCGGCAGCGAAGCCCGTTTCGGGACGAACCCTATCTGCATTGCATTCCCACCAACGGAACATAACGCGGCCTTTGTTCTGGATTTTGCCACTAGCGTGGTGGCGCTGGGGAAAACGCGCGTCGCATATCTGGCAGGCAAAACGTTTGATGAAGAGGTCATGCTGGATTGCAACGGCGTTTCCACAAACGATCCGAAAGTCATGTGGGAAGGCGAAAAGCACGGTGCCCTGAAACCCATCGCGAAACATAAAGGTGGTGGGTTGATTTTAGCGGCCGAAATGCTGGCGGGATTACTTTCTGGCGGAGGAACTATTCAGCCGGAGAACACGCGTCAGGGGGCAATCGTGAATAACATGACGACGATAGTTATCGATCCTGCCAGTATGGTTTCTATGGCGTGGCTGCAAAAAGAATATGATGCGATGCTGGACTACGTTCGCTCATCAACGGCACCCGATCCGGCACAGCCTATTTTAATGGCCGGTGAGCCAGAACGTATTTCTCAGGTACAGCGCCATGCTGACGGTATTTATCTGTCCGATCAGGAGTGGCAGAAAATCGTTGATGCAGGCATCTCTTTAGGGATGAGTCCGGCTGAATTTGCATCAATGGCATAATATTACTCAGGAGAATAAAACGACGGGGAGAGGAAACTGATGCGGGGATGGGTGATATTTATTGTGATACTCGGGGGCTAGTGGCACTGGCCCCCTGGATTCAACGTCAGCTCCCCCCCGGTTACGATCCTTTTTCTCCGCTATCTGTTGATGATCCGCCCACGTTTATTACCCGACTGAAAATGAAGTCTGTCGCCAACGATCCTGATGCCTGTCTGGCCGTATTAAAGCGGGCTCAGGAAAACGGACGACTACGGTTCGCTGAGGCTAATGATATCAATGGACAATGTCCGGTCGTGTCGCCTGTACGGGTGCAAGGTTTTGGCACGGTCGCGCTGAGCTCCAGTTTCCTTGCCAGTTGTCCGCTGGCGTTGAGTAGCACCATGTTTGTGGCGCAGATCGTGATACCGCAGGCGCAATCGCTTGGTACATCGCTGGCGCGTATCGACCATATGGGTAGTTACGCCTGCCGCAATGTCTATCATCGACCAGAAGGGCGTTTGAGTGAGCATGCGACGGCGGACGCGTGGGATATCGCGGCGTTTCGTCTCTCTGATGGGCGACAGATTAGCGTCCTGAATCAGTGGCCGGCAACGGACGATCGCGGCAGCTATTTGCGCACCACGTTCAGGGAAAGCTGTCGCTTTTTCGGTAATTCGCTGGGGCCGGAATACAACGCCGCACACGCTAATCACTTTCACTTTGGTATGCGCGGTTTTGGCGTGTGTCGATGAGAAGACTCAGGTGGGAAAACTAAAAATCAGCGTACTCCTGAGCGGGGATCCAGAAGCCATCGATATACTCTTCGATGGGGAAGCAGCCAGCGCGGCGCAGGCGTTGTTCGTCCATCGCTTGCAGACACTGCGCTTCGGTGTTGTAGGCGCCGACGACCACATCGTCACAGCCATGCCCGAGATAACAAACAAATATCACTAACGCAAACATGCCGTTCTCCAGACATTACTGATTCTCTTTAGAGATGATAGATGAAAATTCGTGAGGAAAGAGGGAACGCACGGTTCATCAGGTGGTTTTATCACCACCTGATGCAGAAACTGCATTTATTCTTTAGAACGTGGCTGGGCGGAGGATGCGCCATCCCGCACTAAATCGCGCGGCAGGCTGTTTTTTATCCGGCTATTGATGCGCTTGGCCAAACCGACTGGCGTGTTCTGGTAGGTTAAAATCAGCTCATCCGCAGCAGGGAGCGGTTCTGGATAACAGTCTTTGCCCTGGAACCACTCGCAGGCGATGTCATCGGTCAGTGCGTAGGCATTGTCTGGGTGTGGATCGGCCAGCGCGACAATCGCTTCATGTTGCCAGCGAAAACCTTTAGGGAAGCGCTCGGCGAGCTTAATACCAATCCGTGAGAATTTGATATTGCCAAAGGCGGAGGCCAGCGCCGCAGGGAAAAGCCAGATCTCGCTATCACGCTGCCAAAGTTGCAGTAACGTCTCATCCCAATGAATGCCCTGCTTACGCGCCGCCTGTATAAGTGGCGTGCAATCTTTGGGGGCAACCGGAGAGAACGGGAATTTACCGACTTTATAACCTGGGCGCGGCAGTGGCGGCACGCTGGCCGTCTTGCGCAAACGGGCAACAAAGAAGCCTTCGCTGTCATAAATCTGTGGGAAGACGTGCAGGAAACCGTCTTCCGTTGTGGCACGCTCGGCATCGGTGAAGAGATCGCGTAACGATTCAAATTCACACGCATCAGGAAACTGTGCCTGTAGCCAATGACAGACCTGCTGATTTTCCTGCCGATTCAGCGTACAGGTGGAGTAAATCATCACGCCGCCGGGCTTCAGAGCATGGAACGCGCTCAGAATCAGGTCGCGCTGCGTGGCGGCTATCTCGGTAATGCTCTCCTGAGACCAGTGGCTCATTGCCGCCGGATCCTTCCGCACCACGCCTTCACCGGAACACGGGGCATCGAGCAGTATTGCATCAAAATATTCCGGCAGCGCCGCGCCGAAAACCCGACCGTCGAAGTGTGTCAGCGCGGTATTACTGACGCCGCAGCGGCTGATGTTGGCATGCAGCACTTTTACCCGACTGGCCGAATACTCATTGGCGATGATGGCCCCTTCATTATTCAGCCGTGCTGCGATCTGCGTTGTCTTGGAGCCCGGTGCGGCCGCGACGTCCAACACTGTTTTCAGCGTATCGTTGCAATGGAACAGGGCGCTGACGGGCAGCATAGAACTGGCTTCCTGAATGTAAAACAGCCCGCTTAGGTGCTCCAGCGTGTTGCCTAACCGCGTGTTTTCCTCTTCCGCATTCAGCAGCCAGAAACCTTCCTGACACCAGGGAATCGGCTCAAGCTGCCAACCATAAGGCTGCACGAGCTGAAGAAAGGCATCGACGCTGATTTTTAACGTATTAACACGGATGCTCCGGCGCAGCGGGCGCTGGCAGGCGGTAATAAAATCTTCCATCGAAAGCGATGAAGGCATGATGTCCCGCATTGTGTCGAGAAATTCAGTTGGCAGGCTGGTTGGGGTAAATTTTGCCACGGCGTGGTTCCGTACAGGTTATTCAGTAAAACGAGGGGAAGAAGCGGCGAAGTGTAGCACGGTTCTTTCATGCATCATGCGAAAACGACAGGGCGATCGTCGCCGCCCTGTCAGGTATGAGTGTTAATTATTGGGGGAATTCGGAATCGCGGTACCCCATTGCCGCCACTCTTTGGGTTCCTCATTTCGCAGCAGGAAATGTTTCCCTTCCTGCGCCTTAGGCGCGAGTGGAGTGCTGGGCGGCGTGGCAAACGCGATACCGCCGCGGATGAATTGCTGGAAGGTTCCGCTCTTGATGACGCCGCCCGTCAGGCCAAACTCCAGATTGTAGCCAGAAGCCAGCCAGAAGACGGAATTGTCACGCACCAGATGCTGATAGCGTTTGCTGATGCGTAGCGACACGGCGATACGGTCAGAGAGCGTACCCAGCGACAGGCCAGTTACCGTACCGACTTCTATGCCGCGGAACAGCACAGGCGTACCGACCTGCAACGCGCCAGCTTCCGGTGCATCAACGCTGATATTCAAGCCATCCTGATAGCGAGAATCGGAGATAGTGGCCTGTTGCAGTTCAAAATTACGTGTGACGCTGCCGTTACCCGGTTCGACGTTGATATAAGGCTGGAATAGTGTTTCTAGATGGTTCACGCCAGCGGCGGAAATTTCCGGTGTGACGACGGAAAAACGCGTTCCGGCACGGGCGAAATTACGTACATATTCAGGATAGAGCACGGCCTGCACCAGCACTTCGTTACGTTGTTCGGACAACTTCAGCGAATCTAATTGACCGATATCAATGCCCAGATAGCGGATCGGCATGCCCGGCGCGAGTTTACTGGCATCGTAGGTGCGCAGAATGATACGGCTCCCCACGGCGCGCGCTGCCGTTTCGTTGTTGTACAGAACGCGTTTGCCGCCTTTAATTTCCGGCGCACCTTCCAGATTATCAAAACTGATAGCGCCCTTAAGCGCCCGATTCAGCGGGGAAGCCTGCACGGTCAGGCCCGAGGTATTCAACTGCACACGGGCACCGCCTTCTGCCCAGAACACGCTGTTTTCTGTCAGCAGCTTACGGTGTTCGGGACGAATATAAACGTCAACCTCAAAGGTATCCGCCTTTGGCCGCACCCGCATGATTTCGCCTACCTGGAATTTACGGTACAGCACGATGGAACCGTCCTGAATATCCGGCAGGCTATCGGTCACTAAGGTGAGGGTAGGCGAGGGCGTGGAACCGCGAATGCCTTCTTCGGCTTTTTCGAGATCGCTGAACAGCGGGTAACGGGTCTGCACGTCGCCTTTACTGCCCGGTAAAACCTGAATACCGCCGCTGATCCACTCTTGGGCGCTGGCACCCAGCACTTGAATCCCATCCAGCCCCATCTTCACATTTACGCGGCTGTTAACGATGAATTTGCTGTCGCGGTGCAGTAGCTGGCGATATCGCGGCTCGATCACCAAAATGAAGCTGACGCCTTGTTCATCCAGCGTGCGCTTCACCACCTGACCGATCTGCACGCCGTGCAGCAGCACGGGCTGACCGCTATCAATGCCGTAGCTTTGTGCCGCCGTGAGCTGAATAGACAGCGCGCCGGGCTGGGTGAGCTGCTGTTGCCCGCTATCCAGCACGGTAAAATGCTGGCGCGGTTCGCCTTCACCGGGGATGAGCGTCAGCGTTGGGCCGCTCAGCAGGCGTGAAACATTCAGGTCGCTGAGTGAAAACTGGGGCTTGCTGAGTTCGATACGAGTGCCTTCACGCATCAGAGAAACCACGGAAGGATCGATGATCAGCTCTCCGCTGACCTTGCCGTCATCTGAGTTCAACGTGATTTTATTCAGCGTGCCAACTTCCAGCCCCTGATACATCAGCGGGGTACGGCCTTCGGATAGGCTGTCGCCCGACGGTAAATCCAGCGCGATTTTCACCCCACGCTGGCTCTGTGCCAGATCGGGATAGAGGCGGTAGGATTGTTCGGCACCCGCGTCCTCGCTCTCTTCCGGTGAATCGAACGCGATCGCCCCGTTCACCAGCGCCGCCAGATTCTCCATCTCAATTTTCGCACCGCTGACGCTGATGTCCGCATTAAAGCCAGACACGTTCCAGAAGCGGCTGTTCTTCTTCACCAGATGGGTAAAACGGCGTTCCACCAGCACGTCAATCATGACACCGCGGCGATCCTGAGAAACCGTATAGTCGTAGACTTTTCCCACCGGGATTTTACGGTAGTAAACCAGCGAACCGGTGTTCAGTGAACCGAGGTCATCCGCATGGAGATGAATCAGCAATTCTCCGGTGTTCACGCGGTACTTGGGCTGCGTGTCCAGCGCGGAAAAGTGCTCTTGCGGTTCGCCGGAACCGGGCATCATCCCGATGTAGTTACCGCCCACCAGCGCGTCTAATCCTGAGACCCCGGCGAGAGAGGCTTTCGGTGTGACCAGCCAGAACTGCGTCCCGCTGCGCAACGCCTCCTTCATATCACTTTTGATACTGGCTTCGACCTGTATGGTGCGCAGGTCTTCGCTCAGCTTGATGTTTTGCACTGTGCCGACTTCCACCCCCTGATAGCGCACGGGGGTACGCCCGGCGACAATCCCGTCAGCGGAGACGAAATCAATGGTGACCGTCGCGCCGCGCTCCTGCTGATTGGTGTAAATCAACCAGCCGGCAATCATCAGCGCAATCAGCGGCAACAGCCAGAATGGCGACAGGCGACGCTTGTTTTTCACCGTCGCTTCGGTTGGTGTCCCGGACGTATTATCTTGCATTGTTATTCCACATCAGTGTTATCCCACATCAGTCGGCTATCCAGCCATTCAACGGCAAGGATAGTGAGAATCACCGCCGCACCAAAGTAAAAGGCAGCAGGCCCCATGGTGAAAGCGAGGAGTTGATCGCGGTTGACGAGCGACATCGTCAGGGCAATCACAAATAAATCGAGCATAGACCAGCGGCCAATCCAGCGGATAACGCGCAGCATCTTCATGCGCATCATGATATTGCCTTCTGACCGGAGATGGATGCTCACCAGCAGCCCGAACAACACCAGTACTTTAGTAAACGGCACCAGAATACTGGCAATAAACACCACCAGCGCAACAGGAACATTGCCTGATGCGAGCGAAAGGATACCGGAGAAGATCGTGTCTTCCGTACGGGCGCCGTTGACATAAATAATTGATATGGGCAACTGGTTAGCGGGGAACAGTAAAATGATGGAAGCAATCAGTGCTGCCCAGGATTTTTGCAGGCTGTGCCGCTGGCGTAAGCGAAGCGGAATATGGCAACGAGGGCAGCGCCCTCGATTGTCTGGCGAACTGGTGAAATGGCAGGAAAGGCAGATTCGATAGCGATCCGGCGCAATCAATGGCCTCATGCGCGGGTAAAACCGTTGCCAAAGCTGGTCGGTATTTAAGTGAATTAGCGTCAACAGACTTAAGCTCATCAGCGCCAGAAAGGCGACCAGCCCGATACCCGCCTGAACATCCGCGAATTCACGGACTTTGATCGCGGCGACGGCCATACCGACCAGATAGATATCCAGCATCATCCACTCTTTTAACCGTTGCAGCATGAGCAGGATGGGCCGCAGATTCATACCGATTCGTGGGGCAAAGAACAGGTATAACAGCGAAAAGACCAGCGTGAGTGGCGCACCCACGGTACAGAAGGCGACCATGCTTGCCGTGAGCGGATTCCCCTGACGGGTGATCTGCCAAATGCCTTCAAACAGGCTGGCATTGATGGTGACGCCCAGAAGACGAATACTGATTAACGGTTCCGTGAAAGCAAACGGCATCAATACCAGCATGGCGACGGCCATCGCAGCAAGTCGTGAAATCGGCCAGTCTCTGCCTGAGCTGACTCTGGCATCGCAGCGCGGGCAGTTCGCTGTCTGGTTACGTTTCAACGGCGGCAGAGCAAAAAAGGCATCACATTCTGGGCAGCGATGATAACGATCGATCGCGGGTACGGCACTTTTCGCCCCCTCGGTTAACGGCGGTCGGGGAGAGGGAAACGGCGCAGGACTGGCGATATTATGTATTTTCATTTTCCCTGCGATCCGGTAGAAGGTGTTGAGTTCCGTTATATTCACGATAGATAACGTATTCACAGCTATTTAGTGTAACTGAAGGCTCAACGAATGATAAATTCATAATAAGGTTCTGATCTCTGCCCGATATTATTTTTCAGGTGGAAATAGCACGATATGCGTGACAGCGGTACAGTAAAGCGAAGGATTCTTCGCGCGAAGGCGCTAATCTTATGGCATCCTGTAGCCGGTGCTAATGCAGTCTGTGCGGGAATTGTTCGCACGGTTTTGAAAAGACAACGATATACGTTATGAATAAACAAGAATTTTATCAGGATCTCGTTCGCGACATGTCATCGCTTATCGCGGATGAAAATCGTTTTATTACGATCTTATCAAACAGTAGTGCGTTGCTGTTTGAGCGTTTGGATGGGGTTAACTGGGCAGGGTTTTACCTGTTGGATAGCGACACGCTTTTCCTGGGACCGTTTCAGGGCAAAGTTGCCTGTGTGCGTATTCCTGTTGGCAAAGGTGTATGCGGTGCGGCGATAGCTGAAAACCGCATTCAGCGCGTGGATGATGTCCATGCGTTCCCCGGTCATATCGCCTGCGATGCCGCGAGTAACGCGGAAATCGTGCTACCGCTTGTCGTGAACGGGCAAGTAATTGGCGTTCTGGATATTGACAGTACCCTTTATCAGCGTTTCGACGCAGATGATGAAGAAGGGCTGAAGGCCGTAGTTAGCGTACTTTGTGCTCAACTGGAAGCGAGTGATGTGATGACATTCATCAATTCTCTCACGTTGAGGCAAGGTTAACGTGGCAATTGCCGATGGCGTCATTATAATGACGCCTGTTCATGCCTGCGCCGGTTGGCAAACCCGTTGTAATCAGGAAATTTCATGGAAAATCAACCTAAGTTGAACAGTAGTAAAGAAGTTATTGCCTTTTTGGCAGAGCGGTTCCCGCTTTGTTTCACCACTGAAGGTGAAACGCGTCCGTTAAAGATCGGTATTTTTCAAGATCTTGTTGAGCGTGTACCAGAGTCCGATAACGTCAGTAAGACGCAATTACGCTCTGCGCTGCGTCTTTATACCTCAAGCTGGCGCTATCTGTACGGTGTAAAATTGGGTGCCCAACGTGTCGATCTGGATGGTAATCCGTGCGGCGAGTTGGAACAGCAGCATGTCGATCATGCCCGCACGCAGTTGGAAGAAGCGAAAGCGCGAGTTCAGGCTCAGCGTGCTGAGCAGCAGGCGAAAAAACGTGAAGCAGCCGGAGAATCGGCAGATGCGGCACGTACTCCTCGTCCCGCTCAGAAGCGTGCGCCACGTCGCGATGCTTCAAGCAATGCAGCGCAAAACAATGCGTCTCAAAACCGTGCACCGCGTAAACCACGTCAGCCTTCTTCCGACCAATCGCAGTCCTCTTCTCAGCAATCTGCTAATGCTCAATCTCGTCAGGTAAAACCTGCCAACAATGAGCGTCAGCGGGTCGCGGTTACGGATGTTTCCAAACTGCAAATCGGTCAGGAAATCAAAGTCAGAGCCGGCAAAGACGCCATGGATGCCACCGTGCTTGAAATTGCCAAAGGCGAAGTCAGAGTACAATTGGCTTCTGGACTGGCAATGATTGTACGCGCAGAACATTTGCAGTTCTGATACGGAGGCCAACCTGGGCATGAACAACTTAGTCAGAATAACCGCCATCGCAGGCTTACTGCTGGCGGGCTCTAGTTTTGCAAATGAAAACATTACGCGTGTTGAGCAGATCCCTCAGCTACATCAGGAGCCTCAACATGCTACCGTTAGCGACAGGGTGGCCTCACGTTTCCTGCGTTCACATTATCGCCAGTTTATGCTGGATGCGCAGTTCTCTGAGAAAATTTTTAACCGCTACCTCAACATGCTGGACTACAGTCACAATGTGCTGTTGGCCTCTGATGTGGCGCAATTTTCCGGGCAAAAAGCTCAGTTGGGTGACGCGCTGAAATCCGGTCAGCTGGAGGTTCCGTACGCGTTGTACAATCTGGCGCAGAAACGCCGGTTTGAGCGCTTTCAATATGCGCTGTCACTGCTGGATAAACCGGTCGATCTGACGGGCAATGACACGGTTGAGCTCGATCGTAGCAAAGCGCCTTGGCCGCAGAACGTCGGTGAACTTAACCGCCTGTGGGATGCCAAGGTAAAATATGACTGGCTCAGCCTGAAGCTGACCGGCAAAGATGATAAAGACATCAAAGAGACGCTGACCAAGCGTTACCAGTTTGCGATTCGCCGTTTGGCGCAGAGCAACAGCGAAGATGTTTTCCAACTCGTCATGAACGCCTTTGCGCGTGAAATCGACCCACATACCAGCTATCTGTCACCGCGTAACACCGAGCAATTCAATACCGAAATGAGCCTGTCGCTCGAAGGGATTGGTGCGGTGCTGCAGATGGATGACGACTACACCATGATTAATTCCATGGTGCCGGGTGGTCCGGCTGCGAAAAGCAAAAACATTACCGTGGGTGACCGTGTCGTTGGTGTAGGCCAAAGCGGTAAACCGATGGTTGATGTTATCGGCTGGCGTCTGGATGATGTGGTCGCGTTGATTAAAGGGCCGAAAGGCAGCAAGGTGCGTCTGGAAATTCTGCCCGCAGGCAAAGGGACGAAAACCCGTATTGTCACGCTGACGCGCGAGCGTATTCGTCTTGAAGACCGTGCGGTTAAAATGTCCGTCAAGACAGTCGGCAAAGATAAAGTCGGCGTGCTGGATATCCCCGGCTTCTATGTCGGCCTGACGGATGACGTCAAAGTTCAGCTCCAGAAGCTGGAAAAACAGAACGTCAGCAGCATTGTGATTGACTTACGGACTAACGGCGGCGGCGCGCTGACGGAAGCGGTAGGGCTCTCCGGTCTGTTTATTCCAAGCGGCCCAGTGGTTCAAGTGCGTGATAACAATGGCAAGGTGCGCGAAGACAGCGACACTGATGGCATTGTGTATTACAAAGGTCCGCTAGTGGTGCTGGTAGACCGTTTCAGTGCTTCCGCCTCCGAGATTTTCGCGGCGGCTATGCAGGATTATGGCCGTGCCTTGATCGTGGGTGAACCGACGTTCGGTAAAGGCACTGTGCAGCAATATCGCTCGCTGAATCGGATTTACGATCAGATGCTGCGTCCTGACTGGCCAGCGCTGGGATCCGTGCAATATACGATTCAGAAATTCTATCGTATTGACGGCGGTAGTACCCAGATGAAGGGCGTGACGCCTGACGTGATGATGCCTACCGGCACTGAGACGGTCGATACTGGCGAGAAATTTGAAGATAACGCGCTACCGTGGGACAGCATCAAAGCGGCGAATTACACGAAGAGCGGCGATCTGAAGGCGCTGATTAGCAAACTGAATGAGCATCATCAGGAGCGTATCGCCAAAGATCCTGAGTTCCAGTACGTCGCGCAAGATATTGCCCGCTACAACGCGCTGAAGGATAAGCGCAACATCGTGTCGCTCAATCTTGCACAGCGCGAGAAAGAGAATGATGATGATGAAGCGATGCGTCTGAAACGGATTAACGATCGACTGGCGAGAGAAGGGAAGAAACCGCTCAAATCGCTGGAAGATTTGCCGAAAGATTATCAGGCTCCCGATCCTTATCTGGATGAAACGGTGAAGATCGCTCACGATTTAGCGCAGGAACAGAAAGACTGATACGCTAAAATCGCTCTGATTGTCTGAGATCGTTAAGCGCCCTGTGGGTTATCCAACAGGGCGCTTTTTTCTAGATACAAAAAACGACTTCCGACCCCATAAGGGAAGCCGCTGTGACGTAGTCTTATGTGCATCGCGATAGCGTGTGTGATTAACGCCCCGCTTTTAGCTGCTGGAAATACGTTTCATACAGCGTGCTGGCGCTGCCGACGTCGTTCTGCCATTCGCCTTTCGCGATAGTTTCGTCATCCGGGTACAGCGTTTTGTCCCCTGAAACCTCTGGCGGGAGTAATTTTTTCGCTGCCAGATTTGGCGTCGGATAGCCGATAGTTTCCGCAACCTGTGCCGCCACTTCCGGGCGCAGCAGGAAATCGATCAGCTTCATCGCGCCGTCAACGTTTTTGGCGTTGGCTGGAATCGCCAGGCTGTCCATCCAGAAGATGCCGCCTTCTTTCGGCCAGATGACATCCAACGGTGTTCCCGCCTGACGCGCCACGTAGGCAGAACCGTTCCACACCATACCCAGATTGACTTCCCCCTCAATGAACGGGTTACCGGGGTTATCCGAGTTGAACGTCAGGACGTTCGGCATCAGGGCTTGCAACTCTTTATAGGCCGCCTCAATCTCTTTCGGATCGGTGGTATTCGCCGAATATCCCAACTTACGCAGGGCGATTTGGAATACCTCACGCGCATCGTCCGTCAGCAGCAGGCTGTTTTTGTACTTGGTATCCCATAAATCGGCCCAACGGGTGACGCTGGTGGGGTCAATCACTTCATGATTAATACCAATTGCCGTCGCGCCCCAGATATAGGGAATCGAGTAGTCATTGTTCGGATCGAAGGACTTGTGCAGCAGGTTCGGATCGAGATTATGGAAGTTGCTGAGCTTGCTGGTATCAATCTTTTGCAGCATGCCTTCTTTGCTCATCTTGGAGATGACATAAGTTGAAGGCACGACCAAATCGTAAGCGCCATCCTTATAGGTTTTCAGCTTGGCGTACATACTCTCATTGGATTCATAGGTGGAGTAAATCACCTTGATACCCGTTTCTTTAGTGAACTGTTCCAACAGACCCGGCGGTACGTATTCGGTCCAGTTATAGAAATAGAGCGTTTTACTGTCGCTGGCATTGGCGGTGTTGATGCCAAACGCCAGCGCGCAGGCTGCTAGTAGGTGTGGCCACTTTTTCATTATGTTTACCTCCTTACGAGTCCCAAAGGTTATATCAGCAGATATGAAAATAACGGTATTCATCGCGCGAGCTGCCACCTTACTTTCCGGTGCGGTCGCGTAAAATCAGCTGGCTACTGAGCACCAACACGAGCGACAGAATGAGTAAAATCGTCGCCAGTGCGTTGACTTCAGGGGATACGCCAACTTTCACCATCGAGTAAATCTTCAATGGCAGAATTTCATACGCGGGCCCGGTGACAAACGAGGACACTACTACGTCATCCATCGACAGCGTAAAGCTCAGCAGCCAACTCGCAGCCACGGCTGGCATCGCCAGCGGTAGAATGATTTTGCGCAAAATAATCACCTCGCTGGCACCCAAATCACGCGCGGCTTCCAGCATCCGCACGTCAAACCCTTTCAGGCGCGAATAGACGGTCACCACCACAAACGGCAGGCAGAACGTGATGTGGGAAAACAGCAACGACCAGAACCCGAGCGAGATGCCCAACAGCATGAAGAGCACCAGCAGCGAGATGGCCATCACGATATCCGGCGACATCATCACCACGAACAACATGCCGCCGACAAAAGGCTTGCCACGAAAACGGTAGCGGTATAGCGCAACAGCCGTCAGAGAGCCAATTAGCGTGGCGAAGGTGGCGGAAAAGACGGCCATCGTCAGCGAATGCTGCGCGGCCTGAAGCAGACTATCGTTGTTTATCAGCAGCCGATACCAGTCCAGCGTAAATCCCTGCCAGTTGATGCCAAAACGCGCCTGATTAAATGAATTCACGATCAGAATGACGATCGGGATATACAGGTAAGCGTAAATGATGGACATAAATCCACCGCGAATTAAGCGCCCGGTCATTCCAGCTCTCCTTTTTTATTCAGCAGGCGGGCTGTGCGGTAGTAGATAAACAGCAGCACGCCCATGACCAGCGTCAGGCAGATACTGGTCGCGGCACCAAACGGCCAATCGCGGATATTGAGGAACTGGCTTTTAATGACGTTACCGATCAGCAGATTCTTGGCACCGCCCATCAGGTCGGCCACGAAAAACAGTCCCATGGCGGGCAGCAGCACCAGCAGGCAGCCAGCGATAATTCCCGGCATGGTCAGCGGGATTACCACGCGAGTAAAGGTTTGCCACTTATTGGCACCCAGATCGCGAGCGGCTTCAAGGTAGGATTTATCGAGCTTTTCAATGCTGGAATAGAGCGGCAGCACCATAAAAGGCAGCAGGATGTAAATCAGGCCGAGAATGACCGCTTCGGAGGTGTACATGATCCGCAGCGGCGTATCAATCAGGCCAGTCCAGAGCAGAAATTCATTCAGATGGCCGCGCGTGCTGAGAAAGATTTTCAGCCCATAAATGCGAATCAGCGAGTTGGTCCAAAAGGGCACAATCAGCAGAAACAGCATCAGCGGCTGAATTTTTTTCGGTAAGCGCGCCAGAATAAAGGCAAACGGATAGCCCAGCAGCAGGCAGCAGAGCGTGGCGATAACGGCCATATTCAGCGAATGCAGCAGGACGGAAGCATAAAGCGGATCGGCCAGTCGCGTATAGTTTTCCAGCGTAAAGACCAGGCTGACGAAATGCGTGTCATCGCGCGTCAGAAAACTGGTGCCGATAATCATCAGGTTGGGCAGGAAAACAAACAGCACCAGCCAAGCAACGATGAGTGTGATAATGATGTTTTGAAAGCGTTTACGCGACGTCTTCATCGTGCAGGACGACCTCCCAACTTTCCACCCAGGTGACGTCGACTTTCTGGTTGAGTGAATGATCGAAGTCGGGATCGTCTTCGTTAAAGAACTCGCTGACCATGACCATCTTGCCGTTTTCCAACTCGATGTTGGATTCCAGCGTCATGCCTTTATAGTTGCGCTCGCGCACGTAGCCCACCATCCCTTCCGCCTGCATACCGTCGCCCAGCTCTTCGACGCGTAAATCTTCCGGCCGCAGCAGCACATTGAGGTGTTGGCCGACGGTAACCGGGAAGCTGACGGTGATAACGCACTCATGGCCTTCGACCTGCGCACGCACCCGCTGTTCGTCCAACCGCTCTAGCACGACAGCATCAAAGATATTTATTTCGCCAATAAAGCTGGCAACGAACAGGTTTTTCGGCTCTTCGTAGATTTCACGCGGCGTGCCGTCTTGCTCGATACGTCCATCGCGCATCACCACGATGCGGTCGGACATGGTCAGCGCTTCTTCCTGATCGTGCGTGACGAAAATAAAGGTGATGCCCAGCTTACGTTGCAGCGCCTTCAGTTCGTTCTGCATCTGCTTACGCAGCTTATAATCGAGCGCGGACAGGGATTCATCCAGCAGCAGCACTTTCGGCTGATTGACGACAGCGCGGGCGATGGCTACGCGCTGTTGCTGGCCGCCGGACAACTGATGCGGACGGCGCTGCGCCAGTTCCTCTAACTGCACCATTTTCAGCGCGTCAATCACGCGTGGCGCAATCTCTGCGGCGGGCGTTTTCTGCATGCGCAGACCAAACGCCACGTTCTCAAACACGCTGAGGTGAGGAAACAGGGCATAACTTTGAAATACGGTATTAACGTGCCGCTGCTCGGCGGGCTGATGGGTGATGTCCTGCTTTTCCAGCATGACAGTACCGCTATCGACCGTTTCCAGACCGGCAATCAGGCGCAGTACGGTGGTTTTTCCGCAGCCGGATGGCCCCAGGATCGTCAGAAACTCACCGTTATTAATGGTGAGATTAAAATGTGAAATAATGTCTTTGCCATCAAAGCCTTTATGGACGTTGAGCAATTCAACGACCGGCATATCAATGACCGGCATAGTTAGGGCGTTTTCTTTCATTAAGGTCGGGCTCTATTTCCTGATTTGGCCGACCAACGGCATCTCCGTTGCATCGCACCAAGGGTTATCACCTTTCAGACAGCGTGCGCAGTTAAGGGCGGCATTTTACGGGAAACGTTGCCTAACGCCAACTTGTGTGGTCCCACTTCCTGCCGATTGGCGGTGATTCAGTCACTGAATTAGCGCCAATGTTTCCTGATTGTTACCTGATTTGGACATTCATCGTGACCCGTCTGCCGCTTTTGGCCTGAATTCAGGTATGACGGTTTGTTAAATCGGAAAAAAACTGACCTGACGCAATATCTACCGGGGTAGCCCTATCCATAATGCCTTTCAGGGTTTTGGGGGCATAAATAAGATGGATAAATTACTCGACAGATTTTTGAACTACGTTTCATTTGATACACAGTCTAAATCCGGCGTCCGACAGGTGCCGAGCACCGACGGTCAGCTGAAACTGGCGCGTGCATTGCAGCAGGAATTGCTCGAACTGGGGTTTGAACAGGTTGTGCTCAGCAAACAGGGCTGCCTGATGGCGACGCTTCCAGCTAACGTTGCCTGGCCCGTTCCGGCTATCGGTTTTATTTCACATATGGATACGTCGCCGGATTTTAGCGGCAAAAATGTTAACCCGCAGATTCTGGAAAACTACCGCGGCGGCGATATTGCTTTGGGCGTGGGGGATGAAGTGTTGTCACCTGTGATGTTCCCGGTGCTGCACCAGCTACTGGGGCAGACGCTGATTACCACCGATGGCAAAACGCTGCTGGGGGCAGATGATAAGGCGGGCATTGCGGAAATCATGACCGCGCTGGTGCGCCTGAAAAAAAGCCAACTCCCGCACGGTGACATTCGCGTTGCCTTTACGCCCGATGAAGAAATTGGCAAGGGCGCACAATTTTTTGATGTTAACGCGTTTAACGCACAGTGGGCCTATACCGTGGATGGCGGTGGTGTCGGCGAACTGGAGTATGAGAATTTTAACGCCGCGTCGGTTCAGGTGAAAATTGTGGGCAACAATGTGCACCCCGGTAGCGCCAAAGGCGTGATGGTGAACGCGCTGACGCTCGCCACTCGCTATCACCAGCATGTGCCGGAGAGCCAATCGCCGGAACAAACGGACGGCTATCAGGGGTTCTACCACCTTCACACGATGAAAGGTTCTGTAGAACGTGCAGACTTGCAGTACATCGTTCGCGATTTTGACCGCAACGGCTTTGAACAGCGGAAACAAACGATGCTGGATATTGCGGAAACGGTTGGTGCAGGGCTGCATCCGGATTGCTACATTGAAGTTACGATTACCGATACCTATTACAACATGCGTGAGCAGGTTGAGCAGCACCCGCACATTATTGCGCTGGCGCAGCAGGCGATGCGGGATTGCGATATTGAGCCGAATATGAAACCGATTCGCGGCGGCACTGACGGCGCACACCTGTCATTTCAGGGGCTACCGTGCCCGAATCTGTTTACCGGCGGCTACAACTATCATGGCAAACATGAATTTGTCACGTTGGAAGGCATGGAAAAGGCGGTCTCTGTGATTATGCGTATTGCGGAACTGACGGCACTGCGTGCGAAGCCGTAACGCTTCTATTCTATAGAGACGAATAAGGCGGGAATATACCGCCTTATTATGGTGCAAGCCGTTATTCAGGCTTGGTCTTAATCCGCGAAGTACCAGTAGCCGCTGTTGATCAGCACGGTGAGCTGCGCGAGGAAGGACGGATCTTCCAGTGCATCGCCCAGTTGCTCCGCATCAATGGTAGGATGCTCAGCCAATGCAAACAGCGCTGCCTTGTGCGTGCTGTTCACCTTCTCTCCGTTAACGAAGCAGCTATCCCCAACGCAGATGACCCGCAGGCCGCCTAAACGGCGCAGTGGCTCACCTTGTTGCAGATAGTCATACACTTCGCCAGCCTGATAAGGTGGCTCCGGCGGTGAGAGATCGAGCTCATGGCGGGACTGGGAAATAAACTCACCAAACCAGTTCTGAAAATGCTCCGGCTGTTGCACCAAATCCAGCATCATTTTTTGCAGCGCATCCAGTTCTTGCGGCAGCACGCTGGCGATATGTTCACGGGAGGGAATTTCGGGATCGCTGTAGCGATGGCTGCCGAGTTCACGGGAAAGCACATAATCTGCAAAACCGCTAACCAGCTCGCGCGCATTTGGCGCACGGAAACCCACCGAGTAGTTCAGCGAGTTCTCCAGCGAATAGCCTTCATGTGGGAAACCCGGTGGAATATAGACGATATCGCCCGGTTCCAGCTCTTCATCAATAATGGCATCAAACGGGTCGACCTGTAGCAGGTCTGGGTGTGGGCAATGCTGCTTCATCGGTATTTTTTCACCGATGCGCCAGCGGCGACGTCCCGTCCCCTGAATGATGAACACATCATACTGATCCAGATGCGGCCCTACGCCACCACCGGGAACGGAAAATGAAATCATCAAATCATCAGTACGCCAATCCGGCAGTTGTCGAAATGGCTGCATCAAGGCAGAAGAGGGCTCATGCCAGTGATCGACGGCCTGTACCAGCAGCGACCAGTTACTTTCCCCCAGATGATCATAGCTCTCGAAAGGGCCGTGGCTGACTTGCCAGCGTCCGTTCTGATGGCTGACCAGACGGCTATCGACCTCGTTTTCCAACGCCAGACCGGCGAGTTCATCAGGTGAAATCGGATCGATAAAATGCGTGAAGCCGCCTTTAATCAGGAGCGGGCGCTTTTGCCAGTAGTTCGCTAAAAAATCCTGCCAGTCGAGATTGAGCTGATAGTCCATACCGTTTTCCAGAAACTCGTTTTTGAGGAAATGACTGTTCTTGAAGACATGATTTTTCTTGAAATAATCAGTATTTTAAAACAATCCGCATTGTGGCAATAAGTATAGCGGAAGCATCGCGCGCTGTACTGCCTTACCCCTCATTCTGGCTCAGGTTCTGGCGGGAGAAAATAGCTTCGACTCGGGCACCGCCCAGTGCGCTGTCGCTGATCAGGATCTCACCTTGGTACTGTTCGATAATTTCGACGGCCACGGCGAGGCCGATACCTTGTCCGGGGCGCATGCGGTCAGCACGTTGTCCACGCAGGAAAATCATTTCGCGCTTACTCTCATGAATACCGGGGCCGTCGTCATCGACAATCAGATGCAGCTTGTGATCGGAGTATTGCACGCTAATCTCGACAAACTCCAGACAGTACTTACAGGCATTATCAAGAATATTGCCCAGCACTTCCATGAAGTCATTCTTCTCACCGACGAAGGTCAGTTCGGGGGGAATATCGAGCGTCAACACCACGCCTTTGCGTTGATACACCTTATTTAGCGCGGAACACAGGCCATCCAGCAGCGCCGGAACCGAGTGTACTTCGCGTATCAGTAAATTATGTTCGGAGCGCACGCTGGCGCGATGCAGATAATAGCCAATCTGCTGCGAGATGCGACTGATCTGCGCCAGCATAATGGGCTCAGCCTGATCGATAGTGATCTCTTTACCGGTACGTAGCGCGCGCAACGTGGTTTGTAAGACGGCCAACGGCGTTTTCAAACTGTGGGTGAGATCGGTGAGCGTCGTGCGGTACTTATGGTAGCGCTGACGTTCGTTGTTCAGCAGGATATTCAAGTTTTTCACCAGACTGAACAATTCGCGCGGCGGATTTTCATCCAGTTGTTCACGCGTGCCTTTTTCCAGCTCGGCGATCTGTTTTACCAAATGCTGAATAGGGCGCAGACTCCAGTGCGCGCCTAGCCACAGCAGGGGAAGCACCAGAAGAAGGTTGGCGATCAGAACATAGCTGAACCATTCCCATACGACGTCTTGTTGCTGAAGCTCCTGCGGAATGCGATCGACGACAACAATCGTGATGGACGGGAGATGCTCGGTCTGCGGATAAACGTTCACGGCGATGGAGTGCGTTAAGGCATTACTATGCGCGCCATTCAATGCCCGCAAACTGCCCAGTAACAAGGTATTGCCCGTTAATACTGCGCTGCTGGTATTGGTGTCGGTATCCAATTCATGATAGGCAGTCTTGTTCAGCCATTCCGGATTGATCAGCGCTTCCAACTCTGGAACGTGCTTTTCGCGCCAGAGCATGTTGCCATGCTCATCGTATATCAACACCAGCGTGGGAAAGTTGATATCAACATCGGGCGGCGTGATGATATTCAGTTGGTTATCGCGCCACTGGGCGAGGCTGTAGTAGAGGTTACTCTCGCCGCGCAGGAGGCGGAATGAGGTTTTATCAAAGTTGGCGCTGTAACCGATAATGGCGACAACGCCATAGGCTAGCGACAACGCCAGTACGATGGCCGCTGTCGCCAGTAAAAAACGAATGCGGAGAGAGAAGGGCGGCGTCTTATCGCTCATACGGAGCCTGAAGGCGTATCAATATCAAAACGATATCCTTGCCCACGCACGGTCGTGATCACATCCGGTGCCTCTGCTTGCTGAATTTTCTTACGCAGTCGCCCCATCAGCACGTCGATAGTATGACTTTCCCGCAGTTCTGCATCGGGATATAGCTGTAGCATCAGCGATTCTTTGCTGACAACCTTTCCTTTGTTACGAATCAACGTCTCGATAATGGTGTATTCGAACGCAGTGAGCTTGATAGGCGCTCCATGGATCACCAGCTCGCGGCGTGACAAATCGATCTCAAAGGGCGGCAGGCTGATGATTTGAGATGCCAGCCCGCTATTGCGCCGCATCAGCGCCTGCAACCGCGCGACGACCTCTTCCATATGGAACGGTTTGGTCACGTAATCGTCTGCACCAGCTTCCAGTACCGCCACTTTGTCCTGCCAGCCTTCACGCGCCGTCAGCACCAGAATCGGGAGTTTGACCTGATGCGCGCGCCAACGACGGATCATGCTCATGCCATCTTCATCGGGCAACCCGAGGTCGACAATGGCGATGTCCGGCATATTCTCATGCAGGAAATAATCCGCTTCTTTGGCGTCAGACGCGGCATCAACCTGATGCCCCATTTCGTTCATCTGAACGGTTAAGTGATGGCGCAGTAATACATTATCTTCAACGACCAGAATCCGCATCGTTATATCCTCTGTCGAATAGATAGGGGGTATATTTATCGAAATATTTTTATATATCCTATCTTTCATCTGTCACGTATGTCGCTCCCGCGTATCAACATTATACGCAGAGAAAGTGATTTATTTTATTTGTTAAATTATCCACAGGGAGCATAAACCGGGTTTAAACGGGCTGGAAATGGTCATACTCGTCATACTTCGAGTTGCATGTGTGTTGGCTACGTTCAGTCACCCGAATCACTTACCTGAGTAAGCTCATCGGGATTCCTTCGCTTGCCGTCTACCTGAAACTCGAATTATTTAGAGTATGGTGCGGCAGCTAATTAGCGGGCAGGACACCCGCCAGAGAGAGGTCGTGATAGGGTTCGAGAACGGTTATTTCAGGTCATCGACCATGGTGATAGCGCGGCCGATGTAGTTGGCTGGCGTCATGGCTTTCAGACGCGTTTTTTCCGCTTCTGGTAATGCCAGACCATCGATAAATTCCTGAATACCCGCGGCATCAACGCGTTTACCACGCGTCAGCTCTTTCAGCTTTTCGTACGGTTTTTCAATCCCGTAACGGCGCATGACCGTTTGGATCGGTTCTGCCAGGACTTCCCAGTTGTGATCCAGTTCATCTGCCAGACGATCGCGGTTCACTTCCAGTTTGCTAATGCCTTTCATCGTGGCCTGATAGGCGATCAGTGCATAGCCCACACCTACGCCCAGATTACGCAGCACGGTGGAGTCGGTGAGGTCACGCTGCCAGCGAGAAACCGGCAGTTTGCTGGCCAGATGCGCCAGAACGGCGTTCGCCAGACCCAGGTTGCCTTCTGAGTTTTCGAAGTCAATCGGGTTCACTTTGTGCGGCATGGTGGAGGAACCGATTTCGCCTGCAATGGTTTTCTGTTTGAAGTGATTCAGCGCGATGTAGCCCCAGATATCACGATCAAAGTCGATCAAAATCGTGTTGAAACGCGCGATGCAATCGAACAGTTCGGCGATGTAATCGTGCGGCTCGATCTGCGTGGTATACGGGTTCCAGTTGATGCCCAGTGAGGTGACAAAGCTTTCGCTGAACTGGTGCCAGTCCACTTCCGGGTAGGCAGCCAGATGGGCGTTATAGTTACCGACGGCGCCATTAATCTTACCCAGAATCTCAACCTGTTGCAGTTGACGATATTGGCGCTCCATGCGGTAGGCCACGTTAGCGAACTCTTTACCGATGGTGGAGGGCGTAGCGGGCTGACCGTGTGTGCGAGAAAGCAGCGGGATATCGCGGTATTCCTGCGCCAGCGTTTTCAGCGCATCAATGATTTGACGCCAGTGCGGCAGAATGACGTCGCGGCGAGCGGTGTCCAGCATCAGCGCGTGAGACAGGTTGTTGATATCTTCTGACGTACAGGCGAAGTGGATGAATTCGTTGACGGCGTGCAGCGCAGGAATCGCGGCAACTTTTTCTTTCAGGAAGTATTCAACGGCTTTCACGTCGTGGTTGGTGGTACGCTCGATGGTTTTAATGCGAGCCGCATCTTCTTCACTGAATTCGGCGACAATTTTATCAAGGAAAGCGTTTGCGTCGGCGTCAAATGCAGGAACTTCCTGGATCTCTGCACAGGCTGCCAGTTTTTGCAGCCAACGTACTTCAACCTGCACACGGAATTTCAGCAAACCGAATTCGCTGAAAATGGTGCGCAACGTGCTGACTTTATCG
The DNA here is from genome assembly GCF_028335745.1 of Pectobacterium sp. A5351. NCBI lineage: Bacteria > Pseudomonadati > Pseudomonadota > Gammaproteobacteria > Enterobacterales > Pectobacteriaceae > Pectobacterium > Pectobacterium sp. A5351. The sequence goes on from NZ_CP116477.1 coordinate 1,896,189, forward strand.
CCGTAGCGTCCATCAATAGGGGAAACGGCGGTCAGTGAGGATAATTCCATCGCAAGCAACTCCTGAGATTGGTTTTAATAACGATTAATTTCAATAACGATCAATTTCAATAAAAACAATTAATTTCAATAAAAACAATGATTTTAAATAACAGCAACCGGTTTTGTGACGCTGGTGTTAATCACACCAGCGTCAGCGATAGCGGCAAGAATACCATCAAACGGATGGGCAACGCGCCAATATCTGTTTTGCTTCTTTAACCAACTGGCCGCGTGAGAACATCAGCTGTAGGCGTCCACCACCAATTTGCTGCCAGAGTACCGCAGAGCGGATACCGGCCAGCAGGGCCGCGCGCACTTTCGCCTGCACCTGACTGTTTTTCAGCACTTCCGGTGAGCCGGTAACCTGAATACGTGGCCCCAGCGTACTGATAACATCCACGTAAATTGCAGCCAGCGCGCTGACAATCGTTTCGGAAAGCAGCTCGAAATGCTCCAGTTGGCGCTCTAACTGCCCGATGCGTTTACCTAATTCGTCAAGCGCGGCAGGCTTCGCTTTCAGCTTGCGCTCTAACGCAATCAGGCTGAAAGCATAGCGTGATAATTCCGCACCCGCGCCTTTATTGCTGCTGGTGTTCAGAATGCCTAACAGCGTTTCCACCCCAACTTTCAGGTTTTGCTCGTCATTGCCGTAAACGGCCAGCGTGGACGCCGGATTAAGGTTCAACACGCTGTTCAGCGAGGTATGCAGCACATCGTTATTACAGTGACCCGTATGGGCCAACTGCTGGACGGCATGCGCTGATTGGCAAATGCCTGCTAACGCCAGCGTAATCTCATAATAATTCTTAGCCACGGTTACTCCTGTAAGCGTTCTTCAATGATGCCGCCGCCAAGGCACACGTCGTCCAGATAAAAAACGGCGGATTGGCCCGGCGTCACGGCTGCAACGGGCTCATCAAAACGTACGGTAATGCGATCGTCGCCAAGTGGCGTGACGGTGCAGGGGATGTCCGCCTGACGGTAACGGGTTTTCACCGTACAGCGTAATTCAGCGGTGAGCGGTTGACGGTCAACCCAATGCAACTGTTGTGCGATTAAGCCGTAGGACATCAGGCGAGGGTGTTCGTGGCCCTGCGCGACATACAGAATATTGTTGGCGACATCTTTATCCACCACGTACCAGGGATCTTCACCGCCATCTTTGACGCCGCCAATGCCCAGCCCTTTACGCTGCCCCAGCGTGTGGTACATCAGCCCTTGATGTTGTCCCATCGGTTTGTTGTCATCGACGGACAGAATCGGACCCGGCTGTGCGGGCAGGTAGCGTGCCAGAAAATCAGTAAATTTGCGCTCGCCGATAAAGCAGATACCGGTAGAGTCTTTCTTCTTCGCGGTTGCCAGCTCGAGCTCTTCGGCGATCTTGCGCACCTGCGGTTTTTCCAGTTCGCCGACGGGGAACAGACTTTGTGCGATCTGCTCGTGGCTCAGCGTATAAAGAAAATAGCTCTGGTCTTTGTTGCCGTCCATGCCGCGCAGCAAACGGCTTTTGCCGTCAACGTCGTGACGGCGGACATAGTGGCCTGTCGCGATATAGTCTGCGCCGAGATCCTCGGCGGCGAATTCCAGAAAGGCTTTGAATTTGATTTCTTTATTGCACAGGATATCGGGGTTGGGAGTTCGGCCCGCTTTGTATTCTTCAAGGAAGAGTTCAAAAACGTTGTCCCAATATTCCGCGGCAAAGTTGACGGTATGTAGTTCGATACCCAGCTTGTCACAAACGGCTTGCGCATCGGCAAGGTCGGTGGCTGCCGAGCAATATTCCGTGTCGTCGTCCTCTTCCCAATTCTTCATGAACAGGCCTTCAACATGATAGCCCTGTTGCTGTAACAGGTAGGCGGAAACGGAGGAATCGACACCGCCGGACATACCGACAATCACTTTTTTCTGGCTGTTATCTGACATGGAAGTCTCACGAACTGAAATTTACTGACGCATTGATGCGAAAAACAAGCGGCATATTTTAGCATGTTGAACCGAGGGCTGCATCGCTATTCCTGCCGTACGGTGACTCGTTCGCACAGGGCAGGAACAGCAGGATGCTTAGAAAGTCCAGTTGAACGCGCCCAGTACAGTTAACGGATAGCGTTCTGGCTGCTGATAGCAGCGAATACTTTCAGCCACCAGCGGCGAACGAAGCTGGCGAGAATGCAGAATTTCCTCGGCGGTCAGCCAGCGGCAGCATTCGATATCACTGTCATGCGGCTGGGTTGCGACCCGCTCAGGCAGATCGAGTGCGAAGCAAAAGCGTAAAAATGGCGTGCTGTCGGGCGCGATCCATTGGTGCAGGCGTAAGAAACTCTGCGGCGTGGCCTGAATGCCGGTTTCTTCCCACAGCTCACGGCTTGCCGCCTGAATCAGCGTTTCGTCCGCTTCCAGATGGCCTGCTGGCTGGTTCCACAATAATTTATCGTTAATCAACTCTTCGACGACCAGAAAATGGTTTTCGGCCTGTACCACACAGGCCACTGTCACATGGGGCTTAAACATCCGCTATCTCCTTCCATTCTCCGGGTAACAGGTTTTCTACCGTCTGATTGGCCATGCCGTACCGAATCAGACGCAACGTAGGATAACCGATATTCGCCGTCATACGACGGACTTGCCGATTACGACCTTCATACAGCGTTATTTTTAGCCAGCAGTCAGGGATGCTTTTACGTTCACGTATTGGCGGATTACGTGGCCACAGCCAGTCGGGTTCCGGTACGATCTCCGCACCGGCAGGCAGCGTTTTGCCATCATTCAGATCCAGACCCGTACGAAAGCGCGTCAGTGCGGTATCGTCAGGTATACCTTCGACCTGAACATAGTAGATTTTGGCCGTTTTTTGCGTTGGCTGGGTCAGTCGGGCTTGAAGTTTGCCGTCATTAGTGAGAATCATCAGACCTTCGCTGTCGCGATCCAGACGACCGGCGGCATAAATACCGCTAACCGGAATGTAGTCTTTTAGCGTGCGGCGTCCGGCTTCATCAGTGAATTGCGGCAGGACATCGAAGGGTTTATTGAACAAAACGATGCGGCGCGGCGCATTGTCAGGTTGCCTTTTTCTTGCCGGCTGTGAGCTGAATCGTTTAACTTTGTGATTTTTAACAGGGAATTTATTCATCATCTTTATAGTCGCGGAAAACAAAAGCATTATACTCGAAATGGTTTGCGATTGGCGCGGGCTAAATATTCAAGTAGTATTGACACGCATCTTACAAGTCATTAACAAAATTGCGCTCGAAGGAGAGGTTAATGGAAAGCAAAGTAGTTGTACCGACAGAAGGTCAGAAAATCACGGTTGATGCTCAAGGCAAACTGGTTGTTCCAAACAATCCGGTTATTCCTTTTATCGAAGGTGACGGCATTGGTATCGATGTAACGCCTGCCATGATCAACGTCGTTGACGCCGCCGTGAAGAAAGCCTATCAGGGCAAGCGCGCGATTTCCTGGATGGAAATCTATACCGGTGAAAAATCCACGCAGGTTTACGGTAAAGATGTCTGGCTGCCAGACGAAACGCTGGATTTGATCCGTGAATACCGTGTAGCGATTAAGGGCCCGCTGACAACGCCAGTCGGCGGTGGTATTCGTTCTCTGAACGTTGCACTGCGCCAACAACTGGATCTGTATGTTTGCCTGCGTCCGGTACGCTACTACGAAGGTACACCTAGCCCGGTTAAACACCCTGAGCTGACCGATATGGTGATCTTCCGTGAAAACGCCGAAGACATTTATGCTGGTATCGAGTGGAAAGCGGGTTCTGCTGAAGCAGACAAAGTGATCAAATTCCTGCGTGAAGAAATGGGCGTTAACAAAATCCGTTTCCCTGAACAGTGTGGTATCGGCGTGAAGCCGTGTTCCGAAGAAGGGACCAAACGTCTGGTTCGCGCCGCAATCGAATACGCGATCACCAACGACCGTGATTCTGTGACGCTGGTGCACAAAGGCAACATCATGAAATTCACCGAAGGCGCGTTCAAAGACTGGGGATACCAGTTGGCGCGTGAAGAATTCGGCGGTGAGCTGATCGATGGCGGCCCGTGGGTGAAAATCAAGAACCCGAACACCGGTAAAGAGATCGTAGTAAAAGACGTAATCGCCGATGCGTTCCTGCAACAAATTCTGCTGCGTCCTGCTGAATACGATGTGATTGCTTGTATGAACCTGAACGGTGACTACATTTCTGATGCCCTGGCGGCACAGGTTGGCGGTATCGGTATCGCCCCTGGCGCGAACATTGGTGACGAATGTGCACTGTTTGAAGCCACGCACGGTACGGCACCGAAATATGCGGGTCAGGATAAAGTGAACCCAGGTTCTGTGATTCTGTCTGCTGAAATGATGCTGCGTCACCTGCAATGGTTCGAAGCGGCTGACCTGATTGTTAAGGGCGTTGAAGGCGCGATCAAGAACAAGACCGTGACTTACGATTTCGAACGTCTGATGGAAGGCGCGAAGCTACGGAAATGTAGTGAGTTTGCACAGGACATTATCGATAATATGTAATCTTACTGTTATCACATTGATCGGCGGGGGCGCTTTGCTCTCGCTGATTTTTAACATCGAAAAAAGCATTCAGTAAAATCTCAGTAAAATTCCTCAGTAAAATAGAGTAAAAAATCACCACATTTATGGTGGGCGCTATCCTGCTTTAATCTGAATTGTTACCCAATCTTTACCGCGATCGTCGTTATAGCTATCTGTCTGCTGCTGTGATTTATGGCCCAGAAGCATTCGGGTAAAGTTCAATTTCTCTGTTCTGGTCGATTCCGTTACGAAACTCAATGCCCTTCTTGCACAGGGAGCTGGTACTTTACTCACTGATGAAATCAGTTGGCGTGATGTCATTACAAAATATTCTGTGAACAATCTTTCACAAGATATGCTGAATGATCCCAGTGAAACTATGTTCGTCTTAGGTGACGTGTATAAAGAGCAGGCTCTGGAGTATTACGGTTATCTCCGCAGTGAATTGTTAAAAAGCAAAGAGCTAATCAGTAACGCTGAAAAGTCCCTGATCATTGCGATTGAAAGTAGAAAGAACGCTGAACAGGATAAAAAAAGGCAGATCAGAAGCTTAAGGATGAGCAAGAGACAAAGCGTAAAGGTGTGAGAGAAACTGGACATAAGTATTATCCAAACCCAGATACGAGTGAGATTAAAGGATTAGGGGAGTTGAAGGAAGGTCGGGCTAAAACGCCTAAACAAGGTGGTGGCGGTAAGAGAGCTCGATGGATTGGAGAAAAAGGTCGTAAAATCTACGAGTGGGACTCGCAGCATGGAGAACTCGAAGGTTATCGTGCAAGTGGATGGCCAACATTTGGGTGCTTTCGATCCAAAAACAGGTGAACAATTGAAACCGGCTGACCCAAAACGTAATATAAAAAAATATCTTTAACGGAGGATTTTATGGGATTAAAACTGCGAGTAAATTGGTTTGATAAAACAACCGATGATTTTATTGGCAAAGAATATTCTAATGATTTTGGTGATGACGATAAGATCATTGAAGCGTTTGATTTGCCGCTGGATGATACCATGAATAATGGGTTCTTTGATGTCACCCCTGATTGGGCTCTAATTATCCAGCCTCATATTGCGCATAAGATCGATCTGAAAAAGTTCGATTATCAGGTGGCATTTGATTATCGTGACGAATGGTGAACGCTGTAATAAACATTACCTTGCGTTAAGGAATAATACGCGCTAAATTCGCGAAGATAGAGACTGTAATTGAAATTGTGTAATTGTGTAATTGCCATCCCATTAAAGGTGATCGTTCAGGCGGTCACCGAACTCGATAATAAAACGGCTCATTGCCAGCCGCCAGTTCTGGATCGGCATACTCCACTTTTTCGACGCCGACTGTATCGCCAGATAAACCACCTTGCGTTTCTTTATCGCCTGCCGTATCACACTATTCAGCTATTCTATGGCATTCGTCGTGTAGATGGCCTTGCGGATATCCGGTGGGTAGCCGAAGAAGGTATTGAGGTTTTCCCAGTGCGCACGCCAGCTTTTGCTGATTTGCGGGTATTTCTCATCCCAGACTCCGCCAAACTTATCCAGCGCCATCAGTGCCGCTTCCTCTGTCGGGGCTTGATACACCGCTTTCAGCCCACTGGTGACCCCTTTGTAGTCCTTCCATGAGACATACTTCAGGCTGTTGCGCACCATGTGGATGAGGCATAGCTGGATATGCGTCTGCGGGGAGACGCTGTTTATCGCGTCCGGGAAGCCTTTCAGACCGTCCACGCAGGCAACATCAGTTGCGGTTCGAAGGTATTTTCGCGGTCACGTGGCGTGCTGAGTTCAATCTCACCGTCGTCGCATAACACGGTTTTGGTCGAGTAGCCGTTTCGGGTATTAGAGCCTGATTTAGGGGCATGTCTCTCATGACCGAGATGGTCAGTGAGTTCGGCATTGAGCGCGGTTTCGACGGTAAGCTTGGTCAGCATACGTGAAAACTGGTTGAGGTCAGCTTCGGTTTTAAGGCCTTTAGCCAGTTCAGCCGCGAGGGCTTTGAGTTTCTTTTCGTCCATCATTTGCCTGTCTCCGTTGTTGGAGTGAACATATCAAAAACAGGCAATTACACAATTTAAATTACAGTCTCGTTTGATTATATTGAGGTATTTTACAATCGCCGTCGCAAGCACTCAACGCTGGGTTATCAAACGCCGGTGCATTATGAAATGGCGGCGTAATTAGGTGGGAATAATTTCGGGGACAGATCACTTCGGGAGGAATAAGCCAAAGTCCACGATCTAAATCGAATTGTTCTGGTGTGGCAAGACGTAATTCACCCGTGCGAACTCCGGTAAGAAATAATAAACGAATACCAAGTTGTGTATTTTCATGGCCTGAGTATTTACGCAATTTACATAAGAATGAGGGTAACTCTGACATATGTAAGAATGGATTGTGAATCTCTGGCGGCTTTGGTAGAGCAACTTCCTTCAGATCGGTGGCAGGATTAACATCAAGACCATCTATTTTCACCACAGCGTAACGAAATAATTGCCCAAGCCAACTGCGTGCTTTTTCTGCTGTTGTAAATGCTCTGCGTTGTTCAATCTTAGATAAGATTTTTAATAGATCTATACGGCGTATATCATAAATTGGCATTTTGCCAATTTGGGGCAAGATATCATTATTAAATGTTCGCTGAATTTGGGAAAGGGTGCCTTTTTTATCTTCTTTTAGTTCTAAAGACCTATATTCAGCCCATTTTTTGAACACGGATTCAAAATCATTTTCGACAGCTAGTTGGATAGCATAGCGTTTTTGTTTACGAGCGGTTTGAGGGTTTATTCCTTCGTCTAACAAAGCTCTCGTTTCATCCCGCAGGTTTCTAGCTTCTTGTAGTGACACTTTGGGATAGGTGCCAAGAGATAGGCGCTTTTGTTTACCTAGCCAGTAATAGCGGAAATGCCAAGATTTCCCACCGCTTGGTGAGACCGAAAGCGAAAGACCATTATCATCTGGGAGTGTGTAGGCTTTGCCAATTGCTTTTGCTTGGCGAACAGCTATAGCAGAAAGTACCATTATCATCGCTCCTGATTAGCATCAGAGCTGGATTTTGGTTCTCGGTGGTATTGCTTAACAGTAACAATCTGGAATCGAAGTCACCCGCATTCAAATGGACTTAAACATGTACTTAAAGTCATCGGATTTGAGTGGAGTTCGATGGATTTTACTGGAATAGAAAAAGATGAATTTCTTCTTCTTTTCAGCGTGTTATAGACATCAATATACGTCTATAGAATATGAATTGGTACGACCGAGTGGACTCGAACCACCGACCCCCACCATGTCAAGGTGGTGCTCTAACCAACTGAGCTACGGTCGTACAATATATAACATTTTGATAAAAAATACTTTTCTTCATTCCAGCGTTTGGAATGAGCGCTATTATGGCGGGCTCAGACGTTGGTGGCAAGTGCTTTGTTCATCATCCTCTTTCAAGTGTTGAATGTTTAGCCGGATTTGCACCATGAGGTTAAATACTCAACTAGGACTGCTGTGATTCGTCAGGCAGTGGTGAAATATTCATCGCACTATTCTGTTTTGTTACAACGATAATCATGACCACGTAGTTCCTTACGGCGTATGTCTATATTGTGGTGCTGGGTTTATAGCATTGCGGTGCGCAATGAATTTGAGGAAGTCAAAGCCGTAGGGAATTTATAGCCAGTAGTAATGACGATGATGGGATACTCAAAACGATAAAGTTGCCACTTTCATTAGGAGGAATCGACAGCCGCTGGGATTACCATTGTATTATCGGGCAATAATCACATCCAGGTTTTTTTCGCTTAGCACGTTTTGGTTAGCAAGGGCGATTTCGTCATCGGTTACTAGCGTAGCGATCTCATCACATCCAGCAACGCGGTAGCGCGCCAGAGTGGAGATCTTATTGGCCGCCATAGCAACGATCACTTCGCTGCTGCGGGTCACCAGACATTTTTTGAATTCGGCATCGTCATATTCAAAAACGGTGAGACCTTCATTGGCATCAAAGGCGCAGCCTCCCAGCAGGCATTGATCAAAATACATCTTCTCTAGCTGTCTGAGCGTATCGATGCCAACCGCGCCGCCAACCTCTTTTTGGATTCGTCCGCCAAGAAAAATAACTTCTACATCCTGATGCTGCATTAGCTCCGTCGCGATAATGGGTGAATTACATACGGCGGTAAACTTAAGGCCCTGCGGGAGCAGCTTCGCTACTGCCAGATTGGTGGTGCCCGTGTCAAAGAAGACGCAGCCGTTAGGCTTTATCAGCGGGATAACAGCCTGAGCGATGCGATTTTTCTGAACAGAATCGACAGTCGTTCGATGGGCAAAATCGGTGGCCTCTGGCGGCATGATAACTGCCCCACCGTAGACACGTTTGCAGGCACCGGATTGCGCTAGTTCCTTTAGGTCGCGCCGAATTGTGTGTTCGGATACGTTTAATTCGCGCGAGAGTTGGGCACAGACGACTTTACCTGCCTCACTGAGGAGTTGCCTTATTTTAGATTGCCGTTGTTCGGGAAAGTCGGTGTAATCGAACATAAATGTCCTTTGTTAATCAAAATCATTCACCACCAGCCGCCAGATAGCAGGCTTCACTTTTTTCAGTGCCGTATACCGCATGGATCCGAACCATGTTAATTCGCCCTTTTTGGCAACACAACCCTCTACCGTGTTGCTCTGGAATGTGTAGGTCATGGTGTGAAATTTACGCGTTGCTATACTGATAGCACCGATACAGAGCGAAAAACATCGGTGTTTCATGCCATTACCGGGCTTACCGCCCTCTATGTCATCTGGCGTCCACGTGGCGGAATGGCCGTCGTAGCGATGAGGTTATCGGTGAGATTATTAATACAGATAGGAAAAATGTGCAATTAAGCCGCTTTTCATCAGCTTAAACTATCGCAGAAGTTAGCATATACAATTATAAATTATAGGGAGACTCTGGCACTGTCTTGCATCAAGAAGAGGGAATAGGTGAAGGCTCCGTAAAGCTATCGGAGGATGACTCTGCCTTCTTACGCAGCGATTAAGGCAATGCAACATACTGGGAGATAATGATGGACGAGAATAAAACGAAACCAGCCGGCAAGTGTCCGGTTATGCACAGCGGAAATACTTCTACTGGCTCCTCAAACACGGACTGGTGGCCAAATGCCCTCAATCTCGACCTTCTTCATCAGCATGATACCAAGAGCAATCCGTTAGGCAGCGATTTCAGTTACCGCGATGCCCTCAAAACCCTTGATGTCGATGCACTCAAGAAAGACCTGCATGCACTGATGACTGATAGCCAGGAGTGGTGGCCAGCGGACTGGGGTCACTACGGCGGCCTGATGATTCGTATGGCCTGGCATTCTGCGGGCACTTACCGTACAGCCGACGGTCGCGGCGGCGGCGGAACCGGCAGCCAGCGTTTTGCCCCTCTCAACTCCTGGCCGGATAACGTCAGCCTTGATAAAGCGCGTCGTTTACTGTGGCCAATCAAGAAAAAATACGGCAATAAACTCAGTTGGGCGGACCTGATTATTCTGGCGGGTAATATCGCGTACGAATCCATGGGGCTGAAAACATTCGGCTTCGCTTTTGGGCGTGAAGATATCTGGCACCCGGAAAAAGACATCTACTGGGGGTCCGAAAAAGAGTGGCTGGCGAAGAGCACCGGGCGCTACGCCAGCGACGATCGTACCACGCTGGAAAACCCGCTTGCTGCTGTACAGATGGGGCTGATTTACGTTAACCCGGAAGGTGTCGATGGCAATCCCGATCCGCTGCGTACCGCGCAGGATATGCGCGTAACGTTCGCCCGTATGGCGATGAATGATGAAGAAACTGTTGCCCTGACAGCGGGTGGGCACACGGTAGGTAAAACCCACGGTAATGGCGATGCCAGCCTGCTGGGGGCGGCACCGGAAGGTACGGATGTGGCAGAACAAGGCTTTGGTTGGAGTAACCCGACTGGAACGGGCAAAGGGCGCTACACCGTCACTAGTGGGCTGGAAGGTGCCTGGACAACGCATCCGACGAAGTGGGATAACGGCTTCTTCCAGATGTTGTTGAATCACGAATGGGAACTGAAAAAGAGCCCGGCGGGCGCATGGCAGTGGGAACCTGTCAGCATTAAAGAAGAAGACAAACCGGTGGATGTTGAAGACCCGTCTATCCGTTACAACCCGATGATGACCGATGCCGACATGGCGCTGAAAGTTGACCCAGAATATCGCAAGATTTCCGAGCGTTTCTATCAGGATCAGGCTTATTTCTCCGAGGTGTTTGCCCGTGCGTGGTTCAAACTGACGCACCGCGATATGGGGCCGAAAGCGCGTTACGTTGGTCCAGATGTGCCGCAGGAAGATTTACTGTGGCAGGATCCGGTTCCGGCAGGGCGTACCGACTATGATGTCGATGTGGTCAAGGCTCGCATTGCGGAAAGTAGCCTGTCCATTCGCGAATTGGTGACAACCGCCTGGGATAGCGCCCGCACGTTCCGTGGCTCTGATATGCGTGGCGGTGCCAACGGTGCGCGTATTCGTCTTGCTCCGCAGAAAGACTGGGTAGGGAACGAACCGGAGCGTCTGGCGCGTGTATTAGTCGTGCTGGAAAGCATTGCGGCCGTAACCGGGGCCAGCGTGGCCGATACCATTGTGCTGGCCGGTAATGTGGGGATTGAGAAAGCAGCGAAAGCCGCAGGTGTGAATATCACTGTGCCGTTTGCGCCGGGGCGTGGTGACACCACCGATGCCCTGACCGATGCGGAGTCTTTCGATGTTCTCGAACCGATCCACGATGGCTACCGCAACTGGTTGAAGAACGATTATGCCGTGAGCCCAGAAGAGTTGATGCTCGATCGCACCCAATTGATGGGGTTAACGGCGAATGAGATGACGGTGTTGGTTGGTGGATTGCGCGTACTAGGCACTAACTATGGTGGCACGAAGCACGGTGTATTCACCGATCGTGAGGGAGCGCTGACGAATGATTTCTTCGTCAACCTGACCGATATGAAATACACGTGGAAGCCCTACCGTAAAGACCTGTATGAAATCCGCGATCGTAAAACGGATGAAGTCAAATGGACGGCGACGCGTCTGGATCTGGTCTTTGGTTCCAACTCCATTCTGCGTTCCTACGCCGAGGTTTACGCACAGGACGACAATAAAGAGAAGTTTGTGAATGACTTTGTTGCCGCCTGGGTGAAAGTGATGAACGCGGATCGCTTCGATCTGACAGAATAGATAGTGTGGATACCAATGGGACGAAGTCGGTGTCGCTGGGAAAGCATTGGTGTAGTTTTAACAGAAATTCAACGGATTAACGAGGTAATTGGAGCTATTGTGAAAGTAGAGTGGTGCGTTCAATTGGACTCGAACCAACGACCCCCACCATGTCAAGGTGGTGCTCTAACCAACTGAGCTATGAACGCATTGAGATGCCGCGCTGCCTGTCTGACAGCGCGGCGGATAATAGCGAGCAAGGAGAAAGCTGGCAAGAGGAAAAATGCAATTTTGTGCTATTGCCAGTGCGATTGCTGTGCTTGTGTCCATTGTGTCGTTTTTTTCGACGATACCCGTCATACTTCAAGCTGCTTGTGCGTTGGCTGCCCTTACTCACCCCAGGAGCTTACTTGTGTAAGCTCCTGGGGATTCGCTCGATTGCCGCGTTACAAGGCTCATAAATGGGCCTTGCCCTAAAGGGCCAACGCTTTGCGTTGTTCAAAACGCTAACGTTTTGTCACGCAACTTGAATTATTTAGGGTAGAAGACAGGATAAACGTTATCTAACGAGCGGCGCGCCCTAAAATCTGTGCGGCAGGCTGGCGTTGAAGAAAACGAATCCGCGTTACCATCATCACGGCTGCTGCCGTCAGGCCAATGATGAAACCACACCAGAAGCCCGCAGGCCCCATGCGCGGTACGACGATATCCGTCAAGGCCAGCAGGTAGCCGCTTGGCAGACCCAGCACCCAATACGCTGTGAGCGTAATATAGAAAATCGACCGGGTATCTTTATAGCCGCGTAATACGCCACTGCCGATAGCCTGAACGGCATCGGAGATTTGATAAACGGCCGCCAACAGCATGAGCTGAGACGCCATTGCCACCACCAGTGGATCCTGATTGTAGAGCAGCGCAATAGGCTCACGCAGCAGCGTGGTGAAAATGGCCGTACAGCTGGCTAGCGCCACGCCGGCCATGATGCCAGTATGCGCGGCAATGCGGGCGTTATCGACCGAACCTTCCCCTAACCGATGTCCGACGCGAATGGTGGTGGCGACGCCAACCGACAGCGGAAGGACGAACATCAGCGAACTGAAATTCAGCGCGATCTGGTGACCGGCCACATCCACGACGCCCAGCGGTAACACCAACAGCGCCACTACGGCAAACAGCGTGACCTCGAAAAGCAGCGCCAACGCGATAGGTAAACCGAGACCAAAGAGGCGCTTGAGTACGGCAACGTCTGGGCGGAATGCCGGACGATGCCGCCGGATATCGCGTAGCCAAGAGGCGCGTCGGGTGTAGGCCATCATCAACAGCATCATGATCCAGTAAACCGATGCGGTAGCGACGCCGCAGCCTACACCGCCCAGTTCGGGCATGCCAAATTTACCGTGGATAAAGACATAGTTGATCGGGATATTGATTAGCAACCCGATGAATCCAATCATCATGCCGGGGTAGGTTTTGGATAGCCCTTCGCACTGGCAGCGCAAAACCTGATAGAACAGATAGCCAGGTACGCCCCACAGCAGCGCATGCAGGTAGCCAATGGCTTTCGCCGCCAGTTCCGGCGAATCGTCGCTCATCAGGTTAATGGCATATTCCCCTTGATACAGCACCAGCATCGTAAAGACAGAAATAATAGCGGCCAGGAAAAAAGCTTGTCGCACCTGATGCGAGATGCGATCGCGTCGGCCAGAACCGTTAAGCTGTGCGACAACGGGCGTCAGCGCCAACAGCAGACCGTGACCAAAAAGAATGGCAGGTAGCCAGATTGACGTTCCTACAGCAACGGCGGCCATATCGGTGGCGCTATAAGCGCCAGCCATGACGGTGTCAACGACACCCATCGACGTTTGGGACACTTGCGCAATAATGACAGGAACAGCAAGCGCTGATAATTTACGCGCTTCTGTCAGATACTGTTGCACGGATACCTTCCTTGAATGACTTAATTTTGCTAGCGGGGTGAATACTCTGGATATGAAAAACGTCAAGAATAAAACGAGAACGTTATTGTAACGATTTAATAAAAGTAAACCAGCTCGAAAGAGAATATATTCTTTTTGTTACGCAGCGGTTTCGATAACGTCTGACGTACCGTATTCCGGTTTGGTTTTCCGTGGAATATCGGGCACACTGCACAAAGTCATTTCTTTGTTTTTAAGAGGCAAACCGCATGTTTACCGGTATTGTTCAGGGCACTGCGTCGGTGGTGTCGATTGAAGAAAAATCTAACTTTCGCATCCACGTTGTCCAACTCCCGCCCGACCTGTTGCCAGGGCTTGTGCCCGGTGCTTCGGTGGCGCACAACGGTTGCTGTCTGACGGTAACCGCTATTGACGGCGATCGTGTCAGTTTTGATCTCATGAAGGAAACGCTGCGATTAACGAATCTGGGCGATATTCATGAAGGCGATGTCGTGAATATTGAGCGTGCCGCAAAATTCGGTGACGAGATCGGTGGACACGTCATGTCGGGTCACATCATGTGTACGGCGGAAGTGGTGAAGATTCAGGTTTCAGAGAATAACCATCAGATTTGGTTCCGTCTGGCAGATGAAGCGCTGATGAAATATGTGCTGCATAAAGGTTTCGTCGGGATTGATGGTATCAGCCTGACGGTAGGGGAAGTGACTCGCGGGCGCTTCTGCGTGTATTTAATTCCCGAAACGTTGAACCGTACTACGCTGGGGCAGAAACGTCTGGGGCATCGCATCAATATTGAAATCGATCCGCAGACACAGGCCGTAGTGGATACGGTTGAGCGCGTGTTGGCCAGCAAGCAGGCAAGCGACCTAAGCAAAGAAGAGTAATTTCTGCGTTATCTGTTCTTGTAAACCGGACGAACAGCCTCGTCCGGTTTTTTCTTTTCTGTCAGCGTGGAACGCGTAATCCTCCGTCGACCCCATCCAGACTGAACACCACTTGCCAGAGCTGGAGGGTTCTTGATCGGAAGGCTCCGGCACAAAGGTTAAGGTAGTAGCTGAACATCCGGCGGGAACGGACAGGGAGCACGTCTACGGGATTGCGGATTCATGATACGGGAGAGGGCGACCCGTGTGAGATCGTGCAGACGGCGGGGCAGTTTCGCCTCCAACCTCGCGAGCAGGACACGATGGGAAAAGATATCCAGTCGTTCACATTCCCACCACCCGTCCATGTAGCTTTCTCCCAGTCCCAGCGATCCTTCACGCAGAACACGCTTAAAAAAGCCGGGATGGGTTACGCGGATGTCAAAAGAACGGGGCCGTTGATGGTGATATCTGCTACATCCAACATGTTCTGCACGATGTGGAACCAGGGCGCGCATTCTTCTGTATAAGGTAACCCCATCATGTCTCCTTAACTTTTTACGTGTAAAAGTATCGTAAAACATACCTGGGCAGCACTTATCGCAGCCGACGTATCGGCTGTCACCAGAGAAAATGAAACGCGGTATTAAATTTAGAACCACTTCAGCCAGCATACAAGAAAATTGGCTGAAGCAGAGAGGAGAACTGGCTGGAATAAAAAAGTTATCTGTATCGTGTCGCCGCGCTTAGCGGCGATAATCGAGGTAAGGGCCGTCTGCCACAGAGCGGCGTTCAATTAACGTCGGATGGACTTCAATGACGTGCGCATCTTCCCGCTTACTGGTAATGCGATCCAGCAACATCGCGAAGGCGGACTGCCCCAGACGCTCTTTCGGCTGATGAATGGTGGTCAGCGCCGGCGTAAAGAAACGCGCGTGGCGCACGTTGTCATAACCGATCACCGAAATATCCTGCGGCACGCGCAGACCCAGTTCGTCTGCCGCGCAGATGGCACCCATCGCCATGATATCGCCACCACAGAATACGGCCGTTGGTCGCTGTTTCTGCGCGAGAATCTGATGCATGGCTTTATAACCGGATTCCGGCTCGAAATCGCCCTGAACTACCCACTCTTCGCGTACGGTGATATCTGCTTCCTTCAACGCTTTTAAAAAGCCGAGGTAGCGCCCGCTGCCGGTGTTGCGTTCCTGAATACCGGGGATGGCACCGATATCCCGATGACCGCGTTCGATCAGGTAGCGGCCTGCCATATAGCCGCCTTCAAAGGCGTTATCGATAATCGTATCGGTAAAATCGCTGTGCATCTGTCCCCAGTCCATCACGACCATCGGGATGCTGCGATAATCTTCCAGCATCGCCAACAACTCAGGTGGATATTCGGCACACATCACCAGGAGACCGTCGACGCGTTTTTGCGCCAGCATGGAGAGATAAGCGCGCTGTTTACCGATGTCGTTATGCGAATTACACAGTACCAGCGTGTAGCCTTTGGCATAGCAGCTATTTTCGACGGCTTCGATGATCTCGGCGAAATAGGGAGCCTCGCTGGATGTGGCCAGCAAACCGATTGATTTAGTGTGATTAACTTTGAGGCTGCGGGCGACGGCGCTGGGCGAATAGTGCAATTCTTTGATTGCCGCCCTGACGGCTGCCTTAGTCTCTTCGGCGACGAAACGTGTTTTATTGATCACGTGCGATACGGTTGTGGTGGAAACACCAGCACGTTTTGCCACATCTTTAATCGTTGCCATCTAAAAATGACTCCTGAACTTACCTGTTACAGACGTAAGTATATTGTTAATCGTTTGCCTACGTTTAAAGTTCTTCTTCTAAGCTAAAAAACAGGATTTCAGAAGGAGAATGCCGAATGTTATACCGAAGGGATCTGGGTTGACGTTTTTCGACCGATACGCAGCGCTTTCATAAACAGCGGATTGTGTCCGATTTATCATGAAAGGGAAAGGGCTAATTTATACTATTAGTGATGCATTGGTCCGAGATTTTTCACTAAAATTATGAAAGAATCGTAATAACCCTATTGTTTGTGGTTTTAACCGCCTGAATGGGTTCGCTGTAAAGGGCAGTTTCCTCTTTCAGATAAAATTTGTTCGTTAATAAGGAGTGATTTATGGATACCGATCTGAAGATGTCTTTGCTGACAACGCTTGGCGCATTGGCGATGATCATTGTGTTCAGTTTTGTTGCGGTGCTGAACTAACCGAACGATGTCTCTGTGTGGTTTTCGGTATTCAGACACGTTTATATTGCATAAAACGTGTCTGAATCTGTTTCTCAACGAATGGTCTGCGGTGTTACCACGCGACGCGCGCCAACGTAGTGCTCCTGCCAATAATCTTCATTCAGCTTGCTGATACGAATATCTGAACCGGTACGAGGCGACTGGATAAATTTTCCTTCTCCCAGATAAACCCCGACGTGATCGGCTGCGCCGCGATTATTGATGCGGAAGAAGACCAGATCGCCACTTTCTAGTTCGCTCTTTTTAATCGGAGCG
This sequence comes from Pectobacterium sp. A5351, assembly GCF_028335745.1. Classification (NCBI taxonomy): domain Bacteria; kingdom Pseudomonadati; phylum Pseudomonadota; class Gammaproteobacteria; order Enterobacterales; family Pectobacteriaceae; genus Pectobacterium; species Pectobacterium sp. A5351. Next base: position 1,913,301 of record NZ_CP116477.1, read on the forward strand.
GCATCACGCAGGTGATACATTTCGTTAGCCGTGCGTGGAATCTGGATCTTAACGACATCTTTGTACGCGTAATAGACCAGTCCGCTACAGTCGAATCCGGTAAAGGGGGATGAGCCGCCCCAGTGGTAAGGCTTGCCTATCTGGCTCATCAACTTATTCATTGCTGTCGTTTTGGCATGCTGATAACGCTTTTTATGCGCCGCGCTCAGCGCCATGCCTTTTTCAGTAGGGGCCGGATTTTTCTCCGTTTTTCCCTTGATCGCCGTTTTCTTCAGCCCGCTTTTGACTCTGGCCTGTGCGGTTGTCTGTTTCTCTTCTTCAGGCTTTAGCTTTTTGAGATTTTTTTTCACTAGCGCGGGTGTGCTGCTTTGCGTCCGTGACGGCTTTTTTTCTGTCGGTTTGTTCGCGCTGCGGGGTTTGGTTTTCGTGTTAGCTACGCTGGGTTCTGGTTTTTTGCTTTTGATCGGTGTCGGTGATTTCGCATTACCTTTTGTTTGACGGCTTTTCTTATTGGTTTCTTCAACAGTGTTTTTCTTTGGCGCAGAATGCGGAGTATGCGGCGCAGCCTGAACGACGTTCAGGGACAGATTGCTGAAAAATAATATAAAAAGAGTAATAAATAAGCGCATAATAAAAGTGACCGAACATAATCCTTAACTCGCTCAATCCGCACAGTATTCCTGAAAACGGCGTCATAAAAAAGTGGGCATGACCGCTTTATTCATACAGAATAGTGAAAAAACGTTAATAGTTGTTTTTTCGATTGATTTATCAACGCTTTCTGGCGTCGATTTCATCAATGGCGAATAACTTGCCGGGAAAATACCCCTACAAAAAATGGCGTTTTTTTGTGGCTGGTGGCATCGGTACAATATCACTGAGTCAATGTCGCTGTCGTAGTATCTCTGACGGCGGCTCATGGCTAGCGTTTTGGACGTTAGCCATCCTATAGGTTTAAGGAAGCAAGAAGATGACGACACCGACAATTGAAAAAATTCAGCGCCAAATTGCTGAAAACCCGATTCTGCTGTACATGAAAGGCTCCCCGAAATTGCCAAGTTGCGGTTTTTCCGCACAAACGGTTCAGGCGTTGTCTGCATGTGGCGAGCGTTTTGCGTATGTTGATATTTTACAGAACCCGGATATCCGCGCTGAGCTGCCGAAATACGCGAACTGGCCGACGTTCCCACAACTGTGGGTTGATGGCGAGCTGATTGGTGGTTGTGATATCGTGGTTGAAATGTTCCAGCGTGGTGAATTGCAACCGCTGATCAAAGAAACGGCCGACAAATACAACGCGCAGCAGGCCGATCAAGAGTAATGCGTTCTTTTGACGTAATGACGATGTCACCTGTTGTTACGATGCGAGCGTAAATTCTTCCAGCGGGTGCCTTATGGCACCCGTTTCTTGTCTCAATTTTTCCGTTCTTCTTAATGTTCGGCTGACACGTCTTCCTGCGAATTTTCTTCCAGCGCAATCGGCCATCCGCCCAAACGCTTCCAGCGGTTAACCAGCTCACAGAATAGAAGTGCCGTTTGGTTGGTGTCATACAGTGCGGAGTGTGCCTGGCTGGAGTCAAATGCAATACCCGCAGTAATACAGGCTTTAGCAAGGACGGTTTGGCCTAACACCAGTCCGCTGAGTGCCGCAGTATCGAAGGTAGCGAAAGGGTGGAATGGGTTGCGTTTCAGGCTACAGCGTTCCGCTGCTGCCATCATGAAACTGTGATCGAATGTGGCATTATGCGCAACGATAATGGCACGGTTGCAGTTTTGCTCCTTGATCCCTTTGCGCACGACTTTGAAAATTTCATGCAACGCATCATATTCACTCACGGCACCGCGTAGCGGATTGGTGGGGTCAATGCCGTTAAACGCCAGCGCGGCGGGTTCCAGGATCGCACCTTCGAATGGTTCAATATGAAAATGTAGTGTTTCATCTGGCTGCAACCAACCGTCTTGATCCATTTTTAATGTTACCGCCGCAACTTCCAGCAAGGCATCAGTTTTCGCATTAAATCCGGCGGTTTCGACGTCAATCACAACCGGGTAAAACCCACGAAAACGACCGCTCAGGGCGTTCAGATCACTTTTATCAGCCATTTGTCTCTTAATTGTTAGCAAAACGCAGCGCGTATTATGGCAAATTTTGGCTGGGGATGCAGCATGTCCGTTGTCTTACAAAGGCGGAGGTAGTAGAAGAGGAGAGAACAGGTGCTGATACAGCACCTGTAGAATGTAGGATATTAGTGGCCAATGCCGTTACCCGCGTGGGCGTTTTCGATCAATTCGATTTTATAGCCGTCAGGATCGTCAATGAACGCGATGACGGTTGTGCCGCCTTTGACCGGGCCAGCTTCACGCGTGACATTGCCACCTGCTTTGCGGATACGTTCACAAGTTGCGGCAACATCGTTAACGCCCAACGCGATATGACCATAGGCATTGCCCAGATCATAGCTGTCGACGCCCCAGTTGTAGGTCAGTTCGATAACCGCACCTTCGCTCTCTTCGGTATAACCAACGAAAGCCAGCGTGTATTTGTATTCGGTATTCTCACTGGTACGCAGTACGCGCATGCCCAGAACCTGAGTATAAAAATCGATAGAACGTTGTAAATCGCCAACACGCAGCATGGTGTGAAGTAAACGCATAGTGTCCTCATTAAAAGTACAACAAAAGGGAAGTATAGCGCCGTGACGCTGTCGAGTCCAAACTGTTAGGATTATGCTAAAAATGCGGCACGATGGTGGGGTTTGTGTTAAAACGTACTGTAAATAGCGCGTTGGGTCACTTTGAGACATGCCTGATGTTTAAAAAAAATCGTCAGTTATTACAACGGTTATCTAATTATTTTCATTGTGGCTGTCCGTTTGGGCTTGCCAGCGGTAAAGAACAGGGCTTCAATAAATAGAGTTGTAGCAGGAGGTGTTGTGCCAGAGCAACTTGAACTCTTTGTTGTCCCTAATCCATGCCGTGGTATTTGTCAGGCGGATGACTGCGGGTATTGTCACGGTTGCTTTCGCAGCCGTAATGAGCGCTTTAATTGGGGCCAAATGAGTGATGCGCAGAAACAGGATGTGCTGCGTTTGTGTCGACAGAGAATGAAACGCTCACAGCGTTCAGAGAAAACCGATACGCCAGCAGAGTCTCGTCAGCCATCGTTGTTTTAAGGCAGCTTGCCTTAGATGATCTATTTACGTGCAATTTTTTTAAGCAACGCAGGAGCGTTTGATTGAATAAAATAAGCCTGAGATCATTTTTAAAAGATTTTTATTTGATAGAATCCATTTCACGATGGTTCTATTTTTACAACAATAAAGACGTTTCTTATTTTATAAATCAGAGTTGATTGCAATCCAGGGATATAACTTAGCGTGATAACAATAAGGAGAGGTGATGGAATTGCCATTAGGATCTGATTTAGCCCGTCTGGTGCGCGTATGGCGTGCGCTAGTTGATCATCGGTTAAAACCACTTGAACTGACCCAGACGCACTGGGTTACGCTGCATAACATATACCATTTACCCCCTGGCCAATCGCAGATTCAACTGGCCAAAGCGATAGGCATTGAGCAACCCTCATTAGTCAGAACACTGGATCAGCTTGAGGAGAAAGGATTAATCACTCGCCACGTTTGTGCGCACGATCGTCGGGCAAAGCGTATTATGCTGACCGAATCAGCAGAGCCGATCATACAGGCAGTCAATGGCGTAATTAGCCATACACGTAATGAAGTATTATTTGGAATTACGCCGGAGCAGGTCGATGAATTAGCGCTGTTGGTTGCGCGCCTTGAGAAAAATATATTGGCATTACATGAAAATCAAGCGTAGCTAAATTTGGGTTACGCAGAGGGAGAATTAAATCCCGGTAATATTGCCGATATCTGTTATTGGTCATTCATTCTGGGAGTTGATTATTCGTTGTGACGATCGCCGCAGTTGGCGGCGATCGTCACACAGCATTATCGTGGAGAAACGGTGATACTGCGGCCATTGCTGGCCATAGCAACACGTTGACCCGCGCTGAATTTCGTATCGCCTTGTTTCTGTACCACCATAATGGTACTGCCGTCATCACGGCGAATTTCCAGTTCTACGCCCTGTGTACGGTTCAGTGCACTTGTTGCGCTTTGACCCGCTACTCCGCCTGCTACTGCACCGGCTGCTGTCGCCAGACTACGACCAGTACCGCCGCCGACCGTGTTGCCCAGGAAACCACCCAGTACGGCACCGCCCAGCGCACCGATCACGTTAGAATCTTCCCCCGCCTGAATCTGAACCGGGCGCGTAGAAACAATCGTACCGTAGGTCACGGTCTGCACCTGTTTAGCTTCGGATGCACTGTAAACATCACCTGAAAGCGTACTGGTATTAGCACAACCAACCAGCGTGATACCGGCAAGGGTAACCACAAGTAAACGCTTCATCATAATACAAACTCCTTAATAGCGAATATGTCGGGCTGGCTCAGCCGCGGCCGACGCAGTGTTATACCAATAAATTATGGTCTGGCTCAGTGTAGCATGCCACTCTTTTTACTCTTTTTTTCAGAATATAATAGTGCGCTTAAATTGCGTATAAACAGAGGAGTAAATAGCACGAGAAGTGGCTTTTTTTGTAGCAAATATTATCAAAAACCTTCATTTGGTTAAAACCTGGTCCGTGTGGCAAAAACGCAAAAAATTTAATAATTCAGCGTGTTAACGTGCTACTTTTATTCTCGACATAACGGTTATTAGCGGTGTTCTCTTTTTATCCCATAGGACAAAGGCTACATAATGAGATCAGGCAGATATATTGGCGTAATGTCCGGCACCAGCCTGGATGGTGTGGATGTTGTGCTCGCCGCGATTGACGAACATACGGTTGCTCAGCAGGCCAGCTACTGCCACCCGATACCGCAGGACATCAAAATGGCCATCCTGGGGATGTGCCAGGGGCAGGCGGTAACGCTGTCGGCGCTGGGAAAGTTGGATACGCGTCTGGGTATCTTGTTTGCCGACGCTGTACTGGCGCTGCTTAAAGAGACGGAATTGGGGGCTCAGGATATTACGGCGATTGGTTGCCACGGGCAGACGGTCTGGCATGAGCCCACAGGCGACGCGCCCTGCACGTTGCAGATCGGCGATAATAATCGCATAGCCGCATTGACGGGCATTACGACCGTAGGGGATTTTCGCCGCCGTGATGTGGCTTATGGCGGGCAAGGCGCACCGCTGGTGCCATCGTTCCATCATGCGTTGCTGTTACATCCTGTCGAACGGCGTATCGTGCTCAATGTTGGGGGTATCGCCAACCTGTCGCTGTTGGTACCGGGGGCGCCCGTACGCGGTTACGATACGGGGCCTGGAAATATGTTGCTGGATGCCTGGATATGGCGGCACTGCGCACAACCGTACGATAAAGATGCTGTGTGGGCGATGAGCGGGCAGGCTAACCCGCTATTGCTTCGTCGGATGTTGACCGATCCTTATTTTGCGTTACGGGCGCCCAAAAGCACCGGACGTGAGTATTTCAACCTGAGCTGGTTGGAAAGAATGCTGGCTGGGCTGCCGCCGATGGCACCGCAGGATGTTCAGGCAACGCTGGCTGAATTAACCGCGATGAGCATCGCCGAACAGGTGCTGCTGGTTGGTGGATGCGAGCGTTTACTGGTTTGTGGCGGTGGGGCGCGTAATCCACTCATCATGGCGCGTCTCTCGGCGCTGCTGCCGGGCATTGAAGTCAGCACGACGGATGAATGTGGCGTGAGCGGTGATGATATGGAAGCGTTGGCATTTGCCTGGTTGGCATCACGCACGCTGTCGGGACTGCCGGGCAATCTGCCGTCCGTAACGGGAGCAAGTCAGGAAACCGTGTTAGGCGCGATTTATCCGGCCAACGCGGATTAATCAGATTTTGCCGAGAGGTTCAGGTTTATCCTCTTGTTAAACTTCAAAGAGCGGCAGCGTCAGTTGCCGCCATTGACAAGAATGACAGGAGAAAAGAATGAAACGATTGCTGACGGGGACAGCGCTGATTCTGCTGAGCGGATGCAGCTATTTTGGCCATAAACAAACGGTGGAAACGCTGCATTATCAATGCGGCACGATGCCGCTGACGGTGACGCTACAGCAGGGCGGCGAAGCGCCTTCGCAGGTGAGTTTCCTGTTGGACGGCGAACGTCTGACTCTCCCTCAGGTGGTATCCGCTTCTGGCGTTCGATACAGCAATGACACCTACACATTCTGGAGCAAAGGCGATCGCGCATTTATCCAACGTGGTGAACGGGTTATCGTAGACGACTGCGTGTTGGCACCGCTGTAACTGTATCGCCCGTTCGCGGTGCGACTGCTGATTGCGATTTTTCGGGTACGGGAGCAAAATGGGATTTTCGCCCGCTTCTGGCCCGACATTGCGACAGCAGGACATTATGACTCAGGAACGTTTCCGCTCTGATAGTACTCCTCTTCAACCCGCCGATATCGCCGACATCCGCCGTGAATACACGCGTGGCGGGCTTCGCCGTAGCGATCTTCCCGCTAACCCGCTGGATTTATTCGAACGCTGGCTGAAGCAGGCCTGCGACGCGAAGCTGGCCGATCCTACCGCAATGTCCGTCGCGACCGTGGATGAGCATGGGCAGCCTTATCAGCGTATCGTTCTGCTGAAACACTATGATGAGAAAGGCATGGTGTTTTATACCAATATGGGCAGCCGCAAAGCTCATCATCTGGAAAACAATCCACGCATTAGCCTGTTGTTCCCTTGGCATATCCTGGAGCGACAGGTGATGGTGCTGGGGCGGGTGGAGAAACTCCCCACGCTTGACGTGCTGAAATATTTCCACAGCCGCCCGAAAGACAGCCAGATTGGCGCGTGGGTATCTAAGCAGTCCAGCCGGATTTCAGCGCGCGGCGTGCTGGAAAGCAAATTTTTGGAATTGAAGCAAAAATTCCAGAATGGCGAGGTGCCTTTACCGAGCTTCTGGGGGGGCTTCCGCGTCGTGATCGATTCTGTGGAGTTTTGGCAGGGCGGTGAGCACCGCTTGCACGATCGATTTTTCTATCAGCGACAGGGAGAAGGCTGGCAGATTGATCGTTTAGCGCCTTAATCGAGAAATATCCGTGTTAAACGCTGGCGCTCCTATCATCAGCACTTTATTCTATGAAGTTTCGCGTTGACTAGACATTGCGCAGCAATAGGGCGCTTATAGCGTGTTGCGTAAGGTAATGCGACAGCGAAATCATCATGCGGCAGCAGGCAGGTATGCTGCGCATTTCTCACGGCGTTGTGCGTATCCCAAAAAGGGAACGTAACGGCCTGTTTTTTATAAAAATGGAGTTATCGATGGCGAGTAGTAACCTGATTAAACAATTGCAAGAGCGGGGCTTGATTGCCCAGGTGACGGATGAGGGTGCGTTAGCAGAGCGGCTGGCGCAAGGGCCAATTGCACTGTATTGCGGCTTCGATCCCACCGCTGACAGCTTGCATTTGGGGCATCTGGTGCCGCTGCTCTGCCTGAAACGCTTTCAGTTGGCCGGGCACAAACCGGTGGCACTGGTAGGCGGCGCCACGGGGCTGATCGGTGACCCCAGCTTTAAAGCCACAGAGCGCAAGCTGAACACGGCTGACACCGTAGGGGAATGGGTAGAGAAAATCCGTCGTCAGGTGTCTCCATTCCTGGATTTCGACTGCGGCAAAAACAGCGCCATTGCGGCCAATAACTACGATTGGTTCGGCAGTATGAACGTGCTGGATTTCCTGCGTGATATCGGCAAACATTTCTCCGTTAATCAGATGATTAACAAAGAAGCCGTTAAACAGCGCTTAAACCGTGATGACGTTGGTATTTCTTTCACCGAGTTTTCTTACAACCTGCTGCAGGGCTATGACTTTGCCTCGCTGAACAAACAGCATGACGTTGAACTGCAAATCGGTGGTTCTGACCAGTGGGGCAACATCACCTCCGGTATTGATTTGACGCGCCGTATGAACCAAAAACAGGTTTACGGTTTGACTGTGCCGCTGATCACCAAATCTGATGGGACGAAATTCGGTAAAACGGAAGGCGGCGCGATCTGGCTTGATGCCAGCAAGACCAGCCCTTACAAATTCTACCAGTTCTGGATCAACACGGCGGATGCCGATGTGTACCGCTTCCTGAAATTCTTCACGTTCATGAGTCTTGAAGACATCGATGCGCTGGAAGAAGAAGATAAAAATAGCGGTAAGGCTCCGCGCGCGCAGTACGTGTTGGCGGAAGAAGTGACCCGTATGGTGCATGGCGAAGCGGGTCTGGAAGCGGCTCGTCGTATTACACAAAGCCTGTTCTCTGGCGCATTGCAGGATATGACGCAGGACGATTTTGCCCAACTGGCTCAGGATGGTATGCCGATTATCGAACTGGAAAACGGCGCTGATTTGCAACAGGCGTTGGTGAGTGCCGAGTTGGTACCGTCCCGCGGTCAGGCCCGTACGATGATCTCCTCGAATGCGGTAACGATTAATGGCGAAAAACAGGCCGATCCTGAATACACCTTTAATGCTTCCGATCGTCTGTTTGATCGTTACACTTTGCTGCGTCGTGGTAAAAAGCACTACTGCTTGATCTGCTGGAAAGCATAAGCATTACCAATAAGGGAGCGTTAGCTCCCTTTCTTCTTGTAAGTTGAGGCGCGCAGGCGCTGGCAAGGATTTGAGTTGTATCTAATGAAAAATATACTTTCCATCCAATCCCATGTCGTTTTTGGTCATGCTGGTAACAGCGCGGCAGAGTTTCCAATGCGCCGTATGGGCGCAAACGTTTGGCCGTTGAATACGGTGCAATTCTCGAACCATACCCAATACGGCCACTGGACGGGGTGTGTAATGCCTGCGAGTCACCTGACCGAAGTGGTGCAGGGGATTGCGAATATAGACAAGCTGAAAACCTGTAATGCCGTGCTGAGTGGTTATATCGGTTCGGCGGAACAAGGGGAACATATCCTGGGGATTGTCCGTCAGGTAAAAGCCGCCAATCCTGATGCGCTATATTTCTGCGATCCGGTGATGGGGACGCCAGAGAAAGGCTGCATCGTCGCGCCCGGCGTATCTGGGTTTCACTGTCAGCAGTCGCTGCTTGCGGCCGATATTATTGCGCCGAATCTGCCTGAACTGGAACTGCTCGGTGGCCGCACTGTACATAACGTGGCGGAGGCCGTGGAAACCGCGCGCGCGCTGTGTGAAAAAGGGCCAAAAATTGTTCTGGTCAAACACCTTAGCCGAGCGGCTGCGCGTGAAGACAGCTTCGAAATGCTGCTGGTCACGCCGACGGATGCCTGGCATATCAGCCGTCCGTTGGTGGAATTTGAACGTCAGCCTGTCGGCGTGGGCGATTTAACCAGTGGCTTGCTACTGGTTAACTTGCTGAAGGGCGTGGCGTTGGATAAAGCGCTGGAGCACACCACGGCGGCTGTCTATGAAGTCATGCTGGTGACGAAAGAGATGAATGAATATGAGCTGCAACTGGTCGCTGCTCAGGATGGGATTGCTAATCCGCGTCATCATTTCCAGGCGATTCGCCTGTCGTAAAATGTATAACGCCCCGTGTGTCGGGGCGTTATTGCATGCTATTTTTCAACCTTTCAACCTTTCAACCTTTCAACCTTTCAACCTTAAGCGCGGTCACGACCGAAGGGCGTTCGGCAATATGGTCGAGGTAAGCCGCCAGCGCAGGGTAGCGGAACATATCCAGTTTTAGCGACTGTGCCCAGCGCATCACGGTAAACAGATACGCATCGGCGATACTAAAACGGTTAGCGACCAGATAGTTTTGTTCACTTAACACCAGATTGATATAACGGAATTTGACCTGCAAATATTCCATCAGCAGCTCTTTATAGGTTTCCGGTGTGCCAGGACGGAAGAGCGGCGTAAACGTTTTGTGGAGCTCTGCAGAAATGTAATTCAGCCATTCGAGGGTATGGTAGCGAGCCATGCTGCCGGTAGGGGCGATAAGGTTACAATGTGGAACCAGGTCGGCAATGTACTCGGCGATCGCGACACCTTCAGTCAGGATAGAACCATCATCCAGTTCTAGCGCTGGCACCATTCCTTTCGGGTTGATGAACGTATAGTCGGTTCCACGCTCTGTCTTTTTCGTGCGCAGGTTGACTTTCTCCAGCTTGAATTCCAGTTTGGATTCGATCAAAACGATGTGTGTAAATAGAGAACTGCTTTCAGCTTTATAAAACAGTTTCATGGAAACCCCTTCCTATTATTATTTTTCCATCAACACATGCGCTGATGATTGTTGAATAGCTACATGTCGTTTTTTTACAACAAAATGTAACGGGAGAGTGTGAGGCTTCTTGCAAAATACCCCTTATGTCTGATTTTTGTCCGAAACTCAGGTGAGTTTGACGGGCAACGTCAAATTTTCATACGTCATTCCGGGGAAAAAGGGGCAGCGGCTATCCGGTGCCAGAATGTGACATTGTCACACTCAGCCATTCCTTTATTGATTTTTATTTCCTCTTTCCTCTTTCCTCTTTCCTCTTTTCAATCGCTAACGACTATCGCTGCGTTTATATCGTATTGTTGCAAAAACGTTATTTTTTGTTTGTGTTATCTTTAAATAAGACCGCAGGCTCAGGCTGGTTATTGATTAATCGCCCGATGCAGAATAATGAGTATGCCCTAAATAATTCGAGTTTCAGGACAAACGTCAACGTTTGAACAACGCAAAGCGTTGGCCCGCCAGGGCGAGGCCCACGATGGGCCGAGTATTGGAACGCAGCCAACGCACATGCAACTTGAAGTATGACGGGTATAGCAAGTTAATTTGGGAGGAAGCATGCCATCACACCTTCGCGACACTTGTCTGGACACACTGACGGTACAGAAGCAGATTTACCATTACTACAGCCTGCCGAAGGCGGCGAAAACGCTTGGGAACATCGATAAGTTACCGAAGTCGCTCAAAGTGCTGTTGGAGAATTTGTTGCGTCATCAGGACGGCGATACGGTAGAGCAGGCCGACTTTCAGGCGGTCGTGGACTGGCTGAAGACAGGCCACGTTGACCGGGAAATTGCCTATCGTCCCGCACGTGTATTAATGCAGGATTTTACCGGCGTGCCTGCCGTGGTCGATCTGGCGGCAATGCGAGCGGCGGTGAAACGGCTGGGCGGCGATGTGAATAAGGTGAACCCGCTGTCGCCGGTCGATCTGGTTATCGACCACTCGGTGACGGTGGACCACTTCGGCGATCGTCAGGCGCTCACGGATAACACGCAGCTCGAAATGGCGCGTAACCGTGAGCGTTATGAGTTTTTGCGCTGGGGACAAAATGCCTTTAGCTACTTTAGCGTCGTGCCGCCGGGAACCGGGATTTGCCATCAGGTGAATCTGGAGTATCTCGCCAAGGCCATCTGGTACGAAAAGCAGGGCGACAAGCAGTTTGCTTATCCTGATACGCTGGTAGGAACCGATTCGCATACCACGATGATTAACGGTTTAGGCGTGCTCGGCTGGGGCGTCGGCGGGATAGAGGCAGAGGCAGCGATGCTGGGGCAGCCTGTTTCGATGCTGATCCCTGATGTGGTCGGCGTCAAGCTAAGCGGCAAGATGCGGGAAGGGATCACGGCAACCGATCTGGTACTGACGGTCACGCAGATGCTGCGTAAACACGGCGTGGTCGGTAAGTTTGTGGAATTTTACGGTGATGGATTGGATTCGCTGCCGTTGGCGGATCGCGCGACCATCGCCAACATGGCACCGGAGTATGGTGCGACCTGTGGCTTCTTCCCTATCGACCAAATCACGCTGGATTACATGCGTTTGACCAACCGTGCGGAAGAACAGATTGCGCTGGTGGAGGCTTACAGTAAGCAGCAAGGGCTGTGGCGCAATCCCGGGGATGAACCGGTATTTACCAGCCAGCTCGCGCTGGATTTGGCGGCGGTGGAAACCAGTCTGGCAGGGCCGAAGCGCCCGCAGGATCGTGTGCCGTTAGCGGGCGTGCCGGAAGCTTTCAAAGCCAGTCGGGAGCTGGACGTCAGCACGGCGAAGAATCGTTCTGACTATGAAGAGTTCACGTTGGAAGGCGAAACGCACCGTTTACAGCAGGGGGCCGTCGTGATTGCAGCGATTACTTCCTGCACCAATACCTCTAACCCGAGCGTGCTGATGACGGCCGGACTACTGGCAAAAAATGCCGTAGAGCGCGGTCTGAAAACCAAGCCGTGGGTTAAGACCTCGCTGGCTCCGGGCTCGCGAGTTGTAACGGATTACTATGCTAAAGCGGGGTTGACGCCGTTCCTCGACGAACTGGGGTTCAATCTGGTGGGCTACGGCTGTACCACCTGTATCGGTAACTCCGGCCCGCTGCCGGATGCGATTGAAGCGGCGATAAAAGAAGGCGATCTGACTGTCGGCGCAGTGCTGTCAGGCAACCGCAACTTTGAAGGTCGTATTCATCCGCTGGTGAAGACGAACTGGCTGGCGTCACCACCGCTGGTGGTCGCGTATGCGCTGGCGGGGAATATGAACGTCGATCTGACGCAAGAACCGCTGGGTGAAGATCGTGACGGGAAAGCCGTCTATCTGAAAGATATCTGGCCGTCGACTAACGCGGTGGCGGATGCAGTATTGAACGTCAGCGCGGGCATGTTCCACAAACAGTATGCCGCTGTGTTTGAGGGTACGCAAGAGTGGCAAGATATCGAGGTCGACAACAATCCCACCTATCAATGGCCGGAAGAATCGACCTATATTCGCCAGACGCCTTTCTTCCTGGATATGGGGAAAGAGCCCGAGCCAGTTCAGGATATCCACAATGCGCGCATTCTGGCGATGTTGGGCGATTCAGTGACAACGGACCATATCTCACCAGCAGGCAACATCAAGCGCGATAGCCCGGCAGGGAAATATTTGCTGGAGCGCGACGTCGAAACCGCGGAATTTAACTCTTACGGTTCACGGCGTGGTAACCACGAAGTGATGATGCGCGGGACGTTTGCCAACATTCGTATCCGTAATGAAATGGTGCCAGGTAAAGAGGGCGGCTATACCCGCCATATCCCGTCGCAGAATGAGATGACGATTTATGACGCGGCGATGCGTTACAAGGGCGAAAATGTCCCGCTGGCGCTGTTTGCCGGGAAAGAGTACGGTTCGGGTTCCAGCCGCGACTGGGCCGCGAAAGGTCCGCGTTTACTGGGGGTTCGCGTGGTGATTGCCGAATCGTTCGAACGTATTCACCGTTCTAACCTGATTGGGATGGGGATTCTGCCGCTGGAGTTTCCCGAAGGCGTGACGCGTAAGACGTTGAAGCTCACTGGGGACGAGCAGATTTCCATTTCGGGATTAAATCAACTGACGCCGGGGGTGACGGTTGAGGTCAACATCACTGATGCCAGCGGTAACACGCAGACAATCAGCACCCGCTGTCGCATCGACACCCGCAACGAACTGACCTACTACCAGAACGACGGTATCCTGCACTACGTTATCCGCAATATGCTGTAATTTTATATCCGACCACCGAGGGCAGGAAATCTGCTTTCGGTGGAAGGAGATAGGAGCCCTAACGCACCAGCGCACGTTTTCCCACATTAAATACTCGAATCCTCAGGTGAATTGTGGTTAGGTGGTAGTGACGCTAACTACATGGGGAATAAGTAAAAATTATTGCCCGTCCATGCCCCGGATCTGCGTAAATTCCGCTTGAAGAATGACGGGGATATAACAGGAGGTTATATGAATCAATTGATCAAAAAACGTTTCACACACTCGTTGCTGCTTCTCACGCTGTGTACCGCAGGGGCGATGACATCGCACAGGTCGGTAATTTTGTCAGCAGCGGACCCTACACGCTGAGCGAGTGGGTCGTTAACGAACGTATTGTCGGCAAGCGTAATAGCCAGTATTGGGATAACGCGCATACCGTGATTAACAAAGTGACGTACCTGCCGATCAGTTCGCAGGCAGCTGAGTTAAACCGCTATAAATCCGGCGAGATTGACATTACGGGGCTTTTATCACCGATTCAGTTTGCATCATTGAAAAAAGAATACCCGCAGGAAGTGAAGGTGGCACCGCAGATCGGTACCTACTTCTATCGCTTCAATACGAAAACGGCACCTTTTGACGATCCCCGTGTTCGTCGCGCTCTGGATCTCAGCTTAGATAAAGATATCATCGCAAATAATGTGTTGGGTATGGGGCAGACGCCAGCTTACAGTTTGATTCCTAAAAATATCGGGGGGTTCCAGCGTAAGGATCCTGAATGGACAAGTTGGACACAGCAGCAGCGCAACGAGGAAGCGAAAAAACTGTTGAAAGAGGCTGGATTTGATGAAAAACATCCGCTGAAATTCAACCTGCTTTACAACACCTCTGAATCGCATTTGCGTGTGGCGATCGCCGCGAGTTCAATGTGGAAGAAGAATCTTGGATCAGAAGTGACGTTGCAAAACCAGGAATGGAAAACCATGCTGGATACCGTACGTACAGGGAATTTTGAAGTGGTCAGACAATCCTGGACGGGGGATTACAATGAGGCCAGTACGTTCCTGAATACGCTGGAAACTAACGACAGCAACAACAACGGTAAATTCAGTAATACGGAATATGATGCGTTGTTGAAAAAAGCGCTGACGGTCAAGGATAAGCTGGATAAAGAGGCTATTTATCAACAGGCTTCGGATATTTTAGATAAAAATATTCCATTATTGCCTATCTATTATTACGTTCAACCTCAGATGGTGAAAACATACATTGGTGGTTTTTCGCCCAATGTGCGCGGCGATTATTACACGCAAGATATGTACATCCTCAAACATTGATCTAAATACTACAGCCGGTAAAAACCGGCTGTAGTCATTGGCAGAAACGATTCTGACGCGAGACGGGATCGCTATTTTACATCCAACATGTGTCCCATTTTGGCAGCCTTGGTTGCCAGATAGTTTTCATTCTTCGGATTGCGCCCGACGATTAATGGCACACGTTCGACGATATTGATGCCTGCTTCGTTGAGTATTTTCACTTTCTGCGGATTATTGGTCAGCAGACGAACCTCATCAACACCCAGCAGTTTGAACATATCAGCGCACAGCGTGAAATCGCGCTCATCGGCGGCGAACCCAAGCTGATGATTCGCTTCCACCGTGTCGGCACCCAGATCCTGCAACGCATAGGCGCGGATTTTATTGAGCAGCCCGATATTACGACCTTCCTGACGATGGTATAACAGCACGCCGCGTCCTTCTTCGGCGATGTGGCCCAGTGCAGATTCAAGCTGGAAACCACAGTCACAGCGCAAGCTAAATAACGCATCCCCTGTCAGACACTCGGAATGCACGCGGGCAAGTACGGGAACTGAACCGGAAATATCACCATAAACCAGAGCGAGGTGATCGTGACCCGTGGCGACCTCTTCAAAACCCACCATCAGAAAATCGCCCCACGGGGTGGGTAATTTGGCTTCTGCCACCCGTTTTAGCTGCATACTCTTCTCCAAAAGCTGTATCTAAAAAAACTGCTGAGGCGAATCCTACTGCGACCCATCGCGCTTGACCAGCAAAAAAGCCTGTCTAAGAACGTCACAAAAATTGAAGTAGAACATGACCAGACAGCCATCTGGTTTCAGATTCGTTGACAGAACTGAGCGCTATTTTACGCCATACTGACAGTTCGCGCCGGATTTTCTGATAGAATTGTGAAAATTTTGTTGCAAGTATCATACTGAATTATGGGAAGAAATTATGTACGAAATTGCCAAACGAACCACCATTGGTGCCGCACTATTATTGATTATGCCAATGACTATCTGGATGAGCGGTTGGCAGTGGCAGCCTGAGTATGACGGTCTCTGGTTACGCGTACTCTTCTGGATTACAGAAACGGTGACGTCGCCGTGGGGGATTCTGACCAGCATCGTGCTAAGCATCTGGTTTCTCTGGTGCTTGCGTTTTCGTCTGAAACCTGCGCTCGGCCTGCTGGTCATCATGGCGATTACAGTGCTGATTGGTCAGGGCATCAAGTCGGTGATTAAAGAATGGGTGCAGGAATCTCGGCCTTATGTCGTCTGGCTGGAGAAGAATCATCAGGTGGATGACAGTTATTTTTATTCGCTGCCGCGTAAAGAACGTTCCGAACTGGTGAAAATGCAGTTAGAGGATCAGGCGCAGATTCCACAGTGGTTGCGTAGCCACTGGCAGTTTGAAACCGGTTTTGCTTTCCCGTCCGGGCATACCATGTTTGCTGCGACCTGGGCACTGCTGGGCGTTGGGTTGCTGTGGGCGCGTCGGCATTATAAAACCGTGGCGATCCTGATGCTTTGGGCCAGCAGCGTTATGGGTAGCCGTCTGGTGCTTGGCATGCACTGGCCGCAGGATCTGGTGGTAGCGACGCTAATTAGCTGGCTGCTGGTGGTGGCCGCCAGTTGGCTGGCACAGCGATGGTGTGGCCCGCTATCGCTCCAGTATGAAGAGATCAAAGAACAGGCGGAGGAGGATGCCGCCGAAAATAAATCCTCGTAGCCTTTTTATCGCGAGTTATTTCCAGTAACTCGCGCCTTGATGGTTGTAGAACCAAAAACGAAGGGACTCAGAGCGTGATGAAAAGACCGTTTCAAACGTTCTCGCCCTGCACCAAGGTAAGCAAGGTTGATGCGTTCCAGTCGATTGCCTTAGGAGCTAAACGCCTTACCCCAGATTAGATTTATCCCGCATGAACGTTGTCGGTTTTTCTGGTATCCGCGGGACAGGGTTGAATTACGCTGATTTCGACCACACGTTCTTTAACACCGCTCGTGATGGCGCGTGACACAAAACACTGTGACAAATGAAGTGAGGCGGCAATCAGCTTGTTTCATCCCTCCGCTATAATAGAGCGTAGCGATCTTGACCAATAATCGCTGTTCGTCCTGCGTTGATATGATTTTTCCCCTTACTGGCATGTTACTGCCATTTTTATTCAGCACAGAATAAATAACAGGCACAGACGGCCGTGGAGCGGGGACTTGTTTTTAGTTTAGTACAGAGAGATGTGTGGTGATAAGTGCGGCGACAAAAAATCGAGCTGATTCCATGATTTCCCTGTCCGAGCCGGACAGGGAAATTTAGTGGGGTTTGTCGCCAAAATTTGGCATAATTCATCCGGTTAATGGATATCACAGGAAGGACAATGTGAAATATTTGCTGATTTTTTTACTCGTGCTGGCGATATTCATCATTTCTGTCACACTGGGTGCGCACAACGATCAGGTTGTGACATTTAACTACCTGCTGGCACAGGGAGATTATCGCATCTCCACACTGCTTGCCACGCTGTTTGCCTTGGGCTTTCTCCTTGGTTGGGTTATCTGTGGTCTGTTTTATCTGCGTCAACGCATTGCGCTTGGCCGTGCACAACGTAAAATCAAGCGTCTGGAACAACAGCTTTCTACCTCCACCGAGGAGAACGTGGCGCCAGTCCAGACGGCCACCCACTAAGGAATTCTCTCTATGCTAGAACTGCTGTTTCTGTTGCTGCCCGTGGCCGCCGCGTACGGTTGGTACATGGGGCGCAGAAGTGCGCAGCAGGACAAAGAGCAGGAGTCCAACCGCCTGTCCCGTGAGTATGTCACAGGGGTTAATTTCCTGTTGTCCAATCAGCAGGATAAGGCGGTAGAGCTGTTCCTCGACATGCTCAAGGATGACAGCAATACCTTTGAAGCTCACCTCACGCTCGGTAACCTGTTTCGCTCGCGCGGCGAAGTCGATCGTGCGATTCGTATCCATCAGTCGCTGACCGAAAGCGCATCCTTAACCTTTGAACAACGCCTGCTGGCGGTGCAACAGTTGGGCCGTGATTACATGGCCGCCGGGTTGTTCGACCGTGCTGAAGAAAGCTTCAACCAACTCGTGGATGAAGAAGATTTTCGGCGTAGCGCCTTGCAACAGCTATTACAGATCTACCAGGCGACCAGCGACTGGCAGACGGCGATTGAGGTTGCCGAGAAGTTGGTCAAAATGGGAAAAGATCAGCTCCGTGTCGATATCGCCCATTTTTACTGCGAGCTAGCGCTGTTGGCGATGGGCAGTGACGATCTGGATAAAGCGTTAACGCTCCTGAAAAAAGGCGCCGCGGCAGACAACCAGTGCGCCCGCGCATCTATCATGATGGGGCGCATTTACATGGCACAGCAGGATTATTCACGTGCTGTGGAATCGCTGCGACAGGTTCTCGATCAGGATAAAGAGCTGGTTAGTGAAACGTTGCCGATGCTACAGGAGTGCTATCAGCATTTAGATAAACCTCTGGAATGGTCTATTTTCCTCCGACGCTGCGTGGAGGAAAATACCGGTGCGACGGCGGAATTGATGTTGGCCGACATTCTTGAAAGAGAAGAGGGAGCGGAGGTTGCACAGGCGTATATTAATCGGCAGCTTCAACGCCACCCTACGATGCGTGTGTTCCATCGCCTGATGGATTTTCACCTGCATGAAGCGGAAGACGGACGAACAAAAGAAAATCTTCAGGGATTGCGCGACATGGTGGGCGAACAGATTCGCACCAAGCCCCGCTACAGTTGTCGCAAATGTGGCTTCACGTCACAATCGCTCTATTGGCAATGTCCTTCCTGCCGTACCTGGGCCAGCGTGAAACCGATCCGCGGGCTCGACGGCCAGTAAGGTCTCACTCGGTATCTCACGGATGTTCTTTAACGTGTTTTAGTTACAACATACTAATGACTGTGTGTGATTTCCGTTACAGCCAGCCTCTTTAACGGCATTGGTCTACAGGCGGCTGGGATTTCAGGGACGGGGCATGTAGAATGCGGCGGGAATTTTGGCTTCGCAAGAGACTGGGTGACGAATGAAAAACGAGAATCTACAGCAAAAGAATCAAACGGTATCATCCCCGATTGTAGTCGCGCTGGACTATGCCAGTCAGCAGGCGGCGCTGTCGTTTGTTGACCGTATCGATCCGCAGGATTGCCGTTTGAAGGTAGGTAAAGAGATGTTTACCTTATTCGGCCCACAGTTCGTACAGACGTTACAACAGCGTGGCTTCGATGTGTTTCTCGATCTGAAATTCCACGATATCCCGAACACCGTCGCTCACGCCGTTGCGGCAGCGGCCGATCTTGGCGTGTGGATGGTGAATGTCCACGCCAGCGGGGGTTCGCGCATGATGGCGGCGGCAAAAGAGGCGCTGGTGCCGTTTGGTAAAGAGGCCCCGCTGCTGATTGCCGTGACCGTATTAACCAGCATGGACGAAGACGATCTGCGCGGGCTGGGCGTTACCGTCAGTCCAGCGGAGCAGGCGGAAAGACTAGCGGTGTTAACCCATAACAGCGGGCTGGATGGCGTGGTGTGTTCCGCGCATGAAGCACAGCGGTTGAAGCAGGTATGTGGTCAAGCATTTAAGCTGGTGACACCGGGTATTCGTCCGGCAGGCAGCGACATTGGCGACCAGCGTCGCATCATGACGCCGGTTCAGGCACAGCAGGCAGGTGTCGATTACATGGTAATTGGACGTCCGATCACCCAATCGGCAGATCCCGCACAGACGCTGCATGAAATTCGTACTTCACTGTTAAACGGGGCGGCTTCATGAGCATGCGTCGTGACGAGAATAGCCAACTGGTTTACTCCACGGAAACCGGGCGTATTAAGCCGGAAGAAGAAAAGGTCGTTCGGCCAAAAGGTGATGGCATCGTGCGTATCCAGCGTCAGACGAGCGGACGTAAAGGGAAGGGCGTATGCCTGATCAATGGTCTCGACCTAGATGATGCAGAGCTGGATAAGCTGGCGGCTGAGTTGAAGAAAAAATGCGGCTGTGGCGGTTCAGTGAAAGACGGCGTGATCGAAATCCAGGGAGATAAACGCGAACTGCTAAAACAGCTTCTGGAAGCGAAAGGCATGAACGTTAAGCTGGCTGGTGGCTAAAGCATACCAGAGATAGATAAGAGCAGCAGATTTACTCCCGTGAACCCGCTGCTCATGAATTCGTTAGTCGACCTGACGGCCAATCAGCCCGCCGATGGCTGCACCGCCCAGCGTTCCTAATGTACCGCCATCTGTTAAGATAGCGCCGCCTACCGCACCAGCACCGGCACCAATCGCGGTGTTACGGTCACGTTTAGACATATTTGAGCAGCCTGCTAGCGTAACGGCAAGCGTAATCGCCAGAGCGGCTGTCGCAAAACGTTTGTTTAATTTCATCTTTTTCCCCTTCTGCTCTTGGCCTCACGTTTCTTGTGAGGAAATATCGAAAAATGTGTTTTTACGGCATTAAATAAAGAAACCGAGCCTTTTACCGCGTGATGACAAGTATAATCATCGGAAAAAACTGCAACAGGTAAAAACTCTTAATTCCCCTGCGTTATGTTAACAATAGCAATAATTGATAAGTTTGGCTGTTTTTTGCGCAATTCTGTGGTGTGTCTCTTTCTGTTTCCCATAGCAGAACACCGCTAGGTCTTTAGCGATTTAGCCCATAGCGACGCGCTCGTCAGGCCGCGAAAATGGTGTCATCTCGCCGATGGGAGGCCGACATGTTAGAAACGCTAAAAAAACAGGTGTTGGAAGCCAACTTAGCTTTGCCGCAGCACAATCTGGTGACGTTTACCTGGGGAAATGTCAGCGCGGTGGATCGGCAGCATGGCCTGATGGTGATCAAACCTTCCGGCGTGGAATATTCAGCCATGACGCTGGAAGATATGGTTGTCGTTGAGCTGGAAAGCGGCAAGGTGGTCGAGGGCACGAAGAAGCCGTCGTCAGATACCGATACCCACCGTGTACTGTATCTGGCGTTTGCCGATATTGGCGGTATTGTGCATACCCATTCTCGCCATGCCACGATCTGGGCGCAGGCTGGTAAAGATATCCCCGCCTGGGGAACGACGCACGCAGACTACTTTTATGGCCCGATTCCCTGCACGCGTCTGATGACGGATGAGGAAATCAACGGTCGTTACGAGTGGGAAACCGGGCAAGTGATCGTCGAAACGTTCTGCCAGCGTGGCATTTCACCGGTAGATGTTCCTGCCGTATTGGTTAATTCGCACGGCCCCTTTGCGTGGGGGAAAGATGCAGACAACGCAGTACACAACGCCGTTGTTCTGGAAGAACTTGCCTACATGGGGATTTTCTCGCGCCAGCTAACGCCTCAGTTGGGTGAGATGCAGCAAACGCTGTTGGATAAACACTATTTACGCAAGCACGGTAAGAACGCGTATTACGGACAATAAACCGCTGCGGTTCCTTTCACTTTCTGTTTAATACATAGCGCCGCAAATGCGGCGCTATCGTTATTGATTGGCCTGCTGTCCTCGTTGCTGAATGGCACGCCATAAAAAATCCCTCCATGAAGGATAATGCCAATCGTTTAAGAATCGAGATACCGGGGGCTACTACGGTGCGAGGCATCCCTGCGGGAACCTCATCACCGTGTTTCCCCCTAAATCCACGCTTAAGTGAACAGTATTATCCATGAAGGAGGGGGTGAAGAAGACGTGACGACGATTTAAGGCTGAGCGCCGTCTCGTAATACTATCGGCGTCTCTTTTGCCGTTGGCACATCGCTGTTCAGCGCCCGGCGAATGACGAAGAACGCGGAAACCAGCATCGTTACCGCCACCAGCATGAAGAACCCGCACAGCGCGGCATTGATTTGGTTACTAAAGACGATGGTTTCCATGTCTTTAATCGATTTGGCCGGTGCAATCAGCGTGTTTTGCTCAATACCCGCCGCGAAGCGTTTCGCCTGTGCCAGAAAACCGATGCTGGGTTTTTCATGGAAGATTTTTTGCCAGCCCGCCGTCATCGACGTAATAAACAGCCAGACGGTAGGGACAATAGTCACCCACGCATAGCGCTGTTTCTTCATCTTAAACAGCACCACGGTACCGAGAATTAACGCCATCGAGGCCAGCATCTGGTTACCGATACCGAACAGCGGCCAGAGCGTATTGATCCCGCCCAGTGGATCGATGACACCCTGATACACGAAGAACCCCCATCCGGAAACGGCGACGGTCGTACCGGCCAGGTTCCCCAGCCAGGAGTGGCTGTTGGCCAGTCTGGGAATCGCAATACCGACCAGATCCTGCACCATGAAGCGACAGGCGCGCGTCCCGGCGTCAACCGCGGTCAGAATGAACAGGGCTTCAAACAGAATCGCGAAGTGATACCAGAATGCCATCATCGCCCGGCTGTTAAAGATCTCGGTGATGATGTAGGCCATGCCCACCGCGAAGGTTGGCGCCCCGCCGGCGCGGGAAAGAATGGAGGCTTCACCCACGTCATTGGCAATCGCGCTCAATTCCTGCGGGGTAATTACAAATCCCCAGCTATTGATGGCTTGCGAGGCGCTCTCCACCGTGGTTCCGATCAGCGCGGCAGGTGAGTTCATGGCGAAGTAGATGCCCGGTTCAATAACCGAGGCACAAATCAGCGCCATGATCGCGACGAAAGATTCCATCAGCATTGCACCATAGCCGATGAAGCGGATGTGGCTTTCACGTTCAACCAGTTTCGGCGTGGTGCCGCTGGAAACCAAAGCGTGGAAGCCGGAAATCGCGCCACAGGCGATGGTAATAAACAGGAAGGGGAACAGCGTACCGGAGAAGACCGGACCGGTGCCGTCAATAAAGCGGGAAACCGCCGGCATTTTCATTTCCGGCATCGCGAACACGATACCGAAGGCCAGACCGATAATGACCCCGATCTTCAGGAAGGTGGAGAGATAATCACGCGGTGCCAGCAGCAGCCAGACGGGCAGCACAGAGGCGACAAAGCCGTAAATCACCAGAATCCAGGTCAGCGACGTGCCTTTCAACGTGAAGAATGGCCCCCAGTAAGGGTGTGCGGCGATGTTACCGCCATACACAATCGCCAGCATCATCAGTACAAAACCGATGATAGACACTTCCGCGATTTTACCCGGACGTAAAAAGCGCATGTAAACGCCCATAAAGAGCGCGATAGGGATAGTGGCGGCGATGGTGAACAGGCCCCATGGACTTTCCGCCAGCGCCTTAACGACGACCAGCGCCAGCGCCGAGAGAATGATGATCATCACGCCTAACGCACCGAGCATGGTGATGATACCCGCGAACGCCCCGAGTTCCTGTTTCGCCATCTCGCCCAAAGAACGACCATCGCGGCGGGTGGAGATAAATAGCACCAGGAAATCCTGCACGGCCCCTGCCAGCATAACGCCGACCAAAATCCAGATTGTTCCGGGGAGGAAGCCCATCTGCGCGGCGAGGATTGGCCCGACCAGCGGCCCGGCTCCGGCGATGGCAGCGAAGTGGTGGCCGAACAGTACCCATTTATTGGTGGGAACGTAATCCAGACCGTCGTTATGACGCTCCGCCGGTGTCAGGCGGCGATCGTCGAGCTCAAAGACTTTTTTGGCGATAAACAGGCTGTAAAATCGATAGGCAATGCTGTAACACGATACAGCCGCGACAACTAGCCACACGGCATTGACGTGTTCACCGCGGCTCAGTGCCAGTGTGGCGAATGCAAAGGCGCCCGCCAGGCCGACTAGCAGCCAGATCACAATGCTCTTTACGTTACTCATAACAACGGCTCCTTCGTTATTCAGAAAGGGGTTAGCGCGAGTGTTAATGCAATTTAACAATAGTGGGTTTAATGGCGAAGAGAAGGGGATGGATGAGAAAATGTGAGCGAAGGTGAGTTTTTGTAAAGAAAATCGGAGCCTAAACAAGGGGTAACATGCAAATTCGCTAGAAAATACGGTGGTAAAATAAGGTTGCCCTGCCTGGAGAAATTCAGTGGATGGCAGGGCCAGTGCGTTTACGGTAAGACATTTCCGGCGGCGCGGTAAATCTCGTACCATTCTTCGCGGCTGAGCGACAGGGTAGACGCTGCCGCGATGTCACGGATACGTTCCGGGTTCATGGTGCCGATGATCACCTGCATCGCGGCAGGGTGACGCAAGATCCACGCGGCGGCGATCGCGGTATTGGTCACGTGATGCTGCTCGGCGATGTGATTAATCGTCACGTTCAGCTTAGGGAATTTCTCGTTATCGAGGAAAACCCCCTCAAAAAAACCGTACTGGAAGGGCGACCAGGCCTGAATCGTCATCGTATTCAGACGGCTGTATTCCAGAATCGCGCCATCGTGATTCACCGATGCCGGATTCGTCATATTCACGTTAAACCCGGCATCAATCATGCCCGTGTGCATGATGCTGAACTGCAATTGGTTGGCGATAAGCGGCTGGCGTACGGATTTCTTCAGCAGCTCAATCTGCAACGGGTTCTGATTACTGACGCCGAAATGGCGCACTTTTCCGCTGCTTTCCAGCTCATCAAAGGCGGCAGCAACCTCATCGGGTTCAAACAGCGTGTCTGGACGGTGCAGCAGGAGCGTATCAAGATAGTCCGTTTTTAAACGTTTCAGGCTACCTTCGACAGACGCGATGATGTGCGCCTTCGAGAAGTCAAAAAAGCCCTGACGAATGCCACATTTGGATTGCAGAAAAATT
This sequence comes from Pectobacterium sp. A5351, assembly GCF_028335745.1. Lineage (NCBI taxonomy): Bacteria > Pseudomonadati > Pseudomonadota > Gammaproteobacteria > Enterobacterales > Pectobacteriaceae > Pectobacterium > Pectobacterium sp. A5351. The sequence continues at coordinate 1,937,785 of NZ_CP116477.1, forward strand.
GATTCCCGGCGGATGGTGGTCTTCTGTAAACCGGCGGCGAAAATCTCTTCCGACAAACCTGAGCCATAGATATCAGCGTGATCGAAGAAATCGATGCCTGCCTCGACGGAGGCATTGAGGATGTCAGCCGCTTCATTCGTGCTTTTCTTCGCCATTCGCATACAGCCCAGCGCAATGTTGGAAGCCTGTATCGCGGATGTACCGATTGCCATTTTCTTCATCGGGAACACTCCTGTTTGTAGGGTTGCACGCCTGCCGTTGACTGCTTTCATAACGGGTCAGGCGTTGCTATTTTTTTGATCAACAAATCGTTGATAAACAAGCCATTGATAAACAATTCGTTAATAAAGTCTGTCATTGATAAATCATGTTGCGGAATAAATGCATGATGATGCGCGGGTCAGTTCGCGATGAACGCCCGCGCGGAGATGCTGCCCGCCGCGATGCATCGGCGGTATGACGCTTATGCGGCTGGCTTTGCCACAACGCTGCGGGTTTCCAGACGTACTTCCGCGATGACGACGTCCAGCGTATCCCCCTGGCGATAAACGACGTCGCCTTTCACGGCGAGCGTGCCCATTTCCTGGCTGCATACCAGTTCATCGCGCACGGCGTGGATAAAGGAGGACGGGATAAAGGCGACCGCGCCGTTATCCAGCAGGCGGACACGCAGACCGCCGCGTGTGACATCAATGATTTCTGCATTGAAGCGCACATCGGTACCCGCTTTGTCGCTGAGGTAGCGAGCATACAGCCAGTCGCCGACATCACGCTCGGCCATACGGTTAAGGCGACGGCGTTCTGCCAACTGTACCGTAACGTCGTCCTGCGGTTTTTCCGCAGCCTGTCCGGTGATCACGGCTTTCAGCAAGCGGTGATTCACCATATCGCCGTATTTACGGATCGGGGATGTCCAGGTGGCATAGGCTTCCAGCCCCAGACCAAAGTGCGGCCCCGGCGTGGTGCTGACTTCCGCAAAAGACTGGAAGCGGCGAATACGGCTATCCAGGAACTGTGTCGGCTGGGCATCCAACTCGCGACGCAGCTTACAAAATCCTTCCAGCGTCAACAGCGCCTGCGCGTCGGCCTGAATGCCGTGAGTGTTCAGTACGGCAACGGCCTGGTCAATTGATGCCGGATCGAAGCCGTTATGGACGTTATAGATGCCAAAGCCCAGTTTATCGCGCAGCACAATGGCCGCACAGACGTTGGCGGCAATCATGGATTCTTCAACGATACGGTTGGCAATGCGACGGTGTTCAACCACGATATCCAGGACGTCGCCTTTTTCACCCAGGAGGAAGCGGTAATCGGGACGATCTTTAAACACCAGCGCGTGGGTGGTACGCCATTCGCTACGCGCCAGACAGAGGCGGTGCAGCAAACGGATTTGTTCAGCAATGGCATCGTTTTGCGGCTGCCATTCACCTTGCTCCTCCAGCCAGTCAGAGACATCGTCATACGCGAGCTTGGCTTTGGATTCAATCCAGGCGGCAAAGAAGTGAATATCGTCACCTAACGCACCGTCAGCGGCAATCGTCACGCGGCAGGCGAGGACAGGGCGGCGCTCGTTCGGGCGCAAGGAGCAGATATCATCGGACAGCGGGCGCGGCAGCATCGGGATGTTGAAGCCAGGCAGGTAGTTGGTGAAGGCACGCTGGCGTGCAATTTTGTCCAGTTCGCTACCTGCATCGACATAGGCGGTCGGATCGGCAATAGCAACGGTTAATTGCAGCGAACCATCGCCGTTGTCCTGTACGTACAGCGCATCGTCCATATCTTCGGTGCTGGCGCTGTCGATAGTGACAAAGCTCAGCGCGGTCAGATCGTCGCGGACGAGTTCGCCGTCATGGCGTTCCGTTGCTTCAACGTCCGGCGCCGCACGCTCCAGATTATGACGTGACAATGTCACCCACCACGGCACCAGCGGGTCATCGCCCGTGGTGATGTACTGCGTCAGTTCTGCATGAAATCCACGGTCGCCCTTGAGCGGGTGACGGCGCATCTCTGCCACTGCCCAATCGCCTTCCTGAAAATTGTGCGTCACATCGCGTGCGGCGCGGCAAGGGATGGCATCTTTCAGCAGCGGATGGTCAGGCGTAATGGATAAACGATCGTCTTTTTTATGAATGCGCCCAACAAATCGGGTCAGGAAAGGTTCGATGAGCGTTTCTGGCTCGACAATTTCCCGCTCTTTTTCTGTATGCAGGGTGGCGGTAATCCGGTCACCGTGCATCACTTTTTTCATGTGCGGAGGGGGAATGAAATAGCTTTTTTGTCCGTCAGCTTCAAGAAAGCCAAATCCTTTATCAGTGCCTTTGACGACACCTTCAACACGCGGTGTCTGAGAGTGAAGTTGCTGTTTTAGCTGTGCAAGCAGCGGATTATCTTGAAACATAGCGTCCAGAAATACGGTTGTGAATGGCTCAATTAGCGGTTCACAGTTTTACTCGAATCGGGTGCTGGCGGCAAGAATAATCGGGGAGAAGGTGGGCGCAGAGCGGCGGCCAAAGCGCGGATAAATTCGAGTCAAGTCAGGGCCGACTTGAACACGTCCCCCTGCCGTGCACGCTATCAATTTTACGGCACGACAGAGGGAGCTTTTGATGCGGCGCCTAGTGGACAGATGCTTAGGCGATACGTAACAGAGACTCCGCTTGCATACTACGACGAACGCTAACTGGCACCGATTTAGACGTCGGCGTGTGCGTTTCATCCCCGAAGCTGGACAGCGGCACCAGCGGATTGGTTTCCGGGTAATAGGCGGCCAGATTGCCGCGTGGAATGGCGTAGCTCACCAGCTTGAATCCGTTGACGACGCGGCTGATGCCATCATTCCACAGCGTTTCGATATCAACTCGATCGCCATCTTCCAGCCCCAGTGCGCTGATGTCATCCGGGTGCATGAACAGCACTTCTCGTTGCCCATACACGCCGCGATAGCGATCGTCCAGTCCATAAATGGTGGTGTTGTACTGGTCGTGTGAACGCAGGGTTTGCAGCGTAAAAGGCACATCGCTGCCTTGTAGCTGTGGGAACAGCGTATCGGGCAGCGTGGCATGGCTGAATTGCGCTTTCCCGTTGAGGGTATTGAAGTGCAGTTCGGCGGCAGCATTACCGAGATAGAATCCGCCCGGCAGGTCGCACTTGGCATTGAAATCGGCAAAACCGGGAATCGTCGCGGCGATATGGTCGCGGATGCGTGAGTAATCGTCCGCCAGCGCCAGCCAGTCGAGCGTTTCATGACCGAGAACCGCATCGGCAATCCCGGCGACAATGGCTGTTTCCGAGCGCTGCAACGGCGAAAGCGGCTGGCCGACACCTTGTGACGCATGCACCATGCTGAAGGAGTCTTCAACGGTAATAAACTGCGGGCCGCTGGCTTGCATGTCGAGATCGGTACGACCGAGCGTCGGCAGAATTAGCGCATCGATCTTGCCGGTAATCAGGTGGCTGCGGTTGAGCTTGGTACTGATGTGCACGGTCAGATCGCAGCGGCTGAGTGCCTCTTCGGTACGTGCCGAATCCGGTGCGGCAGCCGCGAGGTTACCGCCCAGCGCGATAAGCACTTTGATCTCATCACGCAGCATGGCTTCCAGCGCTTCTACGGTGTTGTGGCCGGCGACGTAAGGCGGTGTGAAATCATAATGCGCCGCCAGACGATCGAGAAATGCCGCAGTCGGCTTCTCATCGATCCCCATGGTGCGGTTGCCCTGCACGTTACTATGTCCACGCACTGGGCACAGCCCGGCACCCGGTTTCCCCAACTGCCCGAACAGCAGTTGCAGATTCACGATTTCCCGCACGGTGGCGACGGAGTGCTTATGCTGGGTAATTCCCATCGCCCAGGTGCAAATTACCCGCGGTGACTGCTGATAAATCGCCGCGACATAGCGCAGTTGTGCTTCGCGCAGGCCAGACTGTTGTTCGATTTTCTGCCAGCTTGTCGCGTCAACAACGGCCAGATACTCGTCCACCTGCTGGGTGTGCGTGGACAGGAACGCCAGATCGAATAACCCCGCTTCCCCGTCGGACAAGCGCTGGCGATGCGTTTCCAGCAGCGCTTTTACCATGCCGCGCACGGCAGCCATATCGCCGCCCAGATTAGGTTGCAGGTACGTTTCGCTAATAGTGCCGGACAGCGGTGTGAGCAGCTCCAGCGGATTCTGCGGATTGGCAAAACGTTCCAGACCGCGTTCGCGGAGCGTATTAAAGGAGACGATGTGCGCGCCGCGATCGGCAGCATGACGCAGGCTGTGCAGCATCCGCGGGTGGTTGGTGCCAGGATTCTGACCAAAAACGAAGATGGCGTCAGCGTGCTCGAAATCGTCCAGCCGGATGGTGCCTTTGCCCACGCCGATACTTTGCTTCAGACCAATACCGCTTGCCTCATGACACATATTCGAGCAGTCAGGGAAATTGTTGGTGCCCAGCATGCGGCCAAAAAGCTGATACAAATAAGAGGCTTCATTACTGGCGCGGCCAGACGTATAAAGCTCCGCCTGATTGGGGTGTTCCATGCTATTGATATGGTGAGCGATCAGCGAAAACGCCGCGTCCCAGTCGATGGGAACATAGCGGTCACTGGCGCGGTCATAGCGCATCGGGTGGGTCAAGCGCCCCTGATATTCAAGGAAATAGTCGCTTTGCTGGCGTAGTGTCGTGACGCTGTGGGCGGCGAAGAAATCCAGATCGACTGCTTTGCGCGTCGCTTCCCAACTGACCGCTTTCGCGCCGTTTTCACAGAAACTGAACGTGCTGCTGTTGTCATCACCCCAGGCGCAGCCGGGGCAGTCAAAACCTTTCGATTTATTGACCCGCAACAAGTTTCGGATATTTTTCAGCGCTTGCTTGCTGTCGAGCACAAAACGCGTGGTGGCTTCCAACGAGCCCCAGCCGCCAGCCGCGTTGCGGTATGGCTTGATGGATGGTTTGAATTTCATATACGTTCCGCAGGTGATAATGTTTTTTTTATGTGAACAAAATTTTAAATATTTGCTCTTGAGGGAAGTTTAGGTGCGGCCGGCGATCCCGTCTAATCAAATGCGGCTATGGTGGGATAGAGGCGGTTTATCAGTATATACTCGGGGCTTACCCACTACTGTGCCTGACGATCGAGCCTGACGATGGATATTAAGCAACTGCAATACCTGTGCAATTTGGAGAAAGAGCGCCATTTTGGCCGGGCCGCTGAAGCCAGTTTTGTCAGTCAACCGACGCTCTCTATGAGATTGAAAAATCTGGAGCGAGAGCTGGATCTGGCTTTAATTAACCGGGGTAACAATTTTGAGGGCTTTACGGCTGAAGGCGAGCGTGTACTGGCCTGGGCGCGGGAGATCGTCTCGGTTTATCAGGGGCTGAAGCTGGAAGTCGCGTCGCTGAAACGCGGCGTCAGCGGCGTCCTGCGCATCGGTGCGGTGCCGCAAAGCAGTATCGCGTTGTCGAGCCTGCTGGCGGCGGTAAACGAGGTTTACCCGCAGTTGGATTTTCAGATCTCGCTGTTCAGTGCGGATCAACTGCTGGAGGCGCTGAATGCGCATTCGGTAGATGTCGGTATCGGCTTTTTTGAATTTTCGACGCTACAGGAACTGCACTTTCAAGTGTCACCGCTGACGGAGCAGGGCATTGATCTGTTGTTCCATCCTCACCATTTCCCGCAGTTAGTCGGTGACACGCCGCTGCCCCTCGCTGCGCTTTCCGATGTGCCGCTTTGTCTGGCGGAGGCCAGCCGCTATTTCCGTCGCTATCTGGATAGCCATTTCCGTGAAATGGGCGTCTCGCCGTGGGTCAAGGTGGAAAGTTCTTCCGTTCTGCAACTGATTCAAAGTGCCTATGTCGGGCTGGGATGCGGCATTGTGCCCCGCGGCAGCCTGATTCCAGAAATGACGCCTGCGTTAGCGCTGCGGCCGCTGCAATTTCCACCGATGCGTCGTCGTGCGGCGGTTGTTGTCGCACAGGCAGACAGAGCGACGCCGCTGGCGCAGAACTTCTTTGATGTGGCACAGCAGTGGTTACAGGCTTAGAACCTATCCCATTAGGGCTATTTCATTTGCCATTTTGAACCTGGGCAGTGCTCGAAATCCTCACGTACTACGTGTACGCTCCGGTTTCTGCGCGCTGTCCGTGTCCAAACTGACTGCACCAATAACGCCTACTGGGATAGGTTCTTAGTCGTAAAGGCTTTCGTCCTGTACCGGTGCTACCGATTTACTGGCGTCTAGCCTGCCACGCATTCTCGCTATCCCGACGTTATTGCGCCTCGGTGTTATTACCGAGGCGTTTTTTTTGTTATGCAGAATATAAATACTACCCGATTGGTTATTTTCAGGATAAGGAGATGTTAATAAAGTGAGTGGAATATTAAATATTAAAAAGAGTTGTGCAAATACCCCTAATAAAAGCGGATCTACAAAATAGTTTAAATAGTAATAAAACATTTTATAACATCAGAAAAAATAGATACTTGGTAAGTAATAAGCTCGCAAGTTATCAGCCAGAAGAATTAATGATTAAAAGAAAAACATGGCCTTTTCGAACAGGATTTTATTTTAAGTGGAGTATTCACTATGAAGAATAGTCACCATGATTTATTTGCCGCGTTTACACTCCCCAACGGCGCAACGCTGAAAAACCGGGTATTGATGGCTCCCATGACCACTTGTAGTGGGTTTTATGATGGCAGCGTGACCAAAGAGCTGGTGGAATATTATCAGGCCAGAGCTGGCAGTATCGGCACCGTAATTGTGGAATGCTGCTTTATTGATGACAAAGGGTTAGCGTTTCCCGGTGCGATAGGGATAGACCACGACGACAAAATTGCCGGGTTGGCTAAAATTGCGACGGCGATTAAAGAAAAAGGCTCGACGGCGATTCTGCAAATTTATCACGGTGGCCGCATGGTCGAACCGCGTTTTATTGGCGGTGCGACACCGGTTGCTCCGAGCGCTATTGCTGCGCCGCGCGCAGGAGCGACGGTTCCGGTTGCGCTGTCGGGCGATGAGGTTGACGCCATGATCGGCAAATTTGGCGATGCCGTCCGTCGTGCTATTAAGGCGGGGTTCGATGGGGTAGAAATTCACGGCGCGAACACCTACCTGATCCAACAGTTCTATTCTCCACACTCTAATCAGCGCTCAGATAAATGGGGCGGCAGCCGTGATAATCGTGCGGCATTTCCGCTGGCGGTGTTGGATATCACCCATGAGGTCGCGGCTCAATACGCCGATTCCGCATTTATTATCGGTTATCGTTTCTCACCGGAAGAGATCGAAGAACCGGGCATTCATTTTGATGATTCACTCTATTTGCTGGAGAAATTAGCGGCACGCGGGCTGGATTATGTCCACTTCTCTATGGGAAATATCCTGCGCTCATCCATTATCGAGATTAATGACCCGACGCCGCTGATTAAAAAATATGTTTCCCGTCGTTCTGCAACATTAGCCGCGATTCCGGTTATTGGCGTCGGGGATATTGTGAATCAGGCAGACGCCGACGCGGCGCTGGAAAAGGGTTATGACCTGATTGCCGTCGGCAGAGGCTGTATTGCTTATCCAGACTGGACAGATCGTATTGCCGAGCAGGAAAAGCTCGAACTTTATATTGCCAGTGATAAACGTGAAGCATTAATGATTCCCGAACCGCTGTGGCGTTTTTCATTAGTCGAAGCCATGATTCGGGACGTAAATTTAACCGGAAAAAAATTTAAATCCGGGGTTTATCAGGAACGCGTTCAGGATGAATGTGGCGAGCTGAGAATTCATGTTCATTTTGAGCAGAATCGGGTCGCCGATATCGCCCTGGAGAATAGTGAGATTGATGATTCACTGAAAATCAGTTTTGAGATTATCCGCGAACGCATTCTGGATACCAATAGCCCACATGTTGATGCCGTAACGGGCGCAACGGCACAGAGTGAAGCGATTAAAAAGGCTGTCACCAAGGCGATGGTGAAATCCAGCAAAGACGCCATCATTGCCGATGGCGGTAACCCTGACGCGCGCCGCGAAGCGGACGTGGTAGTGATTGGCAGCGGCGGTGCGGGGCTGGCGGCGGCGATTCAGGCCAGCGAAGCGGGCGCGCGCGTTATCGTGATTGAAAAGATGCCGGTCATTGGTGGCAATACCATCAAGGCCTCTGCCGGTATGAATGCGGCGGGCACCGTCTTCCAGCAAAATAGAGGTATCGAAGACAGCCAGGCGCTGTTCTATGACGAAACGCTGAAAAGTGGCAAACAGAAGAACAATCCCGCGCTGGTGAAGTATTTCGTCGATCATGCGTCTGACGCGATTAACTGGCTGGCACAGCACAATATTGAACTGAGCGATATCACCACGACGGGCGGCATGAGCGTGGATAGAACGCACCGGCCTGCCAACGGCGCAGCGGTGGGCGGCTATCTGGTCAGCGGGCTGATTAAAAATCTCAATAAATACAATATTGAGGTGCTGCTGGAAACGTCGGTGACCGAGATTGTGCAGGAAAAGGGCAAAGTTACTGCCGTCAGAATCGTCAATGAGGAGCAGGAAGCGAGCCTGATTGCGACAAAAGCGGTGATTGTCGCGACAGGCGGTTTTAGTGCCAATCAGGCGATGGTGGAGTCATACCGCCCAGACCTGAAAGGCTTCGTCACCACCAACCACAAAGGGGCGACGGGCGGCGGTATTCGCCTGCTGGAACAGATCGGCGCAGATACGGTGGACTTGGGGGAAATTCAAACCCATCCGACGGTTGAACAGACGACGTCTTATCTGATCTCCGAATCCATTCGCGGCGGCGGGGCTATTCTGGTGTCGCAGCGTGGAGAGCGTTTCTTTAACGAAATGGAGACGCGGGATAACGTCTCGTCCGCCATCGTCAACCTGCCGGAAGAATACGCGTACATCCTGTTTGACGAGCAGGTGAGAAGTCGCAATCGGGCGGTCGAAGAGTATGTCGCGCAAGGACTGACCGTTAGCGCGGTCAGCGTCGCGGAACTGGCCGACAGGCTGGATATGCCATCGGCGGCGCTGCACGCCACGCTCGACCGCTACAATGGCTTCATTGCTGATAAGCAGGATGAGGACTTTGGCCGCACGACGGGGATGCGCGACCCGCTGAATCAGGCGCCTTACTACGCGATTAAGGTAGCACCAGGCGTGCATCATACGATGGGCGGGGTGACCATTAACGCAAAAGCGGAAGTGCTGAATCGCCATAAAGAGACGATCTCCGGGGCTTATGCTGCAGGGGAAGTGGTTGGTGGGATCCACGGGGCGAACCGCATTGGCGGCAACGCCGTAGCGGATATCATTATCTTCGGGATTCAGGCGGGGATTCAGGCGGCGGCCTATGCGCGGGCACCGCGTCATTCTGGCGCATTCCCGACAAAGGCGCGCAAGGCAAAGTTCGCGAAAGCTGTGGTGAAAACGGCTGAAAATCAACCAATGCGGGTAGAAGAGTAAGTGATAGAACCGTAATGCTACTGGAGGACGTCTGAAAAGGCGTCCGCCATTTTCCTGCGCGTCCTTGCTTTCCTCTCTGTATCGCCATTCGTTCATGGGAGCCACCGTATGCCTTCTGTCGATAACGCTTACGTTTATTCTGTTCATCTGATGGGCAGCCCCATTCTGCTCAAACTCTTTGTTCATGATGAAACCGCTGTCAGGAAGGTTTTCCAGCGCATCAAGCAGCTTGAGGACGTGCTAACCGTTAACCGAGTGCAGTCGGAAGTGATGAGTATCAATCACGCGGCGGGAAAAGCGTATGTGTCGGTCAGCCCGGTTGTCTTTGAGCTGATTAAGCGCGCCAAAGCGGTGAGTCTGATGGAAAATAGTGCTTTTAATGTGGCGATTGGCCCCGTCGTTAAACTATGGAAAATCGGTTTTAGCGGCAGCACGGTGCCTGAGCGCGCATCGATACAACGGGCGCTGGCATTAACGCATCCCGAACGCATTATTCTCAGAGAGTCGGACTGCGCCGTGTTGCTGGAAAGCACGGGAATGGAGATAGACCTGGGTGGGATTGCGAAAGGGTATATTGCCGATATCGTGCGGGATGTCCTGTATCAACATGCGATTCAGGATGCGCTGATCAATTTGGGGGGGAATGTTCTGGCGATTGGCAACGCGCTGACGGATGAGCCGGGGCTATGGAGCGTCGGGTTACAGAAGCCTTTCGCGGATCGCGATAGCCTGCTGGGCATCATTAAGGTGAAAAACAAATCGGTAGTGACATCCGGCGTCTATGAGCGTTTTTTTACCGTGGATGACCAGATCTATCATCATATTCTCGATCCCAAAACGGGTTATCCGCTGGATAATGAACTGCACAGCGTCACCGTTATCTCGAACGACTCTCTCGACGGCGATATCTACACCACGCTGCTCTATGGCATGGGCGTGAATGTGGGTATTGAGTTTCTACATCATCAGCCGGACATGGAAGCTATCTTTGTGACAAAAGCCCAAGAGATTATCTTTTCTTCTCAGCGGAATTATACGTTTGAATTGCTGGATAAGGATTATTTAGTTACTCAGCATTAATGGTTACTAAAAAACACAAATAAATGACTAGATACATTACTAGCCATTTATTTGGTTTTATGTGTAATAATTAAATGTGAGCTTTTATTTAATTAGATACGGTAATGGTTGGATCCCAGCAGAAGTACCCAAACAACTGCTGAGCACCGCCATCAGGGCGATAATACAATCCAAACTGAATTTGATAATTTTCAGTCCCTTTCTGGTTAATATCGGCCTGAATAAACCAATATGACTGGTCTGTATAGGTTACTGGGAAAGGACCATTTTGCTTTGGTAACATGGATGTTTTCGTGTACATTTTGAACGTTGTACCCGTAAAAACATCTGTGCCGCCAAATTTTGGTAAACCATAAACCAACACGCTGGAATCAAAGTTATCGGACTCTGATGTTCCGGTCCAGCGAATCACATCACCCACATTGGCCTTTATATTGAGATCGGCGGACGCTTGACCCTGAAGGGCAGAACCGGAGGAGACCACCATATAAGAATATTGGTGTGAAATACCAGTAGGTTTATTGGCGTCCTGACTCGGGTTTTTGCCTGTAAAATCGCGAATAATACTATCTGTATCGATAACGACAATAATATTGATAATGCTGTTGCTGGACTTTAAATTAGACACATCGTTGCTACTCATAATGACCTCGTTTCAAAGATATATGGTGCGTATATTATTTGACTCAACATCAAATAATTAGCGTGTGAATTTTTTCAGCAAGATAAAATACGGCGCGATGAGTGCGCAGGTAAATAATAGATGAATATTTTTTTGTTCGATTTTTAATTTAAACGCTAACTGTTATTTGTCATTTTTTTGATTTAACAGGATTTAATTTTTTACTGAATTGGTAATGGTTATCTATTTGCTTGTTATTTAACAGGTATTTTTCACATGATTTTTATGGGGAAATCAAAAAAACAACACAAAAAGATGTTAATCACAATGAAAATATTTCGCTTGAACTATTTATTCTTCTTTTCTTGGTGTTTTATTCTGAATAAGTATGTTTTCGTGATGATATTATTACCATGAGTATTAATTTAATTAAAAGTAATACTCGTATTTTTATATATGAAAGGTAGCCTTGCTGATAACAACTTCTCCTGTTTGGTGGGAATAAAAATGCGCTCTGAGAAAAGAGCGCATTTTGGACAAAAACGGTTTACTGTGATGACTTATTTCAGTTCCAGCTCGTTCATTGCAGCGATGCTGAAACCGCCGTCAACGTGCAGAACTTCACCGGAGATACCGGCAGCCAGATCGGAACACAGGAACGCAGCAGAGTTGCCCACGTCTTCAATGGTAACGACACGGCGGATTGGCGTAACGGCTTCGCAATGCGACAGCATTTTCTTGAAATCTTTGATGCCGGATGCAGCCAGTGTACGAATCGGGCCCGCAGAGATGGCGTTGACGCGCACGCCCTGAGCACCCATGGCGTTCGCCATGTAACGTACGTTCGCTTCCAGAGACGCTTTTGCCAGACCCATCACGTTGTAGTTAGGGATAGCACGCTCAGCACCCAGGTAGGACAGGGTAACCAGCGCAGAGTTCGGGTTCAGCATCTTACGGCAGGCTTTCGCCATCGCGACGAAGCTGTAAGAACTGATATCGTGAGAAATGCTAAAACCTTCACGGGTCACGGCATCAACGTAGTCACCGTCCAGTTGGTCGCCCGGTGCGTAAGCGATAGAGTGCACGAAGCCATCAAAATTCGGCCATACGTTAGCCAGTTCGGTAAACAGTGCTTCGATGCTGGCATCTTCAGCGACATCACACGGCAGAACGATGCTGGAACCCAGCTCGTTGGCAAAGCCTTCAACGCGTGCTTTCAATTTGTCGTTCTGATAGGTGAAGGCCAGTTCGGCACCTTCGCGCTGCATTGCTTGTGCAATACCGTAGGCAATAGAACGGTTGCTGGCAACACCTGTTACCAGAATGCGCTTACCGGTAAGAAAACCCATAGCAGTAATCCTTGTGATCATTGTTGCTGCGATCGCCACCTCTGTGCCCGTAAACGTACGTGGCAAGTGGCGACCGAGATGAATAAACCGCGCGATTCTACCATGTTGGGGACGGTAGCGGTACTCCGAGCAGTATCTGCCTTTTTCCACAGCCCTGTGGCTGTCGCGGGGATGCTGCCGCGGTGCGCGGAGATTAACGTTGTGCGCCGTCACGTCGCCAGGCGTCGGCGCTGAGCGCTTCGCCGAAATGGCTGGCAATTAAACGTTTCGTCAGGTCATGGAGCGGGGCGGACAACACATCGGCGGTACTGCCGCGTTCGACCACTTCGCCAGCCTGCATCACCAGAATCTGGTCGCTGATGTGCTTCATCATGCCCAGATGCTGCGTCACGTAAATATAAGAGATACCGTGCTTTTCCTGTAACTCCAGCATCAGATTGATAATCTGTGACCGCATAGACATATCCAGTGACGCCAGCGCCTCATCGGCAACAATCACTTTTGGTTGCAGGATCAGCGTGCGTGCCAAGCCGACACGCTGTTTTTGCCCCGGCGCGAGCGCATGCGGATAGTAATAGGCGTGGTCGGGACGCAGGCCGACCTGATACAGCGCCTGATTAATCGCTCTTTCGCGCGCTTCGGCGCTGAGGTCAGTATTCAGCCGCAGCGGGACATCCAGCAGTTGCCCGATACGCTGGCGCGGATTGAGTGCGTTGCCCGCATCCTGAAAAATCATCCGGATACGCTGGCTACGATAGCGGTAATCGCCGTAATGCAGCGGATGATCGTCAATCACCAGCTCGCCGGACGTCGGAGCGATCATGCCCGACAGCATTTTAGCCAGCGTCGATTTCCCCGATCCGTTCTCGCCGATGATGGCGAGCGTTTGTCGTTCACGTAGCGTAAAGCTGACGGATTTCACCGCCTCAACATGCTGACGGCGGAACAGCCCGGACCGATAGCGGAACGTCTTGGTCAGGTTGCGGGCTTCAAGCAGCATCTCAACCATCACGGTTCCTCCATGTTGAGCGGGAAGTGGCAGGCATATAAGTGGTTCTTAACGGAAAGCAAGGGCGGCGTTTGCATACACTGCTTTTGTGAATACGGGCAGCGTGGGCCGAGCCGGCAGCCAATCGGCAGGTGCTCTAACGACGGAATCGCACCGGTCAGCGTGTTCAGCCGGCTTTTGTGTGGCAGCGAGCGACCGAAATCGGGCATCGCGCGAATCAGCGCCTGCGTGTAGGGATGGTGCGGCGCAGTGATTAAATCCTCACTGGTGGCGCTCTCCACCGTTTGCCCGCAATAGAGCACGTTGATCCGGTCGGCCCATTTGCTCATGGTTTGCAGATCATGGCTGATGAGCAGAATCGTGGTGTTATTATTTTGATTCAGGCGCGACAGCAGGCGGAAAATCTGTGCCTGCGTGGTGGATTCCATCGCGTTAGTGGGTTCATCGGCAATCAGCAGGCGTGGCTGGTTCGCCAACGCGATGGCAATCATCACTTTCTGACACTCGCCGTCGCTCAGCTCATAAGGATAGCTGCCCATAATATCTTTATGATCTTTAATCCCGACGCGGTGCAGCAGTTCGATAGCGCGACGTTTGCGCCAGTTAAACCGCTGCCACCAGCGGCCTTTATACGTCCAGCCGGGAATCGCCTGCACCAGTTGCCGACCGATACTTTCAGACGGATCGAGACAGGATTGCGGCTCCTGAAAAATCATGGAGACGTTATGGCCAACCAGTTTACGCCGCTCGCGCGACGACAGTTGCAGCAGGTCGATATCATCAAAGCGGAAGCGATCGGCGGTCACGCGCCAGTTCTCTTTGGTGATCCCGCAGATGGCTTTGGCGATCAGGCTTTTACCTGAACCGGATTCGCCCACCAGTCCACGAATTTCCCCTTCGCTCAGCGTCATGCTGACGCGATCGACGGCTTTTACCGCGCCGTCGGCAGTCAGGAATTCAATCGTCAGGTTACGGATGTCAAGTAATGGCATAGGGAGTCGTCGCCTCTTATTCCGTTTCCGCGACGAGCGCGCGGCGGATGCCGTCGCCCAGCAGGTTGACGATTAACACGCTCAGCGCGATAGCCGCGCCGGGCAGCATCACGGTCCACGGCGCGGCATAAACCAGCTCCAGCGAGTTGCCAAGCAAAGCGCCCCATTCGGTCGTCGGTAGCTGTGCGCCCAAGTCGAGAAAGCCCAGCGCGGCAATATCCAGAATGGCGATCGACAGCGCGCGGGTAAATTCGGAAACCAGCAGCGCGGCGATGTTGGGCAGCACGACATACCACACCAGATAAAACGTGGACGCACCGTCAAGACGAGCAGCGATCACGTACTCTTTGTCCATTTCAGCGTGTACGGCGCTGTAGATGGTGCGCACCATACGCGGCAGCAGCGCCAGCCAGACGGCGAGCATGGCGTGTTCGAGTTTAGGGCCGATAAAAGCGATGACCACAATCGCGAGCAGCAGCGACGGAATCGACAGTAGCGTATCCAGAATGTGGTTGAGCATCGCGGATCGTAGCCCGCGGGTCACGCCCGCAAAGACGCCCAGGACGATGCCGCACAGCGCGGCCGCGTAGGTGACGATGAGCGATGCGCCGACGGTTGGCGCTGCACCGCTCAGCAGACGGCTTAGCTGATCGCGCCCCAAATCGTCGGTGCCGAGAAAGAATGAGACTTCACCGTAGTGCGACCAAGAGGGGGGCAACAACTGGTAGCCCAAAAATTGCTGGTCAACCTCATAAGGCGCAAGAAATTTTCCGAACAGGCACAGGCCAATCAGGATCAGAAAGCCGTATAGCCCGATCATCGCCAGCATATCCTGATGGAATGCGCGCCAGGTATCGCCCAGTCGGCTAGGCAGCCGTTTTTCGCTATAAACGTTATCGAAGGGCATACCATTCCTTATGTTTCAACGGATTTGCCATGGCACCCCAAATATCGGACAGGATGTTGACTGTGATGACCATTGCGCCGACCACCATTACGCCCGCAGAAATGGCAGCGAAGTCCTGCTGGCGAATGGCGTTCACCAGCCAGCGACCGATACCCGGCCAGTTAAAGACCACTTCGGTAATCATCGTCAGCGTCAGCATCGTGGAAAATTGCAACCCCAGTTTGGGAATAATCGGCGGCAGCGCGTTGTGAATCAGATGGCGACGGATGATCGTAAAGCGAGACAATCCGCGAGTTGCCGCCGCTTTAATGTAGTTTTTGCTGATAATTTCCGTGGTGCTGACGCGCATCAGACGGATCACTTCGGTCGTCGGCCCAACGGCCAGCACGGTAATCGGCAGAATCAGGTGACGGATGGCGCTGACGATCATTTCACCACGATGGGGCGAATCTGACAGCCAGGCGTCAATCAAGGCAAATCCGGTCACAGTTTTCACCTGATAGAGCAGGTCGAAACGGCCTGAAACCGGTAGCCAGCCGAGGTGCAGCGAGAAAAACAGCGTCAGCAGCAGCGCCAGCCAGAACACGGGTAGGGAAAAACCAATGAGCGCCAGCGTGCTGATCACGATGTCCGCGCCGCGGTTCTGCATCACGCCAGCGGTAATGCCCAGCGGAATCCCGACCAGTAGCGAGAGCGCAAACGCCAGCAAACAAAGCTCGATCGTGGCGGGGAAAACCTCTTTGAGCAGCTCACTGATGGCCTGTCCGTTAATGCTGGAGCGACCGAAATCCCCCTGAAGCAGGCTGGTGAGATAAAAATGATAGGCATCGAACAGCGCCGCGCCATTAAGCGGGGCGTTGGGCGTGTAATAACTGAGGCTAAAGCCCACCAGCGTCAGCAGTGACAGCGTCACTATCAGTAACACCAGACGTCGCAAGGTAAAAATAATCACGGCTGTGCTTCCTCCACGGTTTCCGGTGCAGAGGGCTTCTGCTGCGCCTGTTGATCCTCGCGGAAGACGCCCGCGAATGAGGCATTGCCGAAGGGGCTTAATACCAACCCTTTCATGTCATAGCGGTAGGCCAGCAGTCGCAATGACGATGCCAGCGGCAGGACAGGTAGCTGCTCTGCCAGAATACGCTGTGCCTGTTGATAATAGTCAATCCGCTTAGAAAGCTGCTGTGACGAGAGCGCGTTTTGCAGCACTTCGTCAAACGTAGGATCGCACCAGTGCGCGTAGTTGCTCTGGGAACGAATCGCCGCGCAGCTTAGCAGTGGTCGGAAAAAACTGTCCGGATCGTTACTGTCCGTTGCCCAGCCTGCCAGCGTTAAATCGTGGCTGAGTTCCATGAGCTTCGCTTCCTGGAAACGGCCTTCCACCGGCACGATGGTCACGGTGACGCCAATTTGTGCCAGATCGGCCTGTATCAGCTCTGCGGTTTTCAACGGGCTGGGGTTGTAGGACTGTGAGGCGCTGGGCACCCACAGGCGCAGGCTGAGGTTAGTCAGCCCCAGATCCTGCAAGATTTGTCGGGCTTTCTGCGGATTATATTCGGTTACCTGCGATTCACTGTCGTACGCCCATGAGGCGCGGGGCAGAATCGATGCCGCCGTTTCCGCTGTACCGTAATAGATTGACTGCATCAGCCTGTCGTTATTGATCGCCAGCGCGATGGCTTCCCGCACGCGGCGGTCGTCCAACGGGGGTTTACGCACGTTGAAGGCCAGATAAGCAACGTTCATGCCGGGGCGCAGTGACAGACGGAGGCGAGGGTCATTACGTAAAATTGTCAGCTGGCTGGCGGCTGGATAGGCGAGCACATCACATTCGCCCGTCAATAGCTTGGATAAGCGCCCTGTACCGCCGGAACCGAGATCGACAACCACCTGCCGCATACGTGGCAAACCGCGCCAATAATCGCCGTTGCGCGTCAGCCGGATATATTGTCCGTTGCGGTATTCATCGAGCAGATAAGGGCCGGTGCCGACCGGTTCGCGATCCAGCAGCTCCTTTTTGTCCTCTTTTGCCAGACGTTGCGCGTATTCCGCAGACAGGATCGGGGCGTAGTGCGTGGCCAGATGCCAGAGGAAAGACGCATCCGGGCTGTTAAGCCGGATTTCAACGCTATATTCGCCCAGCTTACGGATGCTTTGCACCGAATCGGCGAATTGCAGGCTGTCGAAATAGGGATATTCGCCGCCGTTGACATCATGATACGGGTGCTTTTTGTCCAGCATGCGCTGGAAGCTGAATATCACGTCGTCGGCGTTCATATTACGGGTTGGGCTGAACCAGGCGGTATTCTGAAACGGTACATCGCGGCGCAGGTAAAAACGGTATGTTGAACCGTTGTCCAGCACTTCCCAGCGCTGTGCCAGTTCTGGCATCAGACGATAGGTATAGGGGTCAACATCCAACAGGCGGTCATAAAGCTGCGCCGCCAGCGTATCAATGGTGACGCCGCTGCGTGCCATCTGCGGATTAAATGTGTTCAGGACATCATTAACGCAATAGACAAAACCGCTCTGGTGAATGCTTTCCAGCGGAGCAGGTGACGTTGGCACGGACGGCGGTGCGGCCAGTGCAGGCAATGCCAGCCAGGTGAATGCCAGTGCGAAACAGGTTTTTCCGAACATACGGGATTTTTCAGTCAATACGGTTATAGACAGAGTGTATCGTACTCTTGGCATCCTCCCCACTCTTGTTGCGTGTGTCTGGCGACTTTCCAACCGCTTAAGGCATCAGATGTGTCAGTGGAGAGGTTATTGGCAGACATAATCGTATTCTGAACGGCATTTTTTCTGTGGATTGCGATGACAGGAACCCTATAGTCAGTATGGAAATGAGAAAAATTCTCAACAAAGTGCTTTACAGGTGATATTGATAACTATTATCATCATTTTCGCACTTCAGCAGTGGCTTCTCGCAGGCACTGAAGGAGAGCACGACATTGCTCACATTGCTTCCAGTATTATTTTAGCCAGCCTATGTGCTGGCTTTTTTTTGCCTGGAAAAATGGCGTTGACTGATGCTTAGCATACTCGCTATTTCTTTGCGAATAATTAATAAAATCAATACCATTGGGATATATCCTAAATTGTTTGCGGGAGCGGAAATCTCCCTTATGATGCCTATACCCAAGCTCATGGGTGTTCACAATGGAGATAAGGAATATGTGGAGAAAAAGGAATCAATTCGTCAGGAAAATGACGTTAGGTGTGGTAACAACGGTACTGGGGATGTCACTCAGTTTCTCAGCATTATCCGCCACGCCGGTGGAAACGCATGGCCAACTGTCCATTGAAAGTGGACGGCTGGTGGATAAGCAGGGAAAAAGAGTGCAACTGCGAGGAATGAGTTCGCACGGTTTGCAGTGGTTTGGTGATTATGTCAACAAAGATTCGATGAAATGGCTGCGTGACGATTGGGGAATTAACGTTTTCCGTGTCGCCATGTATACGGCGGCGGATGGCTATATTACTAATCCTTCCCTTGCCAATAAGGTAAAAGAGGCCGTTGCGGCGGCGCAAAGCCTCGGAGTTTACATCATCATCGACTGGCACATCTTATCGGACAACGATCCGAATATTTATAAAGCACAGGCAAAAACCTTCTTTGCCGAAATGGCGGGGCTATATGGAAACTCGCCGAACGTGATTTATGAAATCGCCAATGAACCCAACGGTGGTGTGACATGGAACGGGCAGATTCGGCCTTATGCCTTGGAAGTCACTGACTCCATCCGTAGTAATGATCCTGATAACATCATTATTGTTGGCACAGGCACCTGGAGTCAGGATATCCATGACGCGGCGGACAACCCATTGCCCGATCCGAATACCATGTATGCGCTGCATTTCTATGCCGGTACGCACGGGCAGTTCCTGCGCGATCGCATTGACTATGCACAAAGCCGCGGCGCTGCAATTTTTGTCAGCGAGTGGGGCACCAGCGATGCGTCTGGCAACGGTGGGCCATTCCTGCCAGAGTCGCAGACTTGGATCGATTTCCTGAACAATCGCGGCGTAAGTTGGGTGAACTGGGCGTTAACAGACAAAGCCGAGGCTTCCGCAGCGTTGGTGCCGGGAGCGAGTAAATCAGGCGGCTGGACGGAGCAGTATCTGTCAACGTCAGGGAAATTTGTCAGAGAGCAGATTCGTGCAGGTGCCGATCTGAGTAATGGCGGCACGCCGACAACGCCAACGGAACCGAGTAACCCAGGTAACGGAACTACGGGTGACATCGTACTGCAATACCGCAATGTGGATAACAACCCTTCCGATGATGCGATTCGTATGGCCGTCAACATCAAAAATACCGGAAGTACGCCAATCAAACTGAGCGATCTGCAAGTACGCTACTATTTCCATGATGATGGCAAACCTGGCGCGAACCTCTTTGTTGACTGGGCGAACGTCGGTCCGCAAAACATCGTGACCAGCACAGGAACTCCGGCCGCCAGCACCGATAAGGCTAACCGCTACGTTCTGGTGACCTTCAGCAGCGGAGCCGGTTCTCTCCAGCCGGGCGCGGAAACCGGTGAAGTACAGGTGCGTATCCACGCCGGTGACTGGAGCAACGTGAATGAAACGAATGACTATTCATACGGCGCTAACGTCACGAGCTACACGAACTGGGATAAGATCACCGTACACGATAAAGGTACGCTGATATGGGGCGTGGAGCCGTAACCGTGTGCTGTTAACGTATTAGTCGTAATACGGGTCACTTAAGCCCGTTATTAGGGGAAACACGGTGATGAGGTTCTCGCAGGGAGGCCTCACCCCTGTGGTCGCTCCGAGTATCTTGATCCTTAAGCGATCGGCATTACTTCGTCTGCGGGCGTGAATTCGCCCGCCTTTTCTTTCCAGACTTTATTCATTCACCACAATATCGTGTTTCTTTAACAGCCCGCGGAGTTGGTGGTAGGTTAATCCCAGCAGTTCAGCGGCTTTACGCTGGTTAAACTTTGCCTGACTTAACGCCCGCTCGATCAAGCTTTTCTCTTGTTCCAACAGCCACGGTTTCATCTCCAGTGGTAAATCCGGCTGGCTGGCTGTCGCCTGTGGGGAAATTTCCTGAACGGCGGGAGTGCGGAGGAAGGGATTCAGAATGATGGTATCAAGAGGCTGTTCACTGTCGCCGTGACGATAGACTGAGCGTTCAACCACGTTTTTCAACTCACGAATATTACCCGGCCAACCGTAATTCAGCAGCGCCTCGCGCGCGGCGGGCGTAAAACCGGGAAACAGCGGCAGATGTAATTCACGACACATCTGAATCGCGAAGTGATCGGCCAGCAGCATGATGTCCTGCTGGCGTTCGCGCAGAGACGGAAGTTGCACAACATCAAAAGCCAGACGGTCGAGCAGGTCAGCACGGAATTTACCGCTCGCGGCAAGCGCAGGAAGATCGTCATTGGTCGCGCACACCAGTCGCACATCAACCTGTAGCTGATCTCTGCCGCCGACGCGCTCCAGCATGCCGTATTCAATCACTCGCAGTAATTTTTCTTGCACCAGCATCGGTGCGGTGGCCAATTCATCCAAGAACAGCGTTCCACCGTCGGCGCGCTCAAAGCGTCCCAGATGGCGTTTTTGCGCCCCGGTAAACGCACCAGCTTCATGACCAAATAGCTCGGAATCAAGCAGATTCTCGTTGAGTGCTGCACAGTTGAGAGAAACGAACGGCCCTTGCCAACGTGGGGAAAGGTAGTGCAGGCGGCTGGCAATCAGCTCTTTACCCGTACCGCGCTCGCCGATTACCAGCACGGGTTTATTCAGTTGCGCTAGTTGCGACACCTGTTCGAGTACCTCCAGAAAGCTATTGGCTTCGCCCAGCAGATTCTCTTTTTCCTGAAGCATGATGTTCCACCGTATTATTTTTACTAACTATTAGTATATTTGACTAATCTAACGAAAAGAGAAAAATAGTCAAAATTATCTATTTCTTTATTTTCAGTTAGTTAAAAGAAATTAAAAGTTGGCATGCTTATTGATATACCTATAGGGAGATCGTGGCTGGCTTGGGCTGCCGCGGTGATAAATCAGGCGTAATCAGACGCTGGAAATCATGAAGAGGATGTAATTATGGGTATTTTTTCTCGTTTTGCCGACATCGTGAACGCCAATATCAATTCATTGCTGGATAAAGCTGAAGATCCGCAGAAATTGGTGCGGCTGATGATTCAGGAAATGGAGGATACGCTGGTTGAAGTGCGTTCAACCTCGGCGCGGGCGTTGGCAGAAAAGAAACAGATTGCCCGCCGCATTGAACAAGCCCACGGTCAGCAAAATCAGTGGCAGGAAAAAGCGGAGCTGGCGCTGCGTAAAGATAAAGACGATCTGGCTCGTGCCGCGCTGATTGAGAAGCAAAAGCTGACCGACCTGATCGCGGTGTTGCAGCATGAAGCCGAAAACGTCGATGAAACGCTGGAGCGTATGAAGCGTGAAATCGGCGAGCTGGAAAATAAATTAAGCGAAACGCGTGCTCGCCAGCAGGCGCTGACGCTGCGTCATCAGGCTGCGGCATCATCGCGTGATGTGCGCCGCCAGTTGGATAGCGGTAAGCTGGACGAAGCGATGGCTCGTTTCGATCAGTTCGAGCGCCGCATCGACACGATGGAAGCGGAAGCCGAAAGCCACGGGCTGGGGAAACAAAAATCGCTGGATCAGCAGTTTGCCGAGCTGAAAGCGGATGATGAAATCAGCGCGCAACTGGCAGCACTTAAAGCTAAAGTTAAGCCAGCAGAGTAATAAGACGAATAAAGCATAAACGCCATCGGATGGCTGTCGTGAGAAAACGGCAGCCACCAGCGTGTGAATAATAACTAAGGAGACACAATGAGTGCGTTGTTTCTTGCCATTCCGCTGACCATTTTCATGTTGTTTGTGGCACCGATATGGCTTTGGCTACATTACAGCCAGCGTAAAAACAGTGCTCAACTGGGACAAAATGATATGCAACGCCTGACACGCTTAACGGAAGAGTCTAACCGCATGCGTGAGCGTATCAGAGCGCTGGAAGATATTCTGGATGCAGAACACCCGGACTGGAGAAAATCGTAATGAAAAATACGTGGTCAGGTAAAACGTTATACCGCATACCGGAAGAAGGCATGCTGAAAGGGGTTTGTGCTGGTTTAGCGCGTTATTTTGACGTGCCGGTAAAGCTCCTGCGGATAATCGTGGTGCTGTCGATGTTTTTCGGCCTGTTCTTTTTCACCATCGTGGCTTATATCATTCTGACCTTTATGCTCGATCCGGCTCCGGCGGGAATGGTGGGGGAGGATGAAAAGGTGACCCTAACGCCCAGCCAACTGCTGAATGAGGCGGACGCGACATTGCAGTCCAGCGAACAGCGCCTGCGCAGCATCGAGCGCTATGTCACCTCGGAGACGTTTGGCGTTCAGAACCGCTTTCGTCACCTGTAATTTGTTATCGATCATACACTTTCGCTGACGTTATCCACCGTACGACTGGGGTCAAAAGTGGATAATGTCGCGCTGCTTTTTCGCTGCAATCTCTATGATCCGAACCCACTGTGCATCGGATGCCAGTCATTTCCTTCTTTTGCGCTGTAGCGCACGTTTTGCAGTGGTATGCGTTGCCACTGGCCATTGCTGTCCTGCACGATTTCGCTGGCAATCGCACGACATTGATAATGCAGCGTATCGGTCTCCAACTGGAATTGATATTTTTTGCCTTTTTCCGGAATAAAGCGGGTGGTGATCAGGCATGAGTATTTGCTTTCAACAGAGACGTTGACTATCGCAGTTTCAACCCCTGGCACTAAGGGGGTTTCGTAGTAGTCAATATCGTATTTCTCTCCAGATACTTTTGGCATTCCGCGATCCAGGGTGTTCTGTAAAACCCATTCACTGGAACGAATAAGACCGCCAGTGCGTTTGCCGTTTAACGTCTGGTAGAGACTTGTCTGTTCTGTGTTATCTACGATACGTACCCATGGTGAATCAGCGTCTTGAGGAAGGGGGACAAAAAAATCATTATTTGGCATTATGGAACAGGCAGAACTAAAAGATGCAAGAATAGCAAATGTAAATTTTAAGATATTTTTCACTCTATGCTCCTTATTAACAAGGCGTCCTTGCCTTACCATAACATCTTAGCGGCTTTAGCTATTATTTCTCTGATAAATCATAATGAGCTGGTAATTGATAACCTTCAGGGATTGCAGACCAGCTATCTATTTTCAATAACATCTCACTGATAACGTGAAAACCATTGCTGCCAGTCTGTGCCGTCAGGGGCTGCGGGCAAAAGCTGCCTGGAAGTTCAGTCCGGTCAGCGACCGGGAGCACGGCCTGCCAGTGTCTGAAAATCTGCTGAAGCGAGACGTTATCGCCAGCGGCCCGAATCAAAAATGGGCAGGAAGATATCACTGACTTACGTACAGATGAAGGCTGGCTGTATCTGGCGGTGGTCATTGATCTGTGGTCGCGTGCCGTTGTCGGCTGGTCGATGTCATCGAGAATGACGGCTGAGCTGGCCTGTCATGCCCTGCACATGGCACTGTGGCGACGAAAACGGCCTCAAAACGTGATTGTTCACACCGAACGCGGCGGCCAGTACTGTTCAGCAGATTATCACGCCATGCTGAAAAGCCATAATCTGCGAGGGAGTATGAGCGCGAAGGGATGTTGTTACGACAATGCCTGTGCGGAAAGCTTTTTCCACTCACTGAAAGTGGAATGTATCCATGGAGAGTCCTTTGGCAGCCGTGAAATAATGCGAGCGGCGGTGTTTAATTATATCGAGTGCGATGACAATCGCTGGCGTCGCCACAGTGCATGCGGCGGTCTCAGCCCGGAACAGTTTGAAAACCAGAACCTCGCTTAGGGCTGTGTCCACATTACGTGGGTAGGATCAAATTGCCACAGGTTTGTGTTTTGTTCATTTGCCTGTTTCCGTTGTTGGAGTGAACATATCAAAAACAGGCAATGACACAATGTAAATTACAGCATCTGATTAAAATGAATCAATCACACTGCACTTTGATCGCCAGACCGCCTCGTGAGGTCTCTCGATATTTGGCGTTCATGTCTTTACCCGTTTCGTACATGGTTTCAATCACCTTATCCAGCGAGACGCGGGGTTCACTGGTGCGGCGGGTTGCCATGCGAGCGGCGTTAATCGCCTTGACGGAAGCTATGGCATTACGTTCGATGCACGGAACCTGCACCTGACCCGCAACCGGATCGCAGGTTAAGCCCAGATTGTGTTCCATCCCGATCTCAGCGGCAACGCAAACCTGTTCCGGGCTGGCACCCATCAGTTCCGCCAAACCAGCGGCAGCCATCGAACAGGCCACACCCACTTCACCCTGACAGCCTACTTCGGCACCGGAGATGGACGCATTCATTTTATACAGAATGCCAACTGCGCCTGCCGCGAGGAAATAGCGGATATAAATGGTCGGGCTAACGGGTTCGATAAAGTGGTCGTAATAAGCGAGAACGGCAGGGACAATGCCGCACGCGCCGTTGGTTGGCGCGGTCACTACTCGGCCACCTGCGGCGTTTTCTTCATTCACCGCCAGCGCGAACATATTAACCCAGTCCACCACGTTCATCGGGTCGTTGGACAGCTTATCGGAAGACACCAGCATACGACGCAGCGCAGAGGCACGACGTGGTACGCGCAGCGGGCCCGGCAAAACGCCTTCGGTGTTCATGCCGCGATCGATACAGGCACGCATCGTCTGCCAGATATCGGCAAAGTAGGCGTCAATGTCCTGACGACTGTGCAGCGCCAGCTCGTTACGCATCACCATTCCGGAAAGCGACAGGCCACTTTGTTTACAGTGCTCCAGCATCTCTTTGGCAGAATGAAATGTGTAAGGAACGGCAACATCCGTGGCGCTGTCTTTGCCAAAATTTTCTGCATCAACGATAAAGCCACCGCCGATGGAGTAATAGGTTTTGCTATAAATTTCTTTATTGCCGGCAAAGGCGGTGATGGTCATGCCGTTTTCGTGCAATGGCAGATTTTCACTGCGGAAAACCATGCCGCCTTCGCGTGGGAAATCGACGTCATGCTGCCCATTAGCCAGCAGCAGGCGCTCGCGTTGCTCAACATCGCGGATAAAGCCAGGGATGGCATCAATATCAACCGTATCCGGCATGTTGCCCGCCAGACCCGTAATGATGGCGATATCCGTATGGTGGCCTTTACCCGTTAGCGACAGCGAACCGTACACATCGACGGCAATGCGCGTCGTCGCGGTCAGTAAATTCTGATTGATCAATTCATCGACAAATTGCTTACCGGCTTTCATCGGTCCAACCGTATGAGAGCTAGAGGGGCCAATACCGATCTTAAACATGTCGAAAACGCTTATCACGCGAAACTCCTCAAAGACTCAGGGTTGTCTCCATCCTTTATTTTCCGATCGTCTGCATCCGCTTCCTTCACCACAATCAGCTATTTATACAGCTAATTATCTGGTGTTTTCGGTTCTGGCGAGACATGACCTGAATTTTAGTGGATATCTACCCAAAGATTAGAATAAAACTCGTTAAATCGCGCTATTGTAGTGTGGAATATGTCGTGTGGCTTTCTTTTTCGCATGAAATAAACTTATGGCATTGCACAATTTAACTTATCTCAAATAGGCGATAAGCCATTGTAAAATATATCTACGAGTGTTTTGTGAACAAAAAATCCACTTTCAAATTAGGGATATTTAGTGAAGGAAAAGAAGTCGAGAACCCAAAGCCGCTGAATGCGGCCTTAAGTTTAGGGCCTGTCGGAAATCTGTAAGGCGAGCTGGTGGATGATGGCAGCCGTCAGCCCCCAGACAAACTGTTGCTGATACCAGGAGAGGTAAACCCGATGGCGCTGCTGTTTGCGCTCGATATCCAGCGGATAATAGCGCGTTAGCGCGAAAGCCTCGCCCAGCGGCATTTCAAACAGCTCGGCGACTTCGTCTTCATTGGGATGGAAGCGGGTCTGTGCCGCGATGAGTCCGACAACGGGCGTGACCTGAAAACCGCTCACGCTGTCTAACGGCGGTAATACACCCAATACCTGAACGTTTTCTGGCGGGATAGCCACTTCTTCCTGTGCTTCACGCAGCGCCGTTTCGATGAGCGAACGATCCTCTCTGTCTGCCGCTCCGCCGGGGAACGCCACTTGTCCGGCGTGCTTGCGTAGGTCGGCAGAGCGTCGGGTCAATAACAGCGTGGGCGTAGGGTGGCAAATAATCGGCACCAGCACCGCGGCTTGACGCTGTTGGTGCACTGGCCGCAACGATGGCGGAAGCTGTAATTGAAAGCGCGTAATAAAGTCGTTCAGCGCAAAAGCCGTTGGCGGCAAAGCGATCTCACTCATTTATTCGATACCTGAATTGTCTGGGCCCCATCCAGCAGGGGAAGGATACGGCCGACTTTATCAAACGTTTCCTGATATTCCGCCTGTTCCTGACTGTCGGCAACGATGCCGCCGCCCGCCCAGCAGTAAATTCTGCCGCGTTCGGTTAATAACGTCCTGATGGTGATATTGGTGTCCATGGTGCCGCACAGGCTGATATAGCCGATGCTGCCGCAGTAAGCATTACGGCGCTGAGGTTCCAGCTCTTCAATGATCTGCATGGCGCGGATTTTGGGGGCACCGGTAATTGATCCACCGGGGAAGCAGGCGCGTAGCAGCGTGGTGGCGGGGCAATCACTCGGTAGCCGTGCTTCAATCGTACTGACCAGATGGTGCACCGCAGGAAAAGGCTCGACGACGAACAGTTCTGGTACGCGGA
This sequence comes from Pectobacterium sp. A5351, assembly GCF_028335745.1. Lineage (NCBI taxonomy): Bacteria > Pseudomonadati > Pseudomonadota > Gammaproteobacteria > Enterobacterales > Pectobacteriaceae > Pectobacterium > Pectobacterium sp. A5351. Next base: position 1,964,957 of record NZ_CP116477.1, read on the forward strand.
CGCTGCCCGGCACCGCGACGCGGCCAATATCGTTACGAAGGAGATCGACAATCATCAGGTTTTCTGAACGATCTTTCTCTGAGCCAGCCAACCGGGCAGCCTGCTGTTTATCCGCTTCTGGGTCAGCGAGACGTGGCAGGGTGCCTTTAATCGGACGCGTTTGAATACGCTGATCTTCCAGCCAGAGGAAACGTTCCGGTGATACGCTGATGACGGTATTTTCTGGCAGACGCAGAAAGGCCGAAAAGGGCGCTTTATTTCCTGCGGACAACTGTAAAAACGCCTGCCATTCATCGCCATGGTAAGACGCAGAAAAACGCTGCGCCAGATTAACCTGATAACAGTCTCCCGCCAGAAGGTAGTCCTGTATTGTGCGGAATTTTTCGCCGTACGCCTCGCGCGACATATTCGGCAGCCAACTGCTGGTGAGCCTGAAATCGGCTTGCGAGGCGCTAACGGGCGGCGTGGCTAACCAGTCGAGCCGCGCCTGAAGGGAATGATGTACGATCAGCGTTAACGTCTGTCGCAGGTGATCGGCGACCAGCGCCCAATCGTATAAACCGACTGCCATATCCGGCAGGTCGATGTCCCGTTCAGCCTGAGTAGGCAGTGTTTCAATCTGACGTCCCAAATCATAGCCGAACAACCCCAGAGCGCCACCCTGGAAGGGAAAATCAGAACGGGCTTCTGTGGGTAACGCCAACGTATCAAGCTGCTCTTGCAGCAGGGTAAAGGGATCGCCTTCTGCGGATTTTGTTACGCTGTCACGCATGATTTCTGTCCTGTTTCCCCGCGTAGACAGCGTGACTCGCGGGTCAGCGACCATGATATCGAAGCGATTGTGCGGATGGTCGGCAAAACCAGAATGCAGCAACATCGCCCACGGTTGTTGGGCAAAAGGCGCAAAGCGATCGAGCAGCACCGTCGGGTAGTAAGGCAGCGTGTGATAATGAACGGCTGAACCCGTCGCGGTGGCCGAATCGCTGGTGTTAGTTACGTGGGTCGTATTGGCGGCAGTCATGTTCTTTGTGTTGTGTCTACTATTGTTGTGTCTACAGTGTGGTTATGTTGATAACGTATCGATTTCACTGACTCCAGCGTACCACAAAGCAGAAATGCTGGTGTATGCAGAAGCGGACATGCGATGATACGCGCGAATTTATCAACCAGGAAACCACCATGATTGCAGGTATGCCCGCGCTGACGCACCAACAACAGCAAGATGCCGTAGAGCGTATTCAGGAACTGATGTCTGAGGGCATGAGCAGCGGCCAGGCGATAGCACAGGTTGCAGCGGAGATCCGTCAGGAACATCAGGGTGACAACGTCGCGGTGATGTTTGACGAAGACGATAACACCGTTAATGACGGCGACGAAGAACACTATTTTGACGATGGTGAAGACGAGGAAGAACAGTAATCGCGCTTCCTCTGGTAGAGGCGGGCTTATATCGCCGCAATGGCTTTGATTTCGACTTTAAATTTCGGGTGCATCAATTTAGCCTGCACGGTGCAGCGGACGGGCGCACTGCCCGCCACGACCCAGGCATCCCACGCGGCGTTCATCGCGGCAAAATCATCCGCATCGGCAAGAAAAATCGTCACGTCCAACAGCTTGCTCTTATCCGTTCCCGCCTGTTGCAGGATTGCATCCAGCGCGCCCAGCGCGTTCTCCGTTTGCGCCTGTGCACCGTCATCCAGATTCTCCGGCACGCTGGTGTAATACAGCGTGTTGTTGTGGATGACCGCGTCTGACCAGCGGGCTTCAGGATTAATACGTGTGATCGCCATGAGATGAATTTTCTCCATTGTGGGAATAATAAAAATGGTGGGGATAATAAAATAGGGTTATCAATCATTATCGACGCGCCAAGCCTAACACAGCGGAGGACGACACGCTTTCCTGATTTAGGGTGGTAGCGTCGGGTGACTCTTGGCATAATCAGCGCGATATTTTTGCCGTGACCAGAAACGGTTAGTGGTGACAGACAACGTTTTCCCATGAGAAAGAGAGCAGGCGTGACGAACGATCGGGTAATCGATGATTTTGCGAATGACGGCGCGCTGGCGAAAGCGATCACGGGCTTCAAACCGCGTGAACCACAGCGGCAGATGGCGCAGGCGGTAACGCGCGCCATCGACGATAAAACGGCACTGGTGGTGGAAGCGGGAACCGGAACCGGTAAAACCTATGCCTACCTTGCGCCCGCCTTGCGTGCCGATAAAAAAGTCATCATCTCGACCGGCTCGAAAGCGCTACAGGATCAGCTCTATAGTCGCGACTTACCGACGATTGCGCAGGCGTTGAAGTACAAAGGCAAACTCGCACTGCTGAAAGGTCGCTCGAACTATCTGTGTCTGGAACGGCTCGAACAGCAATCGCTGGGCGGCGGTGATTTACCCGCCGAAACGCTGAGCGAACTGGTCAGGCTGCGCGACTGGTCGTCAGAAACGACGGAAGGCGATGTCACGACCTGTTCTGGTGTGGCGGAAGACAGCGCGATCTGGCCGTTAGTGACCAGCACCAACGATAACTGCCTGGGCAGCGACTGTCCGCACTATAAAGAGTGCTTCGTGGTGAAAGCGCGACGTAAGGCGATGGATGCCGATATCGTGGTGGTTAACCACCATCTTTATCTGGCGGATATGGTGGTGAAAGAGAGCGGTTTTGCGGAGCTGATCCCGGAAAGTGACGTGGTGATTTTCGATGAAGCCCATCAAATTCCCGATATCGCCAGCCAATATTTTGGTCAGCAGCTTTCGAGCCGCCAACTGCTTGATTTGGCAAAAGACATCATCATTGCTTACCGCACCGAAGTGCGCGATGCCTCTCAGTTGCAAAAAAGTGCCGATCGCCTGACGCAAAGCACGCAGGATTTCCGGCTGGCGCTGGGTGACCCAGGGTTTCGCGGTAACCTGCGCGATGTGCTCGAACAGCCGTCGCTTCAGCGTGCGCTGGTGTTGCTGGATGATGCACTGGAGCTGTGTTACGACGTCGCAAAACTGTCGCTTGGCCGCTCTGCGCTGCTGGATGCCGCCTTTGAACGCACCACGCTTTATCGCAATCGCCTGAAGCGGCTGAAAGAGGTACAGCAGCCGGGCTATAGTTACTGGTACGAATGTAATTCGCGCCATTTTGTCTTAGCGCTGACGCCATTGTCCGTCGCCGATCGTTTTCGTGAATTGATGAAGGACAAGCCTGCTGCCTGGGTATTTACCTCCGCCACCCTGTCTGTTAACGATCAGCTCTTCCACTTCACCGATAGGCTGGGGTTGGATAACGCGAACACGCTCCTGTTACCCAGCCCGTTTGATTATGCCAATCAGGCGCTGCTCTGCGTGCCTCGTCATTTGCCGGAAACCAATCGTCCCGGTGCGGCGAAAAGGCTGGCGACGATGTTACAGCCGTTGATTGAAGCGAATCAGGGACGCTGTTTTATGCTGTGTACCTCGCATCAGATGATGCGTGATTTGGCCGCCGAGTTTCGCGCCATGCTGACGCTACCGGTGCTGCTCCAGGGGGAGACCGGCAAGGCGCAACTGCTGTCGCAGTTTGTGTCGGCAGGTAATGCCTTACTGGTGGCAACCAGCAGCTTCTGGGAAGGCGTGGATGTGCGTGGTGATACGCTCTCCTGCGTCATTATTGATAAACTGCCGTTTACCTCGCCGGACGATCCGCTGCTGAAGGCGCGTATCGAAGACTGTCGGCTGCGCGGCGGCGAGCCTTTCGACGAGGTGCAGGTTCCTGATGCGGTGATTACCCTGAAGCAAGGCGTAGGTCGCCTCATCCGTGATGTTGAGGATCGCGGTGTCATTGTGATTTGCGATAATCGACTGGTGATGCGGCCGTATGGCGCCGTGTTTCTTAATAGCCTGCCGCCAACGCCGCGGACCCGCGATATTCGGCAGGCGATTAATTTCCTGACCCGTAATACATTTCCTGTCCCATAACATATAGTCCTCGCTGGCGGTTGCCGTCTGTTCTGACCAACGGTGGGAGGGGCTGCGGCACGGCAGGGGGTTATGCTATGATGCGGGTTGTTAAGATTTATTTATCCTGCCTGAGGTTGGCATGTCTACGCGAATTCTAGCGCTTGATACCGCAACGGAAGCCTGTTCCGTCGCACTCTGGAATGAAGGCGAAATTCATTCTCTGTTCGAAATTTGTCCCCGTGAGCACACACAACGTATTCTGCCGATGGTTCAGCAGGTGCTGGCCGACAGCGGTCTGACGCTTAACGATCTTGATGCGCTGGCCTTTGGTCAGGGACCGGGAAGTTTTACCGGCGTGCGGATTGGTATTGGCATTGCGCAAGGGCTGGCGTTGGGGGCGGATTTACCGATGATCGGCGTATCGTCTCTGGCGACAATGGCACAGGGCGCTTTCCGTCAGACACTGGCGACGCAAGTGCTGGCGGCCATTGATGCGAGAATGGGCGAAGTGTACTGGGGCTGCTATCAGCGCGATGCTGACGGTATCTGGCTGGGCGAATCCGAGGAAGCCGTATTGAAACCTGAGCAGGTGCAAGCCTTAACGGCTGCGCTGTCAGGCGAATGGGCCACGGTAGGAACCGGATGGGAAACCTATCCTGAACTGATCAGCCATGCCTCGTTGGTATTAACGAAGGGCGATGTGCTGCTGCCACAGGCGCAGGATATGTTGCCGCTGGCCTGCCAGCTCTGGCAGGCAGGAAAAGCGGTCAGCGTCGAGAATGCGCAACCGCGCTATCTGCGCAATGAAGTGACCTGGAAAAAACTTCCCGGCCGCGAATAAACGGCATGCTGATATCGCGTGGAGCATAACGTTAAACAGCAACTTATTCGATGCTGAGCAGTCTAACTATCAGATATCTGAAGAAGGGGTTGTGCCATGTTTGTACCCATGAAAAGTGCACAGATGAAAAGTATGCGGATAAAAAATCTGCATCAGAATCAGAAAAAAGCACGCCTCTGTTTGGTGGCGGCGGCGGTACTGCTGCTTTCCGGCTGTGTCACGATACCGGATGCGATTAAAGGCACCTCGCCCACACCGCAGGACGATCTGATTCGTGTGATGAATGCGCCACAGATTTATGTCGGCCAGGAATCACGCTTTGGTGGGCGAGTGGTCAGTATCCGCAATGAGGCAAATAAAACCCGTTTGGAAATTGCCAGCATGCCGCTGGATAGCGGTGCGAAACCGCTGTTAGATATGCCATCAGAAGGGCGTTTTATTGCCTATGTGAACCGCTTTCTGGAACCTGTCGATTTTAAAGACCAACTGGTGACCGTTGTTGGGCCGATTGTCGGCACCGAACAGGGCGCTATCGGTGATAAACCTTATCGCTACGTCGTGCTCGACGCACAAGGCTACAAACGCTGGAATGTGGTGCAGCGCCTGATGATGCCACCCGGCGGCTATGGTTATGGTCCGTGGGGATGGCGTGCGGGTTACGGCTATGGTTGGGGCCCTGGATGGGGATTTGACGGTGGGTGGCCTGGTCCGGCGCGGATTGAGAATGTCGTTACAGAATAAAATTATTTCGTTCGGAGTGAAGAGATCAGGCGACGCAGGTTGCCTGATTTTTTTTGAATAAAGAATAAATTAGTGATCGTTCTCGCAACCTTGACATTGTTTGTTAGCTAACTGGTAGGCTGAGTTAAAATAATGTTAATAACAATAGGCCTCTGAGGGCGACGACGATGCCACTAAAAAAATATCTCGGGAGTGACGTCTTGGAAAAAATTTGGTTATCACGCTATCCGGCGGGCGTGCCGGCGGAAATCGATCCGGATCGCTATTCGTCGTTAATTGACATGTTTGAAAATAGCGTAAGGCGTTATGCCGATCGACCTGCCTTCGTCAACATGGGTGAAGTGATGACATTTCGTAAGCTGGAAGAGCGGAGCCGGGCGTTTGCTGCCTATCTGCAAAACCAGCTTAAATTGCAGAAAGGCGATCGGGTAGCGCTGATGATGCCCAATCTGTTGCAATATCCCGTTGCGCTGTTTGGGGTGCTGCGCGCGGGGATGGTGGTGGTTAACGTTAACCCGCTGTATACTCCGCGTGAGCTGGAGCATCAGCTAAAAGACAGCGGGGCGAGCACGATTGTCATCGTGTCTAACTTTGCGCATACGCTGGAAAAAGTCGTCCATAACACGGCGGTGAAGCACGTTATCCTGACCCGTATGGGTGACCAACTCTCTACGGCCAAAGGCACGCTAGTCAACTTCGTAGTGAAATACATTAAGCGGCTGGTGCCCAAATACCATTTGCCGGATGCGATATCGTTTCGCCGTGTTTTGCAGGAAGGACGGCGTCAGCAGTATATTCGCCCCGATATTATCAATACCGATCTGGCATTTCTGCAATACACCGGTGGTACCACGGGCGTCGCTAAAGGCGCCATGCTCACGCACCGCAATATGCTGGCGAATCTCGAACAGTGCAAAGGTGCATACGGTGCCGTTCTGCAAGAAGGCAATGAGCTGGTGGTGACGGCGTTGCCCCTCTATCATATTTTCGCGCTCACGGTGAACGGCCTTCTGTTCCTTGAATTGGGCGGGAAGAACTTGTTGATCACTAATCCTCGTGATATTCCAGCGGTCGTGAAAGAAATGAAGCAATACCCGTTCACGGCTATCACCGGCGTCAATACGTTATTTAATGCGCTGCTCAACAACAAAGAGTTCCACGAGCTTGATTTCTCAACGCTGCGTTTGTCGGTGGGCGGTGGCGCATCGGTTCAGCGAGCGGTGGCAGAACGTTGGGAAAAGCTAACGGGTAAACATCTGCTTGAGGGATATGGACTAACGGAAAGTTCACCTCTGGTGTCCGTAAACCCCTACGATCTCAAACATTACAGCGGCAGTATTGGGCTACCGGTATCATCCACGGATGTCCGAATCATTGACGATGACGGCAACGACGCGGGACCGGGAGAATCCGGTGAGCTGTGGGTGCGAGGGCCGCAGGTGATGTTAGGGTACTGGCAGAAGCCTGCCGCGACGGATGAAGTGTTAAAAGACGGTTGGCTGGCGACAGGTGACATCGTCACTTCTGATGATGAAGGGTTTCTGCGGGTCATCGATCGTAAGAAAGATATGATCCTGGTGTCCGGCTTTAACGTTTATCCGACGGAAATTGAAGATGTCATCAGCCGTCATCCCAAAGTGTCCGAGTCGGCGGTGGTTGGGGTGGCGAATGAAGTATCCGGCGAAGCCGTCAAAGCCTTTGTCGTCCGGCACGATAACTCGTTAACGAAAGAGGAACTCATTACCCACTGTCGCCGAAATCTTACTGGCTATAAAGTGCCAAAAGAAGTCGAATTCTGCGACGATTTGCCGAAGTCTAACGTGGGGAAAATCCTGCGCCGCGAGTTGCGTGACGATAAGAAGGCGAAGAAAGACGCTGCTGCCTGACGATTTTCCACGAAAACGACTGCCAGAGAGAGGCAGGACACGATATGATGTTTTCACGCCGGTTTATCCGGCGTTCTTTTTTATGGCGATACGGATTTGACCCAGAACCGTAAAGTAAAAACAACCAAGAGAATGACGTTTTGAATTATCAGTTGATCACTTCCGACATCGGGTTACAACAGGTTTGCTCCCAGGCGCGACGCTTTCCGCAGGTGGCATTGGACACGGAGTTCGTCAGAACCCGCACGTATTACCCGCAATTAGGGTTGATTCAATTGTATGACGGCGAACAGCTTTCACTTATTGACCCGTTAACGATTACCGACTGGGCACCTTTTCAGGCGTTACTGCGTGACGAACAGGTCACTAAATTCCTGCATGCGGGCAGCGAAGATCTGGAAGTGTTTCTCAATGCGTTTGGAACACTGCCGACGCCTTTCATCGATACACAGATTCTGGCCGCATTTTTAGGTAAGCCGCTTTCTTATGGATTCGCTGCGCTGGTGGCCGACTGCATGGGCGTGACGCTGGATAAAAGCGAGTCGAGAACGGACTGGCTTGCTCGTCCACTGAGCGAAAAACAGTGCGATTATGCTGCTGCCGATGTGTTCTATCTGCTGCCGATGGCCATTCAACTGGTGGCCGATACGGAAGCTGCAGGGTGGATGAATGCCGCGCTGGATGAATGTCTCCTGCTGTGTCAGCGTAAACAGGATATTTTGGCACCAGCACTGGCTTACCGCGAATTTGGCAACGCCTGGCAGCTGCGTGGTCGAAATCTGGCTTGCCTTCAGCGTCTGGCTGAGTGGCGTTTGCGTAAAGCGCGTGAGCGAGACAGCGCGGTGAATTTTGTCGTACGTGAAGAGAACCTCTTGCAGGTGGCACGTTGCCTGCCGACTTCACTGGGAGAACTGAGTTCGCTGGGGCTGAGCGGCCCGGAAATCCGCTACCACGGGAAAACGCTGCTGGACTGTGTTGCGCAGACGGACGGCATCGCTGACGCGGATTGCCCGCCACCCGTCATTAATTTGATCGACTATCCCGGCTATAAAAAAGCGTTTAAAGAGATCAAAGCGCTGATACAAAGCATGAGCGAACAGAGTGGATTATCAGCCGAGTTATTGGCGTCACGCCGTCAAATTAATCGCCTGCTCAATTGGCACTGGAAATTAAGTGGGCAAGATGCGGGGACGCCGGAAATGTTATCTGGCTGGCGCGGCCAGTTATATGGCGATGCGCTGCGTGACATTGTGCAAGGCTATTAATTATCGGTAAACACGCTTTATCAATACGCCTTATTTGCTGTGATGATGCCATCATGGAAAAAGCAGCAAATAGGGTGATGAAAATACGGCGAAAAAACAAAATAAGAAACAAAAATACTGGCTAAATATACAGCCCGTCGTGGCAAACGTCGTAATTTGAAGTATGGCGGGAGTAGTATGACGGAAATAGTTATCCCCTGCGTAAAAGCAGGGGATATCACAGCAGAAAAATCATTTAGGCGTTTCTTCCGCTTCCGGTAATGTCACGTTCAACTCAAGCACGGAAATATCATCTCCTTTTTGCTCAAGTTGAACTGTCACCATCTCAGGATCAATCTGTACATATTTACAGATAACCTCAAGAATATCCCGCTTTAACTGCGGCAGATAATGGGGTTCACTATCTCCCCGGCGTCGCTCCGCGACAATAATTTGCAGCCGTTCCTTGGCAATATTGGCTGTCGTTTTTTTGCGGGACAGAAAGAAGTCCAGTAAAGCCATAATTTATCCCCCAAAAAGTCGTTTAAGGAAACCCTTCTTCTCTTCTTCAACAAAACGGAAAGGACGCTCTTCGCCAAGCAGACGTTCAACGGTGTCCGCGTAGGCTTTGCCAGCATCGGCTTCAGTATCCAGAATGACAGGTTCGCCCTGGTTAGAGGCGCGGAGTACGGATTGGTCTTCTGGAATCACGCCAACCAGTGGAATCCGCAGAATTTCAAGCACGTCTTCCATGCTCAGCATGTCGCCACGGCTCACCCGACCCGGGTTGTAGCGCGTCAGCAGCAGATGCTCTTTGATCGGGTCTTCAGAACGTTCAGCGCGGCGTGACTTCGAGGACAGAATGCCCAGGATGCGGTCAGAATCGCGCACGGAAGAGACTTCCGGGTTGGTGGTGATAATCGCTTCATCGGCAAAATAGAGCGCCATCAACGCACCGGTTTCAATCCCGGCAGGCGAATCACATACGATAAAATCGAATTCCATGTCGCCCAGATCGTTAAGCACTTTCTCTACGCCTTCATGCGTTAAGGCATCTTTATCACGGGTTTGTGATGCCGGCAGAATGTAGAGATTGTCCGTTCTCTTATCCTTGATCAGCGCCTGATTAAGCGTAGCATCACCCTGAATAACGTTCACGAAGTCATACACCACGCGACGCTCACATCCCATGATCAGGTCGAGGTTACGCAGGCCGATGTCAAAATCGATGACAACGGTCTTTTTTCCTTTCTGGGCTAAACCGGTAGCAATGGCCGCGCTTGATGTGGTCTTGCCAACGCCCCCTTTACCCGATGTAACAACAATGATGCGTGCCATAAATGTTTCCTTGGGAGATTCTAGTCTAGAGGTTTTATCGTTAAAACATTGTCCAGCTGGTTCAGGTTGATCCGCGCTGGCTGCCCAAAATACGGTTCAGGAATCTGGTCGCTCAGCCAGTAACGACCAGCGATAGAGACCAGTTCTGCGGCCAGATGCGTACAGAATATCTGGCTCTGAACATCGCCAGAAACGCCTGCGAGGGCTCGGCCACGCATCATGCCGTAAATATGAATATTGCCATCGGCAATCACCTCAGCCCCAGCGCTGACGCTGCTTGTGACAATCAAGTCACAGTTCCGGGCATAAATCTGTTGGCCGGAGCGTACGGGGGTGTTGATGACTTTCGTTTTCACCGCGGCAGGAACGGCGGCGACGGGTTCGACTACCCGGCGTTGTGCTTTACCTTCGCTCAGAAGGGGAAGCCCCGCCTGCGCAATGGTTTTCTTTAATGCATCGTCGGTGCATCCGCTGACGCCAACGACATGCAGGCCGGTTGATGAAATGGCCTGCTGTAATTTTATCCAGTCAGTTTCCGCAGTTAATGCGGCCACGTTAATGACAACGGGGGCATTTTTCAGGAAAGCAGGCGCTTGCTCTATTTTTTCCTGTAGTGCCTGGTAAATTACCTCGGGTTGGGAATCATGCAAATGAACAACCGATAAGGTAAAGCTGCTGCCTTTTAACTCTATTGGCGTTTGTGACATCTATCCTGACTCAGTTTCAGCATCTTTTAATCCCTAGAGTAACATTTAAGGCATGATATTCCAGAGCGCTGTAAGCATGTTATAGTCACAATTATATACAGGCAAGATGGCATTCCCATCAAATAGAGTAAAAAAAATGTTTTGTGTGATCTATCGAAGTGCTAAACGCGATCAGACCTATCTTTATGTTGAAAAAAAAGACGATTTCTCACGCGTGCCGGAAGAATTAATGAAAAGTTTTGGCACGCCGCAGTTAGCCATGGTCTTACCGTTGGATGGTCGTAAAAAACTGGCGAATGCCGATATAGAAAAAGTGAAACTTGCGCTACAGGAACAGGGTTTTTATCTGCAAGTTCCACCGCCGGTCGAGAGCTTATTAAACACGCCGATGTAAGTGTAAAAAAATAATACCAGCGTGTACTTTCAGATAAAGCCGCAAACATAATTTGGCGTGGAATATCTCGACCATTTACATGATATTCCGCGCGATAAATATTCATCTTCCACGTTTTACTCCGTCATCATTTAATTGTTTCCTTTTGGGATGAATTATGACGCCTTCCCCTGACTGTGTGCTCGCCCGCCTTGCTCTCCTGAAATCTGTTGGGGTAACCCCCGTTACGATGATATAACGATGGTTTTGCACCATCGTGTTCTTATATAGCTGTTTTCCTTTTGGGCAGGTTCTGCACCACGAAGACAGCGATAATTCAACAGACAGGGCAGGAGAATACCCATGTATCAACACAGAGACTGGCAGGGCGCGCTGCTTGATTTTCCCGTAAATAAAGTTGTTTGCGTCGGAAGCAATTACTCCGAGCATATTAAAGAAATGGGCAGTGCGACTCCGGCTGAGCCCGTGTTATTCATCAAGCCTGAAACCGCACTGTGTGATTTACGCCAGCCTGTTGCCATTCCTAAAAACCTGGGCTCGGTTCATCATGAAGTTGAGTTGGCTGTGCTGATCGGTACGCCGTTAAAGCAGGCGAATGAAGAACGTGTGGCCCGGGCGATTGCAGGTTACGGTGTCGCGCTGGATCTGACACTGCGTGATTTGCAGTCCGAATTCAAAAAAGCGGGCCAGCCGTGGGAAAAAGCCAAAGCGTTTGACGGTTCCTGCCCGATTTCCGGTTTTATTCCGGTTGCCGAGTTTAGCGATCCGCAACAAACCGAATTGGGCGTAAAAGTGAATGATGAAGTGCGCCAGCAGGGCAACACGCGTGATATGATTACGCCGATTCTGCCGCTGATTGCTTACATGAGCCGTTTCTTTACGCTGCGCGCGGGCGACATTATTTTGACGGGTACGCCAAAAGGGGTCGGTCCGATCCTGTCTGGCGATATGCTGACGATTACGGTGAATGACCGGACGTTGAGCACACGTATTATCTAATGCCCCGGCTGCCCGTGTTGAATGACGGGCAGTAAAACCTCCCCGCCGCGCCCGCTAGAATCACGTATCTTATTTACAACGCTATCGATTTATCAACTTAAGTTAACTGGAAGAAACATGACTGAACGCCCTTTTTGGCAGCAAAAAACGTTGTCTGAGATGTCTGACGATGAATGGGAGTCGCTGTGCGATGGTTGCGGTCAGTGCTGTTTGCATAAACTGATTGATGAGGATACAGAGGAAATCTATTTTACCAACGTCGCCTGTAATCAGTTGAATATTAAAAGCTGCCAGTGTCGTAACTATGAGAAACGCTTCGAGTACGAACCGGACTGTATCAAGCTGACGCGTGAAAACCTGCTGACGTTTAACTGGCTCCCGGCGACCTGTGCATATCGCCTGATTCATGAACGCGAAGATTTACCGCAGTGGCATCCGCTGGTCTGCGGCACGAAGACGGCAATGCACCGCGAGCGTATCTCCGTGCGCCATATCGCTGTACGTGAGAGTGAGGTGGTGGATTGGCAGGATCACATTTTAAATAAGCCTGAATGGGCGCGATAGTTATTGAAATTAAACATGTTTTCATGATTGGCTCGATGCTTGGGGCATCGGTGGGGCATCTTGTCCAAAATTCGCATTAAGTATATCCATCTGATTGCTGTTGTTGTCCGACATCCATTTGCCGTACACGCTGTAAACCATTTGCGCCGACGTGTGGCCCATTTGGTTTGCAACGAAGTTCGGGTTACATCTCGTTGAGGTAGAAAACGCCGTGCTTCACTGCTGGAATCGGAATGCTCATCTGCGTTTTGCCTGCCACTTCACATTTTTCTCTTTCCTTGTGCGAATCATGCTGTCATCCCCAGCATAAATCGTGACGTGTTGTATAATTTTAGAGCAGTATAACCAGCAGAGGGGGAGAGCATGTGATTAACTTTGAGAAAATCATTCTTGAGTACAGCGAGCAGTACACCGACTTTGCTGCCTCCACGATTGCTTTCATGGAAAGTCAGGAAAAAAAGATCGACGCAGATGAAATATCACGAAGAATTCCGCAGGAAAAAAGGCCTTTTTTCAACGAACGATTAGGCCACTATCGCGATATCTACAGACCACAGCAGTGAGAGCTGGAGCAAGTCTGTGAGGCGTAGAAACCGTTACCAGAAGCCCGACATATTGTCGGGCTTTTCGGCCTATACCCGTCATACTTCAAGTTGCATGTGCGTTGGCTGCGTTCAGTCACCCGAATCACTTACTTGAGTAAGCTCATCGGGATTCCTTCGCTTGCCGCCTTCCTGAAACTCGAATTATTTAGGGTATATATTAGCGGCTGAAGAGATCGCGGCGTTTGGGACGGAAAGGCTGAGCGATCAATACCAGCACGGCAATCACCAGATAAGCGACAAAGATGCCAAGCAGCCATTGTGGCATTTCCAGAGAGAGGAATTCCCACTGACGCACTGAGCAATCACCTGTCGCATTGAAAATGGCGGGAAGCCATTTGTCTAACGGTAACCATGACGGGAAGCTAACAAAGAAATCACAGGTGGTAAACGGCGACGGATTTAACAAGATATCCGTGTGTTTCCATGCCAGTCGAACCCCTTCGTAGGAACTGTATATCCATAGCGCAATGGCCGGGTAACGCAATGCCGTTGATGGCGCGATGGTGCCAACAATACCCGCGGCGAACACGCCCCATAGCGCACAGCGCTGATAGATACACAGCACGCACGGTTTTAATAGCATAACGTGCTGAAAATAGAGCGCGGTCAATTCCAACGCTAAAGCAGTAAACGCCAGCAGCAGCCACGCACCACGCCCGCGTGAGCAACGATTAAGAAATCGCAACATAAAAATATTCCATGCTAAACATGATTAAAGCAGCAGTGTAAACCGTTCTGGCTTCACTGCCATCATTTCACTGTGCAAAACGTAACGATATGTTTATTTAATGCTTTTCTGTCATTTTACGGCGGCGAACATCGTATTGATAACGTCATCAAGACGGAAATGGTCGCTGCCGTGATTACTATACACGATCGTGATTATGAGTGACTGCCTGATAGGGTCAAGTTTGGCAAAGAAATCCAGTGGTTATTCATCAAAAAATCGGTAAAGGGCACGAGCGTGAATTCCACGCAAAGCAAACCGACCAGCGTCATCACAATCGTGTAAGGCAGTGCCATCACCACCATACGCCCGTAAGACAGGCGGATGAGTGGTGCCAAAGCGGACGTCAGTAAGAATAGAAACGCGGCTTGCCCGTTTGGCGTGGCGACGGAAGGCAGGTTGGTACCGGTATTGATCGCCACGGCAAGCAGTTCAAACTGTAGGGGGGAAATACTCCCGTTCGTTAACGCGTTACGTGCTTCGGTAATATAAACCGAGCCAACGAAGACGTTGTCCGATATTGACGACAGCAATCCATTAAACAGGTAGAACAGCGTGAGCTGGGCACTGTCTGAGGCTTGCAGCACATAATGAATGATAGGCGAAAACAGGTGTTGATCGATAATCACAGCAACGATGGAAAAGAAGACCGTCAGCAGCGCGGTAAACGGCATGGCATCCTGAAACGCTTTACCGATGGCGTGTTCTTCGGTCACGCCGCAGAACGTCGTGGCCATAATAATCACGGAAAGGCCAATCAACCCGACCTCCGCCAGATGAAACGCCAGCGCGACAATCAGCCAGACGCCAATCACCGCTTGAATAAGTAAACGTACTTTATCCTGCGGCGTACGCTTTTCCGTCATATCCCGGTCGTAATCCTCAAGCACGCGTCGCACGTTGTCTGGCAGACTGACGCCGTAGCCGAAGAGTTTAAAACGCTCAACCAGCACGCAGGTCAGGATTCCGCAAATAAACACCGGGACGGTGACCGGCGACATACGCAGGAAGAAGCTGACGAAATCCCAGCCTGCGCTTTTCGCGATAATCAGGTTCTGAGGTTCTCCCACCATTGTCATCACGCCGCCCAGTGCCGTACCGACGCCAGCATGCATGAGCAGGCTGCGCAGGAATGCCCGGAACTGCTCCAGCGTACGATGGTGCTCTTCGCTGCCTAACGCACTGTCATCGCTGATATCGGCCTCGTCGGTGCCCTGTTGAGAGGCGAAACGGTGGTAAATTCCATAAAACCCGATAGCGACGCTGATAACCACAGCAATCACGGTCAATGCATCAAGGAAGGCGGAAAGGAAGGCGGCAGCGATACAAAAAGCAAGTGATAGCAGCGTTTTGGAATGAATGCGCAGCAGCAGTTTGGTAAAGACAAAGAGCAGCAGTTGCTTCATGAAATAGATGCCTGCCACCATAAACACCAGCAGCATCAGGACTTCAATATTCCCAGTGACTTCATGCCACACCTGCTGCGGGCTGGTCATTCCGATAAATATCGCCTGGAGCGCCAGCAGACCGCCGGGCTGTAGCGGGTAACATTTCAGCGCCATGCCGAGCGTAAAAATAAACTCCACGACTAATAGCCAGCCTGCCCAAAATGGGCTGACAAAATAGAACAGTAACGGATTAATGAGCAGGAAGCTGACAATAGTGAGTTTGTACCAGTCTGGAGATTGTCCCAGAAAATTTTTCAATAGCGCACGGCGCATGGATATGCCATTCATAATGGGAAAGAAATCCTTGCTTGTTAGAATAATTTGAGGTTTTACATCATACCGTAAAAACTTTACAAACGGTCAGAAGTCTACCGTTATACGCCGTGATGTGACGGTTTGCAGTCACAATTTTTCATTGAAATGGTTCGGCACCTGAGTGCGGCGCTATATCATGATTCTTTCGTCTGGTATTATGATTCGGCTTTTTTCGGCAATCACCGCTACGGATTATCAAACACATGGTTATAAAGGCGCAAAGTCCGGCTGGATTCGCGGAAGAATATATTATCGAAAGTATATGGAATAACCGCTTTCCTCCTGGCTCTATTTTGCCCGCGGAAAGAGAACTGTCTGAACTGATCGGCGTGACTCGTACGACCCTGCGCGAAGTGCTTCAGCGCTTGGCTCGCGATGGTTGGCTGACGATACAGCACGGGAAGCCAACAAAGATTAATAATTTTTGGGAAACTTCTGGGCTCAATATTCTGGAAACGCTGGCGCGGCTCGATCACGATAGCGTACCGCAATTGATCGACAACCTGCTGGCCGTGCGAACCAATATCGCCGCCATCTTTATTCGGACGGCGTTACGGCATAACCCGGAAAAGGTGCGTGATGTGTTGACTCAGGCAAACGCCGTAGACGATAGCGCAGAAGCCTTTGCACAACTTGACTACAACGTGTTCCGTGGTTTGGCTTTTGCCTCCGGCAATCCGATTTATGGCCTGATTTTGAACGGTCTCAAAGGGTTATATATTCGCGTAGGGCGCTACTATTTTTCCAATCCGGAAGCCCGCAAGCTGGCGGTGAATTTTTACGGTCGGTTGGAAACGTTGCGCAGCGAAGAGCTGTACGATCAGGTCATGGATGTCGTCAGACATTACGGTAAAGAAAGCGGAGCGATCTGGCACAGTATGCAGAACGCTATCCCGCGGGATATCGCAGAAGTACGCCGCTAAGGCTCATACCGCTTCGCTGGATGGTGAATAGGTGAAAAGGGGATTCAGGCAACAACCTGAATCCCCTTTGTCTTTGGCTGTGTCACCTTTCGCTACGCGGATGCCGTTCCGTTACGCGGCGGGCAGCGTTCAAGTAGCTCAATGCTGCCATCTGCGTTAGCCTGTTCCAGATAGACGTCGAACCCCCACAGGCGATGGACGTGCTTCAATACTTCCTGACTGCTTTTATCCAGCGGGGCGCGATTATGCGGAACGTAGCGCAGCGTCAGCGCTCGATTACCGCGTAGATCCACATTCCAGACCTGAATATTCGGCTCCAGATGGCTCAGGTTGTACTGCGCGGAGAGTTCCTGCCGGATCAGGCGATAACCTTCTTCGTCGTGAATCGCGGCAATTTCCAGATAGTTGTTGCGATCGTCGTCCAGCACGGTAAATAGCCGGAAATCACGCATCAACTTAGGCGACAGGAACTGGCTGATGAAGCTTTCGTCCTTGAAGTTCTGCATCGCGAAATGCAGCGTATCGAGCCAGTCTTTACCCGCGATATCGGGGAACCAGTAGCGGTCTTCCTCCGTCGGCGACTGGCAAATACGTTTGATGTCCTGAAACATCGCGAAGCCCAGCGCATACGGGTTAATGCCGCTGTAATACGGACTGGTATACGGCGGCTGATAAATCACATTGGTATGGCTGTGCAGGAATTCCAGCATAAAGCGCTCAGTGACCCGGCCTTCATCGTAGAGATGGTTCAGAATGGTGTAGTGCCAAAACGTCGCCCAGCCTTCATTCATGACCTGAGTCTGTTTCTGCGGATAGAAATACTGGCTGACTTTCCGCACGATACGCAGAACCTCACGCTGCCAGGGCTCCAGCAGCGGTGCATTTTTCTCCATAAAATAGAGCAGGTTTTCCTGTGGCTCTTGCGGAAAACGTCTGGCTTGTTCTGGTGCGGCACCCTGTTCGCGACGCGGTAATGTCTTCCAGAGATCGTTAACCTGGCTTTGCAGGTAGGCCTCACGGCTTTTCTGGCGGGATTTTTCCTCTTCGAGCGAAATCTTCTGCGGACGCTTGTAGCGATCAACGCCGTAATTCATCAGCGCATGACAGGAATCTAGCAGTCGCTCCACCTCATCCACGCCATAACGCTCTTCGCATTGCGCGATATATTGCCGGGCAAACAGCAGGTAATCGACGATGGAGCTGGCGTCGGTCCAACTGCGGAACAGGTAGTTGCCTTTGAAGAACGAGTTGTGTCCGTAGCAAGCATGCGCCATGACCAGCGCCTGCATTGGCAGCGTGTTCTCCTCCATCAAATACGCGATACAGGGATCGGAATTGATGACGATTTCGTACGCCAGCCCCTGCTGCCCATGTTTGTAACGCTGTTCGGTCTCGATAAATTTCTTCCCGAATGACCAGTGGGCATAGTTGATCGGCATTCCTATACTGGAATAGGCATCCATCATTTGTTCTGAGGTGATGACTTCGATCTGATGAGGATAAGTTGCCAGACGATACAGCTTGGCGACCCGATCAATTTCATCAAGGTAAACCTGTAACAACTCAAACGTCCAGTCCGGTCCATCACTCAGGCGAAGTGTTTTTTTTACCTGATTATCCGTTGATATAGCCATCAGTGCGCCCCCTAACATAACAAGTCTGTACGTGAGATCTCGTTTACTGCCTTCCCGCTGGCTCCTGTCAAAAAATCATCGTTGTTCATTTAGTTATAGCTGAGCTTTGGAAACGCAGCAATTGACGAATTGAGCGTGTTTGATGAAGAAAGGTTTGCCTGTCTCCGTTGTTGGAGTGGACATATCAAAAATAGTCAATTACACAATTTAAATTACAGGTTCTTGTAATGCTAATATTTTTATCTTGGTATAGTACTAAATGGCATTATTTAAATTTAAATTGTTTCATAAGATAAGTAACACCATTCTATCTTCCTCTCATTTTTCACCTATCCCCATAGAATCTGTACGCGGTATACAATAGCCCTTTTTTATCCATTCAATATTTTTAACTATATTGTTCGCTTTTTCTTCGTATGTGTTTTTATTGAATCCTGTAAACTCAGGGCTAAAATCCATAATGGAAATATGGGAATTAACGTCGAACGAGAGATATAGCGATGAAGGTTCATACACTTCTATTCTGATTTTATTTTTGACGATCCCCTATCGTCGATCCAATCCTGCGCGTCGCTTATTCGCGATCCGCTGGTCACACCGTTGCCGTTTTAACGGCGGATAGTTGTCGTTTTTCGGTACGGGTTTTATTCATTAAGTGAAGGAAATCACAATGCAATACACTGGGAAGTACCTGAAGAAAACAGTGCTGATGTTGGCTATGATGGCTGGGATCAGCGTCGGGCAAAGTCAGGCGGCCGTAGAACTTGAGACGCGCTCGTTGGATCAGATCTATAAGAGTGCATTGGGAGAAGGCGGGTCGGTCACCGTTTACGCTGGTGGTGATGTGCAATCGCAGCAGGCCCGTTTCAAGCAGGAATTTGAGAAGCGTTTTCCTGGCATAAAGCTGAACGTGATTGTCGATTACAGCAAATATCATGACGCCCGTATCGATAACCAACTGGCGACCGATACCCTGATTCCTGACGTGGTGCAGTTGCAAACGGTACAGAATTTTCCGCGCTGGAAAAAGGAAGGCGTGTTGCTGAATTACAAACCACGTGGCTGGGACAAGATTTACCCGGAGTTTCGTGATGCCGACGGTGCGTGGATCGGTGCTTATGTCATCGCGTTCAGCAATCTGGTCAATACCCAACTTCTGGATGAAAAATCTTGGCCACGCGAAGCCAATGACTACCTTCGTCCGAATCTCAGAGGCAATTTGATTCTGGCCTATCCTAACGACGACGATGCGGTGTTGTTCTGGTACAAGCTGGTCGTGGACAAATACGGCTGGGATTTTGTGAAAAAATTGCAGGAGCAAGATCCTGTCTACGTGCGAGGCACCAACGTGCCCGGTGCTGAAATCGCGACGGGAAAATACAGCGCGACGTTTACCAGTTCCGGTGCGCTCGTTCCGGCTGTGGATTCCGTAACCCGCTTTGTTCTGCCAAAGTCCGATCCTTTTGTGTCATGGGCTCAGCGCGCCGCTATTTTCAAAAAGGCTAAACATCCGGAAAGTGCCAAGCTGTACCTGAGTTGGCTGCTGGATCCGCAAACACAGACTCAGGTCTCGCGCATGTGGTCGGTGCGTACTGACGTTGCGCCGCCAGAAGGCTACAAACCTATCTGGGAATACCGCAATACCCGACCACAGGCGTTTGCTGATTTCATGTACGATCGCGGTGCAGTTGAGCGCTTCCGTGCACAGATGAGCCTATATGTTGGCGAAGCAAAAGGCGAACCCACTCCGGGCTGGCTTGGCGTGCACCCAGAGGTGCCTCTGGTTAACTAACGCTTGAAATTAGTGAGTCAACTTATGCTGGTCACGTTAATCGTGGCCAGCATTGCATCAGGCAGGCATCACATGATTAAGTATCACACCCGATAATGGGGGGCTTGTTCGGCGAAGGGGTGAGCAGAATAAGCAAGAGAGGATTGCCAATGGCAGCGAGCCACCATTGGCGTGTTGGGGATTAGTGCTTATTTCTTGTTGTTGGGGTTTAAGGTTTCGCCAACGTTCAGCAGGAAGATCTCGTTATCGCGAGTCGATATGCGCGTTGAGCCATCTTCCATACGGTAGCCACCCTCGGTGAAGCCGGCACCATTCAGGAACGGGGCAACGGACTGTGGTTGATTGCGTACCGCGGCTTCCAGTGCTAACAGGGCATAAGGCTCGATGGTATCGACATCGGCATATTGTCTGTTGGACTCGGCCATGAAAAAGCCGTTTTTATAACGTGTGCTGATAATGTTATCGCCCATTTTTTCCGCCAATGACAGATAGTCTTTCACTTTGCTCGCCTGATACAGATCCAGCAGCGCGAACAGCGCGTAAGGGTCGTTATTCTTCGTAGCGAGATCCACTTTGACGTCTTTACCCGGCGCTGAACCTAATTCACCCAGTCCCTGTGCGCGAGCGATACCGCGTGCGACACGCCACAGCTCGGCGTCCGGTAACACGGTATAGGCGCGAGCATAGGAAAGCAGGAATGCATTATCCGCAGGATAAGGCTTGATCACAGTGCCTTTTTTGCCGTAGTAACCGTCACGTGGCAGAACATAATTAGAGAGATCTTTGCCGTTAGCGAGCATCGGGCGGAACGTGTTATCCGACTCGTTATAGGCATATTTGGCAAAGGCTTTCAGGCCATCGGTGGTCCACGTCAGCAGTTCCTTGCCTTCCGCCCCTAAATCTTTACCCAACTGGAGCTGCATGAGCGCATTTTCGGAATAGATCGTACTGGTGCGTCCTTTCAGCATCATATTGCCTTCCAGCGCGGTGGGACCGAATTCCGGGCCAAACTGGCGCTGGGCGCGATCGCCGTATTTGGAATGCGTATCGGCATCGTCGGTGGTTTCATCACGCTTCAGCGCCTGTGTAAACTGATACACGCCGAGCCCGGTTGCTTTGTCGCGCGGTAAAACGTACTGCTGTGCCAGACGTTTCGCCCAAACCAACGCACCGTCTTCTTTATTGTATTTGTACAGTAATGAGGCGGAATAGATCAGGTCGTTACCCGCATTCAGGAAACTGAGGCCTTTGGTGGCGAAGAAGGGCGGCTGTTGCTCGAACGGGCTTTGCCAGAGCGCGCCCATTTTTTGCCCGTATTTACCGTGGCGACTGGTTTCCATGATCTTCCAGTCATAAACGTGCGCATTCCAGAAGCCGCGAATAAAGCGCGCGGTGGCCTCTTTATCGACACTGAACATCAAATCGTAGTAGGGATAGGCATTTTTCAGCTCATGCACCATCTCTTTTTCGCTAGGGCCTTCCGGTTGCAGCGTTTTTAAATCAACGAAACGGTGGCCGCCCCAAATCAGCAGGCCACTCTCATCCTGATAGTGCTGGAAATGATACTTCACAATCGCTTCGGCACGCTGCTTATAGCTGGGATTGCCGCTCAGGTTACTCAACCCAACCAGCACGCGCATCAGGTTTTGCTGCGCGGAGAAGTTGGATAACACGGCGTGGCGGCCGTCAGGGAAGATCCACTCCATCTGCTTGCCAGTACGCGGATCGATACCATCGGCGAGCAGCGGCGTGGGCGATTGACCGTGGTAATGGTCACCGGCTTTGGTCAGCACGTTGTCAACGTACTGATTGACGATAGTGAGGCGGTCTGGTGTGGCGGCGCTGGCCTGTAAAGCAACCAGACCTGCAAGGAGCGACAGCGCAAATCTTTTCATTTTTATTTACCTGTAACGACTATTTATAGCTGTAATAAAGGGATCCCGTTTGATGAGCAGGATCCCCGAGAAACATGGTGTAGTAAATAAACTGTTGTTAGAACGTATAGGTGAAGCCTACTTTCCCTTTTCCTTCACGCGATTTCACGTCGCGCCCGCTGGCGACATCTTCAACGCCAATGTGTGCTGTCCAGTTGTCGTTGATGGTGTAAGACACATCAAAATCCTGCTGATAGTCATGCTTTTTGTTGTTTTGCAGCACGTAATCGGCGTGATAGTAGTAAGCGGTGTACGCCAGCGTGAAGTTATCGAAACCTTTGTAGGCCACGCCTGCTTCATAGCGGTGACGGTGAGTATCATCATCCGTGCTGGTGCGTTTGCTGCGGGTGATTTTTCTGAGGTCATAGCGATATTGCGCATGAAGATCCGTCTTGTCAGTGACAGCCCAGGTGAGTTTCAAACCTGGCGTATAGCGTGCGCCGGAACTTTGGCTAGCGCCGATATCGCCTACGGTGCCTTCACCGCTGGTGCCGCCGGAGTAGAAGCGCGCTTCCAGATTCGGCGTCAGGGTTAATTCAGGTGTCAAACTGTAGGCATAGCCGGTATAAAAAGCATAAGAATTCGAGACGACATCATCGATGGTCAGATCTTTATTCTTATTATAAAAGTTCAGCTCAACGCCAACGTACAGGCCATTATCCATAAAATGCCGCATGCCAATTTCATCACCGTGATAGCGATTCATCGTTCCCCAGCTATGTTCATAGCTGAGTTTGGTGTCAGAGGCAGAAGCGGAAATAGCATAAATTTGGGCAAAGAGAATACCGGCCACAAGGTAGCGTTTTTTCATTATGGGCACCATTAATATTGGTCGTTAATTGTGAAAACTGTGCGCTGATAGACAAAATTCATTCATGAATTTATTTTTTCATCAACGCGACACGAAATACGGTGTGTTTCCTTTATAAAATTCGGTATTTCTTAGAAAACGTAGTTGAAACCAACTTTGATTTTCCCTTGACGGCTTGATGATGTGCTGGATTGGCTAATATCATCATACTCAATGTAAGGAGTTAGCTGTTTGTTTAACTTATATTGAACTTTGAACTGATGCTCATAGTCCGTTTTACCATTGTCATAGACTGCGTATTCTCTTTCTGTGAATTCGCCCTTGCTATATTTGTACGATTTTGTGGTGTTATCGCCGATATAGTAGTTAAAGACGTAAGTCAGATTAATATTATCAAAACCAGAATACGTTACCCCTGCATCCAAGCGGTGGCGTCCGGTGTCGGATTTTGACAAATAAGATTCCCCAGCGTGACCATATTTATCTGACGTGGAAATGGTCGAATAACGTGAACTACGTGTCGGTTTCTTATATTCATAACGGTAACGGCCATAAGTGGACCAGTCGCTGTTAATTCGATAGTTATATTTCAGCCCCGGCTGATACATCATGCTGGCATTACCGATGGAGAACTCAAAGCTGGGGGTTAAGGTCGCGGCCTTGCTTAGCTTGAAGTCCTTACCGATCACCATGCCGCCAGAGCCGCCCTGCATGTCATCATAGGCCACGTCGTAGTTGCTGTTCCCGCCTGCTGACGTACTGAATTTGACTTCGTACGACCAACCGTTGGTTTTCTTATGGATGAGCTTGATGGAATCTGCGTGGCGGCGGTCTTCCGTCTTCCAGTTATGTTCGTACTGAAAGGTGGTTTTGCCGTCGGTTTCCGCTTGGGTAAGGAAAGGAGCGAATCCGGCACAAACGATGAGTAGGTTACGTGTGTATATTTTCATTCTGTCTTTCTCTTTCTTAATGAATAAATAATATTACTGGCGCGTGCAGTCTCTATCTTTAAAACCAGACAGTGGATACCATTTTTTGGGCGTAAAAATAGAATCACCATAAATGATGATGACGCCATTAATAATGTCAGACAGGGCGAATACCCTGGTAAATCAGGTTTCTATCAATTCATTTACGCTTCCTTATATACGGTGTTGCTTACAAGTATTTCAATCAGCGAAATGGCTTAGGCTGATGTGTGAATGTCGGTAATTTATATCGCTTACTGGTTGGTCTAATTATCAGTAGACTTGATAATTAGGTCGTGTGGCATTATGGTGAAAAGGAAACGTTGTTTCATTTATGTGGATCACACATTTAGTTACCGATTGAAATTTTTTGTAATTACTTGGTCTGATTATTGTAAGGATAAGGAAGGGGAGTAACGACGATCGTTGTTGTCAGATTTAGGGGGGTAGCTCTTGATCGTTAATGATGATAGTGATATGTAATTGAACAACCGTTAACCTGTTATCTGCCTTATTTCCGCCATCGATTGGAAAATATTCAGCGGAAAGCGAGTTCCGTAAAAATGAATAAATGGTCAATAATGATTAACTATCCTGACTATTTTCAGGGAACCCATCCCGTTTTCATTCCACTCATATCCTGGCTATCTCCGTCATACTGCGAGCGGCAAGTGTGCAGGCCTTTCTGTATTCAATGACGCGGGACATTCGTTTGTTAAGCCTGACGACAGCAGAATGGAGACATCAATGATCAATCGTATTGAGAATGGAAGCCGTTGGGGAAATGCCTCGCCTTTGCCCGCGCAGCACAATACCGAGGCGAGTCGGCAAGGGGGACAATCGGCCGCATTGCCCACTGCGCGGCCGGGTTCGCGTTCAATCGATTTTGGCGAGGTGTCGCCGAACATGGCGCAGGTTTCTTCTGAACAGAGGACGATAGCACCCACGCGTGCTTTGCCCGCGGTGCCGAACGTTGCAGACCGTTCACTCATTGCGGAACCCAAACCGCCCGTCGATCTTCAAGCGATAGACAGCTCGGAGCACAGTAACGCCAAGGCGTTGGAGAAATGGTCGGCGCTGTTGAGCGATCTGCCGGAACATGAACGTGAAAAGGCCGCAAAGGAACTGAATCGCCCGCTGGCAGCGGCGAAAATGCTACAGGAAGGTGGGGTTAATGCGGAAAAAGCGCTCGTTTATCTGCGTGAAAATCCCGCTATCTACACGGCGATGGATACGGCAAAAGACGGTGGCAGAGCCGACGGACATATCTCTAATCGGGATACCAAATCCTTTATTAAAAATATGGAGCGACGCGCCAGCGATGCCAGCCACGCCGTGAAGGAATATAGAGATAAAAATCCCACGGCCGATGCGCAGTCGCTGCGGTTAGTACACTCTTCCGCGCTGTTGCTGGCTAACGAACCGCTGCTGAACGCCGCCGATGCCAAAAAATCCTACGTGGATTCTCCGCCGAAAGAGAACGATCGCACCAGTACACTGACTGACCTGAACGCGATTATGACCGACAACCCGACGCTGTCGCCTCAGTTAAAAGCGGCTGCCCGGCTGTGGTCGCACCCTGGGTTATTCGGGATTCTGGAACATGCGGATGTCAAAGGGGAGAAACTGGCGCGAGTTCCGCATGATGGCAAACTGATGATGAAGGACATGAAAAGCTGGATTCGTGAACAAGCGCCGGTAAACCGCCAGGAAGCGGTAGATACGCTACACAATGCGGCGGCGTTAGGGCTGGCGGAAAAAACCGATATCAGCCAGTTGAATGAGGCAGTTTTTACCCAGCCGCAGCAGTACAGCGGGGCGCAAAAGTCGGCGACGCTGGTCAAACTGCAACAAACGCTGGAACAGGTGATGGCGGGGCGTGAATATCGGAATACCGAAGAAACGGAAAAGGTATTACATCAACGTATTGACGCGCTACAGAAAGACGGGGATGTGATTCAGCATTTTGAGCAGGCGGTACCACGTGAGGTAAACACCATCTTACGGTCCGATCCATTGCTCGCGCAGGCGGCGATGAGCCAACGTTTCTCTACGGCGTCACAGGCTGCCCCGCGAACGGTTGGGCTTGATACCGCACTTTCGGCTGCACCCCATGCGGGATCGGGAGTAAAAAGCGATGCGCAGGCGGTGAAAGAGGCCGGTCGCAGCGTGATGAGTTTTGCTAAATCGTCGCTGCACGCAGAGGATTTAACCAAAGCCGCAGGGAGTAGAACGGCCATTGGATTGGCTGGCAAAGCGGGCGCAGCGATTGCCGGAAAAGTGGTGGGGGCTATCGCCGGTGAAGCCGCTGGTGCGGCGGCGGCTTCTGCCGTTGGCGCGGCAGCAGGGCCGATAGGATGGGCAGTGAGCGGGGCGCTCAGCATCGGCATGGGGATTGCGGAACTGGTGAATTTCTTCAATGCCAAAAGCAAGCTCAAACACCGGCGGGAAGATTTTGCCAAAACGGTTAATCCCGCGCTGGAACAGTTCAATATTCCTAAACCGCGTTGATGCGCTCGCTTAAATTTCAAAGCATGAGATTTTCAACGCATTAGATTTCAAAACCGGGAGCGACTTCTTTCACCGGCTTTTTACACGCTTCGGGCTTGGGTTGATTCGCCGGAAGGTTTTTACAGTCAGGCGCAAAGGGATTCAACGCATCGCGATTCAGATAGAGCACAAACAGGATCAGAAGGATGAGGGGGATCAGAATACGTTTTCTTTTCATGGTTATCTTTGGTTGCGTTGCAGAAAATGTGGATATGTTAAAAAAACAGGAAAAATTCTAACGCGTTACGCGGCTTTTGTCTTTAGCCTGCTCGGTTTCCGCCTTATTGTTGTGGTTTGTCATGGCGATATCGGCAGAGGTGAAGATGAAAAAGATTCGATTTGCGGCGATTGGGTTAGCGCACAACCACATTTATGACATGTGCCGACAACTGGTTGATGCAGGGGCGGAACTGGTCGGCGTGTTCGAGTCCGATCTGCATCATCGGGAAAAATTCATCTCGCTGTTCCCCGCCGTGCCTTTTGTTGATTCTGCGGAGCAACTGATAGCCGATACGTCTATCGATCTTATTGCCTGCGCGGTCATTCCCTGTGACCGCGCCGAACTGGCGCTGCGCACGCTGGATGCAGGCAAAGATTTCTTCACTGCCAAACCGCCGTTGACCACGCTGGAGCAGTTGGATGCTGTCCAGCGTCGGGTCGCGGAAACCGGTCGAAAATTTGCTGTGTACTTTAATGAACGCATCAATGTGGATAGTGCGTTGTTTGCTGGTGAACTGGTGCAACGGGGGGAAATTGGTCGCGTGATTCAGACGATCGGCGTTGGCCCGCACCGTGAACGCGGCGCGCGGCCTGACTGGTTTTATCAAAAGCGTCAATACGGCGGGATCCTCTGCGATATCGGTATTCACCAAATTGAACAGTTTCTCTATTTTACCGGCAACACCGATGCGCAAGTGGTGACCAGCCAGACGGCGAATTATCATCATCCGCATCAGCCAGAATTTGAGGATTTTGGCGACGCGATGCTGCTGGGTGACAATGGGGCAACGGGCTATTTTCGCTGTGACTGGTTTACGCCGGATGGGTTGAGCGTCTGGGGCGACGGCCGCCTGACGATATTGGGGACGGAAGGCTACATCGAAATCAGGAAATACGTCGATCTGACGCGCGGTGAAAGCAACGTCGTCTATCTGGTGAATGGCAAGGGTGAACAGCGCTTTACCCCCGCAGGCCGCGTCGAACGCGCCTTTTTCCCGGATTTTCTGCGTGATTGCCGTGAGCGTACCGAGCTTGTGATGTCGCAAGCGCATATCTTCAAGGCGACGGAGCTGTCGATTCTGGCGCAGCAGGCCGCGAAAAAGATCGCCTGAGAGAATCATCATCTCCATATCAATGACCCACGCTTTTTGCAACCGTGCTCCGCGATGGCGCACGGTTGTTCCTTTTCTGTGCATTGCGATGCGGTGATTTATTTTAATTCTATATAAATCAATAAAATAAAATCTGGCATGGTTTTCGCTTTAGTGAATTCAATCTTGTATACCAGATGGGATTCACATCATGCCGAGAATGACAGGACTCACGCTTCAGGAATGGAAACAGCATTACCAACAGCAGGCCGATCGCGTTGGTGAAACGCTAGGCGCGCTGCTCGCCAGCTTGTCGACGGACGATCCCGCGTGGATCGCGCTGGCGACGCCTGAATTGCTTCAGGCACAAATCGCGGCGCTCTTGCCTCAGTATCGTGAAAACCCAGATGCACTACCGCTGTTTGGCGTTCCTTTTGCCGTCAAAGATAATATTGATGTCGCAGGCTGGCCAACGAGCGCGGCATGTCCGGCGTTTACCTATCTGGCTGACGAAGATGCGACTGCCGTTGCCAAACTGAAAGCGGCAGGGGCAATTGTCATTGGCAAAACCAACCTCGATCAGTTTGCGACCGGTCTGGTCGGCACTCGCTCACCGTTCGGTGAAGTGCCGAACACCTTTAACGCCGAGTACATCAGCGGCGGTTCCAGCTCAGGGTCGGCTTCGGTACTGGCGCGCGGGCTGGTTGCGTTTTCCCTGGGAACCGATACCGCCGGGTCGGGGCGCGTTCCTGCCGGGTTTAACAATGTTGTCGGCCTGAAGCCGACGAAAGGGTGGCTATCGGCAAGCGGCGTAGTGCCAGCCTGTCGCCTGAACGACACCATCTCTGTGTTTGCGCTAACCGTCGAGGATGCGTTTACCGTCGCCGAACTCGCTGGCGGGTACGATGCCACGGATGCCTACTCGCGTAGCCATCCCGCCAGTGCGCCTGCGGCGTTGCCAGCGCAGCCGCGTTTTGCTATTCCCAGCGATCCGACTTTCTTTGCCGACGCTGTCGCACAGGCTGCATGGCAGCAGGCGTTGGTCGAACTGGAAGCGGCGGGCGCGACGCTGCATCCGATCGATTTCAGTATTTTCACGCAGCTAGCCGATCAACTTTATCAAGGCCCTTGGGTGGCTGAACGTACCGTCGCGGTGGGCGACATGCTGCGGCAGCCAGAGAGCATGGATCCGGTGGTGCACGGTATTGTGGCCAGCGGCGAACGCTTCAGCGCAGTAGAGGCGTTCAGGGCTGAATACCTGCGTGCCGAACTGGCGCGTCAGATTCAGCAAACGCTGGCATCGTTCGACGCATTGGTCGTGCCGACCTCGCCGACAATCCACACGCGTGAGGCGATGAAGCAGGAACCGGTACGCTACAACTCTCAGTTGGGTGCCTACACCAACTTTACTAATCTGGCCGATCTCTCGGCGCTGGCGCTGCCAGCAGCTTTCCGTTCCGATGGCTTACCGGCGGGGATCACGCTGATTGCGCCTGCCTGGCACGACCGTGCACTAGCGAGCTTTGGTCTGCGCTGGCAAGCACAGCTGGCGCTTCCGCTGGGGGCAACAGGAAAAACGCTGCCAGCGGGATCGGCCACCTTGCCGTTTTCTAAATCACACGTCCGTCTCGCTGTCGTCGGGGCGCACCTGACGGGCATGCCGCTGAACCATCAACTGACCCGCCGCGATGCCGTGTGGGTGGAAGAGACGCGCACGGCGGAGAACTATCGTCTTTATGCGCTGGCGAATACGCAACCGGCCAAGCCCGGTTTAGCGAAAAGCAACGACGGCGCGGCGATTATCGTCGAGCTGTGGGACATTCCGCTGGCGTGTTTTGGCGAGTTCGTCGCGGAAATTCCGGCGCCGCTGGGCATTGGTACGCTGACGTTAGCCGACGGACAGCAGGTAAAAGGCTTTATTTGCGAACCGGCAGCGCTGAACGATGCCGTGGATATCACTGAATTCGGCGGCTGGCGTCACTGGCTTGCCCGTCAGGAGGCATCCCATGTTTAAGACCGTACTGATCGCTAACCGAGGGGAAATTGCCTGCCGTGCCATACGCACGCTGAAGCGTCTGGGTATCACCAGTGTAGCGATTTATTCCGACGCGGATAAAAACGCACAACACGTGAAAGACGCCGACATCGCCGTATCGATTGGCGGCGAAAAGGCCAACGACAGTTATCTGTGTATCGACAAGGTGCTTGCCGCCGCACAGCAAACGGGAGCAGAGGCTGTCTGGCCGGGCTATGGTTTTCTGTCAGAGAGTCTGCCGTTTGCTGCCGCCTGTGAAAAGGCCGGTGTTGCGTTTGTTGGGCCAACCGCCCAGCAAATTGGTGAATTTGGCTTGAAACACCGCGCCCGTGAATTGGCCGCTGCCGCGGGTGTGCCGATGACGCCGGGAACACCGCTGCTGGACTCGCTGGAGGACGCACTGGTCGCCGCCGCAGACATCGGCTATCCGGTGATGCTGAAAAGTACCGCGGGTGGCGGCGGCATTGGCCTGACGCGCTGTGCGGATGCGGTGGCCTTACGCGCGGCGTGGGAGAGCGTGCGTCGTTTGGGGGAACAGTTCTTCAGCGATGCGGGCGTTTTTCTCGAACGCTGTATCGATCGTGCACGTCACGTCGAAGTACAGATTTTTGGCGATGGTAAAGGCCGCGTGGTGGCATTGGGTGAACGTGATTGCTCATTGCAGCGGCGCAACCAGAAAGTCGTGGAGGAAACGCCCGCCCCGCATTTGCCGGAAGGCACGCGTGCGGCGCTGCTGGCCTCGGCGGTGAAGCTGGGTGAACTGGTTCGCTATCGCAGCGCGGGAACGGTGGAATATATCTACGACGCCGAGCGCGATGCGTTCTTTTTCCTCGAAGTGAATACCCGTTTGCAGGTGGAACACCCGGTAACGGAGTGTGTCACCGGGCTGGATTTGGTCGAATGTATGCTGCGCGTCGCGGCGGATGAACCGCTGGACTGGGCGCAATTGACGCAGGCACCGCGTGGTGCCGCGATTGAAGTCCGCATTTACGCGGAAGATCCACTGAAAAATTTCCAACCCAGCCCCGGCGTGCTGACCGAAGTGGCGTTTCCTGCTGGCGTGCGGGTTGACGGCTGGGTGAGCACCGGCACCGAGGTGTCGGCGTATTACGATCCGATGATCGCCAAGCTGATCGTTCACGCAGAGACTCGTGAACTGGCGCTGGAAAAGATGCAGCAGGCGCTGAATGCCACGCGCTTGCACGGCATTGCCACCAATCTCGATTACCTGCGCCAGATTATCGCCACCGAGGCGTTCCGCCGCGGAACCGTGTGGACGCGGATGCTCGACAGCTTTACGCCATCAGCCTCGGTGATTGAAGTGATTCAACCCGGCACCTGGAGCAGCGTGCAGGACTATCCCGGACGCCTTGGTTATTGGGATATCGGCGTGCCGCCGTCAGGCCCGATGGACGATTTCGCGTTCCGCCTGGCGAACCGTATTGTCGGCAACGATGAGGCAGCGGCAGGGCTGGAATTTACGCTGCAAGGCCCGACGCTACGCTTCCATTGCGAGGCGGTGATTGCGCTGACGGGAGCAGACTGTCCGGCGACGCTGGATGGGGAAACAGTGCCATACTGGCAACCCGTTACGGTAACGGCGGGGCAAACGTTGACGCTGGGGCGCGCGCAGTCTGGCTGTCGCACCTATCTGGCGGTACGCAACGGCATTGATGTGCCGCAGTATCTCGGCAGCCGTTCGACTTTCGCGCTGGGGGAATTTGGCGGTCATGCCGGACGAACGCTGCGCATGGCGGATATGCTGGCGATTTCTCAGCCCGACTTGCCCGCTTGCACCACGCCCGCGCCGGTGAGCGCACCGCAAGCGGTGGACGCCTCGCTGATTCCGCAGTATGGCGATGAGTGGCGCATTGGCGTGCTCTATGGCCCGCACGGCGCGCCGGATTTCTTTACCCATGCGGCAATCGACGAATTTTTCGCGGCGGAATGGCAGGTGCACTACAACTCGAACCGGTTGGGCGTACGTCTGGTCGGGCCGAAACCCACCTGGACGCGGGTGAACGGCGGTGAGGCGGGGCTCCATCCTTCCAACGTTCACGACTGTGAATACGCGATCGGCGCGGTGAATTTTACCGGTGATTTCCCTGTGATCCTCACGCGGGACGGCCCGAGTCTGGGCGGATTTGTCTGTCCGGTCACGATTGCTAAAGCGGAACTGTGGAAAGTCGGTCAGGTGAAGCCCGGCGATCGTATCCGTTTCCATCCCATTAGCGCGGATGAGGCGCTGGCGCTGGAACAGGCGCAGTCTGCCTGCGTGTCCACGCTGGGTACGGCGCATTCACCCGCGTTTGATGTGCCCTCGTTGGCAACAACGGAATTGGGTTCCGCCACGGTGCTGGCTGCGGTAGCGGCCACCGCGACCACCCCAGCCGCTGTGTATCGTCAGGCAGGGGATAACTATGTTCTGATTGAATACGGCGACAACGTGCTGGATCTGGCGCTACGGCTGCGCGTTCATCTGTTAATGGCGGCGATCCGCGCCTCAGAAACGGCAGGGATCGAAGAACTATCGCCCGGCGTGCGTTCGCTACAGGTGCGCTATGACAGTCGGGTTATCCGCCAGCGTGCGCTGCTGGACATGCTGCTGCATCTGGAAAATCAACTGGGCGACGTCAGCCAGATGAAAGTGCCGTCGCGCATCGTCCATTTACCGATGGCGTTTGAAGACAGCGCCACGCTCGGTGCGGTGGAGCGCTACCGTGAAACCGTCCGCGCCAGCGCGCCCTGGTTGCCGAATAACGTCGATTTCATTCAGCGTATTAACGGATTACCGAGCCGTGAAAACGTTCGCGACATCATTTTTGATGCCAGCTACCTGATTTTGGGACTGGGCGACGTTTATCTCGGCGCGCCCTGTGCGGTGCCGGTCGATCCGCGCCACCGTCTTCTGAGTTCCAAATACAACCCGGCGCGTACTTTCACCGCCGAAGGTACGGTCGGCATCGGCGGCATGTACATGTGCATCTATGGCATGGATTCGCCGGGCGGCTATCAACTGGTGGGGCGAACGCTGCCTATCTGGAACAAATTCCTCAAAAACGATCAGTTCATTGCGGGCGAGCCGTGGCTGCTGCGCTTCTTCGATCAGGTGCGGTTTTATCCGGTCAGCGAAGCTGAACTGACCACGCTGCGTGAGGATTTCCGCGAAGGACGTGCTGCGATCCACATCGAAGAAACCGAATTTGATTTCGCTGAACACACCCATTTCCTCACGGAGCAGGCCGACGATATTGCCGCGTTCCGCCAGCGTCAGGCTACCGCGTTTGAAACGGAAGTGGCGCTGTGGCAGCAGGAGGATGACAGCGCGCAACAGGAGGCGATATCGGCTGAGCCCGTAGAGAGCGATGACGATGCGTTTCAGGTCAGTGCAGACATGAATGGCAACATCTGGAAAGTGCTGGTGAAGGTGGGGGATGTCATCGAAGCCGGACAGCCGCTGATTATCGTCGAAGCCATGAAGATGGAACTGACGATTAGCGCGCCGCAGTCTGGCCGGGTGAAGCGCATCGGTTGCCAGCCGGGACGACCGGTCAGCCCCGGCGATGCCTTGCTGTGGTTGGAGTAGGAACGGGGACAAAAAGGCTGGCCGAAATAGGCATGCCCTGAATAAACGGACGAACGGTAACAAACGGCGAGGCGAAGAAAACGATGCGAGCAGGTACCCAAAAGAGCAGTAAAGATCGCCCGGAAGCGCTGGCAGAGCGGGTGTATCAAGCACTGAAAAACGACATTTTTGACTTTCGCCTGATGCCGGGCGACCGCTTTAGTGAAAATGAAATTGCTGAGCGGATGTCGGTCAGCCGCACGCCAGTGCGCCAGGCACTGTTCTGGCTGGAGCGGGAAGGCTATGTCGAAGTCTATTTCCGCAGCGGCTGGCAGGTTCGTCCGTTTGATTTCGCCTATTTCGAGGAACTGTATGACTTCCGCATCGTGCTGGAGCGTGAAGCCATTCGACGACTGTGTGGAATGCCGCCGGGGCGCTGTGCCGAGCTATTGACGGACCTGAAACGCTTCTGGATTGAAGAACCGCGTCTGGATGACGGCAAGATCGTTTCCCGCTACGACGAGGGCTTTCACCGCGGGCTGGTGACAGCGGCAGGTAATAGCGAAATGGCGCGGGTTCATGGCGAACTGACGGAGAAAATCCGCATTATTCGCCGCCTTGATTTCACCCGCGAAGATCGTATCGATGCGACCTATAAAGAGCATGCCCGCATTTTGCTGGCGATATTGCAACAGCACACCGAGGAGGCGCAGCGCATTCTGACCGACCACATTGCGGTCAGTAAGGCCGAAGTCCGGAAGATCACCTTACACATGCTACAGCAGGCGCGGCCTCAATCTGTTTCTACTGAACGTGTTTCACCTGATGCATCACACGATTCCATTCTCACTCAACACGACTTAAGGGCTAATAAATGAAAAGACGTTCATTGCTAAAAGTTTTTGCGCTTTCCGCAACGGTGGTTGGTATGGGGTTGACCTGGAGTGTGCAGGCGGCGGACACCATCAAAGTCGGCATTATGCATTCGCTGTCCGGCACGATGGCGATTTCGGAAACGCCGTTGAAGGATGTGGCGCTGATGACGATTGATGAAATCAACGCCAAAGGTGGCGTGTTGGGTAAAAAACTGGAGCCCGTGGTGGTCGATCCGGCTTCGAACTGGCCGCTGTTTGCTGAAAAGGCGCGTCAACTGCTGACGCAGGACAAAGCAGCGGTGGTGTTCGGGTGCTGGACATCGGTGTCGCGTAAATCGGTTTTGCCAGTGTTTGAAGAGTTAAACGGGCTGCTGTTCTATCCGGTGCAGTATGAAGGCGAAGAGATGTCGCCGAACGTGTTCTACACCGGCGCGGCACCGAATCAGCAGGCGATCCCGGCGGTGGAATACCTGATAAGCGAAGACGGCGGGGCGGCGAAACGCTTCTTCCTGTTGGGTACGGACTATGTGTATCCACGCACCACTAACAAGATTCTGCGCGCGTTCCTGCATTCCAAAGGCGTGCAGGACAAAGATATTGAGGAAGTTTATACGCCGTTTGGTCACAGCGATTACCAGACCATTGTTGCCAATATCAAAAAGTTCTCGACGGGCGGCAAGACGGCGGTGGTGTCCACCATCAACGGTGACTCTAACGTGCCGTTCTATAAAGAGCTGGCAAATCAGGGAATCAAAGCGACCGATGTGCCGGTTGTTGCGTTCTCGGTCGGTGAAGAGGAACTGCGCGGGATCGACACCAAGCCGCTGGTCGGCCATTTAGCCGCGTGGAACTACTTTGAATCGGTAGATAACCCCACCAATGCCGACTTCGTGGAAGCCTACAAAGCCTATGCCAAAGCGAAAAACCTGCCGAACGCGGGCACGGTGGTGACTAACGATCCGATGGAAGCCACCTATGTGGGCATCCATATGTGGGCGCAGGCGGTAGAGAAAGCGGGCACGACGGACGTGGATAAAGTCCGCGCCGCGATGGCCGGGCAGACCTTTGCCGCACCGGATGGCTTTACGCTGACGATGGACAGCACTAACCACCATCTGCACAAGCCGGTGATGATTGGCGAGATTGAGGAAAACGGTCAGTTCAACGTGGTCTGGCAAACGGATAAACCGGTTCGCGCGCAACCGTGGAGCCCGTACATCGCCGGTAACGATAAGAAACCCGATCATCCAATCAAAGCCGCACAGTAAGCGTCGTCTTTCCCCCGTCCAACATACCGGACGGGATATTCTCTCTCTTATATGGCGGACATTGCGATGATGAGCTGTCGATTATCTACGTTTGTGCTGTCGCTGTGTCTGATGCTTCCTCTGCTGGCACAGGCCGGGCCGGCGGCCGATTTCGCCGCGGCCAACCGCACGCAGCAGGCCGAGCTGTTGCAACAGTGGGCCGCTGCGCCGGATCCCGCCCGTTTACCGCTATTACAGGCACTGCGCGATGAATCCGTGGTGCTCGATCAGAATCAACAGGCATTTAGGGATGTGCAGGGGACGTTAACGCCGCTGGAAGGACACGTTGAGCCGGTTGGCGCGACCAAAAAGCTGTTTATGAATAACCGCCTGCGTGTGCTAATTGCCACCGCGCTGGCCTCACATCAGCTTGTCAGCGACGATGCCGCAACGCGTCTGAATGCCGTACGGCAGTTGCAAAGCGAGAGCACTACGGACCAATTGCCGCTGTTGGTGCAGCGACTTGAGGTAGAAAAAGATGCGCAGGTGCACGATGCGCTGAATACCGCGATTGCGACCCGGCAGTTAAGCGATCCCAATCCGCTGATACGTCTGGATGCGGTCAAGCGCTTAGGGCAGACCGGCGATCCACAAATGCAGGCACGCTTACAGCCATTGACGCAGGCGCAAAACGAGCCGGATACCGGCGTACGTGCGGCGGCGCAGGCGAGTCTGGATCAGATTAAACAAAGTTTGATCGTCGGCGATCTGCTGGGGCAGGCATTCACCGGACTGTCGCTCGGCTCTATTTTGCTGCTGGCGGCACTGGGGCTGGCGATCACGTATGGGCTGCTGGGCGTCATCAACATGGCGCACGGCGAAATGCTGATGTTGGGAGCATACGCAACCTGGCTGGTGCAGTCATTGTGCCAGCAGTTTGCCCCCGACTGGCTGGCGTACTATCCGCTGCTGGCGTTGCCTGTCGCCTTCTTCATTACGGCTGGCGTCGGTATGGCGCTGGAACGTACGGTGATCCGTCATCTGTATGGCCGACCGCTGGAAACGCTGCTGGCAACCTGGGGAATTAGCCTGATGCTGATTCAACTGGTGCGGATGCTGTTTGGTACGCAAAATCTGGAAGTGGCGAACCCCGCGTGGCTGTCCGGTGGGTTGCGTCTGTTGCCGAATCTGGTGCTGCCGTATAACCGCATCGCGGTGATTGTATTCGTCCTCGGTGTGCTGCTGCTCACCTGGCTACTCCTCAACAAAACCCGTCTTGGTATGAATGTGCGTGCGGTGACGCAAAACCGAGCGATGGCGGACTGCTGCGGCGTGCCGACCGGGCGCGTCGATATGCTGGCTTTTGGGCTGGGCTCCGGCATCGCCGGGCTGGGCGGCGTAGCGCTGTCGCAGCTAGGCAACGTCGGGCCGGAGCTAGGACAAGGCTACATCATCGATTCCTTCCTTGTTGTGGTGCTGGGGGGCGTTGGGCAACTGGCGGGGACGGTGGTCGCTGCCTTCAGCCTTGGCATTCTCAACAAAGTGCTCGAACCGCAGATTGGTGCGGTGCTGGGCAAAATCGTCATTCTGGTACTGATCGTGCTGTTTATTCAGAAACGGCCACAGGGGCTGTTTGCATTCAAAGGACGGGTGATTGACTGATGACGCAATCTATTACGCAACCCATGACGATAACTCTGACGCAGCGCGCGCCACGGCTCATGCTTGGCCTCGGTTCAACGATGTTGCTGGCCTTGCTAATCCTGCCATTTCTCGCGCTGCTGCCCGCAGAGAACCCGCTGGCGATCTCCACCTATACGCTGACGTTGATCGGTAAAATTCTGTGCTACGCGATTGTTGCCGTCGCGCTGGATCTGGTGTGGGGCTATGCCGGGCTGCTGTCGCTCGGTCACGGCCTGTTTTTCGCGTTGGGCGGCTACGCGATGGGCATGTACCTGATGCGGCAGGCTGCTGGCGAGGGAATACCCGTGTTTATGTCATTTCTGTCGTGGACGGAACTGCCGTGGTTCTGGGCGGGAACCCAGTATTTCGCCTGGGTGCTGTGCCTGATTGTGCTGGTGCCGGGCGTGCTGGCGTTTGTGTTCGGCTGGTTTGCGTTCCGCTCCAAAATCAAAGGCGTGTATTTCTCGATCATGACGCAGGCGCTGACCTACGCGGGCATGCTGCTGTTTTTCCGTAACGAAACTGGCTTTGGCGGCAATAACGGGTTTACCGGTTTTACCACGCTGCTCGGTTTCCCTATTACAGCGACGGGGACGCGCATCGGGCTGTTTGTCGCCACCGTGCTGTTGTTAATGGTCAGCCTGCTGGTGGGCTTTGCGTTGGCGCGCAGTAAATTTGGCCGCGTGCTGACGGCGGTGCGTGATGCGGAAAACCGTCTGATGTTCTGCGGCTACGATCCGAAAGGCTTCAAACTGTTTGTCTGGACACTTTCCGCCGTGCTGTGCGGTCTGGCCGGGGCACTGTATGTGCCGCAGGTCGGCATTATCAATCCTGGCGAAATGTCGCCGACCAACTCCATCGAAGCGGCTATTTGGGTGGCGCTGGGCGGGCGTGGAACGCTGATCGGGCCGCTACTCGGTGCGGGCATCGTCAACGGGGCGAAAAGCTGGTTTACCGTGGCCTTCCCCGAATACTGGCTGTTCTTTTTGGGACTGATGTTTATTCTCGTCACGCTGTTTTTGCCGCGTGGCGTGATTGGCTTGCTGACGAGGAAAAAACATGACTGAGCCTTTATCTGTGCCATCTGCCTCTGAGCCTGCGCACACGGTTGCCGCTCAGCCGATGTTTACACAACCCATGTTTGCACAGCCGCACCCGTCGGATCGCCATCGGCATCAGACCGATCCGGTGCTGCAACTCGACAAGATTAACGTGAGCTTTGATGGTTTCCGCGCGCTCACCGATCTGTCGTTACAGATTGGCGTGGGAGAGCTGCGTTGCATCATCGGCCCCAACGGCGCAGGAAAAACCACGCTGATGGATGTCATCACCGGTAAAACGCGACCCGACAACGGCAAAGCGTTTTACGATCAGTACACCGACCTGACGATGCTATCTCCGGTAGAAATAGCCCGCGCGGGAATTGGGCGGAAATTCCAAAAACCGACCGTGTTTGGAGCGCTGACGGTATTTGAAAACCTCGAAATCGCACTAAAAACTGACAAATCAGTGTGGGCAAGCCTGCGTGCCAGACTGAACAGCGAGCAGCGTGACCGGATTGACGACACGTTGGCGCTGCTGCGGCTCGGCCACGAACGGCAACGGCCCGCTGGGCTGTTGTCACACGGGCAAAAGCAGTTTCTGGAGATCGGCATGTTACTGGTACAGGAGCCGCATCTGCTGCTGCTCGATGAACCCGCCGCCGGGATGACCGACGCAGAAACGGCCTATACTGCCGAACTGTTCCGTAGTTTGGCAGGCAAACACTCGCTGATGGTGGTGGAGCACGATATGGGCTTTGTCGAGAGCATTGCCGATCGTGTCACCGTGCTGCATCAGGGGCAGGTGCTGGCGGAAGGGTCGCTGCGCGAGGTGCAGGCGAATGAGCAGGTGATTGACGTTTATCTGGGGCGCTAACATGTTAGAGATTGCTGAACTGAATCAATACTACGGCGGCAGCCACATCCTGCGCGGCCTGTCCTTTGAGGTCAAAGCCGGCGAAATTACCTGCCTGTTAGGGCGCAACGGCGTGGGGAAAACCACGCTGCTGAAATGCCTGATGGGGCTGATTCCGGCGAAATCCGGCACGATTCGCTGGCAGGGCGAAGCGATCAATACGCGCAAACCTTACCAGCGTGTGCAGGCTGGCATTGCCTATGTGCCGCAAGGGCGGGAAATTTTTCCTCGTCTGACGGTAGAAGAAAACCTGCTGATGGGGCTGTCGCGCTTTCCGGGTAAACAGGCGCGGCAGGTGCCGGATGAGATCTACCAGCTTTTTCCGGTGCTGGATGAGATGAAACAGCGGCGCGGCGGCGATTTGTCCGGCGGGCAACAGCAGCAATTAGCCATTGGGCGTGCGCTGGCCTGTAAACCACAGTTGTTGATCCTGGATGAGCCGACAGAAGGCATACAGCCGTCGGTGATCAAAGAGATTGGCGCGGTGATTCGCCAACTGGCGCAGCGTGGCGACATGGCGATTCTGCTGGTCGAGCAGTTTTACGACTTCGCCGCCGAACTGGCTGACAGCTATCTGGTGATGTCACGTGGGGAAATCATCCAGCGCGGACGAGGTGAAACGATGGAACAGGACGGCGTGCGGGGGCTGGTCGCGATTTGAATATTACGTTGTATCTGTTTTCTTTTCCTTGATGTAGAAAATTGCGCTGAGATGAGCGTGGCCGTCGGGCATGCTGGGACATACATGAAAACAACGTTGTTAACATGCCCGATACGATAGCCCCACTCAGTCATAGCGGCATGAGGTTCACAGCACCTTATTCAAAAAGTTGATCGTTCGTGGATGGCAGGGGTGGTTCAGTACCTGCAAGGAATCCCCGCTTTCGACGATTTTTCCGTCCACCATAAACACCACACGGTCAGCGACTTCGCGTGCAAAGCCGATTTCATGTGTGACGACGACCAGTGTCACGCCGGATCGGGCGAGTGATTTGAT
Source organism: Pectobacterium sp. A5351 (assembly GCF_028335745.1). NCBI lineage: Bacteria > Pseudomonadati > Pseudomonadota > Gammaproteobacteria > Enterobacterales > Pectobacteriaceae > Pectobacterium > Pectobacterium sp. A5351. The sequence goes on from NZ_CP116477.1 coordinate 2,004,978, forward strand.
CACGTCCAGCACTTCACCGACCAGTTCGGGGTCGAGAGCGGATGTCGGTTCATCAAACAGCATGACTTTCGGTTTGAGCGCCAGTGCACGGGCGATGGCGACGCGCTGTTGCTGGCCGCCAGACAGATGGCGGGGATAAGATTGCGCTTTATGGCGCAGGCCGACGCTTTCCAGCAAGGTAAAGGCGATATCTTCTGCCTCCTGACGTGAATACAGCTTATGCGCCAACGGCGCTTCAATGATGTTCTCCAACACGGAAAGGTGGGGGAACAGATTGAAGTTCTGAAACACGTAACCGACGTTGATGCGCTGGCGTAAAATGTCTTTTTCTTTCAGCTCATAGAGCGTATTCCCCTTGCGGCGGTAGCCGATGTAGTCGCCGTCGATGCGGATAAAGCCGTCGTCCACCCGCTCAAGGTGGTTAATGGTGCGCAGCAGCGTGGATTTCCCCGAACCGGACGGGCCGAGGATCACCGTGACGGAACCGGGCGCCAGCGTCAGATTGATATCGTCCAGCGCTTTGTGCTGACCAAAATGTTTTGCCACGTTGCGGATCTCGATCAGCCCCTGAGCGTTTCCTGCCTGTGGCTGCGCGGTGGTGCGCGCATGAGCGAAATAATCAATGGCTTCAGACATGGTAAATCTCCAGAATCGAATGAATTAACGGGCGCGCTTGCGCGTCAGGAAACGGACGAACCTCTGGCGCGGCGTTGGCGGCATTTCACGCACGGCACCGCGGGATACATAGCGTTCCACGTAGTATTGGATGACGGATAGCACCGTGGTGATCAGCAGATACCAGATGGTGGCGACCATCAGCAGCGGAATGACCTGCTGGGTACGGTTGTAGATGACCTGAACGGTGTAGAACAGCTCCGGCAGCGCCAGCACGTAAACGATCGACGTACCTTTTGCCAGACTGATGATCTCGTTGAAACCCGTAGGCAGAATCGAACGCAGCGCCTGCGGCAGAATGATGCGTACCGTGCGGCGACCACCGGGCAGCCCGAGCGCGGCGGAGGCTTCAAACTGTCCGGCATCTACGCCAAGAATACCGCCGCGAATAATCTCTGCCGTATAGGCGGACTGCACCAGCGTCAGGCCAAGCACGGCGACGGAAAATTGATCCAGTAAGTCAATCGTCGGATAGTTCAGGAAGACGATGGAGGTAAACGGAATCCCTAGCGCCAGCTCGTCATAGAGGTACGAGAAATTGTAGAGAATGATCAGCACCAGAATCAGCGGCAGCGATCGGAACAGCCAGATATAGAGCCACGACAGGGTGGACAGCAGATAAGACGGCGAAAGGCGGGCCAGCGCCAGTGCGGTGCCGAAAATGATGCTGAATAATGTGCCCAGGACGGTTAGCAGCAGTGTTTGCCCCAGCCCGGTGAGGATCACGGGATTAAAAAACCACTCGGCAAAGACCGCCCATTCCCAGCGCGGATTCAGCGCGATCGACTGAATAATGCCGGCAAAAATGAACAGCGAAAACAGCGCGCCAGCAAAACGAAAGGGATAACGTGCCGGCACGATGCGTAACGGCGCGTCCTGTGCCTGGCTCAGAGGCGGCTGAGAAGACGTGTGTAGAGATTGTGTCATATCGATACCCTTTGAAGGTGATCCTGAAAAATGTCCTTTTGTTCTTCATCACCGCGCAGGGTGAGTCATGATGTGCTGGGTCAACACACTTTCAAATGGCGAACGATAAGATCGACTTCTGTTGATCGGGCAGCCCGAGGCGTTGCCGCGTTAAACAGCGCTTTCTTAAACGGCAGTCGCCCATCGTAAGGCGGAATGCTGTAGGTCACGGGATCGACGTTGATGTCGAACTGCGGGGTATAGCCGTAGCTCAGGTAGAGGCGCACGGCTTCAGGCTGGCGGAAGCCGGTGGTCAGGAAAAAGTGCTGATAACCTAACCGCCGGGCATGTTGCTCCAGCTCCTGCATCACTTTCCCTGCCAGCCCCTGACGGCGCAGTGCGTTATCCGTCCATACCCGCTTAATTTCGGCAGTGGTATTGTCGTAGCGTTTAAACGCGCCAGTCGCAATCGGTACACCCTGACGCAGCAGCGCAATAAAAATGCCGTGCGGCTGCTGGTAAATGCCCGGCGGATCGCTTTCCCGCTCGCCAAAAAAATCGCCATAGCGCTGTTCATATTCCGCGAACAGGCCGTCGATAATCGGGGCCACGATAGGATCTTCGGGCTGGGTAACAATGAAAATGTCGTTGGACATGACGTGCTATATGAACGCATCCCGTTTGCAAGGCTTCCGTTGTGTTGACGTTGACGGATAGGTCGCAGCTCTATATCCGGCCTTGTTGCAGCCTGTGCCGCGGGCCTCGATGAGATTCGCCGACTTGCTCCTTATTCTCCTGGCGGGCTTTATGCCCGACACGCCATTCAGGTTTAGCAAGTCCCGGTCTTACCTGTCGTCGTCATCACGCTGGCTGCCCTCGCAACCTTTCCGCATTCATCCTTTTGTTAAGGGTTAATGGTTTTCAGCATCCACTGTTAATACGGCCTGATGCTGACGTAATCTTTCCGGTACTCCCGTTCGTGCGCCGCCACCGCCCACACCGTGCGCGCCAGTTTGTTGGCCATCGCCACCACCGCCACGCTGGTCGGTCTGCGTTTCTTCAGCTCTGTTATCCACGGCCCAGGCTCCTTACTTAGCAACGATGCCGCCCGTGCCCCGTGGATAAACAGCGTACGCAGGTAGGTGTCACCGCGTTTGCTTATCCCCAGCAGGCGAACCTTGCCGCCAGTGCCGGTCTGTTTCGGGACGAGTCCGACATAGGCCGCGAACTCCCGTCCCGACCGGAACGCATGAGCCTCGCCCATCGTAGCCACCGCCGCCGTGGCTATCAGTGGCCCTACGCCGGGTATAGCCATCAGCCGTCGGCAGGTCTCGTTCTGTTTCGCCAGCGCCATCAGTTGTTGCTCCATGCCGTTAATCTGAGCATCCAGCTCACTCAACCGACGGTGCTGCTCTTCAATCTGGGCGATGAGGAACAGCGGCAGGCGGTTTTTCAGCCTCTCCAGCGCCACGGGCAGAGCTTTGTCCAGCGCGGTACGTCCTTTGCGTACTGTTTCACCAAATTCGAGCAGTAAGCCATGCAGGGCATTGGTCTGCGCGGTGCGGAACTTCACCCACTGGCGGCGCATGCGATGCAGTGCCAGAACGGCCTGCTGCTCTTCGCTCTTTACGGCTATCCCCCGTCCCGGTTGCTGGACCGCCATCCATATGGCGCGGGAGTCCATGACGTCGTTCTTGTTGCCCATAAGGAACGCTTTGACGAATTTCGCCTGAAGCAGGCGAACCTGATGACCGAGTTTTTTCAACTCCCGGGCCCAGTGCTGAGAGCCACCACAGGCTTCCATACCAATCAGGCAGGGCTCACGGTTGCTGAAGAAGGTCAGAACATCCTGACGTCTCAGCTGTTTATCCACCACTTCGCCGCTATGTTTGTCGATGAAGTGAACCTGAATCAGGTGTTTTGCGATATCAACGCCAACAGGGGTATAGTTATTCATGTGTGGAGTCTCCAGTCAGGGGAACGATGAGTATCCCGTTATAGGCACGATGATGCCGGAAATCTGCGAGGCTCCACACCCCGCCTTTCAGCCTCTGTGCTACTCGTCAAATAGTTGGGATGCGTTCATCTCATTCTCCTGATTCATTCGGGTACGTGCTATCGGTAACCACGGTGTGTCGATCGTGGCGTACCGATAGTCATCGGGCGGGATTAATCGCCCAGTCCCGGCGGATTGATTTCTGAACGGTCAATACGTTCGATGCTTTCGCCCCAGCGGTTTAGCACCTGGTCGTATTCGCCACTTTTAATCACGCCGTTCAGCGCGGTATTAATTGGCTGAACCAGTCCGCTGCCTTTGCGCGTGGTGACCGCGATATGTGCGACGTTGGGGTAGCCACCGTTGACCGTACCGACATGCTTAACCTTACCGGTCAGCTCGGCTTTGTACGCCCCGATCACGTTGGGGCCGAAATAGGCGTCGGAACGACCGGATTGCAGACTCAGGTTGGCGGCGGCATCGTCCGTGACATAAATCGGCTGAAAGGCGGGCAGGCCGTTGGCGCGATTCTGCTTATCCCAGGCCAGCAGCACGGCTTCCTGATTGGTGCCGGAACCAACAATAATCTTCAAGCCGGCGATATCTTTCGCTTCGTTGATGGACTGAATCTTACTGGTGGATTTCACATAGAAACCCAGCGAGTCTATGCGGTAGGTGGCGAAATCGAATTTTTCTTTACGCTCTTTGGTGACGGTAATGTTGATGATGGCGGCGTCATACTTGCCGGAAGTCACGCCAAGCGGCCAGTCTTCCCATGAGGTGGGGACGATGTTCAGCTCCAGCCCGAGGCTGTCGGCCACCAGTCGGGCGATATCCGGTTCGCTGCCCACCACGGTTTTGTTATCGTCGGCCAGAAACGCCAGCGGCGGTGACGATCCCAGCGCGGCAATCGCCACGGTGAATTTGCCCGGTGTGACAAATTTAAAATCAGCCGGAATTTGCGCGATAGCTTCCGCGTTCTTCGGTACGTGGATCGGCTGCTGATTGGCTTTCAGGTCGATAGCCGCCTGTGCGCCAGTCATCACGGACAGCGTACCGAGCAGCAACGCTCCCGTCAGTAACGTTGTCAAACGCGATGGACGCAGGCGATGTGAGTGGGATGACGGTGCGATGGTGTGGGCAATCTCTTTTTGCATCAGTTTTTCCCTTGCAGGTGATTATTTATAATGGTTTTAGTGACACCGTCACTTTGTGGTGTGCTGTTTTTACTTAATCGCCGATACCCGGCGGATTCACGACGGATTGCGTGATTTTTTCATCCTCTTCACCCCAGCGATCCAGCACCTGCGCATAGCTGCCGTTCTTGATAGCGCCATTGATGGCAGTGCTGATTGGCTGGGCCAGACCGTTACCTTTCTGTGTGGTGACTGCGACGTAAGCGACCGTCGGGCCTTTGCCTACCATGCGTGTTTTACCCGTCAGCGCCGCTTTATAAGCGCCGATAGAGTGCGGGCCGAAAAACGCATCGACGCGCCCAGACTGAATGCTCAGGTTGGCGGCAGCATCATCGGTGACGTAGACCGGCTGTACAGGAGGTAGGCCGTTGGTGCGGTTTTGCCGATCCCAGCCCAGCAGAATGTTTTCCTGATTGGTGCCGGAGCCGACAATGACTTTCAAACCCGCCACGTCTTCCGGCTTATTAATCGACGTAATCTTGCTGGTCGATTTCACGTAGAAACCCAGCGTATCAATGCGATACGTGGCGAAATCAAACTTCTCTTTGCGGAGTTTGGTCACGGCGATATTAAAAATCGCGGCATCGTATTTTCCCGCCGTAATGCCCAACGGCCAGTCTTCCCAGGAGGCGGGAACCAGTTTCAGCTCCAGCCCGAGGCCGTCGGCTACCAGCCGCGCAATATCGGCATCGCTGCCAACAATCGTTTTGTTGTCATCAGCCAGCAGCGACAGTGGCGGCGAGCTGAGCGCTGAAACGGCAATGGTCAGTTTCCCCGGTGTGATGAATTTGAAATTAGCGGGAATCTGCGCGATGGCTTCAGCGTTTTTTCCGGTGCGAATGGGATTCTGATTTGCCTTCAGGTCAATGCGGCTGACGAATCCGATGTCTTGCGCCTGCACGTGGGTTACCAGCATGGTGCTCAATACGGTCGCCAAAGCTATCACAGAGAGAAAAGGGGAATGCTTCACGATGAATCTCCTGTGGCGCAAATTAGCGCGTGAATTGATTCACCGGATAATCCAGCGCCAGATTTTCCCGCAGCGTGTAGCCTGCGTAATCCTGACGGAACAGGCCGCGCTGTTGCAGCAGAGGAACAACGCGATCGACAAAGTGGTTGAGTGTCTCCGGCGTACCTCCCTGAATGATGAAGCCATCGGCCGCACCGTTTTCAAACCAGAGCTGTAAGCCATCCGCCACCTGTTCGGGCGTGCCGCTGAAGACGGGGCGTGGTGATGCGGCTTCCAACGCGACCTGCCGCAGCGTTAAGCCTTTTTCCTGCGCGTTGCGTTTGATTTCGTCAGTGGTGCTGCGGAAGCTGTTTTTCCCCAGATCGCCGATATCGGGGAAAGGCTCATCCAGCGGATGTTGGGAGAAGTCATAGTGCTCAAAGTAGCGCCCCAAATAATTGAGGGCATCCTTAATCGTGACCAGTTGAGCGGTTTCCTGATATTGACGCTCCACATCTTCCGCGTCGTTGCCAACAATCACGCTGACGCCTTGAAAGACATGTAACTGATCGGCCCGACGACCGTTTTCTTCCAGCTTCTGTTTTACCTCGCGGTAATAACGCTGTGATTCTTCCAGCGTGTGTTGATGGGTGAAAATGGCGTCGGCGTGCTTGGCGGCCAGTTTTTGGCCGTCTTCCGATGCGCCAGCCTGAAACACAATAGGACGACCCTGCGCGGATCGGCCTATATTCAGCGGGCCCTGCACTGAGAAGAATTCACCTTTATGGTGTAGCGTGTGCAGCTTTTCAGGATCGAAGAATTGTCCGCTGGCTTGGTCGCGAATAAAGGCATCGTCTTCCCAGGAATCCCATAGGCCTTTTGCCACCTGAAGGAATTCATCGGCAATACGGTAGCGCAGCGCGTGTTCTGGGTGTTGCGCGCGGGAGAAGTTTTTCGCCGAGCCTTCCAACGGTGAGGTCACCACGTTCCAGCCCGCGCGGCCATTGCTGAGATGGTCGAGGCTGGAGAATTGCCGCGCCGTGGTGAACGGTTCGGAATACGACGTCGAAAGCGTGCCGACCAGACCAATATGCGTGGTAACGGTGGCTAATGCGGACAGCAGCGTTAACGGTTCAAAGCGATTGAGAAAGTGAGGGATAGATTTTTCATTGATATATAATCCGTCAGCCACGAAGACAAAATCAAATTTCCCTTGTTCGGCTTTTTTTACCGCATCCAGAACAAAACCAAAATTAATACTGGCATCTGGTACAACGTTTTTATGTCGCCATGCGGACATATTTCCCGCTGCGCCCTGTAATATTAAACCCAGTCTTAATTGTCGTTTGGTAGATTTGGTAGAGATTTGTTTTTCACTCATTATCAGAAACCTTTTTATTCATTGAATGTGTTTGTTATTAATTGAGCGAGCTTATTTTTCATTGAACGAACCTCCATGAAAGTGAAAACAGTCCATCAATAAACCGGCTATCAATAAGCAAGCCATCAATAGAAACTCACGTATTCAATGAAAGGTTAATCAGGCGTTAATAGCGTGTTTTCACTATTGATGAGGCGAGGCGTGATGTAAAACAACAAAAATGGATAATAAAATTCAAAAATTTCAGATGATGACGTGGCTTATTTTGTTAGTATAATGTTAATGATCATGTCTCTTTGCCGTATCTAAAGGAAATATTTAATGTCTGATTTGATAGCTGAACGACACGTAACCGCGAATGACGCGGCTCTCTCTGCCGCGGTTACTACCGTTGACCGGCAGGCGTTTCGTGATGCGATGGCAAGGCTGAGCGCGGCGGTCAATGTCGTGACGACGGATGGCCCGGCGGGTAAAGCTGGATTTACGGCTTCCGCGGTGTCCAGCGTCAGCGATTCGCCCGGTACGCTGCTGGTGTGTTTGAATCGCGGTTCGTCGGTGTATCCCACGTTTCAGGCGAATACGCATTTGTGCATTAATACGTTGGCTTCCCATCATGAAGCGCTGTCGACGCTGTTTGGTAGCCGCTCGTCTACCGAAGAACGGTTTGCTGCGGCGGAGTGGGATGTGCTGCACACCGGATCGCCGGTGTTGCGGGATGCGCTGGTTGCGTTTGACTGTCAGGTTGAAGAAGTGGTGAGCGCGGCGACGCACGATATTTTTATTTGCCGGGTGTTAGCGCTCAAACAGGGCAAAAGCACCGAGGGTCTGGTGTATTTTTCCCGCCGTTATCATGCTGTTCGCGGTTAATTCATTCCGCTTTTTCACCCAATCTCGATCGTTTGACGCTCGAGATACCCGGAGCAACCACGGGGTGAGGTGTCCCTGCGGGAACCTCATCCCCGTGTCTCTCCTAATATCGGATTAATGTAATCAATACGCCTCCGCCGAATTGATCGTGCGGAGGTGATTGTGTTTGCAGGAAATTCTATTTGTAGAACAAGGTATTACGATGAGGATAGTACCGCCTGCGGTGGAGTGACTTTCGTGGTGCGCAGGCGATGCAACGCGGCCTCCGCCAGCTGTGCGAAATAGCGGGAGGCAGGCGCAATCGCACTTTCATCCGGGTTAAACTGAGGATGGTGCAGGCCAAATTCGCTGTTTGAACCAATGCTGACGAAGGTGCCCGGTATTTCCTGAAGGTAAAGCGCAAAGTCCTCGCCGCTCATTTGCAGCTCGGCGTTTTCCACCTGATAGCCTGCGTCTCGGGCAATCTGTTTGCTGAAATCTGCCCATTCGCTGGTATTGACGACCGCTGGCGGGCCGGGATACCACTTGAGCTCCGCTTTGGCGCCCAGTGCAACGGCAATACCGCCGATCAACTGCTCAATTCGCGCCGGTATTTCCGCGCGAATCGCGGCATTGTAGGTGCGTACCGTGCCTTCCAGTTCTACCGTTTGCGGCAGTACGTTCCAGGTGTTGCCGCCCTGAATGCGCGTGACGCTGATGACCAGTGATTCCAGCGAACTGAAACTGCGGCTGGGCAACGTTTGTAGCGCATTGACGATATTGCAGGCGGTAACGATGCTGTCGATGCCCTGTTCGGGTTTGGCGGCGTGCGCGCCTTTACCGGTAATGTGAATAGCGAAGCGATCCACGTTGGCGTAAAACGGGCCGCTGCGGGTGGCGAAGGTGCCAGCGGGAAGCTCAGGCGCGTTATGCAGGCCGAAAACGGCGACCACATCGTTGAGCGCACCGGCGCGGATGAACTGTTTAGCGCCGGTAGAAACCTCTTCTGCCGGTTGGAAAAAGACGCGGATTTTACCCGGTAATACAGATTCACGCTTTTTCAGCAAACAGGCGGCACCCAGCATCACCGCGGTGTGGAAATCATGTCCACAGGCATGCATGACGCCCGCGTGCTGAGAGCGAAACGGCACATCCACCAACTCTTCAATCGGCAGGGCATCAATATCGGCCCGCAGCGCAATCGTCGGGCCACTGCCGTGACCGATCTCGGCGACGACGCCAGTGGTCAATGTAAGGGGCAACAGACGGATGTATTTTTCTTGTAGCCAGCGGGTGATGTGCGCAGTGGTTTGGTGTTCCTGATTGGACAGTTCCGGGTACTGATGCAAGTGCCGTCGCCAGTTAATGAGCTGCTGCTCGAATGACGTATCACAACAGGGGATAGATTCAGCCATGTCAATACACCTCCTTAACAAAACATAAACACCCTAAAGGTAGCCGATAGCGGCTCGGCGGATAAATACCGTCTGGTTATATTTCATGCCTTTTTATCCCGATATATTCAAGATTATGGGGTTACAGTGCCATTGTCTGCCTGTAAGGCAAATGATTTATTTTCCACTAATGATGTTTTTTCTTTATTGAAATTCCTGCTAACAAAATTCGGTATTGATATTTATATTTCACGCCGTTATGCAACATGCTTCTTATTCTGTTTTTTGCTCTGGCTGTTCTTACAGTAACGCTTTATTTGAAATAAATAATTCTTGCAACGAATAATTTTTTAAATAAACAGTCATTTTCAATAAATGACGCTGACGGATGATTGCTGAAAATAGCGTCGTTGAAAATAAGGAAATATCGTGGGATATAAGCTCAGTTTATTAGATCAAAGCCCCATTGCCGAAGGCATGAGCGTAGAACAGGCGTTGGCGCAAACCGTGTCACTGGCGAAAGTGGCAGAAGCGCTTGGCTATCACCGCTTTTGGGTTTCCGAGCATCATAATTCTGATGAGTTGGCGGGGTCATCTCCCGAGGTTTTAATCACCTGGCTGTTAGCGTACACGACAACATTGCGTATCGGCTCCGGCGGCGTGATGTTACAGCACTACAGCCCGTATAAGGTTGCAGAGAATTTCCATGTAATCGGTGCACTGTCGGGCGGGCGTGTGGATTTGGGAATTGGCAAAGCGCCGGGCGGGCTGCCTCTGGCAACGCGGGCGCTACAGCAGGAAATCGGAGAAGCGACACGAGTGACCTTCACGGAGAAATTACAGCAATTAAACCATTTTCTCGACAGCCATGATGAGACGGACGAACGCCTGAATGCCACGCCGCTACCGGAACACGTACCACAGCGTTTTCTTCTGGGTGCCAGCCAGGAGAGCGCGCGGTTAGCCGCCTCGCTGGGCTGGAGTTTTGTCTTCGCCGGGTTCATTAATGCCAGTGACACGCTGCTGACGGAGTCCCTGCTGAGCTATCGGGAATTGAAGCCAGCCAGCGCTCAGACGTTGTTGTCGCTGTCGGTGATTGCCGCCGAGCGTCATGAAGAGGCTGAGGCGCTGGCCAGCACGCAGCATAACTATAAAGTTTATATTGAGAACAAACCGCCGCTGACGGTAGGCAGTCAGGAGCAGGCCGACAATTTCGTGCGGCAGGCGGGCGCAACGGATTTCCGCATTGTGCAGGAGCCGCGGAATGTGCTTTACGGCACGCCGGAGCATATTCATCAGCGTCTGGAAAGTTACCACCAGCGCTTTGGCGTAGATGAATTCATCATCCATACACCCGTGACGTCACCCCGTGAGCGTGAGGCCTCGATTCGGTTGCTGGCTCAGCGCTGAGTAAGACCGAAAAATGTGAGCGATGAAGCGCGCTATGGTGAATGTTGGTATGGTAGCGCCAGCGACGTTTTTTCAGACAAAACCTTACATACTCCCCCTGCTTGACTGTTCTATACTCATTAGTAAGCAAGATAAGTTTTACTGGCAGATGAGATAAAGATGAATAGGGGGAAGAAATATGATTGGTCTCAACCTTGTTTCTCCAGTGTCATATTACACCATGCCGGACAAACCTGATCACGTACAGGGTATCTCCCGCTCGTCGCAACTGTCTGGTTACCCTCATCCAGACGCGTCTACTCGAACCCGGACAACGTACGAAAACAGTGGTTCAGTCTTTAAGCCCCCCATAGCGGACGGGATTAACCGCCCAACAGCCAATAACCAACTGAATGTTTACGTTTAACGTGTCATCAAGTGGATAAAATGGGCAATCGCGTGCTGTAAACGATCGTTTTCGGTGCGTGTTTGCCCTCTTTCGTTCCTATTCCATCTTCTATTCAAGCATCTTCAAAACCCACCTTACTAAACCAGCCGTGTTACTGGCCGAGAATATCGTTAGATAGTTGAAAAAACGCACATCAAGGCGGGTGAATGGAGCTGGAACATTCTGGTATCCGTTGTCACTAAACGCTATGGTTTCATCTAAGGTCGGCCGTGACGACTGGAGCCAAAACGCATCAGCCAGAAAGAGAGAGAAACCGTTCTGCTAGAATAAGCGGGTAATAAGATTCCTGCTATCGCCCCTGACGAAGGTATTTCTGGGGCTATTTTTGCCCAGTAAAGAAGAATGTGAATTGTGGTTGCAGACGGGTTTATGCATAATCGAGAGGGCTAATTACGCAAAATAATGCATGATCGAGCTATAGTGAGCGTTGTCGTTTGTATCTTCAATGCCGACTGGTACTGTCACGTCATATCAACACGATAGGAAGGTAAAACACTATGAATCAGTTGCTTCCCGATATTGCCTTTTTTCATGAACTTGCCACGCTGGCCAGCAAGGAAACGTTACCGCGGTTTCGTTCCATTAACGCAAATCAAGTTGAGACGAAGCCAAAAGCGGGCTTTCGCTTTGACCCGGTCACGGAAGCTGATCGCAAGGCGGAACAGGTCATCCGCGAGCACATCACTCACCATTATCCCCACCATGCGATCATGGGTGAAGAATTTGGCCTGAGCGGGGAAGGGCCGTTGCGTTGGGTTTTGGATCCGGTTGATGGAACCCGGCCTTTCTTATGCGGGCTACCCGTGTGGGGAACGCTTATCGGTCTGCTGCACCATGAACGTGCAGTGATGGGGATGATGCATCAGCCGTTTACTGGGGAGCGTTTCTGGGCCGATGGCTCGCAGGCCTGGCGTAGCGACCGACATGGAGAAATGCGTTTAAGCACGCGTAAAGGCGTATCGCTCGAACAGGCAATTCTTCACACTACCGCACCAGAAGCCCTGAATATGCACCCAACGATTCACTTCGCAGAACTAACCGAAAATACGCTCATGACACGCTACGGCGGCGAATGTTACGCCATGGCGATGCTAGCCGCGGGTCAGATTGACATCTGCGTGGAGTTTTCATTGCAACCCTACGACATTGTCGCGCTCATCCCAATTATTGAACAGGCAGGGGGCATCATCACCGATCTTAGCGGACAGCGAGCGGAAGCGGGCGGCACGGTAGTCGCTACCGGTAACCCAGAGCTTCACCAACAGATTTTAGCCATTCTGAACGGAACGCGGTCATAGCCGCTGGTTTATATAACCAATCCTGACGTTGTGAAAGAAGGAATCATAATGAAAGTTGCGCACGTTGCGTTATGGACGGCCGATCTGGCCGCGCAGGCAGCATTTTGGCAAGAGTTCTTTGCCGCTCAGGTGGGAGAAAAATATGTGAGCCGGAATCGCCCCGGTTTTGAATCACATTTCGTTCAACTAAGTGAAGGGGCATCTATTGAGTTGATGACGCTGCCAGTATTGGCGGAAGCTTTAACCAATAAAGAAGGCTGTGGCTGGGCGCATGTCGCAATTTCTGTCGGGAGCAAGGCGGATCTCGAGGCATTAGCCAACAAAGCGGCAGAACGTGGCATTTTGGTTGCCCATCCTCGAATGACAGGTGACGGATTTTATGAAGCGATTGTCAGCGATCCTGATGGTAATCTGATTGAGATAACGTCAGACTGATTCTGGAACCGTTCCCGTAACGTGGCAAAAACAGCATTTCCTGCTGTTCACGTGTAGCTGTCTGGCTGTAATAGTGTAATAGTGACTCGATCACCATCATGGCGTGTGCCCAGATATTGCCTTCACTCCGACAACAGGTTTTTGTATAAAAATGCTATTCTTTCCTGTCGTTGTAAAATGTATTATCGCATGTAAACGTAGTAAAAAGTCACGACTTATCAAGGTCATCGCGCGAAGAATAACGAGTGGTAGAATAGAGGGAATGCACACAATGAATCGTCGAGGAATAGAATGAAAGTCAGTGCGGTAAAGAAAGGTGTTATTGGCTTGTTATTGGTGTTGCCGCTGTACTGTGTCGCAGAGACAAAGGATCCAGATTTGTTTGCTGGTTATACCACGCAGGATCTCACGGCTGCATTACCTGACCGATTATTAAACATGGTTCAGCGGGACAAGGTGCTCGATGTGCCAAACCACATGGTACAGGCCGAGTATGTCGATCCTACAACAGGTAATAAGGCACTGGTTTCATTGTTCATGCTGCCGCCAGACAGCAAAGGCAATATTCCTATCGCTTCAACGCCCGGCGATTTGGATGCGGTGATCGCCAGTACGGAAAAAGAGATGCTGCGCCAGCGTATTAAACCCGAGCAGAGGGCGGGAAACATTGAGGATGCGACGCCTTTCCGCTGTTTACAAACGATTCTGAACAGCAAAGTCATGCATTCGCTATGTTCGGCTCTGGTTAAAGGACGCGTGCTGGAAGTGCAGGCGATCAATACAGTCGATAATATTCAGGATGAAGCCAGGCTACATAACATCATCGAACAGCAGAATAAATTCGTTGTCGAAATGGGAAAAATGCTGCTGGCGCTGAAAAAATAATTCGTGGTCACGGTTTTAGACGGCTGGGATAGGGAAAGAAAGAGTGTTTGCCGGTTACACCGCACAGTGCATGTCCAGCGTAAAGCGGCAACCTTTGTCTGAGCTTTCGACCATCATGTTCCAGCCCAGATGCTCCACAATGCGTTGTACGATGGATAAACCAAGCCCCTCACCACTTTGACGTGCACTAGGCAAAAAACGCTGAAATTGTTGCGGATCGATACTGGGCGGCAGGCCCGGTCCGGTATCAGAAATAACCAACGTCGTGCCATGCAGGGCAATGCGTACCTCACCTTCATCCGTGTATTGGCAGGCATTACGCAGCAGGTTCCAGACCACACTGTGCGCCAGTTCGGCATTAGTGTGCACATGGGCATTTTGCGGCGCATCCAGCGCCAGTGTTACTGGCTTTTTTGCCAGCCAGGGTTGGCAGCGCGTGATGCATTCCTCGAACAATGGACGCAGAGGCATATCGGCTAGAGGCAAGGTTTGCGGATCGCGCGAGAGCAGCAACAGGCAAGTCAACTGGCGTTGCATTTCCTGCGTAGTGCGCACAATACGTTCAGCACTTGGCATCAGGTGACTGTCGGCAGGCAATTGGTGCACGATGGTTTCCGCCGCACCGCCAATGATGGCCAGCGGTGTACGCAATTCATGGCTGGCATCGCTCACAAAGCATCGCTCGCGCTGTAGAAACCGCTCCAGCTCATCGCTGTGTTGCGCAAATGCGCGCGCTAGCACGCCGATTTCGTCACGTGCATCCTGAAAGGGGAAGGGCTTTTGCTTACGCTGCACGACTTCGGCCAGACGTGTGATGGGGACGGTAACGCGCGCCGAAGTCAGTCGACCGATCCAGAACGCACACAGAATGCACAGCAGGATGACCAACGGTGCGAAGCCGTCAATCATGTACTCCAGATACGCGTAATCCTTGCCATCCTGCAACAGGTAGTAACGCCGATCGTTGCGTTCAAACACCAGCAGGTGCCAGCCATCGGGTTTTTCCATACGATGGTAGCCCGGCGCGTACTGGCGCAGGGCATCGGGCACGGTCAGCGCATCATAGAGTAAGTTACCTTCAGGTAGGGTGGGTGTGATGCCTTTTGCAATATCTACTTCCAACTGCGGCAGCACCTCGTTACGCAGAGTCTCAGAGATCACATACGCTCTTAGTTCATCGTAATCGAGTTGATCCGCTATAACCACAAACGCCATGACGGCCACCATCAGCAGCACGAAGGAAACCATAATGCGTGTTTTGAGTGTCATCTGTTGGTAAATGAATTTCATGATGATTATTCTGCCCTTTGTGTGATTATTCCGGTGCAGCCTCCCCAGGCTTATGCAGGCGTAAACCGATGCCATGCACCGTTTCTATCAGCGCAGATGTGAAGTTTTTGTCAACCCGCTGGCGCAAGTCATGAATATGTGTGCGTAAAGCGCCACTATCAGGCGGTTCGTCACCCCAGAGCAAGTATTCCATTTCCTGTTTTTTGACGACAGCAGGAGCGGAGCGGATCAGGCACAGCAGCAATTTATGCGTGGTAGGGGTCAGGTTGATCGTCTGGCCCTGTCGCTGAGCCTGTGGGGCGCGAGTGTCTACTTGCAGATCTTCCCAGACTAGCGTGCCCTGTACCTGTTGCCCCAGGGCTCGGCGCACCAATGCTTTGATGCGTGCGTCCAGTTCCTGGAGTGAAAAGGGTTTGATCAGATAATCGTCAGCACCCAGCGCAAGGCCCTGCACGCGGTCATCTATCGGGTCGCGTGCGGTCAGCATCAATACCGGTACCGGATTCTGAAATTCCTGGCGTAATTTTCGGCACAGCGTCATACCGTCCAGCCGCGGCAGCATCAGATCCAACAAAATGGCGTCGTAATCATTCTGCGTGGCCATACGCAGGCCAGTGGCACCATCACGAGCGTCATCCAGCACATAGCCGAGTGGCTCGAAAAATTCGTACAGATTGGCAACCAGCTCAGGGTTGTCTTCGATAATGAGCAGGCGAGTCATAGATAATTAGTGTCTTAAATAGGTTATTGGGATCTTAACAACATCTTGACATATACTTATTGATACTACGCGCACTTTCAACTCGTTGGGGATTGCGCGTGTTTCAACGTCTGTCATCCTTGCGGTTCAACCCGATACAACTGACCTGGGTAGCCGCACTGTTTTTCACCACCATTGGCAACGCTGGTCTGTGGCAAATGCTATGGTCCAAAGTGGAGATCAACAGCTTGCACAGCTTGCTGTTTTTCATCAGCCTGCCGGTTTTCTTTTTCTGTCTTATCAACCTGTTGCTTACGCCAGTTTTGGCATTACCGTATGTGCGTAAGCCGCTACTGGCACTCTTGGTTGTTATCAGTGCTAGTTGCAGTTACTTCATGTTCAGCTATAACGTGCTGATCGATCGCAGCATGGTGCAGAACGTCTTCGAGACCAATCAGGCTGAACTCACCTCGTACTTTTCTATTCCCTTACTGCTCACCATTCTTGTGCTTGGTGTGTTACCTGCTGCGGTGATGGTTTGTCTGCCCACCAAACAGACCGTGCATCCCTTGCAAAATGCGATATGGTGGCTGGGCAATGTACTGGTGACGGTAGTGGTGCTTGTTGCAGTGACCATGGTGTTCTACAAGGACTACGCCTCGCTACTGCGCAATAACCTGCAAATCAGAGATCAGGTACTCCCCTTTAACTTTGTGCGCAACACCCACGGCTACCTGAAACGCTATCTGAAACGTACGACATCACAGTTGTTGCGAACCGTGGGTGAAGATGCCACTCGCCCTGTGATGATTGCTGGGGAACGGCCTAAACTTGTGATTGCCGTGGTCGGCGAAACCGCACGGGCACAGAACTTCCAGCTCAATGGTTATCCGCACGCAACTAATCCATCTCTGTCGCAGCGTGAAAACATCGTCAGTTTCAAAAATGTAACATCCTGTGGCACGGCAACCGCTATTTCACTACCCTGTATGTTTTCACGTATGACACGTACGCAATACGATGAGGTGCGTGCAGCGACAGAAGAGAACCTGCTCGACATCTTACAGCGGACTGGCGTACGTGTACTTTGGCGCAACAATAACAATGGCGGTTGTAAAGGCGTATGTGAGCGTATACCTACCGACGACATGCCTCTCCTGAAGATTGTCGATCAGTGCGCCAACAAGGATGGCACCTGTTATGACGATATACTACTGCACCAACTCAGCGCTCGCATTGATGCCATGCATGGCGATGCACTGATCGTCTTACACCAGTTGGGCAGCCATGGGCCAACCTACTTCGAACGCTATCCGGCAGAAGACAAAATCTTCAGCCCCACCTGTGACAGTAACCAAATTCAGAAGTGCAGCAACGACGAACTGACCAACACTTACGACAACACGCTGGTCTACACCGATCGGATGCTGGGCAAAACCATCGATTTACTGCAACGCTATTCAGAGCAACGTGACGTAGCTATGATCTATCTTTCCGACCACGGTGAATCGCTGGGAGAACGCGGAATTTATCTGCACGGCACGCCTTACTTCATTGCGCCAAAGGAACAAACGCAGGTGCCCATGGTGATGTGGTTTTCACCAGCATTTGTACAAGATGTCGGCCTCAATCTCACCTGTCTGCGCAACAACGCGGACAATAAAGACTATAGCCATGACAACTTTTACCATTCCTTATTGGGCCTGTTTGCTGTTCAAAGCAGGGTGTACCAACCCGAACTGGATTTATTTGCGCCATGTCGTGAGCTGATGTGAGTTTCGTTGCCACTTCGCCGTTGGCCTATTCAACCCCACACGGGAGTAGTTTGTGTCAAAAAATCAACGTTGAAAAATTCGTCGCTGGAACGCTGGCAAACCGTTTTGGCGTTCCTGCATTCGCCTTAAATATCCTTGCTCAACTTTTGCCAGCATCCGCCATGAGTGAGCTTGCTGGCCGAGGCCTAAACTGGGTGCTCAAGCATCGCCAGAAGTGGCTTGAATCGCGCAAGAAATAAAAAGAAGCTGGAAAGCATGATCGCTGTGGAACATTACTCCGACCGGCTTGCCGCGCGTTTCCCATGCCATTTCCAGCGCTTTCATGGTGAGTCTGCTGTCCGGTGAGAACGACATTGCCCAGCCCACTGGTTTACTTGCGAACAGGTCGAGAACAACAGCGAGGTACGCCCAGAGTTTACCTGTCCAGATATAGGTCACATCACCGCACCACACCTGGTTTGGCTCTGTTACCGCGAACTGTCGCTCAAGATGATTCGGGATAGCAACGTGCTCATGACCGCAACGCCTATATCGGTGAGTCGGCTGCTGGCACAGCTCTTTCATGAGCCTGCCAGCGAGCCATCGCCCCATCTGGTAGCCTCTCTGAGTTGCCATTGTGGCGATGCTTCTTGCTCCGGCCGAACCGTGGCTGATGCCATGTAGCTCAAGTACCTGACTGCGTAATACAGCCCGTCTGCCGTCTGGTTTCTCAGGACGGTTTTCCAGTATTTGTAGCTGCTGCGATGAACCCCGAATACGTGGCAGAGAGTGACCACAGAATAACGCGCCCTGAGTTTCCCGATTATCGAGAACTGTTCAGGGAGTCCGACATCAAGAGCGCGGTAGCCTTTTTTAATATTTCGTTTTCCATTTCAATGCGTCGTGCTTCAGCGGCAACGGTCGATGCACCGCGTTTAGCGGTTTCCTGAAGAATTTTAAGAATATGGTGCGGGGTGATTTCCCTGATAGGAAGTTTGCCGATGGCGGGGGAAAACTACGCGCTCCAGCATATCAAGGCGGCGCGTTTTGGTGATGTCGGCCCAATCTTTCATTTGTAACCACTCTTTGGCGATAAGCTCAAAGGTGTTGGAGGCATCGTTGACCTTGCGGATCTTATCTAACTGACGAGCCTGTGCCGGGTTGACTCCCTCTGCAACTTGCTTGCTCGCATTTCTCCCGCGCTTCGGCAAGTTTTATCGCTGGATACTCAGCCAGCGCAAACATGCTGGATTTGCCGTTGGGTTTCACTTCGAGGTAGAGACCGTTGAAGTCATTGAGTCGATAGAGTTTTTCTTTCGGCTTGCAGTACGGCATTGCGTATCGTGAGCATAGCGAGTCCTTGTCTATTTCTTATACCGCTATTGTACTCACCTAAAATGAAGATGGAAACGGATTGTACTCATGCCTGTACTCATTTTTGACTGTGCTGTCATGAGATTACGTGAGATGTCATGAAAAGAAAAATCCACGCAACTGCGTGGATTTTATGAAGTATCTCAGTCTTCATGCGATGCTGTGAGATCCCATGAGACAACAAAATCAAATTAGACGTTGAACAGGAAGTTCATGACATCGCCATCTTTAACGATGTAGTCTTTGCCTTCTGAACGCATTTTCCCCGCTTCTTTCGCGCCTTGCTCACCTTTGTAGGTGATGAAATCTTCATAGGCGATAGTCTGGGCGCGGATGAAGCCTTTCTCGAAATCGGTGTGGATTTTACCTGCGGCCTGCGGCGCGGTGGCACCGACAGGGATGGTCCATGCGCGAACTTCTTTCACGCCCGCGGTGAAATAGGTTTGCAGGTTCAACAGTTCATAGCCCGCGCGGATAACACGGTTCAGACCTGGTTCTTCCAGACCTAACTCAGCCATAAACTCTTCACGGTCAGCATCATCCAGTTCCGCGATATCTGATTCAACGGCGGCACAGACGGCCACGACGACAGAACCTTCAGCGGCCGCGATTTCACGCACTTTATCGAGGTACGGGTTATTTTCAAAACCGTCTTCGTTGACGTTGGCGATGTACATGGTTGGCTTCAGCGTCAGGAAGCTCAGATATTTGATGGCTGCTTTATCTTCATCGCTTAAATCCAGCGAGCGCAGCATGCCTGCGTTCTCCAACTGTGGTAAGCATTTCTCCAGCGCGGCTAGCTCAGCTTTCGCATCTTTATCGCCGCCTTTGGCTCTTTTCTGCACGCGGTGAATGGCACGTTCACAGGTATCGAGGTCAGACAACGCCAGTTCGGTGTTGATGACGTCGATGTCATCGGCTGGGTCAACCTTGTTGCTTACGTGGATGATGTTGTCGTTTTCAAAGCAGCGTACAACGTGTCCGATGGCTTCCGTTTCACGGATGTTGGTCAGGAACTGATTACCCAAACCTTCACCTTTGGATGCGCCCTTTACCAGACCGGCGATATCAACAAATTCCATGGTGGTAGGGAGGATACGTTGCGGCTTAACGATTTCAGCCAGTTTGTCCAGACGTGGATCGGGCATTGGCACGACGCCAGTGTTCGGCTCGATGGTACAAAACGGGAAGTTGGCCGCTTCGATGCCTGCTTTGGTCAACGCATTGAACAGTGTGGATTTACCGACGTTAGGCAGCCCAACGATACCGCATTTGAATCCCATGTTTATATCACCTTAAATAACTTATTAATCAGACGATTACTGTATATCGCCTGTCAGAATGGAAACATTACGGCCGATTATACACGGAATGGCGATTTATCTCGATCTGCCATCCGCATTCTGACCAGATTATGCCGCTTTGAAGGCATGCAAGCGGTTCATCGCTTTGATCATGTCTTCTTTCATCAGAATTTCTGTGCAGCGCACGGCTTCGTCAATGGCATCGTCGATCAGCGTCTGCTCGCTTGTCGGTGGTTTACCCAGCACAAAGCCGGTCACTTTGCTTTTATCACCCGGATGGCCGATACCAATGCGTAAACGGTGGAAGTTTGGGTTGTTACCCAATTTGCTGATGATGTCTTTCAGCCCGTTGTGGCCGCCGTGCCCACCACCCAGTTTAAGTTTGGCAATCCCCGGTAATAAATCCAGTTCATCGTGTGCAACCAGAATTTCATCAGGTTGAATGCGATAGAAGGTCGCCATTGCCGTGAC
Organism: Pectobacterium sp. A5351; assembly: GCF_028335745.1. NCBI lineage: Bacteria > Pseudomonadati > Pseudomonadota > Gammaproteobacteria > Enterobacterales > Pectobacteriaceae > Pectobacterium > Pectobacterium sp. A5351. The sequence goes on from NZ_CP116477.1 coordinate 2,025,690, forward strand.
GGCTTTGCCACTCAGATTCATGAACGTAGTAGGGACCAGCAGGCGTACATCTTGCCCAGCCAGATTCAGGCGGGAGGTGTAACCAAAAAATTTACTTTCTTCTTTCAGTGGCTGACGGTAAGACTCCGCCAGACGATCGACAAACCAGGCGCCCGCATTATGGCGGGTGGCGGCATATTCAGCGCCGGGGTTCGCCAGGCCGACAATTAATTTAATGCTGCTCACGGTATATTCCAGATTACGTGCTTAAACTGACGCAGGGTTGCGTGATAAACGAAAGCGCTAGTTTACACACCGTGTGGTGGATAGCAAAATCTCGGTGCTGGAATGTAAATACCATGTCATTTGTAAATATAATGTCATTTGTAAATATAATGTTATTTGTTCAGTGATGTGATTATTCGAATTTTTGTCTATTTATTTGCTTAAACGTAAAAAATATTAATCATTCCTTTTATCTGTGATCCCTCCCGCAATCATCAAGGTTCATTGTTGTCTATAATTACACCAATAATAAGAAAGTAGACGGTAATTGCACTCCGATTCATCCACAGAATTAATCTGGAGGTGGCAGATGAAACGTAAAAATGTGACAGTATTGGGTAACATGTTGATGGGGCTCGGTATGATCCTGATGATTGGCGGTATCGGTTTTTCCATCGCCAGCCAATTCCCTAAACTGAATGTCCCTGAATTCATGACTTATATTGATCTGGTCGGTATTTTTTCTGGCGCAATATTTTGGTTAGTGGGAGCACGTATTAGCGGGCGTGAGGAAATCGCAGACCGTTATTGGTGGGTTAAACACTTTGATAAGCGTTGTCGCCGCCAGCAACACCGATAACCGTTAATGGCACCACAGGCATTAACGAAAATTGAACATGAGAGCCACTGTAGCCTCGCTATGGTGGTTTTTTTATAGTGACATGTATAGAAATAAGAAAGCCACCTTGTTACAGGTGGCTCCCTCATTATCGTTTGCGATCGGTTACCCGGTCAGCAGCGATTAATGTTCAAACATCGCAGAAATAGATTCTTCGTTGCTGATACGACGAATCGCTTCGGCCAACATCCCGGACAGCGTTAACGTACGAACATTCGGCAGTGAACGAATGTTTTCCGCCAGTGGAATGGTATCGCAGACAATCACTTCATCAATGACAGAGTTCTTGATGTTCTCGTAAGCATTGCCTGAGAAGATCGGGTGTGTGGCATAAGCGAATACGCGTTTAGCACCACGTTCTTTCAGCGCTTCCGCCGCTTTACACAGCGTACCGCCGGTGTCGATCATATCGTCAACCAGTACACAGTCGCGGCCAGCGACGTCACCGATGATATGCATCACCTGAGAAACGTTGGCACGCGGACGGCGCTTGTCAATGATCGCCATGTCGGTATCGTTCAGCAATTTAGCGATTGCGCGCGCACGCACAACGCCACCGATATCAGGAGAAACCACAATCGGGTTTTCCAGATTCTGTTGCAGCATATCTTCCAGCAGGATCGGGCTACCGAATACGTTATCTACCGGAACATCGAAGAAACCCTGAATCTGCTCAGCGTGCAGATCAACAGTCAGAACACGGTCAACACCGACGCTGGACAGGAAGTCAGCAACGACTTTCGCGGTGATTGGCACACGTGCGGAACGCACACGACGATCCTGACGGGCATAGCCGAAGTAGGGGATAACAGCGGTAATACGTCCCGCGGAAGCGCGACGCAGAGCATCGACCATCACAACCAGTTCCATCAGGTTGTCATTGGTAGGTGCACAGGTGGACTGGATGATGAAAATATCACCACCGCGTACATTTTCATTGATTTGCACGCTGACTTCGCCATCGCTAAAACGACCGACAGCGGCGTCGCCAAGGCTAGTGTACAAACGGTTGGCAATACGTTGTGCTAGTTCCGGGATGGCGTTACCAGCAAAAAGCTTCATATCAGGCACGAGAAGAACCTCAGGCTTGCGTCCAGAGAAATATTGCACCTGCCAGGCAGGGAGAACAACAGGTACAATATGCATACGGGTGTATGAATTAAGTTTGCTACAGACTGGCCGCATGGCAGCCGGTGTGTGGCAAAACCTAACGTTGCCCGGAAAGCGTACGGTGCAGCGGAGAGACGTTAACGCCTCGCGCGACGAAACCGTTCAGCCATTCCGGGGCCTGGTCAAGCACCTGACGGGCTGCGAACTCGGTGTCAAACTCTGCAAACACACAAGCCCCCGTTCCAGTCAGGCGCGCCGGGGCATATTCTAGCAGCCATGAAAGTAGCTGTTCAACCTCACGAAAACGTTTTCTTGCGATAGCTTCACAATCATTGACGAAGGTCTGGTTTAATAAAGTTTCTAAATCACGAACTGGCGAATTACGCGTCAACTCTGGATCGCCGAAAATCAACGGCGTGGCGATACTCACGCCAGGGTGTGCCACCAGGTACCATTTCTCTGGTGGATTCGCGGGGGTTAACTGTTCACCAATACCTTCGGCAAAGGCGGCATGTCCGCGAACAAAGACGGGAACGTCCGCGCCTAATTGCAACCCCAGTTCAGCCAACGTATCAACGCTCAACCCGCTTTGCCACAAATGATTAAGGGCAACCAAAACGGTAGCCGCATTGGACGAACCACCGCCCAGTCCGCCGCCCATCGGCAGGCATTTGTCGATACTGATGTCTGCGCCGAATCGGGCAGGGTGAAGATTATGGCGCTCGCAGTACTGCTGTAATAAGCGTGCGGCGCGGACGATCAGGTTTTGCTCGTTCTCTACACTGTCTACAGGTGTCAGCAGGTTAATCTGGTCGTCATCACGCGGCCTAATCGTCAGGGTGTCACCATAATCCAGAAACTGGAATAGCGTTTGCAGCAGGTGATACCCGTCTTTTCTCTGACCGGTAATATAGAGAAACAGATTCAGTTTGGCGGGGGCAGGCCATGTCTCGATAACCGTCGGTTGCATCGCTTATTTAACCATCCAGTTATTCATTTTCAGTTTGATACGCTGTTCCCCCTGAACCAGTTCCAGACTGGTTGGGAGCGGAGGCGTCAGCTCGGTGTTGTAACTCTGATAGCTGACATTCCAGTTTTGATTGCCCTGGCGATAGGTGACGGTTTTCAGCAGATAGCGCTCATCCAGTGTGAATTCGGTCGCATCGCCCGGAATACCGATAATCCACTGGCGCAGATTGTTCAGCGGGATCGCCATACCGGTGAGTTGCTGAATCATGTATTCGGCATTTTTCCCCACGTAGCGCTTGCCCTGATTATCAGTGATTTGTACGCCGTCAGGCTGGGCGCGCAATTCTAACTCTGTACTGCCGAGTGGGTTGGTCAGCAGCAGTCGATAACGCTGTGGCGGAGTGTCCTGCCAGAAAAAATTGGCTGATACTCTTTTGCTATCGGAGATATAGGCAAAAGCGCCGCGAGTCTGATATTGGCTGAGTTGCTGGACTTTTTGCTGATGCTGTTGCCACTCTGGCGAGGTGGGGCTTTTACCCGTTTGAGTGGGTTGATGAACGCTACAGGCGGCTAGCAACACGCTGGCTAAAGGCAGTAAACGCAGGCATCGGACGGTTTTGGTTGGCATGTCGGTCGTATCCTGTAAATGAACGAAGTTCGTGAAATACGTCACGCTAACGGGCTTACCGTTCAGCGTCAATGGTTGTTATTCATTAATGGCGTTTATTGTTTTTTGTCAAAAAGTGACTACCTCAGACGAGGTGTATCGCGCGCTGTCGCTTTTCTTGCACCTCTGCATCAAGTAGAATGCGACTCAAACGAAATCCATACTAAGACCGGTATTACTCAGAAACAGCCTAATGACCCTGCTTGCGCTTGGTATTAATCACAAAACCGCACCGGTTTCTCTGCGTGAACGCGTTGTGTTCTCACCAGATAAACTCGGCGTGGCCCTCGACAGTCTGCTACAGCAACCGCTGGTGCAGGGCGGCGTTGTGCTGTCTACCTGCAATCGTACGGAACTCTATCTTAGCGTTGACGAACAGGAAAACCAGCGTGAACAGCTGATTCGCTGGCTGTGTGAATATCATCAATTGCGCCCGGAAGAGGTCAACGGCAGTCTGTACTGGCATCAGGATAACGCCGCGGTTAGCCACTTGATGCGCGTGGCCAGCGGTCTGGATTCTCTGGTGTTAGGCGAACCGCAGATTTTGGGGCAGGTGAAGAAGGCGTTTGCCGAATCACAGCGTGGTCATTCCTTGTCCAGCGAACTGGAGCGGCTGTTCCAGAAGTCTTTTACTGTGGCTAAACGCGTTCGTACGGAAACGGATATCGGTGCCAGTGCGGTATCGGTGGCCTTTGCCGCCTGTACACTGGCGCGGCAGATCTTTGAATCACTCGCGGACGTTACCGTACTGCTGGTCGGTGCGGGAGAAACCATTGAACTGGTCGCGCGTTATCTTCGTGAGCATAAAGTACAGAAAATGGTGATCGCGAATCGCACCCGTGAACGTGCCCAGGCGCTGGCAACGGAAGTGGGAGCAGACGTTATCACGCTGGCCGAGTTGGATGAACAGCTTGCTCAGGCCGACATCGTGATCAGTTCAACGGCCAGTACGCTGCCGATTATCGGAAAAGGGATGATGGAACGGACGCTGAAAGCGAGACGGAATCAGCCAATGCTGATGGTGGATATTGCGGTACCGCGTGATATTGAGCCGGAAGTCTGCAAATTGCCTAACGTTTATCTTTACAGCGTGGACGATCTGCATGCGATCATCCAGCATAACCTCGCGCAGCGCAAAGCGGCGGCGGTGCAGGCTGAATCTATCGTGCAGCAGGAAAGCTCCGACTTCATGGCGTGGCTGCGTGCGCAGTCAGCGGCAGAGACCATTCGTGATTATCGCGCTCAGGCTGATGAACTGCGTGCGGAAATGACGGCCAAGGCGCTGGCTGCCATCCAACAAGGTAATGATGTTGACGCGGTGATTCAGGAACTGACGCATCGCTTAACCAATCGTCTGATTCACGCGCCGACCAAATCCCTTCAGCAAGCCGCTCGTGACGGCGACCAACACCGGTTACAAATTTTACGTGACAGCCTTGGGCTGGACTAGCATTCATCTCTACTATTTATCTCTACTACAGGATTTAACCGCCCGCATGAAGCCTTCTATTGTTGCTAAACTGGAAGCGTTACAAGAACGCCATGAAGAAGTCCAGGCGTTACTCGGTGAGCCCAGCGTCATCGCTGATATGGATCGCTTTCGCGCACTGTCGCGAGAATATGCGCAGCTCACTGATATTACCCGCTGTTTCCAACAATGGCAGCAGGCACAAGAGGATCAGCAAACCGCAGAAATGATGCTGGACGATCCTGAAATGCGCGATATGGCGCAGGAAGAGCTGAAAGAAAGCAAAGCGACAATTGAAGCACTGGAGCAGCAGCTTCAGGTGCTGTTGTTGCCGAAAGATCCCGACGATGAGCGCGGCTGTTTTCTGGAAGTGCGTGCCGGGACGGGCGGCGACGAAGCCGCGATTTTTGCTGGCGATCTGTTCCGTATGTACAGCCGCTATGCCGAATCACGCCGCTGGCGCGTTGAGGTGATGAGCGCCAGCGATGGAGAACATGGCGGTTATAAAGAAATTATCGCTAAAATCTCCGGCGATGGCGTGTACGGTCAGCTCAAATTTGAATCCGGCGGCCATCGCGTGCAGCGTGTTCCTGCCACAGAATCTCAAGGGCGCATTCACACATCGGCCTGTACGGTCGCCGTGATGGCGGAAGTGCCGGAAGCGGAACTGCCGGACATCAACCCTGCGGATTTGCGTATCGATACCTTCCGCTCTTCTGGCGCGGGCGGTCAACACGTTAACACCACCGATTCCGCCATTCGTATTACCCACCTCCCAACGGGTATTGTCGTGGAATGTCAGGACGAGCGTTCACAGCATAAAAACAAAGCCAAAGCGCTGTCTGTGCTGGGGGCGCGTATTCGTGCGGCAGAAGTGCAGAAACGTCAGCAGGAAGAAGCGTCAACTCGCCGTAACCTGCTCGGCAGTGGCGATCGCTCTGACCGCATCCGCACCTACAACTTCCCGCAGGGAAGGGTGACCGATCACCGCATTAACCTGACGCTTTACCGACTGGATGAAGTCATGGAAGGGAAACTGGATACGCTGATTCAGCCTGTCGTGCAGGAATACCAGGCCGATCAGCTTGCGACATTGTCCGAGCAGGAATCATGACGTACCAGGATTGGTTAATCTCTGCCGCGGCTCAGCTTGCGGCGGGAGCAAGCCCGAAGCGAGATGCGGAAATTTTGCTGGGCTTTGTGACTGGCAAGCCCCGCACGTTCCTGCTGGCGTTTGGTGAAACTGAGCTGAACGCGGCTGAACAGCAGCAGTTAGCTGAATTGCTGGCGCGCCGTGAACAGGGTGAACCTATCGCCTATTTGACCGGCGAGCGCGAGTTCTGGTCAATGCCGCTGGCCGTGTCGCCCGCCACGCTGATTCCTCGCCCCGATACCGAGTGCCTGGTTGAACAAGCGCTGCTGCGCCTACCTCAAACGCCGTGTGCTGTACTGGATTTGGGCACCGGAACCGGAGCGATCGCGCTAGCACTGGCCATTGAGCGGCGTGATTGCCGGGTGACTGGCATTGATGTTCAACCAGACGCTGTCGCGTTAGCGACAAAAAATGCCCGGCAATTGGGGGTCAACAACGCTCGTTTCTTGTCAGGAAGCTGGTATTCACCGCTTGATCAAACGCGCTTTGCGCTCATCGCCAGTAATCCACCGTATATCGATGCGAATGATGTGCATCTGTTGCAGGGTGATGTTCGTTTTGAACCGGCCAGCGCGTTGATTGCCGCCGACAACGGGTTGGCGGATTTACGCACCATCATTGAATCTGCCCCACATTATTTAGAGGTCGGTGGCTGGCTGTTGCTGGAACATGGCTGGCAACAGGCTGATGCAGTGCGTCAGCTTTTGCAGGCACGCGGATTCACACAAATAGAAACCTGTCAGGACTACGGTGGCAATGACCGGGTGTCATTAGGACGCTGGTTGGATGCCCCAACGCATTAGGAGCAATGGACGTGATAACTCTTTACCCAGCCACGATATATCTGCATCTGGCAACGGTTAGCATCAGTATTTCCCTGTTTATTATTCGTTTTTTCTGGCTGTGCCGACAATCGCCTTTGCTGCAACAGCGCTGGGTGAAAATTCTGCCGCATATTAACGATACCTTGTTATTAATCAGCGGTATTGGTTTAATCATTATTAGCCACACTTATCCATTTACGCCTGAGCAAAGCTGGCTGACGGAAAAACTGTTTGGCGTTATTATTTATATCCTCCTTGGCGCTATCGCCTTGGGGAAACGCCCCCGTAGCCAGAATGTTCGCTGGCTGGCGTTTGTATCTGCTTTAATGTGCTTTGGTGTGGTCGTGCTACTGGCACTGACTCATTCACCGTTGCTGATGGAATAATTATGAGTGCTATTGCTGATTTTGAATTCAACCAGTCGCTGCTAAGTGATGGTGTCGTGTTGGTTTCACAGGCTATTCGCCGCGACTTTCCCGCTCAGGATGTGCGGCAAAATCTGCAACAATTGGTTGAGCGCGCTCGGGCCGCTATCCCTGACGATCTTGAGCAAGATCTTCAGCTTGAAAAGCTGATTGAGCTGTTTTATCACACCTGGGGATTCGGCGGTGCGGGCGGGGTTTATCGCCTGTCTGATGCACTGTGGCTCGATCAGGTGCTTGAATCGCGTCAGGGCCTACCCGTGTCACTTGGCGTCATCTTCCTGCATATCGCCAATGAACTCGGCCTGCCGCTGATGCCGGTCATTTTCCCAACCCAACTGATTCTTCGTGCCGACTGGCTCGACGAAGAGATGTGGCTGATCAACCCGCTAAACGGCGATACGCTGAGCGAGCATGTGTTGGAAGTGTGGCTGAAAGGTAATATCGGCCCATCAACCCGCCTGCTGGATGAAGATCTGGATGAAGCGGAGAACGTCCTGATCGTGCGTAAAATGCTCGACACGTTGAAAGTTGCACTGATGGAAGAAAAACAGATGGAGTTGGCGTTAAGAGCCAGCGAAGCGGTGCTGCAATTTGACCCGGACGATCCGTATGAAATTCGCGATCGCGGCCTGATTTATGCGCAACTGGATTGTGACCATATTGCGCTTTCCGATCTCAACTATTTTGTTGAACAGTGTCCGGAAGATCCAGTGAGTGAAATGATAAAAGTACAGATTCACTCGATAGAGCAGAAACAGATTGTCTTGCATTAAAAAAACAGTCTTACATTAAGAACCCGTTTTGCAGTAATGCAGCGTTAATTTATTTCCCGACATGAAGGTAAAAGTATGACGAATAAAGTGGTCAAGATAGGGGATATCCCCGTCGCCAATAATCTGCCTTTTGTGCTGTTTGGCGGTATGAATGTTCTTGAATCACGCGATCTGGCGATGCGCATTTGTGAGCATTACGTCACGGTCACGCAGAAGCTGGGTATTCCTTACGTGTTCAAAGCGTCATTCGATAAGGCTAACCGCTCCTCGATTCACTCTTACCGTGGTCCCGGTCTGGAAGAAGGGATGAAAATCTTCCAGGAACTGAAACAGACCTTTGGCGTAAAAATTATCACCGACGTGCATGAAGCACATCAGGCGCAGCCTGTTGCCGATGTGGTTGATGTCATCCAGCTTCCTGCGTTTCTGGCGCGCCAAACCGATCTGGTGGAAGCGATGGCGAAAACCGGTGCGGTGATCAACGTGAAAAAACCGCAGTTCGTCAGCCCAGGGCAAATGGGCAACATCGTCGATAAGTTCATCGAAGGCGGCAACGATCAGGTCATTCTGTGCGATCGCGGCAGCAACTTCGGTTACGACAATCTGGTTGTTGATATGCTCGGCTTCAACGTCATGAAGCAGGTTTCTAACGGTTCGCCGGTGATTTTTGACGTGACGCATGCGCTACAGTGCCGCGACCCGTTTGGTGCGGCGTCCAGCGGTCGTCGTGGACAAGTGACGGAGTTGGCGCGCGCCGGTATGGCTGTTGGTCTGGCGGGGCTATTCATTGAAGCTCACCCAGATCCTGCACATGCAAAATGCGATGGCCCATCTGCGCTGCCGCTGGATAAACTGGAACCGTTCCTGCAACAGATCAAAGCAATTGACGATCTGGTGAAAAGTTTCCCAGAGCTGGATACCAGTCATTAATTAATCGTGCCTGCAGATCTGTGCGCTGATGCCAAAAGCAGCAGCGCACAGATCAATAACGCCAGATGACTGTCTGTCGTTGTTTGGAGTAAAACCCAAAAATGTGACATACATCAAATTCTGTAACTTCATTTTGTCCTCGCCATTCTGTCGTTTCTCCTGAATCCGCTTCCCCTTATCCTTTTTTCTACGTGGAATTAGACTGTGGCTATTGATGCAATAGGCATTGGGTGCTCACGTATTCTTGTCTTTGTCGGTAGAGTATCCGGTGTATTCCGGCACGGCTCGGAATGCCCTTGTGTGCTGAGGTGAAGAGATACACCATCGTTAACGCAGCAGGGAATGGATTTCACGATAACAATGAGGACGGCGTTATGAATCACCACTTTGTGAGTAATCTCTTCTCCTATAAAAAAAGTGCGGCAATAGTGCTGTTGGGACTTTTTGCTTCTTCGAGTCAGGCGGCGACCTTAACGCGCGATAATGGTGCGCCGGTCGGCGATAATCAAAATTCACAAACCGCCGGTAATAACGGTCCGGTACTCTTACAGGACGTGCAACTGTTGCAAAAATTGCAACGATTTAGCCGTGAGCGTATTCCTGAACGCGTTGTACACGCTCGTGGTACGGGGGCCTATGGTGAATTCACTGCTACAGCGGATATCTCTGATTTAACCATCGCGGAGGTGTTTAAAACGGGAAGCACGACGCCTGTTTTTGTTCGTTTTTCTAGCGTGGTTCATGGTAACCATTCACCAGAAACACTGCGCGATCCACGCGGATTTGCGACTAAATTCTACACTTCACAGGGGAATTGGGATTTAGTTGGCAATAACTTCCCCACATTCTTTATTCGGGATGCCATTAAATTTCCAGATATGGTGCACGCTTTTAAACCCGATCCGCGCACGAATCTGGATGACGACTCCCGCCGCTTTGATTTCTTTTCCCATGTTCCTGAATCCATTCGTACGCTGACGCTGCTTTATTCCAATGAGGGCACACCCGCTACATATCGTAATATGGATGGTAATGGCGTACATGCTTATAAATTAGTGAATAGTAAGGGTGAGACTCACTATGTAAAATTCCGCTGGAAAACCCTGCAAGGAATCAAAAATCTCGATCCGCAGCAGGTTGAGCAGGTGCAAGGGAAAGACTACAGCCACATGTCTAACGATTTGGTATCTGCAATTAAGCGTGGCGACTACCCTAAATGGGATCTCTATATCCAGGTGTTGAAACCGGAAGATCTGAATAATTTTGATTTCGATCCGCTGGACGCGACAAAAATTTGGCCTGATGTCCTTGAACGAAAAATTGGACAAATGGTGCTAAACCGCAATCCTGAAAATATTTTCCAGGAAACAGAACAGGTGGCGATGGCACCTTCCAATCTGGTACCTGGCATAGAGCCATCGGAAGACAAATTGCTTCAGGGACGGCTGTTTGCCTATGCGGATACGCAAATGTATCGCATCGGAGTCAACGGACTAAGCCTGCCGATTAATGCGCCGCGCAATGATGTAAATAACGGTAATCAGGATGGCAGTATTAACAGCGGAAAAACACAGGACAAAGGCGTGAATTACCAGCCTAGCCGGTTGTACCCACGTGAGGAATTAGTGTCTGCCCGTTACAGCCATCTGCCGCTGCAGGGCAGCACAACGCAGAGCAAAATTCAACGTGAGCAGAATTTTAAGCAAACAGGTGAGCTGTATCGTTCCTACAGCGAAAAGGAGCGCTCCGATCTAGTGAATAGCCTAGGCACTGCACTAGCGACGGCTGATAAGGAAAGCCGCGACATTATGTTGTCTTACTTTTATAAGGCTGATACGGAGTACGGTACGCGTCTGACTGCGATAGCAAAAGCGGATCTCCCAACGGTGAAAAAGCTGGCCGAAAGACTGTCTAATTAGGTGCGCTAACCTGCCTGCGTCATAGGGATGACGCAGGTAACCGTTTATCTCAAGGAGGAAAATACAGTGAAAGCACTATTATTGATTCTCGGGCTGTTAGCCGCTAGCACACCTATGGCTCAAAGCGAGGAGATCAAGCAGGGGGAAAATGCGGTAAAATCCTCGCTTAATCAGTATTTATGGGATTCAGCCAGGAATGGCGATCTCGATATACTCCAGACTTTCATTGCATCACACTACAATCTGAATGCGGCTGATGAAAAAGGTTACACGGCGATGATCCTTGCGGCTTACCACGGGCATGATACGGCAGTGGACGCTTTATTAAAGGCGGGGGCAGATCCTTGTCTGCGTGACAAACGCGGTAATACTGCGCTGATGGGAGCTATTTTTAAAGGTGAGATAAAAATTGCGCGCCAACTTATTGCCGCGGAATGCAACCCGGATCAGCGCAACAATGCTGGACAAACCGCTGCCATGTTCGCATCGCTGTTCCAGCGAGAGGAGCTATTGAAAACACTGAAAGAGAAAGGCGCCGACCTTCAGATGACTGATGCGAACGGCAATAGTGTGGATACACTAGGAAAAGGTGAGTTCATTACCCGATAATGAAGAACCCGCATAATGGACTTATCCCATAACAGCGGGTTCTTTAATACACGTTATTTATAGATATCGGCGCTGATTGTCATATTGCTGCCTTTACCTTCCCACTGTCTGGTGATGTGGTAGTACTTGGCACCTTTCTCGCCCGCACGTTTAGCAACGGCTTCAGATATCTGTGTAATATTGGTGTAGCTGCCGCGGAACTGGATGGAGTCGAAAGGCACCATCTGGGCCGCAGTGGCATTATTCAGTTCTTGAATCTGCGTGCCATCAGATAGCGTTACCGTGTAACGTCCACCTTTTGACGACTGTGTTTCAAAGAAGTTGCCCACGCTGCGGCTGGGGCTATCCGAGTAAGCAACCCCTGGAATTTCTACTTTGGCGGCTTCTGCTCCACCGGCAGCCAGAGCGGCGCGACCCGCATCAGAATCAGCAGGGATTGCATCAGGGCGTTGAAGCTGACGTTTTGGCGCATCGGCTTTATAGATAAATGCGGTAGCCCTTTGATTCGCACTATTTGAGTTCACGTCGATCTGGCGGACGATGTAAAACGAGTCCGCATTTTTCTCTTTTGCCGCTTTCGCTATGGCATCGATCAAATCGGGCTGAGTGCTGAATAACCCACTTACCGTTACGGTGTCATAGGGCTCTATCAGATAGGCGGCATCTTTCGGCAGTTCTTTCACGCCGTAGATGGTGCGATATTGCACGTTCTGTTCCGCTTTAGGGGCATCTTTATGGTACAGATCGACAGTCACATTCCAGTAGTCGCCGGAGTTAGTATCCGTCATTGACTGAACATAAAACGACTCTGCACCCAACTTGTCTGCGCGTGTTGAGGCTGCCGCGACTGCTTCATTGATCGCATTAAAACGCCCCTTAAACGTAATTCGTTCAAAAGGTTGCAGGGATTTTGCCTGCTCAGGCGTCAGTTCCTGTGCAGCCTGCGCTGCAAATGCCGAGAGTGATAACAACAACGTGGACGCAATAACAGTAGTCTTCAGCTTCATAAAAAATCCTTTCGCCTTCCTGCAACTCGAATTATTTAGGTATAGCAATCAACCTGTAACGGAATAGGGCTGATTATCGCACGGAATAAATTCTTGTGCTTTAGCATTTTCAGCAGGACGAAAAAGCCGTAATGCTTCGGCTCTGAACAAGAAAAGTGCTAATAATAACGGTTAATGATTGTTTTGCCATCATAAGGGATATTTATGTGATTTATCACATTAACAACCCTGTAACACACCGTTTTTGTGAAACAGCACTGAAAAATACTTCTGTAATAATGCTACAAAAGGCAGAGAAGAGCATGATTTTCGACCAAGAAAGCCTTCCATAACCTGTAATAACTCGGCTTTTCTGTGAAATTCATTTTATTTATGGATCATCGATCACATTTTCAGTACGTTATAAATGAGTTCGCCTGAAGTGAGACGCCCCAAAAAAGCGTGTGGCAAGAAGATGATAAGACCCTCTTCCTACCGCGTGAATGCGGGGATACAGGGTGCAGCAGGTCTCGGCGAATTCGTATAACAGAGTAGGGTGAGAATAAGAACCTTCGTTAAAAATAAGCGAAAAGGGTATCAGTATGCGTATTGGTGTACCAAGAGAGCGGTTGGCCAATGAAGCCCGTGTAGCAGCGACGCCGAAAACGGTTGAACAACTGCTGAAACTGGGTTTTACGGTCTCGATAGAACGTGAAGCGGGAAAACTGGCAAGTTTTGATGATGCGGCATATGAAGACGCTGGCGCGTCGATTGTTGACAGTTCGGAAGTCTGGCAATCCGATATCGTCCTGAAGGTGAATGCGCCGCAGGATGATGAAATCGAACTGACCCGAGCGGGCAGTACGGTTGTCAGCTTTATCTGGCCAGCGCAAAACCCCGCACTGCTGGAAAAACTGGCGGCCCGTCAGGTGACGGTGATGGCGATGGATTCCGTGCCGCGTATTTCGCGCGCGCAGTCACTCGATGCACTCAGTTCAATGGCCAACATTGCTGGCTATCGCGCCATCGTAGAAGCCGCCCACGAGTTTGGTCGCTTCTTTACCGGGCAAATTACCGCTGCGGGTAAAGTTCCGCCTGCTAAAGTCATGATTATCGGTGCTGGCGTGGCTGGTTTGGCCGCGATCGGCGCCGCGGGTAGCTTAGGTGCTATCGTTCGTGCTTTTGATACCCGCCCTGAAGTAAAAGAGCAGGTTAAGAGCATGGGCGCCGAGTTCCTTGAACTCGACTTTGAAGAAGAAGCAGGCAGCGGTGACGGCTATGCCAAGGTCATGTCTGAAGCTTTTATCAAAGCCGAAATGGAACTGTTCGCAGCACAGGCGAAAGAAGTCGACATTATCGTCACTACTGCACTGATTCCCGGAAAACCGGCACCACGCCTGATCACTAAAGAAATGGTGCTGAGCATGAAGCCCGGCAGCGTGATTGTCGATTTAGCGGCGCAAACGGGCGGAAACTGTGAGCTGACCGTGGCCGATCGCGTCACCGTGACGGAAAACGGCGTCAAAATTATCGGTTATACCGATTTACCCAGCCGTCTGCCGACACAATCTTCACAGCTTTACGGCACAAATCTGGTTAACCTGCTGAAATTACTCTGCAAAGAGAAAAACGGTGAGATCACTGTCGATTTTGACGATACCGTGATTCGCGGCGTGACCGTCATTAAAGAAGGTGAAATCACCTGGCCGGCACCGCCAATTCAGGTTTCAGCGCAGCCACAGCAGGCCAAACCTGCCGCGGTGGTGAAAGAAGAAGCCAAGCCGACATCGCCATGGAAGAAATATGCGTTCCTCGCGATTGCCATTCTGCTGTTTGGCTGGTTGGCCGATGCCGCACCGAAGGAATTCCTGTCTCACTTTACCGTTTTTGCGTTGTCCTGCGTCGTGGGTTATTACGTTGTCTGGAATGTCAGCCACGCCTTGCACACGCCACTGATGTCAGTCACTAACGCGATATCAGGCATTATCGTTGTCGGAGCATTGTTGCAGATCGGCCACGGCGGATGGGTGTCGTTCTTCTCATTCATTGCCGTATTGATCGCCAGCATCAATATTTTCGGTGGTTTCACCGTGACTCAGCGCATGCTGAAAATGTTCCGTAAAAACTAAGGGGTAACACATGTCTGGTGGATTAGTAACTGCTGCATACATTGTTGCCGCAATTCTCTTTATTTTCAGTTTGGCAGGGTTGTCCAAGCACGAAACGTCGCAGCAAGGGAATATCTTCGGTATCAGCGGGATGGCGCTTGCGCTGATCGCGACGATTCTGGGGCCTGATTCTGGTAACGTTGGCTGGATCATCGTTGCGATGGCGATCGGTGGGTCAATCGGTATTTATCTGGCGCGTAAGGTTGAAATGACCGAAATGCCAGAACTGGTCGCTATCCTCCACAGTTTTGTGGGCCTGGCCGCGGTACTGGTTGGTTTTAACAGCTTCCTCGATCACGGTGAAATCACCGATCCGGTGATGGTCAATATCCATTTGACGGAAGTCTTCCTGGGTATCTTCATCGGTGCTGTGACCTTCACGGGTTCAGTTGTCGCTTTTGGAAAACTGCGCGGAAAAATCTCTTCCAAGCCGTTGATGCTGCCTCATCGCCACAAAATGAATCTGGCGGCGTTGGTTGTGTCCTTCCTCCTGCTGCTGGTTTTCGTCAATACGGGCAGCGTCGCGCTGCAGGTACTGGCGTTGATTCTGATGACGGCGATTGCACTGGTATTCGGCTGGCATCTGGTTGCGTCGATTGGCGGCGCGGACATGCCAGTCGTGGTCTCTATGCTGAACTCTTACTCCGGTTGGGCGGCCGCCGCCGCGGGCTTCATGTTGAGCAATGACCTGTTGATCGTGACCGGTGCTCTGGTGGGTTCTTCGGGTGCGATTCTGTCTTACATCATGTGTAAAGCGATGAACCGCTCCTTTATCAGCGTTATTGCCGGCGGTTTTGGTACGGACGGCGTTTCTTCTGGTGAGAGTGAAGAAGTCGGTGAATATCGTGAGGCTTCAGCAGAAGACGTCGCTGATTTGCTCAAGAACTCAACCTCGGTCATCATCACGCCGGGATACGGCATGGCTGTCGCGCAGGCGCAGTACCCTGTGCATGACATCACTGCAAAACTGCGTGCTCGTGGTATCAACGTTCGCTTTGGTATCCACCCGGTTGCAGGGCGTTTGCCTGGTCACATGAACGTGCTGTTGGCAGAAGCCAAAGTGCCTTACGACATCGTGTTGGAAATGGATGAAATCAACGATGATTTCACCGATACCGACACCGTGCTGGTCATTGGCGCGAATGACACCGTTAACCCGGCTGCGCAGGAAGATCCACATAGCCCAATCGCAGGTATGCCTGTTCTGGAAGTGTGGAAAGCGCAGAATGTTATCGTGTTCAAGCGTTCTATGAATACCGGTTACGCTGGCGTGCAGAATCCGCTGTTCTTTAAAGAGAACACGCAGATGCTGTTTGGCGATGCCAAAGACAGCGTTGAGGCGATTCTGAAAGCGCTGTAAGCGTGACCGAAGGTAGAAAATGAAAGGGGCGAATGACGCCCCTTTTTTGCGTCTTATCGTTTGTACGCCGCAAAAATAATGCCACTGCTGAGAGCGCTGGCATTATTTGGCTCTAGTAGAGTGGCAATCAGCCGTTATTGCCGTCTTCCAACGTAATCGGTGACACAAAGTCATCGGGTTTAATTGCAAGCAAGTCACACTTCAAATGATCGATGACGTGCTCGACGGTGTTGCCGATAAACGCAGCGGAAAGGCCGGTTCTGCCCAGTGAACCCAACACCACAACACCCGCCTGTAAATGCTCCGCCAGATCGGGAATCACTTCTTCCGGCAAGCCTTTTTCTACGTGCGTCACACGCTCATCAAGGCCGAACTTCTGCCGTAGCGATTTCATGGCGATAAGGTGCTGTCCTCGAATTGCATCGTTGTAGACGCTGGGATCGAAATCAGGCAGCTCAATGGCGATATTAATGGGGGTAACGGGGTAGGCACCGACCAGATGAACTTCGGTCTGGTCAACCTGCTGAGCTAGCTCCAGCGTTTCTGATACCAGTTTGATATTAAGTGGATCGTGATAAGGGTCTTCGCTGGCCAGATTGACGGCAACCAGCGCTCGGCCTTCGGTTGGCCAAGGCTGATCTTTGACCATCCACACGGGGCAAGGGCATTTTCGCAGTAACTGCCAGTCGGTTGGCGTAAAGATAACGGCTTCCAGTCGATCGTGCTGATGTGCCATTTTCAACAACAGGTCGTGCTGGCCGGAAATCACTTCCCGAATGAGGGCTTCAAAGGGTTTATTGTGCCAGACCACTTTGATTTCGATTGGAACGCCTGCTTCAAGGTAGTATTTGCACTGCTCGGCAATCCACTCCGTCCGCTGCTGGATAACACCCTGACGCATTTCCACCCGTTCATCAGGGGAAAGCAAGGTTGTCATTTCATAAGAGAAATCATAAATCGGCAGAAATGCCTTGATGCGGCCGCCAAGTCGCTGAACCAGGTAAACCGCCCGACGCAGCGCTGGTTGGTCATCCTGATTTGGGTCAATAGCTACCAGTAAGTTCTGATACTTTGCCATAGCTCCTCCAAACAGCTGTTACTCCACAGCCGATAAATCAAGAGTACCGCAATGGAATCGTTTTGGACAACAGAGATAAGCAGCAGAATAACAAAATAAGAAATATCATGGATGATGTGGTAAGAGAGGGAGCATTGACGCTGCCACACTAGAAAAAGTGGCAACGTCAGCGAGTTAGGCGGTAGTAATTATTTACGTGAGGAACCCGCTAATTCGGAAAGCGCATCAAGATTCTCGATCGTGATGTATTTTCCTTTTACTGCCAGCGTTCCGCTTTTCTGGAAACGTCCTAGCAGACGGCTGATGGTTTCAACAGTCAGCCCCAGATAATTGCCGATATCACCACGCGTCATGGTTAAACGGAACTCACGCGGCGAGAAACCACGCTGAGCGAAACGACGGGAGAGGTTGTAGACAAATGCCGCCAGACGCTCTTCAGCATTCTTCTTCGACAGCAGCAGAATCATGTCCTGATCGCCACGGATTTCGCCGCTCATTAGGCGCATCATCTGCTGACGCAGGTTAGGCATTTTCCCTGAGAGATCGTCCAGCGTTTCGAAAGGAATTTCGCAGACCATCGATGTTTCCAGCGCCTGAGCGAAGCTTGGGTGTTGGGCCGTACCGATCGCATCAAAGCCAACCAAATCACCTGCCAGATGAAAACCAGTGATCTGCTCGTCGCCTTGCTCCGTGATGGTATAGCTTTTTATCGTACCGGAACGGATAGCATACAGCGATCTCAGCTCATCGCCTGCTTTAAACAGCGCTTGTCCCTTCTGGATAGGCTTCTTCCTTTCGATGATGTTGTCGAGCTGGTCGAGCTCGTGTTCATTCAGAGTGAAAGGGATGCATAGCTGACTGATACTGCAATCCTGACAGTGGATTGCACAACCGCCAGACTGGATGCGTCGGATAATTCGCTTTTCCGGGATCATAGGCTTTGCTCAGGCAATAATTGATATTGGTCAATTTTAACAGCTTTTATCGGCCGTGATAAGACCGGCAATCACTGGAATAGACCAATAAATAGTGAACTAACTATAATTTTTCGATTTTGCTGGAAAATATTCCGATATATAAGACCCGTTCGGAGATAATATTTTTTCCATTACGTTACCGAACGGTTAACACATTGATTAATCCGAATCGCTTACGGCGATAAGCGATTCGGACGAACATTGTCGCGAATTGGAGGCGCAAAAATTATAACGACAAACTATTCAATAGCGGTAAATAGCTGTCGAGGTAAATACCCTTCGTGAGCTAACAGCCACTGTTTACGGTGAATGCCGCCCGCATAGCCAGTCAGTGCGCCGCCAGTACCGATGACACGATGGCACGGAACCACGATGCTGACAGGGTTTGAACCGTTTGCCATACCGACTGCACGCGCTGCGCCAGTGCGTCCCAATAGTGTCGCGAGTTCGCCGTAGGTGGTAATTTCTCCGCAGGGAATACGACGTAATTCCCGCCAGACCTGCTGTTGAAATTCGGTCCCGACGGACGCCACAGGCAGTGTATCAATAATCGTTAATTCACCCTCAAAATAGCGCTGTAGGCTGTCTGTCAGGCCGCCGGGATTATGACGCGACTGTAACGAAAAGGGATCATTTCGATAACTGCGATTGAGCGAGCGAAATAAATCGTCTTCATACTCGCGCCACTCGACGGCACGCAAATGATTATTTTCATCAGCAATAATCAATAACTCCCCAAGCGGGGTGGCCAGGGTGTCCTGAAAAAAAGTCTGCATAGTGATTCCTTACTCGCCTGTCGCTTTCTTGATTCTCTCATTAGTTACGTGCCGATTATCCGGCATCCTCAGGCGGATTGAAAATAAAATGCGAAGTATGTCACGCAGTGAGGCGAAAAAAGAGAAAGCCATCACGATCGTAACCCCGTGCCGTTGCCAGGCGAGAGAACGGACTTTGAATGTGTCGCCGTGCCATTCTGGGGATAATCCCGTTGGCTCATGAGCACTTAAGCGAGTTGATGCATATTTAACGTGAGGAGTGTGGGATAAATCACATCTAACATTACCAATAAAATCAAATAGTAATAGAGTAAATGCTCAATTTGTATTTATGAGAGATGGAGCATGCCAATCTTTATCCTACTGCCAGATAAACGCATCACACGGCAATCATATGAAGGTGAACAATGTTGGTATGCTCTATTTTTTATGGCAAAGGCGTAAGAGTGTGGCTATGTGCCCGACGTTATTTGGAGGAAATACGCAGAATGAAAAAGAAATATGCTGTGGTGGGAACGGGGGGCCGGGCGGGCCTTTATCTGGAATCGATTGCCAGGGATTATCAGGATCAGGGGCAGTTTGTTGCGTTTTGCGATACCAACCAGACACGAATGAATTATGCCAACCAGATTGTCCATAAATATGGACATGATAATGTGCCGACATATCGTGCCGAACAGTTCGAGCAGATGATCGCGGAAACCAAACCCGATGTGGTTATTGTGACGTCTATAGATCGGACGCATCATCATTATATTATCCGGGCGATGGAATTAGGCTGTGATGTCATCAGTGAAAAACCGATGACCATCGATGAAGAGAAATGTCAGGCGATTATTGATGCGATTAACCGCACCGGTCGTAAATTACGCGTGACCTTTAATTATCGCTATGCACCGCATCACAGTAAGGTCCGTGAACTGATCGCCGCTGGATTAATTGGTGAAGTGTATTCGGTTCATTTTGAGTGGCTGTTAAATACTGAGCACGGGGCAGATTATTTCCGCCGTTGGCACCGTGACAAGCGCAATAGCGGCGGGCTGTTGGTGCATAAATCTACGCACCATTTTGATCTGGTGAATTTCTGGCTGAATAGTGAACCGGAAACGGTTTATGCGCAAGGTGATCTGCGTTTTTACGGTAAATCGAATGCTGAAGCACGTGGGGTCACAGAATTTTATTCGCGTTCACATAATAGCGCCGCAGCAGAAAACGATCCGTTTGCGCTACATATGAACCAAAGCGAACAGCTCACGGCATTATATTTAGATGCCGAACATGAAGACGGTTATTACCGTGATAAAAGCGTGTTCGATGACGGTATTAATATTGAAGACGTGCTGGGCGTGGTGGTGCGTTATAAAAACAAAGCCATCATGACGTACTCACTCAACGCGTATTTGCCCAGGGAAGGGCTGAACGTGGTATTTAATGGCAGCAAGGGCCGGTTGGAAATGAAACTGGTGGAAAAATCTTACGTAAACGGGGGCGGACAAAAAGAGGATGAAGGTGCGCTGAATGAATGTGAAATAAAGATCTATCCGATGTTTGATGAACCCTATGTCGTGCCGGTTGAATTTAAAGCCGGCGGACACGGCGGCGGCGATCAGGTCATGTTAAACGATCTGTTTGGTACACCGGAACCGGATCCATTACATCGTGCAGCGGATTATCGTGATGGGGCGATGTCTATTTTAACCGGCATTGCAGCCAACCGATCATTACGCACCGAACTGCCAGTAAAAATAAGCGAACTGGCCGTTAACCTGAAAAGAGGGAATTAATCAAAGTCTCTGCCCGGATATTTCAGGCAGTAAACGCTTCCGCATCCGTAGTACCTGTCTGTCTGCATATCGACAAACAGGTGGAAACCTCCGAATACTATTATAAGGGTTTTATTATGGCGAAAACACGGAACAAATTATCTCACCTGCTCCTACTCTGTGCTGCGCTTCCCGTGGGCGCTACATTGTCTCATTCTGCTGATGCTGCCGAGATCCGCATCTCGTGGTGGGGGGGAAATCAGCGCCATGAGGCAACTCTGGCTGCGATTAACGCGTTTCAAAAAGCCAACCCGACCATTACCGTCAAAGCGGAATATGCTGGTTGGGACGGCTACCTTTCCCGCCTGTCAACCCAGATGGCTGGCGGGCAGGAACCCGATGTTATTCGTATTGATTGGAACTGGCTGCCGCAGTTTTCTCGCAATGGCGACGGCTTTTATGATTTGAATAAGCAAAAAGAGATTCTGGCGTTGGGTGATTTCCCGCCTAACTACCTGCAAACCTCTGACGTTAAAGGGAAGCTACAAGGTCTGCCGATTTCGATGACATCTCGCAGCATGATTTACAACAAAACCACCTGGGACAAGGCGGGCGTCGCCTATCCAAAAACCTGGGATGAGCTGTTTGCCGCCGGTCCGGTATTTAAACAAAAACTGGGCGATAATTATTACCCGCTTGGCGTGGCCCAGGGGTCAAGTGATGTGTTGGATATTCTGACTCTTGGTCGTAGCTACATGGCACAGAAATATGGCATCGACTTCATTGATGAGAAAAAGCAGAGCATTGCCTATAGCCGCGATCAGGTACGGGAACTCTTCGGTTTTTATAAAAAGCTGGTTGATTCCCATGTGATACCCGATCAGCGCTATTTCTCGTCGTTCGGGCGCACTAACGTTTATGAGATTCGTCCGTGGATTAACGGTGAATTAGCCGGGATGTACCTGTGGGATTCGGCTATTTACACCTATTCCAGCAATATGCCGAAAGAGACGGTGCTGGAAACGGGGCCATTTATCACGATGCCAGATGCCAAAGATTCGGGGCTGACCACCAAACCGTCTTCTCTGTTTGCGATCAGCAAGAACAGTAAGCATCCTAAAGAAGCGGCGATGTTGATGAGTTTCATGCTGAGCAACCCTGAGGGCGTAAAGGCATTAGGATTGCAAAACGGCATGCCCGCTAATCCGAAAGCGCAAAAACTGCTGGAAGACATCGGGGTGATTAACGCTGGTAATCTGTTAGCGAATGCTTATCGGGCGGCAGCAGAGCAACCGGCCTCTAAGGTACCCGTTTCGCCGTTTATGGAGAATCAGGAGCTGGTTCAACTGTGGACGAGCAGTTTGCAAAAACTGGATTACGGCAATGGAGAGGTGAATAAGGTTGCCGATGATTTCCTGAGCAGCGCTAACCGTATACTAAAACGCGCAATCCGCTAACCGCCGCTGTTCATGTGCGATGCCGTATCGCGAAAGATATGGCATCGCACGCTTCTTCTATCCGCTGCTCATGGCCTTTCCGCGGTGAGCTGTACCGTGCTGATGGTGCGTGCACGAAAGCCTGCTTCACAGTAGCAAAGGTAAAATACCCACAGGCGTTGGAAAGCGTCGTCAAAACCTTGCGCACTCAAACTATGCCACTGTTGATAAAAACGTTGCCGCCATTCGCTGAGGGTGCGGGCGTAATCCATACCGATATCAAACAGGTCACGGGTGATAAAGTCGGTATGCCGCGTCATGGTGGTCGTCATTGCGGTAATCGAAGGCAGAAAACCGCCGGGGAAAATATAGCGTTGGATAAAATCGACGTTACGGCTGTAGTGGTGATAACGTTGGTCGGCAATTGTGATCGCCTGAAGCACCATGCGGCCCTGTGGACGCAGCAATTGCTGGCAGCGCTTGAAGAAGGTCGGCAAATAGGCTTTGCCCACGGCTTCAATCATTTCGACCGAAACCAGCTTGTCATACTGGCCGGTCAATGTGCGGTAATCCTGTAGCAGCACCGTCACTTTATGGCTTAGACCCGCGAGCTGAATGCGCTCCACCGCGTAGTCATATTGCTGTTGCGACAGCGTAGTGGTGGTGACGTGGCAACCATATTCACGGGCGGCCAGTTCCGCTAAGCCTCCCCAGCCTGTACCGATTTCCAGCAAGCGATCCGTTTCACATAGCGCCAACTGTTCGCAGAGGCGGCGCAATTTGGCTCGCTGAGCGTCTTCCAGCGTCATATCGGGGTGTTGATACCAGGCGCTGGAATAGAGCATGTCGCGATCGAGAAAGCTGCGGTAAAAATGGTTACCCAGGTCGTAATGCGCGGCGATGTTTTTTCGAGCCTGCTGTGGACGATTACGACGACACCAGTGGATGACGCGATGAAAGGGCCCCGTCAGCCAGCTAAAACGCGCGTCAAGTCTATCAATTAACGTCTGATTCTGTGCCAGAAGCTGGAGAACGAGGGTGAGATTTGTTGAGCTCCAGTCGCCATCAATATAACTCTCTCCCGCGGCGATGCTTCCACCGAGCAGTACACGGCGATAAACACGGTGGCGATGTATTGTGATGTCACCTTGCAATGCTGCATGTTGATCCCCGAATAATGTTTCATTGCCTTCTGGCTCGCGAAGGCGTAAACCGCCACCTTCTATTCGACTAAGTAGAAGCAATACCACTTTTCTGGCCCGAGTATAGCGAGCGCTATCGCTCGGGTGACGCACCAACTGTGTTTCCGTTGAACTCATGGGTTGTCCTTCTTTCCAGACTGCGGATGAGGATAAACGGGCGAACGTTTAATCCACAGTTTCAACGCCTGCCAATATATGGTGCAGGCGGTCTTCATCGTCATTAACGGCAGGGACCAAAGCTGGGTACGCAGAGCAGCACGGGTGAGCGGCTGACGATGCAGTACCAGCGTGGCATCAAACTCGCGCCCTTGTCTGTGATTCTCGATGTGGATCCTCAGACGATCGACGGGCGGCGTGAGCCGCCAGTGGTACACCATATCCATCGGGTTAAAAGGCGACACATGAAATGCTTTGGCGACGGGCGTCGAACCATCGGGGACGACGGAATAAGTATGGCGTTCGTTCCAGGGGGTATTACGCACCTCTGCCAATAACCAGCGTAGTTCGTTATTCTCATCGTACAAATAATAAAAATTGACTGGGTTGAAATAGCAGCCCAGATAGCGTAGCTGGCACAGCAGCAGCACTTTTCCCGTGAGGCGCTCGCCTGTCAGTTCTGCTATCCGTTCCTGTGCCTTGGTTTTGATATCGCCACCACCGAGATAATCTCCACGACAGAATGACGCCGGGGCAAAGCGTTCCAGCGCAATCCCCGCGTGCGGCAAGGCGGGAATTTCATCCAGGTCGATGAGTGTCATGAATACGGTATAGTCAAAACGATGCGTGACGGGGTTGAAACGTCGATGGCGAACCTTGCCAACATACAGCGCGCTATTCATCTGACACCCTCTGGTCGATCTGGCTGATGACATCCAATGCACTTTTGACGCCATCCTCATGAAAACCGTTGTACCAATAGGCACCACAAAACCAGCTACGATTATGCCCATTAATACGGCTACGCTCTTGCTGGTGCTCTGTCGTCTGTTGAGTAAAAACAGGATGGTGATAAATCGCGTGGTGCACGATTTTTCTCGGATCGATATCTTGCTGAGGATTCAGCGAGACGCAGAAGGTCGTCGGGGAACGGATGCCTTGCAGAATATTCATGTTATAGGTCACTGAAGCCCGCGCGCGGCTAAACGCCTGATCGACCGGCAGACGGTAATTCCAGCTCGCCCATGCCCGCCGGTTATGGGGCAGAAGTCGGGTGTCGGTATGCAGAATCACGTGGTTCGGCTGATAGGGCATACCGCCGAGGATTCGCTGCTCATCGGGCGTACTCGTCGCCAGCAGCGCCAGCGCCTGATCGGAATGGCAGGCAAAAATCACCTGATCGAATCGGTACGTCTGATCGACGGTACACACCGTAACACCCGCCGCATCGCGTATGATCTGGCTGACGGGCGTCTGGAGATGGATGGTCGCCCGATCGCGGATGCGTTCTGCAAGTCGCGTCACATACTCCCTTGAACCACCGGGCACCACCATCCACTGAGGGCGATTGACCAAATCCAGTAACCCGTGATGGTTGAAGAAGGTCAGGAAAAGCGACAGGGGAAAATGCCGCATATCCTCAAGCGACGACGACCAGATAGCCGCGCCCATCGGCAAAAGATAGTGCTGGGCAAAGAACGGCGAAAATTTTTCCTGCTGCAATAAGTGGCTTAGCGTCAGCCCCTGATAATCGCCGTTGGCAATATACCGCTTGCAGACACGGTTAAAGCGCACAATCTCCGCAACGAAACGATAGAACGCAGGGCGAAACAGATTGCGGCGTTGGGCGAACAGCGTGTTTATAGTATGACCGTTATATTCCAGACCAGAAACCGGATTACTGACTGAAAAGCTCATTTCTGTCGGCTGACCGGTTAGCCCTAATTCATCCAGTAGGGCAATAAAATGGGGGTAGGTTCGCTCGTTATAGACAATAAATCCCGTATCGATAGCGTAGGTCACGCCATCCTGAACCACATCGACCGTTGCCGTGTGCCCACCCAGATAATCGTTCGCTTCAAACACTGACACCTGAAAACGATCGGATAACTTGAGTGCGCAGGTTAAGCCTGAAATACCGCTACCAATAATGGCAATCTTCATACCTTCACCTTACTAACCGGCTGGCGAGCAGCCGTTGCCACGATTGTGGGAGCACAGAAACCGCTTTGAGCAGTAGCGCAAAGCGCAGAGGAAAGGCGATCTCACGTTTTTTCTTTTCCAGACCACGACGAATCGCCTCCGAGGCTTGCGCTACAGAAATCAGCATCGGCATCGGGAAGTCGTTACGCGCGGTCAGCGGGGTATCGACAAAGCCGGGTAGGATCAGCGACACAGTGATATTGCGCGTCTGCAAATCGAGCGACAGGCTGCGGGCGAAATAGGCCAGCGCCGCCTTTGAGGCTCCGTAGGCTTCCGCACGTGGCAGAGGAACAAGGCTGGCGGTTGAGCCGATCAACGCCAGATGACTACCGCTGACAAGCTGTGGTAATAGCACCGACAGGCAATTCACCGGTCCCATCACGTTGGTGGTCAGCACCCGCCTGACTTTGTCCACCTCAACGACGCCGTTATCCAGATATTCACAGGTTCCCGCGCTGAGAATCACCAGATCGGCCGTGATGCCGTCCAGTGCCTGCTGCGTATCCTCCAGGTTCGTCATATCAAATGCCGCTGTGCGAATGGTCGGGAAAGCAGCAGTCAGGGCATGAAGCCGTTGTCCATCGCGCCCGCAAGCAAGGACATCCCAACCGTCTCTGGCATAATCCAAGGCCAACTGCTGACCTATTCCCGAACTGGCTCCGGTAATCAACACGTGCTTCATGACTGCATTCTTGTTTTCAGGTAGCCGATTAGCGAGTTCAGCACGGGGATGTGCTGATAAAGCATTTCACCCATATCGTAATAATCACGGTGATAGATAACTTTGTCGTCGGCGAAGAGCAGGTGGCTACAGCCTGCCAGCGTCAGCGGTTCGTTATTTTTTAGCGAAGGATGGGCATAGTGCATCGTCCAGAACAGTGTTGCACCACCGCGGAAGGTATGGATATCGGAGAATTCAAACTGACAGTAACGCAGATTTTCGAGTGAACGGGAAAAGTAGCGATGCAAATCATGCAACCCATGATGGCTGGATACGGGATCGATAAAGTGAATATCCTGATGATAGATATCACCCAGTGTCGTTAACCCTTCATTTGTCAGCTCTCGATAGAATGCCTTTATTTTCAAAACAATAGGCTCACATTCACCATTCTCTACCGAGATGTCATCTTTCTCACCGGTTTTCTCTATCATCATGATCGCTCCTGTCAAGGTTGCCAATTTTCACGCCGGGAAAATGGCGAACAACCAAAGGGATAGTCGTGCTTATTGATTGAAAGATATCAACTTAGGTATAGATTGAATCTACCGTTCGTCAAATAAGATTTTAGGGGGTGGCTAAGAGGGGAAACATATTTAGAGGGAAAGCATGGCGCAAAATTAGTGACAACGTCACGCCACGTTTCCTCTATTGACAGCGCTAGGGTAAAAATTACTTCTCTGCGGGTTTAATCAACGCCAAAATCGTGCCCAACTGTTCGCGCTGCTGCGCACTGACTTCTCGAGCAGCGGAGTAGCCCGCATTTTGGATAATCATCTCATTCAAGCCAACCAGCCAGTCATAGATATAGAACGCCGTATTGTTGGTAGGCGTCAGCGACAGTTTGGTTAAGCGCTGAGAAGCGCCGAAGCTGACCGCCTGTTTTTCGGGTTTGGCGAAAATTTTATGACCGCGATTGATGCGGCTGGCAGGACGCAGGGATTCATCAAGCTGCTGGAAGCCGAGCCAGGCGACAAAGTCACCGAGAATCGTCAGCACGCGTGAAACCTGACGGTCGGCTTTATTCTCGCGGTTGATGCCCAACTGCTCACCATCAACCAGCATATCGACCAGCGCTTCTTCGATCCGCAAACGGATGCTGCCGGTAATCAATTCCTCGACCAGCATTTCGATCGTCGCTTTCGGCACATTCAGCAGATCGAGAAGCGGGGCATTTTCTGGCAGACTGCGTAAGTGGTTAATCCAGAAGCGATAAACGCCGTGCGCGTAGTCGGCCTCATAACCATGATCGACGGTCAAAACCGGCATTGCAGGCTGGTCGAGCGCGATCGGTTCATCGGCAAACAGATCGATTTCGATCCCGACGCCAAACGGATCGCTATTGGCTAGCGGGGCAGAGAGATCTTCGGCATCAGCGTGGAAACCGCCATAGTTCGCCCCTTGCTGTTGCAAATAGAGTCGACGCAGTTCATCACGCGAAGGCAGCAGCCGCTCCAGCAGTTCGCCATGTACGCCGGTACGGGTCTGGAGCGACTTGAGCAAGGTTTCTGCGATGCGCTGTTTTTCCGCTGGGTCGTCAACATCAACGGGCAGATACCAGTTGCCCAGCAGGTTATCGCTGAGTTCACGTTGCAGTTCGTTAAGCTGTTCGCTGATGCGCCCCAGTTTGACATCCCGGTGGACTTCCGCGCCCAGCCACGTTGCCATCCGCGCGACGCCGCGTTTGTCCATCGCCAGCATAGTACCCCAGGCATCGCCCGGATTACCCACATAACGCTGTACCGCGGCATCGTAGTTTTGTCCGTGCGTAATACGGCGATCGTGACGGGTCACCGCCCAAATCAACCCCGGTTTACGGTGGCTGCGTACCTGTGCATTTTCGCCCTGAGTCTGTTTAACCCAGTGATCCAGCGCCTTGCCGACCACTTTAACGTCACCACGATTGCCCGCGGCGCTGCATACCATCAGGACGTTCATTTCCTGATTGTCGGTATAGCGCTCCAGCAGATAGGCGCGTTTTGCCCGCAATAGCGTGTGCGCCAGTGGATGCGCTGTGCTTTGGCGTCTTGCTGGTGGCTCGTCCCGCGTTTCGCGGATCTCACCGAAGCCGGGGAAATCCAGCACATCAACCTGCTCAAACAGCGCTTCTTTTGGCGGTGAATGTAACGGAATAAGCAGCTCGGCTGTCAGCATCGTTAACTCTGCCAGCGAAAGCTCCGTCGTTTTCCCAGCGCGGCCGTTTTGAATCGGTCGCACCAGCACGCTGGGGTCGTCGGTACTGTGCAACCGTTCCAGCGCCGAACCGTCGATCAGGCCGTCAGCCGGATTTAACTCATCATCCACCAGTGTCCGTAGCGGCACTAACAGCTTACGTGTGCCAGACAGGTGTTGCAGCGTGTGGCTGAAATGACGATACGCGGCGGTCAACGAACTCAATTCGCCCCACAGCACAGAGAAGAGCTGGGCACGATCGTCAACGGTGAGATAAGGCGCTAACTCAATCGCCACGGGCCAGAAGTGCGCTTCCAGTTGTTTTTGCCGTTTAACATCGTGCCGTGCGAGATAGTCCCACAGTTCGACCACTTCATCGCGGCTCATCCCTTCAACGGGTTCTGGCTGACGGTGCATCAGCAGCGTTTTAATGTGTTCGGCAATATGGCGCTCATCCAGCTCTTCAAACGTTGTCTCATGATTGAGATCGTTTAAAAACGCGTTGGCCATGATCTTGCCGATATCCAGTTCGCTAAGGAGTTGCAACTGAACGGGAAAGGCTTTGTTCTTTACGCCTGACTGTCGACTAAAGCGCGTGACAAGCGCGGTTGCCCGGTCAGACGGATTAATATGATCGATAAAATCCAGCTGTAGCCCTTCAAACGAGGTTTCCAGCTTGCCGTCTTCCCCCCCGGCCAGCGACGCGATCAGATAGGATTTTCCCGCCTGAGACAGGCCAAAAAAGCCGATGGCAATCTCTTTCTGCGCCACATCGGACAGATGCTGCGCTTTATTGTGATTACGGCGCAGTTTGACGATCAGACGATCGGCTTCGATATCCAGACGCGGAGCATTCTGGCGTGTGGTCTCAACCCAGTCGATGGCCTGTTCAACACCTTGCGCGACGGCCTGTAGCTGCCCGTGGAGCCGGGCAGAAAGCTGTTTGGGCGTTAATCGTTTCATTTTTTAAATACACTCCCACTATCGATCCAATAATGGGTCGCACCTGAGCCGTTAGCGGATAATGTGTTCAATTTGAGTCGTAAATGCTGTGGTGGAACGCGAGTGCCGTCTTCCAGCACCGCATCGGCAATCTCAAAGCGCTCGGGGCTGTCTTGATCGTCACTCTTCGTCACGGCTAGCCGGACGCGCAATTTACTGTCGCCGACGACCTTACGGGCTAAATCCTGATCGACAATCGAGAGCATGTAGAGTGAAGAGGCGGGCCAGCGCTCGTTGTCCAACTGGCGGAAACCGAGGCAGAGTGAACCGCGTACCTGGAATCTATGTTGCGGATCAAGCACGAAATCCGGCGCATCCAGATCGATATCGCTGTAATACACGTTATCCAACGTCAGCGCATTGTTGCTGTCCATCATGCCGAGGTAACGCACGGTGGAATACGGCTGGAAATCACCGACCTTAAAGTAAAAGCCTGGCAGGCGCAGATCGAGCGCCAGCAGGCACAGCATTGCGCCGACGGCCGCAGTGGATTTCGGGTTATCAATGCGCCCACGTTTGTTAAACGGATACCAGTCATTAGTGTGATACCCATCGAGAGACAGCATCCGGTTAATCGGCAGCGGTTGCAGGTGGCGGAACAGCGCCTGAATCCCTGGGAAGCGCGAAGGGCGGCCAGTCAGCAGTAATACATCGCACGAATACAGCGACACCACTTCAGACATCAGGCGCAGGTTCTGCGTGATGTTCATTTTGTTAGACAGGAATTCGCCGTGCAGCTTGCTCAGTTTGAGGATGAGCGGCACCTGCAAGATATCGAACACACTATCGCTAACCGGCAGTTCACGCTGCACTTCCGTATTGATGTATTCGAGCACTTTTTCTGTCGGCGCCTGTTCCAACAATTCACCGAAAGTGGATTCAATTTCAGCGCTGGTATCCAGCGGATCAAAGCGCTCATAGGCTTCCAGAATCGCGCGGCCAATCGGAATGAAGACCTGCAACGTTACCTGCTGGCGTAGCGTAAGCTGTGCGTCCATCCGGCCTTCATTGCCGAACAGTTTCGCCATCAGCGCATCTGGGCTGGCCATTCCCGCGGTTTTCAGCGCGGCCTGTAGCGCAGGGAGGATATAGAGCTGAATGACGTCCAGCAGAATATCGTCGCCGGCGACCTTAAAGCCTTCGCGGAACAGCAGGCGAGGAATGATTTTAACGTTGTTGCCGACGCCGTCATCGAGCAGATATTGGGTAATCGCGAGGTCGGTGGTGCCGCCGCCGATGTCGATTGAGGCAATGCGCAACGTTTTGCCTGCGGGTTCCCCCTCGTCGAGTTCCTTATCTGGGCGCGCCATACTGGCGAAGAAATCTTCCGCTCGGCCGCCAAAATTCACCTGAGCTTCGTTATACAGGTAAACCATTTGTCCGCAGGTGGCTTCATCCCATTCGATTTGCACGTCAGGCACCGGAACCCGGCTCTGCTGCTTGTCGGCTGGCGTGGTGAAATCCTCATCCATCGGGTGCCAGTCCATTGCTTTCCAGACCAGCGCGATCGCTTCATGCATCCGGCGGCGGAAAATTTCCCGCTCGGGTTTCGGCATCGCGGAAGGCAACGTCAGAATGATATTGCGCAGTTGGCGCGGTGCGGTGCTGTGGATCATCTTCAACCGCTGTGCGGCGCTATTCATCTGCATAAGCGCCTGTGCCAGCAGTTCGGAGAGCATGAATGTCATGATCGAACTGCGGCTATAGTGCGGCGAAAACACCGGTAGGCGCTCTTCCAGCGGCTGATTGTAGAGCGGCTGCCCTTCATCATTCAGCATGATGGTCAACGGCATGGCTGTCGCTAACGGTTCGGTCTGCGAATGTGCGTCCGTCTGGCTGAAACGCCAGCCTGGCGCATAGCTTTCTTCATCCCACAGGTAGCGGCGCGGGCTGGAAATACCGCTCGATCCTTCCGTTCCCTGACGCAGCAGCGCCATGTGGCTGGCTTCACGCCCAACACGGGTGATCGACGGCCAGATGAAAGCATCATCACGGCCGCTTTCTACGGAGAAGTTTTCTTTGCCGAACTTCGCCTGTGAAAATTCAACGCGGCTCTCGAACAGTTCGTTGTACAGATAGTGTGGCTCACTCAGATCGCGTAATTGCAGCTCATAGGTCTGTTTCAGGCCGTTGCTTTCGTCTGCATGATCCTCAACCAGAATGCCGCAGGTATGTGAGTTACCGACATCCAAAATCAGGTCAACGTTGACCGCCGGTTCCTGCAACGTGCTGGTATTGATGCGGATTTCCGGTATTTCTAGCTGATTACCCAGCATATCCAACACATTCAGGTAATGTGCCTGGTACTCAAATCCCCTGAGCGCCACTTTTACATCGTGACTATCACGGTTTTCCAACGCTTTAACCCGCTGAGTAAAGACTTCACGCAACCAGCCGTCGACCCAGGTTTCATCAAGGAATTCACCAAGCTCATCGCTGTGATAAGCCAGCGCGAAACTCCCGCCGGTCTTGATGTCATTGGCATTAGGCGCCAGCGACTCGTATTCGTGGCCTTCCGGATAAGTCTTGGTATCGAATGCCAGACAAATACGGTGCGTGTTGCCGTCCTGATCGGGCGTATCCAACGCCAGAATCTGCATCCGCGCCCAGTTATCCGGCCCGCCCATAAAGGTGCGCGGCGGATTAAAGCGGAAGAAGGGCAGCGGCAGCCAGATTTTCTCCAGCAGCTTCAGCGATTGCTCAAGCGGAATGCTCAGCTCTGGCTTCACCACTTCCGGCGGCATCCCGGTGGCAGAAGGCAGCAGAAATTTGTCCGTGTGCGCATCGTAAAGCAGGTGCAGCAAAGGGCCATTGGCACTTTTACGTACATAACTGTTAGGTTGTTCAGTCGAAATCTGCGGCTTTAAAGCAAAATCCAGAAACTGAATCCCGCTGTCCTGAATCAACGTAATGCGTTGTTTATAATCGGTAATCGTCGCCAGCATGATTATTTACTCTCGCGCTTTATCGTCATCGGGAAAACGGTGCTTTCGTCATAGCGACCGATACATTCCGCCGCAGCGCCGGAAGCGCCTTGTTTACAGACCAGCTCTGGCATTTGGAAACGAGAATTATCGGAACAACGGGCGCCAGAACGACTGTTGATGATCAGATTGCCGGAGCTCATTAATCCTGCCTCAATGTTGGCGCGACACGTGACACCGTCACCATGAGTGATACGCGCTGTACCTTTTCCATTTTGAATCTGGTAACGCAGGCTAGGCGGTCTGCCAGTAATGGGGGCTTTGCCATCAATAATGACGCGCCAGTTGCCGTTCAGGAACTTGATCGAACCAATTTTCACCGCGTCGGCTGGCATCACTAAATCATCTTTGCCCGCAGGAATTGCTGGCGCTTGCTCCACAACCGGTTCAACCGGCGGCGCTACAGGCTCTTTCGGTTCAGTGGCCGCAGGGGCTTCTGGTTTCACCGTTTCTGCTACAGGTGCAGCAGCAACAGGAGGCGCTGGTTCCACCGCTTTTGCCGCTTCTTTTTCTACGACAGGCGGAACGGGTGCGCTTTCTTGCTGCGGCGCTGGTTCAGCCGGCGTAGAAGACGGCAGGGCGCGTTTTTCCGGTTTGACCGTCGCAGCCAAATCGGATGCGGGCTTGTCGTCTTGTCCAGACACACAACCGCGTATCTGCAATGACAGAATCGCTAACAGCGCAGCGGCAGGTAACAGCCACCACAAACGGAAGAACGGCGGGCGAGCAGGAGCGGCCGCAGCGACAGGCGCAGGCGTTGGCTCGACGGGTTCCGGTGGGCTGACAAGTTGTGGTTCCGGCTCGGGAACGGGGTCGACCAGCGGCAGCGTTGGTGCACTTGCTGCGGAGGTGGGTGCAACAAAAAGTGGCTCCACGTCTTTGATGACAGGCCGCAGGCAGTCCAGCGCATCAAGGCGGGATTTTTTATCGAGATTGACGAAGCCCCAGAAGGTTAAGACCGGCTTGCCATTAACCAGATAGACGTGGTTCGCTCCTGGGAACTGTATCGCTTTTGCCAGCAGGACCCCGAAAAGTTTTTGACCGGCCTTTTCTGCATTTTGCGCGCGTTGGCTGATGTCGGCTACGGCGGCCTGATAGGTTTCCAGTAATGCCAGCGCTTTTTCTCGTTCTTCTTCGCTCGCGGCAATCCAGGAGGTGACTTTACCGTCAACTGGCGAATACCAGTCAATGCGATCGCCATGTTCATTGGGTTGGGGAATCGCCAGACAATCGGCAATCTGCTGCTGTTTTCTGAGACGTAACGTTTCCCGCAATTGAAGTGCTGATGCGTAAACTGGCTGCCCGTTCTCGCCCAGCGCCAGAAAATCATCCAAACTTCCACTACGTAAAAATAATTTTGCCACGCAAAAGAGACCTTTTGTAATGATGCCTAAAGCAGAAAATAGAGTGTAATCTGCGACAGGGTATACTGTAGTGCGAATGATGGCGAATCAAACGCTTAAAGAAGTGATAAAACTAACAAATATTTGAGCAATAGAAAAAGTGGGAAACACAACGTGTACGCACATGCGGCAGATAAGAACCAGATAATGTGATGAAAACGCTGACAAAAATAATACATACGTTTTCCACCGTGATTTTTGCTGAACGGCGGTTTTACTGAAATGAGGGACGCGGCGGGATGCCAGCCTCCCTCAAGGCCGTGAGAATTACAGTTGAACGTTGCCCGTGATCAGGTAAGCGGATGAGGTGCTTTGTGACATCGGCGGCAGCGTATCACTGAGGACGTTGCCTTTTACGTCGGTAAATTCAATCGGAATATCGTTCATTCCAACGTGCTCAACAATAAAGTGGTTGTAATCGGTTTTCTGTGCGGCAATCCACTGGTTATTGCGCATATATTTCATCTCAATAACTGGATATTTTACATTTCTGAATTGCACCGCAGCCCAATAAGGGTTTGAACCTTCCTTTATACGATAAATAACGTTGCCATTTACCGGCGCTTCAATCAGCGTCCAGTCAATATTAATTTTCCCGTCCCGCAGATCGCCTATTTTCTCAAAGGCGTTAAACGATAAATCCAATGCGCAATTTCCACCTTCAGGATAGAGATCGGTAACATAAACCACCGTGCTGCCTTTGGGCCCATTCACTTTCAGGTAGGCTCCTGCGAGCGACGCCTTCACACCACGATAATCTAGCTGGTTCCGGTTTAACGCCGTAATCTCCATATTCTGCGGGATGGGGTCCAGTAAAAGGGCACCGCCCTGATAACCAGAGCCTGTTGCGGTGGCATAGCCGTAACAGATATCGCCCAGTTCCCACTGGGCATGAGCGGTATTAATCAGGGGGATAATGCATAATGCAGACAAGGCTAATGAAGTTATTTTATTCATGTTTCACATCCAATATGATTCAAGATTAATAACATAGGTGAGTAATAAAATAAAAGCGCCAGAGCGGAAATCCATTTTTTGAAAAAATCACTCTGGCGTGCCGATAATCTGTATTTTGTATAAATAGGTAAATCAGTTTTATCTTAAAATAATGAAGCAGTGAATATATCAGCAGGTTTATTTCTCTGCGGTGAAATTATTATTCGAATGAAATAATCGATTTGGGTTTCTTCCCAATGTGTTCTACGGTTTAAAGAGTATGACGATAACGTTATTTCGCCGTATCCAGGATAGCGGCCAATGGCTAATCCATAACGATGAAGAGGAGATAACATGACCATTCACAAGAAAGGGCAAGCGCATTGGGAAGGTAATATCAAACAGGGGAACGGTACCGTCTCAACGGAAAGCGGCGCGTTACAGCAGCAACCTTACGGCTTCAATACCCGTTTTGAAGGCAAGCCCGGCACGAATCCGGAAGAGTTGATTGGCGCGGCACATGCGGCCTGTTTCTCTATGGCGCTGTCGCTGATGTTAGGTGAAGAAGGCCATAAGCCTGAATCGATTGATACCACGGCGGATGTGTCGCTGGATAAAGTCGACGGCGGGTTCGCGATCACCAAAATCGCGTTGCACAGTAAGGTGAAACTGCCCGGTATTGATGACGCCACGTTCGATAGCATCATCCAAAAAGCGAAGGCA
Organism: Pectobacterium sp. A5351; assembly: GCF_028335745.1. NCBI lineage: Bacteria > Pseudomonadati > Pseudomonadota > Gammaproteobacteria > Enterobacterales > Pectobacteriaceae > Pectobacterium > Pectobacterium sp. A5351. Next base: position 2,061,246 of record NZ_CP116477.1, read on the forward strand.
GGCTGCCCGGTGTCAAAAGTGCTCAAAGCCGACATCACGCTGGACTATCGGTTGAATTAAGAGCGAGCGGCTGAACGAAGGTTGTTCGTTGTTTCAGCGATAAAATTGTTTTAGCGATAAAAATTGGGCTGAGAGAAAGGCTTACCGGAGTCGTACTGGCAAGCCTTTTTACATTTATACAATTAAAAAAAGCGAAACGATTAAAAATAATTTAACATCTTTATAGTAATAACCATAAAATCAGAATAGCCATTACGATGTAATCTGGTCATGGCGTAGGACGCAATATAACAAGAGCAATATTGGGCTGGCCGGCTTGTGGAGGCCAGATTCTCTGAGTATGTCGTGCTGTGGAACACAAGCGAGAGTTCAAGATGAATAAAATGACCAAGATCTGTTTTTCTGTGCTGTTGGCAGGTAGTTTGCTGACACCTGTTTTGGCAAACGCTACCACGTCGGAAGACATGCGCGGTATGCAGAAAAGCTATACCGCTGCGACGAAAGCGGATGATGCCGCCGCGCTGAAAACTGCGCTGAGCACATTCCGTGAGCACGTCGAGCACGCTAAAACGCAGGTACCGCCTGATTTCGCCAAACAACCTGCCGATGGCCCAGACAGAAAAGCCTATGTGGAAGGTCTGGATAAGATTTTGCAAAAAGTTGACAGCGCACAGGCTCTGGCTGATGCCGGAAAAGTGAGTGAAGCCAAAGCAGTGTTAGCAGAAATCAATACCTTGAAAGGTGAATACCACAGTAAATTGAGAGGCTAAGCCGCTTTTCGTTTACCATAAGCCGCCAGTGGAATCGCACCCACTGGCGGTTTTTTTTGTTATAACGGTTAGATAGTCAAGATTATCAGCTAAGGGGAAACGGGATGACATCACCATCACACGATGCAACCTATGATGGCAAAGATACACAAAGCAGAATTCTTGAGGCCACGCTGGAGGTCATATTGGCTCACGGCGTGAGGGGAACAACCTACCGAAAAATCGCGCAGCAGGCCGGATTGTCGCCGGGGACGCTGACCTATCGTTACAGCAGTATTGAATTATTGTTGAACAGCGCGTTCGTCTATATGGTTGATGATATCTCACATGCATTCAGTGTCCGCCTCAAGCAGGCAAAGGATATCGACAGCGCTCGCGAAGCTGTGGTTGACCTGATCTGTGGCGACATCTGTGCGACGCCGCGCCACCTGACATTAAGCTTTGAACTTTACGCTCTGGCATCGCGAAAAGAAGAATATCGGTTAATATTGCAAGAATGGATGACGCGCAGTAGAAAATCGCTTCATCTCCATTTCAGTATTGCTACTGCATGTTCACTGGATGCCATAATTGAAGGGTATACGATCCATAACTATCTCAATAGTGAAGCGGTTAGCCGAGAATACATCCTCAATACGGTGATAAAACTCACATCCTGATCCCGCCTGGAGCGATCTCTTCAGGTTTCTTCCCGATTAAACAAAGAAGCAATTAAACAGGTGCAAAGCGGTACCTATTCGTGCGATAGTATTTCGTACATATGTACGAGATTATTTTAATAAAGACAACGCAATCTATGACCACAAAACCCGCTATCAATAAATTTGCACTGTTTGGGCTGATGTTCATCCCCGGTTTTACGTGGGCAACCTGGGTGACCCGAACTCCTGTGATGCGTGACGTTCTAAACGCCTCAACAGAAACGATGGGCATGATCCTATTCGGTTTTTCGTGTGGATCCATACTCGGCGTATTGGGTGCGGGAAAGGTCATTAACGTTCTCGGTATTCGTAAAACCATGGCCGGTGGGTTCCTGCTGCTTCTGCTTGGATTACTCGCGCTTGCTGTTTCACTTTTGATTCAGAGTACACCTGGTGCCTTTATGGGGTTATTGATTTTTGGTGCAGGTGTTGGCCTGGTTGATATCGCCATCAATATTGAAGGGGCGGCATTCGAGCAGCACCTGAATAAAAGCCTGATGACAATGCTGCACGGTTTTTTCAGCCTGGGAACGCTAGTCGGGGCACTGACAGGAATGGTGATGACGGCTTTCGGCCTGAATACCACGCTACATTTTATCGTCGTCGTGACACTGTCGATACTTATTGCCATTGTTCTGATGCGCCAAATGCCATGGTTGAGCGATCTGGCCAGTGCGGAGCAAGAGGAAAAGGGGAGCTACAAAACTCAGGTCATCAACGAACTTAAAGACAGTCGTCTGTTGATTCTCGGCGTGGTTATTCTTGCGATGGCGTTGGCGGAGGGGGCAGCCAACGATTGGCTACCATTGCTGATGATCGATGGTCACAACTTTGGCCACACGACGGGGACGCTAGTTTATGTCGGATTCACTGCGGGTATGACCCTGGGTCGCTTTGCTGGCGGGTATTTTGTTGATCGCTTCGGTAAGGTCAATATGCTCCGTTTCAGCGCAGCTTCTGCAGCACTGGGGCTGGGGCTGGTCATTTTCTCTGAGGCACCACTGCTAGCCGCCGCTGCGGTTCTCTTCTGGGGGATTGGTGCATCGCTGGGGTTCCCGCTCACCATTTCCGCTGCAGGCAGCGGAGAAAACAGCGCCGTTCGCGTCACTATTGCCGCAACGCTGGGTTACTTCGCTTTTCTCGTCGGTCCGCCTGCGCTGGGCTTTCTTGGTGAGGTTGCAGGGTTACGCATCGCCATGCTGCCAGTTCTGGTGATGGTGGTTCTGGCTTTCGTCTGTTCGTCTTCCGCCCGCGAACGTTCGGTCAGAACGGTATCTGAAACCCCATCATAATGTTTCTGCGCGGTAGTGTTGCGTGTTACGGAATCGTGCACATCCGAGCCGTCATGTTGTAGTGAGAGAAAATGGTTAACTTAAAAGAGATGTCTGCTGGTGCATTTGTTGCGTATCGCCAGTGTTTTATTCTTGAGTATGCTCAGGATCTACAGGATTCCCGTGGCTATGACGCAGAGAAGGCAAGGGCGATCGCAACACAATCGATTGATATCGCGTTACCTCAAGGCCCTGATACGGCAGAGAATACGCTCTGGTGTACAAGCAGTTAGAAGATCAGCTTGGCCAGGTGCTGATCGTAAGGGGCAATCCCTGCCGAGCGACGTCAACAGGGCAAGCGCTACTTCGGCATGCAGAACAGATAGATATGTTGGAGAGCGAGCTTTTCAGCACACTTCACATAGTGAGAGAAACCATGTCACCGGAGTTGGTCGTAGCTGCACAGTTTAATGCCTACAATGAGCATGATATAGAGGCATTCGTGTCATGTTTTGCACCTGATTTCAAAGCGTACCGTATGCCGGCAGAAACGCCTTCTATGGTAGGAAAAGAGGCGCTGAGAGAGTTTTACGTGAAATTAATACAGCCTGGTTTTTCTTTCGTTAGTTAGGGGTTTGTGAATACGGGGAGAATGGTTTGCTCAACGGAACGGCCAGTTCCTGCGTGAATCCTCATTGGTTCGCATAATGTGCCACACGTTAGATTCGCGTTACGGGCTGCCGTTTCACGGGGAGCGGCGAATTCGGCGGTTTATGCGGCAGATCGCATCGCAATGAGCAATGTGACGAGAATTGCTATAAATAAATCGGTTTCTAAAATTTCCGCGAGTTCTGCTACCCGTCTGAAACTAGTTGGCGGCATCGCGTCTTGGGCGTTAATTGGTGATTCGCTGTTAAAAATTGGCGACGAAATTTTTGGCAGCGACCCCAATGCGGGGATTTCGTCAGCACCCACGCTTGCCGCTATCGACAATGGGCGAAAATTTTTTAGCGGAGCGGGCAAGGGCGGCACGTCGCCGTATTTTTCTGGCGACGAGCATGAGGCGTTGGTATCTGCGGTCTATAAATATCGCGCCGACAATGGAATTTTGTACTGCCCGAGTGGCGCAAAATGCACCTACGGCTCTAATTTTTCCGTTCTATCAACCCGCGTTTCTGGCGGTCTCACCGACTACACGGTCAGATATAGTTTCTCCTACCCGCAGTCGTCCGGCACGTTAAAAACTGACTATATTTCAGAGGTTATCAGCGTTCAGCAAAACAAAAATTATTCTCCCGAGATAGCTCCGACAGCACCAGATATCACGCCCGAACAGCAGGAGCAGTTGCAAAAAACTGCGCTGAACGCCCAGCAGTTGGCCGATACATTGAACGCATTGTTGTTGGATGCAGCCAGCCAACCGGATTATCAGGGGGTCCCGATCAGCAGCGCGAATCCGCTGATTTCAGCGCAAAATGTTTTAGACGCAGCGGCCGCAGTCGGTCGTCCCAGCCCAACGCAGGCGGAATGGACCTCGCCGTGGCAGGATTTGCAACCGGAAAACCAGCCTCAACCCGAGCCGAATCCTGAACCCAATCCGGAGTCGCCCGCTGTTCCCCCTGAATTGGAGTCACCTCCAGACGGAAAAACAATTTTAGCGCCTATCGTTGGCGCATTTTCTGAATGGGAAAATTTTTCGATTGGTTCGCGTTCAGCCCAATGCCCAACGGCAGAATTCACCATCTGGGATACAAATTTCGCCGTCGATTCTCACTGTGGATTGATTGAAAAAAATCGGGAGGTAATACGAGTTTTTTGCCTGATTTGTTGGGGGTTTGCGTCATTCAGGCGCGTGATGTCTGCCTAATGTGATGTCTGTCTAATATAGTAGAGGGTTTAATAATGTTAGCTGCACTATATGCGGGACTGGGGTTTTTATTACGGTCAGTGGTATTTAAATTTGGAATCATGTTTTCTCTATTTTTTGTCGTTCAGGAATTTGTCCCAGTCCTCCTGTCACTGATAAATGTATCCCCGCTGCCGCTGATTGAGTTATTTGGTCAATTACCTGATGCGGCGTGGTTTTTTCTAAATTTATTTCAGGTTCCAACCGGAATAGCGTTGATGGTTTCTGCAATCATTACGCGATTTATCATCCGTCGAATTCCGTTAATAGGCTGATAAATATGGCAATTTCAGCATACATCGGTGTGCCAGGCAGCGGAAAATCATTCGAGGTCGTTCGTAGCGTAATAATTCCCGCCGTGGCTCAGGGTAGGAGGGTTGTATCAAACATCATATCGCTCGCCAGAATATCTGTCCGTGCAGTTGAAAACTCTGGTCGATGATGCCGCTAGGTTTTCACAAGGTGAGGGAGCCAACCCTGATTCGTTAGTTTTTTATGGATCACGCGCCGATATCAGGCGAATTTCTGACGTCCTTCCGCAGTTGGATACTCAGGCTGATGAGGTGCTGGTTTCAGGCTATGTTTATGAGGTTCAAAATAGCGCTCGTGACGGTTCGGGCCTACAACTAGCCGCAAACCTGCTAAATACCAAATTGAATTTCCAGATAGGGGGAAATTCGCGGGGGTATGATAATTTTCTGAAAATCTCGACTGGCTCTATGAGCGCTCTCGTTGAGTTGTTTAAAACTGACAACCGGTTTAATGTTGTCTCATCCCCAACGCTACGCGCCCGTTCTGGTGCCGATGCGCGATTTTCTGTTGGTTCATCTACGCCGACGCTGGGGAATGTCTCGTTTCAGGGGCAATCCGCTGTCCAGTCGGTAGTGTATCGTGATTCGGGGATAATTTTTTCTGTCAGTCCGATGGTCAGAAAAAACATAATTGACCTAAAAATTTCTCAGGAGATGAGTAATTTTACCGCGACTGACAACGGCGTCAACGCATCGCCAACATTGATAAAACGGGAAATATCGACTGACATTTCATTGGCCGATGGTGAAATTATTTTATTGGGCGGTTTGGCTGAACAAAAAAACACTGATTCAAAAACGGCATTTAGTCTGTTACCGCTATTCACCAGTGAGGGGTCAGACAGTTCAAAAACGGACATTGTCGTTGTTTTGCAGGTCAGAAAAATCCGCTGACCGCTCACCGCAGCGCTCAGCGAGGAGGGCGGTTAGCGGGTTTTCCCGCTGTAGCACATCGTTGAATTCGGTGTGTTTTTGTACTGAAACTCATCTGGTTTAATTTTAATATATTGAATTTAAATGATTTTATTTTACGTTGTGCGCAGTGTCAGGGGATTTTATCGCATGTGCTGTAGAGGGAAGGTCGTTTATGTCTCTAAAAAATATGAGTCGCCTTGAAAAATACCGTGCTCGCCAGGCTGAGCGAATTGCAGCTATGGTTCGGGCTATAGATGAGGGAAAAACCACCGTTGTGGCATCGCACACACCGCCATGGAAAATCATCCGATGTGTTTTAGCGGGAGGTTTTTTATCGGAACGCCGGACGGCGCAAATTATCAGATTGTTGGCCGTAGGGACGATGGTTGATGCTGGAAAAAAGCGTTTTGCGGATGCGGGGATTTGCTCAGTAGAACGGCCAGTTCCGGCCTGCGCTTCTATAAGTTCGCATAATGTATATTATGTTAAATTTAATTATGAGCTAAAGTACCAACGCTCATGGGGTCGTCAAAACTTCGTAAATCAAGTTTTACACCGATCTCTTGTACATTCCCCGGTAACTCCACCTCCACTCTTTAGCGAGACTACGTGCAGTGATTGGAGATGGTTTGCATACGCATTGATCAAGGCATAATCGGAAAGTGCCAGAAGCCGACTGGCTTAGGCTGTTTTGCGGACATAACATTGCCGCTCGCCCTGCTTTCTTGTAACCTTCTCCTGCTACAGGCCCAACTCAATACACAATCTGAAATTACCGGACGTTACATGGCTGCTCATATTTCTAAAGATCCTTTGCATGGTGTCACGCTGGAAATGCAAGTCAATGCGCTGGTTGCACGTTTTGGTTGGGTTCAACTGGGCAAGCTGGTCAACATCAATTGCTTCAAGAATGAGCCCAGCGTCAAGTCCAGTTTAAAGTTTTTGCGTCGGACGCCTTGGGCACGTGCTGAAGTTGAAGCGCTGTATCTTGATTCTCTGGATGATTCCTTTTCCATAAAATCAGATGATGACGCAGTTGACCCATGGGCAAATAGCCGCAGAAATAAGAGCTAACCAACGTGAAAAAGCCAGTCGTACTGATTGCTGCTGCGCTTCTACTTGTCAGTTGCGTATCTAAACCACCGAGCTCGCTTGTCACCCCACTTCCTCCTGTTCAACAGGAGCTTCCGGGGAAATCTCTGCAGAACCAAGAGCCGATGCGTGGCGTCTGGCTGGCTACCGTTTCCCGTCTTGACTGGCCACCGGTGGCCTCTGTCAATGTCAGCAGTCCTGCGATCCGCATTGCTCAGCAGCAGGACGCGCTGAAAAGTAAGCTGGACAAATTGAAAAATCTCGGTATCAATACCGTTTTCTTCCAGGTTAAGCCTGATGGTACCGCGCTCTGGCCCTCTAAAATATTGCCTTGGTCAGATATGCTGACTGGCCATATTGGTGAAGATCCAGGCTACGATCCGCTACAGTTCATGTTGGATGAAGCACACAAACGAGGTATGAAAGTTCATGCCTGGTTTAATCCCTACCGCGTTTCCGTCAATACGAAGTCTGCAACCGTGACAGAGTTAAATCGCACCCTGTCCCAGAATCCGGCTAGCGTGTTTGTGTTGCATCGTGATTGGATCCGTACGGCGGGCGATCGCTTCGTACTCGACCCTGGCATTCCAGAAGCACGAAATTGGATCACCAGTATTGTTGCCGAAGTTGTTGCGCGCTACTCGATTGACGGCGTGCAGTTCGATGACTATTTCTATGCCGAATCACCCGGTTCTGCGCTGAACGATAGCGCGACCTTTAAAATATATGGGCAAGGGTTTGCTTCAAAAGCAGACTGGCGGCGGTACAATACGCAGCAGTTGATTGAGCAGGTTTCCCACACCATCAAGCAGTTGAAACCGGAGGTTGAATTCGGCGTCAGCCCTGCAGGCGTATGGCGCAATCGGTCACACGATGCTGCAGGTTCCGACACACGAGGTGCAGCTGCCTACGATGAAGCTTATGCCGATACCCGCCTGTGGGTGCGGCAAGGGCTGCTGGATTATATCGCCCCGCAGCTATACTGGCCGTTCGCGCGCGACGCGGCTCGCTACGATGTATTGGCAAAATGGTGGGCAGATGTAGTGAAACCCACGAACACGCGCCTTTATATTGGTGTTGCCCTGTATAAACTGGGTGAACCTTCAAAGAATGAACCAGACTGGACGATAAATGGCGGCGTGCCGGAACTGAAAAAGCAGCTCGATTTAAATGAGTCTGTGCCACAAATTAATGGCACGATTCTGTTCAGAGAGAACTATCTCAATCAGCCACAAACTCAGGATGCGGTTAATTACCTCAAGAGCCGCTGGAATCCGAGCTAACGGTCAGCAGAGCCTCTTCCCCTTCCCTGATAACAATTTCATGTCTGAAAATAATAGCGGCCGACTACAGTAATATGAAATATTCTATACTAAACTTTATTTAGTGCTCAGCGAGTATCGGTAATTTTTCAGTAAGAGATATGCGTGCTGATTTTGACTAAAAAGAAGAGGCTGTGCTCTCTTTCCTTTTTTCAATACCAGCGTAAAGTAGAGTTTTCCTTTCTCCATAATAAAGAGTTCAGTGTCTGCTTATATAACACGATCTATCTAAGATATTAAAGGGGAAGACCAGAACATGTATTTCCCACAAATTAACACCGCAGATCTGACACTAAACTCAAGTTCTTATCTTTTTTGGGGCTATCGAGAGCTTGGGCGTTATATGGCGAGCGACATGAATATTGATGCTATTAATAACCCGAAAAACATCAAAGATGTGCGTGCAAATACCAGTAAGTATTAGCCATCAGGAAAAATTGGAAAGTGCCCTGCCTAAAGCCAGTAATGACAGGATGTTTACTTCTTGCTTGAACGGGGAAAATATCAGACTTTCTGAAGTTACTATGTAGTGACATGTTTAACTGCTCCTGTCAATAATGGGGTGTAACTGCTATCCCATTAGACGGTGGTCGTTCAGGCGGTCACCTCACTCGGTTGTGATTTGTCTGTGTTCACCCTAGCTAAAAGTGCTGTTTCCCCCTGTTGTTGCCACTTTTTCGGTTCAGGAATTCTGCTGTAGGAGGATTTTTTTTGCTTATTTAATAAGCATGTAAGATAGTCATGGCACCATAATCCGCAAAAACTCAATCAACATATTGATTTTTATTAGAAAAAATAAAAGTTTCGAAACGAAATAAATCATTGAGTCGGTGACTGAAAAACCCTATATTGGCCGCGTTTTTCTTATAGCAGTTACGTGTTTAATTCATTTATTCAACTGTGGTTGCCTGTGAGCACACGGTTGTAGGAGAGATATGATGACGGATAAAGTCCGTATTGACAGTTTAGGTGCGAATTCATTAACCGGAAACAATGAAACCTATTTGGCAAGACAAGCTGAATTTGAATCGAACGTGAGGAGTTATCCACGCAAATTGCCTCTGGCAATTGCGAAAGCTGAAGGTGTGTGGATCACCGATGTTGAAAACAATCAATATCTTGATTGTCTGGCGGGTGCGGGTACGCTCGCGCTTGGACATAACCATCCTGACGTGCTGCAAAGCATCCAACGTGTCATTACTAGCGGCTTGCCGTTACATACACTGGATCTGACAACGCCGTTGAAAGATCAGTTCTCCGAATACCTGCTTTCCTTATTGCCTGGTCAGGGCAAAGAGTATTGCCTCCAGTTTACGGGCCCTTCTGGTGCCGATGCGGTTGAAGCCGCGCTGAAACTGGCAAAAAAATACACCGGTCGTTCTGGTGTGATCAGCTTCTCCGGCGGCTACCACGGCATGACGCATGGCGCGCTGTCCGTAACCGGTAACCTGTCTCCGAAAGAAGCCGTCGACGGCATGATGCCTGAAGTTCAGTTTATGCCTTATCCGCATCAGTACCGTTGCCCGCTGGGCATCGGCGGTGAAGCTGGCGTTAAAGCACTAACCTACTACTTCGAAAACCTGATCAACGACGTTGAGAGTGGCGTACGCAAACCAGCGGCAGTCATTCTGGAAGCCGTTCAGGGTGAAGGCGGCGTTAACCCGGCTCCTGCCGAGTGGTTGCAGCGCATCCGTAAAGTGACACAGGAACACGGCATTCTGCTGATTATCGACGAAGTTCAGGCGGGCTTTGCACGTACTGGTAAATTCTTCGCCTTTGAACACGCTGGCATTGAGCCAGATATCATCGTGATGTCCAAAGCCGTTGGTGGCGGTCTGCCATTAGCCGTATTAGGTATCAAAAAGCAGTTCGATGCCTGGGCACCGGGTCACCACACGGGGACTTTCCGCGGTAACCAACTGGCGATGGCAACAGGCCTGACGACGCTGAAGCATCTGAAAGATAATCAGGTGGCAAACAAAGTCTCTGAGCAAGGTGAATGGCTGAAAGCGAAACTGGCTGAGCTGCAAAAACGCTATCCGGTGATCGGTCATATTCGTGGTCTGGGATTAATGATCGGGATTGAGATTGTTAAACCTGGCGAAGCGCAGGATCACATGGGTTGCTATCCAGCTGATGGCGAGTTGTCTGCGCTGTTGCAGAAAAAATGCTTTGAATCAGGCCTGATTCTAGAGCGCGGTGGCCGTAACGGTTGCGTTCTGCGTCTGCTGCCTTCTCTGCTGATCAGCGATGCTGAATTGGAAATTTTCCTGGATAAATTTGAAAACGCCCTGCTGTCTGCTGGCGTGAAGCCAGTCTGAGTGGAGCGAATGACCACGATGTCCCAATTAGTGGAAACAGAAGCAGTGGAAACAAACGCACTGGAAAAAAAAATTAACCCGATTCTGGCCTCTTCTGCGCAGAGTATCGAAGCCTATCAGGAAGCGATTGCGCAGAGTAGCCAAGCCGTTATGCAGTGGCTGCAACAGCCTGAGATGTATCAGGGGAAAACCGTTGCTGAACTGCGTGAACGCATCGCGCTGGATTTTAATCCTCAGGGCCTGGGTAACCAGGCCGCTATCGAGCGTGCGATTGAATACTTTTTGAAAGACAGCCTGTCGGTGCATCACCCGCAGTGCGTTGCTCACCTGCACTGCCCGAGTTTGGTGGTCAGCCAGGCGGCGGAAGTCTTGATCAACGCCACGAACCAGAGCATGGATTCCTGGGATCAAAGTCCGTCAGCGACCATCATCGAGATGAAGTTGATTGAATGGCTGCGTACTCAGGTTGGTTATCAGTCTGGTGACGCAGGCGTGTTCACCAGCGGCGGCACCCAGAGTAACCTGATGGGGTTGATGCTGGCGCGTGATGCCTTCTTTGCCCGTCAGGGACATTCAATCCAGCAAGATGGATTGGTGGGTAACCTAAAGAAAATTAAAGTGTTTTGTTCTGAAAACGCCCATTTCTCGGTGCAAAAGAACATGGCTTTACTGGGGCTGGGTTATCAATGCGTTACGCTGGTGAAAACTGATCGCTTCGCGCGGATGGATCTGAACGATTTAGCCGAGAAAGTGGCGCAGGCCCAGGCTAACGGCGAGCAGATTCTGGCAATTGTGGCGACGGCAGGTACCACTGATGCGGGTGCTATCGATCCTCTACGGGCGATTGCAACACTGGCTGCCGAGCATCAGATTTGGGTACACGTTGATGCAGCCTGGGGCGGTGCACTGCTGCTGTCCGAGAAGTATCGCGATTATCTGGACGGCATTGAACTGGTGGATTCCATTACGTTGGATTTCCACAAGCAATTCTTCCAGACCATCAGCTGTGGTGCATTCTTGCTGAAAGAAGCCCGCCACTATGAACTGATGCGCTATCAGGCAGCTTACCTGAACTCTGAGTTCGATGAAGCACAGGGCGTTCCGAATCTGGTGTCTAAGTCATTGCAGACGACGCGTCGTTTTGATGCGCTGAAACTGTGGATGGGTCTGGAAGCATTAGGCCAACAACAGTACGCCGCGATCATCGATCATGGCGTCATGCTGGCTCAGCAGGTTGCAGAGTATGTGGCTGAACACGCCTCACTGGAGTTGGTGATGCAGCCACAGTTGGCAAGCGTACTGTTCCGTTTCCGTCCGCAGAAACTGGCGACAGCGGATGATGCGACTATCGCATTACTTAACCAGCGTATTGGCGATGCCCTGTTGGAATCAGGCCGCGCCAACGTAGGGGTAACGGAATTTAATGGCGTTACCTGCCTGAAACTGACGTTACTGAACCCGACCGTTAGCCTGGACGATGTCAAAGTCCTGCTGACGCTGGTTGAAAGTACGGCTCAGACTTTGCTGAACGCGTAGCTCCCCTGCTTTACCGCATTGTGAAAAGCCGATAACCTGTTAAAGGTTATCGGCTTTTTTATTGGTTTTCTAATACGAATATCCCGGCTTTTTCGCCAACGTATCCAAATGCGGTTTAATGAGCGGGTCGTAAACCTCGTCCTTCCAGCGATCGGGCTGAATTTCATGAAAGGCAACAGAAAGCGAGTCATCAGAAGAGCCGAAATGCGTCTTCAGAACCGCAGCGAGATCGTCAGCGACAACGTTCTTCTCTTCTTCAGACAGGTGTTTGGGGAAATGTTTGACATCAATATGTGGCATGGGGAGTCCTTTTCAGTGATGAAACAGCATGATGGTTAAGATAGCTATTGCGCATGAAGACAGCAATAGGATGTCCACACCTGATGATTAACAATTTGTCTGAGGCAAATTGGCCTAAATCGAGAGCCTTAATACGTAGACGTTCGATATTCGGCATCGTCGAAACCGGAGTAATGCTTGACCCACGGGGAATTGCGCGGCTAAATGATCCGACGCCTTTCATTATTTATAGTGATATCAGGCACAAGTAGAATATGAAAACGGTCAGGGAGAAATAAGAGCATGATTATTTTTGTTACCGGTGCAACGGCTGGGTTTGGTGAGTCAATTACGCGTAAATTTATTAGCGCAGGCCATAAAGTGATCGCAACGGGGCGCCGTCAGGAACGCCTGGACGCGCTGAAGGCAGAATTGGGTGATGCGCTGTATACGTTAAAACTGGACGTGCGCGATCGTCAGGCGATTGAAAAGGCGGTTGCCACACTACCAGCCGAATGGCGGACCATTGATGTGCTGGTGAATAACGCCGGGCTCGCACTGGGTCTGGAACCTGCACATAAAGCGTCGGTAGATGATTGGGAAAATATGATCGATACCAACAATAAAGGTCTGGTGTTTATGACGCGCGCGCTGCTGCCTGCCATGGTGGAACGTAATATCGGGCATGTCATCAACATCGGCTCTACCGCGGGCAACTGGCCATACGCAGGCGGTAACGTCTACGGTGCCAGCAAGGCATTCGTGCAGCAGTTCAGTCTGGGTCTGCGTGCCGACCTGTCTGGCACTCGAATTCGCGTAACGAATATTGAACCGGGTCTGGTCGGTGGAACCGAGTTCTCGGCCGTGCGCTTCAAAGGCAACGACGAGAAAGTCAGCAAAACCTATGACAACACAACGCCGCTGACGGCCGAAGATGTATCCGAAGCCGTTTTCTGGGTTGCCACGCTGCCAGCACACGTCAATATCAACACGCTGGAAATGATGCCGGTCAGCCAGTCTTTTGCCGGTTTAAGCGTACACCGCGAAGGCTGATAGCCACCACGGCGAAAAGAGTCGGGGCATAAACGTCAGTTTCATGCCCTTTTCTATTGCCGCGATCATCCTTGTCACGTGATGCGGTTGCGGTTGCGGTTATAGTGCCGTTGAGGCGAAGGATGTATACTTCTGTTATAGGCAACCTTTCGTTTTGCACGACGCGCGAAGGTTACAGGGAACGGCGGTCGCCTTTTGTTGTCTACCGCTTGCCGTGCGCATGTTACCGTTCTGCGGCATCGGCGTTGTTTTTATCATTCGTTCTGTCAAGGTGAAACATGAACCACTACTCTTTTTCTTCTTTGATTCGGGCTTTCATCCCGCTTTCTCTGGTTATCGTTTCCGCTGCCTGGCAGCCTGCCGCACTAGCAGATACGCGCCATATCATTGTCGACTCCGGAGACAGCACCTTGTCGAAAGAAGCGGCGCGTCAAAGCAAAGAGCAATGGGACTCAACCCGCTCACTGCGTAATAAAGTGAATAACCGCGTAGAGAAAGAATTCGATAAAACGGAAAAAGCCATTGATGGGCGTGAAAAATGCAACGCCAGCTACAACGTCAATGCTTACTGGGAAAACACGACCGAACGCTGTCTCGATCGTCGTACTGGCCGCCCAGTTGCCCCCTGATTTCTCCCCCACGCCTTCAGGCGTGGGTTTCCCCTTTTCTCTTCGTTTTGCAGCAAATTAGCCTGCATTGAGAGAAACATCGCCGTTACATTTCACCCATCATCACTTTATATCGTGGCAACATAGGCTTTTTATCCAGAGAATGGAGTGCATCAGGATGAATATGGATTTAGCTCGATTATTTTCACGCCCTTTTCACATAAAACTGTGGGGCGTGCTTATCATGTGCCTATTGGTCAGCTCGTGCGCACGAACATACCCGGAAACGGACAACATCACGAATGTTACCAATAGCAACGGAACGCTTGTCGCGGAGTCCGATACCTACGTTTATCAATTCCCTGACGCAAGAGCGCAAAAAGAGTATCAGGACTATTACGCATTTTATCGTGATTACAAAGACATCATCATCGGCGTGAGGGTTGATTTCTCTCTCCGCAATGGTCAGGTCTATGCGGTTTATAAAAACATCATTGACACTCGCCGGTTGACCAAGGAGCAGGAAGTCGATTTACGCGAACTCTTCTCGGCGAACATTCCTACAGAAAATGGCAAAGGTGAAGTCACGTTTAGTGCGAACGGCACGTTTAGTGAGAAAAAAGGCTCACTGGTCAGTTCGGCAAACACAGGTCGACTGCCTCAGCCCATTCCTGTGGTTATCAACAGCAGTGATAATTCCGGCAAAGAAGTGCTACTTGCTCCCCTCATGGTTCCGGCATTTATCCTTTTCCCATTATTTATGATGTATGGCTGCGCCACTGGTCCCTGCGTTTAACCTTCTTCAGGACATCATTGATGGCCTGATTCCGCTGCTTTTTCGCGTTATCTTCATCGTTTGATATACTCAAAGAGACTTTTTCAGAGAAAAGGATCAAAAGATGAAAAAAACCGTCATTTTTGGTGCCGCGTTATTCCTGGTTGCTCCGTTAGCTGCACAGGCATCTTGCGAAAGCGTGAAAGCGGATATTGCCCAGAAAATCATCGCCAATGGCGTGCCAGAATCCGGTTTTACGCTGGATATTGTCCCGAACGATCAGGTGAATCAGGCCGGTGGTCAGGTGGTTGGTCACTGCGAGAATGATTCGCACAAGATTGTTTACACCCGTCATGCCGAGGGCGACGTCAATACTGAAAGTGCGCCTGCGCCAGCAGAAGGCCAGCCGACAACAACACCGTAACCCTTCCTCTGGATGTTCAACATAGATGTTCAAAAGGCGCTTTCGCGCCTTTTCTTTTGCCATTATTTCTGTCTGGTTTCGGCCTGACCTGGCCGTTGGCTTGCTGGGATCATTCTGGCGGAAAGCAGCGTGATGGCAGCAATCAGTGCGGAAACGATAAATACGCAGTGGATTGACGAAGCGACTTGCGATGCCAGCGTATCGAGCTGGTTTACGCTCAGCAGGATGCGCTTGGCCGGGTCCATGAGCGTTTGGAGTGGATCGCTCACGTCTGGTAATCGCCAGTGCAGATTGATGTTCAACGTGGCGCCAAGGATTGCCGTGCCCAACGCGGAACCGAGCATGCGGGTAAACATGGCGGAGGCCGTTGCAATGCCGCGGATGGAGTAGTCCACCGAGTTTTGTATCGACACCAGAAACGTTGTACTACTTAGCCCCATTCCCGAACCGATCAAAAATGCCGCAAGCCGCGCCCACATGAGATTGCTGTCTGGCTGAACGGTTAACAGCGTCAGGCTGCCGATAATCAGCACAACGCCGCCGAGCATTGCCGTAAAGCGGTAAGATGTCCACAGCATTAAGCGTCCGCTCAGCGTACTGGCCAGCGGCCAGCCAATCGACATCATCGCCAATATACTGCCCGCTTCCAGCGGCGTTTTGCCCATCACGCCCTGAATAAACGTCGGCAAAAAGGCGCTCACGCCCATCATGGCGGCCCCGACGACTAATCCTCCGAGATTACCGGCAATAATGACCCGATTGCGCCAGAGCGCCAGCGGGAACAACGGTTCTGCCGTGCGCTTTTCCTGCCGGACCAGCAGAATGCAGCCCACAGCAGAGATCGCAAGCAGTGGGATTACCCAGTAACCAAACACTTCAGCCTGTAGTAGCGCCATCAGCAGGCTGGCGACGGACACCACCAGATAGAACGCGCCCATCCAGTCCAACTGATGTTGGCGCACGGCATTGATCGTCGGCAGGTAACGAGCCAGCAAGAATATGGAAAATAGCCCAATCGGCACATTGACCCAGAAAACCAGCGCCCAGTTGAAGTGTTGGACGATAAACGCACCCAGCAGCGGGCCGATAATCGCGGAAACACCCCACACGCTGGACAGATAACCCTGTATTTTCGGGCGTTCTGTCGAGCTGTAGACATCGGCAACAATGGTGAACGCAATTGGGGTTATCGCGCCGGCTCCCAGCCCTTGCAAGGTACGGAAGACAATCAGCCAGCCCATCTGCGTCGAAAACCCGCACAGAACCGACCCTAGCAGGAATACGATCATGCCGAAGAAGAAAACTTTTTTGCGGCCATAGAGATCGGCCAGGCGGCCATAAATCGGAATACTGATCGACTGCGTCAGCAAATAACCCGCAAAGACCCACCCTAACAGGGAAAAACCGCCTAAATCTGCGATGATGGTGGGCAGCGCCGTGGCGACGATCGTCACCTCAATCGCCGCCGTAAACATGGCAAGCATACAGGCAATTAAAATCCAATGGCGATGTAGGACAGGCATTTGTTTCTGGTTATTCTCTGTTTTCATTATATTTTCAGGATAAGAAGAAAAACTGCCAGTGAGTATAACAGGTGACGTGGAGGAGAATATTTATTCCCGCAGAGCAGCGGGAATAGAAGACGATAGAAATTAGTCGCTGACGACAGAAAGATCGATGTAAGGCGAGAGATCACGCTGTTCGGCACGCGGTAAGTAAGGCAGTTCACCCAGTTGCGGCGCTGGAATCTTTTTCCGCAGAACATGAATGATTTCCGCGTAATTCGCCAGTCCAGGGTTAATTCGGTTAGCGACCCAGCCGACCAGCGGTAAACCATCGTTAATGATCGCCTGCGCCGTCAACAGCGCATGGCTGATACAACCCAGTTTGATGCCGACAACCAGTACAACAGGCAATTGTTCCTGAACTACCCACTCGGAGTACGGACGTAGATCGTTCATGACGGTCCGCCATCCGCCCGTGCCCTCAACCACCACGATATCGGCCGCTTCGCCCATGTGGCGCAGACCTTGCGTCATCGTGCAGTAATCAATCGTTCCTTCACTGGCGCTGATTTCATCCTCTCGCAGTGCGATGGGGTTAACCATGTTATAGGGCAATTCCAGCGTGGAGGCCGCCTGTAGCAGCAGTGCATCTTTATTTCGCAGGCCCGCTTCCGTCTCTTCGCACCCTTTCGCTATCGGTTTATAGCCCGCAACCGATTTGCCTGCCAGCGCCAGTTTTTGCAGTAGCGCTTTGGATACCACCGTTTTGCCAACGGCGGTATCAGTACCAGTGACAAAAATACGTTTCAACATGGGATAACTCCAGACCACCTGAATACCAAAAAACAAGCACAGCTAAAATGCTTTCCAAGCGTGAAAGTCTAGGCTATGCCTCATTCGGGCGGTTTGCGTTAGCGCAATGTTTTGTTGGTCTACGCCTTTATGGTTACCCCTGTAGCAGTTTAACCAGCAGCGATCCGTTATAGAGCGCCTCTTTTACCAGTGCAGCGCCGGGCATCGTACCCTGATTGTAGAACTGGGTCGCTTCCACCTGGATGTTGTGGCTATAGGGTGGGAATGACTGCTGTTGAATGCAGCCTAAAATGGCAGGGTGCAAAATGCTGGCCGCTTTATTCAGGGGGGATCCCACCAGAATTTTATCGGGGTTGAAGAGATTCACCATGATGGCGACAATGCGGCCTACGTTATTCCCGACATCGTTAATGATATCTTTGGCTAACTGATCGCCCTTAAGCGCGGCGTCACATAGGTTCTCGGCGTTAAGTGGTGAACCGTGCAGAAGCGAACTCATGGACGTATTCATGCGCTGCTGTGCTAGCTCCAGCATATTTTCCGTGCTGGCGACCGTTTCCAGACAACCGTGATTGCCGCAATAGCAGCGCTTGCCATAAGGATCGACCTGCGTGTGCCCAATCTCAACCAGATTCCGGCTTCCTGCGTGCAGGATACGTCCGCCGGTAATCACGCCCGCGCCGACGTTATGGTCGATCACTACCTGAATCACATTTTGGCAATCGCGTGCCGCGCCGTATAGCGCTTCGGCCATTGTCCAGGCACAGATATCGTGGTGCAAATACACCGGTAGCCCGGTACGTTTTTCCAGCGCTGGGCCAATCGCCATTTCCTTAACGTCATAGAACGGCATCCGGTGAATAACGCCTTTACTGGCGTCAATCATGCCCGGCGCGGTAATCGCGATTGCAGTTAATCGCTCCAGCCGTTTCTGGTGACGAATAAAAAACTGGTCGATTTCATTCAGAATACGTTCAAGCAGTGGCTGTGGAGCCTCTGCGGGAAGTAAGATATCTTCTTCCACAACCAGCTTGCTGCTGAGATCGCGCAGCGCCAATGAAATACTATTGTGGCTAATTCGGGCGGAAAGATAATGCCAGGCTTCGGTATCCAGAATTAGGCCGATAGCAGGACGCCCTCTGCTGCCCACATCCTGGTATTCAGTTTCTTGTACCAGATGGGCTTCCAGCAGTTCGCGGACGATTTTGGTAATACTGGCGGGCGCGAGCTGAGCGCGTTTGGACAGTTCGATACGTGATATCGGGCCGTACTTATCGATCAGCCGATACACCGCGCCGGCATTCATTTGTTTGATTTGATCGATGTGTCCTGGTTGACCGTCGGCTATCACAAACCTGGCTCCTACGCATTCGTATTATATCTGGCACTGCTGTTGAAAAATTTATCTTTATTATTGCGGCATGACTATTTTTCACGCTGCAAAATAAAAAAACTGCGGGTATGGTGGGGCTTTTCACTAAACTCGTCAAATATTTGATTCGTTATGTGATTTAGCACGCATATTTTAACGATTATCCGCCCAGCATCAGCGACATTAGCACCTTAGCCGCCGCACTCTGCGGATGATGCCGCGCCGTCACAAGCCAGACTTCCGTTGTGGCGTCTTCTTCTTCCAGCAGCAAATATTTCACACCATCGACCCGAATACGCAAAAACGACGCCGGTAAAATGGACACACCCAATCCTGCCGACACCAGCCCGACGATGGTCATCGCCTCACCCACTTCTTGCGTAATGTAGGGGCTGATGCCATAGCGTTTCAGCAGTGTCAGCGTATCGTCATACAGTGCGGTTCCCACCGCGCGGGAGAAGAAAACGAATGGTTCATTCGCCAACTGTGTGATGTTGATTGCCCGCCCTGCGTCCTGCTGCGCTAAGGGATGGGATTCCTGCACGACGGCAATCAGCGGTTCACGTAATAGCAACTGATGATCCAGTGCGTCAGGCAGCGGATTATTGCGCATAATGCCGATATCGAGCTTACCGTTTAGCAGCGGTTCAATTTGCTGTTTGGTGTTGAGCTCCATCATCTGAATATGCACTTCCGGGTACGTTTGACGAAAACGCAGTAGGCTACTGGAGATCTTTTTGATAAACGGCGCAGACGACGTAAAGCCGATCGTTAATTCCCCAATTTCGCCACGTTGAATACGAGAGGCTCGTTCCGCCGCCTGATCAACCTGGCTGATAATCGACCAGGCTTCTTTCAGGAACATCTCGCCTGCCGGAGTAAGCTGGACATTACGGTTGTTGCGCGCCAGCAATTTCGCCCCCACCTGCTCTTCCAGAATTTGAATTTGTTGGCTCAGCGGCGGCTGTGAAATGCGTAATCTTTCTGCGGCTCGGCCAAAATGCAGCTCTTCGGCGACCGCAATAAAATAGCGAAGGTGACGGAGCTCAATATTCATATTTTAAACATATCAATCATTATTATTAATATATTATACAAAATAATATCACTCTTCTATGATCCTCCTACAGTTGTTTTACGCCTGATTTGCCTTTTCTGGTAAGGAATTATTGTGAGTAACCTGCCATCTTCTGCACCGAACGATTGGCCCCTTTCTGCGGTCGACGATGCAGATGATATTGCCCTGAAAGTGTCGGGAAAAACCCCCTATATTGCCCGTGGCACGCCACAATTCATGCGCGTCACGCTGGCTCTGTTTTCTGCCGGATTAGCGACGTTTGCTCTGTTGTATTGTGTTCAGCCGCTGCTGCCGGTGCTGTCTCAGGATTTCGGTATTTCGCCAGCCACCAGTAGTTTGTCACTTTCCGTATCAACCGTGATGCTGGCATTCGGGCTACTGTTCACCGGCCCGCTCTCCGACACAATTGGGCGTAAGAATGTCATGGTCGTGTCCTTAATGCTGGCTGCGCTCTGTACCGTGATTTGCGCATTTATGACCAGTTGGAACGGCGTATTGATCATGCGGGCAATGATTGGCCTGTCGCTAAGCGGCGTCGCGGCGGTCGCCATGAGTTACCTGAGTGAAGAAATTCATCCCAGCGTGCTGGCGTTCTCGATGGGATTGTATATTAGCGGTAACTCGATTGGCGGCATGAGCGGACGTCTGGTGAGCGGCGTCTTGACGGACTATTTCCCGTGGCGGGTAGCCATCGGCACAATCGGCGTACTGGCACTCATTGCGGCGATAACCTTCTGGCGTATTTTGCCCGAATCAAGCCATTTCCGCCCCGGTTCGCTACGGCCGAAAACGCTGCTGCTGAATAGCAAATTACACTGGCGCGATGCGGGGTTACCGCTGCTGTTCCTTCAGGGATTTTTACTGATGGGGGCGTTCGTTACCTTGTTTAACTATATTGGGTATCGGCTGTTAGCCCCGCCGTATTTACTGAGCCAGGCGGTGGTTGGTTTACTTTCCGTGGTTTACCTCACCGGAAGCTACAGCTCGCCAAAAGCCGGAGCATTAACAGCGCGCTACGGACGCGGCCCCGTACTCAGCATTTCTATCCTCCTGATGCTGACAGGTCTGGGAATAACGGCACTGACGCCAGTATTTGCTATCTTTGGTGGGATGATGCTCTTTACCGCCGGCTTCTTCGCGGCACACTCGGTAGCCAGCAGTTGGATTGGCCAACGGGCACGGCGCGCAAAAGGTCAGGCATCATCCATGTATCTCTTTTCTTATTATCTGGGTTCAAGCCTGACTGGTACGCTCGGGGGATTCTTCTGGCACGCGTTTGGTTGGATGGGTATTACCGTCTTTTTGAGCGCACTCTTACTGCTCGCGCTGGGAGTGAGTCTGATACTTAAAAAACGGCTTTAAACTCCTTTCTTACCGGAGTTTACCTGAATTCAGGTAAACTCCGTGCTGTTCCTGTTCACTTCCTTATCTTTCCCCCACCAGCCTTGCTAAAAATGATGATATTCACCATTGCTGAAGTGTGTGTTTATGAGTATAAATATAAGTATGTTGTAACTAAATTGATATGGGTTATGAATCGCTACACGCTAATCGATCGTATGAACCACAGTTTTCAGACGTTAGAGAAGAAACTTGCCCTGATGCAACAACAGTTTGCCGAGTATCGGCTGCTGGCAGGCCGCGTCTATTCTCTCCCTCAGGTGGAAAAAGGCGCGGAGCATGATCCTATCGAGCATATAGCCGTAACACAGTACGTCGGGCAGGAGGCTCGCGATAAAGGGTTGGCGCATTTTCAGCGTCTGTTCATTCACCACTATCCAGAAACGCTCAGCAGTAAAAGTGCGATTCGTTTACCAGGCGCACTCTGTTTTGGCGTAGTAAATGCCGCACAATATCAGCAGGCTCAGTCACTCATCGCGGAAATTAATTCGCTGAAAAAAGAGCTGGAACACATTATTACCGTCGAGTCCGGGCTGGAGCCGGAACAGCGCTTTGAATTCGTCCACACGCACTTGAAAGGATTGATCACGCTTAGCGCTTACCGGTCGTTAACGCTGATCACCAACCCGGCGTCAGTCCGCTTTGGCTGGGCGAATAAACACGTCATCAAAAATATGACGCGTGGGGAACTGCTGGAACAACTGACCAAAAGTCGGAATGCTGCAAAACACACGGCGCCGTATACCAAAGCGCAGTGGATTGAGCATATAGAAGAGGAAATTGACGCGGTCTTGTCGCTGCCGGAAGACGCGGTCTTGAAAATCAAACGTCCGGTCAAAGTGCAGCCCATCGCACGCGTGTGGTATCCCGAACAGCAGAAACAGGTTCAGCATCCCTGCCCATCCCCCCTGCTCGTGCTGTGCCAACTGGAGTCAGGCGGCGATGTGCCAATCATCGGCGAACTGAATTCTTATGACGCCAACAACATCAAGCATAAGCACAAACCGAAAGCGGCCGAACTTCGCCTGCTCATCCCGCGTTTGCACCTGTATACCGATGTTCCAGAATGAAAAAGAAACAGCCTGCCGATCAACACCAGCAGGCTGCGGGATAACGCGCTAACTAAACTACCGCGCCATTACTTTTTCAGGCTACCGACCATATCTTCTGGCCGAACCCACTCATTAAACTGCGCTTCGGTCAGGTAGTTCAGCTTGAGCGCGGCGGCCTTCAGCGTCAGTCCTTCTTTGTGCGCTTTTTTGGCAATTTCTGCCGCTTTGTCATAACCAATGTGCGTATTCAGCGCCGTCACCAGCATCAGCGACTCATTCAGTAGCTGATTGATACGATCGCGATTCGGTTCGATCCCCACCGCACAGTGCTCATCAAAGCTCTTCATGCCATCAGCCAGCAGGCGAATTGATTGCAGGAAGTTATGAATCACCATCGGGCGGTACACGTTCAGCTCAAAATTACCGGACGCCCCGCCGATATTCACGGCGACATCATTGCCCATCACCTGACAGCACAGCATGGTTAGCGCTTCACACTGGGTTGGATTGACCTTGCCCGGCATGATAGAGCTGCCCGGTTCGTTTTCAGGAATACTCAGTTCGCCGATACCACAGCGCGGGCCAGAGGCCAACCAGCGTACATCGTTGGCAATCTTCATTAACGATGCGGCCAGCCCTTTCAAAGCACCGTGCCCATGAACCAGTGCATCACAGGTCGCCAGCGCTTCGAATTTATTCGGTGAAGTCACAAACAGCTGACCGGTGAGTTTCGCCAATTCCGCCGCCACACGCACCGCATATTCAGGATGCGTGTTGAGTCCCGTACCGACCGCGGTGCCGCCCAGCGCCAGTTCGCAAATGTGCGGGACGCTGTTTTCGATATGCTTCAGGTTATGCTGCAACATCGCGGCCCAGCCGGAGATTTCCTGTCCCAGCGTCAGCGGCGTCGCATCCTGTAAATGCGTACGACCGATCTTGACGATGTCCTTAAACTGCTCGGCCTTCGATGCCAGCGTGGCGTGTAATGCCTTCAGTTCAGGAATCAGATGTTCGTTGATCGCGACCACGGCCGCGACATGCATCGCCGTAGGGAAGACGTCGTTGGAACTCTGACTTTTGTTTACATCATCATTGGGATGAACGAGCCGATTGTTGCCACGCTCTCCCCCCAGTAGTTCACTGGCGCGGTTAGCCAACACCTCGTTCATATTCATATTGCTTTGCGTGCCCGATCCGGTTTGCCAGATCGCTAACGGGAATTCCCCAGCATGCTTGCCCGCTAACACTTCGTCCGCCGCCTGAATAATCGCATTTCCCCGATCGGCAGGCAGAAGCGAGAGATCCATGTTGACGCGGGCCGCCGCGCGCTTGGTTTGCGCCAATGCATAAATCAGCGCACGCGGCATTTTCTCTTCAGAAATACGGAAGTGTTCCAGTGACCGCTGCGTTTGTGCGCCCCATAAACGTTCGGCAGGAACATCAATCGGTCCCATTGAGTCTTTTTCACTACGCGTCGTGCTCATTACCTTTCCTCCTTAAAAATACACAATTAACTAGTAGAAGACATTGAATCACATCGCTGGGCCTATTCTGATAACACCCACTGGCCTGATAACACGCTTATTGGTCTACTAACACTGTCTGGCATCGCGCTACATAAAACATTACCATGAAGCGAAGAAGATGCAGTGTATTCATAATCACTCAAGTAATTAACAGCTAACATCACAGAAATTAACAATTAATGTAATAGCAGGAAGCCGACATGCAAAAAATGCTCAACTGCGTCCAGCACTATGCCTGGGGCAGTAAACACGCCTTAACTGAGCTATACGGCATTGATAATCCTAACGATTTACCTATGGCAGAACTGTGGATGGGTGCCCATCCTAAAAGCAGTTCGGCGATTATTGATGAAAAAGGCAACACCCGTAACCTGCGGGACATTATTTCCGAAGACGCAACGACGCATCTTGGCGCAACGATTGCGCAACGTTTTGGCGAACTGCCCTTTTTATTTAAGGTATTGTGCGCGGAACAGCCGCTTTCCATTCAGGTTCACCCTAGTAAAACATCGGCAGAACAAGGCTTTGCGAAAGAGAATGCCGCTGGTATCGCGCTAGATGCAGCCGAAAGAAACTACAAAGATGCCAATCACAAACCGGAACTGGTCTATGCATTAACCCCTTTTCAGGCCATGAACGGGTTCCGAGAATTATCTGAAATTGTGCGCCTGCTGGAACCGGTTGCCAGCGCACATCCGTCAATCGCGGCGTTTTTACAACAGCCCGACGCGAAGAACCTCGCCATGCTGTTCACCAATCTGTTGAGTATGGAAGGTGAGCAAAAATCACGTGCGCTCGGTGTACTAAAGGCCGCGTTAAACAGTCAAAATGACGAGCCTTGGGTGACCCTCCGCGCGATTACACAATACTATTCCGATGATAGCGGATTGTTCTCCCCGCTGCTGCTGAACGTCATTACGCTTCAGCCTGGCGAAGCCATGTTCCTGTTTGCGCAAACGCCACATGCTTATCTGAAAGGCGTGGCATTAGAAGTCATGGCAAACTCGGATAACGTGCTGCGAGCCGGGCTTACGCCGAAATACATTGATATTCCAGAGCTACTGGATAATGTCGTGTTTGAAGCCAAACCCGCAAACCAGTTGTTGACGATGCCACGTCGACAGGGTAATGAACTCAGCTTCCCGATCCCTGTTGATGATTTTGCTTTTTCGCTGCACGAACTGACCCAGAGTCCGCAAACGCTCAGTCAGGACAGTGCCGCCATTGTCTTTTGTGTTGACGGCCACGCCGTCCTGCAAAAAAATAAGCAGCGGCTCTCGCTACGTCCGGGAGAATCCTGCTTTATTTCCGCCAGTGAGTCACCGATAACGGTTGAGGGACAGGGGCGTCTCGCTCGCGTATTTAACCGATAACGAGTTCCCCACACTGCCACTACCCGCACATCGCGTTACACATTGCGGTGATAGTGAATGACGTGGTGATTAATTGCGTGGTGGTTAATTGCTTGATAGTTACCTGCGTTTCGCGTTGAAAACGCGCATTTTTTTACTAAAGGATGAATAAAAATGAAGAAGTTGTTAGTCGCCGTAGGCGTTATTGTTGCTCTGGGTGCCGTCTGGACCGGCGCATCCTGGTACACCGGCAAGCAGTTGGCTCAGCAGATTGATGGTTTTACCGATACGCTGAATACTAAACTCAAGCAGTCCTACCCTAACGCAGGATTGAAAGTCGTCTATCGCGACTATCAGGGTGGCGTATTCAGCAGCACGCTGTCCTATGTTTTACAGACAGACGGCACAGCAAAAGGCGCGCAGTTCCTGGCTCCCGGAGAAGAACTGGTCTTCAATGAAACAGTGTCTCACGGGCCCTTCCCGCTAGCACAACTCAAGAAATTCAACCTGTTACCGGCAATGGGTTCTGTCCATACCGAGTTAGCCAACACGCCAGCCATCAAAGCCTGGTTTGAACTGACTAAAGACAAACCGTTCTTTACGGCCGAAACTCGCGTCGCTTACAACGGTGATACACAATCGCTTGTTACGCTGGCACCGATTGACTACCAGACGCCAGAACAGAAATTCTCCTTCAGCGGTGCGGAAGCCTTGGTGGATATCGGGCACGATCTGCGCAGCAGCAAGCTGGACACCACCATCAGCAGCGTGAAGATGGAAAGGAAAAATGCCTGGGGCCAGACAGAGAACGTCGATATCGCCGATTTTTCCATTAAGGGAACCAATCAAAAAGGCAAGTTCGATCTTGATCTCGGCGATGGCAACCTGACCGTTAAAACGATGACATTCACCGTAGAAGGTGGTGATACCGTTTCCCTGAACGACTTCGCTCTGCACAGCAACGCAACGGAAGATGACAAGAATCTGGCGGGAAAAATGGCCGTAACGCTAGGGTCCTTAGTCATCGGCGATCGTAATCTAGGCTCTGGTAATGTGAACATGTCCATTTCACAACTTGATGGCGCGGGTACCAGGCAGTTCCTCACCGCCTACCAGGAAAGAGTGCAGAAGCTGTTGCAGGATCCGACCGCAGTCGATCCCGATGCTTATCAACACGAAGTGGCCATGTCTGCGCTGCAATACCTGCCACAGCTGTTGAAAGGTAATCCAAGCATTAAAATCTCCCCAATCAGTTGGAAAAACAGCAAGGGTGAAGGCTCGTTCACGCTGGCGCTGGATTTAACCGATCCCTTGCAGAGCACGGATAAAGCGAATGACCCAACGCTCTCGGATGAAGAAAAAATCATTCGTCAGTCGGTCAAAAAACTCGACGCCAAACTCAATCTACCGCTGGATATGCTGACGGAATTGATGGTACTGAGCGCCCCCAAAACGGCCAATGCGGAAGAGCAAAAGCAGTTGGAGGACATGGCGAAACAGCAGGTTACTATGATGGCCGAGATGGGTCAGGAGAACCAGTTGAGCGTCACGAAAGACAACGCCATTACCAGTTCGCTGCACTATGCCGATGGTCAAATTGACTTCAACGGCAACAAAATCTCGCTGGCCGATTTCATCGCCCCTTATTTCTCCGTCCCAACGGAAGAAGGTGAAGAATCGCTGCCTGGCGCGCAGGAAGAACCTGTCACACCACCACCTGCGCAATAAGCCGACACTCGATAATATGACGTGCTAAAACACACGGTGGCCGCTGTTCAGCCACCGTTTTTTCTGCCCGCTTCTTCAGTTTGATTTCGAGATAACTCCATGTCCGCGTTAAAACCCTTTCTGGAATCCCATCAGGCTGCGATCTACTTTGTTACCGTGATAGCGGCGGTGGCAATGGCTGGAGTGCTGCCGGAAACGGAGCAATGGGATGTCGTGATTAATCCAGCGCTGGCGCTGATGCTGTTTGTCACGTTTCTACAAGTCCCGTTGACTACGATCGGAAAAAGCATCACGCAGTTCAGATTCATCGGCGCATTGCTCGTTGCCAACTTCATCGTGATTCCCTTGCTGGTCGCGGCGCTGTTACCCTTTCTCCCTGCTGAACCGTTCGTCAAGCTGGGCATCATACTGGTGTTACTCGCGCCGTGTATTGACTATGTGGTGACCTTCGCGCATCTGGGGCGAGCTGATGCCGCACGCCTGCTGGCCGCAACGCCTATTTTACTGTTGCTGCAAATGCTGGCCTTGCCCGTCTACCTGACGCTGTTTCTCGGCCACGACGCCGCCGGGCTTATCGTCTTTGCTCCCTTTATCGACGCGTTTATCTGGCTGATTGCCGTGCCTTTAGCGCTGGCAGCGCTTCTGCAATGGCTGGCGGCACGTCAGCGCACGATGGCAGCATTGTCGGATGCATTGGGCTATCTTCCCGTCCCGGCTACCGCGCTGGTGCTGTTTATCGTGGTTGCGGCGGTGATTCCACAATTGCGTGCCAGTTGGGCGAGCGTGTTGCTTGCGATGCCGTTTTACCTGCTCTTCGCGCTACTGGCACCGCTACTCGGCTGGTTCACTGGTCGCGCGTTCCGATTGGACTCTACTGGCGGACGCGCCGTAGCCTTTAGTGCCAGCACGCGCAATTCTCTGGTTATCTTACCGCTGGCGCTGGCTATACCGGGCGCGCTGCCGCTCCTTCCCGCCGTCATCGTCAGCCAAACCTTAGTGGAACTGCTCAGCGAACTCATTTATATCCGGGCAATCCCTAACTTGAACGCACGTGATACAGGTCAGGAAAAGCAATAACAGTTTATTTTTGCTCAATGATTGTTCAGAACGTTAAGGTTTCAGCGGTAACAATTGGCTATTTACCACGATTTCTTTTTATACTTTGTCGTACGAAAAACAGTAATCAGACAATAACATTATGATTGATTTACACCTGCCATTGACGGATATCCACCGCCATTTGGATGGCAATATCCGCGCCCAGAGTATTCTGGAGCTTGGACACCAGTACAACGTAGCGTTACCTGCCCGCGATCTTGACGCGCTTCGCCCTCACGTTCAGGTCACCAAAAATGAACCTGACCTGGTGAGCTTTTTACAAAAACTCGACTGGGGCGTGGCTGTGCTCGGTTCACTGGATGCCTGTCGCCGCGTCGCTTATGAGAACGTTGAAGATGCCGTGAAAGCCGGGTTAGATTACGCCGAACTGCGTTTCTCTCCCTACTATATGGCGATGAACCATAAGCTTCCGGTCGCTGGCGTGGTTGAAGCGGTGATCGACGGCATTACCGCGGGCTCCCGTGATTTCGATACCGACATTCGCCTGATTGGCATCATGAGCCGGACATTCGGCACCGAGGCATGTCAACAAGAGTTGGACGCCCTGCTGTCCCAGCGTGACCGCATCGTCGCTCTCGATCTGGCTGGCGATGAGTTGGGGCACCCCGGTGCGTTATTCACCTCCCATTTCCGACAGGCTCGCGATGCTGGCTGGCACATCACGGTTCACGCAGGTGAAGCGGCCGGGCCGGAAAGTATCTGGCAGGCGATTAATCATCTGGGCGCAGAGCGTATCGGACACGGCGTGACCGCCATTATCGATCCGCGTCTGATGACGCACATGGCAGAACAGGGAATCGGGATCGAATCCTGCCTGACATCCAACATTCAGACCAGTACCGTGGAATCTCTGGATAAGCACCCGCTCATCCACTTCCTGCGTTATGAAATCCCCGCCACCATCAATACGGATGACCCGGCGGTTCAGGGTATAGAGATCCGCCACGAATATGAGGTCGCGGCACCGCTTGCTGGCCTGACAGCGGTAGAAACACGCAAAGCGCAGGAAAACGGCCTCAACATTGCGTTTATCAGCGAGCAGGAAAAGCAGCAACTACGAGAAAAGGTTCTGCGTAAACGTAGCGCGACCTGATAGCGCGATCGGCCATAATCCACTCAATGCCACACGAAAAAACGGCTAACTTTTGTTAGCCGTTTGACATAAAACGATTGCGAATAAGTTACATCAATCAGCTACTCGGATTCGCCGAAGAATGGTGCGTGGTGATCAACCACTGTTTACCATCCCAAGCGTAAGTATAGGTATAACGCGCTTTGGCTACGCTACCATCGCCGAATGTGAAGGTGTAAGTTCCAGTATCAATGGCCTTATTACAGCCGATGCGGATCGTACTGGTGTCAATCTTACCAACCGGCTTTTTCGCCAGAAAATGTTCAAAATAATCGATACGCTCTGCGTCAGTCGTACGCGGTTTATCGGACAGCGTCGGCAGCAGTACCGCGTCTGGCGTATAGTTTTTCGCGACCTTTTTCGCATCCCCTGTCTGTAGCGATGCATTCCAACGGTCAAACAACGAGGCAATCTCTTTTTTATCGGTTTTCACACAATCCATATGTTGAGTTGCCTGTACGGATGTGGACGCTAGCGTCCCTAGGATTGCTAAAGTTACTGCCGTTTTTTTTAACATATTGTCTCGATCTCAAATGATAATTATCATCAACTGCATCCAGCTCTATCGATAATGAATCTTGATGAGCCAGCGTTGTTATAACGTAATAGATCGAAAAAATAATAAATAAGTAAAACTATAACGGTAATGAATTATTTTTTGTATTTCCGGACAGTTACAAATGATGGTTACAAGTCATAGCGACAAATAACAACGCCCCCGTCCTGTATCAGACCGGGGGCGTTCGGCATGTGAGAGACGACTAATCTCTTACTGACGAGGCGTATCCTGCTCCTTCTGTAGCCGTTTAGCATAACGCTGAGCCAATGCGGCGCACACCATCAGTTGGATTTGATGGAAAATCATTAACGGTAGCACCATCGCCCCGACAGCCGCAGCAGGAAACAGCACGTTAGCCATCGGGATCCCATTCGCCAGGCTTTTCTTCGAACCACAGAACACGATGGTAATTTCATCCGCAGTGTTAAAGCCCAACTTGCGGGCAGCTAGCGTATTGACCACCAACACAATCGCTAGCAGCACCATCGAACAGCCAACAACCGCGAGCAATGACCAGACGTTGATTTGTCCCCAAATTCCCTGCACAACCGCCTCACTGAAAGCGACATACACGACCAAAAGAATGGATGACCGGTCAGTGATATTAATCAGCTTGCGGTGGCGATCGACCCAGCCAGCAATCAACGGACGCGACAGATGACCAATCACGAAAGGCACCATCAACTGCATGATAATGGAACCAATGGCATGTAGCGTATCGGTCTCCCCCCCCTGCGTTTGCATCAGCAAACCGACCAGAATCGGCGAAAGAAAGACGCCCAGAATACTGGATGCGGATGCACTACAGATCGCTGCCGCCACATTGCCGCCAGCCATCGAGGTATAAGCAATCGCCGATTGCACCGTCGCAGGAAGCGCACACAGATAGAGAAAGCCAAGATACAAAGTCGGCGTCAGCACCACTGGTGACAGCAGACTCATGCCGATGCCCAGCAGCGGGAACAGAATAAACGTGCTGGCAAATACCACCAGATGCAAACGCCAATGCCCCATACCGGCGGTAATCGCTTCACGCGACAGCTTCGCACCGTGCATAAAAAACAATAGAGCAATCGCTGCCGTTGTCAGATTTTCAAAAAAAACCTTCGCGATGCCTTGAGCAGGAAGAATCGATGCCGTCGCCACGACCAGAATCAAAACCAATAAGAACTTATCAATGCGTAACCGTTGTAACCACCCCATGCCTGACACCTTTCCCCTAGCCTGTTATCGATCTACTTCACACTCTAACAAGACGGGCGACCCGAAGATCGCCCAAGAATAGTAATTTACAGCGATCCTAAGACCGCTTGTTTAAACAAATCGTTAACTATCTGGAATAAAACGCAATAAATCTAGCTATTTTTCAGCGTAACGGCTTTTTTCTGCTCATGAGAAAGCAGCCCCAGTTCGATGAGTTCCATCACCTGAATGGCCTGATGTACGCTGACGGGGTTTTCTCCCTTACCGAGCAGCGCATCGCGCACGGCAGCATAATACGCCGGATAGTTACCCGGAATTGTGGCGATCGTTTGCTCCGCCATGATGCCATCACGAGACAGCGTCAGCACGCCATCGCGCTTATCCTGCCCCCAATCGGCCAATGGCGGACGCTCACCCGCTTTCAGACGATCTTCCTGTGGGTCGAGTCCATATTTGACAAAACTGCCGCGCGTGCCGTGTACGGTGTAGCGTGCAGAAGCGGCTGCCACCAGCATACTGGCATGCAAGACAACTCGACGTTGCGGGTAAATCAGCGTCGCATGGAAATAATCCGTTGCCTTACTCCCCGGCCTCAACTGCGCCATATCCACCTGAATCGCGACGGGCAAACCAAACAACTCCAGCGCTTGATCCAACAAATGTGGCCCCAGATCGTACCAAATCCCGCTGCCTTCGCTGCCGTCCTCACGCCAACGCTGACGCACTTCAGGACGGAAACGATCGAAATGTGATTCCATGTACACCACATTCCCGAGTGTTCCCGCTGACAGTAGCTGTTTCAGTGTCAGAAAATCGCTGTCCCAGCGGCGGTTATGGAAAACAGAAAGCATTTTTCCGGCACGTTCGGCAACAACACCCAGCTCGTGCGCTTGTGACAACGTCACCGTAAAAGGTTTGTCGACGACGACATGCTTGCCCGCCTCCAGCGCCTGTTTCGCCAGTGGGAAGTGGGTGTCATTAGGGGTAGGAATAACAATGAGGTCAATATCGGGATCGTTAAACAACGCCTGAGGGGCTTTCTCTACTCGCAGATTTGCCCAATCCGCATGCACTTTTTCAGCACTGCTGCTAGACACAGCCACCAGTTCCATGCCTGCCGTACCGGCAATCAACGGCGCATGGAATGTCTTACTGGCATAACCGTAGCCCAGCAGCCCAACACGAACAGTCTCACTCATGTCGATTCCCCTTAACGTAGTTTGACTTTGTGATTTCTCACTCAGTATATACCCGTCATCCGCCGGATTGCAGAGAAGGGTCATCGCCAAGGGAATCTGGCACATTTCAGAATATTAACCGCTTACAGCACTCGGCATCCGCCCTCCCCACGCCACAGGCAGTGTTTTGGCTGTCGGATAGTTGATTTCACTGCTGCGTCGGCGGAAATCACTAGGACTGACGCCGACTCGCTTACGGAACACGCGTGAAAAATAGAGCTGGTCGTCATACCCCACCACGCGACCAATGTTGGCAATAGATTCCTGCGTCGTCTGCAATAGCAGTTTGGCGCGGATGACGCGCTGATCTTCACGCCAGCGTAGAATATTAATTCCCACCTGCTCGCGGAACAGATGCGCCAGCCGCGACGGCGACAGGCAAACGTGCCGCGCCACTTCATCAATACGCAGCTCTCCAGCCAGATTGCTGGTAATAAACTGGCAGGCTTCTATCACACGTGGATCCATGATCTTCTGCGGGCTTTGCGGATCTTCCTCCATCGCTCGGAGCAACAAACGTTCCAGCAAATTCATGCCCAACTCTTCGGAAAAACGCCGCCCGGAACGCTGCGTCTGCTCAATATTGGCAAATAGCCTGTCGAACTCCAGCAGCAGTTGATTATTCGGCAGACTCATGCGGCCAATACCGCTGCTTTTGGTATGCCATTCCAGCCAGTCTGCCCAGTAGGCGCGTGGGCGAAAATAGACCCAGCGGTGATACCAGCAGTCGCTGCTCGGTGAGCGACCATAAAAGTGCTTCGATTTTGGTGGGAACAATAGCAAATCGCCGGGATTACAGAAAAAGGTCTCG
Source organism: Pectobacterium sp. A5351 (assembly GCF_028335745.1). Lineage (NCBI taxonomy): Bacteria > Pseudomonadati > Pseudomonadota > Gammaproteobacteria > Enterobacterales > Pectobacteriaceae > Pectobacterium > Pectobacterium sp. A5351. Next base: position 2,094,419 of record NZ_CP116477.1, read on the forward strand.
TCACCCTCACAGACCTGCCCCTGTCCTTTCATGGTGAGGTTAATGATGTAGCCTTTCATACCATCGGGGCGATCGATAAAGAAGTCAAGCGGCCCATCTGCCAGAATCGGCGTCAAACCTGCCACGAGATAAGCGTTGAACGAATACCCCGGTAGCAGCGGATTAGGCTGAGATTCATGCGCCATACGGTGATACATCGAGCCTCCGGTACACGCTAATTATGAGAGAAATAGGAGAGAAAGCGGCAGGCTAACTCACCTGCCGCACGGGCATTTATACCGTTTTCTTCGCCAGTTGTTTGTAGCGGTCAAAGATAACCGCCGCCAGCAGAATAAGACCGCGCACCACATACTGGGCAAACGGCGAGATATTCAGCAGGTTCATCGCGTTCTCCACCGTCCCCAAAATCAGCACGCCAGCCACCACGTAAGAAATTTTACCGATCCCGCCTTTCAGCGACACGCCGCCCAGCACACAGGCAGAAATCACGATCAGCTCATACCCAATGGAGGTCATTGGCTGGCCGCTGGTCATACGCGAAGCCAAAATGATCCCCGCAGCGGCAGATACCAGGCCGGACAAGGCGAAAATGATGATCTTGGTACGCACAACCGGTACCCCGGCCAGACGTGCCGCCTCTTCATTACCCCCAATCGCCAGCGTATTGCGACCAAAGGTGGTTTTGTTCAGCAGCAAGCCAAACACGATCATGCAACCTATCGTGATCCAGATTGGTGCAGGCAAACCCAGCCAGTTGGCATAGCCCAGCGCGAAGAAACGCTCATCTTCAATCCCTACCGCTTTACCGTCGGAAATGATGTACGCCAGCCCGCGCGCAATCTGCATCGTCGCCAGCGTGGTGATCAATGCGTTGATCTTCAAACGGGCAATGACAAAACCGTTGAGCAAGCCGAACACCACGCCCAGCAACAGCCCGGCACTTACACCGATCCACAGGCTTTCACTGATATTGATCACCACTGCGGTGGCCACCCCGGCGCAGGCAATGATGGAAGCCACCGACAGGTCGAAATCACCAGAAGCCAGACAGAACAGCATCCCGCAGGCCACCATACCGGACATGGAGATTGCCAGCCCCAGCCCTTTCATATTGATAAACGTCGCGAAGTTCGGGACGAAAATCGCACAGCCAAGAAACAGCACGGCAAACACCACCAGCATGCCGTAGTTATCCCAAATGCGGGATAGCCCCGAACTGCCGTTCTTCTCTGAGGTTGCAGACGTAACCGTTGACATTATTTTGCTCCTTCGCGGTCAGGCAACCGCAGATTCGATATCGGGGGTTCGTAACATCGCCAGACTGAGCACCTTCTGCTCCGTGGCATCGGCATGCAGCAGTTCGCCGGAAATCGCCCCTTCGCGCATGACGATAATCCGGTCGGCTAGCCCAAGCACTTCTGGTAAATCGCTGGAGGCAAACAGCACCGCGATCCCCTGATTCGCCAGTTCATAGATGACATGATAAATTTCGTGCTTCGCGCCGACGTCAATGCCGCGCGTGGGTTCATCGAGCAAAATGACCTTCATCTCTTCGGACAGCCAGCGGCCAAGAATGGCTTTCTGCTGGTTTCCGCCGGAAAGATTCATAATCAGCTGTTCATCGGACGGCGTTTTGATGTTCAACGCCGCAATCCGTTTCGAAGCGTTATCCGCTTCCCACTGATTATTAATAATAAAACCGGCTTTCAGGCTCTTACGCCTCGCGCTGATATTGATGTTGTCACGCACCGAGTGGACAGGAATGATGCCGTCCGCCTTACGATCTTCCGGGCAGAGCATCACGCCCTGACGAATCGCATCGATGGGGGAATTCACCACCAGCGGCTTACCATCCAGCAGCACCTGACCGCCGGTGATTTTGGTCGCGCCAAACAGCCCTTTCATCAGCTCGCTGCGACCCGCCCCCACCAGACCAAATAGCCCGACAATTTCCCCCTGCTTCACGTTCAGGGACACGGTGGATTTCACGCCCGGCGCTTTTACGTCTTTCAGCGTCAAACGCGCTTCGCCGTGCGGACGCGGCGCATAGCCATAGATATCCCCCAGGTTACGCCCTACCATCGCCTGTACCAGCGACTCATGGTTCACCTGCTGCATATCGTCAAACGTGCGCACATAGCGACCATCTTTAAACACGGTAATGGCATCGCTCAGCGCAAAAATTTCTTCCATTCGGTGCGAAACGTACAAAATGACCCGGCCTTCGCTGCGCAATTCCGTAATCACGCGAAAAAGCTGCTCGATCTCACGGGCAGACAGTGAACTGGTCGGTTCATCAAAAGCAATAATTTTGGCGTTACGGGCCAGCGCCTTGGCGATTTCCACCATCTGCCATTGCCCGATAGACAGGTATTTCAGCGGGGTATCGGGATCGATATCCAATCCCAGATGCTGTAGCTGGAGCTTGGCTTCATAGCGCAGCAGCGAGTAATTCACCATGCCGTATTTATGCGGCAGTTGCCCCAGATAGATGTTCTCGGCGACCGTCATTTCCGGCACTAGGTGCAGTTCCTGATAAATGATGGCAACACCCGCATTCAGGGCGTCCATCGTGTTAGCAAACTGCACAGGTTTGCCCTGAATATGGATTTCACCCGCTGACGGTGAATAGTTACCGCTCAGGATCTTTAACAGCGTTGATTTTCCCGCCCCATTTTCCCCCATCAATGCATGGATCTGGCCGGCATGGCAGGCAAAACTGATATCCGAAAGCGCCTTAACACCGGGAAATTCTTTGCCAATCCCATGAAACGACAAATAGGGTGACTGTGCTGTCATGTCTGTTTCCTCATAACGATGCAGGTAGAGCGCGGATAACTTCGATCAGGATAACGTCGACCAGCGTCATGCCGATCGGCGTTATCCGCGTCTTGACGAAATCAGGCGTGATTACATCAGGCCTTTTTTCTCCAGTTCGACCTTAAAGTTGTCACGCGTGATCAGCACCACGTCGGTCACTTCGGTGAATTTCTCCGGCTCTACACCTTTGGTGACCCAGTCGTTCAGCATCTGGATACTCTTGTAACCGTGAATATCCGGGCTCGGCAGCAGTGAACCAAAGAAGCCAGTCGCCTGACCTTTGGACAGCTCGCTGACCGCATCCACGCCGTTGATACCGATACCAATCACGTTTTCGGCTTTAAAGCCCTGACCTTCCGTCGCACGCACGCCGCCCAGCACAGTATTGTCGTTCATACCGATAATCAGCCAGTTTTTCACACCAGGGTGCTGAACCAGCATGGAGTTAGCGGCATCAAACGCGCCGGGGATATCGTTAGATTTGGTCGGCACCTGATAGATCTGTTTTTCCGGGAAGCCAGCGGCCTTTAGCGCATCCATAGAACCAGAGGTACGCCGCCGTGCGGTGTCCAGTTCGTTCGCGGTAATCGCCATCACGGCCGTTTCATCCACTTTCCAGCCGCGTTTGTTCATTTCTTTATACAGTTCCTGCCCCTGACGCTCACCAATCTTGGTGGCCGCCATCATCACCAGCGGCACCGTATCCATCGGCTGGCCTTTGGCATTCACGAACTGATCGTCAACCGCAATCACTTTCAGATCGTAGCTGCGTGCTTTCGCCATAATGGCAGGCCCCAGCTTCGGATCGGGCGTACAGATAACGAAACCTTTTGCTCCACTGGCCGCCAGGCTGTCAATCGCGTTCAGGGTCTTTTCCCCATCGGGAACCGCAATTTTTATCACATCAAAACCGAGATCTTTTCCTGCTTTATCAGCGAATTTCCATTCGGTCTGGAACCAGGGCTCTTCCGGCTGTTTCACCAGAAATCCCAGCTTTACGTTCTCTGCCATAGCTGATTGTGACATAACCGCAGCCAACCCGATTGCTGCCAGCGCCTTAGTGAATTTATGCATGATGTTCTCCGGTGTAATTATCTTTTCATTCGCCAGCAACGCCGATACGCGTTCACGTTGTGGGTAAGGGTTTTCCGGTCTGGATAAAGGAAAAACACAGACTTAGCGCAATCCTTTACTCAGTAGCATTCAGACGCTTTATGTTTTAGTCGTTATTTTCGGTCCGAATATAGAGCTTTATCACATCCCGGAACAATGACAGGTTTGTACATACATTTAGCGATTTTAACCAATCATTAACCTTTGACGGGCTTCACAAAATGGCTGCGGGCGACAGAAAAATACATACTTCCAGCTAACCGCTCCTAACCGCCTCTTCCTGTCCCTGCCTATCGTAAACACCAACGATCTGGGATTAATGAGGAGCAAAGCATGAGCGCGGGCGCTATTACGATTGGCCTCGACTTCGGTAGTGATTCGGTACGCGCCTTAGCCGTTGACTGCCAAAGCGGGCAAGAGCTGGAAACAGAAGTGGTCTACTACCCCCGCTGGCGCGAGGGTAAATATTGTCAGCCGGCCAACAACCAATTCCGACACCATCCGCTGGACTATCTCGAATCGCTGGAACAAGCGATTAAGGTGGTGGTTGCCCGCCTGACGAGCGAACAGCGACAACACATCATCGGCATCGGCGTGGATTCGACCGGATCCACCCCCGCACCGATTGATGAGCACGGTCAGATCCTCGCGCTGCGCCCCGAGTTTGCCAACAATCCCAATGCCATGTTCGTGCTGTGGAAAGACCACACGGCAATAGAAGAAGCGGAAGCCATCAATACACTGTGCCGAAGCGGCCAGTTCCCAGATTACACCCGTTATATCGGCGGCGTTTACTCGTCCGAATGGTTCTGGGCCAAAATCCTGCATGTCTCGCGCGACGATGCCGCGGTGCGTCAGGCGGCCGTTTCCTGGATAGAACTGTGCGACTGGGTGCCCGCCCTGCTTTCCGGTACGCAGGCACCTGCCGATATCCGCCGTGGTCGATGCAGCGCCGGGCATAAATCACTCTGGCACCCAAGCTGGGGCGGGCTGCCGCCGAAAGACTTCCTGCACGCGCTCGATCCCTGCCTGACCGAGAGATTACAGTACCCGCTGTTTACCGATACCTGGACCGCCGAACAGCCGGTCGGCACCATCACCGCCGAATGGGCGCAGCGGCTCGGTATTCCTGAGACCGTTATTCTGGCGGGTGGCGCATTTGACTGCCATGTCGGCACCGTCGGCGCAGGCGCACAGCCTTATACGCTGGTTAAAGTGATTGGCACCTCCACCTGCGACATTCTGATCGCCGACGACGCGCGCATTGCCGATCGCACCATCGCCGGTATTTGCGGACAGGTCGACGGCAGCGTCATCCCTGGCTATATCGGTCTCGAAGCCGGACAGTCCGCCTTCGGCGATATGTACGCCTGGTTTGGGCGACTGCTGGGCTGGTCGTTACAGGAAGCGGCAAAAGACTATGCCGAACAAGGTCATCCCGAACTTAAAACGTCCTTACAGGCGATGGAAGCCAAGCTGCTGGAGCGGCTTACCCGCTGTTGGGCGGAAAATCCCACGCTGGATCACCTGCCTGTCGTGCTGGACTGGTTTAACGGCCGTAGAACGCCGTTCGCCAATCAGCGCCTAAAAGGCGTGATTACCGATCTCAATCTGGGGACCGACGCCCCCACGCTGTTCGGCGGCTTTATTGCCGCGACGGCCTTTGGCGCACGCGCGATTATGGAATGCTTTGAAGATCAGGGTGTCCCCGTCAAGAACGTGCTGGCACTAGGCGGCATCGCACGAAAATCTCCCGTCATCATGCAGGTCTGTACCGATGTGATGAATCGCCCTTTGCAGATCGTCGCCTCCGATCAGTGCTGTGCGCTCGGCGCGGCGATCTTTGCCGCCGTTGCCGCCGGCGTTCACGGCGATATCCCAACGGCACAGCAGCATATGGCCAGCGGCATAGAACGCACCTTAATGCCGGACAGCCAGCGCGTCGCCCGTTATCAGCAGCTTTATGCGCGTTATCAGCAGTGGTGCCAACTCGCAGAACCCGCCTATAGCCCAACATCTACGGCAAAAAACTAATTTTTATCCCTCTGGGATCACGTTACAGGAGTCATCATGGATCATTTTAAGCAGCTTGAAGTCTGGTTCGTCATCGGTAGCCAGCACCTCTACGGACCGGAAACGTTACGTCAGGTAAAAGAGAACGCGGAAAAGGTCGTCGCTGGGTTAAATCAACAGGCTAATCTGCCGGTTAAGCTGGTGCTGAAGCCGCTAGTGAAAACACCAGACGAAATTCTGGCGCTGTGTCGCGATGCCAACTATCAAGATAACTGTATTGGCCTGCTGACCTGGCTACATACGTTCTCCCCAGCCAAAATGTGGATTGGCGGCCTGAGCGTACTCAGTAAACCCCTGCTGCAATTCCACACCCAGTTCAATGCCGAAGTGCCGTGGGACACCATGGACATGGATTTTATGAACCTGAACCAGACCGCACACGGCGGACGCGAATTTGGCTTCATCGGCGCCCGGATGCGGCAGGCGCATCAGGTTATCGTCGGCCACTGGCAGGATAAAAACGCCCATGTCCGTATCGGGAAATGGATGCGGGTTGCTGCTGCCATTCAGGAAAGCAAACAGCTGAAGGTCGCACGCTTTGGCGACAACATGCGTGAGGTGGCCGTCACCGAAGGCGATAAAGTCGGTGCGCAGATCCAGTTCGGTTATTCAGTCAGCGCCTGGGGACTGGGTGATTTAACCGCCGTGGTTGATGCGGTATCAAAAGGCGAGATCGATGCGTTGGTCGACGAATACGAAGCCAGCTACCAGTTAACCGATGCGGTGAAGCTCAACGGCGCTAATCGCCAGAATCTGCTGGATGCGGCACAAATCGAACTCGGGATGACGCGTTTTCTGGAACAAGGCGGCTATCACGCGTTCACCACCGATTTTGAAAACCTGTACGGTTTGAAGCAGCTACCGGGGCTGGCGGTACAGCGTCTGATGCAACAGGGCTATGGGTTCGGTGGCGAAGGTGACTGGAAAACCGCCGCGCTGCTGCGCATTATGAAAGTGATGGCAAGTGGTTTGTCAGGCGGTACGTCCTTCATGGAGGACTACACCTATAACTTCCAGAACGGTAACGATCTGGTCGTCGGCTCCCACATGCTGGAAGTCTGCCCCACCATTGCGAAGGAACAGAAGCCGATTCTGGATGCCCAATACCTTGGCATTGGCGGAAAAGCTGACCCTGCCCGCCTGATTTTCTCCACGCCAGCAGGCCCATCACTCAACGCCAGCGTGATCGACATGGGCGACCGTTTCAGAATGCTGGTAAATCTGGTCGATACGATCGAACAGCCGCACCCACTGCCGACATTGCCGGTTGCTCGCGCCATCTGGAAAGCGCAGCCATCGCTGGACGTGGCGGCGGAGGCCTGGATTTTGGCTGGCGGTGCACACCATACCGTCTTTAGTCAGGCGCTGGATCTCGAACACATGCGACTCTACGCCGAAATGCAGAACATTGAACTGCTGGTGATCAACAACGAAACCCGACTCCACGAATTCAAAGATGCTCTGCGTTGGAACGAGGTGTACTACAAACTGTGTAGCCGCTAGACGCAAATATCAGGGGCAGATTCCCACACAATCTGCCCCGTTATCGTCACCCATCATTCCACTCTCTGATTCACCATCGTTCTGTCGTCCGGCGTTGCCTTAAATGCCGTCGTATTTTCTGTCAATCCGTTATTTTTCATTTTCATTTGTTTGTTGTTGAAAAATAAGCGTACTTTATTACATCGCCCTCTAGACAGGCTTCCTCGCTTGCATATACTTAGTCATCTCAACCACATAACTATTAGACCAATCACCATGACCGTTCATGACTATTTGTTCAAATTCAGAAAAGTCAGCTCAATAGAAAGTCTGGAAAAACTCTTTGATCATCTCAATTATTCTCTGACAGATAGTCAGGAAATCATCAACATGTATCGTGCTGCGGATCATCGGCGGGCTGAACTGGCATCCGGCGGGCGTTTATTTGATATCGGCTGCGTGCCAAAATCCGTCTGGCATCACGTCCTGTAACCATAAAGTGTTATCAGCGATAAAAAGAATAATTATGCAATAATTTCCTTCCGGGCTATTGCTCAGAACGCGCCTTGCGTGACGGTCTGACAGCCCGGCGTTTCTCTATTTAAGAGACGTTACTCTTTCGCCCCTTGCAGGGGACGTCGATAACCCTACTTTGGGTATGTTGTCGAAAACCCGACAATGCCTGATAATAGTCCGGTTTTGTTTTGTAGGCACCGTAATGACCGAATACGCATTGCTCTTTGTTAGCATCCTTCTGGTAAATAATTTCGTCTTAGTGAAGTTTCTTGGGCTGTGCCCCTTTATGGGCGTGTCCAAAAAGCTGGAGACGGCGATTGGCATGGGCATGGCGACCACGTTCGTGATGACCGTTGGCTCCATGTTCTCCTGGCTAGTCAACGAGTTTATTCTCGTTCCGCTCGATATTCTCTATTTGCGCACCATGGCCTTTATTCTGGTGCTCGCCGTGGTGGTGCAGTTCTCCGAGATGTTCGTGCGTAAAGTCAGCCCTGAGCTGTATCGTCTGCTGGGGATTTTCCTGCCGCTGATTACCACCAACTGCGCTGTACTTGGCGTTGTTCTGCTTAATATCAATCTGTCGCACGGCTTCCTGCAATCGACGATTTATGGTTTCGGCGGCGCGGCGGGCTTCTCGCTGGTGATGGTGCTCTTCGCCGCCATTCGCGAGCGCCTCGCCGTGTCGGATATTCCTGCGCCGTTCCGGGGTTCGTCTATCGCGCTGATCACCGCCGGCCTCATGTCGCTGGCGTTTATGGGCTTTACCGGACTGGTGAAATTCTGATGACCGCAATCTGGATTGCCATTGCGGCATTAAGCGCACTCGCGCTGGCATTCGGTCTGGTGCTCGGCTACGCCTCCCGTCGGTTTGAAGTCGAAAACGATCCGATCGTGGAAGAAGTGGAAGCCATGCTGCCACAAAGCCAGTGCGGCCAGTGCGGCTACCCTGGCTGTCGACCTTACGCCGAAGCCGTCGCGCTGAATGGAGAAAATATTAATAAATGCGGCCCCGGCGGCGAAGCAATGATGTTGAAGCTGGCTGAAAAGCTCAACGTCGATCCACAGCCGCTGGAGGGCGATGCCGACGTTCAAGCACCTGCACGCCACGTTGCCTGGATCGACGAAAGCAACTGTATCGGCTGCACCAAGTGCATTCAGGCCTGCCCGGTTGATGCCATCATCGGCAGTACCAAAGCGGTACACACCGTCGTGAGCGATTTATGCACTGGCTGCGATCTCTGCGTCTCCCCTTGCCCGACGGACTGTATCGAATTACGTCCTATCGCTCCGACTCCCGCTAACTGGAAATGGGATCTCGATACGATTCCAGTACGCGTTATTCAAGTAGAACGCCATGCTTAAGCTGTTTTCCGCTTTTAGAAAAGACAGGATCTGGGATTTCGACGGAGGCATTCATCCGCCTGAAATGAAGACGCAGTCCAGCCGGACGCCGCTGCGTCATATTCCGCTGCCAGAACAATTCATTATTCCTCTCAAGCAACATCTTGGGCCAGAAGGCGAGATCTGCGTCAGCGTCGGCGATAAAGTTCTGCGCGGCCAGCCGCTGACGCGAGGAAGAGGCCGCACGTTGCCCGTTCACGCACCAACGTCAGGCACGGTGAATGCGATCCGCCAACACACCACGGCGCATCCTTCTGGCTTGTCAGAACTCAGCATCATCATCGTGCCGGATGGCGACGATCGCTGGTGCGAGCGCCAGACCTTGACGGATTATCGTGCACAGAGCACCGATACCTTACTTGCCCACCTGCATCAGGCAGGCATCGCGGGACTGGGCGGCGCAGGGTTCCCTACCGCGGCCAAGTTACAAGGCGGAATGCGCGGAATTGAAACTCTGATCATCAACGGCGCAGAGTGTGAACCCTATATCACCGCCGACGATCGACTCATGCAGGAGTGCGCCGAGGAGATTATTCAGGGCGTCGAGATTCTGTCATTTCTGTTGCAGCCGAAACGTATTCTGATTGGGATCGAAGACAACAAACCGGAAGCGATTGCCGCCCTGCGGTTGGCCTTGGGTAAACGCAGCGATATGCAGCTGCGCGTTATCCCAACCAAGTATCCATCAGGCGGTGCCAAGCAGCTCACCAAAATTCTGACCGGCAAAGAGGTCCCGTTCGGGAAACACTCCGCCGCGATTGGCGTGTTAATGCAGAACGTCGGGACGGCCTTCGCCATCAAACGTGCCGTGATCGACGGCGAACCGCTCACTGAGCGCGTGGTGACGCTAACCGGTGAAGCCTTGCGTCAGCCTGGTAACGTGTGGGCGCGGCTGGGGACGCCAGTACGCCACCTGCTCAAACAGGGTGGCTTCCACGTCAATAAGCAACCGATGGTGGTGATGGGCGGTCCGCTGATGGGCTTTACCCTGCCGTCACTGGATGTGCCGATCGTCAAAATCAGCAACTGCCTGCTCGCGCCGTCGCATGCGGAAATGGAACCGGTTGCCGAAGAGCAATCCTGCATTCGCTGTAGCCAATGTGCCGACGCTTGTCCGGCAGGGCTCTTGCCACAGCAGCTTTACTGGTTCAGCCGTGGGCAGGAACACGAGAAAGCTCGCAATCACCATTTGTTTGACTGCATCGAATGCGGTGCCTGTGCTTACGTCTGCCCCAGCAATATTCCGCTGGTACAGTACTACCGTCAGGAAAAGGCCGAGATTCGGGCAATCGACGAAGACGCACAGCGTGCCGCGCAGGCTAAAGTGCGCTTTGATGCTAAACAGGCGCGTCTGGAACGGGAAAAAGCCGCGCGCGAACTGCGCCATAAGCAAGCAGCGGCTGGCGCCTCCGCCAGCGATAAAGATGCCGTTCAGGCAGCTCTGGAACGCGTACGCCGCAAGCAAACCGCAGCAACTGAGATCGGTTCACCCATCGAGGTCATCCCTGATGCAGAGCCGGATAACAGTGCCGCCATCGCCGCGCGCGCTGCCCGCAAAGCTTTAGCACGTGAAGAACAGGCACGTGAAAAACAGACCCAGCAGGAAACGCCAGCAGTCGATGTTCCTGCTACCGAACCTGACGATCCGCGCAAAGCCGCCGTGGCCGCCGCTCTGGCACGCGTTAAAGCGCGTAAGGCTGCCCAGCAGTCCGCAACAAACACTGAAGATCCGGTTTTATCAGCCCCCACTGATGTGGTGACAGAACCCCTCGCCGTCGCGGAAGTACAAGAGCCGGACGATCCACGCAAGGCTGCCGTGGCTGCGGCCATCGCTCGCGTTAAAGCCCGCAAGGCTGCACAGCAGACCACGACAAATGCTGAAACACCCGCTTCATCCGTTGCTCCTGACGTCGCTGACGAGCCTGTCACAGTCGTTGAAACGCAAGAGCCAGAAGATCCACGCAAGGCAGCCGTGGCCGCCGCTATCGCTCGCGTTAAAGCCCGTAAAGCCGCGCAGGCATCGTCATATCAAGAGGAATAAATGGCTTTTAGAATTGCGAGTTCCCCGTTTACACATAACCAGCAACGCACACAGCGTATCATGCTGTTGGTTATTCTGGCCTGCCTCCCGGGCATACTGGTGCAGGTCTATTTCTTTGGCTACGGCAACCTAATTCAGGTCGGATTGGCGTCGGCCACTGCGCTCATCGCGGAAGGTGTGACACTGTCACTCAGAAAATTCGCCGTGCGTACGACGCTGGCTGATAATTCCGCACTATTGACTGCCGTGCTGCTCGGCATCAGCCTGCCGCCGCTTGCCCCCTGGTGGATGGTAGTCATGGCAACCGTCTTCGCCATTATTATCGCCAAACAGCTGTATGGCGGGCTGGGACAAAACCCCTTTAATCCCGCGATGATTGGCTATGTGGTACTGCTGATCTCTTTCCCGGTTCAGATGACGAGCTGGCTACCACCTGTGCCGCTGCAAACCATTTCCGTCGGTTTCCATGATGCGCTCGTCATCATCTTTACCGGACACACGCCTGATGGACACACCATGCAGCAATTGATGCACAACGTTGATGGCATCAGCCAAGCCACCCCGCTGGATACGTTTAAAACTAGCCTGCGCGCCGGCCAAACGCCACAAGACATTCTGCAACAGCCGATGTTTGCCCAATCGCTGTCCGGTATTGGTTGGCAGTGGGTGAATATCGGTTTTCTCATCGGTGGACTGTTTTTGTTGATGCGTGGCACCATTCGCTGGCATATTCCGGTCAGTTTCCTGCTGTCGCTGATGTTCTGCGCCTCGCTAAGCTGGATCATCGCGCCGGAGAAATTCGCGCCACCGATGCTACACCTGCTGTCTGGGGCCACCATGCTCGGCGCATTTTTCATTGCGACCGATCCTGTTACCGCGTCAACCACAAATCGGGGTCGTCTGATTTTCGGCGCGCTGATTGGATTACTGGTCTGGCTGATTCGTACCTACGGTGGCTACCCAGATGGCGTCGCGTTTGCCGTTCTGCTCGCAAACATCACCGTGCCGCTGATCGACTATTACACCAAGCCGCGCGCTTACGGCCACCATCGCTGAGGAGACGACCATGATAACCACAATGCGTCGCCACGCGACAACACTGGCCCTGTTTGCCGCGTTCACTACCGCCGTCACTGCCGTGGTGAACATGCTGACGGAACCCACAATCTCGCATCAGGCGATGCTGCAACAAAAAATGCTGTTGGATCAGGTGGTGCCCGCCGAGTTATACAATAGTGACATTCAGAAGGAGTGTTACGTTGTCACTAACCCAGCATTAGGATCGTCAGCGCCGCATCGCGTGTTTATCGCTCGTCAGAACGGGGAGCCCGTCGCCGCCGCACTGGAAAGTACCGCGCCGGATGGCTATTCTGGTGCCATTAGGTTGCTGATCGGTGCCGACTTTCATGGCAAGGTACTTGGTGTCCGCGTCACCGAGCACCATGAAACGCCGGGGCTGGGTGACAAAATCGAAGTACGCATTTCTGACTGGATCACCCGCTTCAGCGGACAAACAGTACAGAGTGAACAGGATGCTCGCTGGGCAGTGAAGAAAGAAGGCGGAATGTTTGATCAATTCACCGGAGCCACCATTACGCCACGCGCCGTCATTAATAGCGTAAAACGCAGCGCCCTTTACCTGCAAACGCTGCCGTCACAAATCAACACGCTGTCCGCCTGTGGAGAGACCCAATGAGTCAAACCAAAGCACTTTTCGTTGAAGGGTTATGGAAGAACAACTCGGCACTGGTCCAATTGCTGGGTCTTTGCCCCCTGCTGGCTGTGTCATCAACCGCGACTAACGCGCTGGGATTAGGGCTGGCAACCACGCTGGTTCTCACCTGTACCAACATGGCCGTCTCCGCGCTGCGTCGCTGGGTACCAGCGGAAATCCGAATTCCCATTTACGTTATGATCATTGCCTCAGTGGTCAGCACCGTGCAAATGTTGATCAACGCTTACGCCTACGGTTTATATCAGTCTCTGGGCATCTTCATTCCGCTGATCGTGACGAACTGTATCGTCATCGGCCGTGCTGAAGCCTTCGCTTCCAAGAATGCGGTGTTCCCTTCTGCGATTGACGGCCTGGCAATGGGGCTGGGAGCTACCAGCGCGCTGGTGGTGCTCGGTTCTTTACGTGAAATTCTGGGCAACGGCACGCTGTTCGACGGCGCGGATTTGCTGCTGGGCAGTTGGGCCAAAGTTCTCCGCATCGAGGTTGTACACCTTGATTCCCCGTTCCTGTTGGCCATGTTGCCACCGGGCGCGTTTATTGGTCTGGGGCTGTTGCTGGCCGCGAAATATTTGATCGATGAGAAAATGAAACAACGCCGAGCCCGTGCCGCTGTTACCGAAGGGAAAACGGCACCGACAACTGGCACCGTAGGGGAATCGCTGTGAACAAGGCCAAACGGATTGAGATCTTAACGCGGTTGCGAGCCAACAATCCTCATCCCACAACGGAGTTAAATTTCAGCACACCGTTTGAGCTACTCATCGCCGTCTTGCTTTCCGCACAGGCAACCGATGTCAGCGTCAACAAGGCAACGGCAAAACTCTATCCCGTCGCGAATACGCCGGAAGCCCTGCTCGAACTCGGCGTAGATGGCGTGAAAGAGTACATCAAGACCATCGGTCTGTTTAACAGCAAAGCAGAAAACGTTATCAAGACCTGCCGTTTGCTGTTGGAAAAGCATCAAGGACAGGTTCCTGAAGATCGTGCGGCGCTGGAAGCCTTACCCGGCGTAGGACGAAAAACGGCAAACGTCGTCCTGAACACCGCGTTTGGCTGGCCGACGATTGCCGTTGATACCCACATTTTCCGCGTCAGCAACCGTACAGGCTTTGCGCCGGGTAAAAATGTTGAACAGGTAGAGGAAAAGCTGCTGAAAGTCGTTCCGGCAGAATTTAAAGTCGACTGTCATCACTGGTTAATCCTGCATGGCCGTTACACCTGTATCGCACGCAAACCACGCTGTGGTTCCTGCCTGATTGAAGATTTGTGCGAATTTGGCGAGAAGATCGACGCCTAATCGATTAGGGTCTGGTGGAACCCGACTCACCAGACTGCCAACCCAATAATTCCACGCTCTGCCTTATCTCTGGCTTTCTTTCTAACAGAATGCGTTACGCGCTCCCTATTCCTCACGCTCCAGATCCTCACAACCTTTTCTGATACATCCCCGATCAAAAAAGCTGTATAAAAACACACATAACCACTATTTAAGGCTAATAAGTTATTTTTAATAGAAAATTTAGTGATTGAATGTCACTTGGTGTGATTATTTCGATATTCATCTTGTTGTGTACATTTGATGGGTTTTTATACTCACTGCATATTTAATGATATGCAAAAGATTAAACCGCATATTCATTCATAGTTAATGATATTGCCTTAATTTTAACCAAAAGGCAGATTATATCCCTTTATGAAAAAACAAATACGACAAACCGAGATAATAATTTGATGGAAAAGAAAGATATGAAATTAAACTCTGCATAACATTTGATTTATAGTTTTATCCAGACATCAAATCCACTTGTAACAAAACATGTAAAAGAGCTTGCCTGTCCGTAAAATAACGTCAATATAACGCCGTTTTTCCTCCCCATAACAATGAAAAGAGGTCGCAGTTTCACTGCCTCACTCTTGTTATTTTCTCGTTAAAAAAAACGAGATATGTAAAATCAGAGGTCTTTGTGTCAACAGCAAACAACAACAGCAAATCCACCGAAAGTGTCAGCATGAACGCGTTCAAACAACCAAAAGCGTTTTATCTCATCTTTAGCATTGAGCTGTGGGAGCGTTTTGGTTACTACGGCCTACAGGGCATCATGGCCGTTTATTTGGTCAAAATGCTGGGCATGTCCGAAACCGACTCTATCACCCTCTTCTCCTCGTTCAGCGCGCTAGTATACGGTTTTGTCGCCATTGGCGGCTGGCTGGGTGATAAAGTCCTCGGTACCAAACGTGTGATCGTGCTAGGTGCTATCGTGCTGGCGATCGGTTACACCATGATTGCCTATTCAGGCCACAGCGTGGCGTGGGTTTATATCGGTATGGCAACCATTGCCGTCGGTAACGGATTGTTTAAAGCCAACCCGTCGGCCCTGTTGTCTACCTGCTATGCGAAGGACGATCCACGTCTGGATGGTGCCTTCACCATGTACTACATGTCGGTGAACATCGGTTCCTTCTTCTCTATGCTGGCGACACCGGTACTGGCCGCACACTATGGCTGGAGCGTCGCCTTCTCCCTGAGCGTGGTCGGGATGATCCTGACACTGGTCAACTTCATGTTCTGCCGTAAGTGGGTCAGTACACAAGGTTCTCAGCCAGATTTCGAACCGATCAATTTGAAGAAACTTGTCATTACTCTCGCGGGTATCGTGGTGCTGGTCGCACTTTCCACCTGGCTGCTGCACAATCAGGGCGTTGCTCGTTGGATTCTGACCATTATTTCAGTCGCCGTTGTTGCCATCTTTATTAAAGAGATGCTGGCGGTAAGCGGTGCAGAACGTCGGAAAATGATCGTCGCGCTGCTGCTGATGCTGGAAGCCGTGGTCTTCTTTGTGTTGTACAACCAGATGCCGACTTCGCTGAACTTCTTTGCGATTCGCAACGTTGAGCACGCCATTCTAGGTTTTGCCTTTGAGCCGGAGCAGTATCAGGCGCTCAACCCATTCTGGATTATGGTTGCCAGTCCGATTCTGGCTGCGGTCTATAACAAAATGGGCGACCAACTGCCGATGGCGCACAAGTTTGCGATGGGTATGGTGCTGTGTTCCGGTGCGTTCCTGGTGCTGCCGTGGGGCGCCAGCATGGCAAACGAACAGGGTATCGTGTCCGTCAACTGGCTGATCCTCTGCTATGGCCTGCAAAGTATCGGGGAGTTAATGATTTCCGGTCTGGGTCTGGCGATGGTCGCTCAACTGGTGCCACAGCGCCTGATGGGCTTCATCATGGGTGCCTGGTTCCTGACATCAGCGAGTGCAGCGATTATCGCAGGCTATGTCGCTAACATGATGGCCGTGCCTGAGAACGTTGTAGACCCGCACGTATCCCTTGAGGTTTACAGCAATGTCTTCATGCAGATTGGCATCGTGACAGGCGTCATAGCCGTTCTGATGCTGCTGACCGCACCGAAACTGACGCGTATGACGCAGGATGTCGCCACCGATGCACCTGCGGACGCCACCACGACAGCAGCATCCGCCTGATAGCCAGTCTGAACCCCTCACGCCGATGTATGGGGCATGAGGAGCAAAGCGTTTGAATGATAAAAAGCCAGACACTGTCTGGCTTTTCTACGTTGGTGACACGTCCTGAATGACGTTTACTTCACTGGTAGCGTGACGTCCTTGAACATCGCTTCTATTTCATCATTTGAACGCAGCGCAACGGCAGTATCGACGACATCACGCGTTAAATGCGGCGCAAAACGCTGGATGAAATCGTACATGTAGCTACGCAGGAACGTGCTGCGTCGGAAGCCGATTTTCGTTGTACTGTAGCTGAAAATACTGTTCGCGTTGATGGTCACCAGATCGGTTTCCGTTTGCGGATCGACCGCCATATTAGCAATCACCCCCACCCCCAGCCCTAAACGCACGTAGGTTTTAATCACATCGGCATCCGTGGCGGTAAAGACGATACGCGGCGTCAGCCCCGCACGGTTAAACGCGGTATCCAGCTCGGAACGCCCCGTAAAACCAAAGGTATAGGTAACGATGGGATAAGCGGCCAATTCTTCAATGGAGATGTCGGTTTTGGAGGCCAGCGGGTGATCGGGTTTTACCACCACCGCGCGATTCCAGTGGTAGCACGGCAGCATGATCAGATCGTCGTACAGGTGGAGCGCTTCGGTCGCAATAGCAAAATCAGCAGACCCTTTCGCAACGGCCTCAGCAATCTGCGTCGGCGAGCCCTGATGCATATGCAGCGATACGCGAGGATAGCGATCGATAAAACCTTTGATGACGCCTGGCAGCGCATAGCGCGCCTGCGTGTGTGTGGTCGCCACATACAGCGACCCTTTATCGGGATAGGTATGCTCTCCGGCAACCGCTTTGATGGCATCGACTTTCGATAACACTTCACGTGCAATGCGGATGACTTCCTGTCCGGCTGGCGTCACCTGTGTCAGGTGTTTTCCACTACGGGCAAAAATCTGAATGCCCAACTCATCCTCCAGCATGCGGACCTGTTTACTGATCCCCGGCTGGGAGGTGTACAACCCTTCTGCGGTAGAAGACACATTCAGGTTGTGATTAACAACTTCAACAATATAACGAAGCTGTTGTAGTTTCATAATTTATCCCATTCCCAATTGAAGTGTGCGCGTGGCATCTCACGACGTTCTGACGACGTTCCGTTTTATTGACCTTGACTACGCCTTAACCATCTGGCGCAGATTTCCATCAATTAATGTCATTTAATCATAAAAATTATTTTTATATAACCATTTTTACATAGCGAAACGATAAAGAGCGCAGTGCGTGCGATGATCACCGAGGTAAACCGCATCATTCTCTATCACGGATCAACAATCCCCATGCTACCGCAGGACAATCTTTATACATTTGTTTTATCTGGAGATTTTCTGCAATCGAAAAAGCCAGCCTTACGGCTGGCTTGATGTCGCAATTTATCACGCACAACTCGGTTACACGCTGGGTGACAGAAAAAGTTATTTCTTCCCTTCAACCCATTTGCCATCAATGTAAAACGCTGACCAGCCTGTTGCCTTGCCGTCTTTTTCTGACGAGACATATTGCTGCTTAGTCTTACGGCTGAAACGTACCTGCGTCTTATTGCCGTCTTTATCAACCACCGGAGCTTCCGCCAAATAGCGCAATTTTTCCGGCAAGCGATCTTTAAAGCGCACCAGTTCTTCTACCAGTGGTGCTCGCGTCTCACGAGATTTAGGGAACGTATTAGCGGCAAGGAAAACACCTGCCGCCCCGTCACGCAGGACGAAATAAGCGTCAGACTTCTCACAATGCAGCTCAGGCAACGGCACCGGATCTTCCTTCGGTGGTGCCACCTCACCATTGCGCAGGATCTTACGCGTGTTTCCACAGCTCTCGTTGGTACACGCCATGTATTTACCGAAACGTCCCATTTTGAGATGCATTTCGGACCCACACTTCTCGCACTCAACAATCGGGCCATCATAGCCTTTGATGCGGAACTCGCCGGTTTCGATCTCATATCCGTCACAGGCTGGGTTATTACCACAAACATGCAGCTTGCGCTGATTATCAATCAGGTAGCTGTCCATCGCCGTACCGCATTTTTCACAGCGTCGACGGGCGCGCAGCGCGTTGGTTTCAGCATCATCGCCTTCCAACACATTCAGCACTTCGTTTTCTGGTATCAGGTTGATGGTGGTTTTACACCGCTCTTTAGGCGACAGCGCATAGCCGGAACAGCCCAGGAACACTCCGGTACTGGCGGTGCGAATCCCCATTTGGCGCGAACAGGTTGGACAATCGATACTGGTCAACACCATCGCATTAGGGCGCATGCCGCCTTCTTCAGGATCCTGCTCGGCCTTTTCCAACTGTTGGCTGAATTCGTTGAAAAACTCATCCAGCACGGCTTTCCATTCCGCCTGATTATTGGCGACCTGATCGAGACGACTTTCCATCCGCGCAGTGAAGTCGTAATTCATCAGTTCGCGGAAGTTTTCTTCCAGTCGATCGGTAACGATTTCGCCCATCTTCTCGGCATAAAAACGACGGTTCTCCACCCGAACATAGCCACGATCCTGAATGGTTGAAATAATAGACGCGTAGGTAGACGGGCGGCCAATGCCGCGCTTTTCCAGCTCTTTAACCAATGAGGCATCGCTGTAACGCGCCGGTGGCTTAGTAAAGTGTTGCCCTGGCAGCAGCTTCTGCAGCGACAGCGCCTCGCCCACCGCCACAGTTGGCAACGTGCGGTCTTCATCATTTTTACGCAGCGCAGGCATGACTTTTGTCCAGCCATCGAAACGCAGCGTACGGCCTTTCGCACGCAGTTGATAATCTGCGGCCTCTACAATTAGCGTGGTAGAATCGTATTGCGCAGGCGTCATTTGACAAGCGACGAACTGCCGCCAAATCAGCTGATACAGCTTCTGCGCATCGGCTTCCATATCTTTCAGGCTATCGGCCAGCACGCCAACATCGGAAGGACGAATCGCTTCGTGTGCTTCCTGAGAGTTTTCTTTGCTGCTGTAAAGGTTCGCTGATTCAGGCAGATAACGTTTACCGAATTCTTCGCCAATATAGCCACGCACCATCGTCAAGGCATCCTGACTGAGGTTCGTTGAATCGGTACGCATGTAAGTAATGTAGCCCGCCTCATACAGACGCTGCGCCATCATCATGGTTTTTTTCACGCCAAAGCCAAGGCGTGTACTGGCAGCCTGTTGCAGCGTTGACGTAATGAACGGCGCGCCCGGCTTACTGCTGGTCGGCTTATCTTCACGATCGGCAACCTTATAGCGGGCGTTTTCAAGCAGGCTAACCGCTGCCTGTGTTTGCGCTTTATTAACCGGTTTAAACGGTTTGCCATTATGGTGCGTCACCTGCATTTGCAGTTGAATATCGCTGCCGGCCAGTAAATCGGCGTGCAATTCCCAATATTCTTCCGGCACGAACGCTTTGATTTCGCGTTCGCGATCGACAATCAGGCGCACCGCAACCGACTGCACGCGTCCAGCGGACAAGCCGCGGGCGATTTTTTTCCACAGCAGCGGGGATACCATGTAACCCACCACGCGATCCATAAACCGACGCGCCTGCTGCGCATTAACGCGATCAATATTCAGCGTGTCTGGTTTTTCAAATGCCTGCTTAATGGCATTTTTCGTGATTTCATTAAACACCACGCGGCTGAAACGCTCATCTTCACCACCAATGATTTCCCGCAGGTGCCAGGCAATGGCTTCCCCTTCGCGGTCAAGGTCGGTTGCGAGATAGATGTGGTCGGCATTTTCCGCCAGCGTTTTTAATTCGGAGACGACCTTCTCCTTGCCCGGCAGTATTTCGTAGTTGGCTTTCCAGCCATGATAAGGGTCGACGCCCATACGATTAACCAGCGCGGATTTCTCATCCTTTTTGACTTTCTTTGTCGTTTTATCTTTCGTTGAGTCCGCGCTCTTTTTACTGACTGAGCCACTCGTCGGCAAATCGCGTACATGACCGACGCTGGATTTCACCACGTAGTCATTGCCTAAATACTTATTGATCGTTTTGGCTTTTGCCGGGGACTCGACGATAACGAGAGCTTTACCCATATGTACTATTACCTGCTGAATTCTTCTGAAAATCAGATATTTTTCGGGGCATCCAGAGCGGATTCTACTGACTGCGCAAAATCCCACACTCTACCTGATAAATGCTGTCACGCAACCTAATTAGCGTGGCAATCCGGTTTTATCCGCATCCTGCCACACTGAATATCGGCAGGTAAGCCCCTAAAATGTAGCCCATTTGCACCATAATCTACGCTTTACGCTGAAACCGTATCGCAGTACCCTTTCTTTTTATGCAGCTTTTGAAATGACCCGATTGAGGAGTGAAATCGCTGCGTTGATTTTCGAAACAGTATTGCTGATATAATGCGATACGCCCTTTTTTCAAGGGTGAGTACAGGAGTAAGAATCATGTCACCTGAACATCGGATTAACGAAGAAAAGCGTCCTATTGACCGCCAGAGCTTATTAGTTGAAGCCAATGACATCATTAAACATCACGATGATTATTTGCATGGCATGGTCGCAGATAGCGTAGAACAAAAAAACGACGTGCTGGTTTTTCGCGGTGAGTTTTTTCTCGATGAGAATGGAATGCCAACCTTAAAAAGCACCGCGGTATTTAACATGTTCAAGCATCTTGCGCATGTTTTGTCCGAAAAATATGACCTGATCGATTAAATAACGTGATGGCTTAAATGCAAATGCCCGCACATTGGACTGCACCCCAAAAGTTGGACACCCAACTGAGTAAGGTGCAGTTTTTTATGGCAAAGCCAAAATATTCCCTCGAAACCAGATTAGCTGTAGTTAATCACTACCTCGCCGGAAAAGATGGAACACATCGTACAGCTGAACGCTTTGGTGTTGAGAGAACATCAGTGCGACGCTGGGTAAGAGCCTGGCAACTCCATGGTATTGATGGCATTACCTGGAAAAATGACCGCCATTCTCCGGCGTTCCGGATGACTGTTGTCCAGACTGTTCTCAATGAAGAACTTTCGATGCGTGAAGCTGCCGCACGGTTTAATATCTCAACTGAAACCGTTGTCCGGCACTGGGTGAATGTATACAAAGACGCAGGTGAGAAAGGACTTCTGAGCATAAAACCAGGCCGGAGCAAGGACATGACAAAACCCAAAAAAACACCTCCACTTACCGATGCTGCACTGGAAAAGTTATCTCCCGAAGAACTGCGGGCTGAACTTCGTTACCTGCGCGCAGAGAATGCCTATCTAAAAAAGCTGAAGGCCTTAGTTCAAAGCGAGAAAAGCGGCAGAAAGCCGGAATAATCAGTGAGCTAAGGCTGGAGTATGCGCTCGGTGATCTTCTGCGTGCAGCGGGTATGTCCCGTAGTACGTGGTATCACAATATGAATGCGCTGAAGCGAGTGGACAGGCATGCCGGGCTGAAAGATAAAATCAGAGAGATTTACCACTATCACAAAGGGCGTTATGGCTACCGCAGGATCACACTCTCACTGAGAAAACAGGGGTTGTTGGTAAACCATAAAACTGTGCAGAGACTGATGGCGGAGCTGTCACTCCGCTCTCTGATAAGGGTGAAGAAATATCGTGCCTGGAAAGGGGAAATGGGCAAGGCTGCGCCCAATATCCTGAGCCGGAACTTCAGTGCATCGAAAGCCAACGAAAAATGGGTCACGGATGTTACAGAGTTCTCGGTGCAGGGTAAAAAGCTGTACCTGTCGCCGGTTCTCGATCTGTTTAACCGGGAGATTATCTCCTACAGCCTGTCGGAAAGGCCGGTGATGGAGATGGTTAATACGATGCTGCACGATGCGTTCTCAGCGCTCGGACCGGAGGATACACCGCTGCTGCACACGGATCAGGGCTGGCAATACCGAATGGCAGGCTATCAGGCAAAGTTAAAGGCACAGGGTATGACGCAAAGCATGTCACGCAAGGGAAACTGCCTGGATAACGCGGTGATGGAGAACTTCTTCGGCACACTGAAATCGGAGTGTTTTTACCTGAACAGGTTCAGCGATCTGAATGAACTGAGGAAGGCGATAGAGGACTATATCCATTACTATAACAACGAGCGGATCAGCCTGAAATTAAAAGGCCTGAGTCCGGTAGAATACCGAACCCGGGCCCTGATAGCCGCTTAACATGAACTGTCCAACTTTATGGGGTCAGTCCACATTCGCGGGCATTTAATTTGTGCAAACCACTACGCTGAGCGATTACAGCAGAGGCTTTGAACCCCGTTGCCACCAACGCAGCATCAATCGTTCCGCGGTATCGCCTGCGCTGCCTGTCAGACGATCCAGCAGGCGTTTACGACGCGTGTAGCGAACGCTTAGCACTTCATGGCTAGCCATTTCAGCAATCAGCAGGTCGTCACTGGTGCCGATCGCGTCAATCAACCCCAGATCTTTCGCCTGCGTGCCAAACCAATGCTCTCCCGTCGCCACCGCATCAATATCCAACGAAGGGCGCATCTGCTGCACAAAATCCTTAAACAGCGTATGCGTGACATTCAGATCTTCGCGGAACTTCTCACGGCCTTGTTCCGTATTTTCACCAAACAGCGTCAACGTACGCTTGAATTCACCGGCGGTGTGCAACTCAACATCAATGTCTTTGTTTTTCAGCAAACGGTGGAAATTGGGAATCTGCGCCACGACGCCAATAGACCCCACAATCGCAAACGGAGCCGCGACGATGCGGTCAGCCACACAGGCCATCATATAGCCACCGCTGGCAGCCACTTTATCCACGGCGACGGTCAAGCGCACACCGCCCTGACGTAAACGTTGTAATTGCGAGGCAGCCAGCCCATAGCCGTGCACCACACCACCGGGGCTTTCCAGGCGCAACAGCACCTCATCCTGCGGCTTCGCAACAGCCAGCACGGCGGAAATCTCTTCACGCAGCGAGCTCACTTCACCTGCATCCATACTGCCGTTGAAATCAAGCACGTACAGGCACGGTTTTACACTTTTCTCTTCACCACGTTTGGCACGCTGTTTATCTTGCTTCGCCGTTTCTTTATCTTTCTTCTTTTCTTGTTTCGATAACAGCTTCCGTTCGGTGTCGCTCATACAGGCCGTCTGCATTTCGCGCTGAATTTCCTGATATTGCTCGCCCAGGTTCATGACCTGCAACTCACCTTTATGCTGGCGCTTACGTTGCGTCATCCCGAATGCCAGAACGACTAACGCACCAATAGCCACCACGATAGTGAGTACCTTAGCCAGGAATAAACCGTATAGAGAAAGTAATTCCACAAACACCGTCCTCATTGACTGCGTATTAATTAATGTTGGTTTACTCACCAACCATGGCGTTGACGTCGTGCGCCATTTCCTTCCTATAACCTAACTGATGGCACGCAATATGGCGATGTTATTCCTGCGTTTTTATGCCTATTGCTGCTTTTTACAACAGCACAGGGAGAAATAGAGGCAGTCTCATTGAAAACGGACAACATTTGAGGCATAACACCCCCATTCATCCTGCCGAATGCGCCGTCGTCTGGCGTTCCGAGCGGTACGACCCGACATATCTCGCCGTGCCGATACACGATGGCAGGTCTATTATTTGAAGCGTGACTGTTTAGCATCACGGCAAGAGGAATTCATTGTGCATTACCAGCCTAAAACCGATTTACTGCAAAACCGCATCATTCTGGTGACTGGCGCTGGCGACGGCATAGGCCGGGAAGCCGCCCTGACCTATGCCCGTTACGGCGCACATGTCATCTTATTAGGCCGGACAGAAAGCAAACTTCAGGTGGTTAAACAGCAGATTGAGCAGGAACACGGTACGTCAGCACACGTGGTTGTCTGCGATATGCTGGCCTTATCTTCCGCACAGTGCTTTCAACTGGCAGACGAACTGGCGCAGGTGGTGCCGCACCTGGACGGTGTTCTCCACAACGCCGGGCTGCTCGGGGAGATCGCTCCTGTCACAGAGCAAAAGCCAGAGATCTGGCATCAGGTTATGCAGGTCAACGTCAACGCCACCTTTATGCTGACACAGGCGCTGCTGCCTCTGTTATTGAAATCATCTTGCGCGTCTCTGGTTTTCACCAGTTCCAGCGTAGGCCGCGAAGGTCGCGCCGGCTGGGGAGCCTATTCCGTATCCAAGTTCGCGACAGAAGGCCTGATGCAGGTGCTGGCAGAAGAATATCGTTCAAAAAATCTGCGCGTGAACTGTATTAATCCCGGCGGAACGCGTACGGAAATGCGTGCATCGGCGTTCCCCAGCGAAGATCCGATGAGACTGAAAACGCCGGCAGATATTATGCCGCTGTATCTCTATCTGATGGGCGATGACAGCCGCCGCAAGACGGGGATGAGTTTTGACGCACAGCCGGGCAGAAAAGCCGGTCCAGCCGAATAATCGAATAATAGAGAAGAACACGCACGATGAGCGATGAACGCCACCAGCAACGCCAGCAGCGCCTGAAAGAAAAGGTCGACGCCCGTATTGCCGCCGCGAATGAAACGCGCGGCATCCTGATCGTTTTTACCGGCAATGGGAAAGGCAAGACCACGGCGGCTTTTGGCACCGTCACGCGGGCAATCGGTCACGGATTACGCGCGGGCGTGATCCAGTTTATCAAAGGCGAATGGCCGAACGGTGAGAAGAACCTGTTGCAACAGCACGGCGTGGAATTTCAGGTCATGGCGACCGGCTTCACCTGGGAGACGCAGAACCGCCAGACAGATACGGAAGCCGCACAGCATGTCTGGCAGCATGGCAAACGGATGCTGGCCGATTCACAACTCGATCTCGTCGTGTTGGACGAACTGACGTATATGCTTAGCTATGATTATCTGGATTTAAGTGACGTTGTAACCGCATTAAAACAGCGTCCTGCCGGACAGACGGTCATTATTACTGGCCGCGGCTGTCATCGTGACTTGCTGGAAATGGCCGATACCGTGACGGAAATGCGCCCGGTAAAACATGCGTTTGATAGCGGGATTCAGGCACAGCAAGGGATTGACTGGTAAAACCGCCATCGGTGAGAAACAAAATTTAGCGAAATGAAAACGGGCAGCGAAAGCTGCCCGTGAAGCATAGGGATAACACGATTAGCCGTTGCGCTTTGGCTTCGAAGACGTACGGCGCGCCGGAGCGGTGCTAATCTGACTGTGGCGTTTTACCGCACGACGGATCTGGTTCGCTTTCACCCGACGGCGCTCACGCTCAACCGGTAGTTTCGATACCGTTTCTGCCGGAAGCTGCACCAACTCACGCAGATAATTCAACTGCTCCAGCGGCATCTCTGCCCAACCACCACGCGGCAGACCTTTCGGCAGCGTAATATCGCCGTAGCGCACGCGAATCAGGCGGCTAACCTGCACGCCAACCGCTTCCCATAGACGGCGAACTTCACGATTGCGTCCTTCCGTCAGCGTGACGTTATACCACTGGTTCAGACCTTCACCGCCCTGATAGCGGATAGTACGGAACGACGCCGGGCCGTCTTCCAACTGTACGCCTTTACTCAGTTGCTTGATCTTTTCGTCATCAACTTCACCGAAGACCCGCACAGCGTATTCACGCTCAACCTCGCGGCTGGGGTGCATCAGGCGATTGGCTAACTCACCGTCGGTCGTGAACAACAGCAGGCCGGACGTGTTCACGTCGAGACGCCCTACCGCCACCCAACGAGAGCCTTGAATTCTCGGCAGACGGTCAAATACCGTCGGACGGCCATCAGGATCGTTACGGGTACACAGTTCACCTTCCGGTTTGTAGTACATCAAGACGCGGCACACGGTGTCTTCGGTTTCCTTAACGGTAACCACATGGCCATCAATACGGATTTTGGTGGCCTTCGTCACTTCGACGCGATCACCCAGTGTAGCAACCTTACCGTCAACGCTGACGCGTCCAGCCTGAATGATACCTTCAATTTCGCGGCGTGAGCCATGTCCGGCGCGCGCCAGCACTTTTTGTAACTTTTCGCTCATTGAGCAACCTCTAGTGTCGCCTTCCCAGGCGTCGGGGGGAGTCATAACCGCCGATAAAATTCAGCACGTTACGTAAAAATCGAATGTACGTAAAAATCGGGTGTACATAAAAATCGTGCGTAGTGTTCAATGCTGGCGCGATTATACCGATCTTCGCGCCATTTGTATTCCCATTGTTACAGCCTGTCGCAGCACTTACAGGAACGGCGTGACATCACCCGTGCCTTCACGGGCGATGCGCGGCGCGGACTCGGTCAGGTCGATAACCGTCGTCGGCTGTTGGCCCAGCGAACCACCGTGAATAATCAAATCCACCTGTTTCCCCAATCTTTCCTGAATTTCTTCGGGATCGGACTCGGCGAAATCATTTCCCGGCAGCATCAGCGTTGTCGACATCAAGGGTTCATTCAACACGGCCAGTAATTCCAGCGCGATAGGATTGGACGGTACGCGCAGACCGATGGTTTTACGTTTTTCATTCATTAAGCGGCGAGGAACCTCTTTTGTCGCTTTCAGAATAAAGGTGTAATTGCCCGGCGTATTATTCTTAATCAACCGGAACGCTGTGTTATCAACATGGGCGTAAGTCGAAAGTTCGGACAGATCGCGGCACATCAGCGTGAAGTTATGATCGCTACCGAGATCGCGAATCCGACAGATACGTTCCAGCGCATTTTTTTCGCCCAACATGCAGCCCAACGCATAACCGGAATCGGTTGGATAAACAATCACCCCGCCTTTATGCAGAAATTCCACCGATTGATTGATCAATCGCGGCTGCGGATTCTGCGGGTGAATATAGAAAAACTGACTCATGACCCTACCTCATACATCTGACATTTCGCGGCGTTGCGCACTGTTCGCACACCATACAACATCGTGACGTTACTCTCGAACCTCAACCATAGCGGATGGTGTAATACGCTCACGCCTGTGGAAAAGTCCGAATGTCCCATCTTCTAACTGATTATTGTAGAACGTGTTTACGGTAAAAAAATTTTATTTTATGCAAGCGGAACTCACCCGCCCGGTTTTGCTACTCATAGATATTGGGTAATGCATAACCATTAACTTGTTTTAAAAGGACATACCATGTTTATCCGCGCTTCCCACCCTGCACAAACAAGCGCATCGTCAGATATTGCCAATATTGTGCGCACCTCTGATTTATCAAAGGTTGCGCTTCAGGCGATGAAGGACTTCAAGTCAAATCCAGAGAGATTTTTGGCACAAAATATCTTAGATATATCAGGCGTAATGAAGAGTAATGATCGAACAAGCACCACCACTATGCTCAATGATGTTCTTAAAAAAGGGTATTTCGCCCTTATTCCATCCGAAAATGAAAATAGCAAATTTCATCTCAAACCCGTCAACGTTTCCACGGCAGCAGAGGCGGAAAATGTCATTTATGCACACTGGATTCCGTTCAAAAGCGGTAATGTCACCCCTGGGTATACAGATATTCCAAAAATTCCACATCATGTGCCACGTGACGACAATGCGATTTTTGCCTTTACGCCCGGTATGAATGGATGTGCGTTAGAAGTGAGAGAACATCCTACTCACGACAATTATTATCGGATTTTTCATAATCAACATCCCACCAGTCAGGTACAAACCGACCTTATTGACGAAATCGCTGGTAGCAAAGTCGATGCCTTTACTGAAAGTGAATACTTTCAGCACAATAACGCTTTATTAATGCCGGTTGCGGCTAATATCATGCATTTTGATAACAGACAAGGTGGATGGATGTTTATCAGTCAGCCTCAGGGCATTAACATGCATAACAACGCAGTTGAACGAATGTCCAACAGTAATATCATTTCCAGATATATGACAGACTAATGCGCGCGGCTGTTCAGAGAATAAGCCAGCACCGAATCAGCGTCCTGCCCTAGTTGACCAACACGGGATGATGCCAAACGGGTTCGACATCGGCAGGCAGCCACAGCTTGCGACCCAGTTCGATCCAGGCACACGGCAGATGGAAATCCGATCCTTGCGATGCCATCAGGTTGAAGTCACGCGCATAGCGACCCAACTGCGTCCGTTCATCCGGTGCCTGTTGGCATTGCGCCACCTCCATCGCGATCCCGCCGCTTTCTGCAAACATGGCTAACAGGCGCTTTAGCCATTTGACTGTCAGATCGTAGCGCCCCGGATGCGCCAATACCGACACGCCACCCGATTGATGAATAGCCTCGATCGCTTGCGGGATGCCGCACCACTGCGGCGGCACGTAACCGGTTTTGCCTTTCGCCAGATATTTTTTGAACACCTGATTCATATTGGCCGCGATACCCAACTCAATGAGATAACGCGCAAAGTGCGCCCGCGTAATCTGTCCCCCCGTTGCCAGACGCTGTGCGCCAACCAGCGCATCGGGAATACGGGCTTTTTCCAGTCGAACCGCAATTTGCTCCGCCCGACTCTGCCGACATTCTGCCTGCTGTTGCAGCAATCCCGTTAACGCCGGGTGCGCAATATCCATCCCGAGTCCGACGATATGAATCTCATGATTTTCCCACAGGGTGGAAATCTCCACGCCGGGAATCAGCCTCAGCGGTAATCCCTGCAGGGCAATCGCATGCTGTGCCTCTTCAAGCCCGCTGGTCGTGTCGTGATCGGTTATAGCCAGCACGCTCACCCGCATGTCTACCGCCCGCTGAACAAGCGCTGTTGGCGTTAAAACGCCATCAGACGCCGTGGTGTGGCTATGCAGATCGTAAAGTGGGAATGACGCTATCAGTTGGGAATCTTCTGGCACAAGCCTATCCATTAACAAAAATCATACGAAAGCCGCATGATGCCATTAATAGCAAGCAAATGGTAATGTCCACCGTTTACTGAGTAATAAAATAATCCTATTGAAGGTGTTGACATTTCACCACTGAACCAGTTAACTAGTACACAAGCTCAGTGCAGTAATCCGAACCCAAACCGCGAGATGATGATAATGGTAACGCAGAAAATGATGAAGCATGGTTGGTGGCGCTCTTCCCTCTCGCGGGTGGACTAATCACGCATCGCTGTTATCACACATGCAGATATTCCCAGGCCCGCTTAACTCAGCGGGCTTTTTATTTGATGGGCACAACATTAAAACGGGTAGCAAGAATGCAAACAACACAACCTACACTGGAACTGCTGCGTACCGAGGCCGTTTACCGTAACGACCCTAGCGCCATTTTCCATCAGCTCTGCGGTGCCAGACCTGCCACGTTGCTGTTAGAGTCGGCTGAAATCGACAGCAAGGAAAACCTGAAAAGCCTGTTAATCGTTGATAGCGCGCTGCGTATCACGGCACTGGGCCCGCTCGTTTCCATTCAGGCGTTAACGGCAAACGGTGCCAGCCTCCTGCCGCTTCTGGATGCCGCACTGCCGGCAGAGATTATTAATCAGCCGCGTCCAAACGGTCGTGAACTCACCTTCCCACAAGCAGACGTCATGCAGGATGAAGACGCTCGTCTGCGTTCGCTGTCGGTCTTTGATGCCTTACGTCAGATTCTGACGCTGGTTGCCTGCCCGGCAGACGAACGTGAAGCCATGTTCCTCGGTGGCCTGTTCGCCTACGATCTGGTTGCCGGATTTGAAGCATTACCCGCGCTGAGCCAGCAACAGCGCTGTCCGGACTTTTGTTTCTATCTGGCAGAAACGCTGCTGGTACTCGATCACCAAAAACGCGTGACCGCGCTGCAAGCCAGCCTGTTTACGCCGAACCACAGCGAAAAGCAGCGTCTGCAACAACGTCTGGAACAACTGCAATTTCAGCTTACTCAGCCCGCGCCCGCGCTGCCGCGCCAGTCCATTGAGAATATGGCGCTGAGCTGTAATCAGAGCGATGAGGCCTTCGGCGAGGTCGTTAGCCAAATGCAGGAAGCCATCCGCATCGGTGAAATTTTTCAGGTTGTGCCGTCACGCCGCTTCTCTCTGCCGTGCCCGTCACCGCTGGCGGCCTACCAAACGCTGAAAGATAGCAATCCCAGCCCTTACATGTTTTACATGCAGGATCAGGATTTCACATTGTTTGGCGCCTCGCCGGAAAGCTCGCTGAAATACGATGCCGACAGCCGCCAAATCGAAATCTACCCGATTGCCGGTACCCGCCCGCGCGGTCGCCGTGCCGATGGCTCGCTGGATCGCGATCTCGATAGCCGCATTGAGTTGGAAATGCGTACCGACCATAAAGAGCTGGCTGAGCATTTGATGCTGGTAGATTTAGCCCGTAACGATCTGGCACGAATCTGTCAGCCGGGCAGCCGTTACGTTGCAGACCTGACCAAAGTTGACCGCTATTCCTTTGTGATGCATCTGGTCTCCCGCGTAGTGGGCACATTGCGTGAAGATTTAGATGTGCTGCACGCCTACCGCGCCTGTATGAATATGGGCACGCTGAGCGGCGCACCGAAAGTTCGGGCAATGCAGTTGATTGCCGAAAGTGAGAAAACCCGGCGCGGCAGCTACGGCGGCGCAGTCGGCTACTTCACCGCACACGGCGATCTGGATACCTGCATCGTTATTCGCTCTGCGTATGTCGAAGACGGTATTGCCACCGTTCAGGCAGGTGCCGGCGTGGTGTTGGATTCCAATCCTCAGGCTGAAGCCGACGAAACGCGTAATAAAGCCCGGGCCGTACTGCGAGCTATTGCCAGTGCGCACCATGCAAAGGAGATCTTCTGATGGCCGACATTCTGCTGCTCGATAATATCGACTCATTCACCTACAACCTGGTGGATCAACTGCGTGCCAGCGGTCATCAGGTCGTGATTTACCGTAACCATCTGCCTGCCGATGTGATCATCGCACGGTTACAGCAAATGGAAAAACCGATTCTGATGCTTTCCCCCGGCCCCGGTACACCGGCTGAAGCCGGCTGTATGCCGGAACTGCTGCAACGTCTGCGCGGTCAGTTGCCGATTATTGGTATTTGCCTTGGTCATCAGGCCATTGTGGAAGCCTATGGTGGCCATGTTGGTCAGGCAGGTGAAATCCTGCACGGTAAAGCATCGGCCATCGACCATGATGCCAGCGGTATGTTTAGCGGTTTGCCACATCCGTTACCGGTCGCTCGTTACCACTCGCTGGTCGGCAGCCGTATTCCTTCTACGCTGACCGTCAACGCCCACTTCAACACGATGGTGATGGCCGTGCGTAACGACGCCGATCGCGTCTGCGGTTTCCAATTCCACCCCGAGTCGATCCTGACCACACACGGCGCACGACTGCTGGAACAAACGTTGGACTGGGCGCTGGCTTAACGAGGGATACGATGATGCAACTGTCTTCTACACAACCGTTTTCTGATCAGGATGTCGCTACCATGCAACACATACTGGAAAAATTATACCGTGCAGAAAGCATCAACCGTCAGGAAAGCCAGGCGCTGTTTGGTGCCATTATCCGCGGTGAACTGGAAGCCAGCCAACTGGCAGCCGCGCTGATTAGCATGAAAGTGCGCGGCGAGCACCCCGATGAGATCGCCGGTGCCGCCACGGCATTGCTGGCCGATGCGCAACCATTCCCCCGCCCTGACTATTTATTTGCCGATATCGTCGGTACTGGCGGTGACGGCACGAACAGCATTAACATTTCAACTGCCAGCGCTTTCGTCGCCGCCAGTTGCGGCCTGAAAATCGCCAAGCACGGCAACCGCAGCGTCTCCAGCCGTTCCGGTTCCTCCGATTTGCTTTCTGCTTTCGGTATTAAGCTGGACATGAGCGCGCAGGATTCACGTCAGGCGCTGGACGATTTGGGCGTGTGTTTCCTGTTTGCTCCGCAATATCATCTGGGTTTCCGCCATGCTATGCCAGTGCGCCAGCAGCTCAAAACCCGCACCGTCTTCAACGTGCTGGGGCCACTGGTTAACCCCGCTCGTCCGCCGCTGGCGCTGATTGGCGTGTATAGCCCTGAATTGGTTCGGCCTATCGCCGAAACATTGAAGGTGCTGGGCTACCAGCGTGCCGCCGTTGTGCATGGCGGCGGGATGGATGAAGTCGCTATTCATGCGCCGACACAGGTTGCCGAATTACACAATGGCGAGATTAAAACCTACGAACTGACGCACCGCGATTTTGGTCTGGATGCGTATCCGCTGTCCGCTTTACAAGGCGGTACGCCAGAAGAAAACCGTGACATTCTCGCGTCACTGCTACAAGGTAAAGGTGAACGCGCGCACGCCGCGGCGGTTGCCGCCAATGTTGCGCTGCTCCTGAGATTGTTCGGACAGGAAGATTTGCGCCAGAATGCACAACAGGCGCTTGAAGTCATTCATAGCGGACAGGCTTATCAGCGCGTTATCGCACTGTCCGCGAGAGGATAAGGGAATCATGCAGGAAACCGTATTACATAAAATTGTGCGCGATAAGGCGCTTTGGGTTGCGGAGAGAGAGAAAGCACAGCCACTGGCCTCTTTTCAGCATGAAATTGTTCCCAGCCAGCGCGACTTTTATCAGGCGCTGAAACAGGATAAGCCCGCGTTTATTCTGGAATGCAAAAAAGCGTCACCATCAAAAGGATTGATTCGCGACGATTTCGACCCGGTAGCCATTGCTCAGGTCTATAAAGACTACGCGTCTGCTATTTCTGTTTTGACCGACGAGAAATATTTTCAGGGCGACTTTGCCTTTCTGCCGCAGGTGAGTGCGGCAGTACATCAACCGGTGTTGTGCAAAGACTTTATTATTTCGCCTTACCAGATTTACCTGGCCCGCTACTATCAGGCCGATGCCATTTTGCTGATGCTGTCTGTGCTGGACAACGAGCAATATCAGCAACTGGCCGACGTGGCGCACAGCCTGAAGCTAGGCGTGTTGACGGAAGTCAGTAATGAAGAAGAATTACAGCGCGCCATTCAGCTTGAAGCGCGCGTCGTCGGGATCAACAACCGCGACCTGCGCGACCTCTCCATTGATCTCAATCGCACCCGAACGCTCGCACCGCGCCTGCCCGCAGGCGTCACCGTGATCAGTGAATCCGGTATCAACTGCCAGGCGCAAATTCGTGAACTCAGCGAGTTTGCTCAGGGCTTCCTGATCGGCAGCTCACTGATGTCCGAGCCGGATCTGAACGGCGCGGTACGCCGCGTTATTCTAGGTGAGAACAAAGTCTGCGGCCTGACGCGCGCCGCAGACGCACAAGCAGCCTATCAAGCGGGTGCGCTCTACGGCGGATTAATCTTCGTCGCTAGTTCTCCACGCTATGTTGACGCCAAACAAGCCACTGACGTGATGACTGGCGCCCCACTGCGCTATGTCGGTGTTTTCCGCAATGCGCCCGTCGAACACATTGTTGCTATCACGACGCAGTTAGGGTTAGCGGCCGTTCAACTGCACGGTGATGAGGATCAACAGACGATCGACCAGCTACGTCAGCAATTACCTGCGGCTTGCCAGATTTGGAAAGCACTGAGCATCGCAGATACGCTGCCAGCGCGTAATCTCACCCACGTCGATCGCTACGTGTTCGACAACGGTCAGGGCGGCAGCGGGAAAACCTTCAACTGGTCGCTGCTGGCAAACCAGTCACTGGATAACGTGCTGTTGGCCGGCGGCCTGAATAGTGATAACTGCGCGCTGGCAGCACAGCAGGGTTGCGCAGGGCTGGATTTCAATTCCGGGGTCGAA
This sequence comes from Pectobacterium sp. A5351, assembly GCF_028335745.1. NCBI lineage: Bacteria > Pseudomonadati > Pseudomonadota > Gammaproteobacteria > Enterobacterales > Pectobacteriaceae > Pectobacterium > Pectobacterium sp. A5351. The sequence goes on from NZ_CP116477.1 coordinate 2,128,691, forward strand.
AGCGAGCCGGGAAAAAAAGACTCACAGAAAATTGCTGCGGTTTTTGCGACGCTACGTCAGCCGCAACACTAAAACAGACGGGAAAATTATGACATTACTCAACCCTTACTTCGGTGAATTCGGCGGACAATTTGTTCCGCAGATCCTCATCCCAGCGTTACGCCAGCTGGAAGAGGCTTTCGTCAGCGCACAAAAAGATCCTGACTTTCAGGCCGAATTTACCGATCTGCTGAAAAACTACGCGGGTCGCCCGACGGCATTAACCCTGTGTCAAAACCTGACCGCGGGGACAAAAACCAAACTGTACCTGAAACGTGAAGACCTGCTGCACGGCGGCGCGCACAAAACCAATCAGGTACTCGGACAGGCGCTATTGGCTAAGCGCATGGGTAAAAGCGAAATTATCGCCGAAACCGGTGCGGGCCAGCACGGTGTCGCGACCGCACTGGCTTGCGCTCTACTCGGCCTGAAATGCCGCGTTTATATGGGCGCGAAAGACGTTGAACGCCAGTCGCCGAATGTCTTCCGTATGCGTCTGATGGGGGCAGAAGTCATTCCGGTTCACAGCGGTTCCTCCACGTTGAAAGATGCCTGTAACGAAGCGCTGCGCGACTGGTCTGGGAGTTATGAAAACGCACACTATCTGCTGGGAACGGCAGCAGGCCCACACCCTTACCCGACTATCGTGCGCGAGTTTCAACGCATGATTGGTGAGGAAACCAAAGCGCAGATTCTGGAAAAAGAAGGTCGCTTGCCGGATGCGGTACTCGCCTGCGTCGGCGGTGGCTCTAACGCGATCGGGATGTTTGCTGATTTCATCGATGATACTGACGTCCGCCTGATCGGCATTGAGCCTGGCGGCCTGGGCATTGAATCCGGGCAGCACGGTGCGCCGTTAAAACATGGTCGCCTCGGTATCTATTTCGGCATGAAGTCTCCGATGATGCAAACGTCTGACGGGCAAATTGAAGAGTCCTACTCGATTTCCGCTGGGCTGGATTTCCCGTCCGTAGGACCACAGCACGCCTACCTGAACAGCATCGGCCGCGCTGACTATGTCTCGATTACCGATGACGAAGCGCTGGATGCCTTCAAAGCACTCTGCCGTGGTGAAGGTATTATTCCCGCACTGGAATCCTCCCACGCGCTGGCACACGCCTTGAAAATGATTAAAGCGGAACCGGAAAAAGAGCAACTACTGGTGGTCAACCTGTCCGGCCGTGGTGATAAAGATATCTTTACCGTGCACGATATTTTGAAAGATCGGGGAGAAATGTAATGGAGCGTTATCAACAACTGTTTACTCGCCTGTCGGAGAAAAAGGAAGGCGCATTCGTTCCGTTTGTGACGCTGGGCGATCCGTCTCCCGAGCAATCCCTGAAAATTATCGACACGCTAATTGCCGCGGGTGCCGACGCGTTGGAGCTGGGTGTGCCCTTCTCTGACCCGCTGGCGGATGGTCCAACCATTCAGGATGCCAACCTGCGCGCCTTTGCCGCCGGCGTCACGCCCGGCCAGTGCTTCGAAATGCTGGCGACGATTCGCCAGAAATATCCGGAAATCCCGATTGGCCTGCTGATGTATGCCAATTTGGTCTTCAGCAACGGCATTGATGAATTCTATCAGCGCTGCGCACAGGTTGGCGTTGACTCGGTGTTAGTCGCGGATGTTCCGGTGGAGGAGTCGACCCCTTTCCGTACGGCTGCGCTGCGGCATGGCATCGCCCCTATTTTTATCTGTCCGCCCAATGCTGACGATGAGTTACTGCGCGAGCTCGCGTCCTATGGCCGTGGCTACACCTATCTGGTGTCACGTGCGGGCGTAACCGGGACAGAAAAACGCGCCCAACTGCCGCTGAATCATCTGGTAGCCAAACTGAACGAGTATCATGCCGCTCCTCCGCTACAAGGATTTGGCATTTCCGATCCGGCTCAGGTGCGAGAAACGTTAGCATCAGGCGCTGCGGGTGCCATTTCCGGCTCGGCGATCGTACGGATTATCGAAAAAAATCTGAACCAGCCCGACGTCATGCTGTCAGAGTTACACACCTTTGTGAGTGAAATGAAAGCCGCTACGCGTTCATAGCACTTTTCTGGCGCGCAATTCATGCTTAATGCAATAACTATTGCGCGCCAAATAATGTTTCAAATTATTTCATATTTGATTGCAGTAAATTATTTTCAATTATTATTGAATGTCCAAATCATTATAATTGTAAAAAATGTTTTCAAATTGAAATAATTATTTAATTTCTACCGGGTAAATATTCCAGTCATCGCTATTTTTAATAACGCATAAATCCCGCCAATAAAATACGAAGAAAATCACATAAATAAGAACATTCAAAATTTTTCCTTTTTAACGATCTTGTTCACATTACTGTAAGAAATAATAAATAAAATAAAACCGCTGGACAAAAGTGGCAGCGCGTTTTTAGATAATAATTCTTTTTGACTTGGGATAATAAAATGAAAGCTAAAATATTGACGATGGTGGTAACTTCCTTAATCAGCTTAAGCTCCATGGCGGTGACGATTGACTATCGCCATGAAATGCAGGATACAGCAAAGAACGATCATAAAGATCGTCTGCTAATGTCTCACCGTTTTGACAACGGTTTTGGCCTCTCTGTAGAAGCCAAATGGAAACAGTCTGATAAAGATACTACGCCGAACAAACCCTATAACGAGACAGTAAGCAATGGCACTGAGGTTGTTGCCAGTTATCTGTATAAATTTGACAAATCCTTCTCCCTGGAACCCGGTTTTTCTTTAGACTCTAGTTCAACGTATAACAACTATCGTCCATACTTGCGTGGTGCCTATAACGTTACTGACGATCTCGCATTATCACTCCGCTATCGCCCGTACTACAAACGTAATAGTGACAGCATCGGCACAACTAAAAACACCTCTGAAAACGGTTATAACCTGACGACCGCTGTTAGCTATAAATTCCTGAAAGATTTCCAGATTGCTTACGAGTTAGACTATCAGAAAGTCAATAATGACAAAGTCATTTTAACGAATAACAAGGACTATAAGATTGAGCATGATGTTAGCCTGTCTTATAAACTGGATAAAAACTGGAAACCTTACGTTGCCGTTGGCAATGTCGTTGGTCCAGACAAAACCACCGATGAGCGTCAAACTCGCTACCGCGTTGGTGTACAATACAGTTTCTAATGGTTCCCCCTATAGATAATTGCTGTAATAAAAATAGCGTTATCCTTATTGGTTAGTTATTTTGTGTCTGTAAAAACGGCGACGCTATTCACGTCGCCGTTTTGTTATGGCGTGCCATCCTTACAGGCCATTCGTTAAAAATTTCTCCCAGAAATTTTTTATTCTTCACATCAACTTAAATTAACAATCAGAAGCGATAACCTACGCCAAACATAAAGGCCCATGGATCAAGTTTAGTATGGATACTTTGTTGATTATTACCGGCTTTAAATTTCACATCGGTATCAATATCCATCCACCATACGGACATGTTGACTAACCAATTCTTGTCCAGGTTGTAATCCAACCCCGCCTGCGCAGCAAGGCCCCAGGAATTTTTCAGGCTCAGATCGCTCAGCCCTGCGCCCTTCCCTGTATCATTAAATTTCTCATCGAAGAACATCGTGTAATTCAGACCAACGCCCAGGTAAGGACGTAATTTATCTTGCGCATCACCAAAATAGTATTGTGCGACCAGTGAAGGCGGCAGGTGTTTCACTTCTGCAATCGTTCCCGTGCTCTGCAAACCGACTTTGTGGCTGAACGGGGTAGCCGCCAGCAATTCAACACCGATATTGTCCGTCACCAGGTAGCTAAAAGTCAGACCCAACTGAGTATTGCTATTTACCTGAAACTCTCCCAAACCCAACACATTGTCCGAGCTTTCACGTGGATGCACGGTTGCTGTACCCGCGCGAACAATAAAATCACCCGCTTGATGAGCCTGTGCCAATGTAGGCATAAGCGCCGCTGCCAATAATAAGAAAGATGCTTTTTTCATTACCCACTCCATTTATAGGGTTTAAATTTCGAGCGAAATATAACCCTAACTAGGTATTCTTGTTTTAAGCCAGATCACATCTTTTAAAGATTTTACACGCAAGTTGAACCATATCATTTATCGCTAACTGATTAAAAATCATGGAATTGATCCAAATCAATAAATGACAAAGAATACATAACGTGCTCTGCCCGCAAATTGCATTACCGCGCGAACACATTCAACGGTAGATTTTTATTTCCATTAACGTGATTCACGCTGGATGGGGGCAGTTAGTCATCCAATGAGCGATAATACCTGTATGCACTGTGGCGCGTGCTGCGCTTATTTCAGAGTATCTTTCTATTGGGCTGAAGCCGATGACGGCGGTGGTGCAGTACCTTCACAATTCACCGAACCCGTTTCCCCTTTTTTACGCTGTATGACGGGTACGAACAGCAAGACGCCTCGCTGCCAGGCATTGGAAGGCACCGTCGGGGATACCGTTAGTTGTTCTATTTATGTTAATCGCCCTTCACCCTGTCGAGAATTTATGCAATCCGGCGAAAATGGACAGATCAACGATGCCTGCAACCGGGCTCGGGAAAAATATGGCCTGCCACCTTTGGTAACATTTTCATCCCCGTCTCTCATAACTGAAGGGAAAAGCAGCATTACATCGTTGACAGGGTGCCACAGTACGGATTAACAGGTTACAATCGTGAGTTAAGTTCTATCCGTTGATTTATCTTTTTCAAGGAGCCTGCATGCCTATCACGGCTAACACGTTGTACCGTGACACAATGAATTTTACCCGCAACCAGTTCATCAGCATCTTAATGATGTCACTGTTGACGGCATTCATTACTGTCATACTGAATCATGCGCTATCACCTTCTGTAGACGAGTTACGGATTCTGAGCACCTCCGGCAGCGATCTGTCATCGTCTGTCGAATCCGGTTTGATGGACTTGATTCAGCAGATGACGCCGGAACAACAAGCCGTGTTGCTAAAAATGTCAGCGGCAGGCACCTTTGCGGCGTTAGTCGGCAATGTACTGCTGACGGGCGGGATTCTGATGTTAATCCAACTGGTGTCCGACGGACATCGCACCAGCGCACTACGTGCAATCGGCGCCTCCACCCCTTTTTTACTGCGCCTGCTTTTCCTGATCCTGCTGTGCACGCTGCTTATCCAGCTTGGTATGATGCTGCTGGTCATTCCTGGCGTGCTGCTGGCTATCGCCCTGAGTTTGTCGCCCGTGATAGTCGTCACTGAAAAAAGCGGGATTTTCAGCGCGATTAAAGCAAGTACCAAACTAGCCTATGGCAACTTACGCGCAACCGCGCCTGCCATCGTGATGTGGTTATTGGCTAAAATCGCTATTTTGCTGGTGGTGTCAAAGTTACCCATTTCCTCACCAACCGTGCTCGGTGTGGTTTTGAACGGGTTAAGCAACCTGATCTCCGCGATTCTGCTGATTTATCTGTTCCGCCTTTATATGCTGCTGCGCGCGTAATTGCTGCTCTTCACCTATGCCGCCGTTCTGGCGGCATAGGCTTCGCCCGTTCCCTCGTTCACGACTTGCCCAATCGTAATTTTCTGCAAATTATTACAATATCTCGGGAATGGTGTTCCACAATGAAGGATAATGGCATGAGCTACCGGATAACTCTTGTGGGTTATCATTACGACACTGTTGAGTGATGGATTGACATAATGAAGCAACTTCTTGATTTTATACCGTTGGTCGTGTTTTTTGCAGCTTATAAACTCTATGACATCTACATCGCATCGGGCGCATTAATTGCAGCAACGGCGCTGTCACTCGCGGTCACCTGGGTGATGTATCGTAAAATAGAGAAAATGACGCTGGTCACCTTTGTGATGGTCGTCGTTTTCGGTTCGCTAACGCTGGTGTTTCATAACGATCTGTTTATCAAGTGGAAAGTTACCATTATCTATGCGTTGTTTGCCGCCGCTCTGCTGGTTAGCCAGTTTGTCATGAAGCAAACCCTGATTCAGAAAATGCTGGGTAAAGAGCTAACTTTGCCGCAATCCGTCTGGGGAAAATTGAATATAGCCTGGGCGGTATTCTTTCTGGTATGCGGGCTAGTTAACATCTATATTGCTTTCTGGCTACCGCAAAGTGTGTGGGTCAATTTTAAAGTCTTTGGTCTGACGGGTGTGACGCTGCTGTTTACGCTGCTTTGTGGTGTTTATATCTACCGTCACTTGCCTGACGACCAGGAAAAATCAGAAGAAGAAAAAAGCGAGCAACCGTAATCGCTAAATCGAGGCATACACAATGAGCACACAAAACGTGTTACCACAGGGCGAACTGGTTCTCCGCACGCTGGCAATGCCAGCCGATACCAATGCGAACGGGGATATTTTTGGTGGCTGGCTGATGTCGCAAATGGACATCGGTGGCGCAATTTTGGCGAAAGAAATTGCCGAAGGGCGTGTTGTTACCGTACGGGTTGATGGGATGTCATTCTTAAAACCTGTCGCCGTCGGCGATGTGGTTTGCTGCTATGCGCGTTGTTTACGCACTGGCCGGAGTTCTATTAACGTTAACGTTGAAGTTTGGGTAAAGAAAGTGTCGTCTGAACCGATTGGCCAACGCTATCGGGCTACCGAAGCGTTATTCACCTACGTCGCGGTCGATGAAGAAGGTCATCCACGTGAACTCCCTACCGGCAAAAGCCACTTCACGCCAAGTGAGTAACGTTTAGCGTTCATCGGTGTAAGCCCTTTGAATAGCGATCGATACGAAAACGGGGCGTCATCTGCCAAAGATGATGCCCCGTTTCTTTATTCTGACATGAATTATTCGACTGCCGCCCCACCGTCAATTTTAAAGACGATGGTCACAACCAAATCTTTACCGGGCTTACTGGCTTCATAACGCCACTTACGCATCGCCTGTTTGATGTCGCGCTCGAACATATTACGCGGTTCGGCAGAAAGCACGCGAACGTTGTCAACACGCCCAGACTCGTCCACATCAAACTGCATTTTTACCCGCCCCTCAACGCGCAGGGAAAACGCGCGAGCAGGATACTGAGGTTGCGCACGGCTCAACGGACGTGGCCCACTTGACTGCGCGCTTGCAGCGGGCGCAGGTGCCTGCTTCACCGGCGCATTATTCACATTACGCGTCGGTTCTTCGCTGGTAAACGGCGAAGGCGGCTGTTTTTCAACGGTCGGCTCACGTTTAACTGGTTTCGGCTGCTCAACCTTCTTCACGGGCTTGGGCTCCGGTTTAGGTTTCGGCTTGGGTTCCGGCAATGGCATAGGAACCGGCTGCGGCAATGGCTCCGGTTCAGGAATGGGTTCTGACTCCGGTTCTGGTTGTTTCACCGGCTCCGGCTCGGGGGCAGATTTGGCAACAGGGGCCGCTTCATAGGCCGCAGGGTTCACCATCACGACGCTGATGGGTTTGGATTCCTGCGGTAATTCGATTGAATTATTAAACGATGCGTACAGCAAACCTGCAATCAGTGAACCGTGAAAACCAACTGAAAGTATGAATGGCCATGAGTAACGGCGGGTCAAAAAAAACTTTTTTTGCGGCATAGTCTGTCTTTATCCTCTTATGCCGCCCAAGTTTAAATGCAAATAGCAATCATATTCAATAACAACCCGTGGAATTGGCAAAAAAACAGAAATCGTGGGGGGATTACTCTGGCAAATCAACCTATTGTCCTCGAACTATTGTCTTCAACCTATTGTCTTCTAACAACATCACGTATGATGGTAGAAACACGAGTCTCTTACCCGATAGCGTTTGGCGACAGGGCGCTAACCCGGCATCCCAAACGAAAAAGGGTACCTTCCTACCTGTGAGGCCACTATGCTCTATGTCATTTATGCTGAAGATAATGTTGATTCATTAGCAAAACGCCTGTCGGCAAGACCCGATCACCTTGCCCGCCTACAGGCATTGCGCGATCAGGGTCGACTGATTACCGCGGGTCCTTTACCTGCTATCGACAGCGACGATCCCGGTCAGGCTGGTTTTAGCGGCTCCGTCATTATCGCCGAATTCGCGTCACTGGATGAAGCAACAGCATGGGCTGACGCCGACCCCTACATCGCGGCAGATGTCTACAAACACGTCAGCGTGAAGCCATTCAAAAAAGTGTTTTAAGGGTCATACTCTAAATAATTCGAGTTTCAGGATGTCTCTCATTTCATCCCGATGAGCTTACTGAAGTAAGTGATTCGGGTGACTGACAAATCTGCCAGAGGCAGGTTTGAACGCTGCTTGCAGCGCCCCCTACGGGGAGAAGTGCACGTAAGTGGGCCGAGTAGCGCAGCCAACGTACATGCAACTTGAAGTATGACGAGTCTATTGATATAGGTCATGGTTGTACCAGAAAATCATGGCCTATCACCTCACCGCTAAAAGCTGAAATATTTTAGTCATTTAACAGTGATAGTTTGACCGCTATTCATATAGCGGGGGTCAACAATCATGTTAATGCCAGCGATTTTGCGAAACGGAATTGCCACTATCCGCCGCCGTCATCGCCTCAGTATTCTCTCCGGATTGTTAGTGATCATTGGGTTATTTTCTTTACTGCAATTGGCTTCCGTCGGCGTCATTTCTCAAACGATGACGCAAGTGCGACAGGATATTTCGGCTAACGAGAGCCTACGCCAGCAACAAGCGTTAATGGATAAAGCGCGGATGGAAGTGATGAACGCCAGCGATAAACTCAATCGCGCGGGTATTTATCTACTGGTAGACAAAGAAACGGGGTCTGAGGGCAGTTGGCACAGCCTGATGGATGAGGCAGAAGTGTCTCTCAAACAGGCGCAGGAGCACTACCAACAACTGGGGACGGTCACCACGATGGAAGCCGACACTGCGGCTTTCGTCGATTTGAAGAAGAGTTACAGCCAGCTCTATTCCGGGCTTGTCGAACTCGCTCAGGGAATAAAAACCACCAACCAGATCGACATTTTCTTTGCCGTTCCTGTTCAGGCCTATCAAAGCGATTTCACCCAGAAATATTCACACTACCTGCAAGACACTGATGCACGGCAAAAGCAGCACGGGCAACAATTTTTATCCGCCCTCGATCAGGCTAAAACGATTTTCATCACGGTTCTTGGGCTCTTACTGGCGATCGCCCTCGCAGTTTGGATCGGTGTGAGCCGAGTGATTATTCGCCCACTGACGCACATCATTGCCCATTTAAAGCTGATCGCCGCAGGCGACCTTTCTCATTCGGTAGATACCGAGATACGCGGTACACGCGAAATTAGGCAGCTTAATACCAGCGTCATTCAAATGCAGGAAGGTCTGGTGACGTTAGTCAATCAGGTTCGCCAGGGCGTTGACCACATGGTGATGCAGGTTGATCGGGTTGCAGCGGATAACCTCCAGCTTTCCGAGCAGGCTAACCGCCAATCCCATGAACTCAAAGCCACTACCGAGCACATTATTCAGCTTAGCCAGCATCTCGAGCAAAATGCGCTGCATACTCAGCAGGCCAACCTGCATGCGGAAGACACCAGCAAGATCGCGGCACAGGGCGAAACCATGATGAATGACGTCAAAGCCGCGATGTCAGACATTGCAGGCAGAACGCGCGAAATGACAGAAGCCATTGGAATGATTGAAAACGTGGCATTTCAGACACATATTTTGTCCCTGAATGCCGCAATAGAAGCCGCACGAGCCGGGACGATGGGACGCGGCTTTGCCGTTGTCGCACGGGAAGTCGGTACGCTGGCGTCGCAAAGCAGTCATTCAGCACAAAATATTAATGTGCTGATTCGTGATTCAGATAACAGCGTAAGCGCAGGAACGCGGCTGGTGAACAAACTGAATGATAGCCTGCAAAACATCATTCAGACGGCGAAAGGCACCGGCACATTTCTGAGCGAGATATCGGAAATATCGCACCAGCAAACCGAAAGCATTCATGAAGTGACCACCCGTCTCAGTACGCTGAATGACACGGTCAGAGAAAATGCGGGACAGGTTGAAGCCTCCGCTCGCACCTTCTCCTCGCTGCTGGAACAAACGGAACGCTTAAATACGTCAGTGTCGCTGTTTATCCTGCCCTCGACGGAGGATGACAGTAACCCGATGATCGATCAGAGAGAAATAGCGCAGCGCATTCCGGTTATGGGATGAACCGGAGCAGGACGCGATCCGGAATGTGATAAAAAATAGCGACCATACCTCGGGTCGCTATTTTCCTCACTGGCTTACCAGTCGTAGGTTACCGCATAGAGCAGTGCCCGCCGTTTGTGCTTTTGCTGCAAATAACGGGCAGAGCGAATATGGCGATACGTACGTGATTGAGCTTCCAACCAGCGACTTCTTCTACGCTGGACCTGACGCAACATCCGCCAGCGCCCCACTTCATTTCGACTGCGTTTCATGATGCGGCTCTTATTAATACACTCGCGCGGGGCATTATACCCCCCTAATACGTGACGACAATCGGTGAATTGCCCTCTCCGCTCTTCTCTTCTTAGCCAGCTACGCTATTTTATTCAGAGGAAAGGCATTTCCCCTTTTATAAATCTATGCGTACACTTTGTTAATTCTTTGCAGAAGGGAACTATGCTGCTTTTATGTCGACATTTTATACCGTAATAAGTTGGTTACTGGTTTTTAGCTACTGGTTGCTGATTGCAGGTGTGACATTGCGTATTCTGATGAAACGTCGGGCGGTGCCTTCTGCAATGGCTTGGTTACTGGTGATTTATATTCTGCCACTTGTCGGTATTGTCGCTTATCTTTCGTTTGGCGAGCTCCATCTTGGCAAACGCCGGGCTGAACGCGCCAGCAAAATGTGGCCATCAACGGCAAAATGGCTGCGCGAATTAAAAGAGTATCGCCGTATTTTCGCGACGGAAAACAGCGAAGTTGCCAGCGCGTTATTTCAGCTTTGCGAACGTCGACAGGGCGTTGGCGGCGTCAAAGGTAATCAGTTGCAACTGATTACCACATTTGATGACACCATTAAAGCGCTCTTACGTGATATCGAACTTGCCCGTAGCAACATCGAGATGGTGTTTTATATCTGGCAACCTGGCGGTCTGGTCGAGCAAGTCACCTCTTCGCTTATCGAGGCGGCACGCCGTGGGGTGCATTGCCGCATCCTGCTGGACTCTGCTGGCAGTGTACAATTTTTCCGCCAGCATCACCCCGAGCTAATGCGCACCGCTGGCATAGAACTGGTCGAAGCCCTGAAAGTAAATCTGTTTCGTGCCTTCCTGCGCCGTATGGACTTACGGCAACACCGTAAAATTATCCTGATCGATAACCGCATTGCCTATACCGGCAGCATGAATATGGTCGATCCCCGTCTTTTCAAACAAGATGCCGGCGTCGGGCAGTGGATTGACCTGATGGCGCGCATTGAAGGGCCGGTAGCGACCACGCTGGGGATTATTTACTGCTGCGACTGGGAAATGGAGACGGGCAAGCGCCTGCTTCCGCCGCCGCCGGATGTTAACGTCATGCCGTTCGAACAGGAAAGCGGCCACACCATTCAGGTGATTGCTTCCGGCCCCGGTTACCCAGAGGAGATGATTCATCAGGCGCTGCTCACATCCGTCTATTCAGCACGTAAGCAGTTGATCATGACAACCCCCTACTTCGTGCCCAGCGATGACCTGCTGCACGCCATCTGCACCGCCGCCCAGCGCGGGGTCGATGTGAGTATCATTGTACCGCACAAGAATGACTCCGTACTGGTCGGCTGGGCCAGCCGCGCCTTCTTCACAGAACTGCTGGCCGCTGGCGTAAAGATTTATCAATTCAAGGACGGACTGCTGCACACCAAAAGCGTACTGGTCGACGGACAGCTTAGCCTGGTCGGTACGGTAAATCTTGATATGCGCAGCCTGTGGCTGAATTTTGAAATCACGCTGGTGATTGACGATGCCGGGTTCGGCAGCGATTTAGCCTGCGTACAGGAAGACTATATCGCCCGCTCACGCCTGTTAAACGCGACACAGTGGCAAAACCGCCCTTACTGGCAACGCATCGTCGAGCGGCTGTTCTACTTTTTCAGCCCCCTGCTATAGCTATTCCCCCATCACTCAAATTATTTAGGGCATACCCGTTTTCCCGTGTTCTAATAGGGTCATTGGGAATTAACAGGAATTACGTTATGGATTTGAATAATCGCCTGACCGAAGACGAAGCATTGGAACAGGCTTACGACATCTTTCTGGAGCTTGCGGCGGATAACCTCGATCCGGCAGATATTTTACTGTTCAACCTGCAATTCGAAGAGCGCGGCGGTGCAGAGTTATTCGACCCCGCGGAAGACTGGGCCGAGCACGTTGATTTCGATCTGAACCCTGACTTCTTTGCTGAAGTCGTCATTGGGCTGGCCGAAGAGGAAGGCGAAGAGATCACGGATATTTTTGCCCGCGTGCTGATTTGCCGGGAAAAAGACCACAAACTTTGCCACATTCTGTGGAAAGAATAATTCGTTTCGCCTCAATGCAAAGTGACTGAAAACGTGGGTAATTCTATTTGCGAAACGAAAACGGTGATAATGGAATAGAAGAGTAAAGCGTCCGCGACACAGGGACAAAGGCGTCAGGAACGCCTTTGAACGTCGCTTGCGACGGCCCTGCAAGGGTGAATCTCAGGGATGAGATTCATATCTACGCGGCTCGAGCGTACAAGGATGTATTCACAGCGTCTTTACGATCTATCCATTATCAACGCTCAACGTACATTGTCAGCAACGTAAGGCATCTCCCGCAGGAGTAATGCTGATCAGTTAAGGATCAGTTGAACGATCCAATAGCTGTGTAAGAATCCGGAAATGTTCTTCATTTCCGGATTTTTTATGCGTATTTCTCAGGCCATCGACCTCGTTTCACGTTACGACTCGACCCGTAACCCTTTGACTTCTCTTGGCGACTTTCTTGACCCAGAACTTATTGCTCGTTGCCTTGCTGAGTCCGGCGTGGTCACCCTGCGTAAACGCCGTCTTCCTCTCGAAATGATGGTCTGGTGCATTGTCGGCATGGCGCTTGAACGTAAGGAGCCGCTTCATCAGATTGTCAATCGGCTGGATATTATGCTGCCCGGTAACCGTCCCTTTGTTGCTCCCAGCGCGGTTATCCAGGCCCGCCAGCGACTCGGAAGTGATGCCGTTCGACGGGTGTTCACGCACACTGCTCACTTGTGGCACAACGCTGTGGCACATCCTCACTGGTGTGGATTGACGTTACTGGCGATGGATGGCGTCGTCTGGCGCACACAGGAAACACCTGAAAATGATGCCGCCTTCCCGCGCCAGACTTACTGCGGCCAACCTGGCCCCTACCCGCAGGTCAAAATGGTCTGTCAGATGGAGCTGACCAGCCATCTGATAACCGCCGCAGCCTTCGGTACGATGAAAGACAGCGAATATACCCTGGCTGAGCAACTGATAGACCAGACCGCAGATAATACGCTGACGCTGCTCGATAAAGGGTATTACTCATTAGGGTTACTGAATGCCTGGAAGCGTGCGGGAGAACACCGACACTGGATGATACCGCTTAAGAAAGGTACCCGTTACGAGGAGGTCCGGAAACTGGGAAAAGGCGATCATCTGGTACAGTTGAAAACGACGCCACAATCCCGCAAAAAATGGCCGGGACTGAGTACAGAAGTGACAGCCCGATTACTGACCTATAGCCGTAAAGGCAAAACCTATCAGTTACTGACCTCGATGACCGATGGCATGCGTTATCCGGGAGGTGAAATGGTTGAGCTTTACAGTCACCGTTGGGAAATCGAGTTGGGTTACCGTGAAATCAAACAGACAATGCAACTGAGCAGACTGACACTGAGAAGCAAAAAACCGGAACTTGTGGAGCAGGAGTTATGGGGTGTGCTGCTGGCGTATAATCTGGTGCGTTATCAGATGATTAAAATGGCCAGTCAACTGAAAGGTTACTGGCCAAATCAGCTGAGCTTCTCAGAATCCTGCGGGCTGGTCATGAGAATGTTGATGACGCTTCAGGGCGCATCGCCGGGTCGTATCCCTGAGCTACTGCGAGATCTGGAAAGTATGGGGCAGATGGTGAAGCTGCCGATAAGAAGGGAAAGAGCCTTTCCGAGAGTGGTGAAAGAGAGACCTTATAAATATCGAAAAGCTGAGAAAAAATGCCAGTCAGTTGCTTAACTGACTGGCATTACTCCCGTAGGAGACGCCTTTTTTACATCGCTAGCCGATAAAACCGCTTACTGAGCTTCGACTTCTTCCACCGGCAACAGCGCCTGAGGATCGACTTTCAGACACGACACCGCATGCGTAAAGCTGCCTTCCAGCAATGGACGGGTTTTCGAGCACTCAGGGCCGACAACCGGACAACGGGTGCAGAACACGCAGCCCGATGGCGGATTGATCGGTGAAGGCAAATCTCCTTCCAGCAGTTGTATCTTCTTGTTTCGTTCCTGATCGGGATCGGGAATCGGCACCGCAGACATCAGCGCGCGGGTATAGGGATGCTGCGGATTTTGATAGACCTGATCGTACGTTCCCAGCTCTACCGCATGACCCAGATACATCACCAATACGCGATCGGAAATGTGCTTCACTACCGATAAGTCATGCGCGATAAAAATCAGCGACAGGCGCATTTCACGCTGTAGTTGACGCAACAGATTCACCACCTGCGCCTGAATCGACACATCCAGCGCGGAAACCGGTTCATCACAGATAATCAGCTTCGGTTCCAGAATCAGCGCGCGCGCGATCCCAATACGCTGACACTGGCCGCCAGAGAATTCATGCGGATAGCGGTTGATCAGGTTCGGCAGTAGCCCAACCTTTAACATCATCGCTTTCACGCGATCTTTTACCGCCTGCCGATCCAATTCGGGATGATAAACCTTTAACGGCTCGGCAATAATCTCACCAATAGTCATGCGCGGATTCAGCGACGCCAGCGGGTCCTGGAATATCATCTGAATATCGCTACGTGCTGCACGCCATTGCTCGTCGCTCATGCCCAGCAGGTCTTTGCCCAGCCAGGTGACGCGTCCGTCGGTCGCTTTTACCAGTCCGATAATGGCACGCGCCAGTGTGGACTTACCGCAGCCGGATTCCCCCACCACGCCCAGCGTTTCACCTTCATATAAACGCAACGTCACGCCATCGACCGCTTTCAGTTTTTTCGGCGGTTGCCAGAACCACTGCTTATCATCTCTGACCTCAAAGTGGACTTTCAGGTCGTCCACTTCTAACAACACCTTTTTCTCGTCCGCGTTGTTCATACCACCTCCTCAATCGCTCTAAAGCAGGCGCGCAAGCGGCCATCACCAAAAGACTCGAGCGCAGGTGCGCTGTGGCAGACATCCATTGAATACGGGCAGCGTGGTTGGAACGGACACCCTTTCGGCAAACGTAATAAGTTAGGCGGATTACCCGGAATAGTCGCCAGCACCTCATCTTCCGCATCCAGACGCGGCACGGCATTGAGCAAGCCGACGGAATACGGGTGGCTTGGATGATAAAAGACATCGCGTGCAACGCCGTATTCCATCGTGCGTCCGGCATACATCACCAGCACTTTGTCACAAATACCGGCGACCACGCCCAGATCATGGGTAATCATGATGATGGCGGTATTAAACTCGCGCTTCAGCTCGTTCAGCAGCGTCATAATTTGCGCCTGAACCGTTACATCCAATGCCGTGGTCGGTTCATCGGCAATCAGCAGTTTTGGTCGACACAGCAGCGCCATCGCGATCATCACGCGCTGACGCATCCCGCCGGAAAACTCATGCGGATACATCTTCATACGCTTACGCGCTTCCGGCATTTTGACCGCATCCAGCATTTTGACCGACTCTTCAAACGCTTCGCTTTTGCTCAGGCGTTTGTGCAACATCAGCACTTCCATCAGCTGTTCGCCGACGCGCATGTACGGGTTCAGCGAGGTCATCGGATCCTGGAAAATCATACTGATTTCTTCAGCACGCAGCTTATTCAGCTGGCTTTCCGGCAAATTGAGAATCTCTTTGCCACGAAAACGTGCCGAGCCGCCAATACGACCATTACGCGCCAGCAGCCCCATCAACGCAAACGCGGTTTGTGATTTACCGGAGCCAGATTCCCCAACAATCCCCAGCGTTTCACCGGCGTTGAGCGTGAAGTTCAAATCATTAACCGCCGTCACGTCTCCGTCCTGCGTTTTGAACGTTACCCGGAGATCCTGAACATGTAGCAGCGCGTCGTGCGCGCCCGTTAACTCAATCTTGCTCATGTTGATGCTCCTCAGCGATCTTTCGGGTCGAGGGCATCACGCAGGCCATCGCCGATAAAGTTAAAACAAAACAGCGTAACGACCAGAAACGCCGCCGGATAGAACAGCAACCACGGCGACACTTCCATTGAGTTCGCACCATCATTCAGCAAGGCACCCCAGCTGCTTAACGGTTCCTGCGTTCCCAGCCCCAGGAAGCTCAGGAAAGATTCGAACAGAATCATGCTTGGCACCAGCAGAGAGGCATAGACCACCACCACACCCAGTACGTTCGGCACCACGTGACGTAACACGATACCGCGTGTGGAAACACCGGACACCATTGCCGCTTCAATAAACTCTTTACGCTTCAGGCTCAGCGTCTGGCCACGCACGATACGCGCCATATCGAGCCAGGACACCATGCCGATAGCCACAAAGATCAACAGCATGTTCTGCCCAAAGAACGTTACCAGCAGAATCACGAAGAACATGAATGGGAATGAGTTGAGGATCTCCAGCAGACGCATCATCACGGAATCCACTTTCCCGCCCAGATAGCCGGACATCGCGCCATACAGCGTCCCGACGATCACGGCAACCAGCGCTGCCGCCACGCCGACCATCAGCGACACGCGACCGCCGATAGCCACGCGAACCAGCAGATCGCGGCCTGAAGAATCCGTACCGAAATAGTGTCCAGAGGTCATATCCGGCGCGGCTGACATCATGCCCCAGTCCGTATCGGCATAATCAAATGCAGACAGCATCGGAGCAAAAATGACAAACACGGTAATCACCGCCAGCACAAACAGGCTGGCCAGCGCTGCACGGTTATGGATAAAGCGCAGGCGCGCATCCTGCCACAGGCTGCGCCCTTCAATTTCTGTCTGCTCGGTGAAGTTCTCTAACGCTTCAACGTTTTTTCGATTCCAAAACATAGCGCCCCCAATTAATAGCGAATTTTCGGATCGATAACAGCGTAGAGCACGTCAATGATCGCATTAAAGAGAATGGTTAAGCCACCGACCAGAATCGTCAGGCTCAGTACCAGTGAATAGTCGCGGTTCAGCGCGCCGTTTACGAACAGTTGTCCAATACCGGGTAAGCCAAAAATGGTTTCAATGACCATTGAACCGGTAATAATGCCCACAAACGCCGGCCCCATATAGGAGAGCACGGGCAGCAGCGCAGGCTTCAGTGCATGGCGCAGGACGATGCGACGCATCGGCAGCCCTTTGGCACGCGCGGTGCGAATGAAGTTAGAGTGTAAAACCTCGATCATCGACCCTCGGGTGATACGCGCGATACTGGCGATATAAGACAAAGACAGCGCCACCATCGGTAAAATCATGTATTTGGGTGCCCCACCGTTCCAGCCCCCGCCGGGTAGCCAACGCAGCGTAATGGCGAAAATCAGCACCAGTAGCGGTGCGACGACAAAGCTGGGAATCACCACCCCCGTCATGGCAAAGCCCATCACGGTATAATCCCATTTCGTGTTCTGATTCAGTGCAGCGATCACGCCTGCACTTACACCAAAAACAATCGCCAGAATGAATGCTGCGGCCCCCAACTTTGCAGAAACGGGGAAAGAAGTCGCCACCAAATCGTTCACGGAATAGTCTTTGTATTTAAAAGAAGGACCGAAATCACCCTGCACCAGTTGCAGTAGATAATTACCGTACTGCGTCATCATGGGGTCGTTCAGATGATATTTGGCCTCGATATTCGCCATCACTTCCGGCGGCAAATTACGCTCACCGGTAAAAGGGCTGCCGGGTGCCAGTCGCATCATGAAAAACGAAATGGTGATCAGGATGAATAGTGTCGGAATCGCCTCCAAACAGCGGCGAAGAATAAATTTTAACATTGCTCGTACCTATAAAAGGCTGGCAGCACAGTC
This sequence comes from Pectobacterium sp. A5351, assembly GCF_028335745.1. NCBI lineage: Bacteria > Pseudomonadati > Pseudomonadota > Gammaproteobacteria > Enterobacterales > Pectobacteriaceae > Pectobacterium > Pectobacterium sp. A5351. The sequence goes on from NZ_CP116477.1 coordinate 2,146,819, forward strand.
GCATGCGCCAGCCATTATTATTAGTGCTTGATGATATAAAGATCTTTCACGTAAACATTATCCTGCGGATCTTTACCGGTTAATCCACCAACATAAGGTTTCACCAATCGGGTATTCGCATAGTAATAAACCGGGGCAATTACCGCGTCTTTATTCAGCAATGCTTCGGCCTGCTGATAAACCTCTGCACGTTCCTCATCGGTTTTCACCTGCAAGGATTTCGCCACCAGCGCATCAAATTCCTTGCTCTTATAATGTGCTGTGTTACTGCTGCTGTCTGACAGCATGCTGTTCAGGAAGGTTGAAGGTTCGTTATAGTCCGCACACCACCCGCCACGCGCAAGGTCATAAGTCCCCTGATGACGGGAATTGAGGAAGGTTTTCCACTCCTGATTTTCCAGCTTAACATCCACGCCGATATTCTGTTTCCAGATAGAGGCCGCGGCGATAGCAATTTTCTTATGGAGATCGGAGGTGTTGTATAGCAGATTTAGCGTCAACGGTTTCTGTGCCGTATAACCGGCTTCCGCCAGCAGTTTCTTCGCTTCTTCATTACGTTTTTCCTGTGACCAGGTAAACCACTCTGGGGTCTGCGCGTTGAAGCCATCAATATATGGCGGAACAAAACCATAGGCCGGAATATCGCCCTGGTTCTTCACCTTGTTAGTCAGAATATCCTGATTCAGCCCCATGCGCAGCGCATCACGCACTCGAACATCGTTAAACGGTGGTTTCTGATTATTGATCTCGTAATAGTAAGTACACAGGTACGGATTGACTTTCACTTCATCAGGAATTTCTTTCTTCAGCTTTTGGAATAATTCAATCGGCAGTTGGTTATAGGTCATATCAATTTCACCGCTACGATAGCGGTTAACGTCCGTCACTTCCGACGAAATCGGCAGATAGGTCACTTTATTGATCACCGTATGGGCGTTATCCCAATATTGCGGGTTGCGCTCCAGCACAATTTTTTCATTCACTACCCAGTCTTTCAGCTTATAAGCGCCATTGCCGATCCAGTTTTGCGGCTGCGTCCATTTATCACCAAATTTCTCGATTGCCGTTTTATTGACAGGAGACATGGCTGGGTAAACAGGCAGTTTATAGAAGTAAGGCACCGCTTCAGAAAGCGTGACCTCAAAGGTATGATCGTCCAACGCTTTCACGCCCAGCGTATCGGGGGATTTTTTACCGGCGATGATGTCATCGATATTCAGCAGATGACCGTATTGCAGATAGCTAGCATAAGGCGATGCTGTTTTCGGGTCGGCCAGACGCTGCCAACTATAGACGAAATCGTGTGCGGTAACCGGCGAACCATCTGACCATTTAGCATCTTTACGCAGATGGAACGTCCAGACTTTAAAATCTTTGTTATCCCAGCTTTCCGCTACGCCGGGAATGGTTTTACCGTTAACGTCGGAAATGACCAGACCTTCCAGCAGATCGCGCGACACGTTGGATTCCGGTACGCCTTCAATTTTATGCGGATCGAGGGAGGACACTTCCGCGCCGTTGTTACGAACCAATTCCTGTTTTTCTGCTAACTGAACGCCGGAGGGAACGGTCGCGGCAAAGGCAGAAACAGCCATCGTGCTACTCAACGCCGCGATAATAGCGGCAACTACTCTTTTTTTAGTTGTGATGTGTGTCATTATTTTCTCCTGTAATGTTGTTGTGCTAATTATCCCAGCACAATTCCTGAATTAGCACCCTGTGAGAAACGATTAATCGGTTCCAGCCACCCATTCCCACACTAAATGAATGGGTAAGCAGAGAGTAAATACCAAATTAATCGCTGCTCGCTCACTGCATTTGCATCAAACCGTAAATGCCATCGCGGCAGATTAATGCTTAATGATGTAGAGATCCTTCACCCGCAGATTATCCAACGGGTCTTTGCCGGTAATGCCGCCGACATAAGGTTTTACCAGCCGGGTATTCGCGTAGTAATAGACTGGAACGATCGCCGCATCTTTATCCAACTGTGATTCAGCCTGCTGATAAATCTGTGCGCGTTCATCGTCCGTTTTCGCCTGAACAGCTTGCGCCATCAGCTTGTCAAACACCGCACTCTTATAATGCGTCGTGTTATTGCTGCTGTCTGACAGCATACTATTCAGGAACGATGTCGGTTCGTTATAGTCCGCACACCATCCGGCACGCGCAACGTCATAATTGCCCTGATGACGCGTGCTGAGATAGGTTTTCCACTCCTGGTTTTCCAATTTCGCGTCAACGCCCAGATTCTGTTTCCAGACCGAGGCCGCCGCAATTGCCAGCTTTTTATGCAGATCTGACGAGTTATAGAGCAAATTAAACGTCAGCGGTTTTTCTGCGGTATAGCCCGCTTCCGCCAGCAGCTTTTTCGCTTCTTCGTTACGTTTCGCCTGTGACCAGGTAAACCACTCTGGCGTATGCGCTTTCAGGCCATCCGTAAACGGAGGAATATAGCCATAGGCAGGAATATCACCCTGGTTTTTCACTTTATTGGTCAATATGTCTTGATCAAGCCCCATGCGCAGCGCCGTTCGCACCCGGACATCGTTAAACGGCGGTTTCTGGTTGTTGATTTCGTAATAATACGTACAGAGGAAGGGATTAACTTTAACTTCTTGTGGGATTTCTTTTTTCAGCTTCTGAAATAGCTCAATGGGTAATTTATTATTAGTAACATCAATTTCCCCCGCGCGGTAACGGTTAACATCCGTCACTTCAGAAGCAATCGGCAGATAGGTGACCTGATTAATCACGGTCTTGGCGTTATCCCAATACTGGGTATTACGCTCCAGCACAAGCCGCTCATTCACGACCCAGGATTTAAGCCGATAGGCGCCATTCCCCACCCAATTTTCCGGCTGAGTCCATTTATCACCAAATTTCTCTACTACCGTTTTATTGACCGGGGACATGGACGAGTGATTCAGTAATTTATAAAAATATGGGATCGGTTCGCTTAATGTGATTTCCAGCGTATGGTCGTCGAGTGCTTTTACGCCCAGCGTATCGGGAGATTTTTTGCTGGCGATAATGTCATCGATATTCAGCAGATGACCATATTGCAGATAGCTGGCGTAAGGAGAAACGGTTTTCGGATCGGCCAGACGCTGCCAGCTATAGACGAAATCTTGCGCGGTAACCGGTTCGCCATTTGACCACTTAGCATCTTTGCGTAAATGGAATGTCCAGACTTTAAAATCGCTGCTTTCCCACCGCTCCGCCACGCCGGGAATCGGGTGTCCGTCAGGATCGGAAATCACCAGCCCTTCATATAAATCGCGCGCAACGTTGGATTCCGGTACACCTTCTATTTTATGTGGATCCAGTGATGACACCTCAGCGCCATTGTTTCTCACCAGAACCTGTTCTTTCGCCAGCTCAACACCAGCAGGTACATTAGCAGCCTGAACATTCACGCATGACGCCATCACTGCGGCGGCAATCATACTGGTAACAAAGCATCGTTTTGTGTTGCGAATTTTCACTTTATAAACACCCCTGTCTTGATACACGCCATACCGGACTCTATGCATAAAAATTGCCGTCACATAGAGCAGAAAAGATCGCCCATTATCCAAATAAATCATAAAATTAATTTATGGGTGAATAACGAATAACAGGCCGAAACTCGAAGCTATCAAAAGCGGACACATTCGCCAATATTTTTACATTGATGTTGCTTAATTTTCTTTACTACAGCCCGGCAAGCATTTTATCTCAACAGCGCGATCTTGTAATTAACCCCATGATAAACAATGTTTTTTCCTTTTAATTGCAACTATTTTTTAAATATTCAGCAATTTATAGATTTTGAACAAAAAAACATCGTAGTGGGTTTCATCATTTTCACAGCACAAAAATGATGATGCATGCTTACCTGTCCGCGTCATTATCTGACCAAAATGTTATTATTTTAACAACTTTGTTACTCGCTTTGCGCGACAAGCGCGTGAAACCTCCCTGCGATAGAAGACGAGCAAAATAACTAACCCGATTAAGATATAAGCACTGTTTATACGAACACATTTCATACGAACAGCCCATTCCCATAATAGGGGCAGTCACTACCGGAATTCCTCCCGCCAAAGCTTCACTTCAACGTCCGCGCGCCATCCTTTACCGATCCATTTTAGGTAGAGAAACCGTTGATTTTATTTGGTTAATGATATTCGTTATCATCTACAGCCTGCTGAATGGTGTCAGCATCAATAAAAATAGATATTGATCACAAAAAAGGCACCCACAAATAGGTATGCTCATTCCATACCGTAACAAGCACGTAAATCCTCTTAATTTTGATGTGTTTTCAAAACAATATTTCAAAAATTTACGATATCGGCGGTTACAGTATTTTAAAAAGCAGAAATCGCGCCACAACGGTGACTGACAAGCTCTTTGAGTCAATTAATGCGAAATAGGCAGAAAAGAATAGCCAGGTAACGGAAACGTCCCCCGCTCGTTTATCTATACTGTTCTATTCGGCGAACAATTGACTGAAAGAGTTTAACATTTATCAGGAGAGCATTATGGCCGTAACCAACGTTGCTGAACTTAACGCACTGGTCGAAAGAGTGAGAAAGGCACAGCAGGAATTTGCCACTTATACTCAGGAACAAGTGGACAAGATCTTCCGCGCTGCTGCACTCGCTGCATCGGATGCGCGTATTCCGCTGGCAAAAATGGCGGTTGCCGAATCCGGTATGGGGATCGTGGAAGATAAAGTCATCAAAAACCACTTCGCCTCTGAATACATTTATAACGCCTATCAGGATGAAAAAACCTGCGGCGTCCTCTCTACTGATGACACTTTTGGTACGATTACCATTGCAGAGCCTATTGGCCTGATTTGCGGTATTGTTCCCACCACCAACCCCACTTCTACTGCGATTTTTAAAGCGCTGATCAGTCTGAAAACCCGTAACGGGATTATCTTCTCTCCGCATCCACGTGCAAAAAATGCGACCAATAAAGCCGCAGACATTGTTCTGCAAGCGGCGATTGCAGCAGGTGCACCGAAAGATATTATCGGTTGGATCGATCAACCTTCTGTTGAGCTGTCTAACCAACTTATGCACCATCCGGATATCAACCTGATTCTGGCTACCGGTGGCCCAGGTATGGTGAAGGCCGCCTACAGCTCCGGTAAACCGGCAATCGGCGTCGGTGCGGGTAACACGCCTGTCGTCGTTGACGAAACTGCGGATATCAAACGTGCCGTAGCGTCTATTCTGATGTCGAAAACCTTCGATAACGGCGTCATTTGTGCGTCAGAACAGTCAGTCATCGTCGTAGACAGCGTCTATGATGCCGTGCGTGAGCGTTTTGCTACCCACGGCGGCTACATGCTAAAAGGCAAAGAGCTTCATGCCGTACAGGGCATTTTGCTGAAGAACGGTTCACTGAATGCCGACATCGTAGGTCAACCTGCACCGAAGATCGCAGAAATGGCAGGAATCACCGTTCCAGCCAACACCAAAGTGCTGATCGGTGAAGTCACCGCGGTCGATGAGTCCGAACCATTTGCTCATGAAAAACTGTCTCCGACGCTGGCGATGTACCGTGCGAAAGACTTCAACGACGCCGTTATTAAAGCGGAAAAACTGGTCGCAATGGGTGGCATCGGTCACACATCCTGCCTGTATACCGATCAGGACAATCAGCCTGAGCGCGTGAATCATTTCGGCAATATGATGAAAACCGCGCGCATTCTGATTAACACACCGGCTTCTCAGGGTGGTATCGGCGATCTCTACAACTTCAAACTCGCTCCGTCTCTGACGCTGGGCTGTGGCTCCTGGGGCGGAAACTCCATCTCCGAAAACGTCGGTCCGAAGCATTTGATCAACAAGAAAACGGTAGCCAAGCGAGCAGAGAATATGTTGTGGCATAAACTTCCTAAATCCATTTATTTCCGTCGCGGCTCACTGCCAATCGCGCTTGAAGAAGTGGCCTCCGATGGTGCAAAACGCGCCTTTATCGTAACTGACCGCTTCCTGTTCAACAATGGTTATGTCGATCAGGTGACGTCCGTCTTGAAACAGCACGGGTTGGAAACCGAAGTCTTCTTTGAAGTTGAAGCTGACCCCACGCTGAGCATCGTGCGTAAAGGCGCCGAGCAAATGCACTCCTTCAAACCGGATGTGATCATTGCGCTGGGCGGCGGTTCGCCAATGGATGCGGCGAAAATCATGTGGGTGATGTATGAACACCCTACGACACACTTCGAAGAACTGGCGCTGCGTTTCATGGACATCCGCAAACGTATCTACAAGTTCCCGAAGATGGGCGTCAAAGCCAAAATGGTGGCGATTACCACCACCTCCGGTACCGGTTCTGAAGTGACGCCGTTTGCCGTCGTCACCGACGATGCCACCGGGCAGAAATACCCATTAGCGGACTATGCACTGACGCCAGATATGGCGATTGTTGACGCCAATCTGGTGATGAATATGCCGAAATCACTCTGTGCGTTTGGTGGGCTCGATGCGGTAACACACTCGCTGGAAGCCTATGTTTCCGTGCTGGCAAACGAATATTCAGACGGACAGGCGTTACAAGCGCTGAAACTACTGAAAGAGAACCTGCCAGACAGCTACCGCGATGGCGCGAAAAACCCGGTGGCCCGTGAGCGCGTACATAACGCCGCGACGATTGCAGGTATCGCGTTTGCCAATGCCTTCCTCGGCGTCTGTCACTCTATGGCACATAAGCTGGGTTCGGAATTTCATATCCCGCACGGCCTGGCTAACGCCCTGCTGATCTCAAACGTCATTCGCTATAACGCGAACGACAACCCGACCAAGCAGACGACGTTCAGCCAGTATGACCGTCCACAGGCACGCCGTCGCTACGCGGAAATAGCCGACCATCTGCGTTTAACCGCGCCAAGCGATCGTACCGCGCAGAAAATCGAGAAATTGTTGAACTGGCTGGAAGACATGAAGACCGAGCTGGGGATCCCAACCTCGATTCGTGAAGCAGGCGTACAGGAAGCCGACTTCTTGGCGAAGGTAGATAACCTGTCAGAAGATGCATTCGACGATCAGTGTACTGGGGCGAACCCACGCTACCCACTGATTTCCGAACTGAAACAGATTCTGCTGGATACTTACTATGGCCGTAAGTTCTCTGAAGAGGCAAAAACAGAAGCGGTTGAACCTGTGGCAAAAGCCGCTAAAACCGGTAAGAAAGCCGCACATTAACGTGCTGTCTGTACCGCCTTTAGGCTAAGGCGGTGTGTCTCTCTGCTCTGCCCAACCCGTTTAGGGTTGGGCATTTTTATTACTCACGCACGCATTAACACGCTATTTATTGATTGCTCGTCAGCCGGATATTTAACTGCCTTACTCGCTTTCCTTACGGGTTAATCCCAGCGCAATCTTATAATGTTTACGACACACGGAAACATAGCTCTCGTTGCCGCCAATAACGACCTGTTCCCCTTCGTGGACGGCATTACCTTGTGCATCTAATCGCAATACACAGTTGGCTTTACGGCCGCAATGGCAGACCGTTTTTAACTCAATCAGCTTATCCGCCCACGCTAATAAATAGTGACTCCCAGAAAACAAATCACCACGAAAATCAGTACGCAACCCGTAGCACAATACAGGGATATCTAATTGGTCCACGACATCGGAAAGCTCACTCACCTGCTCGCGGGTTAAAAATTGACATTCATCAATTAATACACAATCTACGGGCTGAGAACGATGCTCTTTCTCCAGCAATCCAAATAAGGATGTCTGCGGATTAAACAATAATGCCGGAGAAGAAAGCCCAATCCGTGAACTTACAATCCCCACACCATGCCGATTATCTATTTCTGCGGTGAACACCAGCGTACGCATCCCGCGCTCCTGGTAGTTATATGACGACTGCAATAATGCAGTAGATTTACCTGCATTCATTGCAGAATAATAAAAATAAAGCTGGGCCACTTAGCTACTCCAAAAGGAGGCCATATACTCGTTATACTTCAGGTTGCATGTACGTTGGCTACGTTACTCGGCCCACTGGGGCCGCTGCAAGCAGCGTTCAAACCTGCCTCTGGCCGATTTGTCAGCCACCCGAATCACTTACCTATGTAAGTGCATCGGGATGAGGGAGAGACATCCTGTCTCTCACCGAAGGCCAGCCGTTGGCTGATCAAATTCGTTCCCGACGAATTTGTCCCTCTCTTGCCACGTTACAAGGCTTATAAATAAGCCTTGCCCTAACGGATCAACGCTATGCATTGTTCAAACGTTGACGTTTGTCCTGAAACTTGAATTATTTAGTGTATATGATCTTCGTGTAGTAAAAACTTATTGTAACAACTCGCCTTCATGCTAGGCAATGGGCTATTCCTCGACCACATTTTGTCCATATGCCCGCCAGCGGCAGCCTGTTACGATAAAAGATATAAACATTCCTTATAACAACGTGGTGGTATCAATAAGCCATTTTTTGCCGTTTTAGGGAGAAAACGGTATGCCAAATGTATTTTTTGATAACAGGAAAGTATTTATATTTATGTAACATACGATGTGAGATCTGTTTTAAAAATGATATTTTTTAACAAACTTACAAATTTGACTATTGCAGAAAGGAAAATAGCACTCTATTATCACACTACACGCCACCAATAATATTAATTTGAGATTATCACAATGAGCGAAGCACTAAAGATTCTTAACAACATCCGTACTCTGCGTGCCCAGGCAAGAGAATGTACCCTGGATACTTTGGAAGAAATGCTGGAAAAACTGGAAGTCGTGGTTAATGAACGCCGCGAAGAAGATAGTCAGGTTCAGGCTGAAGTTGAAGAACGTGCGCGTAAATTGCAGCAATATCGTGATATGCTGATTGCAGACGGTATTGACCCTAACGAATTATTGCAATCTTTGGGTTCAGTTAAAGTTGCAGGTAAAAGCAAACGCGCAGCCCGCCCAGCAAAATATCAATATACTGACGAAAACGGCGAAGTTAAAACCTGGACTGGCCAGGGTCGTACACCGGCAGTAATCAAAAAAGCAATCGAAGAACAAGGTAAATCTTTAGACGATTTCCTGCTGTAATTATTTATCAGTATTGAATACTAAAAAACCCCCGATACTTATTGGGGGTTTTTCTTTGGTAACGCGTTATGCAAAAACCGCTTTTAGAGGCTCTCTGTTTTTTGTTTGTAACACAGAGAGCAATCATTACACTCTGTTATTTTTCTTCTGCTTCAATCGTTTCCTGCAACCATTGCGCAAATTCCTGACCTAAACTGTCATGGCGCAAACCATATTCCACGAATGCTTGCATATAGCCTAATTTATTACCGCAGTCATGACTCACACCTTTCAGGTGATACGCCTCTACCGTTTCTTTTTCCATCAACATTGCGATGGCATCGGTTAACTGAATTTCATTGCCTGCACCCGGTGGCGTTTTCTCCAGCAGAGACCAAATATCCGCAGAGAGTACATAACGACCAACGACAGCTAAATTAGATGGCGCTTCGGAAGCTTTCGGTTTTTCAACCACGCCCACCATCGGTGCGCTATCCCCTGCTTTTAATTCCACGCCTTTGCAATCAACCACGCCATAGCTGCTTACATTTTCAACGGGCTCAACCATAATCTGGCTGTGGCCGGTAGTAGAAAAACGTTGCAACATTTCACTCAGGTTATCTTTCTTCAGATCGGACGCATATTCATCAATAATCACATCCGGCAGAATAACCGCAACAGGCTCATCTCCCACTAACGGGTGCGCGCACAATACCGCATGGCCCAGCCCTTTAGCTAATCCCTGACGCACTTGCATAATGGTGACGTGTTTAGGACAGATAGATTGGACTTCTTCCAGCAACTGACGTTTAACACGTTTTTCCAGAATGGCTTCCAACTCAAAACTGGTATCGAAATGGTTCTCGATAGAATTCTTAGAAGAGTGTGTAACCAGAATAATTTCATTAATCCCTGCCGCGATACACTCATTAACAACATATTGGATCAGCGGTTTATCTACCAACGGCAACATTTCTTTAGGAATGGCTTTGGTGGCAGGAAGCATACGCGTACCTAATCCAGCAACCGGTATGACCGCTTTTTTTACTTTTTTATTCACAATAGACATAAACAGCCTCTTATATACCGTTCAAATAATGAACTTTATTTATCTAATCAACATAACCGAAATAGTATAACGATTTTAACAAGATCACGCTTGCCCCAACATTACTGTTCAATAAAAATAAGATAACTCCCTACATAGTTGGGAATAAGAAATAATACCGAAAGATGGGTACGGCCAGAAACCCGTACCGTCTTGCGTTATCAGACTACTCTGTCGTCAACATGAGCCGTAAACGACCGCCACCACCCCATATCTGACATTGCCATGCCTCACACTGATAATTCAGTTGGTTGAGATAAGCACCTTCAAGTGTGCCTAAAGGGACGCCGCTATTCAGTGCGATTTGTTGTTCGTTAACATTCAGCGTCGCGTTTAATCCGGCAGAAATCAGTATCAACTGCTTTAGCTGTCGATGGTAATACCCCACCAGCAAAGGAAAACGGCCGTCCAGACTTGCCTGGCGCAACAGTTGGTTTACCTGCTTTAATAGTGTCGGCAAATACGGCAAACGATGTTGTTGATCAGCCAAATGCTCCTGAAGCAACCCATTGAACAACGTGCGAAGTAGTAACGCTGCCAGTGTCCCGTTGTTATTGACCCCCTGAGTAACATCCAGGCAATAGAACGCTAACTCGGTATCCGAAAGCGCGGCAATATCCAACACCAGCCCCGGTTGTTCCGCCGCTGTCAACTGACGGTAATTAACACGGCAACGAGCAAGCGTTTGCTGAACGGGAGGCTGTAGCTGGGCAAGCAGCTTGGTTACAGACTCTGGAGATTGATTGAGGGAATCCATGTCCTGCATCAGTTGATCCATCTCATTCAACTGTGAAGTAAACATATCTGGATACAGACAGGACATCACCGCTTCACGAAAGCGAACATAATCTCGAATCGGTTTCAGCAGCACATCCTGAACGCCAAGACGCAAGACTGTGGCAATATCCGCCATCTGGCTGGTTGCAGAAATGATCAGTATTGGCGTATCGTTGCCCTTCAAACGCAGGCGTTCAAGGAACTCAATGCCTCCCATCGTCGGCATTTTCAGATCGCAAATCATTAAATCGGGTTGGTAGTTTTCAAGAATACTTAGCGCATCTAATCCATTAATTGCCTCCTGAACGGCAGCCCCAAGAGAAGTCAGATAACCAGCGAGCACAGATCGAAAAACGGCCTCGTCATCAATGACTAAAATATGCTTACCCGCCAGTGGTTGTTCCATCAGTACCCCTTACTTCAAACACCGAATAATCACACCTGCTTTAGCGCCGACATGCCGGATAGACAGCATACTTACGCATTTCTAACGACATGTGTTTTGGCTACATGCGTTCTTAACTGCACACGCGCTCAACAGCATGCGCTCTTCATACCCTACGTTCTTCGTTACGGCTCTTTCGCTAGCGGCAACAAATCATCACGCATCTTTTCTACCGCCTTATAACCGGCCTCAATCGCCTCCTGCGCCCGATGAAAATCTAGTGTTGCGATCTGAGGGCAATACGGTTGCAGCAGCACGTCGGGCGGATCACCCGCCATCCGCGTCATCTTCAACCGATTTTCCAGAATTTGGATCGATGTGCTCATGATCTCCATCGCCCTTGGTGAACTTTCTGTTGGCTGACGCCGTCCTCGCAATAAACGTTCGCGAATTCTGCTACGCCAATCTTGCGGAACATTTTCCGCATCAATGTCTGACGCCGTCGGTTTGATAGATAGCAAATCCTGGTGGTTCAGGCTGGCATCGTGCTGAAGATCAACCGCAATCACAATGTCAGCCCCCATTGCCCGTGCCAGAGAAACGGGAACAGGATTAACCACTGCACCATCCACCAGCCAGTAATCGTTAAATCGAACGGGGGATAGCAGGCCAGGCATGCTGCAAGACGCACGCATAGCCTGATGTAAATCGCCTTCTGTCAGCCAGAGCTCACGACCTGTACTCAGGTTTGTCGTCACCACGCCATATTTGATATCACAGTCTTCAATCCGCGTTGTCTGGAGCAAATGCTTCACGCTATTGAATACACGATCGCCACGCAATAAACTACCGCGCTGCCAAGAGAGATCCATCAGTCGAATCACGTCCCAGTAGCCAAACGCCCTCACCCAGCGATCCATTGACGTTAAATTGTTGGTGGCATACGCCGCCCCTACCAGCGCACCGATAGAGCACCCAGCTACAACGTCAACCGCGATCCCCATTTCTGTTAACGCATTAAATACTCCAATATGCGCCCATCCCTTCGCAGCCCCGGACCCCAAAGCGACGCCTATCTTTTTCCGCTGCATCATCGAACCACCCGACTTCATTTTAGCGCACATTGCTACACGTAGAGTTTCTTAGGTAACATATCGGCATCCTGCATAGGGATCTGTTTATTATCTATCAGTTTTTATCTTAAATTTTCTTCAGGAGACGTTGTGTCAGAACCTTGCCCCTGTTGCAGTGGATTGCAATATAACGCATGCTGCCAACCCTATCTCACGCATGCCGCAACAGCGGCTGAGCCAGTAATATTAATGCGATCGCGCTATACCGCCTACGTCAAACACGATGTCGATTACCTTATCGCCACCTGGCATCCCGATCTCCAGCCCGAGAAATGGCGCGCGTCTCTCGCTGAAAGCTGCCAGAATTCCCAGTGGCTCGGCCTTACTATACTGGCAACGTCTCCCGGGAAAACGCCCGATGAGGGTTATGTGGAATTCGCCGCACGTTATATATCGGAAACGGACAGCCAGCGAACAGAAGTAATGCGAGAACGCTCACGCTTCCTTCGCCAGCATAATCGCTGGTACTATATAGACGGCGTTCATGTGCAGACAGGCAGAAATGAACCTTGCCCGTGCGATTCCGGCAAAAAATACAAAAAGTGCTGCGGACAATAGAACACAGGCAGTCGCCCGCGCGGCGTTACCGCTGCGGTACCATCAGATCGTTATTTTAGTTTTTGGACAGGATCCACACGCTCATGCAATCCCAAAATATACAAAGAAAAGTATTACGAACCATTTGCCCCGACGCAAAAGGGCTCATCGCGAAAATTACGAATATTTGTTACAAGCACGAACTGAACATCGTACAAAACAATGAGTTTGTCGATCATCGCACTGGCCGCTTTTTCATGCGGACCGAGTTGGAAGGGATTTTCAATGACACCACGCTGTTAGCCGATCTGGATAGCGCACTTCCCGAAGGGTCGTCTCGCGAATTAACCACAGCTGGCCGTCGTCGCATCGTCGTTCTGGTGACAAAAGAAGCCCACTGCCTGGGCGATCTGTTGATGAAAAGCGCCTATGGCGGTCTGGATGTCGAAATTGCTGCCGTCATCGGCAACCACGATACCCTACAGACGTTGGTCGAGCGGTTTGATATTCCTTTCCATCTGGTCAGCCATGAAGGATTGACTCGCGAAGAGCACGATCAAAAGATGATCGCGCAGATCGATCAATACAAACCTGATTACGTCGTGCTGGCGAAATATATGCGAGTGCTGACGCCGGCATTTGTTCAGCACTACCCGAATCAGGTGATCAATATTCACCACTCGTTCTTACCTGCCTTTATCGGTGCTCGCCCGTACCATCAGGCTTACGAACGTGGTGTGAAAATCATTGGCGCGACGGCACACTACGTCAACGATAACCTGGATGAAGGTCCCATCATCATGCAGGACGTTATTCACGTCGACCATACTTACTCGGCAGATGACATGATGCGCGCGGGCCGTGACGTTGAGAAAAATGTCCTTAGCCGTGCATTATATCGCGTGCTGGCACAGCGTGTTTTTGTCTACGGTAACCGCACCATTATCCTGTAATTGGTTGATCGGACATCTTTTTGTATAAGGATGCGCCGAACGGAATAAAAAAACGGCAACCGCATTTATTTTTGATATATACCGCTTTACAGAGGCGCGTCATTTGCTATGATGCGCCCCACTTGAAGCGAAAGCCTCTTGTAGCAAGGCCAGTGGTGGGGTTCCCGAGCGGCCAAAGGGAGCAGACTGTAAATCTGCCGTCACAGACTTCGAAGGTTCGAATCCTTCCCCCACCACCATTTCAAAGCAGCTCCTCTGAATTACACCCCAGCACCAAAGCATCAGATTCCCATTAGGGGAAGGTGAGAACCTTCGACCAAGGTTCGACAAAACCGGAACGGTTTTGAGCAACGCGCCAGCGTTGACCCGCAGGGCGAGGAGCGAAGCGACGAGTCATCCTTCCCCCACCACCATTTCAAAGTAGTTCCTCTGAATAACATCCCAACGCCAAAACATCAGATTCCCATTAGGGGAAGGTGAGAACCTTCGACCAAGGTTCGACAAAACCGGCACGGTTTTGAGCAACGCCCAGCGTTGACCCGCAGGGCGAGGAGCGAAGCGACGAGTTATCCTTCCCCACCTCCCATACCGATAATCAGCACGACATAGGCGATGGGGCAAAAATCTACCTTACGCTTTTCCTTTCCAGCGCCCTGGAACATAAGAGAAAACGGGAAGTTGCCATGACCAGCGAATTGCCGCCAGACGCACGGCCAAACCAATAGTGAATGACGTCAGCAGGTTAATATCGTGGTTGACGTTAAGTGACTTGAGCCCCAGATATAAAAGCGCGACTAAAAGCGAGACGCTGGCGTACAACTCTTTCTTCAATACCATTGGTGTACGGTTGCAGAAGATATCACGCAATATTCCACCAAAAATGCCGGTCACGATACCCGCCATGACCACCACCGTCATCGAATAATTCAGCTTCAGTGCCACATTGCAACCAATGATGGTGAAGGCAATGAGTCCCATCGCATCCAGTACCAGAAAGAGGCGGTGCAAATGGTGCATAAAGCGCGCAACAATAATCGTGAAAAGACCCGCACCAATAGTGAGGTAGATATAGCCGGGATGCTGCGTCCAGCCGATGGGATAATTACCGAGGAGAATATCGCGAACGGTGCCACCACCAAGTGCGGTGATAAAGGCAATCATGCCTACGCCAAAAATGTCCATATTACGACGTCCAGCGGCTAGCGCCCCGGACATCCCCTCTGCCGTAATCGCGATCAGATAGATGTAAGTCAGCACACAAGTTATCCTGTGAAATGTGCCACTCCCTCTGTCCGCTTTACCTGAGAGTTTACGCAGCCGTGCTGCTTGCCCCTTCGGTGGGTTGCATCGCAACCTCTCTCCAGTTGGCTTCAATGGAATTCGCAGTTAGGGTAGCCTGAGCGATTATGGGAGTTTGCGCCTTCGGCGGAGCGTTATATATACCCTAGGGTATACGCCCTCTCTCCTGCGAGGTGCGGAGTATAACGGTCGACAAGCCTTAGATTCAACTGAATATAAGTGAATCTTATTTTCACGGATGCTCATCTGCGTTAACCGCTTCTAACATCACGGCAATATCTTCATTCGCGCGTACCGAAAGCCCCTCCTCACCATGACGCCATACCTCATTTTCTGCTACCATCTGGTCACATTTTTCAGCGAATGGCAGCGAACATGAAAGTTGTATCTTTTAATATCAATGGCCTGCGGGCGCGCCCTCATCAGTTGGCCGCCATTATCGAACAACACCAGCCGGATGTGATCGGGTTGCAGGAAACCAAAGTCCACGATGACATGTTTCCGTTAGAGGATGTCAGCCAGTACGGCTACCACGTTTATTATCATGGGCAAAAAGGGCACTACGGCGTCGCCCTGCTGTGTAAATCGCAGCCGATTGCGGTACGTCGCGGTTTCCCAACGGATGAAGACGATGCGCAGCGCCGGATCATCATGGCGGATTTCGCCACCGAGCACGGCACCTTCACAATCGTTAACGGGTATTTTCCGCAGGGAGAAAGCCGCGACCATCCGGTGAAATTCCCCGCTAAGACACGTTTCTATCAGGATCTGCAAACCTATCTGGATCAGCACCACAGCGCCACGCAACCGCTGATCGTAATGGGTGATGTCAATATCAGCCCCACCGATCTGGATATCGGTATTGGCGAGGAGAATCGCAAGCGCTGGCTACGCACCGGGAAATGCTCTTTCCTGCCGGAAGAGCGTGAATGGATGGCGCGTTTGCAAGGCTGGGGATTGATTGACACCTTCCGTGCCGCCAACCCCGAGAGCAACGATCGTTTTTCGTGGTTTGATTACCGCTCAGCCGGGTTTGATGACAACCGTGGCCTGCGTATCGACCTGATTCTCGCCAGCACGTTTCTGGCCGAACGCTGCGTTGCTACCGGCATTGACTACGAGATCCGTGGAATGGAGAAGCCGTCCGACCATGCGCCAATTTGGGCACAATTTGCGCTGTAGGAATAGATCGCGCTGTAGAGAGAATGCGTTGTAAAGACAGTGCGTAGTAAAAAATAGTACTTGGTAAAAATAGTACCTGGTAAAAATAATACGCGGTAAAAATGCTATCCCCGCAGTGCATCGAAGCACGCGGGGATGAAAAGCAGCGGAAGCAGTAAACGTCATGCTTCCTTAACGCGCCGTTATTGCTTAATCAACTGCCATATCAGGTTATTCGTTCCCAACGTTTGCTTGTCCCGCACGCATTGCAGAATCACACCTTCGACCTTCAGCACCGCGCCTTCGGAATAGTTCCGATTTTCATACACACAGCAGCGCAGGCAGTTGTTACTTTGCTCACGCACCGTCGTCCCGGCACCCCACACTTCCGGTGGTACGGGAACGACAATATCCGTCCCGCCGCGATTCGCCTGCGCCAGCGTGGGCAGCACCAGCATCACACTGGCGAAACACAAAGACACTAACGATTTCATTGCTCCTGCTCCTTCGCTTTTCTAGTCTGAGGCTTGCGCCGTTTTGCGGCACCCGACTGCGGCGCGGAAAGCCCTTTAAATGCTCTCACCGCACCGTTTTGTTTAGCTTGCTGAATCAACGCCTGCAAGGAATGAGTCAACGGCTGCATAAAATCTTGATAGCGACATTTCTTCTCGCTGATTTGCGTCAACGTGGCTTCCCAATGTGCGGTCATATCGGGGTGTGCCGCGCTGTCAGGCAGTGAGTGAATCAACGCCCGCCCCGCTTCGCTTGCGTGAATATAGCGCGCTTTCTTAAACAGAAACGTCCGTTTAAACAGTAATTCGATAATACCCGCACGCGTCGCCTCGGTGCCTAACCCATCGGTTGCCCGCAGGATTTTCTTCAGTTCTTTATCCTGCACAAAACGCGCGATGCCTGTCATCGCCGATAACAACGTGGCATCGGTAAACGGCCGCGGCGGCTGAGTTTGGCGCTCAACCACTTCACCGCGTTCACACAGTAACTCATCACCTTTGGCCACCACGGGTAACGGCATGCCTTCGTTTTCTTCGTCACGTTCTTTACCGCCCAGCAGCGTGCGCCACCCCGCTTCGGCCAGAAACCGCGCTTTGGCAATAAATTTACCCCCCTCGATATCCAGTTCAATGACGCATTTGCGAAATACGGCATCCGGGCAGAACTGCATGATGTACTGCCGTGCGACTAAGCCATATACCTTGCGCTCATTCTCCGTCAGCGAGGCGCTTGCAGTGCGGGCAGTAGGAATAATCGCGTGGTGAGCATCGACCTTACCATCGTCCCAGCAGCGGTTACGCCGATCCACATCCATAACTGGCGGTGGCAACAGGTCGGGGTGGTGTACGGATATCGCGTTTAAGACGGCATGACGCCCGGCAAAATGCTCTTCTGGCAGATAGCGACAGTCAGAACGCGGGTACGTAATCAGCTTATGGGTTTCATAGAGCTTCTGGCACACGTCCAACACCTGTTGCGCACTGAGCCCAAAACGCTTTGCGGCCTCAATCTGTAGCGTCGAGAGCGAATAAGGCAGCGGTGCAGTTTCCGATTCCCGTTTATCATTATAGCTGGTGACAAACGCGGGCTGGCCTTCGATACGTTTGACGACATGTTCCGCCAGAGAACGGTGCAATAAACGCCCTTCTTCATCCTGATACGGTTCACAGGATTCACTGGGCTGCCAAAGCGCAACAAAACGCTCATCGGCAGGCGTCACGATATGCGCTTTCACTTCAAAATAATCTTTGGAAACGAAGTTTTCTATCTCTTCATCTCGCCGCACCACCAGCCCCAGCACCGGCGTTTGCACGCGGCCAACCGACAGCACGCCGTCATAGCCGGCATTGCGTCCTAATATCGTATAGGCGCGGGTCATATTAATGCCGTAGAGCCAATCTGCCCGGGAACGCGCGAGAGCAGAAACACATAGGGGAATAAACTCCCTGTTTTCTCGCAAGCGAGAAACGGCACGCTCTACCGCCTGTGGGTTGAGATCGTTGATCAAACAGCGACGTACTTGCTGACGCTTTTCTTCCGGCAAAGCCAGGTATTCCAGCACTTCATCCACCAGCAGTTGCCCTTCACGATCGGGGTCTCCCGCATGAATCACTTCGCTGGCATCATTCAGGAGCTTTTTAATGATGTTCAACTGCTTGCTGACCGAAGGACGCGGTTGCAGCAACCATTTCTGTGGGATGATAGGTAAATCGGCAAGCGACCACCGTGCGTAGCGCGCATCATAAACATCTGGCTGCGCCTGCTCCAGCAGGTGCCCCACGCACCACGTCACGACATCATTCTGACCGCAGGCAATAAAACCATCGCCGCGTCGATGCGGTTTGGGTAACACGTCTGCAATCGCCCGCGCCAGGCTGGGCTTTTCGGCAATAAAAAGTCGCATTATTCACCCTATCGCACACAGGCTGGCATTTCCCGCGTCATTCGCGGGAAAGCACACGGTAAAACGGGTGGGAAGTCGGTATTCTTCAAAAGATGACGATCAGAAGTAGTGAACAAACGTGTCGGTATCAAGCGGCGTGACCGTCGTTGAGGCTTTGAGCTGCGGCGTCCCCAGATAGAGGAAACCAACAATTTCATCCTGTTCCCGACAGTTGAATGCTTCGCGCACCAGCGCATTGTGCGTCCAGGTGCCGCTGCGCCAAATACCGTTAAAGCCCTGCGCCAGTGCCGCCATCTGCATGGCCTGAACCGCACAACCGGCGGAGACAATTTGCTCCCACAGCGGAACTTTCGGGTTCTCTTCGCAATGCGCGACAACGGTGATAATCAGCGGAGCGCGATAAGGTGCCTGCCGCGCTTTATCGATACCGGCGTCGTCCAAGCCTTCCTGCTGCGCCGCACGGGTCAGCAGCGTACTAAAACGATCCAGGCCGTCATTTTCGATCATAAAAAAGCGCCACGGCTGCATGGCACCATGATCCGGCGCACGCATACCCGCGTGGATAATGTTATTCAATGCGTCACCCGTGGGTGCCGGCGCGGTCAGGCGCGAGGCCGAACGACGATTCAATAGCAATTCAAGAGCATCCATCGCACATCTCCTGTCTGGCAATATAATTTCTACTGTACACCCCATTTCTACGGAAGAAACGGCTGCACGGCAACGTTGCGCGCCACGTTAGCACAAGTAGAAGTTTTGTTACAAGATAACCCCGACAGGGCGCGCTTCCGCGGCGATTTAATGCTGACTTTTTACTGTCCGCTCATTAGGATACTATCACTCCTTGTGCTTCATCACTTGCCAGAGGGCAAGTTGAAGGACGTAGAGCACACGTTGTTTACCCGTTCATGGAGATATCATGCGCACATTGTGGCGAATTTTTAGCGGATTTTTTAAGTGGACATGGCGTCTGCTTAATTTTATCAGAGAATTTATTCTCAATATTTTTCTTATCGCCTTGATTCTGGTTGGCGTTGGAATCTACTCACAGGTAAAAACAACACCGGAAGTAGCCACAAAGGGTGCGCTGCTGGTCGATCTGACGGGCGTGGTCGTTGATCAACCCACCGTCAATAACAAATTGCGTCAATTAGGACGCGAATTCTTCGGTGCATCGAACAATCGTCGTCAGGAAAACTCACTGTTCGATATCGTTGACAGTATTCGTCAGGCAAAGAGCGACGACAACATCACGGGAATGGTGCTGGATCTCAGCGACTTTACCGGTGCCGATCAGCCATCTCTACAATATATCGGCAAGGCGCTGCGCGAATTCCGTGATAGTGGTAAACCCATTTATGCCGTCGGCGACAGCTACAATCAGTCTCAATATTATTTGGCCAGTTTTGCCAATACGGTGTCGTTGACGCCACAAGGCAGTGTCGATCTGCACGGTTTTGCGACCAACAACCTCTACTTCAAATCCATGCTCGACAAGCTGAAAGTGACCACCAATATCTTCCGTGTGGGAACCTATAAGTCAGCCGTTGAACCGTATTTGCGTGACGATATGTCTCCTGCTGCGCGCGATGCCGATGGACGCTGGATCAACGCGCTGTGGCAGCAGTATTTAAATACCGTTTCCGCTAACCGCCAGATTACACCTCAACAGCTTTTCCCTGGCGCAGCAGGCATCATTGCGGGCTTGCAGGCCGTTCAAGGCGACACCGCACGCTATGCGCTAGATAACAAGCTGGTTGATGAAGTGGCATCACGTTCCGTGACCGAACAATCGCTGGTTAAAGCATTCGGTTGGAATAGCCAGAAGAACAATTTTAATTTTATCAGCATCTACGACTACACCATCAAACCACCGGTGCAAAATAACAACCAGATTGCGGTTGTGTTTGCCAATGGCGCAATTATTGATGGGCCGGAAACACCGGGAATGGTCGGTGGCGATACCACGGCAGCACAAATTCGTGCCGCACGCCTCGACCCTAAAGTCAAAGCGCTGGTACTGCGCGTCAATAGCCCCGGCGGTAGCGTCACCGCGTCGGAATTGATCCGTTCGGAACTGATGGCGCTCCGTCTGGCGGGCAAACCGATCGTGGTCTCCATGGGCGGTATGGCGGCATCGGGCGGCTACTGGATCTCAACGCCAGCAAACGCGATCATCTCCAGCGCCAGTACGCTGACAGGTTCCATCGGCATTTTTGGCGTGATTACCACATTCGAAAACTCGCTGGAAAGCCTTGGCGTCCACACGGATGGCGTTGCCACTTCCCCGCTGGCCGATTTGTCGATTACGAAGTCGCTGCCGCCTGAATTCTCGCAGATGATGCAGTTGAGTATTGAACGCGGCTATAAAAACTTCATCGATATCGTGGCACAGGCACGTAAGAAAACGCCGGAGCAAATCGATCAGATCGCGCAAGGTCACGTCTGGGTCGGTAGCGACGCGAAAGAAAATGGTCTGGTCGATCAGATCGGTGATTTTGATGATGCCGTGAAGAAAGCCGCGGAGCTGGCCAAACTGGGACAATATCAATTGAACTGGTATGCGGAACAGCCTGGCCTGCTCGACACGATGCTGAATCAGGTGAACGCTTCCGTTTACGCCCTGCTGCCCGTTGCCGTTCAGTCTATGTTGCCAGCACCGGTCGCACAGCTGGCGGAGGCCGTGCGGTCACAGCAGTCTATCATGAATAACCTAAACGACCCGCAGAACCGGTACGCATTTTGCCTCAACTGCGGAGAAGTCCGGTAATATTTACCGAGACCGCCCAATATGCACCCGAAAAGCCCGGTAATAGTCATTGCTTATGATAGTATTATCGGGCTGTTTTTCCCTCTATAATTCTCGGTTTACTCCTTACTCACACCACCATGCGAAAGAAATCCATTTATGTCGCCTATACGGGCGGCACCATCGGCATGCAGCGCTCTGCTAATGGTTATGTACCGGTATCTGGTCATTTACAGCAGCAGTTGGCAAACATGCCTGAATTCCACCGCGAAGAGATGCCCTCGTTCACGATTCATGAATATGATCCGCTGATCGATTCGTCCGACATGACGCCAGCGGATTGGCAATCCATCGCGGACGATATTCAAGATCACTAC
This sequence comes from Pectobacterium sp. A5351, assembly GCF_028335745.1. NCBI lineage: Bacteria > Pseudomonadati > Pseudomonadota > Gammaproteobacteria > Enterobacterales > Pectobacteriaceae > Pectobacterium > Pectobacterium sp. A5351. Next base: position 2,168,755 of record NZ_CP116477.1, read on the forward strand.
GATGATTACGACGGTTTCGTGATTCTGCATGGTACTGACACGATGGCGTTCACCGCTTCCGCACTCTCGTTTATGCTGGAAAATCTTGCCAAGCCGCTTATCGTGACAGGGTCACAAATTCCGTTGGCGGAATTGCGCTCGGACGGCCAGACCAACCTGCTGAATGCGCTATACGTTGCGGCTAATCATCCGATTAATGAAGTCGCCCTCTTCTTCAATAACAGCTGCTACGCGGCAATCGCACCACCAAAGCCCATGCAGATGGTTTTGATGCTTTTGCCTCCCCCAATTATCCGCCACTGCTGGAAGCCGGTATTCATATTCGTCGGCTGGCGCCCACCGTGGAATGCAACAACTGTCCGCCGCTAAAAGTGCACCACATTACGCCACAGCCTATCGGGGTGATTACGATTTATCCCGGCATTTCTGCCGATGTTATTAGTAATTTCCTCCGCCAGCCGGTGAAAGCGCTTATTCTGCGATCTTACGGCGTGGGCAACGCACCACAAAGCCCCGGCCTACTGCACGAATTACGTGAAGCCACCACACGCGGTATTGTGGTCGTCAATCTGACGCAGTGCATTTCTGGACGTGTGAATATGGGCGGCTATGCGACAGGTAATGCGCTGGCGCATGCCGGCGTGATCAGTGGCTTTGACATGACCGTTGAAGCTGCATTGACTAAACTGCATTACTTATTGAGCCAACAAGCGTTAAGCGCCGATGAAATTCGCCATTTGATGCAGCAAAACCTGCATGGGGAATTGAGCGATAAAGATTGAGTCAATTACGGAGCAGATAATGAAAAAAGCGTTGCTATTAATTGATTTGCAAAACGATTTTTGTCCCGATGGCGCATTGGCCGTTAACGAAGGCGACCACGTCATTGCGGTTGCCAACCGTGCGATTGAAGCCTGCGTGGCCGCTGGTGTTACCGTGATCGCCAGTCAGGATTGGCACCCGGAAAATCACGGCTGCTTTGTCACTCATGCGAATACCCGCGTCGGAGAGATCGGCGAACTAAACGGATGGCCACAGATCTGGTGGCCAGTTCACTGCGTGCAAGGAACAGCAGGGGCTGATTTTCATCCAGCACTTAATCAGTCGGCCATTCAGTGGGTCGTGCAAAAAGGGACTCAGCCCGAGATTGATAGCTATAGCACTTTTTTCGATAACGGACATCGGCTTAAAACCGGGTTGGATGAGTGGTTACACGCCAACCACATAACCCATTTAACGATTATGGGCCTGGCAACCGATTATTGCGTCAAATTCAGCGTATGGGATGCCATTGCTCTGGGGTATCACACGGAAGTCTTGGTGGATGGCTGTCGTGCCCTTAACCTTTCCCCCACCGACGGTGAATTTGCATTACAGGAAATGGCACGCCGTGGGGCAATACTTATGGATATGACACAATTTCTTGCCACGCTACCTTCAGCACGTTAATGAGCGACAGCACAAAACAGCGGCAGCCGATGAGGCTGCCAGCTTACGCGTTAGGCGTTGGGTTTCAGCGTAACAATGGCATCAGCGATGTTAAATTCGCGCTTCAGTTCCTGCTTACTCTTCATCACAATTTCGCCATTGGTGCCAATCGTCATGTGCTCAGCCTGTTCGTTATGGCGAGCCTGCCACATCATCACCATTTGCAGGCTGTTTTCTTTCTGTTCGGCTGTCAACGCGACACCGTCTGGCCATTTGCCCAGCTCTACCGCCGTGACCAGCCGTTGGTAAATTTCTGGCGTCATGGCGTCGATCAGATCATTGAGTTCCATATCCGGTTTCTGCTCCGAGAAAAGTCAGCGTTATGCTTACTGAGTTCTGTTATTGACAGGGACACCTATATTGAGAGGAGCACAGAGGAGCACTTAGTAGCTGAATCGTTTAAAGCTATACAGTGCCAGCCTGCCATCTGCCCTATTTTCATCACACACAGATTACCCGTCAACGCGTTCGCCATCAACGTCGTCGATAAAGCTCAGCGAAGCAGAATTCACGCAGTAGCGTTCGCCCGTGGTTTTCGGGCCATCAGGGAAAACGTGGCCCAGATGCGCATCACACTGCCCACAGCGGATCTCAATACGGCGCATATTGTGTGAATCATCTTCCAGATAGCGAATCGCTTCTGAGGAAACAGGCTGATCAAAGCTTGGCCAGCCACAACCGGAGTCATATTTGCGGTCAGAGTAAAACAGCGGGGCCTGACAGCACAGGCAGTGATAAACGCCGGTGCGCTTGTTATGCAGCAGTTTGCCTGAAAACGCAGGCTCCGTACCGCGTTGCTGGGTGACATAGCGCTGCATCTCTGTCAGTTCAGTATTATCGGATGGGGTACGCGAAGCAGAGTCGTTAGTCATGGGAGTCTCACAGCGGGTGTTATCAATTCAATTAATCATTGATTATAACAAAAAATTAACAACCCAACAGACCGTTCTGGCTTAATATTAGGAATGTTATCAGCATGAACATTTAATTGTGACACATATCACATATTGAGATAACGCAGGCTTTATATGATGCATTCCGCCCTCATATCAGCCTTAGATGTTACTTAGTTACAGACTCGAGCGGTTTTTGCACAAAGATTGGTCATAGGTTTGACTTACAGCAACTATTGACACGATTCCGCTTGACGCTCAGCAAGGTTTTTGTAATTTTACAACCAACCTTTTATTCACAAACCAATAGCTGGTGGAATATATGACTATCAAAGTAGGTATCAACGGTTTTGGCCGTATCGGCCGTATTGTTTTCCGCGCTGCACAAGAACGTTCTGACATCGAGATCGTTGCAATCAACGACCTGTTGGACGCTGATTACATGGCGTACATGCTGAAGTACGACTCAACTCATGGTCGTTTCAACGGCACCGTTGAAGTTAAAGATGGCCACCTGGTTGTTAACGGCAAAACCATTCGTGTTACCGCCGAGCGCGATCCTGCAAACCTGAAGTGGAACGAAGTTAACGTTGATGTCGTTGCTGAAGCAACTGGCCTGTTCCTGACTGACGAAACGGCACGTAAGCACATCGCTGCTGGTGCAAAGAAAGTCGTTCTGACGGGTCCATCTAAAGATGACACCCCGATGTTCGTTATGGGCGTAAACCACAAAACTTACGCGGGTCAGGAAATCGTTTCTAACGCATCTTGCACCACCAACTGCCTAGCACCACTGGCAAAAGTCATCAACGACAACTTCGGTATTGTTGAAGCACTGATGACCACTGTTCACGCAACCACTGCAACGCAGAAAACGGTTGATGGCCCGTCTCACAAAGACTGGCGCGGCGGCCGCGGCGCAGCACAGAACATCATCCCATCTTCTACCGGTGCTGCTAAAGCAGTAGGTAAAGTGATTCCTGAGCTGAACGGCAAACTGACTGGTATGGCGTTCCGCGTCCCTACCCCTAACGTTTCTGTTGTTGACCTGACTGCACGTCTGGAAAAACCAGCGTCTTACAAAGAAATCTGTGCAGCCATCAAAGCCGCTTCTGAAGGCGAGCTGAAAGGCGTTCTGGGTTACACCGAAGACGAAGTGGTTTCTACCGATTTCAACGGTGAAAAACTGACTTCTGTATTCGATGCTAAAGCCGGTATCGCACTGAGCGATAACTTTGTGAAACTGGTTTCCTGGTACGACAACGAAACAGGTTACTCAAACAAAGTTCTGGATCTGATCGCTCACATCTCTAAATAAGCGTCAGCGATGATTCTGTGAAAAAAGGGCGACGTGATGTCGCCCTTTTTTATTGTTAATTGCAGATTTCTTTTTACCACGAAAAACAATCAAAAAAAGGCACTATCATGCATAACACAATTTTCTCACTCCCCGTCACTAAGCAAATTAGCGCCACCCTCAGCGAGCGTCAGCTGGACCAACTCCCCATCGTCGTCGTTAACCATCCTGAAGTGCGCGCGGCAGTGGCATTACAAGGGGCACACTTACTCAGTTGGCAGCCAACTAATGAAGAGCCGGTGCTCTGGCTGAGCGACAATACGCCTTTTACTCATCACGTTGCGATTCGCGGCGGTGTACCGATCTGTTTCCCTTGGTTTGGCCCTTTCGCCGATCCTAACCACGGTTTTGCCCGTCTGCTGCCGTGGGAATTTACCGCTCACAGCGAAGATGAGCACGGTGTGCAGCTCACATTCACGCTGCAGGACAATGAAGAAACGCGTAAGAGCTGGCCGCATGCGTTCACGCTCATCGCCCGCTTCAAGCTGGGCAAAGAGTGCGGTATTGAGCTGGAAGCGCATGGCGATTACAGCATCACCAGCGCGCTGCACACCTATTTCAACATCGGCGACATCAGCGATATTCGCATTGCCGGTCTGGGTGAATCATTTATTGATAAGGTGGATCAAGGCAAGCTGGCTACGCAGCAAGGCGATCTGGTCTTTACCGACCGTACAGACCGTATTTATACCCAGCCGCAAGACACCAGCGTGGTACATGATGAGGCACTGAAACGGGCTATCGAAGTACACCATTCACACCACAGTGATGTCGTGTCGTGGAACCCCGGTGCTGAGCTCTCTCGTACGATTAGCGATATGCCAGATGAGGGATATAAAACGTTCGTGTGTGTGGAAACCGCGCGGATTAATCAACCGTTTGTCGCCTCCGCCAAGGCTCCGGCGCGTCTGGCGACGGTTATCCGCATCAAGAAATAACCACCGCTATAAATGGGGTGATATCACCCCATTATTGTACGGCAAATGCACCATGCTCACGAAGAGCATCAGAAGCGGTAGCTGACGCCTGCGCTCATTAAGATGCTGTGGCTACTATCGACAATCGGGCTGTCCTTCATTTCGTCAGACAAACGTGTGTAACGCCCTACGGCCCAGGCGCTCCAGCTTTCGTTAATCTGATAACCGGCGCTCAGTTCAAGATACGGGGCCCAGCCATCGCCAGGACTATACTGGTTAAAGCCGGAACGCGCGGACTCCTGTGCGCTAACGCCGTAGTAATACTGGTTCATGTTTTCACTAAACCAGGTGGCGCCGATACCCGGAGTGATGCTCAGATCGCCCATTGAGAAGCGGTAAAGATAGGCGGTATCCCATGCAAAACCGTTGCTGTAATCCAGCGTATCCCCTGCCAGCACAGTACGAATTTCGCCCCAATCGGCGATATGACGGTAGGCCGCACCCGCCATCAGCGTGCCGCGGCGTTTATCTAACTGCTTCATACGCAGATCGTCGCTATCTCCCGGTTTAAACCCTAAAGGCAGGTAGTAAGCCGTTAAAGAGAGACGATTTGCGCCGTCATTCCACAGGTAGTATCCACCACCCAGCCCGCGGAAATAAAAATTTTCACTTTCATAATTCAGTACAGGAAGCGGATAAACGTCATTATCAACACCACGGTACACGGACGTTGAACCCGCAGCGCCAAGGCCCAGGGAGACATCTGCGGCATAGGCTGAAGGCAGGAGCACGGCACCAGAAACCAGTGCGGCCAGCATACATAGTTGAGGTTTTTTCACAGTTTTCTATTTCCTATTACAGATAAATATCATGAAAAATGATAGGCCAATTACACACGTTAGCGTTCAGGTTATATAAAAATAACATTAACGAATAACCTAACTATTCGATAGGTTTTACGTGCGCTAACGTCGGTAATAGGCAGTGCCCTTAAGGCTGAGCGCCTATTCTCTATAAGGTTACACGGATTTTCCTGAAAGTGAGTCCTTGAAATATCTTAAAAATACGTCTGTGGACTAGAGGAAATTTTACGGATGCAAACTACGCTTTAATACAGAAGGTGACGTCTTCCTGACCAGCAGGTATGAATAAAATCACGACGCCCTGATGCAGCAAGTTGGCATAAGGGTTGCTGGACTCAGAAGATTTCTTCTTTCGGGGGGCAATACATTAATAGGCATATATTCCACGCGCTCTCTTAATCTGTGCTAATCGACGAAGGACGGGCATCGCTATGAACATATTTGATCACTACCGCCAGCGCTACGACGCTGCCAAGGATGAAGAGTTCACTCTGCAGGAATTCCTTACTATCTGTCAGCAGGATCGCAATGCTTATGCGAACGCGGCTGAACGATTGTTAACGGCTATCGGTGAGCCTGTAATGGTGGATACCGCCCAAGAATCACGAATGTCGCGCCTATTCTCGAACCGGGTGATTGCTCGCTACCCGGCTTTTGAGGAATTTTACGGTATGGAAGAGGCCATCGAACAGATTGTCTCTTACCTGAAACATGCCGCGCAGGGATTGGAAGAGAAGAAACAGATTCTGTATCTGTTAGGGCCGGTCGGCGGCGGGAAATCCTCTCTGGCCGAACGCCTGAAAGCGCTGATGCAGCGCGTACCGATTTACATCCTCAGCGCCAATGGCGAACGTAGCCCAGTGAATGACCACCCGCTCTGCCTGTTCAACCCGCAGGAAGATGCCGCAATACTCGAAAAAGAGTACGCCATTCCACGGCGCTACCTCGGCACCATCATGTCGCCGTGGGCAGCCAAACGCCTCCAGGAATTTGGCGGCGACATTACCAAATTCAAAGTCGTCAAAGTGTGGCCATCAATTCTGGCGCAAATCGGGATTGCGAAAACCGAGCCCGGTGATGAGAACAATCAGGACATCTCAGCGCTGGTCGGTAAAGTCGACATCCGCAAGCTGGAGCATTTTGCCCAGAACGATCCCGATGCCTACGGCTATTCCGGCGCACTGTGCCGCGCGCACCAGGGCATTATGGAGTTCGTCGAGATGTTCAAAGCGCCGATCAAGGTGCTCCACCCGCTGCTGACCGCAACACAGGAAGGCAACTACAACGGGACGGAAGGCATTGCCGCCCTGCCGTTCAACGGGATTATTCTGGCGCACTCCAATGAATCCGAGTGGGTGCAATTCCGTAACAACAAGAACAATGAAGCGTTTCTTGACCGCGTGTATATCGTGAAGGTGCCGTACTGCCTGCGCGTATCCGAAGAGGTCAAAATCTACGACAAACTGCTGGATCACAGCGAGCTGACGCATGCGCCTTGCGCGCCCGGCACGCTGGAAACGCTGGCTCGCTTCTCCATTCTGTCGCGCCTGAAAGACCCCGAAAACTCCAGCATCTACTCCAAGATGCGGGTTTACGACGGAGAAAGCCTGAAAGATACCGATCCGAAGGCGAAATCCTATCAGGAGTACCGCGATTACGCGGGCGTAGATGAAGGGATGAACGGTCTGTCGACCCGCTTCGCGTTCAAAATTCTCTCACGCGTCTTTAACTTCGATCACAGCGAAGTCGCGGCTAACCCGGTACACCTGTTCTACGTACTGGAACAACAGATCGAGCGCGAACAATTCCCGCAGGAGCAGGCAGAGAAGTATCTGGAGCACCTGAAAGGCTATCTGACGCCGAAATACGCGGAGTTTATCGGCAAAGAGATCCAGACCGCCTATCTCGAATCCTATTCCGAATACGGCCAGAACATTTTCGACCGTTATGTTACCTATGCGGATTTCTGGATTCAGGATCAGGAGTACCGTGACCCGGATACCGGCCAACTGTTTGACCGTGAATCGCTCAACGCCGAGCTGGAAAAAATCGAGAAGCCTGCGGGCATCAGCAACCCTAAAGACTTCCGTAACGAGATCGTCAACTTCGTACTGCGCGCCCGCGCCAATAATAGCGGCCGGAATCCAAACTGGACCAGTTACGAGAAACTGCGAACGGTTATCGAGAAGAAGATGTTCTCCAACACGGAAGAGCTGTTGCCTGTGATTTCGTTTAATACCAAGACTTCAACGGATGAACAGAAAAAACATGATGACTTCGTCGATCGTATGATGGAGAAAGGCTACACCCGGAAGCAGGTGCGTTTGCTGTGCGAATGGTATCTGCGGGTGAGGAAATCATCATAATGACGCACGATGCTGGCAACCGCGTTTGGGGGAAACATGGCCTATTTTATTGATCGACGGCTAAACGGCAAAAACAAAAGCACGGTGAACCGCCAACGCTTTTTACGTCGCTATAAGTCGCAAATAAAACAGTCGATTTCCGAGGCCATTAATAAGCGTTCGGTGACCGACATCGAAAGCGGGGAGTCGGTGTCGATCCCCAATGCAGACATCAACGAACCGATGTTCCATCAGGGCCGTGGAGGACGCCGCCATCGCGTCCACCCGGGTAACGATCACTTCGTACAGAACGACAAAATCGAGCGGCCACAAGGAGGTGGTGGCGGTGGTTCCGGTCAGGGGGACGCCAGTAAAGATGGTGAAGGCGAGGATGAATTTGTCTTTCAGATCTCCAAAGACGAATATCTGGACCTGCTGTTTGAAGATCTGGCGCTGCCGAACCTGAAGAAGACCCAGCATCGGCAGATGACCGAGTACAAAACGCACCGCGCTGGCTACACCGCGAACGGCGTTCCGGCCAATATCAGCGTGGTGCGGTCGTTGCAAAACTCGCTGGCACGCCGCATGGCGATGACGGCAGGTAAACGCCGCACGCTGCATGAACTGGAAGAAACGCTGGAACAGCTGGCGCATACCGAGCCCGCACAATTGCTGGAAGAGGAACGGCTGCGGCAGGAAATTACCGAACTGCGCCAGAAAATTGCACGCGTGCCGTTTATCGATACGTTTGACCTTCGCTACAAGAACTACGAGCGCCGGGCCGAACCATCGAGCCAGGCCGTGATGTTTTGTTTGATGGACGTATCCGGCTCCATGGATCAGGCGACAAAAGACATGGCGAAGCGCTTTTATATTCTGCTGTATCTGTTCCTCAGCAGAAATTACAAAAACGTGGACGTTGTCTATATTCGCCATCACACGCAGGCAAAAGAGGTCGATGAACAAGAATTCTTCTACTCTCAGGAAACCGGCGGCACCATTGTCTCCAGTGCGTTAAAGCTAATGGAAGAAGTCGTACGTGAGCGCTACGATCCGTCACAGTGGAATATCTATGCGGCACAGGCGTCGGATGGCGATAACTGGGCTGACGATTCACCGCTGTGCCACCAGATCCTGGCGAATCAGCTTCTGCCAATGGTGCGTTATTACAGCTATATCGAGATCACACGACGTTCACACCAGACGCTCTGGCGTGAATATGAAACGCTGCGCGATACGTTCGATAATTTCGCTATGCAGCATATTCGCGATCAGGATGATATCTACCCTGTCTTCCGTGAACTTTTCCGTAAACAAACCGTAGGACATTAACCACACCTTAGCCAGCCAGCTAGTCGCCAATGGTTAGCTGGCTGATATCCTCCTCCACAGCGGGCTCCTTTCATCGTGACATTGTCACAAAGATAACACTTTCTTTTTGCCAGTGTGCACATTACCCTGTCGACCCCATAAAACGTAGATTTCTGTTTTTGTTATGCAACGATTTATCCTCATCTTACTCACTCTGGTTCTACTCGGCCCTCTGGGTATCGACATCTATTTACCGCTGATTCCTGCTATTGCCGTGGCGCTGAACAGTCCTGAATCGCTGATTCAATCCACCGTCGCACTTTTTATTCTAATCATGGGATTAGGCCAGCTTCTGGCCGGGCCGCTGGTCGATAAATATGGCCGCCGCCCTATGGCGCTGACTGGTGTGATAATCTATATCATCGGTGCCATCATGGCGGCGCTGGCGACCAACGCCACGCTATTCGTTCTTTCACGCCTTTTTCAGGGTATGGCCGTCTGCTGTACTGCCGTTGCCATTTTCAGCAGCGTACGTGACAAGCTGAACGGTGACGATGCCGCCAGAACCTATGGCTTTCTTAACGGCACGCTGAATATTGTGCCTGCGCTGGCTCCGCTCTTCGGTGGACTGTTGGCCGAGGCCTTCGGCTGGCGCTCCCCTTTCTGGTTCCTCGCTGTCTACAGCATTCTGGTATTGGCACTCGTTCTCCGCTTTTTACCCGAAACACGCCCCGATTCAACCTTGCCCGTGCACGGTTTACCGCTGCGTCAATACGCACGTCTATTATCCAATCGCCATTTTCTGGGATTCGCGTCCGTAAACGCAGGCGCAATGGGGATGGCGCTAACCTACGTCACCTTCTCCCCCGTGGTATTAATGAACCAGGCGCGGCTCACGCCGCTTGAATTTTCGCTTGCCTTCGGCGCAAACGGTTTTTGGATCATGCTGGTTAGCTTCTTTGCGAATCGGATTATCCGCAAAGTCGGTCGCCCGCGTTGTCTGTCCGTTGGCAGCCTGCTGATGGGCGCGGGTTTCCTCTCACTGCTTGGTGGCGTCGTTCTTTTACCCGATACGATGCAAAACACCTGGCCGACCTACATGCTGCCCGTCGCGCTGGCCTGTGGCGGTCTGGCATTTTTGATCGGCCCCTCCACCAGCTACGCGCTGGAGCCTTATTCCAATGAAGCGGGAATTGCGTCGGCGATGGTAGGGTTTGTACAAATGGCGGGAGGAGCGGCACTGGGGCTGATCGCGATGGCGCTCCCTCTGCCGTCAAAAATATCACTGGCGCTGGTCATGCTCTGTGCCGCTCTGCTGGCAATACGCGCCCGTCTGCTCACTCGTCACCACAAGGGCAGCATTACACCGCTGCCCCATGGTTAATTCGCAATACAGAAAGGCTAACGAGTATAGCGAGACACAGACAAATCATCGGCTTCAATCTCCGGTGATTTGTCCGACAGAATATCCGCCAGCAATTTCCCTGAACCGCAGGCCATCGTCCAGCCTAACGTACCATGCCCGGTGTTCAGGTACAGATTTCTCAGCGGTGAACGCCCTACCAGCGGCGTGCCGTCTGGCGTCATCGGACGCAGCCCCGTCCAGAATGTCGCTTGTTCAATCGGGCCGCAATGGGGATACAGGTCGCGCACTACCCTCTCCAGCGTCTCACGCCGTTTAGGGTGTAGATCGGTATTAAAGCCGACAACCTCTGCCATTCCTCCAACCCGGATGCGGCGATCAAACCGAGTGATTGCCACTTTATAGGTTTCATCCAGCACGGTAGAAACCGGTGCTGAGGCATCATCCGCCAGCGGAATCGTCAGTGAATAACCTTTCAACGGATACACCGGAATATCGAACCACTGCCGTAACAACCCCGTGGAATAGGAGCCGCAGGCCATCACATAGGCGTCCGCCACGATCATTTCATCGTCGCACTGTACGCCCGTCACGTGTTGCTCTTCCACCCGCAGTTGGCGTACGTGACGTCCCAGTTTGAAGGTGACACCGGCATCGGCAGCCATCGTCGCCAGTTGGCGAGTGAATAACTGACAATCGCCGGTTTCATCATGCGGCAAGCGCAGCCCCCCCGTCAGTTGCTCCGCCACATTCGCCAGCGCGGGTTCAACGGAGGCCAGTTCATGACGGGACAGTAGTTGATACGGAACGCCAGCCTCTTTCAGCACGGTAATATCCCGTGTCGCATTATCATATTGCTGTTCGGTACGGAACAGTTGCAGCGTTCCGCCCTGCCGACCTTCGTACTGAATACCCGTGTCCTGTCGCAGCCGTTGCAGACAGTCACGGCTGTATTCCGCCAGCCGCACCATCCGCGCTTTGTTGGTTTTATAGTGGCGAGCATCACAGTTGAGCAACATTTGCCACATCCAGCACAACTGTGTGGCCGTGAAGTCAGGCCGGATCGCCAACGGCGCATGGCGCTGAAACATCCATTTTATTGCTTTCAGCGGTATTCCCGGCGCAGCCCACGGTGCGGCATAGCCGGGGGAGATCTGCCCGGCATTCCCGGCGCTGGTTTCCAACGCGGGTTCCGGTTGCCTGTCGATAACGGTGACATCATGCCCTGCCTGCGCAAGATACCAGGCGGTACTCACGCCAACTACGCCACTTCCCAGAATCACAACCCGCATGCTACCGCACTCCCTTTCCTTGACCGTCTAATCTACTGGAAAAATGCTTATTTAATGGAATAAAACGCTAGTTAAAAGGTAAAGCTGAAGACTACTCTAGCATTTGGGAAGGAATTGTCACCTGCCTCAACGATAACATTTATCTATTGTTATCTCTTCGAACCGTAGCCTCACTACTAAAATCGTAACGAAATAACTGTGAAATCATTCGCAAAATACGCATTCGCGGTACTTCATATGGTCACGCCAAGTAAGGGTTTTATCACTCAGAAACGTTAGCCGGTCGGCATACGGACTCACCACGTTCAGTGGCCGCAGCAACCGCTGCATGTTCTGGTGTAACCGGGTCAGATATCCCAGCAGATTGTGGTGATAGAAGTCGATAACCTGATGCAGCAGTGCCTGACCGTCATCATCCAGGTCGGACATCGGAGTACGGACCACCGGTGGTGAAGCTGGCACCGGCAGGGCGGCGAAAGAAGAAGATTCCCCGGCCAGCTCACGCAGCCGCAGCAGAGTCTGCGGGTAGGTCAGTTTCTCGGTCTGTTGCAGCCAGTCCAGCACCGACCCCGATGCGCCGCAGCCGAAGCAGTGATACAGGTTCTTTGACGGCGTAATGGCACAGGACGGGGGATTACCCGTCCAGCATCTTTCGCAGAATGCCACATTATGTTGAATGACGACAGGCCAGCAACGTTTCTTGCAGAGAACGGCGTGGGTTAACGCTGGCCGGGCGACATTTACTGCCGGAGCGCCTTACCTGAACAAGGCAAGCGCTGCGCCACGGACGGCGCAGCGTTTGCCCGACGCCGCACCCTGCGGCCCTGAAGAGAACGAGCTAACTTTTGTCGCTGTCCGGCAACGTGGCCATGTCTGGCGGCACCGGCATCTCGTCCGGCTCCGCTGTGTCCGCCGTCAAGTCAGCCAGCAGCCCGGTTTCTTCCTCAGCCTCTCGCTCCGCCGGGTGCGTACTCGCATGGACTGCGGATAACGCCTTGATGGAGACCTGCGTATAGATTTGCGTGCTCTCCACGCTCGCATGACCCAGCATCGCCTGTATCCACCGCAGGTCTGCGCCGTTCTCCAGCATCTGCGTCGCCATCGCATGCCGGAACAGGTGGCAGCTTCCCCATTGAGCAAGTCCCGACGCCCGGATGTAGTGGCCGACCAGATGGGTGATGCCGTTCGCCGTCAGTCCCGCGACACCATCCAGCGCCACGAACAGCGCCGTGATGTCCTGACTGACCAGCAGTTGTGGCCTCACCTGTTGCTGGTAATAACGTAGCCAGCGCAGCGCCCGGCTTCCTATCGGGATAACCCGGTCTTTCCGTCCCTTGCCCTGTCTCACCGTTACCGTTTTACGGCTCCCGTCCACGCTGTAGACATCCAGCTTTGCCACCTCACCTCTGCGCAGCCCCGTTGACCACAGCAGCTCCATCAGCGCCCGGTCACGGACGCCCTGAAGCGTCGTCAGGTCGGGCAACGCCAGCACCTGCTCCACGTCTTCCACGCTCAGTATCGTGCGCGGCAGTCGCTTCTCCAGCTTCGGCAGCTCCAGGTCTGCCGCCGTGTTCGCCAGTATCAGATGCTGTTTCGTCAGCCAACTGAACCACACCTGCAACGGCTGTAACGCCGTGCGCTGGGTTCGGGTGCTGAGTGGCTCCCCGTTGCTTTTGCGGTACTGGTACAGATACCGCTGGTAACGCTCAAGGATAGGCCGCGTCACCTCTGCGCCGTAGTGGACTCCCCGCTCCGCTGCCCACTGGATAAACCGGTACTGGTGATGTGTCTGCACCTTCAGCGTCGCTTCCGACCCGTTGCGCTCCCGACGCCACACCACGAACCGCAGCAGCAGCGCGTACAGGCTCTTCGGGTCGCTGGCCGGACCGATGGGCTTTCTGTACACCTCATCCACAGTCAGCAGCGCACCCGCTCGCGGTTTACGGTTGGCCATGCTGCGCCTCCGTTTCCGCATTCACGGGCAGCGAGGTTTTACCCGCTTTCTTTTTTCCCTTTATTACTGCGTTTTCAGTAACCCCGACCACTTCGGCGTCCAGCCCTTGCACTGTCTGACCTGATGCCGCTTTTTCCATACCAGACTTGACCCGAACTTGAGGCAGACTTGAACCAGACTTGTCTTCACCCTGACCAGACTTGCACTCACCGCCATCGTGTTCAGCCACATAAAGCAGACCGCACAGGTGACTTTCATCACCGCTGCCACCATCCCACAGCAGCTCATACTGCAACAGATGACCCCGGCTGCCGCCGTGCAGCAGCAGGTACTCCATTTCAGCCAACCGTAAACAGTGATTCTTGAGCTGGCTGTCACTCCAGTTGGTGTAACCCCGGATATCTCTCCGCGTGAACCGCACCTCACCCAGCTGACAGCCCTGACGCTGCGCTATCTCGCTCACCATCGTCTGTATCAGCAACAACAGCTTCCGCGTCTGCGGCGGCATCTCGTCCAACGTCCGCCCCAGCACCTCATGCGCCAGCCGGTTCGCCAGCGCGATATCGCTCTGCTCTACCTCGATATACTCGATAACCGCGCCCCGGTGTTCAACCCGTTTCACTGCCCGCTGGCACTGGTGCAGCAGCGCGATGGACTGGATTAAGGTGAGGTACTTCATATGGTCGCGCCGGGTACGGGTTTTATCACTCAGGAACGTCAGCCGATCAGCATACGGGTTCACCACCTTCAGTGGCCGCAGCAGCCGCTGCGCGTTCTGGTGTAGCTTAGTCAGATACCCTTTCTCACTCACGGCCAGAAGCCCTTCCAGTGTCTGCCCGTGACGCTGCATCGCGTGTATCGCCTGTGTCTGTTCACGGCTCTCATTCACAGTGAGAACAAGACAACGGTTCAGCAGCTCTTCGTCCACATCGATGGCCGTGGTGGTCAGCATCAGCATTACCGGTCCCTGCACCTTGTATTCCCGTGTGACCAGTTCCCCGCTCTGCTCGTTCTTGCCGGTACTGGCGATTTTCAGCTCCCCGTCCGACTGCAACAGCTTCAGCGCATACGCCGCCTGCCGTACCCCTTCCTCTTCCGCGATAGCCAGTATCTTGTGTTGCAGCGAGGTCTCGCCAAGGTAGTACAGGCTCTGCCCGGTCATCGCGCTGTACTGGATGCGCTCTTCTTCCGGCATCAGCCCCAGCACCGCATCCATCAGCGAGGATTTCCCCGCCGCCGATGAGGACTGGATAAGCACGGCCAGCGGTTTATCCAGCTTGCGCGACGTCGCCGCCAGATACCCGGTCAGCAGGTTGGTGCTTTCCCCCACCACGCCACAGGCCGCCAGGTCATTGATGATACGCTCGGCCAGGTCGGGGGATTTGAGTAACGCCAGCGCTGCCGCTTCGTCTTCCGCGCTGACCGTCACCGCCGCTGTAGCGTCCGACTGCGCCGTAGATTGTCGCGCTTCATCCTGCTTTTGCTCCAGCATCAGCAAGACCCGACCGCATTCGCGCTTGATGACCAAGGCCTCACAGCCCAACTCCGCCGCCGCCGCGCTGATATAGCCCTGACGATGACGTGAACTGTACATGTCCAGACTGTCCACATGGAACGCACCGGTTGCGTCATCCCGCACTTGTACGTTGACTTTCATCACCTCGGCCACGCTGTTCTTCTGCCAGCCCCGCACCCGCCACACCCGTGGACCGGCTCGTAACAGCAGTTCGCCCGCATCCGTCTGTTCGCACGGGATAAGTGCCTGAACCGGTGGTGTTGCTGGTTCATTCGGTTGGGCAGCTAAAAAAGGAGGGGTTTCACTCACGCCAGATACCGGCGTTTCATGGGAGAACACCACACCGGGAACCGTGCCTTTACCCATCCATTGTGCCTGCTCCAGCGCCAGCCCTAACGCCGCTTCAGGATTGCCACTCTTCAGCGCGAACGCATTCGCATCCAGCCCTTGCGGGAACTGCACCCGCCACGCTTCGATACCCGCTTCCAGCAGGTCTGCCGCCACGCTTTCCGCACCCCGGTCGCCTGCCTCATCCCGGTCATAGGCGATTAACACCCGCTTTACCCCGTGGTACTGCAACGCGGCCAGATGCTCAGCGGTAAAACCGTTCGCCCCGTAAGCCGTGGTCACGTTGCGGAACCCGGCACACCAGAACGTCATGGCATCGATTAACGCTTCACACAGGATGACCTCTGACGACGCCTTCAGCGCTTCCTCGTTCCACACCCCGGCCAGCGGTGACGGCAGATACAGGTGCTTCGCCGCCCCTTTCTTCACCGCGTAGTCCGCTGTGGTTCGGCGTCCGTACAACTGCAACACCCGTCCGCGCTGCGCCACGTTCGCCGATTCGGACCAGCCCACGACCGGCATCACCACGCAGCCCCGGAAGTGGTCTTGCCGCGTCGTCGACCGCAACACCCCCAGCCCGGCCAGCCGCTCACGCAGCCGTTTTCCCTCACCGCTCGCACTGGATGGCAACACTCCCGCGCTGCCGCCGATACCGTGATGACCGGCGAACCCCAGCTTAAAATGACTAACCAGCTCAGGATGGTTCAGCCCGCGACTGACCAGCCATTGCTGTGCCTCCGGGCTGGTCAGCAGATTGTGGTGATAGAAGTCGATAACCTGATGCAGCAACGCCTGACCGTCATCATCCAGGTCAGACAGCGGCGTCCGCACCACTGGTGGAGATGCCGGTACAGGGACGGCGGCTAAAGAAGACGCAGAACCGCCCAGCTCACGCAGCCGCACCAGAGTCTGCGGGTAGGTCAGCCGCTCAGTCTGTTGCAGCCAGTCCAGCACCGACCCCGATGCCCCGCAGCCAAAGCAGTGATACAGGTTCTTTGACGGCGTAATGACGCAGGACGGGGTTTTCTCCCGATGGAACGGACACAGGCACACATGGCTGTCGTCACCCTGCTTTTTCAGCACATACCCCTGACTTTGCGCCACGGTCAGCAACGAGACCTCACGCTTGAGTCGCGCCAGTTCTGCCGGTGTCATTCGTCCCATTCCGCTGCTCCTGTAAAAACCTGTCAAGATGCCATATTGATATCTTAAAGATATCTGATATGATATTTAAAAACAAGCCATTCAGAAGGGGGACGTATAGTGATGCCAAGTTCAACAATCTGGTTTCTTAATATGCAGTTCCCTGAACGTCTTACCATGTTGCGCAAGGCACGCGGACTCACTCAACAAGCGCTGGCTGAGATGGCTGGCGTCGCGGTATTACAGATACGCCGCTACGAAGGCGGTAATTCACAGCCCACGCTGGATGTTATTCGCCGACTGGCAATTGCACTGGGTGCCAGTGCTGATATGTTAGTTTTCGATGAGCAGGAGCGAGGACCCGGTGAGCAGTTACGTTACCAGTTCGAGACGATTTCGCGTATGCCTCAGCATGAACAGGACGTTATACGGGAACTGCTCGACGCCATGATTATCAAGAACCAGGTCGCCGGGGCTATGGCTCGTGTGACTCAGGGAACAGCTAAAGAAGAGAGTTAACAGACGCGGGCTGAAGGTGCTACCAACACCAACAACCCGCTAACCACTGGCAACTAAAGAGGTAGTTACTATGGCTAGGCAGCATCATAAGTCAGAACCCGCCACACCCCAAGCATTACGACACCTGAAGGTCGGCTACGTCAGCCGCCGCCACGCAGACCGCAACGATATGACGCGCTATTACAACCGCAGCCCCAGCCTGCACCTTACTGGCAACTGGCTCGAAGCCGCAGGATTTGGGACCGATACACCGGTCGTCGTCACCGTTGAACACGGTCAACTGCTGATACGTATTGTGGCTGAATGACAGGCAACAAAAATCCCGGCCTTTTTAAGGGCCGGGATTTTCTAAGTCACGAAGTTTAATTACTAATGAATACAATCAGCCATGTTATATATGCGAACCTTGATAGCCAAAGAAAAATCGCCCCGAAGGATAGATCTAATTTTGTTAAAAAAATCTTAATAAAAAAAAACGATTTTTCATCATCAATTAATCCTTGGTAAAAACATTTCCCATATAGTGCAAAGAGAAAGAATGCTCCCCCTCCAGCCAAGTTAGACATTAATAGTAAACTACTAAGATCCCTTCGATATTCAGCTATTGCTGCTGCGATATAACCAAGGACAAGAAAAATTAATGCGCAGTTTGACAAAGTGTTATGTTTGAAAAACATAAAGTTAAAATAAAGTAAAGAATCCTTACCTACCTTAGGACCACCAAGGTTTCTATACACAAAAATAAAAAAACATACTCCCCATGATGATAAAAAGAACAACATCATAAACGATGACAAATTAAGAATAATATCATTTGAAATCATGGTGGTATATTTCCTTAGTAGAATCACCGTTCATATCTATTTTTTCATTATGAGATCCAGTTGAAGATCCTGTAAAACCAATACTTGGTCCAATAGAGAAAGAAAAGCCAATACCATCTTTCCCAGCAGACAATCCAACGGAACCAGGACCAAAACCGAGACTAGTTGAATAATCACGGCTTAAGTCACCAAACATTCCGGGTGCGTATGGACCAAAATCAATACCCACCGACGCCCCAGCCTTAACACCGAACTCCTTCGTATATCCTGTAGAAACAGAGAAGTAATCATTATTAATCTCAGCACCACCTTTCAGAGCAAGTCCCACGCCACCTGAAACCTCAGCCTTTCCATTAGGTTTAACCTTATATTCAGTACCCAATGATGGCCCTTCACCAATAGCAATACGATTCAATCCTTCTTGAGTCTGTTCCGGTGTCAGATTGTTATCAACGGCGTACTGTGTCCAAGACGTCACTGATTGCCCGTAATCCTGCAACCCTTTAGGTATACTATCCGGACTGAAGAAGTTATTCTCAACAACAACGTTTTCCGGTGCAGACTCAGCCAGCGAACACCACTTTTCCCTGTACAGTCAGCCGGTTAAAGCCAGTTTTTCCTGAAGCGTTTCGATAACCGAACGCCGAAGCCCCGATACGCACTTTTTCAACCCGGCACGCTACCGCCCCGCCATGGCTTCCGCCTGCAACTGCCACATCATAGCAGCGGCGTCAGCCGCTGCCATTACCCGTTTTGTTGTTGAACCGGGGTTAGCGCGGCGCGAGACGTTCCGCAGCTTGCCTGTGGGACGGCGAAGCGTCTGCCGGGTGCGGGCTGGCGAAGCCCGCAAGTCAACGCCTTAGCGGGGAGGCCCCCGGCGGGCTGAGGGATCCCCACAAAATTACCATTAATAAACCAGCACCATACTTCGGTAGGTGCTGGCGAGTTGAACTAAGATACTCTCCAGTTTTACACGCCTTAATATTCGCTCTGAATGTCGCAACACATTTTCTGCCAACGTCAGAAACGATATCACTCTACGCTTTTTGACGCTGTTTGCCTGATAGTGGAGGTGAAGTCCTTTATTCTCAAAGTGATAGCCCAATAACCAGAGGACTATCGATGCCAGTGTTGCCAGCAGGCTTAGCACCCACAGTCGCTCCCCGCTTTTGCTTCCACTGGCTCGTAGTCCAAAGCCAAATCGCTCGCTTTTTTCATCTCGAAAGTTTTGTTCAATCTGCATTCTCCTGCTGTAGAGCTTCATGATTTCACGGGGCTTAAATTCATCTGTGCTGGTAAATATCAGCCACGGCTCTTTGGCTGACGCACGTTGCTCTTTTTCCACGGTCGGATAGCCCGGTTTCCCTCTGGCTCGTTTGCTTTTTCGCCCTTTTGACGCTTTCTTGTGAAGGAAAAAATGTCCATCGCATTGCGCATATTTAGCGCGTGCCAGTGTGCCCGCTCCCAGATATTTTGCCTGCGCTGTTCCCTCGCAGTCTTTTACGGTCATCCAGTTCTCTTTGTCATGATGAAGGCTAAATTTAACCGTCCCTCTGATTCGACCAATAAAACTCCATCCCAGAAATTTGATATGCCGGAACCACGCGCTTTGAAAACCTGCATCGGTAATGACGGTGACTCGGGTATTCGGCGCGACAGCTTCCGCAAGGGCGTCAAGAAAGGTATTTTGTATCAGTACATTATTTTGTTTTTTTAACGGGACAACCTGACTCATTAAGGGGATGGCGCGCCCATCACAGATAAGGCTGGCACGGAGAACATGATATTCCTTACAGGGATAGCCGCTCCAGTCAACGGCGATGACGCACCACGACATAGGTTTCGTCATCATAGAAACAATATTATTAAATATCAGAGGGATATCACGATGAAGCGATGTGTTGCCGAGAAGACGGTCAATGCGTTTTATTTTATCCTTGACGCGAGCGGTCCCCGGCAGGTGACGTCCAATGCTGGTAAGGGAAAGTGTCGCGCCGTTCATCAGGGCAACGGTGGAATCGATAATGGCATTTTGCCGATATTGGTGCGTTGAGGCTAAAGCGTGACGGAAAAAAGTCTGGCATACTTTACGGGCAGGCATAGAGGTGATCTCATTGAGTTTTTTGGCGAAAATCAGTAGATCATAAAACTCTATGCCTGTCTCGTTTTCTGGGGATTCGTCAGCCCGGCGGGGGCCGCACGGGGCGGAGATGGCGAGCACGGGAACGAGCAAGGAGCCGGCGACTGCGAGCCGGGCGCAGCCAGTGCAGCAGGGTTGGGGCGGGGGCGAGGTAAAGCCCTTCAGCGCCGTGACGAAGGAACGGCTTCTGCTTTGATGTTGACGTTGATGTTTGCTGAAGGATGACGCCGGAGCCAGCGCCGCCAGGGATGGCGGCCACACCGTAGAAGCCAGGGAAGTTCTCTGATGCTCGCAGCAGAGCGAGCCTGCGAGCTGTGCGCCATACCGCACCACAGAGCCGAACCCCGGCGGCCAGCCGCTCACCATTGTTGAGGAAGACCGCAGCGCGCCCTTGCGGTAGACGGCGCCGACATAATGTGTGTTACGCGTTGGCCGCGTTCAGCGGCTTTCGCGTAATGCCACATTATGTTGAATGACGACTGGCCAGCAACGTTAATGACAGAGAACGCCGTTGTCTGGCGCTGGCCGGGCGACATTTACCGCCGGAGCGCCTTACCTGAACAAGGCAAGCGGTGCGCTACGGACGGCGCAGCGTTTGCCCTGCACCGTACTGCGGAGTGAGCTAACTTTTGTGGCTGTCCGGCAGCACTGGCGTATCATCCGTCTCCTCATCCGCCGTCAAGTCAGCCAGCAGCCCGGTTTCTTCCTCAGCCTCTCGCTCCGCCGGGTGCGTACTCGCATGGACTGCGGATAACGCTTTGATGGAGACTTGCGTATAGATTTGCGTGCTCTCCACACTCGCATGACCCAGCATCGCCTGTATCCACCGGATATCTGCGCCGTTCTCCAGCATCTGCGTCGCCATCGCATGCCGGAACAGGTGACAGCTTCCCCATTGAGCAAGTCCCGATGCCCGGATGTAGTGGCCGACCATGTGGGTGATGCCGTTCGCCGTCAGTCCCGCGATCCCGTCCAGCGCCACGAACAGCGCGGTAATGTCCTGACTGACCAGCAGTTGCGGCCTCACCTGATGTTGGTAGTGACTCAGCCAGCGCAGCGCCCGTCCGCCGATGGGAACGATGCGGTCTTTCCGTCCCTTGCCCTGTCTCACCGTTACCGTTTTACGGCTCCCGTCCACGCTGTAGACGTCCAGCTTCGCCACCTCGCCCCGCCGCAGCCCCGTTGACCACAGCAGCTCCATCAGCGCCCGGTCACGGACGCCCTGAAGCGTCGTCAGGTCGGGCAACGCCAGCACCTGCTCCACGTCTTCCACGCTCAGTATCGTGCGCGGCAGCCGCTTCTCCAGCTTCGGCAGCTCCAGGTCAGCCGCCGGGTTCGCCAGTATCAGATGCTGTTTCGTCAGCCAACTGAACCACACCTGCAACGGTTGCAGCGCCGTGCGCTGGGTTCGGGTGCTGAGTGGCTCCCCGTTGCTTTTGCGGTACTGGTACAGATACCGCTGGTAGCGTTCAAGGATAGGACGGGTTACGTCACGTGCGTAATGCACTCCCCGCTCTGCCGCCCACAGGATGAACCGGTACTGGTGATGCGTCTGCACCTTCAGCGTCGCTTCCGACCCGTTGCGCTCCCGACGCCACACCACGAACCGCAGCAGCAGCGCGTACAGGCTCTTCGGGTCGCAGGCCGGACCGATGGGCTTTCTGTACACCTCATCCACAGTCAGCAGCGCACCCGCTCGCGGTTTACGGTTGGCCATGCGTCACCACCTTGTTGGCATCGGGGACGATGGCAGCAGCACGTTTTCTTTTTCCTCTGATTACTGTGTTTTCAGCAACCCCGACCGCTTCAACCGCTAAGCCTTGCTGGTTCTGGACTGACGCCACTTTTTCACCGTCCGACTGACTACCGACCACACCCCGACCGGAGGCCGACTGAGCCGCTTCCAGACCCGACCGGTTATCATTGCCCTCAACCGCGCCGTTTATCGGCAGGCCAGCACTTACGGGCAGCACGGTTTTACCCGTTTTCTTTTTTCCCTTTATTACTGCGTTTTCAGTAACCCCGACCGCTTCACCCGCTAAGCCTTGTTGGCTCTGGCCTGACGCCACGTTTTCACTCTCCGACTGACTACCGACCACACCCCGACCAGTGGCCGACCGCTCTTCATCTGACCCCGACCGGTTATCGTCGCCCTCGCTGGCCGGAACGGTTTCTTCCACGTCCAGTAACCCGCATAAGTGTGGCTGGCCGCTGTCTTCGCCGTCCCACAGCAGGCCGTACTCATAGGTTAGTCCGCGCCGGTAAAGCACCAGATATTCCATTTCCAGCAGCCGCGCCAGATGCACTTTTAGCTGCGTATCGCCCCAGCATAGGGTTGCCCGGACATCCCGCCGCGTGAACCTGACCTCCTCTGATTGCAGCGCCTGTCCCTTCGCCGTCTCCTGCACCCAGCTCTTCAGCCACACCAGTAACTTCCGCGTCTGCGGCGGCATCTCGTCCAGCGTTCGTCCCAGCACCTCATGCGCCAGTTGGTTGGCTAACGCGATATCACGCTGTTCCACCTCGATATACTCGATAACTGCACCCCGATGCTCGACCCGTTTCACCGTCCGCTGGTATTGATGCAACAACGCGATGGACTGGATTAAGGTGAGGTATTTCATATGGTCGCGTCGGGTACGGGTTTTATCACTCAAGAACGTCAGCCGGTCAGCATACGGGTTCACCACCTTCAGTGGCCGCAGCAGCCGCTGCGCGTTCTGGTGCAACTTAGTCAGATACCCTTTCTCACTCACGGCCAGAAGCCCTTCCAGCGTCTGCCCGTGACGCTGCATCGCGTGTATCGCCTGTGTCTGTTCACGGCTTTCATTCACAGTGAGAACAAGGCAACGGTTCAGCAACTCTTCGTCCACGTCGATGGCCGTGGTGGTCAGCATCAGCATCACCGGTCCCTGCACCTTGTATTCCCGTGTGACCAGTTCCCCGCTCTGCTCGTTCTTGCCGGTACTGGCGATTTTCAGCTCCCCGTCCGACTGCAACAGCTTCAGCGCATACGCCGCCTGCCGTACCCCTTCCTCTTCCGCGATAGCCAGTATCTTGTGTTGCAGCGAGGTCTCGCCAAGGTAGTACAGGCTCTGCCCGGTCATCGCGCTGTACTGGATGCGCTCTTCTTCCGGCATCAGCCCCAGCACCGCATCCATCAGCGAGGATTTCCCCGCCGCCGATGAGGACTGGATAAGCACGGCCAGCGGTTTATCCAGCTTGCGCGACGTCGCCGCCAGATACCCGGTCAGCAGGTTGGTGCTTTCCCCCACCACGCCACAGGCCGCCAGGTCATTGATGATACGCTCGGCCAGGTCGGGGGATTTGAGTAACGCCAGCGCTGCCGCTTCGTCTTCCGCGCTGACCGTCACCGCCGCTGTAGCGTCCGACTGCGCCGTAGATTGTCGCGCTTCATCCTGCTTTTGCTCCAGCATCAGCAAGACCCGACCGCATTCGCGCTTGATGACCAAGGCCTCACAGCCCAACTCCGCCGCCGCCGCGCTGATATAGCCCTGACGATGACGTGAACTGTACATGTCCAGACTGTCCACATGGAACGCACCGGTTGCGTCATCCCGCACTTGTACGTTGACTTTCATCACCTCGGCCACGCTGTTCTTCTGCCAGCCCCGCACCCGCCACACCCGTGGACCGGCTCGTAACAGCAGTTCGCCCGCATCCGTCTGTTCGCACGGGATAAGTGCCTGAACCGGTGGTGTTGCTGGTTCATTCGGTTGGGCAGCTAAAAAAGGAGGGGTTTCACTCACGCCAGATACCGGCGTTTCATGGGAGAACACCACACCGGGAACCGTGCCTTTACCCATCCATTGTGCCTGCTCCAGCGCCAGCCCTAACGCCGCTTCAGGATTGCCACTCTTCAGCGCGAACGCATTCGCATCCAGCCCTTGCGGGAACTGCACCCGCCACGCTTCGATACCCGCTTCCAGCAGGTCTGCCGCCACGCTTTCCGCACCCCGGTCGCCTGCCTCATCCCGGTCATAGGCGATTAACACCCGCTTTACCCCGTGGTACTGCAACGCGGCCAGATGCTCAGCGGTAAAACCGTTCGCCCCGTAAGCCGTGGTCACGTTGCGGAACCCGGCACACCAGAACGTCATGGCATCGATTAACGCTTCACACAGGATGACCTCTGACGACGCCTTCAGCGCTTCCTCGTTCCACACCCCGGCCAGCGGTGACGGCAGATACAGGTGCTTCGCCGCCCCTTTCTTCACCGCGTAGTCCGCTGTGGTTCGGCGTCCGTACAACTGCAACACCCGTCCGCGCTGCGCCACGTTCGCCGATTCGGACCAGCCCACGACCGGCATCACCACGCAGCCCCGGAAGTGGTCTTGCCGCGTCGTCGACCGCAACACCCCCAGCCCGGCCAGCCGCTCACGCAGCCGTTTTCCCTCACCGCTCGCACTGGATGGCAACACTCCCGCGCTGCCGCCGATACCGTGATGACCGGCGAACCCCAGCTTAAAATGACTAACCAGCTCAGGATGGTTCAGCCCGCGACTGACCAGCCATTGCTGTGCCTCCGGGCTGGTCAGCAGATTGTGGTGATAGAAGTCGATAACCTGATGCAGCAACGCCTGACCGTCATCATCCAGGTCAGACAGCGGCGTCCGCACCACTGGTGGAGATGCCGGTACAGGGACGGCGGCTAAAGAAGACGCAGAACCGCCCAGCTCACGCAGCCGCACCAGAGTCTGCGGGTAGGTCAGCCGCTCAGTCTGTTGCAGCCAGTCCAGCACCGACCCCGATGCCCCGCAGCCAAAGCAGTGATACAGGTTCTTTGACGGCGTAATGACGCAGGACGGGGTTTTCTCCCGATGGAACGGACACAGGCACACATGGCTGTCGTCACCCTGCTTTTTCAGCACATACCCCTGACTTTGCGCCACGGTCAGCAACGAGACCTCACGCTTGAGTCGCGCCAGTTCTGCCGGTGTCATTCGTCCCATTCCGCTGCTCCTGTAAAAACCTGTCAAGATGCCATATTGATATCTTAAAGATATCTGATATGATATTTAAAAACAAGCCATTCAGAAGGGGGACGTATAGTGATGCCAAGTTCAACAATCTGGTTTCTTAATATGCAGTTCCCTGAACGTCTTACCATGTTGCGCAAGGCACGCGGACTCACTCAACAAGCGCTGGCTGAGATGGCTGGCGTCGCGGTATTACAGATACGCCGCTACGAAGGCGGTAATTCACAGCCCACGCTGGATGTTATTCGCCGACTGGCAATTGCACTGGGTGCCAGTGCTGATATGTTAGTTTTCGATGAGCAGGAGCGAGGACCCGGTGAGCAGTTACGTTACCAGTTCGAGACGATTTCGCGTATGCCTCAGCATGAACAGGACGTTATACGGGAACTGCTCGACGCCATGATTATCAAGAACCAGGTCGCCGGGGCTATGGCTCGTGTGACTCAGGGAACAGCTAAAGAAGAGAGTTAACAGACGCGGGCTGAAGGTGCTACCAACACCAACAACCCGCTAACCACTGGCAACTAAAGAGGTAGTTACTATGGCTAGGCAGCATCATAAGTCAGAACCCGCCACACCCCAAGCATTACGACACCTGAAGGTCGGCTACGTCAGCCGCCGCCACGCAGACCGCAACGATATGACGCGCTATTACAACCGCAGCCCCAGCCTGCACCTTACTGGCAACTGGCTCGAAGCCGCAGGATTTGGGACCGATACACCGGTCGTCGTCACCGTTGAACACGGTCAACTGCTGATACGTATTGTGGCTGAATGACAGGCAACAAAAATCCCGGCCTGTTTGTGAGGCCGGGATTTATAAGATGTTTACAAAACATGGCTACTTTAGCAGTTCGATATCATCAGGATAAACTGTTAATACATCTAATGTATTACCTTCATTATCAACAAACTCTACTTCATAACCTAATACAGGTTCTTTATATATCATGACAACAGCACCCTTACACCCTTTGAGTACCGTATCAGACAAGCCTTTTTTTGCCAGAACCACATCATATTCTTTGATCATATAGTGAATACCAATATATACCTATTTCTTAGCTGGGATAGCGGTTACTAATCTGACAACACCATCGTCATTTTTAATCCAACCAAATTTAACGTTAATGGTTCTGCCATTAGTACCAGTTATTGGTATCACCTGATCGTATTTAGTACCGAACTGCGTTTCTGTAGTTTTAACCGCTTTTTCGGGATTGAAGACAATTTGCTTTGCCAGTTCACCTGAGTTCTTCTTGTTAAAACCAAGCGCACTATCGAACCACTCAGCCTTACTTCCCCCGACAGGATGATCTTTTTCCAATAGATATGTAGACAATTTTTTATCAACGCTAATCTGTGTTTCAGGTGGATTTTTAATAACGCTTTTGACTACGCCATTTCCAGTATCTTTGGATGATTTCCCTGCTCCGCCAACAATCCCAGCCGCACTTGTCGCCCCCGCTTGAGCAATGGTGTTAATTGCAAGCTGGGATGCTTCATCCGAACCGCCCGCAGCTTGCGCGTTGTGTATCGCCTGTAAACGTCCGGCTTCCAGAGCAGGCGTCACAACGTGCAGATAAGCCCATTCCTGAAGGTCTTCTCCATCCAGGCTGCCATTAGCCCGAAGTTTCTCCCCCAGTTCCTCAATTCGCTGGCTATAGCCAGCCTGCAACTCCGCCATTTCTTTGGCTTTTGCAACACACACATCAACGCTGGAACAGTTTTCGACACTCTTGATTTGTTCGTCAGAGATTTTCTTGAACTTCTCCGTCACCCCATCTTTACAGGCACTGTCACTGCCACAGGATGACATTTCACTTAGCCGTTGACGGTTCTCCTCTGTACTGAGGAAGTTATTCTCCACCGCATTACGCCCGGACTGTGCGCCGCTGGCGGCAGAAGCAGTGCTGTTGCTCGCCAGACCGGATATCAGCCCGGAGGCCAGCGTGGAAAGCGCGCTGACGGATTGCTTTTCTTCTTCCGTCAGATCGTTCGCCGTCTTGCCCGGGTATTGCTCCGCCATAATGGCGCGGGCAGCCAGTTCACCGCTGGAGGCCCCTATCGCCCCCGCCGCAGCATCCTGCCCCGACAGTTGCGCGACCACCGCCCCCACCACTGCGTGCGCCATCGCGTTCGCCGCGATATCCGACGCCGTGATTTTGCTTTCATCCTTCGGTAGCGTGACGTCTTTCACCAGCTGTGCAAGGTACGGTGACGCCCCGCTGGCTATCGCTTTCTGGATGTCCCCACCCGCCAGTGCCTGAATCGCCGCCGTCGCTGCCTGTGCCGCTCGTTGGAAATCGCTACCCGTGCCGTATTTCTGCATCTCGGCCTTGTAGGTCGGTGATTCCGTCAGCGCCTTTTTATAGTCCTCCCACATCGCGACCGAATCACCGTCCTGCGGACGTTTGACTTTGGCGTCGCCCTTGGCCTCCGCGGCTTTCTGCGCTTTCAGCTCGCCTTCCGTGCGCACGATATCCATCACCTGCGCGCCGATTTCACCTATCAGCTGCGCCTGTTTCAGGCGTTTCTGCTCTTTCTCTTTGTTAAAGATCGGGCTGAGCGCATTGTTCGCGTGCTCAACGTCACGGCTCAGCGTGGTGATATCCTGCACCTGTTTCGCCGTGTCCCGCAACAACAACGTGCCGTCGCTCACCGCCGCATAGGTGGTGCTGGACGCATTACCGCGGCTCCCCAGCGACATCAGCGCCGACGGCACCGTCATCGCCAGCGTCGAGAGCATACTGCCGCTCATCGATGGACTGGCACTGAGGCCAATGCCACTGTGCTCCACCTTGAATTCGGCTTTGTTGTTGAGCCCGCTCCAGCCCAGCGTCCCCGTTTCCAGCCGATTTTTCTCTGCGCTGGCGGTGGAACCAATGACCGCAGCGTCAAGCTGGGTGTGTTCACCGGTTTTTATACCAAATCCGTCTTTACCCGCAAAGAGCCCGGTCTGCTGCTGCACGCTGTCATAGTTGCTGTGGATTTTGTCTTTGCTGGCGCTGAGATAACCACTGCCGCTCATCGATCCCCAGGTAAAGCTGCCCCCGGCCGCCACGCTGGTCTGTTTGGAATCATAACGCTCGCTGTCTTGCTGACTTTGCAGCAGCAGATTACGTCCGGCATCGACATCAATGCGCTCGCCGTTCACCTGCGCGCCAATCAGTCGCGTATCACGTTCGCTTTTCAGCGTGACGTGGTTACCCGCATCCACCGTGGTTTCTGACCAGCTGTTGCCCGTCCCGGTTTCCCGCCCTTTCGCCGCATTGACGTTGGCGAAAATGCTGAGCCCCGCACTCCCGTTACTCAGTCCTAGACTGATGCCGATATTCCCGCCGCTGCTGCTGTTCTTGCCGCTGATGTTCTCGCTGTTGCGTGCCGAGAGCAGGTGGATATCCCGCGCCGCGTTCATCAGAACATCGCCGCCCGCCTTAAGCTGGCTGCCCGCGACCGTGATATCTCCGGTACGCGACTCGATGCCGATATCTCCCGCCGCATTCAGCGTCGAGCCAAAGCTCTGCTTCTGCTCGCTGGTCTGGCTGGAGCGTGAATTCTGCGCCCCGAGCGAAATGCTGACGCCGACAAAAGAGGCTTCCCCCTTGTTGTTCAGCTCGGACTGGCTGCCCTGATAGGCCTGATAACCGGCCAGCCCAGCCTTCATCCCCTGCAGCAGCGCCAGCCGGCCATCGCTTTCGCTTTTCGCCGCCTGAATGCTCTGCACCGCGCTGTTGAGCGCCGACCCCACCACGCCGGACAGCGCCACGGTCAGACCCGCGCTTTTCTGCTCAAACTCCTGCTGCTGTTTGCGGGTGTCATAGCCTGGGTCAATGGTGACGTTGCTGCCCTGCAGGAGGATGTCTTTTCCGGCCACCATATCGGTGCCGCTGATCGTGACATCGTTCCCGGCCTTCACCGTCACCGAGTCGGTCGTGCTGCCCAGGGTGCTGATGCTCTGGCTTTGTGTCGCCGCCTGATCGCGCAGTTTCTGGCTGGTCGAGGTTGAACCGATGGTAAAGCCAATGCCGCCGCCGCTGAACAGGCCGCTTTTCTTCTTGCTGTGCTCTTCATAGTTCTGGTAGTTCTCTACGCTGGCCGCGGTGTTAATATCATTATTCGCCAGCAGCGTGACCTGCTTGTCACCGACCACCGAGGAGCCTTGCAGGTTGATATCCTGATTGGCCGCCATCGTGACACTGTCACCCGATAGCAGGCTGCCTTTCTCATCGGTCTGCAATGTTTCCCGCAGGGTATGCGTCACCGTCTTCGAGAAGGCCTTTTTCTTGACCGTGGTTTCTTCAAAGAACGTGTGCTGCGTTTCGGTGGCCGACAGCAGGTTGATGTTGTTACCTGCCTGTGCCGTCACCGCACCGCTCGCCACACCCTGAGCCGCCTGCAGGTTGATATCTCTGCCCGCCTGCAGATTCAGGCCCTTGCCCGTCGTTAATTCCGTGCTCTGCTGGGTGATATTTTGCTGCCAGTCGGCGTGACGGTTCCACCAGTTGCCGCTGTAGGTTTCTTCCTCTTGAGACAGCAGGTTGAGATCGCGTCCGGCTGCCAGTGTCGCATTGCCTTTGGCGTTCAGGCTGGCCGCTTCCGACAACACGTCCCGTCCAGCCACCAGATTCAGGTCGCCCCCGCTCAGAAGCTGGCTGTTTGCCACCTCCTGAGTACGGCGCTGCACCGTGCTGCCGCCCTGATACAGCGTCTCTTTCAGCGTGTCCTGTGCGGTCAGGCGAATATCGTTGCCCGCCGCCAGCGTCAGCGCCGTGCCGCCGGAAAGCGCGCTGGCATCAATCTGAATGTCCTGACCCGCTACCGCCTTCAGCGCCCCGCCCGCACTGACGGTGCTGCCTACAACAGAGGTATTCAGCGCGGTGTTGCTGCTGCCCCAGCCGATATCGACGCGGTTATTGGTCAGCGTCAGCGCTTCCATCGCCACATTGCCGTTGGCGTTCAGCGCCATGTCCTGTCCGGCATTGAGCGTGGCCGCCACGTTGCGGATATCCTTGCCCGCGCTGAGCGTCAGGCTGTTGCCAGCCACAATCTCAGCAGTGTTGCCCAGTTCGGTGAACGTGAGTGAACCGGTACCGCTGCGCGATGAGGTCGGCTGTGCAGTCTGGAAGTTGCGGCTTTCGGTGCGGTTGATGATATCGCCGTTGATGCTGGCGAGCTGCAACGTGTTGCCTTCTATCCGGCTGCCGCTGTTGGTGATGTTGTTGAGCGCCACCAGATTCAGGCCGCCGTCGGAGTTAATCAGGCCGCCTTCCAGGTTATCAATCCTGTCGCCGCTGGCAATCGCCAGCACCTCAACGGCCTTCAGCGTGCCGCTGTTGGTGACGCTGCCGCCTGCGTTCAGCTCGACCTTGTTCGCGACAATCGCGCTGCCTTGCAGGTTGCTTTTATCCGCCTGCGCCAGATACAGCTTCGGTGCCAATACGGTCTGCCCGTTGACCTCGATATTTTCCCACCAGACCATGCTCTGGCTGAGGTTCGCCACCTGCTCCGGCGTCAGGCTGACGCCCAGTTGCAGGTTCATGCCTTTCTGCGCCGATGCCGCGTTATCCAGCAGCTTCTGCATCTGTTCCAGATCGGAGCCAGTGCCATTCAGGTGACGCTGCCCGCTCTGCTTCAGCACGGCCTGACTGATGTAGCGGGTATCAAACTCCGCATCCCCGAGGAAGCGGTAGTCGTGCTCCGCATCCAGTCCCAGCTTATCCAGCAGATAGGACGACCCCAGCACACGGTCGGCCTGCGTCCACTGTGAGCGCGTTTCAACCGGTACCACCGTGGACGGCTGTTGCCCCAGCAGCGTCTGCAAATCACTGAACAGCGCGTTGTCCACCTGTCCCAGCTGTTCCAGTTTCGGGTTGGTGCGAATGAGATAGCGGCTGTCGGCATTCGGGTCGACAACCAGCAGCCCGTTATTGCCCGTCGGCAGCGGGTAATCGGTCAGCGGCTGGGGACTCAGGGTTTGCAGCCCGTTGCCGATGGCGCTCAGCAAGTCTGTGGCAGAAAGAGGCTGTGGCGCAGCAGGCGTACTCCCGCCTGACTGGGTGCCTGTGCTGACCGCGGGCTTCGGTGCGTCAATCGCGGCCATGCCCGGTGTGGTCAACACAGCAGGCGTGCCCACCGTGCCCGCTATCGTGATGCCCGCGGCGGCATTGTTCACGTTAACCGGCGTCAGGTTATTCCCGGCATCAGGCCGTTGAGTCGTCGACGACAGCGCAACCACATCGGGGTTGTTGACGTGACCGGAAGTAGAAGGCGCTAACACCACGGCATCGCCGGTGTTCAGCGTCAGCGGCCCGCTGGTAGTCGGTGCCGTGATGACCGATGTGATGTTCTCCGCCTGTAAGCCCGTTTGCAGCGCAGTGCCAGCCTGCTGCGTCAGCGTGACGGTATCGGGGTTGTTGACGTGATCAGAAGTCGAAGGCGATAACACCACGGCGTCGCCGGTGTTCAGCGTCAGCGGCCCGGTGGTAGTCGGTGTCGCAATCGTCGCCGTGATGTTCTCCGCCTGCGCGCCCGCTTGCAGCGCGGTGCCAGACTGCGGCGTCAGCGTCACCGTTTTTCCCGTCGCCGTCACGCCTGCGGCATTGCCTGCCAGCGCCGCCTGCCCGCTGCCTGCTTTGGTGACGTCTACCGTACCCGCGTTAAACGACGAATCCTGACTGGCCAACTGACGCGTGGTCTGCTTCTGTAACGGTGACAGCGTGGTGATGGCATCCAGCACCGGTTTGGTTGCCGCAGGCATAAACCCGCCGCTGCCCGGCTGCAGTGTGGTATTGCTGATGTCTTGCTTAAAATCGGCGGTAATGGTGCCGCCCGCCTGAATTAACGCGTTATAACTTTCGCCAACGGTTTTTTCGTAGGTTGGGGAGGTTTCATACAGTGAATACGGTAAATCATTACCGAACCGTTTTTCTCTTTCCTCCCTTCGTCCATATCTACTATCATTAAATTTATATATTGCATCTTTATCATTATTAGCAAAGAAATTAGCACCTCCTAAATATTTATATGTCAGGTATTTTTTTACATAACCCTCTTGATATTCTCGATTTTCAAAATCACGCCCTTTTAATATAATATCTTTAATCGCAGTAATTTGAGATGCATTGTTAAGTAAGAAGTCAGAGTATGAGTAGAAAGACCCACCTGAATTTATTATACCTACTTTCCCACCAGCAATTACTTTAGTACTGCTAGTCTCTAATGCTACTTTTATAAATTCAGATTTTTCATACGCCGCATATATCCACCAATACTCAGGCAGTCCGCCGTTATCCAATCCTATACCATCTTCAAGAATTCCATACTCTCCTTCCTTAAACCATTCAATCGGAATATTGACTGTCGTTTTCCCGACCCAGTCTGGCACCGATTCCGCCGTCGATTCACTTTCCGTCACCACCAGTCCCTCACGCTGATTGGTCAGCGTGCCGGTATTAATCGTGATATCCCCAGATTGCGTTTCGATGGTGCCGGAGCTGTTGAGCAGCGAGGTGCTGGCATTGCCCTGGTCATCACGTTGAATAAGCAGGTTATTGCCCGCCAGAATGGTGCCGAACACGTTGGTCAGCGAATCCGACAGCAGGCGCATGTTGCCGCCCGCGTATAGCATGCTGCTGTTGTGTAGCAAACCGCCGGCCTGCACCAGCAGGTCGCCCGTGGTGCCAATCAGCCCTTGGTTATTCAGCGTGTTATCACTGACCAGCGTCAGGTTGCCGCCCGCCTGCACGCTGCCCGCTTCTGCCTGTACGATGTCTTTGGCGCTGACGCGTGAGTCGCCGCCGCCTGCCAGAATGCGTCCCTGATTGGTCAGCGTGCCAGTGCTGGTCAGTTGGACGGATTGACCCTGTAACGTGCCGCGCTGGTCGAGGTCGCCCGCCACGTTCAGCGTCAGCTGCTGTCCGGCAGCCATGCTCTGGGTGAAGGTCAGCGGCCCGGTGAGTTCGGCGCTCAGGTTGCCCAGCGCCACCAGTTGCCCGTCCTGCTGCAGTTCATTCGTTGTCAGGCGCAGATCCTGCGCGCTGTAGAGCTTCGCCCCCTGACGGTTAATCAGCCGCTGCGTCTGCAGCGCCAACTGCGTCAGGCCCAGCAGCGTACCGTGGTTGTCCAGTTCATCGGCGATAATCTCCAGTTCACCGGCCTGCACCAGCCCGTTATTCACCCACTGCGGGATTTTCAGCGTCAGTTTGTCCTGCACCATCAGGCTGCCCTGCTGGGTAAATTGCGCGGTGTTTACGGCCAGCCCGCGCCCCTGCAGCCAGCCGAGGTTCTCGACCGCCGCCGCGTTCAGCGTGGTGGTGCCGTCGGACAGCAGTTGCCCCGTCTGCTGGTTGACAATCTTATCCGTGCCATCCAGTTGCAGCGCGGCGGTGCCCTGCACCGTGCCACCGTTGGTGAGGGTGCTCCCCGTCAGCGTAGTGTTCGCGGCTTTGATGTCGCCCTGATTGTCCAGCGCCGCAGCCTGCACGCTCAGCGTGGCATCGCTGCTTAAACGTGACTGCGAGGCATTGGCAAACTGATTGGAGACAGTCGCGTTAAGCGCACGGTCACCGCGCAGGGTGCCGTGGTTAGTGAGTGCATCCGCATCCAGCGTCAGCGTGCTGCCCTGCACCTGACCGCGGTTGGTAATATCATGCGCCGTCAGGTTCAGTTCGCCGCCGCTGACCAGTTGACTGCCTTGTGCTCCCTGATAGGCACCGGTCAGCTGCAGCGTCCCGCGTTGGACGCCCAGCAGATTGCCCTGTTGCTCCAGGTCACGCGCGGTCAGGCGCAAGTCACCCGACTGCCACAGTCCCTGATTGCGCAGCACGCCGGTGGTCAGTTCCCCTGTGCCGCCGCTGAGCAGCCGCCCCGCAGCCAGATTATCGACGCGCTCAGTGAGATCCAGCGTAAAGCCGCCGACGCCCGTCAGCGTGCCGCCGTTCTCCAGCGTCTGGCCAACCACGGTCACGCTGCCCTGCGAGAACAGCTCGCCCTGATTGTTCAGCACGTCGCCGTTGAGCGACAGGCTGTTCAGCCCCGCGACGGTGCCGCTATTGCTGAACGTGTCGCCGTTCAGCGTCAGCGTGCCCGCTTGCCATAACCCGGCGTTCTCTGCCTGTTTAGCGTGAAGCGTGGCCGCGCCGTTGCTGAGCAGTTGGCTGCTCTTATTGCCGACATAGCGCAGCACATCGAGCAGGCGCAGCGCGTCAGTGCCCTGAATGCGGCCCTGATTATCTATCTCACGGGTACGCAGTTGCAGGTCGCCAGCCTGTAGCGTACCGGCATTGCTCAGCGTACCGCTGTCGAGTTTTCCTGAGCCGTTGGTCAGCAGTTCTGCTCCGGCGCGGTTAATCAGTTCATCACGATTGCTGACCGTTAAGTTATCGCTGCCCAGCACGCGTCCGCCGTTATCCAGCGCGCGGGTGGTCAGATTCAGCGTGCCCGCGGCTATCTCACCGGTTTGCATCAGGCGGTCGGTCGTAATAACGGCGTCGCCGTCGCTCAGCAGGCGAGACGTTTCACGTCCCTGATAAGTGCCCAGTAAATCAAGACGCAGTCCGTCCTGACCGAGCAGCGAGCCACCGTTTGTCAGGTTGTTTGCAGACAGTGCCAACGTGTTGCCCTGCCAGAGCCCGTCGTTTGTGACATCGCCCGCCTGTGCGGATAACACCCCGTTGGTCAGCAGTTGACCGGTGCTGCCGACCGTCAGGCCATCGCGCAACTCCAGCGTGATACCGCGCTCACCGATAACCGTGCCGGTGTTGTCGAACGCCCCGCCGTTCAGCGTCAGCGCCCGGCTTTCCCAGCGCCCGCTGTTGCGCAGTTGGTTGCCGCGCAGCGTCAGGGTGTCGGCAGTATGCAACAATCCCGCGCCCTGATAGTCGCCATCAAGCGACAGCGCCCCGTCGGCAATCACGTTGCCCGCGTTGTTTATCGCACTGCTGTCGAGCGTCACCTTACCCACGCCGGAGACCGTGCCCTGATTGTCAAACTGGCTGGCACTCAGCTGTGTGTCGCCGCCGGAGAGCAGCGTGCCCTGATTGGTTAACCGACTGGCGGGGTTGGCACGCGCCAGCGTGACCGTTAATCCGTTATCCCCCTGAATGCGCCCGCGGTTGGTCAGCTGCTGCGCGTCAAACGTCAGACGGTCTGCCTGCGCGTCGCCGTCGTTTGCCACCGTCGCCGCGCGTAAAACAGCAATACCCTGCGACAGGAGTTTCCCGTTTTGCTGATTCGTCAGGCCGTTGGCGGCGCTCAGCGACAACGCGTTGAGACCAAAAATCTGTCCACGGTTGGTCAGGTCTGCGGCCTGCAGCGTGATGTCGCCCGCCTGCCACTGCCCGTCATTGTCAACCTGATCCGCCGTCAGCGTGCTGCTGCCCTGGCTCAGCCAGTGGCCCTGATTGCGTGCCGTCCCTGTAATCGCCAGCGTCAACA
Source organism: Pectobacterium sp. A5351 (assembly GCF_028335745.1). Taxonomy (NCBI): domain Bacteria; kingdom Pseudomonadati; phylum Pseudomonadota; class Gammaproteobacteria; order Enterobacterales; family Pectobacteriaceae; genus Pectobacterium; species Pectobacterium sp. A5351. The sequence goes on from NZ_CP116477.1 coordinate 2,204,465, forward strand.
CATCGACACCCAGCATCTTGCCGCGGTTTTCCAACGTCCCGGCGTCAACCTTCAGCTTACGGGCTTCCAGCGTGCCCTGCTGCTCGATACGGTTCGCCACCACGCCCAGCGTGCTGCTGCCGCTGATAAGCCCGCGGTTATCCAGTTTATTACGCAGATCCAGTTGCAGATCGTCCGCGCCCAGTATCTGCCCGTGGTTCAGCACGTCCGCCGCGGTGATATCGATGCGCTGGCTGGTGAGGTCTCCGGTGTTGGTCAATGAGTCATTGAGTGTTAACTGCAGGCTACGTGTACCGTTAAGCAGCCCACCGTTGGTCACCTCATTGGCACCAATAGTGAGCGCCTGGCTGTTCAGCGCGCCCTGATTGTCAAGATGATGGCCGAGCTCTAGCGTCAGACCGTTCACGCCCATCAGGGTACCGCGGTTGACGGCGTCATTGGCCTTAATTATCAGCGCCGTGCTGCTGATGTCACGCGTATTATTTAGCGTCTCATTCAGATTTAAATTCAGGCTATCGACGCCGGTGATCGTGCCGTTGTTGGTCAGATCACTGGCATTCAGCGTCACGGCCGTTCCGTACAGCGCGCCGGTATTGACGATACTCTCGTTTACCGTGAGACCCAGTTGGTCGAGGCCGTTAATTTTCCCACGGTTGTCCAGTCTGTCAGCCTGTGCGGTCAGTTGATAGCTGTTCAGTGTGCCCTGATTGGTCAACGACTCATCCAGCGTCAGTTGAAAGCCGTTCAAGCCGGTGATAGTGCCGTCGTTGGTCAGCGTGCGGGCAGCAATAGTGGCGAGCTTGCTCCACAGCGTGCCCTGATTGTGTAATTCGCCGTTTGCCAGCGTCACCTTCAGCGAGGTATCACCCTGAATATGGCCGGCATTGGTCAATTGCTGCGCCTCCAGCGTCAGGCTGTCTGCTCGCCATTCGCCCTCGTTGCTCGCGTCGCCCGCGTTCAGCACCGCCGTGCCCTGGGTGAGCAGCTTGCCGGTTTGCGCATTGGTCAATTTATTGTTCGCCGTCAGCGTCAGCGCCGACAGCCCCAGCAGCTGGCCGGCATTCTCAACCGCATCCGCCGTCAACGTCAGCGTGTTGCCCTGCCAGACCCCGTCGTTTGTGACATCACCCGCCTGTGCGGATAACACCCCGTTGGTCAGCAACTGACCGGTAGCGCCGACCGTCAGGCCATCGCGCAGTTCCAGCGTGATGCCACGTTCACCGATGACCGTGCCGGTGTTGTCGAACGCCCCGCCGTTCAGCGCCAGCGCCCGGCTTTCCCAACGCCCGCTGTTGCGCATCTGGTTGCCGCGCAGCGTCAGGGTGTCGGCAGAATGCAACAACCCCGCGCCCTGATAGTCGCCGTCGAGCAACAGCGCCCCGTCGGCAATGATATTGCCCGTATTGTTTATCGCCGCACCGTCGAACGTCAGCTTACCCACGCCGGACACGGTGCCCTGATTGTCGAGCAGGCTGGCGCTCAGTTGTGTGTCGCCGCCGGAGAGCAGCGTGCCCTGATTCATGAGCAGGCTGGCCGGGTTGGTACGCGCCAGGGTGACCGTTAATCCGTTATCCCCCTGAATGCGCCCGCGGTTGGTCAGTTGCTGCGCGTCAAACGTCAGACGGTCTGCCTGCGCGTCGCCGTCGTTTGCCACCGTCGCCGCGCGTAAAACAGCAATACCCTGCGACAGGAGTTTCCCGTTCTGCTGATTCGTCAGACCCTTGGCGGTGGTCAATGACAGGGCGTTGAGACCAAAAATCCGCCCGTTGTTAGTCAGGTCAGTGGCCTGCAGCGTGATGTCACCCGCCTGCCACTGCCCGTCATTGTCAACCTCACCCGCCGTCAGCGTGCTACTGCCCTGGCTCAGCCAGTGGCCCTGATTGCGTGCCGTCCCCGCAATCGCCAGCGTCAGTGCATCCACGCCCAGCATCTTGCCGCGATTCTCCAGCGTACCGGCTTCCACGTGCAGTTCGCGCGCTTCCAGCGTGCCCTGCTGGTCGATACGGTTCGCGACGATACCCAACGTGGTGTTGCCGCTGATAATCCCGCGGTTATCCAGTTTATTACGTAGATCCAGTTGCAGATCGTCCGAGCCCAGCATCTGCCCGTGGTTCAGCACGTCCGCCGCGCTGACGTTGATATTTTTACTGGTGATATCACCAGTATTGGTCAATGAGTCATTGAGTGTTAACTGCAGGCTACGTGTACCGTTAAGCAGCCCACCGTTGGTCACCTCATTGGCACCAATAGTGAGCGCCTGGCTGTTCAACGCGCCCTGATTATCAAGATGATGGCCGAGCTCTAGCGTCAGTTCGTTCACGCCCGTCAGGGTGCCGGCGTTGACGACGTCATTGGCCTTGAGGGTCAGCGCCGTGCTGCTGATGTCACGCGTATTATTTAGCGTCCCATTCAGATTTAAATTCAGGCTATCGACGCCGGTGATTGCGCCGCTGTTGGTCAGATCGCTGGCATTCAGCGTCACGGCCGTTCCGTACAGCGTGCCAGTATTGACGATACTCTCGTTTACCGTGAGACCCAGTTGGTCAAGGCCGTTAATTTTCCCGCGGTTGTCCAGTCTGTCGGCCTGTGCGATCAACTGATAGCTGCTCAACGTGCCCTGATTGGTTAACGACTCATCCAGCGTCAGTTGCAGCCCGGCAGCGCCAGTGAGGATGCCGTCGTTGGTCAGCGTGCGGGCAGCAATAGTGGCGAGCTTGCTCCACAGCGTGCCCTGATTGTGTAATTCGCCGTTTGCCAGCGTCACCTTCAGCGATTTATCGCCCTGAATATGGCCGGCGTTGGTCAACTGCTGTGCGTCCAGCGTCAGGCTGTCCGCCTGCCATTCGCCCTCATTGCTCGCTTCGCCCGCGTTCAGCACCGCCGTGCCCTGGGTGAGCAGCTTGCCGGTTTGCGCATTGGTCAATTTATTTTTCGCCGTCAGCGTCAGCGCCGACAGCCCCAGCAGTTGGCCGGCATTCTCGACCTCATCCGCCGTCAGTGTCAGCGTGTTGGCCTGCCACTGACCACGGTTTTCGAACTGGTTGGCAGTCAGCGTACTGTCGCCCTGACTCAGCCAGTTGCCGCTGTTGCGCGCCGTGGCGTGAATCGCCAGCGTCAACGCATCCACACCCAGCATCGTGCCCTGATTGTCCAGGGCGTTCGCCTGCACCTGCAACTGGCGGCTTTCCAGTGAACCTGACTGGTCGACCTGATCCGCCTCCAGCACGACCCGCTGCTTGCCGCTCATCAGGCCGCTATTGCGCACCGTCTCCTGCAACGTCAGATGCAGCGCCTCACCGGATATCTCTCCCTGATTGAACAGGTCGGTCGCCGACAGTCCCAGCGTCGCCCCATAAAGCTGCCCCTGGTTTGTCAGGCTATCGGCAACCGTCAGTTGCAGTGCATCGACCCCGGCCATCTCGCCGCCGTTAAACAGGGTATTGGCCGTGATGTCGGTCCGCTGCCCCAGCAGCGTGCCCTGATTCTCCAGCGCGTGTCCCTGCAACTGGATGGCGTTCCCCTGCCAGCGCCCGCGGTTGGTGAGCGTGGTGCCGGACCAGTCCAGCAGCCCGTCAGTCTGCAGCGTCCCGCTGCCCTGATAGTTCCCCGCCAGTGACAGCGAGGTGACGGCCGCGATGTTTCCGGCATTCTCCACCGTCTCGCCGATAAGGGTTGCCGCGCCGTTACTGGCAAGGGAACCCTGATTGGCTAGCTGCGTGGCGCGCAGTTGCGTATCGCCCCCGGACACCAGTGTGCCGCGGTTGTCCAGTCTGCCGACCTCATGCAGTGAAGGCGACGCACTAATACGTTGTACATCCTCTGCCAGCGACAGCGCCATCGGCAGGAATGAACGCTGACGCGCGGCTCGCGCAGGCGCTAGCGCGATGTCCATGTCCCCCTCGGTCTGAATCCGTCCCGTATTGGTGAAACCTGTCGCCCGCAGCGTCAGGTTATCCGCCAGCCACTCGCCGTGGTTCTCCGCCTGAGCCGCGTGTAACACCGCCGCGCCCTGCGTCATCAGTTTGCCGGTCTGTTGATTGGTCAGCCCGTGTTGTGCCGTGACCGACAACGCCTGAATACCGAGCAATTGCCCCGCATTGGTCACCTCATCCGCTTCCAGCGTGAGGTTTCCAGCCTGCATCAGCCCGCTGTTATCCATGCTCTGCGCGATCACCGTTGAGTTGCCCTGCGTCAGAAAATTGCCACGGTTCGTGATATTCCCTGCGATGGCGAGCGTCAATGCGTCCACACCCAGCATCTTGCCCTGATTGACCAGCGAGGCGGCGTCCAGCGTGACGCTTTTCCCTTCCAGCGTACCGCTCTGTTTGACGTCACCGGCTGTCACCGCAACCGACAGGCTGTCACTGCGCAACGCACCGGTATTATTCAGGCTGTCGCCGAGCGACAGCGTTAGCGTATCGACACCGGTGATGTCGCCGTGGTTAACCAGATTCTCTGCGGAAAGCGCGACAGTATTGCCCAGCACCGTGCCCTGATTAGTAACGTGCTTTCCTTGCAGGGACAGCACCCGGCTTTCCCAGTGCCCGTTATTCACCAGCGTGTCGCCATCCAGCGTCAATGTACCCGCCGTATTCAGCAGCCCACGGCCCTGATAGTCGCCCCGCAGCGACAGGCCTGTCGCCCCGACCAGACGACCGTCGTTAATCAGCGACGTCCCAGTCAGTACCGTGTTGCCCAGACTGGACAGCGTGCCCTGATTCTCCATCAGGCGTGCGAACAGCGTGGCGTCCCCGCCCGTCGTCACCGTGCCACGGTTAACGAATGTGCCTTTACCATCCGTTGCGGGCAGCGTCAGGGACAAGGCGTCATCTCCCTGAATCTGACCGTCATTGGTCAGATTCTCTGCCGCCAGCATCAGGGCTTTCGCCTGCCAGTCTCCGGCATTGCTAACCTCCGCCGCCGTGAGCGTCGCGATGCCCTGAGACAGCAGTTTTCCCGCCTGCCGGTTGGTGAGCCCGTGGCTCGCCGTCAGCGCCAGCGAGGACACACCAAAGATTTTCCCCGCGTTATCCAGTTCATCGACCTGCAGCGTGGCGTTTTTCGCCTGCAACCTGCCCTGATTATCGAACCGTTTAGCCGTGGTGCTGCTGTCTCCCTCGCTCAGCAGCTCACCCTGATTCGACAGGTTGCTGGTTATCGCCAGCGTCAGCGCATCAGTGCCGTGAAGCGTGCCCTGATTGGTAAGGCGTGCCGCTTCCGCACGAAGCTGGTTGCCCTGCAGCGTACCCGCGTTATCCAGACTGCCCGTTAAGAAGAGCGACAGGTTATTGATACCGCTCATCGTGCCGCTGTTGTGGAGTGACTCACCGTCTGCCGTCAGGGTTAATGCCTGCAACGAGCCCCGGTTTTCGGTCTTCGCCGCCTGAAGACGCAGCGTCTCCCCGCTGAGCCAGTCGCCGCTATTGATAAAGGTATCGGCGACGGTCAGGTTCACCGCGCCCCGCGCCTGTGCCTGTCCGCTGCTGGTGAGGGTATTGGCCTGAACCGTCAGCGCATGACCCTGCAACGCCCCGGCATTGCTGACGACATCGCTATGAATCGTCCAGCTCCCGGTTGCCAGCAAGCTGCCACGGTTGTCCAGTTGCGTGGCGGTAATCTGTCCGTCGCCAGTAAGACGGGTGTTGCCCGCATTCAGCCAGCGTTCGGCATTCAGCAGGAACTGCTGCGCCTGAATGACACCGTCGGTCTCCGCCTGCCCGGCGTTCACCGTCAGGTCCACGCCCGCCAGCAGCGTACCGGTCGCGGATTGCGTCAGGGTGCGCGTGGCGTCCAGTTGCAGCGTGTTGTCGGCCTGAAGTGTCCCCTGATTAGCCAGCGTACCGGTATGCAGCTGTAATGCCGGGGCCGTGAGCGTACCGTCATTGCTGAGGCGGTCGGTCGTGACCTGCAGGGTGTTTCCAGCCTGCATCAGGCCGCGGTTATCCAGCGCATCTCCCAGCGTCAGCGCCAGTTTTTCACCCGCGCTGAGCGTACCGCGGTTCACCAGACTGCCCCCGTGCAGCGCCAGCATCTGTTGTGCGTTGATAACGCCGTGGTTTTCTGTCGTCTGGTTGGTCAGGTCAAGTGCGTTTGCGGTTACCTCACCCTGACTGATGAAACTGTCAGCCTGTGCGCTCAGCGTCGCAGCCCGCAACGTGCCGCCGTTGGTGAGGCTGTCGGCCAGCAAAAACAGCTGATTATCCGTCAGAATGTGGCCCTGATTGTTCAGCACCGTTTGCAGTTCAAGTTTCACTTCATGACGGGCGCTGAGTAATCCGCTGTTGTCCAGGCGCTGCGCGTTAGCCGTCAACCGCTCCGCCGCGGCCAGCGTGCCACTGTTCGTTATGTCACCGCCGCTGAACGTCAGCGCCTGCAACGCCGCAGTATCGCCCTGGTTATCCAGCACGTCCAGTGTCAGCGCCACCGTGTTACCTGCCAGCGTACCGTGGTTGACCAGACGTCCGCCGTCAACGGTGAGCACATTACCGGCAGTCAGATTGCCCTGCCAGTCACCCTGCTGCGTCACACGCACCGTGGCACGGTCTTTCGCCTGAAGCTGGGCGCTGCCTGCACCGTTAAGCGTTTTCGCCTCCAGTCGCACATCCTTAGCGCCCGCACTCCCTGCCAGCGATACGGTGTCGCCGCGCATATCGAGCAGCGATTCCGCCTTGATGGCGCTTTTCGCATCCTGCTGCAGCGATTGCCCCGCGTTGACCGTCACCTTGCCGGCGGCAAGCTGGGTAGCATTAAGCGTGACACCGTCACCGTTAAGGGATAATTGATTCGCTGACTTGACCTTGCCCTGCGCATCCACGCCCGCGCTGATAACGCTGCTTTGTGCGTTAAGCGTCCCGTCTGACCGCAGAGCGATATCCTGTCCGGCACGCAGCGTCGCCTCCTGCAACGTGATGTCCTGTCTGGCGTTCAGCGTCAGCGCATCACCCGCCTGCTGTTTGCCCTGTAGCGCCAGCGCGTCGGCGTCGGCCTGAATGTTGCCCTGCGCCACCGCATCACCGAGGCTGAGTTTACCGTTGGCCGACAGCGTGATATCACCGCTGCGCGCGCTCAAATTGCCGACGTTAACGCCCACGCCCTTATCGCTGGAAACCAGTTTGATGCGGTTGGTGTACATGCCACCCAGCGCGCCCGTATCCAGTGCGACCTTAACGCCGCTATCCGCCGCCTGCGCCGTCACCTTGCCCGTCGCGTCAACCTGATTAGCCCCCAGCACAATCCGGGTATCGTTGGCATTCAGCCCGGCATTAATCTGCGCCGTGCGGGCAATCAGGCTAAGGTAGTCACTTTTGCTCGCATCCAGCCCCTGCCCGGTCAGCGTGATATCGCCACGCTTCACATCGATATGTTGCAGGTTTCCCTGCGCATCCAGCTGGGGTTTTCCGGTGGTCAGCGTCACCTGCGGGGTATTGATAAAACCGCAGCCATCGCAGGTAATGCCGTTCGGGTTGGCCACGATGACGCTGGCCTGTTTGCCCCCCACTTCAAGGTAGCCCGCCAGCGTACTGCGGTTGGTGGACACCACTTCGTTGATAATGGCGTCGGCGGCTTTGCCTTTCAGGTTGGGGTTGTTCTGGATCAGTCCGCCGAGCTGGGTAGGGTTCAACTGGGCCGTGCCGTTATTCAGGATCAGGCCGGGCTTGTCGACGTTAAAGTCCTGGTACTGGTTGTGGGAAATCCCCGCGCTGTTTGGCGTGGCAATATTGATGACCGGTACGCCATTACCCGCCTGATCCAGCGAGGTGTTGCCCGTTGCAACTTGCACGCCCGCCGCCATGGCCGGCAGCAGCGGTTGAAACGCAATAAGGTGGATCAGCGTATACGCCAGCAGGCGCTGTGTGGTTTTTACTGGTTTCATCCCTGATCCCCGGTCTTAATGATTAACAACGAAACATTAAAAATGAATAATTAAAACGACAGCCCAACGCGGTAATACACCACGGCGCTATCCGGTTTTAGCCAGTCGGGGTGTGCCAACGGCCAGCCAACCGTGATTTGTTGTGATAGATATTGATTCGCGACGCCAGCCCCTACCGCCGCGCCCCACAGCGTACCTGCCGATTCGCTTTCAGCTTTCTGTGAGAAAAGATGCCCGCCGTCTACCGCCGCCGTCAGGGTGACGCTGCCCAGCAGCGGCAACTGTGTTGCCCGCCAGTTGAGTTCGTTGCGCCAGTAACCACCGCGATTGCCTGAGAGATACTGCTCTTTGAAACCACGCACGGAGGTCTCCCCGCCCAGCGTGACCTGTTCGCTGCCATACAGGCGCTGCGGTGAATACTGACCGTAGAGGTTGGTGAGGTAATGGAGGTTGTCGGCGATCGGGTAGTAATAACTGGCTGCCAGCGTCACTTTGTTGAACTCAGCGCGCAGCGCATCGTCAAATTTACCGTCATCCGTTTCCGCGCCAAACCAGCGCGTTCCCCGACTGTACGCCGGATTCAGCGTCGCCAGCCCGCCCCACAGCTTCTGGCTATGGTTGATGCCAAGAATCGCACTGCTGAGTTTACGGCTGCTGGTTTCCAGCAGCACATCGCTCAGGTAGTTCTTTCCGATGCGGTGCGACATGCCCGCCGAGAGGCTGGTTTTCATGTCGCCATTACGGAACACCACACGTGACAGCGTGGCGCGGTGCGTCTGGCTATCGCCGGTTGAATGCCAGAGAAAGCCCCGGTTGATGAAATCGTTGCGATAGCGGCTATTAGAATAGTCATAGCTCAGCGTCCAGTAGCCGTAAGGCAGCGACACGCCCGTCTGCAGGCTTTCGGCATTGCGGCTATCGCGAAATTCGCTGCTATGCCCGCCGTTGATAAACCACTGATCGGCCAGTCCCAGTACGTTATCCGCCCACAGGCCGCCATTTAGCTGCCGCTCCCCGGTACTTTTCTGCCCGCTATTATCAAAACTGATGTTTGCTGTCAGCGGGATTTGCTTTTTACTGGTCAGGTTGACAATAGAATAGCCGGGCTGGTTGCCGGGCTGAATTTCGATGCTCACCTGCTGCGTCGGCATGCGGTTGAGCTGTTCCATGCCCTGCTCGATATCCCGGAGATTAAGGATTTCGCCTTCCAGCCCAGGGAAAACCTGCTTTAATGCCCACGTTGATTGATTATTAATGTTAATAGATTCGAGGCGACCTTCCAGAATATCGATCTGCAATATGCCGCTGGAAAGATCTTGCTCAGTAATAAAGGCTCGACTGGTAATATAGCCCCGTTCGATATACCAATTACTGACATCATGAATCAACTGATTTATATTATTAACATTAATACAACGGTTAATATAATCTTTATTTAACCTATTTTTATCTCTTTCACGCAGCAGCGAACTCTTGTGATAATTAATTTCCTTGATAGGAAAGCAGTGCCCCACATCACTTCCGCCAGTTGAATTTATCGTCATTTGTGACTGATTTAATTGTAATAAGGAATCACGCTGCTGCCGAGATTGATCAATGACTTCGGCCTGTCGCTGCTGGATATCATTTCTGTCTGTCGGATTAAGTGGCGCGGAGAATGCCGAAAATGCTGTACAAGAAAATAATGCAGGCGAGATAAGGATCAGCCTGAAAAAACCACGCATGGTTTCATCCCTAAGATAATAATTTTTTCGGCATAGTAGAACCGTTAATTACCAAGCTCAATATGTCAGGTAATATATAATTTTATGAAAACTGGTTTGCGTTAAGTCACGATAAAATATTTCCTTAACCAATAATTTCAGGGTTGTTACACCTCGTCATACAATGCTGCATCTTTCATGACATCTTCTTGTCGATTATCCTTCAAGAGACATCACCCCATAGCGCCGTTGATGCATCATATTGTATAGTAGCGCCTCATCGTTGCAGGCCATTGCGGCATTATGCATGTTTGTCTCACCACGTTGTGCAGCACTTCTCTCTGGGGGAACAGTGAATTATCCAATTGGGCAGATCAATCACAGCTATCTGGGCTCCAGCGTGTATACCATACTGCGTGAAGCGCTCATTACCGGTCAACTCAAACCAGACGATCGCCTGAGAATACGGGAGCTTGCCGCACAGGTGGGCACCAGCGTAACGCCAGTGCGAGATGCGATCCTGCAACTGGCGAAAGAGCAGGCGCTGGTGCTCAAAACGCCGCGCGATATCCGCGTCCCCCAATTAACCGAAGCCCAGTTTATCGAGATCCGCACATTACGGCTGGCGCTGGAAGGCACGGGAGCCGAACAGGCGGCCGCACACATTACGCCGAAGATGCTGGAGCAGATTGAAGAGAATATTCGCCAGAATCGTCTGGCGATTGACGAGAAAAATCTACGCGAAGCCCTGCGGTTAAATAGCGAATTTCACCTGTTTCTGGCACAGGCGGCGCGTATGCCGCTGTTAACACAGTTTATCGGCAGCTTGTGGATGCGCACCGGCCCGTTGATTGCACAGGCCTATGCGCATTTTTCCGTGCAGATGGCGATCGAACATCATGAAGACGTCCTCGCCGCGCTACAGCAACGCGATGCCAGCGCCGCTCGGCGGGCCATCCAAACCGACATTCTGGATGGCAGCGAAACGATGCTGGACTTTATTGCTATAGATCACTAATTCAACCGCGTTAAGCCGCCATAAGACGAGGTAATAAACCGCGAATCAGCAGTCGGGTTTCTTTTGCCTGACTGATAAACGCGGGTAGCAGCGCGGTAAAACCGGATTCGTCCAGCGATTCTGCGCTATGCTGCGTGCACAACCGCAGCGTCGAGTTCTCATCCAGCGCCAGCCAGCAGCCTTTCATCGCCGCCATTTCGAAATTAAGCATCAGCATGAGTTGATAAACCGCCGTGCTGACCTCCCCCTGAAATCGCATCACATCGCTGTGCAATAGCAGTACGCTGCTGCTGGCGGGGACTTCCAACACCACCGCCTCCTGCCCGTCAGATTCGCGTAGCGCACAGATGCCGTCCTGCAAACTCAGTGGAGTACGGCTTAGCGAACCGTAATGGCGTAATAGACGCGTAATATGCTGTTGTGTGGGTGTCATGCTGTTCTCCTTTACACTTTACCATTAACTGTTAAGTTGCAGGCCTTCCTGCTGTAGCTGCTGCAAGGCGCTGGCGGTAGCCGGATTGGCCTTGGCAATTTCACCGCCCAGTTTGTAACTTTGCGGTACGGTTTGATCCTGTCCGTAGCTGAAGCTGACGCTGCCAAGCAGTTTATTCATGCTGACGCCCGCGCTGCTTGAGGCGTTGATGATGACCGCCGGGGTATTGAACCCTTCGCTCTTCTTCACCGTTTGCGACACATCAATGCTGGCGAGGCGTAAATTATTGCCGTCTTTAAACAGCGCAATCACATCATCCTTGCCGTGCGTTTTGTTCTGAATGCCCTTCTCGATCTTTTCCCGCACATCGTCTTTCAGTTCCAGCGAAACCGTCACCGACGCCCGGTCGTTATCCTGCAAACGGCTCACGATGTCCTTCAGCGCCGGATTGTCCGCAATCAGTTGATTAATGCGATCGGCGTTGCTCGGCGGTAGAGAAGAAAACAAATGGTTGCCGATGACCTGAAACAACCCGTTTTCCGTCAGTTTGCTGAGATTGGTGTAGGACGTCGTGTGCTTGACGCTATCCAGCGTGGCACCGTCGCGCTGCGCGACATCCTGCCGTACGTTCAGTTTTTTCAGGCTCATTAGCCCCTGATGTTGATCGTCAGTTTTTGCTGTTTTATCCGCAAAGTGCGCATTCAGGATGGCCAGTTGGTCGTCCGGTTCCGCCATTTTTTTCACCCCGTCAATCAAGAGCTGACTGGCCGGATCGTTAAACGCAGAGCTTAGCGTTTTGGTCAACGCGTCGAGATCCTTTTTCTCCAGCGGTTCGGCTTTCTTCATGCCCAGGCTGATCGATTGGTTCGTGCGCGAGTCTGCCGCCACATTCACCCCAATGCTGGTTGAGGTAAAGAATGGGACTGTGCCATCCGGCGTGGTTCTGGCGGCACCGGCGCTGAGGGTCGCGTTTGCCCCTATAGCGGCCTGATTCATGAAACGCAGACGGTTGTCGGATTCCGTATTGGTGGTGGATTTCTCGCTTTGCACCACGCTGGACGAATGGGTGGCAGACAGCACGTTGGCGCTTGCTGTCAGGCCCACCGATCCGCGCAGCGTGGCACTGGTTGGTGCCGCGCCTTTTTCCGTCAGGTTGATGCCGCCACGCAGTTCCAGCGCCGCGTTGCTATCCAGATTGAAGCTGACCGTTTTACCCGCCTTCACGCTGTGCTGCTCTCCTTTATCCAGTAGGGCAAGCGGGTTGATCGTGCCACTCGACAGGCCGTCAATAAATCCAGGCAGTTCTTCTTCGCTAAGGGTGAAGTTCAGGGCATTTTGCTGCGCCATTTGCAGGCTGGCGGATACGCCGAATGAGGCGCGAACATCCGGAGCAAAGCTGTGTTTGTTGTTAATTTTTTGCGTCATCTGCGCCGACGTTTTTCCTGTCAGATACTCACTGACATCATACCCGCCGGAGTAACTCACTTTTCCGGTGATCCCGCCCGAGCGCTCTAAGGCGACATTGATGCCGTTTTCACCGCGAGAAAAACTCAGATTGTAATTGCGTTCACCGCTGACGCCGCCGCCCGGTACCGGAGGGAAAGGCAATGGCGTGCCACTGACCACAAACGACATGGATGCTCCGCCGCCATAGGTCCGGTTAAACGCGATACTTTCGTTGCTGTCCAGCGACAGAACCGTCGCCTTCATCTTATCGATCATGTCCGTCTGGCTGGCCGCCTGCATCACGGTCTTCGACGTCACACTGACCGCGTTCTCCTCTTTCCTGAACGCCTTCATAAAGGTTTTAACCGCGTCGTAATCCGCTTCCAGCGACTTATGATTGGTGAAGCCCATGTCGGTCATCTTCTTCACCGGATTGTCGCCGTACTCTCCCTGCCGCAGCGTGTTGAGTTCCTTCGTCATCGAAGCCAGTTCCGCCTCACCCGGCGATGTGCCGGATAACGCACCGATGCGATCGGTCAGTTTATGTAAATCACCCAGCACCAGGGTATCCAGTACCAATCGCGTTTTCGCCAGCGACAGCGCATCGCTGGTATCCCGCTGCTGTCCAAACGCCTCGCTATTCGGCTTTTGCGCGATTGGCGTTTTACTGTCTACGAAGGTTTTGATCAGCGTACCGGCCGTACTCGTTTTCGATGACGGATGACTTTCCATCGCCGCCAGCAGCACCGGGGCCAGATCTTTTTCTCTGCCATGCACGCTGGCAGGCTTGCCTTCCGTGTTTATGGCACCGTTATCGTTCACCACACCCTGCTGCCTGCCGATGAGCAGGGCTGCTTTGGCAGAGCTGCTTTCCAGTTCGGTATGGAATTGTTTGAGCAGATTCACCAGTGGTTTCCCTTTTTCTCCCAGATCCAACTTGTCTATCTTACTTTCCAGGTCCATAGCCGCCCCCTGCGGCTGACTCGTCGTGGCGTCCAGCTTTTTCAGTAATTCAGTCTGCATGTCGTAAACGGGTTTCAGTCCTTCACGCCCGCTGATCTGGTGCTGAACATGGTCAGCAAAGGTTTTTAACGGGCGCGGCACATCCAGAGTGAACGAAACAATATGGGCGCGCAGCAGATCTGACAGCTTACTTTTCACCTGCTGTGACTCCTCACCGGTTTTCCCCAGAACCTGAACATCGGCTTTCACCGTGACCCCGGTCAAGGGTATCTTCGTGCCTTTTGTCGCGACATCAAGCCGACCAAACACGGTTTCTGCGGCACGCGGCTCCGTGGGTAAAGCTTCCTGCCCTTTTGGCACGGTCGTTTTCCATCCGCTTCCTTGCTGGGTATGTAATTCATGATCGTCATACGCGACCTGCAAATGATGCAGGGCATCCGTGCCCAATGAATTCACCTTGCCTTCTCCCGGCGTCTTCACCGGCTGCCATTGGGCAGTGTCATGATTCGCCACCTTCTGCCAGTCGGCTTTCGGCAGTTGGAAGAGTTGCCCCTCCTTGTTCAGGGCGAAGAGCGTCTGCTGGTGATCCAGCGTGATGTCCTGAATCTCACCGGACAACCCGTTTTTAGGCAACGCCAGCGGTGGGGCTGCGAGCTTATCCGTGCCCGGCTTGATCTGGTGGAAATGCAGATCGCCCTGCTTATCGACAGCAATAAATTTATTCCGGTTGATCACCGCCATCGCCGAGACGCCATCGTCCTTCGCGATACCAGGAAGCGCAGTGCCCGCAGACGGCGTCATTCGCACCTGCGGCAGCGCAAACACGGTGTTGTCACCGTGCGTAAACGCGCCTGATTTCTGGTTGATGGACAGCGGCATGATTTCACCGTCTTTCAGCGTGTAAGCTTGATTATCCAGCCCGCGCTTCAGTTGGCTGGCTTCAACGCTGGAGGCTTCCCAGTTTTTGGTATTGCCATTGTGAAAATGGACTTTGCCGTCCTGTAACCCGATTTGCCCTAGTCGCCCCAGATCTAAGGTGTCTTTCGCCGCGGGTGCCGTCGTGGTCAGCCCCAGTTTATTATCCACCACCAGACTGTCGCTCAGGTTCCACCCCGGCGTTGGCGACAGCCCATTTTGTCCCAGAGGCGCGACGTGTTTTTGTCCCTGACGATCGGTGGCGAGTGCCTGAGTCTGGCCGTGTTCATCGTGAGCAAACCCGGTAATACGGTGGTTGTCGCCCAGCGCCGCGTTCAGCTCCGGCGTGTGAACCTTGGTTAAGGTAGCGTGTGCTTCCCCCATCTGAGGCAGCGGTGCGTGGTAAAGCTTGCCGTCATTATCGGCAACCAGCAGGTGTTCCGCGGTTAACCCTACCGCTTTCGCATACACCGGTTCACCGCTTTCCAGCTTGAGATCCACCGACTGCGGCGTGGCCTCCAGCGTACTCATCATATGCAACTGCGTAAGATGGTTCTGCTCGGTCAACACGGCGGTTTGACCATTCTGGTTGGCAGAGAACGCGGTAATTTTATCGCCGAAGGTTGATGATGCGCCGCCTGACGACAAGTTGCTCAGCGTGTGGTTATCTTTGACCGCATACAGTTGACCATCCCCTTGCCGAGACAATTGGCTGTGGGGAACATTGCTGCTTTGCTGCCAGACGCCAAACTCGGTATTCAGCGCAAAGAGCTTGCCGTCATGCAGGCGCAATGATTCGCCAGCGCCTGAAGCAGAATCGGGTTGTCGGTGAACACCGGTTAACAGTTCATGGTTCATGCGCCCGGATAGCGGCACGCGGGTCGATTCCCCCGCTTTGGTATGCAGGGAGAGACGCGCTGGCGTGGATTCCAACTGGACGTTACTCACACCAGATTTGCCCGCTGGCATCGCGCTGCGACCACTGCTGTGCAACGCAATATGCTGATTGTCATCGCTTTGAATCACGAACAGTCGCCCTGATTTGTCAACGAGCGCGTGCTGCTGCGCATCTTGATTTTCATGATGGGCCACGAACGGCTGGCTGTTCTTCCCGAGGGTCTGTTGTAACAGCGTGGTCAACGCCTCCGGCAAGCCCTTGCCGAACTGAAGTTTACCGTGACTGTCCAGCGCGATATCAGCTTTAGCAGCAGGGGTAGCAGCACGGCTGCTGCGGGTGTTGAGCTCTGTCGACTCGGTAGCGGCAAAACGCGGCAGGCTTTGGATCGGCCCGCCCGACGCCAGCGAATCACGTGATGGACGCGGTAAACGCTGACGCATGTCTTCCGATGAAAATAGCTCACGCAGGGTGGTCGACCGTGCGCCCTGGCTTTTCACCTGGCTGCGGCTTCCCTGCTCCAGTTCTGGCGGTTTGTTTTTATCATGCAAACCTTGCTGAATCAGGGATTGCGCGCCTTTCTGGCTCACACTGGTGCTACTGCCCTGCGATAACGATGTTTTAGCTAGCGTGGCGGGTGCAATCTCCGAAATAGGCAGACCTGACTGAACGTGCTGGATTCTCTGCATAACAAGTTCCAAAGGTGATGAAGTGAACATGTCAGTTAAGTGGTCATTTTCACCTTTCGGTTCCCGACATCTTTCTCTTCCCGAAACGGGAACCACATCACACCATCCCTCACTTAATACGCAACAGACGTAAGCCTGTTAATGACCCATCACTATTCACTTTCAAGGAGATGTTATGGCTGATATGACAATTACACTCAGCATACAACCCGGCGCAGGCCTGTCATCAACCGGACTGAATTCCCCGCTTTCAGGCAGCAATAGCGGCGCATCGCAACGTTCTGCACAGCAGGATAGCCAGCTTATGGAAGCGCTGGGCACCCTGCTTAGCGCACTCTTGCCTAACGCACAGGGCAATACGCCGTCCTCGACCGATGGCAGCCCGCTGGGCCAGACTGGCGCGGGCAACGGTGGGAGCTCGGCGTTAGGGCAAAACGGCAGCCCTGCCGATATACTGATGAAACTGTTGGAAGCGCTGATTCCGGATAAAAACGGGCAGGAAGCGGGAAACCCACTCTCTTCCGGTTCGTCTGGTGCGGCAGGCGGCAATAGCGGTGCCTCACCGCTGGCGAGTTCATCCGGCACCGGTGGCGCAGGCGGCACGCAAAATCCAGAAGATCTGAGCCGATCTTTGCTGCAAGATTCTGCTGGCAGCGCATTAGATAATGCCATCAACCCAACGGCAGACGGCGGCGGTCAACTGAGCGGCAACGATCTGTTAAAAGCGCTGCTGGAACTGATCGGCAATCTGATGGATTCACAGAAAGGAGAATTCGGCCAGCCGCAAGGTAGCGGTCAGTCTCAAGGTGGTGGATCGCCGTCAGTGGGTGCGCCGCAGGCTGCATCCGGCGGTGGTGGTGGGTCGCCTGCCGCACCGTCTGCGCCATCTTCCGGCGGTGGTGGTGGTTCACCGGCTGCACCATCAGCGCCGTCTTCACCCGTTGGCGGTAACGGCGGCGCAGCATCTGCTCCACTAACGGCCGCCCCGGCAGGCGTTGGCGGGAATTCTGCGCCATCGGCCACCACCTCAACCTCGGGGGCTGGCCCAGTTTCCTTCCCCACCGCCAGCGGTAATGCCACCGTGGTAAATGAAACCATCAAAGTCGGCCCCGGCGAAGTCTTTGACGGCGGCGGTAAAACCTTCACTGCGGGTAGCAAGTTAGGTGACGGTGGCCAGGCTGAAGGCCAGAAACCGCTATTTGAATTGGCTCCGGGTGCAACACTGAAAAACGTGGTATTTGGTGATAACGCGGCAGATGGCGTACATGTTCGGGGCGATGCCAAAATTGATAACGTACACTGGACCAACGTAGGTGAAGATGCGCTGACGGTGAAATCCAATACCGGTAAACCTGCTAACGTGGAAATCACCAACAGTAGCGCTCAGGGCGCTGCCGATAAGATCTTCCAGTTAAACGCGGATGCCAACCTGACCATCGATAATTTCAAAGCGAAAGATTTCGGTACGTTTGTTCGCACCAACGGCGGACAACAGGGCAACTGGAATTTGAATCTGAGCAACATTGACGCAGAAAATGGCAAGTTCTCGTTTGTGAAAAGCGACAGTGAAGGGCTGAACGTCAAAGGCAGCAATATCAACCTGACGAACGTCAATAATCACTACAAAGTACCTAATTCCGCCAACTTGCAGGTGAATTAAAATGCCAAACACGATGACACCGCAGTCCCCTACTCGCTGGGCGGATCTTGCCCGACAAGGCGGATACATTACGCCGGCTCAACGTGAAGCCTTCACTCAGGCTATCCATCTGGTAAGAGCACAGTTGAATACCGTACTTAGCCAGTCAGGGTCGCTGCGACGGGGTGAATTCGAGTTCGACGCCTTTGTGGATTCGCTGGAGCAGGATTTTCTGCATCAGGCTGACATTCACACCAAAAACGGGCTACATAGCGACGTGGCACAGACCTCGTTCTGGGTCGCCCGTCTGATCGCCGATCGCTTTATTGCGGTACGCCAACGGTAATACGTGCACCATGCCATACTGGGGAAAGCCAGCCAGGGAAACCTGTGCTGGCTTTTTTGCGCTCGATTCGTATTGAGGATAACGTGTTTCCCACTCTTTCTTGAAGTGACTTTCATTCACACCAAATGTCTGCTTTATGAATGTCATACATTGGTAGAAATCATCGAAGGTATAATATTCGTCATACTTCACATGTGCGGCAAAAACCTCGGAGTCAGAGTCTTCCAGATATTGCTTTTCAATATCACAAACATTCAGGTTATAGAGCCAGCAAACGTTTTTTCTATCAGGAACGTAGCCTAATGTGTTGACTTCAGGGTACATATCTTCCAGCGTCAGCAGGACTTTTCCCAGAATCCATTTCTCTTTCAAACGTTTCCTCTGGGAAGTAAGCGCTGGCTTGATGATAATAAAACGTGAATCCTTACCTCTCTTGATATCCACTTTGATATCCACTTCACAGTAAAAAACCATTTCTCCCTCCCTTTAAAACCGTTGGGGGATGGATAGGGATTTTCTCGGTCATGACTGACGTCCTTACTGTGTCCGGTAACGGATTATGTCGTTACTGCCAACAGTAGCTGGCATACCCCACGGTTGAGTGGTGAATTAACCTATTGATTAAAAGCCAGGTGAGTGGCTTCAGGCTGGCAACGGCTCGTACGTTAGCAACAAATGTGTTTACTCAGGCAATGTGTTTACCTAACTGGAGGTGGGTTTGACGAAGCGGAATAGCATCATAAAAACGTACTATGTGATCCTTGACGCCAGTCCCGTTAAGAAAAAGTCGCGCTGAAGGATAACAAGCGAAGTGAAAACGCGATAATACAAAAAAGGGATTGAAACTACGCAAGTTGATTGATTTGAATTGAAATAATCACATTAAAACAAATGACAAGGAGCAGTGCTTTCGCCCTGCTCCCGATGGTGTTTCGTTTAATCAGCGAGCTTCTTCAACCCCATATTGACGATACGGTCGCCAATCATGGCCGCATCGATTCCCAAAGATGAACCACCGTTGCCGCGAGCGCTCAGGTTAGTATTACCCGTGTCCCCCGCGACGGCGCTCTTGATCATGCCGACAGCCTTCATGAATTTATCCATGCTGCCTTTGGTCATGCCGTCGTCATCCGGTTTGCTCAGCGCTTTCGCCCAGGATTTGTCATCCTGCTTCGCCGTCTGCCAGTTATCTTTCTGGTATTCTGGCTTGCCGAAGACTTCAGGATATTGATCCATAAACTGACCAATTTCTTTCGCCATCGCCCGATCTTCTTTATCCACAAAGTAACGAGTCGGACTGTCATTGTGTGTGCTGATATTGTTCAGCTCCTGCAAACCGGCTTTTTGCCCAACGCTCATTCCCAGCGTGCTGCCCAGTTGATTGAATGCACCCGCACCGCTCAAACCTTGCAGACCGTTGTTACCCAATTGCAGCGGTGAAGTTTGCCCTTGCATCTGACTCAGACCGTTGCCCAAAATCGCGGATAGCGCATCGTTTACGCCTTGGGTGTAGGCAGAAATTTCCGGCGACGTCGGCTGTTTATTGCCGAAAAGTCCACCCTGCTGTGACATGCCACCGCCCAGCAGATCTTCCAGTGCGCTAAACAGCAGGCTGCCCATCATGGCCGATGGATTCATGGCATTCATACCGACGCCCAGCGCCCCGCCCAACCCGCCACCGAGCGCGCTGCCCAAACCGTTGCCGAGGCTACTACCGAAACCGCCACCCAGGCCACCGCCTAGCAACCCCCCCCCTAATCCCCCCAGGCTGCCGCCCAAACCACCGAGCCCACCACCCAGGCCGCCCCCCATCAGACTGCCCATGAACATCATGGTCGTCATAATATCGGACAATTGTTCTGCAATATTGCTACGCTGACCACCAAACGCTGACTGCGACGGTGAGCCGCCATTTTGTGAAGAAGATGGCGATTGAAATAAACCGCTGTTACCGCCCGCCTTGATCGTAATTTGCAGAGAAGTACCGCCACCAAGAGAATTAAGCATAATGTTTCCTCAATGAGTAAATGGGTTATGAAAGCGCCAATGGATATGCGGTTAGCCCGCGTGATTGTGACACTCCCCCATTAAGTGATTTTCTTGCCTGAACGGTTCCCGTCTTATGGACGAAAATGCAGGACTTTTTCACCCTTCAGCGCGGCGGTAGACCAGCCAAACGCCAGAGTTCATCTATCGCCGCGACCGACTCACTTACGGTGGATAACGTGCGGCGTAACCGCAGATTTTGCTGCTCGTCCAGACTCAGACTACAGGCTGGCATCGCGTCAGCCTCCAGAAAGCGACGTTGTAAAATTTGCCGCAGCATACCGGGATAATGTCTGGCAGGCGCCAGGGTTAAGATGAGCACCGCCTGCCGCGCTGGCACCGCCGTAAACCACAGCGTGACGCCTGGCTGAACTGACCAGCAGACCACCGACGTGGTTTCCAGCGCAGTAAGAAAATCATGCTGATTGTCGAATACCGCCGCTGGCTCACTCATCCACGCTGACCCTGCTGTAATCCGCCGGGCCGCTGCGCAGATCGGGCTGCCACCAGATGATGAGCTGTCGGGTTTCTGGTTGCGGACGACAGGTGACCGAGGCGCAGTTGGCGACCTGCCGTGGTGCATTGCAGGCGCTGAGTAAGAGAGCGATTAGCATGATGGACAGTGCTTTGTAGTTCATGAGAATGACCTTGGTTAATGTGAACGATGAACGAGATGTGTTGGGTGACGTAACGATTCAAGTGGTCTCGAATGTTTCTCCCAGCGCCCCACTTTCACAGTGGGGCGCTGGGAGGGAAGCGGTACTGGGCGTCATCGGCCCATGAGACCGCTATCGGGATGTCAGCACAGGGCGTCGGGCTGATTGAGACGCGATCGCGGGTTGCAATGCCAGAAACACTTCGCTGGATTCCCCCGGTGCCAGCGTCGTTTTTGGCCACACGGCGACCGCCAGCGTACGGCTACTGGCACAGGCAGCTTCATCAAAACGCTGCGGTTGTGTTCCACTATTGCGCACGACGCCGACGGTCAGGCGCACCTGCCCGTTGTCGTACCACTGATAACGCGAACTGTCGTAGATCAGACCCGACTGCGAGCGGCACACCTCGCCCAATCGCGCGCCGTTCCTGCCGGTCTGAAACCCGGCAGGAAGTTGACGGCTGGCGAGATCGCGAAATGCGCCTTCAATCAGGCTATAGAGGTCTGTTTTTCCGTTGCGCTGCGCGATGCGGTTCATCGCCCCGTTCAACTGCTGGCGATTGGCGGAGGAAACATAGCGGGTGGGATCGATTTGGTCGCCAACAAGATGTGGCGTCAGGATAAACAGGCGTTCACGACGGGAGACTTCATGACGCGTCGAGGTAAACAGTTTCCCCAGCAACGGAATATCCCCGAGGATCGGAATACGACGATCGCGGTCACCGCTCTCCTCAACGTGGAACCCCCCTAACACTAGCGCGCGGTTCTCACCAATCAACGCCTGGGTGCTGACGGTGCCCCGTTTTACGCCTGATGCTTCCCCTTCACGTCCCGTCTCCACTTGCCCGTCTTCAATATCGATAACCAGTTGGATGCTACGCTGTGTTCCTTCGCCAACCACACGCGGCGTCACCTGTAGGCTGGTACCAGCGGTCACCGGTTGAATGTCCGCAACACGTTCGCCCGTCGCCGTGATGAACGCCGTCCGGCTGAAATCGACAATCGCAGGCTGATTTTCCAGCGTCAGCACGGAAGGGTTGGCGACAATCGAGGCTGTTCCTTCCCCCTCCAGCGCCTGAATATCGGCGAAGAAGCGTTTGAAATCACTGACAAACAGGGTGCTTCGCCCCATCATCATAGTGCTGCCCGCGCTCACATTGCCGAGCTGCGCCTGCCAATTCGCTTCCAGCCGCGACAGGGCGGTGCGATCCACATCCAGAATAATGGCATCAATGTTGACCAGATTCTGCGGTACGTCGATGTGCTCGACGAGTTGCTGATACTCCGCACGACGTTTTTCATCATCCCGAATCAGCAGTGCGTTATTGCGCACATCGGCGGAAATCTTGCCGCTGAGCGTCACACGCTCCGAGGCTTCACCGCCGCGCCCTGGATTATTACGGGTGGCCAATCGGGTCATCAATGAACGCGTACTGTCCCGCATCGCTTCCATACCCGTATCCGGCTGCACAGGCATCGGCCCCGAGGCCCCCGCCGGTGCCGCACGCTGACCATCCATCAGCTCATTGAGAATAGTCGCGACGCCGGGAATGGTGACCTTCTGATCGCGATATTGCAGCGTCCGGTCGGATACTGAGGCATAGCGCAGCGGAAAAATCATGACTTTGCGCCGTTCGTCCTGCTTTTCGCGCTGCTGGCTAAAATTACGGATCAGATCGATATACGCCTGCGGACCGGTGACCAGCACCACGCCTTCTTCAGGTAATTCCCCCCAGCCGAAGCGCGCATCAAGCAGCCCGATACCGCTGAGTGCCTGTTTGATATCGGGTGCCGCATCCGGAGAAATCTCCAGGCGCACCGATGCCTGCTCATCCTGCGGGCTGACATAGAGTGCGTTGTTATAGACAAACCACTGAAAGCGGTGCTCCAGTGCCAGTCTGTCGAGAAACAGCGCGGGGGTTTCCGCCCGAATTTTCGCCGTCACCTCATTGTCAGCGATATTGCCCAGCACCAAATCCACACCGTGGCTGTTGGCAAAATCTGTCAGAATCGCAGATAACGGTGTTTTTTCGGCGGAATACGCATACGCGCCCTTATTCCAGTCGGCTGGCGTGGCGGCATTCGCCAGCGAAATCATCCCGTTCACAGGGATAATCCCGATCAGCACCACCGCCCAGCAAAACCAGCGATAGACCGCCAGCAAAATACTATACGACCGATTACGCTTCAGTCCCTTACGCATGTCGTTCTCCTTGCAAAAAAGCCAGCGTGTTCAAATTCAGTGGGGCGGAAACGGGCACCTTCGCACGTGGCACGAGCAGACTCAGCCAGACGTCCCGTTGATTCAGTAAGGTTTCCAGGCTGCGGCAGAGCTGCATGACATCATCAGCATCGGGCCACATCCATAACCAGAATTGTTCATCCTGCGGTGAGAGCGACAGAATGGCGGTGTCATCCTTAAACTGGGCGTGGGCGGCATCGGCCAAGTGCAATGCTCGTGCCAGCATCGAGTCATCGGGCGTGGCGCGCAGCGGAATGGCCGCACTGCACGCCACACCCGATGGCTGCCGCACCATCGCCACCGCGCCACCGTCTATCTCCAGCTTCAGCGTCGACGTCCCGCCGTTTAGCCAACGCTCCAGCATCGCGGCCAACTCAGTTGAAGTCATTGATGATGGCCTTTGCCAGACCGTGTTTAACACTCAACAACTGCCCTACAGCCCAACTGGCATTGGAATAATCCATACTGGCTTCAAAAAAGGCGTAACTATCCGCTTGGCTCGCGCCGCCTTCCGCAACATTCAGCGCAATATCATCCAGTTTTTTTTGCGAATCGACCAAGTGCGCGTCAAGACGACGCTGGATTGGATTAAGGGACATCGCACACTCTCCTCATAAGGTAGTTTCCTCACAACACAGGTTTTGATCGTTGATCTCAAGATTGGTCATTGACCTGATAGTGAGTGGTTAACCCCGGCGTGCAGTTCCCCTTGTCAGTAGCAATTTTGTCAGCGGCAAGTCACATCGCGGCAGGATATCCCGGCGGCATGAGCTGTTTTACCGCCTGACGCCAGCTCAGCGACATCACACCGTGCGCCGTTATCAGCTTCATTGCATCACTATCCAGCGCCTCATCACTAACAAGTCGCCATTCCAGATGCGCATGCGCATCCAGCCAGTTCTGTACATCGGCAAGCTGAGTGGGATGGCAGTACAGCGTTCCCCGACTTTCGCCCTGCTGTTGCTTTAGCAACTGCCGCAGTAAAGCGTGATGGCGCGACGGCGCAGGCGTCTTATCCAGTAACTGCGCCAATGCATCGCGCAGCAGTTGCCCGGCTTGCGTAATCACGATCTTCTCCAGATGTATTCGATCTTGCCGAATGCCCTGAAGTAGCGAGTTTGCCTGCTGCCAGAATTCCGCCTCCGCTTCTTCTACCGCCTGCGTGCATAGCGTTCGGGCACGATCGTGCGCCTGTGCCACGATCGTCTCGGCTTGCGCAGTGGCCTCTTCCCAGAGTGTTCGGCTACGCCGATGTGCCGCAACCCGCTCAGCCGGAATAATCACCGTCTCATCGCGACTGGCACCGGGTAATGTCACAAACGTCTTCGTCGTCAGCATGCTGCGTCCTTAGCAAAATGAATAGAAATGGGAAGGTTATGTGGGTGCCGACGCTTTCCAGATCAGGGCATCGCACAACGCATTGAGTCTGGCTGCGGGCACTGACATCGTCGGGATATGACACTGATTCTCCCCGTCGCGGTACGCATCACGTGGGAAAAGCAGCCGCAGATGCGGCCAGCACGCTTCACCATAGCGAATGCGCAGCAGCAGCAACGCATCCTGATAGCCGATTGCAGAGGACATCGGCAGTGATGATGCGGAAGATGACGCAGAAAAGGTGATCGTTGCCGGTAGCCATAAGCCCGGCCGTAGCGCCTTTGCCAACCGCTCGCACCAGATGCCCTCGGCATCAGCGCGATCCAGGTTACGTGTGGGCTGACAAACCCGCACCATCAGGCGCAATACCGTTTCCCGCTGCATGGTATCCAACGCTCCTATTTGCATCAGTGAAGCAAGCGGATCCGGCGGCAGTCGCTGCGGCAGAGAAAAATGGCGATGAAGCTGTGTTGCATTCACATGCAACCAGTCATGACGCTGCGGTGACTCCGGCAGCCTAACCTTCCCGCGCCACCAACTGGGATCGGCCTGTAACAGGCAGTCCTTTACCCACCAGGTCAACCATGCCAGCGCAGTGTCGTCACCCGACTCACGCCCTGTACTTTGCGCTTGTATTATCATTATGACGACAATCACCCCGCTTTTTTCTGCTGCCACTTCAGCAGGTAAGGCGTGCCAACGCGCCAGCCTAATAGTCCGGCCAGTAGCAGGCCGAACAATCCAGCGCTCCACTGCCAGCGCCGCATCTCATCCGGTGTGAGCGTAAACGGCCCCAGCGTGACAACGGGGATCGTGTCCTGATACGGTTCGGCCGGAACAAAGACAATCGCCAGCTCTTTATCATCCTTACCGGACAGGCCAGGGATACTGCTGGCCACCATGCGGCGAATGCGTGGTTCCATCCCGTCAGGTTCCAGTTCGGCACGATATTTAATAAACACCGCCGCCGAAGCCGGTTGCACGGGTTCGCCGGGGGCAATACGCTCGGGCAACACCACATGTACCCGCGCGACCAGCACACCGTCAATCTGCGCCAGCGTCGCCTCCACTTCCTGTGATAAGGCATAGATGTAGCGGGCGCGCTCTTCCAACGGCGTCGAGATCACGCCGCTTTTCTGAAAAACCTCGCCCAGATTGGTACGCGATTGCTTCGGTAAACCCGCCGCATTGAGAATATTGACGGCACGTTCCATGTTTTTTGCATCGATCACCAGCGTGACGCCAGTTTTGTCCACCCGTTTCTCCGCGCCGATCTGATAGCGACCGAGCATCGAAATCGCTTCGTTGGCATCGTTCTCCGACAGCCCGCGATTCAGCTCAATCGGCTCGCCGCAGCCAGCCAATAGCCCGATCAGCAGAAGAAACACTCGCTTATCGATTTTCATAGGCCGCTACTGTAAGTTGGTGAGTTTTTCCAGACTTTGCACACTTTTCGCCACCAGTTTGGCGCTCAGCAGACTTTCCAGATAGAACGATGACAGCGTACGAGTTGCATCCAGCACATCCTTGGGATTATTGGAGCGCATCGACTGGCTGACATCGCGTTCGGCGGATTTAAAGACGCCGTTCAACCCCTGAGATTTTTCCGCCAGCGCGCCCAGCCACTGGCTATTACCGCTTTCTGCCGTCAGTGGTGACGACGACAGTGCTGCGCTAAACCAGGAAACATCCTGATTAGTGGCAGAGAAGGAAAAAGACATACCGTTGTCCGCCAGCGGCGCATCCTCCGACTGAGACAGCGTAGTGGCGTGATTGATTTTCATGGTGTAGGTTCCATCGCGGACGGGATAAAAATAAAGCCGGAGCAAAGCTCCGGCTCGTTCACTCACGATCAGAACTGGATAGCTTTCGCCGCTTTCTGCCCGGAGTTCAGTGATTTGGACGCGGAATCCATCTGACCATCCAGAATGGAGTTTTCCGTATCCAGCGCAATTTTCTGTGCCTGGGCGCCTGCTGCACGCGTCAGAGAACCGGCCATCGCGGTATCCAGAGTCTGAGAAGCCGCCTGAGATGCAACCTGAGAAAGTCCTAAAGCCATGATATATCTCCAAATATGATGAATGTTTACGGTAGTGAACTGTCATGCTGTACATACAGTCATCTTGTTCATTCATTAAGTGGGAGAGCAGGTCAGTGAGTTCCCGTAGAAAGGAAATTCTTTCAGCAATGGTCATTCAAGAGGAAGAACTAGCCTGGTTTTCGCTGTGTTTCCAGCCGTTAGTTATCATAGATTTTCTTTTAGAATAATAAAAAGCGTTATTACCTTACTGAAAGATCGTAAGTTGTTTCCGATTTGCAGGAATGTTTTACCCTGTGTCACTGGCAAGGATGCAATATCTGAACCCATGCCGTACTATTCTCGTCACGCTGTCAGATGGTCGCTATGCCCAACTTAACTACCAACACCGGATTGTGGTTCAGACTTGTTTTGATTTCGCTTGCCAGCGCGTTGCTGGCGCTATTTATTGGGCAAGGCATTTTAGCCAGGCTAGAACAAACACAGTTGCAGCAGTATAGCCAGGAGGTGCTCGAACAGGGCATCGCCGTCGCGAATGAAGGTCGGGAGACCATCAACCGGGTACTGACGCTGAACAACGCCCCCTGTTCCACCGCCGATCTGAAAGAGTTACGCCTGATCTCCTTTTACTCCGTGTATCTGCGCGATATCGGGCGTATCAAAGATAACTATCTCATCTGTTCCGCGGGTTGGGGTATCCTCAACCCACCGATTTATCTGCTGCCACCGAACCTGACGACGCCCGAGGGCGTACAACTGTGGACTGCAATGAAAGACGTGGTTGATCCACGTATTACCGCTGATATGGCAAGCCTCAACGGTGTTGTCACGATCACCGCCGCCGCCGCATTTCACCGTTTCATGCATCCGCCAGCCGGATACAACGCAATGCTGATAACGCGCAATCTGGGCCATGTCTATCAGACCTTTGGCAATATCGACCTGTCAACATTCAGGCAGACACGGCAGGAGAGTAACGCATGGCTGACCATGGGAAAACGCCAGTCATTTTTCTGCATGCCAAACCGAGATATCTGCGTACTGGCGCAGTTAAATTCTGCGGGTATTCTGCATCGCCCGTGGTATATCATCACGGCCTTGTTTTTTGTCGGTGCGCTCACCGGTGCCAGTTTTACCCTGTCCTATCAGTTTTATGACGATCGGCATCAGACGTTGCCATCACAGCTAAAACGCGCGATCAAACATCAACGGCTGCATGTCCATTACCAGCCGCTGATCAGCCTGCCACAGCGCACGATTATTGGCGTAGAAGCGCTGGCTCGCTGGAAGAATGAGAGTGGTGACAACATCTCGCCAGAGATTTTTATCAGTATCGCTGAAAACATGGGCTATTCAGCCGAACTCACCCGCATCATTACGCGTCAGGCGCTGCATGACATGCAGCCGTATCTCACTCAGGACACCCCCTTTCTGCTTAGCATTAATTTGTCCGTCTCCGACATTATTTCGCCCGATTATCATCGTTTCCTACAGCAAATGTGTGACGAATTGGCAATCGATAAAACGCGCATCATGCTGGAACTCACCGAGCGATCGAGTACCTCGCATAAGACGTTGGCAGACGGCCTTGAGGCCTTACGGCGCTCGGGCTATAAGGTCGCGCTCGATGATTTCGGTACAGGCTATTCCAATCTCGACTATCTGAGCCACTTACCGTTCGATATGGTCAAAATCGACAAGATTTTTGTCGGTGCTATTGGCACAGACACAGTTAATGCCGCCATGGCAGGTCTGTTATTTACCCTCATCAAAACACTAGACGTCCCGGTGATTATCGAAGGGGTAGAGACTCGCGAACAAGCCGCCTACATCCTGCAACAATGCCCTTCGGCAATTATTCAAGGATGGTATTTCAGTAAGGCAGTGCCGCTGCACGATCTACCGGATATCCACAACTATCCGTGCCCGCCGATAGAAGCGGTGTAGCGAGAGACGGTATAAATAGAAAAGGTGCAACCTGAACGCAGACCTGCTGTCAAAAGCAGGTCTGCCAGCACTGACCACTGTCTCCCAGCCGGTACATGACCGGTATTCGGCCCTCATGCCTGACAGACTTCCCCGCCCCCTGCGCACATTTCTTGCGCCGTCACGTTCAGCACTTTCAGGCGATGATAAAGCGTCCGTTTGGGGATCCCAAGCTCTACAATCACATCATCAATGCAGTGATCGTGGCGGCGCAGTGCATCCTGAATCAGAAATTTTTCGATCCGTTTTAGCCGATCTTTGAGTTGCAAAGGATGAGAATGCAACAGCGGCTGAACTTCAGCCAAAGGCGACAGGCCCAGCGCCCAGCGATCCGCTGCCGCTTTCAGCTCGCGGATGTTGCCCGGCCAACTGTAGGTCAGCAGTTGTTCATAAATTTCCGCCGTCATCGGCGACAGTTTCATTTTCAGGCGTACTGCTGCTTCCTGACTAAAACGCTGAAACAGCGGCAGAATAAGATCGCTGCGAGAGCGCAACGTCGGTAGCTGAATTTTTACCGTATCAAGACGGAAATAGAGATCGCGGCGAAACAGCCCTTTTTCCACCAGTTGCAGCAGCGGCGTTTGCGTCGCCACAATCACACGCATATCTACAGGCGTGAATTGGGTACTCCCTAACCGCTTTACACCGCGACTTTCCAGCACGCGCAGCATCTTGGCTTGCAGCGTCATGGGCATACTGTCGATCTCATCCAGAAACAGAATCCCTTTATCAGCACTTTCCAGATATCCGGCGCGGGAGCGATTAGCGCCGGTATAAGCGCCAGAAACCACACCGAATAATTCACTTTCAGCCAGATTTTCCGGCACAGCGGCGCAGTTCACCGCCACCAGAGGGCCGCTGCATCGGGAAAGCCGATGAATGCGATTCGCCAGCGTGTCTTTCCCCGTACCGGTTTCACCTTCAAGCACGATATCGACATTAAGCGGAGCAATGACATTGATGATTGGCGACAGCGATGAGTGAATATCATCAACTGTAGACGAGGACGCTCCCGGCGACGGCGGGGAATCGTCTGGTGATGACGCCTTATCGGGTGATGAATGCTCTTGTGAAGAATGCACCAGAGAAGAATAGTGCTGTCTGTCCTGACGGTAATAATTATTCATTGACTACTCCTGAAGCCCAATGGGCTAACTGATTGCCTTCCATAACAGGGAATGCCCCACCACATATCTCCGTGCCGTTTCTCCGCATAACGCACACCGACGTATCCCAAGTGGAACGGTGACAAGCATTACCGCCATTGAATAATGAAACCATCAGGCATCGCTGAACATCAGGTAGGAATTCCAGAGGGATTTGTAGGGAAATACCTACAAAAAAACAACAATATCAAGTAAAAACAGCCAATTAATTGCTCACACAACACGCAGGAAAATGAAAATATATCGTCAGGAAAGTGTAAGCATCAGCAAAGGGGTTCACAGACTGTTGAACCCCTTTTATCTATTAGTTTCCGTACAGCCGACTCCCATTACTAGGGAATGAGTTTCTTGCTAACGACATACTTAACAATCTCCACATTGGTACTGAACTGCATTTTTTCCATCAGACGCGCCTTGTGGGTACTAACCGTTTTGTTGCTGATGACTAACTCATTGGCAATAGCGTTAATACCCATCCCTTGCGCAAACATAATCATGATTTGGTGCTCCCTGGCCGTCAAAACATCGTGCTCGGCTCTGCCGCCCTCCGTGTAGCTGGAAAACACCAACTGCTCGGCAATCGTGTGGTCGATATAGCGAGCGCCCTGCGCCACGCGTCGGATCGCCGACAGCAGCGCTTCTGGGTCTTTATCTTTGGTGATGTAACCTCTGGCACCGCTCTTCAGCGCATGTTGCGCAATTTGCGCCTCGCTATACATGCTCAGCACCAGAATCGGCAGACGCGGATACTGTGCTACCACGCGCGAAATCAACGCTTCACCGCTGATACCAGGCATCGACATATCGAGCAACAGTAAATCGGGCATCACGCTGCGCAACTGCGCCAACACCTGCGCCCCGTTTCCCGCTTCGGCAACGACGCTCAGCGAATCATCCAGCGCAAAGATCTGCTTGAGTCCCTCACGCATGATGACGTGATCGTCTGCGATCATTAAACGTATTGATTTGCTCATCGCTCATTTCTTCCTTTTGTTCCTGTCTCGCCGTTAGCGGATATAGCTATTTTTAGGAAACGTTAACTGCACCAGCGTGCCTTTCCCGGGCGTACTTTCAATGATGACCTCGCCTCCCAACATGCGCCCCCGTTCCTTCATGCTCATGAGCCCGAAAGCATTTTTATTTTTTGTTTGAGCATCAAATCCTTTCCCGTTGTCTTTGATGCACAACACCACGCAATCCGGCTGGTTATCCAACGTGATGAGCACCTGCGTGGCCGCGGCGTAGCGCGCCACGTTAGTCAATGACTCCTGCGTGACGCGGAAGGCCGCCGTGGTGCCTTCATCATTGAGCGCCAACGGTTCCCCCAGCGTGCGCAACAAACAGGTTGCGCTGTAGTGCCGGTTAAATTCGTCGCACAGCCATTCCAGCGCGGGCGTGAGCCCCATATTCAATACATTCGGTCGCAGCCGGGTCGATACGTTACGCACCACCTGAATCGTCTGGTCGGCTAACTGCATCAGCTTTTGCAAATGTGTCTGCATATCAGGGTTATCTTTGGCAAAACACATGCGCATTAGCGACAAACTCATGCGGATCGTGGTCAGGTGTTGCCCCAGCTCATCGTGAATCTCCTGAGCGATATGCTTACGTTCCTCTTCACGTGAAATCTCACGCTGGCGCGCCAGCAAGCGCAGTTGCATATGAGAATCGACCAGCTTTTTCTCTGCATAACGAATGGCGGTAATATCCCGTCCTACGGTCAGAATCGACACCAGTGCGCCATGCTGGTCAAATTCCGGCACGCAGCGAATGTGGTGAATACTCTGATGACGCTGGTCGCCCCGCCCCCGCGACTCCATGACTTCGCCTTCCGCGCTGTTACGGGTATCCACCACCTGCTGCACCAGTTGTTCCATGCGAATAGCACACCCTACACCGGGCATCAGCTCCGTAATCATGCGACCACGAAGTTGCTCTACGGTGAAATCCAAATGTTTCAAACTGGCGGGATTGGCGTACAGGCAATTCAGATTGGGATCGAAGCGGATTATCAAATCCGGCGTGTTCTCAACCAGCGCGCGAAACTCCTGCTCTCGCGCATAGGCCAACTGTTCAATATGTTTACGTTCCCTGATATCTCTGACGACACACATGCTGTAACTACGTCCTCTGTGTTGGAAATGTGTGAGATTGACCTCGACGGGTATGGTCATGCCGTAGCGGGTGAGGTGTAACGTTTCAAACGTGGTGCCAACGCCCACTTCATACGCCTGCAACCAGTCGGAGGAATTATGTTCGGCAACCCAGAACGGGTCGATATCGACAATGCTCAGATGCATGAATTCCGTAATGCTGTAGCCCAGCGTCTGGCTGGCAGCCTCATTGACATAACAAAAACGCTGATCTTCATTGACGATATAAATCGCGTCCTTGATACGGCTGAACGCAAAGTCAACCAGTTCCAGTTCGGGAGCCTTGGTTTTTTCATCGGAACGAAAAGGTTGGGTGAACATCATTACCATCTCCTTATTTTGAATTAAGACACTTGTGCGGCCACCCGCCGAGCAGGTAGCGCGATACGGCGTCTCAACATTCCAGAAGATGGACAGGAAACCCTGTAACGGCATAATGCGACCTGATATCACGGCGTGCGACCCATTCACTGAGCGGTAACCGTCACCTTGAACAAGGCGGTTACCACATCAGTCAGTGAAAAACGGTGGGTGCAGACATGTCCTTTCGTCCCGTGAAATGCCGTCAGGATTCAACGGCCTGACGGATCACACCCCGGGCACGCGACAGCCGTGACCGCACCGTACCGATGGGGATCTCCAACTGGAGCGCGAGATCCTGATAGCTGGCATCGGTATCCAGTAACTGCATCAGCATCTGGCGGGTCTCTTCAGGTAGTGAAACAATGGCATCCATTGCGCGTTTCAATGCCCGCTGATTTTCGGTGATAGCGCCGGGATCGAGTTCTATCGCGATATGTTCCAGCATCTCATCACCCATTTCCTGCGCGCGCTGTCGTGCCTGCTTGAAATAGTTGCGCACCAAATTGAGGGCAATACCGAATACCCATGTCTCTGGCCGCGACGCTCCCGCAAATTTATCCTGGTGTTTAAGCACTTCCAGATAGGTCATTTGCTGCAAATCCTCAACGTCGTCATGGTTGCTGACACGTTTGCGGATAAAGTTATGCAATTTCTTTCCGTGTTGACGAAACACTTGTTCCCAATCGACAGCGAGCGCCGGGTAAAGCGAAGGGGTCTGTTCGATGTGTTTCAGGGTAGACATTTCCATTTGCTGACTCTCCGTTGTTGTGCCCTATTGGCAAAAACGGAAGAGCAAGCCTTGTGCCAGCCCGGAATTATTTTTATCTCTATGATTTTTTAATATTTTATTTTTAAACCTGCCTTTTATCGTGCCATTTTTTGCCAACGTCCACAGCACGAAATTGCAAGTTATTGCAATCAGTAAAACGACATTTAATCCAATCCGCCATCAAATTCAGCCTGCTCCGATGACTTCATACTGGGGAACCCATTCTTTTCTATTTCCACATAGCAATACATTCATAGCGCTGCACGTCCATACCACGACACGTAACCGATTTATTCAGGATGAC
Organism: Pectobacterium sp. A5351; assembly: GCF_028335745.1. Taxonomy (NCBI): domain Bacteria; kingdom Pseudomonadati; phylum Pseudomonadota; class Gammaproteobacteria; order Enterobacterales; family Pectobacteriaceae; genus Pectobacterium; species Pectobacterium sp. A5351. The sequence continues at coordinate 2,237,484 of NZ_CP116477.1, forward strand.
ATCATGATCAAAATGCCGACCGTCCTTCCCTCTAGCAACACCCTGCCACGCCCTGTCGTCGTGGATGACGATTCTATGCCACAGGCAACAGTACAGCAGACCAGTTCGCACCACGCGTCTCCAGAGGCACCACTATCTAGCTCAATGGAAGAAGTGGCGATGACGTTTGGCGAGCAGGCCGAACGACGCAGCAAATCGCTGAACCGGCGTCAAATCGCTCAGCAACCGGAGGCGCGCGCTAACGCCAATGTCGAACGAATTGAGAAACTGACGGAACTGTTCCGAATGCTGGAAAATCCGTCGCAAAGTACGCTCGACCAGCAACTGAGCCGCATGCGCGATCTGCTGATGCAGAAAGGCTCGCCGTCTCTTGAAGCGGTGCTGGAAGCCGCAGGCAACGATCCGGCGCGCGGCGATATCCTGCTGCGCCACATTCAGCAACAATCCGCCCAGCAGCCAGAACTAGCCGCCGCGGCAGAGCATGCGCTAGAGCAGTTGCATCAGGAAAAAGGGCCAGAAGTCCGTGCCGGTTTGAATACGGCAACGGCCATTGCGCTGTTCAGCACCCAGCCGGAACAAAAACAGGCGATGCGCGAGCTGTACTACCAGAAGATTGTGCATCAGCAGTCGGCCAGCGCACTGCTGGATTCCTTGCTGGAACGCTTTGACGCCGCGACGTTTTCCATTGGTCTGCGCACGTTGCAGCGGGCGCTGGCGGCGGATATCGCCTCGCTGACGCCCTCGATCTCGAAAGCCGTTCTCAGCAAAATGCTGAGCAACCTCAACGATTCCCGCCATCTAAGTCATACGCTGTCATCCAGCCAGACGCTGCTCACGCGGCTGGCGGGTAAAGTACCCGCCTTTACGCTCGGCGCCGTGGAACTGACCCGTCGTCTGATTGGCCTGAGCGCCAACGGTGCCTATGCCCGCGATCTGCATAATCTCGGTCGGGAAGTCGCGGGGACGCAGATTCAGCACCAGGCGATGTTTTTCAGCGCCCTACTGCCGCTCGTCAGTGACCTGCCGCATCCGCTGTGGCGAGACAGTAAAAATCGGCAAACGGCGATCCAACTGATACGTGGCATGATTGGCGATATCGCCCAATACGAAAAACAACAGGCTAAAAGCACACAGCGCAATACCTCAGCGTCGCACAAACAAGCCACACACGACTCGGATAAGGAGTCGTCATGAATCTGCTGATTACCTGGCTGAACCGTATTGCACTGAGTGCAATGCAGCGATCGGAGGTCGTTGGCGCGGTGATCGTGATGTCTATCGTCTTCATGATGATCATCCCGCTGCCTACCAGCCTGATCGATGTGCTTATCGCACTCAACATCTGCGCGTCCTCCTTGCTGATCGTACTCGCGATGTATCTGCCTAAGCCGCTGGCCTTCTCGACGTTTCCGGCGGTGCTGCTGTTAACCACCATGTTCCGGCTGGCGATCTCGATTTCCACCACGCGTCAAATCCTGCTCCAGCAGGACGGCGGTCATATCGTTGAAGCCTTCGGGAACTATGTGGTGGGCGGGAATCTGGCGGTTGGTCTGGTTATCTTCCTGATTCTGACAGTGGTGAATTTTCTGGTGATCACTAAAGGCTCCGAACGTGTGGCAGAAGTGGCGGCACGCTTCACGCTGGATGCGATGCCCGGTAAACAGATGTCCATCGACAGCGATCTGCGTGCCGGGCTGATCGAAGCCCATCAGGCACGGCAGCGGCGCGAGAATCTGGCCAAAGAGAGTCAACTGTTCGGGGCGATGGACGGCGCGATGAAGTTCGTCAAAGGCGATGCGATTGCGTCGCTGGTGATCGTGTTCATCAACATGATCGGTGGTTTCGCCATCGGTGTGTTACAGCACAACATGGCGGCTTCCGATGCCATGCATGTCTACTCAGTATTGACCATCGGCGACGGGCTGATCGCTCAGATCCCAGCGCTGCTGATATCGCTGACCGCCGGGATGATCATCACCCGCGTCTCGGCTGATGGTCAAAAAGTGGATGCCAATATTGGTCGTGAAATTGCGGAACAGCTCACCAGCCAGCCCAAAGCGTGGATCATCGCCTCCATCGGCATGTTTGGTTTTGCGCTGCTGCCGGGAATGCCGACGCTGGTGTTTGTCGCCATCAGTCTGGCATCACTCGGCAGCGGTCTGTTTCAACTCTGGCGCATCAAACAGCAGGGTCAGTTGGATGCCAGCCAGTCGGAAGCGGACAACATGCCTGCCGAACAGAACGGCTATCAGGATCTGCGGCGTTTCAACCCCACGCGCGCCTATTTACTGCTGTTTCATCCGGTCTGGCAGGGGCAGCCGACTGCGACGGTGCTGGTACAAAATATCCGTCGCTTGCGAAACAGGCTGGTTTATCGTTTTGGTTTTACCCTGCCGTCATTTGATATCGAATTCAGCGATCGGCTGGCAGAGGATGAGTTTCAGTTTTGCGTGTATGAAATTCCCTACGTGAAAGCCACGTTGGTTACCGACCAGTTGGCCGTTGCCAGCGGTGCCGTCCAACAGGCCGATGCCGCCCTTGCCACACCGGGGCACATATTGCGGGATGAAAGTCAATGGCTTTGGTTGCCGCTGGCGCATGCCGCGCAGCAGTCCGACGACGTGCCGCGCTGGACGGCGGATGAGCTGATTTTGGCACGTATGGAACAAGCCATTCATCGTACCGGTTCACAGTTCATCGGCTTGCAGGAAACCAAATCCATTCTGGCCTGGCTGGAAAGCGAACAGCCGGAATTAGCGCAGGAGCTACAGCGCATCATGCCGCTCTCGCGCTTTGCCAGCGTGCTGCAACGGCTGGCTTCCGAACGCGTGCCTCTGCGGTCCGTGCGCCCTATCGCCGAGGCGCTGATTGAAATCGGCCAGCATGAACGCGACACGCTGGCGCTGACCGATTACGTGCGTCTGGCGCTCAAATCACAAATCTGCCACCAGTACAGCGATGAAAACAGTCTCGCCGTCTGGCTGTTGACGCCAGAAAGCGAAGAGTTGCTGCGCGACGCGCTGCGCCAGACGCAGAACGAAACCTTCTTCGCCCTGACGCAAGACTACGCCTCAACGCTGCTCGGCCAGCTACGGCAGGCCTTTCCTCCGTTCTCACAGCATCGCCGTCTGGTGCTGGTCGCACAGGATTTACGCAGCCCGCTGCGAACGCTGTTACAGGACGAATTTCACCACGTCCCCGTGCTGTCCTTCACCGAGCTGGAATCCACCCTGTCGATCAACGTCATCGGACGCTTTGATCTTTACGACTCCCCTGACCCCTTTAGCGCATAGGAATACACCATGTTTGAGTTACGCGTGTTGACTGGTTTACATCGCGGAGCAGCACTGCCGCTCTGTGGCAACGCCTGGCGCATCGGTGCAGCCGATGATGCCGATCTCGTACTCTACGATCCCGGCATCGCGCCTTATCACAGCCAGTTGGAGAAGACCGCTGACGGCTGGGCGCTCAGCGCACAAGAGGGTGCCTTGTGTAATGCGGAAGGCCATACCGTCGAACAGATTGAAACGCTACAGCCCGGTACGCCGTTTGCGCTGGGGCAGATTTGGCTCTGCCTTGTCGCGGCCGAAACCCCGTGGCCTGATGAAAACGAGCCAGCGCCAATACTGGAGGAGGAGGTTCACCCAGCAGAAGTGACCAACGATGCGTCGTCGGTTCCTCTCACCCCACCGATACCCACTTCCGCGCCACGCCTGCCGCTGTGGGCTAAAGCCAGCTACCTGCTGCTTGGCACGTTGCTGTTAGTGATGGTCGGCAGTTGGCAGTTGCAAGAGAGCGTCGCAATGCCTGCGGCTCCGCCGCCGCAGGATACCCGTAAACCCCTCAGCACCCTGCCGCAGTTGGAAAGCACGCTGCGCATCATGTTGCAGGAACGGGAATTGAGCGCGACGGTGAAAGTGGCGGCGTATCAGGATCGCCTCACACTCACCGGGCAATTAACGCCGGACGAGCAAAAAAAACTGGAACGGATGCTCGTCCAACTCCACCAACGTTACAGAACCGCGTTGTCCGTGGATAACCGAACGCAACTGAAAACGGAACAACTACCGTTTCAGATCGTTCAGGTAACCAGCGGATCCCGTGCCAACGTCGTCACGGCGGACGGTCAGCGCTTTTTCATCGGTGATGAGATCGACAACCTGCGTCTGGTGAGGATTGATGAGCACCAGATTGAATTCAGCGGCAGACAACAAATAACGGTGAACTGGTAATGCAGACACAAGCTTCTTCTTTTCCGCTACTCGACCAGTGGGTCGCCCGTAAGCGCCAACATCTGGCACGCTATGCGCCCGTGGAGAAAAAAGGCCGCATCATGGCCGTTAGCGGCATTTTGCTGGAGTGCAGCCTGCCACAGGCACGCATTGGCGACCTGTGTTGGGTTGCCCGTCAGGACAACAGCCAGATGATGGCCGAAGTGGTAGGGTTTAGCCCAGACAATACCTTTCTCTCCGCGCTAGGGGCGCTGGACGGTATCGCACAGGGGGCCACCGTAACGCCGCTGTATCAGCCGCATTGTATTCAGGTGTCGGAACGGTTGCTGGGCAGCGTGCTGGACGGGTTTGGTCGGGCGCTAGAGGACGGCGGTGAGAGTGCATTTGTCGAACCCGGTCATGCCACTGGCCGCACACAGCCGGTACTGGGCGACGCCCCACCGCCGACCTCCCGACCTCGCATCAGCCAGCCGCTCCCCACCGGATTACGCGCCGTCGATGGCCTGCTGACCATCGGTCAGGGGCAACGCGTCGGCATTTTCGCCGGTGCGGGCTGCGGTAAAACCACGCTGCTGGCCGAGCTGGCGCGTAATACGCCATGCGACGCCATCGTTTTTGGGTTGATTGGCGAACGTGGTCGCGAACTGCGCGAATTTCTCGATCACGAACTGGACGACGAACTGCGCAGCCGCACCGTGCTGGTGTGCTCCACCTCCGATCGCAGCAGCATGGAACGCGCCCGCGCAGCGTTCACCGCCACCGCCATCGCCGAGGCTTACCGAGCCGAAGGCCGTCAGGTGCTGCTGATTATTGATTCCCTGACACGTTTTGCCCGCGCTCAGCGCGAAATCGGTCTGGCGCTTGGCGAACCGCAGGGGCGTGGCGGGCTGCCGCCGTCAGTCTATACGTTACTGCCGCGTCTGGTTGAACGCGCCGGACAAACAGAAGACGGCGCCATTACCGCGCTCTATTCCGTTCTGATCGAGCAGGATTCCATGAACGACCCCGTCGCCGACGAGGTACGTTCGCTGATTGACGGGCACATCGTGCTCGCCCGGCGGCTGGCGGAACAGGGACACTATCCGGCTATCGACGTGCTGGCCAGCCTGAGCCGCACCATGAGCAACGTCGTGGATACCGATCATACCCGCCACGCCGGCGGCGTGCGACGTCTGATGGCAGCCTACAAGCAGGTCGAGATGCTGATTCGCCTCGGCGAATACCAACCCGGTCATGACGTGCTAACAGATTCCGCCGTCAACGCCCATGCAGAAATCACGCAATTTCTACGTCAGTCGATGCGTGAGCCGATGCCTTATGGCGTGATTCAACAACAGCTCGCCGGAGTCAGCCGCTATGCCCCATAACACCGAACGCGATACCGAGTTACAGGCCGTGTTGAACCTGCTGATGCCGATACGCCGTCAGCGCTTAAGCCGTAGCGAACGTCAACAACGGCAAGAAGAACAGCAGTTGATCCGAATTGCGCAACAGCAGCGTCATCATCAGCAACAGGTCGATACGCTGCAACAGGCCAGCCAAACGCAGCGCGACCAGTTTGCCCGAGAAACCCAGGGGCAATCCCATACGCTGGAAAATCTGAAAAAGCACCTTGCCACCGAACAGCGCTTACTCGGTGAGATCGCAACAGAAATGCAGCAGGTGCAGGCCACACAGCAGCAGCACCGCGACCAGCAGCGTCAGGTTGATAGCGCCCGCGATGTCACCCGCCAATGCCAGAAAGCGGTGGAAAAATTGGAATATCTGCTTACGTTACCTCAGGAGCACGTATGAATAACCGACAGATTGCGTCATCCGAATCTAAGGCGACGCAGAACGCGCAGGCCGTGCAGCACGGCAAATCCTCACGCGCAGAGGACTCACAACCCGATCCACAACACATGGATTTCTGGGAGGCCTTCACGTTTTCTGACGGCTTCGAAGAGGCGTTTTATCAGGATGCACCTGTCGCTTTAGCGCCGAGCGGGCCCATCAATGCCCCGTCGCCGTTGCAGAGCGAGGTGCCAGACAACCCACAATATGTGACGCCGTCACAGTGGCAGCCACTGCAATATGAGCTGATTGAGGCGATGGACAACCTCTGTGCCCCACCGTTTTCCTTCAGTCTGCAATTGCCGCAGTTGGGCAACATCGATGCGCGTTTAGCCACGCTGGTGCCGCGTGGCTGGGATATTTCTCTGCGCTTCGGCAGAGAAAGCTACCACCAGTTAAAAGATCGGCGTGAAGCCTGCCGCCGTTCAATCGCCACCGCGCTGGACTGCCCGATAAACCTGCGTTTTGACGCCAGAGACTATGAACGATGAAATCGAATCGACAGCACATCAGACCGCTAACGCTGCCAACCCTGCGCGTACAGCACGCCCGTATCCGATCGGCACTGGCCGCCGGGGTAGCGCTGCCATTTACCCGCGACGGGCACGTTGGTCGTCTGCAATTTACATTGGCGAATGAATACGAGCTGAAAGAAGTATCGTGCTCGACGCAGACACACGACTGGCGTAGCGATGCCGGTTCTTTCTCACTGACCGAACCGTTTCCTGTGCTCAGCCTGCTGTCGGACTGCCCGCTTTTGCCGCTTACAGAAGAAGACGATGACGCGTCACAGGCATGGTACTGGACGCTCTACAACCAGTCACTCAACCCCGTGCTGCGGGCGCTCTTCGGGGAGATTTATCCGCAGGACATGACTCAGAAAGTATCTCCCCAGAGAAAACATGCCCCGAAAGCATCGGATTCAGCACAACAGCACGATGATGATTCCGCGCTCTGCGCCTGGCTCAGCGTGAGCTGGAACGACATGACCGTGCGCACTCGGATGCGGGCCACTGACGCCGTCTGGCTGACGCTATTTTCTCGGGCGGATTGGCAACGCCAACGCCGTGCACTCCCTACGGGAATGGCTATTGCTATTCCTCTCACGCTGGCTGACGTCGTGCTGCCGCTACATGCACTACAGCGACTCCAGACTGGCGATCTGATTCTGCCGAACCGACCTTGGTTTTTCCCTTCTGGCGAGGGAACGTTGTCATTCGGCACGCTACACCTGCACGGCAGGCTACAGCTCACAGAGCACGCCCCCTACACTTTTATTGTTACCGACATGGAGACAGTCTCAATGCCCTCGTCCGCCACCGACACAATGCTAACCGATCCACATTCAGATGCCTCAGCGTTTGAATTCATGCCAGAAAGTGACGCTGTCACCGAAGATTTACCGCCGCTGCCCGTCACCTTACACTTTCGCTGCGGTAGCCTGACGATGACGCTAACAGAATTGCAACACCTTGCCAGCGGCAGCGTGTTGACGCTGCGCGATGTGGTGCCAGGGCAAGCCTGGCTGTATCACGGAGACATCGCCTTGGCGAACGGCGATTTGGTTGATGTGGAAGGAAAGCTAGGGTTACAAATTACTGAGCGTTTTTCCGTACCCACACATTTTTCCGAATCAACACGTTTTTCCGAACCAACACAACGTTTGCCGATGGCGGATGAAGAATACGCCGCCGAACCGGAGCTGGCACCATGACCTCCGGCGCGTTCGACCCATTGATGTTTGCGCTCTTTCTGGGCGCACTCTCCCTGATCCCGCTAATGATGATTGTCTGCACCTGCTTTCTGAAGATTGCGATTGTGCTGCTGATTACCCGAAATGCCATCGGGGTACAGCAGGTGCCGCCCAATATGGCGCTGTATGGGATCGCACTCGCAGCAACGCTGTTTGTCATGGCGCCGGTGTTTCAGGACATCAGCAAACGCGTGCAGGAAAAGCCGCTGGATATGACCGACATCACCTCGCTTCAGGCCAGCGTGACCTACGGCCTGGAGCCACTGCAAACCTTTATGTCACGCAACGTTGACCCGGATATCCTCACTCATCTGCATGAAAACAGCCTGCAAATGTGGCCTGCGTCGCTATCCGAAAAGGTGAATACGCAAAATCTGCTGCTGGTAATTCCGGCGTTCGTGCTGTCGGAGCTACAGGCCGGGTTCAAAATCGGCTTCCTGATCTATATCCCGTTTATCGTCATCGACCTCATCGTCTCGAACGTGCTGCTGGCGCTGGGGATGCAGATGGTCGCGCCGATGACACTCTCGCTGCCGTTAAAGCTGTTGCTGTTCGTGCTGGTTAACGGCTGGACGCGACTGCTGGACGGCTTGTTCTACAGCTACCTGTGAGGCCGCGATGGAAATAATCACGCTTTTCCGTCAGGCCATGGTGATGGTTGTGCTGCTCTCCGCGCCGCCGCTGCTGGTTGCGGTGATTGTAGGCGTGCTGATTTCACTGCTACAGGCGGTGATGCAATTGCAGGACCAGACGCTACCTTTTGCCGTCAAACTAATTTCCGTCGGGCTGACGCTGGCGCTCTGCGGACGCTGGATTGGCGTAGAGCTGATGCAGTTGGCCATTACCGCATTCAATATGATTGCGCAGACCGGAGTATAAATCCGCATGATCGCCACCATTCAGCACATTTACGATTTTATCATCGCCATTACGCTCGGCCTTGCCCGGCTGTATCCCTGTTTTATTCTGGTGCCGGTTTTTTCACTCAATGTGCTGAAAGGCATGATGCGCAACGCCGTGGTGATTTCCCTGACGCTACTGCCAGCACCTATCGTGCAGCAGCAACTTTTGCTGACGCCACTGTCCTGGCCGATGCTGCCTGGCCTGTTGCTGAAAGAGTTGATCGTCGGGTTGCTTATCGCGCTGATTCTGGCGATGCCATTCTGGCTGTTTGAATCCGTCGGCGCGTTGTTCGATAATCAGCGCGGCGCGCTGATGGGCGGCCAACTCAACCCCGCACTAGGGTCCGACGCCACACCGCTGGGTCATCTACTCAAACAGACCCTGATTCTGCTACTGATTATCGGTATCGGTCTGAAAGGACTAACGCAGTTGATTTGGGACAGCTACCAGCTCTGGCCGGTGCTATCCTGGCTGCCCGCGCCGGGGGAAAAAGGGTTTGAAGTCTACCTCGGCCTGCTGGCTGATACCTTTACCCATCTGGTGGTGTACGCCGGGCCGCTGGTCGCGCTGCTGCTGCTGTTGGAGTTCAGTATTGCGCTACTCAGCCTGTATAGCCCACAGCTTCAGGTCTTCGTCCTCTCCATTCCCGCCAAGTGTCTGGTCGGGATGGCATTTTTCATCATCTACCTGCCCGTACTCCAGTACTTAGGTGACGACAAACTTCAGGGGCTGCCGGATCTTAAGCACCTGCTCCCGCTACTTTTTACGGCATCGAACAGCTAATCAGGCGGAACCGATGAGCGAAAAAACGGAAAAGCCCACAGAGAAAAAGCTGGAAGATGCGCGCCGTAAGGGGGAAGTGGGGCAAAGCCAGGACGTGCCCAAATTGCTGATCTGCGTCGGCCTGCTAGAGTGTGTGCTGGCGCTGGCAGACAGCACGATGGGCAAGCTCCAAACGCTGGTACAACTGCCGCTGCAACGGCTGGATGTGCCGTTTGCGCAGGTGGTGAAAGAAATCTTTCACGACGCTGCCGTGCTGGCAGGCACACTCTGCCTGCTGGCGGCGGCGATTGCCGTGCTGCTGCGTGTGGTGGGCGGTTGGCTTCAGTATGGCCCGCTGTTTGCACCTGAAGCACTGAAGCTCGATCTCAACCGACTGAACCCGATTAACCAGTTCAAGCAGATGTTTTCGATGCGCAAGCTGGTGGAAATGCTGACTAACATTCTGAAAGCGGTGGTGATTGGCACGGTCTTTTATAAAGTGGTGGTACCGGAGCTGGAAGCGCTGGTCGAATTGGCCTATGGCGATTTACATGGCTTCTGGCAAGGGGGGAAAGCCCTACTGACTCGCATTGCCCGTACCACGCTGACGGCACTGCTGGTGCTGTCCGTGCTGGATTTCGGTCTGCAAAAGTATTTCTTTCTCAAGCAACAGCGCATGAGCCATGAGGATTTACGCAACGAGCACAAGGATTCCGAAGGCGATCCGCATATGAAAGGCCACCGCAAATCGCTGGCGCATGAATTGATGAACGAACCCGCCGCGCCGCGCCCCAAAGCAAAAGTCGAAGACGCCGATATGCTGTTGGTTAACCCAACGCACTATGCGGTGGGGCTTTACTATCGTCCCGGCAAAACGCCGCTACCACGCATTTTGTTTAAGGGGGAAGATAGCGCGGCGCAGGAACTCATCGCGCAGGCAAAAAAAGCCGACATCCCGGTGATTCGCTTCATCTGGCTGACCCGCACGCTCTATCGCACTACGCCGGAGGGCCATTACATTCCGCGCGAGACGCTTCAGGCCGTGGCGCAGGTGTACCGCGTCCTACGCCAGCTCGAAGATGAGCAAAAACGCGACATTATTGAGATGGAGTGAGGGTGAAAACAAAGACGTAAAATCGCTCGCGGAAAGATCGATATACCCGGAGCGACCACGGGGCGAGGCATCCCTACGGGAACCTCATCCCCGTGTTTCTCCTAATCAGTGACAGCAATCAACCGTATCAAACCGCATCGGTAGCGATCTGACTCAGGTAATACGCTTCCCCCTGACGCAGCTCCGCCATCATGAAATCCAGAAACGCCTGCTGCTGGGGCGCGTGCGCTTTGCCTGCCAGCGTTTGAATCTGAAGCGAACGTTGGTCAAGCTGCCTGATGTTCAGGAGCTTCAGACGCATCGGTTCCTGCAAACACTTGTACATCACGGAATAGAAGCTACAGGCGGTGACCGCCCCCGGCGTGCTCATCGCATAGTAATAAAGCGTGGTGAAGTTATTGCAGCACAGCGTCGACTCCAGAAAAGTACCGTTCATGCGGCACGAAAGGTCAAACAGTTGGCGCAGCGTGGTAGACGATTCCGGCAGTGCCAGCGGGAAAGGATGCAGATCCGTCAGTTGAATCGACTGCTGCGCCAGCGGATGATCGTCAGACATCAGCAGCATCAACGGTGCAGGCAGCGCCAGTTCCACATTCACACCTTGCTCAGGTGCCAACGCAAACTGGAGTGCGATATCCACTTCACCATTGCGGATCATCTGGGACACCTGCATCGCCGAATCCACTTTCAGCGCAAAAGTGGTATCCGGGTCATGCTGACGAAAACGAGCAAACAGCGTCGGCAACAGATCAAACGCCATCCCTTCCGTGCAGCCGATACGCAGCAGCGCCCGGCGGCTGGCTTTCAGCCCCTGAATCTCCGCCACCGCCGCATCCATGTCCATCATGCTCTTACGCACATGGTTTTCCAGAATACAGCCAGCATCGTTTAACACCATGCCACGCGCGTGACGCTCGAACAGCGGTACGCCGATGCGTTCCTCCAGCCGCTGGATTTGACGACTGATTGCAGAAACGGCCACAAACAGGTGCTGACTGGCGGCGCTAAGCGAACCGGTGGTGGCAACCACCAGAAAATAACGAATCTCGGTGCTGTGCACGGCGGCGTTCCTTTCAGACAGAGCGGGGAATGTGAAGGTTTATATTAAAAGCAAAGCTTAATTGCAATTTTTATTATTGTTTCAAAGCTCATTTTTTCTTTAAATATCGGTAACTTCGGCACATTATCCAGCAAGGAAAGGCATGACCAGCGCAGACCTTATTCGTATCGCCTGTGAACGTTTCGATCGCGGAGAATTTAAACAGACGTTGGCCCGGCGTATTGCCCATGCCAGCGAGAGCCAGAAAGCCGGTAACCAGCGTGCACTGAACCGCTATCTGGCTGATGAGATCCAACCCGCGTTGCAGGCCATGGGATTCAGCGTCACGTTCATCACCTCGTCAGACGACCGCCATCCTCCTTTTCTGCTGGCCGAACGTATTGAAGACCCCAGCCTGCCGACCGTGCTGTCTTACGGCCACGGTGATGTGGTTTTCGGTGATGAAGAAAACTGGCGCGATGGGCTCACGCCGTGGGAACTGGTGGAGGAAGGCGACCACTGGTACGGGCGCGGCAGCGCGGATAACAAAGGCCAGCACAGTATTAACCTGATGGCGCTGGAACAGGTATTTCAGGCGCGTGGGCAGCGTCTGGGCTTCAACTGCAAACTGCTGTTCGAGATGGGCGAAGAAATTGGTTCACCGGGGCTTGCCGAGCTGTGCCAACAGCACAAGCAGACGCTGGCAGCCGATATCTTTATCGCCTCCGACGGGCCACGCCTTAGCGCAGAACGCCCGACGCTGTTCCTCGGTTCTCGCGGCTGCATCAATTTCCGCTTACGCATCAAGGCACGCGAGCAGGCCTACCATTCTGGCAACTGGGGTGGGCTGTTGAGCAATCCGGGGACACAGTTGGCGAACGCTGTCGCCAGTCTGGTCGACGGACAAGGACAGATGAAGATCGATGCCCTGCTGCCACCGCCGTTAACCCCCGCGCTGCGAGAAATTCTGAGCACCATCACGCCTGCTGGTGGTGAGGACGACCCGGCGATTGACGCAAACTGGGGCGCAGAGGGACTCACGCCTGCCGAGCGGTTATTCGGCTGGAACACGCTGGAAGTGTTGTCATTCATTACTGGCAATCCGCACAAGCCGGTGAACGCGATTCCCGCCGACGCCACGGCGATTTGCCAGTTACGCTTTGTCGTCGGTACCGACTGGCTGCATCTGGCGCAACATGTGCGCCAGCACCTCGATCAGCACGGCTTCACGCAGGTAGACGTTGAGGTGCTTAACACCTCTCCGGCGACGCGCTTTAACCCGGAAGATCCGCTGGTGAACTGGACGCTGGCACTGATGCAGCACATCAGCGGCAAACAGCCTGCGTTATTACCGAATCTGGGCGGATCGCTGCCTAATGATGTTTTCGCCGACATCCTCGGCTTGCCGACGCTGTGGATCCCGCACTCCTACCCAGCATGCGGCCAGCACGCGGTTAACGAACACCTGCTGAAATCCGTCGCCCGCGAAGGATTAGCGATCATGACTGGCCTGTTCTGGGAACTGGGGGAGCAAGGGCATGCGTTACTCGAAGAGCACAGAAGGTATGCATATCAGAAGTGATGTTTAGTGCTTATCTTCTCTGTCTTTCACTGGCATTAAAAATTAGGCTGAGGTGGAGATGACCGCCGAGTGAGCGGCATGGACGCCGCGAAAGCCAGTGCCGCGTCTGGAACGCGTCACTGGAGGCTCGGAATACGGTCATGGACAGCGAAGGAACCGCGTAAGCGGCATAATTTCAGCCATTAGCCTGGGTTCATAGGGCAAGCGGCATTTGAGCTGCCCTATGTCGGGCGGGATACAGTGTTATAAACGAGCACTCATACCAATACGCACGAAACGTTCCCTTTACTTACATAGATTAAGGGCTTAATTACACACAAAACCGTAATTACTTTTTCATCCACTCCGGTTTCTGGAACGCGTGGAACATGGAGTTTTTGTCTTCAAAGAACGCAGCGAATTCCGGCGATTGAACGGCGGCTTTCAGATCTTGAGCAAACGGTTTATCAGCATCTTCCGCCCGCACGACGATCATGTTTTTCAGGTCTTCCGGCAGCACATCCAGTTGAATCGCGTCAGACAGATTCAGACCAGCAGCCATCGCGAAGTTGGCATTAATCAGCGACCCCGTTACGCCACCCAGTGCACGCGGCAACTGTGCAGCTTCCAGCGGCTTAAAGACCAGCCCTTTCGGATTTTCCGTGATATCACGCAGCGAGGCTTTAGTTGGCGTAATCTCTGGGTTGATTTTGATCAGGCCATATTTTTGCAGAAAATCCAGCGAACGTGCCAGATTGGACGGATCGTTTGGCAGCGTGACGATATCGCCCGCTTTAAGCTCATTCAGCGAGCGGACTTTGTTGGAATAAAAGCCCATGCTGGCTGTCGGTACGGTAATCACTTCAGCCAGTTTCAGCCCTTTATCCGCGCTGAAACGGTCAAGATAGCGGCGGTTTTGAAACAGGTTGGCGTCGATACTGTTGTTCGACAAGGCCAGGTTCGGCTGGATGTAGTCGCTGAATTCGCGCACTTTCACGTCGTAGCCTTTTTTCACCATTTCCGGCTTGATCGCTTTCGTGACCATATCGCCATACGGCCCCGGCGAGACGCCGATGGTGATTTCTTTGCCTGCATCTGCTGCGTAAGCCTGAGAGATGCCCAGCGCCAGCATGAGTGGAATGAGTTTTTTCAATCGCATCGTCGCGTTCCTGTCTGTCTGATAGAGTCAATGTTCGCCGTTTTGCTAACGGCATTCTTGTTGTCGTTATATAGAGCGCCAGCACAGGGTTAAGATCGAGATACCGGGAGCGACCACGGTGCGAGGTATCCCTACGGGAACCTCATCACCGTGTTTCTCCCTAAATCCATACTCTTATGCCCTGCATGGCATCGCTCATTATTTTTTCTATTTTTATAACGTTATTCCCTGGTGTTGAATAACGTTTTACTGCTCACATGTTTTACTAAAAAAGGTTACTAAAAAGGCTGATTCAAGAATCAGTTAAAACAAAAAGGTTTCCTGCCCGTAGCAATATTTGTCGTACAGCTCAGGGGTAATCTCGAAGCCGATTCCCGGTTTATTTGGCACCGCAACGCAGCTATCTTTGTCCAATTCAACAAACGGCAGCATGAAGTCTTCATGCCAGTAGCGAGAAGACGGCGGAATATCGTGCGCGTAGATAAAGTTCGGCAGCGTTGACACCGCAATGTTGTGTGCTTTACCGACCGCCGTATCCAGCATACCGCCACACCACACCGGAATATTGTGTGCCTGACAGTAGTCATGAATCAGTTTGGTTTCGGTAATGCCGCCGACACGCGCGACTTTAATATTGATGATTTTGGCACTGCCCAGTTCGATCGCTTTACGCGCGTCTTCAACCGACGCAATGCTTTCGTCCAGACAGATGGGCGTATTCACCGCCGCCTGAAGTTTGCGGTGGTCGATAATATCGTCGTGCGCCAGCGGCTGTTCAATCATCAGCAGATTGAATTTATCAATGCGCTTAAAGAACTCGATATCATCCAGGGTGTAGGCGGAATTGGCGTCCACCATCAGCGTAATATCACCAAACGCCTGACGCAACGCCAGAATATAATCGTAATCTTTTCCCGGCTTGATCTTTATTTTGATGCGCTTGTAGCCTTCATTCAGGAAATTATCGACCACGCTGACTAATTTATCGGCGGTATCCTGAATGCCAATACTCACACCGGCTTCAACGTTATTCCGCACACCGCCCAATAATTGATACAGCGGTACGCCTTTTATCTTCGCGTAAGCATCCCAAATACCGCCTTCGATTGCCGCTTTAGCGCAGTTATTACGCTTTACCGGCGCGAAAATATCGCGTACCTGCGAAGGATGTTCAATATCCCCGGCCTGCTTAATCATCGGGATCAGGAAGTCACGCATAATATGCCAGGCAGTGACGTTGGTTTCTTCGTTATAAAACGGCAGAGAAATAGCCGAGCAATCGCCGTAGCCAATCTGTCCGCCAGCATGAACTTCCGCGATGGAAAAGTGTTTCTCCGTCTGCGTCGCAAAACTGGTAGTAAATGGCGTTTTCAGCGCCATTTTCATTTTTCTTAATACAATTTTGTCTATTTTCATGACATCTCTCTGCTGCCCTGAATACCCTATTCTGTCGTGGTTTAGCGACGTTCGCGCTTATTTGCCCGCCGCGATAGCCTATCACCCAGCGTTTGCACGACCTGCACCAGCACAACCAGCGCAATCACGGTCACCACCATCACTTCGGTTTCATAACGGTAATAACCGAAGCGGATCGCCAGATCGCCCACACCGCCGCCGCCGACAATCCCCGCCATGGCCGAGTAACCAATCAGGCTGACCAGCGTGATCGTCAGGCCACGTAATAATCCTGCCAGCGCTTCCGGTAACAGCACGGTTCCGATAATGCGCGTCGGGCTGGCACCAAACGCTTCTGCCGCCTCCACAATGCCGGGATCGACTTCGCGCAGCGCGGAATCCACCAGTCGAGCATAAAAGGCAATCGCCGCGACAGACATCGGCACCGCCGCAGCCACTGGCCCTATTGTGTTCCCCAGCAGGAACTGTGTTAATGGCAGCAACAGCACCAGCAGGATCACAAACGGGATCGAGCGGATAATGTTTACCAGAATGGTTGATACCAAATAGATAAAACGGTTTTGCCAGAATAAATGACGATCGGTCACATAAATCGCGATACCTAACGGCAGGCCGAATATCACCGCACACAGCGTTGAAATACACACCATCGTGAAGGTTTCACCGAAGGCAAAAACTAATTCACCAAATAACTCAGCCATTGATGACCTCCACCCCAAAGGTATTCTGTCGAATATAAGCAATAGCGGCCGCGAGGTTATCCGCCGCCGGATCGTCACGGTATGAAAGCTGGGCGATAATATGCCCCAGTGCGCGATCGTTAATGTATTCAATATTGCCGTGCAGAATATTTACCGATACCTGAAACTGCTGCGCAACGTCGGATAATATGGGCTGCTCTACCGAATCATCGGCAAAGAGTATTTTCAGCAAAACACCTTTATTATTCTGCTTAAAACGTTCCGGTAATTCGATCGGGCTGGTATGGCTAACCAGCTGTTTGGTGTAGGCGTGTTGCGGTGAGGAGAAGATGGTAAAGACGTCGCCCTCTTCCACAATATTTCCGCCCGTCATCACCGCCATGCGCTGACAAATACTTTTAATCACGCTCATTTCGTGGGAAATAAGCACGATCGTGATACCTAATCGGACATTGATGCTTTTCAATAGCGCCAAAATAGACGCCGACGTTTCCAGGTCCAGCGCCGAAGTCGGTTCATCACACAGCAGCACCTCGGGGTGGTTGGCAATCGCACGGGCGATGCCCACTCGCTGCTTCTGTCCGCCACTCAGTTGCGCCGGATAAGCGCTCCCTTTGTCCTGCAAGCCGACCAGCGCCAGAATCTCCGGCACGCGCGAGGCGATTTCTTCTTTACTCTTACCTGCGGCACGCAGGCTGAATGCCACGTTGTCATACACATTGCGCGTATGCATCAGATTAAAATGCTGGAATATCATCCCGATACGCTGCCGATGCTGGCGCAGTTCGCGGCCGGACGCATCGCTAATCAGCGTATCGCCCAGAAACACGCGTCCTTCAGTCGGGCGCTGCAATAAATTGATCGTCCGCAGCAACGTACTTTTCCCCGCGCCACTGGTGCCGACAATCCCAAAAACTTCACCCTGTTGAATGGTCAGGTTGACGTTGTTTACCGCTCTGGACTGTGCTGCTTTGCCGGTGGGAAAATCAACGCTCACGTTTTCTAACCGAATCATTACCTGACTCACTCCTGCTGACTGACTATTTTAAGAAACGTATCGTCGGCATACGCAAACGGATGCCTGTTTGATGTAAGGGCAAAATCTACTCCCCATCGTTTAAGTATCGAGATACACAGGCGAGGCCTCACTGCGGGAACCTCCCCCTGTGTTTACCCTAATCACGGGCTTAAATGATGCATAGTAGGGCAAGGCCTTCCCTTATTGTTTTCGTATAACTTTTGAGGATAAACGCCTTTTTTGTTGAGGGGTAACCGGGCTATTTGTGGCTGCCATTTTTGTTAAAATTAGATTAATTACTTATAAATCAATTAAATATTGAAAAATATTCGTCCATTTAAAGTAGAGAGAAATGAGCTTTGCGTCAATGATAAAAAAAGCAAATCACCCTTCTGTTTTTTAGAAACTTTTTTATGCCTTTTTCTTCTATATAGGTTACCGTCGTCTCGTTTATCCACGTGAGGCTCATGACATCACCTGATATAAAAAATTATGATAATTCTTTGATAAGTATCTCAAAATATATCCTGAAACATTACCATCACAATCAACACCTAGCCTGAACGTGACCAACAAACATTTATCCTCTAAATAATTCGAAATGTTAGCGTTTTGCACAACGCAACGCGTTGGCCCGCAGTCAACGTGCATACAATTTGGAGTATGACGAGTCTATCCTCCCGATTAAGGATGCCACTATGTGTCATCGCGCTATTCTTCTATCCATAAGCAAACTGCTGCCCGTTGTCAGCTTTTTCTGGTTACCGCTCTTTGGATTTGCTACGGTATTGTGACGCGTATTAATCATGAAGCGACCACAGGGCAGTGCGAGCAGGCACTGGTAGATGCAGAAGGCATCAACTATCTCTATTTTCTGGCAGATGCGTTGGGCCCAAAACTCGGTAATGCATTTATCAGCGCCTATAATCGCGGCGAGCTGCGCAAGGCAGCAGCCTTAATCAAAGCCTCTGAAATCAGTACTATCAAAGCCAAACTTCACTTCGACTATCCTCGCCCTTTCTTGCAGCAAAATAACACTATTCATCTGGTGCCAGATACTGCTGTGATTAGCGATAAAAAACCCTATACCGCTTCCGGCGGTGCGTTTCCTAGCGGGCATGCCAGCAGCGGCTACACCGATGCGCTGCTGTTAGCAGAAATGCTCCCTGAACGCTTCGTCCCGCTGATTGATCGCGGTGCGCGCTATGGCTATTCACGCATCGTGCTGGGCGTGCATTATCCGTTGGATGTAATCGGCTCACGGATGATTGCCGAGCGCAATGTGGCGCACTACCTCAACGATCCGCAGTATCGCCGGCTATTTGAACAGGCTAAAACGGAGTTACGCAGTGCGTTAGAGAAAACCTGTGGCACAACGTTGAGCAACTGCGCGAAGAGTGCACCACAGGATGACCCCTACGCCGCACCGGAAATGAAGACATTTTATCACTACACGATGACGTACGGCCTACCCGCGCAACCTGGTACAGCGTCTCCGATTAGCGTTCCAGCAGGTGCGGAAGTCCTGCTCGAAGCCGTGCTCCCTCATCTTTCCGCGGCCCAACGCAGAAATCTGATGGTAAAAACCGCACTGCCGGACGGTTACCCACTTTCCGGCACGCCTGACGATAAAGGTATGCAGAATTTCTGGCAGCGCCTCAACCTGCACGACGCCGCGCTATTGGCCCCCACGCGCGGGCTATGACTTCTGCACGTGGGTATGGGGGACTGTCAGCACATCTCTCAGCGTGGTTAAAAACACATCGGCGTGTTCTTCCTGAAACACCAGCGGCGGACGAATTTTCAGCACATTTGCCGCTGGCCCCGTCGCGCTGATCAGCACACCGCGCTGGCGCATGGCATTTACCACCTGCCATGCGGGTTCCTTTGCTGGCGCTTTGCTTTCACGGTCGCTAACCAGCTCAACACCGATAAACAGGCCGTAAGCCCGAATATCGCCGAGTAGCGGGAAATCCTGTGCCAGTAGCTGCAACCCCTGTCGCAGATAGTCACCAACCCGCTGAGCATTCTGCTGCAACTGCTCTTCGCGAATCACCCGTAGCACCGCGTGCGCCGCCTGACAGGACACCGGATTGCCGCCGAAGGTATTGAAATAGCGAACCTCTCGCCCAAATGCCTCAAATAATACGGAACGTCCAACCAGCCCGGCGATAGGATGCCCATTGCCCATCGGTTTCCCTAAACTCACCAAATCCGGGATGACGCCGTGACGCGCAAAACCCCACATTGACTCCCCGGTGCGGCCAAAACCCGGCTGCACTTCATCCGCGATAAACAATCCGCCCGCCTGACGAATCAGCGCCGCCGCCTGTGCCATTTCGCCTTCCGGCGCACAGAACACGCCGTCGCTGGAAAAAATGGTATCCACCAGCAGCGCGGCAGGACGAATACCTTCCTGCTGCATCTGTGCCAGCGCGTCACGAATACTGGTAAGAAACGCGCCGGGCTGACGATAGGAATCTGGTGCGTCAATCAGCTTCACATGACTACCGCGCGCCACGCCATCGCCCAGCGACGGCGACAGCTCCGCCAGCGCACTGGTCACGCCGTGGTACGCCCAGCGCGTCACCAGGACGCCCGTCCCCCCCGTAGTGTGGCGGGCAATGCGCAACGCCAGATCGTTGGCCTCACTGCCGGTACAGGTCAACATCACGGTGTTCAACTCAGCGGGGAACTCGCTCAGCAAATCCTCTGCAAAATCGACAATTGCAGCATGCAGATAGCGTGTGTGGGTGTTGAGCTTAGCGCTTTGTTGCGCTATCGCCTCCACCACCGCCGGATGGCAATGCCCCACCGACGCCACATTGTTGTAGACATCCAGATAACGCCTGCCCTGATGATCAAACAGCCACACGCCCTCACCGCGCGCAACATGCAACGGTTCCTCATAAAACAGGCGGTAACCGCTGCCCAATACCCGCTGACGGCGCGTCAGCAACGCTTCTGTTGTTGTCATTTCAGACGTGATTTCGCTCTGATTCATCGCACATCCTCCGGGCAAACCTGCTGTAGGCGAGTCACAAACTGCGCATGGGAATAAGTTGCGATGCGCTGCAAGCTGTGCCAACAGCGCGGTACATTACGCAGCAGATACTCCCGATTGTCGGGGTAGCGTGATGCCCGCCATTGTGCAATCGTCAAGGTCAGCGCCATGCGGGTCGCAATTAAATCCGGCAACAATGCGATCTCCTCCGGCGCGAGCGGCCTGTTCTGGTGATACGCAACGATAAACGGCACAACATGTTCCAGCAGATCCGCTCCGTCACTGATTTGATACGCCAGCGCCGTCGCCACTTCGCAGATTAACGGAGCCAATACGGCGTCGCCAAAATCGATAATGCCCGTCACCCGCGCCGGTGACGCCCCTTCTACCAGTACGTTATGCGGATTCAGATCGTTATGAATAACCTGGCGGCGTAACATCGCTAATGCGGGGGCGACACGGCTGTCATAGCGGTCAAAAATACGCAGAAGATGCTGGTGCTGTTGCCGCTCAGAAATGAAATCAAGATAAGGACGCACCTGCTCTGCGCGGCTGATATCCCACAGCAGTGAACGGTTCGCCGCCGGATGCGTAAAGCCGTGCAGCGCATTGTCCAACTGCGCCAGCGTGCCGCCCAACTGCGGCATCAACGCCGTTGAAGGCGCGGTCAGATGCTGCGGCGTGCCTGCCAGATAGCTCACCAGCCGCACGCGCAGCAGTGCGCCGTCGATCTCAACGCAGGTTTCCGCACGACCTGCTGTTGTTGGCTGGATTCGCGGTACGGGCAGTTCAGGGGCCTGCTGCGCAAGGTGCAGCAGCAGCGCGGTCTGAAAATCGCTGACGTCGGCAGGTTCCGCCGCATTGATCACCTTCAGCATATAGCGCTCATCTGGCGTGACCGTCAGGCAGAAATTCATGTCACGCTCGCCCTGTAACAGCGTCATCTGCCCGGACAACCCATATTCTTGCTGCGCAATCGCCAGCGCCTGCGGGCAGGAAACCTGCGGTACGGCCTGCGTCATCAGTTCATCGTCGTGCGATACCGGCTCAGCAAACACGGGCTGATTAGACGCCGAAGGCGGGTATGAGGGGAAAAGTACGCTGAGTCGTCCGTCAGACATGTTGTCCTCCGTTGATATGGATTTCCGCACCGTTGACATAAGAGGCACCGGACGTGCAGAGGAAATAGATCAGGCTGGCGACCTCTTCGGGTTTGCCTAAGCGCTGCATCGGCACCTGCCGTTCAATGATATCGCCCGTCCCAGGGGACAGAATCGAGGTTTCGATTTCTCCCGGCGCAATCGCATTCACACGAACGCCGTGCGGACCAAAATCAAATGCCATTTCTCGCGTCAATGCGGACAGCGCCGCTTTTGACGTGGCATAAGCGACACCAGCAAAAGGATGCACCCGCGATCCGGCAATCGAGGTCACATTAATTACGCAGCCCTGCGATGCCTTGAGTTCATCGAACAAGCCGTTTGCCAACAGCGCACAGGAAAACAGGTTGACGTTGAAGACCCGCAGCCAGGTCGCATAATCCGTGTCGCGCACGCCCAAACGCTGCCCGTCTGCGCCTTTTGGCGAAATCCCCGCGTTATCGACCAACGCATCCAGCCGCCCGCCCAGTTTTTCCTTAATCAGCGGCAGCGTCTGTTGCAGGCTGTCGACATCTTCCAAATCGAGATGAATGTGATTAAGCAGTTTTTCCGCCCACGGGCACTCTTCCGCCCAGTTCTGACGCGACGCGGTAAAGATCCGCCACCCCGCCGCGTGGAAATGCTTAACGGTGGCATGCCCGATTCCCCGGCTGGCACCGGTCAGCAAGAGTGTTTTTTGCACTGTCATACCGAATCTCCTGAGCCTTTGTAGACGATAATGTTGTACACGATCATCAAAATGGTGTTTGATGCATCATAAATTAGGTTTTAAAAAAAGCTGAAAAATATTCAGCAAAAAAGCAATTTTTCCCCTTGGCGAAATGCGCCCTTAAACACATTTTTATGCCGAATCAGAGAGCGTTTCGTGCGCTACAGCACTGCCATTTCATGCAACTTCGTAGCACGCGCCCGACGCAGGGCGGCTCACTCGCCGTCGCCCTGCGAACCCTGGCTTCCCGGCTAAATTATGCCGCTTCGCGGTGCCATCGGTGTTCATGAGCACTATTCGAGCCGCCAGTGACGCGTTCCCGACGCGGCACTGGCTTTCGCGGCGTCCATGCCGCTCACTCGATGCTCATGCCCACCGCTGCATAATTTCTTACGCCGGATAACAACTGCCCCACTTGTGCCTTACATTAATGGCGATAAGAAACAGCATGCAGATATCAACGCGCATGAAACATAACTCTGACACGGATTAACTCCCACTCCGTAGACGCTCAGAACGGCGGCGTAAAATCTCCATCACGATCAACAGGACGAGCGCGGCGCCCACCATCATGCTCGCGGCGGCGGCTATCGTCGGGTCGAGGTTTTCGCGGATGCCGGCAAACATCTGTAGCGGCAGCGTGCGCTGGCGCGGGCTGGCGAGGAACAGCGTGACGATCACCTCATCAAACGAGGTCGCAAAGGCAAAGAGCGCCCCCGAGAACACGCCGGGCGCAATCAGCGGAAACGTCACCTTGCGAAAAGCCAGCAGCGGCGAAGCGCCCAAACTGGCGGCGGCACGCGTCAGGTTGTGATCGTAGTTCTTCAACACCGCCGTGACCGTAATCACCACGAACGGCACGCCCAGCATGGCATGTGCCAATACCAGCCCCAAGTAGCTGTTCAACAGCGATAGCTTAGCAAAAAAGAAAAACATCCCTACCGCGACAATCACCACCGGCGCAATCATCGGTGAAATCAGCACCGCCATCACCAGTGACTTACCGCGAAATTCACCGCGCACCAGCCCGACTGAGGCCAGCACGCCAAGCACCGTCGCCAGCAGCGTGGCAAGCGGCGCAATCAGCAGGCTGTTGCCCAACGCGCCCAGCCACTCGCTGGAGTTAAAAAATTCACGATACCAGCGCAGGGAAAATCCCGTCAGCGGATAGCTCAGAAACGAACCGGCATTGAATGAGAGCGGAACAATCACCAGTACGGGCACGATTAAAAACAACAGCATCGCCGCCCCGTAGAAATTAAAGAACGTGTTCCACAGACGGATCACCACGTCACCTTGCTGTCTCATTTATTATCTCCCCAATATTAAGGTGTGCCTAGTGCGCCGCGGCTTCCGCATTGGTGCGCGTGACACGGATGTACACGACGTACAGCAGCGTCACGATGATCAGCAACTGCGTCCCCAGCGCGGCCGCCATTCCCCAGTTCATGGTGGTATTGGTGAAGAACGCGACAAAATAACTCAGCATCTGGTCACTCGGCCCGCCCAGCAGCGCTGGCGTAATGTAGTAGCCAATCGCCATCATGAAGACCAGCAGCGCCCCTGCCGTGACACCCGCGTACGTTTGCGGCACATAAACCCGCCAGAAGGCAATAAACGGATGCGCCCCCAGTGAGACAGCCGCCCGCACGTAATTCGGGGAAATGCCTTTCATCACCGCGTACAGCGGCAGAATAAAGAACGGCAGCAGGATGTGGGTCATCGAGATGTAGACGCCGATACGGTTGAACACCAGCACCAGCGGTTCATCGATAACACCGATGTTCATCAGCGAACGGTTAATCAAGCCGCCCGACTGCAACAGCACAATCCAGCTCGCGGTGCGCACGATCAGCGATGTCCAGAACGGCAGCAACACCAGAATCAGCAACAGGTTTGCCCGATTAGACGGCTGCTTCGCCAGCCAATAGGCCAGCGGATACCCCAATCCCACACATAATAGCGTCACCACACCCGCCATCAGCAACGTGCGCAGCAGCACGTCGACATACAGCGCCTGATCGGCAGGCTGCGGGACAATCTGCTGCGTTGTGGCATCAACTTTATGGTCAAACACCGCCAACAGGTAATAGCTGGTAAAAGGCCGCGCTGCGCGATCGAACGTTTGCCAGGTCGCCAATTCCCCCCACATCGGCTGCTCGCGTATCAGTTGAGCGCGTATGTCGCTGCTGCCCTCAGCGGGCAGCTTACGCAATGTTCGGGTAATCAGCGTACGGTATTCCGCCCCTTCATACCCCAACCGTTTGGTAATCGTGCTCAGCTTACCGCTGCTGCGGGCATCGCGCAGATCGCCAACCAGTGCCCGAAAGACCGCTTCATCCGGCACATCGTTGCCCGACCATTGCCGCATAGCAGCAATGGTCTGTGGCATAGTGCCGCGCAATTCCGGGTTGGAGACGCTTTTCCCCAAAATCGAGGTGATCGGGAAGAGAAAACTCACCACGATAAACAGAAACAGCGGCGCAATCAGCAGCAGCGAACGCTTCTTATAAGCTTTCTGCGCTAGCCACAGTTGCTGCTTCAAGGTCGAATTTTCCTCGTTTCCGCCAGACGGTACAGCGGCGACGACATCACTCTGGGACATAGGCTCTTTCTCCATCATCACGTACGGTCAATCACTGCGGCTTTACTGCGCGGCCCAGGCGTTAAAACGCTGCTCCAGCTCTTCACCGTGATCGATCCAAAACTCAGTATCTACCTGCAATGCCTGTGCCAGATTATCCGGCGCGGTCGGCAGATTGGCAGCGACGGCTGGCGTTAGCAGACTGGTGGTTTTGACGTGTGTCGGGCCATAGGGAATGTTCTCGGCGAATACTTTTTGGTTTTCCGGCTGATTGGCAAACGCAATGAACTGCTCTGCCAGCGCCTTGTGCCTGGAACCTTTGACGATTGCCCAGCTATCCAGATCGTAAATGCTGTCGGCCCAGACAATCTTGAAATCATGCCCTTCTTTCTGCGCCGCCGCGACGCGGCCGTTATAGGCAGACGTCATCACCACATCCCCCGACACCAGCCATTGCAGCGGCTGTGCACCGGATTCCCACCACTGGATATTCGATTTGATCTGATCCAGTTTATTAAAGGCGCGATCGACCCCTTGCGGCGTCGCCAACACCGTGTAGAGATCGTCGCGCTTCACGCCATCGGCCAGCAGCGCGATTTCCAGCGTAAATTTGGCGCTTTTACGCAGCGCGCGCTTGCCGGGATACGCTTTCACATTCCAGAAATCGGCCCAGCTTTTCGGTGCCTGCTTCAGCTTCTGCGCGTTATAGGTCAAAACGGTTGACCACAGAAAAATCCCCGCGCCGCACTCGGTGACCGCCCCTTTAACAAACTGGGATTGATCGCCCAGTTTTGACCAGTCCAGCGGCTCAAACAGTCCTTCGTTACAGCCACGCATCAGCTCAGGGCCTTCGACTTCCACCACATCCCAGCCTACCTGCCCGGTTTCCACCATCGCCCGGATACGCGCCATTTCACCGTTATACTCACCGGCTTCCACCGTACCTTTGCCCGCCGCGGCGAACGGTTTGTAAAATGCCTTATCCTGAGCATCCTTGTTCAAACCACCGAATGAGATCACCGTGACGGATTCCGCCTGCGCCTGACAGGCCATCGTCACCAGAAAAGCCGTGGCCGCCATTTTCTTCAGTGCCGGACGATTGAAGAGGCCTTTCGCTTTGGATGTGTTGTTAATTTTGGACATCGTTTTGCTCCTGGAGTGTTAGCCAACGTAATAAGGTCAAATACGAACCACAATTTTTGCAGACTGCCTTTTGATGCATCATGCATCATGATAATCATGCAAAAAAATATGAGCATAAATTGTGCCAATTCAAAAATTTTATTGATGTTTTACTGCTGCGGCAGCGGGAACGGTGAGGAGAAGCATCAGGGATAGACAACCTCACTCTCCACCTGATGTCATTTCACCATTTTTGCCATCTTGTGGTGCAAGTCAGCATTGCCTTGCACCACCCAGACACATTGCGCGTCTGATATATATTCGTAATACTTCAAGTTGCATGTGCGTTGGCTACGTTCACTCACCCGAATCACTTACTTGAGTAAGCTCATCGGGATTCCTTCTCTTGCCGCCTTCCTGAAACTCGAATTATTTGGAATATACGCGTGCCGATATGGGCTATCGACACGCGTTTCTTACCGACGATCGGGACTACGTTTTATCTGGAAAGATCGACGCAGAGGTATTTCATTTCCAGATAGTCTTCGATACCAAAACGCGAACCTTCACGTCCCAGACCGGACTGCTTCACTCCGCCAAACGGTGCGACTTCATTCGAGATCAGACCGGTATTAATGCCGACCATGCCGTAGTCCAGCGCTTCCGGTACCGTCCACTGGCGCACCGCATCACGCGTGTAAACATAGGCCGCTAGCCCGAATTCAGTATCATTCGCCATCGCAATCGCTTCTGCTTCATCGCTGAAACGGAACAGCGGCGCGACGGGCCCGAACGTCTCTTCACGGGCGAAACGCATCTCGCGCGTGACCCCACCGACGATGGTTGGCGTGAAGAACGTGCCGCCCAGCTCATGACGTTTCCCACCTAACAGCAGCGTTGCCCCGTGCGATAGCGCATCGGCAATGTGTTGTTCAACCTTACTGACCGCATCAGCATCAATCAGCGGCCCTTGCGTCACACCCGGCTGCGTACCGTCACCGACATTCAGCTTGCGCACTTCCTCAACCAGCCGTTCGACCAGCGTGGGATAAATACCGTCCTGCACGTAGATACGGTTGGCACAAACGCAGGTCTGCCCACTGTTGCGGAACTTGGAGGCCAGAATGCCCTTTACCGCCTGCTCCACATCGGCATCATCGAATACGATAAACGGCGCGTTGCCGCCCAGCTCCAGCGACAGCTTTTTCACCGTTGGCGCGCACTGTGCCATCAGAATGCGGCCCACTTCCGTGGAACCAGTAAAGCTCAGTTTGCGTACCACCGGACTATCGCACAACACCTTACCAACCGACTGCGCATCGCCAACGATGACCTGCAACACGCCGCGCGGAATACCCGCCTGCTGCGCCAATTCCGCCAGCGCCAGCGCGGTAAACGGCGTCTGCTCGGCGGGTTTGACGATCATGGTGCAACCTGCCGCCAGCGCAGGACCGACTTTACGCGTAATCATCGCCGCCGGGAAATTCCACGGCGTAATCGCCGCACACACGCCGATAGGCTGTTTAATGACCAGCAGGCGCTGTTGACCCTGTGGCGATTGCAGCACGCTGCCTTCAATACGCTTGGCCTCTTCCGCGAACCAGTCGATAAAGCTGGTCGCGTAGGCAATTTCGCCCCGCGCTTCCGCCAGCGGCTTTCCCTGTTCCGCCGTCAGCAACGCAGCCAGATCATCCTGATTGTCCATAATCAGGCGCGCCCACGCCTGCAACAGCGCGGCACGTTCTTTTCCTGTCTTCTTACGCCATTCAACCAGTGCCTGTTCAGCCGCGGCAATCGCCTGCTCAGTTTGTGACACCGTCACCAGCGGCACCGACCCCAGCACTCCGCCCGTCGCCGGATTGGTGACGTTCAGACGTTCACCGTTTTGGCTGTCTTGCCACTCGCCGTTAATCAGGCAGTGTTGACGGAATAAGGCTTGTTGTTTCAGTAACGTTTTCAGTTGCATAGCTTCTCTTCTATCGTGTTAATACGCGCGTCAGGATGCTCAAGGCCTTGCTGAACTGATCGTCAGGCACCGTTAACGGGTACAGGAAACGAATCACGTTGCCATGCACGCCGCAGGTCAGCAGCAGCAGACCCGCTTCCAACGCGCGTTTCTGAAATTGACGGGTAATTTCTGCCGATGGTTTACCCGTATTCGGATCGTTAAATTCTGCCGCCACCATCGATCCCTGTGCACGAATCGCCACCAGCGCAGGACACTGCGCTTTGATATTTTCCAGCGTTTCCACCAGCGCGGCCCCCAGACGCTGTGCCCGCTGGCACAATTTCTCTTCTTCAATCACATCCAATACCGCCAGCGCGGAGGCCACCGATAGCGGGTTCCCCGCATAGGTGCCGCCCAGCCCGCCCGGTGATGGCGCGTCCATGACGTCAGCACGACCGACAACGCCTGAGATAGGAAAGCCGCCGCCCAGGCTCTTCGCCATCGTAATCAGATCCGCTTTCTCCGCGTAATACTCCATGGCAAAGAGCTTACCGGTACGGGCAAAACCCGTTTGTACTTCATCGGCAATCAGCAGAATGCCATGCTCATCACACAGCTTACGCAGCCCGCTAATGAAGGACGGCGGCGCAACATTAAAGCCGCCTTCGCCCTGTACCGGCTCCAGCAGAATGGCGGCCACCTGATCGGCAGCGATATCGGTGTGCATCAGGCGTTCAACGCTTTCCAGTGCCTGTTCAACGGTGATGCCGTGTTGCTCACTCGGATAAAGCGCATGAAAAATGGAACCAGGGAACGGCCCGAACCCTGTGGAATACGGTGCCACTTTGCCCGTTAGCGTCATGGTCAGCAGCGTACGGCCATGAAACGCGGCGTTAAAGGCAATCACGCCGGGGCGTTTGGTGTACGCGCGGGCGATTTTCACTGCGTTTTCTACCGCTTCAGCGCCGGTGGTAAAGAACGTGGTTTTTGCCGCGCCCTCAATCGGCGCCAGCGCGTTGATGCGTTCGGCCAGTGTAACGTAGCTGCCGTAAGGCACAATCTGGTAGGCCGTATGGGTAAAGCGCTCCAACTGCTCGCGCACCGCGGCAACAATTTTCGGGTGGCGGTGGCCGGTGTTCAGCACTGCAATCCCAGCAGCAAAGTCGATAAATTCCCGACCTTCAATATCCCACAGGGTGCTGTTTTCCGCACGCTCGGCATAGAAATCACACATGACGCCCACGCCACGCGGCGTGGCGGCCAGACGGCGTTGATTCAGTTCGCTATTCTTCATGGTCTGCTCCGGTATCCCAAACACATCTGTTAGTCGTTGAACGATGATGAGCCGAACGGTAACGGTTAGTGTAGTTGCAAGATGATGATGTCATTTAGACGCGAGATGGTTCTATAATCCAGTGCCAGTTTTGAATATTTGAAGGATCCACTTTTTGCGCTCACTTCTGACCGACTTGTTGCTTCAGCGTTTAGCGAACCAGCAAGACGGCGCGCTGAACAAGCGTTTATACGACTGCATTCGGCTCGCGATTCTCGATGGGGCGATTGCCGCTGGCGAGCGCCTGCCGTCGTCGCGCGATCTGGCACAGCAGTTGTCGCTGTCGCGCAATACCGTGCTGACGGCTTATGAACAGCTACTGGCTGAAGGCTATATTGACGCGCGCAAAGGCAGCGGAACCTTCGTCACGGAACAGTTGCCCGATGGCAATATGCAACCCGTGGACAGTGCCAAGGCGGGCGACGTGCGTGAGCCTAAACATGAGCTTTCGCGTCGCGGTATGCATCTGCTGGGTTATGCCGGTGCCTCCGCCCGGCAATGGGGGGCGTTTATGCCGGGTATTCCGGATATCGCCAGCTTTCCTCACGACCTATGGCGACGCATTCAAACGCGCCTGACGCGCCGCGTGCGTCCCGAACAACTGTCCTATTCACCGATTGGCGGTTGCCCCGAGCTGCAACTCGCCTTGGTGGATTACCTGCGCGTCGCCCGCTCCGTTGAGTGCACGCCGGAACAGATTCTGATTACTGAAGGCACCCATCAGGCGATGGATCTGCTGGCTAAAATGCTGTGCAACCCCGGTGATTTAGCGTGGATTGAAGATCCCTGCTATTGGGGAATTCGCAATGTTCTGACGATTAACGGCCTGCGCGTCGCCCCTGTCGATGTCGATGAACAAGGGCTGGCACCGCCGGAAACGCTTTCGCTCGATGCCATCCCGCGCCTGATTTGCGTGACACCGTCACATCAGTATCCACTGGGCGCGGTGATGAGTCTGGCACGACGTCAACGGTTGCTGGCACTGGCACAGGAGCACGGTTGCTGGGTAGTGGAAGATGACTACGACAGCGAGTTCCGCTTCTCCGGCAGTCCAATCCCCGCGCTGCAAGGGCTACAAGCGCAGTCGCCAGTGATCTACATCGGTACATTCAGCAAAACGCTCTACCCCGGCCTGCGCGTCAGCTACATGGTGCTGCCGCCACTGCTGGCGAAATCGCTGAAGACGGCGCATTCTGAGCTCTATCGCGGCGGACACTGGCTCACGCAGGCGACGCTCGCGCAGTTTATCCGCGAAGGCCACTACGCCGCGCACATCCGCCGTATGCGCCTGCTGTATGCCAGACGCCGTGCACTCTTGACGTCATTAATTGAGCAGCATCTGGGGGCGGATTACGTCGGGGATAGCAGCAACGCAGGGCTACATATGCTGCTCAGTCTGCCTTCCCACATCGACGATGTCGTGCTGAGCGCCGCGATCTTGCGCCGTGGCGTGATGGTTAAACCGCTTTCCAGTTACTATCTGCAACCCACTCAGCAGCGTGGTTTACTGCTGGGTTACGCCAGCGTGGAAGAAGAGCAAATGACACAGGCGTTCGCGGTGATTGTGGCCTGTATTCAAGCGCTGAATACGTCTCATCCGACTGCCTGACCGCATCTCATTTTCACACCAACTCATTCGCACCGTCACGGTGCCACCCGATACCAGCACGCCCCACGACGGGGCATCCATTGTGATGAATTAACGCATTTTAGCTTGCCACAGCTCGGTATTTTCTGCTTGCGAAGCATTCGGCATGGTTTATGCATTCTTATGAATAACAGTGACTGCCGGAGAGTGAAAAAATGAGAAATTATGTCAGCTTCAGGAATGTTCAGAAGACCTATGACGGCGACCGCCTGATCGTCAAAAACCTGAATCTGGATATTCGTGAAGGTGAATTCCTGACCCTGCTTGGGCCATCCGGCTCGGGAAAAACCACCAGTTTGATGATGCTCGCCGGGTTTGAAACCCCGACGCAGGGGGAAATCCTGTTACGCGATGCACCGTTGCACCATCTCCCGCCACATCAGCGTGACATCGGCATGGTGTTTCAGAACTACGCCCTGTTTCCGCACATGACCGTCGCAGAGAACCTGGCGTTTCCGTTGTCCATCCGTCGCCTGAACCGTGCCGATATCAAAGAGAAAGTGGATCGGGTACTGGATCGCGTGAAGCTCACCAGTCTGGCCGACCGCTACCCTGCACAAATGTCTGGCGGCCAGCAGCAGCGTGTCGCGTTGGCTCGGGCGCTAGTCTTTGAACCCAAATTGGTACTGATGGACGAACCGCTGGGCGCGCTGGATAAACAGCTGCGCGAACATATGCAGTTGGAAATTAAAGAGCTACATCAGTCGCTGGAGTTAACCGTAGTGTACGTGACTCACGACCAAAGCGAAGCGATGACCATGTCCAACCGCGTCGCGGTGTTTAACGATGGCGTGATTCAGCAAATGGACAGCCCCAGCGACATCTACGAAAAACCGGAAAACGCGTTTGTGGCGCAGTTTATCGGCGAAAACAATACGCTGCTCGCCACACGCGCCGAGGCCGAAGGCGCATTCTATCGGGCAACGCTGGACGACGGCACCTCGCTGCGCGCGCTGAAAGTCCGCCCCAGTTCACCGGGTCGAAAAATCACCCTCTGCATCCGTCCGGAACGTATTCACGTCAACGCGGCTCACGTCGATGACGGCATGCAGCACGTCAAAGCCCGCATTCAGCAGTTCATCTATCTGGGCGATCACGTCAGGATGATGACAGAAGTGGCGGGTCAGCCGCAGTTTATGGTGAAACTTCCCGCCAGCGAAATTCAGCCGCACTGGAAAGCCGGTACCGAAGTCAATCTGTCATGGCAGCCAGAACACCTGCGCGCGCTGGATAGCATCGTGATGCATTAACGCATAAAAATGACGCAGTGCGCTCACTTCCGCGCACTACGCCATTTGCCGCTCTACATTTTCGTTTTCCACGCAAACTATGTACCTTTAGCCTCCACTATCACTTCCCCTGCCCCCGGCTTAATAAAAGAGCGCATCAGCACAGACTGATATACCCGTCATACTGATCCTACCCACGTAATGTGGACACTGCCCTAAGCGAGGTTCTGGTTTTCATATTCTTCCGGGCTGAGACCGCCGCATGCACTGTGGCGACGCCAGCGATTGTCATCGCACTCGATATAATTAAACACCACCGTTCGCATTATTTCACGGCTGCCAAAGGACTCTCCGTGGATACATTCCACTTTCAGTGAGTGGAAAAAGCTTTCCGCACAGGCATTGTCATAACAGTAGATTGAAGGAAAAACAACAACACAATGAATGATATAAAGAAAAATAGAAAATAGCGCATTGAACAGCATCGTTTTCATTAAGATAAATATCGATAGAAAACAGTGAGCTACTTTGTATTTTACTGAATACCTTCCCCCAGAAATTACCTGCAATTTCACCTCTTAACAAATTTAACGGACTAATAACATGTCATCTGTAGCCTTCATTCTGTGCCTAATTATGGCCGCCGTTATGGTGCTGGTACATCCGGTGTTCTCAGTGCCGTTTATCATTGGCGCGTGCCTGATAACCGGTAAGTGCCGAATGCATCTGGATAGCAATACCAGCATCATTCTCGGCATCGTTGGTTTTCTCTTTTTTCTGACTTTCATCATATGCATTCGCAACTGGTTGAAATAGAATGTTAATCAGCGTTGAACAACGCATAGGATCAATAAATAATTAGCATGGAAATAGTTTATGCGGAAATATCTCTGCTTGTTTGTATTACCTTTACTAACCACAGCCTGCACTACCCCACAAAATCCCGCCACATGCTGGGGAAAGATAGAAATTGGTCGACACATCTACGATCAGCCAATTTATAAGCAAAGGGACGGTTTCTATATGAAGGAATATTTAGTCGGTGACGCCTTTAAATATACATGGGTTGAGAAGAATAAATTCAAAGACCTATCCGACTGCAAAGATAAGTTTAAGTAAGAAAAGATAATAAGGATCAGCCAGGGCTATAGCCCTGGCTGAAATAGAACGCTTATTTTTCGAAATATGGATTAACCCGCTTCACCGTCTGCTGGACCAACATATTCCGCCTCGCCATGAGGCGATCAATACGCTCCCGCTTCTGGTCTGCCGTTAAGATACGATCAATCCGGGTGAGTTCAATTTGGTCATTCAGTTGCTTCACCTGCTTTTGTGTCGCCGTGAACGCCTTGCGCTGCGATAGTTTCTCGCGGTTAAATTGCAGCGTTGTCTGTCCGGCCAGTGCAGCTAGGCGGTATCCGCACTGTCACGTTACTTAAACCAGCTCTGGAAGCGCTTCGGTCACAAATACAAATCACGGGGAGTCAGCGCCAAAATGAAATTGTCTATCATCACAGGGAATATGGCCTTACCGAAATCCAGCATTTACGCTTCGTTTTTCTCCCTCGACTACGCAACGGTGAGCAAAAAATTAGTTACTCTTTCTCGTCCATCGGGCAATTGTGGAATGCTGCTGTAAAACGATCTGGCATTCGTCGCCGTAATCCGTACCATACGCGCCATACTTATGCTTGCTGGTTACTCTCGGCAGGTGCAAACCCTTCGTTTATTGCGAACCAAATGGGACATGAGAACGCGCAAATGGTGTATGAAATCTACGGAAAATGGATTGAAGACATGAATGAAGATCAGGTTGGCATGCTGAATCGGAAACTCGCGCTGTGAATCGTTTTGCCCCTTTGGTGCCCCTTGAGGGTGTAGGAACAAAATAAAATGCAAGAAAATCAACAAATTAAACAGAAACAACAATACAATTTGAACAAGTTGCAAAAGCGGCTGCGGCGTAACGTCGGCGAAGCTATCGCTGATTTCAATATGATTGAAGAAGGCGACCGCATTATGGTGTGCCTGTCCGGCGGGAAAGATAGCTTCACCATGCTGGAAATTCTGCGCAATCTGCAACAGAGCGCACCGGTTAACTTTTCGCTGGTCGCGGTGAATTTGGATCAGAAGCAGCCTGGGTTTCCAGAGCACGTTCTGCCGCAGTATCTTGATAGCATCGGCGTGGAGTACAAGATCGTCGAAGAAAACACCTACGGGATTGTGAAAGACAAGATTCCAGAAGGGAAAACCACCTGCTCACTGTGCTCACGCCTGCGTCGTGGGATTTTGTACCGTACCGCAACGGAACTCGGCGCAACGAAAATCGCCCTTGGTCACCACCGTGACGATATTCTGCAAACGCTGTTCCTGAATATGTTCTACGGTGGAAAACTGAAAGGCATGCCACCGAAGCTGATGAGCGATGACGGCAAACATGTCGTTATCCGCCCGCTTGCCTACTGCCGCGAAAAAGATATCGAACGTTTTGCTGAAGCTCGCCAATACCCGATTATCCCGTGCAACCTGTGCGGCTCGCAGCCAAATCTTCAACGTCAGGTAATTAAAGATATGCTGCGCGACTGGGACAAACGCTATCCTGGCCGTATTGAGACCATGTTCAGCGCCATGCAGAACGTTGTGCCTTCTCATCTTGCCGATCATGCCCTGTTTGATTTCAAAGGCATTCGTCACGGTAGCGACGTGGTGGATGGTGGCGATCTGGCTTTCGACCGCGAAGAACTGCCGTTGCAGCCTGTTGGCTGGCAGCCGGAAGACGATGACGACGCTACGTCACTTACCCGCCTCGATGTGCTGGAAATAAAATAAGCGCGACATTCTCGTCAGGAATAGCATTAAGACTCTGAACACGGTGGCAAGAAGCAGCGGTTGCTGTTTCGCCACCGTTTTTATTTCCGTTTTCTGTCGTGTACAGCGCCGCTATCGCTCTTGCGGTGGTTCAGTGACCGGTTCGTGTTCCGACCCGGTTGGCGGTGGGTCAGGAATGGGCGGTGGTTCGGGAAGCGGCTGAGGTATCGGATCGTTCGGTATAATGGGAATCGGTTCAACCGGAACCGTGTCGGCTTGCAGATAATCCGCTGCGCCTTGAGTGAGCATATTTTCCTCCTCGGTGTTGGATAATGTAAAAGCAAATCCAGCGACTGAAGCAGTACAGACATGCGTTACAACTGGCTGTTCGGCACCAGCCTTTCCCTTTAAGCATAGTAAGCTAATAAATAAAATGCCAAAGGTATGTCGCAACGCCGCTCGGGACGAAACAGGAAAGAGTAAGATCGAAGGACAAAAAAAAGCCGACAAAACTGTCGGCATGGTGTGAATCAATTGTGCTATGCAGTAATTCAAAAAAGGAAGTAAGACAATATGGAGCGCAACGCCCATCGCTTGACGTTGCATTCACCTGCGGGAATGATAGTGCCGCACAACAGGGTAAAAAATGTTGATATTGCTCAATTTACGCGTGGTTTTTTAGCGGTTCACGACACTTTGTGATTATCGGCGCACCCAGTCGCCGCAAGTCGTTATAGCCATTTACTGCGTTTTAACCACCATGCAACGCCGCCAACCAATATCACCAACATCAGGCAGAACGTGACAAAACCAAACGGCGCGTCGCCGCCGGGAATGCCCCCTAAATTGACGCCAAATAGTCCGGTTAAGAACGTCGTCGGCAAAAAAACCATTGCCAACAGCGACATCGTATAGGTACGGCGGTTCATCGCTTCAGTCATCTGCGCGGTGATTTCATCCGAAAGCACCGTGGTGCGCGCAATACTGGCATCCAGATCCTCCAGCCCACGCCCTAACCGATCGGCAATTTCCTGCATTCTGCGGCGATCGTCATCCTGCATCCAAGGCAATTTCTCACCGGAAATACGTGAGAACACATCGCGCTGTGGTGTCATATAGCGGCGTAGTACAATGAGCTGTTTGCGGATCAATGCCAGCTCACCGCGCGGTGGAATCTTCTGTTCCAGCAAATCCTCTTCCAGATCGATGATTTTTTCATGCAAATCATCAATAAACTCGCTGGTATGATCGGTCAAGGATTCCGCAATGGAGACCAGCCAGCTTCCGCTGTCCGTCGGGCCATTGCCTTCCTTTAGGTCGGTAAGAATCTCGTCGATAGCCAGAACCTTACGGCGCCGGGTAGATATAATCAGCTTATCGGTAATGAATACCCGAACCGCCACCAGTTGATCCGGCCGTGCATTGGCATTCAGATTAATGCTGCGCAGCGTAATTAGCGTGCCCTCGCCCAAGCGTGTCACTCTGGGGCGGACGCTTTCCCCCGCTAGCGCGTTGCGCACGCTATCCGGCACCAGTATCGTTTTATTCAACCAGCGCACGCTAGCGGGCAGTGTCGAGTCCAGGTGCAGCCAACAGGGTTGCTCACTGTTAACCACATCCTGCTCGCCAATCGGGGTTATGCCCCCCTTTCCATCCAACTGATACGCATGAACCGCACCGCTGTGTTGCAACTCTTTTCCTGCAAAGGATTCCACGTTTTGCCTCCAACGGTGTTTGCTATCCATTCTTTTACTATCAATCTTTTTACTATCAACTGTGAGATTGTCAGCCGGCATGGCCATCATGACCATGCTGGCTTTATCACCACATCATTCGATGCGTCAATCTGGTATTAATGCTTCTCGATGTAAAGCGTATGGCTGTAGGCCACGTCTTCAGGGTTCGTAATGGGATAGCCCTTCACCCACGGCTTGATCAAACGTCCGTTGGTATATTGATAGATCGGCGCAATCGGTGCTTCATCCATCAATATCTGCTCTGCCCGGTTATAGTCAGCATTCAGCGCCTGCGGGTTAGTCTGATTCCCCGCTTCATCCAGTACGCGATCGTAATTCGCGCTTTTAAAACGTGCGATGTTACCGCTGTGGTGGGACGTCAGCAGTGAGAGGAATGTCGACGGCTCGTTGTAGTCCCCCACCCAAGAGGCTCGCACGACATCAAAATTGCCGCTATTGCGGCTGTCGATGTAGGTTTGCCACTCTTGATTGGACAGGCGGACGTCAACACCCAGCGTTTTCTTCCACATGGACGCCACGGCAATCGCGATCTTCTGGTGGCTTTCCGAAGTGTTGTACAGCAGCGATAATTTCAGCGGATGGTTTGGACCATAGCCCGCCGCAGCCATCAGCGCTTTTGCCTGCGCATCCAGTTCATCCTGAGAATACTGCTGCAACAGGCTTTCTGTCGGTTTGAAACCTGCGGTGACGTCAGGTGTGAAGTGCCAGGCTGGTTTTTCCCCCGTGCCCAATACTTTTTCAGCAATCACTTTACGGTCGATAGCGTAAGACAGCGCTTTTCGCACTCGGGCATCGTTGGTCGGCGCGCGCTGGGTGTTAAACGCGTAATAATACGTGCCAAGTTGATCCGGCGTATAAACCTGACCGGGCAAATCTTTCAGCAGTTTTTGATACAGATTTTTAGGAAATGACTCGGTGATATCGATATCCCCGGACAGATAGCGTTTTGTCGCGTTCGATTCCTGATTGATGGGAACAAAGGTCACCTTTGTCAGGCGCGTGTTAGCGTTATCCCAATAATAGGGATTCTGTGTGAGCACCAGCTTCTCGTTAACGACGCGCTGATCCAGCTTAAACGCGCCA
Source organism: Pectobacterium sp. A5351 (assembly GCF_028335745.1). Taxonomy (NCBI): domain Bacteria; kingdom Pseudomonadati; phylum Pseudomonadota; class Gammaproteobacteria; order Enterobacterales; family Pectobacteriaceae; genus Pectobacterium; species Pectobacterium sp. A5351. Next base: position 2,275,360 of record NZ_CP116477.1, read on the forward strand.
TTGCCAACCAGATTGCCCGGCTTCGTCCAGTCATTCCCGAATTTTTCGACCGTGGCCTGATGTACCGGAAACAGGCTGAAATTCGCCGTCAGGCTGACAAAATAAGGGACTGGCTTGCTGAGCTGCACTTTCAGCGTATGGTCATTGACCGCCGTCACGCCAAGCTGATCGGCAGGCAGCTTGCCCGCCAGAATCTGCTCGGCATTCTGAATTCCTGCAAGCCGGGCAAACCAGGAGAACGGCGAGCTGTTTTCAGGTGTCACCAGACGGCGCCAGCTGTAGACAAAATCGTTTGCCGTAACGGGGTCACCGTTAGACCAGCGGGCATTATCACGCAAAGTAAAGACAAACGTGCGGTTATCGGTCGTCTGCCAGCGTAGCGCTACGCCCGGAACGATGTTCCCCTTGGCATCCTGATTGACCAACCCTTCAAACAGGTCACGTGCTACCTGTGCTTCCGGCAGCCCCACCGCTTTTATCGGATCGAGAGAAGCCGGTTCATCTTTAATGTGGCGGACGATTTCCTGTTTTTCAGCCAGAACCGTTCCTGCCGGAACCTGTGCCGCGACGGCATTGCCCGTCATGGCCGCCATCAGCGCGGCATAGAATGCAGAATATCCATAGTGCATGATGATTTGACCTGAAAGCATAATGAAATGATTGAAGAATATAATAGTCAGAAATCAGCGCTATCATCCAGCAATACGCCCGCAATTTGTCAGCTCACATCGCCGTTTGCGTCTCCAGGTCGATTTTTTTATGATGAAACGCATACGCAACCACAGGGCAATATCATGGAAAACACGATCATTCCTCTTCAGGCGCGCCAGCAACGCGGTAATTTGCCGTCGCTGGGGGAACCTTATGGAAAATCGCTGCTGGGCGCACCGCTGCTGTATTTCCCCGCCGAGTTAGCGGCCTCGGAGAGCGGGCTGATTATTGCCGGAACGCACGGTGATGAAACCGCAGCGGTAGTCGCGCTTTCCTGCGCGCTGCGAACGCTCTTTTCGGGGCAGCGTCGCCATCATGTGGTTCTTGCGGTGAATCCGGATGGTTGTCAGTTGGGCCTGCGCGCTAACGCTAACGGCGTCGATCTCAATCGTAATTTTCCTGCCAGTAACTGGCAGCCGGGAAAGACAGTATACCGCTGGAATAGCGCCGCAGATGAACGCGATGTCGAGTTATCCACGGGTGAAACCGCAGGTTCAGAACCGGAAACGAAAGCCCTTTGCACATTGATTGAGAAACTTAATCCTCGCTGGGTTGTCTCTTTTCATGAGCCACTCGCCTGCATTGAAGATCCGCATCGTTCCGAACTGGGTCGATGGTTGGCGCAGCAGTGCGAGCTGCCGTTAGTGTCGAGTGTCGGTTACGACACACCAGGATCGTTCGGAAGTTGGTGCGCCGATCGTTCGCTCCACTGCATTACCGCTGAGCTGCCGCCGATCTCGGCAGATGCCGCCAGCGAATGCTACCTGAAAGCGATGGTTGCGTTGCTAAGCCAGCAATTTTAATCGTAATTTTTATACCAATGTTGCTAATGTTGCCCTAAACTGAGCAGCGTGTTAATCACCTGTAATTAAGGACGCAAACATGTCACAGAACGTACATTTTCAAGGCAATCCTGTGCCAGTAGCAGGGTCATTTCCAGCTAAAGGAAGCAAAGCCCCGGCATTTACGCTGGTGGCTAAAGATCTGTCAGATACCCCGCTCAGCAACTATGCTGGCAAGCGCAAAATCCTGAACATTTTCCCAAGCATCGATACCGGTGTTTGTGCCGCGTCCGTGCGCAAATTCAACCAGTTGGGTTCTGAGCTGGATAACACTGTTGTTCTGTGTATCTCTTCCGACCTGCCGTTCGCGCAGTCCCGTTTTTGCGGTGCGGAAGGTCTGAACAACGTCGTTGTGCTATCTACCCTGCGTGGCGGTGAGTTTAAAGAACACTATGGTGTTGCTATCGCCGATGGCGCGCTGAAAGGCCTGACCGCTCGCGCGGTTGTCGTACTGGATGAAAACGACAACGTGCTGCATAGCGAACTGGTGAACGAAATCACCACTGAACCAGATTATGACGCTGCACTGGCTGTTCTGAAATAAGCGACGCTGACAGCGACACACATTGTCAGTATTGAAGAAACGGCTGCACAAGCAGCCGTTTTGTTATCTTAATATCTATCGATTTCCCATACATATAATTGGGTTACTCTGTTAATCACCTTGTATCTATTTGAACATGAATTTTTATTAATGATTTATTTCATCATGCTTATGATATGAAGGTATCTGTTTTTTGATACTCACCATCTTATATAGACTTTTTCGCCACGTTCTGGCGTTTTCATCACGACAAGTACGATGCCAATAATAACTACTATTTTCTGTATGGAATAATGGACATGGTAAAGAGAAAGTAATTGCACCATAACTAACGCTGATATGTTAGTGCTATTCACAGGAGTGATGACTGTTGAAAATATTATTATTTTCCCTTCAAATAGCCGCTTTATTTTCAGGCCTCGCTTTTAGCCAGAGCAGTGAAGCGGCATTCACGTTTGATCCACTGAAATGCCGCGCATCGGACCCAGAAGGCAAAGCCTATGTTGCCCTACGTGATACGGTGTTCCACATCTCTATCGACCAGCTTAGTATTTTGCACGACCCTGTTTTACGCGATGGTGAAACCCTACCACTCCCGCCCGATCCTAGCGAGCCTCTCGGGTGTAAAGGCAATCCGCTCAGCCAGCAAAGTTTATTGTTCAGCCGCAATTTCAATGGAAAGCTGGGAGACCGTCCTGACTGGCCCAAAGCCTGGCCGTTACGAAAATTTCAGCTATTCAGCTCAACGCCGGATCATTGGGGACTTCATCTAGACGAACGCCATGACAAAATGTGTGAAAATCGCTTAAAACAGACAGGGCTGGTTCCCCACATGACAGCCTGTTTATTTGAGAAGAATCCTGCACGCCCGGATCGATATGACGTAGAAGAAGCAGGAAGCTGGCTTATTGATCCAGAGGTATATTCAGCCCCTTTTAATAAGAAACTCGCTATTTTTTGTATGTTTGCCATTTCTGGAGGAACCGACTGCGAAGTCGGTTATAAAATTTTCCCTACGGTGAATCTTCACTATGAATTTAGCCCTAAGGTATTACCGCTGACCGAAGTTATTAACTTTGATAAACATCTGAGAAGTGAACTGGAAAAAGCCGTGGTTAAAGATTACCCCTGGAAGAAGATGTGAATAAACCGCTCTACCATCAATCACACGGATATATGAACACTATTCACAGGAGTGATGACTGTTGAGAACATTATTATTTTCCCTTCAAATAGCCGCTTTATTTTCAGGCCTCGCTTTTAGCCAGAGCAGTGAAGCGGCATTCACGTTTGATCCACTGAAATGCCACGCACCGGACCCAGAAGGCAAAGCCTATGTTGCCCTACGTGATACGGTATTCCATATCGCTATCGACCAGCTCAGCATCCTACACGACCCTGTTTTACGCGATGGTGAAACCCTGCCACTCCCGCCCGATCCTAGCGAGCCTCTCGGGTGTAAAGGCAACCCGCTCAGTCAGCAAAGTTTATTGTTCAGCCGCAATTTCAACGGAAAGCTGGGAGACCGTCCTGACTGGCCCAAAGCCTGGCCGTTACGAAAATTTCAGCTATTCAGCTCAACGCCGGATCATTGGGGATTTCGGTTACACATGCTCTACGACAAAATGTGTGAAACGCGGCCAAAACAGACAGGACTGATTCCTAACATGACGGCCTGTTTATATGAGAAAAACCCTGCACGCCCGGATCGATATGATGTGGAAGAAGCGGGAAGCTGGCTGATTGATCCTGAGATATATTCCGCCCCTTTTAATCAGAGACTCGCTATTTTTTGTGGGTTTGCCATCTCTGGAGGAACCGACTGCGAAGTAGGCTATAAAATCTTCCCTACGGTGAACCTTCGATATGAATTTAAACCCAAAGAATTTCCGCTGACTGAAGTTATTAACTTTGATAAGCATCTAAGAATAGAACTGGAAAAAGCCGTGGTTAAAGATTACCCCTGGAAGAAGAACACTCCCTAATTTAATCTTGTATAATATGGAGATGAATATATGGCGATTACCTATGAATATCATTACGGAAATGGCGGATTTATTTTATCAAAATCACAACAAGCAGAACTTGAAACATTACTGATTAAACAACTAGCGCTGGCTGGTACAGGAGCAAAATCGCTCGCCGTCCCACTATATGATAAAATCCTCAGCTATCTTCCTGTACCCGATATAAATGTAGGTGAATACTTCAAGGTATATACCTGGTTACAAGGAGCCCGTGAAGTTAATAATGATTCGAGCGTCTACTCTGTTTTTATTAGAAATTACACCGAAATACAGTATGAATTACGTTATGGAGAATTAAGCGAACTCGAGTTAAGTATACTTGATAATAAAATTAATGAGGCATCAAACAATATAGGGTTTGAGTTGGTTAGAAATATACTTAATCACAATGGCTTACTTCCCGGATTAGAAGGGCTAGGTGTATTAGATGGTGGTGAAGCTGCCAGAAAGGTATTTCAAGGTGACATCTATCCAGAAGGTGACTTTACCGGCTGGGCTGGCACAATGCTTTTCCCTTTTTTGGGTTATGATCGGTTTTATGAGGAGTGGTTATTAACCACAGAAGAAATTAATGCAGAAATCCGTACGGGGAGTGGTATTGTCGATCGTATCATAAAAGAGCATAGCGGCACTTATGACTTGATTGCCGCATTGCAGGCTAACCAGGAAACCATTGATAGTTATAATTTACTAGAATCTATTTATGCCGTTATTCGCAGCTTTGAAAATGTCGATAAATCACAGCAAGAAATTATCGAACAAACCAATAATTTTATTAGCACAGCCTACGCGCTGCCAGCCGATCATCCGTTTTTAGCCGGTAATAAATTACCTTATGATAAAGTCTTATTTCAAACTACAAATTTAGGATTCTCATCAGGTAGTCAAGGCGATGATGATTATAAGGATTTTTGGATAGGTGACAGAGCAAACTATCTTAATTACATCGTGCATGCCGGTATAGGAAATGACAATATCCTTGGTGTCCCTACGACTTATTTAGGTCTAATTCCTGGCAGTGCGCTGGTTGATGGTGGGCCAGGTTACGACACTTTATCCTATCATGCGACTCGTGATGGTGGAGATAACGCAGTCCCCCTTAAACTCAGTATTAGCTTTGAGAAAATAGATAGCGCTTTATACAACTGGAGATTCTCTATCGATAAATCACCCACTGAAGGATATAGTATTTATAAAGGGCATGATTATGCTTATAGCGTCGAGAAAGTCGAAGGGACAAATAACTCTGACACTATTATCATAAAAGAACTCCCTATATCTACTGAAAATATCATCGTGGACTTATTAGAGTCTAAGACTGGATATGGCGATACGATTGACCTTTCCCATATAAATCATGGCGTAGAGCTTTCATTAGTCGGTAATGAAGTGGTCTTTCCCTTTGAAGGTGAGGGTAACGGATCCCTGACAATCAGGAATATGGAGAACATTATTGGCACATCATTTGATGATGTATTATACGGTAATGGTGGCAGTAATATTATTGTTGGTGGAAGAGGTGATAATATTATTTACGGTAACGGAGGGGCGGATAAATTTGTTATCACTCAAGGCGTAAATACCATAAAAGATGCCGATAGTGATGATAAACTGTACATTAATCTCTCTTCTATAAATCAGTTAACTAACCAAAGAGACCTCGGTATAGAATTAAAAGGTGGATTTATTATTCGTAGTAGCTCCCCCAATCCCGGAGGAGAAGTAATACTTCAAGACGGTGATACCGCTGTGTTTTATCCTGCGATCCCTAATCCGATGAATTTTTCGCCTGCGCTTGGAGGAAGCAGAAATATGATTGATGAAACGCTGGGCGATCAATTCATTGTCCGTTACACCTTGTCAGGGTCGACACTCTTCGTATCGGCTTCTTTTGCTAACCTGGATCCCGCAGAAGCCATTATTGAAAATTACGATGCTGGCGATCTGGGTCTGAAATTTAAATCGCTCGTTGTTCCTAACTATTCCAATGCTGCAGCTTCACATGCCAGTAATATGGATCAGTTAGTTGACCAATACGTTCAATTACACTCAGAGATGATTACAGATCGTTTCACTCTCCCTACCTCTGCTGATTTATGGTATGCCTGAGACTGATATCCTTCTAATCATAACAAAACGGCTGCTTGCGCAGCCGTTTTGTTATTTACTCCTCGTCGTCCCCCGCCGCTTTGCGTTGGCTGAGTCCATATTCCCGTAGTTTGTTGGCTATCGCCGTGTGCGATACCCCTAACCGCTTCGCCAATTTACGCGTACTTGGATAAGATTGATAAAGGCGGGTCAACACGGAGCGTTCGAAACGCTTGTTGATGTCATCCAGCGAGCCGTCAAGCAGGGTTTCATCCTGTGGCGCATCAATCGAAAACGCCGGGAGATCGATGTCCTGCATATGCAGCTCGTTGCCTTCCAACTGCGTTAGCGCCCGATAAATGGTATTCCTCAACTGCCGAACGTTGCCCGGCCAGCCGTACTGCGGCAGGAAATGTTCCACATCGGCCGCCAGTTTAGGCCGTGAAATCCCCTGTTCATCGGCAAAACGCGCCACAAAGAGCTCGGTCAGCGGCATAATGTCCGCCGGACGCTCGCGCAGCGGCGGTAGCATTAGTGTAAGCACATTCAGGCGATAATAAAGGTCCTCCCGGAACTCACCGCGCTGAACCAGCTCCAACAAATTTTTCTTGGTCGCGCAAATCACCCGCACGTCGACATGGACTTCATGATCTTCACCTACCCGGCGAAATGTCCCGTCATTCAGGAAACGCAGCAGTTTAGTCTGCATTTGCGCCGACATTTCACCGACTTCATCTAACAGAACCGAACCGCCGTTAGCCTGCTCAAAGAACCCTTTCTTGCCTTCCTGCGCGTTGAGATATGCGCCGGGCGCATGGCCGAACAGTTCACTTTCCATCACGTCATCGGGTAACGCCGCGCAGTTCAGCGCCAGGAAAGGATTCTTGCCACGTGGTCCGCGCAGATGGCACGCACGCGCCAGCATATCTTTGCCGGTCCCCGTGTCGCCGACAATCAGCAGCGGCGCGTCCAGCATTGCCAGCTTGCGCGCCTGCTCAACCACCTGACGCATTTTCGGGCTAACGGCAACGATATGATCGAATTCATTCTCATCGTTTACGGTGAGATTCTGTAACTGCCGTCCCATGCGGGCGGCCGATTTGAGCATCACCAGCGCCCCCGCCGTGGCGGCTTTGCCGGCATCATCTTCCAGACGGACCGGCGTCATTTCCAGCAAGAAATCCTGACCGCGAATCACGACGCGCTCGGCGACGACGGTGCTACTCTTTTCCAACCAGCTGGCGAAATTAAAACCAGGAATCATACTGCCAATCGTCAAATCGCTGATGGTCTCTGCCGATTGTTCAAACAGCGCCAGCGCGGCGGGGTTAAACAGCTCCGGCTTCCCTTTCATATCCAACGAGAATACCGGTTCCGGCATGGATTCCAGCAGCGCATTCAGCGCCCGATGCTCGCGCTCAGACGGCATAAATGCGACGGTGCGCACATCGCTAACGCTTTCAATGCGGCGGATGTCTGTCATCAGCAGGCGAAAAGCATCAAAATCGAGCGTAGCAAAATTGAGGTAAATACGGCCAATGGTGGCAATTTCGATGCCGCGTAAATCAATATTGCGTGACGCAAGCAGATCTAACAGTTCACGGACCATACCAATGCGGTCTTCACAAATTACTTCCAGATGCATCAACGGCTACCTTCTTCAAGAGACACGATTGGGCTATTGCTGCTGATAATACCCTTTCGTTTGCACCGGATGAAGTAAGGTGGCAGCAAAAGTTGACACATCTGTACGTTTTTTCCACTCAATAGCGAAACGGGATTATGGCAGCGGCGTCGTTGCCATTGCCACAATGGTGCGGATGCCTTCCAGATAGTTACCGAGACGTAAATTCTCATCAAAACTATGCTGATTATTATCGGCATTCACCAGAGGAACGATGACGTAAGGCACTTTTAGCACGCTGACCGCCCCGCTCATTGGCAACGTTCCGCCCATCATACGGTTCTTCTCCGGTGCGCCGCCGCGTTCGCACCGAAAACCGTCATATCGATTTGGATAGAGCCACGATTGCCGAAGTTGATGCCAGGCTTATTGCTGGACGGCATCGCGCCGTCATAAATCACCATCCCATCACTTTTCAGCAACGTCAGATGATCGGCCATCACCGTCGTCAGACCGGGCGACCCTTTTTCCTCTTCGGAATCCAGCAGCACCTTGATGTTGACGGCAGGTTCAACGCCTTTATCTTTCATCGCGTCCACGGCGGCGAGAAACATTGCGATCGGTCCTTTATCATCGGCCGATGCCCGGGCGAAGAGACGCCATTCCGGGTTGATATCGCCTTTCAGAAGACGCGATTCGGGCAGTGTTTGCCATTTGCCCGCGGCATCTTTTTCTTTCAATACGGGCTGCCACGGCGGTGTTTGCCATTCAGCGGGATTCACGGGCTGTCCGTCAAAATGCATGTAGAACAAGATAGTTTTACGATCGGCTCTTGGCGTACCCAGCTCAGCATAAACCAGCGGCTTGTCACCATTCGTTAGCTGCTGCGTGGTGAAGCCCCGCTTCTGAAAGGCTTTTTCCAGCCAGTCAGCATTGCGCTGGATATCCGCAGGCACGGCGGCATCATTGGGCAGAGTGAGTAATTCGAGATATTCGGGGAAGCTGTGTTGCGCGTAACGCTCAGCCTCGGCAGAGGCCAGCACCAGCTGTGCGCTGGCAGGTAAACAGAGAATAGTGGCCGACAGCGACAGCGCCGCCAGCGTCAATTTTTTACCGGGAATCATAAAAACATCCTGTTATATAGCGATGAGGAGTTTTTATCCTACACACGATTCTGTCATAGCGGTACTCACAGAACACAGTCTGTATTTCTTGCCGGACAATGAAAAATATGACGAAGGCGCACGCTGCGCGCCTTTGTTTCCCTAACGCCCTTTTTGCAGCGTTTCTTTCACCTGACCAATCAGCTCGCGGCGGAAATCACCCAGGCGCGGTTTGTCATCCAGCCACGGCAGCGGGCGGCACAGTTCCATCGCCTTAATACCCAGCCGTGCGGTCAGCAACCCTGCACCAATGCCCTGTGCGGCACGGGTTGATAGTCGTGCCGCAAGATCCTGCGACATCCAGTCCATACCAATTTCCCGCACCAGTTCCGATGCGCCAGCAAACGCGATATTGACCAGCACCAGCCGGAACAGGCGAATGCGACTGAAATAGCCGAGTTCTATGCCGTACAGCGCAGCAATACGATTAATCAGACGCAGGTTGCGCCAGGCGATAAAGGCCATATCCACCAGCGCCAGCGGGCTGACGGCGATCATCAAGGTCGATTCCGCCGCCGAACGGCTGATTTCACGCCGTGCCTGCGTGTCGAGTACGGGCTGAACCAGACGTGCATAAAGCTCCAGCACTTCGCGGTCGTTGTGGGTTTCATGGAGTGAAGCCTGCCAGCGTTGTATCGCCGGATGGCCGCTATCCAGCCCTGCCTGACGCGCCAGCTTTTCACAGAATTCGCGCCCCCGCCCCACGCCGTGGCTGTGTAGCAGATCGCGGGCCACATCACGCTCTTCCGCGCGTTCCCGTAAGCGATAGAGCCGTCGCCACTCGACGGCCAGAGAACCGACGCCCGCCGCGATAATCAGGCTACCCGCGGTAATACCGCCTAACGCGATCCAATCTTGCTGCACCCAGGCGTTGTGCAATGACTGCACGCCCTGTGCCAGTGCGCTAACGCCAAACAGCCCTATTCCTGCCATCACCATACGCCGCCACAGGCTGCGTTTCGGGCGCAGCGCCGCGCTGACGGCCTCTTCCGCGATGCCTTCTTCCGGTACTTCTTCTTCGCGGCTGATAGGGGAAAATGGCGTACCGCTCTGCTCGTCAAAGGCTAATCCGGCACGCAATTGCGGTTGCGGCTCTTGCGGTAAAGCCTCATCGAATGTGACGCGGGGTTTCAGTGGTTCGCTCATCGCAATTTATCCTTTAACAAAAAGTCCATGACCGTATCCAACCGGATATGCGGCAACGGCGTATCTACCGTCATTTCTCGCGGACGAAATTGATCGAAATGGAAGCCCTGCGTTTGCCAGAATGCCGCCCCCGGTAAACGTGCTGGCACTTCACCGGGATAGACCGTCAGCGGCTGACCATCGCTGAGCCGATGCCCTTTCAGCGCGGGAATTTTCTGCCCCTGATGATCGACAACCCCGCTTTGCGTTGACTGGATTGACGCAATGCCTTCACAGCGCATATCGATGCCTTCAAACGCGGCGTTCTGCCACGCCTCTTGCACCAGTTGCTGAAGCAAAGACACCAGATTGGCGTGCTGATCGGCGGTAATGTGATCCGCTTTACTCGCCGCAAACATCAGCTTGTCGATACAAGGCGAGAACAAACGACGGAACAGCGTACGTTTCCCGTAGTGAAAACTTTGCATCAGTTGGGTCAGCGCCAGCCGCATATCGTTAAACGCGTGAATACCGCTATTGAGCGGTTGCAGGCAGTCAACCAGAACAATCTGCCGGTCAAAGCGCACGAAGTGATCCTTATAAAACCCTTTGACGACCGACTGACAGTAATAATCAAAACGCTTACGCAGCATGCCGATATTGGTTTTCTCATCCGCCTGCGCCAGTCTGGCTTCACCGATCTCATTCACCTGCGGCCAGGGGAAAAATTGCAGCACCGGCGCACCCGCCAGATCGCCCGGCAGCACAAACCGCCCCGGTTGAATAAAGTGCAGCCCTTCCTGCTTGCAGCGATGAAGATAGTCGGTGTAAGCCTGCGCGACCTCAGCGAGCTGGTTTTCATCTACTGGTGCCAGCGGATCGAGTTTCTCACACAGCGCCAGCCAGGGCTTCGCCCACTCAATGCGTCCCCCTTGCAGCAAACCGCTCATCTGCTGCGACCAGCTCAAATAGGTTTGTTCCAGCAGCGGTAGATCCAGCAGCCATTCGCCGGGGTAATCGACAATTTCCAAATAGAGCGTCGAGGTATCTTTAAAGTGGCGCAGCAACGAGTCTCTGGAGCGATAACGCAGCGCAAGACGGATCTCACTCACGCCGCGCGTCGGCGTCGGCCAGTCCGGCGGGGAGCCATACAGCACCGCCATGCCTTCATCATAGGCAAAGCGCGGCACGCCCAGATCGCGCTGCGGCACGCGTTTTACCCCCAGCAAACGCTCTTCGCGCACGGGGGAAAACATCGGCAAATGTGCTCCGTTATGGGTGTTCAATAATTGATTAACGAACGCGGTGATAAACGCGGTTTTGCCACTGCGGCTCAACCCGGTGACGGCAAGACGCAGGTGGCGATCCACACTGCGATTGACCAGTGAGTGAAGTTCGTTTTGTAGTCGACTCATTGAATGATCCATCACGCCTGTAGTTGAGAAATATACCCGTCATACTTCAAGTTGCATGTGCGTTGGCGACGTTCACTCACCCGAATCACTTACCTGAGTAAGCTCATCGGGATTCCTTCCCTTGCCGCCTGCCTGAAACTCGAATTATTTAGGGTATATACTGTTGAGAACAATTATGGAGCTGAAAACTACATATCGCTGAGAAATATATCGTATCAATATAATGAAATCAGACAAACGCCTCACGCCGACATAAGTGATCCTACCCACGTAATGTGGACACAGCCCTAAGCGAGGTTCTGGTTTTCAAATTGTTCCGGGCTAAGCCCGCCGCAAGCGCTATGGCGACGCCAGCGATTGTCATCGCACTCGATATAATTAAACACCGCCGTTCGCATTATTTCCCGACTGCCAAAGGACTCTCCATCGATACATTCCATTTTCAGCGAATGAAAAAAACTTTCCACGCAGGCATTATCATAGCAGCATCCTTTGGCACTCATGCTCCCGCGCAGGTGATGCCGCCCCAGCAACGCCTGATAATCCCCTGAACAGTACTGGCTACCACGGTCGGTATGCACGATTACCTGTTTTGGCCGTTTTCTCCTCCACAGGGCCATCTCAAGCGCATCACAGCTCAGCTGTGCCGTCATCCGCGATGACATCGACCAGCCGATAACCGCCCGCGACCATAAGTCGATGACTACCGCCAGATACAGCCAGCCTTCATCTGTACGTAAGTAGGTGATATCTCCTGCCCATTTTTGATTCGGGCCGCTGGCGATAACGTCTCGCTTCAGCAGATTTTCAGACACTGGCAGGCAGTGCTCCCGGTAGCTGACCGGGCTGAACTTCCAGGCAGCTTTTGCCCGCAGCCCCTGACGGCGCAGACTGGCAGCAATGGTTTTCACGTTATAGTGTGGCAGTTCATCAGCCAGTCGTGAGGCACCGTACCACTGTTTGGCATGATTGAACGCCTTGCTGACGGCATCATCGCAGACAAGCCGGAATCGCTGACGCGAGTTGGTCTGATGGCGGCAGCAACATCGATGCGTTCTGCAAGCTTCAGGGCTTCGTTGCGGAATTCAGGCGTATGTTGCTTACGTGGTTTTTTACTGGTTGATACGGGTTTCGTCATGAGTCACCTCTGGTAGAGAGTTTACTCACTTAGTCGCGTGTCCACTATTGGCGGATAGGATCACTTCAAGCCGCATGTGCGTTGGCTACGTTCATTCACCCGAATCACTTACCTGAGTAAGCTCATCGGGATTCTCACTCTTGCCGCCTTCCTGCCACTCGAATTATTTAGGGTATATAATGCTAATGCCGCAAGATATACTCACAAGAAAGCATCTTATGGATATAGCAAAAAAAACCTATACGGCATGATATTTCTCATCGACAACAGACATTTTCATTGAACGGAGGGTAATATATTTAGCGCATAAGTTTATCTACCACAGCAGGTAGTTATCACCTCGTATATCTAAGCAAAAAGAAAAATATTTAAGTCCCAAGAACAATGTTATAAAAAGGAGTTTTTAACTATGTTTTCAACATATGCCCACCAGACTGTTACAAAAACATTTTATCGCCCCATTGAAGCAGCGATTAGGTGGAGTAATTTATTATCAGTAGAATCTGAGATACTAGAAGAGTTCAATGGATATCCGATTGTTTTTTTACATCGTACATCTCAAACCTGGCCAATCCTTTCATTAAATCAGGAAAGAATTATTGATGGGCTTATTAATGGTGAGTTACGTCACAGCAAACGGGGGATTACGAGTTCCGTAGCTCTGGATTTGGACGATCCTGATTTAACTATCCGGCATATTGATCTGAAAAATTGGATGATATCATACTACCCCAATGAGAAACCTGATTTTTTATTTTCACCACAAGAACAGCTCATCCCCCCTACAATTAATTATAATTTTATTCAGATAATTCTAGCTGAACTTGAAGCAATGAGAATAAAAAACAACAGCCTTGAAAATCAAAATAAAAATATAACAAACGATTATCAGTCACTACAAGAAAACTATAAATCAGCAATAAAAAACCATGTAAATCCCATTTTAGGTGAAAGGAGTGAAAGCACCTATTTAACAATCATCGGGGCTTTAATTAGTTTATACAATCAGCGTTCGCCATCAGGTCAACCCTATACACTATTTCAGTCTCAGGAATCCGTTATTTCAGCCTTAATTGCCCATTATGGAGATAAACGAGGAGTGTCAAAAAGTACGCTTGAAAGTAAATTTGCTCAAGCCAAGCGCCAACTCAATAATACGTAACCCCTAACCCCAGCTAGTGCAGAACTTACCCCATTCAGGGTGAATATTGTGGCGTTTTTTTCCATAGTAGATTTCCGCGTCATTCTATTATGTCTGAGGGATAATCTACTATTATGCATAAACAGGATCGTTTTTTTGCATTACCACATTTTTCACCATCTCGAATCCAACTCGCTTTATTACACGATAGAATATCGTTCCAGTTACTCTCTAGACTTAGCAAATATCTCTTTCTCATCACACTGTTGGCGATGGCATCTCTTAACAAGAGCATGGCTCTAACGCCCGCAGAAACGCGACATTTGGTGGATAGAACCGGATTCGGCACAACTCAGCAGGATATTGAACGTTTCAAAAACATGACACGGGAACAAGCCGTGGATTATCTGCTAGGTACACTTGATACCCCTTTTTACACTCGTCCTCCAGCATTCATATCGGAACCTTATCCTAATTATCGGGAAGAAGGTTGGACTGAGCAGAAAATGATCTTCTTTCGCTTCAATGAGATTAACCAATTACAGGCATGGTGGTTGCAAGAAATGATTCTTACGCCGACACCATTCGCCGAACGACTCACCTTGTTTTGGCATAACCATTTTGTCTCCCGGTTTGACAATACGCTCATTACCGCCCCTTTTTTCGATCAACTTACGCTATTTCGGCAAGCTGGAAGCCAGAGTTTTAGATTACTGACGCGGAAAATTTTGCAAGACCCCATGATGCTAAGTGGGCTAGACAACATCTCCAACACCCGCGATCACCCTAACGAGAATCTAGCCAGAGAATTGATGGAACTTTTCACGCTGGGAGATGGTAATTACAGTGAGAATGACGTCAAACAGGTTTCTCGTATTCTGGCGGGACATACTGTGAACGCCACACAACAATGGCGTTATCAATTCAATGCAAGTGCAGCGGTACCCGGCGAGAAAATCGTATTAGGTAAAAGCATTCAGGGAACTCCCGACGAGGAGCTCGATCAGCTTGTCGATGTTTTATTGTCGCAGCCCCAAACCGCCACTCGTTTAGCGAAGAAATTCTACCGAGCCTTTATTTCGCTGGACGACAATCCACAAACGATTGCGACGTTAGCTCAGTTGCTACGCGATAATGACTACGCTATGAAGCCTTTTCTGCGGGAATTACTACTCAGTCCCGCTTTTTGGCATGAGAAAAATCGCGGGGCACTGGTGAAATCGCCATTGGACCTGGTTGTTGGTTTTTCCCGCTCTTTTTCACTGGTTCTGCCAGAACAACAGATTCTGCTGGATTACCTTCAAACACTGGGGCAAACCCCGTTTATGGCTCCTTCCGTAGCCGGATGGGAGGGTGGAATCACATGGCTTGATGGTAAAACCTTGGTCGATCGCTCCAGAATATTACACCGCCTATGGTTGGCGCGTGAAACCCCTCCACCGCCGACAGATAAAGGGCTACTTATCCGTTTCGCCTCAGAAAGTCGTGGGTTGCCAACTCGCTTTATCGTCACCGTTAACGGCAAGCCCCTTGCGCGGATTACTGCAACACTGGGAGCGGACACTCGACAAGAACAAGCCTCCAATGAATCCGGTAATCTCAAGCCCATGTGGGAAACCGTTGCCATTCCCAATGTGCCCGATGTACTGGAAAACGTCACAATCACAATGGATGCCGACGAACCTGGCACTAACCTGTTTGTTAATTGGATTGCCTTTAACGGCTACCGTTTTTCGCCGAATACGGCTAAATGGGTTCTGCCTGAAGGGTCTCTCTGCCGCCCTGATTCACCGTTGGGAGCGTTTTACTGTAACTTGAGCCTGTCTTTTGACCTCCGTTCCTCACTCAATACAGAAGATGCGACGTTGGCAGACAGGAACTCACCGCTCAATGCGAACATCGAATATGGTACGGCTCGACTGCAACCACGGCTTGCTAATTCAGAGACATTATCATTGCCCCTTGCCTCACCGAACTACACCGCTGAGTGGTATCACTCGTTGCTAGCGACCACGCCTTTCAGGCAAGCCACGAATCAGGATTTCGATGCTGCGGCCTTCAAGGCACTCACTCTCGACCCTGCATTCAACCTGAAATAGATAAGGATCTCACTGATGACTTTACCATTTATACCACTACGGCGTTCGCTTCTCCGTGGCCTTGCCGCCGGTGCATTAACCTCAATGTTACCCCTACGTGGATTAGCGGGGAATACGCTCCCCGCTAATAAGAACTTAATCATCGTCGAATTATCCGGCGGTAACGATGCATTAAATACCTTAGTTCCCTATCGTGACCCACTGTATCGCCATTATCGACCAACACTGGCGTTAAACACGAACGAATATGCGCCATTGAACGATGACCTTGCATTTAATATTGCCTGGAAAAGGCTTGTGGATATCTTTCAAAAGGGAGAAATCGCCGTTGTGCAGGATGTGGGCTATCCTTCTCCCAACCTGTCTCATTTCAGTTCGGCTGCGATCTGGGCTAATGGTGCTGATACCCCAACGCTAAAATCCGGATGGGCGGGCCGTGTTTTGAATACGTACTCGCTTCAGGAGCGGCATCACGATGCCGATGGTATCATTCTCTCTGGCGATCAATCTTTACTCATCCACCCCGCAACGCAGGCATTGGCACTCCAGGACAGCCGTGCCTTATTGAACGCAGAACTTTCCACACTCACTGCCCTTAAAAATGACAAGGATAACCCTGCTGCTCGACATATTTTCCAGTTGATGGAAAACACCAGCATGATAAGTCGCCGAATTCAAAGCAAACTACTTGGGCAAAATCGCTTTACCCGATGGTTTACACAGAATGGCTATATTGAGCCACAAAATGCACAAGCAGCCACCGCACTCTGGTTAATAGAAAACAACGTCCGTTCACCGCTATACAAGATCAGTTTATCTGGCTTCGATTTACATACTAATTTACGCGGTGAACATGAACGTCTACTCAGCAAAGTAGAAACCTTATTGCTTGGATTGCGTCGGGGACTCATCGAGATAGGCGCGTGGCAAGATAGTCTGATCATGGTGCATTCGGAATTCGGTCGTCGCCCACAGGAAAATGCATCAGGCGGGGCCGATCACGGCACGTGCGGACCGGTCCTGCTGTTAGGTGGTCACGTCGAAGGCGGTATCTGGGGCGGGCGAAGCCCTCTCGATAAATTAGATAACGACGGTAACCCTTATTTTTCAACCGATTTCCGCTCGATATACACAACCGTGGCTGAACGCTTTTGGAAACTTCCAGCCATTCATGCTGGGGGAGCATCGTTCTCTCCTCTGAATATTCAACTCTAGTCAACCACATTATTTCACAGGACGCGATTTTTATGGAAATGATAGGGATACCCGCTCACCGCCCCATGAATACCGATATCACACGCAGGCAAACGCTCTCGGCGATCCGGCAAGGCTGCCGTGATAATCTCGTTATAGATGGAGATCTTCCCAGTACCCAGGCGGACATTCTGGTTTGCCTCACGCTCTATAACGAACCAGCGTCCATGCTCGCTGATACGCTAGCTGGCCTGATACGCAACCAGCAACAGTTGGCAGCGACATTTACCCATTGTCCGCCAAAAGTCATGATTTGCATGATGCTTGACGGCACGGACTCTGCACACCCTTCAACCGTTTCACTTTTAGAAAAACTGGATCTTACCCCACGATCTGCGGCAACGCCCGTTCACGGACAAAACTCGCTGACGCTTCAGGTAAGTAACCTCCCCGCCTCGCAAATTCTGCACTGTTGCGATCAACCGTCTACAGGGGAATATCCAGACCAGTCAATCAGCCTGCTGCTCGCCAACAAACAGCATAATGCCGGAAAACTGGATAGCCACGCGTGGTTTTTTTGGGGCGTTGGTAGCGTCATTAAGACTGAATTTGTACTGCAAATTGATACCGGTTCTGTTACGGAATCAGCATGTCTGATGCACCTTTTACAACACATGTGGCAGGAGCCGCACTGTGCAGCCGTCGCCACACGCATTATGCTGCCAACGCCGACCAACTATAACCCGGTACAAAACTGGCAATACGCTGATTTTATATGGGAAAAAGTCAGCGATTGGGCAATGGGTAATGCACTGCACTACTTAGAGGTGGTTCCCGGACAATGCAGCATGATTCGCTGGCATCAGTTTTGTGAAAATCATGGGCACCCCCAAGCCCCGGTTGACATTTACCTACGCGGATTAGTGCCAAACACCCTGTTAGAACATAATATTTTTCTGGCAGAGGATCGGGTTATGGGGCTCGAATTGGTCAGACATCACCACGGCAGCGCCGTGCGCTATGAGCAGGATGCCGTGGTACGCACAGATACCGTCCCCACGCTGGCAGAACTCCTGCGCCAACGTCGACGCTGGATTAACAGCACCACCGCGGCGCGTTTACATTCGCTCTCCCAACTACCTGCCGTACTAAGACAGCCGATGCTTTCTCCTCTGCGACGCGGAAAGATTGCTCTTGCTGTACTGTGGGGTTTTTTACAACTAATCACCCAATTTATTATGCCGGCGCTTACCGCAATATTGTTGGCCACAGGTGTTACACATCTCGTCAACATGCTTCAACCCACCACGCCTTCTTCTTATATCACAACAGTGGGGCTCGGTCTGGCGCTGCTTTTTCTGTCGCTATGGGGTGGCATCCTCTTGATTAACCGCACCTTGCCCCTGAATGTAAAAACGAGTGTATCCTATCATTGTGTTGCTATGTCGTTGCTGGGTGGGGTCATGGGCTGCACATTCCTGTTAGCGTTCGTGAGTATGACAGTACAGAACCTGCTCATTATGGGGGCAACGCTATTACTGATCTGTATTTCTATTAGCCTGCATTCATTTGGTTATTTAAGGCAGTTTATGCGGTGGGGCTGCTTTTACCTCGTCCTGCTGCCGATTTTCAATCTCTATCTGGCCACCTATGCCATTGCGAATACCAACGATGTCAGTTGGGGAACTAAAGGATTAACCACACATCAAGTTGGGGAGACAACACGAAAACGCTGGTCAAAGAGTCGCGATATGCTGCTAGCCATCTGGATTGTTAGCTCGCTGGCCATCGCCCTGCTATTTTTACTAAAGATTTCTCCAGCACAATGGCTGCCCATCAGCCACTATATTGCGGCATTTTTCTTTCTCCGTACCATGCTATCGGCTTCAGTCAGTATTGGTAGCAGCATCACCAAACACCGGCGTATTCAGCGCAAAAAGATCAAGGCATCCATCGCGTACTGAATAAATTCTATTTAGGCAATTAATGGGGGATTAATCACAACTCAAAAATATTTTTTCTTAATGACAGAATATCGCTGGAATTATTCCCTGATATCTATTTAAACTCAATACCGTTATTAGAGACTATCCTTTCCTATTTTAATTTTCAGGCGCGTTATTCAATAATAACGCCTTAGGGCCTATTTCAGTAGGTGTTTATTGGCATAGCCCGTTTGGGCTCGGGCAGCGCAGAAAAACCGAAGCGTATACATAGTACGTGAAGATTTTGAGCGCTGCCCAGGCCCAAAATGGCAAGTAAAATAGTCCTAATGGGATAGGTTCTTATTCTGCAACTTGACGTATGACGGATATATTCTAATGGATAGGGATTTCAATATAAGGGAATCGGTATGGATACGTCGCACTTCTTTGCCCTGTCTGGGAAAACCGCACTCATCACCGGAGGATCGCGTGGATTAGGGCTGCAAATTGCTGAAGCACTGGGTGCACAAGGGGCGCATATTATTCTTTCAGCGCGTCACACTGATGAATTACAGACCGCGCAGTCACACCTATCCTCACTGGGTATTCGTGCCGACTGGATTGTCGCCGACAATGCGCAAGATCGCGATATTGAACGCCTCGCAGAGGAAGCCATCGCCAAGACAGGCCAGATAGATATTCTCGTCAACAATGCCGGTACGGCATTTGGCTCCCCGGCGGAAGACCATGCGATGGCTGACTGGGATCGCGTCATGAACCTGAATATCCGCAGCCTGTTTTTATTAACGCAGAAAATCGGCAAATGCAGCATGATCCCCCGTCGCTATGGAAAAATTATCAATGTGGCGTCACTTGCAGGCTTGCAAGGCAATCTGCCCGGTTGGCTGGAAGGTATCGCTTACAGCACCAGCAAAGGTGCCGTGGTGAACTTTACCCGGGCATTAGCAGGCGAATGGGGAGAATTTAATATCACCGTTAATGCGCTCGCCCCTGGTTTTTTCCCCTCCAACATGACGCAGAACTTGTTGAATCGACTTGGTGTTGATGCACTGGCGCAAAAGTCCCCGCTGCGACGTATTGGTGATGATCAAGACTTAAAAGGCGCAGCAATCCTCTTTGCCTCCGACGCCAGTAAATATATTACGGGCCAAATCCTTTCCATCGACGGAGGCATGAGCGCCATATAAATACCGCTCACATCATTATTAATGGAGCTCATGGAGGAGGCGCGTAAATATAGCCAATAGGCATGCAACTTAAAGTATGGCAGGTATCTACGGAGTTTTTCAGTCGAGCTAATTACAGGAGTAATAGCGATGAAAAGTTGCTTTGATGGATGGTCACCACAAGTCATTGATAGTGAAGATAAGGCAGCGGTTATTGCGCATATCGAAAAATATCGGTTTGCCATCGTTACCCACGAATGGAAATACGATGATTCCGACTTCAAAAAAATGTCGGCGCTTTATTCGCTGGGGGACATTTATCAGTCTGACTTTAACCGTCAGGAACATAAAGAGGGCGTATCCACATCCGGGGTAAATCAGATTGGCGGGCTTACACGCGGCACGCATGTCGTTTTCAATAGTACCTCACACCTTTCCCTTCATACCGATGGTTCTTATATCCCGATCGGAAGCATAAAAACATCGATTCTGCTTTGTAAGCAGCATGCGAGCCAGGGCGGCGGAACCGTTCTGTTCGATAGCGTCTCCGCCTTTCAGCAGCTTCAGGCCGAACACCCTGATTTAGCGAATATTCTGCTTGAAGAACAAATTTTCAGACGCCGTTCAACCGGGACACAGTCCGGGAAACAGTACGCCCATATCGGTCCGGTTTTTCGTCCCGATCGGGACGGCGGATTTATTGGTGGCTTTACGCTAGATATGACTGCCGACTGGGATTATTCACGCCGTATCCATCCGCGCGTGATTGAGGCCGTCGAATACCTGTCACAACTGGCTGCCGAAGGTAGCCACTATCACCTGACATTCCCTCTTTATCGAGGGCAGGCCTTGATCATGCGTAACGATAAAATCTCTCACGGGCGGCATGCCTACACGGACGATCCCGCCAACCCAAGAACACTGCTGCGAGGCATGTTCACCCGCGCCCCCACTCTGATCGCATAATCTAAGGAGAGAGAATGACCGATCGTTCAATGACAGAATCCGCGTTAGCGGTGCGTTGGGATGGCTGGCTAACCTGCCCGCAAGAGCACCTTCACGCCCGGATGCGGGATGAGTTAACCGAGATGTCGCTAGGTGAGAAAACACTGGCGCCGATGCTGGCATTCGTTCATGAATACCGACTCAACGGCGTAAACTGGCGGGCTCAGGGCATACGCGGAGACGAAATTCAGGTGTCGCTACAGGATCTTCAACACGACGCTCCACCCTACTTTGCGCTGTTTTGCGAGAAAATCGCCCTTGCCGAAAAATACAAATGGGTCGGCGGCAGCGTGGATGCGGACATTCTGGCCGCACAAACCCGCTATCAGAAATTTGCCATCGTCTCGACGCCCAGAGCGGGCACTCACCTGCTTCGCACGCTGTTAGGTTCCCACCCGAATATTGAAATGCACGGTGAAGCCTTCAACCGCTTTGGTCAGCATTTGCTGCCCTATTCCGTTAAAGACACCACGCTGGAGACGATTCTGCATCGCCACCTGTTCAGACCCTATTTTGAATACGTCGAAGCGGTCGGTTTCGTGCTGTTTCGGGATCTTGATAGCCACTGGGGCGATGCCTCCATCTGGCCCGCCTTGCAGGCGATCCCCGATCTGAAACTGATCCTGTTGGAAAGAAAAAGCCGGCTACAGCAATTTGTGTCGTTGAAGAAAAGCCTGCGCGATCGCATCTGGTACGTTGGCAAGCAGGATAGCCGCCCGCTTTCGCACGAAAAAATGACAGTGCCTGTCGATGAATTAACGGAATTCATTGATAACAATCTGGAGAACCAGACCGCGTTTTATCAGGCTTTTCAGCACCATGACATCCTCACCCTTGACTACGAAGAGGTCACGTCAGCACCCGATTGCGTTACCAACGCGGTGCTGTCTTTTCTGGGGATTTCCAACTTCAGGCTCTGTGCCGGCACAGGGAAAAAAGAGACCCAAACCATTGATTCGATCGTGAGTAACGTTGATGACATCAGAACCACGCTGACAGGGACAAAATATGAATCCTACCTCTAACCCCTACTGGCCGCCTTACACCGCCCTTGCGGAGAAAGATGAACGCCCGCTGATCCACCGTGGCGAAGGGGTTTATCTTTATGATGAACGCGGCCAACGCTACTTTGACGCCATGTCCGGCTGTTATAATCACTGTCTTGGGCACTCTCACCCTGAATTCATTGCCGCCCTGCAACAGCAGTTATCCACACTGATTCACGCCTGCAATATCTATTCAAACACCCAACTCCCCGGCGAACTGGCCGAAAAACTCGCCGCTCAGCTACTCGGTACAGGCCTTTGTAAGACGTTCATCGTTGGGAGCGGTAGCGAAGGCGTTGAAAGTGCACTAAAAATGGCCTGGCAATATCAGGTCAACCGTTCCCGTCCAGCGCGAACGAAAATCGTGGCGATGAACGGCGCGTACCACGGCTGTACCCTCGGCGCGATGATGGCGACAAGACGCCCGTTTATCAACGAGGGCATTTTACCGACTCTGCTCGCCAGCAATACGATCACGATGCCTCCACCTGAACACCTCAGCGATATCCGTGACTGGGAAACGCTGCTGGCAGAACAGGAATCGACTATCGCCGCCGTCATTATTGAACCGATTATGGCAATGGAAGGCACCCGACTGCTGCCTGAGGGCTTCCTGCAACAGCTCTCGCTGTTGACAAAAAAGCACGACATTCCGCTGATCTGTGACGAAGTCTACTGTGGCGTTGGCCGCGCGGGAACGTTCTGTGAATCAGTCTCACAAGGCGCACAGCCTGATATTGTCATTTTCAGCAAATGTCTGGGCAGTGGTGTACCTATCACCGCCGTGCTTGCAACGGAGGCGATTACCGACAGCTTCAAAGGGCAAATGCCGCCGTTTTTCCGCCACGGCCACACGCAGTCCGGCAACCTGCTGGGCTGCCGCGCGGCGCTGTTTGTCATGGATTATCTGGATGCACATCACCTCTACGATGAAGTCACAGCAAAAGGAAGGATGCTCCTTCAACTCGCCAAACAATACCTCCCGCCAACCGAGGGGCTGATCAGCGTGCAAGGCAAAGGGCTGATGCTATCGATGACGTTTTCGTCCCTCGAACAGTGTGGTCGCGCTCAGGCGGCGATACGCCAGCATGGCGTCATCGTTGGTGCCGCAGGTCCGTACTTAAAACTGGCACCGGCTTTCACGATTTCCGCCAATGAAACAGAGGAACTGATTCAACGCATGTCTACCGCACTAGGAAGCCTGTAATGGACGTAAACCGCCGCTATCCGTCAGGTGTGATTAACACCCATCAGAGGTAATTGATATTCATCAGTGGTCATTGACGACAGGGAGTGAAAAGATGTCTAACTATTTTGATCTTGAACGCCTCATCCACGGCAAGCGACATGAAACCCCATTCCAGTGGGGAGAATTAACCCAGATATGGCGTAATAGTAATATCGCGTCAACGCTTGCTCACGAGTTCCCGACCGACGGGTTTAACTATCGTGAACGTAACGGCGGTTACTTCTATCGCCGTACCCTGATTCCTTTAGCCTCCGGCAAAGTAAGCGACACCACAACGCTGTCCGACGCCTGGCAGGGACTGTGCAGCGAACTGGTTTCTGACACCTTTACTGCCGCCCTGTCCGCCTTCTGCGGGGCCGACCTTTCCGCATTCAAAATGGAAGCCGTAGCCTTTCGCGGCGGTAGGGACACGCACTACCTCCCCCATGTCGACGCGTCGCTGACACGCGGATTCCGTCTGATTATCTATTTTAACGCCGAATGGGAAGAAAGCTGGGGCGGTGCCTTTCAGATTCTCAACCCAGAAAACCATGCTGACGTCTGCCATTCCGTCCTCCCGATCATGGGCAACGCCAGCGTCATCATCCGCAACGGGTATTATGAAACCTGGCATGCGGTCGTGCCGTTAACTGGCGTTTCCGTCAAAACACGCAATGCGCTGAATATCACCTATTACGAACCCGGCACGATGAGTACGGCGCAGTGAAGAAGCTCATTTTTCTCTACGGGCCGCCAGCGGTGGGGAAACTCACGGTCGGTCGGCTGCTGGCGGAGAAGATGGGAGCAACGCTCTTTCATAATCATCTGACGTATGATTTAGCGATCGCGGTGCTCCCACCTGACAGTGCATATAGCACACTCAGGCGCTTCGCCTGTGAGCTAAGGATCTATGCCATCTCGCTGTTTTTTGCAGAGGATGAGCGCGACCTGATCACGACCTTCTGCTATGAGGGAAGCAAAGACGACGGGTACATTGAGGCGATAAAAGCGCGCTGCGCGGAACATGGCGTTACGCCATTTTTCGTCCAACTCTGTAGCGACGAAGCGCACCTTTTAAATCGAGTGGAAAACGCTGACCGGCACCAGTTCGGTAAGGTAAATTCGCAGGATAAGCTCAAAGCCATTCTGAGGAATTACGACTACGCCGACACGATCGAGGCTGCCCATCATCGGTCGCTGCACACCTCTGCGCTGGCACCTCACGAAGCCGCAGAACAGCTAATCGAGTGGTTTTCTTCGTATTGAAGCGACAAAAAGCCCGTTGCCCCTGTTCAGGGGCAACGGATATAGCACTAGTCTCGTATTTTGCGGTACACCCACAGCACGACAATCGCGCCGACAATCGCCACCACAAAACTGCCGAAGTTAAAGCCATCGACCCGGCCGAATCCAAAGAAAACGCTGATATACCCCCCCACGACCGCACCGACAATCCCGAGCAACACCGTCAGGATAAAGCCGCCGCCGTCTTTACCGGGCATAATCCACTTAGCCAGAATCCCCGCAATCAAGCCAAAAATAATCCAGGACAGAATACCCATACCTACTCCTCGCGTTTTCGTTTCACCACACCCGACGATGCCACTCATCAGCAAATCGGGCAGTTAAGCAAGTATAGGCAAACTTAGGGAAAATAACCTCCTTGTACAGATGTTCCTTAAAATAGAGGTTAATTTAATTAACAAATTTACTGACATGGTTAAACGCATTCATTTTTATCGTCTACTTACGACTTTTTTCTAGAATTAATTCCGCTTCAAATATATCACCTACCTTTATTTTAGACGAGAGTGCATCTGATACTACGATACTTCTCCCTACTAGCTCTGATAAGTCTGGATTTTCTTCCTGAATCAATTCATCGAATGTAGGCCTACGTGATAACTCACCAAGAAAATCGGGATTAATACCTTGTTTCACAATAATTCTATTAATCTTCTCAGAGCCAACAGAAATTTCACGTGGCAAGTCAAAAATACGTTCCTGACCTCTAAATTGACGATTCATTATAGAGATGTATTTATTATTACGTAATTCTTCCTTAGCTCTGTTATCTCTCTCGTTTACCATCTCTTGACGTTCGCGTTCTGCTGTACGGCTTTTATAGTGAACTGAATCAGGGCGATCCCCAAGAGGGGACGCTATCGCCTCAGCAGAAATTTCTAAGCCAGCCATTCGTAGATATTTTGACATCACTCCTCTAGTGGCAGAGTCAAAGGCAAATGGGAGTTGTTTGGTACTGATCTCAATCGGATCTTCAGGCTCAGGATCAACTATTTTCAATTGACTTCCCATCTGGCCCTCAATCCCTATTCTCAACCCACATGCTAAGCGCTGACCAGTATGGCGAGCTGGAAATATAATTGAATTTTTCTGAGCAACACCACCAGTAGCGGGTGGGCCTTTGTTACCTAATTGCTGGTCTCTGTATTCATCGCCTGATTGTGTGCCTTTGCACTCAATAACATGCCAATTACCATTGCTATCACGAGCGACAAAATCAGGCGTTTTATTCGGTCCTCTTTTACTAGTTCGAATTTGTGTTGCACCAGTTGTCGCTGCAAATTTTTTCAGGAAATATCGACCATCAACAATGTGTACTAAAGATAATTTTTCAGATAGCCATAACATGGGAACTCCCATACCAAAATCGTCGCTCAAAATAGTTTTTTGATGGGCATCAAGATCGGAAAAACTACGAGTAAGTCTGATATCATCGTCTCCGGTAAGAGCTGAAAAATATCTAACCCACGCCCAAAACTCACTCAATGAGACTCCCGTGGATGATGTTGGCGTGGTTAGATACCCAATCATCCAAAGCATTGCCGGGATATTTAGGCTATCCTGACTTTTGCCAGCCAGAAAACTTGCTGGAAATGCTGGCATCCCTCTCTTGGGCCATGTTTTTTTATCAATAAGTACATCAAGAAATCGATTCATTTATCTTATTCCGTTAATTATTATCAATCGAAAATTTTTTAATTAATCACCAGATTAATCATACAAATCATAGCATTTATCTTTAGTTAGTCTCATTAAAAAATATCAACACTAACGGAGTCCAGAACACTTTATTAAAATGACATGTCTCATGAGTTAATGTTGAATCTCTTACTTCGCATGCAAATACACCGATGCCCACGATACGCCGAGGTGCTTTTTACCGGACGCCCAGCGGCAAACTGGTTGGCGTAGTTCGCTAAAATATTAGGAAAGTCAGGTGAAGCGACGCGGGCGAGACCCAGAATTCTGAACACTCTCCAGTTCCGTCGCAGGGGCACCCACTTCTCTGCCAGAGAGGTTATTGTGAATGGAAAGTATCGCGTGTTCAGGGTTCTTCAGATCGTGCACAACCACTTCGCAGAATGGCGCGAACGTCTCGCTCAGCCCTTTCGCTATCGCATCTAACTGCGTCAGCAGCAGACCTTCTCCAGATGCCGCCATACGCCTCTCACATTCCCATACTTGCGCAAGCGCGTTTTCTGGCGCTGAGTGTGACCTGCGGACGCAGCGTGACGCTCAGCATCGCCGTTTTTCCCGCTGCATTCACGCCCATCGTTCCTACCGCATCGTCCTGATAATCATCGACGCAGAAACGTTTTTTTGGCCGCGATCGACAGGAACCACAGCATATGACAGCTCGACAGCGGGGCCATCAGCGCTTCTTCAGGATCGACCGCGGCCACTGGTGCAGTCGGCTGTAGCGGTTATCAATAAAATCTTTCCCATTGCGTTGCCAGCAGATTGACGCACGCTATTCAGACATCGTTCAGTTCCTTTTATCATGACGCACGTAGATTTCGCCCGGCGAATGACTTTGTCTCTAACAACTTTGCTTTTAACGACTTTTTTCTAACTATTTGTTTCTAGCTACGTTGTCTCTTTAGGCGCAGTACGCCCAGTGTGGCTCTCCAGCCCGCGCAATAGCGCAGCAAGGTTAGCATCAAGCACCGCCAGAACCTCGGCAGGCAGTACCGAGAGCATCTGACGCTCGTTCTCGATGTGTGCCTCTACGGTGCGATTAATCAGTTCAAGCCCCGTGCCGGTGAGTTGTACCAGCGTACTGCGCGCATCCTGTTCGTTCTGCACGCGTTCGATAAATCCACGCGTTTCAAGGCGCTTGAGTCGGTGAGTCATGGTACCAGACGTCACCATCAACGTGGAGAACAGATCGGTCGGGCTGAGGCAATGCGGCGCACCCGCACGCCGTAGCGTCGCCAGCATATCAAATTCCCAACTGCTCAGGTCAAATCTGGAGAAACAGGATTCCAGACGCTGATCCATGAGCACAGCACAGCGCCGGAGACGTCCAATCGGTCCCATCGGGCTGGCATCCAGATCGGGGCGCTCACGCCGCCACTGATCAAGAATGGCATCTACTGCGTCGTATTCGCGCTTGCGAGTCGAATTTTTCATTTATCTTGACTTCAAGGTAATTGTTCAACACTATCATAGTATCTTGAATTGAAGGTAAAGTCATGAACACGATATCCTCACCACACTATTGGCGCGACGTCCTACTCACGGCGCTGGCTCCCGCGATTTGGGGGTCGACCTACATTGTGACATCCGAACTCCTGCCGCCGGATCGCCCTTTCACCGCGGCGCTTATCCGCGTGCTGCCAGCGGGACTGCTGCTGCTGTTATTCACCCGCCGTTTCCCCGCCCGACGAGACTGGTGGCGCGTGCTTGTGCTCAGCGCCTTAAATATCGGTGTTTTTCAGGCACTGCTGTTTGTCGCCGCTTATCGTTTACCCGGCGGATTGGCGGCGGTACTGGGCGCGATCCAACCGCTGCTGGTCATGGTGTTGATCTGGGCAGTCGATCACCGCGCCCCCAGGCTGGCTACGCTGTGGTCAGCCATAATTGGCGTGGCCGGCATGGCTATCCTGCTGCTGTCGCCGCAGACGACATTTGAACCGATCGGCATCGCCGCCGCACTGCTGGGTGCAGTGTGTATGGCGACTGGCGTCTGGCTGACGCGCCGCTGGCGACTCGATCTGCCAGTGCTGCCGCTTACCGGCTGGCAACTCTTCATCGGCGGATTGATGCTGGCACCCGTCGCGTGGGTAGTCGATGCGCCTCTGCCTGCGTTAACGCTGTCGCAATACGCCGCCTATATCTACCTCTGCCTGGCTGGTGCCGTGATCTCTTATGGGCTGTGGTTTCGTGGCATAACCCGTCTGCCGACAATTGCCGTTGCGTCATTGGGATTACTGAGTCCATTAACTGCCGTCGTGCTGGGTTGGGTGTTGCTTTCACAGTCGATGACCGGCACAGCATTTCTGGGGTTGGCGATCGTGCTGGCGAGCGTCTTCGCCGTGCAATGGACGACCGCGCGAGGTAAGTAATCAACTCTAAGAGCTGCTGATGACGATTGTTGTTGGCGGGGAAAGATGAAAAGGAATACGTTAAAACGGCAGCGTTATGATAACGCTGCCGTTTTTATCATACTTAGCGACGGTTACGTACTAACTGGTAGCGACGCGTCAGATACTCGACCGGTGCGCTCCAAATGTGAACCAGACGGCAGAACGGGAACAGAACGAACAGCGTCAGCCCCAGCACGATGTGCAGTTTGAAGATCAGCGCGACACCCGCCAAATGTGCAGACGCCCCACCCTGGAAAAACGCCACGCTCTGCGCCCACCCGACCAGTTTCAGCATTTCACTGCCGCCCATATGCTGTGCAGAGAACGGAATGGTCAACAGCCCCAAACCGGCCTGAATCACCAGCAAAGACAGGATGAGAATATCGCCAACGCTAGACGTAGCACGAACGCGTGGGTTGGTCAGACGGCGCTTTAACAGTAGCACGCCACCGACAAACGTCAGCAGGCCAGCTGCACCGCCGCCGAACATCGCCATTTTCTGTTTTACCTCCATTGGCAGGAAGGCTTCGTACATCCAGTGCGGCGTCAGCATACCGAGGAAGTGCCCGGCAAATACGCCCAGAATCCCCAGGTGGAACAGGTTAGACGCCAGACGCATCCCTTTCTTATCCAGCATTTGACTCGAACCGGCACGCCAGCTGTACTGGCCGTAGTCATAGCGCAACCAGCTGCCAATCAGGAAAATGGCCATCGCCAGGTAGGGATAGATGTCAAAAAAGAATATATTGAAATAACTAGTGATTGCACTCATTAGCGTTGCCCTCCCGCCGATGTCGCGTCAAGATTCAGATATTGCGGCACCACCGCGCCAGCAAAGCGGCGTTGGTGTTGCGTTTGTTGGGCCGATGCGCAGCCTTCTTCGCCGAGGAACTTAACCTGTTCCTCTTCCCACACGGCATCCAGCGCCTGCGGCGTGTCGTCGCGCGCTTCGTCAACCACCTTATGTGTGACATCGTCACTTTTCAGGTCGCTACCGGACAGCGATAGCAGCAGGTCGAACAGCACGGCATAGCGACTGTCACGCTGCTGCAAACGCGCGCCAATCAACGCCAGAATGGGCGCGATGTCGACTAAACCCGCGCGACTCTGCGCGGGCTCCAGACGAGAAAGGTACTCAAGATACAGCGGCAGGTAGTCCGGCAGCTCACGGCAATCCAGCGCCAAGCCAGCATCCTGATATTGCTGCATCAGATCAACCATCGCCTGACCACGGTCACGAGACTCTCCGTGAACATGTTCGAACAGCAGCAGCGAGGTCGCCCGACCGCGATCAAACAGGCCGCTATACTCCGCCTGTTTGTCCAACAGATCCTGCGCACATAGCGTATTGATGAACTGCATGAGCTGGTGGCTCTCACGCAGCGGCAAAGCATCGGTCTGCTCTACCGTTTCGATCAGCTCGGCTCGGTTTTCCCACAGCTCGCTATCGGGATAGTCCAACAGGCGGGCAATAATCCGCAGGCTAATCATGGTTAGTCTCCCGCATGACTTTGCTGTTCATATCGCGCGTTTTGCTGCTGACATCGATGGCATCAATACGCTTGCTGTTGAACAAGTTGAACTTGGTATCGCTACCGTGGCAACCATCGCCAAAGCTGAAGCCGCAGCCTTTGCTTTCCGGGAACGCTTCACGCGCCAGTTCACGATGGCTTGCTGGGATCACGAAACGGTCTTCATAGTTCGCAATCGCCAGATAGCGGTACATTTCCTGCGCCTGCGCTTCCGTCAGCCCAACCTGCTCCAGCGCGCTGGTATCGATTTTGCCTTCTACGGTTTCTGCACGTTTGTAGTGACGCATCGCCAGCATACGTTTCAGCGCCAGTAAGACCGGCTCGGTATCCCCTGCGGTCAGCAGGTTAGCCAGATATTGCACCGGAATGCGCAGGCTTTCGACGTCCGGCAATACGCCGCTGTGCGCCAATTGGCCTGCATCCGCGGCAGACTGAATCGGTGACAAAGGCGGTACGTACCAGACCATCGGCAGCGTGCGGTATTCTGGGTGCAGCGGCAGCGCCAGTTTCCAATCCATCGCCATTTTGTACACCGGCGACTGCTGTGCCGCTTCAATGACGCTGTTTGGAATGCCGTCTTTCAGCGCTTGTTCAATGACTTTCGGGTCGTGCGGGTCAAGGAACACGTCCAGTTGGCTCTGGTACAAATCTTTCTCATTTTCCACCGAGGCCGCTTGTTCGATGCGGTCGGCATCATAGAGCAGTACGCCCAGATAGCGGATACGTCCGACGCAGGTTTCTGAGCAGAGCGTCGGTTGACCACTTTCGATGCGCGGGTAGCAGAAAATACATTTTTCTGATTTGCCGCTCTTCCAGTTGAAGTAGATTTTCTTGTACGGGCAACCGGTCAGGCACATGCGCCAGCCGCGGCATTTGTCCTGATCGATCAGAACGATGCCGTCTTCGCCACGTTTGTAGATCGCGCCACTCGGGCAGGTCGCCACGCACGCGGGGTTCAGGCAGTGCTCGCACAGACGCGGCAGATACATCATGAACGTGTTTTCGAACTGGCCGTACATCTCTTTCTGCATATGCTCAAAGTTTTTATCTTTGGCGCGTACGCTGAATTCACCACCCAGATCGTCTTCCCAGTTCGGGCCGTTCTCGATTTTCTTCATCCGCTGACCGGTAATCAGCGAGCGTGGACGGGCAACAGGTTGATGTTTACCTTCCGGTGCTTTACGCAGATTCTGGTAGTCGTAGTCGAACGGCTCATAGTAGTCGTCGATTTCTGGCACATCCGGGTTAGCGAAGATTTTGGACAACACGCTGACGCGATTACCCATGCGCGGCTCAAGTTTGCCGCTGATCTTACGGATCCAGCCGCCCTTCCATTTTTCCTGATCTTCCCAGGCATGGGGATAACCCACGCCCGGTTTGGTTTCGACGTTGTTGAACCAGGCATATTCCATCCCTTCACGGCTGGTCCAGACGTTTTTACAGGTAACGGAGCAGGTGTGACAGCCGATGCATTTGTCCAGATTCAGCACCATGCCCACTTGTGAACGAATTTTCATCAGGCTTTCTCCTGCTGTACCGATTTTTGTACTGTTTGTTGCTGAACCGTTTGTTGCTGAACATCGTCCTGGCCTTCATCATCCAGCCAGTCGATGCGTTTCATTTTACGAACCACGACGAATTCATCGCGGTTTGACCCAACGGTGCCGTAGTAGTTAAAGCCATAAGCCAGTTGGGCATAGCCACCGATCATATGGGTCGGTTTCGGGGTGATACGGGTCACCGAGTTGTGAATACCGCCGCGCTGCTGGGTCACTTCCGATCCCGGCAGGTTAATAATGCGTTCCTGTGCGTGGTACATCATCGTCATGCCCGCAGGCACACGCTGGCTAACTACCGCACGTGCCGTCAGCGCACCGTTGGCGTTAAACGCTTCTATCCAGTCGTTATCCGCAATGCCCAAATCGCGGGCATCCTCTTCGCTCAGCCAGATAATCGGGCCACCGCGACCCAGCGTCAGCATCAATAAGTTGTCGCTGTACGTGGAGTGAATGCCCCATTTCTGGTGCGGCGTCAGGAAGTTCAGCGCTTTTTCCGGGTTGCCGTTAGGTTTCTTATTCATTACAGGTTCTGCCGCACGGGTATCGACCGGCGGACGGTAGACCAGCAGGCTTTCACCGAAGGCGCGCATCCACTCATGGTCTTGATACAGTTGCTGGCGGCCGGACAGCGTACGCCACGGAATCAGCTCATGAACGTTGGTATAACAGGCGTTATAGGAAACGTGTTCGTCTTCGAGGCCAGACCAGGTCGGGCTGGAGATAATCTTGCGCGGCTGCGCCTGAATATCACGGAAGCGAATTTTCTCGTCTTCTTTATTCAGTGCCAGATGCGTGTGGTCACGACCGGTGAATTTGCTCAGCGCTTCCCACGCTTTCACCGCTACCTGACCGTTGGTTTCCGGGGCCAGAGACAGAATCACTTCTGCCGCATCGATCGCCGTTTCAATCTTCGGACGACCCGCCGCCGCACCGTCAGCCTTGGTGTAGTTCAGCTTTTTCAGGAAATCGACTTCGGTCTGCGTGTTCCAGCCGATGCCTTTACCGCCGTTGCCCAGTTTGTCCATCAACGGACCGAGCGAGGTGAAACGTTCGTACAGGTTCGGGTAATCGCGTTCCACGACCATCAGGTGCGGTGCAGTTTTGCCCGGAATCAGATCGCATTCGCCTTTTTTCCAGTCATCCACACCGAACGGCTGCGCCATTTCAGCTGGGGAATCGTGTTGAATAGGCAAGGTAACCAGATCGGTTTCCTGACCCAGATGCCCCTGACAGACGCGGGAGAAGGCTTTCGCGATACCTTTGTAGATTTCCCAGTCGCTTTTGGAATCCCACGCCGGATCGACAGCCGCAGACAGCGGGTGAATAAACGGATGCATATCCGAGGTATTCATGTCGTCTTTTTCGTACCAGGTTGCCGTTGGCAGGACGATGTCGGAGTACAGGCAAGTGCTGGACATACGGAAATCAAGCGTCACCACCAGGTCCAGTTTGCCTTCAACGCCTTGGTCACGCCATTCCACTTCTTCCGGTTTCACGCTGCCCGCCGTGCCCAGATCTTGCCCTTGAATACCGTGCTCCGTACCCAGCAGGTACTTCAGCATGTATTCGTGGCCTTTACCGGAGGAACCCAGCAGGTTAGAACGCCAGATGAACAGGTTGCGCGGGTAGTTTTGCGGGCTATCAGGCTGCTCAGCGGCAAATTTGATTTCGCCTGATTTCAACGCCGCAACGGTATATTCCTGCGGCGTGACACCAGCAGCACGCGCTTTCTCTGCGATATCCAACGGGTTAACGTTCAACTGCGGTGCAGACGGCAACCAGCCCATACGCTCGGCGCGCACGTTGAAATCAATCATGCTGCCGCTAAAGCGGGATTTATCTGCCAGCGGTGACAGCAGTTCCTGCGGCGCGACGGTTTCATAACGCCACTGGCTGGAATGGTTATAGAAGAACGAGGTACTGTTCATGTGGCGAGGCGGACGCTGCCAGTCCAGACCAAACGCCAGCGGCGTCCAACCGGTTTGCGGACGCAGTTTTTCTTGTCCAACGTAGTGCGCCCAACCGCCACCGCTCTGACCGACACAGCCGCAGAAAATCAGCATGTTGATGATGCCGCGGTAGTTCATGTCCATATGGTACCAGTGGTTGATACCCGCCCCCACGATGACCATGGAGCGACCGTGCGTTTTATCCGCGTTATCCGCGAATTCACGCGCAATACGGATGATGTTCTGACGAGAAACGCCCGTAATTTCCTCGGCCCAGGCAGGGCTGTACGCTTTCACATCGTCGTAATCACGCGCGCAGTTGTCGTCGTTCAGACCGCGATCCAGGCCGTAGTTCGCCATCGTCAGGTCATACACGCAGGCAACCAGCGCTTCGCTGCCGTCAGCCAGCGTCAAACGCTTAACCGGCAGTTTGTGCAGCAGGATGTCTTGTAGCTCAACGTTGTTGAAATGCTCGCTGACCGCGCCACCAAAATACGGGAAGCCGACATCAACGACATCGTCGTGTGAACCCAGCAGGCTCAGGCGCAGCTTCACTTCTTCGCCGCTCAGACCGTCGCGCTGTTCCAGGTTCCATTTGCCCTGATCGCCCCAACGGTAGCCGATCGACCCTTGCGGTGCCGTCAGGTTGCCGGTTTCATCATCAACCGCGATGGTTTTCCACTGCGGATTGTTGTCCTGACCGAGGTTGTCCACCAGATCGGAAGCTCGCAGCATACGACCCGCGGCGTAGTAACCGTCTTCCCGCGGCTCCAGCAGCACCAGCATCGGTAAGTCCGTGTATTGACGAACGTACTCGCTGAAATACTGGCTCGGTTTGTCGAGATGGAACTCTTTGAGAATAACGTGGCCCATTGCCAGCGCCATCGCGCTGTCGGTACCTTGTTTCGGGTTCAACCACTGATCGCACAGCTTGGCGATTTCCGCGTAATCCGGCGTGACCGCCACGGTTTTGGTGCCTTTGTAGCGGACTTCCGTAAAGAAGTGGGCATCCGGCGTACGGGTTTGCGGTACGTTAGAGCCCCAGGCAATGATGTAAGAAGAGTTGTACCAGTCGGCAGACTCCGGTACGTCAGTTTGTTCGCCCCACGTCATGGGTGACGCAGGCGGCAAGTCGCAGTACCAGTCATAGAAGCTCAGGCAGACACCGCCGAGCAGAGAGAGGTAACGCGCACCGGCCGCGTAGGACACCATCGACATCGCAGGAATCGGTGAGAAGCCGATAATACGGTCTGGGCCGAAGGTCTTGGCGGTGTAAACGTTAGAGGCCGCGATCAGTTCGTTGACTTCATTCCAGTCAGAACGAACGAAACCGCCACGGCCACGAATTTGTTTGTAGTATTTGGTTTTCTCAGGGTCGTTGACGATGGACGCCCAGGCATCAACCGGATCGCTGTGCGTCAGTTTCGCTTCACGCCACAGTTTCAGCAGGCGCTTGCGCATCATTGGATATTTCAGGCGGTTAGCGCTGTAGAGATACCAGGAATAGCTGGCACCGCGCGGGCAGCCGCGAGGCTCATGGTTAGGCAGGTCCGGGCGGGTACGTGGATAATCGGTCTGCTGCGTTTCCCACGTCACCAGACCGTTTTTCACATAAATCTTCCAGCTACATGAACCGGTGCAGTTTACCCCATGGGTAGAACGCACGATTTTGTCATGCTGCCAGCGACTGCGATAGCCGTCTTCCCAGTCACGATTGGTATTGAGGGTCTGGCCATGACCATCGGAAAACGGTTCAGCCAGTTGTTTGAAGTAACGTAACCGGTCAAGGAATTTGCTCATCCGGACTCTCCTGCTGCGAAGCCTGCTGGCCCCTGTCGTTATGAAATGCTCGTAGCAGACATCTTTTTTTGCTTACGACACATCGCTCAAGTTGGCGCTAGCGTATCCAGCAACCACGTCGCCAAACTTGATAACGATCAAGAGTGTCACCCTGTGAAAAACGGAGTACACCATCAACTACCACTAAAGAATTATCACGAAAAAATAATTTAATTATATGATTTTTAAATATAAAAATAAAACCACTGATTTTGTGTTTATACTAAATTCATACACACGACTATTTAGAGGTAGTAGTCGAAGGAGACGTAATATTGTGCAGATTTAGTAAGGGGGCGTTGGATGTAGCACGAAAAAAAACGCCGCCCCGTAAGGGATGGCGTCGTAGTCACATTTTCATGTTTTATGCAGATACTGCGAATATTTCGTGCGCAACAACACTGTCATTTTCATGCTACTTCGTAGCACGCGCCCGACAAGGAGCGCTCAATTGCCGCGCTCCTTGACCTGTGGCTATTTGGCGCTAATTGTGTCGCTACGCGATACCTTCGGCGTTCGTGACTGCTATTCGGGCCACTAGTGACGCGTTTACTCGCTCCATAAATGGAGCTCGCCCTTCGGGTCAGCACAAGTGCTGTTCAAAAACGTCTCTGACGTTTTTGTCCGACGCGGCACTAGTTCTCGCCGCCTCCATGCGGCTCACCCGGCAGCCACGCCCACCTCAGCACAATTTTTTACGCCAGAGAAAACACAAGCAAAATACATTCTGGCATTTCAGATTATTAACTTTTCTTTCTGGCGTAGAACAGCCAGGTCACCAATACGCACACCACGTAGCACACCACAAACACCTTCATCGCACCGGTGGGTGAACCCGTTAACTCAAGCGACATCCCGAAGGCCTGAGGAATGAAGAAGCCGCCGATAGCGCCAATGGCTGAGATAAAGCCCAGCGCTGCTGCGGTATCCGTGGCGGCCGCACGCTGCGCATCCGCATCACTTCCACCCTGTGTTTTCACACGATCTGCCGTTAATTTACGGAAAATCACGGCGATCATCTGGAATGTGGACCCGCTACCCAGACCGGCCGTCAGGAACAACATCATGAAAATACCAAAGAACATGCCGAATGAACCGGCAGAGTTCGCACCAGGCAGAGACTGAAATAACAGCACCGAGAAAATCACCATCAGGATGAAGTTAATCAACGTCACCTTCACCCCACCAAAGCGGTCGGACAACATTCCGCCAACCGGACGCGCCAGCGCCCCCAGCAGTGGCCCAAAGAACGCGTAGTACAGAATTACGATATCGGGAAACTGCGTTCTGGCCAGCATGCCGAAGCCCGCCGAAAAGCCGATAAATGAGCCAAACGTGGACAGATACAGGAAACTGAGCACCCACAGATGCATTTGCTTCAGAACCGGCAACTGCTTGCGTATTGACGCATTAGGCGCAGGAAGATCGTTCATGCCAAACCAGGCAGCAGTTGCAGCAATCACCAAAAACGGTACCCACATCCAGGCTGCATGGTGCAGCCAAATCTGATGGCCATCTGGCTGAACAACACCATTGCCGGAGAATCCCAGAATCGGCAGGAAAATCACCACGGGCACCAGCAGTTGCATCACGCTCACGCCGAGGTTGCCCAATCCGCCGTTAATACCTAACGCACTGCCCTGACGTGATTTGGGAAAGAAGAAACTGATGTTAGCCATGCTGGACGCGAAATTCGCCCCTGCGAAGCCGCACAGCAGAGAAATCGTCACGAAAATGCGGTAAGGCGTGTGCGGATCCTGTACGGCAAACCCGAGCCAGATACACGGGATAACCAGAATGAAGGTACTCAGCGTCGTCCAACGGCGGCCGCCAACCAGCGGGATAACGAAGGAGTAAGGAACACGCAACAGCGCGCCGGAGACGGAAGGCAGCGCGGTCAGTAAAAAGAGTTGGTCTGTGGTAAAACGAAATCCGACCTTGTTTAGGTTAACGGCCACGGTGCTGAATATCATCCAGACACAAAACGACAACAGCAGACAGGGAACAGAGATCCAAAGGTTACGCTGTGCTATCCGTTGGCCGCCAGATTGCCAGAATTTTGTCTCTTCAGGATTCCATTCCCTGATCAGCGTGCTTTGCGATACTTTTTCGGGTGATGAAGGCTGCGTCATAAAAACCTCGATAAATAAAAACGCGGTAGAATTAAGGCGCAACATTAGGGATTACACCGCAGGTAAAGTTGATGCAAATCAACACGCTGTCAGGTAAAAAAACCGTGTAAAAACAGCCACACTCCTTAATGAGTAATAAAAATAGAAAAATAAGCAACGACAATTCAATCTGTTATATCTCTCTTTTTTCTTACTGTCATACCCCCTTTCACGGCACGGATATTCGGTGGTACTCACTAGTGGGTATGGGGTTATCATGTAGGATCGGGAAAAATGCCAAAAGGATTATCCTTCCCGGTACTGGTTTTCTACTCCTCCAGCAGAGGTCGCTGTATTATGTTGAAACGTTTCCTGCTGCCGCTGTCGCTCGTCAATCAGGTCGCGCTATTGATGCTGCTACTCGGTTTGCTGGGTATTGCAGGTATGTCGATTTCCAGTTGGATGTCGCAAAGCATTCAGGGCAACGCGCACGCCATTAATAAAGCAGGCTCGCTGCGCATGCAAAGTTACCGTCTGCTCTCGATGGTGCCGCTCTCCGCCGAGAATGAAATTTACCTGCAAGAACTGGAAGAAGACGAAGTCAGCAGCGACCTGCAACAGGCGGTACGTCGGGAAGGGCTCAGCGAACAATTCACCGCGCTGCGCATTTTCTGGCTGGAAAATCTGCAACCGCATTTGCGGCAGGCCACACAGGCTTCTGACGCTTCAGCGGATGTCGCCCGCTTCGTGAAGCAACTGGACGATCTGGTTTCTGCCATCGATCATAAAACCGAACAGCGATTGATGATGGTCACGCTGGTGCAACGCATCTTCATCGGCATCATGTTTATTCTGCTAGTTACCACGTTCTTTTATCTGCGTCGTCGCCTGCTAACACCGTGGCAACGTCTGGTGTCAATGGCGCAGGCTATCGGTCACGGCGATTTCACCCAGCGTGTCACCATTAACGGTCATGATGAAATGAGTACGTTGGGACAGGTGCTGAACAGCATGTCGGACGAACTTTCCGCCATGTATCACAGTCTGGAGCAACGCGTGGCCGAGAAAACCGCCGACCTGCAACAGAAAAATGATCTGCTCTCTTTCCTTTATCGCGCCAGCCGACGCCTGCATACCGGCGCGCCGTTGTGCAGTCGGTTGATGCCAATCCTGAACGAACTCCCCACATTGACGCCGCTACGCAATATTCAACTTCGGCTGTATGAAGACAACAATCAGGAGCAATTTCATCAATTTAGCGATGACAGCCCGCCGCAGCCGGAGCACTGCCCGGACAGCAGTTGCCAAAGTTGCGGCATGCAGGGGAAACGGAAAGATCTGCCGGGCGAGCCTCACTGTTGGGATCTGCACGATAAACACGGGCAGTACGGCGTCGTGTTGGCCACGCTGCCGGGCAATACCGCGCTCAGCCGAGATCAGAATCAACTGCTGAATACCTTGTTGGAACAGTTGACCAGCACGCTGGCGCTGGAGCGTCAATCCAACCATCAACAGCAGTTGATGTTGATGGAAGAACGCGCCACGATTGCCCGCGAGCTGCACGACTCGATCGCCCAGTCCCTTTCCTGCCTGAAAATTCAGGTGAGCTGCCTGCAAATGCAGGGCGGTGATTTGCCCCTCGTCTCACAACAGCTGCTGACGGAAATGCGGGAAGAGTTGAACACCGCCTATCGCCAACTGCGCGAACTGCTGACCACCTTCCGGTTAAAGCTGTCGGAATCCGGCCTACTTGCCGCGCTGCGGGCGTCAGTCGATGAATTTAGCAAGCGGCTTGGGTACCCCATCGAACTCCACTACCGTCTGCCACCGCAGTCGGTCTCCGCGCATCAGGGTATTCACGTTCTGCAAATTGTGCGTGAAGCACTGAGCAATATTTATAAACACGCGCAGGCCACACAGGTCGATATTACGCTGCAACTACGTCAGGGCTACATTGAACTCAGCGTGGCCGACAATGGTATCGGTATTCCTGATGATGCCAGTCGCGCCAACCACTATGGACTTATTATCATGCGCGACCGTGCACGGGGTTTGCACGGCGAATGCATTGTTCGACGCCGGCCGTCGGGGGGCACTGAAGTGAACGTCAGCTTCCTCTCCGAACACCATCACCGGCTGCCATTAACAGGAGAAACTCATGATTAACGAAGATGCCGCCACCCTACTGCTGATTGATGACCATCCCATGTTGCGCAATGGGGTTAAGCAACTCATCAGTATGGATCCAGAATTACAGGTGGCCGGTGAAGCCAGTCACGGCGAACAGGGTGTCGAACTCGCGGAGCAACTGGACCCGGATTTGATTCTGCTCGATTTGAATATGCCTGGCATGAATGGCCTGGAAACGTTAAATCGTCTGCGGGAAAAATCGCTGTCTGGCCGTATTGTCGTCTTTAGCGTATCTAACCACGAAGATGATGTTGTTAACGCCTTAAAAAATGGTGCCGATGGTTACCTGCTAAAAGATATGGAGCCGGAAGATTTACTGGCTGCGCTGCATCAGGCGGCGTCAGGGAAAATGGTGCTGAGTGAAACGCTGACGCCGATCCTGGCCGCCAGCCTGCGCGAAAGCCGTCACAGCAGCGATCGGGATATTCAGCAGCTCACCCCGCGTGAACGCGATATCCTAAAACTGCTGGCCCAGGGGTTGTCCAATAAAGTCATTGCCCGCAAACTCACGATCACAGAAAGCACCGTTAAGGTTCACGTCAAGCACCTGTTGAAAAAAATGAAGCTAAAATCGCGGGTTGAAGCGGCAGTCTGGGTATTACAAGAAAAAGTGATTTAATCAAATCGTCACAAAAAACAGCTATTGTCAGCGGTACGGATAAGGCGCTCTGGCGCCCTACCGTCCGAGATTATCCTCGCGTAAGCGAGGATGCCGCCACAGCGGATAAGAAACCGTCGTTGGTAAAAACTGTTGTTGATAAAAACAATGGGTGGAAATACCACCAATGCCCCGCAAAAACCTAAACGGTTGCTAAACAGCACCGGCATTTATAGCCATTATCCTAATTAATGTGACGTTGCTCTCGTCTAAACTAGTTTGTAATCGCATTTTTCGGCTTTTACACCGAGTTTAACGTTGAGGAACAACATGAAGAAGGTCAGTAAGGAGCGGTTTATCGGCCTGGAGTGGTTACGATTTTTGCTCGGTTGCTATGTGATGATTTATCACACGGTGCACATTTACCCCCAGCGTGAGCGCATTCCTTTCTTAAGCGAGCTCACCAGCATGGGGTTCTTCGCAACCAGCACATTCTTTGTTCTGTCTGGTTTTTTACTCGCGCACGTCTACATTAAGGACGGACGTTTGCGTGAACCCGTTCGTCAGTTCTGGGCCAAACGCTTCTTTAATCTTTATCCCATTCATATCATTGCCCTGCTGTCTTCTATTGCTGTTGTCACGCTCATGCAGTGGCTAGCCGTGCCACCGGAAGGGCAAGTCGCCAGTGCGCGTTTTGTCATTTATGACACCAACGACCCCGCGGCCGACCCCGAAACGCTGCGCCATTACATGACGAATGCGCAGTTGGCGTTCAACGGGATATTGCAGGTACTGATGTTGCAGGCATGGAATCCTTACTTCCTGACCTTCAATGCCCCGTTATGGTCACTTTCTACCCTGTTCTTTTTCTATCTGACCTTCCCGCTGCTGGCCCCGCGCCTGCTGAACAGCCGCCATCCATGGCTGTGGATGGGGATCGTCTGCCTGCTGTATCTGCTGCCGCCGATTTGGGTGATCTGGCAACAGCAGTTTGGCATGCCGTACACCGGCTTATTGCAGCGCGGACCGATCTTCCGTCTGCCGGAATTTCTGGCCGGCATTTTGGGGTATGCGCTGTTCCGTCATTATCGTCAGAAAGATCGCTTACCGCTGACCAAAGGCCAGCGCTCTGCACTCGCCCTCTTTATCAGTGTGAATTTTCTTGTCGCTACCTGGCTGTTCACAAAAGGCGAAGCCTATTGGTATTTCCTGCTGCATAACGGTTTGCTCCTGCCAGCTCAGGTCGGTTTGGTCTGCCTCAGCGCGCTGGCGCGTGAACCTAATAGCGAGTGGCTGCGACATTGGTCACCGCGCCTGGGTGCGGCATCACTCTCGATCTTTGCGCTGCACGTTCCGCTCTTCAATCTGTTCCGTACGCTGGAACAGCTGGTGCGTGGTAACCCGATGGCCTGCTTCAGCGACTGGGATCAGTGCATTGCCGCCGCAGGCCAGGTGCAGCTCTCCATGACGGGCTATATCATTTTCCTGCTCACCACCGTGACGCTCTGTGTGCTCTTCCAGGAACGGATCGTGCTGCGCGTGAGGACGTTCCTGACCTCGCGCTTCCTGAGCAACAACAGCACATCACGCACGCAACGTACTGCGTAGCATCCGTTCTCGCCCACGCTTCTCTGGCCTGAAACCATCTGAGCCAGAGAAGCCTCTCCCGCATGACGGCGCTCCTTTCGGTTGGCTCCAAAATGTGACAACCGTCGCGTTATAGCCGTTAATCATCAATAGCAACTTTTATAACTATTTACATTCTAATCAATTACCGTTTTCGGGTAGAGCATCACCTCGATTCCTGTTAATGTTTGCCGTTCCGGGCTAAACCGGTTCGTTATCAACGGCTGTACGTCTTTGACGGACATCTCAATACCTGTCACCACTGTTTACTTGGCAATAATGACACTATCCAAACACGCAATCTCTTCCCTCAGCCTGGTCATCGCCCTCTCTGCTGGCATTACACAGAGCCGCGCTGACACCATTTGGCTGAACAACGGCGACAAGCTCACAGGGAAAATCACGCTGCTTGACGGCGGTAAACTCTTTATCAACACCGACTATGCCGGCTCTATTTCTGTAGCCTGGGACAAGGTGAAAACCTTTGAATCCGACCATGGTCTGGTGATTCAAGGCGAACGCTACGAGAAAGGCGTTCTGTATCCGACGATCAAAGCGGGCGAAAACCGCGCCATCGTCGCGAACCCGTCGCTGGCTAACGAAGCCGCGGGTCCGCAAACATTGCCGCTTTCCGAGATCACGTCCATCGTCGCACAGAAGCCACTGGTGACCGATTTCGCCTGGAAAGGCAACATTGACGCCGGTATGTCGCACAAGAAGAGTTCGACAGAAACGGATAACTACGATGTGACGCTGAATACCAAAGCGCGTCACGATACGTGGCGACACAACCTTGATGCCAGTTACCATTTGGCAAAAGAGGATAAAGTCGAGAGCACCAAGAATGCGGCTGGCGAATATGCGCTGGATAAGTTCGTGGATGAGAACTGGTTCTGGCAGGGTCGTTATCAGTACAAACGCGACTGGATCGAAAGCATTAAAATCAACCGTTCCTTCGGTCTTGGTCCCGGTTATCAGTTCTGGGA
The DNA here is from genome assembly GCF_028335745.1 of Pectobacterium sp. A5351. Taxonomy (NCBI): domain Bacteria; kingdom Pseudomonadati; phylum Pseudomonadota; class Gammaproteobacteria; order Enterobacterales; family Pectobacteriaceae; genus Pectobacterium; species Pectobacterium sp. A5351. The sequence continues at coordinate 2,318,645 of NZ_CP116477.1, forward strand.
TAACGATTTAGGCGCGTTCTCTCTGACCTCACTGGTCAACTCCCAAACCTTCGTGTATCGCGATACAGGTGAGGATGACTTCTACTCAGGTGGTATAAAGTGGGCGTATAACCGTTACCTGTTCAGCAAATCGGTCGAAGCTTTCACCAACGGTGAATTGGGGCGCTCGTTTGACGGCACTGCGCCAATCTACCTGAAAGCGGATGCTGGCCTGCGCTTCAAGCTGACCGACTGGTCTTCTATGACAATGAAAGTGTCACGTACCCGTATCGAAAGTAATCAGGGAGATGTTGACGACACGCTATACACCATGGGTGTTGGCGTCGGCTGGTAATTCGGTCGCTTCATACGTCTCAAGGTGAACGGCAACATCGTCGTTCACCTCAACACTCACGCTCGTCACACCGCTATTGTCCGCTCCCCGCCGCCGCAGAACACGACTGTTGCAGAACACGCACCCGCTGGGCCAGTTCACTCACGCTTGCATCTTCCGTCCCGTGATTTTTCAGCTCTTGCTCCAACGCGAACAGATATTGCGCATTGGTGCCAAGCGGCCCGCTCGCACGGGCAATCAGCGGGGCAACGCTCTGAATACAGGTATCATTTTCATTAAGAGGATGTTCCGGTTCGGACACAAACACCAGCGCCGTCAGCGGTGTGCCGTTTTTCCGCTGCAGTTCACACCAGAGCGGACGGTAGCAGCCCGTCAGCATTTCGCGCTTCCAGAGCAGCTCCAGATCTTCACGCAGAGACGCTTCCGGTAAACGGAAAGCCAGACCTGTCGTTTGTCCACCGGGCTGCAACGCCAGCATCCGCCCCGGCTGGGTTACCGTGCCGCGACCGATAGTGAGACGCAGGCAAAAGGCACGCTGCCACCCTGTCAGCGTAGCCAGACAGGTTTCTTCGGCGTCAAAAACTGGGTTCCACATCAGCGAACCGTAGCCAAATACCCAGACCGGACAGCTATTGGGCCGCAGTGCCAGCATCCTGTCCAACGAATCAGCCCGCTGTTGCGGCGTGAGCAGTAAGGTTTCTTCAATACAACCAAAAGACGTTCTACAATCTGCTTTCTGCAAAAAATCGCGTGTTAACACTACTTACCACCCCCAACCTTACTCTTTTCCTGCTCGTCAGATCGGCTCTCGCCCTGCGTTTAAAAACCTAACTGCTTCATCTGCTTAATTTTACAACACCATCAATCTTGAGGTTATTCATTTATGGCTTTGCGATCAAGTTTGATAGTGGTCACAAAAACTAAAAAAGTTCGTGATAATGTTTCACTCACGCAAGATTCCGCCTTTGTCCTCTAAATCATTCGCGTTTCAGACAGGCGGTATATCAATTCATCGGCAACTCGCCGCGAGACTTGACGCTTTCCTGATACAAACCTCATTTTTTTGACGTCAGCAGCCTGCCGAGAATCGTGCGTTTACCGCTAATACAAAAGCGCCGACAGAATATCGACGGCGATAGGAATAATAACGGACAGACATCAAATGATAACAATTATCATCTCGTGTTATTATCTTCTCTATTTTGGCATCGACTACCCACGGAGACACTGAATGGCAACGCCGCGTCAGCCTGTTTTAGTTCAGGTTAAACAGATCCACGATATTTCCCCTCATTTGCGTTGCATGACTTTCCATCATGACGCGTTGCGCGATTACCCAGTCGAGCGATATGGCGCGCACATCAAACTCTTTCTGCCACAGGCAGGACAGCAAAAACCGGTTCTGCCTGCCATCGGCGAACGCGGCCCAGTCTGGCCAGAAGGCGAAGCCCGCCCTATCGTTCGCACCTATAGCGTCCGTGCACTACGACCGGAAGAGGCGGAACTGGATATGGTTTTCGCACTGCATGAACACGCCGGACCTGCCGTCACGTTTGCCCGTCAGGCCAAACCCGGTGACTGGATTGGTATTTCGCAACCCGGTGGCCCGCTCCCCATGCTGCCGCCAGCGGCCGCTTATTATCTGGCTGCTGACCCGTCTTCGCTCCCCGCGCTCATGGCACTGTTAGAGAATCTGCCTGACGACGCTCAGGGACATGCTGTAATCCGTGTCGACAGCGAGGCGGATAAACTCGCTATTGCTAAACCCTCACAGCTTCAACTGCACTGGATCGTCGGTGGAACAGAGGCAACCGACGCGCTGTTGCAGCATTTTCAGGCGCTTCCTGCCGTTGAGGATGCGTTTTATTGGTTAGCAGGTGAGGATCGCATCGTGGTTCAGCTTCGTCGTCATGTACGTCGCGAACGCGGGTGTGAACGAAATCAGATGTATGCCGTGCCTTATTGGCGAGAGGGGTTAAATGAAGAGGATTATCATCATAAACGCCATGATATTATGGATAATCCTGACGAATAACCATAAAAAATATATTTGATATTATCATGATAGGGAGAAGATACCTGAATTCTCCCTTCTCATTGAAATTTTACCTCAAAGCGTAAAAATCCGTAAAACTCCCCGCATCGCGTCGACAATCTGTTATTATCTTGTTCGTTTTATTACGTTATAACTACTTTTTAGTCACCTTTTGCTGTTTATTGTCGTTTTATCTCCGGAACCATTCGGGTGGCCGATAGGCTAACTTAACGTATGACGGGGATATTTTGCCGCATCATTCCTCTGGATAAGGAGAACTCCCGCAATGAAGTCTCATGCTGAGGTGGTCAAAACTCGCCATCATGAATATTCCCTCATTTTTCCCGTTATTGCGCTGGCCGTGCTCTACATGTGGGGCAGTTCACAAGATTTTATCGCCATTCTCGGTATTAACGCCCTCGCATTAGCCGGCATACTTTTCAGCGCGTTCAGCGTGGTACGTCACGCCGACGTGCTCGCACACCGTCTGGGTGAACCCTACGGGTCGTTAATCCTCAGCCTGTCCGTCGTCATTCTGGAGGTCAGCCTGATTTCAGCGCTGATGGCAACCGGTGACGCGGGCCCGGACCTGATGCGTGACACCCTCTATTCGATTATCGTGATTGTCACCGGCGGCCTGGTCGGTTTCGCCCTCTTGCTCGGCGGCCGCAAATTCGCGACGCAGTATGTTAACCTCAGCGGCATCAAGCAGTACCTGATGGCGATCTTCCCATTGGCGGTGATTGTGCTGGTTTTCCCCAGCGCCTTGCCCGATGGCAATTTCAGCGTATCGCAGTCGCTGATTATTGCTGCGATTTCCGCAGCGATGTACGGGGTGTTTCTGTTAATCCAAACGCGTACGCACCAAAGCCTGTTTGTGTATGAGCACGAAGACGAAGGCGACGGCGACGATCCTCATCACGGTAAACCGTCTGCTCACAGTTCGCTGTGGCACACTGGCTGGCTTCTGATTCACCTGATTGCCGTTATCGCGGTAACCAAGATGAACTCCATGCCGCTGGAAACGCTGCTGACCGAAATGAACGCACCGACGCAGTTTACCGGCTTCCTGGTTGCGCTGTTAATCCTCTCGCCTGAAGGGCTGGGAGCGATCCGCGCCGTCCTGAAAAATCAGGTGCAGCGTGCTATGAACCTGTTTTTCGGTTCCGTGCTGGCAACCATTTCACTGACGGTTCCTACCGTTACGATCATCGCCATGATCACTGGCCGCACGCTGAACTTCGGTCTGGATATGCCGCACATCGTGGTGATGCTGTCGGTGCTGGTGCTGTGCCACATTACGTTCTCCACCGGCAGAACCAACGTATTAAGCGGTAGTGCGCATCTGGCGCTCTTTGCCGCCTATCTGATCACCATCACGCTGTAACCCCTCTGCCGACGCGGTTTTCGCCGCGTCGGCTCCGCAAGACTGCACTTCTCTTGATGTATATCTGGATCTTCTGAGCGCGTCCGGCGTATCGTAAGGCTGTCGTCGACGGACCGGCAGGCCCGCCATGTTGATTTACTTCCTTACTTTGGTTTCTGCTTAGATGAAAACGCACGGAATTAACGGCATCAGGCCGTTCAGCGCGCTGATTGACGCGTGCTGGCGCGAAAAATATACGCTGCAACGTTTTACCCATGACATTATCGCTGGCGTTACCGTCGGTATCATCGCCATTCCCCTGGCGATGGCTCTGGCCATCGCCAGCGGCGTTCCTCCACAGTACGGGCTCTATACCTCGGCGATTGCCGGGATCGTTATCGCCCTCAGCGGCGGTTCGCGCTACAGCGTGTCAGGCCCGACAGCCGCCTTTGTCGTTATTTTGTACCCGGTGTCGCAACAGTTCGGACTCTCCGGCCTGCTGATTGCTACTTTGCTTTCCGGCGTGTTTCTGCTGCTGATGGGGATCTGTCGCTTCGGCCGCCTGATTGAATACATTCCGCTTTCCGTGACGCTGGGGTTTACCTCCGGGATCGCCATCACCATCGGTACCATGCAAATCAAGGATTTCTTCGGCTTGCAGATGGCCGTGGTGCCCGAACATTACGTCGAAAAAGTGGCGGCGCTGGCACAATCGCTGCCTACCCTGCACCTTGCGGATACGCTGATTGGAGCCACGACGCTGCTGGTTCTCATCGTCTGGCCCAGACTCGGTATTCGCCTGCCCGGCCATTTACCCGCACTGCTGGCAGGCGTCGCGGTGATGGGAATCATGTCGCTGCTCGGTGAAAATGTGGCCACCATCGGTTCCCGGTTCAGCTATATGCTGGCGGATGGTTCGCAAGGGCAAGGCATCCCGCCCATCCTGCCGCAACTCATTCTGCCGTGGGATATTCCGTCACCAGATGGAAAGACGATGACGCTGGATTGGCAAAGTATTTCCGCTCTGTTGCCTGCTGCATTCTCTATGGCGATGCTGGGCGCGATTGAGTCGCTACTGTGTGCGGTCGTACTGGATGGGATGACGGGCAAAAAACACCATTCTAACGCGGAGTTGATGGGACAAGGCTTCGGTAACATTATCGCTCCGTTCTTTGGCGGTATTACCGCAACCGCCGCAATTGCCCGCTCCGCCGCCAACGTACGCGCAGGCGCAAACTCGCCGATTTCCGCCGTGGTTCACGCACTGTTGGTGCTATTGGCGCTGCTGATCCTTGCGCCGTGGCTGTCTTATCTGCCGCTGGCGGCAATGGCGTCGCTGCTGCTGATTGTCGCCTGGAACATGAGCGAAGCACATAAGGTGGTAGATTTACTGTGTCACGGTCCGAAAGACGACATCATTGTGATGCTGCTTTGCATGTCGTTGACCGTACTGTTTGACATGGTGATCGCCATTACGGTCGGCATCGTGCTGGCGTCCCTGCTCTTCATGCGGCGCATCGCGCAGATGACTCGCCTGAGCGAACTGCCGGACACCAAAATACCGGACCATCTGGTCCTGCGCGTTAACGGCCCGCTGTTTTTCGCCGCGGCAGAGCGCATCTTCAACGATCTGACCGTGCGCAGCGAAGGCTATCAAAATATCATCTTGCAGTGGGATGCGGTGCCAGTGCTGGATGCGGGCGGACTTAATGCCTTCCTGCGCTTTAGCGACACATTGCCAGAAGGCAAGCAACTCATCATCACCGACATTCCCTTCCAGCCGTTAAAAACGCTGGCGCGGGCAAAAGTTCATCCGATTGAAGGACGGCTCAGCTTCTACGGTTCATTAGCGCAGGCGATTGAGGCAACGAGGGAAATAAACAAGAGTGTTCAATTGCAATATCGTGATTAAATCCGGTTATGATATTCACCTGATGCATTCTATACCTTAAATAATTCGAGTTGCAGGACAAAACGTTATCGTTTTGAACAACGCAACGCGTTGGCACGCCAGGGCGGCAAGGGAAAGCATGCCAATAAACTGGCTCAAGTCAGTGATTTGGTCGCCTAGACGCAGCCACCACACATGCAGCGTGAAGTATGACGGGTATATCTACATTTCCCTAGGTTACGTCTAAAGTGGACACAGGGCAGCAAAACGTCTGCCCTGTATCGCCTACTCACCCTACAAACAGATACTAAGTATGCTAGTACTTATCATGGGCCATGAGATTAGGCTCAATCGCCTTTAATCCGGAATATTTTCAACTATCAGTGCGTTTTCTCCATAAAAATTACCCGAATTATCCTGTAGTACAATCCAACCAGGAACGGTCGCATTGGGCTCAAGATGTGCCGCACCAACGACAATAATATAAAAAGGCATATTTTTCGTATCTTTGTGTTTCCTAACATAATTCTGGATAGTTTTCCTTTGTAATAGTTGTCGTTCCGGTCCATACGTCTTCTTATCGTTATCGAAACCATATACATTATTATCACTATCTACCATGAGTTGCTTTAATATATCTTTATCCTTACCATTAGGCTTATCTTCCAGAATAACGGTTAACTCTCCATCATATTCAATTTTAGAAATAAGACCGTCATTATCCTCATCAGGCACAACTTCAAGTAACAAGACATACTTATCTTTTTTTATATCGAAGCCAGTTTTTTTAAACAGGGATTCAGCACCTTGAGAGATGCAACCATCCTCATTGTGAACGTCGCCGATAAAAATCAATGTCGTCATATTCACCTCGAAAAATAGACTCGTAAATAATTCGCTCAAATAGTGAGCAATGATTAATCATGTCGATTTTAACTACTCTAACCTTTCTGCCCTTCACGAAGAAATTTTATTATTTCGGATCGGCTTTAATTGCCTTTGGCGACATGAGCGCACTAATTTCAACGTCCGTCTTCCCCGTCAATTGTTTTATTGCCGAGTTAATTGCTTGCATATCATTAGCTACATTCCCCATTATCGTATCCATATCAAAATAGTTCATATTAAATGCAAACTTGCTAACGGATGATTTCCCAATAGAGACTTTCCACGATCGTTGGTCAATATGCAGATACATCGTTCTCACCTTACAATCATACATCGCAGGGATTCCCGAACTGCCTCCCGTTCCTGCCACAGTGTCAAAATAGTAATAAGTCAGGAAGTGATCGACAGAAGACGATTCGCTTTCAAACGAAAAATTCACTGATTTTAACTGATTGACCACACCCGTTAAAATACTATCCAACTCTTTCATTGCTCTGTCTGGCAGGCCAAATCCGCCGAATAACTGTGTCAAAAATTCAAGATGTAGCTCAGCACTGGTGACTTGCTTCTGAAAACTTTGGCTCACAACGCTAGAAACGGGCAAATAGGATGCCATGGCTTTGACAGCGCCCCCCGATATGACATAGCTCCGCCATTTTGCCATAGATTGAGTAAATAGGGCCGCTTGCTTAGGATCGGTAATATCATACCCTCCTGGTTTTTCATTATAAATACAATACGCCGCCAATGTAGAAATATAAGACTCTAACGTCCTAACCTGGCTCAACATTTGGAGCATGGTATTGTCTATTTTGTTTTCCGGCACCGTGACAACAGATGTCGTACTCGGTATTTTTACCGCATTGTTAAGAATATCATTTAAACTTTCTGTTGAGGGAGTACCAGCAGGTTCAGCCTCATCCTTTAGAAAAATTTGACGTCCAGATAATAGACTGCGATTTAATCTCACATGAGATTTTGTGATTGCATAGGAAAACTGCCGAGAAGATAATTCAATAATATCTCTTGCTTCATTACTGAGAGTCATGGATATATTCCTATTCATAGAGGTGAATGTTTACAGGATAACTTCATCGTTTTATATCTGATATACCAGAGTCTATCAGGATAGAGGCGATTGGTATAAGCCATATGGTACCAGCAGCGAGAATACGCCTATCCACATACGCTATACGTCACACCATCGAACACTTTTAGGATTTAAAACGAAAAAAAATAAAAAACCAAGAGATAGATTCTAAATATCAGCATTAAATAAATAGCACAGAGAAAAACATTCACAAATTTTTTATTCGATCTGATTGATTAATCCTTTTAATGATCATGAGAATAATTCTCCTCACAAGAGGGTACATCTCAATGCTCCCTTTAAATCCCGATTTAATTAGCAATTAAACACGTTCACCACCTTGTCATTAACGCATAAAAGTGAATGGCGTTATAAAATCCTTTGTGTTGTTTGTATTTATTCCTTGTTTTTTTCTGAGAGAAATCGGACGGACGGTCGTCCCGCAGCGTTAAATCCAGTGCCGCGTCACATTCGCGGCTAATGGTGCTCAGTTGCTCGTTCGTCAACGAATAAGGCAGTTGGATATCAACACATTCAAGCCTTGCTGGCGTGCCAGCGTAATCAGCCTGATAATGTTGGTTCCGTCACTCACCTGCGTAAGCAGCACCTGTAGCGCCAGTCCCTTCAGCCGCTCTTTCGGCGCACTCTGCCGAGCCGTCTTGATCACCATGCCAAAAATCGGCATCACGCCGTACATCGCATCCATGAAGCGCCAGCGTTTCTTACACAGCGCCGCCAAATAATCCGTATAGTCCAGACAGAGTTGCTCACCGGAACTTGTAGACTCAGGGGACTTTTCCATATTCCCTCCTCTCCTCTTCGCCAGTGTTTTGCTGCGCACTACCCTGACGGGTATAAAACCGTAAGTGATATACTCTAAATAATTCAAGTTTCAGGACAAACGTTAACGTTTGAACAACGCGGAGCGTTGGCCCGCCAGGGCGAGGCTTATTTATAAGCCTTGTAACGCGACTAGAGAAGGAATCTCGATGAGATTACATAAGCAATTGATTAGGTTGGCAAATATGCCAGGAGCAGATTTGAACGCTGCTTGCAGCGGCCCGCCAGGGCGAGGCCCACAACGGGCCGAGAATTTGAACGCAGCCAACGTACATGCAACTTGAAGTATGACGAGTATAGTGGTTAATTCAGGTATATTGTCACGCTTCGCCCCCCTTTTGACTAACGTGTTAAGGAGACCTCATTGTGACAACTTTTTCTTCTGCTCCCGTGTTAATTACCGGCGGCGCACGTCGTATCGGGCTGGCACTGGCGCGTTCGTTTCTCGCTCAGTCTATTCCGGTCGTCATCAGCTATCGCACGCCTTATACCGAACTGGAAGCTCTACAGCAAGACGGCGCAGTTTGTCTGACCGCTGATTTCTCTACCACGAAAAACATCTATGCGTTTGCTGAGCAGATCAAATCATTCACGCCACGGCTGCGCGCCATTATTCACAATGCCAGCCGCTGGGAGCCAGAAAGCCCCACCACACCGCCAGAACAAACGCTGGCCGATATGCTGCAAATTCATGTCTATACGCCCTACTTGCTCAACCAGTTACTGGAATCTTGCCTGCGTGGGCAAGGTGTTGCTGGCGCGGATATCATCCATCTAACGGATTACGTGGTAGAAAAAGGCAGCGACAAACACATTGCCTATGCCGCCAGTAAAGCGGCGCTGGATAACATGACGCGTTCGTTTGCCCGCAAATTGTCGCCTGAGGTGAAAGTCAACGCGATCGCTCCGGGTCTAATCCTGTTTAATGAACAGGATGACGACTCCTATCGTCAACAGGCGCTGGACAAGTCTCTGATGAAAATCGCCCCCGGCGAAGAGGAAATTGTCCGACTCGTGGATTATCTTTTCAGCAGCAACTACGTCACCGGGAAAACGCTGGGTGTTGATGGTGGGCGGGCTTTGCGTTAAATACCTATCCGATCAGTAAGGCTTCCTGCATCCAGATATTTATCTGCTCAATCGGTTTCATTTTCAGTGCGATTCCCAGTGAAGTCATCGATAATGGTGGCGTGATCGTTCTCGGTAAACAACGAGAATCCGGTACGATATCACCGACAAAAGCATGCACCGAAACTTATCTAATTTTGTCTAATAAACAAATACTTAATACCAATTTACGCTTCATTTCTCGTTTATCGCCTGTCATCAGGCTATGCTATCAGGAATGAGATGGGGATGACGTAGATACCATGCATAAGATTGTTTTTATAGAAGATGATACCGAGGTGGGGAAATTGATCGCAGCCTACCTCGGCAAGCATGACATTGATGTTCAGGTTGAAGCTCGCGGCGATCAAGCATTGGCCTTTATTGAACAGCAGCAGCCCGACCTTGTGCTGTTAGACATCATGCTGCCCGGCAAAGATGGTATGACCATCTGCCGGGAATTGCGGCCACAGTACAGCGGCCCGATTGTGTTGTTGACGTCGCTGGACAGTGATATGAACCATATTCTGGCACTGGAAATGGGTGCCGATGATTACATTCTGAAAACCACACCACCTGCCGTTTTACTCGCTCGCCTGCGCCTGCATTTGCGGCAATATGCCACCGCGCCCCAAGCCGTGGCAGAAACAGCCGCGCCTGCCGCATTGCAGGTGCATAAATCCCTGCACTTCGGCCTGCTCTGCATCGATCCCGTCAATCGTGAAGTGACATTAGGGCAAGAGCACATCGTGTTATCCACTGCGGATTTCGATCTGCTCTGGCAACTGGCGACCCACGCAGGCCACATCATGGATCGGGATGCGCTGCTGAAAAACCTGCGCGGCGTCACCTACGATGGTATGGATCGCAGTATTGATGTCGCAATTTCCCGCCTGCGTAAAAAATTATATGACAATCCTCTGGAGCCGTTCCGTATCAAAACGGTGCGCAACAAAGGCTACCTATTCGCCCCCAATACGTGGGAGAGCGTCACGCTATGAGAAAGCTGTTCGTCCAGTTTTTTCTGTTACTGTTCGCCTGCTTTGTCGTCATGACGCTACTGGTCGGGCTGGTTTATAAAGTCACAGCCGAACGAGCCGGCCGCCAGTCCATGGATGATCTAATGAAAAGCTCGCTCTATCTCATTCGTAATGAGCTGCGCGCGATTCCGCCCCGCGAGTGGCATAAAACCATCAATCAACTCGATTTAAACCTGTCGTTCAAACTGCACATCGAACCGGTGAGTAAATATGCGCTGAGCCCCAAAAATCGACAGCGCCTGAATCAGGGGGAAATTATCGCACTGGATGACGAATACACGTTTATCCAACGCATCCCCCGCAGCCATTACGTTCTCGCCGTCGGCCCTATTCCTTACCTGTTCTTCCTGCACGAAATGCGGCTGCTGGATTTACTACTGGTGATGCTCATCGGGCTGTCGCTGGCGCTGCCGGTTTTCCTCTGGATGCGCCCACACTGGCAGGCCATGCTAAAACTGGAGAATGCCGCGCAGCGCCTGGGAGATGGTCATCTGGAGGAACGCATTCACTTCGATAGCACCTCAAGCCTGTACCGGCTTGGCATCGCCTTCAACCGCATGGCGGATAACCTGAACCAGCTCATCAACAGCAAAAAGCAGTTGATTGACAATATTGCACACGAACTGCGTACGCCACTGGTCAGGCTGCGCTATCGGCTGGCCATGAGCGACAACCTGACAGAAGACGAGCAGCAGGCGTTAAACCGTGATATTGGTCAACTCGAAGCGCTGATTGACGAGCTACTGACGTATGCCAGACTCGACCGCCCGCAGGTGACGCTGCATCTTGCCAATATTGATATTCCTTCGTGGTTGCGGGCAAAAATTGACGATTTTCGGCTGATCCATCCAGGTAAACATATTTCGTTGGACATACCACATTCCGCGCAGATTGGCGCACTCGATCTACGTCTGATGGAACGTGTCCTGAATAATTTGATCGGTAACGGATTGCGCTTCTGCCATAACCGATTACACATCAGCCTGACATCCGATGCCGAGTATATTGCCTGTCTGCAAGTCGAAGATGACGGCCCCGGTATTGCGCCCGAAAGCCGGGAAAGTGTTTTTGAACCGTTTATCCGTCTGGAGGCCGGTATCGAGAACAGCAGCGGCGGCTGTGGGCTCGGACTGGCCATTGTTCATGCTATTGCACGGGCTTATGACGGCAGTATTACCGTGGATGAAAGCCCGCTCGGCGGCGCTCGCTTCCGTTTTTGTTGGCCGGTAAAAATCGCGACAGAGCAGGCTGCCATCACCCGTCAGCACTAGCGCTGAGACGGCGGCAACCCCGCCATTTTCTCCTGCTTGCCTCATTTTTCTGGCTTGTACATTAGGTTACACGCCGAAACTAATCACTCACTGAAGCCACTCTCTATTTCTCCTATTCTCTCTTCACCGGCCCAACCAAGGGCTACGAAACGTGAATGAGACAATGAGGAAATGATGATGAATAAAGTATTAGTTATGATCGCAGGTGCGGCACTGGGTCTATCCTCTGTCGCGTTTGCCGCGGATACTGTCACCAGCGCACCCGCTCAGCCTACGGCGACCACTTCTGCTCCGGCTAAAGCCGAACACCATAAAAAACAGGTGAAAAAAGCTAAACCTACCGCTGAACAAAAAGCACAAGCGGCCAAAAAGCATGTGAAGAAGGCTAAACCAGCACCTGCACAAAAAGCACAGGCCGCCAAAAAGCATGTGAAGAAGGCTAAACCAGCACCTGCACAAAAAGCGCAGGCCGCCAAAAAGCATGTGAAGAAGGCTAAACCAGCACCTGCACAAAAAGCACAGGCCGCCAAAAAGCATGTGAAGAAGGCTAAACCAGCACCTGCACAAAAAGCACAGGCCGCCAAAAAGCATGTGAAGAAGGCTAAACCAGCACCTGCACAAAAAGCGCAGGCCGCCAAAAAGCATGTGAAGAAGGCTAAACCAGCACCTGCACAAAAAGCGCAGGCCGCCAAAAAGCACGTGAAGAAGGCGAAAACGGCAAAACCTGTTGACACCACGCCAGCTGCGTAATCGCTAAGATCTGACCGCAATAAAACAGCTATCAAACACCCGGTTTACCGGGTGTTTATTTCATAGGGGGGACAGGAAAATGATGCGCCGTTACTCATTTGAAATTATGTTATCCCTCGTTCTGCTCTGCGGCGTAATCACCCTGAGTTTTTTTCTCTAGGCTGCAACATTTCCCATAGCCGCCACCCATCATAGGATGGTTATCCATAGGCACGGCGACGCCTTAATTTTAATGCTGCAATATCTCAATCATTTGCATCTATAATTCACCCAACACACTATATCGAAATCAATGTGTTCACTCATGCTGCTGACTTTTACTATAAGGCTTATTTACTCCATGCGCCTATCAGTCTGGTTATTATGTTCACTATCCTTTACGACCCCGTTAAGCTGGGCGGAGTCAGCATCAACAGACACTACCGCACGGCAGCAAATCCTATTTTTTGGTCACGATGATCGTGATGCCGTTCCTGATGCTACCGTCTGGCCATGGCAAGCTATTGGGCAGTTGGAAACCGCCAGCGGCAACCTCTGCACTGCGACGCTGATTTCCCCCCATCTGGCGCTGACGGCTGGGCATTGCGTCGTCACGCCACCGGAAGGCGCGATCGATAAACCGGTCGCGCTGCGCTTTCTGGCGACAGAAAATGGCTGGCGTTACGAAACAACAGAAATTGAAGCGCTGGCGAACAAAAGGCTCGCCAGAAAATTGAAAGCCGACGGCGAAGGATGGATCGTGCCACCTTCAGCAGCACCATTGGATTATGCCCTGATTCGGCTAAAGCAAACGCCGCCGGGGATTCGCCCGCTTCCACTCTGGCAAGGCAGCCGTCAGGAATTGATGCAGGCGTTGAAAGATAACGGTCAGCGCGTCACGCAGGCTGGTTACCCGGAAGATCATCAGGAGACGCTGTATCGCCACCAAAACTGTGTGATCACTGGCTGGGTTCAGACCGCCGTTATGGCACACCAGTGCGATACGCTGCCGGGTGATAGCGGTTCCCCCCTAATGCTGAATTCGGCCGCTAGCTGGGTGCTCATTGGCACCCAAAGCTCTGCACCCGATGCCAATGAACGCGGTCGGGCCGATAATCGTGCCGTGTCCGTTACCACTATTCGCCAGCAGTTAAAAACATTGGCAAAACAACGCTAACATCCCTTCAAAGACGCACTACCGCCAGGCAGAAACCATTATTCAAATGGTCGTCTGGCACCAACCACTTTCCGCCAGCGCCATGGTATAAAAAATCCATTCTATTCTTATCAGAGATATAGATTAATCATCCACATTGTTATCGCCATAGAGAAGTAGCAATTATCAGGGTGTTATTTTTATCTTATGGAACATGCTATTTTTATAATTAGATTCCCATTTATTTACAAAGCATTTTATCAAAAAAACTGTTTACTTCATATCGCAGTCTATTGAAAAAAATAATAAATTAACACCGTACACTGAAAACCGAAAACATGGTCTAAGGCCAAAAACCGCCGGAACCTTAACAGAAAGATAAAGGCAGTATAATAAGTTACCGCAATTTTTATCCTCTATGTTATTGTGTCGCCGTTAAACTAAATTGATGTTGTCGCGATTATTATTGCGAAAAGGAAGAGTCTATATGTTAAAACATTTGAGTCATGACGAAAAAATACGCATGCAGACTCTCGACGAATTAAAAAAAACCGATAGTTCTCAAGATGATATTCTTCACAAACTCACGAAGCTGGCCTGCCAATTGCTCGACGTCCCAACGGCACTTGTGACACTAACCGGCACTAAATCTCTGCACATTAAAGCAAAAAACCATTTCCCATTAGAGGATATGGATAAAATCGGTTCATTCGACCATTTTACCGTACAAACAGGCCAATCCTTTATTTGCCTTGATGCCATTCATGACGAACGTTTTAAAGACAGCCCTTACGTCATCGGAAAACCTTTTATCCGTTTTTATGCTGGTGTTCCGCTTAAAACCAAAGAAGGTTACTCCATCGGCACGTTCTCCGTCATCGATTATGTCCCACGTACGTTCAGTAAGATTCAACTGCGGCTACTGCAAGATCTCGCCGCCATTGCGATGGTGTTAATGGAATACCGCAACGCGATTGGGTTGATTGATGCAGTGACCTTGTTACCCAACCGCCAGCGCCTGATTGACGACATCAGCCACATTACCGACATCCACGAGCGCTACCTGCTTATTCTGATTGATACCATCGACATTTCTTACGCCTATGAAATGGGATGCGCGCTGGGGATGCCGACGGTAGAAGGCCTGCTGAAAGATATTGGCATCTTCCTGCGTCTCAGCTTAAATGCGTCAGACAATATCTACTGCGCAGCCGTAGGCCGCTTTGCTCTTTTGGTGAAGGCGGATAAAAAAGAACAAATTCTGGCGGAGCTCGACGCCTGTGCCGAACGGATTCATGAAAGTATCGCTAGCCATATCCCGCTCAAGCTGGAGTTTTTCGTTGGCTATACTGAATTCCAGATTCCGGCTAACGATCCTCAGCGAATCCTGCGCGAATCCATGAGTGCACTGCGCACCGCGATTACCAAGAATATTCGCCAGTTCGCCTATAACCTCGAGGCAGATAAAGCACAACAGATCGCCTTTACTTTGCTCAATGAGCTGGCCGATGTGTTACAGAACAACAAACCGGGTCTCTATCTGGTTTACCAGCCGAAGTTAAGCATCAAGACCAACACCGTTATCGGTGCCGAAGCGCTTATTCGCTGGCATCATCCCGAATTGGGCGAAATTTATCCTGACCAGTTTATTCCGCTCGCAGAAGGCACTACGCTGATGCGCCCGTTAACGGATTGGGTGACCCGGGAGGCGGCATGCCAAGTGAAACAGTGGCGTCAGGAGGGGTTTAACTTCCCCGTGTCGATTAACGTGTCTGCCAGAAATTTCTCTGAGAATGACTTTATCCCCCGCCTCATCACTATTCTGGAGAACCTCGGCCTCACCCCTCGGGATATTGATATCGAGTGTGTCGAAACGCAGAAAATCATCGAAAGTACTGAAACACTCGCCACCATTCAAACGCTGCAACAGCTCGGTTTTACTATCGCCCTTGATGATTTTGGCACGGGATATAGCAACCTAAGCTATCTGCGCAATATCCCCTCTACGGTGATAAAGCTGGATAAGTCGCTGATTAAAGATATCAAAACTGACCATAAAAGCCGCGTCATTGTGGAATCGATTATCAGCATGCTGCACAAACTGAACTATGTTGTGCTGGCGGAAGGCGTGGAAAACAAAGAAACACTCGACTATCTAGCCTGCTTTGGGTGTGATGAAGTACAGGGCTACTATTTTTCCCGGCCCATTCCTCCAGCGGCATTCGCCGTCTGGTTAACGACGCACTCGTCACAAACGCCGACATAACATCCCCGTTAGGCGTGCTATTCAACAAACGGTATGGAGAACGCGCATGACGCTTCTTACGTCGCAAGATGAGCTCGCTATCAGAAATGCCATGGCTCTGCTGGAAGCCCCCTCTTTTGCAATACAGGCGGCGAATCTGGGTGGAAAACCGATTGAATGGGGCCTATCAACGTTACCCGCCATGGTGAAAAACAAAATTCAGGATGTGGTTCACTCAGCGCTATACAAAGCGGTAGACGCCGCGCTCTATACGCTGGACGATGCGCCCGCTCGCGTGGCTTCCCCCAAGACACATAAGCTGGCCGTCGCCGCATCCGGCGCGGTCAGCGGTTTCTTTGGCGCGGCCGGTTTGCTGGTCGAACTGCCTATCAGTACCACTATCATGATGCGTTCCGTGGCTGATATTGCGCGCAGCGAAGGTTTTTCCCTCGCCGATCTTTCCGTCAAAGCCGCCTGTGTGGAAGTTTTCGCGCTCGGTGGAACGCAAGAAAGCGACGACGCTGCCGATTCCGCCTATTACACCTCACGCGCCGTTCTGGCAGATATCACCCGGCACACTACACGTGAGTTAATCGGCATTGCCGGCAAGAAAAGCGCTGGGAAAGCCTCTGCCCGCATGAGTACCTCGCAGGCAGGAAAAACGCTGGCAAAGCTGATTGACGCCGTTGCCACCAGACTGGGTGTAACCATGACGGAAAAAATGGCCGCGCAGATTGTTCCAGTGATTGGCGCCGCGAGCGGCGCAGCTATTAATACGCTGTTTATTCACCACTACCAAAACATGGCAACAGGCCACTTCATCATAAAACGTCTGGAACAGACCTATGGTGAAGAAGCGATCAGGTCGGCTTACCTTGAGCTCAAAAAGCAGCCATCGCCGACCTGATGTGATAACCAGCGATTAGCCTTCAACCTGCTCCATCGCCTGCAATACGCGCTTATCGGAGATCGGGAACGGCGTTCCCAACTGCTGGGCAAAGTAGCTGACGCGCAGCTCTTCAAGCATCCAGCGCACGGCTTTCACCTCGTCATCGTCACGTCGCTCCGCAGGCAGCTTGTTCCACCATTGCTGCCACGCCTGTTGAACCTGTTCCACTTTCAACATCTGTGCCCGGTCGCGGTGGACATCCTGTGCCAGCTTCTCCAGACGTCGCTCTATCGCTTGCAGGTAACGCAGCACGTCCGGCAGGCGCTGCCAGCCGTTTTCAGTCACAAAGCCACGGAAGACCAGACCGTTCATCTGACCCTTGATATCGCTTAATGCCAGCGCCATCGCCATGTCTACGCGCCCTTTCAGACGTTTGTTAATGGTGAAAACGGCCGTCAGAATTTGCTCAACCTGTTTGGCGATATCCACTACCGTCTCGTTCAGCTCTGCGCGCACTTTTTCATGCAGTTGCTGGAAGGCGGCTTCCTGCCAGACCGGCCCGCCGGCTGACTCAATCAGCTTATCCACCGCGCAAGCGATACAGTCATCGATGAGATCCAACACTTTGCCATACGGGTTGAAATAGAGGCCGAGTTTCGCCTTGTTCGGCAACTTGTCATGCAGATATTTGATCGGTGAAGGAATATTCAACAGCAACAGGCGACGCAGCCCCTGTCGCATCACCTGCTGTTGCTGGTGCGGCGTATCAAACAGACGAATCGCCACGCTATCCTTTTCATCCACCAACGCCGGATAGGCTTTAACCGAGTAACCGCCACGTTTCTGCTCATAGCAGTCCGGCAGCGAACCAAAGCTCCAGACGTGCAGACCGCGCTGCTCCAGCCCGTCATCCGCCACGGATGACAGCGTTTGCTGCACTTTATCTTTGAGCTGATCTTTCAGCGCGTTCAGGTCTTTGCCTTCCCGCTGCGTCCGGTTCTTCTCATCGATGACGCGGAACGTGATTTTCAGATGATCGGGCACCTGATCCCACTGCCATGCCTCACGCGGCACCGTCACACCCGTCATCAGCCGTAGCTCACGTTCCAGCGCATCCAGTAGCCCTTTCTCTAATGGCGTAGTACGTGCCAGAAACGCCTCGGCGTAGTTTGGCGCAGGAACAAAGTTACGGCGTAACGGTTTGGGCAAGGATTTAATCAGCGCGATCGTCAGTTCGCGGCGCACGCCGGGAATCTGCCACTCAAAGCCTTCTTCACGCACCTGATTAAGAATGGGCAACGGAATATGTACCGTCACGCCATCCGCATCCGCGCCCGGCTCAAACTGATAGGACAGCCGTAATTTCAAGCTTTCCTGATGCCAGAAGTTCGGATAATCCAGCGCGCTGACCTTCTCCGCACCGTCTTTAATCAACATGCTCTTTTCAAAATTAAGCAGGTCGGCATTATCCCGGCTGGCGGCTTTCCACCACTTGTCAAAGTGGCGTGACGAGATGATATCGTGCGGCAAGCGCTGATCGTAGAAAGCAAACAGCGTCTCGTCATCTACCAGAATGTCGCGGCGGCGCGATTTATGCTCTAAATCTTCGACCTCCGCCAGCAGCTTGAGGTTGGCGCGGAAAAAGGCGTGATGCGTTTGCCAGTCGCCTTCCACCAGCGCATGGCGGATAAACATCTCACGCGCCAGCGTCGGATCGATTTGGCTGTAGTTCACCTTGCGTGCCGCAACAATCGGCAGCCCGAAGAGCGTCACCTTCTCCTGCGCCATCACCGTGCCCTGCGCTTTCTCCCAGTGAGGTTCGCTGTAGCTCCGCTTAATCAGATGCTGAGCCAGCGGTTCGATCCACTCGGGTTCAATACGCGCGGCAATACGTCCCCACAGGCGGCTGGTTTCCACCAGTTCAGCCACCATCGTCCACTTAGGCGGCTTTTTGAATAGCCCAGAGCCAGGGAAAATCGCAAACCGGGCGTTACGCGCGCCGCTGAACTCCTGTTTCTCAATATCTTTCTGCCCGATATGCGACAGCAAGCCGGTGAGCAACGCGCAGTGAGTACTCAGGTAATCGGCAGGTTCACTGTTGACCGGCAGACCCAGTTCCTTCACCACTTGGCGCAGTTGCGTGTAAATATCCTGCCACTCGCGAACGCGCAGATAGTTAAGGAAATCTGTGCGGCACTGGCGACGGAACTGACTGGATGACAGCGCCTTTTGCTGGTCACGCAGGTAGTTCCACAGATTGACGAAAGCCAGAAAATCGGAGTCTTTATCAGCAAAACGACGGTGTTTCTCATCCGACGCCTGTTTCTTATCCAGCGGCCTTTCACGTGGATCCTGAATCGATAACGCGGCGGTGATGATCATCACTTCACGCACACAGCCGGTTTTACGCGCTTCCAGCACCATTCGCGCCAAGCGTGGATCGATCGGCAATTGCGCCAGCTGTTGCCCCTGCGGCGTCAGTCGGTAATGCCCATTTTCCGCCAGATTAATCGCGCCTAATTCCTCCAGCAACCTTACGCCGTCTTGAATATTGCGCTTATCCGGCGCTTCAACAAACGGGAACGCAGCGATATCGCCGAGCCCCAGCGACGTCATTTGCAAAATAACGGAAGCCAGATTAGTACGCAGAATTTCGGGATCGGTAAATTCGGGCCGCGACAGGAAATCCTGCTCGGAATAGAGACGAATACACACCCCGGCGGCGACACGGCCACAGCGCCCTTTACGCTGATTCGCCGACGCCTGCGAGATCGGTTCAATCGGCAGGCGCTGTACCTTGGTGCGGAAGCTGTAGCGGCTGATGCGCGCGGTGCCGGGATCGATCACATAACGAATCCCCGGCACGGTTAGCGAGGTTTCCGCTACGTTGGTCGCCAGCACGATGCGGCGGCCATGATGTGACTGAAAGACGCGGTTCTGTTCCTGATTAGATAAACGCGCGTACAGCGGGAGAATTTCGGTATGCGGCAAGTCCAGACGGGTCAGCGCCTCTGCCGTATCGCGAATTTCACGTTCGCCGCTCATGAAGATCAGAATATCCCCCGGCCCTTCGCGCGTCAGCTCATCTACCGCATCAAAAATCGCCTGTAGCTGATCGCGTTCGCTGTCGTCGGCGTCTTCCACCACAGGACGATAGCGCACATCTACCGGATACGTCCGTCCGGACACTTCGATGATTGGTGCGTTATTAAAGTGGCGAGAGAACCGCTGCGGGTCGATAGTAGCGGATGTAATAATCACTTTTAAATCAGGGCGTTTTGGCAACAGCTGACGCAAATAGCCCATAATGAAATCGATATTCAGGCTGCGCTCGTGCGCTTCATCGATGATCAGCGTGTCGTACTGCATCAACAGACGATCCTGCTGAATTTCAGCCAGCAAAATACCGTCCGTCATCAGTTTGACCAGCGTATTGTCACTCACCTGATCGTTAAAACGAACTTTGTAGCCGACGCTGCCGCCCAACGGCGTTTCCAACTCGGCGGCAATGCGGTCAGCAACGGTTCTGGCAGCCAGACGACGCGGCTGCGTATGGCCAATCAGGCCATGCACGCCACGACCCAGTTCGAGACAGATCTTCGGCAACTGCGTGGTCTTCCCCGACCCCGTCTCGCCCGCGACGATAATCACCTGGTGGTGACGCAGCGCCTCCAGTATCTCGTCTTTTTTCTGACTAACGGGAAGCTGTTCAGGGTAGCGAATCGCCGGGCAGCTTGCCCGCCGGTTCTCGACCTTCTGGCGTGCCGCGACAATTTCCCCCTCAATGTCCTGCGCGATCGCCGTCTGCGCCTGCGGGCTGCTGACCTTCTCTGCGCCCTGCAAACGACGGCGTAGACGTTGTCGATCGCGAAGCATTAGCTCACTTAACTGCGTAGATAATGCACTGAGAGGTGATTTCACGTTGCTCTTCCTTAATTGTTTCTCTAATTCTGTTCTCTACCGGGACAATGCTTGTCGCCGAATCTGGCTCGATTGAACCTAACCTGATTTCAAGGTACCGCATGTTTAAACCATGGAAATGGTTAAGCCGTGGGGATTTTTAAGACGTGGATAGTAGCACATTGTCATAAGCGGCTCTAATCGCCCCGCGCAGTCTTATTCAAACGTCATGCAAACATCGTCTTATTCAAGAAAATCGAATAAAGACCTCGAATATTTGCACTTTTCACTTTCCAGAGCACCGCATAAGATGTGACGCATCAAAGGGCGTTATGTTGTCGCCCACTTCAATCACTAAAGGAATTGGCAATGAGCAAAGTATTGGTTCTGAAATCAAGCATTCTGGCAGGTTATTCTCAGTCAAACCAACTGGCTGACCACTTCACCGCCGAGTGGCAGTCTGCACATCCAAACGACAGCATCACCGTACGCGACCTGGCCGCTCAACCAATTCCGGTTCTTGATGGTGAGTTAGTCGGCGCGCTGCGTCCTTCCGATGCCCCGCTGACCCCGCGCCAGCAGGAAGCCCTGAAACTGTCCGACGATCTGATCGCGGAACTGCAAGCGCATGACATCATCGTGATCGCCGCACCAATGTATAACTTCAACATTCCTACCCAGTTGAAGAACTACTTCGATCTGGTTGCTCGCGCGGGTGTGACGTTCCGCTACACCGAGCAAGGCCCGGAAGGTCTGGTGAAAGGTAAACGCGCGATCGTCTTAACCAGCCGTGGCGGCATCCATAAAGGTACACCAACCGATCTGCTGGAACCGTACCTGCGCGTCTTCCTGGGCTTCCTCGGCCTGACCGATCTTGAATTCGTATTCGCAGAAGGTTACGGCTACGGCCCGGATATGGCGCAGAAAGCCACCGAAGCAGCGAAAACCCAACTGTCTCAACTGGTCACTGCATAAAGAATCGTTATTCATAACGAATAGGTGTTACCGACCTTGCCATGAAATTGGTTTACTTGGCTTAATTATTGCGCGCCCATGGGCGCGCTTTTCTTTATCTCATCACCGGCCGCATTGTCCGATTTTTCCAGCAGTTGCGTCGCTTCCTTATCCGCTTTGATGTGAATTTCATGCTCGATCTTCACGTTCATATTGATGGTGATGGGCTCTTTGGGCGCAGCCACTTCGATACGCGGCACGCATCCCGTCAGAAAAACGACAGCGCAACATGCCGCCAGCCCTATCTCGCTCTTGTTCATGGTTCTGCCTTGAATTTATTCATTGGCCTGCTGTTCCAGCGTATCCCGCAAGTTATCGCCAAAACGTAAGCTGCGCCATAGCTGGAAGATATTCTCCTGATGACGATAGTTAAGAATAACCTGTCGGTTCGCACTGAGCTGCGGATTTTTCCCCTGCACCTGCGAGGTCAATGTCAGTTCACCCTGATTACTAAGGTCAAGCGTGGCGTAGGAACGTCCGATCTCCAGATAACGCAGCCAGCCAATCGCCACACCACCCGCCAGGTTTTTACTCGCTAATTCATCGGCCAGTTGATTATCCAACCGCAGCGTCAGGAAGCCATCATTGGTAATTCGCCCGCCTTCAATCAACATGGTCGGATGATTAAAATTCAACGGCAGCGTCCCGCTCACGCGCCCAGACAGGGCGAACTGTTTTTGCTTCAATGCCGTCAGCAGCTCGCTGAGTTCCACGCTCTTAACGGTGAACACCGCTGGTTCCCGCTGCGGCCAGCGCAGCGTCGACAGGCCAATATGCCCATCCAATACGTCCATATCCGCCTGCGACATAATCAGCGGTCGCCGCTCGCTGTACGGATAAAACCCTTGTAGATCGACGCGGATATGGCTCATCCGAAACAGGTTATCCAGCACATCAATGCGCAACGTAACGGGCTGCTTGACGCCCAGTTGCCAGCGCTGATCTTTCAGACGGTAAGGCAGGACAAAGTTTACGCCGCTGACTTCACCATCCTGTAACCACAGTCCGCCATTTTTCACCACCCAATGCCCACCGGCGCTGAACCCTTGTTTCCGTGCGGCGGAGAAGGCCGCCTGTGCGTAAAACTGTCCGGCACGAATGTTCATTTTCAGCCGTGGGGAAAGCAGGGGTTGAAACACCTTAAGCGGCTGCGTCGGCCACCACGCGCCGCCGCGCAGTCGCTCCCCATCCCAGCGTCCGCGCAGCCTCACCGGACCAATATCCTCAGCCTGTAGCTGCCCCTGTAGCTGGAAATCATCCGGACTGCGCCCCTGTATTGCCAGCGTTAACAATGAAGGCGGCAGATAGCCGCCGTTGCTGAAGTGCGTCCGCTCTGAGGCCAGTTGCAACGCCCCTTGAAAATATTCGCCTGAACGGGCACGCTGCCAACGGATCGGCTCAGTAATCATCAGCCGAGGCTGATGTACTGTCACCATGCCATAGCCCAACTGATCCAAGCCGCTCGACAGTTGACTGATTTCAATCAGTGTATCCTGCCATTGGCCTCGCCCGGTGACATCCCACTGACCTTTCAGCGGTGGCAGATGGCCATTGCCCCAATAACGCCATTTCCACTGCCCTTGATCCGGCCAGAAATCCTGCGCCTGACCGTCAAGGTGCAGGTTGGCGCGCCCCCAATATTCCTCCCTCGCCTTCACAATCGCCTGTAGTCGCCCATTCACGCCAGTCGCACTGACCCGAACGCCCGCCAGCGGCCAGCGCGCCTCTTCCAGATAAACCTGCGGCGCAGGCGTTCCCCAAGCGCGCAGCAGCGCTCCGGGTAAAAGAGCGAGTTCAGGATTGAGAATCGAGCCCTGCAATACCCCCGGTAGTGTCGCCGTCAGAGAAAGTGCCGGTAAGTTAGCCTGCCCGGTAAGTTGAAAGCGCAATTCACTGTTGAGCAGACCAATATTGCCCGGTCCCAGCACCAGCACGGCGTTCGCCTTACCGTTATGCCCTTGCGTCAACATGTTCAAACGCGCAGTAATCGTGGTGGCATCCAGCCCTTGCCGCCAGTGCTGTAACGTCATGGCGATTTGCCCAGAGAGCGACTGAGCGGCATAAGG
The DNA here is from genome assembly GCF_028335745.1 of Pectobacterium sp. A5351. Lineage (NCBI taxonomy): Bacteria > Pseudomonadati > Pseudomonadota > Gammaproteobacteria > Enterobacterales > Pectobacteriaceae > Pectobacterium > Pectobacterium sp. A5351. Next base: position 2,342,506 of record NZ_CP116477.1, read on the forward strand.
CCAGCGCCAAATGCCGTTAGTCACCTGGATCATCTCATCCGTCAGTTTCCACGGCAGCAATATCAGCGGCGTTTCATCATTCGCCGCATTCAGCACCAGTTCACCTTGCTGGTTATGCCAATCCAGCAGGAGCGAAAGCGGATCCGGCGTCTGCCCTGAATCCAGTTTTCCGGTCAGTCGCCCCTGTATCGGAGCTGCATCCAGCGTATCGGCAAGTGCCATCTCACCACTGACCAGTAGGCGTACGAATCCCGCTGGCGTTGCAAACATGCCTCCATGCAGGGTCAGTTGTGCCTCATTCAGCTCTGCCCTCACCACCAGTTGATCGCCCTGATAATCGAGCGTTTGTCGCCGTTTACCGTCACTACTGAGCCGCACCTGCCCGGCATAATCCTGCCAGGGCTGTAGCGTAAACGTCTTTATCTGAATATCAGCAGCCGACAATCGCTGTTGCCACTGCGCCAGCCGCGCTGGGGGCTCAGTTCCGCTACCTGCTGTCAGATGTTGCAGACAGTCACTGTTTAGCGTCACAGCATCAATATCGACATGCCAGCGCCAGCGATGCCAGCGCAGCGTCATATTCCGTACATCAACTAACGTGCACTCCCCGACCATAATACGGAACCCTGCGCTATGTAGCCCATCGCCCTGCCAGCCAGGCGTCCCATTCACGGACAGCGATATCTCCGCCGGTAGCCAGATTGTGGCGATACGCGGCAGCCACTGCGGCAGTGTCCGCCAGGAAAGAAACAGCAGAGCGGCAATGAGGAAAACGACTGGAAGTGCCTGTTTTTTAATCATTAGCGCGAATTAAGCATCCTGTTCAGTTGCGGTAAAACGTCGTCCCGTAGGCCTTTGTTGATTATTCATTCACAAATAGCTCTTTTTGTTAACAAGCAATCCTATCTATCTCACATTTACCACCATTGTGCGTACATGCTCATTACCCTTTCGTGGTAAAATGTTTAATTGAGGTTATATTTTGTAATGAATCACGTTATCTCATCATGAACAACGCGTTTCCGGGTGAATATCAGGATTATCTCCTTCTGCCCGAGCCGTCTTAAAAAAAGCAATGAGCAACCTGAACCATTACTGCTATCCGCTGATTCATCTCCGCGGGTATGCCTCAGTTAAATCAGTATTCGGACACAGCATATCAAGGACTGCTTCATGCGTAACAACACCCCTGTCACCGACCGCCAACTCCCTCTTTCTGAAAAAACCAGACTGATGTCGGTCACGACGCCAGAAAGCCATATTACCTACGCAAACAAAGATTTCATTGACGTCAGCGGCTACAGCACCGATGAGTTAATGGGGCAGCCCCATAATCTTATCCGACACCCAGATATGCCACCAGCCGCCTTCGCGGATATGTGGAAAACGCTGCGTGCGGGCAATATCTGGACGGGGATTGTGAAAAACCGGTGTAAAAATGGCGACCATTACTGGGTAAAATCCAGCACCACACCGTTGAGAAAAGGCGGTGAGATTAGCGGATATATGTCCGTGCGCACGGCGGCATCACCCGAAGAAATTCGTCAGGCCGAAGCGCTCTATGCCAGCGCAAATGACGGTAAACTGAAACACCGCACCTTCCATCACGGTCTGCTCATTTATACCGGGCCATTGCGCATTCTGAGTCTGTTTAAAACCATGCCGCTACGCTGGCGCATCCGCAGCTATTTTCTGCTCTTTAGCCTGATCCCACTGATCGCCGCCTATTCCCTGCTGGCGGGAACCGCATTGGCTTCCGTACTCTTTCCACTGCTCATCACCTGCTGTTTTGTCAGTGGCGAGCTTCTGGTGCACCATGTTGCCCGTCCCATCGAGCAAATTCTGTCTCAGGCCATGCGTTCCGCAGCCGGGCAGGCTGACAACCTGACACAGCTTAATCGCGTGGATGAAATTGGCATGCTGATGCGGGCAGTCAACCAGTCCGGTATGAATTTCCGCACTTTCGTGGACGATGTGAATACCAATCTGAGCGAGCTGAAAAACGCCTGTAATGAAATCGCACAGGGTAACCATACGCTGACGCAGTGCTGCGAGGAAACGGAAGAAAGCCTGCAACAAACCGCCGCTTCCGTAGAACAGCTTACCGCAACGATAAAAAGCAATGCGGAAGCTTCACTTCAGGCTTCGATATATACACAGGATGTGAATCAGGCGGTGAACTCTGGCGAGCAGGCCGTCAGCCAGGTCTCGAATACCATGGAGACGATCACACGTTCCAGCGAACGCATTACCGATATCGTCAGCGTAATGGATAATCTCGCGTTCCAGACCAATATTCTGGCCGTGAACGCCGCCGTCGAAGCCGCACATGCCGGGGAACAGGGTAAGAGCTTCGCGGTCGTCGCCAGTGAGGTTCGTTCATTGGCACAGCGTAGTGCTTCCTCTTCCAGCGATATTTCAACCATCATTGACGAAACGCTGAATAGTATCCGTACCGGTGAACAACAGGTTTCGCATACACATAAATCCATGAGCAATATTCTGCTTCAGGTTCAGCACGTCACCAACTTAATGAATGAGATCAGCCTCGCCACGCAGGAGCAATCTCTGGGGTTGGAACAAATCAATGAAGCGGTAAACCGCATTGATGAGCTCACGCACCAGAACACCGCGCTGGCCAGCCAGTCACATTCGGCCACCGATCATCTGCAACAGCAGATATCGAGCATGGTGCAGGCGGCCTCCGTCTTCAGTCTTTCCCGCTAATATCGTCCTCACGGGCGCTCACATTAGAGTGCCCGCCGCTTTCTCTTTTCGTCATTTTCCTTGATATTCAACATACATTAGCACCGTGCAAATTCACAGACTCATAATATACTTAGCAAGTGAATGCTTTTGGTCATCGGTACGTGCGTTTATTACGAGTCAGGCTAGATAACTACTTTCCTGAAGAAAAAATAACAGGCGAAATGAGTGACAATATATAAGTTTACTCGCTAATTATTTCGCAAATATTGCCGTTAACTAACTAGCATCCATCGTCTTTCCGTTCGCTAATAGATCTAAAAACATCACATCTATACCCCTGAATAATTCAAGTTGCGTGAAGGCGGCAACTGAGCGACAAATCGGTTAAGACCGATTTAAACAGCGCTAGCGCTGGCCCGAAGGATGAGCTTCATTTATGAGGCTCATTAATCCCCAGGAGCTTACACAGATAAGTGGCTGGGGTGATAAGGACAAATTGGCTTAGCCGATTTGAACGACGCTTGCAGCGGCCCTTCAGGGCGAGGCGCAGAATGGGCCGAGTGTCGCCAACGCACAAGCAGCCTGAAGTATGATGGGGATATGCTTGCTTATACTAAAAGGATCAATAAATGCGTAAGAATTTTCCGGTCAGTGATATTCAGTATTTATTAGATGAAAAGACCAAGCTAATGTCGGTGACCACCACCGACAGTCATATCACTTATGCAAATGACGATTTTATTGATGCCAGTGGTTACGACTTTGAGGAAATCCTTCACCAACCTCACAATATCGTACGCCACCCGGACATGCCCCCGCAGGCGTTTGCCGACATGTGGGCGACGCTCAAGGCAGGTAAAATCTGGACTGCCGTCGTCAAGAACCGCCGCAAGAATGGCGATTACTATTGGGTCAAAGCCAGTACGACGCCGTTGATGAAGGACGGAAAAATAACAGGATATATGTCGGTGCGAACCCGAGTCTCACAAGAAGAGATTCGGCAAGCTGAAGCGCTTTACCATCAAATGAGTGAGAATAAATTAAAAAACCGTCGACTCTTTCAGGGGCTGCTGATTTATAAAGGCCCGCTAAAGTTTCTTAGCTTATTTAACGTTATTCCCGTACGTTGGCGGATAAGAAGCTATGTATTCCTTTTCATGCTATTCGCGTTACTTTTCTTACTTGCTACCCTTCCACTCACTACGCCACTATTAACTTTTGTTTTGGTGCTACTCGCTGGCGCAGCCATTACCAGCGAATTATTAGTTCAGCATGTAGCAAAACCACTGGAAAAAATTCTGCGCCAGGCCATTAATTCCGCATCCGGACAGGCAGATAACTCCTTCCAACTTAATCGCGTGGATGAAGTCGGTATGCTATTACGCGCCGTCAATCAATCCGGCATGAATTTCCGCACATTTGTCGATGATGTTAACGGCAAGCTAGCCGAACTGCGCCACGCTTGCGGCGAGATCGCCTCTGGAAATTACACGCTGAGCCAACGCTGTGAAGATACCGCACAAAGTTTGCAATCCACCGCATCGTCAATGGAAGAACTGACAGCGACGATTCAAAGCAACGCGTCTGCTTCACAGCTCGCGACGCGCTGTGCGAACGATGCCAATCAGGCCGTAGATGCCGGGGAGAAAGCGGTGAGTCAGGTTACGGACACGATGGCGGTCATGACCCGTTCCAGCAAAGAGATCACCGACATCATCAGCGTACTGGATAATCTGGCGTTCCAGACCAACATTCTGGCACTCAATGCAGCAGTCGAAGCCGCTCACGCGGGAGAACAGGGTAAAAGCTTCGCCGTCGTCGCGGGGGAAGTTCGCATTCTGGCGCAACGTAGCGCTGCCGCCGCCAAAGACATCGCAGAGATTATCGATACTACGATCGCAAACATTCATACCAGCGATAAATTGGTCAGCCACACCAGCCAGTCCATGAACAATATATTGACTCAGGTACAACAGGTTACGCAGCTTGTGAATCAAATCAGCCTGGCGACACAAGAACAATCACAAGGTCTGGGACAGATTAACTCAGCGGTAAACAACATTGATGAATTGACGCGCCAGAACACAATTTTGGCAACGCATTCCAGTTCTGCCATTAACAGCCTGGAACAGCAGATCTCCACCATGTCCGAAGCCGTGTCGGTTTTCAGTACACCTCGCTAAACCCGTCCTGACGTTATTATCGCCCCTCAATTTCAAACCGTTATTGTCAGTCAGGTAACGGTTTGTCACCGCCCTATTTTCTGATAGCTTAATCTCAGGATTTTTCGGAGAAACTATCAATGAAACTGGCAATTTACAGCACTAAGCAATATGACCGTAAATATCTGGAACAGGTCAATCAGCAGTTTGGCTATGAGCTGGAGTTTTTTGATTTCATGCTGACATCGCGCACGGCCAAAACAGCAGCGGGCTGTCAAGCCGTCTGCATCTTTGTGAACGATGACGGTGGTCGCGAGGTGTTGACCGAACTGGCAGAAATGGGCATCAAAACGCTGGCGTTACGTTGCGCAGGCTTTAACAATGTGGATTTGGAAGCCGCCAAGGAACTGGGGATCAGTGTAGTGCGCGTTCCCGCGTATTCCCCTGAGGCCGTCGCCGAGCATGCCGTCGGCCTGATGCTGACACTTAACCGCCGCATTCACCGCGCCTATCAGCGCACTCGCGACGCAAACTTCTCTTTGGAAGGACTGATTGGGTTCAATATGCATAACCGGACGGCGGGCATTATCGGCACCGGAAAAATCGGTATCGCCACCATGCGCATCCTGAAAGGTTTTGGCATGCGCCTGCTGGCCTTCGATCCCTATCCGAACCCGCAGGCATTGGAATTAGGGGCGGAGTACGTCGATTTGAAAACGCTGTATGCCAGTGCAGACGTCATTTCCCTGCACTGCCCGCTGACGCCGGAGAATCATCACCTGCTGAATCAGGCAGCCTTTGCGCAAATGAAAAACGGCGTCATGATCGTTAATACCAGCCGTGGTGGGCTGATTGACTCACAGGCGGCTATCGACGCACTGAAACAACAGAAAATTGGCGCGCTGGGGATGGATGTTTATGAAAATGAACGCGACCTCTTCTTTGCCGATAAGTCCAACGATGTGATTCAGGACGACATTTTCCGCCGCTTATCCGCGTGCCACAACGTGCTATTTACCGGACATCAGGCATTCCTGACGGAAGAAGCGCTGATCAGCATTTCTCAAACCACGCTACAGAACCTGAAAGACATCAGCCAGAACATGCCTTGTGCAAATCTGGTTACATCTTTACCTTGTATACCCTAAATAATTCGAGTTTCAGGAAGGCGGCAAGAGAAGGAATCCCGATGAGCTTACTCAGGTAAGTGATTCGGGTGAGTGAACGCAGCCAACGCACATGCAACTTGAAGTATGACGGGTATATTGCGGCAGTGCTGACTGCCGCACACTTACCCCGCCGGACAGCTTCCATTCATCAGCGATTGTTCGCTACAGCGCTTACCATTGGCTAACTGGCAGGCCCCCACGCTCGCACCGTCAAGCTGTCGGGATATCGCCATCGTCCCGCCAATCAGCGTACAGTTGACGTCAACAGGAGAACTGCTTTTCAGCAACACGACAGCGTTCTTATCATCATTTTGCGTGGCGTCTTGCTGAGTAGCTGCGGCGTTCTCACTATTATTGCTGCATCCCGCCAGCAACAACACAGCGGCAGTACACAGCCATGGCAATAATTTCATGTTTTGGCCTCGGGTCGGGTGGAGAGTCAGTTCTGACGCCACATGTGGCATCAACACCTATCGAATAGATTTTTCAGACAAGGACTATATCTATCATACCTCGCGCCGATAACACAGGGGGCAATGCAGGTAAACGGGGAAAAGATCAAATTTGATAATGTGCCTTTCATAAAGTAAGGAACATATCTTTTCATTTTAAAAAATCCAAGCTTAAAAAGTCGGAATCAGTTCTATCTCTGCCAGTCTTCAAAGAAGACTTTTTGCGCTTTTCCTTCATCTTCCAGAAGTGCCTCTCCCCTTGTTCGAATAACACAATCACTTTGGGGATATGCTGAACGTGTTAATATCAATCTAACTTTCTGTTCATCGCTTAGAAACGCACCATCCGATTGGACAACGAGACCGCTAATCAGTAGCGCAGCACATGAAGAACATGCTCCAGCGCGGCATGAATAAGGTAATTCAACATCAAGTGAATCTAAAATAAAAACATAACCATGAACTGAATGAGGCTGTAATTTAAATTACAACCTCATTTATTATAGAGCTCGGTGGCCACCTGAGTGGTCACCTTAATAGGATGACAATTACACAGAATTATTTACAGAGTCCGTATTAGATATCAAGGCCATTATGACGAATGACGTTTTGATACCAATAGAAACTTTTCTTCTTAAATCTTCTTAGCGTCCGCTCATTCTCTTCATCCCGGTCAACATAAACAAATCCATAGCGTTTCTGGTATCCATTTAGCCAGCTTAGTAAATCGGTAAAACTCCAAACACAGTAACCCAAGACATTTACACCATCGTTAATCGCATCCTGAATAGCAAGAATATGACTACGCAGATAATTGATGCGGTAGTCATCATTTATCTCTCCATTTTCTGTCTGTTTGTCATATTCCCCAAGACCATTTTCAGTAATCAAAACAGGCAGACGATAGCGACTGGCGATACGCCGTAATCCAATGCGTAATCCCACTGGATCAATATTCCAATCCCAATTGGTTTTTTCCAAATGTTCATTATCGACGTGACGATATACACCAGGCAGGCCAGAATGTTGAGTAGTACCTTTCTTACCCGACGTATTCATATCACTCTGTCCCACCCCTCCTTCCAATGGATTATAGGCATTCGTCATTGTCTGGTAATAATTCACACCCATGAAATCTGGTTTTGCAGCTTTAAGAATGACATTATCACCAGGCTCACAATGCGGAGCGATATTATTTTCTTCCAACCATCGCCATACCATAATGGGATATTCTCCATTAACATAGACATCCATCCAAAACCAAGCATCGAACTCTTCCGCATTTTCAGCCGCCACAACGTTTAACGGATTGCAGTCAACTGCATAATTAGGGCCGTAAGCAAAACTTGGCCCAATAAGACCTTTCAAACCCATTTCTTTATAGAGAATAATTGCTTTTGCATTAGCCAAGTTCGCATGGTGGTTCGCCTGATACATTCTCTTCATATCGTTGATTCCAGGCGGGTGCAGCGCTTTTTTGTAGCCTAATGAAATAAAAATATTCTGCTCATTCATCGTGACCCAGTATTTCACTCGATCACCGAAACGCTGGAATAGTATTCCTGCATAAGCCGCAAAATCATCGATAACTTTTCTGGATTCCCAACCTAAATATTCATCCTGAAGCGCTTGTGGTATATCCCAATGATAAAGTGTCACCATCGGTTCGATATGATGTGCTAATAAGCAGTTAATCAGATCATCATAAAACGTTAACCCCAGTTCATTCACCTCTCCGTGCCCGTTAGGTAAAATCCTGGCCCAGGATATCGAAAAGCGGTAGGTTTTTAACCCCTGTTCCGCCATTAACGCAATATCCTCTTGATAACGGTGGTAGTGATCGACAGCCACATCACCGTGCGTGCCTTTAAATGTTTTTCCCGGGATACGCACAAAATTATCCCATACTGAACGCCCTTTATTATCACTGTCCCAAGCCCCTTCAACCTGATAGGCCGCCGATGACGCTCCCCATAAAAAGTCCTGAGGAAATGCCTTCCTGAACGTATGTTCCATATGCACAACTCCGGTTATTTACACTCTCTTAAGGTGCCTATACTGAACGATGGGATGAGACACCATAATAATGAACGGTGGAAATGCCAAAGAAACTGGCATTTCCACTGATTATTACCATCACGCTTCCCACATTGCGCCGACATTGAGTGAATCACGTCGGTCGTCATAAGCGGGATTAATCTGTTTGGTATGACGGCTATTCACACCACCGTCCGTAACATAGAAGCGCAGCATCGATCTAAAATTCGGACGCATCGCAAATGAAATATTCTGCGATAGAGTGACTTTCCAGCCTGAATTAGATGCCCCATATTCATAATCCACTTCCTGATAGCCAGTCTCTAGCCACATATACTCGTCATACTTCAAGCTGCATGTGCGTTGGCTGCGTTCAAATACTCGGCCCATCGTGAGACTCGCCCTGAAGGGCCGCTGCAAGCAGCCTTCAAATCTGCTCCCAGCAGATTTGTCACCCGAATCACTTACTTGAGTAAGCTCATCGGGACGCCTTCTCTTGCCGCCTGCCTGAAACTCGAATTATTTAGAGTATAGAATGAACATCATTCCAGAAATACATAGGGCAAATTTTAGTAACTTACATCAACGTTCAGGTTGCTTCCATTTGAAGAAATAACTCTTTGGTACCAAACGAAGCTTTTCTTTTTAAACCTGGCTAAATCTTTTAAATCAAACTCAGTACGATTGACATAAATAAAACCATATCGCTTACTAATTCCCTGGTGCGTGCTAACCAAATCAATTGCCGACCATGGACAATAACCGAATAATTCTACACCATCGCTAATTGCTAATTGTAACTGCCTAATGTGTTTGGCAAGATAATCAATTCGGTACTGATCGTGGATCTTGTTATCGGCATCCAGCGTATCGAAAGCACCGAGCCCATTTTCAGTAACAATCATAGGTAATGCATAACGTTCATAGATTTCCCGGCATGTAATTCTGAAACCATCGGGATCGATATACCAACCAAACTCATTGTGTTCTAAGTGTGGATTGTCCTGCCCTACATATACGGTTTCATCGATACCTGGAACTTGCTGATCCTGAACGGAACGCTCATTATCATCACCTTCCGCTCTTTTCGCACTGACAGTCGTAGATGCATAATAATTAAATGCTACAAAATCAGGTTTAGCATTTTTCAGTAATGCCATTTCACCTTCATTAATTTTCGGCGCATATCCTTTTCCCTCCAGGAAAGCCCATGCCACTGAGTTGTAACTTCCCCGACATGCCAAATCAAGATACAGCCAGTTTCGGATTGAAGAATAATTATTCGCCGCAATTACATCTTCAGGTTTAGAGCTTGCTGGATAAATACAGGAAATATTAGGTGCCGGGCCAATTTTCGCGTTCGGTAACATCTTATGACAGGCAATCATCGCTTTGGCCTGTGCCAACATCATATGATGATTCTGCTGATACAGCGATTTAAACGGATTCTGATCTCCTGGAGATAATGTTCCTAACACATTACCATGCAGAATCATCATGTTTTGCTCATTGATGGTGAGCCAATATTTAACTCTGTCTCCATACAACTCAAACGCGGTAATAGAAAAACGTTCGAAAGCATCAATCGTCGCTTTATTAGACCAACCGCCCTTTTCCTGCAATGCCCAGGGCAAATCAAAATGATACAACGTTACAAGGGGCTCTATTCCACGCTCACACAAGGCATCGATTAAGCTATTATAAAATTCAGCACCTTTTTCGTTTAATTCACCATCCCCATTAGGATATAAACGACTCCATGAAATAGAGAAACGATAAGTTTTCAGACCTAATTCAGAAAAAAGAGAAACGTCTTCTTTAAAATGATGGTAATGATCACTACAAACTTCAAAATTAGTGATACCTTCAGGAAATTTCGCTTTATCAATAACAGAAGGCCCTTTACCATCCTCGCTCGACGCCCCTTCGACCTGATAAGCTGAGGTCGAAGCCCCCCATAGAAAATCGTCTGGAAACGGTTTTAACACGTTATGCTGCATATAAACTCCCGTTTAATTACATTTATCACTAAGGCTGGCTACTTCACGGTATAACGCAATAAGTTCTTCAACGAGATCCCTGCAAAGAATGGCATTCATTAAGTGATCCTGAGCATGGACGATTATCAGATTGACTTTGATACGCCCTTCACCCTCGTCCTCACCAATTAATTGTGTTTGGATGAGATGTGCCTGGCGCGCGGATTCTTTTGCTTCTACAAGTAAATTTTCCGCTTTCTCCCACTGCCGCTCTCTCGCAGCACGTAATGCTTCCATTGAACAGGAACGAGACTGCCCTGCATGAATAATCAGTTCCATGATAATATTTTCGTTATCCATTATTCCTGCTCTCCTCTTCCACAGCTTGTTTTTCTTGCGCTAAAAGTTGTTTTTCATACAATTTGAAGAATGGATAGTAGACAACCATTGAAATGACCGTGAGTGCGACAACAAGAATAACTGCCCTATAGTCCCACCCTGTGGCCCAAGCCGCACCCACAGGCGCTGGCGTCGTCCACGGTGCCAACGAAACAACATGATTAACCCATCCCAACTTCGTTGCAGACCAGGCTATCGTGGCATTAATTAACGGCGCACCGATGAACGGAATAAACATGATAGGGTTCATGATGATTGGTGAACCGAAAATCAGCGGCTCGTTGATATTGAAAAATCCAGGTACAAGTCCTAATCGTCCAACCGTTTTAAGATGTACAGAACGACTTCGCCAATAAAGTAATGCCAATCCAAGTGTTGCCCCTGAGCCACCAAGCACAATAAAGAATGACCAGAACGACTCAACAAAGATATGCTCAATCGGAAGACCTGCATTCAGTGCAGACTGATTGCTACTCAGATTAGTAATATAAAACACTTGCAGGATACCCCCCACAACCGCCGCACCATGAATTCCTGCAAACCAAAGCAAATGCACCAACAGCACTGCAATTAATATCGCAGGCAATGAATCTGAAGCCGATATCAGTGGCGCGAATACTGACATAATAGCCTGGGGGATCAACATATTTAAATAATGCTGAAAAAATATACTTATTGGATACAGTGTTAAAAAGATAACCAATACAGGGATAAGTAAGTCAAATGACTCTCTTATTTTCGAAGGAACCTGTTCTGGTAATTTAAAACCTAAATCTTTTCTCTTAAGGAAATACATTAACTCAGTGCAATAAATTGCAACCAAAATCCCTGTAAATATCCCCTCGCCGCTTAAATATGTAACAGAAAGCGTACTGTTACTAACTGGTGCAGAGACCAATAGAAAAGACATCACTGCCAGACAAGAAGCCATATAAGCGCTCAATTTATACATTTGAGCTAAGTTATAAGCTATTGCACCGGTGATAAATATTGACATTAAACCCATCGTCATATTGAAGGGCATCAGTAATTCTTCAGAGTAGCGTTTGGCAAAACCAAGCCACATCCTGCCAAACGTTGATGATGTATTCTCATCAAAGGGTGGATGGGCGAATATTAGCATAAATGAGCCGACAATCAGAAAAGGCATGGCCGCGATAAAACCATCCCGAAGAGCGATAATGTGTCTTTGGTTAGATATTTTTGCAGCAATTGGTGTTAGCTTATTCTCAATTATTGAGAACAGAATTTCAGAAATTTTTGCCATGATGCATTACCTTGATATTAGATGAGTTTAAGAGCATCTCTTAGTATTTTCTCACCATTCATTAGACCGTAATCCATTGAATTAATGACAACAACAGGTTTGTTCATCGGCTCAGCAACTTTCTTCAACTCATCTAACCTGAATTTAATCTGGGGTCCTATGAGACAACAGTCATAATTAAAAATTTCGTCAGAAAACCCTTCTAAGCCAACTGCTTTAATTTCCACATCAATACCGCTATCTTTTGCTGCCTGCTGCATTTTTTTTACAACCATACTGGTTGACATACCAGCATTACAACATAGAAGTATTCTATACATGGTGTTCCTCATTATATTATAAGAATGTGGATATTTCAGAGAAAATTATAAGCAACATTGGTACCTGAATAGTATTACTACAAGCGCTGACTTGAATCAAAAACGAATTGTCATTAAAAATTACAGAAATGACAAAGAAAAAAAACACTCTGTTATTCTGTGCCTTAGATCACGTTATTTATACATGTCATTGATGATTTTTACTTACCTTTTCATGTGTAAATACCACAGAAGAAAGAGAGTTTCGATAATCTTATAGAAAAACGAATCTCTGATTAAAAACCTTGCTACATGGGGATATACGTGTGTTTATACGTAAACTGGTACCAAAATACTCTGCGTTTAAGAAGCAGTAATGCCAAACTCCGTTATCAAAAAATGTTCCGATGCCCGTATTGCCAGAGCGGCAATCGTTAATACCGAATTAACAGCAGAAGAAAATGGCATAAATGAGGCGTCTATCACAAAAGATTATTATGAGCATGGCTTCGACAATAAATATCTAACACGTTAAATAGCTTTATAATAGCGCTACACTTGCTGAAGGCTGAACCCTGCCAGCACTGGTCTCGTACGATGAGAAGTAAAGCATCAATGTGCAATAATGAAATGAGCTTTCCCCAAACCAGCTTCAGCAAAACATGCTGTAAGTGCAAACCAATAGCAAAAATGAAGAGGTGTCCCATGGAACAAATTATTGGAATTTGATCCTATCCACGTAATGTGGGTACAGCACTAAGCGAGGCTCTGTTTTTCAAACTGTTCAGGGCTGAGCCCACCGCATGCACAGTGCCGCCGTCATTCTTGATGACATCGACCAGACGATAACAGCACGCGACCACAGGTCAATGACCACTGCAAGATAACAGCCAGCCTTCATCTGTACATAAGTCAGTGATATATCCTACCCATTTTCGATTCGGGCCGCTGACGATAAAATCCTGCTTCAGCAGATTTTCAGACACAGGCAGCCGCTGTGTGGCGTTATTGAATGCCTTGCTGACACGACAACGCCAAACATACCAACCGCTGCGTGCAACCTGAAACACCCGACACATGGCTTTGATACTGAACGCTACCCGATGTTTTTCGATGAAGACATAGCTCATTTCAGGCGCTTCGCGAAGTATGTCGCGGCCTTTTGGGGAATAGCCAGTTCCTCATCCCGCTCAGCCAGTTATCGTTTCAGACGGGCTATTTCAAGGGACATTTCTTGCTCACGCTCGGAAGAGAAATGTGCATTTTTCAGTTTACTGCACCAAGCGTAAAGCGGTGATTCATACAGGCTGAACTCGCGGGCAGCGGCAGCCGCACCACTTCAGGGCTTCCTGACGGCATTCAGGCGTGTACTGTTTACGGGGCTTCTTGCTGGTTGATACTGGTTTTGTCATGCGTCACCTCTGGTTAAGAGTTTACTCACTTAATCACATGTCCACTATTGCTGGGTAAGATCAGGAGGAGGTGAACTTTCATCTCCACCAAAAACTAATTATGACAAAGGTGGATAATCCCTCCTCTCTTTCATTATTGATTCAAGTAGATAACGTAATATTGCCACCATGCCATGATTCTTCAAAGTGAATCATGGCATGTTATCAGACAAACTTTTTCCCAACAGCTCAAGAATATACACGGCAGGAACCTGACTGGTTACATTGAAATCATTATTTATTAGCTTCAAAGGAAGGTGGTATGAAATATTAAGATCCGTTATTTTAGATAGCGATGAATTCTGACTACTGCTAACTGATAACAGTTTACAACCATTCTCTTTATATCTAGTAGCAAGTTTAAGTACATCAGGTGTCTCTCCTGAAACTGACAAGAAAATGGCTACCTCATTAACATAGTTTTTATCTGCAACCGGATACCATGGATCATCAATAAAGTGACTTGATTTTCCTAAATTAGAAAACATTCTAGCACCATATCTCGCTATCCCCCCTGACGAACCCACACCAACAAATATGACATGATTTGCTTCGCGCAAAAAATTCGCCATATTTTTAAACGTAAGATCGAAAAGTCGATACTGAATCATTCTGAAAAAATAAATTATTTCTTTCATATCATCATTTTCAGACATTTCTTTTACTTTTTTCAAATGATTCGCAAGACTTAATTTAAACTCATTATAACCCTGAAAATTCATTTTATAGCAAAAATTAAGAACCACTGTGGAAGATATATTACACTCTCTTGATAAATCCCTGACGCTCATATAAATAACCTTATCATAATTCCTAATAATATACTCATAAACACGCATTTCATTATCATTAAGTGAATTATGCGATGTTGCAATAAACATCGATTGCAGGTCACTGATTTGGTTTTCCCATTCTATCATTATCACTCTCCTTTTCCTTACGTTAAGGAACATAGAATACTCGCGATTGATCTCTGATAACGTGAACCTAACCACGATCTACAAGACTCCCGAGAGAACTGAGCCACATCCTGTAGTAATACCCCCATTCTTGACGGAGGCCATAAGCAGAATTACGCAGCACGCAACACACGCTATTTTGGAGTGTATCCACCCAATGCCATATTCGACCTTTCTTGATTATAAAATCACTGCCATTCTGTTGCGTTTTTCCTAGTTGAATAAAATTGAGAGCAATCTTATTTTTTCCACCCATTTAAATAACTCACCACTGGTATATTCCGGACCGTTGTCACAGCATATCGAAACCACTTTACCACGCCACTCTATCAGACGCTCCAGCGTTTGCTTTTGGCACTTGTTACCGGACAGCGTAGAGAGGATATTGCCGCGATTAAATTCAGCGATATTGTTGGTGATCGGCTATTCGCCGAACAGGGTAAAACAGGAAATAAAATCGCGATCCCGTTCAATCTAACAATCGATACCATAGGGTTGCGTCTGGGTGATGTCATTGAGCAATGCCGCAATACGGATTACATGATTAGTGTCGGTATTAGAAAAAATAGCCCTCATGGGGCTGTAGAGCTCAATGGGCTAACAAAGGGATTTGTTAAAGCAAGAAAGGCATCGGGGATTGAATTAGATGAGAGGCCGCCAACGTTCCATGAGATAAGAAGTTTGGCAGGCAGGCTGTATGAAAAAGAGCGCGGAAAGGAATTTGCTCAAAAGTTACTGGGTCACAAATCAGCAAAAATGACGGAGAAATACCTGGATACGCGAGGGAAAGATTACGTCTATTTATAAAAGACCGTATATCGAATTTCGTGGATTTTTCGTGTATTTTCGTGTATTTTCGTGTATTTTCGTGTATCTAAAAATAAATGATTATAAATCAACAAGATAAAAAAAGACTGAATACGATTCCTGTATTCAGTCTAGGGAAATGGCTCTTGGGAGAGCCGTGCGCTAAAAGTTGGCATTTATACAAGCTGTACTAGCCTTGTAGATTTAAGTTTAGTCAACTCCTCCACGTTTTCCAGCCTCAACCTACTCGCAATTATCACAAATGGAACAGATTTCACACTTTGCTTTAACTATTAAGAAGTAAATAATTAACATTAATAGGTAAATCAATGACTTCATGGTTTCGCATCTGATTGGCACAGTTGCTCTGCACGCTCGATAAATGGCTGAAGACTTTTCTTCTTGCCAGGATGTTTCGGATCGTCCAGCCAGATAGCGTCTATCGGCTGTGCACTCACCTGTCCAGACTTCATTTGCGCAATGGCAACATCGTTTAGCGGATATTGCATCAGCGTCCCCGTATGTAAAGCGTACAGCGCATTACCAGGGCGGCAGATCAGTTGAACTTCTTCACGCGTGAAAGCCCAACGATCGCCGTATTCCAACCGGCTGATATTTGCCAGTTTGGCGGCAGCAAAAGCATTCACAGAAAGTGAGGTAAGCACGATAGATAGCAAAAATTTCTTCATCATGGTATTCCCGACATGGCGTATTCAGACAATGATGTGTGTGAGTTTTGCAGCCTTATCCAAATCAGAGAAAGACAGCGTCAAACCTTATAAAACAGAATGTTGTATATCACTACTGAGGCGATCATAGCGATAGAGGAAGATGAAGTCGAGCGTGACATCAGGAATAACACTGACAGCAAGATACCGGCAGGAAGGCCGTTCAGGAGGGGAAAATCGCGGGATAAAGAGGAACGGTATCCCGCATCATTCAAATCATTATTGGCCGACAGAAGCGTCGCTTGTCGTTAGGCAGAGGGCGCAGCCGCAGACATTTTTTTCAGGTCCTGATCGATGAAGAACAGGCCGCCTTCGCTGGCTTTGACCAACGCCAGTTTGTCCAAAATGGAACGGAACAGTTTCTCTTCTTCATGCTGTTCAGCAACGTACCATTGCAAGAAGTTAAATGTAGAGTAATCCTGCAACGCCATCGCCGCATGCGCCAGCTCATTAATTTTTGCTGTAATCAACTGTTCGTGTTCATAGGTCAGCTTGAAGACATCAGCCAGTGAATCGAAATCAATGGGTGGTGCGGCAATCGCGCCTAATATAGGCAGGCTTCCCGTGTCGTCCAGATAGTCAAACAGGCGCTGCATATGTTGCATTTCTTCCTGAGAATGCGTTTTCAGGAAACTGGATGCACCTTCAAAACCTTTGTCACCGCACCATGCGCTCATCTGCAGATACAAATTTGCGGAATAAAACTCCAGATTAAGTTGCTCATTCAGCTTCTGAATCATTTCTTTTTTTAACATATTAACTCCCTATTTTCCCGGCAGGTGAAATTATTCAGGGCATTATGCCTGAAAAAATAAAATAAAAAACACTTTATTAACATTGCAATCAGATAAATAAAATAAATAATAAAAACAATGAATTGCAAATTAAGTTATTGATATTTATTATCATTAAGTCTGAAGGTTAATATATTATTGCGAATCGTTTTTATTATCAAAAATAACAACCACGCTTTATATCACTTATGAAAACCCTGTATTAAAAATGATTCCCATTTCGTAATGAGAATAATAAACATCCACATAACAAGGTGAACACTTGCCATTTTTCTGTCGCTACTTTACCGTGGCGCACATGAGTCTGTGATCAATCGGCAGGAGAAAATGGTATGGGATATAATCTGGCAGAATTGTCCAAAGAAGAGATGGATAAAGTTAACGTGGATTTGGCGGCATCAGGCGTTGCCTTCAAAGAGCGTTACAATATGCCGGTCATTCCAGAGGCCGTTGAGAGGGAACAGCCCGAGCACCTGCGTAACTATTTTCGTGAACGCGTAATGTTTTATCGCCAGCGCTCACTTCAGTTCTCGCGTTTACCCTACGAACCCAAGGCTAAATAGCCTTACCTCCCCGTTCCTGTCTATGCCGTCTGTACCGTGGAAACCATCCCTTTCCACGGTTTACATTCTTACACAGCAAAAACAATTTTCTACTTGCATCTCAGCCCGCACAGGAGGTTAATGGAGTAGCAACCTAACCTTTTATCTAAGCGAGGCAAGAGATGAGTAAAGGACTGGATAGCAAAAAGAACAGCAAGAAAAAACCGCTGAAAACGGCCGCCGAAAAGCGGGCTGACAAAAGAGCGAAGAAAACGCAGGCTGATATTACCTAGGTATTGATAACCTCAGTTTTGATAACCGAAGTAATGCGCCGAGCCAATCGGGTAAACCCGAAAATGGGTTTACCCTCATAGCTATGTTTTATCCCTTATCCGCGATCGCCCTCAGGCATCTCAAGCACCATCAGCAGAAAAGCATATTCCAACGCAATATCATCATAGCGTTTGAAACGACCAGATTTTCCGCCGTGTCCGGCGTCCATGTCGGTGTACAGCAGCACCAGACGATCGTCCGTTTTGACTTCCCGCAATTTCGCCACCCACTTCGCAGGTTCCCAATACTGCACCTGAGAATCGTGCAGTCCAGTATTCACCAGCAAATGTGGGTAATGCTGTGCGATAACACCGTCATAGGGGCTGTATTGTTTGATATAGTCATAGTAGATTTGCTCATTCGGATCGCCCCACTCGTCATACTCGCCGGTCGTCAATGGGATAGACTCATCCAGCATCGTCGTCAGCACATCAACGAATGGAACCTGAGCGACAACACCTTTAAACAGTTCAGGCGCCATATTCACCACCGCGCCCATCAATAATCCACCGGCACTGCCTCCCATTGCGAACATGTTCTTCCTGTCGCCATAACCTTTTTCTATCAATGCCTGCGACACATCGATGAAATCCGTGAAGGAATGCATTTTATTGAGCAACCGACCATCGTCATACCACTGTTGCCCCAGTTCACCACCGCCACGAATGTGCGTTAAGGCGAAGACAAACCCCCTGTCCAGCAGGCTCAAGCGACTCACGCTGAAATCAGGATCCAGACTATGGCTATAAGCGCCGTAGCCGTAGACCAGTATCGGGTTCTTACCGGGGCTGAAATGATCGCGATGGTAAACAAGAGAAACGGGAACCTCGACGCCATCTCGAACCGTGATCCACACGCGTTCGCTCTGGTAATTGTCCGAAGAGAAGTCTTTCACTTCAGCTTGTTTAAGTAACCGTTGTTCGCCCGTATCCAGATTCAATTCATACTGCGTGCTTGGAGTGGTCATTGATGAATAGCCATACCGCATCAATGCCGTGTCTGGCGTAGGATTGTACGACAGCCATGTCACATAGCTTGCATCATTAAAGGCGATCGTTTTTTCTTCCTGCGTATGCCAGTGAATCTGGCGTAAGCTGGTCAAGCCGCGCTCTCTTTCTTCAACCACCAGCCAGTCTCGAAACAGCTCAAAACCTTCCAGCACGCGACTTTCGCTCGGTGCAATCAGTGTTTCCAGCGTTTGCTCATCGGGCTTATCAGCGCGGTAAAGGCCAAAGTTTTTTCCTTCTCGGTTGGAGCGCAGATAAAACTTGCCTTGATAGTGATCGATGCCATATTCATGATCTTTCCGGCGTGGGATGCAGACCTGCGGCACGGCATCCGGCCGCGTCGCATCGAGCAATAACACTTCCGTCGTCGTGGTGCTGCTGAGATAAATGGTGATGTAGTGCTCTGATGTCGTTTTACTCAGGCTGACATAATAGGTGTCGTCTTTCTCTTCATAGACCAGCTCATCCTGTGCCGGATCGCTCCCCAGACGATGACGATAGACCTGATACGGCAATAGCGTTTGCTCATGCTTGCGCACGTAATACAGAACCGTCGAATCCGCTGCCCATTCCGCTCCCGCCGTGACATTTTCGATCACATCCGGCAACCACTCACCACTGTTCAGATCGCGAAAACGAAGCGTGTACTGCCGACGGGATAAAAAATCCTCCGAGAGTGCCAATAGCCTATTGTCGGGACTAACTTCAAGCGCGCCCAGGCTATAAAATTCGTGCCCTTCCGCTCGTTGATTCCCGTCCATCAGCGTGTCCCACACGTCTGTTGCCTGCTCAGGCTGACGCAAATAGATGGCGTACTCTTTGCCAGGCTCATAGCGACTTTGATAGCGATAACCCTTTCTGACATACGGCACAGACATATCCGTCGACGGGATACGCTTAACCATTTCGTCATACAATGACCGTTTGCGCGCCTCATGAGGTGCCATGACAGCGTCGCTATAGGCGTTTTCCTGTTCCAGATAGGCCAGCACCTGCGGATCGGCACGCTGGTCATCACGCAGCCAGTAATAATTGTCGATACGCGTATCGCCATGCATGCTCATCACATGAGGGCGTTTTTCAGCTTGCGGTGTTTTCATCGCGTCGGATCTCGTTGTCTTACCATAAAATTTTAACTCTACAAGAAGAGTGGCACGATTGATCGGCAATGCCAAGACACGCCCTTATCACTTGGTGCGCTTTTGCGCACCGCATTCCAATGCATGCCCTCTTTAATGCGCACGCAAACGTTTTCGTTTATACTGCGGCCATTTTTCACAACCCGATCAGGTATAAGGTTATGTTAACGATTGGAACCGCCCTGCGAGCGGATGCCACACGAGTGATGTTGCTTGGCTCCGGTGAATTAGGCAAAGAAGTGGCGATTGAATGTCAGCGTCTGGGTATCGAAGTGATTGCGGTCGATCGCTATGCCGATGCCCCGGCCATGCAGGTTGCGCATCGCAGCCACGTCATCAATATGTTGGATGGCGATGCATTAAAAGCGTTGGTTGAAGCCGAGCGTCCTGATTACATCGTGCCGGAAATTGAAGCCATCGCCACCGACATGCTGGTAACACTGGAAAAGCAGGGTCACCATGTTGTTCCTTGTGCTGAAGCCACGCGCCTGACAATGAATCGTGAAGGTATCCGTCGTCTGGCGGCTGAAACACTCGGCGTGCCCACTTCCACCTACCGTTTTGCCGACAACGAAGAGAACTTTCGTCAGGCGGTAGATGCGATTGGCTATCCCTGTATTGTTAAGCCGGTCATGAGTTCATCTGGCAAAGGGCAAAGCCTGATTCGCTCCGCGGAGCAGTTAGATCAGGCGTGGAGCTACGCCCAACAGGGGGGACGAGCAGGCGGCGGGCGCGTCATCGTGGAAGGACTGGTTAATTTTGATTTTGAGATCACTTTGCTAACCATCCATGCGGTTGACGGTATTCATTTCTGTGCGCCTATCGGGCATCGTCAGGAAGATGGCGACTATCGTGAGTCCTGGCAGCCGCAGCAGATGAGTGCGCTGGCGCAAGAGCGCGCGCAAAAGATGGCCAGCGATGTCGTGAAAGCGCTCGGTGGCTACGGCCTATTCGGCGTTGAACTGTTCGTTTGCGGCGATGAAGTCATCTTCAGCGAAGTCTCCCCTCGCCCGCACGATACCGGCATGGTGACGATGATTTCTCAGGACTTGTCCGAGTTTGCCCTGCACGTCCGCGCTTTTCTGTGTTTGCCAATTGGCGCGGTTCGCCAATACGGCGCATCGGCTTCCGCTGTGATTTTACCAGAACTGGAAAGCAACAACGTGCGCTATCAGGGGCTGGAAAGCGCGCTACTCCCTCACACGCAAATTCGCCTGTTTGGTAAGCCGGATATCAGCGGTAAACGTCGCATGGGCGTAGCATTAGCCAGCGCAGAAACCACGGACGATGCGGTGGCAATCGCCAAACGTGTCGCTGCGACTGTAAAAGTCAGCGGCTGATAGGCTACTGCCAATAGGGTGACGGACAAGGATGTCCGTCATAAAAAAGGCCACTCGTAGTGAGTGGCCTTCGTCATTCAGTCACGAGCATACTTAGGCTTTTGCACCTGCAACGGCTTCACGCGCCAGTTCGGTAATACGCGCGTAATCACCGCTTTCCAGCGCATCGTTCGGCACCAGCCATGAACCCCCTACGCACAGCACGCTTTTCAGCGCCAGATAGTCGCGGTAGTTATTTGGCGTAATGCCACCGGTCGGGCAGAAACGGATCTGAGCAAACGGACCCGCGATCGCCTGGAGCGCTTTCACACCGCCGTTAGCTTCCGCAGGGAAGAATTTGAACTCACTCAGACCGTAATCCATACCCAGCATCAGTTCAGACACGGTGCTGATACCTGGAATCAACGGGATGTTGCCTGCGGTCGCCGCTTTCAGCAACGGTTCAGTCAAACCAGGGCTGATGGCGAACTGGGCACCGGCTTCCACTACGGCCGCCAGTTGCTCAGGGTTTGTTACCGTACCCGCACCCACAATGGCTTCCGGCACTTCTTTCGCAATCGCGCGGATCGCGTCGATGGCGCAGTCGGTACGCAATGTCAGTTCCAGAACGCGAACGCCGCCCGCGACTAACGCTTTTGCCATCGGCACCGCGTGTTCCAGTTTGTTGACGACAATAACAGGAACAACGGGACCCGTTGTCAAAATCTGTTCCGCGCTCGTTTTCCAGTTTTTCATCAAAAGTTATCTCCAGTCATGCCCGAAGGCATCATTAATTATATAGCGCGCCCCTGCCACAGGGATCTGCGTCGCCACAGATGTCCGACCGCACCGTTAGCCATACATTAAAAACTGCGGGATGCCGAGCAATCTCGGTATCCCCATTACTGACGTATTATCAAAAAATTATTCAAACTCATTCCATGAACGGCCATCGCGGGTAATCATCGCCACGGATGCCACTGGCCCCCAACTTCCCGCCTGATACGGTTTCGGCGCATCATTGTCCATCGCCCATGCATCCATGATGGAATCCACCCATTTCCAGGCTTCTTCCACCTCATCACGACGGACGAACAATGCCTGGATACCACGCATGGTTTCCAGCAGCAGGCGCTCATAGGCATCGGCCAAATGCTGCTGATTAAAGGTTTCCGAGAAGCTCAGATCCAGCTTCACCGTTTGCAGGCGGTGCTTGTGCTCTAGCCCCGGGATTTTATTCAGAATCTGGATTTCAACCCCTTCATCCGGCTGTAAGCGAATGATCAACTTGTTCTGCGGCAATTGCTGGTAAGAATCATGGAACAGGTTCAGCGCAGGGTTCTTAAAGTACACCACGACTTCCGAGCATTTCGTCGGCAGACGTTTACCGGTACGCAGATAGAACGGCACGCCAGACCAGCGCCAGTCATCAATATCGACACGAATCGCGACAAAGGTTTCTGTGCTGCTGCTTTTGTTCGCGCCTTCTTCTTCCAGATAGCCCGGCACTTTGTGTCCCTGAACAAAACCGGACGTATATTGGCCGCGTACCGTCGTTTCATGCACGTTGGAACGATCGATACGACGCAGTGAACGCAGCACTTTCACTTTTTCATCACGGATACGGTCGGTCGTCAGGTCAGATGGCGGCGACATCGCAATCATCGTCAGAATCTGTAACAGATGGTTCTGGATCATGTCGCGCATCTGGCCAGCTTTATCAAAATAGCCCCAGCGCCCTTCAATCCCGACTTCTTCAGCTACCGTAATCTGCACATGGTCGATCGTCCGGTTATCCCAGTTTGAGGAGAACAGCGAATTGGCAAAACGCAGCGCCAGCAGATTCAGTACGGTTTCTTTCCCCAGATAGTGGTCGATACGATAAACCTGGCACTCGTTGAAGTATTCCGCGACCTGATCGTTAATGACGCGAGAAGACGCCAGATCGGTACCCAGCGGCTTTTCCATCACCACGCGCGCCGGTTCTTTATTCAGCCCTGCGGTTCCCAGACCTTTGCAGATCGCGCCGAATGTGCTCGGCGGCATCGCAAAATAATTGATAGTGGTGCGGTTTTTCTGGTCAAGCATCTTGCCCAGCTTGTTGAACGCTTTCGTGTCTTCCACATCAAGATTGCAGAAATCCAGCCGACTGCTTAGCGTTTCCCACAACTTGTCGTCGATGGCTTCTTTCATAAAGGTGTCAAGCGCTTCGCGCACGACGCGGGTATACTCCGCTTTATCCCAATCGGCACGGCCCACCCCGATAATTTTGGTGTCCGCATGGATGTGGCCTGCTTTTTCCAACTGGTACAGGGAAGGCAGCAATTTACGGCGCGCCAGATCGCCCTTGGCACCGAAAATAACCAGATCGCACGCTTGGGCTGTTGAAGTTACCGCCATGTTCATCTCCTCGTTGCAGGATGCTGTAATTTTATTACAGCGATAATGTACTCTTTTTGACTACAGCCAGTAAACCCATCATAAAAATGCCAAATAATGGTCGCTATTGGCTGAAAACCACACATAAGTCGGTCTGTGCAGCGGCTGAAATCACTTAGTCATTCGCCCTAAAGCGAAATTTTTCGTCGTTTCTGACAGTCGATTACTTTTCTGAAAGTTAGACACATGTCATGTTCTGGCAAAAAAAGGACTCAACTTAGTGTATTGCCCTCTGCCAACCACTACAGGGTCGTAGTATATTTTCACGACTTGCATTTTTTCACGTAATGCATGCCAGTTGTACCTTTAGTTGAAATTGGAAAAAACTTACATGGCCCTTGTCGTATGAATATGCTGGAAAAAATCCAGAGTCACCTAGAACTCTTGAGCAAATCGGAAAGAAAAGTTGCTGAAGTGATCCTGAGCACTCCGCAAACAGCCATTCACTCCAGCATCGCGACCTTAGCCAAAATGGCCGATGTTAGCGAGCCGACGGTCAATCGTTTCTGTCGCCGCCTTGAAACGAAAGGTTTTCCCGATTTTAAACTACATCTGGCACAAAGTCTGGCAAACGGTACACCCTATGTGAACCGTAACGTTGAAGAAGATGACAGCGTTGACGCCTACACCAGTAAAATCTTTGAATCCACAATGGCTGGCCTAGAAAAGGTGAAATCCAGTCTGGATGTCACCGCCGTCAACCGCGCCGTGGATTTACTGACGCAGGCGAAAAAAATCTCTTTCTTCGGCCTGGGCGCTTCCGCCGCAGTCGCACACGATGCGATGAACAAATTTTTCCGCTTCAACATCCCCGTCGTTTATTTTGATGACATCGTTATGCAGCGCATGAGCTGTATGAACTCCAGCGACGGCGACGTCGTGGTATTGATTTCCCACACGGGCAGAACGAAAAGCTTGGTCGAAATGGCGCAGCTGGCACGCGAAAACGACGCGACAGTGATCGCGATTACCTCGGACGGCACGCCGCTGGCGCGTGAAGCCTCGTTGGCTCTGCGGCTTGATGTGCCTGAAGATACCGATGTCTATATGCCGATGGTGTCCCGCATCGCTCAGTTGACGCTAATCGACGTTCTGGCAACCGGGTTCACACTGCGCCGTGGGGAAAAATTTCGTGATAACCTGAAACGGGTCAAAGAGGCCTTGCGTGAATCGCGCTTTGATAAAGACGAGCGATTGATTAACCCCTTCAGGTGATAGATAAGTTTTACATTGTGCTTTGTTTTTTAGTTATATTTTATACCCTAAATAATTCGAGTTTCAGGAAGGCGGCAAGCGAGGGAGTCCCGATGAGCTTACTCAAGTAAGTGATTCGGGTGACTGATAAATATGCCTTTGGCAGGTTTGAACGCTGCTTGCAGCGGCCCCTACGGGGCAAGGTACACGTAAGTGTGCCGAGTAGCGCAGCCAACGCACATGCAACTTGAAGTATGACGGGTAATGAAAATGAGCGGTATCATCTACCCGCTTCATCTTTATATGGTCACAAATGACGGACATGGAAAGATGACGGGGATTACCTGTACAGTATGATAATCAGACTCAACACGATGTTCGGATAACGCAGGTGAAATAGTTTTGTTGTAAAGTGACATTTTGCACCGTTATTCGACGCTTAATCGCAACACTACAGCTTCACAAGTGAACGGAGTTATACATGTCCAGACGGCTCAGAAGAACCAAGATTGTCACCACCCTAGGGCCCGCTACCGACCGCGATAATAATCTCGAAAAGATTATCAGTGCGGGCGCTAACGTAGTACGTATGAATTTTTCTCACGGCACACCAGAAGATCATCTATTACGTGCCAACAAAGTTCGTGAAATTGCGGCTAAATTGGGCCGCCACGTTGCCATTCTTGGCGATCTACAGGGTCCAAAAATTCGTGTTTCTACCTTCAAAGAAGGTAAAATTTTCCTGAGTGTCGGCGACAAATTCTTGCTGGATGCCAATTTAGCGAAAGGCGAAGGCGATAAAGAAAAAGTTGGGATCGATTACAAAGGCTTGCCGAGCGACGTCGTACCTGGCGATATCCTGTTACTGGATGATGGTCGTGTACAACTGAAAGTGCTTCAGGTTGAAGGCCTGAAAGTGTATACCGAAGTCACCGTTGGCGGTCCGCTGTCTAACAACAAAGGCATCAACAAACTCGGCGGCGGTCTGTCTGCCGAAGCGCTGACGGAAAAAGATAAAGCCGACATTATTACTGCCGCAAAGATTGGCGTCGACTATCTGGCTGTCTCTTTCCCCCGTACCGGTGAAGACCTCAACTACGCACGCCGCCTCGCGCGCGATGCGGGCTGTCACGCCAAGATCGTATCAAAAGTTGAACGTGCTGAAGCCGTCTGCTCAGACGCTGCGATGGATGACATTATTCTGGCTTCCGATGTGGTGATGGTAGCAAGGGGCGATCTGGGCGTTGAAATCGGTGACCCAGAGCTGGTGGGCATTCAGAAGAAATTGATTCGTCGCGCCCGTCAGTTGAACCGTGCGGTCATTACCGCCACACAGATGATGGAATCGATGATCACCAACCCGATGCCAACGCGTGCAGAGGTGATGGACGTCGCCAACGCCGTGCTAGACGGCACTGATGCAGTCATGCTGTCGGCAGAAACCGCTGCGGGTCAGTACCCGGCTGAAACCGTCGCCGCCATGGCGAAAGTCTGCTTAGGCGCGGAGAAAATCCCAAGCATCAACGTTTCCAAACACCGTCTTGATGTGCAGTTTGATAACACGGAAGAATCCGTCGCGATGTCTGCGATGTATGCCGCCAATCACCTGAAAGGGGTGACGGCGCTGATCGCTATGACGGAGTCAGGCCGTACCGCGCTGATGATGTCTCGTATCAGTTCTGGATTACCGATTTTTGCCATGTCTCGTCATGAGCAAACACTGAACCTGACGGCATTATATCGTGGCGTTACCCCCGTGCATTTCGATAGCTACACGGATGGCGTGGCGGCCGCTAACGATGCGGTGATTCGTCTGCGCGATAAAGGGTTCCTGATGTCAGGGGATCTGGTTATCGTCACACAGGGCGACATCATGGGTACCGTCGGCACGACCAACACGATCCGGATCCTGCGCGTGGAATAATCGTTACCATAACCGTCTGCTAGCAGGCAGGCGGTTCATTCCAGCAAAAAGCCGGACGATTTCTCGCCCGGCTTTTTTATCTATGCGGCCAGTGAGTAAGGGCAGCCAACGCACAAGCAGCTTGAAGTATGACGGGTATAAGCTAGTTGCGATATAAATCATCCCGACAGTACGGTTCAATCTCACCCGGCTTGCGGGTTTTCAACAGCTTCAGAATCCAGGTGTACTGTTCAGGATTCGGCCTGACCAGAATTTCCACCTCTTCATTCATGCGGCGTGCAATATATACGTCATCCGCCTCTGCCAAATCATCCATCGGCGGGCGAATATATACATCCAGGCAGCCGTCTTTCGCGTTATATACCGGGAACAGCGGGATGATATCAGCGCGGCATACTTTCATCAGCCGTCCGACAGCAGGCAGTGTTGCCTTATAAGTCGCAAAGAAATCAACGAATTCGCTGTGTTCAGGGCCATGATCCTGATCGGGCAGGTAATAGCCCCAGCACCCGGAACGCACGGAACTGATAAACGGCTTAATACCGTCGTTACGCGCATGGATACGACCACCAAAGCGACGGCGTAACCGATTCCACCAGTAATCCACCAGCGCATTCTTCTGGTTGTGGAACATCGCCGCCATACGCTGACCACGCGAAGTCAGCAGCATCGCCGGAATATCAACGCCCCAACCGTGCGGAACCAGAAAAATCACGTTTTTCTCTTGTTCTTTAATACGATCCAGAATGTCTTCACCGTGCCAACGCACATATTTCTCGATTTTCTTTGGGTTACGAATCCCGACTTCCACCATCATGATCATCGACTGAGGTGCCGTCGCAAACATGTCATCGATGATGGCTTCCCGCTGCGCTTCCGTTAATTCCGGCATACAATACAGCAGGTTTATACGGGCACGGCGGCGTGCGCCTTTTGATATTTTCCCGACAAAACGCCCCAACCCACCCAGCACCGGATTTCTTAATCGCGCAGGAATATAGGCGGCGAGTGCCATTACGCCAACACCTAACCAAACGCCCCAATAGCGCGGATGAAAAAAAGCGCGTTGAAACTGGGGAATAAATTCAGCGTTCGATTTTTTCTCTTTTTCCATGCCTAAACTCTTTAGATCAATCAGTAAACATCATCATAATTGCCGTTCAGCGTTTAGCAAACTCACCAGCCATTACGCAAAAACACGCTTACTCGACAACAAAAATCAGGAACCACTACTCTACAAATGAAAATGCCGGCAGCAAACCACCGGCATAACATACAGTCAAAATTCAAGTTGCGTAAAGGCGGCCAACGCACCAACAACTTAGAATATGACAGATATAATTAATCAAACTTAAGCTGCGGTACCACTTCTTTCACCTGCGCCAGATAATCACGACGCTCTTTGCCCGCAAGTCCTTCAGAACGCGGCAGTTTAGCCGTTAGCGGGTTTACTGCCTGCTGGTTGATCCAGAACTCATAATGCAGGTGCGGGCCGGTTGAACGCCCGGTGTTGCCAGACAATCCTATACGATCGCCACGTTTCACTTTCTGACCGGATGTCACCAATATACGATTCAAGTGCATAAAGTGAGTTGTGTACTGACGACCATGACGGATGACGACATAGTTACCCGCCGCGCCACTGCGTTTCGCAATCACGACTTCACCGTCTCCGACGGCCAGAACCGGTGTACCAACTGGCATAGCAAAATCGACACCTTTATGAGGCGCAACGCGCCCTGTCACCGGGTTCAAACGGCGCGGATTAAAGTTGGATGAAACACGGAATTGTTTCATCGTAGGGAAGCGCATAAAGCCACGCGTTAACCCAGAACCTTCACGATCATAGAACTTTCCGTCTTCAGCGCGAATGGCGTAATAATCTTTGCCTCCGGTATTCAAACGAACGCCGATCAGCTCACTCTGTTCACTTTTACCATCGAGTATTTCGCGTGACATCAAAACAGAAAACGTGTCGTCCTTGCGTAACTTACGGAAATCCAGTTGCCATTGCAGCGCTTTGATGACGTCACGCACTTCTGCGCTGGTCAAACCGGCATTTTGCGCACTGCTGACAAAACTACCCGTGACTCGGCCATTCAGAACGCTGTTGCGCCACTCGCCTTTCAGCGTTTCAATGCGTTCTTTGAAATCGTCACCGACGCGCTCATAAATGCGCGTTTCACGGCGAGACATCTGCCAGGTCAGGCTTTGCAGGTCACCATTTTCACCCAGTGACCATGAAATTTGCTGACCAATTTTCAGGTTACGCAAATCTTTATTCTGATCGGCGAGCTGAGTAACGTCCGCCATATCGATACCATATTGCGTCAAAATGCTGCTTAAGGTATCGCCCGTAGACACCACATATTCATGCGAACTGCCTTCATCGGCAACTTTATCATCCAACTCATCTTGTGGAATATCGTCATCTGGCGAGGGCTGGTCTATGGGTTCACTGGCTTCTGGCGTCAGCGTACGGAGTGGGCTGGTTTCCAGATCGATATCTTTCACGATCATAGGGGCATCATCGACGTGGGGATAAACAAAAGGCCGCCAAACAGCAACGGCCAATGTCACAACGGTAAGCGACCCCAGCATGACGCGATGGGGGCGAGGTAAGCTGTTATACGCCAGAGCGATAGTTCGGACTATCTGCTGCACTTATTCGTATCCTCATGATTTTTCCTCCAGACAGCTCACATACTGGTTCGATAACTGCAACAAGAAATCGGCATAGCTATCTCTACCCAGTGCAATATTGCTTCCCAATGGATCGAGCACACCCGAGCGCACGTCGGTTCCCTTGGCAACAGCATTAATAACGGCTGGCCTGAATTGTGGTTCAGCAAAAACGCATACGGCTTTCTGCTCAACCAACTGTGTTCGTATTTGATGTAAACGCTGTGCTCCAGGTTGGATTTCGGGGTTAACCGTGAAGTAACCCAAGGGGCTTAATCCGTAGTGTTTCTCAAAATAGCCATAGGCATCATGGAACACGAAATAGCCTTTACCCTGCACAGGCGCTAGCATCTTAACAATTTTTTCATCTGCTTGCGCGATTTTATCCGTGAAATAAAGCAGATTCGCGTCTAGTTTGTCCTTATTCTGAGGCATAAGTTCCAATAATTTTGCATGAATGGCAATTGCCGCCTGTTTTGTCATCTCCGGCGACAGCCAAATGTGCATATTGAACTCGCTATGATGGTGGCCATCGTCGCCGTCATCATGGGCGGTATGGCTGTGATCGTGGCCTTTTTCATGGTCATCATGCGCCTGTTCATGCTCACTCTCATGATCGTGCCCAGCCGCTTTTTCCAGTTCGGACTTAATGGCAGGCAACGCGGAAAGTGCAATCTGCTTTGCGGGTGGAATTTTCGCTAACGGCTTTCCAAGGAAGGCTTCCATTTCCGGCCCAACCCAAATCACCAAATCTGCGGACTGTAAACGCTGGACATCAGACGGGCGCAAGGCATAATCGTGGGGCGATGCACCATCCGGTAATAAAACCTCCGATGGCGTTACGCCATCGGCAATCGCCGACGCAATGAATCCTAACGGACGAATTGACGTAATGACCGCCGCGGATGCTGCGCTGATTGACATCCCGCTCGCGAGTAGCGCGCTGGCAAAAAGAACACTTTTTAACCATTTTTTTTGCTGAATAGGTTTTTTTTGTTGAATAGGTTGTTGCATGAAAGTCGATCCCATCGATTTTTATCGTACCGAACGTTACAATATAACATCACATGAGTTATGCAAACCGAATTATATGTCCACATTGGTATCACTTAATAATATTTCCGTTACATTTGGCAGCCGAAAGGTCTTGTCAGATATTTCTCTTACCTTGCAGGCAGGTCGAATTCTGACGCTGCTGGGGCCGAATGGCGCAGGGAAATCAACACTGGTACGCGTCGTTCTGGGGCTACTCTCCCCCACCTCCGGCTCGCTGGTCCGGGATCACGCACTGCGTATCGGCTATGTTCCACAGAAACTGCATCTGGATACCACGCTGCCGTTGACCGTCAGCCGCTTTATGCAACTGCGCCCCGGCGTGAAAAAGCAGGATATTTTACCAGCCCTTAAGCGCGTACAGGCGGCTCACCTGCTAGAACAACCAATGCAGAAACTTTCCGGCGGCGAAACCCAACGCGTGCTGTTAGCGCGCGCACTACTCAATCAGCCCCAGCTTCTGGTGCTGGATGAGCCGACGCAGGGTGTCGACGTCAATGGGCAACTGGCGCTGTACGATCTCATCAACCAACTACGGCAGGAATTCCACTGCGGTGTGCTGATGGTCTCACACGATCTGCATCTGGTGATGGCGAAAACGGATGAAGTTCTGTGCCTTAATCAGCATGTTTGCTGCTCCGGCACGCCTGAGGTTGTTTCCCTTCATCCTGAATTTTTAGCGATGTTTGGCCACCGCGGCGTAGAGCAATTGGCGATTTATCGCCACCATCATAATCATCGTCACGATCTACAGGGACGTATCATTCTGAAAAGACAAGGTGGAAACGACGCATGATCGAATTGCTGTTTCCCGGTTGGCTGGCGGGGATATTACTGGCTATTGCGGCAGGTCCGCTGGGTTCGTTCGTCGTCTGGCGGCGAATGTCTTATTTCGGCGATACGCTGGCACACGCCTCCTTACTTGGCGTCGCTTTCGGCCTGCTGCTAAACATTAACCTGTTTGCTGCCGTCATCGCCGTGACACTCATTCTGGCTCTGGGGCTTGTCTGGCTGGAGCGGCGTCCCTATCTGGCCGTCGATACCTTACTCGGCATCATGGCACACAGTGCCTTGTCGCTGGGATTGGTTGTGGTTAGCCTGATGAATAACGTGCGCGTGGATCTGATGGCTTACCTGTTTGGTGATTTGCTCTCCGTCACGACAGAGGATCTGTGGGTCATCGCTGGCGGTGTGATTGTCGTTGTGGCCATTATGCGCTGGCAATGGTGCCCGCTGCTTTCGATGACGATTAGCCCGGAACTGGCGCACGTCGACGGCGTGAAGCTACAGCGCACCAAGCTGCTGTTGATGCTAACCACTGCGCTAACAATTGGTATTGCCATGAAATTTGTTGGTGCGCTGATCATTACGTCACTGCTGATTATTCCCGCCGCCAGCGCCAGACGCTTCGCGCGGACACCAGAACAAATGGCAAGTATCGCAATGATTGTTGGCATGATTGCCGTGACGGGTGGT
This sequence comes from Pectobacterium sp. A5351, assembly GCF_028335745.1. Taxonomy (NCBI): domain Bacteria; kingdom Pseudomonadati; phylum Pseudomonadota; class Gammaproteobacteria; order Enterobacterales; family Pectobacteriaceae; genus Pectobacterium; species Pectobacterium sp. A5351. The sequence goes on from NZ_CP116477.1 coordinate 2,374,826, forward strand.
TTGGCCTTCTCGGCTGGCTACAATACGCCGGCCGGGCCATCAGTGGTGTTGTGCGCATCGCTGCTGTTTATTATCAGCCTGCTGAAGCGCCAGCCTGCTTGACCAGACACCTAAACCCGTGAAATAAACCTTGCGGAAAAGCAAGGCACGAGAAACAAACGTATCAACACGCCACCCGATGCGTTCAGCGTTTAGCAATGGGGGAGCCTGGCTCTAATCACATAAACTCAGGGAGACCGTATGGTTTCCCTGAATGTGAACAATGTGGAAAAACGTGCTCGAATGACGCTACTCCTCGCGCGTTAAGCCAAAGTGCCGATAGGCATGCTGTGTCGCTATCCGACCGCGCGGCGTACGCTGAATGAACCCTTGCTGAATCAGAAACGGTTCCAACACGTCTTCAATGGTTTCACGTTCTTCGCCAATCGCTGCCGCTAAGTTATCCAGCCCAACGGGGCCGCCCATGAATTTATCGATAATCGCCAACAGCAGCTTACGGTCCATATAGTCAAAGCCTTCGGTGTCCACCGCCAGCATATCCAGCGCCTGTGTCGCCACATCACCGGTAATCGCCCCTTCCGACTTAACTTCGGAAAAATCGCGTACCCGGCGTAATAGCCGGTTGGCAATACGCGGCGTGCCGCGAGCACGACGGGCCACTTCAAGGGAACCTTCCTGCGTCAGATCCAGCCCCAGACACTGTGCGCTGCGGCCAACGATATACTGTAAATCCGCCACATTATAAAACTCCAGACGCTGCACAATGCCGAAACGATCGCGCAACGGCGAGGTTAACGAACCTGCACGCGTCGTTGCACCAATCAGCGTAAAAGGCGGTAAATCGAGTTTGATCGAACGGGCAGCAGGTCCTTCACCGATCATGATATCCAACTGATAATCTTCCATCGCCGGATACAGCACTTCTTCCACAACGGGCGACAGACGATGAATTTCATCGATGAACAGCACATCATGCGGTTCGAGATTAGTCAGCAGTGCTGCGAGGTCGCCGGCTTTTTCCAGCACCGGGCCTGACGTTGTGCGCATATTCACGCCCATTTCATTGGCGACAATATTCGCCAGCGTCGTTTTACCCAGACCGGGAGGACCAAAAATGAGCAGATGATCCAGCGCATCCCCGCGTTTGCGGGCGGCTTGAATGAAAATTTCCATCTGCTCACGCACCTGCGGCTGGCCCACATATTCTTTCAGCAGCTTAGGGCGCATCGCTCGGTCGAGAAATTCTTCTTCGGGAATAGCGTCAGCGGAAATTAAACGATCGGCTTCTATCATGAATACCTCACAGCGCCGCGCGCAGTGCATCCCTGATTAGAGTTTCACAGTCAGCGTCGGGACGCGCAATCTTGGAAATCATGCGGCTGGCTTCCTGTGGTTTATAGCCCAGCGCAACCAGTGCTGCTGCGGCTTCCGCTTCAGGATCGCTAACACGGCTGTCTGCGGCAGCGGGTGACGCCAGCGGAATATCGCTGACCGGATTAAACAGATCGCCGCTCAAGCCTTTGAAGCGATCTTTCATTTCAACAACCAGTCTTTCCGCCGTTTTCTTACCGACGCCAGGGAGTTTAACCAGCGCACCGATTTCTTCGCGTTCAACCGCGCTGACAAACTGCGTCGCAGACATCCCGGAGAGAATCGCCAGCGCCAGCTTTGGCCCAACGCCATTCACTTTGATCAGTTCACGGAACAGCGCCCTCTCCTGCTTATCATTAAAACCGAACAGCAGTTGCGCATCTTCGCGGACAACGAAATGGGTAAAAATAATCGCTTCCTGATTGAGCTCAGGGAGTTCGTAAAAGCACGTCATCGGCATATGGACTTCGTAACCCACGCCGTTAGCTTCTATCAGCACCTGCGGCGGCTGTTTTTCCAGGATAATGCCTCTGAGACGACCTATCACGTTGCGCTTCCTTTTACTTAGGGAATGAATGGCTTGAAGTATGACGAGTATATAACATAAAAAAGGCTGGATGAATATCCAGCCTCCTGTTTCAGCGCAGTCGTCCTGCCAGCGGATTCGCTTTCGCCGCCGATGTGCGCAGCAGACTTTGACTAAAGTGGCAATGGGTGATGGCAATAGCCAGCGCGTCGGCGGCATCCGCCTGTGGACTGGCCGACAATTTCAGCAGCGAGCGAACCATATGCTGCACCTGCTTTTTATCCGCCGCCCCCGTCCCTACCACGGTTTGTTTAACCAAACGCGCGGCGTACTCAAACACGGGCAGATCCTGATTCACCCCCGCGACAATAGCCACACCGCGCGCCTGCCCCAGTTTCAAGGCTGAATCTGGGTTTTTCGCCATGAAAACCTGCTCAATCGCCATACAGTCTGGGCGAAATTGCGTGATGATTTCACTCACGCCTGCGTAAATCAGCTTCAGTCGCGTGGGCATATCATCCACCACAGTACGGATACAGCCGCTGCCGAGATACGTCAGATGACGCCCCTGCTGACGGATAATGCCATAGCCCGTCACGCGCGAACCGGGGTCGATGCCGACTATTATTGTCATAGTGCTACGATCGCTCCGCCGATTCGCCCGTGTAGGTAGTCGCTTCTATTCTGCATTACCGACCTGCCATTACAGCAGTTCAGCCACCTCATCGGAGATATCACCGTTGTGGTAAACCTCCTGCACATCGTCGCAATCTTCCAGCATGTCGATCAGACGCATCAGCTTCGGTGCCGTTTCCTCATCCATATCCGCCTTGGTGGACGGAATCATCGATACTTCAGCCGATTCTGCTTTCAGACCCGCTGCATCCAGCGCGTCTTTCACGTTACCGAACGTTTCCCACGGCGTGAAGACGTCAATCGCACCGTCGTCGTACGTCACAACATCGTCCGCGCCCGCTTCCAGCGCCGCATCCATCACCGCATCTTCATCCAGACCTGGCGCGTAAGAAATAACGCCTTTCTTGGTGAAAAGGTACGAAACGGAACCATCAGTCCCCAGGTTACCACCGGTTTTTGTAAACGCATGGCGTACTTCGGAAACGGTACGGTTACGGTTATCACTCAGGCACTCCACCATGACAGCCGTGCCGCCCGGGCCGTAACCTTCATAAATGATGGTTTCCATGTTGGCATCTTCGTCACCGCCGACGCCACGGGCAATCGCGCGGTTCAGGGTATCGCGCGTCATGTTGTTGGACAGTGCTTTATCGATCGCGGCGCGCAGACGTGGGTTAGAACCCGGATCGCCACCGCCCAGACGGGCTGCGGTAACCAGTTCGCGGATAATCTTGGTAAAGATTTTACCGCGTTTGGCGTCCTGTGCTGCTTTACGATGCTTTGTGTTCGCCCACTTACTATGACCTGCCATAAAAATCTCCGAAAAAAGCCTGTTCAGGCCGGATAAATAACAAATTCCTCAATCGCCTGCCGGTTGCTCCAGGACTTGGTCAACTGTGCCGCGTGGGGCACATCCAACCACTGGTAGGCAAGATGCTCGGATAATTGCACCTCGCGCTCAGCAGGTAACGCCAGACAAAACCAGTGTTCGGTATTGTGTGTTACTCCCGGCGCATAGCGACGTCTCAAATGAGCAAATAGCTCAAACTCAATACAGCGCTGACAGTCAAAGAGTGATAACGCTTCTGCGGATATATCAATGTTAACTTCTTCTTTGACTTCACGCTGTGCGGCATACGGTGCACTTTCCCCTTCTTCTATACTGCCGGTTACCGACTGCCAGAATTCAGGATCGTCACGCCGCTGCAACATCAGCACCCGCCCGGTGTCACGGGCATAGATCACCACCAGAACCGAAACGGGTCGCTTATATACCATCTTATTCGTTCTCGGATTTTCCATCCTGAGCCGCTTTCCCTTTTACGACAACCGCAATGGCAAGCTCTTCCAGCGAAGCCGGGTTGGCGAAGCTTGGCGCTTCCGTCATCAGACAGGCGGCTGCCGTTGTTTTCGGGAAGGCGATAACGTCACGAATGTTATCGGTGCCCGTCAGCAGCATCACCAGGCGGTCAAGACCAAACGCCAGACCGGCATGCGGCGGCGTACCATATTTCAGCGCGTCCAGCAGGAAGCCGAATTTCTCACGCTGCTCTTGTTCGGTAATCCCCAGAATGCTGAACACGGTTTGCTGCATATCACCGTTGTGAATACGCACAGAACCGCCACCCACTTCATAACCGTTAATCACCATGTCATAGGCGTTGGCAATCGCCGAAACCGGGTTGGCAGCCAGTTCAGAAGGCAGCATGTCACGCGGTGCGGTAAACGGATGATGCATCGCAGCCAACCCGCCTTCGCCATCTTCCTCAAACATCGGGAAATCGACGACCCACAGCGGTTCCCAGCTATTGTCTTTCGTCAGGTTCAGATCGCGCCCCAGCTTGAGACGCAGCGCACCCAGCGCGTCGGTCACCACTTTCGCGCTGTCTGCGCCAAAGAACAGGATGTCGCCATCTTGCGCCGTGGTACGATCCAACAACGCAGACAACCTGTCTTCATTCAGGAATTTCGCGACCGGGCTTTGTACGCCTTCCAGCCCCTTGGCACGCTCGTTGACCTTGATATAAGCCAGACCTTTCGCGCCATAGATTTCAATAAACTTGCCGTATTCATCAATCTGCTTGCGGCTAAGCTGTGCGCCGCCCGGTACGCGGATAGCGGCAACGCGGCCTTTGGCATCATTTGCCGGGCCAGAGAAAACTTTGAATTCAATGTCTTTAACCAGATCGGCAACGTCAACCAGTTCCAGCGGGTTACGCAGATCCGGTTTGTCAGAACCGAAACGGCGCATCGCTTCTGCGAACGTCATGATCGGGAAATCGCCCAGATCGACACCTTTCACGTCCAGCCACAGTTCACGTACCAGTTTCTCCATCACTTCACGCACCTGCGGCGCGGTCATGAAGGAGGTTTCCACATCGATCTGAGTAAATTCTGGCTGTCTGTCAGCACGCAGGTCTTCGTCACGGAAGCATTTAACGATCTGATAGTAGCGGTCAAAACCGGACATCATCAGCAGTTGTTTGAACAACTGTGGAGACTGCGGCAACGCATAAAATTTGCCTTTATGTACACGGCTCGGCACCAGATAGTCGCGCGCGCCTTCTGGCGTCGCCTTCGTCAGCATTGGCGTTTCGATATCCAGGAAACTGTGATCGTCCATAAAGCGGCGAACAAAGCTGGTGATACGCGCACGCGTTTTCAGGCGCTGCGCCATTTCAGGACGGCGCAAATCCAGATAGCGGTATTTGAGACGGGCTTCTTCGGTGTTGGTTTGATTGGAATCCAACGGCAGCGCTTCTGAGCGGTTAACAATGGTCAGGGTACTGGCAAAAATCTCGACTTCACCCGTCGCCATATCTTTGTTGATTTGGCTTTCTGGACGGGCACGTACTACACCGGTAAGCTGGATGCAGAACTCATTACGCAACTCGGATGCCAGTTTAAATGCGTCCTGACGATCCGGGTCAAAAAACACCTGAACCAGCCCTTCACGGTCACGCATATCAATAAAAATCAAACCCCCCAGATCGCGGCGGCGGTTAACCCAACCGCACAATGTCACTTCCTGGCCCACATGGGACGAATTCAACTGCCCGCAATAATTAGTACGCATCACGATGTCCTTTTACTCATCCGCCAGCTCACACGTTTTCACGCTAGACTACTTTTCACAGTAGATCACAGCACAAAAACAGTGGCATTTTCGCTGCGCGGCATGGTTTTTCTGGATTACTGTCCGGTGAAAAAAGGTGGCTATTATAAAGGATATTCGCCCGAACGATAAGCATGAAGGTAACGCTCTGCACCGCCGCCGCCTACTCTTTTTACGAAATTCCCTTTCCGGTTAACGGAATGTTCACTCATCGGCATAGCGTTGTTGCAAAAGTGAGTGGTAGACGAAAGCCCGCCCCATCAGCCCACAGGGACAGAACTCGCTGGCGCGCATCGCGTGAGGATTTAGGGAAACCGACCTTCTCTTTTGACAAAATCTGCTAAAGTTAATAAGTAACTTATTATTTTTATAAAAATTTTAATAAAAAGCACTTCACCATCACTGGCTAATGCGTATGGTTTACATGGAGAACACCTATGTATTCATTTGTTGCACGTCAACCTATTTTAAATCAATACCTCCAAACTGTTGCCTACGAACTCCTTTTTCGCATGGACGTCACCAATAAATTTCCTAATGTCAGTCCTGAATTTGCTACCGCACAGCTTATTTCCGATCAGTTCTTAACCAATCCACTGACAAAATCCGTGGTTGAACAACCTTACTATATTAATTTTCCCCACCAGATGCTGATCAATGGTCAGGCAGAAGTCCTGCCACAGGAAAAAGTCGTTATCGAGATTCTTGAGAATTCTCCCCCCGACAACGATCTCTTTGTCGCCGTAAAAAAGCTAAAAAGAAAAGGCTTCAGAATTGCGCTGGATGATTTTTCGATGGATTCAGAGTGGGATCGGTTTTTACCTTACATTGACATCATCAAATTCGATCTCACTCTATCGACGTTTGATAATATTGAAAATTTCATCAACAGAACCTCGCCGCGCAAATTAACCTATCTGGCCGAAAAAGTAGAAACGCATGAGCAATACCTGCAAAGCAAAAAGCTGGGGATCTCACTTTTTCAGGGATATTTTTTCAGCCGTCCTGAAATGATTAAGTCGAAAAAATTAGTCAGTAACTCCAGCAATACCATCAGGCTACTGAGAGAGGTTAATAAGCCTGAAATCAACTATGCCACGATCGAGGAATTGGTTTGTGCCGATCTGTCGCTGTATTATAAATTGATGCGCCATATCACCAATATCAAATACAACACCCGCTTTGGTATCACCGCGACCTCGATGTCTTTCCGTTCCATGGCAATGCTGCTTGGACAACGGGAACTCAAACGTTTTGTCTCGTTAATCAGCATTACCAACAGTAATGAAAATAAACCCAGCGAGCTTTATCGCACCAGTTTAATTCGCGCCAGATTCTTCGAATTATTGCACGCGTCTTTTAATCTGAAGAACGATACCACCGAGGCGTTTCTCTGTGGATTATTATCGCTGCTCGATGCCGTATTAGATTCGCCGATGCCGCTGCTGCTCTCGCAAATCGCTCTGTCGGAAAAAATTAACCAGAGTTTATTGGATCATACCGGCGAGCTCGCGCTTTATCTGACATTAATCTCTAAATATGAACAGCAAGAGTGGGAAGAACTTGAACAGCTTTTAACGCAACTGGGTCTTGATGAAGAAAACGTCCTTACCATGATCATGGAGGCAACGCACTGGGCAGATGAGATTTTATAAACGATGTCTCTCAGCTCACTCGCATGGCGCTGACAATTGCGCGATAATCAGCGCCATTCTATTGAGGTTTACTGACGTGATGGTACGATGATGTACATCGGATTACCGCAATGGCAGCATCCGGCATGGAGTCGGTTAGGACTCAACGATCTTGCCGACTACAGCCGCTATTTTACCTGCGTTGAAGGTAACACTACCTTTTATGCGTTGCCTTCACGTGAGGTCGTCGGGCGCTGGCGCGATATGACGCATGATGACTTCCGCTTTTGCTTCAAATTTCCCTCAACGATCAGCCATAAAGCCGCCTTGCAGAACTGCGACAGCGATGTCGGCCTTTTTTATCAATGCCTTGAACCGATTGCCCACCGTATCGGACAGCTCTGGCTACAGCTTCCCGCCGCCTTCGGCCCCGCGCAATTGCCTGTTTTGTGGCGCTTTCTTGATGCCTTGCCGCAGGGATTTAGCTACGGCGTGGAAGTACGTCACCCGCTATTTTTTGCCAAAGGCGATGAAGAACGCGCGTTGAATCAGGGGCTACAGCAGCGCGGTCTTAATCGCGTGATTCTCGACAGTCGTCCGGTTCACCACGCCGTACCAGAGAGCGCCGCCATGCGCGAAGCCCAGCGGAAGAAGCCCCGCGTGCCGGTACATGCCGTGCTGACGGCCACGCAGCCGCTGATTCGCTTTATCGGCAGTGAAACGCTGGAAGAAAATCTTCGCTGGTTCGAGTCATGGCGTAACAAGTTGCCGCAATGGCGTGAAGCGAATCCCTTCTTCTTTATTCACACACCGGATATCGGTGATGCCCCACCGCTGGCGCAGCAGCTTTGGCCTTTACTCGCCGAGATCGACCCGACATTTCCGCCCCAGCCGGATTGGCCACAGCAGGCGACGCTCTTTTGATCCACCCGCTACTGGCATGTGTTAGCCCGTTTGGTTATAAACAATTTTACAACGCAGCGCATTTCCGCTAAAAAAATCGGCCTTTACAGGCGACAGTTGCGTTAGGTAAAGCTATTATTCTGCAAGCCGTTTTCGGTTAGGTTACGGAGTAAAACATGGTAAGTGCGCTCTATATCGTGCTTGGCGCAATCTTGTTGATAAAGCTGTCTATTGATGTTGTGAAACTCAGAATGCAGTATCGCGTGGCCTATGGCGACGGCGGATTTTATGAATTGCAAACGGCGATCCGGGTACATGGCAATGCGGTGGAATACATTCCGATTGCGGCGATTCTGCTGGTGCTGATGGAAATGAACGGCGCCCTTATCATCATGATCCACTTCTGCGGCATTTTATTGATCGCCGGGCGTTTAGTTCACTACTACGGCCTTCGGCATCGCGAATTCCGCTGGCGGCGTTCAGGTATGGCGGCAACCTATGCCTCGCTCATCCTGATGATTGCAGCAAACCTCTATTATCTCCCCTGGGATCTGGTTTTCACGCTGTATTGATGGCATGAAACAAGAACGAGACCTGTTCCTCCCGGATGCACGGAATTTATGCGTCCGGGAATCAAAAGCCGCGTCCATAACCCTACGCCGACACAATGTGAAAGGTGAAGGCTACGGCGTATTCTGCTAGAATGCGCGCCTCTTTATTACTCTCAGTGCACTTTCCGCCATGCCAAACCGCGATATGCTTTTTTCTGTGCCAATTGCCAATTTAGGCGACTGGACATTCGACGAACGCGTTGCCGACGTATTCCCCGATATGATCCAACGTTCTGTACCCGGCTATTCCAACATCATTTCGATGATTGGCATGCTGGCAGAACGCTTCGTCCGTCCAGATAGTCACGTCTATGACCTGGGATGCTCGCTGGGTGCTGCGACGCAGTCCATGCGACGCAATATCTCTGTTCCCGGTTGCAAAATTATCGCGGTCGACAATTCTCCCGCCATGGTGAAACGTTGCCGTAGCCATATCGACGCTTTTCGTTCCGATACGCCCGTCGAGATTATCGAAGCCGATATCCTGAACATTGATATCGAAAATGCGTCGATGGTGGTGTTAAATTTTACGCTTCAATTTCTGGAACCCTCCCAGCGCCAGGTGCTCATCGAACGTATTTATCAGGGATTAAATCCCGGCGGCGTACTCGTCCTCTCTGAAAAATTCAATTTTACGGACAAAGACGTCGGCGAATTGCTGTTCAACATGCACCTCGATTTCAAACGGGCAAATGGCTACAGCGAGTTAGAAATCAGCCAGAAGCGCAGCATGCTGGAAAACGTCATGCTGACCGATTCGGTAGAAACCCATAAAGCTCGCCTGGCAAGCGCCGGTTTTGAGCATAGCGAAATTTGGTTTCAATGTTTTAATTTTGGTTCGTTATTAGCCGTGAAAGCAGAGGAAAAGGCGTGATCGATTTCGGCAATTTTTATCAGCAAATCGCAAAAGGCCCACTCAGCCACTGGCTTAACACGCTGCCTTCACAGCTCAGCAGTTGGCAGCAGGAATCCTTGCACGGTAAGTTCAAACTCTGGTTTAACTCGCTGGAACATCTCCCATCGCTGACGCCAACCTCTCTGGATTTAAACGACAGCGTCACCGCGCGCATGGAACCCGATATTTCCGAGGGGCAGCGGGAAGGCATTGAAAAACTGCTGCGTAACCTGATGCCCTGGCGTAAAGGACCCTTTTCACTTTACGGCGTAGATATCAACACAGAGTGGCGTTCTGATTGGAAATGGCAGCGCGTTCTGCCACATATCAGTCCGTTGAAGAACCGTCTGATTCTGGATGTCGGCTGCGGCAGCGGCTATCACCTGTGGCGTATGGTCGGTGAAGGCGCCACGATGGCGGTCGGTATCGATCCGATGCAGCTATTCTTATGTCAATTTGAAGCCGTACGTAAACTGCTTGGTGACGATCAGCGGGCGCACGTTCTGCCACTCGGCATTGAACAACTCCCCGAACTTACCGCTTTTGACACGGTGTTCTCGATGGGCGTGCTGTATCACCGTCGTTCCCCATTCGATCACCTGTGGCAATTGAAGAACCAACTAGTGGCAGGCGGTGAACTGGTGCTGGAAACGCTGGTCATTGACGGCGATGAAAATCAGGTGCTGGTGCCAGGAGAACGCTACGCGCAAATGCGCAATGTGTATTTCATTCCTTCCGCGGCGGCCTTGACCACATGGCTTGAGAAATGCGGGTTTGTCGATGTCCGCGTCGTCGATATCTGCACCACGACAACGCAGGAACAGCGTCGGACAGACTGGATGATCACGGAATCGCTGGCTGAATTCCTCGATCCTGAAGATCAGACAAAAACGGTGGAAGGCTACCCTGCACCAGTACGGGCGGTGGTGGTTGCACGTAAACCAGGAGTCTACCAGCCCTAGCTGCTGCGCCAGATAAAAAAAGCCCCAACAACACGTTGGGGCCTGGTACTTGCCATGCAAACCGACAGGTATGCTGCGCGGCAAAATTGAAGAATGATAATGTCGTGTTGATTACAATGCTGTTTACGCACTACGCATATCGCCACACCATGACATTCCTGATGTCATGACACGTACTGCATTCCACAATCCGGGCTGACCGCCCGTTTCATTGCTGCCACTACATCGCCATCCACGCAATACTGGCTAAATTCGTCTAGCTCTGTATCAGAACACATCGACACGCCGATTTTTCGGTAGCGCATAGGGGATGACATCCATTGACCAGCGGAACTGTGCAGTTCCCGAATACCGGCCTGCTGAAATTTGTGCAAGTTAGTCAGCCGCACGCCGGAGCCCGCCATAATGATTGGACCGCGACTGGCCTGTGTTAGTTCACGTAATAACCACAACCCATTCTCCGCCGTCTGCTGCTGCCCAGAGGTCAATATGCGCGATACGCCAAGTTCAGTGAGTTGTTCCAGCGCAATGTAAGGGTTCAGGCACATATCGAACGCGCGATGAAAGGTCACCGCCATTCCCTGAGCGACCGCCATGATTTCGCGCATTTTGGGTAAATCAATATGTCCTTCCTCATTCAGCACACCGACAACGACGCCGGGAAACCCCATCTCGCGAATATGCTCAATATCATATTTGATGGCAGCCAATTCTGTCGCGCTGTAGCAAAAATCACCGCCTCTCGGGCGCACAATCGGGTGAACAGGAACCGCAACTTTTTCACGGGCACGACGCAGCGCACCATAAGATGGCGTTAATCCGCCTTCTCGTTGTCCAGCACAGAGTTCAATCCTATCAGCCCCAGACTGCGCTGCTGTTATGGCACAATCAACGCTATAACAGCATACTTCCAGTTTCGTCATCGCTGCTCCTCCATGTAAACTCTCAAACTACTTTTTTTCTTCATTAGCGAGAAATCGGCGAATCATCAGGCCGATTAAAGTAATAACTATGGCATTCACATTCATATCGTGAGGAGACAGGAGTCACAATGAGCGCGATAGATTGCCGAAATAAACATGACATAATCCACAGTTTTATTAATCTGTTCTATACCCGTCATACTTCAAATTGCAGGTGCGTTGGCTACGTTCACTCACCCGAATCACTTACCTAAGTAAGCTCATCGGGATTCCCTCGCTTGCCGCCTTCCTGAAACTCGAATTATTTAGGGTATAAAGTAGAAGAAAATGGCATGAATAACGTGACATGCCATTTTACCTTTCAGTCAATGTTATCTTTCTGATTACTCAACAAACGTACTCATCACTATTTTCATAGTGACGACATTTCGCTCGCGACAACATCGCGTATATCAAATGGATGAAATTTTATTGTCACTTTCCCGTTGGTTACCGCCAGCGTCGGATTAGGCATTCGTTCTTTTTCGCCTTGCGGAGAACTGAATTTCAGCTTGATACCTGGCGCACGTAGCGCATCATCAGACAAGCAGGCCAGTGCACGCTGATGCAGCGTTTCTGCCTCCCCTGAAAGCACCAGTTCCACATGCTCCCATCCTTCATGCGGATAATGTTTTTCCCCCGGCCACGGTAGCTCGATGCACGTCATTTTCCAAGGGCCAACCGAGATAGCCTTATCCAGTATAAACAAGCAGATTGGGCGACCATTGATCTGGTTTTCAGACAGTAGGCGACCAACCTTTAGCAGCGCCACTTTCCAGGATTCAGCCGTCGCATTTTGGTTGCAGCGTAGAGAAATATGGTCAGCATGAAATGCGCCTAAATCCAGGTGTAGCACATCGGCCAATTCCTGCAACGCGAGCTCAAAACGCGCTAAATCCGTTATCAAATCATTGGGTAACATATCGGGCAAAACTCCTCGCAGCATCTCACATTATCACTAACCATTGGCACGGTGAGAATATCACACCCGTGACACATTCTAATTAAATTCTACTTTTCTCTCTGTACATTTATTTACATCTCCGTTACGTGAAACACATTAAATGCAAAGAAAAGATAACCATTTTGTTTGATTAATAAACGGAAATGTTTTTTACTCGGCGTTAATTTGCGATACTTCTCGCAATCTATTCTGGGAGGAATCTTAAATAAGCCGCCCCCCATTGAATGCTTAAAAGAAAACGTATAAATTAAGAAAATAAATAATAACGCAGAGATACCATCATGGTTTTACTCATTATATCCATAGCACTTATCGTTATTGCGGCATACGCTATTTTTCGTCATTTTAAAACCAGAGACTCACATAAAATTGGTGTAAATGGTCGTTCAAGAAAACGTTAAGATCGTAATTTTGATTTATTTTTATTCTACCTAAAACCTCATTTTCTTTTTTTTCGTGTTCTCCTTATCTCTTTTTTTCCTATCATCGCCCCTTTTTCATATCCCGCTTTGCGGGTATTTTTTCGCCTGAACATCCCACGGATCCTCCCTGTGTGCTGACGAAGAAAAGCAAATATGGTATAAGCAAGGCTTAATTTTTTATTTAAGGTAAACCGGTGAATATTCAGGCTCTTCTCTCCGAAAAAGTCAGCCAGGCGTTAACCGCCGCGGGCGCGCCAGCAGACAGCGAAGCTCAGATTCGTCAGTCGGCAAAAGCACAGTTTGGTGATTATCAGGCCAATGGCGTCATGGCCGTGGCAAAAAAACTGGGCATGCCGCCGCGACAATTGGCCGAAAAAGTCCTCCAGCGTTTGGCGCTCGAGGGCATTGCGGAAAAAACAGAAATAGCAGGCCCGGGGTTTATTAATATTTTTCTCGATAAACAGTGGGTTGCGAGCCAGGTTGAGAACGTCCTGAATGCACCAAAACTGGGTTTAACGCCAGTTGAACCACAAACGATCGTGATTGACTATTCTGCTCCCAACGTCGCGAAAGAAATGCACGTCGGCCACCTGCGTTCAACTATCATTGGTGATGCCGCAGCCCGTACGCTGGAGTTTCTGGGCCACAACGTCATTCGTGCCAACCACGTCGGTGACTGGGGTACACAGTTCGGCATGCTGATTGCGTATCTTGAAAAAATGCAAAACGAAAACGCTAGCGAGATGGATCTGTCCGATCTTGAAGCGTTCTATCGTGAAGCGAAGAAACACTACGACGACGATGCCGATTTCGCCGAGCGTGCACGCGGCTATGTGGTGAAATTGCAGGGTGGTGATGAATATTGCCGCCAGATGTGGCGCAAGCTCGTCGATATCACCATGACGCAGAACCAGATCAACTATGAACGCCTCAACGTCACGCTGACAAAGCAGGATGTGATGGGTGAAAGCCTGTATAACAGCATGCTGCCGGGTATCGTTGCCGATCTGAAGGCAAAAGGTCTGGCGGTAGAAAGTGAAGGCGCTACGGTGGTTTTCCTTGATGAATATAAAAACAAGGAAGGCGAACCGATGGGCGTTATCATCCAGAAAAAGGACGGCGGCTACCTCTACACCACTACAGATATCGCCTGCGCCAAATACCGTTATGAAACCCTGAACGCCGATCGCGTGCTTTATTACATCGACTCACGCCAGCATCAGCATCTGATGCAGGCCTGGACCATCGTGCGTAAAGCGGGCTATGTGCCTGATTCCGTCAGTCTGGAACACCATATGTTCGGCATGATGCTGGGCAAGGACGGTAAGCCATTCAAAACGCGTGCAGGCGGGACGATTAAACTGTCCGAGCTGTTAGATGAAGCCTACGATCGCGCATTGAAGCTCATCGCAGAAAAAAATCCACAGATGGAAAGCGATGAGTTAACCGCGCTGGCGAAAGTGGTTTCCATCGGTGCGATCAAATACGCCGATCTGTCGAAGAGCCGTACCACAGATTATGTTTTCGATTGGGACAACATGTTGGCGTTTGAAGGCAATACCGCGCCTTACATGCAATACGCCTACACCCGCGTCGCGTCTATTTTCAAGCGTGCAGGCATACAGGAAGACAGCTTAACGCAGCCGATTACGCTGAGCGATGAGCGAGAATTTGCGCTTGCCACGCGCCTGCTGCAATTTGAAGAAACCATCACCACCGTCGCCCGTGAAGGTACACCGCATGTGATGTGTAGCTACCTGTACGATCTGGCGGGTCTGTTCTCTGGTTTCTACGAGCACTGCCCGATTATCAATGCCGACAGTGACGACGTGCGTCAAAGCCGTCTAAGACTGGCACTGCTGACGGCGAAAACGCTGAAGCAAGGTCTGGATACGCTGGGCATCGAAACCGTCGAGAAGATGTAATTTACCACTGGCTGTGACCGGCCTGCTTGCCATACCGCTCTCAATGCCTCTCCAGGCTGTCTCTTAGTCATATACTGCTGCGTACTAAGAGACAGTTTCGGAAATAACGATAGTCATTCCTCTGATTTTAAAATCATCCTCTCAAGTACGTGATTGTCGGTAGGTTAAATAGATTAAAAATGTCATCATGATGCCGACAGAACACAAATTTATGATGATCCAGCCATTTTTCATATTCATAAAAAAACCGACGGATAATGATGATAAAAAATTAACAACATATATTGACAAGGAATTCACACCCTGAGCCTTATATTTCATTTTTGTATCTACAATCTGGTTAACCAAAAATGTTCCACCGGCAAACATAACTCCCCAGCCAGCGCCAACGATACTGAGAGAGATAATATAGCCTAAATGATCGTTAACAAAGAGAGGGAAAGCGGAGCCAATAATGAATAAAAGAGATCCTATTTGTATAATAGATGCCGTTTTAATTTTATGGATTAAAAAGGGTAGCAAAAAAGCCGGTGCGTACATCCAGAAGAAATGCCATTGTAGTACATTTGCACTCTGCTCTATATTGAACTGCTCATGATGCATCGCCAAAGGTGTCGCATTCATCACTAATGTCATCACAGAGAACGCCAAAGCACAGCTCATAGTACCTATTAAAAAACCAGGGCATTGGATAACATCCATAACCTTAACATTTTGAGTATCATTATCTTTTTTACTCCCTAGCGGAATAAAAATAAACATCTGAGAAATAAAAGATAGCGCAAACACAAGAGAAGACAGTATAAACGTCCCCAGAAATACATGCTCAGAGATCAGTAGCTCGCCTTTTGTCGCGATAATCGGCCCCGCCACGCCACCAATAACCCCACCACCAATTATAATTGATGTACATATTTTCTTTTTTACATCTTCATTAAATATCTCAGCAGCAGCAAATCTGTAATATTGATTAAATACGGTAGCGCCTCCAAGTATAAGAGTAGATAAGATGAACAATGAAAAAATCTCATAATACATCGACACAGCAGCCAACACGCTGCCAAATAATCCGATGATGCTCCCAATCGCAAAAGCGGTGCGTCTCCCATACGACGACATCAGATATGACGCATAGTAAACCATAATTGCCCCTCCCAGAACGGTAGAGGTAACAGGTACTGTACTGAGAAATGGATATGGCGCAAGTTTATTGCCCGCCAGCGTAGAGGTAAGCGTCAACATAGAAATCACTGACCCCGTTAATCCCTGACCTATAAACAACGAAAATAATGTAATTCTATTTTTCATCATATCCCCCGACTATTTATTCTTCAATATACCTAATGCCTTTAATCACAGAAATATATTCTTCTTTAGACAGATCGGTATAAAACAAAGGCTGATCATTTTCAGTTAACCATGAAAACAAACCATTTGTCACTGGTTGGATTCTCTTAACTTTACCTTTTTCTCCTTTGCTATATATTTCAAGCAAAGTATCGAATGAAATCCCACTTTTAGTTATAAAACCGCATACATGCTGAGAAAGTTTGTTACCACTATTTTTACCTAACGTATAGAGCGCGGGGATATCTCTGCGATCTTTTTTCTCATGAACGGTCAAACGAATTGCGTTTGAATGCAACTTACTTTGTGATGTATTGTTAATATCACCATCCATCAAATGCAACGCTATATACTTCCTTGCGGAGACAAGTGAAACCTGATAAAAAAAGTCAATTACATCATCGAATAACTCAACGTTGTTTAACTTATCTATCCAGAATGGATGCGTCGTCCTATTGAGGATGGAAACAATCGCGATCATAATTAACTGGTCTATATCATTTTTATCTTTAATATATCTTGAAATACTTTCAGGAAGATGAATGCCATGAGGATTTAATACGTCCCCAGTTAATATTGCTTGCCAATCAACATTTATAAGTATTGTTTTAAAGATCTTTTCAATATCTCTCTGTTCTGTCATGCTACAAAACAAATTCAATTTATCATAATCCTCTATATGATTATTATGATATGAGTCGAAAATAATATTTACACCTTCTATTTTTAGTGCATTTACTAACAACTGTCTTTGTTGATCATACTTAATAATTGCATCACGATCTGTAAATAATGCAGGATAGAATCTTGTTCCACCGGTTAATACCGTCAACTTAACATTATAACCACAAATCAAATGGACACTAAGAAGGACAATTTGTAGATTCATTATTGCGTACAGTTCAGACAGATCCGCACTAAACCCCTCCGTTTTCAACCCTCCGCAATAGCGTTTTGCCTGCCCCCAGCCAATAAGAAATTCCACATTATTTTTTTGCAATGCAGAATACAATTTTTCCTGTAATTTTCTGGTATCAAGGCTGCCAGCATTTTTTGAAATAGAGTGATCTCTGAAAACTTCAACGATAAGTGCTGCACGATACCAGTCCTTATCGTCTAAATTTGAATACATTATGTCTTCACCAATACCTTCAATTCTCCCTTTTACGGTTTTGACAACTTTTCTGGCCTCTCTAATTATATTTTCAATGAAAAGTTCAATTAGTAATTCACAATCGGAATGAGTTAACTGCTCAGTTTGCAAATCACGAATACTAAAATCATAATCCCACTTATCATTAATAATGACAGGCAAATTTGACTCACTAACAAAAATTCTATTTTCCATTAAAAAATTCATTATAGACATCCTTAATCTTTAATGTAGTACATCGGCTGATTAATTTTATTCATCTCATATAATGGATCAAATTCTTTACCTTTTTTATCTCCTGATGAAATATAAATTTTTGTATGATCTTCAGATTCACGGAAAAGTCTGTATTTATAATCCACCGAAATACTTTCGCTTTCATTCTTTATACCCGCAACAGTATGCTGAGCTGTCATTGCGTAATCTTTAGCATTCGTCGATATAAAATTATATTCCCCTTTTTTGGCATGAATGGTCAACTTCAAAACCGATGGTAATTTATTATAAATAGTATTCAATTTTCGATCTGTTAAAGAAATAGAAACGTACTGCTTTGCGGCTTCCCACGCCTCTTTCCTCATATTAAAAATGGTATCTATTGCATCATAAGCAAGAGCACCAACGATATCGGAAGAAAAAAGGTGTGACTTTTTTAGTCTATCAATTTGAAAATTTAAAGATGCAATGAATGACACATAAAAATTTTGATTTTCTCTGGTAAAAATCTGTTTCTCTTTATGCCAGTCAGGAAATAATGAATGATAATTCACAGATGTTATTATTGACCAGTATGTATGCGATAACTGTTTTCCAATATCATCATTCTGTATGTATTGAAATGTTTTTTGAGGATTATTGGCATCAAAAAAACGATCATATTTAGACGATAACTCATGATAAAGACGCTTATTTAAAACGTGCCTTTTAAAATCCCAATCATCAACCGAATCATCACTTATCCATTTTTCGTAATCAACAACTTCGACAAAATCATCAATATGAAGATACTTCACCCAATAGTTAAGCGACTGCTGATATAAATCCACTACTTCATAGGGTGTTTTACATGCTCTGTTATATTTATTCCCATCCGCCAGGATGATAAACTTGCACGGATAATTAGAAATATTTGATATTAATTTAGCCAGTTTTGCACATCTTAGTAATGTATTAATTTCACCTATATCAGGAAAATATCCTTTATTTTTTATTGGTGAAAATGGCTTTCTTGATAAGACAGGCATCGCCAAAATAATTTCTTTATGTTTATTGATATTTTCACTTATTATTGAGACAGTTTCACTTCTATTAATATATTGTTCATTGTTTTTAAAAAAATATCCATCAAACAAGGCTTCTGCTGCATATTCAACTGCGGTTAATTTATTACTGTTATGATTGCCAAACTTTCCTTTAATTCGCTTAAGTAATGCTGACTGCCTTTTTGATATAGTTGTATTTAATTTATTTTCCAGCTTACCAAGTATTTCATTAACAAAATAGTCTTCATGCACAATAGTATAATTACTTCCACGCCCATCCATCGTATCAAGCTGATGCCTCAGCCGTTCAACCAAACTAATCAAACGATGTGAACTGGATATTTGTGTTTTTTTTTGCTCTTCATTCAGATTCATAGTTCCCTCTAATGATCACAATAACTTTCCATGTACGTAATATCATTTAACAGATCCCAAACAAGTATAAAATATAAAAGTGCGAAAACATCCAACAAATAACAATAAGTAATAAAAAATATCTTTAATATAAAGAAAACAAATAACAGCCATTTAATAGTGATTTATATCAATAAATAGCAAAAAAAAGAATAAAAAATTGTAAAAAACATTCTTTTAGATTCTTCAACCAAATCAGCCAGTTCAAAAACTGATGTTATTTCACCATCCTATTGGATAATTTTAAAGTTTACAGCGCCCACTATTAAATAGTGGGCGAATTATTAATTCTTGAATTAATAGCAAAAAACTATAATCATATATCAGACTGATGACAAACCTATTTGCCGAACAAAAACGAGGGTAACGGAATAGAATAGTAAAGCGTTTGCGCCAGGGACAAAAGCCTCAGGAACGCTTTTGAACGTCGCTTGCGACAGACCTGAAAGGCTGACTATGTCCCCCTCCGCAGGGGGGAAACATCTTGAACCCTGCCTGACAATAGTCAGGGTAAAGGAGGGAGTATCTACACACTACGGCGGGCAAAATCTCGTGGCCGGAACCCCAGCAGGGCCAGCGTGGCAAAATAGGACCCTGCTCCCGCGACCACCACCAGCAGCAAACGCAGGATTCGCATCGTCATGTTGCCGTCATCCCACGCGGGCATCCACCACAGCATCCCCAGTAAAACCAGCGACATCACGATAACCGCGACCAGCAGACGCACCAGAAAACGCCGCCAACCCGGCTGTGGCTGGAAAATATCCTGCTTACGCAGTTGCCAGTACAGCAACCCTGCATTCAGGCACGATGCAAGACCGATGGACAAGGCCAGACCAGCATGTTGCAGCGGGCCGATAAAGATCAGGTTCATCACCTGCGTCAGAATCAGCGTGACTATCGCGATTTTAACCGGCGTCTTGATATCCTGTCGGGAATAAAATCCGGGTACGAGCACCTTGACAACAATCAATCCCATCAGCCCAACCGAGTAGGCAATCAGTGCCCGCTGGGTCATCAGCGCATCAAAGGCGCTAAATTTACCGTACTGGAACAGCGACACCGTCAACGGTTTAGCCAAAATACCTAGTGCGACCGCACTCGGCAGCGCCAGCAGGAAACACAGGCGGAGTCCCCAATCCATCAGACGGGAGTATTCGTCATGGTTGCCACTGGCAAAACTCTTCGCCAGCGACGGGAGTAAGATCGTTCCCAGCGCCACGCCCAGAACGCCGGAAGGGAACTCCATCAGGCGATCGGCGTAATACATCCATGACACCGCACCTTCACTGAGGAAGGACGCGAAAATGGTGTTGATGATGAGTGAAATCTGGCTTACCGAGACGCCCAGAACCGCAGGCCCCATCAGCTTCATGACTCGCCAAACGCTCGGTTCCCGCCATTTCAGGCGTGGCAAGACCAGCATGCCAATCTTTTTCAGATGCGGTAGCTGGTAGCCGAGTTGCAGTAAACCGCCAACCAACACCGCCCAGGCCAGCGCCATCACCGGTGGGTTAAAATATGGCGCAGCAAACAGCGAGAAACCAATCATGCTGACGTTAAGTAATGTCGGGGCAAACGCCGGCACCGAGAAACGGTTCCAGGTGTTCAGCACCGAACCGACCATAGAGGTCAGTGAAATCAGCAGAATGTAGGGAAACGTGACTCTTAACAGATCCGAGGTCAGCTCAAAGCGCTCTGGCGTCACGGCAAAACCAGGAGCGGTCACCATAATAACCCAAGGGGCGGCAACCATTCCGGCTACGGTGACCAACGCCAGAATCAGCGTCAGCATACCGGAAACATAAGCGAGGAAGGTTCGCGTGGCCTCGTCACCCTGCTGACTTTTATATTCGGCAAGAATAGGCACAAAAGCCTGTGAGAATGCGCCCTCCGCGAAAATCCGCCGGAGCAGGTTGGGCAGTTTAAACGCCACAAAGAAGGCATCCGTCGCCATACCTGCACCAAAAATACGCGCGACGATCGCATCGCGCACAAACCCTAAAATGCGCGATAGCATGGTCATGGAACTGACGGCAGCCAGTGATTTAAGTAAATTCATCCGATTATGTTCTGAACGGTTCAGGACCGATTATTAACCCGTTGAGGTCATCCTGATTGCGAGGTGCGACTAGTCTACGCATTGCGCGAGTAATAGCTACCGCGCATTGTCATAACCGCTGAACTTTTCAGCTTTTTCCCAGCAATTTTTCAATCATGCGTTGGGATAGCAATGCCTGGTTACCTGATGCACGGTGCGAAACGACGATTAAAGCCGACCATCAGAATTTTTTGTCGTTGTTCTGCCAATTCAACCAGCGCTTCCGCCTGTGTAAGCCGCTCTGCCAGCGGTTTATCCACATAAACATCGACGCCAGCTTTCAGCAGTTGGCTCACAACAGAAAAATGGCTGGCGGTGCTGCTGTACACGAAAACGGCATCACGAAAACGGCATCACATTGTGCAGCCAGTTCGTCCAGCGCGGAGAAACTCGTCATTCGATAGTGCTGACAAATCCGCTGCGTCTTTTGCTGGTCGGGAGAAAATGCGCCAACCAATTCCCAGCGTTCGGCCTGGCTAAGAATCGGCAAGTACGCTTTCTGCGCGATAGATCCCAGCCCGACAACGCCGATACGGGGACATTGGCTAACACCACCGCTATTCTCCGAAACACTTTGCGCAGACGTAAGCTGAGGCTTCATAACTGATTTTCTCCCTGATACCGATTGATTACGCTAACAGCGAGGCAAGCTGACGCTTGAGTTCAGCGACCTCTTTTTCTAACGCCTCAACCCGTTCAGTCAGCGGATGCGCATCATCGTTTGCGCTTTCCACTTCAAGCATCGTCCCATCATGGGCCTCACCGCTGAAAAGGTGTCGATAGCGGCTTTCTCGCTTACCCGCTTCCCGCGCCAGTCGGACAACAAACGGCCCATCGTCGCGCTGTTGTAGTTGTTCAAGAGTGGATTCAGCCTCGCTGACATCTGAAAAATCATACAGTCGGGCCGCACGAGTACGCAGTTCGCCCGGCGTCTGTGGGCCACGCAGGAGCAGCGTCGTCACCAACGCCACTTCCGCCGCTGACAGCTTCAGATCGCCAAACTCAGAATTGCAAAAACGATGTTCATACTTCACAACACGATTACCAAACCCGCTGAGCGTGCGCAGGAAATGCTTCTTCACGAGTAAATCCAGCGTTTGCTGCACCTCGCTTTCACTCAGCTCCATCACGGGTTCGCGGTTAGTTTTCTGATTACAGGCCGTGGTGATGCCGTTTAACGACATCGGGTATTGATCCGGCGTGGTGATCTGCTTTTCCAGCATGCAGCCAATCACGCGGGCTTCACGAGCATCCAATTGGTATTTCATCATTTTTCCTTAACGCGGAGACTTCCACTCGGCGTTGGTCAGCGCGGTTAATACATGGTCCTGCCATTTGCCGTCAATCAGCAGATAATCCTTCGCATAGCCCTCACGTTCAAACCCCAAACGCGCCAGCAAATTCCCGCTACGCTCGTTATGCGGCATATAGTTAGCCATGATGCGATGCATATGCTGCTGACGCTGCATATAGCGTATTGCTGGTTGCAGCGCCTCATACATCAGCCCCTGCCCCTGCCATTTTTGGCCGAGCGAATAGCCCAGATAGCAGGCGTGAAACGATCCCCGTAGCACGTTGCTGAAATTCGCCACGCCGTACACTTCGTTTTCATTCGGATCCAACAGGAGGAAGTAATAGGCGCTGCCCTGTTTATGCATATCGTTAATCACGCTCAGCCGTGCCTGCCAGCCTGACGGATAGCAATGGCTGGCGTCTCTCACGGGTTCCCACGGCTTAAGGAAATCACGGTTTTCAGAATAGTATTCAGCCAGACGCCATGCATCACGTTCCTGGGCCAGACGCACCACCAGCCTGTCGGTTGTCAATTGCACTCTTGCTGGCGTTGAACGATAGCCAAACATTTTTCCCCCTGCCTCTCCATGTTATCGATAAGTAAAATTTATCGCTGCTGAAAAAATAATTATTCCACATAAGCAGAAAATATCGGTATTCCTGATAATCCTTACTATAACCACATAAATTCATAGACGTAAAATCATCATCGCCGAGTTATTGCGCAATTGAATCAGGAAAGCTATTTTTTCTCGCCAAAATGCTACCCGCATAACGTCAAATCGATAAAAAAATATTATCCAACAATAGGCTATACCAATGTCGAATTAGAGTACAAAATAGTCATGTCTGTTATTTTCCTTCTTTTTTCGTTGTGGTGAAACATGCCTCTGATGTCGCAAGCTCGGAGCTTGGGTAAATATTTTTTATTATTAGATAATATGCTGGTGGTTTTAGGGTTCTTCGTTGTATTTCCCCTTATTTCCATTCGTTTTGTCGACGATCTCGGCTGGGCTGCATTATTAGTCGGTATCGCGTTGGGATTGCGCCAGTTTATTCAACAAGGGCTCGGTATTTTCGGTGGGGCTATTGCCGATCGTTTTGGTGCCAAACCGATGATTATTACCGGGATGCTGCTACGCGCCTCCGGTTTTGTGTTCATGGCGATTGCCGACGAGCCTTGGCTACTCTGGCTGTCTTGTGCACTATCCGGCCTCGGCGGCACGCTCTTCGATCCGCCGCGCACTGCACTGGTCATCAAACTGGTCCGTCCGCAGGAACGCGGCCGTTTCTACTCGCTGTTAATGATGCAGGACAGCGCGGGTGCCGTTATCGGCGCCCTCATCGGCAGTTGGCTGCTCCAGTACGATTTTGAGATCGTTTGCTGGGCGGGTGCGGTCATTTTCGTGCTCGCGGCTGCGCTTAATGCCTGGTTGCTGCCAGCCTATCGTATCTCGACGGTCAAAACGCCGATACTGGAAGGTCTGACCCGCGTTATTCGTGACCGCCGTTTCCTGATGTATGTGTTAACCCTAACGGGTTACTACATGCTGGCCGTGCAGGTGCTGTTAATGCTGCCTATTATGGTCAATGAAATCGCCGGAACGCCGTCTGCGGTGAAATGGATGTACGCCATTGAAGCAACGCTGTCGCTGACGCTGCTTTACCCTATCGCTCGCTGGAGCGAGAAGCGCTTCCGACTGGAACAACGCCTGATGGCAGGTCTTTTCATTATGTCCGTCAGTATGTTCCCCATTGGGATGACAACCGAGCTGCAAACCCTGCTGCTGCTGATCAGCCTGTTTTACATCGGCTCAATTATCGCCGAGCCTGCGCGTGAAACCTTGAGCGCATCGCTGGCAGACTCCAGAGCAAGAGGCAGTTATATGGGGTTCAGTCGGCTTGGGCTGGCGCTCGGCGGCGCAATTGGTTACAGCGGCGGCGGTTGGCTGTTCGATACCGGACATGCGTTGAACCAGCCGGAATTGCCGTGGTTCATGCTCGGCACTATCGGGTTCCTGACGTTAGCCGCACTGTATTGGCAGTTCAATCAACGCCGCATCGAGCCTGCGATGTTGGGCGGTCATTAGTCTGAATTTTACCGACGAGTTTGATCTCGTCGGTAAAGCCCTCCTATACTTTCCTAATACATTCAAACAATTGTTTCGTCGCGAGACTTCTCGCACGTTCGGTTTACCTTGTTTGATGATACGTTACACGCGTGGCCGCACAGCGGCCTTTGTCTAAAACCTGTGATTGAGGAGACAACGTATGAAACTCTACATTTACGATCACTGTCCCTACTGCGTTAAAGCACGCATGATCTTCGGCCTGAAGAATCTCCCTGTCGAACTGCAAATACTGGCAAATGACGATGTCGCAACGCCAGAGCGGCTGATCGGTCAAAAAATGGTGCCCATTCTGCAAAAAGACGATGGCAGCCACATGCCTGAAAGCATGGATATTGTTCATTTCATTGATCATTACGACCGCAAACCGCTGCTGACCGGTTCCACCAATCCCGCCATCGCCGCCTGGCTGCGTAAAGTTACCGAATATACGCCTCGCCTGATTATCCCCCGCTTTGCTCAGGCAGCCTTTGAAGAATTTGCCTCCGCTTCCGCCCGGCAATACTTTATTAATAAGAAGGAAGCCCAGCTAGGCAGTTTTGCTGAACAC